>NZ_CP151974.1:0-3814701 GCF_038593215.1 Bacillus sp. FSL W8-0920 | reverse complement strand
AAGTCTTCTCCCCCCTCCTTTTCTTTTTAAAATGACCAGTATCAAACTGTTATAGAACACGAAAAAGAGCAAATGGTCATCACCATTCGTGCACATACATTGTTGAAAACAAATAATATAGTAGAAAAACGTCTTTTCGACAAATTACACAGCCTGTGGATAAACAATTCAACAACCTGTGTAATATCTTTCCACAGCTTATCCACAGAATGTGGATAACGCAAATAGGTCAGATAAGTAATTAAGAGTTAAAACACAAATATAATATCAAAATAAACGAGATGGTGCAATGGGTGTCACAAACTTATCCACACACTTTACATCCTGTTGAAAAATAATTATCCACATCGGTTATTTGTGTGAAAAAAATGTCGATAATGGATGTGGATAGTCTAAATATGCCGGAAAAATATCCACACCCTTGTTTTGGAGGCTTTTTAGGAGGAAAAAAAGAATAAAATGTTGGAAACTGAAAAAGAAGGTTTCTTCGTTTGATAAATTATGTTATGCTTATAAGGTTGATAATAAGAGTTTTATCATTGATATTGACAATCGATGGGTTACACAAATATAATGAGTTAGACTGTCTTAAACAGCTATTCCTCAGGGAGGTGTCATAAATGAAAAGAACGTTTCAACCAAATAACCGTAAGCGTAGTAAAGTTCATGGCTTCCGCAGCCGTATGAGTTCTAAAAACGGACGTCTAGTTTTAAAGCGACGCCGCAGCAAAGGTAGAAAAAAATTATCAGCTTAGGCCACTGAATAATGTCAGTGGTCTTTTTTACATAAAATCGTAATTGAACTGTCAGTTTTTATCGGAGTGGAAGAAAACATGAAGAAGCGAAACAGGCTAAAAAAAAATGAAGAGTTTCAAAAGGTGTTCAAAAAAGGTCAATCAATGGCGAACCGCCAATTCGTTATTTACCAGCTGGATCAACCAGATCAAGATGAACTGCGTTTAGGATTGTCTGTCAGTAAGAAGATTGGTAATGCAGTGATGAGAAATCGAATTAAACGACTGATCCGCCAGGTGTTTTTAGAGGAAGGTCATAAGTTAAAGCAAGAAAAAGACTACATTGTCATTGCAAGAAAACCAGCAAGTGAATTGACCTTTGAAGAAACAAAAAAGTCTCTCCAACATTTATTTAGAAAATCTGCTGTTTATCAACAACAACCGAAAAAGTCTTCGTAATAGAAACTTTCGTTGAATCAATTTTTAAAAGCGCTTCCTTCATCTAGTGAATTAAAATGAAACCACCACTTTGTAATGAAAAAATGTTACCATACTGATTAGGTGAGTCACTTTCGTAATCAATTCCAACTTAAATAAAGTTTGAAGTAATGGGAGGAATCTTGTTGAAAAGGCGATTATTACTAATATTTAGCTTGATTGGCGCATTGGTTCTATTGGCAGGATGTACACAGATTAATGAACCAATCACATCAGATAGTAAGGGATTCTGGAACTCATATATTGTTTACCCGCTATCTCAATTAATCACGTACATGGCAAATTTGACTGGTGAAAACTACGGGGTTGCGATCATTATTGTGACACTGTTAATCCGTTTGCTCATTTTACCATTAATGATTAAGCAGTTAAGAAGTACAAAAGCAATGCAAGCATTGCAGCCTGAATTGAAAAAACTTCGTGAAAAATATAGCTCTAAAGATCAAAAAACTCAGCAGCAGCTTCAGCAGGAAACAATGGCCCTTTTCCAAAAGAATGGCGTCAATCCATTGGCTGGCTGTTTCCCAATTTTAATTCAGATGCCAATCCTAATCGGTTTTTATCATGCGATTATGAGAACAGCAGAAATTAAAAAGCATACATTCTTATGGTTTGACTTAGGCAGTCCAGATCCATTGTTCCTATTACCGATCATTGCGGGGGTAGCTACTTTCATTCAGCAAAAACTGATGATGGCTGGAAATCCTTCGGACAACCCTCAAATGGCGATCATGCTGTGGGTTATGCCGATTATGATCATTGTATTTGCTATTAGTTTCCCAGCAGCACTTTCATTGTACTGGGTTGTAGGTAACATTTTCATGATCATCCAAACATTAGTGATTAAAACTCCTCAAGTAAAATTAGATACAAAAGAAAAAGCTGGCGGGAATAAAAAATGAAGGAAATAACTGCTGTCGGTCGCACAATCGAAGAAGCAGTAGATTCCGGACTTAAACAAATGCAGCTTCTAAAAGAAGAAGTAGATATCACAATAGTTGATGAAGGAAATAAAGGGTTCTTAGGATTATTTGGCAAAAGACAAGCTGTAGTCAAATTGATAGAAAAGAGAAATGCTCTTAAATTAGCTACACAGTATTTAGATAATATTGTTAAATCAATTGATCCTAAAGCGAAGATTGTTTCCAAACAGGAACCGAAAAAGATTTCTTTCCACATTGATGGAGATAAAACGTCATTAATGATTGGAAAAAGAGGTCAAACTTTGTACTCTTTAGAAACCTTGGTACAGTTAGTGTTTAATCGCTATTCTGATCAGTATCATCATATTACCATTGATATTGGAGATTATAGGAAGAAGCGACAAGAAGCACTTGAACAATATGCCGTCAAGACAGCAAACAAAGTTTTAAAAACGAAGAGAAAGGTTCATTTAGAACCAATGCCTTCGAACGAACGAAAAGTAATTCATGATACGATCGCTGCTTTTTCTAAAGAACTAGCAACGGCATCGGAAGATACAGGCAGCAAGCGTCATGTTGTGGTGCTGTATAAAAAATAACAGAAAGGCTAGAATTCAGCAAAGCTGGATTTTAGTCTTTTTTTATTGAAAAATTGTGTTTCTATAGAAGATTCATCCTTTATTTCTAAAAAGTTAGGGTGTAATTTGAGTGGAAAATGCTATTTTCACAAGTAAACAAAGGCATCGGGGCGTTTAAATTTATTGGGTTTCGGTGTAAGATGTGAAGATGAGTTGAGAACGTCGTTATTCACATGTGGATAAGTTAAGTGTTAAAATAGATAGGATGCCAAGCTGTGGATAATTAGATGGAGGATACTTTCACTTCGCTTTCATTTATGGTATCTTTAAATTTTGGATTAAGCGTTTTTGATATAGAGATGGACAACGTCCATTTAATAGATAAAAGACTGTCTATTAAGTAGAGAAAGAGGTGATTGAGCGATGGATACAATTGCAGCCATTTCGACACCGATGGGTGAAGGAGCAATTGCGATTATTCGTTTAAGTGGGCCTGAAGCGGTACAGATCGCTGATCGGATGTATAAAGGGTCTAAGGAGAAAAAACTTGTATCAGTGGATTCTCATACCATTCATTATGGTCATATCGTGGATTCAAAGACTGATCAAGTAATAGAAGAGGTCATGGTGTCAGTACTTCGAGCGCCAAAAACATTTACGAGAGAAGACGTTATTGAGATTAACTGCCATGGCGGAATTGTAACGGTCAATAAAGTATTGCAGCTTGCTTTAAGAGAAGGAGCAAGATTAGCGGAGCCAGGTGAGTTCACAAAGCGTGCTTTCTTAAATGGAAGAATAGATCTATCGCAAGCAGAGGCTGTCATGGATTTGATTCGGGCAAAGACGGATCGTGCGATGAATGTAGCAATCACTCAAATGGAGGGACGACTCTCCGGTTTGGTTCAGCGACTGCGCGGCGAGATCCTAGAAACACTGGCGCATATTGAAGTCAATATTGACTACCCAGAGTATGACGATGTTGAAGAAATGACACATCGCGTTTTAGTGGAAAAAGCGACATCGGTCAAAAAAGAAATTGAGTCGCTGCTCTCGACCTCTCAGCAGGGGAAAATCCTTCGAGAGGGCTTATCCACTGTAATTATAGGAAGGCCGAATGTTGGTAAGTCTTCCTTGCTGAATAGTCTTGTACAGGAAACAAAGGCGATTGTCACAGATATTCCTGGAACTACGAGAGATGTCATTGAGGAATATGTGAATGTAAGAGGTGTACCCCTCCGTCTAGTCGATACTGCGGGTATACGTGAGACTGAGGACATTGTTGAGCGTATAGGGGTTGAACGATCTAGACAGGTCTTAAAAGAAGCTGACCTGATTTTACTTGTGCTCAATTATAGCGAAGAATTATCAGAAGAAGATATTAAGCTTTTTGAGGCTGTCTCAGGTATGGATATCATCGTAATTGTGAATAAGACAGACCTTGAGCCTAAGCTTGATGTAGAAAAGGTCAAGCAGTTAGCGAAGGATCGTCCGGTGGTCACTACATCATTATTACAAGAAAAGGGCATTGATGAGCTAGAAATGGCGATTCAATCACTGTTCTTCACTGGATCAATTGAAAGTGGAGATTTAACGTATGTAAGTAATACAAGGCATATTGCCTTACTTCAGGCAGCAAAACAGTCAATTGAGGATGCTCTTGAAGGAATTGCAATGGACGTACCGATCGACATTGTTCAAATAGATTTAACACGCTGCTGGGAACAGCTCGGTGAAATTATAGGAGATGCTGTTCATGAAAGCTTGATTGATCAGTTATTCTCTCAATTCTGTTTAGGAAAGTAAAGGGAGGAACATAAGAAATGGGTTATGAAGCTGGCAATTATGACGTCATCGTCGTGGGTGCCGGTCATGCTGGGGTTGAGGCTGCTCTTGCTTCTGCAAGACAGGGCGCCAAAACACTTGTATTGACTATCAACCTCGATATGGTTGCTTTTATGCCATGTAATCCGTCCGTAGGCGGTCCTGCAAAAGGGATTGTCGTTAGAGAAATTGATGCACTGGGCGGAGAAATGGCACGAAATATAGATAAGACGCATATCCAAATGCGCATGCTGAATACGGGGAAAGGACCTGCTGTCCGTGCGTTAAGAGCGCAAGCAGATAAGTTCCAATATCAGCATGAAATGAAAAAAACAATGGAAAATGAACCGAACCTGACAATGCTTCAAGGGATGGTGGATCATTTAATTGTAGAAGATGATGAATGTAAAGGTGTCGTTACCCAAACAGGAGCAAACTATCGTGCGAAGTCTGTTGTATTAACGACTGGGACTTTCTTAAAAGGCCGCATTATTTTAGGGGATCTATCTTATTCAAGTGGTCCAAATAACCAGCAGCCATCCATCAAATTATCGGATCACCTAGCAGAGTTAGGATTCGATTTGGTTCGCTTTAAAACAGGAACACCTCCTCGAGTGAATAGTCACTCGATTGACTATAGTAAAACAGAAATTCAACCAGGTGATGACGTTCCGCGGGCGTTTTCCTATGAAACGGTTGAATATATTACTGATCAACTGCCATGCTGGTTAACTTATACGAGTTTAGAAACACATCAAATTATTGATGAGAATCTTCACCGTTCTCCAATGTATTCAGGTATGATTAAAGGAACTGGTCCTAGATACTGCCCTTCCATTGAAGATAAAGTGGTTCGTTTCAATGACAAACCAAGACATCAAATTTTCTTAGAGCCAGAAGGTCGTAATACGCAGGAAGTGTATGTTCAAGGATTATCTACAAGTCTTCCAGAGGATGTACAGCAGCGCATGCTTTCCACCATCCCAGGGCTCGAAAATGTACAAATGATGAGAGCGGGTTATGCCATTGAGTATGATGCAATTGTGCCTACTCAGTTGTGGCCTACACTTGAGACGAAGAAAATTTCTGGATTATATACAGCCGGCCAAATTAATGGTACGTCAGGCTATGAGGAAGCAGCAGGTCAAGGGATTATGGCAGGTATTAATGCAGGAAGAAAAGCATTGGGTAAAGAAGAAGTCATTTTAAGCCGATCTGATGCATATATCGGTGTTCTCATTGATGACCTTGTCACAAAGGGAACAAATGAACCTTACCGTCTTTTGACATCCCGTGCAGAGTATCGTTTGCTTCTTCGTCATGACAATGCGGATTTAAGATTAACTGAACTTGGCTATCATATTGGATTAATTTCTCAAGAAAGATTCCAGGCATACCAGCAGAAAAAAGAAGCCATTGAAGCAGAGAAAAAACGTTTATATTCTGTCATCATTAAACCCACAGCAGAGACACAAGAATTTATTCGTTCACTTGGTGGAAGTGAGCTGAAGGACGGTATTCGTGCAAGTGATTTGATGAAGCGTCCAGAAATGAACTATGAATCAGTTGTGAAGTTAGCTCCTGCTGAAACACAGCTTCCTTCTGATGTGTGTGAGCAGGTAGAGATTCAAATTAAATACGAAGGTTATATTGAAAAGTCACTCCAACAAGTTGAAAAGCTGAAAAAGATGGAGAACAAAAAGATTCCTGATCGTATTGATTATGATGCCATCAAAGGAATTGCAACTGAAGCGAAACAAAAACTGAAAGAAGTCCGACCGCTTTCTGTTGCACAGGCTTCTCGTATTTCAGGCGTTAACCCTGCTGATATTTCTATCCTTTTAGTATATTTAGAGCAGGGACGTATTGCGAAGATAGCAGAATAGAAAGGATGTCGGCATGAACATTGAACAATTTACAGCAGCACTAGAGGAGAAAGGGATGACTCTTTCTCCTGTGCAGCTTGAACAATTTGAAACTTACTTCCGCATGCTTGTAGAATGGAACGAGAAAATGAATTTGACGTCCATTACTGAAAAGGAAGAAGTGTATTTAAAGCATTTTTATGATTCAATTTCCGCATCATTTTTCATTGATTTTCACAAAGTAACGACGATTTGCGATATAGGAGCTGGTGCTGGTTTCCCAAGCATTCCTCTTAAAATTTGCTTCCCTCATCTACATGTGACCATTGTTGATTCTCTTCAGAAACGAATTACGTTTCTCAATGAGTTAGCAAAAGGGTTAAACTTACAAGATACTACTTTTTATCATGATCGTGCGGAGACATTTGGACAACGTAAGGAAAAGCGTGAAAGCTATGATCTTGTCACTGCTAGAGCGGTTGCGCGTTTATCCGTCTTGAGCGAACTATGTCTGCCCCTTGTAAAAAAGGAAGGATTGTTTGTGGCATTAAAAGCATCTGCTGCTGATGAAGAAATGCAAGCAGGGAAGAAAGCCGTTACTGTCCTCGGAGGAGAGGTTGTTGAAAAGCATTCCTTTGTCCTTCCTTTAGAAGAAAGCGAACGGAACATCATTGTCATTGAAAAGAAAAAGCAAACACCAAAAAAATATCCTAGAAAACCAGGAACACCTAATAAATCACCAATAGAAGGTTGATCATGTAAAAGGTCGGTTTTTCTTCAATATTTAAGATTTTACAGAAGGAAAAAACATGAGAAAATAGAATTATAAAAAGGTAGTTTTTAAAGGTGGTGTAGGTTCATGAAGCATTCACTCTCACGCTTCTTCGGGCTTGGTGACAAAGAACATCCTGAGCGTGAAACCGAAATAGAGGCAGAGATTGCTGAGCATGATACATTAAAGGAAGAGATACAGGAGCTCCCGGTCGACACAATTATGCCAAACCGTTTTCAGCCACGCACCATTTTTTCAGAAGAAAAGATACATGAGCTGGCCACGACGATTCATACCCATGGCATTATCCAACCTATTGTTGTCAGACCGACAGAAGAAGAAGGAAAATATGAACTGATCGCCGGCGAAAGACGTTGGAGAGCGGTACAGACTCTTCACTGGGAGAAAATCCCCGCTATTATAAAAGATTTTACTGATACGGAAACGGCATCTGTGGCATTGATTGAAAATTTGCAAAGAGAAGAGCTGTCTGCTATTGAAGAGGCTCATGCCTATGCACGTCTTTTAGAGCTTCATGATTTAACACAGGAAGCGCTTGCTCAGCGTCTAGGTAAGGGACAATCAACTGTTGCAAACAAATTAAGACTTTTAAAGTTGCCTGAAGAGGTACAACAGGCCATCCTAGAGAAAAAAATCTCTGAAAGGCATGCACGTTCACTTGTACCCCTAAAGCTTCCAGAATTACAAATCGCGCTATTGCAGGAAATCATCGAAAAACAGCTGAATGTAAAACAGACTGAAGAGCGTGTAGTGAAAATGCTTGAACAAAAAACAGATCGCAAACCGAAGCCAAAACGTAAGGCGTTTAGTCGTGATACACGAATTGCGATGAATACCATTCGTCAGTCTCTCCATATGGTAGAAGACAGCGGGCTTAAAATAAATACCGAGGAAGAAGAATTTGAGGAATATATCCAATTAACAATTCGGATTCCTAAATAGAAAAAAGCTGATGAGAGCCACTCGTCAGCTTTTTTTATTGGTTCTACTTTATATTTACTTATTATTCACAAATTGGTAAAATATGATTTTCATAGAGGAAAGGAGGTGACATGACTCGATGAAAATGAAAAAGACGAATTTTGTTATTATTTGTTATTTACTATTTTCTTTTTCTCTTTTTACAAATGAAACAACCACATTTGCTGTGAATTCGCCAACGGTTCCTGCAGAAGAAAGTCCGCTGACCAAAAAAGAACTGAACGTCCTGAAGAAACAAGGTGTTGTTTCGAAGGAGATCACTTTAGATCAATTAAATCATGAGCATGAGTCTCAGGACGACACAATTGACCTGATTTCAGCTGGCGATCATTTGAAGGCTTATGGCTTACAACAAAACAAGCAGGATGAGTTTGTGACGGATGAAAAGCAGCACACCATCAAGCGCCTTTTAGGAAAGCCGTATCCTGGTACCGATATTTTGCCTAAAAAAGGGGATATATTGGTGACAAACACTGATGCTTTGAAGGGCATCGTTGGACATGCAGGTATCGTCATTAATGAGAAGAGCTTTGCTTCTATTCCAGGGTTTCGACAGCATCCTCAGCTTGATTCCATTCTTAACTGGTTTCGCTATAATGCCAATACAAAGGTCATTCGTATTAATCAAGAGAAAACAGCAGACCTAGCTGGGGAATGGGCGCGCGATTATGTGAAAGCTCATCCAAAGGCTCGATACTCCATCACCATGTCTATTCAATCACTGGACCCGACTTATTGTTCAAAGATTGTGTGGCAGGCCTATGCCAAAACAGGCGATGCTGTAGGACATGCGACATTTACCATTAAGACCCCCTATGGATTCTTAAAAAAGAGAAGCTATAAAACGGTGACCCCTAAGATTATTGTGAACGAAGGCCGTACAATTGGTGGATTACATTTTTGACAAGTGCCCCTCACTTATGATGGAAGTGAGGGTTTTTTATGCATATCTTTTTCTTCAAAAAGATATATTGATATATTTTTTACTACGTTTAAGTTCGTCTTTTCATGTACGAAAATAGACATTTGCTGACGAATATATAATGGAGAAACAAAAAAAGCAAACGTTTCATACTTTTTTTGATAGAATAGGAAGTATGAATGAATGAGAAACTTGTTAAGTTGAAAGTGGGTGACATCGTGGGAAAAATCATAGCGATTACCAACCAGAAGGGCGGCGTCGGGAAGACGACAACTTCTGTTAATTTGAGTGCGTGTTTAGCATACATAGGTAAACGAGTGTTGTTAGTTGATATTGATCCGCAGGGCAATGCCACGAGTGGTATTGGGATTGAGAAGGCCGACGTAGAGAAGTGCGTGTACGATATTTTAGTTGATGATGCAGATGTTCTTGATGTGATTAAGACGACAGAGGTCGAAAATCTTGATGTCATTCCTGCGACGATACAGCTTGCAGGGGCTGAAATAGAGCTTGTGCCTACGATTTCACGTGAAGTGAGATTGAAGAGAGCACTTGAATCTGTTAAGCAAAATTATGATTATATGATTATTGACTGCCCGCCATCACTCGGATTACTGACGATTAATGCGTTAACAGCATCCGATTCCGTTTTAATCCCGGTACAGTGCGAATATTATGCGCTTGAAGGATTGAGCCAGTTGTTAAACACCGTTCGTCTCGTGCAGAAACATTTAAATACGGATCTCGCAATTGAAGGTGTCCTGCTGACAATGCTTGATGCACGAACAAATCTTGGGATTCAAGTCATCGAAGAAGTGAAGAAATACTTTAGAGATAAAGTCTATCAGACCGTGATTCCGCGAAATGTAAGACTGAGTGAAGCGCCTAGTCATGGGAAACCGATTATCTTGTATGATCCACGTTCAAGAGGTGCAGATGTCTATTTAGACTTAGCAAAGGAAGTGGATGCGAATGGCTAAAGGTCTTGGAAAGGGTATTAATGCACTATTTAACACTGTAGACTCAAATGAAGAAACGGTTGAAGAAATCAAAATAAAGGATTTGCGTCCAAACCCGTATCAGCCAAGGAAAACGTTTGATGAAGATGCATTGTCTGATCTCAAAGAATCCATTCAGCAGCACGGTGTTTTACAGCCAATCATTGTCCGTAAATCGATTAAAGGATATGACATTGTAGCAGGTGAACGTCGTTTCCGTGCAGCACAACAAGCTGGTCTGACAACGATTCCTGCTATCGTCAGAGAATTTTCAGAAACGCTGATGAGAGAGATTGCCCTTTTAGAAAATCTGCAACGCGAGGATTTATCTCCATTAGAAGAAGCGGAAGCCTATGCTTCCTTACTAGATCACTTAAGTGTGACGCAAGAGGAATTAGCGAAGCGATTAGGGAAGAGCAGACCGCATATTGCGAACCATCTCCGTCTTTTGACTTTACCGGATGAAGTACAAAAGCTGATTGCAGATGGAAAGTTATCGATGGGTCATGGAAGAACATTGCTTAGCTTGAAAAACAAAAATAAGCTGGCGCCATTGGTAAAGAAAATTGTGGACGAGGGGTTAAACGTACGTCAGGTTGAGAAACTTGTTCAGCAATTAAACGAAAATGTTCCACGTGAAACAAAGAAAAAAGAAGCACCAAAGGATCGAGTGTTGAAAGAAAGAGAGTCTTTCTTACAAAACTACTTTGGCACTTCAGTGTCGATCAAGAAACAGAAGAAAAAAGGAAAAATAGAGATTGAATTTCTCTCCAACGAAGATTTAGAAAGAATCCTCGAATTGCTTTCTACAAGAGAATCATCAGAGTGACCATCTTGATACGAGATGGTCTTTTTTATATTCTCCCAGTGATATTTTGAATAGGAGCGAAGAGAGAACGGCTTTTTTCTCTTGTCCAATCCATTTGATCAATATGAGATAGACTTTCAGAAAGTGTATTGGCCATAGACATGACAAGATGAAGGCGTGTGTTTTGGAGAACGAAGTATTCCATAAAGCCGCTCACATTGACGATCCCATTAATATGAATATCTCCTACCTCTGGCAGCTCCTTTTGTACGCCCGCTCCAGGCTTTAACGGTCCATCTCCAATTTGGAAGGAGCCTACACTTTTCACTCTTCCTAAACAGGCATCAATCGCTACAATAAACGGATGTTTATGAGCTTGTTCAATTTCGGCGAGCTTTTCTTTTAAATTGACCGCATGAACTGGGTCAGAGAGCGTGCCATATACATGAAGCTTTTTCAAATCAAGACCTGAAAGCTTTGTACCAACAAGTGGACCTAGAGAGTCGCCAGTTGAGCGGTCTGTTCCAATACAAACGATGGCAACGGGTCTTTTTCCTGCTTTCTGAAGATGCGAGAATAAAATACTTTTAAGCTGTTGAATGGCGTTTGTATCCGTATGGGACACGTATTCTTTCACCCTATTTCTAAAAAAAAGACCGTTCTTGCTATTCATAGGTCTCACTTCCTTGTCATAGTAGTTAGTAACAGTATACGGAAACAAGCTTAATTCTATACCTATGAGGTGATGATTGTGTGGAAGGCTGGTTCAAGGTGGACGCTTTTAATTTTAGGAAGCTTAATAGGAGCGGGGTATGCTTCCGGCCAAGAAATTTGGCAGTTTTTTGGCATTGATAGTGGACTAGCCATTCTACTGTTTACATTGATGTTTATGCTGTCTACCTATGTGGTGTTGAAAATCAGTTATGAGGTACGTGCCGATCACTTTGTGCCAGTGCTAGAGCGGCTTGTCGGTCCATGGCTGGCTAAAGTGTATGATGTTTTAATTGTCCTTTATTTATTCACGACAACGACAGTCATGATTGCCGGTGGCGGGGTGACACTCGAGATGTATCATGTGCCATTTTGGATTGGCATCGGTGCATTTTGTCTGTTTTCATTTATGATTTTTTTCTGGGATGTGAAAGGGCTTTTATCTGTGAATGCTTTCATTATACCAATTTTGGTGGCGGGGCTCATCTATGCATTTGTTTTTTATTATATGAACCATGATCATATGTGGCGGATTGATTTTGGGCAGCAGTACAATTGGCCTGCCAGCATTGTCTTTGCTTCTTTGAATATATTATCTGTAGTCGCAGTGCTGTCTTCGGTTGGAAAAGAAATGAAGGGGCTTGGCGAGGCAAAAGTGGCGAGTATATTAAGCGGCCTGATTTTTGGGGTCATCTCGTACGTGTATAACGAAATACTGGTTGATATTTCTGGGAGCCTATCAGCAGAAGGCATTCCTTTGTTTACAGTATTAGAAGGAGCGCCGACATCATTGTTTGTGTTTATGACCGTTGTCCTTTGTCTAGCTATTTATACGACGACAGCGGCAGGTTTATTTGGTTTATCCAGCCGAATGCTCTCTTTTGTACCATTGCCTCGCTGGCTGGTTGTGCTCGTGATGCTTCTGTTGATGGCGCCTTTAACATCTCTTGGGTTTGCCGATTTAATTGCTTTCTTGTATCCGATATACAGCTTGCTGAATCTTTATTTGCTTGTCTGTTTAATGCTATATCCGATTTTAAGTAAAAAGATATTTTCTCGCCCTAAAAATTATATTGATAAAATAAAATAAGCACCTCTCTTTGTCAGAGCTGTGCTTATTTTATCCGAATAGAGTCAATGGCGTCTTTGATATCATCATAGACTGGCATTTGCTTGAGACGCTGAAGGCGTTCCTCTAATTCTGAAATGGCTTGTCCCTTTAAATGCTGGGAGATGTGTTGCTTGACAATGGTCGTCTGGTTGATCATGTCTTCGGTTTTAGACAATTGATACTCCAAGTGCACGCGAGTGTTTGCTAATTCGTCATGCAGTCGCATTTTGAGCAGCCGTTTTAGATCTTTTCGCTGTCCTTCTCTTCGTAGGGCCTGAATTGCGGCTATTTCTTCTGGGGACTGCGTTTGCGTTTGTGGTGCCGATTGATTTTCAAATACAGACATGGATCGGCGGGTACTCACATTTTGCAAGAAACGCTGGGCGTCACTAGGAGGTTTATTTTGATTGATCATGCGGCGACTCCTTTCTTAATGAATACCCATTTGCATCGCAAGGCGCCTATCTGCCTTGGCGTAATCATCACCCATTGTGTACATATGTCTTGAAAGGGAAGAAAGTTCTTGTTCGTAATCTCTCAAGGTGTACAGGGCATTCAGTTGTTTTTCGTGTGAATAAAAGGAGGAATGATGTTGTTCCATCCTCACTTCTTCTACCAATGCTTCCACATCACTTGAACTTAATAAATCATAGTGGCCAAAGCCGACGAGTCCTTTGAGCTCTTGTTTTACATGCTGGACGGCGTCTTTTACACTTTCATCGATCCCATCGATTTTATCAAATATAGTGTGTACTTCATGTTCAATCACACTTTGGAGATCGTAGGATGAATTTTTCAGTAAATGGGATTTTATGATAATTTCTAGACCGCTTTGTGCATATGCACGTCCAGAATGGATTTCTTGCAACAGCAAGGCTGTAAAACTTGTATTATGATCAAGCTGTTCATCTAAAATCCGGGCAGATCCATCTTTGTGGAATGAATACCCATTTCCTTTTAAACTCCCAGAAATAAGAGCTAAAAAGGCATTTGTATCAAAGGATTCGTTCCATTCTATATTCATAGACGCAAAAGCTGATTTTAAAAAGGTGTCAATTTCTCTTTGTTTATATTTAACGGATTCTTGGACGTCGCCTTGCTGCCTTGGCGGTACGGTGTACTTCACTTGACCAACTCCATGATCATGGCGATTGAGTAAACCTACATAATGACTGGGTTGAATATATTCAGTCAAGATCCGTTTATATTGACCTTGCTGCGCTTTCTGCTGAATCGAAGGCGCCAGACTGCTCCATATATTTGGGCTATCAAAGGTGACGGCTTTTTTGACAGCTGGCTGTTCTGTCGCAACATAAGCACAAACAGCACCGGCAAGGGCTTGTCCAGTGAGATAGATACCTGCATTGGGATGCTTCTGGCTGACTTGCTCTATGTATTCCTTCCCTTTAAAAAAGACATGATCTTGATTGCTATCAAGGGACTTCCTTTCAATGGGATAGGCATAATCCGTTTTGAGCAATGACTGTGCCGCGGTGTGTACATCTTGTGGCGAGGTCACCGGCATTTGCTTTGGCATCGGACAGTGAAAAGCGACGATGAACTCGTCTGATTGTTCAGGCTGCATCGTTAAACCATATAATTGATGATCGACCTTGAGAAAATCATGGACAGTGAGCGTTTGCTGACCTATTTCTATCGTATGGTGCTGCTGGTAATTGTCTATGTTTCCAGCATGATCGGATATGATTTTATATTCTTTATCAGTTAATCTATCCTTTCGATTGACCATCGTACCTGCTCCCTCACATAACATTTATGCAGATATCATAAATCAAAAAATATGGAAAAACCACAGCGTTCTACCAATAAAAACCTTTTGACCTACGGTGTTTGTGACAATATTGAAAAAAAGCGGAGTTTAAGTAACTATTGGTCACAAATAAAATGATCTAAAAGAAGGGTTTTTTCTATAAAAAAGAATAGGATGAACGATTGAAAGAGGGTCTTTGCTTTGTGCATTGCTCTTCATCGCCGTTTTTTTGTACAATAGATTCAATGAAGTGAGCAAGAGAGGTGAAAGCTGATGGCAGACAAAGCGTTTGGGTTACATGACGTCGTTGAAATGAAAAAACCCCATCCATGTGGTGTCAATCGGTGGAAAGTGATTCGGTTGGGCATGGATATTCGCATTAAATGTGAAGGCTGCGGGCATAGCGTCATGATCCCAAGAAGAGACTTTGAACGAAAAATGAAGAAAATTCTCGTCAAGCATGAGGAGCCAACTGCTTAAGTAGGCCTCATGCTTTTTTGATGAAATTCTTCTTTTGTATAGAAGAATTAGATGCAAATTCCCGTTTTGAAGGATTGATTTATTCTTTTTGGCAATGTTTCTTCTATTGATAATGCATAACGGTTAGCTTGTCTTTTCATGTAAACCTACTTATAATTGCTCTAGGTTCATATTACGCAGTATAACGAGCACGTTTGATATAGAGGAGATGAAAGAATGGCTTTAACAGCTGGTATTGTTGGCTTACCTAACGTCGGGAAGTCAACGCTATTTAATGCAATTACACAGGCTGGAGCGGAGTCTGCTAACTATCCGTTTTGTACCATTGATCCAAACGTCGGAATTGTAGAAGTTCCAGACGAACGTTTGCAAAAACTAACAGAATTGGTGCAGCCGAAAAAGACAGTTCCGACTGCTTTTGAATTCACTGATATTGCCGGTATTGTCAAAGGAGCTTCAAAAGGTGAAGGTTTAGGGAATAAATTCCTTTCTCACATTCGTCAAGTAGATGCGATCTGTCACGTGGTGAGAGCTTTTGCAGATGATAACATCACACACGTATCAGGTAAGGTTGACCCTGTGTCAGATATCGAAACCATTAATTTAGAGTTGATTTTGGCTGATTTAGAAACAGTTGAAAAACGTTTGGCTCGTGTGAGTAAGCTTGCAAAACAAAAGGATAAGGAAGCGGTAGCTGAATTTGATATTTTGTCGAAGCTAATGAACGCATTTGAAGCTGGGAAATCGGCAAGATCTGTAGAATTTACAGATGAGCAGCAAAAGCTTGTGAAACAGCTTCATTTACTCACATCTAAACCAGTTCTTTATGTAGCAAATGTGAGTGAGGATGAAGTAGCAGATCATGACGGCAACGAATATGTGCAGCAAATCCGTGAGTTTGCTTCTAGTGAAAATGCTGAAGTCATCGTCGTATGTGCGAAGATCGAGTCTGAAATTGCAGAGCTTGAAGGAGAAGAGAAGCAAATGTTCCTTGAAGAGCTTGGCATCAAAGAGTCAGGTCTAGATCAGCTGATTCAAGCATCTTATTCACTTCTTGGTTTAGCTACTTATTTCACAGCAGGTGAGCAGGAAGTACGCGCTTGGACGTTTAAAAAGGGAATGAAGGCACCGGAATGTGCTGGAATCATTCATACGGACTTTGAACGTGGGTTTATTCGTGCTGAAACGGTTGCATATGAAGATTTACTTGCTGGTGGAAGCATGTCTGCTGCAAAAGAGGCTGGAAAAGTCCGTCTAGAAGGTAAAGAATATGTAGTGAAAGATGGAGACGTCATTCATTTCCGTTTTAATGTATAGGTTCTTGTCATAGGCCAAGTAATTTGTTATAATATACAATTGTGAGTAATATAATTTATTGCTCCTTGCCCGTATAGGGCCGCTTAGACCAAAAGGAGGTGCAATCAGATGAGAAAGTACGAAGTTATGTACATCATCCGCCCAACAGTTGACGATGAGGCTAAAAAAGCAGTTATCGAGCGTTTCAATAACGTGTTAACTTCAAACGGTGCGGAGATCACTGGAACAAAGGATTGGGGTAAACGTCGTCTTGCATACGAAATCAACGATTTCCGTGAAGGCTTCTACCAAATCGTAAACGTTCAATCTGACGCTGCAGCAGTTCAAGAATTTGACCGCTTAGCTAAGATCAGTGACGATATCATTCGCCACATTGTTGTTAAAGAAGAAGTATAAATCATTGAAATATATATTTAAAGGTGGTCTTTCAATATGCTAAACCGTGTTGTATTGGTCGGAAGACTAACAAAAGACCCTGAGCTTCGCTACACGCCTAATGGTGCGGCTGTAGCCACGTTTACTCTAGCTGTGAATCGTACGTTTACGAATCAATCTGGAGAGCGTGAAGCCGATTTCATTAACTGTGTTACTTGGAGAAGACAAGCCGAGAACGTGGCTAATTTCTTGAAAAAAGGAAGTCTTGCCGGTGTAGACGGTCGTTTGCAGACAAGAAACTATGAAAATCAGCAAGGACAGCGTGTCTTCGTGACAGAAGTTCAAGCTGAAAGTGTTCAATTTCTTGAGCCTAA
Source organism: Bacillus sp. FSL W8-0920 (assembly GCF_038593215.1). Classification (NCBI taxonomy): domain Bacteria; kingdom Bacillati; phylum Bacillota; class Bacilli; order Caryophanales; family Bacillaceae; genus Bacillus; species Bacillus sp. FSL W8-0920. The sequence continues at coordinate 3,797,641 of NZ_CP151974.1, read as the reverse complement.
GAGCGGCGGTGCTGGTTCAGGTGGATACAGCGGCGGTGGCAATAGCGGAGGCCAGTATTATGGCGGTAGCCAAAACGATCAGAATCCATTCGGAAATGAACCAAGTCAAAATCCATATGGCAATCAAAGCAACCAACAAAATCGTAATCAGGGAAATAGCTTCAATGATGACCCATTTGCGAATGACGGTAAACCGATTGACATCTCCGATGATGATTTGCCATTCTAATTGATCTGAAAAAACTAATGACTAAAGGAAAGGTGTGAAAACAAATGGCAGGTGGACGCAGAGGCGGTCGTGCGAAACGTCGTAAGGTATGTTTCTTTACTTCTAACGGTATCACGCACATCGATTACAAAGATGTTGATCTTCTTAGAAAGTTTGTTTCTGAGCGTGGTAAAATTTTACCTCGTCGTGTAACAGGAACTAGCGCTAAGTATCAACGTAAATTGACATTAGCGATTAAAAAATCACGTCAAATGGCATTACTTCCATACGTTACTGGTGAGTAAGTCGTTGACTTAAAAGCGGAGAGCCTCGAGCTCTTCGCTTTTTTTATTGTCTCAAGAAGATCTCATCCGAACTGACTAGAGCTGTTTTTGGCGGGCTCCTTAGGGGAAGTATGTAAAAGAGAGTAAAAGTGACAGTTTGTTCTATACAAATATGGGGTCGATCTGTCATATTGGTAGTCTAGAAAATAATTGCAGTCAGGGCGTGGGAAGATGATTGAATTTAGGAAGGTATCGATGCAATTTTCAGATGAGCGTTATGCCGTTGAATCCGTTGATTTAGAAATTCAAAAGGGTGAGTTTTTTGTTTTCATTGGACCTAGTGGAAGCGGGAAAACGACGACATTGAAAATGATCAATCGTCTCATTTCTTCTACGGAAGGTGAGATTTACATAAAGGGCCAAAATATAAATGATTATGATATGTATGAGCTGCGCTGGGATATTGGGTATGTTCTGCAGCAAATTGCTCTTTTTCCTCATATGACCATTGAAGAAAATATCGCTGTGGTGCCAGAGCTCAAGCAATGGAGTCGGAATGAGATTAAAAAGCGAGTGGATGAATTGATGCAGATGGTAGGGCTTGATCCTGCTATGTATCGACATCGGAAGCCGTCAGAGCTATCTGGTGGACAGCAGCAGCGTGTCGGTGTGGCACGCGCACTTGCAGCTGATCCTGAGATTATCCTGATGGATGAACCATTTAGTGCGTTAGATCCACTAACGAGGGAGAAATTGCAGGATGATCTGCTTGATTTGCAGCGCCGTATTCAAAAGACCATTGTTTTCGTGACGCATGATATGCAGGAGGCGATGCGGCTTGGTGATCGAATTTGTATCATGAAGGAAGGGAAAGTGGTGCAGATTGGTCGTCCAGAAGAATTGGTTCAACACCCAGTCAATGCTTTTGTTCGGGAGTTTGTCTCAGGTGCTGCTCGCCATGTAGGACAACAAGCGTTTGAGCTAGAGGCCATGGCTAGACCAATGCCTCATGAGTCTCTTTTAGGCTATGAAGCGACCACAGCACATGCCACGCTGGATGAGGTCTTATCCCAATTGGCAAAGCATGAGGAATTGGCTGTGGAAAAGGATGGGGAGCGAATTGGACTAGTGAATCGTCAAGCGGTGATTCAGTTTTTAGCTGATTCTCCTAGAGAGAGGGGCGAGTCACATGAATGATTGGATCAGTGTGTTATTGGATCGAAAAGAACAATTGGGACACGCCTTGCTTGAGCATATTCAAATTTCGTTTATTGCTTTATTTTTAGCCATTTTGATTGCCATTCCCTTAGGTATCTATTTAACGAGGGTGCCAAAGCTTGCAGAATGGGTGATTGGGGTGACGGCGGTCTTGCAAACAATCCCGTCGCTTGCGCTGCTTGGCTTGCTGATTCCTCTCGTTGGGATTGGGCAAGTGCCTGCGATTATTGCGCTTGTCGTTTATGCCTTACTCCCTATTTTAAGAAATACATATACAGGCATTCAGGAGGTCGATCCTTCCCTGAGAGAAGCGGCGCTTGCCATGGGAATGAATCACCGCAAACGATTATTAAAAGTAGAGCTGCCTCTGGCCATGCCAGTCATCATGGCAGGTATCCGAACCGGGATGGTTCTCATTGTGGGAACTGCCACACTTGCCGCACTGATCGGAGCTGGGGGATTAGGAAGTCTGATTTTGCTGGGAATTGACCGAAATGATATGTCACTCATTGTCATTGGCGCTATACCAGCAGCCTTACTCGCACTCTTATTTGATGTGGTGCTGCGTACGTTTGAGAAAATTTCTTTTAAAAAGACTGTGATTTCTGTGACGGTTTTTGCTGTGATTGCAGGAGCTATTGTCGCGGGCCCAGCACTTTTTCAACAAGAAAAAAAAGAAATCACCATCGGTGGAAAGCTAGGATCAGAGCCTGAAATTCTGATCTCGATGTATAAGCTTTTAATTGAACAGGATACGGATATTCAAGTCAATCTTAAGCCTGGTCTTGGCAAGACGTCTTTTGTTTTTCAAGCTTTACGTTCTGGTGATATTGACATTTATCCTGAGTTTACGGGTACTGCAATTTCTGAGTTCCTTAAACAAACAGCGAAAAGCACAGATAAAGAAAAAGTGTATGAGCAAGCGCGGCGCGGTTTGGAATCATCCTTTCAGCTTCGCCTTCTTGAGCCGATGGCTTACAACAATACGTATGCTTTAGCCGTGCCTCAGTCGCTAGCTGATCAATATGATGTATCCAATATTTCTGATCTAGCTAAAATCAAGAATCGCATAAAGGCTGGATTCACCTTAGAATTTTCTGATCGACAGGACGGGTATCGAGGTATTCAAAAGACCTATCAATTTTCCTTTGATGATGTAGTGACGATGGAACCGAAGCTTCGGTATCGAGCGATTCAAAAAGGAGATATCAATTTAGTCGATGCGTATTCGACAGACAGTGAATTGAGGCAATACAAATTAAAGGTGCTTGATGATGATCAGCATGTTTTCCCGCCATATCAAGGAGCACCGCTGTTAAGGCAGGAGACATTAACGGAGTACCCTGAGATTGAGGCTTCTCTCAATAAGCTTGGTGGTCAAATCACAGACGATGAGATGAGAGAAATGAATTATGAAGTGAATGTGAAAGGTAAGGATGCATTTCAGGTAGCGAAAGCCTATTTAAAAAAGAAAAAATTACTGCGATAATCATGGAAGAGCAGGTCTGTTATGCAAAAGCAGACCTGCTTTTTTAAAAGGAAAAACAAAAATCGTTGACTTTTATTTAAAAACATCATATCCTTAATTCGAGATAAATATATTTTTTTGTTTTAATATCTCGAATTCGAGATAATATAAAGACGTCAGTAAAGACATAATGAATAGAGGCTTGTTACTTCATGATTAGGAGGTCATTAGAAGTGAAGAAAACAGAAGGAATTCACCATATCACTGCAATTGTAGGGCATCCTCAGGAGAACGTTGATTTTTATGCAGGTGTTTTAGGACTTCGTCTCGTGAAGAAGACCGTGAATTTTGATGATCCAGGTACTTACCATTTATATTTTGGAAATGAAGGAGGATCTCCGGGAACGATTATCACGTTTTTCCCTTGGCCAGGTGCTCAAAAGGGACAAATTGGCGCAGGTCAAGTGGGCGTGACGACATATGTCGTACCGCCAGGCGCTTTCTCTTTCTGGAAGGAACGTCTTGAGCAATTTGATATTTCTTATGAAATGGTTGAACGCTTTGGTGAAGCCTTTCTCTCACTTGAAGATCCACACGGCTTGTTGATTGAGCTTGTAGAGCGTGCGGAAGGGAAACAAAATGATTGGACATTTAACGGAGTCACACCAGATGTTGCGATCAAAGGATTTGGCGGAGCTGTTTTGTTAACATCACAGCCTGAGCAAACGATGCAGCTGCTCGAACAAACAATGGGTTTTGAACGAGTCGGAGCAGAAGAGGACTATGTGAGATTTCGTTCGTTTGGTGAGGTCGGCAATGTCATTGATGTGAACAAGACACCTGTTGCACGCGGACGTATGGGTGTTGGGGTTGTGCATCATATTGCATGGAGAGCGACAGATGATCAGGATCAATTAGATTGGCAAAGACATATTGCGCAAAGCGGGTATCAAGTGACACCTGTGCAAGATCGAAATTACTTCAATGCCATTTATTTTAGAGAGCTTGGCGGCATATTATTTGAAATTGCGACTGATCCTCCAGGGTTTGCACACGATGAATCAGTGGAAACTATGGGTGAAGCATTGAAACTGCCACCGCAATATGAAGCGCAGCGCAGTCAGATTGAACAAATTGTGCTGCCAATAGAAGTGAGAGAGTTGAAAGGGAAAGGAGATTTATGATGAAACATCTTTTTCGAAAAGGAAAGAATGAACAAAGACCTGTTTTGTTATTACTGCATGGTACTGGCGGGACGGAAGAAGATTTATTGCCGCTTGCCGATTTAGTAGATGCTGACGCATCCGTTCTTAGTGTGAGAGGGAATGTGTTGGAAAACGGTATGCCGCGCTTTTTCAGACGTTTAGCAGAGGGTGTTTTCGATGAGCAGGATTTAATTGAGCGGACAGAGGAACTGTATACATTTATCGGAGAAGCAGCAGATGAATATGGGTTCGATCGTCACAATGTCGTCGCTCTCGGATATTCCAATGGGGCGAACATTGCAGGAAGTCTTTTATTCCATTACGAGGATGCGTTAAAAGGAGCGATCCTGCATCATCCAATGGTTCCAAGACGCGGAGTTTCATTGCCTTCATTGGCGGGGAAACAAGTCTTTATCGCAGCTGGTGAAAATGACCCAATGTGCCGTCCAGAGGAATCACAGGAGCTTGAGCAATTGCTGCAAGGCGCAGGCGCTTCGGTCACACTACATTGGGAAAATCGCGGACATCAGCTAACGAGAGAAGAAGTCGATGCTGCGGCATTATGGTATCGTCGTCAATTTTAATGAAGGTAGGGAATATAGATGGGATTTTTACAGAAGCTTTTTGGGCAAACCAAACAAAAGGAGATGGAACAAATGGAAAACGTAAAATTAGCAATTATTTATTATAGTTCAACAGGTACAAACTATCAGATGGCAAAATGGGCAGAGGCTGGAGCGAAAGAAGCTGGCGCTGAAGTGAAAGTATTAAAGGTTGCTGAATTGGCACCAGAAGCAGTTGTAGCATCAAATCCAGCATGGAAAGCACATTTAGACGAAACAAAGGATGTTCCAGAGGTTCAATTAAGTGATTTAGAGTGGGCAGATGCCATCATCTTTAGCATGCCAACACGTTTTGGTAACCTACCGGCTCAAGTGAAGCAATTCTTAGACACAACTGGCGGCTTATGGTTCCAAGGGAAATTGGCAAACAAAGCAGTGAGTGCGATGACCTCTGCACAAAACCCAAATGGTGGGCAGGAGCAGACCATTCTCAGTCTTTACACAACGATGTTCCACTGGGGAGCGATTATTGCCGCTCCTGGATACACAGATGACTCATTATACGGTGCAGGGGGCAACCCTTACGGCGTGAGTGTCACTGTTGATCAAAATGGAAAGATCCAAGAGGACGCAGAAGCTGCTGCAAAACATCAAGCAAAACGTACAGTCAATGTAGCAGAATGGATCAAAAAAGGTCAAAACGCTTAATCAATGAATACAAAAAGAATGCAGCCCAGGCGCTGCATTCTTTTTTATTTAATAAGGATCTGATGGTGTACTGTTGTTGATCGCTTCGTCTACAGCTTGTGCGGCGCCTGTAGATCCTATAGGTCCGCTTGGCTGCTCTTGTTTAAAAGCTTTTAAGCCGTCAGCGACACGCTTTCCGTAATCAGGGTCAGCCTTTGTAAAGTTTTCGATCATTTGCTCTTGAATGTCTGTTTGACAGGTCGCAAGGGTGTTGACTAAGTTCTTAATCAATTCTTCACGTTCCCAATCATTGAAGCGGCGATACGTTTCTCCGGCTTGTCCGAAGTTGTTTGGGCGGTCAATGGCTTCCCGTTTGACGTTACCCTCTACAAAAGGCGTATGATCCTTTCCATCCTGCTTGGCTTCTTTTAATCCGCCGAGGATCGATGGTTCATAATTCACATGGGGATTTTGTCCTTTGCCTTGATCGACCTGGTATTCCATTTGCCCATCTCTTTGATTCGTGGCGACATGCTTTTTCGGTGCATTGATCGGCAGCTGTAAATAGTTCGGTCCCACACGATATCGCTGCGTATCAGAGTAAGAGAAGGTGCGCCCTTGAAGCAACTTATCATCTGAGAAATCCAAACCGTCTACGAGAACGCCAGTCCCAAAGGCAACCTGCTCAACTTCTGCGAAATAATTTTCTGGATTTTTATTTAATACCATCCGTCCGATCGGTTTCCATGGATAGTCATCCTTGTACCAAAGCTTTGTCGGATCAAGCGGATCAAAATCGAGGTGAGGGTGGGCATCATCTTCCATGATCTGCGCATAGACCTCCCATTCAGGATGATCTCCTTGCTCAATGGCTTCATATAAATCCTGTGTGGCATGATTAAAGTTTTCACCTTGTATCGCTTGAGCCTGTTCTTGCGTCAGGTTGCGAATCCCTTGCTTCGGTTCAAAGTGATATTTGACCAGCACTGCTTTTCCTTCATGGTTCACCCATTTGTACGCATGGACACCTGAGCCTTGCATGTGGCGATAGGTTGCTGGGATGCCCCAAGGTGAGAAGAGAAATGTCACCATATGCGTCGCTTCAGGAGATTGCGAAACGAAATCAAAAATACGCTCGCCGTCCTGCCGATTGGTGACAGGATCAGGCTTAAAGGCATGAACCAAATCTGGAAACTTCAAAGCATCTCGGATAAAGAAAATTTTCAGGTTGTTTCCAACGAGGTCCCAGTTGCCTTCTTCTGTATAAAATTTAATCGCAAACCCTCTCGGATCGCGCAACGTTTCTGGCGAATGACCGCCGTGAATGACAGAAGAAAAACGGACGAAAACAGGTGTCTTTTTCCCTTTTTCCTGAAATAACTTTGCTCTTGTATAAGTAGAAATAGGTTCATCACCGAATGTGCCATAGGCTTCAAAATAACCGTGAGCTCCGGCCCCGCGCGCATGGACGACACGTTCAGGAATACGTTCGCGATCAAAATGACTGATTTTCTCTAGGAAATCGTAGTTTTCAAGCGTAGTGGGTCCTCTATTCCCAACGGTTCTCATATTTTGATTGTCTGTTACGGGATGACCTTGACGATTTGTTAAAGTGTCTTCTGACTCTGAAGATGGTTTAGGGTGTTGATCTTCTTTCAATTAAATCCCTCCTTCAATATCTCCCTAACAATATGGTCATCTTTCTCCCTATTTCATACAAGGATTGATATAATGATTGAAAACTTTCACGAGGAGCGAACCTGATGATTCGATTACACTGCCTTCATGCCCATCCGTCTAATCAGTCCTATATAGAAGAGGTGTTTGGTGATACAGATGTTGAGCTGCATCACACGGTCGATTCATCATTTATAGAACGTGCTACACAAGATCCCGATTTTAATCCTCACAAGCAGCAAACCTATGCCATCAACAAATTGATGAAAGAAGATGAAGCCGACATCATTCTGCTCACGTGTACACAATACATTGCCGCCTTGGGTGATCAGCAGTATCTCTTTAAGCAACCGATTGTTCCGATTGATGAACCGTTATTTGAACTGATTTGTCAGAGAAAAGGGCCTCTTCAACTTGTGTTTTCAAACCCGGATACAGTGGATGGGACAATGGAGCGGCTTAAATCATATGCAAAAGAGCACGGCAAACAGATTGATGCAGAGGTTATGGTGATGGAGGATATCTTTCACCTTTGCCTAAACGGTGACATGCATGCTTATGAGGAGCAAATTAAAAAGCAGCTCAGAAGATGTATGAAAAAAAGTGGAGACATTTGCGTGATGCAGCTATCGATGGTTTATGCGGCACAGCAGATGGAAAAGGAGACAGGCATTCCGATCATTCATCCGCTTTCCCCACTTAAACAGTTTGTCCATCAAACAATATCCGCTTTGAAGGAGTGAACCTGTCTGGTTCGCTCTTTTTGTATAGAAACGGAAATGGGATGACATGTTAAAAAATAATCGAGCGCAAACTATTTTCAAAAGGTGCGCGTCTATCCATTGTAAGAAATAACCGATGCGCATTTAAGATAAAGGAGCTCTTTGTAAAATGAAGAAACGAAAAATAGAGGATCAATTTGCTGATTACGTAATGGAGCATAAACACAGTTTTTATCGATTGTCCTATAGTTATGTCAAAAACCCAGAAGATGCGATGGATGTCGTTCAAGAGGCGATTCATAAAGCACTCAAATCTGTTCACCGATTAGAGGATGCGACCAAGATGCATAGCTGGTTTTATAAAATCGTGGTGAATGCTGCCCTAGACTTTTTACGAAAGAAGAAGCGGGTGCAGGTGACAGACGATGACACGCTTGAATTCTTATCACAGGGTGAATCAGATGTATATGAAGATCAAGATGTCAGACGAGCCATAGAGGACTTGCCCGACATGTACCGGGTCATCATTATCTTGAGATTCTTTGAAGATTTAAAACTAGAGGACATCGCCCACATTCTCGAAGAAAACGAAAACACCATCAAAACAAGATTATATAAGGCGTTGCGGCTTTTAAAAGTAGAATTATCGCAGGAGGAAATATAAATGGATAAGTATTTGGAACAGTTAAAAGAGGAATATTTAGAAATCCCTATTCCGCCGGAATATGATGCTATGGTTGAACGGACATTAAAACGAAAAAACAAAAAACCTCATTTTCAGCAATGGACGATCGGACTTGTTGCTGCGGCTGCTCTATTTGTCACGACTGTGAATGTCAGTCCACAGGCGGCAAGAGCGATTTCGGAAATACCTGTCATTGGCGAGCTGGTGAAAGTCGTGACATTCACAGAATTTAAAAAGAGCGATCAAGGAACGAATATTGACCTTAAAACACCACACGTTTCAGGGCTTGGGGACGGAAAATTACAAGACAGCCTGAATCAAAAATATTTAGCTGAAAATAAAAAGCTGTATCAAGATTTTGAGAAGGAAACAAAGGGTTATAAAAATGGTCATTTAAGTGTAGAGAGCGGATATGAAGTGAGAACAAACAATGATCAAATTCTTTCACTAGGTCGATACAAGGTGACGACTCAAGCTTCTGCGGCAGAGGAAATGACGTATGATACGGTGGATAAGAAAAATCATGTACTCATTACATTACCAAGCTTGTTTAAAGATGACCATTATATTGATGTGATTAGTGAAAATATTAAAGACCAAATGAAGAAACAGATGAAAGAGGATTCAAATAAGATTTATTGGATTACCAAGCAAGATACGGTTGATCCGTTTAAGAAGATTCAGCCAGATCAAAGCTTCTATATCAATTCAAAAGGCAAACTGGTGATTTCCTTTAATGAATATGATGTGGCGCCTGGTTACATGGGTGTAGTGGAATTTACGATTCCAACAAGTGTGTTAAAGGATGTCCTTGTAAGTGATATGTACATTCATTAAAAGAAGAAACAAGACTGCTGAACATGTCAGCAGTCTTGTTGTGTTTATGAAGAAAGTGCGTCTGTCAGTGCAGGTACGACTTGTTTCTTTCTTGATACAACACCTTTTAGTAAAGCGGTGTTGTTTTCAAGTGTGACGTTAAATGCTTTTTCTACTTTTGCAGCTTCGGCACCGAGTGCAAGTGCAAGAGAGTCATTTTCTAGGATGTCTGTGATCACTAGAACGAATAGATCAAGACCTTTCGCTGCGATGACTTCATTGATTTTCGCTTCAATATCAGCCTGTCTTGCTGTAACTTCTGCGATATCTACTGTATTGACTTGCGCAATTTCCACTTTGCTATTGCCTAGTGCGAATTCTTTTGCATCAATTGTAATTAGTTCTTGAACCGTTTTTTGGCTTAGGTCAGCGCCAGCTTTTAGCATGTCTAGGCCGTAAACTTCTGGATCTACCCCTGCAATTTCAGCTAGCTCATGCGCAGCATCAATGTCTTGTTGTGTGCATGTTGGTGATTTGAATAGCAAGGAATCAGAAATGATTGCAGATAAAAGCAAACCAGCGATTTCTTTTTCAATCTTCACTTGGTTCTCTTTGTACATTTTGTTTAAGATGGTTGCTGTACAGCCAACAGGCTCAGCACGATAGTATAGAGGTTCACTTGTTTCAAAGTTGGCAATACGGTGATGGTCAATGACCTCAGTCACTTGTACTTGATCAATATCGCTTACACTTTGTTGGAATTCGTTATGATCGACAAGAATGACTTGCTTTGTTTCGTTTGCAGCCGTTTCAATGAAACGAGGTGCTTCTTGTTTAAAGAAATCTAATGCGTATTGTGTTTCTCCATTGATTTCTCCAAGTCTGACGGCTTCTGCTTCGACGCCGATTTTGTTTTTTAGATCAGCGTAAGCGATAGCAGAGCAAATCGTGTCTGTGTCAGGGTTTTTGTGTCCGAATACGAGTGTTTTTCCCATGTGAATTCTCCTTCTTACATTTATTGATGATGCTTCTATTCTAACAGCTTTTGACCTTGAATTCAGGGTTTATAGCTAAGAATAATCTAAAAAATTGTAACATGCTGTTTGAAAAGTTGCATGTACGAATCGATATCAGTGTTCCACGTGAAACGCTCCTAAGATAGCCTGCATTTTACTTGCGATTTACCGCTATGGTAAAATAAAGGTTGGGGTAAGACATGGTGTAGCTTACATCGTACGTATACATAGAAGGACACAATGAGCAAGATATAGTAAAAGGATTAGATAGAGGTGAAGGTGTGAAACAAACAAAAGCGTTAGTAGAGGGCGCTATCATGATCAGTATTTTCTCTGTCATGACGCTGTTTTATTTGTATGTGCCGCTATTATCCATTATTTTCTTTCTAGCTGCTCCGATTCCGATCATCCTCTATACAATCAGGCACGGCTTGAAAAAAGGAATTGCTGCTGGCGCTATTGGGATAGTGATCAGCTTTTTAATTGGATCTATTAATGGACTCATGACGGCGCCAATTCTGATTGCTGTCGGATTAGGCATGGGTGTTTTCTACAGCAGACGGCAGCCTGGAAATGCCATCATTGCAGGTGCGCTGACCTATTTATTCAGTTTCCTTATCTCCTTTGTTGTCAGTGTTCAGCTTTTTCAAGTCGATATTATGAGTGTCGCGAAAGAGTCGATTGAGCAAATGATTCCAATGTTAGAGAGTGCCTTAAAGCAATCCGGCGCTTCTGAGCAGGACATTGCGAAGCAGCTGAAGCAGTTCAGAGAGATGCAGGATGCTGCATTGAGTGCTTTACCTGTCGCGCTGTTGATGTTAGTTACGCTGACGGCGTTCGTGAACCACTGGTTTGTGAAGCCTCTGATCAAACGGTTTGTCAAAGACATGCCAGCCTTGAAGAAATTTAAGGATATGCGGCTGCCAAAAAGCATGGTATGGTATTATTTACTCACACTGCTTTTGATGCTGATTCAGACGGAAAAAGGCAGCTTTTTATCGCTCGTTCAAACGAGTGCGTTTCAAATTTTATTTATACTGGTGCTTATTCAGGGATTTTCTTTTATCTTCTATTATTGCCACGAAAAAAGCATCTCAAAAGCGGTGCCCATTTTCGCTATCGTGTTAGGGGTTCTCTATCCGCCAGTCAGTGTGATTGTGCGTATTATAGGGATTGCTGACATAGGCTTTGATTTAAGAGAAAAAGTAAAAAACAAATAATTCACTCTGAATGTTGAGGAGTTGATATCAGTGCCAAGCTTCTATAGAAAACCTGTCATCAAGTATCCGATCATCGCTTTGATTTTCCTTGCGGTGGTCACAGTCCTCCTCAACCTTTATTATAATTGGATCATAGGAGCGGTTGGTCTTTTAGTCCTTGCAGGTGTGCTCTACTTCTTAAAGTGGGCAGATACGCAAGTGCAAAAAGAGATTGATTCATATATTTCAACATTATCCTATCGAGTCAAAAAGGTTGGAGAAGAAGCATTAATGGAAATGCCAATTGGTATTATGCTGTTTAATGACCAGTATTATATCGAATGGACAAATCCATTTCTCGCTTCGTGTTTTCATGAAAGCACGCTTGTCGGCAGATCCTTGTATGATACATTCGAGTCCATTGTGCCTCTTATTAAACAAGAGGTCGAGACAGAAAATGTGACGCTGAATGACCGAAAATTCAAAGTCATTATTAAACGGTCAGAGCGCCTTTTATATTTCTTTGATGTCACAGAACAGGTACAAATTGAAAGACAGTACGAAAATGAACGAACGGTGTTATCTTATATCTTTTTAGACAATTACGATGATGTCACGCAGGGTCTTGACGATCAGGTGCGCAGCACCATTAATAGTGAAGTGACGTCTCTGTTAAACAATTGGGCACAGGAATATGGCATTTTCCTGAAGCGAATTTCGTCCGAACGATTTATGGCGGTTCTAAATGAAAGCATTTTAGCAGAGCTGGAAGCGTCGAAATTCTCTATTCTAGACGAGGTCCGTGAGAAAACAGGAGCGCATAGTGCGACGCTTACCTTGAGTATCGGGATCGGTGCGTCCGTACCTTCTTTAAAAGAGCTTGGGGCACTTGCGCAGTCGAGTCTTGATCTTGCCCTCGGACGAGGCGGGGATCAGGTAGCCATTAAGCAGCCGAATGGAAAAGTGAAATTCTACGGCGGAAAAACGAATCCAATGGAGAAACGGACACGTGTACGCGCACGAGTCATTTCTCATGCTTTAAAAGAAATTGTTTCTGAAAGCGGAAATGTCATGATCATGGGGCATAAGTTCCCAGACATGGACTCAATCGGTGCATCCATTGGGATTTTAAAGGTCGCCCAGGCTAATGGGAAAGAAGGCTATATTGTCATTGATGCCAACCAGATTGGGGACAGTGTTCAACGTTTGATTAGTGAAATTAAGAATTATGAAGATCTTTGGTCACGTTTTATCACCCCAGAGGAAGCCATGGAGCTTGCGAAGGATGACACGCTGCTTGTGGTCGTGGATACACATAAACCGTCTCTCGTCATGGAAGAACGACTACTCAATAAAATTGAAAATATCGTGGTCATTGACCATCATAGACGCGGCGAGGAGTTTATCCGTGACCCATTACTTGTCTATATGGAGCCGTATGCTTCATCCACAGCAGAGCTTGTGACAGAGCTTTTAGAGTATCAGCCGAAGAAATTGCGCATTAACATGATTGAAGCTACTGCGCTTCTCGCAGGGATCATCGTTGATACGAAGAGTTTCTCGCTGAGAACGGGATCAAGAACGTTTGATGCAGCATCCTATCTTCGTGCGAAGGGGGCAGATCCTGTCCTTGTGCAAAAATTCCTAAAAGAGACCGTCGATCATTACATCAAACGGGCAAAGCTCATTCAGCATACAGATCTGTATCAAAATCAGGTGGCGATTGCTTCATTACCGTCAGACAGCTCGGAGTATTATGATCAAATCACGATTGCCCAGACGGCAGATTCCCTGTTGTCAATGAGTGAGGTAGAAGCGTCCTTTGCTGTCGCTAGACGAGATGACAACACGGTGTGCATTAGTGCGAGATCATTAGGAGATATCAACGTCCAAATTATCATGGAAGCGTTAGATGGCGGCGGTCATTTAACTAACGCTGCAACCCAAATGTATGGTATAACCATTGAAGAAGCGGTAGAGCAGTTAAAAGCTGCCATTGATGAATATTTCGAAGGAGGGGTTCAAAGATGAAAGTCATCTTTCTAAAAGACGTAAAAGGCAAAGGGAAAAAAGGCGAAGTCAAGAATGTAGCTGACGGATACGCTCACAACTTTCTCATCAAACAAGGGTTAGCAGTTGAAGCAAACCCAACGAACCTAAGCGCATTGGAAGGGCAGAAGAACAAAGAGAAAAAGAATGCCATCCAAGAGCTTGAACAAGCGAAACAATTAAAAGAAACACTTGAGGCGCTAACAGTGGAACTAACAGCAAAATCAGGTGAAGGCGGCCGTCTGTTTGGATCTATTACAAGCAAACAAATTGCTGATAAATTGCAAAAAGATCATCAAATCAAAGTCGATAAGCGCAAAATCGAGCTGAATGACGCCATCCGTGCATTAGGTTACACAAATGTACCGGTGAAGCTTCATCCAGAGGTACAAGCAACATTAAAGGTACACGTGACAGAACAAGCATAAACCGAAAAGAACCCGTCTCATGAGGAGGCGGGTTCTTTTTTTATGATGGATCTGAAATATAGACGCTTCGTCCGGCTCGCATACCGGATATAAACATGAAAAATAGGATGATGATAAAGATGATAATGGATGGCGTCCATGTATGTGTGAGATCAAAAAGGATACCGATCATGAAAGGACCAACGGCGGCTAATAAATAACCGAGAGACTGCGCCATTCCGGAAAGGGCAGCGGCTTGCTCCATATTGGTCGTCCGTAATCCGATAAAAGTGAGCGCCAGACTGATGCTGGCACCTTGTCCAATGCCGATCAATAAAACAGAGATCACAAGAATAGGCGTCGATCCTCCGAGAAGAAGCCCAATCATGCCAAGTAAATACACAAGGACAAGGCCGAAGACAAGCGGTCTTTGTGTTTTTAATTTTTCCGCGAAAACAGGCGTTAAAAAGGTGGATGGCAGCCCAGCAAACTGCATAATGGACAGCATCCAGCCGGCTGTCGACAGGTTCATTCCATGTGATGTTAAAATATCAGGAAACCAGGCGATGCTGCTATAAAAAAGGAATGACTGCAAGCCCATAAAAAAGGTCACCTGCCATGCGACACGCGAACGCCATATCGGCTGCTCTGTGAGCGAAATGCTTTTGACGGCCGCTGTGTTCTGATGAAGAAGCTGCGGCGCCCAGACCATCATCGCGAGAAGTGCAAGGCCAGCCCATACGAGGAATGAAGTATTCCAGCCGCCAGGCATTGCATGGCTGAGCGGAACACTGACACCTGATGCAAGTGCCGCAAAGACGGACATCGAAGTCGTATACACGCTCGTCATCAAACCAGCATGTGCAGGAAATTTATGCTTCACAAGCCCTGGTAAAAGCACATTACATATCGCAATCCCGACACCGACAAGCGCGGTTCCCACCATTAAGAAGGTGATCGAGCCAAACGAGCGAATCACAATCCCAAATAGAAGGACAGCAAGCCCAAGCCAAAGGGTTCGTTCATTGCCAAGACGCTTTCCGATTTTAGGTGCAATTGGAGAAAGCAATGCGAATGAGAGCAGTGGTAAAGTGGTGAGAAAACCCGCAAGTCCATTTGAAAGCTGCAAATCGGAACGAATGGCGCCGATGAGAGGTCCCACGGACGTAATGGCAGGCCGCAGGTTAAATGCAATGAGTAAAATCCCAGCAATCAGCAGGATGGTTTGTCCCTTGCTGCGGGGATGTAATGTTGATTGTTCTAGTTGTTGTTCCATGAATGTAAACTCCTTTATTTCTTTAAGAAGAACGATCTTTCTTCTGTTCAAGTTCTGCTAGTTTAGCGATTAAGATATGCTGCGGCATATGCATGATTTGTTCAATGGGTACATTAAGTGATGCCGCAAGTTTTTGTGCTGTATCGGCTGAGATTTGTAAAGGTCTCATACGCAAATCCCTCCTCTTTCAATCTATAGGTTCCAATATATCATATCGGCTTTGTGCCTTGCAGATAAAAAATTAGAGTTCTCTTTGATAAAACCACTTTAGGGCTGATAAGAAATTTTTTTGAAATTGTTTCAGATGATGGCCCTCCCCTTGTTCGATGTGATAGTGCAGCTGCCATTCCTGCATCCCTTTCTGTAATAAAAGATCATGTAGTTGTTTATTGAATAAAGACATGTGCTGTTGAGCAGATGTTTTGCCTTTACCTTCTTCACTGCCCACAGACAAATAAATAAGGTGATCCACATACTGAATGCTTTGTTGTTTAGCAAACGGCAGAAAATCTTGATACCAAAATGACCCAGAGATAGATGCGATGTTTTTAAAAAGAGTAGGGTACATCAATAAAGTATAAATTGCAAATAGCCCACCTAATGAAGCACCTATGTGACTATGTTCATGACAGGTCTGTTTGACTGGATATTTTCTTTTGATATATGGGAGCAAGTCATTCGCTAAAAATGACACATACGTCTGTGCCTCGCCTTTAAAGTCAGGAAACCCAGAGTGCAGTGATGACGCCTTCCATGGTGTATACTCGTCAAGTCGATTGAAGGGGTGTATGCCGACAATGATGATTGGAGAGATGGTTTTGGCTTCGATCAGTCTTTCGATCTCTAGCAGGTGTGTTCTAAACAAAGAAGAGCCATCTTGTACAAAGACAGCTGGAACATTAATAGAGGTGTCCTGTGGAACGTAAATATCAAGCTGACGCCCGTTAAACTCGTCATATAGAAACGTTCCGTTCATATGTATTCACTCCTCAAGATTCTCAAATAAGCTGAAAAGAAGACAAAGGGCTAAACATTAACCCTTTGTCTTCTTTTTTTAGTTGTTTTTCTCTAACCATTTGACGGCCTTATCAAGGAAGGTTGTTTTGCTTAGTGCAGTTCCTCCTTGAAGCATAGGATCAACGACATTTTCATTGATGTGCCCATTTTTCACAGCTTTTAGGCTTGTCCAAATTTTATTTTCCTCTAAGTCCTTTAATGCGTTAGGTTTCGATGAGTTTTCCTCTTTAGAGAACTGAACGAAAATATAGTCAGGATTGAGTTCGCCCAGGCGCTCCAATGAAATCAATGCTTGTGCTTTGGCTTTTTTGATATCATTTGGTGCTGTAAATCCTAAGTCCCCATATAAGGTAGAGTTGAAGTATACGTCTTCAGGGTACACGTACAGGTCGCCTTGTCTAATGCGTAAAATGACAGCTGTTTTGTTGCTGCTTTTGTCTTTCAGGGTTTCTTTCGCTTGTTTGAGGTCTTTCTGATAATCAGAAATGATGTTTTTCGCTTCTTCACTTTTTCCAGTAAGTGTACCGAGCAATAAAAGATTGCTTTCCCAGTCAGAAGAGACATGGGATACTGGGATCGTTGTTTGGACTTTATCCAATTTTTTAATTGTTGCAGGTGGAAACTTTGTTGATCCGAGTATCACGTCTGGTTTTAGTTTTAAGATTTTTTCTAGATTCGGTTCCGTTTTTTCACCGATGCCTTCTGTTTTCGCTGTGATGTCTTTAAATAATTCAGGGAATGTGCCGCCTACTGTAGAAGCACCAATAGGCTCGATATTAAGTAATTTGGCATCTTCCATTGATTCTAGGCTTCCAGCAATGACAATTCGTTTCACTGGCGTTTTGAGTTTGTACGTTTGATCTAAGTAATTGATGTTTGTTTCTGCTATTTCAGCTGACTTGCTTTTGGTTGTGTTTGAAGCAGGTTTATTTTCTGCAGCACCACAGGCAGCTGTGGTGATCGTCATGATACAAAGGATAAGCAATGCTAACCATTTTTTCATTTGTTTTCTCCTTTAACTGATAATTGTTCTCAATTAAAGATTGTATTAGGCTTTTGTCCTTTTATCCATAGACAATTCTCTGTCAAATGATGGACTTTTTACGGAAAAAAAGATAAAAGGTCCTGAATGACTCGTTTATGACTGGCTGCTGTGTATTCACGCCAAGGGTCAGATGCTAGTGGATAGACTGCTTGTTGCGTCACAGCTTTGAGATTTTGCCAATCTTCCTGTTGCTTTAACTTTTGATAAAAAGCAAGGGTTTTTGGCTCCTTATGCAAGTAGAGGAAGATGGCGTCTGGATCTAGCTGTTGTATGGAGCGAATGGTGATTTTCTTTTCTATTAGCTGTCCATCATTCTGAAAAGCTGGCAGAAGACCAATATCATGAAAAATCACTTCTGACATGGTGCGATTTACAGACAAGTAGAGTTGATCTTGAAAGATACGAAGAGGCAGGACGGTTTTTGGTGGATGATCAAAAAGGCATGTCTTTTTCGCCTGAATGACGAGCTCCTCATAATGAATCAACCATTCTTCTGCTTCCTTCGCTTCGTTTAGGAACATAGCTGTTTGTCTGAATTGAGTGCGCCAATCCAAATGGGTGAATGGAACAAAGTGAACAGGACAGATGGTTTTCAACACTTGTTTTTCTTCCTCTGTCACATGATCATTGGCAATGATCAGCTCAGGTTTTGTTTCCTTTAATTGCTGTAAATTGGCTTCAGCGTGCTCATTGATCCGATGTGCACTCAGGTGAATCGGGATTTCTTCTGCATGATGCTCAAAATCATGTGCTGTCCATTTAGGGTGAAGAGGGGCAGCATACGGGATGATATGAATGGGTGTGAGCTGACCGAGTATGGAATGGCCATAGGCTGCAATTTTCCGCTGACGGCTTTTCATATAAGTAGAAGGGGTCATGCCCGTTTTTTTCTTAAAGATGCGGCTAAAGTAATAGGGATCTTGATAGCCGATTTCCAGTGCAATGTCTTTGAGCTTTGCGTTGCCTTTTGCCATTAGCTGTTTGGCTCTAGCCATCCTTTTCTTGGTGATATAATCAGTGACACTCACATTAAAATGCTTTTTAAATAGCTCACTGTAATGATTGGCGCTGATGCCAGCCATTTGAGATAGACTTGTAAGGCTGAGGGGTTCTTCGGAATGTTGATCAATATATTGTTTTGTTTTGAAAAGGGCATGTGTCGTGTCACAAATATCTTCATTATGCAGTGTGAAAAGCTGCAGGATGAGCTGTTGAAAAAGGGATTGGCTTCTAAAAAAGCTAACGGATTCATGTCTTTTCCATTCCTCTGTCATTTCGGACAGTAAAGAATGAATTTGTTCAATTGAGCTAATATCGATAAATTGCCATACATTCAGTAAAGACCGGGCATGTTCAGTTGATACTTCTTCTATGTGTTGACCTTGCGGCGTGTACATTTGAAAGCGAAGCAGATAGAGCTCGTGTTTTTGATAAGGCTTTGTTTTTAACATAAATGTCTCATTAGACAGAATTGTATAGAGCGTTAGATTTTTCAATCGCCATTTTTGATCGTTCAGCGTGAGTAAGCCGCTGCTGCTTATGCTAACGAGGAGGCAAAATGTATCTGATAACTGCTGCTCCTTATGCGGAAGCTCTGCATTCTTTATTTTTTCAGCAAATGTCAATCGATAGATGAATTGTTCGGCATTTGCCATTGTACGTAATTGATTGTTTCCCATAAAACCACCTGATCTCTTATTTGTTGATAAACATTCTCAATTAAATTGTAGCAGAAAGAGCTGGAAAGATGGTGATGTTTATTCTGTCAAAAAAGCACCCTGAGTCAGATCAGGGCGCGATGATTTAGTCTGTTTTTCCATGTGCTAGCGCAGGTTCTTTTGTTAAGCTTAATGGCCGTAAGTCCTGCCAGTGTGTCTGGATATAATCGATGCAGGCATTTCTAGTGTCTTCACCAAAGACCTTTTCCCACCCATCTGGCACTGGTGCAAATGATGGCCAAAGTGAATGCTGTCCTTGTTCATTGACAAGCACAAGAAATACACCGTCTTCACGATCAAAGGGATTTGTCATTTGTCATCTCTCCTTTATTCTTAGTGCTTTTGTTTGACCCGATGCAGAGCGTTGTCTAAGATGACACCAATTTCTGCTAGGGGTTTAGGCTGGCACATGTCTTTGTGCCGGCAATGAATGTCGTGCTGTTCAATGGTTCCGTTGATATAAGGTGCCCATGCTTCGGGATCAATTGGTGTAAACCAATCTGGGATAATGGTAGATCTAAAGAATAATATGTCCCCATGATAAGTTTTTGGCTGATATTCTCCGAGCAATCGAACTGAATTGACATAGGTTTCCTTTAGATTTCTAATGGCATCTTCACTTAAGCTTGCTAGTGCACTGCCGTCTTTCTTCAAGATGTCGACAGCACTTTTCATCGTGAGTGGTTCACCTGTTAAGGTATCTGGATCATAACCCCCGAGTGCAAGAAGAGCGATTAGTGCTTCTTCTTCATCGGGTGCTTCTTTAAGCGGTAAGAAATGGTTTGGATAGGCATCTAGCATCGCAACGAGAGCAATTTCTTCACCTTGCTGCTGGAGCTGTGTAGCCATTGCCTGTACAACGTTTCCGCCTAGTGACCAGCCAAGAAGATGATAAGGACCTTTTGGCTGAATCGTTTGGATGTGCTTGATGTAATCCGCAGCCATATCATCTAGTGTGTGCGGGTAGTCATCTTTTCTTGCGATTCCTCTTGCCTGTAATCCATAAATAGGAATGTCTTTCTCTAATGTATTCAAGAGACCTGCATAGCACCAGCTAAGACCACCAGCTGGGTGAACACAGAAGAGAGGATATCTTTCTCCATTTGTTCGTAGCGGCAGCAGGATTTCTAGTGCGTTTTCATCGCTTCCTGTTTCTAGTTTCTCTGCCAAACTTGCAACATTTGGTGCTTCAAACAACGTTCCGATGCTTAGTTTGACACCAAGTGCATCACGAATGCGGCTGATTAAACGAACCGCAAGTAATGAGTGCCCGCCAATATCAAAAAAGCGATCGTCAATGCTGATTTTTGGCAAATCAAGCACCTCTTCAAAGAGGTGGCATAGAACTTCCTCTTTCGGGTTTCTTGGGCCGCGGCCATCCGTTTGCTGTATATGCAATTGAGGTGCCGGTAGTGATTTTTGATCAAGCTTCCCGTTTGCTGTAAGTGGCATCGTATCAATCTGTACATAAGCCGCAGGCACCATGTAATCAGGAAGACTGGCTGCCGCAAAATGGCGAAGGGTCTCTGTATCGAAACGGTCTTCTTCAGTTGTGACGATGTATGCGACTAAGCGTTTGTCACCAGGCTGATCCTCTCGCATAATGACTGCAACTTGTGCAACTGCATCGTGGCGTGATAGAACGGCTTCGATTTCTCCAAGTTCAATTCTAAACCCGCGTATTTTAATTTGATGATCAGCTCTGCCAATGTAATCAAGTGCCCCTTCTTCTGTCCAGCGAGCGAGGTCGCCAGTTCGATACATCCTTGTGCCAGGTGCTCCATAAGGATCGGCAGGGAATCGATCTGATGTCAGGTCAGGCCTGCCTAGATAACCTCTAGCCAAACCAGCTCCAGCTACATACATTTCACCTGTCGTCCCAGGTGGAACAGGCTGTAGGTATTCATCAAGTACGTACACGTGTAAATCAGGAATCGGTTTGCCTATTAAGCTGCTGGATTTCTTTGCGATCATGTCTCGATTGAGTACATTGTACGTAACGTGTACGGTGGTTTCTGTAATGCCGTACATGTTAATTAGCTTTGGCTTGCAGTCTGAGTGACGGCTGTACCAATCTTCTAATCTGCTAAGCTCTAATGCTTCACCGCCAAAGATGACATAGCGGAGTGATAATGCTTGACCAAGTGTTTGTTGTTCCTTGTCTATCTGCATGAGCTGATAGAAGGCAGAAGGTGTTTGATTAAGCACAGTCACACCTTCATCGACTAGAAGCTGCAGCATCTCTTCTGGAGAACGAGAGATGGTATGAGGAACAATGACAAGCCGACCGCCATATAAAAGGGGCCCCCATATTTCCCAAACTGAAAAGTCAAAGGCATACGAATGGAACATTGTCCAAACATCCTCTTCATTGAAATGGAACCAATGTTCAGTAGATGTCAGAAGACGGATGACATTTTGGTGTGGGATGACCACTCCTTTTGGTTTCCCTGTAGATCCGGATGTATAAATAATATAGGCCGGATGCAGAGGAGATAGCGGCTCAATTCTGTCTATATCAGCCGGATTGTGATTTGGCGTAATCTGTAATTGATCATTTGTTTCTTTTTCGTCTAACAAAATCAAATCGCAATCAGCAGGGAGATGCAATGCAGCTGCTTTTGTTGTGATGCTGCAAACTGGTTTGGCATCTTCTATCATGTATGCCAGCCTGTCTGCTGGATAATCAGGATCAAGCGGAACATAGGCTGCGCCTGCTTTATGAACGGCTAATAGGCTGACGAGCATATCGATTGATCTAGGCAGGGCAAGTGCAACGAACTGTTCTGGTCCAACGCCTCTTTCTATTAATAAATGAGCAAGACGATTGGCTTTGTTGTTTAACTCTTCATAGGTAAGCTGCCACTTGCCATCCGTTACTGCCACTCGATCAGGATATTGCTGCACCGTTTTTTCAAATAAGGTCGGGAGACGAAGTGCTTGGTCTAACTGAGCGAATGTCTTTTTGTCAGGTAGAAATGTTTGCCGCTCTTTATCTGATAAAATGTTCACTTGACCAATCGGCAGATGTGGGCGCTCAGCTATCTCTGTTAAAAAGCGCTTCATTCTGGCAGCGATTGCTTGAATGGTACTTTGTTTAAATACATCTGTGCTGAATTCAAACAATCCTGTTAATCCTGCTGCTGACCCAGTTTCAGTTCTTTGTTCTGTTAATTCGATGGTCAGATCAAATTTAGCTGATCCTACTGGTTTCACGTAGAGGTCTGAGTCAAGTTGTGTCAGCTTCATTTCCGCCTTCGGTGTATTTTGGAAGGCAAGCATGACCTGGAACAATGGATTGCGTGATCTGGAGCGGTTTGGATTTAGAATTTCCACTAGCCGTTCAAATGGCAGATCCTGATGCTCATAGGCTGCTAAGTCAACGTCTCGCACTCGCTTCAATAGCTCACTAAAGGTTGGATTACCAGCTGTATTTGTACGTAATACTAGTGTATTCACAAACAATCCCACAATGTCGTCAAGTGCATCGTCATTCCGCCCAGCAATTGGACTGCCAATAGGGATATCTGTTCCCGCTCCAAGACGTGTCAGTAATGCTGCAAGTGATGCTTGAAGCACCATGAACAAGCTCACCTGATGCTGCTTTGCAAGTTCAAGGAGCAGCTGGTGTAAAGCGGGCTCAATCGTAAAGTCGATCGTAGCACCGTTGAAGCTTCCTTCCTGTGGACGCGGGTAGTCATAGGGAAGCTCCAGTTCTTCAGGCAGGTCATGTAAGGCACCTGTCCAATAGGTAAGCTGCTTGGCAAATAGACTATCCGTCTCTTCCTCACTGCCCAACAGCTTCTGCTGCCAAATAGCATAGTCAGCATATTGAACAGGTTCGGCTGGCAAGGAGATTGATTTTCCTTGTATACGGGCTTCGTAAGCAGCAGCTAAGTCTCGTGTCAATGGTGCAAGTGACCAGCCGTCACCAGCGATATGATGCAGCAATAAAAGCAGCACGGATCGATTTGCATCAAGTATGAATAATTCAGCTCGAAGTGCAGGTTCTTCTTCAATATTAAAGCTATAGCGAATGGCTTCATTTAACTGATTATCAATTTGTTGATCACTTGAAGCTGTGACGTGGAGTTCAGGCTGAACACTTTTCGGGTGTAAAATAACCTGTCTTGGCATGCCGTTCTTATTTGGAAAGATGGTTCTAAGGGTTTCATGTTTTTCAGTGATATCTGCTAAAGCACCACTGAGAGCTTTTTGATCTAATGTACCTGTCAGCTGAATGACAAGTGGAATATTATAAGTTGGACTTGGACCTTCAAGGCAATGAAGGAACCAGAGCCGTTTTTGGGCAAAGGATAATGGAATTTCATCTGGCTTTTTTTCTACCTGCAGCGGCGGCCGAATGTCCTTTGCTTTGTCTAAGTGCTGTGCAAGTTCAGCGACTCGAGGTGATTCAAAAATGGTGCTCATGCTTAGGTCTGCACCGAATGTATCGCGTATACGTCTAAGCAGACGAGCGGCAAGTAAAGAATGTCCGCCTAAATCAAAGAAACTATCATCTATGCCAATTTGAGATAGACCAAGGGTTTCTGCAAATAAACTACATAACATGTCTTCTTGGGGTGTTCTAGGTGTACGCTCAGAACTAACTAAAGACATATTTGGCACTGGCAATGCTTTGCGATCGATTTTGCCGTTTGGTGTAAGTGGAAGTTCCGGCAAAAAGACAACAGCAGAAGGCACCATGTAGTCTGGAAGTAACGCAGCCACAAACTGCCTAAGCTCTGAAGGGTGAAGAGAAGAGTCGTCTGTCAGTACAACATACGCACAAAGGAGCTGTTGTCCAGGTTGATCCTCCCGAACGATAACAGATGTATGCTTTATGGCTGGGTGCTGCATAATAACTGTTTCAATTTCACCTAGTTCAATACGGAAGCCGCGAATTTTAATTTGATGATCAGCACGGCTAATATAATCAATCGAGCCATTCTCACGCCATCTGGCTAAATCACCAGTGCGATACATTCTCGTGCCTTTTGTGCCGAATGGATCAGCGACAAATCGTTCAGCCGTTAAGTCATATCGTCCAAGATATCCTCTGGATACTCCTTCACCTGCAATATAAAGTTCACCGATTGATCCTGCTGGGACTGGGTTTAGTCCTTCATCTAAAATGTAAATGCTCGTATTCCAAATGGGTTTGCCAATCGCCGGTCCACTATTCTCTCGATGTGCTGTGACATTTTCCATGGTAGACCAGATCGTCGTTTCTGTAGGTCCGTACAAATTGGTAATGTCGCATTGAAGAGATTGTAATGTGTGCAAAAGGGAGGCAGGGAGTGCTTCTCCTCCAACAAGAACACGCATACCTGTTATCACGTCAGGGTAATCATCTGCTAACGCATGCCACAACGTTGGTGTTGCCTGCATGATTGTGACATGATGAGAACGAATCATGTCTGAAAGCTTTGCTGGTTCTTGTATCGTTTCTTTTTTTGCTAATAATATAGCGGCACCATGTAAAAGCGGGAGGAACATTTCTAGCCCGGAAATATCAAAGGCAATGGTCGTTACCGCTAAAAGCTGGTCCCCTTGATCTAATAAAAATGAATCTTGCATAGACAATATAAAGTTGATCACATTTCGTTTTGTTACAACAACACCCTTTGGTTTGCCTGTCGATCCTGACGTGTAGAGGATGTAAGCCGGGTGATGCGGGGAGCCTTCGCTCCAAGTCGGATTAAGGCGCGGACTGCCAGCTATCTCCTGATGAGTAGTTGCATCATCCAGTTGAATGATGTGTGAATGGTCAAAACGATCTGCTGTCTCTTTGACTGTGAGCAAGCACGCCGGTTTGGCATCTTCTAGCATATAGGCGACACGATCGTTAGGGTAATCAGGGTCTAGTGGCAGATATGCGGCTCCTGTCTTGATAACGGCTAATAGACTTACGACCATATCGATGGAACGAGGCAGAGCAATTGCGACAAATTGTTCTGGTCCAATGCCGCGCTTTTTCAAATAATGAGCCAATTGATTTGCCCGCTGATTCAACTCTTCGTAGGTCAAAGTGATTTCTTCAAACTGTAATGCTTTTGCTTGTGGTGTTTTGCTGACTTGTTTTTCAAATAGTTCCCGTAAAGATTCTTTTGGTAATTCTCGTTTTGTATCATTCCAGTGCTTGAGAATGTTCTCTTTTTCTTCAGACAAAAGAAGGTTGAATTGACTGATCGTCTGATCTTGCTCTAGTCCGGTTATTTCCTCCAGCAATTGAAGAAAACGCTGCTGATGAGCGTCAATTGTTTGCTCTTTGTAAACGGCAGGGTTTGCATCAAAGTCGATTTGAAATCCGTTCCCATCTGCGCGGTCGTATATGTTGATCGATAAATCATCTACCGGGCCTGCTGAAAGATTATGTGCTTGACCAATGCTCTGATCGAACTTGAGATCGTAATCAAATGGCATGATATTGATCTGCGGGCCGAATAATCGTTGATTTCTTCCGATGAGTTTAAAGTCTCTCCGCATGTCTTCATGACGATATCTTTGATGAGGACGAATGGCTTTCAGTTCATCAGATACTTGGCGAACAAGTGCTGAGAGCGTCATTTCTGGTTTGCATGTTAAACGAAGCGGTACCAGGTTCATGACCATTCCGGGTGTTTGCAAGGCGCACGATCCAAGGCGCATCATAACAGGTAATCCTAAAACAATATCATGTGCACCAGTCATACGATGCATATATAGAGCGGATGCCGCAAGAATCATTTCATGCCACGTACCACCGAAAAATTGAGCATTTTTTTTCATTTTGCTTACCTTTTCGGCATCGAAGCTAGCCGTTTTGCGGATAAAATGATCCGACGTTCTTGGGGCAAGCTCAGCAAGGCTGACAATTTCAGGTTGATCAGCAAAGCGATTTTTCCAAAAAACTCGATCATCTTCATACCGATTGGACTGTTGATAGGTGATCTCCTCTTGGACTACGTCAAGTAAGGCTCCAAATGTTTGAGGAGGCACAGGTGTCCCTTTCGATAGGGCTGAATAGACCTCAGCAACACGGCGTGCAATGAGCGAAAAGGCGAATCCATCAATGGCAATGTGATGAATGCGCTGATACCAGATAAAACGGTCGTCAGCAAGTTGAAAAAGTACTTCACGGAATAATACATCTTTCTCTAAAGAGACTGGCGTTGCAAGGTCTGTCTTCATCCATGCTTTAGCCGCATCAAGCGGCTGTTTTTCATTTTGTAAATTGATAGATTGAAATGGAATCTCTTTCTTAGATATCAACCATTGCTTTGGACCGTCAGTATCCTCAACGAAGCGCATATACAAGGAATCTGCTTCTAAGACAGTCTTTCTAATGGCTGCTTCAAAGTGTACGGGATCAATAGGACCTTTAATATCTATATACTCAGCTGTATTGAAAATAGGATTAGATGGATCAAGCTGCTGCGCATACCAAATGCCTGATTGGGCACCGGTTAGTGGGAATGAATCGACTGACTGGATCGACAAGGGTCTATACCTCCTTTACAAGTAATCGATATTTGGGATAGATGGCTGTTTTTCTGGGAAGAGAAGAGTCCGCCAAGACGTGAGCGTTGGATTAGCTGCAAGCTCAACGAAATTGACTGTCGCTCCTTGCTGTCTCCATTTTTCCGCTAGACTCATCATTCGAATAGAATCAAGTCCAAGATAGACGAGATTCTCGTCAAACGGTATTTCATTCGGCTCGATTTGGAGATACTCAGCTACTTGGTGAACGATAGCATCAAAGGATAGATCATCACCGTCTGCTTCCTGTCCTGTTAAACGACGAATGATTTGGCTTGTCGTTGTGGTTACTGCACAGCGTTCAGCTGCATAGGTCATTGCCATTTTGTGATGCTTAAGTGAAAAGTCAGCGACGGCATCGGCGACAAAAAAGGTTTCAATATCGAGCATGAATGCTTCTGCGGCTGTCAGCATACAGCCAATATGTGCATATACGCCAGTAATGATCAGTTGATCACGCCCGCCTTCGTGAAGAATATCTAAAAAATTGGATTTTTTGAATGCGCTATAACGCCATTTTGTCAGCATTGTATCTGCTTCAGATGGAGCAAGCTGATCAATGATTTTTGTCAATGCTTCATCATCACCAAGTCCAGGCCCCCAAAAATCTGTTAATAAGGCACGATCCTTCGGGTCTTGGTCACCAGGTTGAGCTGTATAGACGACAGGAATGCCAAGTTCTTTGCATGTATCACGTAATTGTTCAATATGCTGCACTAACTCTGTGATCGGTGAAGTATCTTGTTGAAATGCATTTAAAAAATATTGCTGCATGTCATGTATTAGCAGGACAGCGCGTTTCGGATCAGGGATCCAGTTCACTTTATTTTCGGGTAAATCTTGTATGCTTGGCATTGGATACGCAGGAATAGTAGGGATTGCCATGGTTTTCACTCCTCTTTTTTTATACGTTGGCAGTATGGATTGAAGCTAATTCTCTTAATGCTTTTTTACTGACTTTGCCTACACCTGTTTGTGGGAACGCCTCGATCCATTCAATGCGGTCGGGAATTTTATAGGCAGCGAGCCCGCGTTCTCTTAGAAATGACTTTAAGGCGTGTGGTGCTGGCTTGTTGTTTCCTTTCGCAATAACAAAGGCACATGAGCGTTCGCCAAGAAACGGATCTGGCATGGACACCATGGCGGCATCATGAATGTCAGGATGCGCAAGTAAATGATTTTCAACTTCTTCAGCGGCAACCTTTTCGCCGCCACGATTGATTTGATCCTTGTCTCTGCCTTCTACTACCACATTTCCTTCTTTTGTTAATCGCACGATGTCACCTGTTCTGTAAAAGCCATCGGCTGTAAATGCTTTCTTGTTTTGTTCATCGGCTTTATAGTAGCCGCGAATCGTATAAGGTCCTCTTGTTAAAAGGTGTCCAGCCACTTCATTCGGGACGGGCTTGTCCTCATCATCTACCACTAGTACCTCATCATATTCAGACATCGGGCGTCCTTGTGTGTGGATAATGACATGTTCAGGATCATTCAATCTGGTATAGTTGACCAGACCTTCTGCCATGCCAAAAACTTGCTGTAACTTACACCCAAGGGCAGGCATCACTCGTTTTGCTGCCTCGGCGCTTAATTTAGCACCACCGACTTGTAAAACCTCAAGACTCGATAAGTCATCTGATCGATGTGGAGCGGCTTCTAGCCAGATCAATGCAATAGGCGGAACGACTGCGGTAATTGTTGCCCGTTCTTTTTCAATGAGTGGAAAGACGACATCAGGACTTGATCCAGGTGCAAGAACGACTCTTCCACCTGCGTATAACGTCCCAAGGACTCCAGGCGAGCTTAATGGATAGTTGTGCGCAACTGGAAGTGTAGCTAAATACACACTATCTTTTGTGAGCTCGCACACCTCATTGCTTTTCCAAAGACTATACATATAGTCATCATGTGTACGAGGTATGAGCTTAGAAAGGCCTGTGCTACCTCCTGATAACTGAAGAAATGCAATATCACTTGCCTCTACATGAATTTGAGGATCAAGTGCTGGGTCCTTGCGCAGATCATCCAAGTCAAGGAATTCCTCAGCCTTCCCTGCAACAATGACATGAGGTAATGAGGGAAGCTTTTCTTTCACTTGACGTGCGAGTGATCGATAATCAAAGCCATCATGGATATCTGGTATGACATATGCATCTGCTTCGGCAAACTCAATAAAATAAGTGATTTCGCTGCTTCTATGAGATGGCAGTGAGAAGACGGGTAAAGCACCGATTCGAAATAAAGCGAAAATGACTTCAAAAAAAGCAGGAATGTTAGGAAGCTGCACGACAACTCGACTGCCCTTTTGAATTCCAAGCTGATGGAAACCGGCGGCAAGACTGCTGACGCGCTCATCAAGTTCTTGGTAGCTCATGTGCGTATCAGCGTATGTAATCGCAGTTTTATTCCTTAACGATACGGCGCGTTCACGAAGCATACCGCCAAAGGTTTCTCCACGCCAACAGCCGTTTTCACGGTAGCGTTTTGCAAATTCTTCTGGCCATGTAGGTGGTTGAACAAACATGTTTTTGTCATCTCCTATGTATTTTTATAGCTGGTGGATGCCCATCGCACGAAGCATCGTGTTAAATTTTGCAGATGTTTCGGCTAGCTCTTCTTCTGCCTTAGATCCTTTGACCACTCCTGCACCAGCAAAGAGGCGAAGGGATTGACCCTCAGCTTCTGCACAACGAATGGTGACAATCCAATCACCATCACCATTTGCATCTGCCCAGCCGATCATTCCTGTGAAAAATCCTCGATCGAAGGGTTCAATTGCTTGGATTGCTTCACGTGCATCTGCTGTAGGTGTTCCGCATACTGCGGGTGTTGGATGAAGGCTCAGCGCTAAATCAATTGAGGATACACTGGAATCTGCTAATTCACCTTTTACGACAGTAGATAAATGCCACATCGTTTCTGTTTGTATGACGGATGGTGATACAGGCACTTCTAACTTACGACAGTAAGGAGCAAGCGCTTTAGTGACAGCGTCGACAACCACTGCATGCTCGTGTAAATCCTTCGCTGAAGTAAGGAGTTCATCGTGACGGCGCTGGTCTTCTACTGGATCTGAACTACGCGGCCGAGAACCAGCGAGCGGATTGGAAATCACAGATGAACCCGTTTTTGAAAGAAGCAGCTCAGGACTTGCCCCAAGAAGTGTGCGCTTTTGGGGAGACTTCGGATCAGCTACATTTGCAGCAAACGTATAGCCAGTCGTATTGTGACGAGCCAGCCGCTCGAGTATTGCTTTCGTATGAATGTCTTGATTTGATTTGAGATGGAGAGATCGAGAAATGACGATTTTGCTAAGCTCTCCTTTTTCAATTTTAGCTAACCCTTCGTTCACACCATTCATGTAGACTTCAGGAGAAGGGACAGGTGTCACCTCATAGGATGGCGATGTCACTTCCGATTCCTCATCACCTTGATGAAATTCGAGTGGATCACTAAACTGTACATGGATTGGCACATTTAAACGAACGGGTTGCGCCGGATCAAACGGAACAGCACCAGCAATAATTGGTGATTGAATACCAGCTTGTTTGGCAGTGTCAAATACGTGCGCTACCCTTGTGGAGAGTTCATTGAGCTGATTGGTTTCAATATGCTGGAAAATCCCTTCTGCAAGTATTGTACGTTTAGGGGAAGCAAGGAAAAAAGCGCCTGGCTGATAGTCTTGAATCAACTGTACTTTTTCTTCTGACGGCAATAATGAATGTTTCATGAAAAGGCCTCCTTTTTGATGAAATGCTAGATTCCGAGTGTTGCGCCACCATCAATCGTGAGATTCTGCATCGTAATATGACTGGATTGTTCAGATGCAAAGAAGATGACTGCATCAGCGATGTTTTGAGGATCAGCGATTTTTTGTAAAGGAATACCGGTTTTATACGTCTCTAATGACCCTTTGATCACATGGTCTGCGCCTTGTTCATCAGACCATAAAGCCCATTGCATAGGTGTTGCGGTAGAGCCAGGAGAGACAACATTGCATCTGATTCCATAGTCTGCTAGCTCTAATCCAAGCGTTTTTGTAAAGGAAGTAGCTGCTGCCTTTGAAGCGGCATAGGCAGCCATATTCATTCTAGGAATGGCACCTGCGTTAGAGCTGACGGTCACAATGACCCCTGCTGATCTTTTCATCATGTATTTGGAGACAGCTTGTGATACATAAAAGACACCATGTGTGTTGACTGCGAAGGTTTGTTGCCAGTCATCTGCACTAAGCTGGTCAATAGAACTGATTCGAAGAATGCCTGCTACATTGACTAGTAAATAAATGGGTCCAAGCTGTTTTTCAATTTGATTGATCATGTGCTGAACAGATGCTTGATCGGTAATGTCACCTGGATAGGCAAAGGCACGTAAGCCTTCATCATTCATTTGATGGACGGTGCTTTGAAGCTGATCCTCATTTGCGTCAACTGCTGCAATGATCGCACCTTCGTCGGCTAGTCTTTTTGCGACTGCTTGCCCGATACCTTGCCCTGCGCCTGTGACAAGGGCAATCTTTTGAGATAGACCACTATGTTTCATACGTTCACTACCTTTCTTTCATGTCTGTGGTTGTAAGATCATCATGATAGAGCGCAAAACGAAAAGCGTAATTCATCAGCACCGGTAAAACGGACGTATGTCCTTCTTCAGGGAACTCGTGATAGGCCGTATGTAAGCCATATGAGGATAAAGGCAGCATACGATTTGCTAGTGACTTTGCATGAGCATTCATTTGACATGGATGATGTTTTTCTAACTCACCTACACCTACAAGCAGCCTGACATTCATAGGCACCTGACGTATGCGGTTGGTGAATTGGTGTTCTTTTTCTAGAAATAAATTTTTGTTCCAGTGGATAGAAGGACTGCCTGCAATATATGTCTGATAAGCATCAGGGTGCTCAAATAGTGTGTGTAATACAAAAAGACCGCCAAGAGAATGCCCAAACAGTGTTTGACGACTTAAATTGATCGGAAAGCGTTGCTCGATATAAGGCTTCACAGTCTTTTCTAAAAAAGAAAAGAAAGCAGAGGCCCCACCATATGTATGGATGGAGAAGTCTTTTCTTTTGCCCCCGATGGAAGCGTCAGGGCTGGTAAGAGTGAGATCATAATGCCTGAGCGGATGATAGGGCGCTTCTGTCTGATAGCCAATTCCAACAATGATGGCAGGTACAACACCTGTTTTTTCAGGTCTTCTTGACTGTAAACGAATGGCTTCGACCATTGTGCCAAAAAGTGAATTCCCATCAAGCACGTACATGACTGGAAAACCAGCCGCTGGAGGAGTAGTATTCGGTTTAAATATAAAAAGTCTGTATGGGTGTGCTGTGATATCTAGTTGCTCCGTCCCGGGTATAAAAAAAGGACGGCTTTCTCCGAAAAAAGAATCCTCAGTACCCATTCCTTCAGGGCGTTTGGACATATGTGACAAATCTCCTTCCTCAAATTCGACTCTCATAAGATGATAAAAGCAGGCTTGTAGCTATTGGATGAGTGTAGTACTTGAAGAATGGCTTCTCCAAATGAAAATGATTCTCAACTATCCGCAAGCAAAACAAATGATAATGGTTATCAATTATGAAGTCAAATGTTCATCAAGTTGTGTACTTGATTTTTTTATTATAATATTCAGAAAATAAAGGACTAACTCACTAACAAATGATTTGAAATAGGGAATATCGGACCTTGTCATTTAAAAATAGGAGAAATGTCAAAAGACCTTGACTGCCTCGGAATTTTTACCATTTTCTTCTGTTTGATACAGGAATAAATATGGGCTTTTCTTCTTGAAATGATTTTGAGGAAAAATAAGTCTATAGACTCATTTGTATTTTTAGGGACATTGAGGAGGATTTTGCGAAAAGTAGGTGATCTCATATCTCAAAACTGATTCAATAGTATGCACAGCTTTTTTAAGAGTGGCGAATGATAACAATTAAAAAAAGTAAGGGATGTACCCTTACTTTTTAATTCTGTAAACACCATTCAATTAGAATCCATCTGTGACATCATATTCGTAACGGATATCGGCTTTGACATTGCTCATAGTAGATCTCGCTGTAGCCTTTGCGTTGTACTTAAAGCTCCATTTTTGCGCGACTTTTAATTGATCTTCAAGAGAAATACGGTAAGAACCACTTGTTGCAGATGAAAAAATGGATTCGTTCCAAATCTTGTTTTCATCAGCCATCAGCTTGTGAGTAACATTTCCTTGGTTAGGCGATTGTGTACTCGTTGTTGAAATTGATTTAACGATTGCACTTCGGGGAATAGCCGTATGATTAGTTAAATCCATTGTAATGACTGAAGAATCAACTCCTAAAAAATTCAAAGAAGTATTCCCCAAGTTGGTAGCGGCCCCCGTAAAGTTGAATGTCCCATTTCCAGATTTAATTCGATCTTGAATGGAGACAGTAAAATACATATTCCCTGTATATGTACCACGGGTCACTTTCACAAAATAGGTTTCTGAAGTTGAAGTAACGTCACCAGTATTAGCAAAAATAAATGGTGTAATTGAATCAGGATTTATAACCTCGGACCCTGTCATAGATTGTTTTGAATTATACACTTCTATTTTCATACCTGTATAATTCTTATCATATGAGCTTCGCACATAAACCCTTTCACCCTTATTGATCGTGAACTGATAATAAGCTTCATTTTCACCTTCAGGTAAGATTGTCGTATCTGGACGACTATATTTCCAATATCCCATTGAGCTTGCTGTGTTAGGACTGTTATTTCCTGTAATCGCTGCTTCTGCTGAATTAGGTGCAAAAAAACTAGTAACAAGCACTAATAATAATGCAGGTAATAAAAAACGTTTGAAGATAGTATTTGTCATATTTTAACCCTCCTTGTAATAATTACTATATCGGATCAAAACTAACAAATTTTAACTGAATTGCCGATATATTTAATAATCACTAATTTTTCAAAAAGGAGAATCAAAATGAATATTAATACGTCATACAGGGCAGCTACTTCAAACACTCATAAAGAAACAGATTCTAAAAACCAATCGACTATTAAAAGCACAAACGAGACGATGACCGAAGCAGATAAACGAATGAAGATACTTGATGAGAAATATCAAAAAATTAATGAACAAAATAAAAGATTCAATGATCCTCAAGACCACATATATAATAAGTATAGAAATCCATACTCCTCTTATTTCAGAAGTGATCTAACCAAGTCTGAAAGAGAAGCTGCGTACACTATGGAAATGAGTTGGGCAAGGAATAATAAGGGTGGGCAATATGACTTTAATGACGCCATCTTCCGTAACGAAAAACGGTACGATCCCACCCAAGAAAGCGTAGAAAAGAAAATATTCAATCGACAAAAGGTCAACGAACAATTGCAAGATTTATTCTCTAAAAACGGTATAACCATTCCTAAAAACACAAATTTAACTTTTACCATTGACCCAAATCATTTCAAATTAGTGGTGAGTGGATCAACAGATGAATCGCTGACCAAACAAATAGAAGACCTATTAAATACAAGCAACAATACAAGAGAATTGTTTTTCCATATTATGAAAAGTAGAAATGATGATTCTACTCAATTCACGCCTGATTCTCTTGCAAAGTTCCATCTTGTGAATCAAATCAAAACGGTCACAGGCTACAATTTAAAGGATTTAAGCATTGTAAATGGTCAATTTGTAACGGATAAAGGGACGAATATTTTTGATATATACAAAGAAGATCTCCTGAAAAACCCATACACAGCAGAACATGCACGAATTGCCGCTTCACATTACGGAGCACAGCTGTTTGATCTAGCGAAAAACGGGTTTGATTCTATTCCCGATTTGGTGTTATCAATTGGTTATCAAAACGGGTCTTTACATGACATTGGGCAAAAAGAAAATTATGGAGTGAAGAAAACGATCGATTAACAACATGTGAACGGTAACAGATACAAATCCCATTAGCGGCAATGAAGGACTCTATAACAATTGATGTTACAGGGTCTTTTCTATTGAGATGCGTTGGTTGGCTGTTCAGCGAAACATCCTCATGGTAATTTTGACTATAGTCGATGTTTTTCACTTTTTTATTGATGAAAATGTTAAAATGATGAGTAGCGTATTTTTTTTATGAAAGGACGGTGCTTGGCATGACGGAACTTCTCGATGACCGGCTGCCGCCGCAAAATATAGAAGCCGAGCAGGCCGTATTAGGTGCTGTTTTTTTAGAACCATCTGCGCTCACGCTCGCTTCTGAGGTATTAATTCCAGAGGATTTCTATAGAATGTCGCATCAAAAGATTTACAATGCGATGCTTGTACTTGGTGATAGAGGGGAACCGGTCGATCTTGTTACGGTGACTTCTGAACTGGCCAATACAGATTTACTAGAAGAGGTAGGCGGGATTTCGTATTTAACCGATATTGCGAATTCTGTCCCAACTGCCGCAAACATTGAATACTATGCAAAAATTGTAGAAGAGAAATCAATTTTAAGACGTCTGATCCGCACGGCGACAACCATTGCACAGGATGGGTACACGCGTGAGGATGAAGTAGAGGATCTGTTGAGTGATGCTGAAAAGACCATTATGGAAGTGGCGCAGCGTAAAAACTCAGGAGCCTTCCAAAACATTAAGGACGTGCTTGTTCAGACATATGATAATATTGAACAGCTTCATAACCGAAAAGGCGATATCACAGGGATTCCAACAGGTTTCTCCGAGCTTGACCGGATGACAGCTGGATTCCAGCGAAATGACTTAATTATTGTAGCGGCTCGTCCATCAGTAGGGAAAACAGCCTTCGCATTGAACATCGCACAAAATGTTGCGACCAAAACGGACGAAAGTGTCGCCATCTTTAGTTTAGAGATGGGGGCTGAGCAGCTCGTCATGCGTATGCTTTGTGCAGAGGGGAATATCAATGCACAGAACCTAAGAACCGGTAATCTGACAGAAGAGGACTGGGGCAAGCTGACAATGGCGATGGGCTCGCTATCAAATAGTGGGATTTTCATAGATGATACGCCTGGAATCAGAGTAAGTGAAATTCGTTCGAAATGCCGCCGCTTGAAGCAAGAAAACGGTCTTGGCATGATCCTGATTGACTACTTACAGCTCATTCAAGGGAGCGGACGATCAAGCGATAACCGTCAGCAAGAGGTTTCTGAAATCTCTAGGGCATTAAAATCACTGGCAAGGGAGCTTGAAGTTCCAGTTATTGCTTTGTCTCAGCTTTCACGTGGAGTAGAGCAGCGTCAGGACAAACGTCCGATGATGTCTGATATTCGTGAATCAGGAAGTATTGAGCAGGATGCCGATATCGTGGCATTCCTTTATCGTGATGATTACTACGACAAAGAATCAGAGAATAAGAACATTATTGAAATCATTATTGCCAAACAACGTAACGGTCCAGTTGGTACAGTATCACTGGCGTTCGTCAAAGAATATAACAAATTCGTCAACCTGGAAAGAAGATTTGACGATGCGGGTGTTCCGCCCGGTGCTTAAAGCCCAGCTCAAGAAGCTGGGCTTTTTTTGATGGATCTACATCGAAAGAATGATTGAAAAACGGTCGAAATGAGGAGGAGAGAAAGACAGAGAAATCGTATACTAAAAGGAGAAAAGGAGTGATGACTGATGAAATTTCAACAGTTCGAAGCCGCTCAATTACGCATCGCACGCCCAACCGTCAACATGGAAGAGGTTGTGTCCTTTTATGAAGAAGGCTTAGGGCTCAAACGAATAGGCTCGTTTGATCAGCATGAAGGATATGACGGCGTCATGCTGGGACTTCCTCATCAGCATGTTCATTTAGAAATCACGAAGCATGAAGAAGAAGAAAGTCTGCCCTCCCCGCATCCAGAACAGCTTCTTGTGTTCTATATTCCAAATGCTGAGGAATTTCAGCAAATGAAAGAGAGGTTGATCTCATTTGGCGGACGGCAAGTCACCTCTACAAATCCATATTGGGAACGGGGAGGAGCAACCATTGAAGACCCAGATGGGTATCGCATTGTGCTCATGAACACAGATGGAATCACCCCCGTTTAAAAAAAGACTCCCATGCCCGGGAGTCTTTTCTGTTATGAACGAGGCGTGACGCGCAGTTTCAGCTCTTTCAGTCCATACATGCTGCTGCTTGTCATCGGAACGTAAGAAAGGAGCTCTAACGCCTCATATCGTTCGATTAAAGTCTTTATAGCTGTACATGCTTCAAGGCGTGCGAGTGGTGCGCCAAGACAGAAATGGATGCCGTGCCCGAAACCAATATGAGGATTAGGGTGGCGGTGTATATCGTATTCGTGTGCGTTTGAAAAATGACGCTCATCTCGGTTGGCGGAAGCAAGAAACACAATCACATTGTCTCCCTTTTTCAACACTTTGCCTCCAAGCTCTGTATCTTTTGTGACATAACGGACGATCGTAGGAGCTGGTGCACGAAAACGGACGGCCTCCTCCACCGCGCGTGGGATGAGTTCAGGTGATTGGGCGAGCGCTTCATAGGCACCCGGCTGTTCTAACAAGCTGAAAATCATATTGGAGATCAAGTTGGTGGTTGTTTCGTTGCCGGCTAAAAGGAGAAGATTACAGAATGGTATTAGTTCATCCGCTGACAGTTTTTCTCCATTCTCCTCCGCTTGAATGATGAGGGAAATCAAATCATCACCGAGATTGTGACGTTTCTTTTCAATGGTGTCTGCAAAAAACGCCATCATGTCAGCTTCTCCTTTGTCACGTGTTTTCTGCCATTCAGCTACATCCTCCTCATTTTCACTTTTAGGCATGCTGACGAGAATATCTGACCATTCTTTAAAAGATTGTTTATGCTCTGATGGCACACCTAAAAGCTCTGCAATGACAATGACAGGAAGCGGATAAGAAATGTCTTGCACTAGGTCAATCTCTTTTTTTTCTTCAAGTTGTGCCATGAGTTCATCCATTAATTCATGAATACGAGGCTCCCACAATTTCATGACTCGAGGGGTAAAGGCTTTGCTGACAATGGAGCGGATACGAGTGTGATTGGGAGGGTCCATCATCACCATTGTTTTCATCAGTGAATGCTTCCGCTGGTTTTTAGGAGGCTGACTCGAAAAGGTATCTTTATCGATTGTCACACGCTTTGCTTCCTCGTAGGTGAATACACTCCACGTTCGGCTAGTTTCGTCAAAATGAACAGGTGATGTCTGGCGCATGTTGGCATACCAATCAAATGGGTGATACGGGTCCTGCTTGTTTTTTCCTCTTAATAACGTTTTTTGCACGGCACTTGGGGTTGTTGTTTCCATGATCATCACTCCTTATAGGTTGTCAGATGCTTCCTTTTTTTCATTGTGTTAGATTAAAGTTAATTCATCAGCCTGGAGGATTCAACCAACAGAAAAGCGAAATCTGTTGAAGAAAATAGGAAGGGGAGAGCGGCTTGTGGCGGACTGCTACAGAGGGGATAAGCGCGCAACGGAATCAAAGCAGCAATTAAGAAAAGCATTATTTCAGTTATTAAGCGAGAAAGAATGGGGGAAGATTTCTGTACAGGATTTGACGAAACTGGCGGGCATCCACCGCACGACCTTTTATCAGCATTATGAGGATAAATTTGATCTTGCCCAGCAGGTGATGGATGAGATGTTTGATGTGATGAAATGTGCCATTTTTGGGCCTGTACAAGAAGGTAATTTGGAAAAAGAGCATGCGGCATATGTGTATATTTTTCGATTTTATCAGCATTTGCAAGAACACGAAGAGGAGTATCAAATTCTCTTGAAGCGAGGACGAGAGCTCAATATTCATGGAACGGTTCGTGCTTTTTTTGAAGAAAGCTTTTCTTTGGGGGTAAAGGGGGTTGCGGGCTCAAAGCCTGATCCGCATCTCGTTCCTATCGACATGCAGAAGCAATTCGTCATTTCGGCTTACGTTGGAACAGCTGAATGGTGGCTGAGGACAGGGAGACCGTACTCACCTGATTTTATGGCAAGCTCTATGATTCATTTAATTGAAAATCAATAGAAAGTAAGAATAATCAAAATTGTTGTTTTTACTCAAAATCTCCCTTTTTAAGCGCTGAAGAAGTGATTAAAGCGCTTTTTCTCATATTTAAAACGAACAAAATTTGATTTCGAGATATTAATGTTCGGATTTCGCGTTGACTTTTTCGTTTTGCATTGATAAAATAAATGTGTTTGAAAGAGATAACGTTTTGAAAGGTTAACGGAGGTGCACGATATGTCTTCAGTAGTCGTAGTAGGTACGCAGTGGGGTGACGAAGGGAAAGGGAAAATTACCGATTTCCTTTCAGAAAATGCAGAGGTGATTGCCCGTTATCAAGGGGGAAACAATGCAGGTCACACGATCAAATTTGATGGAGTGACTTACAAGCTACACCTCATTCCGTCCGGTATTTTTTATAAAGAAAAAACTTGTGTCATCGGTAATGGAATGGTGGTTGATCCTAAAGCGTTGGTCACTGAGCTTGCGTATCTTCACGAACGGAATGTGAGTACAGATAACCTCAGAATCAGCAATAGAGCCCATGTGATTTTGCCTTACCATTTAAAATTGGACGAGGTAGAAGAAGAGCGGAAAGGGGCTAACAAGATCGGTACGACGAAAAAAGGAATCGGACCAGCTTATATGGACAAAGCAGCTCGTATCGGTATCCGTGTCGCAGATCTATTAGATCGTGAAGTATTTGAAGAGAAGCTTGCACGTAATTTAGAAGAGAAAAATCGTCTTTTAGAGAAAATGTACGACGCAGAAGGCTTCAAGATTGAAGATATTTTAGACGAGTATTATGAATATGGTCAGCAAGTGAAAAAATATGTCGTGGACACATCTGTTGTCTTGAATGACGCACTAGATGAAGGCCGCCGCGTGCTATTTGAAGGAGCACAAGGTGTGATGCTTGATATCGATCAAGGGACATATCCATTTGTTACGTCATCTAATCCAGTGGCTGGAGGAGTGACGATTGGTTCTGGTGTAGGACCAACGAAAATTCAACATGTGGTCGGCGTGTCAAAAGCGTACACAACACGTGTTGGAGATGGCCCATTCCCGACAGAACTCCATGATGACATTGGTGATCAAATCCGTGAGGTTGGCCGTGAATACGGTACAACAACTGGACGCCCGCGCCGTGTTGGCTGGTTTGACAGTGTGGTTGTCCGACATGCTCGCCGTGTGAGCGGGATTACAGATCTATCTCTTAACTCAATTGATGTATTGACAGGGATTGAAACATTGAAAATCTGTGTCGCTTATAAATTGAACGGAGAAATCACAGAAGAATTCCCAGCAAGTCTAAAAGAATTAGCGAAATGTGAGCCTGTCTACGAAGAAATGCCAGGATGGACAGAGGATATTACAGGCGTGAAGAATTTAAGCGAACTGCCTGAAAATGCCCGTCATTATTTAGAGCGTATTTCACAATTAACAGGTATTCCACTTTCCATTTTCTCAGTCGGACCAGATCGTTCACAAACGAACGTTGTCCGCAGCGTGTACCGTCCATAATCATAGACTGATCAGACACCAGTAAAATTGCACATTTTACTGGTGTCTTTTTGTTTAAATATTTCTTAATTTCAGTAGAACAAGCTTCCGATCATTACCAAAATATGATAACTGTATAGGGGGAAGGAGCGTTCTAGTGAAAGAAAGAATAAGATTATTAGATATTTTAAGAGGTTTCGCCATATTAGGAACATTGGGAACGAACGTCTGGTTTTTTGCCTATGCAGGGGATACCTTTGCGACAGATCAGATTGCAGATGAATATGAGAATGGCAGTTTTCTAGAAAGCCTTGTTTCCATGTTCGTCTATGGGAAAATGCTCTCGCTGCTTACTATCATGTTCGGTGTAGGGCTAGAACTCAAATACCAGCAGGCCAAAAGAAAAAACACGCCTTGGCCGGGTACATATTTATGGATTCTTTTATTTTTATTTATCGAAGGCTTTGTCCATTTTGCACTTGTGATGGAATATGATGTGCTCATGAGTTACGCTGTCACCGGTTTGCTTGTGGCATTTATTGTGCGAGGAGGGAGCAAGCGTATCAAAAGAGGCATGATCTTCTCTGGAGTCATTCATCTGCTTGTTCTGTCCTGTCTGATGGTGTTCGCCCTCTCTGAAATGGAAACAGAATCGTATGATCAAAGCAGTGAATCGGCGCTGGAAGAGCAGCTGCCAGAGACATGGATCTCGCAGGTTCAAGAACGATTACAACACTTTTTCATGTACCGGGGGGAAGCGATCTTTATCATTCCAATGAACACATTTCTGTTTTTATTAGGTGTGCGGATGATGAGAGCCGGTGTTTTTTATGCAAACGAGCGCGGGCAATCTCTACGGAAAAGATTATTCCGAATCGGTCTGTGGGTGGGTTTGCCGCTGAATGCACTTGTCTTCGTTCCGAACGAACTAGTGGAATTCGTTGTGCGCTATGCGTTTTCGCCATTCCTCTCTCTTTTCTATATCGCTGTCATTGCGAAGCTCCTAGCTCACACGGAGTCATGGTTCATGTGGAATTGG
Organism: Bacillus sp. FSL W8-0920; assembly: GCF_038593215.1. Lineage (NCBI taxonomy): Bacteria > Bacillati > Bacillota > Bacilli > Caryophanales > Bacillaceae > Bacillus > Bacillus sp. FSL W8-0920. The sequence continues at coordinate 3,756,333 of NZ_CP151974.1, read as the reverse complement.
TTTGAATATGTAGGGAAAATGGCACTCAGCTGTTACATCCTGCAAAATGTCATCTGCTCGGTTCTTTTTTATAGCTGGGGATTGGGTCTTGGCGGGCAAATCAACGCCCCTCTTATCGTATTGGCATGGCTGCTCATTTCTCTTCTGCAAATCGCCATATCAGCATGTTGTCTAAAGGTTTGGAGAATTGGTCCGATGGAATTTATTCGTTCGCGGGCACTTCGCCGGGTGACGAAGAAGAAAGCAGCATAAAGGGGAATCGTTACAATGTTTTTCAAAAAAAGTACGAAAAAAGAACAAGCGAATGCACATAAAGCAGCAGGGCCGGCATTTATCTTTTATCTTCTCGCATTAGGAGGACATTCGCTATACTCTTATTTCCAGGGTGATAAACCACCCGTCACTTTTGTGATTCTCATGTCGGGTCTTCTTGTGTTTTTCGTCGCAGACTGGATATATCATAAAAGGAATTCATAAAAGAAGCCCTCGTCATGAGGGCTTCTTTCTTATTTCACGCTTTTATATTGGCCTTTTAAGTTTTTGCGGATGTACTGAATGATTTTGCGCAGTTCGTTGGCATGCGGTCTGCCAAACGGACTTGTTTGTCTTTGCTGATAGAGGACTTGGCCCTTTTCGTTTAATAAGAAATAGGCAGGTTCCCCGTGCACTCCGTGATCTTCATAAGGAGCATCTTCTCCGTGATAGTGGACTTCATATGCTTTTAATGAAGTGAGGTCCTTGTCAGACATGATTGGGAAGGATAGTCCTTCTTTATCGGCAAATTCCTTCAAGTCATCAGAATGATCCGTTGAAATCGCCATTAAGTGGATATCCTTGTCTTGAAAGTATGACTGCTGCTGTTCGAGCTCTTTCAATTCTTCTACACATACTGGGCACCATGAGCCTCTAAAGAAGACGATGAGGTGCCAGCTTTGATGCTCCTCTAAATGTTTGTGAAAATCAATATGTTCGCCCTGAATGGTTGGAAGTGAAAAATTGGGCATTTTATCTCCTAATTTGAATGAACTCATACTGCTTCCTCCTTTTTCAATCACAATGTCACTTGTTTCATGTATAACCAATTCCAGGAGGTCTAAAACGTTTCTATGTGCTTGAATAGGTAGTGATCATGAAAAGAGGCAGCAAAAATGAAGGCGGTTGCAAGTAGAAGGGATTTGGCAGGAGATTTCAAATCCGACACTTTTTTTAAAAAAATGTCGAAAAACGTATTGCCATATGTAATTACTCTATGATATTATAAATCTCGTTGTTGCAAAGGTCTCTGAAACTTGTTAGGATGCGATGTTCCAGCTTTTTAAAGCGATTGGTTTGACGCAATACAACTTCTTCAGAATTACTTTTCACAAACCGAGAGCCATTAGCTCAGTTGGTAGAGCATCTGACTTTTAATCAGAGGGTCGAAGGTTCGAGTCCTTCATGGCTCACCATGTATTGGCCCGTTGGTCAAGCGGTTAAGACACCGCCCTTTCACGGCGGTAACACGGGTTCGAATCCCGTACGGGTCATTGATTTACTTTAGCGTTAAGCTAATTTTTCCTCACTTGCTTGGAAGAGCACCACGATTGCTTTTTCGGGCAAGTTACTGAGGTCCGGTAGTTCAGTTGGTTAGAATGCCTGCCTGTCACGCAGGAGGTCGCGGGTTCGAGTCCCGTCCGGACCGCCATTTATACTTATTCATCTTTTTGATGATGGCTCGGTAGCTCAGTTGGTAGAGCAACGGACTGAAAATCCGTGTGTCGGCGGTTCGATTCCGTCCCGAGCCACTTCCAAACGCATCTGCAATCGCAGGTGCGTTTTTATTTTATGAAAAGAAGGCATAAAAAGGGAGAAGCCGGACCTAGGTAGGGCCCGGCTCCATAAGAAGAAGACGTTACATCTATATAGACGATCAGTGACTGGAAAAGTTTCAATAAAAAAGGAAAAAAACCATCATTTTTTTGAGTATCGTCTTCCTATCCAACGATTGCTAGAAAAGAAAGCCGTTATTATTTTTATCTTTGCCACGTAAAACGTTATAATAGACAGTGAACCTTTTTTGCTCAAATGAAAAAGGTCTGATGAGACATGCAAAAATGGAATGACATAGATGCTAAAAATGCAGGAGGAAATCACAATGGAAAAAAAGATTCTTGTCGTAGATGATGAAAAACCGATTGCTGATATATTGGAGTTTAACTTAAGAAAAGAGGGCTATGAGGTTCATTGTGCATATGACGGCAATGAAGCCCTTGAAATGGTAGAAGAAATCAAACCGGACATTATTCTGCTCGACATTATGCTACCGAACAAAGATGGCGTTGAGGTATGCCGTGAAGTGAGAAAGAAATATGACATGCCGATTATCATGCTGACAGCAAAAGACTCTGAAATTGATAAAGTCATCGGTCTTGAGCTTGGCGCAGATGATTATGTGACGAAGCCATTTAGCACGCGCGAACTGCTTGCCCGTGTGAAAGCGAATTTGAGAAGACAAATTGCTACGCCGCAGACAGAGGAAGAATCTGAATCAAATGATATTGAAATTGGATCACTTGTCATTTATCCAGATGCGTATGTGGTGTCTAAGCGCGAGGAAACGATTGAATTGACGCACCGTGAGTTCGAATTGCTTCATTACTTAGCGAAACATATCGGACAGGTTATGACACGTGAGCACTTGCTGCAAACCGTATGGGGCTACGATTACTTCGGGGATGTCCGTACAGTAGACGTCACCGTCCGCCGTCTTCGTGAGAAAATTGAAGACAACCCTAGCCACCCGAGCTGGATCGTGACAAGACGAGGCGTCGGCTACTATTTAAGAAACCCAGAGCAGGACTAAGATTCTTATGAATAAAGTAGGTTTTTTTCGCTCGATTCACTTTAAATTGACCTTAATTTACGTGCTGCTGATCATCGTCGCCATGCAGATCATTGGCGTGTACTTTGTGAAGCAGCTAGAGCAGTCCTTAATTAATTCATATGATAATTCCTTGAATCAGCGAATCTACTCGTTATCGTATTACCTAGAACAAGATTCATCGAAAAGCAAGGCAGAATTAAAAGAGGATGCTCAAAAGATATTAAACGACTTTAACAACAAAGATGAGTCTAATGAAATTTCTGAAGTCAGCTATATTGATGAAAGCAGAGAGGTGATTGCCTCTGTGAATAACGGCAGTCAGGAGATTGCCGGCAAGAAAATCACAGATCAAATCATTAGCCGGATTTTCGCAGTAGGCAAAGACTATGAAAAGAAATTCTATGACCCAGAATCCAATAAACGGGTGCGTATTTCTGCGACAGCCGTGAAAAATGAAAACCAAGAAACTGTCGGTGTGATTTATGTTGTGTCTTCGATGGAGAGCGTGTTTAACCAAATGCGAACCATTAACACCATTTTGGCAACGGGCACACTAATCGCACTTGGGACGACCGCACTACTTGGGATCTTCATCTTTAGAACAATCACTCATCCTATTTCGGATATGAGGAAGCAAGCGATCGAGCTCGCCAAAGGGAACTTTTCCAGAAAGGTTCGAAAGTATGGACATGATGAGATTGGCCAGCTTGCGACGACCTTTAACCATCTGACGAGAGAGCTTGAGGAAGCGCAGCTCATGACAGAGGGTGAGCGTAAGAAGCTTTCTTCTGTTATTGCCTATATGACGGATGGTGTCATCGCCACGAATCAAAACGGTGCGATTATTCTATTAAACAGCCCAGCATTAGAGCTGTTAAATGTTTCACGTGAAACAGCACTAGAGATGCCGATTACGTCCTTACTGGGCCTCGAGGACACGCATACCTTTGAAGATTTAGTCGAAAATCAAGATTCCATGCTGATAGAAATCGAACGCGAAGATCAGCTGTCTGTTTTGCGTGTAAATTTCTCAGTGATTCAGAAAGAGCACGGGAAGATTGATGGTTTAATTGCGGTCATTTACGACGTCACAGAGCAGGAGAAAATTGATGCAGAACGCCGTGAATTCGTCGCAAACGTATCACATGAGCTGCGCACACCGCTGACGACGATGCGAAGCTATCTTGAGGCACTGGCTGAAGGGGCAATTGGTGATAAAGAGCTTGCGCCAAGGTTCCTCAGTGTCACGCAAAATGAAACAGAGCGTATGATCCGTCTTGTTAATGACCTGCTGCAGCTGTCTAAGTTCGATAGCAAGGATTATCAATTCAACCGTGAGTGGACGAATTTTATCAGGTTTATCTCATTGGTCATTGATCGTTTTGAAATGACGAAAGAGCAGCATGTCGATTTTATCCGCAATCTTCCGCAGCGTGAAATATATGTGGAAATCGATCAAGATAAAATCACACAGGTGCTCGATAATATCATTTCCAATGCCATGAAATACTCGCCAGAGGGTGGACATATCATGTTTACCGTTGATTTGGATGAGGAGAATGGTCTTGTATTATTCAGCGTCAAAGATGAAGGGATCGGTATTCCGAAGAAGGATATGGATAAAATCTTTGAACGTTTTTATCGAGTGGATAAGGCGAGAACAAGAAAACTTGGCGGAACCGGCCTAGGCCTTGCGATTGCAAAAGAAATGGTTCAGGCTCATGGCGGAGATATTTGGGCTGACAGCATTGAAGGAAAAGGAACAACGGTGACCTTTACCCTTCCGTACAATGAAGAACAAGAGGATGATTGGGATGAAGCGTGAGACCTTTAAAACCATAATATTGACAATCCTAATTGCGATCAGTCTTGTATTTACGTGGAATATTTGGATGTTCCAGCCCGTCATGCAGGACCAGGCAGATGCAGGCACTCAGGTCGTGGAAACGAAGAAGATTTCAAGCGACGAGCCTAGAAGCCTCATTGATGTCGTAAAGCCGCGCGAGATGTTCATCCATTCAAATGGGGAGCATTTGAAAGTGGATCAAAAGGAACTCTTTCAAAACTTCTGGAATGACGTGAGCCTTTGGGATGTGAAAGAGATTTCGGATGTGTCAGATCAATATTCGGAGCAGAAATTTAAGAATTTCTTCTATGGAAGCGGAGGACAGGGGAAGACATTGGATCTTGTGTTCAATGACCCAATTCCGATTGATATTTTCCAAGCGTTGTTTAAATGGCCGAACAAGTCCATTGAATACAACTCGTTTGACCGGATGATTGTGCCGTTCTCCCAGCAGGACAAGGCCAATAAGAAAGTCTATTTGGTTTCATACAGCAAGGAAACGGTGCTTGAGCTGACAATAGAATCCGCTAACTATCGAAATCTCATGGACAGTATCGCAGCCGCTCAAAACGAGATGCCGCACTATGATCTCTATACATTCTCAGCGAATTCGAAACGAGATTTCCTCCTTCCGAGAAAGCAAAAGCAGCTTGAAGCGAAAATGTTCTTTATCGAAACGATTAAGACAAGCAAATTCAAGGACGCTTTGTTTACGGATCCAAGTCTAGTCGGCGAGGAGTCTAATTTAAACCGGACGGTGTACACAGATGGCACAAGTCGTCTTGAAGCCAATCAAAAAGACCACCGCATCCAATATCAGCATCGCAATATCAACAGCAGCACCGTTTTCCAAACGGGAGATTTGATCAAGCGAAGTGTGAAGTATTTCAATGATACGGGAAGCTTTACCGATGACTATCAATACTTTGGCATCAATAGCAACCAACAGCTTTCCTTTAATATGTTTATGGATGGCCTGCCGATCGTCAACAGTACAAAGCATCCATTTGGGATGACCTCTCTTGAAGTACAGTGGGCGAATGACGACATCTTGAATTACAAGCGTCCAAACTATATTCTAGGCAACAAAGCGAGTCAGAGTGAACAAGTCAAGCTGATGAACGGGACAGAGCTGAAGGACTTAATCGTCAAGCAGACGAAATATGATGACCTTGAGAAAATTGAACAAATTTTCCCGGCCTATCAAGCTACTTCCACCGCATCAGATCAAGATCAAGCGATGTTTGTCTGGCTGGAGCCAGTATGGTGCATGAAATACAACGGCAAAACCGTGATTCTATCGCATGATTTGTTGACAGAGAGGAGCGAGAATCATGGAGTGGAATAAGACCAAAACGATCTTTATCCTAGCCTTTCTCGTTCTCGATATCTTTCTAGGTTTTCAATACTTTGAAAAACGATCAACCGATCATTTTGCGATTATCGAAAAAACGGATACGCTGGAAGAAATGAAGGCAGATGGGATCAAATATGGCAATCTATCAGATGAAGCGAAGATTGGCTACCGCATTACAGCTGAAAAGAAGCAATATACGAAAAAGGATGTCGACGAATTAGCTGATCAAAAGGCGAAAAGCACATTCCCGAAAACAGACAAAGATGATCCGGTCACGCTGCTTGAAATGACCTTCACTAAACCAGTGGCCTTGCCGAAAAAAGATATGAAAACAGCGGCGGCAAACCTTGTGAACCAGCGTTTGCTGGATGGGAAGAACTATAAGCTGTGGAGTATTGATGAAGAGACAGGGAAGATCGTCTTTTTCCAAACGTATAAAGGGAAATACATCTTCCAAGAGGGCCTTGATGACTCCGAAACCATCGGAAAAATCACCCTAGATCTAAATGATAAAAACGAGGTCGTATCGTATCAGCAGTCGATGGTGACATCGATTAATGAAGTGAGAAAAGAAACCCTTGTGCCAGCGCTTGAAACTGTGAAGGACTTATATACGCAAAACATGCTGAGCCAAAACACGACCGTGAAAAAGGTAGAGCTGGGCTACTATACGCAATACCCAGGTGCAAGCACGCAGGTCATGGTGCCTGTATGGCGAGTCGAGCTTGAAGGCGTATCAACTGGTTCAAAGAAAAAGACAGAGGAAGAATATTTGATCAATGCCATTGATGGCTCAACACTTGATCATATAGAGAAAGATGACAAATCTTCAATGGAGTGAGAGAACATGAGCTTGCAGTTCAGTGTACTAGCGAGCGGAAGTACGGGGAACGCTTTTTATTTAGAAACAGACGAGCATGCCTTTTTAGTGGATGCTGGGTTAAGCGGCAAACAGATGGTCGAGCTGCTTGGTCAAATCGACCGCAAGCCTGAAGACTTGGACGGCATTTTTGTGACACACGAGCACTCAGATCATATTAAAGGACTAGGTGTTATGGCAAGAAAGTACAAGCTCCCTGTCTATGCAAATGCGAAAACATGGAAGGCGATGGAGACTCATATCGGGAAGATTGACACAGAGCAAAAATTCCATTTTGATATGGAAACCGTCCAATCCTTTGGCGGTCTTGATGTTGAGTCCTTTGGTGTGTCACATGATGCAGCTGAGCCCATGTTTTACGTGTTCCATTATGGCGGGCGCAAACTTGCCCTAATGACGGATACAGGCTATGTCAGTGATCGTATGAAAGGCATCATTCAGTCAGCCAATACATTTGTATTTGAGAGCAATCATGATGTTGGTATGCTGCAAATGGGCCGATACCCGTGGAGCATTAAGCGTAGAATTCTGAGCGATGTCGGACATGTTTCAAATGAAGATGCGGCTCTTGCGATGACAGATGTCATTGGAGATGCCACCTCACGCATTTACTTGGCTCATTTGAGTCAGGACAACAACATGAAGGATTTAGCCCGTATGGCAGTCCAGCAGACGCTTGAAATGAAAGGCTTTGTTGTCGGGGATGGCTTTGATTTATATGATACGGACCCGAAAAAAGCAACCCCGCTTTGCGCCGTATGATTTTTACAATCGTATGATTAAGATAAGAGCTTCTTACCAACACTATATACATCATCTATTCACTGAAAGGAAGGAAACATAGTGGATTATCGCGATGTAGAGTGGAAGCCGAGACGAAGCAGAAAAGGATATTTCCTATCTGGTCTGATCGGTGTATTGGTAGGAGCTTTTTTAATGGGATTCTTTTTCCCCTATGTAACAGGACAGAGCGGCAGTCCCTTTGGGTGGCAGCAGAACGGAGATGGGCAAGCAGCACAGGGCCCTTTAAAGACCGTCAATGTGAACGTCAATGATGCCGTCACAAAAGTCGTATCTAATATGTCGGATACGGTTGTAGGCGTCATTAATATCCAAAAGTCGAGCTTTTGGGAAGAAGGCGGAGAGGCAGGCAGCGGGTCAGGTGTGATTTATAAGAAAAAGGGTGACACCTTTTATATCGTGACCAATCACCACGTCATCAAAGGTGCCAACCAGCTTGAAGTGAGTCTTCAGGATGGGACAAGAATTGGCGCCAATCTTGTTGGCAGTGATCAGCTTATGGATTTAGCGGTTCTCACCGTCAAAAGTGATAAGATCAAGCAAACCGCTGCCTTTGGCAATTCAGATCATGTGAAACCCGGTGAGCCAGTGATCGCCATTGGAAATCCATTAGGGCTTGAATTCGCAGGCTCTGTCACACAAGGTGTCATTTCTGGAACGGAACGTGCGATTCCTGTGGACTCGAATGGAGACGGACAGGCGGATTGGAATGCGGAAGTACTGCAAACAGATGCCGCCATCAATCCAGGTAACAGCGGTGGAGCCTTGATCAATATGGACGGAAAAGTGATCGGCATCAACTCAATGAAGATTGCTGAATCAGAGGTAGAAGGCATCGGGCTTTCTATCCCGGCGAATCTCGTCATCCCTGTCATAGAGGATTTAGAACGTTACGGAGAAGTGAAGCGTCCGTATCTAGGTGTTGGCATGAAATCTTTAGCAGATATTGCGAGCTATCACTGGGAGGAAACGTTGAAGCTGCCATCTAACGTCACATCAGGAGTTGTCGTGATGAGTGTCGAGTCTTTGTCTCCAGCAGGAAAAGCGGGGCTCAAAGAGCTGGATGTTGTCACCTCCTTTGATGGCAAGAGTGTACAGAATATCGTAGACCTTCGTAAGTATTTATATCAAAAGAAAGTCGGCGACAAAGTAAAGGTGCAGTTTTACCGAAGTGGAAAGAAAAAATCAGTAGAAATCAAACTTTCTCAAACCGACCGATTCGGCGGATAACCAGTTCCTTGATGGGACTGGTTTTTTTTGCATGCTCATCATATGATGGAGGAAAGGGGGCGGTATGATTGGTTACACTACAACCAATGACACAAGCGGATTACGATGCATTGATGGAGAAGTCCATTCAGCGGTACGCAGAAGAAAAGGTACTCGCAGGGACATGGGAAAAGGAAGAATCACTTGCGAACGCAGAAGAACAATTTGGTCGGCTCCTTCCTGAAGGTCTACAGACAGAGCATCATGAGCTATGGAATCTCTTGAATGGGGAAGAAGCGATTGGCTGGGTTTGGCTTTGTTATGACCCCAATCACCCGCAGCATGAAGGTTTTATTTACAACTTTATTTTATTCGAAGCTTATCGAGGAAAAGGCTTTGCAAAACAGGCCATTGCTGCATTAGAGGAGCAGGCAAAGTCATTAGGCGTGCAGAAACTCTCGCTTCATGTCTTTGCTCATAATCAAATTGCCCGTTCACTGTATGAGAAGACGGGATTTGAAGAAACCGGAATCTATATGAGTAAACCTTTATCATAAAGAAGAAGCACCGTGCGGATCGCATGCGGTGCTTTTTTATGAGGAACTCATGGCATCTTGAGCCGTAACTCTGTATAAATCAACTTTGCATTTCACGAAAGCGCGGATGATCGATGGGACTTGGGCTTCTGAACGAATCAACAATGAGGTCTCGTCATCACTGATCACAAGATCTGTTCCAACAGTTTGTAAGTACTGCGTGAGAACAGGCTTCACCTCATCATCAATCCACGCATGCTTGAAGGTTGCACGTATGTTTGAGGATGTGATGGTTTTCTCTTGAGGATGTGTATGGGGGGACACTAATTTTCCTTCAGAAATAAAAGCAGTTTTTGTACAAATACTATTTGTGAACCTTGGGTGGTCAGCCGTTAATAAGACGGTTTTCCCTTCATATTTTAACGTGTCAATGACCTGCTGGATGTGCAAGATCGAATCTGCGTCAATATCAGCAAAAGGCTCGTCGAGTAAAATAAATTCGGGGCGATGGGCGATAGCCTGCGCCATGCCGAGCCGTTTCTTCATACCAGGTGTGAACGAACCAACCTTTTCCTGATGATAGCGATCTAAACCGACAAATTCGAGCAGTTCTTCATAATCACTCGTTTTCTGGCGCGTCCCGGTGATTTTTGATAAGTAGGCAATATGTTCAAGTGCCGTAAGCCCTTCATATAAATCCGTATATTCAGGCAGAACACCGATATGCTGCCTCACCTTTTTTAATGAAGGCATATCCATCATCGTGAACGTCCCAGAGGTTTGCCGGGAAATTCCCGTAATGATATTGAAAAACGTCGTCTTACCAGAACCCTTCGGTCCAATGAGCCCGAAAATATCACCTTGATTGACATCAAGGGTAATGTGATCTATCGCGACTTTTGTCCGATATTTTTTTGTGAGTTCTTTTGTATGTAGCATTTAGACATCCCTCCTTTGAAATAGGAGTGCTGTTCCAATGAGTAAGATAACGGTCAATGCTGTATTCAAGAGTATATAGGTCAGCGGCTCACTCAAGCGCACATAATAATAAGGCGTCATATATTGGAACCAATGAATCAATCGTTCTGAAGAAAGAACAGATATCATACTGACGATTGGGAAAAGAAAGGAAAACAACATCCCAACAAACATTGATTTCTGTGGGGTTGGAAAGAGCATGGACAAAAATAAAGCACATGAGATACCGACACTGATAAAGGTTAAGATTTTTAACGCATCAGAGAACAGGAAACGATGTGAAATCACCATATTCAGTACGTATGTCGTCATAATACAGCTAAGCCAAAACAGCATCAGTCCAAGATATTTCCCGATAATAATGTTCAAACGAGTGGTTTTACTGACGAGAAAACGAATGGTTTTCAAATGAATTTCTCGGCTTAAAATATCGTGAGACAATAAGAAAATAAGGAAGAAACCAAATAACGACATCACCAGTTCATTCCCAATGGAATAAGGATCCTTTGCCTCCCATTTGTCCTGATGAGCAGCAATAAACGGTAGAGTTGAAACAAAAGTAGATAAAATGAAAATAATAACAATTGTTAAAATGGATTTTGTGCTTTTGAAGAGCTGCTTAAACTCATTCATACAGATGGTCCACACACGCTGTACCTCCCTTCATCTTTATTATACCGCTAGAAAGGAAAGACACCATATCTTGCTCTTTAACATTTGTTTAAATTTTATAAAAAGAAGACTCTTTCAACACCAGTTGACTCACTTTTGAAAATGTTCAGAAAAATATCTTGATTTATCAAAAAACATCATGTATGATAGCTTTAATTCAAGATAGTTAAACAGGCAATGACGAGAGAAAGTACAATCATCAATTTTTCCACAGAGAGCTTCGGCAGCTGAAAAGAAGCAAAAATAATGATTCGAAAAATGGTCTCTGAGCCTCGTGCTGAACATATCTATGATATCAGTAGGACACGACGAGAGTTGGTACTCGTTATCAAAACCACAGTATATGAGCCAGATTGGAGCTTTGTACTTGTAGAGGCTGTTTAGCGCGAGCAAACAGTAAATAAAGGTGGTACCACGAGACAAATACCTCGTCCTTATGATTCAAAGATAAGGATGGGGTATTTTTTATTGTCCACTTTTTTCATACAAATGTTCAAATGTTCCACGTGAAACACCACATCCATTTTTTCAAATGAAAGGGAGATTGACATGAGTGAACATGCATTGGTTTTACAATCAGATTTCGGTATTGATGATGGAGCAGTCAGCGCTATGTACGGAGTGGCAAATACGGTCAGCAGCAGCATCCGCCTTTTTGATCTAACACACAATATTCCGCAGTATGACATTTGGGAGGCATCTTACCGCCTGCTCCAAACCGTCACATACTGGCCGGAAGAGACAGTTTTCGTTTCCGTTGTTGATCCAGGCGTAGGATCAGAAAGAAAGAGTCTTGTCGTCAAAACCACAAGCTCGCACTACATCATTACCCCAGATAACGGGACACTCACGCACGTCGCGCAGGATATTGGCATAGTAGAAGCCCGTTATTTAGATGAAACCATTAACCGGCTGCCGAAGTCGGGAAAATCACATACATTCCACGGGAGAGATATTTACGCGTATACAGGGGCGAGAATCGCTTCAGGTGTGATTTCTTTTGAAGAGGTTGGGCCAAAGGCGGATATTGATGATATTATTCACCTTCCAGTCGTACAGGCTTATGCGAAAGAAGAGGTCATCACAGGAACGATTGATATTTTAGATGTGAGGTTCGGAAACCTTTGGACAAACATTCATCATACGCTATTTGAGCAGCTTTCAATCAATTATGGGGATGCAATAGAAGTTACCATTGCCAACGGGCCAAAAAATGTGTATAAAAATATCATGACCTATGGACGATCTTTTGCCGATTTAAAGGTAGGCGAACCACTCGTATATGTCAATTCACTCGATCATTTAGGCGTGGCGATCAATCAAGGGTCATTTGCAAAGGCTTATAACATCGGAACAGGCACAGGCTGGCGCCTTTCGATTCGCAAAGCTCCGCGCATTATATACGAATAAGAGGAGGATACATCATGGCAGGTAAACAACTTTCAACGAAAACTGTCGTTGCCATCGGAATTGGTGCAGCCGTCTTTGTCATTTTAGGACGATTCGTCTCCATTCCAACTGGGATTCCGAATACACAAATTGAAACCGCGTACGCATTTCTTGCATTAATGGCCGTGCTATTTGGTCCTGTTGCAGGCGCACTGATTGGGTTTATTGGTCATCTTATTAAAGATGCCACCACATTTGGCCCTTGGTGGAGCTGGATTATCGTTTCAGGTGTTGTTGGGTTATTGATTGGCTTGATTTCGAACCGTTTAAAAGTAGAAGAGGGCGATTTTGGCTGGAAAAAAATCACGCTCTTCAATGCCGTACAAGCAGGCGCACAGGCATTGGGCTGGTTTGTCATTGCCCCGGTACTCGACATTGTGATCTATGCAGAACCTGCGAACAAAGTATTTGTTCAAGGCATCGTGGCGGGAATCTCAAACATCATCACAGTCGGTGTACTAGGAACCATCATCATTGCGGCTTATGCGAAAACGAGAAGCAAAAGCGGCAGTCTATCGAAAGAAACATCATGAAGCAAGGTGGAACACATAAATGAAGAAACCGATGATTCAATTCGAACATTTCGGATTCCAATATCGCAGTCAGGCAGAACCGACATTGAAAGATATCAACCTGACCATCTATGAAGGCGAAAAAGTCCTCATCGCAGGCCCGTCTGGATCGGGAAAAAGCACACTAGCCCATTGCATCAATGGGCTAGTTCCTGCGTCTTATAAAGGTTCTATGGAAGGAAGTCTTCACATCGGCGGGAAAAATGCAGAAAAAGAAAACATTTTCTCTCTTTCACAGCTCGTCGGAACGGTGCTGCAGGACCCTGATGGACAATTTATCGGGCTGACCGTTGGAGAAGACATCGCATTTACACTTGAAAATGATCAAGTCACACGCGAAGAAATGAAAGCACGTGTCGAAGAAGCGGCAAAATTAACAGAGGTAGACGGCAAGCTGGCATCGTCCGTGCATGAGCTGTCAGGCGGTCAAAAACAACGTGTCGCCATCGCAGGCGTACTTGTCAACGATGTCGACATTTTGCTGTTTGACGAACCACTTGCAAGCCTTGACCCCGCAACAGGTAAAGAAGTGATCGACCTTATTGACCGACTACAAAAACAAACGAAAAAAACCGTCGTGATGGTCGAGCACCGATTAGAGGACGTTCTTTTCCGCAAAGTCGACCGCATCATCGTCGTTAATGACGGCACGATTGCAGCAGACATGACACCAGATGAATTGCTCGCCTCAAATGTATTAGAAGCGGCGTATTTACGTGAGCCTTTATATGTAAAGGCTATGAAATATGCAGGCATTCCGGTTGCACCGGGAGATCAGATCGCTGATTTACAGCGTCTCAACTTAGACGACGAGGCAAAAGAGAAAATCGAGCAATGGATGGAAGCATCTGAGCCGTCAGTAGAGCAGATTGCAGCACAGGATTTACTAGAAGTGCGCGAGCTGAGCTTTGACTATCCAACAAGACCAAATACGCTGAGCAACATCTCTTTTATCGTCAAAAAAGGAGAAATGATCAGCATCGCAGGAGCCAATGGCGCAGGCAAGACAACACTATCCAAGGTGCTCTGCGCGTTTGAAAAGCCAACAAAAGGGACCATTCATCTAAATGGCGATGACATCACAGGAGATACGATCAAACAGCGCTCCGAACGAATCGGCGTCGTCATGCAAAACCCAAATCAAATGATTTCAAAACAAATGATTTTTGATGAAGTCGCATTTGGTCTCGTTTTAAGAGGCGTAAAGGAAGAAGACATCAAGGAACGGGTGGAGCGAGTCTTAAAAGTATGCGGTTTATACCCATTTCGGAACTGGCCGATTTCTGCTCTCAGCTTTGGACAGAAAAAGCGCGTCACGATCGCATCAATTCTTGTATTAGAACCAGAAATCATTATTTTAGATGAGCCAACCGCCGGACAGGATTTTAGACATTACACAGAGATGATGACGTTTTTAGAGCAATTAAATCAGCAGGGCGTCACGATTTTGATGATCACCCATGATATGCACTTGATGCTTGAATACACAACACGAACCATTGTCATTTCAGATGGAGAAAAAATCGCAGATGATACACCAGCCAAAGTGCTGACAGATCAGCTGCTTGTTCAAAGGGCGAGCTTAAAGGAAACGTCGCTGTATGAACTAGCGCTGAAAGCAGACTGGCCGAATCCAAATGAACTCGTGGATCGCTTCATTGAGGTGGACAGAAAGGAGCGAATGACATGGCTGTAGACATGCTGTCTTATATCGACCGCCCGTCGCCGATTCATCGGCTGACAGGGGCAACCAAACTCATTTGCTTTATCCTCTGGTCATCCGCAGCGATGCTCACGTATGATACAGGTGTATTAGTGTTTATGCTAGTTGCCAGTATCGTGTTCTTTCAGCTATCAAACGTGCGATTTCGTGATATCTCCTTCGTGGTGATTGTCCTGGCGATTTTCCTTGTCATCAACAACATCGCCATTTATATCTTTGCGCCGCAGCAAGGTGTCGCCATCTACGGAGCAAAGCAGGAGCTATTTCACATTGCAGGCTGGTACAACGTCACACTTGAACAGCTTTTCTATCAGTTGAATATTACACTCAAATATGTGACCGTGATGCCAGCAGCACTTTTATTTATCGTCACAACAAATCCAAGTGAATTCGCCTCATCGCTCAGCCGAATCGGGGTTAGCTACCGAATTTCATATGCGGTTGCAATTGCCCTGCGCTATATTCCAGACATTCAACGGGATTTTCGAACGATCGCCATTTCTCAGCAAGCAAGAGGCATTGATCTATCGAAGAATGAAAAACTGGGAAAACGGATCAAAAATGCGTTGTCGATTGTGATGCCGTTGATATTTTCTAGCCTAGAGCGAATTGAAACGATCAGCAATGCGATGGAGCTGCGTGGGTTTGGAAAGCATAAAAAACGCACATGGTTTACGGCGAAAGATTTTCAAAAAGCAGATTATGTGGCGTTATTGTTTGTTGGCGTGGTGCTTATCGTGTCGCTTGTGATTACATTTGTTAGAGGAACGAGATTTTATAATCCGTTTTTATAGAAGGAAGCCTTCACAGGAGTGGAGGCTTTTTTATTTGGTTTGTGGATAAAAGGTGTGGAAAATGGTAAAAGACTATTAACATGTGAATAAATCGGTTATATTGAACATTGAGCGAAATACTTGTGAATAACCAGACAATATATTGGAGGAATTAGAAACTTATGAACAAATCACTTTATGCTTGTGCAGAACATATAGAAACCGTACTAGACATGTACATAGATGATCACGAAACACCGCCAGAATTCAGAAAAATCGAACATACACACAGCTTATCCACAACCTGTGAATTGTGCGATGAACCTGCAATATATATAGTGGGGAACGAATGATCGGACACAAAATACACAAATTTTATCCACAATTGTTGATAACTTATATGAATAACTTGTTCTTAAGGTGGGGATGACCTGTGAATATATCAATTATCACAGTAGGAAAATTAAAAGAGAAATATTTAAAGCAAGGCATAGCCGAATACACAAAACGATTACAGGCCTATGCGAAACTCGAGATCATTGAGCTCGCAGACGAAAAAGCACCCGAACACCTCAGCGAGCAAGACATGAAAATCATCAAAGACAAAGAAGGCGAACGCATCCTAAGCAAAATCAACCCAGACGCCCACGTCATCGCCCTCGCCATCGAAGGAAAAATGAAAACTTCCGAAGAATTAGCCGATACAATAGATAAGCTGGCAACATACGGAAAAAGCAAAGTATGTTTCGTCATAGGCGGATCCCTTGGGTTGAGTGATGCTGTGATGCAGCGTGCGAATGAGAAGTTGTCGTTTTCGAAGATGACGTTTCCGCATCAGTTGATGAGGCTGGTGCTGGTGGAGCAGATTTATCGGGCGTTTCGGATTGTGCGGGGGGAGCCTTATCATAAGTAGATTGGGATTTTTATAGATAAAATCTATTAATAACTTTTTATCTATTTGCAAACTTAAGTAAAAACTATTATCTACAATTTATTCTACTAAATTATTTGCTATAATTAGGATGAATATTGCTGCGAAACGGGGTTTAATAGATGAATATAGTTCTGACAAGACCATCAGCAGCGCCAGTGATTCAGGCGCTTCGTTCTATTGGATATAACGCTAGCACAGCTATTGCTGACCTTGTAGATAACAGTCTTGATGCTAAGGCATCAACTATTAAAATAAATTTTACCTATAATGATACAGATGGAATGATTACCATAAATGATAATGGTTTCGGTATGACTGAAGATATGCTTCAAATTGCCATGAGTATTGGGTCTAAAGACCCAAGAGAGCATAGAAGAGCAAACGAGCTCGGTCGTTTTGGAATGGGGTTAAAAACGGCTTCTTTTTCACTGGGAAAGCGGTTGAGTGTTTTGACAAAAAAAGATGGCGCATATTATGAGAGATGCTGGGATCTTGATCATGTATCAGAATGCAATGAATGGCAACTTTTTACCAGAATTCCTGAAGAAATCAAACTGAAAATGGGTGAAATAAAGGAAGAAAACGGCACAGTCGTCTGTATTGATAAGCTTGACCGTTTTATGGGTGTTGGACGAAAGCGCAGATTAAAAGAAACAAGCTTCTACAATAAAGTTTCCCGTATTAATAGACACCTGGAATTTGTCTTTCACTCTATACTGGAGAAAAAAGAAGTAAGCCTGCTTATCAACGGTAAGGAGATAGAACCGTGGGATCCATTTATGAAATACCATCCGAATACAATGGAAGGGGAAATGCAGATCCTTAGAATAAATGATAATAGAATCAAAGTACAGTATTTTATTTTGCCTCATGCCTCCCATTTAACAGAGTCTGAATATAAGAAGGCGGGCGGTTACAAAGGCTGGCGTGATCATCAGGGATTATATATCTATAGAGAAAATCGTCTTCTATATTTTGGTGATTGGATGGGGCTGTTCCCAAAGGATGCAGCTTCACAGTTGGCCAGGGTGCGCATCGATCTTCCGAATGCAGCTGACTCAGACTGGCAGGTTGATATAAAAAAATCGGGCATTAATTTGCCTGAAGACGCTAAAAGAAGACTAGAAACCATTTCATCCATTGCACGAAAAGTTTCAAGGGATATGTTTTATTTCCGGACACAGTCTGGTCCTAGAAATCCTTCTATTAAGGGAAGTTTAAATACATGGGAGCAGTCAGGAAACGAGGATGGTCCTCAATTTATTTTAAATCGGAATCATCCGATTCTTTCTGAGTTGCTTAAAAATTTGGATGATGAACATGTAAAACTCTTAAACTTATATTTGAAATTTGTACAGCTTGGCTCGCCAAGCAATATTATAGATGCTCCTAAGGTTCCAGAAGAAGAAGTGCAAAAGGTTTCAGACAGCAAGAAAGAATTGGTAGTCCAATTTGCTTCTTCTATGATGCAGTTGAATGTGGCTGAAAACGAAGAACAGCTTTTGAATATTTTGTTAACGCAGCCTGCATTTGATGAATTAAACCGTGCAACTTTAAAAGTAATTTTATTGGAGGCGAATTTGAATGTCAGCAATTGATTTGAAAGATTTTTTTGAACAGAACTTTTCAAATACCTATTATTACCTAAAAACAGTTTATAAAAATCAGGAAGAGGCAGCAGAAAAAGCCTTGGAATCAGCAAGAGGATTAGCGTCGGCGGAGAGCCCTATTGACGATCCAACATTTCAAAGGTGGTCACTTGAAATGTACATGAAGTACAAAATTGGTTTGGAAGTTCCAAAGGATTATGTAATGAGAGAGTCCAAAGAAAAAAGCTGGTTTGAGCCTAAGATGGTGGCTAGCGGATTTTTCTGGTCCAGGTACCGTAGATATCTCTCCAGTTCGAAAAACTGGCCTCTTGAGGCAGTTACTGCAATAGATGAAACAACGAATCAGATAATGGCATCTATAGGAAATCCAAGCTCGATGGACCCATTCGATAAACGTGGGCTTGTATTAGGTTACGTTCAGTCAGGTAAAACAGCTAATTTCACTGGCTTAATCAATAAAGCTTTTGATGTTGGCTATATGCTAATAATTGTGTTGTCAGGTATTCATAATGATTTAAGAACTCAGACACAAATCCGTCTGAATGAAGAGGTAATCGGGAACCGAACAGACAAAGATGGAAATCCAATAGGGGTTGCCCAAATAAGCGCAAATACAGCTGATCATATCATTTCTTCTTGGACAACAGAAGACCATGATATCAAATCAAGCCAAAGGGGTACTAGTAACCTAAACTCACCAACATTAATGGTTGTTAAGAAAAATAAAACCGTACTAGAGTCGCTTCGAGACCAGTTAATTTATCATCGGAATATATATAATTTGGATATTCCCGTCTTAATTGTTGATGACGAAGCAGATCAGGCATCCGTTGACACTTCCAATCCCGATAAAAATGAAGATCCGAAAACGATCAATCGCTTGATCAGGCAAATTCTTGAAATTTTTAATCGGAAAGCTTTTGTCGGATATACTGCAACACCTTTTGCAAATCTTCTAATCAGCAATGAAGGAAGTACAAATGAAGAAGGCGATGACTTGTATCCAAAAGATTTTCTTGTCGGCCTACCAAAGCCGAAGGAATATTGCGGACCTGAGGAATATTTTAATGTGGAAGAGGACGCTGAAGATACTCGCCCAAGTCTGATCCGCCATTTGCGTCAAGAAGACCTCGATGTATTTACAAAAATTAAAAAGAAATCTGACGCAAATAAATTCGAAGAAGTTCCTCCTCAAATGCGTGAAGCAATACTTGAATTCCTGCTTGTGATTGCTATTCGCAATCTGAGAGGACAAAGAAATAAACATAATTCAATGCTCATACATACTTCTCGTTTTAAAGATGTCCAGTCAAGTGTAAAAGACGCAGTGGAACGGGCGTTTGATGCTATATCAAAGCAACTACAGTATAATCCAGAAAGCACTGTGATTGCAGAGCTGCAAGACCTTTATGAAAATGATATTCTCCCAACAAGTAAAGATTGGCCGAATGAAAAGCATCCAGAATTTAGCTGGAATGAAGTATATAAAGAATTGATGAATTGCTGTGAAAGTATCCAAGTTTTCGAGATAAATGGTAACAGCCGGGATGCATTAGATTACCATCAATATAAAGAACAAGGATTAAATGTCATTGCTGTAGGTGGAGACAAATTGTCCAGAGGATTAACACTAGAAGGCTTAAGTATCACCTATTATTTCCGTAATACGCTTATGTACGACACTCTCATGCAGATGGGGCGCTGGTTTGGCTATAGAAAGGGTTATATGGATATCTGCCGCATTTATACTTCTAATGAGATTGCTTCAAATTTTGAACATCTGTCTATTGCGATGATTCAACTTCGGCAGGAATTCGACCGTCTGGCTGCATTGAAGAAGACACCTTCTGAATATGCAATCAAAATGCTCAGCCATCCAACAATGATGCTTACAAGTCCTTTGAAAATGAGAAATGCAGTTTCTTCAAATGTCATTTATGCTGGTACCCTACAACAGACAAGACTATTTGATCCAAGTGAAGATGTAATGAAAGGAAACATGGATGCGGCTGTTAAGCTCGTTAATATACTTCCTTTAACAAGGACAACATACAAAAAGACCAACTTCTACTCGGCATCTGGTGTGAATGCAGAACACATCAAGGGATTTCTGTCAGAATATCGAACGGCTGACAGTAATATTGTAAATTCTGCACTAATTGCTGACTATATTGATAGAGTGAACAAAGAGGGCGAATTATTAAATTGGACAGTTTCAATTGTAGAAGGTCAGCCTAAATCTGCTATTGGCCTATCAGAATACCCGGTTGAATTAGGGAAAATCAGTTTGAAATCTGCTTCTGCACTTGGAAATAAGGTCAAAGCGCCTGATAGCATGTATCAAATTAGAGACATTGGGGCTATTGTGTCTCCAAACCATGAGGACATGGATTTGGACTTCGATAAAATTAAAGAACTTAAAGAGCGTAAAGATAAACGAGGAGTGCGTTCAAAGGAAAATGGCCTAATGTTAATATATCCTTTGCATCCAGAAATTCCCATCTTTAAGAGTTTAGATGTGAAATTCTCCTCGAAACTAGTGCCAATTGGAATTGCGTTTTCTTTCCCGGGGACGGAAATCGAAGAGAAAGGCGTCTACCAGACAAATAAAACGATATAATTTTTAAGGAGAGTATTTGTGTTGAACCTAAAACTAGAATTTGAGGAATTGATACAAGAACTTAGGGACCAGGATGATAGCGAAGTTTACAAATTGAATGTCTTGACTTATGAGAAACCAATTATGTTTGCAGGAATTGATCCTGCTAATCATCATAGGCAACTGTACATTGATTTGGGGTCAGGAGGATGGGACGAAGATCAGGAAAAAGCATTGCCTAAATGGAGGGGAATGTCTGTTAAGGTGGAATACTATGAAAAACTATCCCTCTTAAAGGAACATTATTTTCTTGTTATCCGACAAGAGGATGAACAAAGCCCAGAAATCTTTGAACTTGTTCTGCAGAATCTCGCTGATCATCTGGCAGTAGCTGAAGAAGAAGGATCCTTCTTTTCAACAGTCTATAAAGTACTTGATCGATGGAGGACTTTTTTTCAGCGCGGAGGATTTAAACGGCTTTCAGAAGAGCAGCAGCGTGGATTGTTTGGGGAATTATGGTTTATTAATGAATGGTTGGAAAAGCATCCTGGTCAGCCCCCTCTTATAATCGATTATTGGGAAGGACCGACTAAAGGTCGTATTGATTTTAAAGGCACCAAATGCGGAATTGAAATCAAAACAATTATTGAAAAATTATCAAAAACGATTAAAATATCAAATGAAAACCAGCTAAAGCTGAATGAAGTCGTATCTTCAATTTATCTCTATGTATGTTTTCTAGAGCAAAGCCGTACACATGGGCTTTCTCTACAAGAGCTGGCAGGACAGGTTCGTGTCAAACTTGCAGAAAGATCTGAAAGAATTGCACTCATTTATAGCGATTTATTGACTGATCTGGGATTTAGAGAAGATGAATATGAAGATGTTCTATATTTTATGGAAAAGACAGAAGTATATGAGGCTGGTGAAAATTTTCCCCGCTTAATAAAGGAACATTTGCCAAAAGGAATTTCACATGTAAGCTATAATATTGATCTGACTCATTGTTCAGAATATGAGAAGCAACTGGAAACCATATATCAAATGTTTAGAGTGGAAGGATAAAAGATGATAGAAACAAGACAAAGAAAAGAATTCCTGCTCGATTTTATAGAAGAGTTAGAGGAAAAAGCGATAAAATCTGGTAGTTACCAGGTTCCTTTCCTGGAAAAAATGATTTCCTTTATGGATAGACCAGATGAACCTGAAATTCTGTTGCCTCCTTTTAAGGATTCTGGAAAAAACATTGCCATAAATGCCTATTCTTATGATGATGAGAATCAAGTATTAGATGTTTACGTTGTTGATTATAACTTTGAACAGAATGAAGAAAATATGCTTTCCATCAACATGACTGCTGTTACTGAAATAGCCAATAGGGCAAAACGCTTTATTACAAACTCAAAGAATCTCCTTCAGACGATTGATCATTCATTGGAAGCCTATGATCTTGCTAAAATCATTGATGAAGTAATGAATAGTTTAAATGAGATTAATATTTTTGTTATCACGAACATGTATTATACTTCCAATAAGCCTGTAGAAATAACCATCCCTGGAATTGAAACGGTTAATGTCCAAGTATGGGATATCGATAGAGTTCAACAACTCATCACTTCTGAGCAAGCTATTGAGACAGATTACATCGATTTTGAACAGGACTACGGTGAAACATTTGAAATGATGTTTGTCCCTGACCCTTCAAGTGGTATGAAGGATTTTGAATGTTATATAGGTTATATTTCTGCTGAGTTACTAGCTAAAGCTTATGATGAATGGGGGCAAAAGCTTGTTGAGCGAAATGTCCGTTCATTTCTTCAAGCAAGGGGTGGAACCAACAAAGGCATTCGCGATACATTAAAGGACCCTTTTCAGCGTAAAATGTTTGTTGCTTATAACAATGGTATATCAACAGTAGCTCGTACTGGTGACTTTGAACCAGTAAAAGACGGGGTAAACCAATTTAAGATTAAAGGATTAAGTGGCTGGCAGATTGTCAATGGAGGTCAAACGACAGCTTCCATTCATAAAGCTTACAAGGATGGGATTAGCCTGAAGGATGTCTATGTTCAGGCAAAACTTACAATCCTACAGGTTAATGAATTTGTTGAAAAAGATCAGCACCAGATTGAAGATGAGATGATTTCACGCATTTCACAGTATGCCAATACACAAAACAAGATTAATAAATCAGATTTATTAGCCAATACACGTTTCATGTCTGACCTTGAAAAATTTTCAAGGAATATCTGGATTCCTGAAAAAGATGGCAGAAGATCCGAAAGCAAATGGTACTTTGAACGTGCCAGAGGGCAGTATATGGTTGATATAAACAGGCGCAATAGAGGCAAAGAACAGACCGACTTTAAGAAGCAATATCCGAAGAATAAAGTCCTCACAAAAGTTGATATGGCTAAATATTTCATGTCATGGGAAGGCTATCCTCACGTTTCTAGTAAAGGCGGGGAGGAAGCTTTTAAAAAATTCATGGAGCTGAATAAGAGCTTCTGGAGCGGAAATACCCTAGATAAGATAACATTATCTGTCTATCAAAAACTAATTGCCCGAGCTATAATTAATCTTAGGGTAAAGGAAATTGTTGATGAAATGAAGCTAAGAGGTTACAAAGCAAATGTCCTTTATTATACAACTGCAATGATCCATCAAATATACAATGAACAGATAGAGTTAGTTGAAGTATGGGAAGAACAATCCCTTTCCGAAAAATGGGATGCTATCATTCGAATAATCGCAGAAAAGACATTGTCCTATCTTAGGGAATCTGCGGGAGAGCGAAACGTTACACAATGGGCGAAGCAAGAAGCATGTTGGATTCAGTACAAAGAAACCTGCTCACAAGAATTAAAAAACTTAATTTAGTCTTATCACCCTAATCCTTTGACAGAGATTCAGGGTGTTTTTTCATTTAAGGATAGTGTTTTATAAATATGTGAATATGATTAACTGAGTGTCAAAAGCCATGCATAAATTCATGTTCCTAAATGAAAATTAACTTCATTACATACTAGTCTTTTATATTCACTCGCTGATCTTTGCAGACATTTTAGAGAGGCTTAGTGAGACAGTATTAGACATGGATTGGAACACTGTGGGTTTGTTATTCTTTATGGCATAAACAAATTATCTTTTGCAAACTCTGAAATCTCCCTTGAGAACGCAACATTAAACCATTTGTTATAAATATAATTATGATATAATTGAAAAGTTAATTAAAAAACAAATATTCGAACTTATGTTCTCGTATTAAAATATAATATGAAAGATTACTTCTTAATGAAGTGAGGTTTTATAATGAAAAAATTTAAAGTAATGGATCTTTTTGCAGGGGCAGGAGGTCTCAGCAACGGATTTGAGCAGACAGGTAGGTTCGAAGTGAAAGTTGCTGTCGAAATTAATGATAATGCACGTAAAACCTTTAAAATAAACCACCAAAATGACGTCATTTTACATGAGGATATTACAAAGCTTCAATATACAGACGAAAATGGAGAAAAGATTGGTGAATTCTGTGATATAGATGTTGTAATCGGGGGACCGCCATGTCAAGGATTTTCCAATGCGAATCGGCAGCAGAATACCTTGATTTCTTCGAATAATAATCTTGTTAAGGAGTATTTGCGGGCGATTGAAGAAATTCGTCCTTTAGCTTTTGTGATGGAAAACGTGAAAAGCATGGAGTCAGAAAAGCATAAGTTTTTTTTGAGTGAAGGGGACGAAGTTGAACTTGTTAAGCTGGAAATCGAGCCTGTAGAAGAACATATTAAGATCGGCAGAAGTACACTTTATTCTGTTAACTTAAGAAATTTTCTTATGGATGCCTACAAACAGCGGAAAGATCTAACACCTTTTATGATAAGTAACGAACTCTTTTCTAAATTAAATACACTTTTAAAACATGCTAAAAAGAAATCGCCTATGGATTTATTGAATTTTATAGAAAAAGAGGCAAACTATAAATTTTTTATGAAGGTAATAAACAAGCAATGGCATAGTCAGCATTGTGAATATTGGAATAGCCTATACCAATTAGATTGGACTGACTTGGGAGAAAAGCTGAAGAACCTTTTAGACAAAACAACTGGAGATCTAACTTCATATACAGATAGCCTTGAAAATATCCTTGAGGCGCAGAAGGTAATACGCAAGATTTCAGAAGTAATTAAAAATAAAGTTTTGTTATTCGATATAGAAGAAAATCATGATGATATTGAGATTATCATTAAATCATTTAATGTGTTTAATTATATTAAAAGAAAGTTTATAAAGTTAGGCTATGCATTAAATGAGGATAAGTATATTTTTAATGCTGCTCATTATGGAGTGGCGCAGGAAAGAAGCAGATTAGTTTTAATGGGTATCAAAGGAACTTCTTTAAAAACGGAAGCAGTTAAAACGCCTGAGCCATTATTTCATAAGAGGAAAGAGTATAATAAAATACATGATGCAATAGGTGATTTAGAAAACATATCACCTGGTGTAAATGTAAAAGATGATGAACTTGATAAGACTTCCCATCAACCGCTACTCAATAGTCCTCTTAATGATTATCTTAATAATATAGATAAGGTATATAACCATGTTAGAACTGAATCTGGTGAAGTAGCTCTAAAAAGATTTAAGGCTCTAAAAGAAGGCCAGAACTTTCATAATTTGGATGAATCTTTGAAAACAACCTACACAGATCATAGCAGAACACAAAATACGATTTATAGAAGACTTGCATATAATGAGCCTTCAGATACTGTGCTTAATGCTAGAAAATCAATGTGGGTTCATCCAGTTATAGACAGAGCTATCAGTATTAGAGAAGCAGCTAGGCTACAATCATTCCAGGATTCATATAAATTCTGTGGGTCAAAAGACTCGCAGTATCAACAAATTGGGAATGCGGTTCCCCCATTGCTTGCTAGGGCTGTTGCAGAGGGAATTTTGCAATCTTTAGGTGAAGAGGTTAAGGAGAATATTAGAGCAATACTTTTGCCTAAACATGTTGTTGAAAATAGTGTATCTTCTGAAATGAAAGCTCGCGGGTAAAGGTCTGATATAGACTTTTGCCTTTAAACTTTTTATATACTCCCATTACATAACTTGTAAAATTTAAGGTAAAAGCATAATTAGAATTAAAAATAACTCTCTTGATTTAAGTTCAGATAAAAATCCCAAAGAGAAATCATAAGGTAGGAGGCGTCACCATGCACACAATCAAAAAAATAGGCGACACCTTCTCCTACATCACACCAGTACCACGAACCGACCGCCCTATCCTAGGCATGGTCGTAGGCAAAAGCAAAACATTAATGATCGATGCCGGCAATTCAGAAGATCATGCGAACTATTTCATCCAAAAAACTTTAAAGCACGAGAACGCCTCGCCCGATATGGTCGTCCTCACGCATTGGCATTGGGATCATATTTTTGGTCTGCCAGCGCTGCCTGATACGGTTTCAATTGCTTCTGCAAAGACCAGAAAGGAAATGGAGAAGCTTCTTCCGTTTTCTTGGTCAGATGAAGCGATTGATGAGCGGGTGAGGGAAGGAACGGAGATTGAGTTCTGTGCGAAGGCCATTAAGGAAGAATATCAGGGTCATCGAGATATTCAGGTGGTTTTACCGGATGTCACGTTTGACCGTCGGATGGAGATTGATCTTGGCGGGGTCACTTGTGTCGTGCAGCATGTTGGAGGCGATCACGCTGCTGATTCAGTGATCGTGTATGTGAAAGAAGAGAAAATCCTTTTTCTTGGTGATTGTATTTATCCGAAAATGTATGCTGAAAAAGTACATTATACAGTGAAAGAAATATTACGTCTTTTAGATGAGTTAGATGCTATTGAAGCTGATACGTATATTCCTTCACACCAAAGACCGTGGACAAAAGAGGAGTTTCGTCAGGAAAGAGACAAGCTTCGGATGATTGCGAAATACACTGATCTTTATGGTGGAGATTGGCAGAGAATCGTGAGTGAATATCAAGCACATTTGAACAGAGAACTGAAAGAAGATGAAGTAGAAACCATTGCTTACTTTGTAAATGGTTATTAAATACTAACTAAATAAAAAAGTCTCATTTGAGTGATTTCCCTCAAACGAGACTTTTTTTAATTTCTACGGCAAACCTACAACATCTTCTGCATCACAAACTGTGACAGACATGTTTTTTGCATTAATAATAATGACACAATCCCAAGTCGGCTTCATTTGCAGTTCATTATTCTCATCAATACGGATAATTCCTTTAAATTCAACGGTCTGTTCTAGAAAAACCATTTTCTTTTCTGTATCATCTTTGACTGCTGTTAAATGTTCAGGATAGTGAACCGTCCAATCATAAAAAGTGGTTTTCTTCATAGTTCCTCCTGTTGTTTTCATTCGTACACTTCTCCGAATACTTCTTCTGTTTGCCGGATTGTCAGTGATTTGTTGGTTGGATCAATTGCAATGACACAATCCCAAGTAGGTTTGATTTGAAGCTCGTTGTTTTCATCTATCCAGATCACAGCGTTTAATTCAATGGATGGTTCTAAAATGACCATCTTTTTTTCATGATGATCTGTTATTGCCGTTAAGTTTGCTTGTAATTGAATGGTCCAATCAAAAAACGTGATTTTTTTCATGAGTTCCCCTCACAATTTTGTTTATATTTCCATTATAACTTGCATGAGTTCTGACATGTTATTTGATCATTCTATTTTTTGGTATAATTAGATGTAAATAAAGAATGGATAAATGACTGATAAAAGTTTGAATTTAATCGGAGGTACGTATGAAGCAACTATACATGAAGCAGAAAGTATTTAGTCTGAGCGGCAGGTTTACGGTAAAGGATCAGCAGGAGAACGATGTGTATGTAGTCGAGGGCAGCTTTATGAAGGTGCCGAAGACGTTCACCATTCTGAATACAGAACGAGATGAAATCGCTGTGATTACGAAGAAAATGTTTACCTTTTTACCGAAGTTTTTAGTAGAAGTTAATGGTCAAGAAGTATTGACGATCAAAAAAGAGTTTACGTTCTTTAAAGCAAAATATTCAATTGAGGCTGCGGGCGTAGAAGTGCAAGGTAACTGGTGGGATATGAATTTCCAAGTGCTGCAAAGTGGCGAAGTGATCGGCAAGGTGAAGAAGGAATGGTTTACTTGGGGAGATAGCTATAAGGTCGATATTTTGAAAGAAGAGATGGAGCCTGTGATGATTGCACTCGTTGTTGCGATTGATTGTGTGAAGGCTGATGAAGCAGCGTCTAGGTCTTCCTCATCGACAACGACAAATTAGATAAATATGTTCTTAAAGCATAATGAAATGAAGAAGAGTGGTAGGACATTACTCTTCTTCATTAATCAGTAGAACAAATCATGTTTCTTTACTTTTCAATGGGGTACTTCTCTGCATTTTTTATTAATTTTTCTTCAATTATTTCTTTCACATTTAGATGAAGATCTGAACAAAGCATAAGAGAATATATTAAGATATCTGCTATTTCCTCTTTGATATTTTCTTCGTTCGCCTCAAGAGCTTCTTCATTACTTTTCCATTGGAAGTCTTCGAGCAGTTCAGCTGCTTCTATCGAAATTGAGATGGCCAAGTCTTTTGGATTATGATATTGTCTCCAGTTTCGATCATCTCTAAATTGGTTAATCGAATGTATTAAATCTTTGATTTCAGTCATATTTGCCTCCCTCATTTATTTCTTGTAATTTCCTTCTCAATTTTTCCTCTGTTGCATAAATATAAAGACCGTGGATGCCTCTTTTCATCAGAACGTTAATTGAGTTTAGTATAATCTTTTCTTTTGCCTGTTTGATTTCCTCTGCTGACATGTCACTTCTAGATGTGAATGCACCTGTATCTTTATAATTTGACGTGTCAATGAGAAGTTCATCCTTTTCTTCATCATAGCTGATAGAAGGGCCAAGTATGACGCCGACATAATTTAAATCAAATCCTTGAACCGTATAGATTGAGCCCACCTCTCTAACTGAATCTGCATGTTCAGCCCATGTCCATTTATCATTTGTAAAATTCCAGGGCATATTGATACCGTCTTCATCTACGATATAGGCAGCTCCATCTTTTTTATGTAAAAAGTCAAAGGTAGATACAATGCGGGATAGGCCTACTTCATTATCTTTTTCTTGAATGGCAGTTTTAAATTGATGAGGATTCTCAAAAATTTTGAGTTCGAAAGATTCCTGTTTTTTAGGCAGAGTTAATAATCGTTTTGAGACAAACTGGTCAATCCATTTCAACGTATCAGTATCAGCATGCATACGCATCTGTTCTGTAAGTTTCACAGTCGTGGCATGGTATCTGTTTGTTATTTCCTCGAGTAATTTTTCATTCCAGTAGCTTTTAATTTTGAGTACCTGCTTTGGATCAAAAATGACAATGGTGATTTTACTTCGTTTAATAATCTCCTCTAGTTGGTTTTGGTAATGGAAGTTATTGTACTTATCATCTTTTGTTAATAAAAGGTGGGCTTCATCAATTAACACGATATCAGCCATATCACCTGACTTTGTCATCTGATTGATAAACGAGGTTGGTCTCATGATTTGTTTCTTCTTCAGATTTGGCAGACTCTTGGCGATGTTTTGATATGTTTTAAGCATCTCTGCATGATTTACAAGTAAATAATTGTTCTTTTTGTTTAAGACAGATTCCATATCATTTGATAAATCTTGAATTGTATTAAAGAGGGAACTCAGTAAAACACTTTTCCCAGTTCCTGCATCACCCTCTATCGAAATAACATGATGCCCTGACTGTTTGATATGCTCTTTACAAAAAGACAAAATTTCATTCTTAATTTCTACTTGTTGGGATGACAATTCCTTATAAGGAGAAAGCTTATAAATGTCTCTATTTCTTAATGTTTCAATTGAGTTAGTGACGATTTTTTCTTGTTGAAGCTGCTTCCACACCTCTTCAAAGACATCTTCATTGTAAAAGTCTTTCTGATAATAATGGTGCATCTCCCTCGATCGTGTTTGGCTAACATTTTTTAATTGAAAACGATTTTCTGCAATAAAGTAGTTTATGAGATTTGTCTCAATATTATAAGAGGCAGATTGATGAAAGCGTTCATGTCCGATCAGAATGGTTTTGGTTAGTTTATTCTTGTTCTGGTCTTTCAAATGATCTTTCAAACGTCTGCTAGCTTGAACTGACTGACCAATATAAGCAGATGGTTTCTTCTTTTCATCATAAAGAATATAGACAATAGGTTGATTATGAAATACGGTTGTTCGTAAAGAAAGAATTTGATCTGTCATAAAATCGCGTTTTTCAATAATAAGTTCACTCATTTAGCAAGCCCCTGTAGTCTTTTTGCCTATTATCGTATCATAAATTTAGCAAAATATCTCAGTGGTTATAGGTAAATATTGAATCTTGAGATAAATTAGACATGTTGAGTTATTTTTCGATTTACAATATGAAGATACGAGGTGACCAAACTGATCACATTCCAATACAAAGTATTTCTAACAGTCGTTGAATGCGGTAGTTTTACAAAAGCCGGGGATAAACTTGGGCTGACGCAGTCTGGAGTCAGTCATAATATTGCGAAGCTTGAGTCAGAGTTAGGGGTTGTGCTGCTTCGGCGGAATCGAAACGGGCTGGCGTTAACGGACGCAGGTGAGCGGGTGATGCCGCATATTCGGCAAATCATTCATCATGCGTCATTGCTTGAACAGGAGGCGGCGTTGATTCAAGGGATGGAAGTGGGGAATATCAAGATCGGAACGTTCTCTAGTTTTTCTTCAAAAATGCTTCCGCAGCTGATTCACCGTTTTACCAAAGGGTATCCCAATATCCAGGTAGAGTTATATGAAGGTGGTTATGAGGAGATTGAGGATTGGATTGCGTCTGGCACGATTGATGTTGGTTTTTTAACGCAGGCATCAAGAGAATTTGAAACTGTTCCACTTTTCCAAGATGAATTGGTGGTGCTCATGCAAGAGGATCATCGCTTCCATACGAAGAAAGTGATAGAAGTTGACTCGTTACATGATGAATCATTCATTATGCCAAAAGCGGGCTGTGATCTGCTCATTAAGAAATTATTAAAAGAAAGAGGCGTGAAGCCTCAAGTTTTGTTTGAAATTGGAGACAACAATACGCTCATTTCTATGGTTCAAGAAGGGCTCGGAGTGACCATCATTCCGACATTAATTTTGCCGCCGCAAATGTCTCATACGAAAGTCATTCCACTTGAGACAAGCGTCTATCGTGAGATCAACTTGGCGTTCAAATCATTCAAAGCAGCATCCCCATCGGCTAAAAGATGGATCGAAGTGGTCAAAGATCATTTCAAGTAAAATCAGCTTGAACGAGATGCCTCCCATTCAAGCTGATGGTTTATAAGGTCAACACACCGCGAATAGTGATAACCGCCGCGCCTGCCACTTTGATCTCAGGCTTTGATTCATTCGGAATGACCGTGATACGAAGGATGCCAGGTCTGCCGATGGCATCCCCTTGGGCAATGTGCAGGAGAGTGGTTTCTTGCTGAGAAATGATACCTTCCAAATAAAGATAGCCAGCCAATGCTCCGTTTGCTGCCCCCGTCACCGGATCTTCGGGTATACCGATCCCAGGTGCAAAATCCCTCGTGTAAAGATCAACCTCTTTTGTGGTGTGAAATGAATAAAGGTGAGTCGTCGTGATATTTTGTTCTTTATTCATTTTCCCTAAAGCGGCTAAGTTCGGTGCCGTTTGGTCAATGTCCTGTTGGTGCTTCATCGGAACGAGAAGATGCCAGTTTCCGGTGTTTGCTAATTTGATAGGATAAGATGGATCAATGCGGTCACTGCTGACACCAAGCATGTCACTCAGCTCTTCTAAATCGATGACAAAATCTCGCGTCTTCGGTGTCACCTGCGTCATTTCTACATCAACGACCTTGTCATTTTCTTCGTGCCATACAACAGGAACATTGCCAATCTTCGTTTCTAACACGACCCCTGTTTTCTCTTTTGCCAGCCCAAGCTCCGTCGCCAAAAGCCAAGTCAATCCAACAGTCGCATGCCCGCAGAAATTAACCTCTTCCGTCGGTGTGAAGTATTTGACCCGATAATCAGCTTCTTTATCATGTGCAGGCAGCAAGAAGACAGATTCCGGTAAATTCAACTCCTTGGCGATATTCTGCATCTCATCCTCCGTTAAAAGATCACCATCCAACACGACCCCAGCAGCATTTCCTCCAAATTTCTCAGTTGTAAACGCATCGACATGGTACACCCTAATATCTCTCATATAATGAATCCTCCTGTACATTCTTGTTACGTTTATCATAAGTTTGTTCAATGCATTCGTAAAATGAATCTTTTTGATACTTTAAATCGGAAGTTTTCATGTAAGAGTTTGAAATTCACAGTATCTATTAAAACAGTAATTAGATAAGTCTTTAGTCACGATATTAACTCTTGTGCCTACTTTGGATAAAATGTATAATATTTGTATATTAAAACATTAATAGGAAAAGAGGATAACTTTATGAAAATAGTCCTGAAAATAGTAGCTTCTATTCTCTGTATGATGATGTTAACTTTCAATATACAGGAAAATGTGAGTGCCGCAGAGGGTGGAACGAAAACAACGATTGATCGTTATCAATATGGTGATAATTATCTAACAGGTAAAACAGCGCCAAACGCAATCGTTGCATTCGTAGATTGGGGTGTTCCGAGTAACTGGAAATCTAAATATATGCACTACGCAAAAGCAGATAGTAACGGAAACTTTAAGTTGTTTTCTTGGAACATTAGTTCAGGCCAAACGGTGGAGTTAGATACGTATGACCAAAATGGGACAAAGCTTTCTTCAAACAAAGTGTATGTTTTCAAGGAATCTTTTACCTCATTAGATCCGATATATGATACTTCTCACGAGCTAACTGGAAAAACAGTGAAGAACACAAAAATAGAGGTCATGAAAGATGACAAAGTGATTGCATCAGGCACATTCAATGATGACATTCATTTAAAGCTGCCTGCCCTAAATGCAGGCACATTTCTAACAGTGAAAATGACGACTGGCAGCAATATCGACGTTTACAAAAAAATTGTTAATCCTAAGAAAATCTCGCTTATTCCTACGACGAAATGGTCTAAATCAGTGAAAGGCCAAACGGGAATTCCTTATGCAAAGATCGTCTTTAAAAATCAAAAATCAAGTGACATCATTCAATCGATAACTGCAGATGGTGATGGCAACTTTGAATTGAGTGTGGACAAAAACACAATAAAAGCATTGGATCAAAGTAAATTTCAAGTGATGGAACCCTCTTTTGATAATGCTTTATATGAGACCACTTTCCGACTCAGATCAACAGCTCCGACTATTGATCCATTTACTCAGCTTTCCACTTCAGTAGCTGGGACCGCAACTCCTAAAAGTATGATCAATATTTTAGATGGAGAGGGAAGAGTCATTGGGGAAGGCCAGACAGACCCTAATGGATACTATGATGTTCCTGTTTCAAAGTTAATCGGTGGTGACTTAATCACAGTCAAGTCGTTCATGGCAGATAACCCAGATGAAACGAATCAATCTCAGGAAGATGTACAGAAAGTTTTTGTGGAAGAAATTGATGATTCAAGTGATACGATTAATGGCATCAGTACGTTTGGTGATCAAGCTGTTGTAGAGGTGCAAACTGATTCAGTAAATAACACAATAAGAGCTATGTCGAAACTCAGCTCAAGCATAACGAAAAAGAAATATGGACCGTTTGCCATTACACCGGGGAAAAACTTCAAATTAAAAACAGGGAAATTAACAAAAGGATCTAAAGTGACCATCACGTTGCAAAGCGGGAAGAGAAAGGTTGCCCTGCCAGCTGTTACCGTTAAAAAAGTCATCACATCGCCACTTCTATCATCTCAAGTGAAGGTAACAAACAACAAAGGAAAAAACGATACGGTGACGATAAAAGGAATCAAAAAACAATCCGTCATTAAAATCTTTAAACAAGCTTCTGGTGGAAAAGCAATTGCTCAACAAACTGCATCTAGCTCGAACATGACGATTTCCTTGAAACAATTAGGACAAACAAATGGAACACTTTATATCAGTATGAAAGAGCCTGGTTTAAAAGAGAGCAATCGAGTATCCATTCGTTATCAGGGTGAAAAATCGAATGTTTTAAAAGCCAATCAAGTCAAAATCAATAATCTTAAAAATAAAAAAGATGTCATTACAGTGAGTAAGATCAAGAAAAAAGATGTCATCAAAGTTTACTCAACAAATGGAAAACTACTTGCCACATCAAAACCAGCGAACAGTTCATCTATCAAATTGTACGTTAAACAAGTAGGGACCAAGAGCGGCAAAGTGTTTGTGACGCGTAGTGAAGATAAGATGCTGGAAAGCGGAAAGCAAGCCATTTCTTTTAAAGGCGAACCATCTACTTCGTTAAAAAGCAATCAAATCACAATCGTGAACAACAAGAAGAAAAAAGACGTTGTCACGATCAGTCAATTAGCGAAACAAGATGTTGTCAAAATCTATCATTCATCAGGGAAGCTGATTGGAAAATCAACGGCTTCTAAAGGCAAGGTTGTGAAAGTCACTTTTAAACAACTAGGTGCCAAGGGTGGAAAGCTTTACTTCACCGTCACTGGGAAAGGCATGTCGGAAAGTAATAAGACAATAAAGAAGTTTCAGGCTGAAAAGTAGAGTGTTCAATCGCCATTCATTTAGGGTGGCGATTTTTTAAATAGCTAAATGATACAAATTTCATTGATAGGAGCGTGATTTTTTGAAAAAAATAAAGATTATCATTTCAATGGCTGTCATCTTTTTGTGCAGTATGTGGTCTACTACTGTTCAGGCTCAATCAGGATACTTCAACACGTATACAACGTATTCTGCAATGTCTGGTTCTGGATTTTACACTTCTATGCAAGGGATGGCTGTAGATCGTAATAATAATACGATTTATTCTGCAAAAATAAATACGTCAAACCATCTGACGCAATTGTACGCGATAAAAATGAACACCTCGTCTAGCAAAAGAACTGTTAAGCTCCTTAAAAACTCTGACACCAATAGTACTAGCAATGATTTAGGACATGCGAATGACCTAGCTGTGAAAGCTCAAAAAGGTGATGAACAAGTTAGCTTGTATGTAGCGCCGATGACCGATGGTGTAAAGTATGTAAAAAAGATAGTGAAGTTAAGTGTGAACACGAAGAAAAATACGTACAAAGTGGCTAAATCCTATGTTCTGCAGTACCAAGGGACGAATTTATCAATTAGCGGCATCACATATTCTGTTGGAACCGATAAGTTTATTGTAAGGTCTGGCAATCGCTTTTTTATTGGGAATTTCAATGACAAGAAAGGGCAGTTTGAATATGAGGCAACATTTGCATTAAATTATACAAAAGCTGTCGTAAACCAATCAGTGGTCGATGTGTCCAAATACATTCTTCAAGGAATCTCATTCTACCAAGGAACATTATATGTACCTTTATCTAAACCGGCTACTAATGGAGGAGCTTCTAATGTGAGTGTTATTCTCACATATCCGCTAAATATTAATCAAATGATCAAAGAGCAAAAGGAGACACCTACAAAGGATTTTTCAAAAGAATTGTTTACGAGAAAAGACCTTTCATTCCGAATTACGAGCAGTGCATTTACTCTTTTTGAAATAGAAGCTGTTGATTTTGATGACGGAACGTTATATTTTAATACGAATCGTGGGAAAAAAGGAACGCAAGAAGATATGATAGCAACGTTTAATGACTATAACTATTACAAATAATATGTCCACTTTAAAAGACCCCTCAGCTATGAGGGGTCTTTTCCATCACCCATAATAATTATTCGCCTGAATAAAAAATTGGGATTGCATGTAGTTATATGTGATTTTCGAGAAATCGAAAGGCTGGCCGTTTGTGAGATGAAAGACGGTTTCGACGCGGAGAGCGGGATCGTCTTGTTTGAGGCCGAGGTGTTTTGCTTCGGTTTCATTCAGTTTGCCCACTTGTAAGTACATATCGGAAAAGCCGACTTTGAGCCCAAGGCCTTCACTGATGAATTTAAAAACAGAATCGGCGGCAATTTCTGTGTTGAGATAGGGAATGATGGTTTTTCTGTAATAGGATTCTTCTAGACATAAGGTTTGTCCATTGATGTAACGGATGCGTTTGAGGTAAAAAACATCCTCATCTTGTTCAATATTCAAATTAAGCGCTGCTTCTTCAGGCGGTTTGATGGTGTCTAGCATTAAAACCTCTGAAGTCAGTTGAAATTCCTCTAAATCTTTTTTAAACCCTTGATTGGATAAAAGGCTGATGTAGCCCTTGCGTCTGTGTCTTCGAACAAAGATGCCGCTGCCCCTCACTTGATAGATAATTCCTTTTCTTTCGAGTAGGTCTAATGATTTGATAATGGTGCTTTTGCTCACAGCAAATTGGCTCATGAGGGTTTCAAGTACAGGAAGCTTGTCCCCTTGCTGCAGCTCATGGGTGACAATATATTTTTCAATATCGCTCGCAATTTGTTGATACTTTAACATAGCCATTCCTCTTTGTTTTCACGATTTATTGTCTTTGATTATAGCACATACCGATTTTTCTTTGATATGTTAATTGAAATGATATATGTATTGATAAATTGTACCGGTATAATTATAATGTACATATACTAGTGGTGATACAGCCAACGGACGACATGATCACAATTGTGAAATAGGAGGAATATATAATGACATTACCAAAAGACTTTCTATGGGGCGGAGCATTAGCTGCACATCAATTCGAAGGTGGATGGAATGAAGCAGGAAAAGGCCCAAGTGTTGTGGATGTAATGACAGCTGGTGCTCACGGAGTACCGAGACAAATTACGGAGACGATAGAAGACAGCAAATTTTATCCGAATCATGAAGCAATCGATTTCTACCATCGTTACAAGGAAGATATCGCGATGTTTGCCGAAATGGGGTTAAAATGCTTGCGTACATCGATCGGCTGGAGCCGAATTTTCCCAAAGGGAGATGAAGCGGAACCGAATGAAGCAGGTTTACAATTCTATGATGATGTATTTGATGAACTGCTCAAGCATGGCATCGAGCCTGTGATTACACTGTCTCACTTTGAGATGCCGCTTCATTTGGCAAGAGAATACGGCGGATTCAGAAGCCGAAAAGTCGCTGAATACTTCGCGAAATTCGCTGAAGTGTGCTTCAATCGTTACAAGGACAAAGTCACATACTGGATGACATTTAATGAAATCAATAACAAAATGGATGTCAACAACCCACTGTTCCTATGGACAAACTCAGGGGTATCAGTCAAAGAAGGCGAAAATGCCAAAGAAATCATGTATCAAGCAGGACATCATGAATTACTAGCAAGTGCATGGGCAGTAGCAAAAGGCAAAGAAATCAATCCTGCTTTTCAAATTGGTGCAATGGTATCTCACGTACCAATCTATCCGTATTCCTCAAATCCAGAGGATGTCATGCTTGCTGAAGAATATATGAGACAACGCTATTTCTTCCCAGATGTACAAGTTCGGGGCTACTATCCGAGCTATGCACTTAAAGAATTCGAACGCGAAGGCTATCATATTCCGTTTGAAGAAGGCGATGAAGAAAGCTTAAGAAAAGGCAAAGTAGATTATCTTGGCTTTAGCTACTACATGTCGACAACAGTTAAAAGTGATGCAGTGTCTGATAACGACGGAGACATTGTCAACGGAGCCCTTCCGCATGGTGTAGACAATCCGTATATCAAATCAAGTGACTGGGGCTGGTCCATTGACCCGACTGGCTTAAGATATACGTTGAATCGTTTTTACGATCGTTATCAAATCCCGCTCTTCATCGTTGAAAATGGGTTTGGTGCCATTGATCAGGTGGAGGAAGACGGTTCCATTCATGACCCAGAACGAATTCAATATCTCGCTTCTCATATCGAAGCACTGAAAAAAGCCATCGAATACGACGGTGTTGACCTGATTGGCTACACACCGTGGGGTATCATTGACATCGTGTCATTCACAACAGGTGAAATGAAAAAACGCTACGGCATGATCTACGTTGACCGCGACAACGAAGGCAACGGCTCAATGAAGCGCCTTAAAAAAGATTCGTTTACTTGGTACCAAAACGTCATTGCCACGAATGGTGAAGAAGTGTAATAAAGGAAAAAATAGAAGCCCGGATGAGCGTGGTATATGCTTGTTCGGGTTTTTCATCGTTTAAGTTTTATTAGTGCCTGAATACAAAGAAAAAAGAGAGTAATGGCCACAAAATAGTTCGTTGGATTGTGAAAGACCTTGATGTTCAAGGATATTTGAAGAAGGATCCAAAGGCCGAATATCACCATAATAGCAGGAATGATTCTTTTATACACATTGTTTCGAGAGTGGTTTGTTTTTAGGTATCGCAGCAGAGGTTGAAAAGAGATAAAGATATGAATAGGTTTCATTACATGATTTGGTATAATTGATCTATAAAAACGTTAAATGGTAGATGAAGAATAGGAGTTGTTGTAATGAATCATACTTTGCAAATGGGAGCCAATACCGTACTAAACTCTCCAAAGGGACAGGTATCCATCAGCTATGAAGTGTCATCTGAAATTGATATTTCTTTAACGGCGTTTCTTTTAACAGATTCGGATCAGGTTGAAGGAGATCATGGCATTATTTTCTACAATCAACCAGAGAGTGCTTCGGGTGCAGCGGCACTTTTACCAGCAGAGGTATCAGGTCAATTGAAAAGGCATCAATTGAATTTTGATATGAGCAAAGTGCCTGCTGGAATCACAAAGATGGCTATTACATTAACAGAAGATCAAGGAACGGGCTTTTCTCAAGTGAAGCATTTGCAAGCAGAAATTCGAACAGGTGACGAGGTGTTTTATCTAACACCAGTAAACTTTACAAATGAAAAGGGCATTGTCGTGGTAGAGCTGTATATAAGAAATGGTGATACGAAAGCACGATCAATCTGGCGAGGTTTCGATTCTGGACTGGAAGGGCTATGCAAGCTTTATGGTGTGGAGGTTGAACCTGATGAACAGGATATTTCTACACCTCAATTGGCTCCTGAAAAACAATCAATTGATGGCCCTGCTCAAACGAAGACAATGACTAAAGAGAAAGTTGTTGCACCTATCAGTTTAGAAAAAGTTCAAGGTAAAATTAGTCTAGACAAAGGTCATAAACCGATCATAATAGAGAAAACGCCTGAGATCACAGCGACAGTATCTTGGGAGTCCGGCACCGATTATGATATTTATGCATTGGTCTACACAAAGTCAGGAAAGCAAGTAGATGTGGCTATGTTTGGTGCGAAAGGAATTTCTGCTCTCAAAAGTTACGGCAACGGAGCTGTTGAGCATATGGGAGATGTCGGTAGAGACCATGAATCAATGAAAACAGAAGTTATTAAACTACGGTTAAATGATGATATCCTTGCTGTCGTTCCGGTTGTTTATTCTGCTCAATCAAACGGGACAGGTTCCTTTTATAGATATAGAGTATCTATGAGTATCGATAATCATCAAGGAACGTCTGTGACGATTCATTCCAAACATGCCAATGACAATGATCGTATTTATTCTTGTGTGCCAGGTATGCTTCAAAATACAAATGATGGTGTGATCATCCGCCCACTTGAGCTTTATAGCAAACCAAACTCTGAGCGGAGACCTAAATTAAAAATGAAGTCTTCTAATGAAATTGAGGTATTGATGGATAAAGGACCTGTCAATGATTATAAATAAAACGGATGTATGGCTAGACAGAGCAAAGTGCTTTGTTTAGCTTATTTTATTTAGCCCGTTAAATAGAGAGTCTATTCCGTTTTTTATGTCAATTAACCTATTTTTCCGTTTTGGTGGACACGGTAAAATAGACTTTATGATCAATAATGGAGGGAGTGACTTCTTCTGGGCAAGATACTTGATGCAAAAGCACTAACAAGTGCCATGGATGCAAGGGCAAAACACTACCAGGAACTCCGTGAACAAATGGTAGATTTAAAAAAGGCACTTCAAGGCGTGGCTAACCTCGGTGATGATTTCACTGGAAAAGGTGCCGATAACATTAAAAGCTTTTATAAAGAACTGGCTGGAAATGTAGATATGTTTATCAGCTTCATTGATAAGCAAAAAGCCTTTCATGAAGGTGTTTCTGGGACACTTGATGATACGAGTTTTGGCGGCGAAACCTTCGTAGAAGAACACTTTTTAGACAACGCTGTACATATGGGCATCAAAAATGCCAAAAGCATTGTGAAGGATCAAAAAAAGGCGCTTAAAACGATTTTTCAAGACATCGACGACCTCATTTCTCTAGAAGTATTTGATAGTCAAACCTTTGATGAAAAAATTGCAGATGCGGAAGACGAGCGAAAAAAGACGATCAAAGACCTAAGAGAGCTTGATCAAAATTTAAAAGATGAATATGCTTTGTCAGAAACGGAGCAGCAAGCTACAATGGCATTGTATACGGAAATGATGAATGCCACAAATGACGGAAAAGCCATTTCGCCTATGAATTTTGACAAGAAAGCGTATCAAAATAGTGAAATCTACAAGGCAAAAAGCGATATTGAGAAGCAAACTTCTGAATATCTGAAAATCAAAAAAGAACAAGAAGAGGCCCGTGAGAATGCAAAGGAACAGGAAGCACTCGCCAACCGTCCTTGGTATGAAAAAGCACTTGATTATGGCGGAAATATCGTCAATGAATTGACAGGTGTGAACGATGCAAAACGTGCCGCAACAGGTGTTGACCCGATCACAGGTGAAGAGCTCACCGCAGGACAGCGCGTCGCCGCAGGCGGCATGGCAGCAGCAGGTTATATCCCAATCGTCGGATGGGCAGGTCGTATTTTCAAAGGTGGAAAAGCCGTCTATAAAACAACTCAAGCCACATCAGCCGCAGTCAGAGCAGTCGACATTTACAAGACATCGCAAAAATCCTTTGACGCCTTAAAAACATCTCAAAAAGGCTTATTTGGTCTTACCGCCACAAATGGCTTCAGCGAAGCGATTACAGGGCGTGATATGTTTGGGAATAAGATCTCGAAAGAACAGCAGGAAGCAAGTATGAACGCGGCTCTTGGAATCCTTTTGCCGTTTAGTAAAAAGAGCATCAATGGTAGTCTGAGGATCGGAGAACAAAAAGTTGCTGAGAAAATAATAGCAGAAAGAACCAAAGGATTAGATTTAAGGAAGCACCCTATACAAAGAAAGCAGTTAAGCACTAAGAAGATGAAAGAGCTGAAAGACAAATTTGAGAATAGGACGATTACGAAATTAGAATATGAAAATTATAAATGGAATAAAAAGTTTGCCAAACATAGAAACACTGGTGTGAATGAGTTTTGGTATCAGGAACGTCAAAGAATTTTGAATAAAGAGGATCCAACCAGAAACTGGGATAAGCAGCAATTAAATGATATTCTAAATGGTAAGAAGCCTAAAGTAGATGGAAAAACTGTGCAAGGTCACCATTCTTACAGTGCATCACAATATCCACATTTAGCGAACAAAGGCGAAATTATATATCCAGCTACACCAAATGAACATTTTAATGGTTGGCATGGAGGTAATTGGAAGAATAGTCTACCTGGAGAAAGAATTAAACCTATTGACGATTTCTAATCTATGGAGGAGAAACTAAATGCCTAAAATGAAAATGCGAATAGAGAAAGATGATGATCAAATCAAATATATCTCGATTCTAAGAAAACATACAGATAAAAGTATTTCTGAAATAAAAGAAGCAATAAATAAAAATGATTTTATTTTATCTTATAATTTATTAGATATTGATGAATTGAAAGAGATGAAAAACATTATAAGTTTACTAGAAAAAGCTGGAGCTAAAATGCATATTTATGAAGATAGTCGAGAGGTTAGTGTTGAATTTTTAGATAATCTTATTGAATCTTATTTAGATACAGAAAGGTATCTAGAAGAAGTGGATGAGCAAATAAATGAAGATTAATTTTTGTGGCTTTGAAACAGATGACAAGTTGGACTGTATAAATTAGTCACTATAAACCCTTCATATGAATTTAAGGAAGATCAATTTGGTGACTGACTTAGCAATAATACTCCCAGAAGAAATAAGTATTTTCTCAGATTTTATCCAAGATATTTCAACAGAAGAAGTGGATGAGTATATAGAATATATTCAAAATGTTATAGATGGAGTTTATGAAAACTTTGAAATTACATTGAATGCTACCAGTGCAAGTATCAAAAGAGAAGAGACAATCGTTGAACATCATTATAGAATTGAAGAACCTCATGAAAATAAAATTGAAACAAAAGAATTCATAAGGCTGTTGTTAATTTGGAAAGAGAAAATACCAGAAATATCCTAAGATTAAATATCATATTGCCGATTAGAATAATGATTCAGGCACTTGATTAGTCCTTTAGGCTACAAGTGCTTTTGTTTAATTCGAGATCTTAAGATATTTGAATACAAAAAGTAAGGTAACCCTAAAATGGTGATATCTATGAATAACAACAGAAACTCAAAAATCGAAACCTTAAAAAGAAAAAGCAGAAGAAAGCACTTAATGAACGAATTAAGCTATATGACACTTCCAGAAAACGCATTTTTAGATATCGAAGAAAATCAATTGTTTTGTCAAAAGGTTTTTACTTTCCTTCAATCAAGAGAAGAGAAAGTTCAAATACATGGAAACCACTACCGAGAGCATATTGAGAATTCTGAACAAATGTTAAAGGAAATGGTTAAAAAGGTAAAAATAACACCTACACAAGGCAGAATACTATTTTTTCGAGATCATGAAATTGAAGCCCTTTTAGTGAATGTGGGTGAAGTGTTTAGTCATTTAAACCAGCTTCTTGAGCAGACCAAATTTTCAACTGGATATGGTGATTTTCTTTTAGTCGCAGAGGATTTTCGTTTTGGTTTATGCATAGAGCGAACGGAATATTATTATGAGCTAAGTATTTGGGGGTTATAATAATTAACGATGAATAGAGTTGACACATCTTTTAGGGAGTGAAATGAACCACTCTTTTTTTCTAACGATGGAGTCATACGCTTGATCGATGATTTTCTCTCAAATTTAAGCAATTCACTATCATTACCTTTCACATTCATATAAAATAAGAGCAGTGAAAAATTGAAGAAATGCTTGATACATGAAGGGCATGTAAGCGGTGAGCTGCATGACATGATGAGATGTATGAACGTGAAGGCTGCAAAGCTGTTCTTCCTCACATATGAGTTCTTATAAGCGTAACCATTATTTATCACTTCATTGCGATGGTGTTGAGGGGTGTGTCAGGATGAGGAATCCGTATGTGAGAACGGCTTCTAGTCTTTATATCAATTATTTTTTATTAGGGATGGTCAATATTATATTGGCTTCCAATATGCCATTTTTAATCAAACAGTTAAATACCAATAGTGCAGGAATTAGTTATATGATTTCGGCGCTTGGCATTGGCAGGGTACTCACGTATGGTTTATCGGGCGTGCTGTCAGATCGTTTTGGGCGAAAGCCGGTCATTTTGGTTTCGGGTGTGCTGATGGCGGTGTTCCTCATCGGAATTCCGTTGTCTCCAAATTACCAAATCGCGTTTGCGTTTGCGATTTTGGCAGGGGTCGCGAATTCAGCGATGGATGCAGGGACGTATCCTGCATTAATGGAGGCTTTTCCGCAAAACTCGGGATCTGCGAATGTGATGGTGAAGGCCTTTATATCAATTGGGGCAACCATCTTGCCATTGGCGATTTTCTTTTTAGCAGAGCATGATTTGTTTTATGGAATAGCATTTTTTGTTCCTGCTCTGATCTATCTTGTGAATGTCTTGATGCTGTGGACCTTGCCATTTCCGAATCATCGCAAGGTGGAGCAAGTCCAGGTAACGGAGCATGACGGACTTCCGCGCTTCTCGACAGAGCCTACATTTTGGAGAGAAGGGATCGCACTCATTGTGATCAGCTTTACGTCAAATGGGCTATATGCGTTGCCGCAAATTTGGCTTCCTACTTACGGTGAGGCCATATTGGGGATGACATCGGGCAGTGCTGTGAAACTGCTTAGTTACTATAGCATGGGCGGGCTGCTGTCTGTCGTGATGCTCGCATTTCTGTTGCGCCGTTTTGTCCGTCCGGTTACTGTGCTGCTGATCTATCCAATCATTACACTTGTTTCTATTTGTGTGCTCTTGGTCGTGAAATCCCCAGTCATCGGAACCGTCAATGCTTTTGTATTGGGATTTTCAACAGCAGGAGTTTTTCAGCTGACGTTAACTGTGATGGCTGAATTCTTCTGGAAAAACAAAGGGACGATGACAGGAATTATCTCCACAGCGGGCGGTGTGTCGGCTATCGTCATTCCGGTCGTAACAGGTTTAATTCAGAGTCACTTGTCCATTTTACAAATCTTTATGTTCGATGCAGTGGTGGCTGTTGCGGCCATTATCGGCGCACTGTATATCCTGTATCGATACCGTCAAATCATGGTACATGATTAAAAAAAAGACGACCTCCGCCGGAAGTCGTCTCAGCGTGTAGACAAACCCTCGCATTCTTTGTCAGGGCTGTGCTCCGGTGCTCACGAATGTCAAATTCGCTCCGCTCCTGTGCTCGCCCTTCCTAGACTGCAAAGGTTTTCTATCACGCTGAAAAGAAGACAAAGGGCTAAAATGAAGATCATTTTAGCCCTTTGTCAATAATTTAAGACGACCTCCGCTTAGGAAGTCGTCTTTCTTTTGTATTAGAAACGGTCGTTTTCAAAAAGAATCTGTTTCACTTGATCAACTGGCATATCTTCACCAGTAAAGAGTTTGTAAGCAAGTGCACCTTGCC
The DNA here is from genome assembly GCF_038593215.1 of Bacillus sp. FSL W8-0920. NCBI lineage: Bacteria > Bacillati > Bacillota > Bacilli > Caryophanales > Bacillaceae > Bacillus > Bacillus sp. FSL W8-0920. The sequence continues at coordinate 3,711,681 of NZ_CP151974.1, read as the reverse complement.
ATAGCATCATGCCAAGACCGTTAATGGTTTTGGCGCCAGCTTCCTGTGCTTGAGCAAGGAGCTTTGTTTTTTGCGGATTGTATACGACATCTGTCACGATTAAATCTTCACGCAGAACATCAAGCGTATCATCGATGATGCTGAGCTGATCTAGTGGTTTCATGCCAAGGCTTGTCCCATTTGCTAGGATCGCACTTTCTGCTACTTCACGGCGGAACGCGTCTTTGTCTTCAAGTGGGAAAATGTTCGCTTTGACACCAAATGATTTCATTTCTTCGTTGATGTACGTCACATTTTCTTCAGCTTGAACAAAATATTGATCATTACGAGCAAAAATACTAATTTCACGAATACCAGATTGTGCAAGCTGAATCGCAATCGGAGTAGCGGCACCGCCTGAGCCAACGAGTGTGACCTTTTGTCCAGCTAATTCAACGCCATGCTCAATCAAGTTTCTCACGTAGCCAAGACCATCTGTGTTGTAGCCAATCAGCTTGCCATCCTTGTTTACAACGGTGTTGCTTGCACGTGTGTATCTTGCAGAATCGTCTAGTTCATCTAAGTAATCCAATACTTTCATTTTGTTCGGCATAGAAACGTTAAATCCAGCAGCACCCATTGCTTTCATACCGTATACGGCTGCTTCTAGTTCATCATTCCCTACTTCAAATGCGAGGTAAGCATAGTTGATCCCTGTTAGTGTATAGCCAAGGTTATGCATCCGTGGTGAAAGGCTGTGCCCGATTGGTGTAGCAAGAAGACCGACTAATTTTGTTTTCCCATCAATATTTCGTTCATGTATGTTTGTCATGATTGACATCTCCTTTAATTATCTAAATAATTTTTTCATGCGTCCAAGAACAAAGACCGCTAGCAATACGCTCATAACCGCAATGATCATATCGAAAAATAACGTCATTTTAATATCGTACGTGCTGACCAACCCACTTGTAATGAGCGGCACGAGAATAAACGCGGAGCTTGCCGCAATGTTGACGTAGGATGAAGCCGTTGCTTTGTTTGTCGGGAATAGTTTCATCATGATACTCATCGCCAGCTGGAAGATTCCCGCTGTAAATAGCCCTAAGAAAAAGGTGCTGACAATCACAATGCTGTATGTTTCAATTTGGAATAATGAAAGCATCGCAAGGAATGCTCCAATTGGATAAATAATTGCCACCATAATAGGTGAAATGAATTTATCTAAGACGATCGACAGCAAGAGAACAGACACCAGTGCACCGATACTAAAATAAGATAGAAGCTGTGTGGCTTGTTCTGTGCCAAGTCCGATTAATTTTAACCCGAGCTGCGGAAGCCATGTCTGCCATACGACAAACAATGCAGTCGACGTGAACCCCATGAGCACAACAGCTAAGCCTTCACCAAGCATTTTAGGTTCTTCCTTCATTTGTTCCTGTACTGGAAGGTCATCCTGTGAAGAGACTTGCTTATGGTTCGGGAACGGCATAAAGATTAAGTAAATCCCAACAAGTAAATAAAGAAGCCCTAGTCCAAAGAACGCCCAGCCCCAGAAGATGTCATGTGCAATAAGGAATGCCAGGATAAATGGAAGAACAGTCGCTCCAATTGAAACGGACGCCTTCACTAAAACAGAAGCTGAACTTGCCTTTTTAGGAAACGATTCTGTCAAAGCAGGATATGTTCCCGAATCAAGTAACGAGTTTGCAATCCCAGCAGAAATCGCAAAGATAAATGCTAGTGTATAACTCGTTGTCGTTGGAATACCGATTAAGAATAATAAGTAAAGAAAGTTTCCTGTAATAATGACAGGCTTACGTCCCCAGCGGTCGGCTAACCGGCCTGAGAAAAAGAGAGCAACCAGTTTACCAATTCCGATCGCCGATACAAGCAAGCTGATTTTCGGAATATCCACATGGTAGCGTTCAGATAAGCTGTCCATGTTGGAAGCTACAATAATATTGATCATGCCGAGCATGAAGTAGTTTAAATACATGCCAACAGACGATTTAATATAAGGATTTTTCATGTTCCCACTCCTATATTTGAAACCCTTTAGGGTCAAATTCTTTGTACACCCTTTGTTATTTCCTTAAAAGTAAATAATATGATGCCCATCACAACACCCCTTGTGTAATTGATGAAAAAAATAATGAATATTCATCTGTTTTTCAATTAAGTACATCGTTCTACTAAAAACTAAAAATAGAATTGATAAGAAAGTGAATCTTCATAATTTGATCAGAATCAGAAAATTCCACTTTTAACTGATGTTGATTAAAAAAACGATACTCTGAAATAGGTATAACGATATACTAAAAGAAGCAACGAGATAAATATACTCCTGTGTTTTAAATGTGTCAAGTTTATGACTTTGTGATTTAAAAAAATAAAAATGAAATAAAGAAATGGTTGACTTGATCAATAAAAAAGAGAATTGCTGCATGCAATTCTCTTTTTCATCAAGAGGGAGCGGTTTCTCTAATATGAAGTTGAGGCTTTAAGATCAATCTCTGCAGCTCTTCATCCTGCTCGTTCATTTTATGATATAAAAGGTTCGCTGCTTTTACCCCGATGGATCGGGGGAAAGAGGAAACAGTGGTGAGCGGCGGGTGGTACATCTCCGCTTCAGGAACATTATCGAATCCAACCACATCGATATCTTCACCAGGCTTGATGTCCCGTGCTGACAGTTCTTGAATGACTCCAAATGCGACTAGATCACTAAAACAAAAAATAGCAGTAGGAGGCTCAGGCTGATCAATCACTTGGGCAAGCGCTTCTTTCCCGCCTTCACGAGTAGGTTCTATGTCAATAATAAGAGAATCATCAATCGTCAGATTTTTTTCGTCATGAGCTTTTTTGAAACCTTTCATCCGCTCAATCCAAGTCGATGAGGTCTTAATGCCGCCTAAGAAGGCGATACGCCGATGCCCCTTTTGAAGAAGATGATGAAGCGCCATCCAAGCACCTTGTTCATAATCAACGCCGACATAGTCACATTGCACATCTGATAATTCACGATTTGCCAGTACTTTTGGGGTGCGAATTTGATTTAATTGTTTGACCGTTCGTGCAGAGCTTTTTGAAGCTGGGTTTAAAATAATCCCGCCCACTCGGTGCTCTACCATTGTGGAAATGAGCCGCTCCTGTTTATCGACACTGTCAAAGGTCGTACCAAGTAAAACAGTATAGCCCAGTGATTCAAGCGTGGTTTGCACGCCAATTAAAAACTCAGAAATAAAGGTGTTAGAAATATCCGTGACAATCACACCAACGATATTTGAGCTTTTTGACCGCATGTTGGCAGCAACGCGGTCGTATACGTATCCTAAGTCCTCCATGGATTGCAGTACTTTTTTTCGAGTGGCTTCAGAGATTCTAGGATTATTTCGAACAACAAGTGATGCCGTTGAAGTCGAAACACCGGCATGCTTGGCGACTTCCTGTAATGTGACACGCTGTTTGTTCATTTTTTTCATTTGTTTTCACCAACTTCCATGGATTTCCTAACTTTGTTCTTGATCAAGAGGGATTTCTCCAGCAAACGAGCCGAACATCTTTTGATTTATTATACATGAATCAAGAGGGATTGATGAAGTGAAGTTATATGGCTACCACCGTCAATCATAAAAGATTTCCATTGACAGCTTTCTTTTAGAGGCGTAAAATATGAAATTATTCAGAAATAGCAACATTTTAATTAAATAACGAAGGCTATGAATGCTGTGGGTCACACTATGGCAGGAGCAGCTTCTGGAGAGACCGCATGAATGTGCGGCGCCGAAGGGTTCACAATCTCAGGCAAAAGGACAGAAGAGTACGAAATATTGTATTTGTAATGCATGGATGACGCCGTGTATTGCTTTTCGCTATTTTGCTATTCTTTTATGACCGAGAGATTGGAGCGCATCCAATCTCTTTTTTTATGGACTTTTTGAGAGTTCATTATTTCAGTATAAGATCGTGTCGTAGGAGGGCGTTAGCATTGGAACAACAAGAATTGAAACGAGATTTATCAAACCGCCATGTTCAGTTGATTGCAATTGGCGGAACCATTGGAACTGGGCTATTTTTAGGCTCTGGAAAGGCCATTCAATTGGCAGGTCCATCGATCATTTTTGCTTATTTAATTGTGGGGATGGCGATCTTTTTTGTCATGAGGGCACTTGGTGAACTGCTCTTATCGAAGACAGGCTATCAGTCATTAACCGATATTGCAGAGGACTACCTTGGTCCGTGGGCATCCTTTGTGACAGGATGGACGTATTGGTTTTGCTGGATTATGACCGCGATGGCGGATGTTATTGCTGTCGGAGTGTATGTGCAGTATTGGTTTGATATCCCGCAATGGATTCCTGCCATCATTTGTTTGTTGATTTTACTAGGATTTAATTTATTAACGGTGAAGCTTTTCGGAGAAATGGAATTTTGGTTCGCACTCATTAAAGTGATTACGATTCTATTATTGATCGGCGTTGGAATTGTCCTTTTAATCATTGGTTTTCAAACAGATACAGGGCCTGTGACGGTAACAAATCTTTGGTCACACGGCGGATTATTCCCTCATGGTGTCACAGGCTTCTTACTGTCATTCCAAATGGTCATCTTTGCGTATGTGGGAGTGGAACTGGTCGGTGTGTCCGCAGCAGAAACAGCCAATCCGCAAAAAAACATCCCGTCTGCGATTAATAAAATTCCATTAAGAATTCTATTTTTCTATGTGGGCGCCATTTTTGTCTTACTATGTATCAACCCATGGACTGAGCTCAGTGCATCAGAAAGTCCTTTTGTAAAAACCTTTGGGCTGATTGGAATTCCAGTAGCAGCGGGACTCATTAATTTTGTTGTCTTGACGTCTGCGGCTTCGGCTTGTAATAGCGGTATGTTCTCGACGAGCCGAATTTTGTATAATCTCAGTCATCAAAAACAGGGCCCATCTTCCTTTGGACGTCTGAATAAGCACGCTGTTCCAAGTAATGCACTATTCGTTTCAACAATTGTGGTATCGGTCGGTGCTCTCTTAAGCAAGTTAATTCCGGAACAAGCCTTTGGTATTGTCACAACCATCAGTGCCATTTGTTTCATTTGGGTATGGAGTATTATTTTAATTTGCCATTTGAAATATAAAAAAACAAAGCCTGAACTGCATGCAGCATCTACTTTTAAAGCACCGTTCACACCTTTTGTAAACATTTGTGTTCTTGTCCTTTTTGCTGCCATTCTTGTGATCATGCTGTTTGCGGATGCAACACGCCCGGCGCTCTTGTTAACACCGGTTTGGTTTGGTTTCTTATTATTGATTTATGCACGAAAGAAACGCCGTGCTGTTTAATGAAAAAAGCCGTAATAGGCTTTTTTTTTGAATCTTTTTTTCTTATGGATCGTAATAAATTTAGATAAATTTATGAATAAGGAGGATAATTATGGGTATTATACTTGCCATTGTTATTATAATTCTCTTAGTGCCGGTAATAGTGACGATTATATTTTATATTGAAAGATATTATAAAAAAATTTTGAAGTATTTCAATCAAATAAAAAAAGTAAATAATCAATCTGCACCCCCTTTAAAGTGGAGAGAATTAAAAAGACTATTAAAGAGTGCCATGTTGAAGTGTCTCTTTATAAGCAGTCCGAAAAGTTGGGTTGTTTGGCTGGGGGTTTTCTTATTTTTTGCTGTTTTATTTGTAGATCATTTTGCTTTAAAAGATTTTTATTTTTATATGGGAATAGTGTTCCTTCTATATTTAGCTATATTGCTTACATATAAACACAATAACTCAGATGTTAATGTTTTATTTTATCTGACTAAATTGCTTATTGTTCTGATTTATCCACTTAGTCTTACACTAGTGTTTTTAGAGAATATATCTAATATTATGTTAATACCATTAATAACTTGTTTCACTATTTTATACTTATTTTTATTTCTAAAAAGTACAATGGATATCTTTAGATCTGCATTTTTCAATTTAGCAAATCTCATTAGTGTTTATTTGCTTTTTCATATTATAATAGGTATTGTTTTTGGTTCCTTCTATTATTATAATAATGATATTTTTGGGTATTTTAATAATATTGAGTCTACTAAAGATGAACTTCTTTTAATAATATATAAAGGGTTAGAACCACTATATAATTATCCTACTGTTAATATTGAAAAAGGAATAATGGGTTATATTCCTATTTTTGAATATATCACAGGTGATATATTTACTGTGATTTTTGTAGGTATATTTATCTCATACTTTTCAAATAAATATTCAGCCAATTATTAAAGTAAAAAACACAGTTCAATTGACTGTGCTTTTGTTCATTTAACGATTTCTAATCCTGAACATATAATTTGCATTCAAAATGATTAAAACAAGTCCAATCATCATGATTGAGAACAGCTGAGAGTGATTGGAGCCAAGGGAATACACAATCAAAATAAACATGGCACCGACCAATAAGATATTCATCAATTGATACGTATGAAACAGTCCGCCAAGCATCACATGCTTTTCACCTTCGTCAGAAATAGCGAGCAGCTTTTTACTATAATCTTTGTCAGAAGGGCTTGGTAGGTTGCGATTAGGGTAGACAAGCTTTAGAACGGATATCGCTACGTAAGAACTGATAATGGTGACGATAAATAAACCAGCATTGACCAGAATCAGCCAAATAGGCTGCTCAGTGACGATGGCTATACCGATGGCAATAATGGACAAAATGGTACTTACCGTATTGGATAAAGACAAATCATTAAAGGTACGAGACTGTTTTGCTTCGAGTTCATCCTCTTCATCTCCAGATACCGAAAGAGATACTCTTTTCTTTATACGTGAAATCCCTGAAAAACAATAAACAATCAATACAATCGTCAATCCACTGATGACAAGTGTCGCTTCGAATGCAATATCAAGAAGTGTCATTTCAAATTCGGCAGCCAGCAGACAGTAAGCGCCGAGAAAGCCAAGGAGAGCACCTGAGAGCAGTTTGTATACAGTTTTCATGATAGTTCATCCTCCTCGAATAGAAAAATACGTTCAATGGGTTCCTGAAAAATTCGTGAAAGCTTAACAGCGAGCAAGAGAGACGGCATTAATTCATCGCGTTCCATTAAGCTGATGGTCTGACGAGAAACCTTTGCACACTTGGCAAGCTCAGTTTGGTTCAAACCATCACGTGCACGAAGCTCTTTTAGCCGATTTTTCATTCTGTCACCTCAATTTTGATCTGAATCTTTCTTTGATTGTAAAACATGTTATTCAAATTGACAAGTAAAGTTGTCAATTTGATAAAAATAATTGTCAGATAAGATCATCTTTCTTCAAAAGGTGAACCATGATACGCTAAAAGAAAGAGAAACAGAAAATAGGTGATGCCCGTGTTCATTGACCAATTAAAAAATGACTTACATCAATCTCAACCGTTATTTATTGGAGAAGAAACAGCGTTCAAAGCTGCAGTCCTTGTCCCTTTGGTGCAAGTAAACGGAGAATGGCATATTTTATTTGAGGTGCGATCGCTCATCATGAGAAAACAGCCGGGAGATATTAGCTTCCCTGGTGGCAAACTCGACGGCAGCGAAACAGCACAGGAAGCTGCATTGCGAGAAACACATGAAGAGCTGGGCATTCCGCCAGAATCGGTGGAGATTCTTGGACAGCTTAGTCCTTACATTGCGTCTCCATCCTTCGTGGTCTACCCATATGTCGGGATCATTGATGAACAAAAAGTGAAACACTCCTTCAATCAAGAAGAAGTAGAAGAGACCTTTACCGTGCCTCTATCATGGCTAATTCAATATGAGCCGTACCTACATCATGTATCCGTTCAGCCAACACCTGCTGAGGATTTCCCTTATGAAAAAATCATGAATGGTGAGAAGTACCGCTGGGGAAGCCGTTCGATAGAGGAATGGTTTTATGATTATGAAAACTACACCATTTGGGGATTAACAGCCCGCATATTAAAGCATTTTGTGACCGTTGCAAAAAGAAATTCCTAGAGATTCGCTCTCTAGGAATTTGTTGTTTTCAGCCGTTCTTTCGCTGTTTGTTTTCCTTTACCAATTGGAATAGGCGCTCTCGCTTGGCTCAGTCCATAAGAAGGCATATTCACATAGACAGATTCATACGAGCCGGCTTGAATTTGATAGGTTTCATGATAAATACCCACTGCGTCATTGTTCTGAGCCCTCTGATGGAAGTTCTTCCAAGCCGCCAAATGTTTTTCCATCTTCGCATAAGCCAGAAGGTCATCTGTTGATTTCCAATATTGGATCATCGCTGTCGTACGTAAGCCAAAGTAATTCTCTGTTCCGAGGAAACCAAGCTCATCTTGATGGGTATACAGCTCTTTGATCATGCCAGGCATCGCCATGAACACAGGCATCCATTGATGGACCGCCCAGCGTTTGTTGATCCGCATGCCGATAATAAACACAACAATCGAGTCAGAATTCTCTGTTGTAAATCTGCCAGCACGTATGTCTTTTTTCATTCATTTACCCTTCCTTCTTCATCAAGTGGGATGTTTCCACGCACCAATCAATTCCTGCTTGAGCCACTCTTTTTCCGTAATCTAAAGTAAACAGCCAATACTTCGCATCTGCTTCATCTGGATAAAGCTCTTGAATGTTTTCTTCAATCGAAACATAGGTCTCATAACGGATACGAAGCTGCCTTTCATAATCCTGTAGCAGTACCAGCTTTTTCTCAATCGAAAGATATTGACCGAAGAATAACTTTAATAACACTTCATTTCGTTCCGTTGGTAACTGATCGAGAGGCTTTGCCAGCCACTCTCTTAACGTCTCCAGCCCTTTTTCAGTCAAATGATATTCCCGCTTGTCGGAGCGACCTGACGTAGAAGCAGGTGAAACCTCAGCAAGACCTTCCTCGACTATTAACTTTAAAGCTGGATAAATTTGTCCATAACTAATTTTCCAAAAATGATGCAAGCTCTTATCAATTAATTGCTTCACTTCGTAACCAGACTTACAATCTGTCGTTAAAATACCTAAAATCGCATACGTCGTATCATTGTATTTTTTCATATCAGCACACCTATCTAAAAGATATATCATTTAGATATATAATAATTGATATTCAGTGGAAAATACAAGCAGGTTTTAAAATTTTATAAAGGAGGTGATGAGATAACAGATTTTGTTCATTGTGTTTTGACATGATAATGGAGAAAAAATACACATGTTAACAGAGGAGGTACGTATGAGCAAATTGAAAATGTGGATCGTGTCTATCCTAACAGTGCTAGTCATTGGTGGAGGTAGCTGGACAGCATATCAAGCAATTGCACAAAAAAATTCATTGAACCATTCCTATGCATTTGCGTATAAAACGAAAGATAGAATGAGCTGGTTTAAGGTATCTGAGAGTAAAGGGAAAGTAACGGGGCATTTGAATGAAAAGTATGTAGAAGAAGTGAGATGGGACCCGCATATCTATAAAAAACAATTTGTCTTATCCGGCAGTTCAAAAGAAAACGGGTATGAATTCAAAGTCACACAAGGTAAAGAAACGATCGTATACGAAGTTCATTTTTCAGGAAAAGACCTTTCAGTGAAAAAACAAGGCGAAAAGAAAAGCACGATTTATAAGGCAATCAATCAAAAAAAGCTAGATAAATATCATAAAGATATTCAAAAACGATATGATTATCTATTCGATACCGCGGAAAATAGGTTTTATGATAGTATGAGAAACTTCAAGGAGAAAGTGGCGAAGATCTATGGTTTTCTCTATACGGCAAAGGACAAACAACTATTTTTACAGGTGAAAACGATGCATATTGAGCTTGGATGGACCGGCTCCCTTCTAATAACAACTGTTCCTGAAAAAGAGTGTAAGCCTTATAAAGAAATGAGATTAGAAGTTTCGGGTGAAACGGATGGAAGAAATTTTTTTATGGGCTATGAGCCCTCAATTGAAGATGGAATCATTCAAGGTTCCACTGATCGAGATGTAAAATCAATCAAACTTCCATTTAAAATGACAGGCGGTACCGTAGAGTTAAAAGCGGTCACGAAAAAGGAATATCAAAAACAAGCGAATGCTTTCAAAAAGCAGGCGGAAGAAAGAAAAAAATAGATGGTGGAAACCAGATGAGTAAACTTATCTGGTTTTTTATCATGGAGATAGTTCTTATTGATGATAAAAGGATATCGATGTATAAACAAGCGAGAAAGGTTGTTTCAATTAAATTAAAGAAAATCAATTTAGGTATATAGACCTTAATAAATTTCAAAAAAATAAATGTTGACGCTTTCATATAATCGATATATACTAAAAACAAATCCAATATAAATAAATTAGACATGTGACTGGTCATGCAGGCAGGATCTAAAAACGATGAGTTTCTTTAATTTGTCGTTTTAGGTCCTTTTTTTATTGCCGAAATATAGGTCTCATGTATGAGAAAAGGGGGAGAAACAATGGATTACACACAGGTTGCCAAAGACGTTTTAAAGCATGTTGGTGGTAAAGAAAACATTGCGCATCTTGAGCACTGTTCCACAAGACTTCGCTTCACACTAATTGATCAGAAAAAAGCAGATGTACCAGCACTAGAAAAAACACCAGGTGTCATAGCTGTCAGAATGTCAGGACAATGCCAAGTGGTGATTGGGAATGACGTGATTGAAGTGTATCAAGAGGTAACAAGACTAATGGGCAGCAGCTCATCGGGGCAAGTCGTGCCATCTAATCAGCCAAAAGAAAAAAGAAAAATAGGCACAGTTCTGTTAGATTTCATTGTCGGTGTCTTCCAGCCGCTTGTTCCAGCTATCGCAGGCGGAGGGATTTTAAAATCATTTCTTCTCCTTTTCTCTCTATTAGGCTGGATGGATGCAAAGGGTCAAACCTATCAAATATTGAACATGGTAGGGGACGCACCGCTTTACTTCCTGCCTTTACTAGTCGCTGTAACGACGGCGAATAAACTAAAGGTAAACCCATTGGTCGCATTATCAGCAGTCGGTGCGCTTCTTCTTCCGAACATGACGGCTATGCTTACTGAAGGTGCGCAATTGCTGTCATTCGACGTGAAAAATATAGCTTATGCGTATCAAGTGTTCCCAGCAATCCTTTCTGTATTGCTGTACGCTCAAATGGAAAAATTCTTTACACGATTTTCACCAAAACCAATTCGGATTTTCTTTGTTCCAATGATGTCATTAGTCATTACTGTACCAGTTACATTACTTCTATTAGGACCGATTGGTTTTACAGCAGGACAAGGTTTTTCATCCATCATTCTTGCAATGTTTAATACAGTAGGATGGGTAGCTGTCGCGATTTTAGCAGCAGTCCTTCCATTCATGGTCGCATCAGGTATGCACAAAGCGATGGTCCCTTATGCAGTCACAACGATGGGTACCCTTGGGAAAGAAGCACTTTATTTGCCAGCATCACTTGCACATAATATTGCGGAAAGTGGAGCGTGTTTCGCAGTAGCACTACGCACAAAAGACAAGGTACTCAGATCAACAGCCATTTCGGCAGGGATTTCAGCATTTTTTGGTATCACAGAGCCTGCTTTGTATGGTGTGACACTTCAAAATAAGCGAGTCCTTGGAAGTGTCATGATTGGTTCGTTTGTTGGCGGGATCTTCATTGGATTAGTTGGTATACAAGCCTTTGTACTTGTTGGCCCTGGATTAGCAAGTATGTCGATGTTTATATCAGATGAGCTCCCACGAAATCTAATGTTTGCTGTCATTGGAGCAGTCATTTCCTTTATTGTCGCCTTTATCGCTGCTTTTGTATTAGGTAAGGATAAAACAGTAGAAGAAAAGACAAATGATCAAGCGGCATTTGCTGAACAAATTGGAGCAGGTGAAACATTCAAAAGTCCTGTGATTGGTCAAATGATCTCTCTATCTGAAGTAAAAGATGATATTTTCTCTTCAAAGGTCATGGGAGACGGAATTGCCATTGTCCCTTCAGAAGGAGCGCTTTACGCACCAGTAGATGGTGAGGTGACCATGCTGTTCGAAACAAATCATGCACTTGGTATGAAAACGGACCAAGGGGTTGAAGTACTATTCCACATTGGCATTGATACCGTTCAACTGCAAGGACAGTATTTTCATCCAAAAGTGCAGGCAGGAGAACGTGTTCAAGCAGGAGATTTACTGATTGAATTTGATGTAGAAAAAATCATAGCTGCAGGTTATGATCCAGTTACACTTGCTGTCATCACAAATACAGATCAATATGATATAAAGGTACAGCCATTACAAGAGGTCAATCGTCAAGATACATTGATGGTTGTCACACAATTAGGAGGCTAAACATATGACAACAATTAAAGGTTTTCCAAAAGGGTTTTTATGGGGCGGCGCAATTGCCGCCAACCAGGCAGAAGGCGCTTGGAATATAGATGGAAAGGGACCATCAGTTGCAGATATTGCAATGTATCGTTCCAATTTAAGTGTAGAAGATTATGAAGGACATCTTGCTGTGACTTCTGAAAATATAGAACGTGCAATAAAAGACCCAGATGATAAAAAGTACCCTAAACGCAGAGGTGTTGATTTCTATCACCACTATAAAGAAGATTTGGCTCTATTTGCTGAAATGGGCTTTAAAACACTTCGCATTTCTATTGCGTGGAGTCGTATCTTCCCTACTGGAGAAGAAGCTGAACCAAATGAAAAAGGGCTGCAATTCTATGATCGTGTATTTGCCGAAATGAAAAAACTCAATATAGAACCGATTGTGACACTCTCTCATTATGAAATGCCTTTAGCCCTTAGTGTGAAATATAACGGCTGGGTGGAAAGAAAAGTGGTCGATCTCTTTGTGAAGTTCGCCAATGTTTGTTTCGAACGTTATCAACATGATGTGAAATATTGGCTCACCTTTAATGAAATTGATAGTATTCACCGCCACTCATTTATTACAGCAGGAATTATTCCTGATCGTTGCCCAGAAGGTAAAGTAGAAGAGACCGTGTATCAAGCGCTCCATCATCAATTTGTTGCATCTGCTCTTGTAACAGCTGATTGCCATCGTATTATCCCAGGCAGCCAGGTTGGATGTATGCTGACAAAATTGACAACGTATCCGCATACGTGTCACCCGAATGATGTGGAACAAGCCTTAAAACAAAACTTAGAAAACTATTTCTATGCAGATGTTCAGGTGTTTGGCGAATATCCGGCACTGATTACACGGATGCTTGAGAGAAAAAATATTCATATTCAAATGGAAGCAGATGATCTCAACATTCTAAAAGAAAACACAGTCGATTTCATCTCATTTAGCTACTATATGTCTTTAACTGAATCAGCTCAAGAAGGGTTAGAACAGACAGAAGGAAATACGATTCGAGGAGTCAAAAACCCTTATCTGCCTTCAACTGACTGGGGCTGGCAAATTGATCCGGTTGGTCTGAAAATTTCTTTAATCGAACTGTATGATCGCTATCAAAAACCTCTTATCATTGTCGAAAATGGAATGGGTGCAAAGGATAAAGTTGAAAGTGATGGCTCTATCCATGACGACTATCGGATTAACTATTTTAAAGAGCATTTCCGTCAGATGAGAGAAGCGATTGAAGAGGGCGTCGATCTCTTTGGATATACGAGTTGGGGCTCCATTGATATTATTAGTGCAGGTACATCACAAATGTCAAAACGCTATGGCTTTATTCACGTAGATCAAGATGATGATGGGAACGGAACATTAAAACGATCTCGAAAAGACTCATTTTATTGGTACCAAAAAGTCATTGAGACAAATGGTGAAGCGCTTGATTGAACACCACAATCATGAAAACAGGTGATGACGATGTTTAAAATCAAAAAAGTTTTAAACTCGAGTGTGGTCCTGGCTGAAGATCAGAACCAACAGGAGATGGTTTTGTTTGGCCGTGGGATTGGCTATGGACAGAAACCGGGTCAAATGATAGAAGAGAAAAAAGCGGACCAAGTCTTTATGTCAGTCGATAACATGAGAGCAAAAGAATTTCTTCAATTGCTAGATTCTATGCCTCAAGAGTTTATCGATTTAACTCAGCGCATCGTCCAATATGCAGAAAAACGGTTAAATTCAAATCTAAATTCAGGCGTTTATTTTACCTTAATGGATCATTTGAATTTTGCTGTTGAACGACATAAAAAGAATATTAATATTACGAATCGCGTGTACTGGGAAATCAAAAATTACTATACTGAAGAATTTGAAGTAGGGAAGTACGCTCTTGAGTTAGTCAATGATACATTGGGCATGCAATTACCAAAAGAAGAAGCTGCCAATATCGCCTTTCACCTAATCAATGCATTAGGTGAAGAATCCGATTCAAAAGATAGCATGAAATATGCCAAAATGATCGGGAGCATTGTCAATCTTGTGCGCTATACATTGAATATGAAAATGGACCAAGAGAATATTCATTATAGTCGGTTCATTACACATGTGAAGTTCTTTGTAGAGAGGTTGTATGCAAATAAATTACTGTCGGATCAAGAAAATGAGTTGTTTGAACAAATTGCACACTTGTATCCTCAGGCGATGGATGTTGCTTTTAAAATCAAAGATTATATTAAACAGGTGCATAGTATCGTCATTCCTAATGATGAGCTTACTTATCTTGCGGTACATATACACCGCCTCATATCTTATCAGCAATTAAAATAATGGTGGAACCACTTGCCTTGTGATCAGGCAAGTGGTTCTTTGCTGTGATCCATTTTTATATTAAGTTCCGATAGGTCGTTCTGTTGTGCCAGGATTCGTCTCATTTAACGAATTGAAAGACACTGTTTGTCCGAAAACAACGATGGTTAAAGCAAGGATCAATAAACTCATTTTTTTCATTAGAATTCCTCCATTCAAATATAGGATGGTTCATGTGATAGGCTTCCTTCAAAAAGAGATAGGCTTGATGAATGGCACCTAAATCTTCAAAGTGTTTTGCAGCTAGTGCACTTAATTCACAGGCACCTTCAGCATCCTTTAACTCTTTTAGAATGCTGATTTCCTCGAAACAGGCTTGAGCTTTTTGAGACATATCCTCAGTAAAATATAGATGGTAAAGCAAATTCATTTTTGCTGTATAGATGGGGCATTTCTCTGATTCGTGTTTTTGGTTGACCAATTCGAAGTAATAGAGAGCTTGTGTTCTTTCATCAATAGAGAGCAGCTCTTTGACTAACATAAACATGGTGTGATGGAAATAGCACGATGAGAGGTAGTTTTCATCACTTAGAGCCTTTTCTAGGGCATCGATACATTTTTTCGATTCTCCAGCTTCGGCATACAGAATACTGATATTATGAAAAAGCTGTGAAGTTAGAAAATGATCATTTAGATTGTCAGCGATGTGTAATGCTTTTTTGTAGTAGTTTTCTGCTCTTGTGAAGTCGCCAATATCCATATAATTAGCAGCGGCGATGACAATGGCTGTCGCTAATCTTCTTTCATATCCTTCATGACTTTTGAAAATATCTATAGCATTCTGAATATAGTGAAGAGAAATTAGGCTTTGACGAAGTAGCATATATAAGTTTGCGATTTTCGTATGGAATTCAGCTACTTCTATTTCATCCGGAATGTTTTGCAGTTTTTTCTCGGCAATTTTAAACAGTCCAATGGCTGATGCATAGTCTCTGTTATATGAAGCGTAAAGGGCTTTGTATAGGTAAAAATAGTATTCAATTAAGTCGTTTGTTTTAGAGGGACAATCTAGCTCTGTCTGTTCATTCAGTTTTTTACCTCTTCGTTCATATATCATGAGTTTATACTTGCCTTCTAGCAATGAATAATAAGTCAATACCTCCTGATTCTCTTCCATTTCTTGAAGCAATTGCTTTAATTCTGTGTACATTGCGTTAGCACTTTGTACATCATGTTTGCGAATCGCAATTCGCCAATCATTTAAACGGTTCCCCACCTGTTCAGCAGAAATGATAGCCATGAAATTTCACCTCTTTAAGATCCTTTCACCTGTTTCACTAAAAAACGATATCACAATTTTTGGAAGAATATAATCATTTCTGTGAGGTGATTGCCAAGAGGTAATAAAAAGGACCTATGGTCATGTGATGTACGAAATTGTAATGGTGATTGAATGTTTATACAAATGATTAAAATCTTTTTTTAATCGTCTAAAAAAGAAATATATACAATGGATTTTATGATTATGATCAAAAATATAACTGGTATATTACAAATAAAGAGATTTTAGTTAATCGGTGGGTAAGTTGGAAGGTCGATCTATTAAAGAAAATCAGTTATGATGATGCTAGATCAAATTTGGAATAGAAACGGATAGAAGCAGACAAAAATTAGTCTGTTGGAAAGGATGTTGATATGAAAAAAAGATTTAAAAACTTAAATTGGCAAATCACAGTGATTATGGCGACGCTGTTACTTGTTTTAGTGACTCTGTATATGTCAAAGAGATACTTTTATAGCAAAGAAATCGAATTGCTGACAGAATCTTGTCAACAAGTAGGCGGCAAAATCATACTAGAGACTAATAGTTTGTCTATGGATTATTCATTTGAGTGCCAGGAAAAGTAAAACAGGCAGAAAGGCTGCCTGTTTTATTCCAACTTAAAACCCTAAATCTTGAAGCCATTGATTTAATCTGGTCTCCCGTTTCTCGGCAGTTGACTCATCATCATATCTCCCTAAATGTAAGCTAGCCGTTATTTCTCCGTCATTCATAAACATGATTCTTTCAGAACGAAGAGCAACCTTTGGGTCATGTGTGACAAGCAGTAGTGTCGCTCCTTCAGAATGGATTTTCGAAAATATATTCATCACTTCCTTCGTTGCATGGGAGTTAAGAGCACCTGTTGGTTCATCAGCGAAAAGAATGTCTGGTTCATTCATAAGTGCTCGACAGATAGAGGCTCTTTGAAGCTGACCTCCTGATACTTCTGACAAATATCTATCTGCTAAATGATCAATATCAAGTTTCTCCATTAAATATCTAGCTCGCTCATTCACTTCTTTTCTTGGCTTTTTCTTTGTTAAGTAAGCTGCAGCAATGATGTTATCAAATAGATTTAGATTTTTTAGTAAGTGGCTGTGTTGAAAGACAAATCCCATATCTGTTAAACGCAGAGCAGTTAACTGTTTATCTGTCATTTCTGATAATAAACTGCCTTTATATTTGATCTCTCCTGTTGAGGCTGATTCTATCCCGCTAAGCTGATAAAGCAAGGAGGTTTTCCCGCATCCGGAAGGTCCCATAATGGTCACAAATTCCCCAGGATTTATCGATAAATAGATATCTTTAAGAATGATTTGTTTCTGTCCTTTTAAAGAATCAATTTGCAAAGACAATCGCTTTGTTTCAATCAAGTGTTCCATGTGAAACATCTCCTTATGAAAGTGTATGACGTGTAGTTTGACTAGTAAAAAACGTCTTCAATAACGAAGCAGTTAAAGCTAAGCTGACAATCAATAGTGTGATTGGGTACACAACTGACACCCATTGTGGTGCTAGCCACTGTAGGCTTGATGCCCCTAAGGATGCGCCACCTACACTCATTAAAGCTGGTCCAATCGTGTGGACAGCGATCGTGCCAATAAATGTGCCCAAAAAGATAACGACGATAAAACTTGTGATATATTGTACTGTTACATCTTTTTTAGAAAATCCAATCGTTCGTAATAAATGGTTTCGGCTTGAATCTTTTGCTTTTAACATGTGCAGAAACATGAATAACATCAAACTGGCGGTTCCAAAAGCAGCTAATGTAGAAAAAAATGCAACGACTTTTACTAAAGATGCTGTGCTGCCGATTGTTTGATGAACGTATTCTTTCATATCTGTCACTTTTGCAGGAGATATCTCTTTTTCAAATACTGTCTTTTTCTTCGCAATTTCTACTCCTTGGTTTAGTTGGATTTGAATAGTTTTCCAAAGAGTTGTTTGAGGAAATGGTTGTGATATTGCTTTTGCTGTTTTCCCGCCGTTGGTGACATCCTGATAAATGCCAGTCACAGTTTTTTGAATTTCCTGCCCGTTTGTTACGAGAGTAATTTTTTCTCCAACCTTTTTCTGAAGTGAATCTGAGCTGAGCACTGATAAGGCAATTTCTTTATTCTTTAAAGGCTGTCGCCCTTGTAAATAGGTGAGAGGAAATGCTGAGAGATTACCTGTTTCTAAATAGAGTGTTTCTAATGAATTCTCCTTTGATTTTGCCTGAAGAGAAGTTGTTTCATATATGGCTAATGCATGAATATCTCGATCTTCACGGATCATTGATTCTATTTTATTAGTATTTTCCTCTAGATGATTTCCTTGTCGTATATCAATTCGAAGGTCACTTTGACCAGAGCCAAGATATGTGATGAAATCCGGCGATTGTAAGGTGTACCATAGCTGAATAGGCAGCAGCATCAAAAATGTACAAAGGGCCATAATACAAGTAATCGTTGTGTACAACTTCTTTCGTGATAACAGATCTTTTAAACCAAGCCAAATATTGACTGATATGAACCTGTTTTTCTTGAGATGCAAGGGTATTTGTTTTTTATCATTCGTTGAAATGACGCTACCTTGAAGTGCTTGAGCGGCTGATACTCGACCAAACTTTCTTAGGACAGTATAGCTGCAAGAAATGATGATCATTGCCATCACAATAGAAACACAAAGCGGGATGAACCAATAAGTAAAAGAAGGCTGATTCCCCATGTATCGCTGAATATTGGCTGTAAACATATCACCAAATATAAGAGTTAACCCATATCCTGCTATACACCCTATACCAGCAAGGAAGGCATACTTTCCAACGTATAATTGCTTGATTTTTGTTAAAGGAATCCCAAGCACCTTCAATATTCCAATTTCACGTTCGTCCTCTTCTATAGAAGCCGTCATAGCAAGATGAAGAGAGAGAAGAGCTATACCGATGAGCAGCATGCAAACAAGTAGGAGAATGGCAATCACCATTCCATCTGTCAATGCGTTCAGCATACGCAGCAAAGGTAATGTGACAGCTGGACCTTGTTGTGGAAGCTGTGATGACTGGTAGATTGCTTGAAAGGCATCTGCCTGCGCGGCATCATGCAGTAAAAATTCAATTAAATATTCCTTTTTATGAAACACTTGATTCATTGCGTCCCAATCCTTGTGATGAAGAAGGAATCTTTTCGAACTAACAAGACTGGGGTTCATTTGTGCATCTCGCAAGAATGCTTTAATACGGAAAGAGAATTGATTAGACCCTTTCCCAATCAGTAACGTTTCTCCTATTTTGAGATGATATCTTTGCTGAAAATAGATAGGGACAGCCACTTCACCTTTACTGACAGTGAGCTTTTCATTTTGTTCATTTAAAAGAAAATCAAAATAACGATTTTGTTTCACAAATAAATGATCCATCACACCTGCTTTGGCGGGTTCGTTTCCGAATTTGATATTTGCATGTTCAATTGGAATCATTGGGACGATTTGATGTGCTTTTACCATGGACTGCTTGCTTGAAAATGCCTCAATATCTTTTTCCTTTAGGCTGCCGTCATGCATTTGGACAAAGTCTGGTGCCTTGGCTGAATGGAGCAGATTAGAAATGGAACCATTCAGTTGTACTGTCATTTGAGCGGCACTTGTTGCTAGAAATGATGTCATCATAATGCATATGGTTAAACCGATGGAAATGAGACGGTGGCGGGTTAAGTCCTTCTTTATAAACGTCAGTCTCATGAGGCTGATTCTCCTTCATGTTGCAGCATATTTTTTGTTAAATAGGCAAGGGCAAACATGAAAGTACTGACTATTAGTACTGTCACATACATGTTTGCTGAAAACGTATTGAACAAGAATCCATACATCAATTGACCAAGCGGGGCAGCACATTGAGAAACCATTGTCAGATTGGCCATCACTTTTCCTAATTGACTATTTGGCGTTTTCTTTTGAACATGTGAAATCACAACGATTGAAATCATTGTAAGCAGCATAGCAATCGGAAGACATCCTGCTAGAAAGAGAAAATAAGCTGGATAAGTGCCAAATTGAAGAGCTGTGTTGGATGTAGAGAATGCCACAGGTAGCAAGATGATCGCGATGACGATCAGCCAGCGATATAAAGTAGGGATGCGCCAATGCTTTGCTACAAGTCCAACTAGCAGAGCTCCTGCGATGACAGCGAACTCAATCAAGCCCATGCCTACACCATACATGATGTCACTGCTTTTCATTGTGACCCTTAAAATGATTGGACCACCTACGATAAAAAAGGGCGTGAGGATGAAATTTAACATTGCAGCAAGCAACATGGCTCTTTTTAAAAATGGCTGACTGCCAATATAGGAAAATCCCTGTTTCATATCTTTTACAAGCACTTTGCCCATAGTTTCCGTTAGGGGGCTAGGTGAGAAGGATATGTTTAACCGTAAAAGCATGCATGCTGATAGAAAAAACACGATGGCACTGGCACCTATAATGGATTGACTTCCAATCAGTCCGTACAGAACCCCGCCGATAATAGGAGCGAGAACACCTGAAAGTGCCTGCACGCCATTGACGATCCCGTTTGCTTGTTCTAATTGTTCCTGTTTTACTAACTGTGGAATGCTCGACATCACAGCGGGAGCATAGAACGTACTCATCACACCAAGAAGCACCATGACCGCTCCGATCATAAAGAGTGAATCATTGCCTGAGAATAACCAAAAATAAAAAGCCAGAATCATGATGCCGGTGAGAACATCAAATAAAATCATCAAGTTCCTTCTGTTAAACCGGTCAGCGATTGCGCCTGCTAAGGGGGAAAGAAGGAGCGGGACATTGGATAAAGCGAACAGTAAGGCATATAAGTCAACACGCTGAGTCATATCCAGCACGTGTAATGATAGAACAAACCGAATTAAGGAAGACCCAAAAACGGAAATAATCTGTCCAAGCACGAGGTAAATAAAGTGGGATGAACCTCTTTTAGATAATAAAGCCATGGGTATCACTCTCCTTCTAGACCGACCGTCAGTCTATAGTGTATGCAGGATTGGTATTGAAGTGACCAATCACTGATTATGTTCATCAAGTTCTCCAGATAAACGTTTCAGAAGAAAGGAGAAGCTCCCCTTTTCTGCATGTAATGAGGATTCGAGGATATCGATAAAAGCTAGCGCGCGCTGCATACTCTCTTCGGCTGTCCATTGAAAAAGGCCCTCATCAAATATGACCTGTGCAGAAGCAAGAAGGAATTCCACCGTTTCTTGCGGGTACTTTGTTTTGAATGTCCCTTCTTCCACCCCTTGCTGAATGACATCAGCTAAAACGGGTGATAGTTCTTTAATCGCTTTGATTAAGCTTTTTTGGTGCATCTCTGCATTAGAAGGCTGATGGAATTGTTCAATCATGCCCTGTTTATTGCTTCCTTGCTGAGGCGATTGCGCCATGATAATGCGAAATAGTTTGTCGACGACTGGAAGGTCTGGCTCAGCCGCAATACGCTTCGCCACGATGATATCTGCTTTGATAATCCTGTCAATAATGGCATCCATCACTTCTTCTTTGGATGAAAAGTAATAATAAAAAGTGCCTTTTGCAATGCCAACAGCTTTCAGAATGTCGATAATCGTTGTTTGCTGATAGCCTTTGGTAGAAAAAAGCTCTTCGGCTGCGTTTAAGATGTCATTTTTACGTTCTTCAGGATGTTTAACTGTTCTCATAAAGCCATCCTTTCTTTTGACTAGACTGTCGGTCGGTCTCTTGATTTGATTAAACCCTTTTCAATGTATCTTTGTCAATGCCTCATTTTTAAACACTTTGCATTTATTGTGCAATGACACTATGATACATTGAATGAAAATACCTTCAGGAGAGATGCCTCATGCAATTTTTAACCACTGAATTGGCACAAGAAATGGTTGAACGTACGATGCGTATTTTAGATAAAAATATCAATGTGATGAATGCGGATGGTGTCATCATTGGTTCTGGTGAACGAAACAGGATTGGTCAGAAACATGATGGTGCACGACTTGTTCTGACAAGCGGGGACAGTGTGGAAATTGACCACGAGGCGTCCTTACACTTAGAAGGAGTGAGACCAGGAATCAATTTGCCTATTTGCTTTCGTGAACAAGTAGTTGGTGTGATTGGCATTACTGGTGAGCCAGAGGACATTCGGCATCATGCCGAGCTGGTGAAAATGGCGGCTGAGCTGGTGTTAGAGCAGTCTTTTCTGCTTGAACGAGTTCAGTGGCGGCAGCGAATAGAGAGTGAAATTGTCAATCAGTTAATTTCTGATTCGGACGTTGGTGATCATCAGCTAAAGAACCGAGCTGCATGGCTGGGAATGGATTTAGATAAACGCCGAATGGCCATCATATTTCAGCCAGTTCCATCCTCAGAAGACGCTGTGCATAAAATGATTCATGCGATTCAATACAATAAGAATGTGGATGATTTGCTTGGCATGACCTTTCGTCATGAATTGGTTCTTTTAAGGCAGCCGATTTCTGATCATTTTTTAAAGCATGTGGTTGGGCAGCTGCAAAGAACAATGGAAAAAGCAGTAGGAGGCCAGGTGCTGGTGGGGATAGGGACTGTCGCCGCCGACATAAGCCAGCTGTCATTGTCCTTTGGGCACGCAAGAGATTCCTTGAGGTTGGGGAAGGCTCTTGATCCGAAGGAAAGTATTTATTTTTTTGAATCTTATCAGCTGGAAAGGCTATTGATTACTGCAGGAGCTGTTGAAGAAAACAGTAGTTGGATTGACTTTTACAAGCCAATAATACAAGAAGTGGAGCTTGCCCACACATTAAGAATTTACATTAAAGAAGGCGGTGATTTACAAAGAATTGTTGATCGTTTATTTATTCACAGGAATACATTGCGATATCGTTTAGATAAAATACAAGCTTTGACTGGAAAAGATCCCCGTCATGTGAAACAGTTGATGGAGCTTTATATGGCGCAGTTGATGAGTCAACTATCTTAATTGTGCATATGCACAATTGAATAAAGGAATAAATGAAAAAAGTTCATCTAGATTCACAACCCGATCCCAGTTAGTAAACGCTTACAATTAAAGAAAGACATTTTGGGGGGGATCGAAAATGAGTGGAGATGTGACAGTAAGTACACTAGGAGCCATGACGGCACTTGTGGTTGCGATTGTTCTTATTCTAAAAAAAGTATCACCTGCATATGGCATGCTGGCAGGTGCTTTCATAGGCGGCTTGGTAGGCGGTGTAGATATTGTTCAGACCGTCAACGTCATGATGGAAGGCGCTAAGGATATGATTCCAGCTGTCCTCAGAATTATGGCGGCAGGTGTACTGGCTGGCGTTTTAATTGAGTCGGGTGCAGCTTTATCTATCGCCGAGGCGATCGTGAAGAAGCTTGGAGAGGCGAGGGCGTTATTAGCACTTGCACTGGCAACCATGATTTTAACAACAGTGGGTGTTTTTGTAGATGTAGCTGTTATCACGGTAGCGCCTATCGCACTTGCCATTGCGAAACGGGCAAAGCTGTCAAAAACGGGGATTTTACTCGCCATGATTGGAGGCGGGAAGGCAGGGAATATCATGTCACCGAATCCAAATGCCATTGCCGCTTCTGATGCTTTTGGTGTACCGCTTACTTCAATGATGGCTGCGGGTGTCATTCCGGCTGTGTTTGGATTGGCTGTTACATATGTGTTAGCTAAAAAGCTTGCAAAAAAAGGGACACCTGTTCTTGAAGAGGAAACCGCGTTAAGCAAAGTTGAAGTGCCAGCTTTTTTTCAAGCACTTGCGGGTCCGCTTGTCACCATTTTATTGTTGGCTTTAAGACCGCTTTTTCAAATCAATATAGACCCAATGATCGCCTTACCGATCGGAGGCATTATAGGCGCTCTTTTCATGAAAAAAGGGAAGTTTCTCAATGATTATGCGATGTCGGGGCTTCATAAAATGTCGGGTGTAGCGATTATGTTATTAGGGACAGGCACACTAGCAGGAATTGTATCAAATTCTTCCTTAAAAGATGTGTTTATTCAAGCACTCGATGCTTCGGGATTACCACCGTATTTACTTGCACCAGCTTCAGGGATATTTATGTCAGCCGCCACTGCTTCGACAACAGCAGGAACGGCGGTAGCGAGTGGCGTATTTAGCGGTACACTCATTGGGCTTGGTGTATCGGCTCTTTCAGGAGCAGCCATGATTCATGCTGGTGCAACTGTGCTTGATCATATGCCGCACGGGAGCTTTTTCCATGCAACAGCAGGAAGTGTTCAAATGGACATCAAAGAGCGGTTGAAACTCATGCCTTTTGAATCGTTAATTGGTTTGACATTAACTGTCGTATCGACCATTATTTTCGGCGTTTTTCAGTTGTTTGGCTGATGACATTTGATAAGAAACGAGGGGCTTTAGGATGAAAATTGTGATTGCACCAGATTCATTTAAAGAAAGTTTATCTGCATATGAGGTAGCATGTGCCATCGAACGAGGATTTCATGCGATTTTGCCAGACGCTGAATATATTAAACTTCCCATGGCAGATGGAGGAGAGGGAACTGTTCAATCACTAGTTGATGCGACCGGCGGGTACATGATCAATCAAGTAGTCACAGGCCCGCTTGGTGACCCTGTCGATGCCTTTTTTGGCATGTTAGGAGACGGTGAGACGGCCGTTATAGAGATGGCCGCAGCCTCTGGGTTACACCTTGTTCCGCAAGAAAAACGCAATCCGTTACTTACGACATCGAAAGGAACTGGGGAATTAATGCTTGCGGCACTAGATCAAGGAGCAAAGCATGTCATCATTGGGCTTGGCGGGAGTGCAACAAATGATGGCGGCGTTGGAATGATGCAAGGATTAGGTGCGGCTTTTCTTGATCAAGCAGGACAGGAGCTATCGCCAGGCGGTGGAGCCCTTCATCAACTAGCTTCTATTGATCTATCTGGACTTGACCCAAGACTGCAATCCGTTCGGCTGGAGGCAGCCTGTGATGTGGATAATCCTTTAACAGGTAAGAGAGGAGCGTCTGTCGTATTTGGTCCTCAAAAAGGTGCAGATGAAGAAATGGTTCAAGTGTTAGACAAGAATTTAGCTCATTTTGCTCACATAGCAGAAAAGCAGTTTACTGTATCCTTTGAAGATGCAGCAGGGGCAGGAGCGGCAGGAGGACTTGGTGCGAGTTTATTAGGCTTTTTACACGCCGATTTGCAAAGAGGAATTGACATTGTGCTGAAGGCTGTTCGGTTTGATGATGTCATCAAGGAGGCAGACCTAGTCATTACTGGGGAAGGCCGAATTGACCAGCAGACCATTTATGGAAAAACCCCAATCGGTGTAGCCAAAGCAGCAAAGCAGTATCACCTGCCTGTGATTGGTATCGCGGGCTCCCTCTCAAAAGACAGTGCTGTCGTACATGAGCATGGCATTGATGCACTTTTTAGTATCGTTCCAGGTGTAACTTCTCTTTCTGAGGCAATGAGAGATGGGGCTATTCATGTAGAAAGAACCGCTCGAAATATTGCGGCTGCTATATCAATTGGAAGAAATAAGTAAACGATGAAAAATGTTTCCTTTTCTATCACATTCTTTCTATAGAAATGTGGTAAAATTGTATGAAATGCTATAGAAAGTTGGAGGAAACACAAATGTCTAATCTACCAAATTGTCCTTCATGCAGTTCAACGTATACTTATGAGGATGGCAGTCTGCTGGTTTGTCCTGAATGTGCGCATGAATGGTCACTTGAACAAGAACAAGCGGCAGAGGAGCAGCTTGTGGTCAAAGATGCGAATGGGAATCTATTAAGTGATGGGGATACGGTCACTGTCATTAAAGATTTAAAAGTAAAAGGCTCTTCTTCCGTTTTAAAAATAGGAACGAAGGTCAAAGGCATTCGTTTAGTGGAAGGCGATCATAACATTGATTGTAAAATTCCTAGCTTTGGCGCAATGAAGTTAAAATCAGAGTTTGTGAAAAAGGTATAATAACGAAAGGAGGCTGTCAGTAGAGGCCTCTTTTTCATTTCTTTATTTATAGGTGAAAGGAATAATCTTAAAAAAAATTCCATACATATATACCTGTTGAAAAAGGTTCATTTTTAAAAAATCAAGCCTCTTTTCACATAAAAAATTGTTGTTTTCTTAACCCTACCTTAAAAAAGGCAGAGGATTCTCTAAATTTTCCCTAATCCCCTTCACAACTTTTGGGCATTGCTGTACCATATGGAAGTGTTCTTCTATTTTTAACGGATCATGGTGTTTATCAGGGAATAAGATGATAGATGATACTTAGACAAAGAAGGAGAGGTAACGTGACGAACGTTTTAGAACTGCATAATGTATCTAGGCATATTCACGGGAAAAAGATCGTTCAAGACTTGAGCTTTTCTGTCCAAGCAGGCGAAGTCTTTGGCTTCTTAGGACCAAACGGCGCAGGGAAAACAACAACCATTCGTATGATGGTCGGTCTTTCTCCAATTACATCTGGTGACATTCTGATTAATGGCCATAGTATTCAATCCTCATATCAGCATGCCATCCAAGATGTTGGTGCCATTATTGAAAACCCAGAAATGTATAATCATTTAACGGCAAGACAAAATCTTGTTCACTTTGCTAGAATGAATGGGAAAGTGGATGAAGGACGAATTGATGAGCTGCTAGAGCTGGTCAGCTTACAGCACGTGAAACATAAGCGTGTCCGAACGTTTTCATTAGGCATGAAGCAGCGTTTAGGCATTGCGCAAGCACTTATACATAGACCAAAACTACTGATATTAGATGAGCCGACCAATGGACTTGATCCAGAGGGAATTCGCATGATACGAGATTACTTGAGAAGGCTTGCAAAGGAAGAAGGGCTAGCTGTCATTGTTTCAAGTCACCTCATGTCAGAAATGGAACTGATGTGTGATCGTTTTGCGATTATCCAAAAAGGAAAGCTGATTGCGATTGAGGATCAGCGTGCAGAGACGAATCAAGACGATTTGGTCAATTACCGAATGAAGGTCGCATCTGGTGAGCTGGCAGAAGCCCAGAAACTCATTGGTATATTTGAGGAAGGCACGACTGTAAGAGAAGAGGAGCAGTATTTATTCTTCTCCTTGTCAGAAGAGAAAATGCCGGAATTGATTCGTCATTTGAGCGGCGCGTCCATTCATTTGTACGAAATCAAAATAGAAAAGCAAACCTTAGAAGATAAGTTCTTAAGCTTAACAGGTAAAAAGGAGGCAGACGTATGATACGCCTCATTCAAAACGAGTGGATGAAGATCAGTTATCGTGTTGGAACTTGGATTATGGTTGGACTTCTTGTTTTAGGTATGATTGCTACACTGATCTTTGTAGTGAAAACAAATGACAAAGATCAAGCTTCAGGTGAATGGAAAACTCAGCTAGAAATGATGAATACGGAGAACAAGAAAGAGCTCAAAGAGACAGAGAATGGTTTCTTTAAAAGAAGCCTTGAAAAAGAGATCGCTATTAATGATTATCGAATCAAGCATAACTTGCCGCCAGCTGATCAGTTTAGCCACAGTGTATGGGATTATGTGAAAACAAACGCCAATTTACTTCAGCTAGTAGGTGTGTTTGTGATCATTATTGCTTCCACTATTGTGTCGGCTGAATACAAGCATGGTACAATCAAATTATTATTGATTCGTCCACCATCAAGGCTAAAGATCCTAATATCTAAATATATTACAGTACAGCTGTATGCTCTTTTACTTGTTGTGGTGCTATTTATCTTGTCCTTCATATTGGGTGCTATTTTCTTTGGACTTAGCACTGATTATGTGAATTTGGTGTATCACAATGGTGAAGTGATTGAACGTTCGCAGTTTGCAAATATGATCTATTATTATCTTGCTCATTGTGCAATGTTTGTCGTTTTGGGAACCCTTTCGTTCGCCATTTCTACAGTATTTAGAAGTGAAGCCATCTCCATTGCCATTAGTGTGTTAGCTTATATTGTGGGTGGATCAGTTACAGGTATTTTAATGCTCTTCTTTGATTGGTCAAAATATTTGTTATTTGCAAACGATCCATCCCAATACTTTATGGAACAGGTTACTCTTATCGAAGGTATGTCTCTAGGATTCTCATTAATCGTCCTAGTCATCTATTGGGCTATTTTCTTGGCCATTGCCTTAATTGTCTTCCAAAAACGAGAAGTGAAAACAGGCAGTTAAATTTTAAAAATTTTTAGGAGGTTTACACATGATTAGTCGTAAAGGTGAAAAAATTATGGGGATTATTAGTATTGTCCTCAATGCCATTGGTGTTGGATTTGGAGCATTAATCCTCTCGGTAGGTCCATCATTTTATAATGAAATTAATGAAGTGCTACAAGAGGAAGGCGAAACATTACCGATTGAAACGCTTCAAGCTTCAGTTAATGCATTTGGTACGCAGTTTATGGTCGTTTCTGGAATTGCAGCAGTGCTATCGATTGTCGGTGTTATTCTCTTGAAAACAGACCGCCGTGCCGTGATTTCAGGTGTTCTTTTCTTGGTGTCTGCTGTGACTCTTTTAATTGGAACAATCGGTCTTGCATTCGCTCCAATGGTTCTATTGTTTATCATTGGATTAATGTCTCTTATTAGAAAGCCGAATACAGACATTCACACAAGTGAATATCCTTCATAATACAAAGAAAAAGACATGCGTCGTTGTACGCATGTCTTTCTTTTTTTAAATGATACCGATTAGCATCGCCACGAACAGAAGGATAATACTGAATCCCCACATCCAAAAGAAGGAGTAGCGGATATGTTTCCCCATATCCACCCCTGCCAGGCCTACAGCGAGCCAAACAGCAGGTGCAAGCGGACTGACAAAGGTTCCGATAATATTCCCAATCATCATGGCATATGCCGCTGAAGTACCAGATACGCCAACCTCAGATGTAATGGATTCAACAATTGGCAGAAGGGCGTAATAATAGGCGTCTGTACTAGTCAGCATATCGAGCGGCACTCCAAGCATCCCGACAATAATATGTAAAAATGGCAGTAAGAAAGCTGGTAAAATATGAATACTGTCGACCGCAATGGCTTTCAGCATCCCTGTACCTTCAAGAATTCCTAAAAATGAACCTGCGGAGAAAATAACAGCCGCCATCATCAGTGCACTAGGTGCGTGCGCCTTGATTCTTTCCATCTGTAAATTTACATTCGGAAAGTTAATCAACAGTGCTAGTGACAGGCCAATCATAAACATATAACTAGCAGGAATTACGTTTAACACGAGAAGTACCACAACACAGACAAATAGAATAAGGTTCACCCAGATGAGATGATAACGCTTTAAAGAAGCGTCACCTGTTTCGCTAATAGACTGAATGGCACGATCCCAATCGGCGCCTTCTAGTTGAACAGCAGCTACTTCGTTTGCAGCAATTTTCACCCGAATTCGTTTTTCTTCCCTCTTTCCTAAAAAGAACGCCATTCCTAACACGAGCACCACCCCAATGAGCTGGATCGGAATAAGCGGCACCCAGAGTTCAGATGGATCCATATTCAAGACGCTTGCTGCCCGTCCAGTCGGACCAGCCCAAGGAATCATATTGGTTAATCCAGCACTCGTCCCAATTAATAACAGCAGCAAGTAAGGACTCATATGTAATTTTTTATAAAGTGGCAGCAGTGCAGGTACAGTTAATAAAAAGGTTGTAGCCCCTGCTCCATCTAAGTGAGCAATGATCCCAATTAAAGCAGTTCCCATTGCAACTGTGACAACATTTCCTTTTGTCAGCTTAATTAATGCTTTAATTACAGGTTCAAAGAACCCTGTATCTTGTAAAATGCCGAAAAATAAAATGGCGAAGATAAACATGGTCGCCACCGGCAATACTTTGATAATTCCTTCTTCAAAAAAGGTTTGAATGTCATTTATCCCAAATCCCGCAATCAGTGCTCCTATTAAAGGCACCATGACCATGGCGACAATTGGACTTGCTTTCCCCCAAATCAGCAATACAACAATCGTTAAAATAATCAACAATCCAACAAGCGTTAACATAAGACCCTCCCCCTACAATAAACCGTTTACATTTGTTTGCTCTTTTTATCACAATGCAGTCCCACAGCTGCATTGAAAAAAAGGGTATCAAAAATATGAGCATTAGGCAACCGCTTTCATACCTATACAATGGTAAAAAAGGATGGTGAATCCATTCGTGGTGCGGTATCAAACATGTCAAAAAATTTAGATAAAATATAAAGGTTCATATACATTTCTACTAATAAATATATTTATATAGGTATTTAGATTTATCTAAATAAAAAGAAGCGTCCAATGAATGAACACTTCTTTTAAATTATTTTTTCAAGATGATGTACTCGTAAGGATCAAGCTGAAGCTTCTCTGGCACCTGCTCATCAGTCAGGATATTTTCATAGCTTTCCGCTGAATCTAGTGATATGTTCTGCTGCTCTTCTGTAAAATTCATCATAAACACATATTCCTGAGTGCCATCTGTTCGTTTTTGTACACTGACTCCCTCTGGAATCACCGCTGATAGGACGGGCTGTATCTCCATTTCTGCGATGAGTTCCTCGTAAAACTCATCATAAAAAATCTGCTCATTTTCGGAAGCCATATAGTATGCTTTTCCATCTCCAAAAGGATGGACAGTCAGGGCTGGCTGTCCTTCGTAGCAGCCGTTCTCAAAATGTCCTAACACAGAGGCCGTTTCAGGATGAATGGATTCGCAATATTGCCCGACATGGTAGGTGCGTCCATTTCCTGTGGTCATTAATACATGTTCATCTGGCATCAATGTGTTGATTTCCTCAGCCCAAATGCCAAGTACATGGCGGAGAGGACCGGGGAAACCGCCGAGGAAACAGAGGTCGTTTTCATCGACCATGCCGCTCCAGTACGTTGCCACAAAAATGCCGCCCTCTTTGACAAATGCTTCGATCTTTTCTGCCACGCCTGGTTTGATCATGTAGAGCATTGGACCAACGAGCACACGATAGGATGAGAAATCCTTTTCCATGCCGACAATGTCAACAGGAATGCCTTTTTTCCAAAAGCTTCGATAGTGAGTTTGACAAGCCTCTACATAGCGTTTGTTTGTATTATTTAAGCCTTGTGCATCATCAATGGCCCAGTGGTTTTCCCAATCGTATATGATGGCGACTTCTGGTTGAACGGATGTCCCCGCGATGGGTTGCAGCTGCTCCAGCTGTTTCCCTAGATCAGCGACCTCTTGAAACACTCGCGTATGTTCATGTCCGGAATGATCGACTACCGCGCCATGGAATTTCTCAGAGGCACCTCGACCCTGTCTCCACTGGAAATAAAGCACTGAGTCTGATCCGTGGGCAATCGCCTGCATAGCAGACAGATGAGCCATTCCTTGATGTTTGACTTTATTCACATCATGCCAATTCACGAGGCTAGGCGTGCTTTCCATCACGAGAAATGGCTGACCGTCCTTTAATGAACGATATAAGTCGTGAACGAAGGCAACGTTTGACGCTAATTCAGCGGTTGTTTCCCTGCCGCTATGCCATGCTGGATAGCTATCCCATGAAATTACGTCGACCTCTTTTGCAAATTGATGATAATCCAGTCCAAGAAATGGGCGCATATGCGGGTAGTCGCCCATAAAGTTGGTGGTCACTGGAATATGGGGCGTCAATTCCCGAAGCGGTTCAATTTCATTTTGATAAAAATTGATCGTTTGCGCTGTGACAAAGCGTTTCCAATCTAGGTTCATCCCGTGAATCATGTGCTCCCCGTGCGGTGCAGGTGACTCGATTTGTGACCAATCACTATACGTGTGGCTCCAAAATCCTGTCCACCATGCTTGATTCAAAGCTTCAAGGTCATGATTGTACTTGTCTTTCAAAAAGTCTCGAAATGCTTCCTGGCAGAGATCACAATGACATTCGCCGCCGTACTCATTCGAAATGTGCCACATGATCAGTGCTGGGTGATCCTTGTAGCGTTCAGCGAGCAAACGATTGAGTGTATTCGTTTTTTCTCGATAAACCGGTGAGGTGAAGCAATGATTATGGCGAAGTCCATGTAAGTTACGCTGACGGTTCGCTTCGACGCGCAATACCTCTGGATATGCTTGTGACAGCCAAGCAGGTCGTGCCCCGCTTGGCGTTGCAAGAATGGCGTGTGCCCCCTGAGCTGCCAAGCGGTCCATAATGTCATCCAGCCATGCAAAATCATACTGACCTTCTTTTGGCTCTAGCTTACTCCATGCGAAAATGTTGATGGAGAATGTTTGACAATGTGCAAGCTTCATTAATCGAAAATCTTCGTCAATGATTTCTGGCATATGAAGCCATTGATCTGGATTATAATCGCCACCATGCAAAAAGCCTTTCACATTTGGGTGAACGAGTGGGTAACGCTTTCCCATTTTGTCACGTCCTATCCTTTTAATTACGGTGTCATTTGTTTAAATACGTCTAGAGAAGGCAGTGCTTTTCCGTTGAAATCAAACATCGCTTGATTTTCCCAAGCATTTCCGGCCGTACCGGTTGTTTGGATATAAGCCAGCCCATATTGACTTGACCACGGGGCGCCTTTCGCTGGGATCCAAAGCGGCTCCCAATAAAAGAAACCTTTCCCGCGATTGTTTTTCACTTGTGAAATTTTTTCTGATAGATCTCGTATAAAAGATGCCTGGCCTTGAGGTGAAGCTGGGTAGCCGGCAGTATTGACTGAATCTTGGTTAAATGAGTTTTCTAGGTTGTCGCCATTTGCTGTTGTAAAACCGTAGGCGGTTTCTACCACGATGACGTCTTTGTTATAGCGGACGCTAATATCATTCATATTGTTAGTAAGACCGCTAAATCCGCCGTCCCAATACGGGTAATAAGATAGACCGATCGTATCGAATGAGACGCCTCGTTTGTTGATTTCATCAAACCACCAGCGGGAGGCGCCATTGTCCCCACCATGGGCAAGGTGAAGCATAATTTTGATATTTGAATCGACAGAGCGGACTGCATTTGTGCCAGCCTTTAGCAAAGCGGCGAGCCGGTCAAATTCACCGCCGCCTTCACCCCAGCTTTTGCCGTTCGGCCACAGCATGCCTGAGTTCAATTCGTTTCCGACCTGTACCATGTTCGGCAGTGCATTTTGGGCTCTCATCGCTTTGAGTACATCCCCTGTGTAAGTGCCAACCGCTTTTACTAAATCGTTTTGTGAAAGAGATGCCCATGCTTTCGGTTTGAACTGTTTACCAGGATCAGTCCAGAAATCACTGTAGTGAAAATCAAGCAGCACTTTCATATTTTGTGCTTTTGCGCGTTTCGATAAAGCGATGGCTGTATTGAGATCATTTGTCCCGCCATTATAGGCACGGCCTTGATTGTCGTATGGGTGGTTCCACAGTCTAATACGCACATAGTTGACGCCTTTTTCCTTTAATAGCTTGAGCGGGTCCACCTGTTTTCCATTTTGGTCGAAGTATCTGCCGCCGCTTCTCTCCACTTCCGCAAGCATGGAGATATCGGCTCCTTTAATGAAATCACCTTGCAGTCCATTGATCGGCTGAACGGAAATTGCATCCGCTTTTGCTTCAGGTAAAATCCCTAATCCCATCAAAAAGAAAACGACAACCGTGACGAGCATCCATTTCTTCATCAAATCTCCCCTTATCCTTTTGTCCCGCCTTGTGTGAGGCCGGACACAAATTGTTTTTGTAACACAAGAAACAATAAAGCGACTGGAATCGCAATGAGTAAAGCCCCGGCTGCAAAGGTCGTGTAGCTGGCCCCCATTTTGTCTGACACAAGATTGTACAGACCGATCGGGAGTGTATACATTTCGGGTGAGCGGACAATGACACTGGAGATGATGAAATCACCCAGTGGTCCTGTAAATGAGTTGATGGCGACAACCGCCAAAATAGGTTTAGCAAGCGGCATAATAATTTGGATGAAAATTCGGAAATGCCCTGCGCCGTCCATTCTGGCTGATTCATCAAGATCCTTCGGAATCGCATCAAGATAGCCTTTCATTAAATACGTATTCATCGGAATTTGTCCGCCTGCATAAATCAAAATCAATGCAAGATGGCTGTTAATCAGCCCAAGCATTTGAGCCAAAACGAAAATCGCAATCAGCGCTGAAAATTGAGGAATCATTTGCAGCAGTAAAAAGAGCATCAGCCCATTTTTCCGTCCTTTGAAACGGAATCTAGAGAAGGCATAGCCTGTAAAGCTAACAAGAATCAGCGTTAACAGCATTGTGGCAATACTGATCTTCATGGAGTTCCAATACCATTTTGCATAAAGTGCTCCCGGGCCAAAGAAGAGCTCGGTAAAGTGACTGAACGTTGGATTCTTCGGAAACATACTTGTGCTCATAAGGCTGTTTCCAGGATTAAAGGAAGCACCGATCGTCCAAAGCAGTGGATATAGAATACAAATGGAGGCAATGAAAAGGATAAAATAAGTAATGCTCAGGCGAATGAGCTTGTTTTGTTTTGATCCCATATCACATCATGTCCTCCTCTTTGAATGAATTCGTTCTCTTAAACTGCCAGAGTGCAATGGCGATGACAAAGATTGAAAGTAAAATCGTGACAGCCGCAGCGAGTGCATATTGAGAGGACTGCATCGTGAGTTTATAAATCCAAGACACCAAGATGTCCGTTCCCCCAGCGGTTGACCCCGCAACAGGCGGTCCCCCGCCATTAAATAAGTAGATGATATTAAAGTTGTTAAAATTAAACGTATATTGTGTGATGAGGATGGGTGCAATGGAATAGAGAACAAGCGGTAACGTGATGGACCGGAATTTCTGAAAAAAATTGGCTCCATCAATGGTCGCAGCCTCATATAAATCCTCGGGAATCGCCTGCAAAACGCCTGTTGTCATAATGAAAACGAAAGGAAATCCAAGCCAAGTCTGCATCGCAATGAGGGCAATTTTGCTCCAAAATGGATCTGTTAGCCATGGTTTTGGATCAATCCCTATCGATGCAAAAAGTGTATTGTTAATGGCCCCAAATGTATCATTGAACAGTCCAGCAAACACCAAAATGGTCACAAAGCCCGGAACAGCCCAAGGGAGAATCAAAATGGTTCTAAAAAACCGTTTTCCCTTTAAATCCTTCTGATTGAGCAGAACCGCTAAAAATATGCCGAGGGCACATTGAAGGGTCGACGCGGCCAAAGTCCATACGACGGTCCAGCCAAGTACATCAATGAAGGTGTCTCTCCAAATATCAATGGAAAAGATATTTTGAAAGTTCTTGATTCCTACCCAGTCGATCAGATTGGCAGGAGGCGAGTGATATAAATCATAGTTCGTAAAGGCAAGCGCAAAGCTGAACATAATAGGAAAGACAACAGAAAATAGAAGTAAAAAGAAAGCAGGAGTGCTCATTAAGTAAGGGAAGCCTTGATCGATGAGCTGATGATATTGAGCACGGATGGAATGAAGTGGTACCCCTTGATCCCGTTTCTTTCCATTCATAAAAGCATCACGCATCATGAGTACATAAAAGCCGATACCAAAACCAGCTGTTAACAGCGCAATAATCCCCTTTGCTAAAAGAAAAACAGAGTTGTCACGAGGTAGCATTGTCCCAAGTGTGAACAGTCCCCAGAAGCCAATATTGAATAAATCATAAAATACAATCAAAAAAGCGGCGCCGAACAGGAAAAAGAGTGCCCCTTTGCCGTACTGTTTGTTGTATATCTGCCCCATCCCGGGTATAAAGGAGAACATTAGCGCCCGTCTCCGGTGTGTCTTTGATTCCACTATGTGTGTGCGGTCTAGTTCAAGGTTACCCGTCACGTCTAACACCTACTTCATATAAAATTAGATCAACTACGGGCAGTTTGATAGACTACCCGCATTTGATGGTTATTTGGAGTGATTTGCTTTAATTTGAGAGTCGATTTGATTGACCGCATCATCAAGTGCCTTTTTCACATCTGTACGACCAGTTGCAATGAGACCTAATGCACTATCAATCGGCTTCCACACCTCTTCCATTTCAGGATTGTTCGGTGTCAGTGTGGCGTATTTCGTTTGTTTAGAAACAGCATCCGCATTTGCGTTTTCCGTAATGATTGGATCTTTCATCAGTTTTTTCACTGGTGGAATTTCCTCTGTTAATTCAAAGCGCTTCTTTGAATTTTTTTCGTTCGTGATAAATTCAACAAATTTCTCAGCAAGTTCTTTATTTTTAGAATAAGAGGAGACGTTGTAGCTTTTTACACCTAAAAATGAGCTCATATGTTTTCCGTTAGGGAGTGTTGGCAGCTCGGCCACACCATAGTCAATACCCGCCTCTTTATATGGACCAAATGACCAAGGACCAGAAATGACGGCTGCTGCTTTTTTCTCTGTAAATAAGGAGTTGAGGACATTGATTCCTTGTTCACCAATGATGCCTTTCGGGAAAAGTCCTTCGCTAAAGAATTTTTGAATGTATTCTCCGCCTTGGATGGCGCCATCATTGTTCAGACCAATGTCATTGACATCATAAGAGCCATCATTTTTCTGCTTGAAAATATAGCCTCCAGATCCGCCTAAAACACTTTGTGCGTAGTAAATTTCATCCCATTTCGCAACAAAACCGTACTTTCCGTCTTTTGTCAGCTTTTTCGAAAGATCATACCAGCCATCAAGTGTCGTTGGTGCCTTTTTGACAAGATCTTTGTTATAAAAAAGGACAGTGGTTTCAACGGATTTTGGCAGACCATACAGTTTTCCATCTACCGTTTGTGATTGAATCGATTCGTCTGTGAAGGAGTTGATCACTTTTTGATCTGGCTTGATTTCCTGTAATAGCCCCTCAGTGACAGCTGATCCAATTTGATTGTGAGGCATCGTGATGACGTCTGGACCTGTCCCAGCTGCTCCATCTAGACGGAGAGCTTCGATTTGGTCGGCATAAGCTTTTTCGACCACTTTGATTTTCACATCATGTTGTTTTTCGAATTCTTTTACAGCGTCTTGAATCCCCTCAGTTTTTTTGACATCCTCCCACACTAGTAAGGTCTTTGTACCTGTAGATGCTGGCTGTGTTCCGCTTGAATTGTCATCTCCCGGTCCGCAAGCTGAAAGCAGAAGCACAGCAGTCCCAACGACTGCTGATAATGTCGCCCATTTTCCCTTTTTCATTAGTAATCCCCTCTCGTTCTTTTTTCACAGATGATAAGAAAACGCTTTCTTAATGTGAGAATATCAACTTGAGTAAAAAAAGTAAACATATTTTATTAAATTTATTAAGTAAAATTTTTTACTGATGTAGAGAGAAAAGAAGCCCTCCACATTGGATGGGGCTTCCAGTTGTTTAGATTGTACTTTTTCGAAAGACAGGTTCTGAGGCAATCAGCACAGTTTTCGGTAATGTTCTGCCGTCTACAAGTCTTTCTAACAGTAAATCAACTGCTGTTTCACAAAGTAAAGACGTGTGGATATGATACGTGGTGAGCGGTGGTGACACATATTGAGACACATGAATATCGTTGATACTAAAGACGCTCACGCGGTTCGGCAGAGAAAATCCTCGCTCATTTAATGCTTGTAAGCAGCCGATGGCAAGAGGATCACTAGCGACACAAAAAGCGGAAGGCAGGTCATCACCAAGCTCATCAATCGCCTTCATCATCAGCGCATAACCTTCATCTACTGAGAAATGGTGACCGACATAGACAAATCGTTCATCAAGGACATTGTGAGCCATCATATATTCACGGAAAGTCGTTTCTCGAATATCTGGAATATGTACATTCGTATTCAGATCTAGGTCTGTGCCGCCAATGAATCCAATGGATGTGTGCTCTTTTTCAATAAAAGAATCGATGATCTTTTCAACAATTCGTTTCAGGTTTGGCTTTACAGAATCAATACGGTCTTCATCTGGTGACGTATCAATAAAAACGATATGCTGGGTGATCTCATATAATTGGTCAAGCTCTGACGTTTTAAATCGGCCGATGGCAATGATCCCTTCTGTAGAAGGATCAATGGAGTGAAGCCCATCAGATGGATTGTAAGCGGTGACATTTAAACTCCGAGTATTGGTAAGTTCCTCAATGCCTAGACGAATGGATTTAAAATAAATATCTTCAAGCTCTTCCTTTTCGGTCATCCAATAGAGAAAGGCGATTTTTTTTAATGAATGTTTGAATGTTTTCTTTTGATAGGACAAAGCTTCAGCGGCGGCGTATACTTTCTCACGTGTTTGATCCGTGACAGATAGGTTGGGATCTTGGTTCAGTACGCGAGATACAGTCGCAATGGATAATCCAGCTTTTTCAGCAATGTCCTTTATTTTAGCTGCCAAATCAGCACCTCCTATAGAAAATATCTCCTTCTAGTATAGAGTCTTTAAAAAAATTAGTAAATATTTTTATTAAATTGTTTTCAGTTAAGCGCATCTTTACGCACTGGGAAGGAATTAGTAAGATATATATATGAAAGGTTTTGGATTAAGATTTCTGATAGGAGAGGGACCGATGTATTACGATGCACTGAAGACATTTGTGACAGTTGTGGAAGAGAAAAACTTTACAAAGGCAGCCCAAAAGCTGCGGATTTCTCAGCCAAGTGTCAGTCTTCATATTAAGAACTTGGAGCAGGAATTCCAGACCGTTCTGCTGAATCGTTCGCCAAAGCAATTAACTGTTACACCAACTGGGGATATGCTGTACCATCGATCAAAACAAATCATTCGTTTATATGAACAGGCGAAGCAGGATATTTATGAGCATCATCACCTGGCAAGAGGGAAGCTGACAATCGGGGCGAGTTTTACCATTGGAGAGTACGTGCTGCCACAAATATTGGCAGAGTTTCATCAGCTCTATCCGCATGTGGACATTGAGGTAGTCATTGATAACACAGAGGCGATCGCCAGTCATGTCCGCTTATTCCATGTCGACATCGGTTTGATCGAAGGACAGACGAATGACAAAGAACTGACAGTAGAAACTTTTCTAGAAGACGAGCTCTATATCGTCGCGCCATTAGATCACCCCTTTGCTAAGAAAAAGGATGTCACGATTGATCAATTGCAAAACGAAACATGGATCACGAGAGAAGAGGGATCAGGTACCGGAGAATACTTACAGCACGTCCTGAAATCAAATGGACTGAAAGCACGGACATTTGTGACGTTTAGCAGCAATCAAGCGATTAAAGAGGCTGTGATTCATGGAATGGGGCTTTCTGTTTTATCTAAATATGTCCTCCAACGAGGCAGCATTGGCGGTGAATTGGCTGTCATTTCTGTGAGGGGAATGGATTTCAAACGTAAATTCTCCTATGTCGAGTCACCCATGACAGGGGGAAATAAAAATAAGGAATTGCTTGTTGAATTGTTAAGGAAAGAGAGAAAAGACGCTTCTCCTCAATAGGAGAAGCATCTCAGCGTGTAGACAAACCCTCGCATTCGGTGTCAGGTCTTCGCTCCGGTGCTCACGAATGTCCAATTCGCTCCGCTCCGGTACTCGCCCTTCCTAGACTGCAAAGGTTTTCTATCACGCTGAAAAGAAGACAAAGGGCTAAAATCAAGATCATTTTAGCCCTTTGTCAATAATCTGAAAAGATGCTTCTCCTACTGAGGAGAAGCATCTTTTTTATAACCCTTTAATGTTGATCTCATCAACTGGAAGGAAGATTTCACCCGTATCTGTGTATTTCATGGTGACCTGATCGCCTTCTTTTAAATAAATGACGAGAGGTTCTTTTTCAGATGACATGGTGTAGCTTTTCCCATCGTCTAGCAGGAAGGTGACGGT
Source organism: Bacillus sp. FSL W8-0920 (assembly GCF_038593215.1). Taxonomy (NCBI): domain Bacteria; kingdom Bacillati; phylum Bacillota; class Bacilli; order Caryophanales; family Bacillaceae; genus Bacillus; species Bacillus sp. FSL W8-0920. Next base: position 3,672,024 of record NZ_CP151974.1, on the reverse strand, counting down.
TGTATAATCACCGGTCTTTTCTTTGTAGACTCGTTTGACTTTCCCTGTAGTTTCTTTCTTTTCCTGCTTAGAGGAACTGTTAACGGTACCGCCGCCTTTTTGCAGAGCTGTCTTATAGGCTCTCAGTGCTTCGTTTGGTGTTGAAGCGTACGCAGCGATTTCAGGATTGGCTGCCGAAACGATAAAGTAGTTTTGCAGGAAGCCATTTGAATCGAGAACTGGTGTGAGCCAGCTGGCTTCTCCATAGAAATTATAGAGAATCGGCATGCGGCCTTTCCATTTCTTCTCGATGAAACGTTTCTCGATAATTTGCAGAGCGCCTTGAGAATCCATGTAGGACGCTTCAAGATTTCCGGTATAATAAGTCGCTTTTCCTGTTCGGGCATTTGTCAGGGCATATCCAAGCATCGAATCAACGCCCTCTTTCGGACTTGTGAAATCTGTGAAGTAGTACATATCTCCTTTTGCATCAAACACTGGACTCACATTGGCTTCTGTTCCTTCATCTGAAGGCAGCTTCACATCTGATTTTCCAAACATACTGTTCCAGAACCCGTGAATATAGTTTCCGAAATAACTGTTTTGCAGACTGACCGCTTCTGGTGAAACAGCACCATCAATAAAAGCAGGTACTTGATCTAGAGCATATTTCTTCGTTGCACCTGTTTTGGCATCAACAACGACCACACCGGAAGCTTTAAAGCCGTTACGGGCAGAGATAAAATCGCCATACGTGCGAATGTAATAAGGCTTTCCGTCATCATTGATTTCCAGCTGTGTGTCGCCGTAGAAAATCAAATCAGGGTATTGAAGGCGAATATGACGTTCAATTTCTTTGTTGAAATAAGAGGAAGGTGTGTAAACCATCTCTGTTTTCACAAACTTTGGATTGGCAGATGAGTCGGTCGCACTTAATGTAAAGTAACCCGGCGTACTCCCTGAACGAATCCATTTAAAGAAATCCGAGAATTCCACTGGGGCGATGTACACATACTCACCGTTGACCTTCTGGATTTGCAGGCTGCCAAGCTCATAGTAGCTTGTGTTCGGAACCTGTCCGAACGATTTCTTCATTTTGTTCCGAGCAAATTGAGGCGGGACACTTGCAGGTGTTTCCGTCTCATCAAACGCTTTGATTTCGACTTTTTGATCCATTTTGGAGACATCAAATTTCTCATTCGCATTGAATAGAAAAGCTGTCGCCATATAAACACCGAGCAGTAATAAAATAAGAAACAGCACGCCTTTGATCTTACGCTCCAATCCAACTGACAAAAAGGCGCCTGCTGCTGTCACAACAAGTCCAATCAACCAGAGGGATGAAGGGTTACGATCCAAATTGGTCATATAATAGAAAACAAAAATACCGACCATGAACAGCAAAGCAAGGCCTGCAATCCACATTAGCGGAACCTGCTGTTCTGTCCCTTTCTTTCTAACGATCAACTTGAGTGGTGTGAGCAAGAGGGTCAAGACAAGACCGATCACAACCGAAAACAACAAAATATATCCCACAAACAGATCTCCTTTCAAATCAATCACTCTTTTAGTATATACGAGTGAGACGAGGAAAAGATTCATCGGACGGAAGGTTCATCTAAATGCCAATCGAGTCGATGGCGGATTGAACATCTTCTTTCAGTTCGTAAAACTTGAGTCTTTGCTCGATTTTCTCTGTTAAGGCGTCAATGGCTTGTCCTGACATATGCGTATGGATGCGCTTTTGATGTTTATACACTTTGTTCTGAAGTTCAACAATTAGATCTAAAATTTTTCCCGCTTCTTGGCGGTCTTCTGCAAATTCATGTTGAAGCTGATGCCGGATGGCTCTGATTAGCGCTGTTTTCTGCTCTTCTTTGATCTTTGCTTTCAAAGCAGCCAGCTCTGCTGGTGTCATGTCTTCAGTGTGAAAGTTTGTTTGAGAAAAGACGGAGCTTGATGTATGCGTATCTGTCATTCGTTGCAAAAAACGGTCTGCATCTGTTGGTTGTTTCTTTGAAAATTCCATTCCTCGTTCTCCTTAAGAAATGCCCATATTCTTTGCCAGGGCTGTATCTGCATCATGGTATTCTTTTCCTAGCTGGCTCATATCATCTGATATTGAGTCCAGCCACCTTTTTATATTCATCGCGCTATCAATCGCTGTATCATACTCTTTGACGGAATAGAACTCATTCTCAAGTCCCTCTGTTTTTAAGTGGCGAATTACAGCATCCACATCTGATGCCGTCAGCTGGTCATACGAACCAAAACCGACAATTTGTTTGTATCTCGAACGAACTCGTTCTACCGATTGATCCACTTTGTCATCGAGTTTCTCGATTTTGCGAATGATTTGCTGTATATGGTGCTCGGCATATGTCGAGAATTTACGACCTGTGTTCATGAGAACATGCGACTTGATTAAAATCGCCACCACACTTTGCGGGTGAACATTCGACTGACTCAATTGATGTAACATGGCGGCAGTGAGAGAAGGGTTTTTTTTCAACATATCATCAATGGTTTCAACGGAGCCATCTGATGAAAAGGCATACCGATCTAAGCCATGGCTGCCGGCGAGGGCTTCAAGGAATAAATTCGCATCCAGTGAAGGATTCACACTCATTGCCCGATTGAGGAGATCTTTCATGAATTGGACGGCTTTGGAGGAATCCTCGGAGTAATCGACGCCTTCAGGTAAAGCGGCATCATACATCACTTTCACACGACCGATTTCTGTCGTATGTCGATTTAAAAGAGAAAGCCCGTCATTGAGATTGATATATTCTGTTAATCTACTGCGGTAATCACCTTTTAATGCTTTGGCTTGGAGGCCATCCGATAGATTGGGGTAAATATTCGGATTCTCAAAGGTGACCCCGCCTTTAATAAAATCATTTTTAACAAGAACATAGGACGCATTCGACCCGCCAAGTGAATGCCCTGTCACATACATCTTGGCATTTGGCATTTTCTTATGTATTTCTTTCGCATAACGATCCGCTTGAACCATTTGATTCTCTGCACCATGTTCAAAGGGAATATTCTTAATCAAATACTTTGTATCTGATATCAGCCAATCTTGCACAATCTCATTTGTATAGGTCGTTGTCCCTGTCGCCACCTTCGTCGTGACTTCCTTTGACGTCTGTGACTGACGAAAAGGAGGCAGCTTCGTCAAAATGGTAGAAAGAAGATCATCTGACTCTTTTTTTCCATGTTTTTTAATGGTATCTTTATATTGGCCAGCGCCAATCGGTTCTGACCCGCGGTAGGCGATGACTGCGTTTTTGATTTTGGTGAGGTCTTTGCCTTTACCGGATCGAATAAAGTCATCTTTTGATACCAGAGTTAGTGAGTTAAGCCCTTTTCCTGTTTCTTTATAGTCAACGACATACATTTTTCTACCATTGCTAATTTCTATCTCTTTATAGTTCTTATAATTTTTAATAGCATAAGATTTTGATGATATTTCTTTATAGTCTTCGTCAGTAAGCTTAAATCCAGTTGACTTTGTGGTCAATATTAACACTACTGTAATATTTATCTTTGGTAATTATATTATAGAGTGGTATAAATAGCTATTATAAATCCATAGCTTATTATACAAAAAACAGCTGTATTATATCAATAAAAGGTGGATATTGTATAAATGAAAAATGTAATTAGAATTATATGTATTCTAGTTCTCATCATAGTTATCTCTGTGATTTTAATTATTCTACAATTTGATAAAAGAAAAGGATCAAACGAAGTGGGGGGTGAAAATAGCGTGGAAGAAAGAGTAAAGAGTGATCAAGAATTAGCAGAAGAGTTTGCAGAGAAGATGAAACCCAAGATTGAAGAACACTTACAGAAAAGAGATATTCATCATTTTATCAAAACCATAACATTTGAAAAAGATGTGACCATCAACCCTATGGGAGATATTACGATTGATGGATATGTAAATGATGAACCGGAGAAGTACGGATTCTCAGCTTCTTTACAATATAGAGCTAAAAAAATAGGCTCAATGAGTTTTGACTCTGATTTATCCGACCGCTTCATAGATTGGGAAGAATATAAAGATGAGCCGGAAATAAAAGAAAATTACCTTAAAAGTTTCACCAAGAAGGAACGTGAACAGTATCTGAAAGACATTGGAGAAAAAGAGTAAAACAGGTATTTACGTGCCTTTTTTATGTTTCATTCATAAAAAGGTGGAAGTGCTAGATATGAAAAATACAATAAAACTTGTATCTGTATTGATTGTGATCATCTTTTTCTCAGTAACTTCATTAATCGTTGAGCATAATAAGCTAAGTCAATCGAATGATGCGGTGCAAGAGAAAAGCGATCAAGAAAAAGCAGAAGAGTATGCAGAGAAGATGAAATCCAAAATAGAAGAACGATTACAAAATAAAGATATCCATCATTTTATAGAGAAAATAACATTCAAAAAAAAGGTAGTCATAAGTCCAATGGGATATGTAACAGTTGATGGTTATATAAATGATGAGCCTGAAAAATTTTATTTCTCAGCATCATTAATGCATAAATCTAAGGAAATTGGTTCAATGAGCTATTCTCCAGAGTTGTCTTATCGATTTAAAGACTGGGATAAATATAAAGATGAGCCTGAAATAAAGGAAAACTATCTTAAGAGACTCTCTGAAAAAGAACGCGAACAGTATCTCAAAGACATCGGAGAAAAGGAGTAATTACAAGTGTTCAACTTCTGATTATCTCCAAATCGTTAAAAAGGTATATGCTATCATTCCCCTAACAACACTTTCAAATAAGGGAGAGATTTCAATCATGGCAAATAAAAAGAAATTGATCTTGGACGTAGATACTGGAATTGATGATGCGATTGGGATTTTGCTGGCAGTGAAAAGTCAGCAGTTTGATATCTTGGGGATTACGACGGTGTGTGGGAATGTGTCTGTCGATGCGGCTACATTGAATACGTGTAAAGTGCTTGAGCTGGTTGAGGCAGATGATATTCCTGTCATCAAAGGTGCAGCAACCCCTCTTTTAAGAGCGCCCCATTATGAACATCGGGTTCACGGAGAGGATGGGATTGGCGGTGCTTTAAAGGATGCTCAGCCTAAGAAGAAAGCAGATGCTGGTTTTGCGCCTGATTTTATCATCGACCGGGTGATGCAGTATTCGAAGCAGGTTACGCTTGTGTTGACAGGACCTTTAACGAATTTAGCTCTTGCAGTGAAAAAGTGCCCTGAGCTGATTCATCACGTGAAAGAAGTCATTTTTATGGGTGGTGTCGTGCAGGGACAGGGGAACGTCACGCCGGTAGCGGAATTTAATACATATGCAGACCCAGAAGCGGCAAAGTTAGTGCTGGATGCAGGGTTCCCTTCATTGACTCAAGTGGGATTAGATGTCACGAGACAGGTCTTGCTTACGGATGAAAGAATCGAAGCGATTCAGAATGAAACGTTGGCCCATTATATTAGAGAGAGTACAAGCATTTACCGTCAGCGCTATTTTGAGCGCAATGGTGTGTGGGCGTGTGCCATGCATGATCCGCTTGCTGTCAGTCTTGCCATTGACAAGCAGCTCGTGAGCACACAGGCTTTTCATGTGGACGTCGAGACGAAGAGTGAGTTTTGTGATGGACAGATGATCTGTGATTTTCAGCATCAATGGGAGAAAGAGCGCAACGTTCAAGTGTGTACGGATGTAAATGCTGACGCTTTCTTTGATTTATTGATCAAAACAATGAACGCTTAAAAAAGAAGTCTGTGCAAACAGGCTTCTTTTTTATAAGATGGGAACATGAGGAAATGTATGCGTTCACATGAATAAGGGTGAGGAGTGAAGTCAATTGGCTTCTGTTAGTTTAAGTAGTATTGAAAAAATACGAGCAGCAAGCAGGGGATTGCCGCCAAAGCTGAAAGCAATTGCAGAGCATATTACGAGTGAGCCCCGCGACATCATCCATTTATCTATTGTCGAGCTTGCGAAAAAAACTGCAAGCTCAGAGGCAACGATTTTTCGTCTTTGTAAAAGGCTTGGATTTGAGGGCTTTCAAGATTTGAAGATTGCTATTGCCCAGGAAATAGACCAAACAAAGCCTAATTATGTAGATGAAGAAATGAGTCTTGATGATGATATGGCTATTTTTATGCAAAAGGTTTTTCAGACGAATATATCCGCTTTAAAGGATAGCTTTCAATTGTTGAATCCAGAGGATGTAGAAAAAGCCATACAAATCATTCATGAAGCAAAACGCTTAGAGTTTTATGGAAGTGGTGGATCTGGGCTCATTGCGACAGACGCTTTTCATAAATTTATGAGGACAGGCATCAACTGTATTGTTCACACAGATTCTCACTTTCAAGCGATGTCTGCTGGTCTTCTTGATCAGCACAGTACAGTGATCGGTATATCTCATTCTGGACGAAATAAAGATTTGCTCGATGCGATGAAAACAGCAAAGAGTAAAGGAGCTAAAACCATCGGTATTACAAGCTATCAGCGCTCACCATTGAGTCAGCTTGCAGATGTCACGTTGTATACTGCAACACAAGAAACGGCTTTTCGAACAGAAGCGATGTCCGCAAGACTTGCGCAGCTGACGGTCATTGACGTTCTATATTTTGCACTTGCTCACTTAAGGCAGCAGGAAACAATAACAAATTTAAAGCAAATGCGAGAAACCATTTCACAAAAAAGAGTGTAATGATTCCAAAAATAAATTTTTCTGATAATGAAAAATGCTGATGTGGTAACGATTGTGAGCTTTTTAGTGAAAATAATTTTCTTTTCGGTCGTTGAATGTCGAAAAAATTATTTTTATAATGGGATCTAACAGGCAATTCAAAAACTACATATGTGACTTCAAATCAATGATTGGGCGTGATACAGATGAAGGGGAACCAGGCGGTAATTGGTTTGGATATTGGAACAACAAGTACAAAGGCGGTTCTGTTTGGACCTCAGGGGAAGGTATTAGCGAAGCATTCAGTTCCTTATGAGCTCATTCAGCCCCAGCCAGCATGGGTTGAGCAGGACCCTGAGAAGATATTAGAAGCCGTCATTGCGAGTGTAAGAGGTGCATTGACGGAAGCAGCATTTGATGAAGAAAATCTTATAGGCATCGGGATCAGTACAGCGATGCATTCCTTAATTGTGATGGATCAGGATGGAAAGACGCTAACGAACAGTATCATTTGGGCAGATAACAGAAGTGCAGAACAAGCGAAACGAATTAAATCAGATATGGATGGATTCCACATTTATAAAAGGACAGGTACTCCGATCCATCCAATGTCACCGCTTTCAAAAATACGTTGGATCAAGGAAATGGCACCTGAAGTCTTCAAGAAGGCAGCAAAATTTATTTCGATCAAAGAATATATTCTTTATCATTTTTTCGGTCAGTATGTCGTCGATTATTCAATCGCTTCAGCAACGGGACTGTTCCAATTGGAAACGCTTCGATGGGATGAGAAGGCGCTTCGTATTGCTGGAATTGAAGCCTGTCAACTATCTGAACTTGTCCCAACGACATATCAACTGAAAGGACTTCAGCCAGAGATTGCACTGCGCATGGGCATTAAAGAAGATACACCATTTGTCATTGGTGCGAATGATGGCGTTCTAGCGAATTTAGGTGTGGGTGCGATTGGCAAAGGAGAGGTGGCTGTTACGATTGGGACAAGCGGTGCTGTCCGTACGGTTGTAGACAAACCAATTACAGATGAGCAATCAAGAACGTTCTGCTATGCCCTGACAGATAAGCATTGGGTTGTAGGAGGACCGACCAATAATGGCGGGATCATGCTGAGATGGCTGAAGGATGAATTCGGGTCATCAGAGGTGGAGGTAGCAAAGCGTCTAGGTGTGGACCCTTACGATCTGATGATGGATATCGCGGAAAAGGTTCCAGCTGGTTCTGAGGGTCTGCTGTTTCTGCCATTTTTATCAGGTGAGCGGGCACCTTATTGGAATCCAAATGCGAGAGGCACCTTCTTTGGAATCGGTCTTCAGCATAAGCGGGAGCATTTTATTAGAGCTGTGTTAGAAGGCGTCATTATGAGTGTTTTCTCGATCGGTGTTGCCTTAAGAGATTTAACCGGTTCAGCAAAGGATGTCAGAGCTTCGGGCGGATTTGCACGATCTCCGCTGTGGCGGCAAATTTTAGCGGATACGATGGGTAGAGAAGTGCTTGTTCCAGAAAGCTACGAGGCGTCAGCACTGGGGGCGGCTGTCCTTGCACTTTATAGTTTAGGTCATATGGAAGAGATAGAAGAGGTTCAAGAGTGGATTCGAATCTCTGCTCGTCATGAACCTAATATGAAGAACAATGAAACTTACATAGAGCTGTTTTATTTATATGAGCGCCTCTACGACAAACTGAAGGATGAATTTGATGTCATTAGTGCGCTGCAATTAAAACAAAATCGTTAAACATCAGGGAAAAGGTGGGAGAACATGCTTTTATTCATCGTGATTGCGGCGATTGTCCTTTTACTCATTCTCATTACAGTCGTTAAGTTGAATCCATTTGTGAGCTTAATTATTACTTCGATGCTAGTGGGCTTTGCGACGGGGATGGATTTGCAGGAAATCATTCAATCGATTAAAACGGGATTAGGCAATACGTTATCATTGCTGGCCATTGTTCTAGCGCTTGGTACCATGCTTGGGAAAATGATGGCTGAATCAGGGGGAGCAGAGCGAATAGCTCAAACTTTAATCGGCCGGTTTGGGACGAAGAATGTGCATTGGGCAATGATGTTTGTTGCTTTTATCGTGGGGATACCTGTCTTTTTCCAGGTCGGTTTCGTTCTTCTCATTCCTTTACTTTTTACAATTGCCATTGAAACAGGCATCTCGCTCGTGACCATTGGGATCTCGTTAATCGCTGGCTTGTCTGTTGTGCATGGGCTAGTCCCGCCTCATCCAGCGGCAATGGCAGCCGTTGGCATCTATCATGCCAACGTGGGGAAAACCATTTTCTTCTCTATTATTGTGGGATTGCCGACAGCGATTATTGCTGGCCCGCTGTACGGTAAGTGGATTGGAAAACGGATACATAAACCCGTTCCGGAGATGCTGAGAAAGCAATTCACTGAACGAAATGAAGATCGAAGGCTCCCCGGCTTTGCGAATACGATGTTTACCATATTGGTGCCAGTGATTCTGATGCTTCTTGCCACATTGGCGGACATTATCTTACCAGAGGACAATATGTGGTTCCAGATATTCAAGTACATCGGAGATCCAATAACAGCACTGCTGATTGCAACAGTTTATTCATTTTTCAGTCTTGGCTTTATGCAAGGAATGAGCCGTGACCGGGTGCTTTCCTTTAGTAATGAGTGCTTAGGTCCGATCGCTTCCATCTTGCTTGTCATTGGAGCAGGAGGAGCTTTCAATAATGTGCTCATTGATTCAGGTGTCGGTGATTATATTGCAGATGTAGCCAAACACTCGCCGATTTCACCGATTTTGCTTAGCTGGCTGATTGCTGCAGTGATTCGTGTGGCAACAGGATCTGCGACGGTATCCATGATGACGGCAGCAGGTATTGTAGCACCAATTGCTGCAACTATGCCTGATGTGAGCAGGGAGCTGCTTGTGTTAGCAACAGGAGCAGGTTCATTAATTTTATCTCACGTCAATGACTCTGGTTTTTGGCTGATCAAGGAGTATTTTGGTATGACCATTAAAGAGACGTTTTTGACATGGACGGCTATGGAGACGATCATTTCCGTTAGTGCCATTGCATTTATTATGATCATTAATATGTTTATATAGCGAACAACAGCCTAGTTCTTTGGAATTGGGCTCTTTTTAATACCACTTTCTTCAGATTGGGGTAAAATAATGATATTGAAATGTGGGAGGTGGACACGATCGAACCATTAAAACATGTGTACAATGAATTATTTATACAAGAATTAGCGGAGAAACTTACGCAGGCTTCAACTGTATTTGATGCTGAGCCATTCCAGCGGCTCGTATTTCAAGAGGATTGGCAGCAGCTTGAGTTAAAAGGACGGATGAGACGAGTCACTGAATCGATGCATGCCTGTCTACCAGAGGATTATGAGCAGGCAATTGAGGTACTGCGTCAGGCAGCCCCGCATTTTTCAGGACTTAGTGCGCTTGTATTTCCAGACTACGTCGAGACGTACGGCCTTGCACACTGGGACCTCTCGATCAAGGCGCTCGAATTCTTCACACCCTTTTCCACTTCTGAATTTGCCGTTCGGCCATTTCTGATTCAAGATCAGGACAAAATGCTGGCGCAAATGCTCGTATGGTCTCAGGATCAAGATGAGCATTTGCGGAGGCTGGCTAGTGAAGGCTGCAGACCGCGTCTGCCATGGGGCTTATCTGTCCCTTCGCTTAAAAAGAATCCTTCGGTCACGCTGCCCATTTTGGAAAACTTGAAGGCAGACCCGTCGCGGTATGTGCAAAAAAGTGTAGCGAATCATTTAAATGATATTTCTGCAATTCAGCCAGATATGATGAAACAGACGGTTCAAAGCTGGTATGGAACCAACAAACATACGAACTGGATTGTCAAACATGCATCTCGTACCTTACTCAAAAAAGGAGATCCAGATATTATGGCGTTATTTGGCTATGGGGACGATCCATCCGTTCAGGTAACTGATTTGAAGATCATACAAAACCCTATTCGGATCGGTGAGAAAATGACATTTCATTTTACCCTACAAGCCGATAAGCCGCTAAAGCTGCGTGTAGAGTATGCCATAGACTACGTCAAAGCTCGGGGGACCCGCAATCAAAAGGTATTTAAAATCACAGAGTTTGAAACAGACGCAACGTTACATAGAGAATTCGTCAGGTCACAGTCTTTTCAAAATATGACGACGAGAAAACATTATGAGGGGACTCATACTTTATCGATTATCATTAACGGTATCCCAAAAGCGTCGGTTGATTTTGAAGTGAAAGAAGACAGTAGTTCATGAAAAAACCCGCCTCAATGGCGGGTTTTAGCGTTTAAGCCTTCTTTTTCATTAAGAATGAAGCGATGATGGCTGCGACTAAGAAACCGATGCTGATAATCGAGCTAGGCAAGTTTTCTTGTCTGAATAGAAACATCACAAAACTCACACTTAGTACAAGACCTGCAAATAAAGTCAAATACGGAAACAGCCACACCTTAAAATAAGGCTCCTGTGGATATTTCGGGCGAAGTTTCAGATGTGCCATGCAAATGCTAATCCAAATGAGTGAAACAGCAAAACCAGGAATAGCCAGCATATAACTGAAAATTTGCTCTGGGTATAAGTAAGCAAAGAATGTTCCGATGAGAAGAAACAGAACGGTCACCCATAAACTCAAAATGGGTACGCCTCTTTTGTTGACCTGTGCCAGTTTTTTCGGACCGCCATCTGATTTAGAGAGAGAATGCATCATTCTCGTCGTGCCATAAATGCCAGAATTGGCCGCCGATAGAACGGCTGTAATCAATACGAAATTAATGAAGTGAGAGGCGCCTTGCATACCGGCTGCTGAAAAGACTTGAACAAATGGGCTGTTATTTGGATCAATTTGATTCCAAGGAATGAGTCCACAGATGATCAAAATCGGCAAAGTGTAAAATAAGATAATACGCCACATCATACTTTTAACAACACCAGGTAAGACCTTTTCGGCATCCTTTGTTTCTGTAATGGTCAGCCCGATCAATTCAGAGCCCCCATAAGAGAAAATAACAACTAATAAAGAGGCAAAGATCGCACCCCATCCGTTCGGGACGAAGTTTTGATAGTTGGTGAGTGCAGATGTGCTTTGTTCGTTCGGAATGATCCCAAATAATAGAGCTGCACCAAGAATAATAAACACAATAATAACGAAAATCTTCATTCCAGCGAACCAAAACTCAATTTCACCAAAGTATTTTACATTATTTAAGTTAATTCCAATGACTAAGAGAGAGCAGAGTAAACATAGTGACCATAGCGGCACGTTCGGTAACCAGTATTGAAGCAGGCTGCCTGCCGCAATAATCTCGATGACACACACAGTGAGCCACATGAAACAGTAAACCCAGCCGACAACAAATGAAAAACGTTGACCAAGCGCAATCTGTATCAGGTCGCGAAGGTTATTTCCAGGATAGACAATCGCCATTTCAGCTAAGGCTGCCATTACGATGAGCAATAATAATCCAGCAAATACATAGGAAAAGATGACCCCAGGACCTGCTAAACCGATTGTATCGGCACTTCCTTTAAAGATTCCTGTACCAATGACCCCGCCCAATGCAATCATGCGAATGTGACGCGGTGATAAAAGCTTTTTTAATTCTTGTTGTTCCTGATTCGCGCTCATGACGTTCTCCTTTTTTAAAAATGCTTATGTTCCATTTTCTTTTTTCGGGACGTCAGTGTCAATATAAAAAAAGAGATTTTTCAGACAAAAAAGTCGGTTGATTCTATCAAATGAGCCGTTTTCTTCCATAAGTCCTTTCTATGACCCATCCCCAAAATCTGAAACTTCGTGAAAAAATGAACATTTGCCTTCATTCTGACATAAACAATTTTCAGTTTTTGTCGATATATCAACTGTATTACTAAAGTCCTAATAAAGAATTGTTTATAACTGTAAAATATTTCAAAAAAGCATGAAGAAATGAAAGGAGTTATGAAAGATGTTTATGAGAAAAGCAAATGATTCATCGTCGGGAACCCTTTTAAATGAGAGCAGTCGATTAGTAGAACGAATTGAGAAGGGAGACCTTTCAGCAAGAATAGATACTGCTGCATTCTCTTCAAGTCAAACGATTGAAGCAGTAGCCCAAATAAATGAAGCTTTGCAAAAGATGCAGGAAGTTAATGAAGATATTCAAATGCGTATGAATTTAGTGACAAAAGCCATTCAAGTTGGTTTATGGGATATGGTCGTGATCGCTGGAGATCCGGTCAATCCAAAAAATGAGTTCACATGGACGGATGATTTCCGCAAAATGCTCGGCTTTCAAAATGAGCACGATTTTCCAAATGTTTTAGACAGCTGGGCATCTCGAATCCATCCGGATGAACAAGAATATACCTTAAATGCATTCTCTTCGCATTTATTGGATCATTCGGGACGTACACCATATGATATCGAATATCGCTTGAAGTTGAAAAACGGAGATTATCGCTGGTTCAAAGCAACTGGCACGACTATTCGTGATCGAAATGGTGTCCCTCTTCGTGTGGCGGGAGCTCTTTTTGATATTCATGATCAGAAATTAAAAGAAGAAGAACTGCAAGCATTCGTGACGAGATATGATTTGATCAACCGTGCGCTTGTGGAAGCTCCTTGGGACATGGTCGTAGAGGCCGGCGATCCAGTCAATCCATACAATGAGTTCTGGTGGTCCCCGCAGTTCAGAAAAACGCTTGGTTTTACAGACGAAAAGGATTTCCCGAACGTATTAAGCAGCTGGAGCGACCGCCTGCATCCTGAGGATCAAGAAAAAGCTCTCCAAGCCTTTGCAGATCATTTAAATGATCACTCTGGACGCACACCATTTGATATTGATTACAGATTGCAGAGTAAAAATGGCGAGTATCGCTGGTATCATGCCGGTGGTGAAACCATTCGTGATGAAAAAGGTGTTCCTCTTCGTGTGGCTGGAACTATTCGTGACATCACGTTAGAAAAAAACAAAGAGAAAACAGCCGATGAAATGGCTTCACAAGTAGAACAGCTTTCAAGTTCAATCAGCGAAATGGTATCAGGCATTAGCTCTGTGACAAATCAAGCGCAGGAGCTGGCTGTCGCTCAAGAGCAGTCAACGTCTGCCGCACACTTAGCAAAAAATAGTGCAGATGAGACGAAAAATATTTCTGACTTGATTAAAGAAGTAGCGAACCAAACGAACCTGCTTGGTCTAAATGCTGCGATTGAAGCGGCCAGAGCTGGTGAGCAGGGACGAGGATTCTCGGTCGTTGCAGATGAAGTGCGTAAGCTGGCGCTTCATAGTGCCAATGCAACGGAGAATATCGAATCTAGCTTGACGGAAATGAAAACGCAAATTGATGAAATTCTTGAAAATATCTCGAATATGACAGCTCTTACGCAAACACAGGCTGCTTTAACAGAGCAAGTAAATGCTGCAGTCGATGAAGTGAATCACATGTCTCAGCGTCTTGTGGCGTATTCAAAGAGTATTTAATTGTCAGAAACCGCCCTCTCGTGTAGAAGGCGGTTTTTATCATTAAAATTGATCTGCTGGGAAAACAATACCTGCATCATTTCTTGCAGCATCAAGGACTTTCATCACAGAAAGACTCTCATCAAGCCATGCATAGCACTGTTCATGATTATTTGTTTCAATGATGTGCTGAAAAGCCTCTGCTTCATAAAACAGGCGGTTTGAATTTGTTTGTGCATTAAGTGAGATCACCTGGTCATTCACATGGAGCAGCACTTCCTCACAGCCATTCGCCCCATTTTTCACATGAATGAAGCCCTTTTCTCCTTGAATCAATGCAAAATTCATGCTGCTTGTATCCTTACTGCCGACACTTGTCGCAATGAAATCATTGTAGGTGAAAGTCAAAACACCAGATGTATCGATGCCATTGGGATGACGGTTTGCCTGGTAGCGGATCTGTTCCGGTGATCCGAAGAGATTCATGATGAAATGTACATTATAGATATTAATATCCATCAACGCTCCTCCTGAGAATTCAGGGTTAAAGACATTTGGCGTTTCGCCGGCTAGCAGCTGATTGTATTTGCTTGAATATTGACTATAGTTGCATTGAACCAGTTTGATTTTACCTAATTGATGAAGGTGTTTTTTGATTAAATGATAGTTTGGCATATGAACGGTCGTAATGGCTTCAAAGAGGAGAAGCTGCTTTTCCTTTGCGAGTGCGATTAAGGCTTCCAGCTCTTTGACATTAGAGGTGAAAGGCTTTTCGCAAATCACATGTTTTCCGTTTCTTAATGCAGCCGTGGCATGCTCGCTATGTAATCGATTCGGTGATGCAATATAAACAGCGTCAATGTTTGGATCTTCTAGCATAGCCGTTAAATCCGTATAAGTCGTTTTTACACCAAATTGGTCTGCGAGCTTCTTTGCCGTTGCTTCCTTTCTTGAATAGACGGCATGACAAGAAGCGCCATCAAGCTGTTCAATCGCTTGCAAGAAGCTTTCCACAATCACACCTGTTCCAATGGTTGCAATGTTCATTCTATTCAAAACCCCTTCCACTCGTTTGATATCAAGTAAAGCTGTCTCTAGTATAACTGATGTTTGAATCGTACGCGCACTTGAGACCTGGGCGTAGAGGGGCGCCAGTGGCAAACACTGGCACATCTTTGGCAACCCTTACAATTAGCTGATGTTCGCTAATGTTTGTTTTGTTAATAATTGAATGGCAGCTTTCCTCTTCTTTAACTCTTGAATGGAGTGTTGAATATCCTCAACTTTTTGTTCGAGCAGCTGTTCAGCTTCTGTCTTTGATTGTTTTTCAAATAGCGATTTAATAATTTCACGAATTTCTTTGAGTGAGAAATCTAGCTTTCTTGCTTCTGTGATAAAGGATAGCATGAGTACATATTTTTTATCATATAAACGATAGCCGTTATGTGCTCTCTTTGGTTCGGGGAGCACACCCTCATTTTCATAAAAACGAATGGTTTCAATATGCACACCAGACATTTTTGACAATTTACCTCTAGTAAACGTAAGCATTCCCTGCACCTCCTTTCTTTGCTATCCATCATACAATTAGATTTGCTAGTTTCAAAATATTCAGTGGTGAACATTTGTCTTCATTTCCCTGTTGGAAAAGGGTAGAAACTCTATTTAAAGCAGGATGAATAGAATACGATATAATAGAGAAGGCATATGACAATTTTGTTACAGTGAGAACAAGTAGACAGCGTGATGAAAAAACGATAGGCTAAAATAGGTAAATAGTAATGATATAACCTGTCATCATATAGATGATGGCTCAAAATAGTGCAGCACGTTTTTTGCTGAGAAAAGGGGACCAGTGAATGTATAAATTAGTTGCAATTGATATGGATGGTACGTTATTAAATGATCAACATATGGTGCCGGATGAGGTGTTTGAAGCCATTCAACAGGCGAAAGCAGAGGGCGTTAAAATTGTGTTATGTACAGGACGGCCTATTGGCGGAGTGAATCGCTATTTAGATGATCTCCAGCTCAATCAAGAGGGAGATTATGTGATTGCCTATAATGGGGCGCTCGTCCAAAACAGTCACACAAATGAAGTGGTGTCAGAACTGACGTTATCCTATGAGGATTTAACTTCTTTATATAAGCTGAGCCGTGAGCTCGATACACCGATGCATTATTTCGATTCCGCTCATTTGTACACACCGAATCGTGATATTAGTGAGTACACAGTACTTGAATCTTATTTAACAAAGCTGCCGCTTAAATATTTACCTGTTGAAGAGGCAGACCCTTCAATGAGACTGCCGAAGATGATGTATATTGATCAGCCAGAACGGTTGGAAAAGACGATACAAGCCATTCCATCTGAAGTAAAAGACAAGTACATGATGGTGAAAAGTACAGATTTCTTCCTTGAAATCCTGCATCCTGAAGTCAGCAAAGGGAATGCCGTGAAGCTTCTAGCGAAAGAGCTGGGGATTGCTCGTGAAGAGGTCATGGCCGTTGGTGACAATGGGAACGACGTATCGATGCTGGAATTTGCGGGCTGTGGTGTTGCCATGGGAAATGCCATTGATGATGTCAAAGCAGTAGCGGATGTTGTGACAAAGTCCAATAATGAAGCCGGCGTTGCACATGTCCTGCATGAGTTAGTTTTAGGGAAATAAACGAAAAAGCGGTCTACCAGTGAGGTAGCCGCTTTTTTATATGTGAGAGAAAAAGTAAACAAGCATCCGTCTGCTGCTCAAATTTGTCTTTTGTAGCATCGCCTTCACATGATCATGGACGGTATGGGTTGAAATAAATAAAGTGCTGGCAATTTCCTTTGTAGACTGTCCTTTTAATAAGCAGTCAAGGACGTTCATCTCTCTTTCTGTCAGCTTGTACGTTTTTGCCGCATAAGGAAGAATATCATTGGTTTGGGCTCTCTTGATGTGAATCATGACAGCCTCTTCCTGACCGGCTGCCTGCGCTAATCGAAATGCTTGAAGCGAGAGGAACAGCCCCGTAGGCAATCTCGTCATGCTTGCCGCTGTTTGGTCGATGCCGCCGTATAAAAGTTTTGCCCCTAATGCTCTAAACGGGCGCGGCATAACCGCCCTGTCATGGATTTGTTCAAAGGCTTGAAACGTCTGAAGCCAATGAAGACCCGTCTCATTTCCATAAAGAAGGTTGTAATCGTGCGAGAGAATGAGGAAGCCTTGCTGCTCCGCCGCCGCGTCCTCTTCGGTATCTCTTTTCCTGAAAAGTTCATCTCTCAGCTTGGCTGCGAGTCTAGGCGTTTGTTCGATGACCGCTCGAATATCTTGTTCTTGAAAAGGTTCCTTGTTCTTTAGACGATAGAGGCTGGCAATGCCCCAGCATTCTCCTTGAATCACAAGAGCTGCCCGCAATTCATCAGACCATCCTTTAGGTAACAAAATGTCTTGGTAGCGCTCACTGCTAAGGTATTCTCCGCTTTGGACTAGGCTCGCAGCATGAACGGGGCCTTTGGCTAGAGACTCATGCTGATGTACGTCCTTTTTTAAGAACTCATTTTGAAACAGTTGGTCATGAATGTCTTCAATCGGTTCATCTGTGAAGGACCCTGTCGAGAGGAGAGTGGCTGGATCAATGGTCGTGATACAGGCGGCATCAAAATCAAGGACGGCAGCAAGCTCGTCCCGAATGTGTTGTCTCAGTTGCTGAAAATGAGTGGCTGGATTGGTCACATGATCTCCTCCTCAAAAATCCCCACTTTTAGGGATCGTGTTTTCTGGTGTCTCTTTTTACAATAAAGAGGTCATACCGTTAGTGTACAGGAAACGATGTAAAGCGGAAAGGAACTGGAGGAGAAAGACATGAAAGGAAACCAGCATTGGCACGATCCCGTTGCTGAGTCATATGCAGCGACGATTGCCTATAAAGTACCCGGTTATCAGCTATTGCATGAGTTGACAATAGACGTATTAGAAACTGAATTAAAGGGAGCGGCTCCCCGCATCCTGACTGTTGGAGCGGGCGGGGGCGAAGAGATCATCAATATGCTTCAAAGAAAAGAAGGCTGGCTCATCACAGGGGTCGATCCGTCACCTTCTATGCTGGACATGGCGAAACAGCGAGTTGCACAGCTTGAGATGGAGGCGCGTGTCACATGGCATGAGGCCTCATTAGATAAGGTTTCAGCTGAACCTGTTTACGATGCAGCGGTGAGCTTGCTTGTCATTCATTTTATAGAAAAGCGCCAGCTCTTTTTAGAAGAGATTTCCCGCAGGCTTCAACCAGATGCGCCGTTTATGTTGGCATTTATACAGGGAGAGATGAAGTCCCAAGCATTTCAACAGGAGCTTCACATGCTTTCTCTTTTCATGCAGCGGCAAGGTCTAGAAAAAGAAGTGTTTACGTCCTTTAAAGACAGGCTGGGAAGCGCGACACACCCTGTTCCCGAGGAAGAGATAAAAGATCATTTAATCAAAGCAGGATTTGAAGACATCAGACCTTATTTTCAGGCAGGAATGATTAAGGGGCTTGTTTGCAAGCGAGGTCGTAGAGAGGCGGATGAGAAATGAGATCACAGGTGATGGTGATAGGCGGCTATGGACATGTTGGACAGCAAATATGTCTTCAGTTAAGCGAAGTGTATCCCGGACAAATTGTAGCGGCAGGCAGAAGCTATGAGAAAGCTGAGAAATTTTCACGCCAGACAAAAGGGAAAGTTCTTCCCTATCAATTAGATGTCAGTGAGCCGTTATTTTCGGACTGGGTGGATCAAACAAAACTGGTGATCATGTGCCTTGATCAAGAAGATCCGTCATTTGCTGAAACAGTTCTGCGGTCAGGCATTGATTATATAGATATTTCTGCGAAAGGGGCGTACATGGAACAGATGGCAAAGCTGGATCACCAGCACACCAGTGCAACGGCTTTACTCAGCGTCGGGCTTGCGCCTGGCCTTACGAATTTATTGGCAGCGAAAGCAGCATCTATGCTCTCATCAGTGAATCAAATAGATATAGGGATTATGCTTGGATTGGGTGATCAGCATGGAAAAGCCGCCATTGAATGGACGCTTGACAATGTCCATACTGACTATGTGGTTACTGAGCATCATCAGCGTAAAAGAGTCAAAAGCTTTACTGGAGGCAAGCGTATAGATTTTGGTGTGAAACTTGGAAAGCGGCAAGCCTATCAGTTCCCCTTCTCTGATCAGCAGACATTGCCTTTGACGCTCAGCGTGCCTTCTGTGACAACAAGGATTTGTTTTGATTCTCGCGCGGCAACGCGGGCATTTGCTGTCACAAGGAGCCTTGGAATGACGTCCCTTCTCACTGTGCCGAAAATCAAGGAACGAGCCATTTCTATGATTCAATCTGCTCAAATGGGAACAGATCAATATGCAGTGAAAGTGGAGGCGACAGGAATGGAGAGGAACAAGATTCATCAAGCAGCACTTGGAATAAAAGGGCATGATGAGTCTCAAGCAACAGCTCAAGTCGCCTCTGCTGCGGCACTGCATTTATTGGGCAGGCGGTTTCAGACAGGTGTGTTTCATATCGAACAATTATTTTCATTAGCGTATGAGAATGGTGATTTTGCGTTGGTGGATCAAAAAACGAAGGAAAAGCGTGTGTTAGCGCTGAAAGCCAGCCTTTTAACGTCATAAAAAGAAGACTAGCAGGATGCTAGTCTTTTTTATGACGATGACACATCTCCTTTTTTCTTGATGCTAGCTGTAATGAGCTGTGTCAATGTATCAGAGCCTTTTGTTGAAAGGTGAACACCATCAGGCTGAAAATAAGAAGGCTGTCCGGTAGCGGCTGAATGCCAATCGACCAGGGTCACATTGGAATGTTGATCGGCCACTCGCTGAATGACTGCATTCACATCGCTTTCCCAAGACCTTGGGACTCTCGTGTTCACAAGGAAAATGTGCGCCTTTGAAAATTGCTGAATGAATGCTGTCAATGTGCCCTCAGTAAAATAGCCATTCGTGCCAAGCTCAATAATAACAGCGGCATCAGATTGATTAAATGAAGCATACTGAGGAGCGATGCTGACGGCTTCGTTCATTTGTCTGCCAACCTTTGCATCGATGGTGATTTGTGCATATGTCTTTTCAAGATTCGGCGCTATGTCCAGCATGACGGAATCACCAATAGCAAGAATTTGGTGAAACTGCTTCTGATCTGCTGCTTTCTTCTCGTGTTTTTCTTTCTTTTTTTTCGTTTTCGATTCCGTAGAGTCTCCTGCTTTTTTCGGTGCCGTCTTAATTTGTGTCACTTCCTTGGCATGTGGAGACGTATGGGACGAACTGGACATGCCAATGGTAAATAAGATTAAAAGAGCTGCAGTGATTCCAAGGAACACTTTATGAGACGTAGACCATTGTTTGAATCCCTTTTTCCAAATAGACCAAGAGGCAAAATATTGTGTGAAGCCAAGCCGGCGAATCGGCTGTTCGATGAAGCGGTAAGAGGCCTCTGCGATAAGTAAGATGGCAATGATCTGCAATGCGACACGCCCCATAGAAGGCTGTCCAATTTCAATGACAGGGGTGGTCAGCACGATGATGGGATAATGCCACAGGTAAATACCATAAGAACGCTTTCCAATCCAGACGAGCGGCTGATAGGAGAGCCATTTTCCTAGTAGGCTTGCAGGGTGGCAGATGCACGCAATTAAAATCGCTGCATTAAGACAGAATAAAAGCATGCCGCCTTGATAGAGAAAGCCGTCAAATTCGTCCACTGCATAAACACATAGAAGAAAAACCGCAAACGAACCAAAACCAGCGATATGTAAAATACGTCTGCCAACAGGAAGGAGCTTTTTGCTGGACAGTCTTTGCATGGGCCATACAAATGCTAGGCTGCACCCAATCAGAAGCGCAAATGCACGAGTATCTGTTCCATAATAAACCCTGCTTGGGTCCGTATCGGGTGAATAAAGGATTGCCATCCATAAGGCGGAGACAAGTGCAAGGCCAAAGGTGATCATTGGCAGATGGGATCTATTTTTCACCCATTTTAGCCCAGTAATCAATAGTACCGGCCAAATGATATAAAATTGCTCTTCTATCGCCAAAGACCACAAATTTTTCAGTGGAGATACAGCGTTGAAGCTATCAAAATAAGACAGCTGATGGAAAATGTACCACCAGTTACTGACATAAAAAAAGGACGATAAGGCATCGCCACGAATGGACAATAGTGCATTCGAACCCGCAATTGCACACCAGCTGACGGTTAAGAAAATCATCACGTAAGCAGCTGGAAGGAGCCTTCTGATTCGGCCCATCCAAAATGGTAAAAGCTCTTGATAACCCAAATCCTGCTTATGTAACAAGATCGTTGTAATCAAGTAACCAGAAATCACAAAAAACAAATCAACGCCAAGAAACCCGCCGCTTGCAGGTCCAATATGTAAGTGATAAGCAATGACCGCCAATACAGCAACGGCTCTTAGCCCATCTAGTCCTAATATATAACGTAAACGATTCTCCTTGCTGCTCATGAAAATGAATCCCCCATTTATGTCAAAAAGCTTCTTTTTTGTTGTCACTCCAAAAGAGCAACGATTCTTTTATTTTATATAAGATTAGACGAATCAGCATCACATTTTGTTGGCGAATTTCTGTCTTTTTTTAAAATTTTTATATAAAGAAAGAATTGATGGTCAGGAAGGCTGCCTTATTTTTATACTCAAAACCAAAATCCCTGTCATAATAAAAGAAGATGGAAAGGGGATGTGTGAAATGAGAACAATTGAAAATGATCAGTTATTGATTCAGATCAATGAGAGGGGTGCCGAGGTCAGAGAGGTGCTTCATAAGGAAAGTGGACGTCAATATATGTGGTCTGGCGATCCTGCATACTGGGGCAGGGTGTCGCCTGTCTTATTCCCGATTGTTGGACGATTAAAGAATGACCAATACAAGATAGATGATCAAACCTATGAGCTCACGCAGCATGGATTCTTGCGTGATGTTGATTTTGATTTACATGAAGAAACGAAACATACAGTGACCTTTCAATATGAATCAAAAGGCCGCCACATCGAGCAGTATCCCTATGAATTTACCGCCCGTATTCGATACGAGCTGTCGGAAAATGGTCTGATGATTTCCTGGGAAATTGATAATGTCGGAGATGACACGATGTATTTCTCCATCGGAGGTCACCCCGCATTTCAAGTTCCGCTAATTGAAGGAGAGCGCACAGCAGATTATTCCCTGACATTGACGCCTTCTACTGAGCATCTTCCTGTCCAATATGAACTAAAAAATTCACTTGTCAGGGAGAAAGAAAAAAGCATTCAGCTTAAACCAATTCAGCTTCGACCAGAGCTTTTTCAGCATGATGCGATGATCTTTAGTCATATCAATCGAGTGTCATTGGTGTCTCAGGCAGGTCACGGGGTTGAGGTTGATCTCACTGGTTTTCCGTTCGTTGGTATTTGGTCACCTTATCATCAAGAAACGAGCACAATGGCTCCTTTTGTTTGTATTGAGCCTTGGTACGGTATTGCCGATGTTGAAGGGACGAATGGGCAGTACAAGGAAAAGTTCGGTATTCAAACTTTAGAGAAGAATGAGACCTTCCAAGCCGCCTATACGATTTTTTTCAAATGAACATTTGTGCATGATAAGTTGAACAATTTGTTATGATAGAAGAAAAAAGGAGGCGTACGAATGGATCGGGAGAAACAACAACTGAGTATTGAAGCGGCAAGGCTGTATTATTTATCGGATTACAGCCAGCAGGAAATTGCCAAACAGCTCGACCTGTCGAGACCAACTGTATCTCGGCTGCTTCAATATGCGAAGGAGAAGGGGTACGTCCAGATAACGGTAATGGACCCGTTTGAAGACTTGAATGAGCTGTCTTCATTGCTCAAGGAAAAATATGACCTGCTCGAAGCTCATGTGGTGTTTTCGCCCAAAGATGATTATCCAACGATCACTGAATACTTGAGCCAATTTGGTGCTGAGTACTTGCAAAACACAGTAAAAGACGGTGATATCGTTGGTGTGAGCTGGGGAACCACCATGTATCAAATTGCTCAAAAGATGCAACCTAAACAGGTCAAAGGTGTAGAGGTTGTCCAGCTGAAGGGTGGGATTAGCCACTCCCATGTGAATACATATTCTGCGGAAACCATCCAGCTGTTTGCCGAGGCCTTTCAAACAGCACCGCGCTATTTACCGCTTCCTGTTGTATTTGATAGTGCTGCCGTCAAGGAGATGGTTGAACAGGACAGACATATTCAGCGCATCATTGAAATGGGCAAACAGGCGAATATTGCTGTGTTCACTGTTGGAACGGTAAGAGATGAAGCCCTTTTGTTTAGACTTGGTTACTTCCGCGAAGAAGAAAAAGCACTGCTCAAAGCATCCAGTGTTGGGGACATCTGTTCGCGCTTTTATGATCAAGAAGGACGCATTTGCAGTGAAGCGATTAACAACCGTACGATTGGCGTGGAGCTTGATGATTTAAGAACAAAAGAACGCTCTATTCTTGTTGCTGGTGGACATCGCAAGGTTGCTTCTATCCACGGTGCACTAAGAGGAAAATATGCGAACGTATTGATGATTGATCAGCATACAGCAAAGGCTCTTTTAAATGTCACAAAATAGATGAACAAAATTTCATAACTATGTTTACAAATGTTCATCGGTCATATATGATGAAAGTATCATAATTAAAAGGAAGTGTAAGCATGACGATAGCAAATCTTATTGATCATACAGCACTAAAACCAGATACATCGAAAGCTGCAATCATGCAGTTACTTGAAGAAGCAAAGACTCATCAGTTCGCATCTGTTTGTGTGAATCCAACATGGGTGTCTCTTGCGGCGAAAGAACTAGCAGGAACAGGCGTTGATGTTTGTACAGTCATCGGTTTCCCGCTAGGTGCAAACACAACAGCAGTGAAAGCATTTGAAACAAAGGATGCCATTGAGAACGGTGCAACCGAAGTGGACATGGTCATCAATATTGCGGCATTGAAAGACGGCGAATATGATGCAGTTGAGCAAGATATTCGTGCAGTTGTAGACGCAGCAAAAGGGAAGGCACTTGTGAAAGTCATTATTGAAGCGTGCTTACTCACAGATGAAGAGAAAGTCAAAGCTTGTGAGCTTTCAGTGAAAGCTGGCGCTGATTTTGTGAAAACATCGACTGGATTTAGTACAGGCGGTGCAACTGCTGAGGACATCGCATTAATGCGTAAAACAGTAGGACCTGACATCGGTGTGAAAGCATCAGGCGGCGTGAGAACAAAAGAAGATGTTGAGGCAATGCTAGCTGCAGGCGCTACCCGAATTGGTGCGAGTGCAGGCGTTTCTATTATCAAAGGGGATCAATCAGCTCCTTCGAAAGACTATTAATTCATACGATCCTATGGTAGGATAACATTCGTGACTCATAAATGATGAAAAAGTCATATGCGGAAGGATCTCACTTCTGGGAATTTCTTCCGCACTTTGTTTACGAAATAGGGTTTGTTCCATACAAGCGCATTAATGTAAACGAATTCATTCGAGGAGGAAAAACATGAAATACGTGATTGGTATCATCGGTTTGCTGGTGATTCTCGCCATTGCATGGCTGGCTAGTAACGGCAAAAAACGAGTAAAATTCCGTCCAGTAATTGTCATGATTGTACTGCAATTTATTTTAGGTTATATTCTGCTCAATACAGGTGTTGGGAACTTCCTAGTCGGGGGCTTTGCAAGGGGATTCCAAATGCTTCTAGGCTATGCCGGTGAAGGAATCAACTTCGTATTTGGCGGATTAATGAATGATAATGCATCAACTTTCTTCATCAATGTCTTACTGCCGATCGTCTTTATTTCGGCATTGATCGGTATTTTGCAGCATTGGCGTATCCTCCCGCTTATCGTACGCGGAATCGGGTATTTGCTTAGTAAAGTAAATGGAATGGGGAAACTAGAATCCTACAACGCAGTAGCGTCTGCGATTTTAGGTCAATCAGAAGTCTTTATTTCCATTAAGAAACAGCTCGGATTATTACCTAAGCAACGTCTTTATACATTGTGTGCATCTGCGATGTCAACTGTATCGATGTCCATTGTTGGTGCATACATGCAAATGATTAAACCAGAGTATGTTGTAACAGCACTCGTGTTAAACCTATTTGGTGGATTTATTATTGCGTCTATCATCAATCCTTATGAAGTGGCTAAGGACGAAGACATGATTGAAATTGTAGAAGAAGAAAAGCAATCCTTCTTTGAAATGCTTGGCGAATATATTATGGATGGTTTCAAAGTAGCGATTGTTGTCGCTGCGATGTTGATTGGATTCGTTGCATTAATTGCGATGATTAATGGAATCTTTACAGCTGTTATCGGTGTTTCTTTCCAAGATGTACTTGGTTATGTATTTGCCCCATTTGCTTTCCTTGTTGGTGTACCTTGGAGCGAAGCGGTACAAGCAGGAAGCATTATGGCAACGAAAATGGTTTCCAACGAATTTGTGGCGATGCTGGCTTTATCTGGAGATGGCTTGCATTTCACTGCTCGTACAGAAGCGATCATTTCTGTATTCCTTGTATCATTTGCGAACTTCTCTTCTATCGGTATCATTGCTGGAGCAGTCAAAGGCTTAAACGAAAAACAAGGGAACGTTGTCGCACGCTTTGGATTAAAGCTTCTATTTGGTGCAACACTTGTCAGCTTCTTAACAGCAGGCGTTGTCGGTTTGATTTACTAATTTAAGAAAAGGAATGGTGAAAACAATGAGAATGGTAGATATCATTGCGAAAAAACGTGACGGAAAAGAATTATCTTCAGAGGAAATTTCTTTCTTTGTCAAAGAGTATACGGACGGAACAATTCCTGACTACCAAGCAAGTGCCTTGGCTATGGCGATTTTCTTCCAAGATATGACGGATCAAGAACGTGCTGACTTAACGCTCGCTATGGCGAACTCAGGAGACACGATTGACCTCTCTGCCATTGAAGGTATTAAAGTAGACAAGCACTCAACAGGCGGTGTAGGCGATACAACAACGCTTGTACTCGCTCCTCTTGTGGCTGCACTTGATGTACCTGTTGCGAAAATGTCTGGTCGCGGCCTTGGACATACAGGCGGTACAGTGGACAAGCTTGAAGCGGTAAAAGGCTTCCACGTAGAAATTACAAAAGACGAATTCATCGAGCTTGTGAACCGTCATAAAGTAGCGGTCATTGGTCAATCAGGCAACCTGACACCAGCGGATAAAAAGCTTTATGCCCTTCGTGATGTGACAGGAACCGTTAACTCCATCCCGCTCATTGCAAGCTCTATTATGAGTAAGAAAATTGCTGCTGGCGCAGATGCGATCGTACTAGATGTGAAAACAGGTGCAGGTGCTTTCATGAAAACACCTGAAGACTCTGAGAAGCTTGCAAAAGCCATGGTCCGCATCGGAAACAACGTTGGCAGACAAACGATGGCTGTCATCTCTGATATGTCTCAGCCGCTAGGATTAGCGATTGGAAATTCCCTTGAAGTGAAAGAAGCGATTGATACACTTAAAGGCGAAGGCCCTGAAGACTTAAACGAGCTTGTGCTCACTTTAGGAAGTCAAATGGTCGTTCTTGCGAAAAAAGCAGAAACGCTTGATGAAGCAAGAGAAAAGCTAATTGAAGTCATGAAAAACGGTAAAGCACTTGAGAAATTCAAGGAATTCTTAGAAAATCAAGGTGGGGACGGCTCGATTGTAGATCAGCCGGAAAAACTGCCGCAAGCCCCTTACCAAATCGACGTTCCTGCAAAGGAATCAGGTGTGGTTGCTGAAATCGTCGCAGACGAGATCGGTGTTGCAGCGATGATTCTTGGAGCAGGACGTGCGACAAAAGAGGACGAGATCGACCTATCTGTCGGCATCATGCTGAACAAAAAAGTCGGCGATCGTGTTGAAAAAGGAGATTCACTCGTGACACTTCATGCAAATCGTGAAGATGTTGCGAATGTCGTGGAGAAAATTTATGACAACATCCGCATCGCAGATCATGCTGATGCACCAACTCTCATTCACACTGTGATCACAGAATAAAGAAAAAAGGACAAAAGTGCTTCGCCGCTTTTGTCCTTTTTTTGTTCATTTCTTTTTCTATTGAGATAAAAAATTTCACTTTATGAAACAAACCTCTTGCATTCATTAAATAATGGGTGTATATTAGTTGACGAGTCAATGATTGATATATCAACTAATTGATCTGAATAGAAAAGAGGGGATGGCATTGACTGCATTTTGCTCTGAAGAAGCAGAGGTATTATACCGTTTGCAGTGTGTGAACCGTATGATGGGCGTGAAGTTCGAAGCATGCACGGGCATCAGCCAATCAAGACTAGAGTTGCTATCACTGTTATTCCAAGCAGACGAAATCAGCCAGTCAGATTTGCAGAAAAAAGTAAATATTGATAGTGCGGCTGTGACGCGTCACTTAAAACAGTTAGAAGCAAAAGGAATGGTCACGCGCAGAAGAAAGCCAGAAGATAATCGAGTCACACTTGTTCGTCTGACAGAAGAAGGCAGAACAAGAATCGAAGCTTCTAAAAAAGAAAAAGAACGATTTATCTCAGAAATGCTTGAAAACGTAAGTGACGAAGAACGAAAGCTTCTCACTGATGTGCTCAGCCGAATACAACAAAACATCGAAAAGATTCAAACAACCTAAAGGAGTGTTTCAACATGGCTACAACATTAAAAACTAACGATTTTATGGAAATTTTGAAAGGACGCCGTTCTATTCGTAACTATGACCCAGCTGTGAAAATCAGCAAAGAAGAAATGGCAGAGATTCTAGAAGAAGCAACAACTGCACCATCATCAGTGAATGCACAGCCTTGGCGCTTCATGGTCATTGACAGCCCAGAAGGAAAAGAAAAGCTTGCACCACTTGCAAAATTCAACCAAACTCAAGTGTCAACATCAGCAGCTGTCATTGCAGTATTTGCAGATATGAAAAGCAATGAATACTTAGATGAAATTTATTCAAAAGCAGTAGAGCATGGCTACATGCCGCAAGAAGTGAAAGAAAGACAAATTGCTGCACTAACTGCACACTTTGAGGTACTTCCAGAGCAAGTGAATCGCGAAACAATCTTAATTGACGGTGGAATTGTGTCTATGCAGCTTATGCTTGCAGCACGTGCACACGGCTATGATACAAATCCAATTGGCGGATTTGATAAAGAAGTCATCGCTGAAACATTTGGCTGGGATAAAGAACGTTATGTACCAGTGATGCTGTTATCAATTGGGAAAGCTGCTGACGAAGGTTATGCTTCTTACCGCTTACCGATTGAACGCATTACAGAGTGGAAATAATATCTTTTAAAAAGGAGACGATTAGATGATTATTATTCATGCAGGGATGACCATTCATCCAGAAAAAGAAAACGTATTTCTAGAAGAAATCAATGCATTAATGAAAGCTTCACAAGCCGAAGAAGGCAATGTATCCTACAAGCTGTTCAAGGATACAGATAAGGAACATACCTTCTTAATGGTAGAAGTGTGGAAAGATGACGCTGCGGTTCAGAGCCATAATGCGAGTGCACATTTCCAAGCTTTCGTAGCGAAGGCAAAAGAATTCTTAGCCGCTCCACTTGACGTTGTTGCCTTTCAAGGCCAGCAACTTTCATAGTAAAACAACAAACACCCTAGGCGTTCAGGACTGGACCCTATAAAGGGAGACAAATAAAAACACCTTTAAGTTGAAAATCGGGTATAGAATACCTGAAATCAATTTGGAGGTGTTTTTCTATGGGTTCAAGAGTTAGTTATTCACTTGAAGTGAAGATGAAATCAATTAAGGAGGTAAAATAATCAAGTCAAAATATTTCATCTAATCATTCAGGTGCTCCCATCTAAAATGAGAACACACTGAATGGTCAATCATATTTATGACATCACGGCCACTGTTGTTCGCCTTTCATGACTTTAGCACTCAATTCTAAGTCTCCAGTGTTCGTAAAGTTCGGATACTCTTTCTTCATTTCAGCAATCAATTGAGCTGAATTGTCTGCCCTCTTAGCTGCTGCTTCAAATTTTGTAATATAGTCACGGGTAAACACAACTGCTGATGTATCTTCAGCACTCTTACCTAGATAATGACCTGGAATCACACGTTCCGGCTTCAGATCAAGAATATGATTTAGAATTTCACGCCATTGATCACGACTTTTTTGAGATTGATTGTCTGCTGTCCAAACATATTCATTCTCATAAACAGGTACTCCACCTAGAACTGTTTTTTTCGATGGAACCCAAAGAAAAGTGTGAGATGGGTCTGGTCCGTCAAGTCCAATGATGTTGATGTTTTTTCCATCAACGGTCAGTTTATCTCCCTTTAAAACATCTGGAATAATCTGTGCTGTTGGTGCATTTTTCTTTAATATTGGATTCCAGTAATCATTTTTGGCCTGAATCGTTTTTTTAATTCCCTTAACAGTTTCAGGCGTTGCCACAATTTTCACATCAGGGAATGCTTCACGAATGGCAGAGAGACCAAAGTAATAATCTGGGTCTTTATGACTGACATAAACAGTTGTCAGTTTCTTTCCTGTATCGCGAATCATTTTTACTAACTTCTCTGCATTATCCTTTTCAAACTGGGCATCGACAAGAATGACTTCTTTCGGTCCTTCAATCAAGCTAGAAGTGACAGCAAAAACTCCTTTATCACCAGGGTTGAATGTTGTGATTTTAAGATTTACAGCTTGTTTGTCCGCTGTGTTTTTGTTATCGGTTGCTGTATTTTTTGTATCTTCATTGCTAGCACATGCGCTTAGCAATAACACGAAACAAAGACCTAAAGTAACTCCTAGGACTGATTTTAATTTAAACATTAGATGATTCTCCTTTTTCATTTTTTACGAAGACCCTATATGTTATTAATGACTAAAAACACAGGTCTTATGTATGAGTGTAGCCAATACATAAATAAATATTTCTTTAGCGAATTAATTGGATATTGTTCAATCATTAACCTCCCCGAAACAAAGTGAATATTTGATTCATGCTGGATAGCCTTAGAAAAAAGATGTAACGAAATCAGTTACACCTAGATGAGATGTAACCATTATAGTTACACCTCTTGGTTGATGTCAATAGAAATAAACTTGAGAGTTTCAACAAAATTCACCCTAATTTACCTTTTTAACGATCTGTTTTACATGTAGAAAATCAATTGAAACGGGATTCTTCTACGACAAATCCATAAAAAAGAGTGACCGATATTACGTATTTGCCATTTGGTCAAAAAATGTTTTATCTACCCATCATAAAAGATTTAGTCACTTATACGATTGGTTAATCAAGGAGCAGTCTCAATTCATATGCTGATCAAAACGAGATTAAGGAAAAAGGCATTATCATGAGCATGTCCCATAAGTGTATGCCCGCTGATAATGCCCGATCGAATTCTTCCACTCCAGTTTGAAATTAGAAAGTCACCGAAAAAGTTTCGGCAACTGGCTGTTTCATTAAGGTGTTTTGATCCATGTATCAAAAACGGGTGTCAGTCCCCCGTTCATCACCCGGGGTTCTTTTATTTTCGACACCTTGTTCCACCCATTTCATTCCCGTATTGTGCATTTTCCACAAAATTTCTGAAAATAAAATGTTTTTCGACTTAAGTATATTGGAATATGCTAGAATGAGATATTATTTATTACCAAATTAGGGAGGAACCAAAATGAAAAAAGGGAAATGGACGAGCATTGCACTAACGGCTGTCCTCGGTTTAGGCACATTGACAGCTTTCAGCACCCCACTATCTGCCCACACTACAGAAAAGTCAACATCCTCAGACGGCGGTCATTATTCAGGTATTCCATTCGATGCAAGTGTTGTGAATGAAGACCGTCTCATCAAAGCCTTGAAAAAACAAGGAAAGATCAAAAAGAATGCCAATGAAGCAGAAACCCAAAAAGCATTAAAGAAATATCTAAAGAAAAAAGAAGAATCTGCTATGAAACAAGGTGCAAGCACCTTAACAGAAGAGCCTGAATTTCTGAAAGAATACAAACAAAAGGTACATAACAAATTAGCCAAAAAGAAAAAGTTAAAGAAGCATAATGGAAAAGAAAGCAATCATGTAAAACCGGTCAAAAAGGAAAAGTATAAAGGCGAAGTTCGCAATGATAAGGTATTGGTTTTATTAGTAGATTTTAAAGATTATAAGCATAATAGTATTAAAAAAGAAGAGACTGATATGTACTATGACAAGTACGATCAGCAGCACTATCAAGACATGCTTTTCGGAAAAAATGGCTACATCGGTCCAGATGGGAAACGAAAAGTATCCATGAAGCAATATTATGAGAAACAGTCTGGCGGCAGTTACACGATCAGTGGAACGGTGGCTGGCTGGTATACAGCGAAGCATGAAGCAGCCTATTATGGCGGGAACGTACCTGATGAATCAGGCAGTGACGGCAGACCGCGTGAATTGGTGAAAGAAGCACTCGAAGCAGCAGCAAAGGACCCGAACATTGATCTCGGTGAATATGATCAATGGGACCGCTATGATATGGATGGCGACGGCGTTTATAACGAACCAGACGGCATCATTGACCATCTGATGGTCGTTCATGCTGGCGTAGGTGAAGAAGCTGGCGGCGGACAGCTTGGCTCTGATGCGATTTGGTCGCACCGCTGGTCACTTGGTGATGTATTTGAAATTCCAAACACAGAATCTGAAGTCGGACAAGGCGGAAAGTTAGGCGCGTTAGATTACACCATTGAGCCTGAAGATGGCGCGGCAGGCGTATTCACACATGAATTCGGACATGATCTTGGTCTTCCTGATGAGTACGATACACAGTACACAGGAGGAGGCGAGCCCGTTTCCTACTGGTCGATCATGTCAAGCGGAAGCTGGGCAGGTAAAGTCCCTGGAACGGAACCAACAGGCTTTAGTCCATATGCGAAAGAAATGCTTCAAAACTTACATGGTGGTAACTGGCTTACTGGACAAACCATTGATGGTAAAACATTAAAGAAAAGCAAAACAGTGCTGATTGATGAAGCAGCAACAAAAGGAACGAACCATGATGCGGTTCGGGTAGATTTACCAGATAAAGAGATTGTTGTCACAAAACCTGCTCAAGGACAAAATTCGTACTTCAGCGGAACGGGTGACAATTTAAATGCGACCATGACGACAACAGGTATCGATTTGTCGAAAGGGAGCAAAGCAGAGCTGACATTTAAAGCATGGTACGATATCGAAGAAGATTATGATTATGCGTATGTAGAAGTTCGTGAAACAGGAACTGATCAGTGGAAGACCATTGCTGGTAACATCACGAACGATCGAAATGAAGCTGGAGCGAACGAAGGCAATGGAATTGACGGAAAATCAGACGGATGGGTAGATGCAGCATTTGATCTTTCTGCTTATGCAGGGAAGAAAATTGACCTGCAATTCCGCTATACAACCGATGCAGGCTATTCACTGCCAGGCTTATTTGTAGATGATTTAAACATCACTGCAGATGGGACGAAAGTGTGGTCAGATGATGCCGAGGGCACATCTACTTTCACCTTTAACGGATTCTCGAAATCGAATGGAAAACAATATGCAGCTCAATACTATTTACTAGAGTGGCGCTCATATGCTGACGTCGATAAAGGGTTAAAGCATATCAAACGAGGGGCAAGCCTCATGAGCTATAATAACGGTTTGGTCGTGTGGTATGTCGATCAATCCTACAGTGATAACTGGGTAGGAAAACACCCAGGGAACGGTTTCCTTGGGGTAGTAGATGCAGATCAGCAAGTATTGAAGTGGAGTGACGGCTCCATTGCAGCCACAGGTTTCCAAGTACATGATGCAGCATTTTCTTTGAATCCAAGTACGAAGCTCAATATTGATTATACAGCGACAACTGGCTTAACGTTGGTAGATCGCTATATTCGCCCGACTCGTACATTTAGTGATAAAAAGAATTATGTGAATCCAAATAATCCAGATGCAGGGCGTGATGTCCCAACATACGGTCTATCCTTTAAAGTTGTTGGACAAAGTAAGGATCGTTCTGTTGGAAAGGTATTAATTTCTAAAAGTAACTAAACAGAAAGCCGGATTCTACCATTGAATCCGGCTTTTTGCTATGGTAATAAACTGTTTTTGATGAAAAGGGCGGCTTTTTGGTCGAATGTCTGTTCTTTTTTATTTTGATATCCGAATGAAATCATTATATAATAGAGACTGGAAGGTTTTTCTTTCATACATGGTTCTTTTTAGCTGTTAAAACAAAGGAAAGGATGAGCGTTACCAATGAGTTGTGTCACTGCTAAGCAATTAAAGGTGATTAGAGGGACGATGCAGACTTTTTGCAGCCATTTGGAGTATGATGGTCACGGTAAGCTTCATATCAATACCATCATGGCTTTTATTAAAAAGGAGTTTGGTGTGAGGAAAATGAAAGACATTCCACAAAGCCGCTTTACTGAAGCGCTTGAATTAATACAAGACTTTGATTTATACACGGATAAAATAGAGATTCGTGATCGTCTATCAGAAAGGAATTAACTAAATTGAATATTTTGGCAATAATACTAGTAGGAATTGTCGCATTAGAACACCTTGTCATTATGTTATTAGAAATGTTTTTTATGGAATCAAAGATGGCAAAGAGATCCTTTAAGCTGCCAGAACACTTGCAAAAGGATCCAAATGTAAAAGTGATGTTTGCCAATCAGGGGCTTTATAACGGGTTTTTAGCTGCAGGACTGATTTGGGGGCTCATTCTCGGATCGAATACTGTTGGATATATGATTCAGCTATTTTTCATTATTTGCGTGATCATCGCTGCGGTATTTGGCGGTGTGACCTCTAATAAATCAATCATCGTCAAGCAAGGAGTACCAGCGCTTCTTGCATTAATTGCGCTTATCCTGGCAATTTAACCATAAATAAAGTCGCCCGAGTAAAGGGCGGCTTTTATCTTTTTCGAAGACCCATTAGACGAATAATGGATGTCAGACATAGCGCAACGGCAACAGCCAAAATAATTTTTCCATACATGACCCCTGTTAAGTTCATCAAAAAGACGGCCAATATGATACAGAGCGTGATGATGATCATCACAATCGAATAGGTTTTCATCTCTTTTCCACTCCTTTAAAAGTCCCCTCACATCCGTGAGGTCTATCCATCTTACCTCATATGATATCACTCAATGACAATTTTACATGAAATTCCCTACCAATAGAATGTGACATATTGATTAGATTAATGACATGCCATATTTTTCAGAAAATCGGGTATACCATAAAGAGTTGCACCGAAGTTCAATTGCTTGATATTTAATTGTGCAAAATGTAAAATGAAAACATGATAAATCGAAAGGATGATCAAGGTGAGTAAGAAAGTGTTATTAGTATCGACAAGCAGTTCAGAAATGAACGGACATCCAACAGGCTTATGGCTAGAAGAGTTGGCAGAGCCATTTCATATTTTTAAAGAAAATGAACTAGACGTTCAAATTGTCTCTATTCAAGGTGGAACTGTCCCTATTGATAAAAATTCAATTCCAGAAGGTGTTCCAGCGCAATATGAAGATGTATATGAATTACTTCAAGACACAAAGGCGCTTACAGATGTGAACCCAGCTGATTATGATGGCATCTTCTTTGCGGGAGGCCACGGCCCAATGATCGATTTTGCGTCTAATCAACTGGTAGCCGATGCAATCTTAGCTATTTCAAACAAAAACGGTGCAGTCGGAGCTGTTTGTCACGGCGTTTCAGCATTCATTGATGTGAAGGATCAAGATGGCAAATCATTTATCGAAGGTAAAAAAATCACAGGCTTCACAAACGAAGAAGAGGAAGCTGTTCAGCTGACATCAAAAGTTCCATTTTTATTGGAAACAAAACTTCGTGAGCAAGGGGCAGCGTTTGAAAAAGGAGATGCCTTTGCACCATACGCTGTAGTTGACGGACAAATCATTACTGGACAAAATCCAGGTTCTAGTGCAGAAACAGCACGCCTGTTTGTTAAAACCATTTCATAAAGTGATCAAAAAACCAGTCGTAGCAAATACGGCTGGTTTTTTTGTCATAAAGATTTCCTAAAAAAGACCATAACAATGAATGAAATAATGGTAAAATATTCACAGGGTAAAAAACCCAATTGAGGAAAAAGGGGATGTTCCTGTGAGAGCATTTTATGGAAAAATCACTGCAACTTTATTATCCATTCTACTCGTCACAACAGGTTTATTTTCACCAGTATTAAAAGCAGAAGAAGCACCGAAATCAGATGGGAAATTGTCACCACTGACGGAAAAAGCCATTCAGCAAGTGCAAGACTCGTTTTTGAAACAGGATGAAGGAACCGCTATCCAAAAGAAGCAGCTAAAAAAATCTTTTAAAGTAGATAAGAAAAATGGAATCAGTATCAAACGAAAAGCCGCTAAAGATGGTAAGATGCGTACATCTTCCGTTCGCTCCATTGATGGACTAGCCATCAACCAATCGGTTGTCTTATCAGAGGATGACCCAGTCGATTTATGGTTGTTAAGTACGACTTCACCTCAGGCACTCATCAGCCGAATTACCTCTTCAAATCCCGATTATTTCGTACAATTATTTGTTGTTGATTATGAAACTGGACAAGCTTATCCGACGGACTTGATTCAGCCAGCAGGCAGTCTCCTTGGTTTGACCAATTTACCAGCAGGTGACTACGCATTCGGTATCACAAGCGGTGGAAATTTCGGAGACTCTTACACGTTACAAGTGAATGCAAAAAACCCACCCAATTTCACAGGGGCTGTTTCCCTCTCTTCCACCCTGCAATACTTTGTAGCTGAGTATGCGAATGGGGATGTTTTCGCTAATGGTACAAAGGTGTATAACAAACAATCTAAGACCGCCGATTATAAATGGGAGCGTGTATTTTATTTTTCATATGACGGAAAATATGATCAGAGAACCCATTCTGTTGAAAGTGTGAAAGTGAAAAGTATTTCTGCACCAGTATCGTACTCTGCTCCTTATGCGAGTTCATCTGAGGCTATTCTCGTCTACTTAGATGTGGAGACGTTATTTATGTATCATGAATCATCGTTTGCTAGCGGGCAATACTACCATAGTAGCTTTGTTGATACACTTGGAAAGACAACGCCAAGGCGTTTAGATATTGATGATATGACAAATTACGGCGATCATATTTTAGCTGTTGATTTGAAAACGGGAAAACCAATTGATTTCTTCAGTGTCCTTAATTTTTACTATGCTGCAGGGATCGAAAAGCTGCCTACGATCAGAACGTTGAATTAAGAAAGGCGGTTGACAGCAAATCTCTACATGTGTAGAGTAAAGATAATTAAATGACAAAAGTCCACTAGGGGAGTCATGTATGACTGAGACAAGAGAAAATCTTGGACCCTTTGAACCTGATCTAGTTTGTACTAGCGGAGGGAAGTGGAGCTGGACCTCGTCTTATTCATGATTGAATCGATAAGAAGGCCGCTCCATTTGGGGTGGCTTTTTCATTTATTCAACTGAAGAAGAGGAGGCTTTTTTTATGACGTTTTCAGCGCAATTAAGAGAAGAAACAGAACCATTATTTGAAGCCATTTATCAGCATCCGTTTGTCAGAGGGCTGGCAGCAGGAAAGCTGGAAAAGGAACAGATCATTCATTACGTCAAACAAGATGCAGAATATTTACATGCTTTTATTAAAATTTATGCAGCGGCTCTTAGCAGATGTACAGACAAAGGAGATATTGCCTTTTTCCATCAGCAGATTGCGTTTGTACTAGATAGTGAGACACACCCTCATCAAAATCTTTGCCGAGTGGCAGGTGTATCATATGATGAGCTCCAAGGTGCCCCGCTTGCTCCGAGTGCTCATCACTATATTCATCATATGCTGCAAGTTGCCAAGGAAGGCACGCTTGGAGAAATCATCGCTGTCCTGCTTCCATGCCCTTGGACATATTGGGAAATCGGGAAACGAATGCTCGCAGATGTGCAGCCTGACCCATCACATCCTTTTTATGAGTGGATCACATTTTATGGAGGGTTAACCGACTCTATTACAGTAGAGCTTTGCAAGCGGCTCGATCAGCTGGCGGAAGCAGCAAGTGAGAAAGAAAAGGAAAAAATGAAACAGCACTTTATCTTAAGCTGTCAGCTTGAGTACAAGTTTTGGGATATGGCGTTTACGGTGGAAGATTGGCCAGTTCCATTGGAGGTGCATTCATCATGACATGGAAGATGAAAGAAGTTGTCCTTGCTGTCATTTTATCCGTTGCATGTGGTGTCATCTATTTAGGGTGGTCCACACTTTACTTACCCATTACAGCACTTGTTGGCCCAGCAGGAGGCAACATCATGTTTGGCATTTGGGTGATTGCCAGTCCAATCGTCGCGTATATCATCCAAAAGCCGGGAGCTGCCCTGATTGCAGAAACAGCCGCTGCCGCAGTGGAATTACTAACAGGCAGCCACTTCGGTCTTGCAGCCCTGCTGATTGGTGTATGCCAAGGGCTTGGGGCAGAAATCGCCTTTGCTCTTTTTGGTTATAAACGATATCGCATGTGGACACTGATGCTGTCAGGTGCCTTTGCAGCTGTTGGAGCAATGGCTTACAGCCTCGTTGCGAAAGGCTTTGGTTATTACACGCCTCAAGTTTTACTCATCACACTGATGACTCAAATCATCAGCGGAATGATACTGGGCGGATGTTTAGCAAAAGTAGTGGTGGACGCATTATCTAAAACTGGTGTATTGAATCAATATGCCATCATGAAAGAAAAACGAAACAAAGGTGAACAGCATGGATTCATTTCTCGCGTGCAATAATCTCACTGTCCGTTTTTATGAACAGCCTCAGCCCGTGTTGCATCAAATCTCTCTTTCCATTCAAAAAGGAGAAAAGGTGCTTATTTTAGGACCAAGCGGCAGCGGTAAATCCACGCTCATCTCCGTTCTGGCTGGCATCATTCCAGAACATTTAGAAGCGGACATGCAGGGCGAAGTGATATTGCAAAGACATACAGGCGTCATGTTTCAGGACCCTGATTCCCAGTTTTGTATGCATCGCGTCAATGAAGAAATTGCCTTTAGCTTAGAGAACCGTTCTGTCCCTCGTGACGAGATGGATGGCATCATTCAGCAGCTCATGCAAAAAGTCCAACTTGATGTCGATCCGAATACAGACATCCACACATTATCTGGCGGCATGAAGCAGCGATTGGCGCTTGCTTGTTTACTAGCGTTAGAGCCAGATGTGCTGTTCTTTGATGAACCGACCGCACAGCTTGATCCAGCAGGAAGAATGGAGATATTTCAGCTTCTACAGCAGCTTGCAGCTGATCAGCGACAAACCATGATTTTTGTAGAGCATGTGCTAGATGGTGTCATTGAATGGATGGACCGGGTGATTTTATTAGACGATCAAGGCAGCATCTTAGCAGATGGGTCTCCAAAAGATGTATTGACGAC
Source organism: Bacillus sp. FSL W8-0920 (assembly GCF_038593215.1). Taxonomy (NCBI): domain Bacteria; kingdom Bacillati; phylum Bacillota; class Bacilli; order Caryophanales; family Bacillaceae; genus Bacillus; species Bacillus sp. FSL W8-0920. Next base: position 3,633,432 of record NZ_CP151974.1, on the reverse strand, counting down.
ATATGAAAAAGAAATGAAAGAGGCAGGAATTTGGAGGCCGAAATTATTTCCCGAGAAATGGTCTACGATCCTTCAAGATCCATTTCATCCAATGAGTCACAAGCTTATGCAAACCTTTGAAGCAAGAAAGAAGCAGAATGAAAAAGTGCCGTCGACTAAGCGAGAGACCATCATTCGTTCAGAAGATCTTCAATTAAGCTACGGGAAAAAGAGGATTATGAGTGATCTTCAGCTTGATATCAAAGCAGGGGATTGGGTGGCGATCATTGGGGAAAATGGAAGCGGGAAAAGCACATGTCTTAAACATTTGGTTCGTTTAGAGCCAACGAAAAAAGGCCATATTTTTTTAAAAGAGACACTCCTTAAAAAGTGGTCAGACCGAGAACTATATGAAAAGGCAGGCTTTGTGTTTCAAAATCCGGAGCTTCAATTCATACAAGATACAGTGTTCGATGAAATTGCATTTGGTGGAAGGCAGCGTAATTGGCAAGAATCCGTTGTGCAAGAAAAAACAGTTCAGCTATTGAAAGAGTTCGGTTTAGAAAAGCATGCAAAAGCTCATCCTTTCACTTTAAGCCTAGGTCAAAAAAGAAGATTGAGTGTGGCTACAATGCTCCTTTTTGATCAGGATGTCCTATTGTTAGACGAGCCGACTTTCGGGCAGGATGAAAGAACAGCGAAGGAATTAATCAGGCGCTTGAAAGATCGTCAACGCCAAGGCACCACTATTTTAATGGTCACACATGATATGGACCTTGTCGATGAGTGTGCCAATCAAGTGCTTCTTTTTCATCAAGGAAAGCATGTGTATGATGGCACGCCTTATGATTTGTTTTCAAATCAGGACTTTGTCGATGCTTATCAGCTGAGAGCCCCGCTGCATTATCGCTATGTGGCTGAAAGAAAGGACGTGCTGACGATTGCAAAGTAATCATTCCTTTCTTTCCACTGTGAATCCAGTCATCAAATTACTCGCTCATCTACTTGCGATGTGTTGTCTCATGGCGATATCTGATCCTAAAACAACCTTCATCATCTGGCTGTTTGCACTTTGTGTTGGACTTGTCTTAGGCGGATGGAATTTGAAGTATCTTTTCACAAGACTTGTCCCTTATCTGCTCTTTTTTATTCTCGTGTTCTGGATGATGGCGGCCTTTGGCAAGGGGGATCATACTGTTTGGAAATGGGCATGGTTTCATATGACAGAGGAGAGTTTAAGAAATGGACTCACCATCGCTCTCAGAATGCTTGGCTTTGTGACATTTGGTCTTTTGTTTACGTCCACAACAGATTTGACAGCATTTATGATGAGCCTCATTCATCAGTGCAAAATGTCGCCAAAATGGGCGTATGGAATGCTTGCTGGCTTCCGGTTTATTCCGTTATTTCAAAGTGAATTAAAGCAAATGAAGGCGGCACATAAAATCAGAGGCTATAAGCAAAAAAACAGCTGGAAAGCCTTTATGCGTTATGCACTTCCACTTTTTACACAGGGCGTACGAAAATCAGAACGTTTGGCCATTGCGATGGAAGCAAGAGGCTTCACAGGTGAGAGGGAGCGGACGTATTATCATGTCATCAGCACTTCATGGATCGACTATATGTATCTTTTGCTCATCGTTATCAGTGTCTTGATATGCATGTCTTTTTCTTAAAAACCCCCCACATTCTCTTGATAGAATGTGGGCTTTTTATATGTCTTAGGTCATTTGATTGATATTAGTACACATTACAGGCTGTAATAGATCTTATAACGAACCGATAAAGAGAATGTACTGAGAAAAAGAGAGGATGAACGTGAGCGAATGTCACAGAAAATTGATAACATAATAGACGCTTTACCAATCATTGGACTAGCTATGAGAGAACAACTAACCTTTTCTGTTTTAGGGAAAGAGAAGGTTCTTTATTATCAGCAACACGGAAACATTGACCTAGGGTTTAAAGCTGGAGATATCGTAGCTCCAGGATTCGAAAACTTTTCTATGTTGAAAAATGGGAGAGAGCCATCGTTTATCCAAATTCCGAAAGAAGTATACGGGATTCCAATGGATATTGTAGCCGTTCCAATTAAAGATGAAGCGGGTCAAGTAGTCGCTGCTTTCTGCGTTGCCTATGATCAGACCAATCAACAACGATTAGATGACATCATGACAGAGAGCAACCAAGCTTCCGAAAAACTAGTCGCAATGGTACAGCAAGTTGCTGCACATTCAGAGGAACTACAAGCGACAAGTGAACAAATTCTACAAAACACGAAAACCACTGTAGAAAATTCCTCTAAAATCAATCAAGTGTCCAATCTTATCAAAGGTATCTCTGATCAAACGAACTTACTTGGACTCAACGCATCAATTGAGGCTGCAAGAGTAGGTGAAGCAGGAGCAGGATTCGGAGTGGTCGCAACGGAAGTGAGAAAGCTGTCAACTCACGCCAAACAAGCGACGACTGATATTGAAACAGCGCTAAAAGATGTACAGGGGTCGATTAAAGGAATGGAAGAAGAAATAGCACAAATTGTCGCTTCTTCTGAGCATCAAGCAGAGCTTGTAGGCACGTTCACAAAAATTATTGAAGGTCTTCATGAAACAAATGAAACGATGAAATCACTCGCAGAAGACTTAGTGAATTATCAAGTGAAATAAAAAATAGATCGACCACAACCTCCAGATCAATCGGAGGTTTTTTTCGTTTTAAGGTAAGGAACTTGTTAGGATATTGACCGATTGATCGCTGACAGGCAGTGTACACTTCTGTATGATAGAAAAAGAGATACTACCCTGGTCAGTAGACCTATTCATAAGGAGGAAGACCATCGTGACACAATCAGCGAAGCTACAAGAAATCATAGCACCTTACCGTAAAATGTTAGATCAAACGGAACAGCCAACGATTCAACTAAAGATGAAACAAGGAAAAACAGGACCATACGACAGCAAAATTGCAGGTGATCCTTACTTCCCTAAAAACGATGAATATCCAGTTGATGGTGAAGGACACCCTATGAAGCTTTTGGCACAAATTAATTTTGGCCAGCTGCCGAAGCTGAAGGATTATCCAGAAACAGGACTTCTGCAAATTTTCATTTCTGTGCATGATGATCTTTATGGGATGAATATTGACCAAAAAACAGAGCAAAAAGATTTTCGGATCAAATTTATTGAGGAACCTTTCTTGGCAGAAGAAGAGTTGTTGACTGATTTTTCTTTTGTGAAAATTCCTGATGATTTTTATTTTCCTGTAACGAAGGAAGGCGCCATTACAGGTGAACGATCAAGTGAAACGATTAGTGTAGAAGATTTCCGCTTTGAGAAAATCACAGGTAAGCGAAGCTGGGACCTATTCGAAGATATAGAAGGTATTGATGGAGATGAAGCAGATGCCTTGTTAGATGAATTTTATGAGACAGAGAGTGGCTTTGGTCACAAATTGGGTGGATATCCAGGCTTTACACAAGAGGACCCGCGTACCTACGAAGACCAGGAACATACCGTTCTGTTATTACAAATCGACTCAGATGATGAAGTGGACATGTTGTGGGGAGATTGCGGAATCGCCAACTTTTTTATCAAACCAGAAGACCTCAAACGAAAAAATTTCGAGAATGTCGTCTATAATTGGGATTGCTCCTAATTTTGTAAAAAACACTCTTTATAGAGTGTTTTTGTGTATGTTTTTAGACTTTTTTGCCCCTATTTCGTCATTTTTGAGAGGTAATATGTCATTCTTTCTAGTTGACCGTATCAAAAAAAAATGTAAAATCATCTTAAAGTCCTCTTTTTTGAAAATAATAATAACATGACATATCAATCAACAATGAGATGCTCGAAAAAGCGGAATGTACTGGGGGGTATCAATTGATCATTTCGAAAGTAATCAATAATAATGTGGTCAGTGCGTATGATGACGAGCAGCATGAGCTGGTCATTATGGGCAGAGGGATCGCTTTTCAAAAGAAAAGTGGAGACCCGATTGACGAAGAACGTATTGAGAAAGTATTTTCCATTCAAAATAAAGATATATCAGAAAAATTCAAAACCCTGCTTTATGATATTCCAATCGAGTATATGCAAGTGTGTGAGGCGATTATTGATCATGCGAGAACAACCCTTAATAAAAATTTGAATGACAGCATCTATGTGACACTGACAGATCATATCACCTTTGCTATTGAACGTCATCAAAAAGGAATGGACATCAAAAATGCCCTGCTCTGGGAAATTAAGCGGTTGTATAAAGATGAGTTTATGTGTGGTGTAGAAGCGATTCGGATTATTCAGGACAAGCTCAACATTCATCTTCCTGAGGATGAAGCCGGTTTTATTGCGATGCACATTGTCAATGCAGAGCTCAATGAAGAAATGCCGAACGTGATTCAAATTACCAAACTCATTCAAGATATTTTAAATATCGTCAAGTATCACTTTCAAATTGATTTAGACGAGGAATCATTAAACTATTTCCGTTTTGTCACGCATTTGAAGTTTTTTGGACAGCGTCTGTTTAACGAAACACAAATGGAAAATCAAAATGAATTCCTGTATGAGGTCGTAAAAGAGAAAAACACTGCAGCTTTCCAATGTGCTGAGAAAATTAACGATTATGTTCAAAAAGAACACAACCGAAGTCTCATAGAAGATGAGATGCTATATTTAACTTTGCATATCGACAGAGTGATAAAAAGAAAATAAATTTAAAAAGAAAGCGTTGACATCATAAAATTAACATGATACTTTATAACTATAAACAACATAACCCACAATCTTTTAGGATTGTTACTGGTCAAGCAGGCAAAACCTAAATCATTGTCCCTATCTTTGATAAGGCATGATTTAGGTTTTTTTATATCCAAAGACTTATAAAAATTAAATAACGATCAATCGCTATGAAGGATTGTTACTGGTTAAGCAGGCAAAACCTAAATATCGATTAATGTCTGAATCGCTATTTTTCGGACATTAATGGATGTTTAGGTTTTTTCTATATCATGATTTAATCAACGATTGGAGGGTAATACAATGAACCACAAACAAACAGCAAAAGAAGTTCTAGAGCTTGTCGGCGGTGAAAAGAATGTTAAGCAAGTCACGCATTGTATGACAAGACTTCGCTTCAACTTATACGATGAAGGCAAAGCGGATAAGGAGAAGCTGCAATCAACAGACGGCGTCATGGGTGTGAATCAAAGCGGAGGTCAATATCATGTTATTATTGGCAATGATGTTTCAAATGTCTATCAAGCGATGATTGCTGACTCAGGCCTGTCAACAGATGTAAAATCAGGCGGTACAGAAGAAGCGTCAAAACAAAATGTGATATCTAAGCTTTTCGATTTTATCTCTGGTGTCTTCACACCGATTCTTCCAGCCATTGCTGGTGCCGGTATGATCAAAGGGATCTTGGCACTCATGCTTACGTTCCAGTGGATATCGGATAAAAGCAGCACATATGCAATTTTAACAGCTATCGGCGACGGAGCCTTTTACTTCTTACCGATTCTGCTTGCTGTAAGCGTAGCCAAAAAAATTGGCACAAATCAGTATATCGCTGCTGCCATTGCAGCCGCCGCACTGCACCCGCAGTTAACGGCTTTACTAGGCGCAGGAAATACAGAATTTCTAGGGCTACCAGTGGTTGCCGTTGTGTACTCTTCATCGGTCATTCCGATTCTACTCACCATCTGGCTCGGCTCATATGTTGAAAGATTCGCGGAAAAATATAGCCCAAAATCATTGAAGATCATCCTTGTTCCAACGGTCACACTTCTTGTCGTAGTACCAATTATGCTTATCGCAGTAGGACCGCTTGGTGGGATTATCGGAAATGGCCTTTCAGGTGGAATTGATTTATTGTTCAAACATGCAGGTATTTTGGCCGGACTCTTGATCGGCGGCTTCATGTCACCATTGATCATTACGGGCATGCACTATGCACTACTTCCAATTATGATCAACAACATTACGTTAAACGGTTTTGACTTCATTCTTCCAATGATGTTTGTAGCAAATATGGCACAAGCAGGCGCAGCATTCGGTGTCTTCTTAAGATCAAAAAACAAAACATTCAAATCATTGGCGATGTCTACAAGTATCACTGCATTAATGGGTATTACTGAACCTGCTATGTATGGTGTGAACATGCGATTGAAAAAACCGTTCCTTGCAGCCCTCATTGGTGCAGCAGCAGGCGGCGTGTTCATGTCAATCTTTAAAGTAAAATCATATGTGATATCTGGATCAGCAGGTCTCCCGGGTCTCCCGACATTCATTGGCCCAACATTTGTCTACTCTATCATCGGCTTAGTAATCGCCTTTGTCGCAGCAACGATCATGACACTTGTTCTAGGATTCAAAGATGTACCAGTGAAAGATGATACAAAAGCAGACAAACCAGAAGAAAAGAAAGACACAGTAACACTTCAAAATGAAGTGGTACAAAGCCCGCTTGAAGGTCAATTAAAGCCGCTAAATCAAGTAAATGATGCAACCTTCTCTAATGAAATCATGGGTAAAGGTACAGCTATTGTTCCAGCAGTTGGACGTGTAGTAGCACCATTCAACGGCAAGGTTGAAACCATTTTTCAAACGAAACATGCCATTGGCTTAAAGAGTGACCAAGGCACTGAGCTCCTCATCCATGTTGGAATTGATACGGTGAAGCTCGGCGGAAAGCATTTTACAAGTCATGTAGAGTCAGGTGATCTTGTTCAAGCAGGAGATGTGCTCGTTGAATTTGATATCGAGGGCATTCAGCAAGAAGGCTATGATGTCACCACACCAATTATTGTGACCAACACAAACGATTTTGCACAAGTTGATGCGAAAACAGAAGGAACGATTTCAGAACAAGAGACACTGCTCACAGTCAGTGTAGAAGAAAACGAGGAGGGCATTCAACATGAACAAGTTAGAAAAAACATTTCCTAAAGGTTTCTTATGGGGCGGCGCTGTTGCGGGCAACCAAATTGAAGGTGCTTATAATAAAGATGGAAAAGGCTTATCGACAGCTGATGTATCACCGCACGGTATTATGCATCCATTCGATGAATCAATGAAAGACTTGAACTTATATCATGATGCGATTGACTTCTACCATCGCTATAAAGAAGATATTGCACTCTTTGCAGAAATGGGATTCAAATGCTTCAGACTATCCATTTCTTGGCCACGTATTTTCCCAAATGGCGACGATGCTGAACCAAATGAAGCAGGCCTTGCTTTTTATGACAGAGTATTTGATGAACTGCATAAGCATGGAATTGAACCAGTTGTCACGATTTCTCATTATGAAATGCCGCTTGCACTTGTGAAAAACTACGGCGGTTGGAGAAACCGTAAGCTTGTCGATCTTTATGAAACATACGCGAAAACGTTGTTTACTCGCTATAAAGACAAAGTGAAATATTGGATGACCTTTAATGAAATCAACGTCGTGTTACATGCGCCTTTCACTGGTGGCGGACTTGTATTTGAAGAGGGCGAAGACGAGAAAAGCATTCAATATCAAGCAGCGCATCACCAATTTGTTGCAAGTGCTTTAGCTGTCAAAGCAGGACACGAAATCATTCCTGATGCGAAAATCGGCTGTATGATCGCAGCGATGACAACTTATCCGTACAGCTCAAGACCAGAAGATATGTTTGCAGCGATTGATCAAGATCGTAAAACATTGTTCTTCTCAGATGTACAGGCAAGAGGCTACTACCCAGGTTACATGAAACGATACTTCCGCGAAAATGGAATTCATATTGAGATCCAAGATGGTGATGAAGACATCCTAAGAAACCATACAGTGGACTATATTGGCTTCAGCTATTACATGAGCTTTGTGACAAGTACAGATCCAGAGATTCTTGGACAAGTGACTGGTGGTAACCTATTTGAAGGCGTGAAAAACCCTTATCTAGAAGCAAGTGATTGGGGCTGGCAAATTGATCCAAAAGGACTTCGTACAACACTAAACCAACTATATGACCGCTACCAAAAACCATTGTTTATCGTAGAAAATGGATTGGGAGCTGTCGATCAAGTAGAAGAAGACGGTTCCATTCAAGACGATTACCGAATTGATTACCTCAGAAGCCATTTGCTAGAGGCGAGAGAAGCCATTGCAGACGGAGTAGACTTGATGGGTTATACAAGCTGGGGCCCAATTGACCTTGTCAGCGCATCAACAGCTGAAATGAAAAAACGCTACGGCTTCATTTATGTCGACCGTGATAACGAAGGAAAAGGTACATTAGATAGAAAGAAAAAGAAAAGCTTCGATTGGTATAAACAAGTGATTGCGACAAATGGTAATCATTTAGATGCATAAAAGAAAAAAGACAAACCGTTCATACTGCGGTTTGTCTTTTTTTCGTCAAGGGGACTATGAAGTCCACACTTGATCTGCAATCTCAATCACATGACGAAGCTTTTCCCATTGCTGCTCTTCTGTTAACAAATTGCCTTCCTCCGTTGAGGCGAACCCGCATTGCGGACTCAAGCAAATCTGGTTAATGTCAACGTATTGAGCTGCTTCCTTGATTCGTTTTTTAATCTGTTCAGCAGGCTCAAGCTCACCATATTTTGAAGTGACAAGCCCTAGTACGATTTGGAGGTTTGGGTTCTTCACATAGCGAAGGGGTTCAAAACCGCCAGAACGATCGTCGTCGAATTCTAAAAAGAGACCATCCAGATCTAAGCCGTCAAAAATCGTTTCTGCCGCTGCTTCATAACCGCCTTCAGCTGCCCACGTCGATTTAAAGTTACCACGGCAAATGTGCATAGTGATCACCAAATCCTCTGGACGATCGGCAACTGCTTCATTGATTGTTTTCGCAAATGACTCACGCAGTTCATCTTCTTCTCGGCCAAAGGCTTTGATTTGTTCATGCCCTTTTTCAGAAAAGAACACGGCCCATGCTGTATCATCCAGCTGCAAGTAGCGGCAGCCTGCATCATAAAAAGCACGGATGGCTTTCTTATACGCCTGTGCCACATCATGGTGGAATGCCTCTAGGCTGTCGTATACTCCTTCTTCAAGCTTTCCACGGAAAAAGAGCATATTCGGACTTGGAATCGTCATTTTAGCCGTATGATCCCCAGCGATGCTGTGAAGGAATCGATAATCCTCCAGCATTGGATGATCTGTAAAATCAATCTTGCCCGTTACCTTGATGCCCCGTGCTTTTGTCGTCGTATTGTGGAATTGAATACCTTGATCTGCTTCAAATCCTTCGACCCCATCGAGCCCCTCAAGAAAGTCAAAATGCCACCAAGCACGTCTGAATTCGCCATCTGTGACAACCTCTAATCCAATTTCCTTTTGCTTCTCAACAATACGAGTGATTTCTTCATTTTCAATTTGTCGGAGCTGCTCTGCTGTCAGTGTGCCGTCTGCTTTTTGCTTGCGTGCTTCCTTGATACGTTCTGAACGAAGTAAACTGCCTACTTGATCTGCGCGAAATGGCGGTTTCGTTGTTTTCTTTCCAATGGTTTGTACTTGTGTCATGCTGAATCCCTTCTTTCTACAGGTTAAAAATCAAATAAAAAAGCTCTTCCTTGGATAAGGAAGAGCATCATATACTGAGAGAACTCTGCCTTATCTTCAAACAAGCATCTGCTTGCTTAAGGAATTAGCACCATTCTGTTCCGAGGAACAGCGGTTGCCGGGTTTCACAGGGCCAGTCCCTCCACCACTCTTAATAAGGTTACCTTTTGATTCAATTTTCTTAATAAACATAATTATTCAACTTTTCCGAGAGAAAGTCAATGGTTTTTACAGTTAATTTTCTACATGAACAAATCAGCGACGAGAACACCCGCTAGTCCGACAAGTGAAAGAACGGTCACCATCAATGTCCACGTTTTAAAGGTTTGGGCCATGGACAGGTTAAAGTATTCTTTGTAAATCCAGAAACCCGCATCATTCACGTGAGAGAACGTAATACTGCCAGCACCTGTTGCGATCACCATTAATTCTGGGCTCACACCTGTCAATCCAATCAAAGGAGCAGAAATGCCAGCCGCTGTGAGACCGGCGACGGTGGCTGATCCTAAAGATATACGAAGGACCGCAGCAATCAACCAGGTGAGAAGCAGGGGAGAAAGCGTGCTTCCTTGCATGATTCCTGCAATGTATTGATCAACCCCGCTATCAATGAGCACCTGTTTAAAGGCGCCGCCACCTGCAATAATTAATAAAATCATGGCAATAGAACCGATAGAATCTGTGATCGACTTCATCACATCCTGCATGCTCTTGCCTCTGCCAAGTCCAAACGTGTAGATGGCAAGAAGCACGGAGATTAACAGTGCAATCGCCGGTTCACCTAAAAACTCAGCGGTTGGCAGTAATGGGGAGGACGGGAAGAAAATTTCTAAAACTGCTCTGAATGTCATGAGCAATACAGGCAAAACAGCGGTGAAAATACTAATGCCGAAGCTTGGCATTTCTTCTTCTGTAAATTCCTTTGGATTAAATAAGTTCTTTGGAATATGTGCGTGCAACTGATCTTTTTTAAATAGTTTCGTAAAGAGAAGTCCGCCTATTAAAACAGCAGGAATCGCTAAAATAATCCCAACTAATAAGGTTTGTCCCATGTTTGCTTGAAATACATTTGCAATGGCAGTCGGCCCTGGGTGAGGAGGGAGGAAGCCATGTGTGGTGATGAGTGCAGCGACGAGCGGCATACCCACATAAAGCACAGGTAGTCTTGCAGCTTGTGCGATCGTAAAGACTAGTGGAATTAAGATAATGAATCCGGTTTCATAAAATAGAGCAATTCCGATCACAAATCCCGTCAGCATCGTTGCCCATTGAATTTTTCCAATACCGAATCGGTCAATGAGTGTCATCGCAATACGCTGAGCTCCGCCAGAATCAGCCATCAATTTACCAAGCATCGCCCCAAAACCGAGAACGAGTGCGAGGTGACCGAGCGTACTGCCGAGTCCTTTTTCGACGGAAGCAATCGCTTCAAGTGGTGACATTCCTTCTAAAACAGCAACAATTAAAGAAACAATAATCAAAGATATGAAAGCGTTTAACTTAAAGACAACCATGAGTAAAAGCAATAATAAAACGCCAAGTCCGATAAACACTAACGACATGATCTTTCCTCCTTTGTGGTGCATAAGGGAGCGCGAAAACGCCCCCTATGCTTTATCCTTCAAGTATGTCTACAGCTTCTTTTAACGTATCCCTTGAACCAACATTTCCCGGGAAAATCACATAAGACATGAAAGGGAATTTACTATCTTCGCCTGTTTGCCAAACGGGAATGCCTGGTCTGATCTGCCCTGCCACAGTTGCGCGTTTCACGTGAAGTCCTCTAGTTCCAATATCGCTGGAGGTAATGCCACCTTTGGCAATGAGATACTTAGGGCGAATTGTGAGACGCTGGACAATGCTTGTCACAGCATCACTAATTTTTACAGAGAGCTTTAATTCTTCCTCCTGACGATCATCCCCAAGATCAAGCCGTTCTCTTCTTGTATAAACCGCCACAGATTGACCAGATGCTAATAATGCCTCGGTTTGCTGAATCACGCGGTCAATTTCTTGTTGAAATGCTTCAGGCTCCAGCACGAGGTGTGTATTAAATTCAATAAAAGCTACCTCTTTATTTTGTTGAAGCGCTTTTAATTGATCTGTTGTCTTCTTCACATGAGAACCAATCATAATGAGACCACCGTGCGGGCTTTGTTCTTGTATCAAGTCATGTCTTGTTAATAAGGCACGATCCCCTATACCGCCAAGAACTTTTGTAAGTGCCGCCGCACTTCTGAACATGAGTTGCTTTCCTGCTTGAATGGCCTTAATGAGAGCAGTGACAAAGACTTTGACATCGTCATAGTCCACAGCGTTTACAACCACCTTTTTAAAATCGGTCACACTCATGAGCTGTTTTTTTATTTGATCAATTCGTAAAGCCCGTAGATCATCTAATGAAATGTAGGTGGTGTTCTCTTTCGTGAACGAACCGTCTGACTTTTCTTCAATCCATTCTCCGAGATGAGATGACTGAAAGCCGAATGTGCGATCTCGTGCAAATTCTGTTTCACCAGCAGGAATTAATTCGTGTCCTTCTTGGACGTAATGAATATTGTTGATCGTCAAGCGTCCACCTTCTTGGAAAAAAGGAAGAAGGATTTCTCCATCGAATTGGCGTGAGCTTTGTTGTTCAATTGTGGTTTTGAGTACTTCAGTTTCCAGCGGAAAGTGTCCACGAAGAGTGGAATCTCCTCGGCTGACAATGATGAAATTCTGATCAACCCGTTCCGCTACCTTCACAATTGTTGAAGCGATTGTTTCGTGCACAGCGGTCGTTTCCTTCTCTGTCATGCTGCGAGAATTGGTCAAAATAAAGAACATGCGGCTGTCTTCAAGAAAACCGGCTTCGATGCTTTCTTCTGACCAATCGGTGAAAACAGAGACGCCATGTACGGTTTGAATCCCTGTTGGATCATCATCTAATACAATGACTTTATGATGAAAGCTGTTCAGTGCTTGTTCGTATGCTGATTGAATGATCTTTGCATCCGCTTTCGGAATGGCATTCAGTATGTCAGTGCTTTTCTTCATGACCATCTCATCCTTTCTTCACTTCGACATGAGCCATTTTTTCGTAATATTGAACGATGCCGCCATGGTCAAGCCCAGATTTTCCGTCCGCTTTGAGGGCGTGGAAGATTTCAAGCAGCTGGCTAGAAAGCGGGAGAGGAACGCCGATATCATGAGCAGTTTCCATCACATTGGTTAAATCCTTTAAGTTGATGTCGATACGTCCGCCTGGTTCAAAGTTTCGTTCTAAGATGAGAGGGACCTTTGCATCGAGAACGGCACTTCCTGCCAGCCCGCCGCGAATGGCTTCATACATTTTGTCAATGGCAATGCCCGATTTAGCGGCAAGAACGAGCGCCTCGGACATAGCGGCAATATTTAAGTTGACGATGATTTGATTGGCGAGCTTCGCTGTTGTTCCGCTTCCATTTGTGCCAACTAATACGACCTCTGTGCCCATCGCAAGCAGGACATCCTTCACTTGCTCAAAGATGGTTTCTTCGCCGCCAGCCATGATGGCAAGTGTTCCGTCTATTGCCTTCGGTTCTCCGCCGCTGACAGGTGCGTCGATAAATTCCACCTGATGCTGTTTTGTAAGAGCAGCTAAAGCTCTAGAAGTAACAGGGGAAATTGAGCTCATATCTACGACAACAGTGCCAGGTTTAGCTGTAGTTAAAATGCCATGATCACCTGCAACAACTGCCTCTACATGCTCTCCTTTAGGAAGCATTGTGATGATGATATCGCTTTCAGAAGCGGCATCAGCTGCTGAAACAGCACCTTTTGCTCCGGCTTCTTGTAACGCTCGAATCGCTTCCTCATTTAGATCGAAAACAGTCACAGTATGACCGGCTTTTAATAGGTTGAGTGCCATAGGCTTTCCCATAATACCTAATCCAATGAATCCAATTTTCTTTGTCACATTGAACGCCTCCTATATAGAAAACCCTTATAAAAAGCGCTTTCTTTTTCTTTTGTTAGTATATATACTATCTTTTTGTTTTAATAGTAGGAAATAAACTATTGTTCATTTAATGTACATGACGTGATAGGAACGTGTCAACGGAAAATATGAGAAAAGTCACAAAAAAAGACCGGAATCAGCTCCGGCCTTTTGCGTTCATGTTTTATTTTTAGCTACGGCTAATCGAGATTGTTTCACGTTTTCAATGGCATCTGATCCTAGTTCTAAAACAGCGGCGACGTATAGTACATCAATGATTACAAGCTGGTTAATACGGGAGATCATAGAGTCAGATCGATAGGTTGTCTCCCTGGAAGAACTGAGCAGATGAAAGTCAGATCGCTTTGCGAGCTCTGATTTCGGATAGCTGGTGATAGAGGCAACCTTTGCTCCCTTTTCTTTAGCAAATTGCACGGCATCAAGAATTTCTCTACTCTCTCCTGAATGGGAGATCGCAACGATAAAATCGTGTTCCGTGGCGTGAGTAGCAATCATGTTCATCATATGCGGATCACTGCATAGACTCACTTCAAAACCAATCTGGAGGAACTTATGATAAGCATCTCCAGCAATAAAGCTGGATGCACCGGCTCCAAAGAAGACGGTTTTATGTGCCTGCTTCATTTGTTCAATGAATTGTGTGACGGCTTGGTCTTCTAATATATGCTTCATATCTTGAATAGAGTTTGTTGTTAACTCTATGACCTTATGTTTAATGTCAGCTACACTATCGGATGCCTCGATCTCACCGTATATGGATTGAGGCGTATTGGTTGCAATATCCTGTGCGACATGGACACGAAACACTTGGTACGATTCATAGCCAATTTTTCGTAGAAACCGAAAGATCGTCGTTTCACTAGTATTGCATTCAGCAGCGAGTGCACTAATGGAATGAAGCACAACTTTCTGAGGATTTTCTAAAATGTAATTGGCAATCTTTTTTTGGGTCGGAGACAAACTATGAAACGTCGTCCGAATGTGACTAAAAATATTCTCTTCTATGATAAACACCACACTTCATCTAGCATTCTACATTAAGCATACAGGAACTTATGAAAACGGTAAACAAACCCGAAGTGGGAAAAGAAAGAATAAAATGTAAATACTGCTTTTTTTGGTTCTTTTGTCATGGTATACTCAATTGGTAATAGACAAAAATGGGGGTTTTTACTATGACAATGAAAAAAGGCCTAACGATCAGTCTGATCATTTTTTCACTGATTGTTTCGTTGTTTGCGCCAGTTGGATCTGCGGATGCCAAACAAGCAAAAAAAGCAAAAGTAAGCACACACTATTATAAAAAGAAAAAAACATTCAAATATGCACAGGTGAAAAACCTAAGCAAGGCGCATATGAAAACCATCAATCGTGATTTAAAAGAAGATATCGCATTCTCTTATTCTACGTACTTGTTCTTAAAGGACGAAGCGAAAAAGGAAGGCTTTGGGAAGATCACTTACGAGAGATCGTTTAAAACGAAATTTAACAATGGGAAGAAGCTCAGTATCTTAAACTATGATTACATGAATGATGGTGGAATGCATGGAGATACGATGGTTTCCAGCATGAACTATGTGTTGACAAAGAAAAAGACAAAGCAGCTGTTCTTGACAGACGTTGTGAAAACGAAGAAAAAGCGTACGAAAGTGAGAGATTATGTCTATAACTATACAAAGAAACATAAAAGTAAATTCTATGCGAACCTGAAAAAAAGAGACATTGAAATCAACTACAACACGCAGTATTACTTCACGAAAAAGGGAATTGCTGTTGTCTTCCAGCCATATGAAATTTCACCTTACTATGTAGGAATTCCTGTGATTCAAGTTCCTGCGAAGGTGTATAAATAAAAGGAAAAACGACCAATGAATCTGGTCGTTTTTTTTATGTACTCACACAAAAGAGCCCCATATGAGGCTCTTTTTCAGATTTATACTTGTTTAGGTGCATCGTTTAGTGGGTGACGGCGTTTTCCGTTGTAGTGGCGGCGCATACGAAAGATTTCAAACTCCGAAAGCTCTGCGCTTTTTCGTTTTGGTGTGCGGTTATCTTTTTTGAAAGAGAATAGTAAGTAGCAGCAAAGTGAAGCGATAATCAATAAAATCATCATATGACATTCCTCCAATTCATCCTATTCTTTAAGTGTAGACAGGGTGAGTGATGTTTATAACTGAAAATATGCAGCAGAATCGGTTTAGTTCTTAAGGTTTAGGTGATCTGCTAATTTAGGTCTAAAATACTGGTTGTTTTTAACTATTATATTTCCAGTTATTGCACTCGTCAAGAAGAATTTTTCTGGGGTTGTCTCTATTAGTACGAATAAATGTCATAAAAGTTTCAGAAAATTGTAAACTTTTATTAAAAAACCGTTCCCGAACAGGAACGGTTGTAAACATATTTATGCTTTTTCTTCAAATAGACGGGCGATTTCAACGATGACTTCTGTTGCTTTCACCATGTTCTCGACAGAAATAAATTCATATTTACCGTGGAAGTTTTCCCCACCAGTAAAGATGTTTGGCGTTGGAAGACCTTTATATGAAAGCTGGGAGCCATCTGTACCGCCGCGGATCGGTTCGATTACAGGTGTCACTGAGCGGTTTTCCATTGCTTCATGGGCAATATCCACAATA
The DNA here is from genome assembly GCF_038593215.1 of Bacillus sp. FSL W8-0920. Lineage (NCBI taxonomy): Bacteria > Bacillati > Bacillota > Bacilli > Caryophanales > Bacillaceae > Bacillus > Bacillus sp. FSL W8-0920. The sequence goes on along the minus strand of NZ_CP151974.1, from coordinate 3,617,283 downwards.
TGTTTCACCGGCTCAATTTTTTCTCTCATATTATAATATTGATCTTGAATTTTGAGATTGATGCTGTTTTCTCCGTAAATGGCTTTTAAGTCATTTGCTATTTTTTCAAATAGTGCTTTGCGTTCGTTAAATTTGTCTTTATCAAAATCACGAATAATATATTGCAGCTCTGCTTCTTCGACTTCTCCTACAAACTTCGTGAGATGGAAAAATCCCTCGTAGCCTTCTGTGTATTCCGGAGATTCATCAGAAGGAAGCTTGTTATGGAAGAGCATCCCAATCTTCGCAGCGCTGACCATTTTGTCTTTCGCTGTCCCAGGGTGGACGTTGTTTCCTTTAATGGATACTTTCGCACCTGCTGCGTTGAAGCTTTCATATTGCAGCTCCCCGAGCGGTCCTCCGTCAATTGTATACGCATAGGAAGCGCCAAAGGCATCAACATCAAATTTGTGCGGCCCTCTGCCAATCTCTTCATCGGGTGTAAAGGCGACGCGAATTTTCCCATGCTTGATTTCTGGATTTTCAATTAAGTAATGCATGGCGGTCATAATTTCTGCGATACCAGCTTTGTTATCTGCACCAAGCAAGGTTGTGCCATCTGTTGTGATCAGCGTATGTCCTTGATACTTTTGTAAATTTGGAAACTGTGATGGAGATAAAACGATATGTAGTTCATCATTTAAGGTGATGTCGCCGCCTTGATAGTTTTCATGAAGCTGCGGTTTCACATTCTTGCCGGTGAAGTCAGTAGCTGTGTCGATGTGAGCCAGGAAGCCAATGGTTGGCACGTCTTTGTCTGTGTTAGATGGGATCGTTCCCATGACATAGCCGTTTTCATCCATTGTCACTTCTTGAATCCCGATGGATTTCATTTCCTCAACTAGCTGTCTCGCTAAGTTCAACTGTCCTTCAGTCGATGGGCAGCTTTCCTTATCTGCATCCGACTGCGTATCTACCTTCACATAACCTGTGAAACGCTGAATCATTTCCTCTTTCATGTATACGTCACTCCTTTTGTAGAATACGTTCATTTTATCATGTCTTGAATGCGCTTCATAACAAGAAAGGCTTTCTCTGGCAATTAGAGAGGAAAAAGACCTACTTTTATTTGGTGATGTGTTGAATGGTTCTTTAGGGTGATTTTTTTGGGTGTCTTTTTATTTATAATGAGGACATATAAAATCATCCATTTGTACGTTAAATTGGGAGAAAGGGGTGCGAAAGTTGGATTCTAGTCAAACGCTGGCACTCGCTCAAAAGTTTCAGGAAGCAGCTGATGAGATTCGGCAGTCAAAGCAGCTGCTGGAGAATCGGCTCAAGGCAGTAGGATCAGGCTGGCAGGGAGAAGCAAGGAATAAATTTGATCAAAGCTTTGAGGAAACAACCGCACGCTATGATCAATTCGAAAAGGACTTGCTTGAAACAAGTCAGGAACTGCGCGATGCAGCGGTCAAAATCGAGGAACGGAAAGCTGAAATAGCCAGAATGGAAGAGCTTGAGCGAAAGAGACGAGAAGAACGGAGAGAAAGAAACCGAGAAGGGAGATGATGTGATGGCACGTGACATAGTGGTTGATCCAGATCAGCTGACAGGGCTTGCGAATGATGTTGTAGGCGAACTTTCTGCTATTGAAACGAAGCACCGCGATTTACATAGTGAACTGGATGGTCTCATTTTAGGCTGTGATCCTCGGTATAGTAGCTGTTTTTCAGGCGTCGGGGATGCATGGGGAGCAGGACAAGCGTTGATCAGTAAATTGAGCAGTGATGATATTGCGATTCGTCATGCAAAAGATAAAATGGTCGAAGCAGACGATATTTTACGGAAATTGTACAGTATCTATGATCAATATGGTACACTCACGAGCTTAGCTGGTATTGTGATGATGCAGGCGAAATACTATGGACTTGGGATGACGACTTTCATTAAAGACAATGGCCGTTATGCAGCGCAGCATTCAAAGCTGCTGCTTGATCTGACCAGCCGGGTAGAAGGAACGAGATTTGACCGGCTAGCAAGGATTTGGCTGAGTAATAAAGAATTATTAAAACGATCAAACTGGTCGATGGCTGATTTGGTCCATAAGAAATTCACAAAATTTTATCCTGACGATACAGTTGCATTCACGAACAGTGTCCGAGATTTTACAAAAGGAAGTATCAATTGGAAGGACACGGCTGCGATCAAGTCTGTTTTGAAAAATGGATCAAGATTCGCGAAAGGAAATGCCATCATTGCAACGGTTGTCACTGGCGCAACGGAAACGGTCGGCTGTGGTTTGAAAATTGCTGAGAACTATGCAGAATTCGGTGATCAGCCAGAAGTCCTGAAGCGTGAAAATGCTAAGGCTGTTGGAAATGCAGTGAACAATACGGTCTTTATCGCTGGCGGGTCTGTCGCAGGTGCCGTTGTCGGAGGAGCTCTTGGAAGCTTTGCAGGACCGATTGGAACCGTCGTTGGAGGAGCCATTGGTTCCGCAGTCGGTGGATTTATAGGAGAAAAAGTTGCCAAGCTGACATCAGGCTTTGCTGAGCAGGTTGCAGTGAAATTAAAGGACCCAATTCATGCGGTCGTGGATAAAGGGAAACAAGCATTCGAGCTGGCGGGTAAAGGTGTGAAGGCAGTTAATGACACCATTGATCAGGCAAATCAGGTGATACATAAAGGGATAGAAAAAACAAAAGAAACCGCAGATTCGCTCATAAAAGGTGCAGGCGATTTCTTTAAGGGTGCATTTTCTTTTGGATAAGGAGAGATCAATTTGGATCAGCTAAGTCTAAGTATTGAGGAACTCATCTTTAGTTTTTACAGTGAAGGCTATTTTGAACAGGGCATGTCCTTAAAGGAAGCCTATTATCCTGATGTAGAGGACGAGCGCCTAGGGTTTTTATTTGAAATTGCATGCCGCTCTTTGCTCGCAAAAGGTGTACTTGAATTTCGAAACAGACAATATCGTTATAAAGCGGAATACCGTCATTTCATCCAGGCGATGAATGATGCATCTCACACCGTCAAGGCATCTCGATTTGGGGATGAAGATGAAGAAGTCAGTACCTCCTTTCACACGACACAGATGGGCGTATATGCGCACCATACACTTTATGATCAACAAGTCCATCAGATTCAAAAACTGAAAGATGACCAGCAGGCAGAGGAGCAAGTGACTGCCTTTTTCAATATACAGATGAGTGATCACCCTGCACCTGTCGTCACCCTGCAAGCAGAGGAATTTGAAAAGCTATTAGAGCAAGCAAGTGAGGCGAAGAATGAGTGGCCCTCCTTCCTTCATCGAGCAGAGAACGAAGAACTCGTGCAGGCATTTGTTTCTGATGTACAGAAGAGAAAAGGAAAGATGGACTCCCTCATGAAGGTCGTCTACGACAAAAATAATACGCCTGATGTGGAATCCATGTTATTTGTCATTCCAGGTGAGAAACAGTCGTGGCTTGTGTCGGGAATAAAAGAAAGTGAATTTCGCGTGGAGACGGCTCATAGAGACGGATTACGTTCTATATTCTAATGGAGAAAAGGAGAATGACGCTTGAATCCAAGTGAAGTAATAGAAGTGAGAAGCAGGGCCTTTTTAAGGGTATGGGCATTCTTAGCAACGGGCGGCTTCGGTATCATTGGTATTTGGTTGTTTTCAGAAGCTCTTACATTTGAATCGAATTATACATTGTTTTTATTTTTAGGCGGACTATTAGGCATTGTCTATGGCTTGATCTCTTTTTTGATGATTCTGCCGGCTTTTACGAAGAGGGGAAATGTGATTTTTCGCATTCAGCGCGGAAAAAATGGTGCTGTACTGTATCGAGAGCGGACGATCCCTTTTCATGACATTCAATCCATTGATATGCGCAGGCATCGGTACAGTGTAAGGGGATTTCTTTTCATGGATGTGCTCATTCGGAAAATGGATGGGAAATTGATCAAGATTCCAGCGTACAGTATTTTAGATGAAGAAGTATTCGAGCAAACCGTCAAACAAGAGATCTATCCATATTTAAATCAGGCAGCCCAAGAGAATTGGAGACAGCAGCATGGTCAGGTCGAAGAGCAGATCAATTAGATAGTATTTGCCAATATTCTAAAGGATGAGGCGCCACTTTTTCGAAGAAATCGTGTATGATGTCAGTAAAGACTGAACACTCGGAGAGGTGATGAGAGATGGATAAAGAGATGGTAATCGACCTCGTCACAGAACAAATGACACGGATTCGAAAAGAAAAGAATTATACGCAGGACCGCATGGCTGAGGTACTTGGTTTATCGAAACGGCATTTGCATCAGGTTGAAAAAAATAGGCTGCGCCTCAACTGGACGCAAACGGCGGCCGTATGTGCATTATTCAGAGATAGTGACATTTTAAAAGGGACACTAGGGGATGATCCGCTTGAGATTCTGGAAGTCGTGGCACATGATGAATTGCATCTATCGGTGGAACGGACAATCGGCGGAAAGGTTTGGTGGCGGACTTCTATCAAAAAAGGCACATTTCGTCTTCAGCAAAATGTGCTCAGTCAGCATTACCGCATCTTAGATGATGAGAATTATCGCTATTATAGTTCATTTAATAAAGAAGAAGCGAAGCGGCGGTTAGAGGAATTAAGTCAGCTGTCTTCTCCTTATTCTTAAGCAGCTGAAAAAGGAAAGAGAGGCACCCGATTAATAGGGGCCTCTCTTTTCTATGTTTTTTATACTTTTAGGGTGTTTTTCGCCCGAATAAAGGCAACAAGCTGTTTGATTTCTTCATCATTTAGGGGAACGCCGTCTACAAGAATGGTTCCTTCTTTTGCTTCCGTCAGTTCAATTTTGATGTCAGAGATTTTACGTTGTATCTCTGGCTCGTCCGTTCTACCAAGTAAAAAATCAATGGACGTATCATACAAATCAGCCAGGCGCTTCACTGCTTCAAGCGAAGGTCGTCGGTACCCAGATTCGTAACCGGCATAGGTGCTTTTGGCGATACCTAGGCGATCTGCCGTATGCTGGAGAGACCATTTTTTCTTTTTTCTAAGAGTGGTTAAACGATCGAGTATCATTACATGAACGCTCCTTTATATACAACAACAGTATATCATATTTTGTGATAGAATGTACGCGTTATGCGTAATAATTTCTTGATTAATTCGCGTTATGTGACTATAATGGCAATGAAGGTACGCGTAAAGCGTATATTATAGAATAGCACAAGCTAGCTTATAATATGTGTGACAAACGAAGTAATTTTACTGAAAGAGGTGGACCTGTTGAAGAAATTATTGCTTTTAACCACTGGTGGGACGATTGCATCTGTAGAGAGTGAAAATGGTTTGGCTCCAGGTGTTAAAGCTGAGGACCTTTTAAGCTATTTAAACGAAATTAATGCAGAGTACACAATGGACACAAAGTCCCTAATGAGTATAGATAGTACAAATATGCAGCCTGAATACTGGGTGGATATCGCAACAGCCATTTATGAAAATTATGATCAATATGACGGCTTTGTCGTCACGCATGGAACCGATACAATGGCCTATACATCAGCAGCACTATCTTATATGCTGCAAAATCCGGATAAGCCAATTGTCATTACAGGCTCACAAATCCCGATTACGTTCAAGAAAACAGATGCGAAGAAAAACATCACCGATGCGATTCGCTTTGCATGTGACGGCGTAGGCGGCGTGTATGTTGTCTTTGATGGCAGAGTCATTCAAGGGACACGCGCAATCAAACTAAGAACGAAAAGCTATGATGCATTTGAAAGTATTAACTATCCATATATTGCATCGATTGAAAACCATCAAATTGAATACAATAGCAAAGTAAAAAGATCGTCAATGAAACCGCTTCAATTAGACGCATCCTTAAACACTGACGTTTGTCTCTTGAAATTGCACCCAGGTCTAAAGCCTGAGTTCTTAGATGCAATCAAAGGTGTTTACAAAGGAGTCGTCATCGAAAGCTACGGCAGCGGCGGAATTCCTTTCGAAGGAAGAAACCTTTTAGAGAAAATCAACGAATTGCTCGAAGAAGGCATTTCTGTTGTCATCACAACTCAGTGTCTTGAAGAAGGAGAAGACATGAGCGTGTATGAAGTAGGACGTAAAATCAATCAAGAACTAGTGGCACGTTCACGAAACATGAACACAGAGGCCATCGTGCCGAAACTCATGTGGGCACTAGGTAAAACAACAGACCCAAGAGAAGTGAAAAAGATTATGGAAACGCCAATCGCAGAAGATTTAGTGATTTAACTATTCTATAGAAAGCAGGTCATATCAGATGGTTCAAGCAACTTATCGCCATGAGAAGGATTTTCTTGGAGAAAAAGAAATTCCGGCAGACGTGTATTATGGGGTTCAAACCCTTCGTGCAAAAGAAAACTTCCCGATTACTGGATATCGCATGCACGAGGAACTAATTAGAGCCTTTGCCATCGTGAAAAAAGCAGCAGCTCAAGCCAATATGGAAGTTGGACGTTTATATGAAGGAATTGGAAATGCCATCGTACAAGCCTCTGATGAAGTCATTGAAGGCAAGCTGCATGAGTACTTTATTGTAGACCCAATTCAAGGCGGCGCAGGAACGTCGATGAATATGAATGCCAATGAAGTGATTGGAAACAGAGCGCTAGAAATCATGGGACATCAAAAGGGTGAATACATCCATTTAAGCCCAAACACACATGTAAACATGTCACAATCAACGAATGACTCGTTTCCAACATCTATCCATATTGCTGTATTGAAGCAGTTAGACATTCTGCTTGAGACAATGCAAACGATGCAGGACGTATTCAAAAAGAAAGCGAAAGAATTTGATCATGTGATCAAAATGGGACGTACGCACCTACAGGATGCTGTTCCAATTCGTTTAGGACAGGAATTTGAGGCTTACAGCCGCGTGCTCAGCCGTGATATTAAGCGGATCAACCAATCAAAGCAGCATTTATATGAAGTCAATATGGGTGCAACAGCTGTTGGGACAGGCCTAAATGCAGATCCTCGTTATATTGAGATCGTCGTGAAGAAGCTAGCCGATATTTCTGGTCTTCCGCTTGTAGGCGCAGAGCATCTTGTGGATGCAACGCAAAATACAGATGCTTACACAGAAGTGTCTGCTGCATTAAAAGTATGCATGATGAACATGTCTAAGATTGCCAATGACCTTCGCCTAATGGCTTCTGGTCCGCGTGCAGGTCTTGCTGAAATTGCATTGCCAGCTCGTCAGCCAGGATCATCCATTATGCCTGGGAAAGTCAATCCAGTCATGGCAGAGCTCATTAACCAAATCGCATTCCAGGTCATTGGGAATGACCACACCATCTGTCTTGCCTCTGAAGCAGGTCAGCTTGAGTTAAATGTGATGGAGCCTGTTTTGGTCTTTAACTTGCTTCAATCTATTAGTATAATGAATAACGGATTCCGTTCATTCACAGATCATTGCTTAGTGGACATTGAAGCAAATGAAATACGTTTGAAAGAATATGTCGAAAAAAGTGCAGGCGTGATCACTGCTGTGAACCCTCACTTAGGCTATGAAGCCGCGGCTAGAATCGCTAGGGAAGCCATTTTAACAGGACAATCGATCAGAGATCTTTGCTTGCAAAATGATGTGTTAACAGAAGAAGAACTTGATATTATTTTGAATCCATTCGAGATGACAAAGCCTGGCATTGCGGGTGCAGAGCTCCTAGAGCGATAGTAATATCAAAAATTTTATTTTATTAATATGTAGAATTGCCTGTGAAATAGAGAAAAACAGGCAATTCACTTTCTTTCGAATTGACACACTTTTTTCACAATATTTTGAAAACGCTTAACGCACGCACAAAGGGAGGAAACACAATGAAATCACCACGTCTGCCGTCTATTTTAGAAGTCGTGTTTGTACTTGGCTTGTTTTTAGCAATTGTTTTATCTTTTACTCTTTATTTCAAATTGGATATTCAACTGGCATTGTTTATCTCATGGTTTATGGTCATTGCTTTAGGTATTCGATTAGGACATTCATACAAAGACCTTCAAAACGCCATTACAAAAGGGATATCGAATGGTTTAGAGGCTGTTTTGATTTTAATTGCAGTAGGTGCACTTGTTGGAACATGGATTGCCGGCGGAGTGGTACCAACATTAATTTATTACGGACTGGAATTTATTCATCCTAATATTTTCTTACTAGCTACGCTGATCATCTGTTCCATTATGTCTGTTGCTACAGGTACATCATGGGGGACAGTTGGAACTGCAGGTATTGCCATGATTGCAATTGGTGAAGGATTGGGAATTCCATTACCTATCGTGGCTGGAGCCGTTTTATCTGGAGCCTATTTTGGTGATAAGTTATCTCCTTTATCTGATAGTACGGTGCTCGCTTCCTCACTTTCAAAAGTGGACGTGCTCGCACATGTTAGAGCGATGATGGTCTTATCCATTCCTGCCTTTGTTATTACAGCCATTATGTTTACAATCACCGGATTTATGTATGGCGGAAAAAATATTGATCAAGGCAAAGTAGAGTTTTTGAAACAAGCACTGCAGGACACATTCACCATTAATATTTGGATGATTATTCCGGCGTTGATTGTTGTACTATTACTTGTCTTGAAAAAACCTTCAATGCCTGTTATTGCTATTGGCGCACTTCTTGGTGCTGTCTGGGCAATGGCATTCCAGGGAATGAATCCAGCCGATGCACTTGGTACAGCTTATAATGGTTTCTCTATTAATTCAGATGTTGATTTCTTAAATACGCTGTTAAATCGTGGCGGTATTGTCAATATGTTAGGATCTCTAGTGGTGATTATTCTCGGACTTGGTTTCGGTGGAGTACTTGAATACTTGGGCGTATTAAAAGTCATCGTCGCTACATTCGAGAAGAAATTGCATAATGCAGGAAATGTGACTCTATCAACACTTGTTGTTGCATTCTTCGCCAATATCTTTGGCTGTGCGATGTATGTATCATTAATTCTTACACCGAAAATTATGGAAAAGAGCTATGATAAATTAAAGTTAGACAGACGAGTTTTATCCAGAAACTCAGAGGTCGGTGGTACGCTGACGTCAGGAATGGTTCCTTGGTCAGATAACGGGATTTACATGGCGGGAATTCTAGGCGTATCGACATTCTCTTATTTACCATTTATGTGGTTGAGCTTTGTTGCCATTGCTCTTGCTATTATTTACGGATACACAGGGAAATTCATCTGGTACGTTAAGAATCCACAAGAATCAGAAGAATCAGCTTCATAAGCCGTTTACAAAAGCCGCTCCTCAACCGGGCGGCTTTTGTTTGTCCTAGGTCTGTATAACTATATGTGGCATATAGCCAAGAATCAGGAATTAAGACCCCTTATAAAAGAGGTCTTAAGGGGTAATGTGAAGCAGAATGAAAGCGTATTTATCCCATAAAAAAGGCACAAATACCTATTCAAACATGAGTCTTTGAACCTTATAATAACAATATTGGAAAAAGTGCTATTCACCTTACGCTCGTTTAGAGGATCTCTAAGCAGCGTTTTTATTTTTTGTCAGGAGGAGGAACCCATAATGAGCTTATCGGATATGCTGTCTGCCCTAAACGGTGGCATTACAAGTAAAAAAGCAGAAATCGAAGAGAAAATCGCTCGACTGAAAAAGGCGAAAAGTAAGGTCGAACGTGAACAAGATGCGGCAGAGACAGACCTGAAGCAAATCAAGCAGCCAAAGCTTGGGACCTCTTGGAAAGGTGAGCGAAGCCAGGATTTCAAATCAGAGCGGAATGAAGCACATGATGCGCTGCAAACGATTGTGAACGACAAGTACCCACGCTACGTGAGCCGCATCGAATTCAAAATCAGTACGTTAGAAGCCGAACAAGCTGCGTTATCCTTTGCCAGTTCCTTAGCAGGAGACGCCGCACGTCTTGCTGAAAAAGGAGAAGACGCAGTAGAGGACGCCAAACGCTTGATCTCAAAAGCATGGAGCAGCTTATAAGCTACCTTACCTTCATGCTGAACAAATCTGGAGGATATCACGATGGGACAAATTAAGTTAAACTACCAAACAGTTATGGATCAACTAGATGAAGTCTCCCAAGCAGTCGAAGCATTAACGATCAAAAAAGCAGCAGATAAAGCAGGTGAAAACAGCCTTGAATTTGTGACCAAGTGGACGGCGCGCGAAGCAGAGGTGAACGAAATGGTTTCAAGTTTTAAAGAAGCCTTAATCAAAAATGTTCAGGACACGCGCTCTAATGTGAAAACCTTAAAAGAACAGGACGAAGCGATTGCGGCAAAATAATGGCAATCATTTTTCTAATGGGTTTCATGGGATGATACGAAATATAGTTCTAAGGGACCATATATAATTCAGGAAGTACGACCTTGTGTTATTCCGATTTTCTTCCAAACACGTCACTAAAAGGACACCTTTTCCCTATTTAAGACTGAGGCTTTTCACCTTATACTATACTTAATGAAAGCAAAACGATAGAAATGTCAGGTTTGGAAAAATCAAGTGAGTCGATCGTTTCCAAGGCTCTGATCTGTGCTTTCGTATGAGGTCCGATAGAGGTGGATGACATGAGTTTATCCGAGATGCTACACCATCTGCATATGGGAATTGAAAACAGACGTGCAGAATTTGATGACATGATCTCTCGGTTAAAGACAGCCAAAAGCAATATTCGAACAGAACAAGATCTTGCGCAGTCAGACATAAAGGAAATCAAGAAACCTGCTCTAGATTCGTCATGGAAAGGTGAGAGAGGAACCGACTTTCATCGCCACCGAAAAGATGCCTATCATGTCATGCATGACATCGTGAACAATGAGTATGAAAAATATATCGCCGAGATTGATCAAAAAATATTGCACTTTGAATTAAAAAAAATGGAGCTGGCTGTTGCCAGTAACTTTGCCGGAAGAGCCCAGGACGTGATGGAAAAGGGTGAGGATTTTGCACTCGATGTTAAACATCTGATTGAACGGGGCTGGAAGGCTCTTTAAAATAATAAAAACAGCCAACTCATCAGCGAGCGGCTGTTTTTTTGTTTAGTCACATCCACCACCACTATCCCCGGAATCTCCCCCGCAGGAGGCATCAGAAGCGTGATGAGTATAAGAATCAGTATAGGTACTTGTTGTTGAACTGTGATGTGAAGAACGCTTCGCAGACGTACGTTGATCCTTTGATGTGAATAAATGGGCGATGATTGCTCCTAAAGAAGCCAATATCATAATAACAACAAACATAAAAGAACCCATGATGCATCCCTCCTCTTGTTTCCTATTCATACGAATGAGCCATATCGTGGTTCCCGATTTGAAAGAAAAACTGGGCAAAGAGTTCTACTTTCGTTTATGATGATAGGCAAAAGTAAATGCCAAGGGAGGAGAGCCTATGCTATTTCTACGTCAGGAGGAGCTGCTGAAACGACTGATGCAAGCGGAACAGGAACTGACTAGTGAAGAAATTGCCCGCATGATTGGCGTCACATCAAGAACGATCCGAACAGATATGAAAGCGCTTAAATCTATTTTGGATGAACATGGAGCCGTACTTCATATCAAACGCGGGGCAGGGTATACATTGACCGTAGAGGATTATGGGTCTTTTCGTACATTTTTGAAAAAGTCGTTGAGAGAAAGAAACGAAAAAAAGGAGCAGACCATTCCCAATCAGCCTGAGGACCGTGTAGCCTATCTATTGAAAAGGCTGCTTCTGTCAGAAGACCATATTAAGTTAGACGCGCTCGCAGAGGAATTATTTGTGAGTGAATCGACAGTAAAAAATGATTTGAAAGCCGTCAGACATTTGTTTTCATTACATGGCCTTTCTGTGTCACATCGTCCTAAATATGGGCTGCGGCTGACAGGGGATGAAATGAAATTAAGATATTGTATGGCTGAGCATGTGTTTCAGCAAGCGCATGCGAACCCTGCGCTGTTACCTGAAGAAACGTATCAATTGATTCAGGATATCGTGCGTTCACGTACAAAAGTAAGCGGACTTCATCTGTCAGAAATCGGTTTAAGTAATTTAGTCACCCACATCGCCATTGCATGCAAACGAATTGAAGAGAAAAAACTGGTCATGATGCCAGAAACGGAATTAAAAGAGATTCAAGTGCAGCCTGTTTTCCAAGTAGCTCAACAAATGGCAGAGGATATTCGGCATGTCCTAGCGATTGATTTTCCATTATCTGAAATGGCGTATATTGCGATTCACTTGATGGGAGCGAAAATGATGGCATACGGAGATACCGGTCATACGCTATGTCATCTTCTAGACGAAGATCACTTTCGCTTCATCCACCAACTGCTTGCTTATGTAGAGGAGCACATGTCACTTGATATTCAATTTGATAAAGAATTAATCGTTGGATTAAGTCTTCATTTACGTTCCGCTATTCATCGTTTTAGGTACGGTATGAACATTCGTAACCCTTATTTAACGGACATTAAAAGGCATTATCCCATTGCATTTGAAGCTGGCGTCTATATGGGTAGATGGCTGAGAGAAAAAGAGGGAATTGAGATTCATGAGGATGAGATTGGGTATTTGGCGCTTCATATCGGTGCTGCAATCGAGCGGACAAAATCACAGCATGTGAGAAAGAGATGTCTGATTGTATGTGCGACGGGTGTCGCCAGCAGTCAGCTCCTTCTTCATAAACTGACAGCGGCTTTTAGCGGAGGGCTAGAGATCGCTGGCACTGCAAGTGTTAGGGAAATTCCTTCGTATGATTTGAGAAGCATTGATTTTATTATTAGTACCATTCCGCTTCAGAACACGTTGCCGGTACCAGTGATTGATGTACATACCATTCTAAGTGACGATGATATTGTGCGGCTGAAACGGTTTGTTCAGGGCGCGCAGGATACAGGGGTTTTGCGGTATGTGAGTCCGGCGCTGACATTTTTTCAGCAAGACCTTCAATCAAGGGAAGAGGTACTGCAATTTTTCGTAAACGTGCTCAAGGAACAGGATCGCATCCCAGAAGAGTTTGAACAATTATTGCTGGAAAGAGAGCAAGTGTCACCGACATCGTTCGGTCATTTGGTTGCGATTCCTCATCCGATGAAGCCGGCAACAGATGACACGTTTTGTGCGATCTGTACGTTGAAAAAACCGGTGCTGTGGGGTGAAAATCGGGTACAAGTCGTTTGTTTGTTAAGTATCCAGAAGACGTATCAAAAAGAATTGCAATCACTTTATCAATTTCTTGTACGGCTGACAGAGCGCAAGGAAGTGGTGGAGCAACTCATCAAGGCCGCTTCATTTGAGGAACTGACGGCGGCGCTTCAAGTATTGGAGCATCCGAATGAAAAAACGGGACACCCATTTCCGCATCTGTGAGGAAAAAGATTAGATGTTAATGAAAGCGTTTTTAAAATAACATCAAAAAGGAGGATGATCACGAGTTTTTGCAAAGGGGGAGACAGATCATGAGCTTCAAGGAGAAAGCGGCAGACGTCATGGGGAATGTGGCTTATCGCATCACGAATCAGAAGTATATTATGGCGATTAAACAGGCATTTGTCACACTGATGCCAATCATCATTACAGGGGCTTTTGCTGTATTGGTGGCAAATATGATCATGAGCCCGGAAACAGGGCTTGCTCATTTTGAGATGTTCAGATTTTTAGCGGAGCTTCAGCCAATTATGAAGGCAATCAATTATGCCACGCTGAACTTTTTAACGATTGGGGCTGTGTTCCTCATCGGGATAGAGCTTGGGAAAATCAACGGGCACAAGTCCCTGTTCCCAGGGCTGATGGCATTGATTTCATTTATATCTGTTATTCCAACGACACTTCTACTTGAAGTGGATGGATCTATGCGTGAGGTTGTAGATGTACTGGCAAGGCAATTTTCCGATCCAAAAAGCTTATTTTTAGGGATGATCATTGCGATCGTATCTGTGGAAATTTTTTGTAAGCTGACCAAGGTGAAATGGCTGCAAATCAAGATGCCAGATTCTGTTCCATCGAATGTGGCAACATCTTTTTCATCACTTTTTCCTTCGATCATTACGATTACGATCATTAGTTCATTCGGCTTTGCATTTCACCGTTTGACAGGCATTTATTTGCATGAAGCAGTGTATAACGTGGTGCAACGCCCGCTAGAAAGTGTCGTACAGGGTCTACCGGGGATTTTAACGTTGATGTTTGTGGCGCAATTCTTCTGGGTGATCGGCATCCATGGCAACCAGATGATCAAACCGATCCGGGAGCCGCTCTTATTAGGATCAATTGCAGTGAATATGACAGCATTTCAAGAAGGAAAAGAGATTCCGAATATCATCACGATGCCATTTTGGGATGTGTATATGAGCATCGGTGGTTCAGGTGTGACCATTGGGCTTTTGATTGCGATTTTTATTGCTGGAAGAAGGGAAGAGATGCGAAGTATTGCCAAGCTCTCATCTGGGCCGGGCCTCTTCAACATCAATGAACCCGTTATTTTTGGCTTGCCCGTCATGTTAAACCCTGTGATGGCAATTCCATTTATCGTCACACCACTTGTGACAGGAACGATTGGTTACATTGCGACAGCTACAGGGTTTGCTGGAAAAGCCGTCGTGATGGTGCCGTGGACGACACCACCGATTGTGAATGCATGGCTGTCCACCGCTGGCAGCATGGGGGCTGTCATCACACAGCTCATCTGTATTGTGGTCGCAGTCTTCATCTATTTGCCATTTGTCCTCTTGTCTAACCGCAAACCAGAAGCGGCACCAGATTCAGAATAAAAGGAGAGGCATGAATGAATATGCAATGTAGGTGGTTATGATCCCATTTCACTTGACCGTAAATATACGAAAAAAGGGCAGGAAGTCTCGATATGGGGGCAATTGTGAAGGCTATGTATTTGCAAGGAATTTGGGAAGGACTTCACGTTCAAACGAGGAAAGGGAAGGTGGCGACATGAACAGAATCGAGATTCCAAGAGATTTTATCCTAGGTGCTGCGGCCTCTGCTTGGCAAACGGAGGGATGGAAGGGAAAGCAAGCGCATCAGGACTCGTACATCGATTTATGGTATAAGAACGGGTATCACGTTTGGCACGAAGGATATGGCCCGGCTGGTGCGACGAACTTTTACGAGCGCTATCCAGAAGATGTAGCTCTCATGAAAGAAATCGGTCTGACTCATTATAGGACATCGATCAATTGGTCGAGGTTTCTCATCGATTACGAGAAGGGGATTGTGGATGAAGCATATGCCCGTTACATTGATGATTTGATCAATGAATTAATCGCAGCAGGTGTAGAGCCGATGTTTTGCTTAGAGCATTATGAGCTTCCAGCCGTGCTGCTTGAAAAGTACGACGGATGGTCATCAAAGCATGTCGTCGAGCTGTTTGTTCTCTATGCGGAAAAGGTGTTTGAGCGATATGGAGACAGGGTCAAGCATTGGTTTAGCTTTAATGAACCGATTGTTGTCCAAACACGCGTGTACCTAGATGCTATACGTTATCCCTTTGAGCAAAATACGAAGAAATGGATGCAGTGGAACTATCATAAAGCGCTGGCAACAGCAAAAGTAGTGAAGCTGTTTCGGGAGATGGGATTGAAGGAATCAACAGGTGCAAAAATTGGGGTGATTCTCAATCCAGAAGTGACGTATGCAAGATCCTCTGCTCCGCATGATCAAGAAGCGGCACGGATATATGATTTGTTTTTCAATCGAATGTTCTTAGATCCCTCCATCAAAGGAGAGTATCCAGAAGAACTGCTTGATGTGTTAAAAAAGCATGAGATTCTTTTCGATGCGACAGAGGAAGAGCTTCAGGTCATCAAGAATCATACGGTTGATGTCGTTGGGCTCAACTTATACTATCCGCATCGTGTCAAAGCACCGAGTAAGGCGTGGAATGAGATGACACCATTTCACCCGTCTTATTATTACGATATGTTTGAGCTTCCAGGAAGAAAAATGAATCCATTCAGAGGATGGGAAATTTACCCGGACATTGTCTATGATATGGGCATGAGAATTAAAGAAGAATACGGAAATATTGAGTGGTTTGTGGCCGAAAACGGCATGGGCGTAGAAAAGGAAGAACGGTTTAAAAAAGAAGACGGTATCATTGATGACCAGTATCGCATTTCATTTATCAGCCAGCATTTGAAACGGGCACTTCAAGCGAAAGCAGAAGGCTCAAATTGCACGGGATATATGCTGTGGGCTTTTACGGATAATGTATCGCCGATGAATGCCTTTAAAAATCGCTACGGATTAGTCGAAATCCAGCTGGAAAATGAACGGAATCGTCAGTTGAAGGCATCAGCGTATTGGTACCAGACATTAATTAAAACAAGGGAACTGAAGATCCAAACAGAAGTCAACTATCGATAGGAGTGTTGGGATATGAAACGAATCATTCTCGCTTGTGCCGCAGGAATGTCGACATCCATTGTAGTGTCCAAAATGAAGGCAGCCGCAGAAGCGAAGGGGCTGGATTATGAGATATACGCCATACCTGAAGGGGCTATTGCGGATGAATTAGAAGAGCATGGAGAAGATGTGCAGGTGATTTTACTTGGACCGCAAGTAAGCTTTATGAAAAAGGCAGCAGAAAAAACAGCGGCACCTTACCAAATACCTGTTGATGTCATCAATGTGAGATTATACGGAACAGCGAACGGAGAAAAAATACTAGAGCATGCTCTGAAACTAGCAAATGAATCTTAAGTAATTGGAGGAGAAGCAGATGACGGTATTAGAGGAAATGCAGGGAGCAGCCTTTCAAATCATTGCTCATGCAGGCGAGGCAAGAAGTCATTATGTTGAAGCGATTCGTCTAGCAAGAGCTGATGATTTTGAAAAAGCACAGCAGTTGATTGAAAAAGGGGAGGAAGCGTTTCGAAGCATCCACAACCTGCACTTGTCGCTGATCCAAAAAGAGGCGGCAGGTGAGCAGCTTCCCTTTTCTTTACTGCTGATACATGCAGAAGATCAAATGCTCACAACAGAGACCATTCATCTGCTTGCCATCGAAATGATTGAAATGTGTAAAAAAATGAACACCCTGTCAAAATAGATATCAGGTAGTAACCAATTTCTGTTATAATCATTCGATAGATAGAGAGAAAGCAGGATTGGTGAATGAAAAAAACATGTATGTTGATGACGGTTGGTCTTGTGGCGCTGCTCATTTCGGGTTGTATGGGAACGAAGGAGCAAACGGAAGGAAACCAGCAAGTAGTCAAAGAGGAAAAGGGTCAATTACAAGCAAAAGAAACAAAACAGATTCAGCAGAAAAAAGAGGCAGAGATAGATACACAAAACTGGATTAAGCAAAAGGAACCAGTAGAGCTTCCGATTTTGATGTATCACAGCATCTCCAGCGGTAACTCGCTTCGTGTACCAAAGAGCGAGTTTGCGGCTCATATGAAATGGCTGAAGGACAACGACTATGTCACGCTGTCGCCAGAAGAAGCGTACCGCGTCTTCACAACAAATACGAAGCCAAGTGAAAAGTGTGTCCTTATTACATTCGATGATGGATATACCGATAACTATACAAAGGCATTTCCGATTTTAAAGCAGTATGGAATGAAGGCAACGATTTTCATGATTGAGCAATCCATTGGCCGTCCGAACCACTTAACGGATGAACAAATGGATGAAATGATAGCAAATGGGCTATCAATTGAGAGTCATACCATTCATCATTTAGAGCTCAATCGTTTATCAAAGAAGCAGCAGAAAGAGGAATTAAAAGGGTCAAAGGCATTCTTTGATCAACGTTTTTCTCAGCGTACGAGAATGGTCAGCTATCCTGTCGGGCGCTATAACGAAGACACGCTAAAGCTGGCGAAGCAAGCCGGTTATCAAATGGCTGTCACCACTGAACCAGGACATGCGAAGAAGGAACAGGGGATGATGTCCTTGCACCGTGTTCGCGTGTCACCGGGACTTTCACCCGAAAGCTTTGGCAGGCTGGTAGAAGGGAATTAACGATAAATGTTTCACATGAAACAATTTACGACAAGTTTCACCAAAATGAATCACTACACATGATATGTCTTGGTTTCAAATGTCATTACAAGAGACACTTAGATGGACAGAACTTTCATTACAATGGGAGTTCTGTTTTTGAAAAAAATTTTGCACTGTCATTTAGATGAAATCAATCAAACTCTACATCGTATGAAACACCTCACGGAAAGACTCCAAGTATCAAGCCCACCAATGAAGCAAAGAACAAAAATACCCAAGCAAATTTGCTCAGTATCACAAAAACTTAAGAAACACTTCATAGAAAAACCAATTGAGAAAAGAAAGGAAGAGAGGATTATGTCAAATTTTGTTGGAATCGATCATGTTCAATTAGCTGCCCCAAAAGGTAGTGAAGAGAAAGCACGTTTGTTTTTTGGCGGAATTTTAGGAATGGAGGAAATACCCAAGCCTAGTAATCTAGCTAAACGTGGAGGTGTCTGGTTTCAATGCGGTCATCATCAGCTTCACATTGGAATACAGGATCATTTCCAAGCTGCAAAGAAAGCCCATCCAGCTTTTCTTGTAAAGTGTCTATCGGAATTAAAAAAGGCATTATTGAATCACCACATTAGCATCAGAGAAGATGAGCCATTGGAAGGAGCCATCCGGTTCTATGTAGAAGATCCCTTTGGGAATCGAATTGAATTTTTAGAGAGAACAGACTAAAAAAACTAGATTTTTAAAAACAAGGCGGCTGTTGAGGAGATCTAAACAGCCGCCTTGTTTTTGTTATTGATAAACGGGATAGCCCGTTATTTTAATATCTTTCCCAAGTGTTTCTACTGAGAGCTGATCGAGTTCAATGGCATCACTCATGAGACGTATGCCTTCGCCTCCGAAAAAGGAAGGAGAAAGTCTTCCGCCAATGAGTTTAGGTGCCATATAAATGACCAATTTATCTACAAGCTGCTGTTCTAAAAATGAAGCATTGATCTGGCCGCCGCCTTCAATCATGAGGGAGGAGACATTTCTTTCTCCCAGCATTTGAAGTACTTCTTGCAGGGGCACCCGCGTCTCGCTGTCTGTTACAAAGACGCTGACGCCGGCTGCTTCTAAAGCGGCTCGTTTTTCCTCATCGGCTTGCTTTGTTGTAAAGATCCATGTTGGTGCCATCTGATCAGTGACGATCTTTGCTGTCAGCGGTGTTGAGAGCCTAGAGTCTAAAACAATTCGAATCGGATGATGCCCATTTGGAATCCGTGCAGTTAGTGAAGGATCGTCATGAATAACAGTTTGAGCACCGACCAAAATCGCATCATTGATGCTGCGGATATGATGAGCATCATAACGGGATGTCTCAGATGTAATCCATTTGCTGTCAGACGTAGCAGACGCAATTTTTCCGTCTAAGGTAATACCTGCCTTGAGCGTCACGAAAGGTGTTTTTTTCGTAATAAAATGATTAAACACTTCATTCATGAGAATGGATTCCTGCTCAAGTACGCCTGTAATCACTTGGATGCCAGCATCTTGTAAAATGGCGATTCCGCGGCCAGCGACAAGCGGGTTCGGGTCAAGTGCTGCCACGACAACGGTTTCGACGCCTGCTTTCACAAGTGCCTCCGCGCAAGGACCTGTACGGCCATGGTGGGAACAAGGCTCGAGGGTCACATAAATAGTGGCTCCTTTTGCCTTGTCTCCAGCCATTTTAAGTGCATGAATTTCAGCATGTGGTTCACCGGCTTTCATATGAGCACCGACTCCAACAATTTCATTATCGCGCACAATCACAGCCCCGACGAGCGGGTTCGGTGATGTCTGGCCTTTCATTGCCCGTGCATTTTCTAGGGCTAGATTCATATATCGCTCATGATGTGGCAATCGTACGCACCTCTTGCTCCGCCTTCATGTGACCTGAGCGGTTGATTTTTGTCTGCAAGTATTTTTCATTAAACTCTGAGACATCACCCCAAAGCGGAATACGTCCAGAAAGAGATAAACCTGCATGGCTGATGGCATCTGTCTTTTTCGGATTATTGGTAATGAGTCTGACTGGCTTTGTACGAAGTGTTTGAAGAACCGCGATGGCTTCTTCATATTGACGCGTGTCATCTTCAAAGCCGAGTGCTTCGTTCGCTTCTACTGTATCGTAGCCGTTTTCTTGAAGGATATAAGCCATGGCTTTCGTGAAAAGTCCAATACCTCGGCCTTCATGGTTGGCTAAATAAAACAGGGCACCTGCACCATTGTCCTCAATCATTCGCATGGACTGCTTCAATTGGAATCCGCAGTCACAGCGCTTGCTTCCGAAAATATCACCAGTGTGACAAATGGAATGCATGCGGATAAGAGCTTCGTCAGCGTGCTCGAAATCTCCATACACTAGCACGCTTGACTGCTGATGATCGGCAAGCTGGCGGGAGGAGAGGCTTTCAATTAAAGCTTCATCTGACAATGGCTCTAACCCGTCGTCTTTTAACCATGAATACCAGTTGAACATCACCGTTCTGCCGTCTAAATTCACTGGCAATTTAATGGGTCCAGTGATATATATATACCCGTCTTCTTGCTGTACTCGTTTGATTTTATCTTTTAAAATGGCTGTTTTAAGATCTGTGTGTTTGTCCATATTCTGCACCTTCTTTTTTGTCTGTTTCTTCAATCTGTAAACGAACGAGAACGCCAAATGGATCAACAAATTCGTTACTTTTCCCTATTGTTTTCACTTGAGTGCCTGCTTTTGTTAGGCGCTCAACGACGGACTGTCTGTCTGCTTCTTGTGGGAATACGAGTGTATAGCTTCTAATTCCTGAAAAACGTGGATCAATGGCTCCTTTTCGTCCGCGTCCCCATGCATTAAAGGCAAGGTGATGGTGGTACACACCAGCGGCGATAAATACGCTTGCTGGTGGAGCCATTCGGATATGAAAACCGAGCGTATTGACATAA
The DNA here is from genome assembly GCF_038593215.1 of Bacillus sp. FSL W8-0920. Classification (NCBI taxonomy): domain Bacteria; kingdom Bacillati; phylum Bacillota; class Bacilli; order Caryophanales; family Bacillaceae; genus Bacillus; species Bacillus sp. FSL W8-0920. The sequence continues at coordinate 3,596,410 of NZ_CP151974.1, read as the reverse complement.
AAGGAATCAGCTTCTTCTGGGTTCAGATGGAAATGTAAGTGTCCCATGACTGTCCCAGCCGGAAGTCCTTTCCACGTCGTATCAGCGGCTTCTTGCAGGAGACCATCTCCATCAAGAGGTGCATTTCCGCCACCTTTCAGTTCTCCATGCTCACCTACCCAAACGTCCTCAGGGCGATCAGCATATATTTCTACGCCAATGCCGTCAGGGTCACTTAAATAAATGGCTTCACTGAAAAAGTGATCGCTTGCTCCAATTAAAGGATAGCCTTTTTTGATCACATGTGCCAGCCATGTGCCCAGGTTTTTTCTGGTAGGTAATAAAACAGCAAAATGATAAAGTCCTGGCTCATGATCAGGTTTCTCCTTGAGCTGTGCATCTTCTTTTAACAAAAGGATTGGTTCCTTTGCATTGCTTCCAAGAGTGACGGTGGATTCCGTCTGTTCTAATAAAGTAAAACCTAAAATGTCTGTATAAAAAGGCAAAGAACGCTCAAAGCTGGACACATGTAATTCTGTTACACCTAATCTTACCTGCTCTATTGTATTCAAAGCTCGGTCATCTCCTTCATGTTATATGCATCTGCATGTTCAATGGTTTATTGAAAATCTATAAAAATGAATACCTTGTTACTTAAAGTAACTAAACTATATAATAGTTAGTAACTTATTTCAAGTAATTAATTATGTTATAATGAAAAAAAGAGAGAAAAGCGGGAGGGAGTAAGGTATGGCTCAAGTAGATGGCTGCCCAATCACAGATGCCATGGAGATTCTAGGCAAGAAGTGGGTCATTCTCATCATCAATCAGCTTCTGACAGGCCCTAAGCGTTTCTGTCAGCTTGAAAATGAAATGAACATCAGCGGCAGATTATTATCTGAAAGGCTGAAGGATTTAGAGGCTGAAGGACTCGTTGAGAAGAACGTATACCCTGACATTCCAGTACGGATTGAATACGAATTAACAGCGCAAGGGAAGAAAATAGAGCCGATTATTCGTGAAATGTATGCTTGGTCTTTAGAACGTAAAAATAGCAAAAAAGGGGAACATGTTCCTTCCTAATCGATTTCGATCAGTCTGTCTGATCGAAATTTTTTTGTGCGATTTTCCAGAAATCTAAGTCAATAGTATGAAAAATGATGTTGACAATAAATTCACTCATCATATAAGATCAAGAAGAAGAGGGTTCTTTTCCCTGTAATGGAATGGAGGTCATGCCATGGTATCATGAATGGGACAGATTGCCTAAAACACGTGTCAAACCATCATTTAGAAACAGACATCTTTGGCTTTTAGGAAGCAAAGATTTATTTTTTCAACTCAATTGATAATGATTATCATAATCATCTATAAGTGTGATCAAGCGCTTATGAAGGTTATTTTTTTTATTATCCGTTGAGAATAATTATCAATATCATTTAGGAGGGTTCACATGAAAGCCATTCGTTCAACATCACACGTATTATTGTTCTTTAGCTTTGTTCTATTATTTGCTCTAGCCCCGATTAGCTCAGCCTCAGCAGCAGGCTTAGCAGATGGTCAACATTCAGCACAATATGTGGTATGGAAGGCAGATAGCGATTCGACTTCAACAGCGAATACGTATTTTGAAAAACCAGCCAAGCTTGTCGTGAAGGATGGAAAAATCAAAGCACAAGTCACGTTAACGAATAGTTCTTGGATCACTAGCTTTAAAACACTTGAACAAGGTGTCTACAAAGATGCGAAGGTGATCAGTACAAACACAGCTGCGAATAAGAGAACAGTAGAATTCAACGTGAACAGCCTGACAGAGGTCGTACCAGCAAAAGTGAGCGTGACTGTACCGGTCATCGGATATACAGGTAATTACGACATCCGTATCAAGTTTGATGCAGCATCTGTTCAGTAAAAAGGGAGGAAATTCGCTTGATGAAAAAAATGATGAGGCTATCAGTCTTCATGACCGCTTTATTATTGGCACTCATGCTGCCTTTTTCAAACGCACAGGCTGCCACGTTAAAGGATGGTACATACTCCGTCAACTATACTGTGCTCAAGGCTGAAGGAAATGCGGTCTCTATGGCAAATGACTACTGGCTGAAGCCAGCAAAAGTGATTGCAAAAAATGGGAAGCTGACAGTACAAATGACCATTAAAAATAGCAGCTGGGTGACGGAATTTAAAGTTCCGGGAAATGGCGGCTATGTTGATACAACGGTTCTCTCAACCAATAAAAAAGCCAACACAAGGATTGTTCAGTTCCAAGCTCAGAGCTTGTCTAAACCAATCAAATCAAAAATTCATGTCACTGTAAAATCTGCTGATTATGATCATGATTATACCATTCAGCTGAAATTTGATGAGAGCAGCATGAAATCACTTTCGTCTAACAGCACAAACAAATCAGCGGGTGAAGCAGAAAAGCAGCAGCCATCAAAAGAATCAACGAAAACATCTGATTCATCCACGACAAAACAAGAAGAGAATCCTCAAACTGGTGATACAAACCAGACAGGGTGGCTCCTTGTGCTTGCTCTATGCTCAGGCGGATTTTTAGCAAGAAAGTGGATCATTAAGCATTAAGGAAGGAAGTGTCACCATTTGAAACGTCTTTTTCATCTAAAGGCAGCCATTCTGCTCGTTTTCTTCAGTTTATTGACTGCATTTCAGATTCCTCAAGGAACGGCTCAAGCTGCATCATTTGTTGATGGTGAATACACGGTCGGATTCACTGTTTTAAAAAATGGCAGCACAGAAGCGTCCATGATGGATACGTATACAGAAAAGCCAGCTAAGCTGATTGTGGAAAATGGCAAGACGACTGCCTATGTCACACTGAAGCAAAGCAAAGAGATTACAGATTTCAAGGTCGAACAAAATGGCGCTCTTGTCACCACTGAAACCGTTAGTGAGGATGCAACTGCCAATACACGTGTGATCAAGTTTGATGTTGCCGACCTATCAGCCAAATTAAACGGCTGGGTGAAAATTTACTGGGATTTAGGCGGCTTTATTTATGACGAAGCATATGACGTACAGCTTGCATTCGATCAAAGCAGCCTAACGCTCGTTACACCTGCAAAGCCAGACGATAACGAAACAAAACCAGATGACGAAAATGGCACAAAGCCAGGCGATAGCGAAACAAAGCCGGATGACCAAAATGGCACAAAGCCAGACGATAACGAAACAAAGCCGGATGATCAAAATGGCACAAAGCCAGACGATCAGCAGACAACACCAGACAATAACAATGGTACAAAGCCAGTAGATTCCGCGCAAAACCAACTGAAAGATGGCGAGTACCGCATCAATTACAGTGTGCTCAAAGGGGATGAGGACGAGGCATCTCGGATGAACCAATACTTCTCACATCCTGCATCCTTAACCGTCAAAAACGGAAAGCAAACCATTTCCTTTACGGTGAAGGACAATACGTCTGTTGCTTCTTTGAAAATAGAGAAAAACGGCTCTTATCAAGAAGTGAAGACCGTCAGCACAGATCAAGCAAAGAACACAAGAGTGGTGTCATTTGATGTCGCTGATTTGAAAAAAGCGGTCAAAGGAAAAGTTCACATTGTAGTAGCGGCCGCCCACTATGACCAAACTTACGATATTCGTTTTCAATTCGATGCAAAGAGTATCGCGCCACTTAAAGGCGGACAGGTAGAGGAAGAAACACCTGCTGCACCAGAAACACCAAAACCAAACACACCATCACCAGAAACAAATAACGGCGGAGTTGCTCAAGAGACGGCTCAGCTTAAAGATGGTGTATACAAGCTTCCTTTCTCAATGAAGAAAGCAGACAAGGATGAGCTTTCTCGTATGAACGATTACGTCGTGAGCCCTGCGACATTGGTTGTGAAAAATGGCCGCCATTTCGTTTCATATACAGTGAAGAATAGCTCAGCTATCACGTCCTTCCAAGTAGGAACAGGTGGCAAGTTTGAAGAGACGCTTGTTGCAAAAACAGATCAAAAATCAGATACACGAGTGATTCAATACGAAGCCAAAAGCTTAAGCACGGCTCAGGCAGCACGCGTGAAAATTGATATTCCAGCTGCGAATTATCATGAGCAGTACGATGTCAAACTTATCTATGACACAAAAGGAATTGCTCTTGGTGAAGGAAGCGGGATTCGATCGATCATCGGAGACGATGAGAGTATCGGCTTTGTCAAAAATCCAAATGATCGCGATTCTCAATCAAATCAACCAAATCAACTTGAGAATTTAGCGCCAGAGGAAACAGGCGCAGAGCAGCTGACATTTACTCCATCAGATGACCAAACCAAGTCTGAGACTGGACAGCTGAATCCAAAAACAGGAGATACCTCTCTTCTTTGGGTGTATATTCTTTTATTCGGCGGGTCATTATTCGTACTCGTCAGAAAGCATCAAACAAGAACAAGATAGATGGTTTAGTTGAAGTGAGATGCGCCGAGATCATCGACGCATCCACTCTCTTTTTTCGAAAGGGGGCTTCTGTTTTTGAAGCATCGAATGTTATGTACCTTGATCGCTGCCCTTAGTGTGTGCGTGATCTTATCGGGCTGCTCACAGTCAGCTGAAAGCTCAGCAAAAGGCAAAAAAAACGCAGATTCAAATGCGCGCATTGTGGCAACGACTGTAGCTGCTGTGGAGATCATGGATGCCTTAGAGATCGATCTTGTTGGGGTGCCAACAAGCCAAAAATCCTTGCCAGCTCGTTATAAAGGACTGCCAGAAGTAGGCAATCCAATGAGCCCAGACATGGAAATCATCCAATCACTTCAACCGACAGATGTCCTGTCCGTTACAACCCTTCAATATGATTTAGAGACACCCTTTCAACAAGCAGGTGTCCCTGCCACATACTTAAATCTCGAGAGCATGGCTAACATGGAGAAGGCGATCACTAAGCTCGGAGATCAGTATGACAGAAAGAAACAAGCCGAGCGCATTGTGTCTGATTTTGAGCAAAAAAAGAAAGACATACAAGAGAAGACGAAGGGAAAACGAAAGCCATCCGTTCTGATTTTGCTTGGTGTACCAGGCAGTTATTTGGTGGCGACAGAGCATTCATATATTGGTGATCTTGTGCGGATCGCAGGCGGAGAGAACATTGTCAAAGGCGAGAAAATGGAGTATTTGGCTTCCAATACGGAGTATTTACAAAAAGCCAATCCAGATATCATCCTCCGGGCCGCACATGGGATGCCAGATGAAGTCGTCCGCATGTTTGATCAAGAATTTAAAACAAATGACATTTGGAAGCATTTTCATGCAGTCAAGCAAGACCGGGTGTATGACCTCGAAGAAAGCTTATTCGGGACAACGGGCAATTTAAAGGCAGCAGAAGCACTAGATGAACTAACGCGTATGCTGTATCCGTCATAAGCGGCGAATTTGAATGATAAAAGGACGTTTAAGATGAAAAAAACAGGGATTTTATTTCTGACAGTCAGTGTCTTACTGGTGTGCGTGTTTATTTATTCCGCCATTACGGGGAGCATTCATGTCACCCCGATTGAATTATTGGAAGGGCTCATCACCGGTCAACATGCACAGGTAGAAATCATTAAAGATCTCAGAATTCCTCGCATGCTCATTGCAATGTTTACAGGGGCTGCTTTATCTGTCTCCGGTGTACTGCTGCAGTCGGTCATGAGGAATCCATTAGCTGATGCCGGCGTCATTGGGATTTCATCAGGAGCCAGCTTCTTTTCTTTAATGGCCATAACAGCACTTCCTCAATTTTATTTCTACTCTCCTTTATTTTCGGTGTTAGGTGGAGCCATTGCGTGTTTCCTCGTGTATGTTCTGTCTTGGAAGGGTGGATTAAGCCCCATCCGCATGATTTTGGTTGGGATCGCCATCAATGCCATGTTTACTGGAATGGCTGAAGCATTTGTGACCATTTGCAGCTATTTCAATATCACGATCAATCAGTCAGGACAGTCGAATCTCACGATGAAAACGTGGGGGGATGTCCGTTTAATCGGAGTCTATGGCGTCGTCGGCCTTGTCGTAGCCCTTTTCTTTAGCAGATGGTGTAACCTCTTGGCTCTTCAGGACAAGACAGCGAAAAATTTAGGATTGCGTGTGACCAGAATGCGCCTTTTGATTTCCATCACAGCTGTATTGCTTGCGGCGGTGACAGCAGCAGTCGCGGGCGTGATTGCCTTTGTCGGTTTGCTTATCCCGCACATTTCAAGAAGACTTGTCGGGTCTGATCACCGGGTACTCATTCCATTTTCTGCGTTAAGCGGGGCTTTGCTGATTCTGACGGCTGATACGCTCGGCAGGACGCTTGTCGCACCAAATGAAATTCCTGCTTCTACGATCATGGCCGTGATTGGCGGGCCATTTCTGATCTTTTTACTAAGAAGGGGGGACCGTCTCCATGGACATTCGTGAGGTGTCATTCTCATATGACCAGCAGAAGGACATCGTTCAATCGGTCACAACACACATTGAAAAGGGGAAAATCACAACCATTATCGGTCCGAATGGCTCAGGGAAATCTACACTGCTTTCATTGATGGCGAATAACCATGCGCCAAACAAAGGGCAAATTCACTTAGACGGCCAAGCACTGAATGCATTTAAGCCAAAGGAGCTGGCAAAAAAGCTGGCTGTCGTCCATCAGCAAAATGAAGCGCCGCTTGATTTAACGATCGAGAGGGTCGTGGCATTCGGCAGAACGCCGTACCAGACGATGCGCGGAGGAGACAAGGAAGAGGATGAGAGAGCGATAGAGTGGGCGCTTTCCAGTACAAAGCTAACGGAAAAACGAAAGGTGCCGCTCGCCTCACTGTCAGGCGGTGAGCGGCAGCGAGTATGGATTGCGATGGCACTTGCGCAAAAAACGTCGATCCTTTTCTTAGATGAACCGACAACCTATTTGGATATCTATTATCAATTTGACATTCTTGAGCTGATCCGTGAGCTCAATGTCGTACATGGACTAACAATCGTTATGGTGCTGCACGACATGAATCAGGCTGTCCGCTACAGCGATGTCATTATTGCGATGAAGAATGGCCGGATTATGAGTGAAGGACAGCCAAATGATGTGTTAACAGAAGAAAATGTGCGGCACATTTATGATGTGTCCGTCACGATTAAACAGGATGCAGAAACAGGGATGTATATCGTGCCTGTTGGTATATAAGCTGTGCAAAAAGCAGGTGAGACAGTGTGAAAAGAGGAAAACGGGTATGGCAGCGGATGCTGACGATCGTCTGTTTAGGTGTATTCATTTATAGCGGGTCGGCCATTGGCTTAGAGCTGTTCGGCTATTATCAAAATCGTCAGGTGCTTGCAAAGGCTCAGACGATGTATGGACATGAGCAAGGAATGAATGAAAGCCGGGAGCCGGGAACTATTCGTACGTCATTTGATGAACTGCGGAAGGTAAACGATGACATTGTCGGCTGGATCAATATGAAGGACACGATGATTCAGTACCCAATCGTCCAATCTCGCGATAATGCGTTCTACTTAACCCGTAATTACTTAAAAAACGACACCCGGGCAGGCAGTATTTTTATGGATTATCGCAATGACGTCTTGCATGAAAGCCCGAATACTGTGGTGTACGGGCATCGGATGAGGGATGGGTCCATGTTCGCTGGACTCACAAACTATTTAAAAAAGGATTTCTTCGATGAGCATCGGACATTTCAGTACGATACGCTGTATCAAAGCTATGAAGCGGAGATTTTTGCCGTGTATGAAACAACGGTGGACTTCGATTATATTCAAACCGATTTTCGAGATCTTGGCGAATATGCGCACTACTTGCAAGCTGTGCGGAAAAAATCAATCTACCAAACGAAAACAGACGTGTCCACCGATGACCTCATTCTCACTCTATCGACCTGTGATCATGTGCTTGCACCGAAAAACGGGCGTCTTGTGGTACAGGCAAAGCTAAAGAAAGTTTACTAGAAAAGGAGAGACAGACGGTTGAAATTTTCACATGTGATCTTCGTGGGACTTGTCTTGATGCTTCTCCTCAGCGGATGCAGTCAGGCAGCACCTGTAGAGAAAGGGAGCGGTCAAGGTGCGCTGAAGATAAAGGACTTTGCCGGCAGAACGCTGTCGTTTGAGGACTCCCCTCAGCGTATTGTCTCATTATCGACTGGAGACATGAGCATCCTATATGCCTTAGGCGGTGAGGTGGTCGGTCGTCCGGCCGCCGAATTACCAGAGAGCTTACAACAGGCTACATCAGTCCAAACAATTGGTACCACACATCAATTTGATGTAGAGCTCATCACAAGCTTAAAGCCCGATGTTGTACTTGGGAATGAACAATTAAACAGCAAGGACATCTCTACAATAGAAGGAATTGGTTCACAGCTTCTTTTGACAAGTGCCAATTCAGTAAAGGACATCCAGCGACAAATTACGTTATTCGGAGATTTGCTAGGGAAGCAGCATAAGGCAAAAGAGCTTAACAAGCAAATCGATCAGCGGAAAAAGCAGGTCAAACAGCCTCAGAAAAAAGTGAAGACACTCGTTGTGTACGGGGCACCCGGCACATATATGGCGGCGCTACCTCAATCCTTAAGCGGAGATTTACTGCACATCGCTGGAGGGACGAACATTGCTGAGAATGAACCAGCACTCGAGAAATTCCCTCAATACGCTCAAATCAATGCAGAAAAGGTCATCGAAGCTGATCCTGATCTTATCCTGCTTATGACCCACAGCAATCCTGAAGATGTGAAAGCGGGCTTTATGAGTGAAATGAAACAGAATGCTGCATGGCACGATGTATCAGCCGTCAAACATGGACACGTCGAGATTCTGCCTAGTGATCTATTTGGAACGAATCCAGGCGCAGACGTGATCAGAGCGATTGATGAGCTAGAGAAAAGATTGAAGCGATTGTCATCATGAAAATGAATGCAGAATTAGATTTTCAAAAAAGACAGTCGAGGCGAAGATGGCTGATACCCGGGCTGTTCATCTCGTTAGTTGTAGGCGCATGTCTAGGGCTTGCATTAGGTTCTGTTCAATTATCACTGCAAGATTTACTCGCTGCTTTGACGGGATCAGGTCAGCCTGTCCATGAGAAAATTGTGATGGATTTACGCCTACCGCGCGTTCTCATCGGTTTCATCGTTGGGGCCTGTCTCGCAGCATCAGGGGCGATTTTACAAGGAGTCGTCCGAAATCCACTCGCTGACCCTGGCATCATCGGTGTGACGGCTGGCGGCGGATTGGCTGCTGTGCTTAGCATGATTGTGTTTCCACAATTCACGTATTTGCTGCCAGCCGCTGCTTTCCTTGGCGCTTTATTAGCGGCACTTGTGGTGTATATGCTCTCATTTGATCAAGGGGTTTCACCGCTGAAGCTGATTTTGGCGGGAGTGGCAGTCAATGCCCTACTTGGGGCGGTGATGAATGGGTTTATGGTGCTTTATAGTGAGCGTGTGCAGGCTGTTCTGCCCTTTTTATCAGGAGGATTAAATGGACGGAGCTGGCATCATCTAACCTTCGTGTCGCCCTATGCGCTTGCTGGGTTGTGCCTTTGTTTTTTTGCCATCAAGCCGGCAAATCTTCTTTTGCTTGGCGATGAATCGGCTCAGCTGCTCGGTCTCAGAGTAGAGCGCACCCGGTTTTTCTTAATTGCACTGGCGGCACTTTTAGCTGGTGCAGCAGTAAGTGTGAGCGGCTTAATTGGATTTGTCGGACTAGTCGTTCCTCATTTTATCCGTCTTTTAATTGGAGATGACTACCGGTATCTGCTGCCAATCTCGATGCTGGGCGGAGGCGTGCTTGTGGTTTTTGCAGATACAGCCGCAAGGGTATGGTTTACGCCAGTTGAACTGCCTGTCGGTATCCTGCTTGCCTGCATCGGTGCACCTTTCTTCCTCTATTTATTAAAAAAGAAAGGGAGGGGTTAAGTTGGATGTGATCGCTATGGATGACGTGAGTCTCAGTCAAGGAGGCTTTCAGCTGTCATCTATTTCAGCAGCTGTTCCTAAAGGAAGCGTGACAGGAATTATTGGACCGAATGGATCAGGGAAGTCGACTTTTATTAAAGCAGCCGCACGTCTTACGTCAATCGAAAGCGGCACGATATACATTCACGATATACCGCAAAAAGAGATGACAGCTCAGGAGATCGCAAAGGAAATCGCCGTTCTCATGCAGACGAGAACAGCCATTCCATCTATGACCGTACGGGAGCTGGTCGCACTTGGACGCAGTCCGCATCGTTCGATCTGGAAAAAAAGCTCGAAGACGGATCAAGAAGCGATTGAGTGGGCGCTTGATGTGACCAATAGCCGGATCAATGAAAATAGAATGCTGCATACATTGTCTGGCGGAGAAAGGCAAAAAGCGTATATTGCGATGGCGCTCGCTCAGAAGACGGAGACGATTATTCTGGATGAGCCGACAACTTACTTAGATATTGCGCATCAGCTTGATTTACTAGAGCTGCTCAAACAGCTGAATAAGACGCATGGAATCACCATTTTAATGGTTCTTCACGACCTGCAGCAGGCAGCAAAATATTGTGACCGCCTTATTGCGATGAAGCGTGGTCAGATTTATCAAATAGGGACACCAAAAGAAGTATTAACAGAAAGCTTTTTCAAAGAGGTCTTTGGGATTCAGGCTGAGGTTCACTTAGACGGTGAGCATCCGCTGATTATTCCAATCGCTTCGATCCAACAACAAAAGGGAGATGAACAAAACATGATCATTGTCAACAACCAGGTAAGAGTAGAAAAAGGCAGTGCCGACCACCTCGTCAAGCGTTTCAACAAGCAGGGACAAGTAGAATTCATGGAAGGATTTTTAGGCATGGAAGTATGGGTCACACAGCAGACAACCGATTACGATGAAGTGACCATTCATACACGCTGGAATCGAAAAGAAGACTTTGTGAATTGGACAAAATCTCAGGCATTTGGTGATGCGCACGCTCATGGAAAAGCGAAACCTGAAGGTCTATTAAAAAACAAAATTACGTACTATGAAGTGCAAGTCACTAGACCAGCCTTACAGAAAAAAGCCTAAAAAAGAAACACAGCGCTGCAACTCACGTGCAGCGCTATTTTTTTACGTTTTTTTACTTTCTGTCACATATCTTTGACAAAGTATTCAAACAACTGACACAATACCTCCCAATTTTTAGGTAAAATTTACTTTATTTTTGAAGCGTATGGGTGTAAAGTACAGGTATAAATAACTAACCGAATGAAAAGCAAGAGTAAAATTTCACCGAGTAAACCATTTCAAACAGGCTATTATTTGTGAATCATTGAACAAATAGTGAACATTTTGTGAAATGGTGAGCATATACATTTCGAATCATTCGGCATGTGAAAGTAAGGGAGGATGTAAGGCTGTGAGTGAGCTGTTTTTAGCAAGATTTCAATTTGCTTCAACGACATTATTTCATTTTATTTTTGTTCCTATGTCAATAGGTTTGGTGTTTATCGTTGCATTGATGCAGACCCTTTATGTCGTCAAGAAAAAAGAGATTTATAAAAAGATGGCGAAGTTTTGGGGTCATCTATTCTTACTCAATTTTGCAGTAGGTGTGGTGACAGGGATTCTTCAGGAATTCCAGTTTGGGATGAACTGGTCAGATTATTCAAGGTTTGTCGGTGATGTATTTGGTGCACCGCTTGCCATTGAAGCACTGCTCGCCTTTTTCCTTGAATCTACATTTATTGGACTTTGGATATTCGGCTGGGATCGTCTGCCGAAGAAGATTCATTTATTGTGTATTTGGCTTGTTTCCCTTGGTACGATCTTTTCGGCGTTTTGGATTTTACTCGCCAACTCATTTATGCAAGAGCCAGTTGGATTTGTCATTAAAAATGGCCGTGCAGAAATGAATGACTTTGGCGCTCTTGTAACGAACCCGCAGCTTTGGGTTGAATTCCCGCACGTTCTGTTTGGTGCGCTGGCTACAGGTGCATTCTTTATTGCAGGAGTTAGTGCCTATAAAATGATCAAAAAACAAGAAATCGCCTTTTTCAAAAAATCATTCCAGATTGCCATGGTTCTCGCTTTAATTTCTGGTTTAGGTGTGGCATTCTCTGGACATGATCAAGCGAAGCACTTAATGGAATCACAGCCAATGAAGATGGCAGCAAGTGAAGCCCTTTGGAAGGATAGTGGAGATCCAGCGGCTTGGACACTATTTGCCAATATTGATACAGATAAAAAAGAAAACTCTGCGGAGATCAATATTCCGTTTGCTTTAAGTTACTTGGCTTATTCGAAGTTTAGTGGAGATGTGCCAGGCATGCTGACCCTTCAAAAAGAATATGAAGCAAAGTTTGGTCCTGGAGACTACATTCCGCCAGTAAAAACAACCTTCTGGAGCTTTAGAATCATGGTTGGTGCCGGCATGCTGATGATTTTTGCCAGTATGATTGGCTTGTACTTGAGCTTTAGAAAGAAACTCGAAACGAACAAATGGTTTTTACGCTTCATGGTAGGGATGATTGCCTTCCCATTTATTGCGAACTCAGCTGGCTGGATCATGACTGAAATTGGGCGTCAGCCGTGGACGGTCTTTGGTATGATGACGACGGCTCAATCGATTTCGCCAAACGTATCGTATGGCATGCTGTTATTCTCAGTCATTAGCTTTACGACGATGTATCTGATTCTTGCCATCTTGCTTGCCTACCTATTCATTCGAGAAATTAAAAAAGGTGCACATTCGGAAGAGGATACAGATCAAAAGGATGAAACGGACCTGTCTACAGATCCATTTGATGGAGGCGCATATCATGGCATATCTTAACGAGATTTGGTTTATTCTTGTCGCAGTATTGTTTGTTGGATTTTTCTTCTTAGAAGGATTTGATTTTGGTGTTGGGATGTCCATGCAGCTGCTTGGAAAGGATGCGCACGAACGCCGCATTTTAATTAACACGATTGGTCCTTTCTGGGATGCGAATGAGGTCTGGCTGATTACAGCTGGGGGCGCTATTTTCGCTGCTTTCCCTAACTGGTATGCCACGATGTTCAGTGGATACTATATACCGTTTGCGGTTCTCCTCTTAGCACTCATCGGGCGCGGAGTCGCCTTTGAATTCCGAGGGAAGGTTGAGAAAGCCTCTTGGATCAAAGCATGGGACTGGGTGATCTTCTTTGGCAGTCTGTTGCCGCCGTTTTTACTCGGTGTGCTATTCACAAGTATTTTACGCGGGATGCCAATTGATCAAGACATGAACATGTACGCTGGTTTTACGGATTTTGTGAATCTTTATTCAGTGATTGGCGGGTTAGCTGTGACGGTTCTTTGCCTTCTGCACGGATTGATTTTCGTCACACTTCGTACAGAGGGTGATTTAAGAGATCGTGCGAGAAAGCTTGGCAAGCGTGTCCTGCTTATTGCGCTGCCAGTTCTTGTCCTATTTGTTGGTGTATCTATCATGGAAACAGACATTTATACGGTACGCCCGATCATCACCATTCCGTTAACTGTCCTCATTGTGGTTTGTTACGTAGCGGCGCTATTCTTTATGAAAAAAGAACGTGATGGCTGGACATTCCTATTCACAGGTGCGGGCATCATGGTGACAGTGACGATGCTGTTCACTGCATTGTTCCCGCGCGTCATGATTAGCTCAATCAACCATACGTTTGATCTGACCATTCAAAACGCTGCATCTGGATCTTATTCACTGACGGTGATGACGATTGTTGCCATTTCTTTGCTGCCCTTTGTGCTTGGGTATCAAATTTGGAGCTATTACGTCTTCCGTAAACGTGTAAGCGGTAAGGAGCCAATGACCTACTAATGGATAAACGTTTGCTTCAATTAAAAGGAATGAGAGGGCTTCTTGCCCTCTTAGGTATTGTGTCACTCATCCAAGGAGCAAGTATTATTTTCCAAGCACAGTGGCTGGCACATGCCATTACTACGCTGTTTGACGGGAAAAGCCTTTCGCAGGCAACGCCTTATGTCCTGCTGTTTCTTGCAGCCTTTCTGGTGCGGCACGGTCTCACCTTGATTCGGGAGAAGGTCATGTTTACCTACTCTTCCCGAATTGGAGCAGACGTCAGAAAACAGCTGTTAGACCAACTCTTTCGTTTAGGTCCAGCTTTTACAAAGAAAAAGGGTACAGGAAAGCTTGTCACATTAGCGATGGAGGGAATTGCTCAATATCGTCAGTATTTACAGCTATTTTTACCGAAGATGGTGAACATGGCTGTGATACCGGCAATGGTCCTCATCTATGTTTGGACATTAGACGAAACATCTGCCGTCATTTTAATCGTGACGCTGCCGATTTTAATGATCTTTATGATTTTGCTAGGTCTTGTCGCTCAGCGTAAAGCGGCCAAACAATGGAGATCGTATGAGAAATTATCCAATCATTTTACTGATTCTCTCCGCGGCCTTGAAACGCTTCGTTATTTAGGCATTAGCAAAAAACATTCCCGCAATATCGGGGAAGTGTCAAAGCGATATCGAAAGGCGACCATGAGCACGCTGAAGGTCGCATTTCTTTCATCATTTGCGCTTGATTTCTTTTCCATGCTGTCGATTGCAACCGTCGCTGTCTTTCTTGGCTTGCGATTAATTGAAGGAGAGCTTCTGTTATTGCCGGCTTTGACGGCGCTCATGCTGGCACCGGAATATTTTTTGCCAGTACGTGAAGTGGGCAATGATTATCATGCCACGCTAAATGGAAAAGAAGCGAATGAGGCGATGCAGGTCATTTTAGAAGAAAAGGGCTTCCGCGCGCAGGAAACACAATCAGTGCAGTTGAACGAGTGGAATGAACAGTCTGCGCTCACCCTGCAAGATGTGAGTGTCCAGCATGACGAACATGCCCCTTATTCGATTCAGGATGTAGATCTCACTGTGAAAGGGAAGAAGAAAATCGGAATCATTGGTGCCAGTGGTTCAGGGAAATCGACATTAACCGATGTGCTCGGCGGCTTTGTTGAACCGACCTCAGGTCAAATCACACTAAACGGCCAGCCGCTTGTTCATTTACAGATGAAGGAATGGCAAAAGGAAGTCGTCTATATGCCGCAGCACCCTTATTTATTTCACATGACATTAAGAGAAAACATTCGTTTTTATGAACCGCATGCAACAGATGAAGATGTGGAAAGAGCTACCAGTGAAGCTGGCTTATCTCAGCTCGTGGCGCAGCTGCCAAATGGTCTTGATGAGGTCATTGGAGAACAGGGAAGAGGGCTAAGCGGCGGACAGGCACAAAGAATTGCGCTTGCGCGAACGGTGCTGGGCAAGCGGTCCATTATGCTGTTAGATGAACCAACGGCACATCTCGATATTGAGACAGAGTATGAATTGAAGAAAACAATGCTTCCGCTGTTTGAAGATAAACTTGTGTTCTTAGCGACACATAGGCTTCATTGGATGCCAGACATGGATGAGATCATTGTCATGGATCAAGGAACGATTGCGGAAATGGGTACACATGAATCATTGATGCAAAGAAAAGGCGTGTATTATCAATTGGTACAGGAGCAAATGGGGGCGGTCACACATGGTAAGTAAAGGCTGGTTTATACCTTATATCAAGGAGAATCAAAAGCTGTTTGCGCTAGTTTTATTTCTTGGGGCAATTGCAGTATTCTCTGCTTCTATGCTGATGTATACGTCAGGATTTCTCATTTCAAAAGCTGCCACAAGACCTGAGAATATACTTATGGTCTACGTCCCAATTGTAGCTGTCCGTACCTTTGGTATATCACGCTCAGCTGCCCGCTATGCAGAAAGATTGGCGAGCCACCAGCTCATTTTGACCATGATTGAAAAAATGCGTGTCCGCCTATATGACATGGCTGAACGAAGTGCGAAACAGATAAAGCTGGGTACAGGTGAAATGCTGGGGCTCTTGTCAGATGATGTTGAAAGACTGCAGGATGCCTATTTAAAAACCATCTTTCCATCTATCGGTGCGCTGCTTTTATATGCCGCATCGATTGGGGCACTTGGCCTATTCTCATGGCCTTTTACTGGCTTGATGCTGCTTTATATGGCACTTCTCGTATTTGTTTTCCCATACGTCACAGTGCTAGTGAACCGGGCGAGACAAATTCAAATGAAAAAAGGCAGAAATGAACTGTACAGCCATTTAACAGATGCCGTCATGGGCGTGAGTGACTGGTTGTTTAGCGGTAGGCAGAAAGATTTTGTTGATGAATATGAACAGAAAGAAGCGCAGCTGTTAGCGCTTGAAGCAGCTAAGCACCGATTTATCCGTCTGCGCCAGTTTTTTGCACAGCTTATCATTGGAGGAGCTGTCGTGCTTGTCGTGTATTGGAGCGGTTCCGTCGTTCAGTCAGGCTCGATGTCACACACCCTGATTGCAGCCTTCGTGCTTGTGCTATTTCCGTTAACAGAAGCCTTTCTTCCACTCTCAGATGCAGCTGGTGATATTCCAGTCTATCAGCATGCTGTCAGCAGATTACATCATTATGAAAAGCTTTCGTATGAAGGAGAATCTGATCGCAAGATAGTGGATCAGTCAGCTGTTTCTCAAGATGAAGCTGTTTCTTTTGATCAAGTGTCCTTTGGGTATGATTTGCACCAACACGTGCTAAAGCATCTGTCATTTTCATTGAAGCAAGGAGAATCACTCGCTCTCTTGGGAAAAAGCGGTGCAGGAAAATCGACTATTTTGAAGTTGTTAGAAGGAGCTGTCGTGCCAAATCAAGGAGCTGTCAGTATCCAGGGGAAACCGGTCGAAAGCATTCGAGAGAACGTGTCCACCTATGTGTCAGTACTCAATCAACAGCCGTATTTATTCGATACCTCTGTTTTAAACAATATTCGCTTAGGCTCTCCTAATGCGACAGAGGAGCAAGTAAAAGAAGCAGCGAGACAAGTGCAGCTGCACGATACCATCGAATCTTTGCCAGAGGGCTATCACACCGGTGTGCAGGAGACAGGAATTCGTTTCTCAGGTGGAGAAAGACAACGGATGGCGTTAGCCCGGATTTTGCTGCAAAACACCCCGATTGTTGTATTAGATGAGCCCACCGTCGGACTTGACCCACGCACAGAGCGTGAGCTGCTTGAAACCATTTTCCATGTGTTAAAAGGAAAAACGGTCATTTGGATTACCCATCATCTCACTGGCTGTGAGGCATGTGACCGCATTATGTTTATTGAAGATGGACAAATTGAGATGCAGGGGGAGCATCAGGATTTACTGAAAGAAAACCTGCGCTATCAAAAATTGTATGAGATGGATCGTCCGTTTTCTACAATATAAATAGATGAAATGACAAGAACGTTCGGACAGAGATTTCTGCCCGAACGTTTTGTGGTTTTAAGGATTTACCTTTCCAACACCAGCATTTGATACAACTTCTGATTTGACATTGTTCACGTTAAGCAAGGAGTAGTTATAAGGAGGGTTGTACGTACCTGTAGAAGACGTTGGCAGACTGCCTGTGCTGTTAATAAATGAGTTGTTGATGACATGCCATGTACCGACTTGACGGCTGTCCCAGCTGCCGATCGCATTTTTTGTATTTTCAAATACGTTGTGCTCAATTCTCATTTTTGCGCCCATACGAGAGTTAATTGCAGTTGTCAGGATGCCTTTGTAATAGTTGTTATAGACATGTCCTTCCCCAAAGCGCATAGATGGTACACGAGAATTCAGGTTTTCGAAACGGTTGTTGTGGAATGTGATTTTTCGGTTGTAGTTGTCGTTATCAGAGCTGCCCATGAGCATCGTTTTCCAGCTGTCATGAACATAGTTCCATGAGAAGGTAATATAATCGGAGTCATTTTTCACATCGAATAATCCATCATAATCATCTTTACCAGAGTTTAATGTATTGTACAGTTCATTATGATCGACCCATACGTTTTTAGAAGCGCCTTCGATTCCGATGGCATCCTTGTCACCGATTTTGCTGTGATGGATTTTCAGGTTGCGGATGATGATGTTATTGGCACGCCATACTTTAATGCCAATTCCATTAAATTCACCTTTTGTGCCTTTGCCGACGATTGAGACATTGTTTGTATCTTTCACATCGATTTTATTGGCAGATGTATTAGAAGGGGTAATCGTCCCGTCGACAACAATTTTTAATTTCTCGTTTGTTCCTTTACTTTTGAGGGCAGCCAATAGTTCATTTCCAGTTTTGACTGTGACGGTTTTACCGCCTTCACCGCCTGTTGTACCGCCATTTAATGTGGAGAATCCTTGTTGATTAAAATTGGCCATAATAGAAGGGCTTTCGGGATACTTTACTGCCGCCTTTGCCTCCCCATTAGGTGCAAATAATGAAGTCACGAGACCAACCGCTAACACACCAGCTAACATTGGAACTTTTTTCTTCAAAGTCAACATCTCCATTCATTTTTGTTTTAATGTAAACGTTTCCAAAAATAAGCTGCAATTCAACTGCTCCTCCTTTCTTCGCCAGTATCGCCTTTTTCGGAATGTAGGAAGAGCATAGCATGCAAAAAGGTATCATCGGCTAAGAATTGGCGCTGTGTATTCCATGATTTTCTAGAAAACTAAGGCCATGATTATTTTATTTTCGTCTAAATGAGACAAGGATCATTGACAATAGGTATTGGGATGACCTAGTGATTATGGGGGAGAGCATCTCCGCTTGATAGAAAATCAGAACGCATCATTTTGTTAGAGCCGAAAGAATGTCATAATCATTACATAAGAAAAAACTGGATATTTAACGCTTCAATTACTGGATCAACAGGGAGAAAAGCAGACAAGCTAAAAAAATAAAATCTATTTTGAACGATATCGTCATACGTGTCGTCTCATGAATAAGAGAAGAAAAAGGAAGGAGGGGTGTGTTTGGAGCAGACAGAAGAGACATTATTGATTCAGCGGGCAAAACAGGGGGATGATGCTGCATTTACAGCTCTTTATCGCCATCATTATTCCTTTCTTTACCGTTATATAATGAAGCTCACCCTTCAACAAGAGCTTGCAGAAGAAATCATGCAAGAAACGATGCTGAAAGCGTACATGAAACTCTCTTCTTTTAGAGGAGATTCCTTATTTTCAACATGGCTCATATCCATTGCATCTAGACAATTTTTGGATCACCAGAAGAAAAGAAAACGTGAACAATTGAGGGAAGGAAAGGCGAATCAAGAGACGATACGCCGTTTTAAATGGGAGATTCAGCAAAAGGGACATACATGGCATGAGATGTGGGATGCTCTTAACGAATTGAAGGCTCAGGAGAGAGCGCCGATTATTTTGCACTATTATTATGGCTTTACTTACCCAGAGATTGCTTCAATGCTCGGGATGAGAGAAGGCACTGTGAAGTCGAGGGTTCATCATGGATTAAAGAAAATTCGAAAGGAGTGGTCTCAATGAAGGAAGATCAGTTCACCGAACGTTTAAAGGAAGAGTTACAGCAGCTAGATGATCAAATCGAAGTGAAAGAGCCAAGTGAACAGGCTGTCATGATGATGCTGAAGCAGGCGAAGGAACAAGAGAAAAGGCGTTTTAAACAAGAAGTACTGGCGTACGTTCTCATCAGTCTGACCATTCTCACACTATTTGTCGCTGCCATCACCCATTTGCCTATCATCTTCATTCTTCTTCAAGTAGTGAGTGTGCCGCTCTGCGTTGTTGTCGGCATCAAGGAATATCAACACATTAAAGGAGGGTCTTCCTTATGAGTCAGTCGGAGATGATCATCTTATTGTGCGCATTGCCGTTACTATTTGCGCAGGGCCTTCTTTTATTTATGGATGCCAAAAAAAGAGGACGTTATAAGTGGTTTTGGGGCATTGTCGGTTTAATTAACTTCCCATCGTCTTCTATTTTATATTGGCTTTGTGTCGTGTACCCTGATCGAAAAAAAGAGAAGGAGATCCGAAAAGATTGAGCAGAGGCCTATAAAACTTTAGGCCTTTTTTCTTGTTGAAGATCAACTAGAAATCATTCATGGTTCATCTAATTGTCAAAGAGTGCGGGATATATAACGTCTAAATCATGATTTCTAGCTCAATAGTCACTCTGTAAGAGATACTTTCTAAAAACGATTGCGGCGGCTGCTTGATCCATCTCAAATCGGCATCATTTTCATCTGTTATCAGTATTGATCAGTTTTTACAAATGGTGTTAAATTAATCTCAATATGCGTTAGAAAATCTAACAGGATAAATGTGTGAAGATATACAAAGGAGGCAGATGAGACATGTTGACCTTAGATCGAGCAGCACAAACAGCACAAAGCTACATCGACCGTGTGTTAGAAGAGGTGGAAAAACGAAATCCTGGTGAGGAGGAATTTCAGCAAGCCGTAAGAGAAATTCTCGAATCACTCGTTCCCGTTTTTGCAAAGCATCCAGAGTATGAAAAACAAGGCATTTTAGAACGACTCATCGAGCCTGAGCGGCTTGTGGTATTTCGCGTACCATGGGTAGATGATGAGGGGAAAGTACAAGTTAATCGGGGATTTAGGGTTCAATTCAACAGTGCCATCGGTCCTTATAAAGGAGGCATTCGTTTCCACCCATCTGTCAATGCAAGCATTATTAAGTTTTTAGGTTTTGAACAAATCTTTAAAAACGCACTGACTGGTATGCCGATCGGTGGAGGAAAAGGTGGATCAGATTTTGATCCTAAAGGGAAATCGGATGGAGAAATCATGCGTTTCGTTCAAAGCTTTATGAGTGAGCTCAGCCGATATATTGGACCTGATCAAGATGTGCCAGCAGGTGATATTGGCGTAGGGGCACGCGAAATTGGCTATATGTTTGGGCAGTACAAGAAAATGCGTGGTGCTTATGAAGCAGGTGTGCTCACAGGGAAAAGCCCTGGATTTGGAGGCAGCTTAGCGAGAAAAGAAGCGACAGGCTATGGATTGGTGTACTTTATGGAAGAAATGTTAAAAGCGCATGGACTTCAATTTGAAGGACGTTCAGTTGTCGTGTCCGGCTCAGGGAATGTGTCTATTTATGCGATGGAGAAGGTCATAGAGCTAGGTGGTAAGGTCGTTGCGTGCAGTGATTCAAGCGGAGCGATTTATGATCCACAAGGCATTTCACTTGAAACAGTGAAGCAGCTGAAGGAAGTAAGCAATCAACGGATTGGGGCATACATAGACATTCACCCGCATGCTGAATTGATTGAAGATTGCGAACAAATTTGGTCTGTTCCTTGTGACATTGCGCTTCCATGTGCAACGCAAAATGAAATATCTGAGATGCAGGCACAGCAGCTCGTGGAAAATGGTGTCATTGCGGTAGGAGAAGGAGCGAATATGCCTTCTACTCTAAAGGCAGTCAAAGTTTTTGAACAGAATGATATTCTATTCGCGCCAGCAAAAGCGGCGAATGCAGGTGGGGTAGGTGTCTCAGCGCTGGAAATGGCGCAAAATAGTGCAAGAATGTCTTGGACATTTGAGGAAGTAGATGATCAGCTGAAACAAATGATGCAGACGATTTATCGTCAGTGTACAGAGACAGCGGACGAATATGGACACTCTGGAAACTTAATAGTAGGAGCAAATATTGCAGGATTTCGCAAAGTGGCAGATGCGATGATCGCACAAGGCGTGATTTAACTCCTGCTCTCCCGCACCTGTTTATTTCATGCCAAGATGGGGAATCTTCCTTGTAAGAATGACAATAAGGAGGCGCGGGAGAAATGAAAAAATGGCTGAAACAAATTTTTAAATGGGCACCTGTGATTTATCCAGTGGTGAGAAAAATATATAAAGAGCGGAAAGCATCTAAACGTCGTAACGTATCAGCCGGATAATCCGGCTTTTTTTTATGCAAGCATGACCGAATTGTGCGCTAAACAAAAAAGATGATAGATTTGAATGATCCATTTCATGCTTCTTTCCGTTAAGTACATAACAAACGGAAAGAGGAGGAAAAACAGATGAACATGAAAAAAGCGATTTTAACCATTCCGCTTAGCGCAGCATTACTATTTCCGGCAGCCCATAGCGCAAGTGCACACGAAGGACATATGCATGGAGAGGCAAAGAAGACATCTTCGTCACAAGAGGTGTCAAACAAAGCAACCGATCTTCGAGCAGCACTAGACCAGTTATTTTCGGAGCATGCCTACTTAGCAGTCATCACAATGCAAAAGGGAATTGACGGCAGCAAAGATTTTAAACAAGCAGCGGCAGCGCTAAATGACAACACAAATGACTTATCGGAAGCCATCGCTTCTGTGTACGGAAAAAAAGCAGGGAAACAATTCAAAGACATTTGGTCAAGCCATATCGGCTACTTTGTGGATTATGTACAAGCAACCGCAAAGAAAGATGAGACAGGTAAAAAGAAAGCTGTCAAGCAGCTTGATCAATATCGTATGAAACAAGCCGACATGCTCGATCAAGCAACAGGCGGGAGGTTGAAAGCAAGTGAGCTTGAAGAAGGCTTGAAGATGCATGTGAACGAACTATTAAAAGCGTTTGACAGCTACACAGAAAAGGATTTTGATACGACCTATGAGACTGTTAGAAAATCCATTCATCATATGTTTGAAGTAGGCAAAGGCGTATCGTGGGCGATCACAGATCAATTTCCTGGGAAATTTGATCATAAATCTGTCGATACACCAGCCGCAGATCTTCGTGAAGATTTAAACTACTTGTTCTCAGAGCATTTGGCACTTGCGGTCGTTGCCATGCAAAAAGGAAATGATGGTAGCAAGGACTTTGATCAAGCAGCAGCAGCTTTGAACGAGAATACAAATGATTTATCTAATGCGATTGCATCTGTTTATGGTAAGGATGCAGGAAAACAATTCAAATCCATTTGGTCAAGCCATATTGGTTACTTAGTTGATTATGTCAAAGCGGATGCATCAGGAGACAAAGAAGCGAAAGAAAAAGCTGTGAAAAACTTGGATGCATATCGGATGAAGCAAGCGAAATTTCTAGAGCAAGCGACAGATGGCCGTTTAAAGGCGGCGGATTTAGAAGCTGGCTTAAAAATGCATATTGATGAGCTGATCAAAACATATACGGCTTACCATAATGGCGAATATGATCAGCTTTATCCAACAGTGAGAGAGGCGTACGGTCATATGTTCATGGTCGGTCAAGATGTCGCAGCAGCGATTGTTGATCAGCATCCTGAACTGTTCAAATCTAACATGCCTAACGAAATGCCGAAAACAGGTATGGGAGGCACAGCCGGTCCTTTAGGTATGTCATATGAAGCATTTGCGGGATTAATCGCAAGCTTGATCCTAGCTGGCGGTGCAATGGGTGCGTTCTTCCTAATTCGTCGTAAGACATCAAATTAAGCTCATATCAAAACAAAAGGGGGGGAACGTGCACAATCGTGCCGTTCCTTTCTTTCAAAGGAGGCAGACTGACTTGAAAAGGTGGCTGTTTGGTCTTCTGATGCTTCTTGTCATCACGGGCTGTGCATCAAAATCGATGGATGATTCGTCATCCGCTAAAACAACCTCATCTCCTGAAAAAATGACAACAAACCAAGTCACAAAACAGTCTCATTCAAAAGCCATGTTAAAAGACGAACCGTCCGGTATTGTCCCGGCTGAAATTGCGATTCCGGCGATTGATGTCAAAGCAAAAGTAGAGAAAACCACTTTATCAAAGGATGGCAGTATGGGCGTTCCAAAAAATACGGACAACACAGCTTGGTTTAAGGATGGTCCGAAGCCAGGAGATAAAGGAAATGCCGTTATGAATGGTCATGTTGATCATAAGTGGGGACCTTCTGTTTTTTATCGATTGAAGGAGCTGAAAAAGGGAAACAAGGTAATCGTGACATCCATATCAGGTAAAAAGCGAACCTTTGAAGTCGTCAAAGTGCAAAGCTATCCGCGTGAAGAAAAACCAAATGCGTTTTTCGGGTATGCTTTTACACGGAATCTCAATTTAATCACGTGTACAGGGACATTTGATCATGCAGCAGGGACTCATGAAAAAAGATTGGTTGTCTTTACGCAGCTGATTTCTTCATAAAAGGCGATGATACGGAGGTGTATCGCCTTTTTTTCATGGTTTCCCCAACGGTCCTGCCAAAAGATTCATAGGTCATTGGATAGGGTTTGTTGTATAAATAGGGGCGTTTGTCATATAAATGAGATGGCAATTTTTATTTCTTTTCAGTAGAATATGAGTAATGAAGAGAACTGCAAGCGTATACACCTTGTCCAGACAAGGCAGATTCTCCACCCTTACATAAGGAGGCCGATCTGATGCTGAGTAAAAGACTGGCGCACATCTTAAGTCAGCTCATGGCAGCGGAGACCCCGCTCACAAGCGCTGCGCTTTCTGTCAGTTTACAAGTAACAAGCCGCACCATTCGTACAGACATCAAGGAACTGAACGACTGTCTTGCTCCTTATCAAGCGGCTGTAACAGCTGTTCGAGGAGCTGGTTATGAGCTGTTGATCAACGATGAGAATGCCTTTCGCCGTTTTATGAAAGAGGAGGTCGAACAGGAAGAGCCGCTGGCTGTTCTGCCAGAGGAGCGCGTTCGATTTATTTTAAAAAAGCTGCTTCTCGCAGAATCTTATGTGAAACTGGAAGACTTACAGCAGCTGCTGTTTATTAGTAAATCGACGATGAGTAACGATATGAAATGGGTTAAACGCAAGCTTGAGCCCTTTGATCTGAAGCTGGAAGCGAAGCCGAATAAAGGCTGCCGGATCAAAGGATCGGAGATGAAAATTCGTTATTGTATGTCAGAATATTTATTCAGTGAACGCCGATCCTGCCAAACGATGCTGAACACGGCAGTCACCATTTTGCCAAAACATGAACTGGAATTGATTCAGAAAACAATCATTGATTATATCAATGAAGAACGAATGAATCTATCAGACATTTGCATGAATAATTTAATCGTTCATGTCGCGATTGCCTGCAAACGAATTAGACACGGAAACTATGTATCTGTTTTGCCAGAGGAAATCAATGAGATTCCACGGGCAAAGGAATACGAGGTGGCTAAAAAAATGGTGGAATGCCTTGAAGGACTGCTGGACGTCTCTTTTCCACAAGAAGAGATCGTCTATATCGCCATTCATTTATTAGGAACAGCCAAAATGGTGCAGTCCTTTTCATCGAGCGCTCAAAAACAAATTGTGGATGATGACACGAGCCGTCTTGTCCAGCTGATGCTCCAAGCCATTGATCAAAAGCTGCAGCTTGATTTAGCCGGTGATGCGGAATTAATGATTGGGCTGAGTCTGCACTTAAAGACAGCCATGACCCGGTGTAAATATGGGATGAACTTAAGAAATCCAATGCTTGATGAAATAAAGGCGGGGTATCCACTTGCCTTTGAAGCAGGAATTATCGCCAGCAGGGTCCTTGAAGAAGAGGAGGGGCTGAGTATTCATGAGAATGAAATCGGATATATGGCGCTTCATTTTGGTGCGGCTTTAGAACGGAGAAAGATGGAGATTCCACCGAAGCGATGTCTCATCGTCTGTGCGTCTGGTGCAGGAAGTGCAAGACTGCTTCAAGATCGTCTGCGGTCACAATTTGGGTCGAAGCTGACCATTTTAGGAACAGCAGAGCTTTATTCGCTTCCGCATGTCTCTTTACATGCCATGGATTTGATTATTACAACGGTCCCGATTCAGATGGATTTACCGATTCCAGTCATACAAGTGAACACCATTTTGGGAGGCGGCGACTTTTTAAAAATTGAAGAAGCCCTGACGAGTGAAACAAGGGTGACATTGGCCTCTCAATATATGAAAAAGGAATTGGTCTTTACAAAACGCGCCTTTCAAACAAAGGAAGAGGTCATCACTTTTCTCACGAAACAAGTTATCGATATGGGATTAGCACCAGCAGAACTTACACCTTCTGTGATGGAAAGAGAAGAGGCTGCACCGACATCCTTCGGGCATTATACAGCCATTCCGCACCCTATGATGCCGCTGACAGAAGAGACATTTTGGGCGATCTGTTCATTAGAAAAACCGATCATATGGGGAGAGAAAAAAGTTCAATTTGTTTGCTTGCTTTGTGTCGAAAAAGAGAATGCCAAAGATTTAAAAGGGATGTATCGTCTGCTGGGCGAGCTTGTGCACAATGTGAAATTCATTCAGCATCTCATCGCCTGTGATACATTTGAAGACATGCTCGATATCATGTATAAAAAGGCCCCTTCGTACAAGAGCTAACAATGTGATCTTAACTTTTTCCGCTTCCTAAAGGAAAAAGTATAGGTGTTTATGAAAGCGGTTTCATAATATGATGAATGTGTAAAGAAAAGCTACACACTTTCAAAAGGGGGCGTTTACACATGAACATCTTATTGGTTTGTGCAGCAGGTATGTCAACAAGCTTACTAGTCACAAAAATGGAGAAAAGCGCACAAGAACAAGGAAAAGACTATCGTATTTGGGCAGTATCTGGAGATTCAGCAAAAAATCATATTGATCAAGCCGATGTGCTTTTATTAGGACCACAGGTTCGATATTTATTACCACAAATGAAAAAGCTCGGAGAAGAAAAAGGGATTCCAGTCGACGTCATCAATACCGTGCATTACGGCGTATGTAATGGGGCTGAGGTTTTAAAATCTGCTGAACAGTTAGTGAACGGATAAAGGGGGCGGAAGGGATGAATGGATTCAACCGATTTCTAGAAGAGAAGGTCATGCCGTTTGCAGGGAAGATTGCCGCTCAAAGACATTTACAAGCATTGCGTGACGGAATTGTTTTAACCATGCCTCTCATTATTGTCGGTTCACTGTTTCTCATTTTAGCCAACCTTCCGATCCCAGGATACAGCGATTTTATGGCAAGTATCTTCGGAGCAGAATGGGCCACGAAACTATCCTATCCTGTTAATGCGACCTTTGACATTATGGCACTTGTTGCAACCTTCGGGATTGCCTACAGGCTTGCTGAAAAGTATGCAGTGGATGCCCTATCATCTGGTGCGATCGCTGTTGCAGCTTTCCTTTTGGCAACACCATATCAAGTTCCTTTCACACCTGAAGGCTCAACAGAAGCCATCTTAGTAGGTGGGGGAATTCCAGTTACATTGATGGGAAGTAAAGGGTTATTCGTTGCCATGATTATTGCCATGCTTTCAACTGAAATTTACCGATTCATTGTCCAGCGGAATATCGTCATTAGGATGCCTGATGGTGTACCGCCAGCAGTGAGTAAATCGTTTATCGCACTTATTCCAGGTTTTGTGGTCATCACGCTGATCTGGGTCGCTAGACTTTTGATTGAGATGACACCATTTGAGAGTATTCATAATATCATCACGGTCTTAATTGGCACACCGCTTTCCATTCTTGGTGGAAGCTTAGGCGGAAGTATTGTCGCCATTGGTGTGCAAATGCTCCTCTGGGCATGTGGTATTCACGGAGCAACCATTGTCGGCGGCGTCATGGGCCCAATTTGGCTCGGTGCGATGGATGAGAACCGTCTCGCATTCCAAGCAGGAGAAGTGCTGCCAAATATCTTCACAGCGCAGTTCTTTGAAATCTTCATCAATGTCGGCGGTAGCGGTGCAACGCTTGCCTTGGTGCTGACGATGATCTTACGTGCCAGAAGTAAACAAATGAAACAGCTTGGCCGACTTGCCATTGGGCCAGCCATCTTTAACATCAACGAACCGATCATCTTTGGAATGCCGATTGTTATGAATCCAATGCTTCTGATTCCGTTTATCCTTACGCCTATCATGATGATCATCACGACATATATCGGAATGAGCACAGGGCTTGTCGCAAAACCGGCGGGGATTGCGGTCCCATGGACGATGCCGCCTATCATTTCAGGCTATCTCGCCACAGGAGGCAAAATCTCAGGTGCTGTCATGCAGCTGATTAACCTAGCGTTGTCATTCGCTTTATACTACCCATTCTTTAGAATGTGGGATAAGCAGAAATTAAAAGAAGAAAGTGAACTAGAAACAAAAGCAACAACTGATGAAAATGTCGTCAGCATGTAATAGAGGAAACAAGGGGGATGCGGCCGATGGAAATGGAACAAATTGTGTTTCAACTCATCTTACACGGCGGGAATGGCAGAAGCTCTGCGATGGAGGCCATTACATGTGCAAAGCAAGGGAATTTTGATGAGGCGAAGCAAAAATTGCAGGAAGCACAAGACGCGTTAAATGAGGCGCATCACGCACAGACAGAGCTGATCCAAGGAGAAATTAGAGGAGAAAAGACCGATATTAGCCTCTTAATGATCCATGCACAGGATCATCTCATGAACGCAATGACCGTCAAGGAGCTTGCGGCGGAAATCATCGAGCTCCATGAAAAAATGAAGCAACTCGGAGGTGTCAATTCATGAAAGATGGAATCAAAATTGTCACAATAGGCGGAGGATCAAGCTATACGCCTGAGCTTGTCGAAGGATTTATCAAACGATATCATGAATTGCCTATAAAGGAATTATGGCTCGTGGATATTGAAGCGGGTCAGGAAAAGTTAAACATCGTGGGTGCTCTCGCGAAACGCATGGTCGAAAAAGCCGGTCTGCCGATTGAGGTACACCTGACGCTTGACCGCCGGGAAGCCCTGAAGGACGCAGATTTCGTGACAACACAATTTCGTGTAGGACTGCTGGAAGCACGGGCTAAGGATGAGAGAATCCCACTTAAATACGGAGTCATCGGTCAGGAAACGAACGGACCAGGCGGCTTATTTAAAGGCCTTCGAACCATCCCAGTCATTCTAGATATCGTGAAGGATATGGAAGAGCTTTGTCCAGATGCATGGCTTGTGAACTTTACAAATCCGGCGGGCATGGTCACAGAAGCTGTGCTACGCTACACAAATCTAAAAAAAGTAGTCGGTCTATGTAATGTCCCAATTGGGATAAAAATGGGGATTGCCAAGGCGCTTGATGTGGAAGTTGAACGGATCGAGGTACAGTTTGCCGGTCTCAATCACATGGTCTATGGATTAGACGTGTATTTAGACGGGGTCAGCATTATGGATCAAGTACTCGATGAATTAGGAAACCCGAATAGTCAGTGGTCTATGAAGAACATTGAAGCGAAAAACTGGGAACCTTCTTTTGTAAAAGGATTAGGAGTGATCCCATGTCCGTATCATCGCTATTACTATAAAACAAAAGATATGCTGGAAGAAGAGCAAAAAGCGGCCCAAGAAAAAGGAACAAGAGCAGAGGTAGTCCAGCAGGTCGAGCACGAATTATTTGAGCTCTATAAAGATCCTGATTTATCGATTAAACCACCACAGCTCGAAAAAAGAGGCGGGGCATATTACAGTGATGCGGCATGTAACTTAATCAGCTCCATCTATAATGATAAGCATGACATCCAACCAGTCAATACAGTGAACAGAGGGGCGATTGCAAGCATTCCGGCTGAATCAGCGGTTGAAGTGAACTGTATCATTACGAAGGACGGACCAAAACCAATCGCGACGGGTGATCTGCCTGTAGCTGTGAGAGGACTCGTTCAACAAATCAAATCATTCGAGCGTGTGGCAGCAGAAGCGGCAGTCACAGGAGATTACGAGACGGCTCTTGTGGCAATGACGATCAATCCGCTTGTCCCTTCTGACGAAATTGCAAAGCAAATTTTAGATGAAATGCTCGAAGCACATCGTGAATATTTACCGCAATTCTTCAAATCAGTCAAAGCGTAAAACAAAATGGCCCCTTTATGGGGTCGTTTTTTTATCATGGCCCCATATGGAAATTCAAGAAAGAAGTGTATGATATAAAAAACAGCATGTATGGCTTCAAAGAAAGGACGGTTTGAGTATGGTTGCAATTGGTTTAATGCTTTACGGCTTTATCGTTCAACCTCTGTTGAGTTATGGCACAGTGGTCTTGTTTTTGTATGGAATCATCGCTTCATTTATTGGTCTTATTCGTCATAGACAGTATGTGTGGATTTATGTTCTTCGCCTGCTCGTTTGTTTTACCATTCCAGTAACCAACCTGTTGATGTATTTCGCAACGATTGGTGGAGATGAAAGAGACTTTGATTTCCAGCCGATGCCGTTTGTTTATTATCTTGTCTTTATCCTAGAAATCATCATCGTTTTTTTACCAGAGATCTTTCTACTAATCGAAAGAAAGCGGAGCATCAAAGGGAAACAGTGGATATATATAGGGGCGATTGTGGGTGTATCGGTCTTGTTTTGGTGCACGATTTGATGGGAAGGCTGACTGGACATCTAAGTCTATTTCCCCTTCTTGTTGCGTAACCTTTTTCGTCTAACCTTTACAAAAGTAATAGAAAGAGCAAGGATAGAAATTCCGAGAAACTTAAATAGAAACCGGGTGTGGAACGGTGAATCGTCGAAGCCTGTAGCGATGATGATCGATCCGATGCAAATACCAAAGAACGCTAGTAGATAAGTAAAAAACATACCATCACTCCTCAATGTGTTATTACCATTATAAGGTATATCAGAGAGGTAAATAAACAAAAAAAGAACCCTTCATGATTGAAAGGTTCTTTTACATGCTTAAGCTTGTTTGACGACCGAATCGACTTCTACTGTCCAGCCGAAGATATCTGGTTGTGTTCCTTTTTGAATACCCGTAATGGCTTCATACAATTTCTTCGATACTTCACCTGTTTGACCATCTTGAATCACATATGGCTGATCGTGATAAATTAATTCCCCGACAGGAGAGATGACGGCCGCTGTTCCAGTTCCAAAGATTTCTTCAAGCTCGCCTGATTGATGTGCTTCAATTAACTCATCAATCGAAATTTTACGCTCTGTCACTGGAATTCCCCAGTGTTTTAATAGCTCAAGTACAGAGTTACGTGTGATTCCTTCTAAAATGCTGCCGTTCAATTCAGGCGTCACGATTTCTCCATTGATTTTAAAGAAGATATTCATACTCCCGACTTCTTCAATGTACTTTTTCTCGACCCCATCAAGCCAAAGAACTTGTGAAAAACCTTTCGTTTCAGCAACTTGCTGTGCCTTGAGGCTTGAGGCGTAGTTTCCAGCTGTTTTGGCATTTCCTGTTCCGCCTTTAACGGCACGGACAAATTCGTTTTCAACGGCAATTTTGACAGGATGGATGCCTTCTTTATAGTAAGACCCCACTGGAGATAGGATAATGAGCAGCTTATATGTGCTTGACGGCGCAACGCCTAAATACGGCTCAGTGGAAATAATGAATGGACGGATATACAAGGAAGTGCCCTCTGCATCAGGTACCCAATCCTTATCAATGCGAATGAGTTCATTTAAGCCCTCTAAAACCGTTTCTGTATCAATTTGTGGGATGCACAGGCGGTCATTGGATCTGTTTAAGCGTTCCATGTTCTTTTCCGGACGGAATAAGAGAATTTTCTGATCCTCAGAAACATAAGCCTTCAAGCCTTCAAAAACAGATTGCCCATAATGGTAGACCATCGAAGCTGGGTCCATTGGAATGGCCTGATAAGGGATAATTCTTGGATCATACCAGCCTTGATCAATGGAATAATCCATCACAAACATGTGATCT
This sequence comes from Bacillus sp. FSL W8-0920, assembly GCF_038593215.1. NCBI lineage: Bacteria > Bacillati > Bacillota > Bacilli > Caryophanales > Bacillaceae > Bacillus > Bacillus sp. FSL W8-0920. Next base: position 3,565,010 of record NZ_CP151974.1, on the reverse strand, counting down.
GTGAAGATTTTTCCGAATTCAAGTTGATCAGATTGAGGTTTTGGTTTTTTTGTTGAACTAAGTTCAACGCGGATGGGTTGTTTTGGCATCGTAAATCTCCTTGCTATTTGATTATTTGAAAATTCTAATAATATGAAATAATTATGATTCTATTCTATACCTTCACAAAATATTAGCAATAGGTTTTCTGGAATTCAGACAAGAAAAATCTGTTAAAGCGCTTTCCTTCTCTCTGCCGTCAGTCTGCCTCATGTCACCCCTTTTTAATAAAGAAATAAAATCCAAATACATTATTAACTGATTAATCTGACAATTTAAAAGCGGATAAATTACCTGTAAGATATTCTTTCAACCATACACCTTTTGACTAGTACATTGCAAGGGGCATTGTCATATTTTAATCCTCTTTTTTTTAACCGATAAAGAAAGAAGAGAAGTGAAAGGAGCAAACAACAAGATGAAACGAGCGATACCAAGCATTTTACTCATTTTATTCATGACCGTGATCAGCTTCGGCTGTCAAGCGATGACAGAGGAGGCGGGCGCTAAGCAGGGAACTGCCTATTACGTGGCGACAAACGGGAACGACAAAAGCCCAGGAACGAAGCAAAAACCTTTTCGCACGCTGAAAAAAGCGGCAAGTATGGCGAGAGCTGGTGCAATCATTTACGTGAGAGGCGGCACATACAAAGAGAAATTGATTGTCCGCCATTCAGGTACAAAGAAAGCACCTGTTATCTTTCAAGCTTACGGAAAAGAAAAACCTGTCATTAGCGGGGCTTCACTCAAAGGAAATCAAGCAGATGGCGGTCTTGTCTCGATCGATGAAAAAAGTTACATTACCCTCAAAGGTCTGACGGTGGGACATCTCAAGACGAATAAGGAAGATCTGACCCCAGTCGGTATTTTCATCAAAGGAAGCGGGAAAGGCGTTAAACTTCTCAACAACCGAGTGTATGACATTCAGACGACACACAAAAATGGGAATGCGCACGGTATTGCGGTCTATGGAACAAAAGCTCCTGCAGCCATTGAAGACATTGAAATCAAAGGAAACACTGTTGAAAAATTAAAGCTTGGCTTCAGTGAAGCGCTTGTGCTCAATGGGAACGTCAAAAAGTTCCGTGTGACACATAACACCGTCCGCCACACTGATAATATAGGCATTGATTTAATTGGTTTTGAGAACGTAGCACCTTCTAAAAAGTACGATCAAGTCAGAAATGGTGTCGTATCTAGAAACAAAGTGTATGAGATTACGAGTGTAGGAAATCCAGCCTATGGCAAAGACATCTCCGCTGGCGGAATTTATGTGGATGGCGGGAAGGACATTGTGATTGATCATAACATCACACATCACAATGACCTAGGGATTGAAGTCACAAGTGAACATAAAGGAAAAATGGCAGATCGCATTCGCATCGAACACAATCAAGTGTATTTGAACCGTTATACAGGCATTTCAATTGGCGGCTATGATAAAAAGCGAGGCGGAACAACAAATACGACGATCTCACATAATATTTTATATAAAAATGACACAGCCGGCTTAGAAGGCGGTCAATTGTTGATGCAATATCAAGCCGTGAACAATCGAATCACGAACAATATCATGACAGCGAGTGCCTCGCATTACTTAGTCGTGAATCTTTATGGAGTAAATCAAAAGAATATCTTCCAGAAGAACGTATATGACGACCGCAAAGGTGCAAAAGCATCACAGTGGGTATGGCGCGGGAAATGGATGGAAGGCTACAAAACGTATCTCTCTAAAAGCGGTCAAGATAAAGGATCAGCACATCTCAATCCACAATTTATGAATGAGAAAAAATATGATTTTCGCCTGAAGAAGTCATCACCTGCTAAGAAAATCATCGGAAATTAAGCAAGTCTGAATCGCAAACTCATTGTTTTAAATTTTCGAAAAAATCATTGACATTGATGTGACATCACATTAAAGTAAAGAAGACATTTCAACGAAAATAAAATTTCATAACGGATCTCTTATCAAGAGAGGCAGAGGGACTGGCCCTATGACGCCCGGCAACCGTTTCTACTATAGAAATTGGTGCTAATTCCTGCAAAGCTGTTACAGCTTTGACAGATAAGAGAGGAAGAATCCCGATACATGTTTCATGCAACGGTGATCAAGCCTCTCTTTCCAAGAGAGGCTTTTTTTCGTCTCTTTTTCAAATGAAAGAACAGTTTACTGGCGTTTTCCCACATTTTTACCTAGTTTTCCGATGTGAAAAATAAAAACAACTTGAGGAGGAACAGCAATGAAGCGTAACTATTTTACATCTTGTCTTATATTATTAACGGTATTGACCGTCCTATTAACAGGCTGCGGCACTGGATCAAGTGCAGGCTCAAAGACAAATGCGAACGAAAAGGTCTCCTTTGACAATGTACCGAAGCGATTTGCAAAGGGACAGGGAGCAAAAATTAAAGTCATTCGTAAAATTGGAGGAGATGATCATACAGCGCAGTTTTTAGCTGGGACGAAGGCAGAAGGTGAAGCGCTTGGCTTTACGGTAGATGTCTACACCGCAAATGGAGATACAGCGAAGTTCCATGACGCGATCTCTCAGGCGCTGGAAGAAAATTATGATGGCTTTATCATCTCTCATGGGGACGACGAGGCGACCGTCGCTGACGTGAAAAAGATCACAGCGAAGGGTATTCCAGTCGTAGCGTTCGATTCAAATCCTAAGCTGAAGGACATCAAAGGAGTCACAGTGACGTCTCAAGATGACGAACAATTAGCGAAAAAATCACTAGACGCACTCGTGTCTGACTTTAAAGGAACAGCAAATATTGCGTACCTCTGGGTAGATGGATTCCCGCCAATGGTGAGACGGAACAAGGTCTATCAAGAAACGCTCAAACAACATGCAGGGATCAAGGAACTTGACCGCTTTGGTATTGCCTCCTCTGATACGTCTGTTCAAACACAAAATGCAGTGGCAGCGATGCTGAATAAATATCCAAAGGGCAAACTTGACGCTATTTTTGCTACGTGGGATGCCTTTGCCATTGGCGCAGCAAGAGCGCTAAAGGAAGCAGGAAGAACAGAAGTGAAGATTTATGGGATTGATGTGTCAAATGCGGATCTTCAAGAAATGACAGCAAAAGACAGTCCATGGAAGTACACAGCAGCGGTTGATCCGAAGCTCATTGGCGCAGTTGACGTGAGAATTCTTGCGAAGAAAATAGCGGGTGAGAAAACCCCGTCTTCCTATGATCTTGAGGCCTCTCTCATCTCACAAAAACAGCTTAAACAATCAGGAAAGGCCATCAATATGGTCAATCTTGCAGACGAAGTGAAGGGGTTCGGCTCATCGACTGCCTTTGAAGAAGATTGGATGAAGACCTTGAAGAAGCATTATACAAAATAAACGCCGTGCACTCTCTTCTATAGAGGGTGTTTCGTTTTTCAAATGATGATCATGAGAAGGAGGACATCTATGACTTCGCCGCTAGTTTGTATGAAACATATTTCGATTGAATTCCCAGGAGTAAAAGCGTTAGATCAAGTGAATTTCACATTAAAAAAAGGGACAGTTCATGCACTGATTGGAGCGAATGGTGCTGGGAAGTCCACGTTAATGAAAGTTCTTTCTGGCGCTCATTCGCACTATGAAGGAAGCATCCAAATCAATGGTCAGGCGGCATCGATTCAAACCCCAAAGGATGCGGCCTCATATGGTGTGCAGACGGTTCATCAAGAAGTGGATACAGCTCTCGTTCCCTACTTAAGTGTTGGTGAGAATATGATGATGCATCAGATTGAGAAAAAAACATTTGTCGACTGGAAAGAGCTGCACCGTAAGGCAGCTCAACGATTAAAAGAACTGGACATCGACATCTCCACAAAACGCCTTGTAAGTGATCTGACCCTTGCGGAAAAACAGATGGTGCTCATCGCCAAAGCCGTTTCAATCAAATGTAGCATTTTAATTTTAGATGAACCAACAGCTCCGCTAAGTCATACAGAAACAAACAAATTATTTTCAATGATTGACCGGCTGAAACAGAATGGAACGGGCATTGTGTTTATCTCTCATCGCATGCCTGAAATTTTCACCATTTGTGATGAACTGACAGTGATGCGAAATGGAACCGATGTCGCAGCTCACCTTGTTCAAAATACAAATCCGCAGCAGATCATTGAAGAAATGCTAGGTGCGCCATTAGAGGAGCAATTCCCGCTCCGTACACCGTTGAAGGATGCACCTATTGCCCTTGAAGTGAAGCAGCTAAACGACCAGCATAAATTACGCAATATTCATCTTCATGTGAAAAAGGGTGAAATTCTCGGAATTGCAGGCCTTGTCGGTGCTGGAAAAACGGAATTGTGTAAAGCCCTTTTCGGCGCCTCAGAAAAAACGACAGGGACTGTGAAGCTTCATGGTCAAACCGTTCGCATCACATCGCCTCATCAAGCGGTGAGAGCTGGAATGGCCCTTGTGCCAGAAGAACGGAGAAAGGAAGGGATTCTGACAGAAGAGAGCGTGGGGTGGAACTTAACGGCCGCAAGTCTTCGTTCATTCTCAAGCGTGTTCAGTTTTTTACATCGTTCGAAGGAAAAGCGGAAAGCAGACGAAATCGTCAAACGACTAGGTGTCAAAACGCTATCTCTTGAAGCGAAGGTGAAGCATCTATCCGGTGGAAATCAACAGAAGATTGCCATCGGAAAATGGCTGCTGGCTGAAGCGGATGTCTATCTCTTTGATGAACCAACTAAAGGTGTTGACGTTGGAGCGAAAAAAGATATTTTCACGCTGATTGCAGAGCTTGCCGCCCGCGGGAAATCTGTGATTTATGCGTCAAGTGAGCTGTCGGAGATTGCAGGGATCGCTGACCGAGTCTATGTGCTGTATGATGGCAGCATTGCCCGGGGAATGACTGCCCCAACGACTGAGGAAGAGCTTTTATATCATTCAACAGGAGGACAATCATGAGTGAACAACAAATTCCAGCCCCTGTGCAGCAAACGAAAAAACAGCGGCCATCCTTTCATCTATTTGATTTCTTTTATCGATATGGCACGATCTTAACCATTGCTGTATTGATTGTGGTATTTGCGGCAGCGAATCCAGCGTTTTTGCAATCAGGGAATATTATCAATATTTTACGGTCTATCTCCATTGTGACCATTATTGCGGTGGGCCTTACCATCTCCTTGGCAGTCAACGGCTTTGATTTATCGGTCGGATCAGTCGCAACGTTATCGAATGCAATTGTGATTTCTATGTTTGTGTGGTTTTCGCAAAACCCGCTGATTGCGATCCTCTCTGCGCTAGCGGCTGCCATTATTGTTGGTTTACTCAATGCCTTGATGATTGTCAAAATGAAAATTCCAGATATGCTCATGACATTAGCCATGATGTTTATTATTCAAGGGCTGGCTCAGACGTATACGAAAGGGGCGACCATTTCTGAAAACATGGTGCTGCCTGATGGTACATTCTCAACGGGTACAATCCCTGCCTTTTTCAGCAAAATCGGACAGGTGCCATATATCATTCTCTTAATGGCAGTGATTGTGCTATTTGCACATGTTTTCATGACCTACACAAAGCACGGACGATATATGTACATCATTGGAGGGAATAAGGAAGCGGCTCGATTGTCCGGTATTCATGTGAATAAATATAAAATCGCGGCATATCTGCTTTCGGCTTTATTTGCAGCAATCGGCGGTATTGTGCTGGCATCAAGGGTAATGACAGCGGAAATAAATGCGGGCACACCATATTTAATGGATGGCGTAGCGGCAGCTTTTATCGGTTTTTCCGTCATGGGAGCAGGAAAACCAAATGCATTTGGTACTTTTATTGGGGCTGTGCTCATCGGTATTTTGCAAAATGGACTTGTGATGATGTCTGTCCCTTATTACGCGATGGATATTGTGAAAGGCTCTGTACTCGCGCTTGCGCTGGCGTTGACGTATTACAAACAGCGAGGCTGACGACGTATTTTTTAAAACCTTTCGAGTCCCGTCTCCGTCTAGTAAACGGAAAGCGGTGCTGCCGCCGTTTCCCAAAAGGAGATGACAAAAAGAAATGAATATGTCAGCAACTCATGTAGAAGATTTGAAAAACGTCATGGAAGACTGGAAAAATGAATTATTAGTATATAAATTTGCATTAGATGAAATGGATACGAAGTTTTCAATCATAAGCCAAGAATATAATTTAATCCATGGCCACAATCCAATAGAGCATACAAAATCACGGATCAAATCCTTTGAAAGCATTGTAAATAAATTAGCAAGAAAAGGATGCGACATCACAACACAATGTGCCAAGGAGTATATTCATGATATCGCAGGTGTCCGTATCATCTGCTCCTTTATTCAAGATATCTATAATATTATGGATGTATTGAGGCAAAGAGAGGATCTAAAAATCCTTGAAGTGAAGGATTACATTCAACATCCAAAACCAAATGGCTACAGAAGTCTGCATTTAATTGTGGAAATCCCTGTGTACTTAACGAATCGTGTGGAGCATGTGAAGGTTGAGATTCAGGTGCGGACCATAGCGATGGATTTTTGGGCGAGCCTTGAACATAAAATCTATTATAAACTGCAAAACGATGTCCCTCATCAGCTAACCGATGAATTAAAGGAAGCGGCAGATATCGCCCATTACTTAGATGAAAAAATGCAAAATATTAAACGAGAAATCGATTAACGTATAAAAAAGAGTAGCTGTGATATTCACAGCTACTCTTTTTCTTGTTTAAGGATTGGTGCCGCGGTCTCTCTTTTGAATGATATCTTGAGATTGTGCAGATTGGCTCTCTTTTTGGATAGAAGCGCCAATAGAAACACCTGTTATCAAGAGTGTCAAAATCGCAGTTGTGATAAGCCATTTTTTCATCATATATCACTCCATATTCTTAACAAGTTTTTAAGGACAACGCCTTGTTCCAGAAATAAGTGGATTCTTCATGAAGTCCAATATCTGTTAAGTAAGCAGCTGCATCCTGACAGATGGCTTCAAGATCGACAAGAAAATTCATAGATTCTAATTGATCACAATAAGACTTGATTTGCTCTATCATGTTGTCTTGCTGAAGCATAAGTGTTTCTAAAATAGATAATTTAAGAGAAATGTTTCGTTGTTTTAAATTTTCTGCTTTTTGAAGTGAAAGCTGCACATAATAGTGGAACAAACCAGGCTTTTTCAGCTTGAATAGTGCTTTTGTGTAGGCATACATGGCAAGTAAGTAGCCGCCTGGAGAAGACGTTTCAAATGTCTCGATCAATAAAGCCTTTTCTATGAGCGGCACAGCTTCACTGTATTCGTTTCTAAGACTTTTAATAAAAGCTGCATTGCAATACGCGTGACCAAGTAAATCTGGGTCTTCCATTTGTTCTAGTGAATGAATCACTTCTTCAAATAATGACTCTGCCTCATCATATTTTGATTGATCAGCATAATTCAAAGCGAGCATCATTTGACAGCTGATTGATTTTTTCACATAACATGGATCTGCGTCATAAATAGATGAAGCCATTTTCAAGTGGTGTATGGAGAGGAGCGTGGATCTTATATTATAGTAAAGACACCCTGTTTTATAATGAAATTCTGCTTTTTCAATGTCATCGTGGACGAGATCTAATTTATCCTCTGCCAATTTTAAAAGGTGAAATGCCGTATCCTGATTGCCTCTGCGCATTTCATACATCCCTTTAAAGAAATAGAAATAGTAGCTGAGCATGTCATCTGTACGGATTGCATTTTCATCAACAAAAAGACTGTGATCCAGCGAAGCTGTATCTTCAATGAGATCCTTAAAACGGTACTCTAGCAATTGATAGTAAAGTAGGACATCTTGATTCTCTTCCATGCGATCAAACGCTTGAAGAATCTCTTCTTTTAGCTGGATCGCACCTTGTATTTCTCTTTTTTTCATCATGACATACCAGTCATTTAACATATTCGCTACATCAACGGACGACAAAACACCTGTTTCTGCCAATTTATATCCTCCTTTCTTCATCTATCCATCTCGTTCGATTCCCGCTCATCTGAATTCACTTTCCATATTCAGTATCTTCTTATATTTTAAGCGCTCTCTCGCAATTTGTAAAACATGTTTTTTGATGTAAATTCAACCAGTTGTGAAAGAAATAGGGATCATGTGCCTTTTGTATACGCTTACATATTTTTAGGTAAAAAGAGGGTTTTAGAGAAGATATATTACGATATCAATAGAGAGAAGAAGATCATTCAAGCGTTTGTTTTCGTATGTTAGAAAAAACGGCGGTTTTCAAGGTTTTATCTCGTTTTTTGTGAGATTATCTCACATTATGATTGTGAATCGCTCTTCTTTTAGAATAAAATGAGTTATTCGCAAAAAAGTAAAATTTAAAGAGACTATTGATCTAGAATTGTATGGATCTTTGGTATTGATAAAAAACATCACACACTATAGCTTTAGCGTGGTATAGTATTATTGGTATTGCGAATATTTAGATAAAACTGACAATAGGGGGCGTGTTTTATGAAAAAATCGATGTTGCTGATCATGGGACTCATAGTTGTGCTCGTCATGGTAGCCTGTGGATCAAAATCGGACAGCGGTTCGGGAGAAGGCAAAGGCACATATAAAATTGGGATAGATGTAACATATCCGCCATTTGAATTTGAAAAGGGCGGTAAAACTGAAGGAATCGACGTTGATCTGATTAACGCCATCGCGAAAGACCAAGACTTCAAAGTGAAACTTGAAGCGATGGACTTCTCAGGCATTATCCCGGCAATGCAGGCAGGTCAGCTTGATGTAGGGATGGGCGGAATGAGCATTACAGATGAGCGTAAGAAGAAGGTAGATTTCTCAGATCCGTACTTCGACGCTGGATTGACAGTTGTTGTGAAAAAGGACAGTAGCATCAAATCAATTGATGATTTAAAAGGGAAAAAGCTAGCTGTTAAAAATGGGACGACGGGTGCAAAATTTGCATCAGATAACGCAGATAAATATGGGTATGAAGTGGTTCAATTTAATGACAGCCCATCGATGTTCCAAGAAGTTTCAAACGGAAATGCAGATGCCTTAATTGAGGATTATCCTGTCATTACGTATGCAATTGCACAGCAAGATTTAAAATTGAAAACAGTTGGAGACCGATTGAATGGAGACCAGTATGGTATCTCTGTGATGAAGGGGAAAAACCAAGACCTATTGAAAAAGATTAATAAAGGTCTAGAGAACCTAAAGAAAAATGGTGAATATGACAAAATTATTGATAAATATTTGAAGTCATAATACAAGCGAGGCGCGCTCCGAGCGCGCTTTCTTTATGATGCGTCGTATGTGAATTAGGGAGGGAGAAACATGGACACGATTATTAATGCATTTCCGTATTTAATGGATGGTTTGCAAACCACTTTATATATTTTTGTTGTTGCCATCATTTTAGGATTTATCATCGGCTTAATAGTGGCATTATTCCGTCTGTCACCTTTTAAAATCTTAAATTTCATCGCACTTGTCTTTGTCAATGCCATCCGAGGCACACCATTTATCGTACAGCTATTCTTCATTTACTTTGGTTTGAATACACTTGAATTCATATCGCTTGATCGAGTGCCGGCAGGGATTATTACAGTAGCGATTAATGCAGGAGCTTATTTCTCAGAAATTATTCGTGCTGGGATTCAGTCCATTGATAAAGGACAAACAGAAGCTGCGCGTTCCTTAGGTTTTACAGGGGGACAAAACATGCGCTTTATCGTCCTTCCACAGGCATTTCGCCGCATGCTTCCAGCAATTACAAACCAAGCCATCATCAGCTTGAAGGACACGTCTCTCTTATCAATTATCGGAATTGCCGATATTATGCAGCGGGGACAAGTACAGGCATCGGCAACATTTGATCCTTTGAATGTCTGGCTCATTGTCGGTATCATTTATTTCGTGATCATTTATTTACTTTCTCTACTGGCTAGCTACGCAGAAAGGAGATTTGATATCAAATGAGTATGATTACGGTGAAGAATTTAAAGAAATCCTTTGGCGATCACGAAGTGTTAAAGGATATTAATGCAGTCATCGAAGAAAAGGAAGTAGTGTGTGTGATTGGTCCTTCTGGATCAGGCAAAAGCACGTTTCTAAGATGTCTCAATAAATTAGAAGATATTACGGCTGGTGAAGTCGTTGTCCACGGACATACGATTACAGATCCAAAGGTGAATATCAATAAAGTACGACAAGAAGTGGGGATGGTGTTTCAGCACTTTAATTTATTTCCTCATAAAACCGTTTTAGAAAACATCACGATCGCACCGATGAAGGTAAAAGGTACCGACAAGAAGGCGGCAGTCGATAAAGCGATGGACCTGCTTGAAAAGGTCGGCTTAAAAGACAAAGCCAAAAGCTACCCTAACCAATTATCTGGTGGACAAAAACAGCGTGTCGCCATCGCAAGAGCCTTGGCAATGGACCCGAAAGTGTTATTATTCGATGAACCGACATCTGCTCTTGACCCTGAAGTCGTCGGGGATGTATTAGCAGTTATGAAACAATTAGCCGTCGAAGGCATGACAATGATTGTGGTCACACATGAAATGGGCTTTGCGAGAGAGGTAGGAGACCGCGTGATCTTTATGGATGGCGGATATATTGTCGAGGAAGACAAACCGGAGGCTCTCTTTGGAAATCCGCAGCATGAGCGTACAAAATCATTTCTTAGTAAGGTGTTATAAAAAAAGAGTAAGGGCATATGGATGCTCTTACTCTTTTTCTTTTATGGAGCCTAAAGGGAACTGGCCCCATTTCCTAGGAAATATTAGCGCTGGAAGAATTCGATCCATTCTTGGTCTGGCCCTCTGAAAAAGAAGTAGCAGTATCCATTTGGTAGCGTCGTAATTTCTTCATCAATTAATTCGATTTGCAGCTTTTGAATACGATTGAATTCAGCATGAATATTGTCAGTTGTAAAGGCAAGATGGTGAACCTTTCCTTCAGATGGCAGATCGCTGCTGTACCCTTGGATGAGCTCAATTTCCGTTTCTGCCTCATCTTTAAAGCCGAGAAATGCAAGCTCAATGATTCCGTTTGTATGAGTGATGCGATCCTTTAATTTCATGCCCACGACTTTTTCATAAAAATCAATGGACGTATCAATATTTGAAACCATAATACCTGTATGATCTAATCGTAATGTCGTCAAAAAAAGAGCCTCCTCTATGGTGTGTTGATATTTTTCTCCTCATCTTATCATAATAGAAGTAACGTATACATTCATATGATAGGATAGAGAGAGTCAATTTAGGATAAGGATGACACGAATGAAAAAAATCTCATTAAAACAAACATTTGCAGAACAAGTGAAAAAGGGATATCCGCTCATTTCTAAAGATGCTGTATCGCATGTAAACGGTATGAAAGAAGGCGAGCTGATTGAATGGGTGGATGAGCGAGGCACCTTTTTAGGAAAAGGATATTATGGTGTGCAAAATAAAGGGATCGGCTGGGTACTCACCTTTGATGCCAACGAAAAAATAGACCACGCCTTTTTTGTCTCCAAGCTTGAGCAGGCAGCGAAAAGCAGAACGCATTTATTTCATGATGCACTGACGACTGCTTTCCGTGTGTTCAACGGAGAGGGAGATGGCATTGGTGGGCTCACGATTGATCATTATGACGGCTTCTATCTCATCCAGTGGTATAGCGAAGGAGTTTATACATTCAAGGCGGAAGTATTGGCTGCACTTGAGCATGTATATCCAGACTATAAAGGCATTTATGAAAAGAAACGATTTGATACGTCGGGACAGTATATAGAAGATGATGATTTTGTAAAAGGGGAGAAAGGTCAATTTCCTCTCATCGTGAAAGAAAATGGCATGAACGTAGCGGTTTACTTAAATGATGGTGCGATGACAGGCATTTTTCTTGATCAACGTCATGTGAGAAAAGCAATTCGAGATCGCTATGCAAAAGGAAAGACCGTGCTCAATACATTTTCTTACACAGGTGCTTTCTCCGTGGCAGCAGCGCTTGGCGGAGCGAGCCGGACGACAAGTGTAGATGTCGCAAACCGCAGTTTGAAAAAAACATCTGAACAGTTTGAAGTCAACGATATAGATGTGGACGGGCAGGATATTAAAGTCATGGACGTCTTTAAGTACTTTCCGTTTGCTGCGAAAAAAGGATGGACCTATGATCTTGTCATCTTAGATCCGCCATCCTTTGCACGCACGAAAAAGCACACATTCAGTGCGGCGAAGGATTATAAGAAGCTATTAAAAGAAGCTATCCAAATCACAGCTGAGAACGGCGTCATTGTGGCATCAACGAATAGCAGTGCATTTGGTATGAAGAAATTCAAAGGATTTATTGCGCAGGCCTTTAAAGAATCAGGACAAACCTATCGTATCCTTGAAGAATATACACTTCCTGAGGATTTCCGTACGACGAAGAATTATCCAGAAGGAAATTATTTAAAGGTTGTCTTCATACAAGCATAAGAAAAAAGCCATTTTCTGATAAAGGAAATGGCTTTTTTTATAAGGCAAACGACATGAGGAGAGGTGCTGCACATAATGTAATGATGGCTGAAAGAATCATCGACACACTTGAGATCGTCCCTGAGACGGAGCTCATTTCAAATGCCTTCGATGTTCCTGCCCCGTGTGCCCCAGTACCAAGCAGGACGCCCATGGCAATGTCATTATCAATACGGAAATAACGAATGATCATTGGACCGATGATTGACCCAAACAGTGCGGTTAAAATGACGAATACTGCCGTAACGGACGGCATCCCGCCAATCATTTCTGACACACTCATCGCCACTGGTGTTGTGACCGACCTTGGAACAAGACTTTCAATAAGGCCTGTATCCAAATGAAACAACTTCGCGATAAATGCCGTAGATAGAATCGCAATGACAGAACCGCAAGCCACATTCAAAATAATTTCCACTGCATGCTTCTTCAGAATGTGAAAATACTTATATAAAGGAATGGCAAAAGCAACAGTCGCAGGCTGAAGCATATTCGTGAGCCATTTCCCGCCTTGATTGTATGCATCGTAAGGAATGTTGACGATTAACAGAAAGACGACAAGGACAAGCGGTGTCACAAGTAATGGTGAGACATAGACCTTCGGATGCCGTTTATACACCGCTTTTGATCCGAGATATAAAAGAACCGTTAAGATCAGAAATAGTGCGCCAACTAACATAGCTTTTTCCGCTCCTTTCTTTTCGCAATCATTTGCGTCATGATACCAGTCGAGAGCATGACGACAAAGGTACTCAGTAAGACGACAAGGACAATACTTGTACCAGATTGAGAAATCAATGTTCCATAATCAATGACACCAACGGCTGATGGGATAAAGAATAGCAGCAGTTCTCCGAGCAGCCATACGGCACCAAGTTCAATCCATTTTAATTGAATGATTTTAAAATGAAGTAATAAGAAAATGACCAGAATGCCTAAAATCGTACCCGGTATTCTTAAATGCAAAAAGGCCGCGAGCACATTCATCAATTTCGCAAAAACAAACAAAGCCATAATCTGAAGGACAGCAATCAGCGGCGTTTTGAGCAATTTCACTTTCTGTTCACTCCTTTTTCTATATAAATTGTTCACTGTTTCACAAAAGCATGACAACGTTCCAATTGATTAGCTTACTTTAAAGTGTACAGCACGTTCAGTTATAGGTAAAATACATATATCGAATAATTAGTATTCCTTTTGTCTATAGGAAGGGTGAGTCATGTGGACATTAGACATTTAACATATTTCTTAGAAGTGGCGAGGTTAAAAAGCTTCACAAAAGCATCACAATCTCTTTATGTGTCGCAGCCTACCATTTCCAAGATGGTCAAAAATCTCGAGGATGAGCTGGGGGTGCAGTTGTTTTATCGGAATGGCCGGCAGGTTGAAATGACAGATGCTGGACAAACGATGTATACCCAGGCGAGTGAAATCACACAATCATTTCAAAATTTAACGAGCGAGCTAAATGATCTAATGAATGTCAAAAAAGGGCATATTCGCATCGGGCTGCCGCCGATGATTGGATCGAGTTTTTTCCCGAATGTCATGGGAGAATTTCGTCAGCAGTATCCTGATGTCACATTTCAATTAGTGGAGCACGGCTCTATTAAAGTAGAGGAAGGGGTCGAAGATGGTTCGTTAGATATTGGTGTCATTGTTCTGCCTGCAAATGATAAAATCTTTCATACGTACACCATTATTAAAGAGGACATGAAGCTCGTGACGCATCCATCACATCCGATGGCAGGTCGAGATAAGGTTGATTTAGCTGATTTAAAGGAAGAGTCCTTTATTTTCTTTCGAGAAGACTTTGTTCTGCATAGCCGGATATTGAATGAATGTATGAATGCGGGCTTCCGGCCCAATGTCATTTATGAAACGTCTCAATGGGATTTCATTAGTGAGATGGTAGCCGAGAACTTGGGAATTGGCCTTCTGCCTGAGCGGATCTGCCGTGATCTTGATCCTGAAAAGGTGAAAGTCATTTCCTTAAATACGTCGATCCCATGGCATTTAGGAGTCATTTGGCGAAAGGATCGCTATTTGTCGTTTGCGGCAAGAGAATGGTTAAAGCATACGAAATCCTATGTATGGGGAGCAGAGTAAAAGGGAGGACGATACAGATGAAAACAAGCATCGCATCTCATTTATTGGAAAAGGTTCGAGCGGAAAATCCACTTGTTCATAATATCACCAATCAAGTCGTGACGAACTTTACAGCAAATGGTCTGCTTGCTTTAGGCGCTTCGCCAGTCATGGCAAATGCCAAAGAAGAAGTGGCTGAAATGGCGCAATTAGCCGATGCGCTTGTGCTGAACATTGGCACACTGACCAAGGAGACGGTGGAGGCCATGATTATGGCTGGACAATCTGCCAATAAAAAGGGGATACCTGTTCTATTAGATCCTGTCGGCGTTGGTGCGACGGCGTTTCGAATGAAAGCGGCAAAACAGCTGTTAGAGCAAGTGAACATGACCGTTGTCAGAGGGAACGCTGCAGAAATTGCTCATTTACTTGAAGTGGATGGCTGGGAGTCAAAAGGCGTGGATGCGAAAGCAGCGAACGGAGATGTATCGGCACTAGTCAAACAAGCAGCGAGGACACTTCAGACCGTTGTGGTGATCACTGGGAAAGTCGATGTGGTGTCAGATGGAGAGGACGTGTTGTCTATTCATAATGGACATGAATGGCTCACCAAGGTGACGGGAACCGGCTGTTTACTGACGTCTGTCATCGGGGCATTTTGTGCAGTAGGTGAAAGGCCGCTTCACGCGTCGGTAGCTGCTCTATTGTTTTATGGTGTCGCAGCTGAAAAGGCAGCTCAGTACACCCAGAATAAAGGGCCAGGTACGTTTCAAATGGAATTGCTCAATGCACTCTCACACACAACTGGCGATGATGTGTTGTCGATAGGGAAAATAGGGGGAATGTCACATGACAAAGGCTGATCAACAGCAAATCAAACAGCAATTATCGGTTTATTTTATTATGGGAACAGTGAATACAAGCCGGCAACCGCATGATGTTTTGAAAGAGGCGATTCAAGGCGGAATCACCATGTTTCAATTTCGAGAAAAGGGCGAGGGAGCCTTGCAAGGAGAAGAGAAGAAACAATTGGCTCGCCAACTTCAAGTACTTTGCCAAGAAGCGAATGTTCCTTTTATTGTAAATGATGATGTGCAGCTAGCGATAGATCTTGATGCAGATGGCGTACATGTTGGCCAGGAAGACACAAACGCAAAAGATGTCAGACAAAGGATTGGGAATAAAATATTAGGCGTGTCAACGCATAACCTAGATGAAGTGAAACAAGCCATGAAGGACGGCGCAGATTATGTCGGCATGGGTCCAGTTTATCCAACAGAAACGAAAAAGGATACACGCAGTGTCCAAGGAGTATCATTGATCACTGAAGTGCGTCATCATGGTCTTCATATTCCGATTGTTGGCATTGGGGGTATCACATATGGCAATGCAGCACCAGTCATACAAGCAGGGGCAGATGGTATTAGCATCATCAGCGCCATTAGCCAGAGCGCTGATCCTAAAAAAGCAGCAGAAGAATTGAAAGCACTTGTTGCATCAGAAAAAGTATCTCTTTAATCTGGAGGAGACATGGATTGACTCAATTCATGTCTTTTCTGATTTCGGGGAAAATAGACAGGTGAGAAACAATTGTGTACAATCAAATTGTTCGATTATTGTCGAAATGACAGGTAAATAAAGGAGAATGAACAATGGAAGTGCTCGATACGTATTTTCGCCGCTACGATGAAGCTGGAAAAGGGCAGGAGCAAATGGATGAATTGCTCGCATTGTTTTCTGACGATGTCATGATTGTCTTAAATGGTGCAGAGAAGCCTGGGATCCAAGCGTTTACACAGTTTTTAAACACATTTTTCCACGTGCATGAAGACATCAAGCATATGTGGGATGGGTGGAAAAAAAGAGAAGACGGAAAGTATGAAACCAACTGGGCCGTTTGTGGAAAACTTTCGGATGGCCGTGTTTATACAGCAGAAGGAATTGATATTGCACAACTGGACGACAAAGGAAAAATCGTTTATTTAGAAAACGTTCCGAAAAATCCAGAGTTATTTCAACGCTATTAAATAAAAAGCCGGCTCATCAGCCGGCTTCTTTTATTTGTCTAAAGAATAAGCCTCGATGGCTTCTTTCGCTGATGTTTCTTTATCAAAAATAAGGTGGCGGCTGTACACCTCACTTAAATGCAGTGGTTCTTGATCTAAGTCATCTACAAGCTCAAAGACATCTAATATGGCTGCTAATTTTATGGTCGTTTGTCCACCTGCAGCATTATCAAAGGTTTCTTCTGGAAAGCTTTTTTGGATGATACCTTTTACTTTACGATGGTTTTTTTCTCGCACCAAAATGATTCGTTCTTCAAATATTTTATCGGGCATACTGCTTGGTGATGAGATGGATTCGAATAATAACTTGGCAGCATATATTTGACGCATAAGTAATGTCACTTCTTTCTTGCAGTTTTTTTTGTTCAAATGAGAGTTTCTCAACATGTGAAATGATTTCCAGTATGTGTATAAAATGATAACATATGAATGATGTTGTGTAGGAGGATGTTTGAACACACATAAAAAGGAGGTGATAGGGATGAAAAGTGTGATTGATAATAGAGGGGAAGAGCATGAAATTTTGTTGATCCTCGTCACATGCTGCTCTTTGATCACACGTAGAAGGTTTGCCAGATTAGAGAAGTATAAAAATAAGTTAAAAGGTCAATTTATACCTTACTGAAACTTGTTTTTGAGAAGAACACAAAAAGCCGGCTCATCAGCCGGCTCTTCCTTATGAATCAGTATCCATATGCATCCCTGTATGTGCCTTTACTTGAATTTCTGTAAAGGTATCTTCATCTGCTTTTTCAGAGGAGAAGATCGTGCCTAAGTAAGCGGCAAGGAATCCAAGCGGGATCGAGATAATTCCAGGGTTCGACAGCGGGATGAGCGGGTCTCCTGTAAAGATGGCTGCTCCCGATGGGTCCCAGACGCTTGGGCTGAGCGAGACGATAATCAGTGCGCTCAGCAGTCCTACTAAGCTCCCTGCAATGGCACCTGTAGAATTAAATCGTTTCCAAAAGACAGTGAAGATAATCAATGGTAAATTTGCACTTGCTGCCACTGCGAAGGCAAGTGACACAAGGAAAGCAACGTTTAACGATTGGGCAAATAATGCGAGAATGATAGAAAGAATGGCCACGCCGATGGAAGCAAAGCGTGCCGCTTTTACCTGTTCCCGTTCACTCGCTTTCCCTTTGCGGATGATCTGACTATAAAAGTCATGCGCAAAGGCAGACGCGGCGGATAGGACGAGACCAGTTACCACCGCCAAAATGGTCGCAAAGGCAATAGCGGAAACAAAGGCAAATAGCAAATCTCCTCCAAGGGCTTGGGCGAGCAGGGGAGCGGCCATATTTCCTGCTGCATCTGCTGCTGTGATCGCTTCTGTTCCAACAAAGGCAGCAGCACCGAAGCCAAGGAAAACTGTCATTAGATAAAAAATACCGATGATCCACGTAGCGGATAGAACAGATTTACGCGCAGAAATGGCATCCTTCACCGTATAAAACCGGATCAAAATGTGCGGCAAACCTGCTGTCCCAAGCACTAGAGCAAGGTTCAAAGACAGTGTCTCTAAAGGCACATCATATTTATTTCCCGGGTGAAGAAATGCCCCACCGAGCGGGGTCGCTGTTTTCATCTCCTCAAACATCTTCAGCAGGCTAAAATCAAACTTTGCAAATACAAGCAGTGAAATAATCAGTGTCCCAAGCATGAGAAGTACAGCCTTTGTAATCTGTACCCAGCTGGTTGCGATCATGCCACCAAACACGACATAAATGGTCATCAAGACACCGACGATCAGTACCGCAATCCAGTAATCAATGCCAAGAAGCAGCTTGATTAATGCACCTGCCCCAACAAGCTGTGCAATCATATAAAAAGTAGAGACTGTGATTGTGTTAAACGCAGCAACTCCTCGAATGGCAGGACGCTTAAATCGTGCAGCAATCATATCGGCCATCGTATATTTCCCTAGATTTCGAAGCGGTTCGGCTACAACGTAAAGTACGACAAGATACGCCACTAGAAAGCCAATGCTATAGAAAAAGCCGTCAAATCCATTTAAAGCGATCATTCCAGCGATCCCTAAAAATGAAGCGGCAGACATATAGTCCCCGGCGATGGCAAGTCCGTTTTGAAATCCAGTCAGACCTCCACCTGCTGTGTAAAAATCGCTCGCATTGCTCGTTTTTTTCGCAGCAAAATACGTGATGACCAATGTGAGCCCTACGATCGCTATGAATAAAATAAAAGCGGTCATGCTCATTCGTCATCACCTCTTGATTCAATTTTTAAAGCGCTTACATATTTGTCGAACTGAGCTGCTTTCCTCGCATAAAGTCCACATAATACCCAGGTCATCACAAATTGTGTGAGGGCGAATAACCACGCCCATGAGATCGCGCCAATTGCCGGCGTGTTCAAAAAGGTGAAGTAGGATGTAGCAACCGGAAGTGAAAAGTAAAAGAGAAAAAAGAAAATCGTCATCGGTACGATAAATCTGCGTTTTTCCTCGAGAAGTTTTCGAAAATCCTCTGAAGCGGCAACCTTCTTATAATGAACTTTTTTGTCTGCCATTGTTTCCTCCTTTGTACGAATTAGGGACAAGGTACTCCAATGCATATGAGACGATCTGGCTGTTTATGACAGTATATCATAAAAAAGGCACCCGAAAAGGGTGCTTTCTATCGATAATTTGCAAGAAATGTTTGTCTCGCTTTTTCATATGCTTCCGCATCAAAATGATCTCCGCATTTGTGGATGCACCAAGGCTCTTCTTGTTTCGCAATGCCAACCTCATAGCCCTGTTGCATGAATTCAAAGGATTGCGAAACATCATAAAAATGAAAGCCATCAAAGAGGTCCTCACGCCACTTCACATCATATTGCGTCGCCATGAAAAGACCATCAATCGCCGAAGCGTTCATATAATCTTGCGTTTCTGCCTGTTGACGACCACTTTCAAACGAAAGCAGCTGATAGGTGTCGTGACGATATTCAATGACTTTCCCCCTGCAATCAGAACTTTCCCACCAGATCCCATTGTCAGGCACGCTTTCTGCACCTATGACCCCAATCATCCCAAGTGATGGATGCTGTAAAAAAAGCGGGATCAACTCAAGCAGCATATGCTGTTTGACAATCAAGGTATCTTGATGAAGATAAATTTTAAACTGAGCTGGATGAGTGATGGCTTCATTATAAGCAGAGGTCATACTGGATGCATGTCTAATCGGCAAAACCTCCACATGATATCCATGGGGAGCAGGAAGTGAAGCGAGCTGCCGAAAGCAAGCCTGAAACATAGACTCATCATTTAC
The DNA here is from genome assembly GCF_038593215.1 of Bacillus sp. FSL W8-0920. Classification (NCBI taxonomy): domain Bacteria; kingdom Bacillati; phylum Bacillota; class Bacilli; order Caryophanales; family Bacillaceae; genus Bacillus; species Bacillus sp. FSL W8-0920. Next base: position 3,545,054 of record NZ_CP151974.1, on the reverse strand, counting down.
ACATAAAACAAACAGGATGGTGGGGTTACTCATGAAGCTGAACCGCCTCAACCACATACTGATAGGCGGTAGCGGCCTCATGAAAATCTGAACGAATGCCATGCTTCATGAGTAATTCATGTAAATCACTCATTACGCTCGCGTAGGTAGGATGCTGTACGCGAATGGTTTCGAGTTCGCGAATACGAAAGCCTGCTGAATGAAACAGTGCATGAATTTCATGAAGAGTGAAGAAACGTAAATGAGTTTGATCCATTAATCCTGCATCTGTATAAGTGAATCTGCCGGCTAATAATTCTAAAACGGTTGATATGTGACCGATATTTGGAATGGATGACAGGATGGCTCCTTCTTTTTTAAGGAAAGGTTTGACCTTCTTTAAAACGGCCCACGGGTCCAATAAATGTTCAAGGACATCTCCGAATATAATGCAGTCAAATTGTTCCTGTTCGTAAGGGAGCGTCATCTGTTCAATATTTCCGCATAACACATGATCTAGCTCTTGCTCAGCCTCTTTTGCTGCATTCTCAAACGATTCAATTCCATAAATGGTCCGGTCCTTTTGTTTCAGGACTTTTCCAAGCTTGCCTGTGCCGCATCCGATATCCAATAAAGACGTCCATTCCTCACGAATACGGCTGACAATGACCGGGTTCACGCCATGATAATACTGATCCTTTTTTTGGTGATAATAGGAAAGGGAATCTGAACTCACGCTCTACCCACCTTTCTGCTTTCTCATTGTTTTCATGCTTAATATATGGGTGGGGAGCTTGGTTTTATAACGAGAGAAGAACAATTTTTATGAATGGCGGCTAAAAAGGGATCATATAAAGAACGGGAAACGGACTGTCCTCCTAATATAGAAAGACAGAACCCCATGAGTGGAAGGGATTGGTATGAAGGGGTGTTCTACTGTAGCGTATCGTCATGAAAGGATTTTTAAAAGGTCAATTGACAAGTCAGAACTTTTAGCCAAAGCAGTCTGAAAGACAAAGGATAACGGCGTTGATTTACGGTTTGTTTATCATCTTCTGATCACCGTTGGATGTTAAAAAAGCTTGTATTTCTTCGATGGCTAGTCCAATTTTTTTCGCTTCCTGAATCAAATAAACCCACTCTTCGTCAACTCTTCTTTTCACTTGCGTATCCATAATATCCTCCAGTTCAATAAGACATATTCATCTGCAACCAATGACTTGAACAAACCGTCTAGTAACTGTACGTGTGGATGAAAACAGCGCAAAATAGATTTTGTCGAAAAATGATGACATTTAACCTATTTTGTAAAATCTATCACCTACCACGTTCCTAAAAAAATGACTAAAAAACCCATAAATATTGATTTCTTACTTCTAATAATAAACAATTGTAAAGTCAGTTAAAAGATTATAAATTAAAATAATGAAAAAGACCTAAAACATTTGGCTTATATAAACCAATTAGGTGACATATGCCATCGAGTAGAACAAATTTCATCTGTGCAGGACGTACATATTGTTCGTTTGGGAAGTTCTTCTCAAGATGGTATTCTAAAAGAAACAGAAACCACCAAGAAGGAATGAAGAAAGACATGTATAGCCTTTTTCAAAAGTATCAAGAAGTTGTCATGTATCTTGTGATGGGTGTGTGTACAACCATCGTCAACATAGTCAGCTTCTACTTATTCGTTGAGATGTTTTCCATGGATTATAAAACAGCTACAGTTGTTTCATGGGTATTTGCTGTTCTCTTTGCTTATATCACCAATAAGAAGTATGTCTTCAAGCAAAAAGCCCGTGATACGAAAAGCCTTATGCGTGAGCTTTCTTCATTTTTTAGTGTTCGTCTCATGTCTCTAGGTGTAGATCTAGGGCTGATGATTTTATTTGTGACCCAAATGGCGCTCAATGAAACTGTCGCAAAAATTCTTGTCAACTTTGTGATTGTGGTCGTGAATTATGTCGCCAGTAAATGGTTCGTCTTCAAGAAAACAAAAGAAGATGCGATTTAACACATGAAAAAAGATAGGTGATATGAAATGAGCAGCAGGCCAGACGAATTATATGATGTCATATATCAGCAAACAGAAAAGCAGCATGAACAAGTGCTGAGGCTAGTCAAAGAAATGACCGCACATCCAGAAGCGTTTTCGGAACAAGAAAAGGAAAAGATCAACCGAATGGACATTGCGCTTCAAACAGCAACGGACATTTTGGAAAACTTAATGACACCTGACACGCAAATGACCATTGTTTTAAGACAAGGGAGAATTCATGTTGACCTGACGAAAGCGTAAAAGAAGCAGCCAATTGTGAAAGCGGCTGCTTTTTATTATGCATCGCTTGTTTCCCGCAGTTGCTTTGGAGACATGCCGATTTTCTTTCGAAAGACTTTATTCAAGTAATTCGCATTTCTGTAGCCGCACTGTATGGCGATTTCTTCAATCGAGTATTTTGTTGTTTTCAGTAACGTTTCCGCCTTTTCTAACCGAATATTGGTTAGATAGTGAATAGGTGTGAAGCCAGTGGCCTTTTTGAATTCCCTCGTAAAATGACTTTTGGATAAACGTGCCGCAGCTGCCATATCGTCCGGGCCAATTTCCTCGTGAAAATGATGGCTGGCAAACAATGCCGCTTGAACGATAGGCTCGGGCCATTTCTCCATTTGTCCCTCAAGCTTTGGCAAATATGAATACAGTTCCATGACAAATTGATAAGCAAGGCTAGACCCCTCAAATGGATTGGTAATCCGTCTTTCACTGGCTTCATCATAAATGGTCTTGAGCAGGCGGATAGGTCTGGAATTCGGATGAAAACGCATGACCTGCTTTCCTTGGTCAATAAATTGGTCAAAGCAAAGATCGCAGGCTTCCCCGTAAAGCGTTAAATAAAGAAATTCCCAATGCTCACTGTCTTCTGGAAAATAATATTGGTAGGCACTTGGGCTTTTCACGAGAAAGGCCTGACCCGGCAATACTTTGAAACGTTTCTCTCCGATTTCAATCATGCCATGTCCAGACAGTGTGAGCTGAAAGATGCACTTGCCCTGATCCTTCCGCTCCACGCCATTCCAGCTATATAACGAAGAAGATTGAACTTCCCAGCCAACAGACCAGATTTGTGCTGGCAATGTCACATCAGAATGGTGAAAACGAAATGCAAATGCTTCTTTCTTCAAATTGGAAACCCTCCTTCACAGCAAAAAACAACCTTTTTCTATTTAGAATCATGTTACACCTCATATCACATCGTACCATTCACAGCAAAAAAAGGGTATTTTTTAACGATTTTTTTACCATTGAACTGATGCTGCTGGGACAACTAAAATAAAAAGTATCAGAAGAGAAAAGGGGAATGGATATGATCGATACGTTACGCGCGGCATTTCACCAGCAATTTGGAGATAGAGAAGAACTTCGCTACTTTTTTGCCCCAGGAAGAGTGAACTTGATTGGTGAACATACAGATTACAATGGAGGACATGTATTTCCATGCGCGCTTACTCTAGGGACATATGCTGCTTGTGCGAAGCGGTCAGATGGCCGCGTGAGAATGTATTCCTTGAACTTTGATCGCGATGGTGTGAAAGAATTCAATCTTTTTGAAATCGCTTACGTAGAATCGGACGGCTGGGCAAATTATCCTAAGGGTGTGTTCAAACAGTTTATAGAAGCAGGAATGAAGATAGAAGAAGGCTTTGACATTGTGTACAGTGGCAATATTCCAAATGGTGCAGGCCTGTCTTCCTCTGCCTCCATTGAGCTTGTTACCGCTGTTCTCATCAATGAATGGCATTCATTCAGCGTTTCAAATGTCCAACTTGCCCTCCTTTCACAGCGTGCAGAGAATGAATTTATTGGTGTCAATTGCGGGATCATGGATCAGTTTTCGATTGCCCTTGGAAAAGAAGATCACGCCATTTTGCTCAATTGTGACACCCTTGCCTTTGAATATAGTCCGTTTCGGCAAGAGGGACTTGCGCTTGTCATCGCCAATACAAACAAAAAACGGACACTGGCTGATTCCAAATACAATGAGCGCCGGGCAGAGTGTCAATCCGCTTTAAATGATCTTCAGAAAGAAAACGACATTGCCCACTTATGTGAGCTCACTGCGGATGAATTTGCGAGGGTTGCCCACTTGATTGAAGATGACGTCTGCCGCAAACGAGCAAGACATGTCGTGACGGAAAACGAGCGGACGATGAAAGCAGTAAATTTTCTGAAAGATGATAAAATGGAAGAACTAGGTGGGCTCATGAAGGCTTCTCATCTTTCTTTAAAGAATGATTATGAAGTAACAGGACTTGAACTAGATGCACTGGCTGAAGCAGCTTGGCGGCACCCGGGGACGATTGGCTCCCGTATGACAGGTGCAGGCTTTGGCGGATGTACGATCAGCATCGTGAAAGAAGAGCTGCTAGATTCATTTATAGAAGAAACTGGTGCGATATATCAAGAGAAAACAGGGATTCAAGCCTCTTTTTACACAGCTGGAATTGGAGGCGGCGCAAGAGAACTCACAAAGGGGGAAGTGTGATGACAATTTTAGTTTGTGGAGGAGCAGGGTACATAGGCAGTCATGCAGTGGCGGCTCTTTTAGCGAAAGGCGAACGAGTAGTGGTAGTGGATAATTTGCAGACAGGCCACAAAGAAGCTGTTTTGGAAGGAGCTGTCTTAGAGGAGGGTGATTTACGAGATCACGCCTTTTTAAGACAGGTGTTCAAAACGCATCAAATAGAAGCGGTCATGCACTTTGCGGCAGATTCACTTGTTGGGGAGAGTGTAACAGACCCGCTTAAGTACTATAACAACAACGTCGGCGGAGCAACTACTTTACTACAAGTCATGAATGAATTTGATGTGAAACTCATCGTCTTTTCTTCCACTGCTGCTGCATACGGTGAACCGAAGCGGGTGCCGATCGTTGAAACGGATGAAACGAACCCAACGAATCCTTATGGAGAAACGAAACTAGCCATTGAAAAAATGCTGAAGTGGTCTGAGCAAGCGTATGGAATAGAATACGTAGTACTTCGCTACTTTAATGTAGCTGGTGCCCATACAGAAGGACTTGTCGGAGAGGATCATCAGCCTGAGACGCATCTCATTCCAATTATTCTGCAAGTTGCTTTAGGAAAACGGGATCAAATCATGATTTACGGTGATGATTATGAGACAGAGGATGGCACGTGTATTAGAGATTACATTCATGTGATGGATTTAGTAGAGGCACACATCTTAGCTGTTGACCGGCTGCGTGCTGGAAAAGGCAGTGCGACCTACAATTTAGGGAATGGAACAGGGTTCTCCGTGAAGCAGGTCGTAGAAGCCGTCAGAAAAGTCACGGGGCATGCCATCCCTGCACAAGTGGCAAAAAGGCGCGCGGGAGATCCAGCAAAGCTGATTGCTTCTTCTGAAAAAGCACTGCAAGAATTGGGATGGACACCTCAATATGCTGACCTTCACACGATCATTCAGAGTGCGTGGGATTGGTTTCAGAAGCATCCAGATGGCTACCAAAGTGAATAAAACGTAAAGGCAGGCAAGAGAGGGGACAGAGGGAATGGCGATTGATATTTTTGAAAAGCTGGAACAGCTGATTCAATACGGGATGAATAAAGAGCTGATAACATCACTAGATATCGAATATACGAGAAATCGACTGCTTGAGGTGCTCAGACTCGATGAAGCGGAAGCAAGAACAGTCTCAGGAGAAGAAGACCTTGAAGACATCTTAATGCCGATGCTCGATTGGGCAGTAGAAACAGAACTTATTCCTGAGGGGACGGATACGTATCGTGATTTACTAGATGCGAAAATCATGGGCTGCTTGGTGGCACCTCCAAGTGTCATCTATGCGAAGTTTGAGGAAAAACGTCAGCAGGGAGGACCGAAGGCAGCTACGAGCTGGTTCTATGAGATGCAGCAGCATGCACACTACATTCATACAGGCAGGATCGCCAAAAATGTACAGTGGTTTACACGAACAGAAGATGGTGTGCTAGAGATCACCATTAATCTATCGAAGCCGGAAAAGGACCCCAAAGCCATCGCTGAAGCCAAGAAGCTCAGCCAAAAGCAATATCCTCTTTGTCTCCTTTGTAAAGAAAACGTTGGGTTCGAGGGACGGATTAACCATCCAGCGAGACAGAATCATCGGATTATTCCTGTGTCACTCTCAGGTGAATCGTGGTTTCTGCAATTTTCACCTTATGTGTATTACAACGAGCACTGTATAGTGTTCAAAGGCAAACATGAGCCAATGAGCATCACCAAAAAGACCTTTGAACGACTGCTTTCCTTCATATCTATATACCCGCACTATTTCATCGGGTCGAACGCCGACCTTCCGATTGTCGGTGGCAGTATATTAAGTCATGACCATTTTCAGGGCGGTGCACATGAATTTCCGATGGCAAAAGCAGAGATGGAAGAGGTCTTTTCTCTCAATGCCTTTCCAGGTGTGCGAGCTGGTATTGTGAAATGGCCGATGTCTGTGATCCGCCTTCGAAGCAGTGAGCGGCAGTCGCTCGCAGACGCAGCAGACTTTATCTTACATGAGTGGAAACTGTATTCAGATGAAGAGGTGGGGGTCATCGCTCATACAGGAGAGACACCTCACAACACCATTACACCTATTGCGAGGCGCCACGGGGATGACTATGAATTAGATTTAGTGCTTCGTAATAACCGTACAAACAAGCAGCACCCGGACGGCATTTTCCATCCGCACGAAGAAGTCCACCATATTAAAAAAGAGAATATCGGATTAATTGAAGTCATGGGCCTTGCTGTGCTTCCTGGTAGATTAGCAGAGGAAATAAGCCAATTAAAAGAGGCTTTGCTATCCGAAAATCCACTTGAAGAAATCAAAGCCCGTCCTGCTATCATGAAGCACGAGGCTTGGGCGAAGCGGCTGCTTGAAGAGAATTCCTTTACAGAGAAAAATACCGAAACCATTTTACAAAAAGAAATTGGCTTTATTTTTTCTCGAATTCTCTCGCAGGCAGGTGTGTTTAAAAGAACTGAGCAAGGGAAAATAGCTTTTAACCGTTTCATTCAAACACTTCAAATAGGCAGGTGATTAGATGATTGAACAAGTAAGAGAGCTCATGGAAGAAAAGCAGCTTGAGGGTGTTTTGATTCAAAAGCGAAATAACTTCTCCTGGCTGACAGGCGGAAGAAGGAATCATATTGTGTTAAATACGCCAGAGGGCGTGTGCCAGCTGCTCGTCTTAAAAGATGACCTCGTTCTCATTGTGAATCAAATGGAAGAAAAGCGGATCATTGAAGAGGAAATGGCGTACGTCGATCATCCGTTTCAAGTGGTCACAATGGATTGGTATGAGGATGAGACCCCATACATTCAAGAACTCACAAAAGGTAAACGAATTGGGACGGACATTCAAATGGATGGATTCGAATGGATCGAACCGGATTTGTCGAATATTCGCTCGATCCTAACTGCCTCACAGCTCAGACAATATGAAACGCTCTGTCATGAAACAGCGGTCATTGTAGAAAGTGTCTGTCAAGAAATCGTTCCAGGGCAGACCGAGCACGAGATTGCTTCGCTTGTTGCTCAAAGAGCCATTGCGCAAGGGATGACGATAGAAGTCCTGCTTGTGGCAACGGATGACCGGATCCATCAATATCGTCACCCGATTCCAACAGATAAAGCTCTTCAAAAGCACGCGCTTGTTGTTCTCTGCGCGGAGCGGCACGGGCTCGTTGCAAATGTTACAAGGTCTGTTTACTTTGGTCAGCTTCCGAAGGAGCTTGAAGAGAACAAAGAGCGGCTAGCACGAATTGACACGGTCATGAATGCCGCTACACGTCCTGGGGAAACATTAGGTGATGTTCTGAAAGCAGGTATTGCTCAGTACGAAAAAGAGGGCTTCCCTGATAGCTGGAAAAAGCTTCATCAAGGGGGAAAGACGGGATTTGTATCTAGGGAAATCATTGCTGTTCCCTCATCGAAGGAAGAAATTCAGCTTCATCAAGTGTTTACATGGAACCCTTCATTGCCTGGACTGAAATCAGAGGATACGATTGTTGTAGAAAAAGAGGGCAACCGCTTTTTAACGTATACAGGCAAGTGGACGTACATGGACATTGAACATGAAGGGAAGATCTATAGACGACCTGACATCTTAGTGAGAGATGAATAAATGCAGAGTGCCGGCGCTGAGCCGGTTTTTTGCTGGAAGTCTTTAGCGAGATTCCACTAATTCAGCATCATTACCAATTCTTACAGCGTATACACAGAGGATCGATACTTTCTTTTCTTGTGAACTTGCGTTAAAATGAGTAAGGTTTTTGTTAAATGTGGGGATACCTATTTTGAAATTGTTTACCTAGATAAAATTTCATTAAGTTAAATTGAAATTTGACCAAACTTTTTTATTGTGGTAAACCTAAATTTGACAAAGTTCTTGATTGTTTGTCCTTTGCCTTCAACTCTCAACTTTTCAAAATCCTAGAAATTTATTGTGTGTGCAATAATATAAATTTATGTCGAATTTATGACATTTTAATAGAAATCTGTTGAAAAATAAATGAACTTTTGAAAAAAGGGAAGCTAACTCTAACAGATTTTGATAGCATTACAAAGGGAAGAAAAGTTTTCGAAGGCAGATGGCTTTTCACAATTATTCAGCAATATATACATTATCTAAGGAAGGATGGTGATCTTCTTGTTCAGAGCCATTAAACCTATGCTTTTATTAGCGATGCTCGTGAGTGTTTTTTTATTAGGAGGTTGCAGCAATATCGCTGTTTTAGATCCTAAAGGACCTGTCGCAGCACAACAAAAAGACTTAATCCTTTTATCCATCGGATTCATGCTCTTTATCGTTGGTGCGGTATTTGTACTGTTTACCATCATTTTGGTAAAATACCGTGAGCGTAAGGACGTTGGAAACGCCTCTTATAATCCAGAACTACACGGGAATACGCTTCTAGAAGTTATCTGGACAGTGATCCCAATATTAATCGTTGCTGCCCTTTCAGTTCCAACTGTAAAAACAATTTACTCTTTGGAAGAGGCACCTCAAGCAACAAGCCATAAAGATCCTCTTGTCGTTTATGCTACAGCTGTTGATTGGAAATGGATCTTTAGCTATCCAGAGGAAAATATTGAGACAGTGAACTACTTAAACATTCCAAAAGATCAGCCGGTTTTATTCAAAATCACTTCTGCTGATACAATGGCATCACTATGGATTCCTCAGCTAGGCGGGGAGAAGTATGCGATGGCTGGAATGGAGATGGAACAATATCTTCAAGCTGATCAAGTTGGCACATATGAAGGAAGAAACGCCAACTTCACAGGCGAGGGCTTTGCTCAGCAAAAATTCAAAGTCAATGCGATGAAGCAGTCTGACTATGATAAATGGGTAAGCAAAACGAAAAAAGAAGCACCAAAGTTAACGAAGAAAACGTATGACTACTTGATGCTTCCTGATGCTGCAGATGTGCAGACATTCTCATCAACACATTTATCCTTTGCGAAGCATGGAGAGGATTCTGAATACGCACTCCAAGCACGCAAACGTTTAGGTTACCAATCAGTTTCTCCGCATTCCAAAACAGATCCTTTCGAGAATGTGAAGAACTATAAAAGAAAACTAGATAATGAATAAACTGACTAAGGAAAGGAGGAGGCCGTTATGCATTTGAAATGGGATGAGTTTTTTGTAACTGGAGACCCATTAATTCTTGGTGCGCAAATTTCTATCGCTCTTACTTCCATTGCTATCGTGTTTGTTTTAACCTACTTTAAAAAGTGGAAATGGCTCTGGAAAGAATGGCTAACATCAGTTGATCATAAAAAGCTTGGGATCATGTATATCCTTGCTGCTGTGATTATGTTCTTCCGCGGTGGGGTAGACGGACTGATGATGCGCGCACAGCTGGCGCTTCCTAATAATACGTTTTTAGATTCCAACCACTATAATGAAATTTTCACAACGCATGGTACGATCATGATTCTATTCATGGCGATGCCATTTTTAATTGGTTTAATCAACGTCGTTGTACCTCTTCAAATTGGTGCACGTGACGTTGCATTCCCTTATTTGAACAACCTGAGCTTCTGGACATTTATGGTCGGAGCGATGCTGTTCAACATTTCCTTCGTCATTGGAGGATCACCAAGTGCAGGCTGGACGAGTTACATGCCGCTCGCCGGAAATGATTTCTCACCAGGACCTGGACAGAACTATTACTTGCTCGGGCTCCAAATTGCAGGTATTGGTACACTTATGACTGGTATTAACTTCATGGTGACCATCTTAAAAATGCGTACAAAAGGTATGACGCTTATGCGTATGCCAATGTTTACATGGACAACATTGATCACGTCTGTCATCATCGTATTCGCATTCCCTGTACTAACAGTTGCTTTAGCACTTATGACATTTGATCGTTTATTCGGTTCTGCATTCTTTACACTCGAAGCAGGCGGTATGCCAATGCTTTGGGCGAACCTTTTCTGGATTTGGGGACATCCTGAGGTATATATCGTGATCCTGCCGGCTTTCGGTATTTTCTCAGAAATCTTTGCGACGTTCTCAAGAAAACAGTTGTTTGGTTACAAAGCGATGGTTGTATCGATTGTGGCAATCTCTGTGCTTAGTTTCCTTGTGTGGGTTCACCACTTCTTTACAATGGGGAACAGTGCAGCGGTTAACTCATTCTTCTCGATTACAACAATGGCAATTTCTGTACCAACAGGTGTGAAAATCTTTAACTGGCTCTTTACGATGTATCGAGGCCGTATCAGCTTTACTTCACCAATGCTTTGGGCACTTGGTTTCATCCCGAACTTCGTTATCGGTGGTGTCACTGGGGTTATGCTTGCGATGGCAGCTGCGGATTACCAGTACCATAACACGTACTTCCTTGTATCCCACTTCCACTATGTATTAATCGCAGGTACTGTTTTTGCTTGTTTTGCTGGTCTTGTTTTCTGGTATCCAAAAATGTTTGGTTACAAGTTAAACGAAAGAATCGGCAAATGGTTCTTCTGGGTATTCATGATCGGATTTAACATCTGTTTCTTCCCGCAGTACTTCTTAGGACTGCAAGGAATGCCAAGACGTATTTATACGTATGGACCAGAAGATGGCTGGACTGCACTAAACTTTATCTCAACAATTGGTGCATTTATGATGGGTGTCGGATTCATCATCCTTTGCTACAACATTTACTACAGCTGGAGACACGCGAAACGTGAAGTGTCTGGAGACAGCTGGGGAGAGGGACGTACTCTTGACTGGGCGACATCTTCTGCAATTCCGCCGCATTATAACTTTGCAGCACTTCCAGAAGTGACAACACCAGATGCATTCCATCACTGGAAGCAAAACAATGTAGACGTTCATCCTGAAAAAGAATTCAAGAAAATTCACATGCCGCACAATTCAGGCAGACCACTTATCATGTCTGCATTCTTCGGACTTGGTGCATTCGGTCTTGTATTTGAATGGTACTGGATTGGCGTTATTGGCTTAATCGGTGTATTTGCAACGATGATTTTACGTTCATTCGAATACGACGATGGCTACTATATTCCTGTTGAAGAAGTGATTGAAACAGAGAAAAAGAATAAGGAGGCGCAGAAGTAATGGGACATAATGATAGCAGCTATGCAAATGCACCGCTTGAATATCAGTCTGAAACGGGACGTTTAAACATCCTTGGTTTCTGGATATTCCTTGGCGCGGAAATCGTGTTATTCTCAACACTTTTTGCGACCTACTTTGTTCTTCATGGCAGAACAGCTGGCGGCGTTTTACCAGCTGAGCTGTTTGATATGAAGCTTGTATTGATCATGACATTCCTGCTATTGGTTAGTTCATTTACATGTGGGATTGCCGTTCATGAAATGCGCCGTGGAAGTACAAAAGGGGTTGTCATTTGGACGATTCTGACACTGCTTCTAGGTGCAGGCTTCGTTGGCTTTGAGATTTTCGAGTTCTTCCATTATGTACATGAGGGCGCGAGCATTCATACAAGTGCGTATTGGTCTGCATTCTTTGTACTCTTAGGAACTCACGGACTACACGTATCCATCGGTATCTTCTGGATTACCGGGGTCTTGTTCCAAATTAAAAAACGTGGATTAACTCCACAAACAGCATCGAAGATTTTTATCTCAAGTCTATACTGGCATTTCCTTGATGTAGTATGGATTTTCATCTTCACAGCTGTTTACTTGATCGGATTAGGGGGGCTTTTGTGATATGGCTGGAAAAACAAATTCCTCAGCAGAGCACGAACACTTCCCTTGGAAACACGTAGTTGGCTTCATCCTATCCATCGTGCTAACCATCTTAGCATTCTGGATTGCTATTGGAGCTGAAATTGGCAGTTCTGCAAAACTTTGGATTATCTTTGGTTTTGCCTTCATTCAAGCGTTCTTGCAGCTATTCATGTTTATGCACATGACAGAAAGCGAGAACGGAACTGTTCAAGTCGGAAATACATTGTTTGGTCTGTTTTGTGCGATTATCTTCGTTATCGGATCTGTTTGGATCTTTGCGGCTCACTACAGCCACGGAGAGAACAGCAAAGACGGTTATTCACCTTCTGCGCCAAAGCAATCGGAGCATTCAGAGAAATAATAAAAAACCACTCATCTCTCAAAGGTGAGTGGTTTTTATCATGATGTTGATAACGTCTCCAATAAGTGGTGCGTTATTTATCTGGTGCTACTGAATCTTTTGCGAATGAATGGAAGTCCATAAATGAGGAACGCTGCAATATGTGCCAAAATGACGTTAATGGCAAAGAATGCGATCATGAAGGTATGTCCTGCTGGAGATAAACTGCTTGTCATGTAAAGACCGAAGAAAATCCACATAATCATAATGGGTGGAATTGAAGCTAGCGCAATTTTTCTGTTTTCAAGCCATAAAAACAGGGGTGTAGCCGTTGCAATACATAGGTACGCAAAGAACATATCCATCGTATCCAACTCCTTTGTAAGTTGATGTTCAATTCAAATGAGAGGTCAGGATGCAATTGTGTCTGTTTTTAGGAGATATTGTGAACATTTTGTTACAAGTATTATACCACAATTGACTTTGAAGTAAACTCAATAATTGGAAAATGGGCCTTATTCCGTAGAAAGTGGCTTTTTCCTTTTCTCTTCATAAAACTTATGCTGACTTGATAATTGCTTGTCATATCGCCACATAGGTCATTGAATTTTCCCCTTAATATCTGTAAAATAATCTTTTTAAAGGACTCGTGATCGGTTGAATGGAAAGAGTATAGAGGAATTTTTTCCTATTGTTAGGATGAAAAGTATTTCATTTTTTGAAAAATGATTGGAACCTTTCGGATGTATCTTCCGTCATATTTAAGGTGAGTTGCTTTTGTGAAAATTTCAATCTAATATAAATAAGGGCTTTTATGTTTTGTAATAAGGGTGGTTAGTTCATGAACAAGCAGAATACATCTCCGTACTATCAAGGGGATTTAATTTTTATATTTTTAGCCTTCTTTGCCATCAGTGTCATTGCGATTTATGCTGCGGGTCAATTTGGGCAGTATGGATCTAATGCATGGACCAGACAGATTATTTACTACATGGTCGGAGTTATATGTATCGTAGCCATAAATTACTTTGATTTGGAGCAATTAGAGAAGCTAAGTCTCTATATTTTTATAGGCGGCATCCTGTTGTTACTCTTTCTGAAAGTCGCTCCTGCACAAATCGGAGGTCATGATTTTGCTCCAATTAAAAATGGTGCAAAAAGCTGGTTTGTGATACCGGGGGTTGGAACACTTCAGCCCTCAGAGTTCATGAAAATTGGTTTGATTATGATGCTCGCATCTGTTATTGGCAAGTCAAGCCCTAGAGGAAAACGGACATTAGAAGATGATATCTTCCTTCTATTAAAAATTGCCGGGGTGGCAGCTGTTCCAGTTGGACTGATTTTCTTACAGGATGCAGGTACGGCAGCTGTCTGTATGTTTATTGTCGTTGTGATGGTGTTTTTATCAGGGGTCAATTGGAAGCTGATTTCTCTCATCGGTTCCGTTGTTGTGCTTTTAGTTGCCGCTGTGTTAGCCGTGATCATACTTTTCCCTGATGTTGCGAAAACAATTGGTATTCAGCAGTATCAGATTAACCGGATTACCGCTTGGCTACCTGATAGTTCAACGTCAGCCAACCAAGCGCAGACTCAGGATGCGTCGGGGTCTGATAAATACCAAGTAGACCAGGCCATTATGGCTATTGGTGCTGGACAGATTTTTGGGAATGGGGTTAAAAACTTAAAGGTCTATGTCCCAGAAGCACAAACAGATATGATTTTCTCCATTATAGGAGAAGCCTTTGGCTTTATCGGCTGTGCGTTTGTTGTGATCATGTTCTTCTTCTTGATCTACCGGCTTGTCGTGCTGATTGACCGTATCCATCCTTATAGCCGATTCGCGTCATTCTTCTGTGTGGGATATACAGCACTTATTGTGATCCATACGTTCCAGAACATTGGGATGAACATAGGCGTGATGCCTGTAACAGGAATTCCGCTCCTATTTATCAGCTTCGGAGGAAGCTCTGTTTTATCTGTTCTCATTGGATTCGGGATTGCTTATAATGCAAGTGTTCAATTAACGAAATACCAAAGTTATTTATTTAAATAAAACGGGTAAGGGCAGTCTAAGCATAGACTGTCTTTTTTCATTCGAGTTTTAATTTTTGAAAAGCCATATGGCTTTGCCTTATGATAGTAGAAGTGAAGGAGGTCTTCGAATTGAACAAAACGATAGAAACGATATTAAATCATCGGTCCATCCGTTCGTTTACAGACGAGCGTTTGTCCGAAGAAGAGGTGCTGACACTTATTAAAAGTGCACAGGCTGCTTCGACATCAAGCTATGTACAGGCGTATAGTATTATTGGGGTGACAGATCAGGAGAAGAAGGCCAAGCTTGCTGAACTGGCTGGGAATCAGCCATACGTTGAGAAGAATGGGCATTTCTTTGTCTTCTGTGCAGACTTGAAACGCCATGATGATATTGCAAAAAAAGCAGGTAAGAATCATCAGGAGGCGCTTGAGAATACAGAAGCCTTTCTCATTAGCGTCATTGATACAGCGCTCGCTGCGCAAAATATGAGTATAGCCGCAGAATCAATGGGACTTGGGATCTGCTATATAGGCGGTCTGCGTAATCAACTGAGAGAAGTCTCTGATTTGCTTGAAACGCCATCATATGTGCTGCCGTTATTTGGTCTGGTTGTCGGACATCCAGCGAATCAATCGTCACAAAAGGAACGACTGCCAGTTGAACTCATTTATCATGAAAATTCATATCAGCAAGATGAAGCGCATGTGGATCGTTATTTAAAAGAATACGATGATCGTATTTCATCATATTATGAAGAACGGACAAACGGAGAGAGAACAGATACTTGGTCTAAGCAGATGCTTCGCGGCTTTAGTCAGCCAAAGCGTGCCTTCCTTGGGGAATTTGTGAAAGAGAAGGGCTTTAATCGAAAATAAATAAGAAATCCCCCTTTCGATTGAGAGAGGGGGATTTCTGTAAGAGGTGCAGTAAGATGAAATTAAGTATACTGGATCAATCTCCTTTGATTGGAGATGCAACACCTGCTGAAGCCTTAAAGCAAACGGTTGAATTGGCAAAGCAGGCAGAGAAGTGGGGCTATCACCGTTTTTGGGTATCAGAGCATCACTTTTCAAACCGGCTTGCAGGATCGAGCCCAGAGGTGCTTCTCGGTCATTTATCAGCCGTTACGTCAAACATACGTATTGGCTCAGGCGGTGTGATGCTGCCTCACTATAGCGCCTATAAAGTAGCAGAGAACTTCAGGGTTCTTGAAGCCCTCGCTCCTGGCAGAATCGATCTTGGGATTGGACGTGCTCCTGGTGGTATGCCCATTTCCTCCATAGCTCTTCATCATGGTGAACGAAAACGTCTAGGTGATCAATATCCTGAGCAGGTAGAAGAGCTGAAGGTCTATTTACATGACCTAGCAGATGAATTTTATCCACTGCCTCATTTAATCGCTTCTCCGAAGGTAGAGACTGCACCAGAGGTATGGATGCTTGGTTCCTCTGGAGGAAGTGCAAGACTTGCGGCGAAAGCAGGTGCAGGCTATACGTTTGCGCTATTTATCAATGGCGAAGGCGGAGAAGATTCTGTGGAGCAATATATCAACCGGTTCGAACCTTCAGCATTCGGTGATGAGCCGCGCGTTAGTCTGGCGGTCTTCGTTTTATGTGCTGAAACAGAGGAACAGGCAGAAAAACTGGCAGTCAGCTTAGATTTATCCTTACTCGCCAATGAACAGGGGCAAAACCTCGGGGGCTTTCCTTCATATGAAGAGGCACAGGCTTATTCCTATAGTCCGTATGAACAAAAACGAGTGGCTGCCAATCGTCAAAGGATGGTGGTTGGAACGCCATCTTCTGTGAAAAAACAGCTGACGGCATTAACGAAGGCTTATCGTACAGATGAAGTGATCGCCGTGACCATCACTCACCGCATGCAAGACCGGCTCACATCTTATCGTTTATTAAAAGAAGCCTTTGATGCATAACGTATGTATGTCTGTTTACCGTCCACGCAGCCGGTAGATAGGGAAGAGGAGCATCATGATGAAAATAAACGCGGCTGTCACCAGCAAACTAAGCGGGTAAATGAAGGACACATAGACCGTCAGCTCGCATGCTTGATGAAAAGGACGAGGATGGTTCGCATATAAAAGGGTGAAAAAATACACCAAGGTGATCGTTAGAAAAAAAGCAATAAAAAAAGAAACGATCCATAGCAATATCAACATCAATCTCTCTTTCCTCCATATATGATCGAAAAGCCTTGATGAGCGATCCACTCATACAAGGCTTTTCTTGTGATTCACATTTATTCAGGATAAATATCGAAAGGTTCCTTCGTTTGAACAGTGTCGGATTTCCCTTTCAAACTTGCATACGCAAGCATTGTATACTCACCAGATTCGAGCTTTTGACCTTGATTAATTGTGCCATTCCATTTTACGCGGTGTTCTCCTTTATCAACATGTTGATAAACACCTGCTTCACCTAAATACTCTCCATCTGTCGAGTAGACGAGGAATGCAAGGTTTTCAGCTCCGCCAGGCAGATAGCTGCTAATGACATAGCTTCCAGCACGGTTATCCGGCTCTACAGAAACCGATGTGACGCGAGGATAATCAGGCTCTTTTACAATCAATAAAGTCGGAATCTCTGTGACCTTTCTGCCATTTTCGCGAAGGGTAATGCTGCCTTGGTACGTTCCTTTTTTCGTTTTACCATATTTCACTTGTACCGCGGAAGTAAAGGACCCAGTGGAATTCCCTTTGACAGTGATTTTTTTCGTTCCATTTATGCTGATGCCGCTGCCATCGAATTTGTAATCAATGGTATACGTTTTCGGTGCTTTTGAAAGGTTTTCTACCTTGAATTTCTTTGTTTTGATTTGAACGCCTTTTTCTTTCAAGAAAGTGCCGTAAGAATAACTCGCATCAGAAACGATAGATGACGCTTGGAGTGATTCAATGATTCGAACACTGCCTGTCCCTTGTGTGTTGTGAGGGAATGGGCTGCCGTTTGCGTCAAATAGTTTTTCTGCTGTATTCATGAGTAATGCTTTGATTTGTTCTGTTGAGTAAGATGGTTTTGCTTGCTTCATGATCGCTGCAACCCCTGCGACATGCGGTGAAGCCATGCTTGTCCCTTGCTTTGAGCCATATCCGTAAGGCTGAGAAGGATCATGCGTTGGGATTGTACTCACAATGCTGACGCCTGGCGCTGATAAATCAGGTTTAATCATCCACGTATCCACAACTGGTCCACGAGAGGAGAAGTCAGCGACTTGCTCACTAAGTTCTTTGACAAATTGAATGGAGAAAGTCGTTGTATTGTTTCCAGCCTCAATGGCTTTGACAAGCGCCGTTCCTTCAGCTTTTGAAAGCTTAATCGTAGGAAGAGCAAGACCCGGTACATCGACAGGGATTTCTCCATCGGTGTTGTTATACATCACAACGCCGATTGCACCAGCAGCTTTTGCATTGTCGACTTTATCAACAAAGGCAATGGCTCCTCGTTCGATCACGGCAACCTTTCCTTTCACATCGATGTCTTCAAATGCTTTTTCGTCACCGATACCTGCATGGACGAGTGTGACTTGTTTTTGGTCAAGTGCTTTTAAATCACTCTCTTGGTAGTAGCCCATCACTTTTGCAGTAGAATAGTTCGTGAATTTCACATTGTAAAGGCTGTAAGGAAGCTGAGTTGCTCCGACAGATATTGCATCTCTTGACGTGCCGGGAGATCCGACTGTCCAGCTGTTCGGACCGCTGTTTCCATTTGATGTGACAGCGACAACGCCTTCAGACATGGCCCAATCGAGTGCGATGCTTGTAGCATAATCAGGATTATTCACACTATTTCCGAGAGAGAGGTTCATGACATCTGCTCCATCAGTAACAGCACGGTCGATGCCTGCAAGGACGTTTTCAGTCGTCCCAGAACCGCCTGGTCCAAGTACACGGTACGCAAGAAGTGAGGCATCCTTTGCGACACCTTTAATTTGTCCATTGGCAGCAATTGTTCCTGCGACGTGTGTGCCATGGTCTGTCGATTCACCTCTAGGGTCTCCTTTAGGTGTCTCTTGCGGAGAATAATCATTATCAACAAAATCATAGCCTTTGTATAAACCGAAGTTTCCTTTTAAATCAGGGTGGGTATAGTCTACTCCAGTATCAATGACAGCGACTTTTACCCCTTTTCCAGAGTAGCCGGCATCCCAAGCTTTTGGGGCACCGATAAATGGAGCGCTTTTATCCATAAGGGGGGAGACATCTTCGTTTGGAAGCTGGATGCTTTCTTTTTTCACTTCATCTGTTTGATATGTAACATCCGGATAAACGGCTTTTACTCCGTCAACTGCGAGCAGCTTCGGAATTTCGTTTGCAGGAAGTTTCATCGAGAAACCAGAGAAGACTTTTTCGTATTCTTGACGAACACTCGCTTTATCAATTTCTTTGAGTGCTTCATTTTTTACTTTTGTTCGAGATTTTTTGAGGGAGGCCTTTGTTTGAGCTTTGCCTTCTTGCTTTGCTTCAACTAAGGATTTTTCCTTTAATTCAACAATGACAGTGGTGTGTTTTCTAGAATTGACATTGATTTCACCGAAGATTTCTGCTTTTTCCAGTTCCACCTGTTTGTTTGATGGAGCGGCACTAGCCTGTTGACCTGTAAAGAATGTGGATAAAATAAAAATAGTGGAGAACAATAGAACAGAAGAACGAGAGATGACCTTTTTCATTAATTTTCCCCTTTCTAGCTGTGTTTTTAGGGAGATAGCCTTTCTTTTTGTGAATAAATAGGAAAGATTCACTGCCCGTTATTAAGTATTCAATACGATGAAAACAATTCCTTTACTAAAATGGTCTTATTTTACATAGTTATAAAGAACTATTTTGTTTATAAAGTCTCACTTATGCACAAAATCCTGTTGATAACTCAATTATTTAGATATATATATGGAAAACAAAAAAATCTCATACACAAAATCTAGTAATGGGGTGTTGATATGTGGATAAACCCTGTTGATAAGGTGTGCTTATCTTTTGGATATAGTGTGTATAAAATTTTTATTCAAACACCCTCGTACATGATGATTTTCTGCACTTTTCAACAAAACTTCTGAAAACTAGTTTGTTTTTTCACCCAGATTGTGACAAACCTCTCTTTTTTCTCGGGATATGATAGGAGCAGTTGTTTTGCTAGAACTGCTAGATTCTAAGAAAAGCGGAGGGATGTTCGGTGAGGAAATTCAGAAACTGGTTGAGTGTATGGTTTGGTTTCATGATGAATGTGCTTGTGAATCCTGGTGTGATGATGAAGCAGCAACGTTTTCAGGCGGCTGCGGTGGATGATCGTTTCTTTCAAGTCGTGAACGAGAGAGAGCTAGAGAAGCTGGCAGAAGAAAAGAACAAGAAGCGCAGGTCAGAGAAACTGTTTAAGCAAAGTCTGATGATGCTTGATGAGAAGACGACGAGAGAGGCGCGTGCTGGTCCGCTCTTACCTTTACATGGGAGATGAAACAGGGTAAAATCCCACATAAGAAATGTTATCTAGTGGGAGAGGATACCCCTTGAAGATATATAAGATATTGAATAACAATGCAGTGATTGTAAAGGAGGATGATCAGGAGAAAATTGTGATGGGGCCCGGAATTGCTTTTCAGAAGGGGAAAAATGACGTCATTCCCGTTCAAAAAATAGAGAAAATCTTTGTTGTGCGTGAAGAAAATGAGAAATTCAAACAAATTCTTGCGACATTGCCCGAAGCGCATATTGAGGTGGCAGAGCATATCATCAGTTATGCAGAGGGTGAACTGATGATGCCGCTTAGTGATCATATCCACATATCACTGACTGACCATTTATCCTTTGCCATTGAGCGCATTCAAAAGGGCATTGTGCTATATAATAAATTGCTTGGTGAGATCAAAGTCTTATATAAGCAGGAATATGAAATTGGAAAGTATGCCATTCGTTATGTAAAGGATCGGCTTGGGGTTGAACTGCCGGACGATGAGGCAGGGTATGTGGCACTCCATATTCATACGGCCAAAATGAATACGGAGTCTATGAAAAAAACCGTGAAATATACAACGATGATCAAAGAAATGATCGAGCATATAGAAAGCTATTTTCAGCATTCAATTGATGAGGATAGTATTTCCTATCAGCGACTTGTGACACATTTGAGGTATGCATTAGGCAGGTTGGAATCAAATGAGGCATTTCAAATCATGGACGATGACATGCTGAGTTTTATCCAAACAAAGTATGATTTGGCTTACCAGTGTGCACGTGGACTCGCTGAATTGTTAAAAAATGAATATGAACTTCATCTCCCTGAATCGGAGATCGGCTACATCACGCTGCATGTCCAGCGTCTGCAGGATGCCGAATTGGTTTAGTGGTTGTGCCTGCATGCAGGCTTTTTTTTATGCACACTACTTTAAATAGTGTATATGGGTCAATAGATTCGAAAAAAGAGGTTGACGCACGTGACGCTCTTGTACTATGATGAAAGCGTAATCAAAACTTGATATCGTGGGATTGTGACTGTCAGGCAGGCAAGACCTAAAATTTGCGTAACGAGGGGACGTGTATGTCCTTTTATCGTTAGTGAATTTTAGGTCTTTTTTGTTTTAAAAAAGGAGGAGACAACATGGATTATCAAAAAACAGCCAAAGAATTAACAGAACTATTAGGCGGCAAGAAAAATGTCATCAGTGCCACGCATTGTGCAACAAGACTCAGATTGGTGATGAAAGATGAGGAACTGATTGACAAAGATGCCATTGAGGAACTTGAAGGGGTAAAGGGGGCTTTCTCAAGCTCGGGGCAATTCCAAATCATTTTTGGAACGGGAGCGGTCAACAAAGTATATGAACCATTTGCTCGTGAGACCGGCCTTGAGACAGACGACGAGAAAGAAAAACCTGTCAGCCATGATGAAGCAGTGAAACAAAAAATGAATCCACTTGCACGTTTTGCAAAGACGTTGTCAAATATTTTTGTACCGATCATTCCAGCCATTGTTGCAAGCGGTTTATTAATGGGGCTTTTAGGCATGATGAAAGCCTTCAAATGGGCTGACCCAAGCTCCGCGATCTTCCAAATGCTTGATATGTTCTCAAGTGCAGCCTTTATCATTTTACCGATTTTAATTGGTGTCAGTGCAGCGAAAGAGTTTGGTGGAAATCCGTATTTAGGAGCCGTTATTGGGGGGATTATGATTCACCCGAACCTGCTCAATCCGTGGGGACTGACGGATGCGAAACCAGAGTATATGCATTTATTCAATTTTGATATTGCTCTTCTTGGTTACCAAGGAACAGTCATTCCAGTGTTATTGACTGTGTACATCATGTGCCTTGTTGAAAAGTATTTAAGAAAAGTGGTTCCGAACAGTATTGATTTACTTGTGACCCCATTTGTGACGGTGATTGTGACTGGATTTGTGACGTTTATTGCTGTTGGACCGCTTGGAAGAATGCTCGGTACAGGAATTTCGAATGCACTGACATTTATTTATGATCACGCAGGGTTCTTAGCAGGACTTATTTTCGGAGGAGCCTACTCTCTCATTGTGCTCACAGGGGTTCATCATAGCTTCCATGCGATTGAAGCAGGACTGCTGAATGATATTGGGCGGAACTATTTGCTGCCAATTTGGGCGATGTCCAACGTAGCGCAAGGCGGGGCAGGCTTGGCAGTCTTTTTCTTAGCGAAACGCGCGAAAACAAAAGAAATTGCACTTCCTGCAGCCTTCTCAGCTTTCCTAGGGATTACCGAGCCTGTTATATTCGGTGTCAACCTCCGCTATCGTAAACCGTTTATTGCCGCGATGATCGGAGGCGCATTAGGCGGGGCATTTGTTGTCTTCACAAAGGTAGCCGCCAACGCCTATGGTTTAACGGGGATTCCGATGATTGCAATTGCAGCGCCATTCGGTGTGCAAAATGTGGTGAATTATGTGATTGGTATGTTAATCGCTGTTGCTGTTTCATTTACTCTCACCATCATCTTTAAAGTAAAAGAAGTCGAAAAATAATCAAGGAGTGGTCACAGTCATGACAACAACTGACGCAGTACTTCGTCAAAAGGTAGCAGAACGTATTCGAAACTACGAGCATTTGGTGAAAAAAGATGTGTACCGCCAGCATTTTCATTTAATGCCGCCAGTAGGTCTTTTAAATGACCCGAATGGGTTGATTCAGTGGAAAGGCGTTTACCACGTTTTTTATCAGTGGCAGCCATTCGAAACGGGTCACGGCGCAAAATTTTGGGGCCATTACACATCGACAGATCTAGTAAATTGGCAGCACGAGGAAGCCGCCCTTGCGCCAAGTGATTGGTTTGATCAAAACGGCTGTTATTCTGGCAGTGCAGTCATTGACGATGGACATATGTATGTGATGTACACTGGCAACGTTCGCGATGAACAAGGGAACCGCGAGACGTATCAATGTTTAGCTGTTTCAGAGGATGGCATTCATTTTCAGAAAAAAGGAGTCGTGGCGACGCTGCCAGATGGATTCACCGCCCATTTTCGTGATCCGAAAGTATGGAAGCGAAATGGCCAGTGGTACATGGTTCTAGGTGCACAAAGCCTGAACCTGAAAGGGAATCTCGTCTTGTTTACCTCTGATACTTTAGATAATTGGACGTTTCAAGGCATCATTGCAGGCAGTGGGAAAAATGGATTAGAGGATTTCGGCTATATGTGGGAATGTCCAGATCTATTTGAATTAGATGGCCGGGATGTATTGATTGTGTCGCCGCAGGGGCTCAAGCCGGATGGCTTAAAATATCATAATACACATCAATCAGGCTATTTTGTTGGGAGATTGGATGACCATACTTATCAATATACGCACGGAGCATTTGAGGAGCTGGACCGAGGCTTTGACTTCTATGCGCAGCAAACCTTTCTAGACGAATCAGGCAGACGCCTTCTAATCGGATGGATGGGAGTGCCTGATCAAGGAGAAGAGCATCACCCAACGATTTCGTATCAATGGATACACTGCCTCACCATTCCGAGAGAGCTGCGTTTAGATGATGACGGACATCTGATTCAAAAGCCAGTCACTGAGCTTCAGGCGATGAGAACCAACGAACAAGAGCATATTTTCCATATCAAACGCTCCGTTCAATCGATTCCTGTAGATGATATTACGAGCGCAGAGTTATTCATTGATCAAATTGATACACAAAAAGGGTTTGAATGCTGTATTCGAGCGGCAGCCCGTATCATTTATGATAAAGATGAGGGCAAACTGACACTAGAGCGAGATCGATTTGAAGATCGATCAAAAGAAGTTCGAGAAGTAGCAATAGAGGAATTACACGATCTTCACATCTTTATCGATGCATCGTCGATTGAGATTTTTGTAAACGGAGGCCGGGAAGTATTGACTGCTCGTTACTTTCCTTCCCCGGGAAATAAATCAATCTCGATCAGTGGTAGAAATGAAACAAATCTTAAACTAAAAACATGGCATTTACAAAGAGAAGCAGGTCGTTGATCTGCTCAACAAGTAGGGAAACGTCTACGTCTTCTACAACGATGATCAGTATGATGTGAAATTGAATTTTCCAGTTGATAAGTACCAAGAAACAGCGCAATGCTATAAATAAGGGAACTCTTCAGCCGCCTTCACGATTGATAGAAAAGGTGCCGATCAAGGATAAGGAATGTCAAACAAGAAAAAAGAGATGAATCATGAGTTTGTATAGGTAGAAATCTACCTGTATGAAATATCACTACTAAAGCTAAAGAAGAGCGAAAAAGAAGCAGGAAGGGATAGCCTGCTTCTTTTTGTTTTGAGAAGAGACAAAGTAATTATTAAGAATCTCAATCTATAGGCAACATTTGAATCAATTTGAACCACGATAGATGATAGTTGAATACAATTGTTCTTAGTTTGGACTAAGTATCCCCGAACTGTCCCCTAAAAAAGACTGATAACACATATCAGTCTTTTTTTCGCTTTTTATTATGATTTCTTTTTCAACTAAACATCTTTTGGTTTCCGAAAACACATTTTGATTCTTTCAGGTCTAAAATGTTACGTATTTTACTGAAATAAATCTTTTAAGATTAACTTGTGATATAAGGAATCTAGTTCTTTGGGCGTTAATCTCTTAGTTAGTGATTTATTCCAGTTGTCTAAAAAATTGATATTAGACAGAATATATTTACTAAGAAAAGAAGGTTCAAAACTAGTAGGGAGCATTTCTTCGAAATAATACTCCATTTCTATTACAAGTAATTTTGATAGATATTCAGTTAAAAAAAGGTTGAACGGTTCATCATTTACATGATTACTGATCAGCTTTCTTGCTTTAGAAAATTTATAAAAAGCGTCAGCTGTTTGAAAAGGTTGATGTATTCTATCATGAATATTAATTTCAGTAAATTTGCTCCATAAAATGGAAGCTCCAAATTCTAATAGATTGTATTTATCATGAAAAAGTCTATAGAAAGTTGAACGATGAATCCCTGATTGTTCGCATATTGTATTTATAGGAATTTTAGAAAATGTCCATTCTTCATTTGTAAGGAGTGAATAAAATTGTTCCCATATATATTTCTTTTGATTAACTGCTTTCATCATAATCTCCCAAGAGTCATAATTAAAAAAGTTCTATTTTGAGACAAAATCTATTTTTGTATCTTTTTCTTCTTCACTTAACAGTATAATATAAAATTATGCTTAATAAAAGGAGGAGAATAAAATGACGAGAAAAGTAATACTTTACATTGCTACAAGTATTGATGGATATATCGCAGATTCTGCTGGAGGAATTGAATGGTTATCATTAGATGAAACTTCGGGATTAGAAAAAGATGAAACCTATAATAAATTTTACAAGGAGATAGATACTGTTATCATGGGAAGAACAACTTATGATCAAGTAGTAAATGAACTATCTCCAAACTTTTATCCATACGAGAATAAAGTTAATTACGTGTTAACTAATAGAGATGGTGACGATAGAGCGAACGTAAATTTCTCAAGTGAGAATGTAGTTGATCTTGTAGAGAGAGCGAAAAATGAAAATGGAAAAGCTATCTGGATTGTTGGCGGAAATAGTGTAATAATGCCGTTAGTTGAAAAGAATTTGATTGATGAATATCGTATTGCTACAGTTCCTGTTATACTTGGGAAAGGAATTCCATTATTTAATACATTTAATAAATCAATTTTTTTAAAACTGAAAGAGTCATATAGTATTAATAGTATTTGTTATCACACATTTACAAAGTAGAGAAAACTTAGCAGATGATTCAAGTAAAGGAACGCTGATTGAACTGTCTGGTTTGGCGAAAAACTAAATTCAGAAATTAAACTAAACCATACAAAAAGAATCCGTGTCGGTGGCGAAGCCAAACCGATGCGGATTCCTTTTTTAGTATGTGTTAACCCCATGTTCTAACAGGGGGCTAACAAGTAACAGGAAACTGTCTCAACTATTGACAGATCAACGTTCTTATTGTCACATTCCAGTAGGAAATGGTCAACATAAGAAATTGACAAAATCATTTGATAAAAAAAGTGAAGCAAAGCGTTGGGCTTTAGAAAATGAATTAGAAAAAGGAAATGGGAAACAATTAGCTGAGCGTTCTACCACTTTTGCTGTGTACTTTGAAAATTGGATTTATATTATCAAAAAAAATGATGTCAAAGAAACTACTTTTCAAATTACCAACGTACTTCGTCAAGTATTGTTAAACGACTTTTTGGTGACATTCAGTTAAAAGATTTGAATGACATCGTAGTTCAACGTAAAATCGACGAGTATGCTAAAACACATTCCCGTAAGACAGCACATGAAGTTCTCTTAAAAATCAAAACGGCTCTACGTGATGCGTATGCTAGAGGTTACCTAGTGAGTGATTTTGCTAGTTTGGTAAAAACTCGTGATGAGGAATTACCTAAGCGTAATAAAGCCCTATCAATTACCGATTTTAAAACATTACGCAGATACATTCTAGAAAATACCGATGACGAGTTTAATGTGTTGGTATTGCTTGCTTTAGAAACTGGATTGCGGCGTTGTGAACTTTTAGGTATTCGGCCAGAAGATGTATATGAGTACGGCATATAGGTTAGACGTTCCATATGTCCAACTTCTGATGACACTTCTTTAAAAATTAAAAATTCTAAACGTGATGTGCCCATCAATAAAGAAGTCTATCAAATACTCAAAAAACTCCCCATTAAAGCAGGTGGCTTTTATTTTGATTCTGACGGATTCCATCAATCAGCTAAATTACTCAAAAAGTTAGATATTCTCAAAACGACGTTTCATGGATTACGTGATACCCATGCATCATTTCTATTCTCTCAAGATAGCGATATTGCCTATGTATCAAAACGCTAAAGTCATATCAATATTCAGACAACGCAGAACTATTATCTTGAATTGATGCCAGAAAAAAGCACCAGCAAGATGCTGATGCTTTAAACCTTTTAAATTTTTTGTCAAATTGATATTTTGAACCAACTTGAACCAAAAAACTCTTGTAAACGTTGATACAACAAGGAGTTGATTAACGTTTTGCGCAGTGAGTAAACCTCTATTTTCCTGAAAAGCGCAGAGGAAGTGCTTGTACATGACCAATGAAAGAAATACAATTACAGCGTTCCATTGTTGGGCTGCTAAGACCCCTTTATCAAGGAACGATCTCCTCTAATTTCAATAGAGTGAATAGCTTGTTAAAGTAGGATGTTAGAGCATGTGATGTTTCATTCTTTTTATTTGAATTAACATAAACCTGCTAAGTTGATTTTTTAGCTCAGCTATTTATTGAATTCATTAACTTGAAGAAGTATTCAGGTTGATGAGTCTTATTTAGGTTATACCATGAATGTAATGTATCTGGTGCAAATACATCTAATTTTTTCAATACTTCCATCGCAAATTCCAGAGGGGCTATTCCTGAGGCAGTAACTAAATTCGCATCAGATATTGCAGATCCCGCCTCATAGAACTTTTCCCCTTTATAGTTAGGACATACCATTTTAGTGTATTCTAAATTATTACTTGTATGCTTTCTAGTATCTAAGTATCCCATGTTCGCAAGAGCCTCAGTGGCACCACAAATTGCAGCAACAATAGTGTCATTCTTTAAAGCCTTGCCAACTAATTCTAAGGTGGGTTGATGAATTTCTTCATTCCAAGTAGTCCCTCCTGGTAAAATTAAAAGATCTTTACTCTCAAGAATACATTCATCGAGGGAAATATCTGGTTTTATGCTCAGTCCTCCCATAGTAGTAATCATTTCTTTATTAGCTCCTACTGTCATTACTTTTAAAGGTGCTAAACCTTTTTTGAAATATCTTCCTGAGTTTAGTTCAGCAATTAAATATCCATATTCCCAGTCCGACATTGTGTTAAATACATATAGAAATACTTTTTTTGTTTGCATCCAATAACACTCCAATCACAAGTGATATAGCTATTATAAAATAACTTCCCTGACAGTTAACGTCAGGGAAGTTATCATACTTGGTGAAATTTTATTAATTCCGACAGAACTTCAATAAGTCTTTTTTTAAGACTTATTGGCTCAATAACTTTAATAGATTTATTGTACGGTAAAAGTAAATAAGGTACATATGTATGTATCATGTCTTTTTCAAGAAGAAAAACTGCTTGATTTGAAGTCCGTTCTTGTAAATAATGTCCTAAAAACCAATGTTGGCAAATATCAGCCAATACACTTTTATCCCCATTAATAACCAATGAAATAATTTCTTCCTTATCTTCTATAGTTGGAAGGAGGTTTTTTATAAAAAAGTCACGTGCTGAAAAATTTTCTGGTCTGTTAAAATGATTTTCAGTTAGCATAAGACTTTCAATTCGATCTACTCTAAAACTGCGGATATCATTTCTTAGATGACAAAATCCAATCACATACCACTTATTATTCCAATAGATAATTCTGTACGGATCAATCAATCTATAATTTAATTGCTTTTCTCCAATTTTCTGGTAAAGAATTTTTACTGAATGCCTGTGCGCTAAGGCCTGCTCCAACTCTTTCAAAGAAGATTCCATAGAGAAAGAACTTACTCGACTTATTACTTCAAGACTAGTTACATGTTGGTTTATCTTTGATTCCTGCTCTTGATTTGAGTATTTACTTAGTTTTGAAATGGCCCTATTTAAGGCTTCACCTCCGTAATATCCGGCTTCTTCTGCAAAAACAGCAGCGTGAAATAGTGAAGTTTGTTCCTCAGAATCAAAAAAAAGAGGAGCCTCAATGAAATTGTTCATTAAAGTGTATCCACCGTTATGTCCTGGTTCTGAAATTATAGGTACGCCACTTGTTGAAATTGTATCAATATAACGATACACAGTCCTTATATTAATTTCTAACTTTTCTGAAATTTGTTTCGCAGTAATTTTCTCACCTGAATGAAGCATCCATAGAATTGCTAACATATTGTCAATTTTAGGCATGTGATTTCACCTCTATATGAAATTTATTTTCTGTTATACATTTCTGATTTTTTAGTATAACTCATCAACTGTTCCTTTCCGATAGCTTTCTATACAATGATGCCCTAGACATTGTGATTTCACAAATTTGATTTACAGTGTGATCTCACTCTTTATAAAGCTTTACTGCTTAATCCATTCTTACATCATATTTCTCCTTAGGATGGGAGCATATCACTAGGAGAATACCTAATTCTAAAAAATGGTTGCGTTCGATTCTCTAAGACCATTAAACCTTTCTTAACGTTGTTAAAACTGTGGAGTTAATTATACTTTTTCTTATAGTTGATTGTAGAAAAACATGGGTGTCTCTACAATCTGAGCTGATCATTGATCTGCTTTTTCTAGTTAAATCAACCTGTATCTTATAGCCTATAACGTGTATATACAAGGCTGACTGGAAGCGGTTTGATGACGTTTTACATATAGGATATCAAGTGGCATTATGGTATCATTTTAAAATATATACAGCTGAGGCTGACGTTTATCCAAATGCGGTAGGACAAAAAAGGGGTTGTTTATTTGAATTCAAAACAGCAGCCGACGACTAGAAAACGCTTGGAGACAATGGCAGATCATGTTGAAGATAAACGTGAAGAATATAAAGAATTGCTCATTCAAGTCCAATCTATTCTCGGTGAACCTTCTCTAGAGCAGGAAGAATTAAAAGAGAAGCTGTCAGATACGTATAAACAAATGAAAGAATATGCCTTATTTGTTGAATCCATTGAAGCCTTTATTCGAAAAATGGCGAAAGAATCTGATCAGCAAAAGTAGGTATTCATTTATGGATAAAAGAGTGTACTTGCGTGCGAGTGCACTCTTTTATTTCGGTCAGATGATTCAGAAATTAAAATGAAAGCGTTGACATTTCTATTGTCATGATAAATAATAAATAAAAATTCATCTGAGCATGTACAGGAGGAACGATATGAACCATACAACCAAGAAATGCCTGATCACCTTTATCATTGTCCTATTTTCTATGAGTTTTCTTTTTCCTTCCGTTTCTTCTGCCCGAAATCATACGTCGTATTTTGCATCAACTGCTTCAGTCCCATCTGGTCAATATTATCGTTCACAAGAGGTAGCTCTGCATTCTCACGTTCAAAAAGCTTCTCTTTATTACACAACAGATGGCAGCCAGCCGACAACTCAAAGTCAGTTATACAAAAAGCCCATTCATATAGAAACTGATACGACTTTAAAAGTAAGCGCTTACAAGAGAAACCACCGCCTTTCCACGTCTACGTACAATTATCGCTTTGTCACACGAGAGGACATTGCATCATCTTTTTTATCTTTCGAATACCAAGGAATGCCTTATCGGCTGTATATTCCAAAAAACCGTAAGAGGGGTAAAGCCTATCCTCTAGTCCTGTTCTTACATGGAGGCGGGGAGAGGGGAACAGACAATCAAAAGCAGTTACTTGCGAATGATGGTGCAGTTTTATGGGCTTCCCCTGAAGTCCAAAAGAAACATCCTTCGTACGTACTAGCACCTCAGGCGCGAAATGCTGTCGATGGAGGATTTGCATTAACAAGAAATTTGCAAAATGAAATCGATCTGACAAACGTGTTTCAATTTTCACCAGATTTACACAAAGCTTATGATGTCCTTCAGCATGTGTTAACTTCTTATCAGATTGATCAGAAAAGAATTTATGCGACGGGTTTATCACAAGGTGGATTTGGGACGTACCAGTTGAACATCACATATCCTCGTTTGTTTGCAGCGATGATTCCTATTGCGGGGGGTGCAGATCCAAGCAAGGCAGGAATTTTAGCGCACAAGCCGATATGGGCATTTCATGCAGAAGATGATTCCATTATCCCTATCAGCTATGCGAGAAATACAATTCAAGCTATTCAAAAAGCTGGCGGCCAGCCGCTTTATACGGAGTACGCAAGCAAGTATGGATATGACCATGCATCATGGACGCCTGCTTATGAGACACCAGGCTTAACAGATTGGCTGTTTGCACAGAGACGCAGCTATCGATAAACAAAACCCGATTCACCTTCTAACAAGGCGAATCGGGTTTTTTCTGTTTTATTTGTCAAAACGATGAGCAGAATGCTTTGTTGGTCCGATGTATTCATTTAGCTGGAAAGAGCCTTTGATGGCAGCTGTGATGAATTCTTTTGCTGCATAAATGGCTTCTTTCACGTCTGAGCCGTTTGCCAGTTCAGCTGTGACTGCTGCTGAGAATGTGCAGCCTGCGCCGTGTGTGTATTCTGTGTCGATCTTCTCTGTTTCAAGTCGTTCGAAGGTTTGTCCATCATAAAGCAAATCAATCGCTTTATCTGGGCTTAGCTTACCGCCTCCAGTGATGACCACATACTTGGCACCAAGTTCGTGAATGCGTTTTGCTGCTTCTTCCATTTGTTCGATCGTTTTGATCTCACCGATTCCGCTTAATTGACCTGCTTCGAAAAGGTTAGGCGTGATGACTGTTGCCAGTGGCGTAAGCTTTTCGCGCAGTGCTTCCGCGTGCTCTGGATAAAGGACTTCGTTCGCACCCTTACAAACCATAACAGGATCAATGACGACATTTTTTAGATCGTATGTTTTGATGGTGTCAGCTGCAAGTTCGATCACGTCGACCGTTGGGAGCATACCCGTTTTCAGCGCATCTACCCCAATACCTTCTACAATGGTAGAGAGCTGCGCACGAATCGTCGCCGTATCAATTGGAAACACCTGATGATCCCAATGGTTATGAGGGTCCATTGCAACGACAACGGTTAAAGCTGTCATCCCGTAGACGTTTTTTTCTTGAAACGTTTTTAAATCTGCTTGGATACCTGCACCGCCGCTTGAATCCGAGCCTGCGATGGTGAGTGCTTTATTCATAGACATAGTTGCTGAACCTCCAATGTGATGTGTAACAGTTACTGTTCTATCCTTATTATAATCAGCTTTTCCATTTATCACAATGAAACGGCATAAAAAAGCGTTCCACTCTAGGAGGAACGCCTTACCCCTTACCTTTTAAAAATCACTAATTTCCCCTTTTTCAGTTCGTCTAAAAGAGTTAAAGCTAATTCCTGATCGGCGCCAACTGACATCATTTTGGCCATGAGCTCGTCATCCCGGGTGCGGATGACATTGGCAATTTGATCTAAAATTCCTTGATCGACCGCTGTCATGCTTTTGGCATTCGTATGCTCTGTGACGGTATCAGAGCGTTCTGGATCGTATGCAAAAACAAAAATATCATCCTTTGCTGAGCGTATTTGTTCAATGGTCTGCTTCGCTTCTTTGCTATTTTCTACTGTGAAATATTCCATCGTGATCACTCCTTTCCATCGAAAATTCCCATTTTCCCGTCACATCAAACCGCCTTTTATATCATGAGAAGAACGTCATTTTATGTTTTAATGGAAAAAGACGAATCTATTAAAGGAGTTAGCTGAATATGAAGATTTCCTTATTAATTGTGACACATAACCGGCTCAGCGCACTGTGTGAGCTGCTTGAATCTATTACGAGACAAACCGTACAGCCTTTTGAAATTGTGGTTGTGAATGATGCAGGAGAGCGCGTCGAGATCATTCAGGAACTCTACCCCGAACTTCCGATCCGCTTGATCCATTTAGATGAGAACGTCCAGCATGTGAATGCTAGAAACGTGGGGGTGCGGGAGCTGACTGGCGATGTGATCATGCTGAGTGACGACGATGATTACTTTACACCTTGTCATATTGAACGTATGAGTAAGGCGCTGGAGGACGCCGATTTTGTCTTTTCTGATGCAGAAATTGTGTCATTTGAAGAAAAAGGCGCGACCCGCTTCCCGGTGTCAAGACGTTTGTTTGCGTATACAGCTGCTATTGAGGATATGCGTGTCTTTTCTACATATGTTCCTTCCGGCAGTATGTATAAACGCTGTATACACGATGAGATTGGCTATTTTGATCCAGCGATGCATCATTATTGGGACTGGGACTTCTTTTTGCGTGTATCACAGCATGCCCGGATCAAACGAGTGCCAGCTGCCAGCGTGATCTATGCGTTTTTTGACGGCGGAGGGAATCAGTCTAGTGATCTTGGTGAGACAAGGAAGAACTACTTAGATGATCTAAGTGAAAAGCATGGGCTGGGTGACCTTCCGACAGCGAACTTTGCTGTCTTATTAGAAGAACCAGCAATGAAAAAACGAGAATCAGAGAGTGAGATTGTGTGGGATGGAAAACCGATGATCTCAAGACTAACGCAGCAGACACAAGGAGGAGAACCCCAATGAAGCCATTTTTAAATGATAGCTGGTGGGCTGTGATGAAAAGTGAATTTGAACAGCCATATTATCACGAATTACGTGAATGGATGAAGGAAGAATATCGCACGCAGACCGTTTTTCCGAAACCAGATGACGTTTATCGTGCGCTTCATTTGACGTCATATGAAGAGGTCAAAGTGGTGATTTTGGGACAAGACCCTTATCATGGCCCATGTCAGGCACATGGATTAAGCTTTTCTGTTCAGCCTGGTGTGAAGCATCCGCCATCATTGAGAAATATTTTTCAGGAGCTAAAGGATGATCTTGGCTGTCCTGTTCCAAATCACGGCTCACTTGTGAGCTGGGCAGAGCAAGGTGTGCTGCTCTTAAACACTGTGCTAACCGTGAGAAAGGGCGAGGCGAACTCGCATAAAGGCAAGGGCTGGGAACGTGTGACAGACCGCGTGATTGATGTGCTGAATGAACGTGATCAGCCCGTCGTTTTTGTGCTGTGGGGAAGACATGCTCAAAATAAGAAAGAACGCATTGATCAAAACAAGCATTACATCATTGAGTCACCTCATCCAAGTCCTTTTTCTGCAAGAAACGGCTTTTTTGGCAGTCGTCCGTTTTCAAAGGTAAACGCGTATTTAAAGCAAATGGGGATTGAAGAAATCAACTGGTGTATCCAAGATATTGAGTAAAAAGAGGACGAGGGGAGAGACCCTTCGTCCTGTTTATTTTAAAAATTTACGAACCAAGTCGAGTCCGTTTTTCGCATTTGGATAACGGAAGGAAAAATCGAAGCGATTGGTTTGGCGCAGGACGCTTTTTTCATGCGTAAACGTAAAGAAGCTTTCTTTCCCGTGATATCGTCCCATGCCGCTTTCACCCACGCCTCCGAATGGCAGGTAAGGAGTAGCGACATGCATGAGCGTGTCATTGATACATCCTCCGCCAAATGAGAGATGGTCTAGAATATAGGCTTCTGTTTCTTTACTTGTTGTAAATAAGTAAAGCGCAAGCGGCTTCGGTCTTGTTTTGATCATATGAGCTGCCTCGTGCAGAGAATCGAAGGTCATGACAGGCAGAATCGGTCCGAAAATTTCCTCCTGCATGACAGGATCTTCCCATGTGATGTGGTCTAATATGGTTGGTGCAATTTTGAGCTCGTCTTCGTTGCGCTGTCCACCTGTAACGATCGTTCCATTTGAGAGAAATTGTGAGAGCCTGTCAAAATGACGCTGGCTGACATTTTTCCCAAAGTGCGGATTTGTTTCAGGCTGGTCGCCATAAAAGTCACGGATACAGGCTGTCATTTCCCGTAAAAGATCGTCTTTAATGGATTCATGAACAAGCAAATAGTCTGGTGCAATACACGTTTGGCCAGCATTGGTAAATTTGCCGAACGTGATTCGCTTTGCCGCTAATTTGATATCTGCATCAGGCGTGACGATGCAAGGGCTTTTTCCGCCAAGCTCAAGTGTAACAGGGGTCAAATGCTTTGCGGCGGCTTCCATGACGACTTTGCCAACTGCCACACTTCCTGTAAAGAAGATATAATCAAAGGGCAGTTTCAACAGCTCTGTACTCACATCTACACCGCCTTCTACGACAGCTACATGGTCTTCTTGAAATACAGGTTCGACCATTGCACTGATTACTTCTGAAACTTGCGGCGTCAGCTCAGACGGTTTTAAAATAACGGCATTACCCGCAGCAATGGCACCAACTAATGGAGAAAGGGCCAATTGGAAAGGATAGTTCCAAGGGGCAATGATGAGCACACTGCCATAAGGTTCCTTCATAATCATACTTTTCGACCCGATATGAGTGAGGGGCGTTTTCACGCGTGTTGGTTTTGCCCATTTGTGGAGGTGCTTGATGGTATGATTGATTTCCTCATACACCATCCCGATCTCTGTTGTGTAGGCCTCCTGTTCGGATTTATGTAAATCATGGGCCAAGGCTTGTAAAATATCCTTCTCATGCTGTTTGATGGCTGCTTTTAAGTCTTTAAGAAGACGGATGCGTTCTTCCACCGGCGGCTTTTGAAAGACTTTTTGTTTCTGAAAAAGAGTAGTGAGTTTGTCCATTATTCAATCCTTTCATAAACGATGTTGTTTCCTTTATTATGTGTGAAGGGCTATGTCGGGTCAAATAAGAGAGGCGGGAGCAGACTGCTTTGAAAAAATGAACCCATTTCGTTTGTTCATTTGGTAAAATAATGTTGAAAAGAGACTTTTTTAGATTGGAGGGTCTACCCTTGAATATTCATATATCAAGCCTGCTTCAAAAAATGGAGGAAGCGGTTCAAAAGGCGAAACAAAGTGAAAATGATGAAGAGGTGAAACGCCAAGTGGCGGCGATTTCTTCACTATGTGATGTCATTCTCGATGCACCATCACAGGTGCAAATGCCGCAAACGCCGGTTATCTCGCCACCTTCTTCGATACAGACACCGCCCGCGCCGCCCGTATCCTCAGATCAAGCCATGCTTGAGAAACTGATGGGTGCGAGTGGTGCGAAGAAATTTCAGCATCAAGAAGAGGGGCAAAAAGAGAAGGATGGGAACGGCGACTCTATCTTTGATTTTTAATGGTCTTGTCACGACAAAGGGAAGGTGATCGGTTTGAAACTATTTTTGGGCGCCATTCAGTGGATGGCATTTTTTATCGCAGCTTCTATTGCTGTACCAATTGCGATTGCACAAGCATTTGAATTGAACCAAGTGCAGTCAGCGGAGCTGATTCAAAGTACATTCTTTTCACTTGGTCTTGTGGCGATGGTTCAGTGTTTATGCGGCCATATGCTGCCGATCAATGAAAGTCCAGCGGGGCTTTGGTGGGGTGTGTATACCCTTTATGCAGGTATGACAGGAACCATCTTTGCGACGTATCCTGAAACTCTGCAAGCACTACAAGGGGCTTTAATTTTTAGTGCCGCTTTCTTTTTTATTTTTAGTTTATTTAAAATCATTAATTGGCTCGCGTCTTTATTTACGCCAGTCGTCACAGGCATTTACTTGCTATTATTAGTTGTCCAGTTAAGTCAGCCGATCATGAAAGGGCTGATGGGCATCGGCTATCGGGGAAATCAGGTGGATGGGCTTGTCTTTTGCTTATCAATCTTCATTATTATCCTGACCTTCATGATCAGCCGCTCAAAATGGCATTACTTAAGACAGTTTTCTGTGTTGTTTGCCCTTGCAGGAGGCTGGTTGTTATTCGCTCTACTCGGGTTGGCAAAGCCGGTTCGAATTCCAGAAAAAATCATCGAGTTTCCGAAGCTTTTCCCATTCGGCATGCCAGTCTTTGACAGTGGATTGCTTGTCACGTCCTTTTTCATTACGATATTACTCATTGTGAACATGCTGGCAAGTATTCGAATTGTGGAAAGTTCAGTGAAGGCATTTGGTGAACTGCGTGAGCGGAAGAGAGCTCGTCCGGCTGGTTTTGTCGCAGCATTTGGTCACTTACTGAGCGGATTGATCGGAGCGATTGCGCCTGTACCTATTTCCGGGGCAGCAGGATTTATCCAGACAACGAAAATTCCATCGAGAAAGCCATTTTTCATAGGAAGTCTGCTCATTGTACTCATTAGTTTATTCCCGCTGCTCATGAGCTTTTTCTCCGCATTGCCATCACCTGTGGGGCTTGCTGTAAACTTTGTGGTGTTCTCCTCGATGATTGGGATTGCGATGTCTGAGTTTGATCAGTATGAGAAAGAAGAAATTCCGCGGATTCGCTTTGTCCTAGGGATTGCCGTTTTAGCAGGTGTAGGGGCGATGTTTGTACCGCAGGAAGCCTTGAAAGGCATGCATCCTGTGCTCATTTCATTATTAAGCAATGGACTTGTTCTAGGTACACTCATTGCGATCGCGGTCGATCAAGTTCTGTTACGAAAGAAAAAGAAATCCGACAATCTCGTGTCAACGTAAAGGGAAAGTTGAATATCGTCTGTCACCCGCGCTATGATAAATATAATTGACGAGATAAGGAGAATGACGAATGAAACTATTTTTCATTTTAGGTGCGATTAATGCGATGCTAGCTGTTGGACTCGGAGCCTTCGGTGCGCACGGTCTTGAAGGGAAAATCCCTGAAAAGTATATAGAGATTTGGAACAAAGGGGTTCAATATCAGATGTTCCATGCGATTGGACTATTTATTGTCGCCTTT
This sequence comes from Bacillus sp. FSL W8-0920, assembly GCF_038593215.1. Taxonomy (NCBI): domain Bacteria; kingdom Bacillati; phylum Bacillota; class Bacilli; order Caryophanales; family Bacillaceae; genus Bacillus; species Bacillus sp. FSL W8-0920. Next base: position 3,507,566 of record NZ_CP151974.1, on the reverse strand, counting down.
CTTGCAGATAAGCTGTCAGGTGTTTCTTTAGTCCCAACCGCTGGCTGGGTGATGCTTGCAGGTATCCTTTTCTTCTCAGGAAGCCTTTATGTCCTGGCATTGACTCAGGTGAAGATTCTAGGTGCCATTACCCCAATTGGCGGAGTGGCGTTTATTGCTTCTTGGATCATGCTTGTCATTGCAGCAGCAAAAAATTTATAAGCTAAAAAACCGATGCTCTGAGAGGGGCATCGGTTTTTTTCTTAATTCCAGTAAGGGGCGTAGTTTGGCGGTGCTTGATAATAAGGGATGTAGTGAGACGGAGGGACAGGGTTCGTTTGTGCTTCCTCTTCTCTGTGGCAAAATGGTCCGATAAACACACTTGGCTTCACCGGCTGTGTCGCCTGTTTCCACTGTGTTTCGTTCATGCAATACGTATGTGCCATGATGTGAGCAGGGGTGAGGGTGAGAAGGTCTGAGCCTAGGATCACTTCTGGCGTAGATGCGTTGAAAATGGCTAACAAATGAGTTCTGTCTTGAAGGGCAACTTCATAGTGCCACCAGCCTTGAGGTACGTTTGCTACCTGTCCTGGGGTGATGGTATAGGTGTGCAGTTTTTTTGTAAATGGATTCAGCATCGAGACGGCAGCAGAACCGGCTATACAATAAACAAGCTCTGCGGCATTTTGATGATAATGAGGCTCTACGACTTTGCTTTTACTCAAATATATATCCAGCAGAGATACTTGATCCAACGAATTTAATTGTTTTTTTCCTAAAACGTTAATCAGGTTATGCTGATCGTATTTCACAAGGGGGCTTTGATTCAGATCGTATGAATATTTAACATTTGGTGATGTATAATCCAGCTCAACAGTCATGAATGTCACCTCTAGGCGTTTGATAAAAACTACTAGGCATCTTATGACGAGCGCCCTAGAGGTGTGACAAAAACCTAATCAAAAGAAAAAAGCAAGGGCGCCTGCTCCTTGCTTTTGCGATATGTGCGTTATCTACCTCGGAGAATACGTGGACATGGAGTATGGATAGTCGTATTGAATTTCCCCATCAAACGTAATGTAATCAAGATAGATCGTTAATAGTAAGTATCGTGTTCCTGTCTTGTTGTCACTAATGATAATGTGGTCACGTCCTGCAGCTTCAATGACGCCTCTGAAAATCTTCGAGTTCCATTCCTTACTTGCCTCAAACGTCATATAAATCGTGGCTACCTTGCCGCGGTTCAATCGTAAAATATTTTCAATATAGGACTGCTCGATTGGCAGCTGACCAGTGACATTCTGCTGATAAATCGGTCCAGAAGGAATTTGATAAGGCTGCCCGCCGCTCTGCGTGCCCTGCCCCCCTGGTGAAGAACCAGTAGACGGCATTGGTGAAAATCCCTGCTGCATTTGTCCTTGCATTTGACCCTGCGTTTGGGGAGGGACTGAATAACCCATCTGCTGCGCAGGATACGGATTTGCTCCATATTGTTGCTGGCGAAAATCTTGACCTTCGAAACCCGAACCTTGCCCAAATTGATTTTTCAATTTCATAACGTTCCTCCTCTTTCCTCATGGTGTTCTAAACAGAAGGCGCTTGAGCACCTGTTGTTTCCATAGCATTCTTTCTCTCTTTCACACTATGAGACAGGAGGGGAGAATATGTACATTGAACGAAAAAAAGGAACTGTGGTGCAGTTCCTTAGGCGCGGGCAAACCCTCGCATTCTTTGTCAGGCCTTACATCATCCAATTTACAGCGCGCTGGACACCAAATAAAAGAGTAATGATAAGAAAACATGCCGCAAGCGGTGTGATCACGATGAGGAAGGCTTGCCATAATTTCAGCTTCATCACAGCGACAATGCCTAAAACAGTCATTCCAAATATCCACGTCTTTGCATAAGCATCAATCAGTGTCAAAAGATCGAGATAATACCATACCTCAAAATGCTGATCTAAATAGGGTGAGATTTTGACAAACGTATACGGACCAAGCATTCCAATCGTGCAAATCCAACTGAGTGCAAATAAAGCGGAAGGGAAAAAGGTCGTCAGTGTGAAGGCTTTGAGTACATCTCGATATGCCGTTTGACTGCCGAAAAAAAGACGCCCTAACCACTTTAGGATGAGTACACCGAAAAATAGACCGAGATTGCCTGCGAGAATACCATATCCCGCACCTTGTAACAAAATAAAAGGAAATGGAATATGATTGCCCATATACTCGCTAAAATACCCTTCGTAGACCCAGCCTGTACCAGCGATACTTGCAAGGAGCATCATCAGCCAAATGGGAATATAGGAATGTTGATATGAGCGAATAATCGTTTTTGTTGCGACAAAAATTTTGAAAAATCGAAAAAAACCTTTTACTTCCTCTTGTTGGGAGTGATCATTCTTCATAGCTTCCAATGTTCTTTACTCCTTTAATACACATAAATGATTACTTATATTACCAAAAAGTTCGCGTTTTTCAAAGATAGATCATTAAAAAAATACAATTTTATAAAAAATAGGTCACTCTACAGTCTCTTTAAGAGGAGACACATATGATAAACATAGTTTGAAAGAGACCGAGGTGAAAACTTTGACAAAAGTAACTGTCATTATGACGAGCTACAACAAGGCGGCTTACGTCGGCAGATCGATTGAAGCGGTTTTGCAGCAGACACTGTCAGACTTTGAACTATTTATCATGGACGATGGTTCAAATGAAAAAACCCTTGCCGCGATTGAGCCCTTTCGCAAAGATCCCCGTGTTCATTTTATCCAAAGCGGTGTCAAATCGCTGGAGGAGAGAACAGCGAAAACCCGATACGCCGTCCTCATTAATCAAGCTTTAGAACTAGCAAAGGGCGAGTATATTTCCTATGCCACAGATGACAATGTCTATGCCCCGGACCGTTTAGAAAAGCTCACACATTATCTAGATGCTCGACCAGGTGAAGATATTGTCTATTCTGCATCGAAAGTAATCTATTTAAATAGCAATAAAGATCCAGTAAAGGAAACGATTCGACCTGCGCAAACGGTGCAATGGAATGCACCTTGTGCCATAGATCATTGCTCGGTCGTTCATCGTGCTTCTATTTTAACAAAAATTCATGCTGAATTTGGGTCTTACTGGGACGAGAGTCCGCATTTTTATCGAATAGGGGATGCCCGGTTCTTTTTTCGATTAAATCATTTTTATCCGTTCTATCCCTATGATGAAGTGTTAGATACAAATTACATCACAGAACAGTCGATTCACTATCAATTGGCGGAAGAAGAGAAAAGTGCCTTTATTCAAGCACTTCCTGAGCAGTCTACCTGCTGGGAGCTCCGCCATATATTAAAGCAAAGACATGGGAGGTGACCTGAAGTGTCGCACTATATTCATCATTATTGGCAGGTGTATTTTGAGTATGTGAATCTCATGAAGGATTTGTCCTATCAACAAATTCCTCTTGGGTTGATCAGCAATTTCTATCAATATATCAGTCCTGAAGTAAGGGAACGTATGGAGGATGAAGCATTCGGTCAAGAATTGACAACCGATTGTCCATTGCCGGAAGAGATTCAGCCATTTTTTGATCAACATAAGCAGCAGATCAAGCGTATTGCTTATCGTCCGGCGAATGGAAAGGTCTTGCTTCACTTTGAACATCTGCGTTTTACTGAACAAAATTACACGCGGTTCCATCCGAGTCAAACGGTGGTGCTTGCTCGCTGGAAGAAGGCAGACTATTTCGGTTTACCGGTCATCAGCAAGCCGGAATTAGCGGGAGAGGTTAATAAAGAAGCCCATGCTGAATATATTGAGAAAGCAAATGCTCTCCTTAAACCTTACGCAAAGCACCCCGTCTTTGGCAATGTCTTTTTTAGAGAAAAGCTTCGGAAGGACATTGTGCAATTTATTGATGTGATTGACCAGACAGAAGTGCTATTTCAGATGGAACCAATTGCAGCCATTATTGTGGGGACAACGGAGGATGCTTACAGCCGCGTACTTGCACTGCAAACTGTGAAACGCCAGCTCACGAGTATCTGTCTTCAGCACGGCGCACTGATGGGAGACGAAGCCTTTTTGCCGATTTTCACGACGTGTCACGGGGTGTTTGGAAAGTATGAAAAAGACTGGTATGTACACAAAGGCTGTCAGCCGGAACAGGTGGAGATCACAGGTCATCCGAGGTTTGACTTGGTGAAGGATCGAACGCCGCTTCAACAGGAAATGGTCTTTCGAAAATTGAACTTCAATCCTGCCAAAAAGACCGTGCTTGTGGCAACGCAGCCGTTTTCAGAAGCCTTCTATGGTGATGTGCTTAAAACGATTGCAAAACGGAAAGACATTCAGTTGATCATTAAGCCGCATCCGTGGGAAATTGCCCGAAACCGATTAAATGAGTATGTGTCCATTGAACGAGCAGGAAATCATGTGAGATTGATTAAAAAAGAAATCGACTTGTATGACCTATTGCCTTATATGGATATGGTCATTACGCTCACATCAACCGTCGGCCTTGAAGCGATGCTGTTTGAAAAGAGTGTGCTGATCGGGAAAATGACAGAAGGCAGAAGATACCCTTATTACGAGTCGCTTGGCAGCTATCATATGGAAAACCCTGTTGAACTGGCTGAGAAAGCCATTCGTATTTTGTCGGATGATCAAGAAATGAAGCTGGCAAAGAGGCAAGGAGCTGAGTTCATTAAACAACATTATCCGCATGCGCGATCGACCGATGTTCTGCTTTCTCTGCTTCAAACAAAAACAGGTGTGGATTTTCAGAGATGAGGATAGGGGTGTGCAAGCGATATGGAAAAAAAGAGAGAACAATTTCTTCCTTATGCCCTGCCGTTGATTGAGCAGGAAGAAATTGACGAAGTCATTGGAACATTAAAATCCGGCTGGCTGTCAACCGGACCAAAAGTCAGACAGTTTGAAGAAGAGTTTCGGCAGCTGACCGGTGCAAAACATGCGATCGCTGTCAATTCATGTACGGCTGCTTTATTTTTAGCCTTAAAAGCAAGAGGGATTGGGAATGGGGATGAGGTGATCACAACGCCTCTGACATTCTGCGCAACAGCCAATACGATCATTCATACAGGGGCAGCTCCTGTATTTGTCGATATTGACCCAGCGACACTCAACCTCGATGCAGAGAAACTAGAAGCGGCGATTACACCACACACAAAAGCGATTGTCCCTGTTCATTTTGCTGGTCAATCGTGCGATATGGAACGGATTTTAGCCATTGCCAAAAAGTACGATTTATTTGTGCTTGAGGATGCCGCTCATGCTCTTTACACAACGTACCACGGTCAGCCCGTTGGTTCGATTGGTGATGCGACTGCCTTTAGTTTTTATGCGACGAAAAATATAGCGACCGGAGAAGGCGGCATGCTGACGACGAATGATGATGCACTTGCCGCTCGGATCAGAAGACTAGCACTCCATGGGATGAGCAAAGGAGCATGGAATCGTTATGGAGAAAAAGGAACGTGGTACTACGAGGTCGAGGAACCTGGCTATAAAATGAACATGTTTGATGTGCAGGCATCGTTAGGGCTTGTTCAGCTAAGCCGTTTAGATGATATGCAGGCACGGAGAGAACAAATTGCAAAAGCATACAATCAAGCATTTCAAAAGGAAGCAGGGCTGATCCTGCCGCCAGTCCATCATGAGGGAAGACATGCATGGCATTTATATGTACTGCAAGTGGACCCGAAAGAAGCATTCATCACACGCAATGAGCTGATTGATCAGCTGCAAAAGGACTATAAAATCGGCACGAGTGTTCACTTTATCCCTGTTCATTTGCATCCATACTATCAACAAACCTATCACTATTCACCAGAGGATTTCCCTGAGTCACTCGCGTACTACAAGCGGACTCTCTCACTGCCTCTTTATCCAAGTATGACAGATGAAGATGTGCAGGATGTCATCACTGCGGTGCTGTCTATTTTAAAAGAACAGAAGGCATCTTCATGAAGGCCGTTCATGCAATAGACGATCAGGTGCTGTCCGCTTGGATTGAGAAATACGGTCAACAAATTGAACAAATGAAAGGCTTCAAACAGTTTGGTCTTGTCAGTGGCGCCCAGCTGAAAGCAGTGCTGTTATACGACTGGTCAAAATGGGAAAGCGGCATATTTGATCAGCATATTTTTCATGTGAAGTTTGCGGAAGCTGAGTCAGCATCTGCTTTTCAGGAATTGATGGAGCGCTTCATCAATTGGATGAGAACAGAAAAATGCGATTTTTTCTTTTTACGTCTTGAAGCGGCGGATGTTGAAAAAAACCGCATCGTCCAAAAGCTGTCACATGTGTACTATGTGGGCGGTCTCACTCGTCTTGAAGCGCCACCTGTTCACATGGAAATGCCATCAACAGGTGAAGATGTGGTCATCAGTCAGCCGGATGAAAAGGAATACGATGAGGCGGTGTCACTCGCTTATCAGGCTTTTGTGAAAAGCCGGTATGCCCTCGATCCATTTTTAGACCAGAATGTCGTCCAGCATTTCTATCAAGAATGGATGAGAAATAATGTGCTCGGACGTGCAGATATCAATATCGTAGCAAAGGTGAACGATGAAGTCGTGGGCTTGATACAAGGGATGACCAAGGGCGATGAGCTGGCGCTTGAGCTGTTTGCGATTAGACCGGATGTACAAGGAAAAGGGATCGGGAAAAAGCTGTTTATTGAGATGATGAAGGTCTCTTATGAGAGAGGGCATCGTTTTATTTCTGCCGGAACACAGCTGCATAACACAACCGCCATTCAGCTGTATGAAAAGATGGGATTTAGAACAACAAATGCCTTCTTGTATTACCATGTATGGCCGAAAAAAGGAGAGAGGTAAGATGGCGCATTTCTACATTGGAGATCGCAAAGTGGGGGATGGTGCGCCTGTCTTTATCATTGCAGAGGCAGGCATTAACCATGATGGAAAGCTGGATCAGGCGCTTGCTTTAATTGATGTGGCAAAAGAAGCAGGTGCCGATGCAGTGAAGTTTCAAATGTTCCAAGCTGATCGGATGTATCAAAAGGAACCGGGTTTATACGAAACAGCCAAGGGGGAAGAGGTGTCCATTTTTTCCTTAGTCGAACAAATGGAGCTGCCGCCAGAATGGCTGCCGGTGTTATTAACCCGCTGTGAGGAAAAAGGGCTAATATTTTTAAGCACAGTGTGTGACGAAGAATCTGCGGATTTATTAAATCAAACCGATCCACCAGCTTTCAAACTGGCATCCTATGAAATCAATCATTTGCCTCTTTTGCGTCACACAGCTTCTTTTCAAAAGCCCATCATTTTCTCAACTGCCGGAGCCACTATTGCAGATGTTCATGAAGCATATGAGGCGGTTACAAGCGTGCAAAACGATCAGGTCGCCATCATGCATTGCGTCGCAAAGTATCCAGCACCTAGAGCTTATACGAATCTTCGTGTGCTCCAAACCTTAGCCGCCGCTTTTCCTGAGGCAGTCATCGGTTTTTCCGATCATAGTGAGCATCCTACTGAAGCTCCTGTTGCTGCTGTGAAGCTTGGGGCAGCCATGATTGAAAAGCATTTTACGATAGATAAGACGCTGCCTGGCGCCGATCATTCCTTTGCACTCGATCCCGAAGAATTAAAGGAAATGGTTCAGCATATTCGAGCGGCAGAAAAGGACCGAAATCAATCAGAAACAGACGCTCATTCTGTGTCAGAGGAGCTCCTTGGCAGTTCTTTTAAAACGACAACAGCCATTGAAGGGCAGATTCGTGAATTTGCGTATCGAGGGATTTTTACGACAAAAGGGATTGCAAAGGGCGAGACATTGACCGAAGAAAATCTAGCCGTATTACGTCCAGGACAAAAAAGCCAAGGTCTGCATCCGCGGTACATGGAGATTTTACTTGGCGTCAAGGCTGTCAGAGACATTCCAGCCCATACAGGGGTTTCGTGGAAAGATGTGCTCATGCAGGAGTCTACAAATGATCAATGATGTGCTCTTTGTCATACAGGCTAGAATGGGCTCAACAAGACTGCCAAAAAAGGTGATGAAGCCGATCGGAGGTATGGCATTGATCGATTTCATCGTTGAACGGGTAAAGCAATCAGATCATTACAATCACAAAACGCAGAACCTCATGATCGCCACAACAGTCGAAGCAGAAGATGATCTATTGGCTCATTATTGTTTATCAAAGGGCTATAAGGTATTTCGTGGCAGTGAGATGGATGTATTGCAGCGATTCGCAAAGATAGCTCAACATTTTGAACCACAAACCATTGTACGTTTAACGGGAGATAATCCATTTATAGATCCGGCGCTTTTGTCGAAAATGCTTGAAGAACATAGACGGAAGAAGGCTGATTATACGTATACGACTGGAACGCCACTCGGTATTTCCGGGGAAATGATCGACGCATCCATTTTACGTAAAATCGACAATTTTCCCCTTACGCAGCCGGAGCGTGAGCATGTCACGCTGTATATCCGAAAGCATCCTGATCGATTTCAACTGCAATTATTCACACCGCCCAAAGAACTCGCATATCCTGCTTATCGATTCACGATTGATACAGAAGAAGATTATGTATTTGCTACCCGTTTACTTGAGAAAGCCGGTGGATCTATTACTGTGCCTACGGCTGAGCTTATCGTCATTTGTGAACAAGACCCTAATATTGTTCGGTTGAATCAATTTGTGAGACAGAAGGATGCTGAATGAATAAAAAAATCATGATTGTTGTGTACGGTGGTTTTTTAAGAGGGATGGGGCATGTCGTTAGAATGAAACGGCTGGCAAAGGAACTGATTGAAGAAGGAAACGACTTATATTTTTATACAAATGAACAGATTTGTGTAGAAATGCTCTCGCATCCAGCATGGCACGTTCATTTGGTGCAGGAATCAAACGTATTCCTTCAAATGGAGCAGGACATAAAAGAGCTAAATCCTAATCTTCTGCTAATCGATGTCCTTGATTGTGACCTTCAGTTCCTTCGATCGATCAAAGCGTCCTCCAGAAATGCAAAACTGGTCTTATTTGAAGAAGAAAGAACAGAAGCTTGCCAGCTTGCTGATGCTGTCGTAAACGGCATTTATGGTGGACTGGATGAAAAGCACCTGCAAGTAAATGGAACGGACTACTTTTATGGAACACCTTATTTATTGTTAGATCACGAGATCAGCAAATTAAAAGACTCATATGAGGTTCGCAAAGAATGTAAGAAGGTGGTGATCAGCCTTGGAGGCAGTGATCCAAGCGGATTATTAACAAAGGCTGTATCAGCACTTCTCGAAGCCTGCCATTTACACATTCTAGCGGTTACAGGAAAAGCCTCTCGCATCGAAGAAGAAATCGAGGCTGCACATATTCAATTCATTCGTCATACGGATCAATTACCTGCCCGTCTTGCAGAAGCCGATCTAGCGATTGTTGCTGGCGGGATGACGTTATATGAGGCCGTTTGTATCGGAGTGCCCAGCATTGTCCTTTCGCAAGTAGACCACCAAGCAGTAACAGCCACTCGTTTTGCACAAAAGGGAGCCTGTCACCATCTTGGATTAGGTCGCCTTGTGGATGAAAAGGATATATGGCGTGCTACTCGCAGACTATCCGGCAGCTACTTTCTCCGCAGGAGCATCCATCTCAATGGACGGTCACTCATTGATGGAAAAGGAACCGAACGAGTGAAATACATTCTTATACACCTCATGAATCATCACCAAAAAGAACATAAGGATGTGTAGATGTGAAGGGAGTTATTTTAGCAGGAGGAAAGGGATCACGACTGGCACCTTTAACAAAGATTTTCAATAAGCATTTATTGCCGGTTGGCCCATATCCGATGATTTATTGGTCATTGTTCAAATTGAAAGAAGCGGGAATATTGGATGTAATGGTCATATCACAAGCAGAACAAATCCCGCTGTTTCAAAAGCTACTTGAAGGCGATCAGGAACTAGGGATGAACATTGTGTATCAGGTCCAGCCTGAAGCTTCTGGAATTTCGGACGGCTTATCCTACGCAAAGCCCTTTGTAGAAGGGGAAAAGTTTGTGCTAATGCTTGGTGATAATGTATTTGAGGATTCGCTAACCCCTTTTGTTGAAGCCTTTCAGCAGCAAGAAAGCGGAGCGAAGGTTCTGTTGAAAGAAGTGGCAGATCCAAAGCGGTTTGGTATTGCAGAAATTGATGCCACCCACCACCGAATTTTATCAATTGAGGAAAAACCGGAGCATCCGCGTTCATCCTACTGCGTCACGGGTATCTATTTTTATGATCAAGAAGTCTTTCAATATATTGAGAAAATCTCGCCGTCAGATCGAGGCGAATTAGAGATTACAGATGTAAACAATCTCTATATATCAAATAGCCAGCTGACCTATGATATGTTAAAAGGGTGGTGGATTGATGCAGGAACACATGAATCTCTCCACCAAGCATCGACGAAAATGTTTGAAACGATGAAGAAAAAAGAGGGATACGAATGACGAAGTCTTATTTAATTACAGGCGGAGCTGGATTTATTGGACTGAATTTTGTGAAGCTGTTGCTTCAGGAAACAGATGTCCGGCTCACTGTTTTTGACAAGTTAACATATGCCAGTCATCCAGAGGAGATGGAGGAATTATTAAAGCTGTCTCATTTTCGTTTTATTCAAGGGGATATCGCTCTTCAACATGAGCTAGATCAAGCGTTTGATGAAGTCTATGATGCCATCATTCATTTTGCAGCGGAATCCCATGTTGATCGCAGTATTGAATCGGCAGAGCCTTTTATTCAAACAAATGTCCTCGGTACCTATCGTATGCTTGAAGCGGTCTTAAAAGGAAAGGCGAAAAAGCTTATTCATATTTCAACAGACGAAGTATATGGAGATTTAGAGCCAGATGATCCTGCTTTCACAGAACAAACACCACTTTCACCGAATAATCCTTATTCAGCAAGCAAGGCAAGCTCAGACCTGCTTGTAAAATCTTATATCCACACTCACCAATTACCCGCAATGATCACAAGATGTAGCAACAACTATGGACCGCATCAGCATGAAGAGAAATTAATACCGACGATTATTAGAAAAGCAATCAATGGAGAAAAGATCCCGATTTATGGGGACGGCCAGCAGATTCGCGATTGGCTGTATGTAGAGGATCATGCGAGAGCTGTAAAGCAGGTCCTTGAAAACGGAACAGCTGGGCAAGTGTACAATATTGGCGGCGGCAACGAGAAAACGAATCTCGATTTGACCAAAACCATTCTGACGCAGCTCGGGATCAGTCATGACCGTATTGCGTTTGTTGAAGACCGTAAAGGACATGACAGACGGTATGCGATTGACGCCAGTAAGCTAAAACGGGAGCTTGGCTGGACGCAGGAGACATCATTTGTAGCAGGTATTGAAAAAACGATCAATTGGTATCATGCCAAATATGATCAGAGCGAAGAAGGGTGACGGATGAAAGTTTTAATCACCGGTGCAGGCGGGCAACTAGGGAAAGAATTGAGCAGACAGCTCAAGGAGAAAGACATCACCGTCATTGCCTTAACGAGGAGCATGCTCAATATCGCAGACCAGCAAGCAGTCAGACACGCGATGAGACACTTTCGCCCTAATATTGTTGTCAGTGCAGCAGCATATACCTCTGTAGATCAGTGTGAAACAGAAACGGAAAAGGCGTATCTTGTTAATGGCATTGGCGCCTACTATACAGCGCTGGAGGCTAAGAACATAGGGGCTGATGTGCTACATGTCAGTACAGATTATGTGTTTGACGGGCAAGCAGACACGCCTTACCAAGTCGATGCACAGCCAGATCCTCACACCATTTATGGAAAAAGTAAAAAGCTTGGTGAGGAATTGCTTCATCTTGTATCAGACGAAGTGAAAATTATCCGTACATCGTGGCTATACGGACATGAGGGACATAATTTTGTGAATACCATCCTTCGGCTCGCAGAAACAAAGGATCATTTGCGCATCGTGAATGACCAAATAGGCTCACCTACTTATACAAAAGATGTCGCAGAGGCCATCATTCATTTATTTGATCAACAGGCAGGAATTTATCATGTCAGTAACCGAGAAAGCTGTTCCTGGTTTGACTTTGCGTCAGAAATTGTGACAAAAAGCGGCCTGTCTACGACCATTGAGCCAATTTCCACAGAAGAGTACGGCTTCCAAACACCTCGTCCAGCCTATTCTGTGTTAGACCTTCAAGCGATTGAAGCCACAGGCTGGAAGCCGAGACATTGGAAGGATGCGCTTCACGAATTTTTGCAGAAAGAAGGGAGATGGCATCAGCATGATTGATGGTGTACAAACGAAAAAACTCATGAAACATTGTGATGATCGCGGCTTTTTTGCAGAGCTCATTCGAGATGATGAGCCCATGCTGCAACGTTTTGGGCAGGCATCGTGGTCGAAAAGCTTTCCAGGTGTGATCAAAGCCTTTCATTATCATGAAAAGCAAGATGACGTTTGGTTTTTCCCAGCAGGTCATGCTCAGGTCGTTTTATACGATTTGCGTGAGGACTCTCCTACAAAGGGTCAAACCGATGTGTATTATATGGGGGAAGACAATCCAATGCTCCTCCTCATCCCAAAGGGTGTCGCACATGGCTACCGGGTGCTAGGCGAGACGCCGCTGCAAATTGTCTATTTCACGACACAATCCTATGACCCGAAAAACCCAGATGAAAAGAGAATCGCTTGGAATGACGAGACAATCGGATTTGATTGGGAAACGACATTTAAATAAAGAACAAAGGCCTTTCGCAGGAGAAAGGTCTTTTTTTGTTGAAATACATTCTGTAAGTGTCATTTTATGTATTTTTCTAAGTTAAGCAGAAAAGGGATGTGGATGAGTTTGTCTAAAAGAATTGCATTTGTAACAGGGGCAAGTACAGGGATTGGAAAGGCAATCGCCATAAAGCTTGCCGCCCAGGACCATGTAAAGGTCATCATCAATTCTAGAAATCAATCCTTACTAGAAGATGCGCGGCAGCATATTGAGCGTATGGCAGAAACAAAGGAGCCGGTGTCTCTTTTCTGTGGTGATATGTCGCATGAAGGAGTGCGAGCTGAGGCCTTTGCGGCAATAGATCAAGAGTTTGGCAGACTGGATGTGTTGATTAATAACATTCCAGGAGGGAAGCCAGATACTTTTAATTCATGTGAATGTGAGCAGATGCTGGCAGCATTTTCTCAGAAAGCCCTAGCGTACATTGATATGATGAAACGTGCGGCAGCGATGATGAAAAGACATGAATATGGCCGGATCATTCAAATTGTCGGGAACCTTTGGAAGGAACCTGGTGATCAAATGTTTACGAACAGTATGATGAATGCAGCGATTATCAATGCTAGTAAAAATGCAGCCACACAGCTTGCGCCTTCAGGGATCACAGTGAATTGTTTAAACCCAGGATTTATTGCTACAGATCGATATGAACAGTTTATCGAAAACATGATGCGTGAGCAGTCATTATCACGGGAAGAAGCTGTACAGGCTGTTGCGTCAGGGATCCCGATGCAAAGAGTAGGTTCAGCGAGTGAAATGGCTTCATTGGCGGCATTTATCGCATCAGAGGAAGCCTCCTATGTCACCGGACAGCAAATATCTGTCGATGGTGGTTCGATGAAAAGTATATAAATATGAAAAACCCGCTATATGCGGGTTTTTTGTTGAAAACGAATCGGCAGTATATGCAGCCGATCGATAAAAAGGGCAAGCTGTTCAATTGGCGCCACCATTGAGATGCGGACATGATGTCTTCCATGTGTTCCAAACACACCCCCAGGCGTCACGACGACATCTGCATGCTCGAGTAAATAGTCGGCAAATGTATGAGAATCCTCGAAATCATCAGGAATCGGTGCCCACAAATAAAAGGCGCCGGCTGGACGTTCAATGGTCCAGCCAAGCTGCTTCTCCGCTTGACGGATGAAGAAAGCCATTCGTTCAATGTAGACTTCTTTCAATGATTGAATATGACAGTCATCACTTTGTAAAGCGACGGTGGCGGCATGCTGAAATCCACCATACATACTGACAAACACATGATCTTGGAAGGCGTTAATGGCATGAATGATGTCCTCATTGCCTACAGCAAAAGCGACTCTCCATCCTGCCATATTGAATGTTTTGGATAAAGAATATAATTCCACTCCTACGTTTTTCCCAAGAGGAGCCTTTAGAAAGCTCACTGGTTTTTGCTCATAATGAAAGGAACCATAAGCAAAATCATGAATCACATGCAGATCGTGAGCGGACGCAAATTCTGCAGCCTCTTCAAAAAAAGCTTCATTCGCCACAGCACCAGTTGGGTTATTCGGATAATTTAAGAAAAGCACCTTTGCCTTTTTTAACACGTCTGGATCAATTGAAGAGAAATTCGGCAAATAGCCATTTTTCTTTTCAAGCTGGATGCAATGTGGCTTTGCGTCCGCCATCAAGATACCTGAATGATATTCTGGGTATCCCGGATCGGGGACGAGGGCAATATTCCCTGGATCAAGCAGGCACTGACTCATCACATAAAGCCCTGTTTTTCCTCCATTGAAAAGGGCAATTTCCTTCTTCGGGTCAACCTCAATGCCGAATTCCTTTCTGTAGAAATCTGCAATGGCTTGCTTGAAAAAGTCAAAGCCTCTAAAAGGTGCATATTGCTGAAATTGCAAAGAGCCTGCTGCCTCTTGAAGGGCATTCACAATGTGTGCCGGAGTAGGAAGATCAGGATTTCCCTGACCAAGGTTCACAATGTTCGCTCCGTGTTGTGTTTTATGCGCAATTTTCTCAAATACGGTTCCAAATTTTTGTTCTGGCAGCCGTTCAATCATGTTAGATGGTAAGATCTTCACCACGACATCCTCTCTTTCTTATCCCTTCACTAATTCATCCATTAACTGAATGGCTGCCTGCTTTTGAATGTTACGGATGGAGGCGGCAACATCCTGAGAAGACGACCCTTTTAATTCAAGAGACACGATGCCATTAAATGCTTCAAATAAAGATAGATCTACAAAGGTTCCTTTAGGTGGGACAGATTCGCTGATGATGACAGTATCTCCAACTAAAGTGTCCTGCGGAATATGCACATGATCAATGGTGATGTGTGTGGCCTCAGGCGGAATGTGTCCGCTCTCTTTGAAATGCTGAGGGTATAAATGACAGTCTGCTACATAATGCGTATGTCCAGAAAGTAGTTCTTTTGGCAAATTAGCTTTTTTTCCATCGACTAATACATCAATCAGCAACTTAGCCATATCCACCCCAAAGACCTTTTTGATATTCGGAATCATATTCCAGCCAGCAAATCTAGCTGCTGATTCGATCAGTCCGGATTCTCGATGTTTCATAAGCTTGATTTCTGTATGAGTGGCACAGTTTTCAAGACCTAATCCTTCATTTGCTTTCCTCGCTGCCTCAATGATGATTTGCTGGGCTTCATTGTCTAGGATCGACGGAGTGATATGAGCCGTTTCTGTAAAGCCGATTTGAGGGGTCTTATCATGAATGACAAAAGGGATATATTCACCCTCAACAACTAATCCTTCTACACTGACATAATCAGAATAGCCGTCGTCTTGATACCAATCCTCGTAAGCCCCCTCTAAGTACGTTTCAGCGACAAACGGTGCTTCATACGTCACAGCGTTTGGAACGGGAATGGTTTGCAAATAGGATTGTACGTTTAAAAAGAGATCATCACTGCCGGATCGGTCATGAAAAAGGGTCACGCCAATGGAGCTTGCTAAATATGTAGGCTTTAAAATAAGCGGTGTACCAATATGTTCAATGGCTTGCTGAAAATCAGCTAAAGTCGTGACAGGCTGAGTTTTTACTGCTTTGACCCCAGCCGCGTTGAATGCAGCCCTCATTTGGCTTTTATCACGCGCTAATTCAGCCGCCTTTACCCCAGCGCCGCGCAGCCTAAGTCGCTCAGCGGCTTTTGCCATTGGTGCAATGAATAATTCATTATTGGTGGTGATCGCATCCGCTTTGAAAAAGGAAGCGACGCGAACTAGGTCGTCCACCACCTCTTCCTCGGATTTTAGATAATCATCATGTGCCCAGTAAATCGAATCTGGGTGTTCAAAAGAAGGGTTTTTGTCAAAATAATCTCGATCTTTGATGACCGCAATAGAGTATTTTTCGATTAGCTCAGCGTGTCCCTTTGTAATAGCAAAAGGTCTCGGGATATAAGAAACGATATGATACGATGCAGCCACGCTTTCGTAAAACATATGGGGCGGGCATCCTCCTAGATCAGCAATGACAAGTACGGTTTTTTTACTCAATGAAAGCACTCCTTTTTATCTAGCGGTGTAACCGCCATCTGCTGTGACAACACTTCCAGTCATATAGCTGGATAGATCAGAGGCGAGAAACAGCATGACGCTCGCAATTTCTTCGGGTTTTCCGAGACGAAGTAATGGGTTCACCTTTGCTTTTTCCTTTTTAACAACCTCAAGGCTTTCTGAATGATTGTCTGAAAAGGATTTTTCATTTAATGGTGTATCAATAATGCCTGGGGCGATACAGTTCACTCTGATTTGATGGGCGGCATAGTCGACCGCCATCGATTTGGTGAGCTGGATGACACCGCCCTTTGTTGCGTTATAGGCAGGGATGTCAGGCCAGCCGACAAGACCCCCGACAGATCCGGTATTGATAATACTTCCGCTTTTCTTTTCAAGCATATGCGGCAAAGCATGCTTACTCATGAGAAATACACCCGTCAGGTTGACCTGTACAATGTGGTTCCAATCCTCTAGTGTCATCTCGTGAACGGGAGAGACAATTTCAATGCCTGCATTGTTAATCAGCACATCGATTGTCCTAAACTGGGTCAGCACAGACTGAACGGTTTTTTGACAGTCAGACTCATTTGTAATATCTGTTTTGAAAAACGCAACATGCTCGTGCGCCAATGATTCGACGAGCTGTTTGCCACTTTTTTCATTGATGTCAGCCACTGCAACTTTTGCTCCGTGCTCAAGGAAAAGCTTGACTGCGGCAAGCCCAATTCCCGATGCACCTCCTGTAATCAGGACGACTTTTCCGTCGAGGTTCATTTCTTCACCTTAGACGTTTTTGGCTTCAACCGATTATAGCGGGGAGGGAAGAAGAGATTAATAGACTTTGATGCTTCCGGCTTTGGATTTATCGCACCGTGGTCTTCCCTAGGGTCACAAAAGTAGGTCGTACCAAATTCCATTTTCTCTGTAAAGCCTTCAATCGTCATATCATAACCTCCGCTAATGCAAATGCCGATTTGTTCATTCCGGTGTTTGTGAAAAGGCATTTCTCCGCCATTTCCAGGAATGTTGGCTATCATGAGCTCCATCCAATCCTCAACAAAAAAGGTCACTTCCATGCCAGGAAGTAAATCTCGTGTTTTGAAAATGTCTAAGAAATAAGTAGGAGGCGCCGTGTATTCTTCGCCATCTTTTAATCTCTTAATATCAATAGCAATCACTTCTTCATCTGTCAGGTTAGAAGCGCCGTGAGGGACAAAAGGTGGTGCGATATACGCTGATTCTAAAGGGGTGAGTAATTGGATCGATGGGCCGACTGTCATTTGAAGCTCGCCTTTTAATACGATGCCGATTTGTGCTTCGGGATGCTCGTGAGGTTCAATGATCGTGTGAGGAGGGATGTATGAGATGAGCACTTCCGTATCACCTCTGACCGTGGAATATTGTGTGACACCATTCTCCCATTCTATTTTTTTGGCTTGTGGAAAATATTGTTCTTGCGTCTTTTGTTCAGTTTGCATATTATATCTCTCCTTTTCCGAATATGGACCAGCTCATAGGAATACTTTTAAACGTTCGAACGAAGGTGAGGCCATATGTGGCTCTGGCTACCTCATTGGTTAAAGCGAAATCAAATTCGCCGTCTCTTACTTTTTGTGCGGCAGTACTTGTCGAATTGACTAGCTCAAATTCAGCATTTTGGTGAATGAAATATTGAATCAAATTGACAGGTGCAGGGTGAGAGACAATTTTTAAATGGTGGAGCATTTGTTCTTGAAATGGAAAATCTGGTCTGACAGCCAAGCCATACATGGGTGTGTCACATCTGAAAATTTGTAAGAGCTGCAGGTCAGGTCTCATGTAGAAGTGTTTGATTCCTTCGTATGCGTGTGGAACGAGAGTGTATTGGAGTGCGTGAGAGAGAGTATGTTCAATGCAAGTTTCGAATGTGTCATAAAGGGATAGTTTCGTATGAGTGCCGAGAGTAGTGGTGGAATGAGAGATGAAGTGTTTTGCTGCGTATTCACTGCTTGTCCCCTTAGGGCCTAGTGTATTGACTGTAAACATCTTAGGTGAAACGATGGGCTCTTCTTTGAAATGAAAAACATCATTCTTTAAGATCATGTTTACCATCCAATCTTTTTCAAATTTTTACTAGATTATAAAAAATAAAATTGGCAATTGTCAACAAAATTTATAAAAAATGTATTTTATGATGATATTAAAAATTGATCTAAAAAACTGCACATACCTAGATGTGCAGTGAATTGAACTTACGTTTCAAATGTGTTTTTATGTTTCTGCTGTAAGGTTCGTTCACGTTTATAGCTGACGAAGCTAATAAGAAAACCAACAAGCGTAACGAGAGCACATACAAGCCCTACCGTATGATAGCCGAAATGGACATAGACAGGTCCCATAAGAGCGGAACCAAGCATAACGGCAAGATTGGACGCAAGGCTGTAAAAAGCCATCACTTTGCCTCGGTGGGTTTGGGAGCAGTCACTTAGAACAGTGCTCAAAAGCGTGACAGATAAACTTTGCATGGCACCCCAAATAAATAGGGCAAAAATCAGCAATGTCCATGAGAAAGGAGCATAAGGAAGTAAGGCGAGAACGAGCGTAATGCCGCCCAGCACAAAGAAAAGAGAACGAGTTTTGCCAAACCAGTCTGCTAATTTCCCTGTAAATACACTCATGGAAAAACCGACACCGTAAGCCATGATCAGAAGTCCTGCCGTCGATTGCCCTCCAGAAAACAAACTTTGTAGATACGCTCCTAAAAACGAGTACATGCCATAAAATCCAAGCATATTACAAAATGTCACGGTCAAATAGGCGGGGACACGATCAATTTTCAAAGCTCCCCATAAAGAGCCAGCTTTCTCCCTAGCTTGAGGTGTTCCTGTATTCGCTGTGGCGGTTTGTTTACGAGATTCAAGGATGACGAGCAGCAGGACAATGAGACTCATGATGGCGAAAATCCAAAAGGTCCATCGCCAGTTTAAACTCTGCCCGATGAAGGCGCCAATTGGTACACCAAGGACAAGAGAAAGAGACCAACTCGACACAATGAGCCCCATCACTTTGCCTCGATATTCATAAGGAACCCGGTCACCCACAAGCGCATAGGCTGTTGGCACAAATACACCGGTCGCCAGCCCAGAAATAGCACGGCCTGCAAAAAATACGGCCAGATTCGGGGCAGCCGCACACATTACGGTGCCAATCAAAAAGAAAGAAAGCCCGATAATCAGGCATAGCTCCCTTGAATACCGGTCCCCTAAAGGAACAAGCAGCGGGGCTCCAACCAGCACAGCTAACCCATAAATGCTGATGGAAAGGGCGAGAATATCAAGAGAGTGCTGAAAAGAGTTTGATAAATCAGGCAGCAGTGGTGAAATCACCAGTTCTTCCGATCCCGCCGCAAAGACGCCAAGTGTGAGCGCAATGGCAAGTGTGATGGGAAATGTTTTAGAAGCCTGGCTGTCTAAAGATTCTTTCATCAGGTGATCCCTCCATACTTGCTTTTTCATTCAATTCCGTTAAAATAAATTCTACCATTATTTAGTTTTATTTTACATTTCGCATCATAAGTATTATCATAAAATACTTTTCAAATGGAACGATTTTTGGATAGGAGAGGTACGAATGAAAATCACCGATGTTGATGTGCATATTTTAAATGAATTAAAAAAAGATGCTCGCTTATCTATGAGGGAGTTGTCCAAACGAGTCAATTTATCCGCCCCTGCGGTAGCAGAAAGAGTGCGTAAATTAGAAGATGCAGGGATTATCGAAGGGTATTCGGTTCAGGTTAACTATAAAAAATTAGGGCTTATGATTGACTGCCTGCTGGAAGTCACAGTGCTAAACGGGGAGTATCAACGTTTTGTGGCTTTTATGAATCAGCACCCACGCGCTTTTTTTGCTTATCGAGTGGCAGGGCAGTCATGCTTTTTCATTAAGCTGTCAGTCGCTTCCCTTGAAGAAATTGAAGCCTTTATTCAGGCAGTGTCTGGGTTTACAAAAACAGTATCTCATATCGTCTTATCAGGGCACTCTTTTTCTCATCCCATTCAGGAACGTGTGAAACAAATAGAAGAGCCAGAAATGACCGTGGTGAAGTAAAAAAGGACCTGACTCAGGCCCTTTTTGTTCGTTTATCTGACTGATAGCTCATGATCGTAATGATAAGTCCAATGAAGGTTACAGCTGCAGCAAATAACGGAACAAGCTGTAAATGTGTGATTTCGATGGCAAGACCGCCAAGCGCTGCACCGCCGGCATTCCCGATAATGGCTGAGGGCATATATAGAAAATAAAATTCTGTATTCCAAGATATCTTAAACAGACTAAATATATTTATAAAAATGTGAATTGTTAATAAGGTATTATGGCTGATGTGAGTTTGTTGATTGTGGATTTATATTAATCTTTAAACTCATGTTTCTAAAAAAATAACCTTTTTTTATAGTAATAATTTGAGATTAGAGGAGTTAATTCTTTTGAAGCTTTTAAAAGTAATAGATTACGCAGCATTAATGGATATGCACAGAACAAGGAGCAAAGAAAGTCACTATAATAATTTGCCTATTGACGTTGGTAATAGGGATCATTTTTTTAGTGCTCAGCCAATTGATTTAGAATTTCAAATCAATAACCATACAGCAAACTTAAAAAGTGGGATATTTTCTTTTCATTCAAGCATCAGATCTGGTGTAGATAGGAATGACAAGGTTACTGGGGAAGTGTTTTTACGAAAAGAGTCTAAGCACAAGCCCAATATAATCTTCGTACATGGATGGCGCATGGATTCATACGACAGGATTAAGAAGATTTATCACGATAAAATCGTTAAAAATTATGATTGGAATATGTATTACTACACGCTGCCTTATCATTTCGATAGGGAACCACAAAATTCAACATATTCAGGTGAACACATGATTAGCGCCAATATCAGTCGAACAGTGCAATCCTCCCAGCAAGCTATTGTTGAACTTAGAGGGCTGATTAAATGGATTAAGGAAAATGAAGGTGGGGAAATAATCGTAGTTGGTATTAGTTTAGGAGGGTGGCTAACAAACTTATTAGCAACAGTCGAGAAAGACGTGAATATTGTTGTATCAGCTTTTTATGCGAATAATATTGCGCATTCCATCTGGAACACTCTTCCTGGGAAGTATATACGAAGAGATCTGGAGGAACATGGAACAACGTATGAAGAACTCGACAAAGCTTGGGACATTATGAACCCTAGTAAAGCAAAACTTCTCATAGACAAAGAAAATGTACTCTTAATATCAGGAAAATATGACATGTATATCGACATAAACGATGCTGATACTCTGTGGAATAGCTGGAATCAACCTAAAAGGCACGTATACAGTTGTGGGCATGCTGGAATTGTTCTATCTAGAAAGAGAATAGCAGCTGACACACTTCAATTTATTGAAAGTAGGCTAAAGAAATAAAATGATGTTCATCCTAACTGCATTGCTGAGGGCCGTATACGGAATTTTCTCAATGGCAAACACATCATGTAGTTCTTTCTTTATGGGTCTTACACTATGTCTTTATTTCAATAGGTTTGATGGTTTATGCAGTATATACAGAAAAGAGTATAACAAGCAAAAGACAAAAGGTTTATACATGTCTAGTTATTGTTCCAACACTTGATGACAAATTCAGTCATACCAATCGAAAACGCACCGAGCGTTAATGCAAAAATAGCGATGGGGAAGTTTTTCATGATGTGATCACCCTTCTAAAAAAATACATAAAAAGGCTTCGGAAAGATCCGAAGCCTTAAGAGTTTATCATACATGAAAATAAGATGCCAGCTGCTCGTTTGCTAATCGGTTTCCGACAAAGAAGGAACCAAATTCGCCGTAGCGTGCACTGACTTCATCAAAGCGCATTTCATAAACCAATTTTTTGAATTGAAGCACATCGTCAGAGAAAAGAGTGACGCCCCACTCATAATCATCAAAACCGACGGAGCCTGTAATGATCTGCTTTACTTTACCAGCATAGCTGCGGCCGATTAAGCCATGGCTTCTCATGAGTGATTTACGCTCATCCATAGAGAGCATGTACCAGTTGTCATTGCCGGAACGTCTTTTATCCATTGGATAGAAGCACACGTATTGAGAAGAAGGGAGCTCTGGGTATAGACGTGCACGTACATGCGGGTTCTCGTAAGGGTCTCCGCCATCTCCGCCTCCTGCTAAGTAGTTGCTAAGTTCAACAACTGAAACGTACGAATAAGCTGGGATCGTAAACTCTGCTAATCGTGTCTTGTTGAATTCAAGTTCAATTTCACCCAGTTCTTCCATGGTTGGACGCAAAATCATGAGCATAATATCTGCTTTTTGGCCGACAATACTATAGATTGTTTGGCTTCCAGCCTTATCGTGCTCAGCTGTTTTCCATTTTTCTAATAGACCTGTGAACTCATGAAGAATCACTTGGCGCTCATCACTTGTCAGCAGCTTCCAAGCTGTCCAGTCAAAGGTTCTAAAATCATGAAGTGCATACCAGCCGTCTAGTGTCTGAGCTGCTTCATTGGTTGTATGTTGTTCGCTCATTTATTTCACTCCTATTTACAGTTTTCCATCTGTTCCAACTATAACATAGTTTGTCCAAATGGAGATGTGATCAAAACTTGAACGACGAAGTCAGCTTTTATGGAAATTGATTAAATTAGTTTGAAAAATATGAATTTAATTTGTAAGCGCTATAATGTAAGTTGGTAGTTTGAATTTATGTAGAAGAAGAGTATGCTTGAAAGAGAACGCTTTTTTTGTAAAATCAAGGAGGGTATATAAGTGGCAGATATTTTTTCAACAGTTCAGGAAAAGGTTGCAGGTAAAGGAGTAAAGATCGTTTTTCCTGAGGGAATGGACGAACGCATTCTAACAGCCGTTCAAAAACTAGCAGATGGCAAAGTCTTGCAGCCAATTGTTGTAGGTAAAACACAAGAAGTTGAAGCAAAAGCAAAAGAATTAGGTCTTACACTTGATGGTGTTGACGTGTATGATCCTCATACATATGAAGGTTTTGAAGAGCTTGTACAAGCTTTCGTAGAAAGACGTAAAGGCAAAGCAACAGAAGAGCAAGCAAGAAAAGCATTACTAGATGAAAACTACTTCGGTACGATGCTTGTGTACAAAGGTCTTGCAGACGGACTTGTGAGCGGTGCAGCACACTCAACTGCTGACACAGTACGCCCAGCACTTCAAATCATTAAAACAAAAGAAGGCGTAAAGAAAACATCTGGCGTCTTCATCATGGCTCGTGGCGAAGAGCAATATGTGTTTGCTGATTGTGCAATCAACATTGCACCAGATAGCCAAGATCTAGCTGAAATTGCGATCGAAAGTGCAAACACAGCCAAAATGTTCGACATCGAACCACGTGTGGCAATGCTTAGCTTCTCTACTAAAGGCTCAGCAAAATCAGACGAAACAGAAAAAGTTTCTGAAGCAGTTCGCATTGCAAAAGAAAAGGCACCTGAGCTTGTACTTGATGGAGAATTCCAATTCGATGCAGCTTTCGTTCCTTCAGTAGCAGCGAAAAAAGCACCAGATTCCGTCATTAAAGGCGATGCTAGCGTATTTGTTTTCCCTAGCCTAGAAGCTGGAAACATCGGCTACAAAATTGCACAGCGCTTAGGTAACTTTGAAGCTGTAGGTCCAATCTTGCAAGGCTTAAACCAACCAGTAAATGACCTTTCAAGAGGCTGTAATGCTGAAGACGTTTACAACCTTGCACTTATCACAGCAGCTCAAGCACTATAAAATAGCATCTCGGCTAAAGCAGTCAGCGCGATAGATTCGTGCTGGCTGTTTTTTTATTTTGGACAAATGTGTACAATATAGAAAGAAAACAATCTGATCGTAGATAAAGCCGATAGGATGGGCAGGTGCTAAAATGGAGGATTTAATACATAAGCTTCAGCATAAGGTCGCTTTTTTAACCGATGCACAGAGGAGAATTGCAGATTATATCGTACAACATCCAATGGAGGTCGCTTTTTTAACTGTCGATAAATTGGCGTCAAAAGTCGGGACGAGTACAGCAACCATCATGCGCTTCTCTGCTGCTGTGGGGTATTCTGGTTTTTCTGAGTTTCAAAAAGAGCTTCAATCAGCGATGAAGCATAAAGCCGACCCTCAAACAAGACTTGAGGCGAATCTCAAGCATTCAAATAAGAGTAAGCTCCTGCATAACCATGTAGAATTGCAATTTCAAAATATCCAGTACGCATTGGACAATATCACGGAAGAAACCTTTCAGCAAATTGTTGGGAAAATAGCCAATGCGCGCCACGTTTTGTGTACAAGTGTCCGAAGTGGAAGACCTGTTGGCGAATACATGTCGTTAGGAATCAATCGGCTATTGGGGAATTGCCAGTATATTGATGCAGATCAAAGTGACTGGGTGGATGATTTGGTTCATTTCAACTCGAGTGATTTCATTATAGCGGTCAGCTATCCGCGTTATGCAAAGCGGATGAAGGATTTGATGGAAGCAGCAAAGTCTTATGGGGTGGAAGTCCTTTTAATTACAGACACCTACAGCTCTCCACTAACTAAATATGCACAATATGTATTACCGTGTTCCTCAGCAAGTGTAGGCTCTCATAACTCTGTCGTATCTGCTATCTTTATCGTCGATTTCATCTTAAGTGCATTAGCGATGAATGATCCAGAAAGAACAAAACCACGTTTAGATCAAATCAATCATATGTTAACGAAAATGAGTTATCACACAACACAATAGTCGTGTGGGGACTCATTTTTTATTTTTTTGAAAGCGCTTTACTAATTAAAAATGAGATGGTATGATCATATCACGAAAGTAATATATATTACTTTAAATTAATTGAATGTAATGAATATAACTCGAAGGGGATGATGAAAACAATGAGTACTGTTCATTTCGTGTCAAATGATCTTATAGCTAGGGCAAGAAAGCTTAACTCAACCTTGTTGTCAGACGTGATGGGATGCACCGGCGCGATGGATCATCAAATCAAACCAGTTGCGAGAGGCATGAATGTAGTCGGCACAGCTTTTACCGTGAGCTTACGGCCAGGAGATAATCTGTTTCTTCACCAAGCGATTTATTCTGCACAAGTAGGCGATGTACTCATCGTTGATGGGAAAGATCATAGGGGTCACGCATATTTAGGAGAATTGATGGCCGGTTCAGCAAAAGCTGTTGGAATAGAAGGAATCGTGATCGACGGTCTTGTCCGCGATAAAGTCGCTTTAGAGGAATTAGCTTTTCCAATCTATAGTAAGGGATTCACGCCGAATGGACCTTTTAAGGATGGGCCTGGTGAATTGAATGGAATCATCTCGTGTGGAGGGGTCAAAGTATCACCAGGTGACTTAGTCGTTGCAGATGATGATGGAGTGGTGATTGTTCCGAAGGAGAAAGCAGAAGAGATGCTGTCGTTGGCTGAAGAGAAACAAGCATATGAACATCAAAGATTAAAAACCATTCAACATTATATGAGCGAAGGAAAGCAGGATATCAGTCTCTTAGCGCCTGCATGGCTAGAGGGCAGAATGAAAAAATTCCAGAGATAGGGGAATCTGTGATGAAGATAGGCTTTATCGGTTATGGAGAAGCTGCATATGAGCTGTCAACGGGATTGAAAACAGAAGGATTAGATCATTTTTATGCGTATGATGTACTATTACAGAATGAGAAACTTGCTGGACCAATGAAAGAAAAAGCAGCCCGCACAGGCGTCGAATTAACAAGTAATGTGAGTGAAGTCATTGCAAAATCTGACATTGTCATTGCGGCTGTGCCAGCGAATAAAACCCTAGAAGTGGCTCAATCCGTATTAGGAAGTTTGAAAAAAAATCAAGTATATGTGGATGTGTCGGCATCAACTCCAGATATTAAAAAACAAGTGGCAGACGAAATTAAAAAGCAAGAAGCTCTATTTGTAGATGCCGCCATGCTAGGATCTCTTCCGGTTAACAAACACAAGGTTCCAATCACTGCTAGCGGAAGTGGAACAGATCGATTCATTGAATTAACGAAAGAATACGGTATGAATATTACAAAAATCAGTGATCAGCCTGGAGATGCTTCAGCCTTAAAGCTAATAAGAAGCATTTATATGAAAGGGATCGTCGGTTTACTTGTTGAATTTTTGGAAATTTCTAAAAAATATAATGTCGAAGATCAAGTGATTTCTTCACTAAGCGAAACGCTGGACAGCAAAAGTTTTGAAGAGACGATGAATCGTCTTGTGACAGGGAGTGCATTACATGCAAAAAGACGAGCGGTCGAATTACTTGGCTCTATTGAAATGCTGGATTCAGCTCATATTGATGCGAGCATGTCCCGGGCAGCACAACAGAAGCTAGAGAGATTAGCAGACTTTCAATTCGTTGAACGGTTTAATGGGAAAAAGCCGGTCAGCTGGAAAGAAGTCATTGACGTGATGCAGCAAGGGTGATTTTTGTAAGCGTTTTATTTAAGAAAGGGGAGGCGAAGAAACGACATGGGTTTTATTGCATTAATTGTATTCATAGCCGTCATCATTATATGGAATGTCGTCGTGAAACGAAATATGGGAGAAGCCATGCTGTTAGGCTTTATTGCAACCACTTTGTTTGGCGGAATGGATGCGCTTAGACTGTTCTGGGATGGTTTAAAATTTGCATCCACATATGAGGTGCTTTATGCAGCCGTTGCGTTTGTGTTCATGGCCTATTTAATCGAAAAGCTGGAATTAATTCACGCACTCTTGCGCATCCTGAATTCGGTTGTCGGCAAGCTTCCTGGGGGAGCGGCTTATATGAGTACGTTAGGTTCAGCAGTCTTAGGTGCTCTTTCAGGTTCAAATTCTGCAAACACAGCTGCCACTGGCTCTATTACGGCTTCTTGGATGATTAAATCAGGATGGAGCCGAACCCATACGGCCACGATTCTAGCTGGGAATGGCGGACTTGGAGCCGCGCTGCCACCAAACTCTTCCATGTTTATCATGCTGGGCTTTGCACCAGTTGCAGCCCTTGTCTCTGAAGGTGATTTATATATTGCTCTTTTAATAGGAGGACTGTATCAAGTCGTATACCGGTTTATTTTGGTGTATATTCTGGTGAAAAAGAATAAAATCCAAGCGATGCCGCCAGATGATATTGTTCCCTTTAGAGAAGCTGTGAAACAGGGATGGAAATCGATTTTTATTTTTTTCGGTGCCTTGATCCCTATCATCATCACAATTGGTCCGCTGGCAAACTACTTAAAAAGTAATCCAAACATTGGACCAGAGGCAATGGATCAAATTTCTTTAATTACGTGGATTCCGATTCTCATGATGCTGATTAGCTTAACAATTGGAAGAAAAAAAGCGTCTGCGTTAGATTGGTCTCAGTTTTTCAAGTCGGCAATTCCTAAGTTTACAACGATCGGTGCCTTGATGCTGTTTGCTGTTGCTGCTAGTCAGGTGCTTGCTGAATTAGGACTCGCAGAAGATTTGACGCAAATCACGTCAGTACTTGCCATTCCGAAGTGGCTCATGGTGCTCATTGTTGGTGTTCTTGTCACGCTGGTGGCTGGACCATTATCTTCAACTGCCACATTAACAGCTGTTGGGCTTGTCTCATTTTCAGCTTTAATCTCAGTCGGAGTAGACCCTGTTGTCGCTGTTGTCGCCATTCTTGCTTTTTCATCAACAGAAGGCGCTTCCCCGCCGGCATCTGGGTCAATTTTCATCGCTTCTGGTCTTGCAGGAGCCCGGCCGGAGAAAACATTTATACCGCTCATTCTTTACTATATGCTGCCGATTGTAGGAATTGGCTGGCTCATCGGAATGGGCATACTTCCAGTATAGAAAGGAGAAACACATGAGAGCATTGATGGAATTTTTATTTAAAGTGCTGCTTGTCCTTTTCTTAACGTCAGGTACCCTGTTGGTATTCGGTCAAATACTAGGGATTCTCTTGCAGAATGGAGATTTGATCATAGCAAGTACGAACCTATTTAAAAATCCTACACTGGTATTAAGCGCTTTTTTTAGTCTTGTTGGTTTCTCTCTTCATTATATTTCTGAAAAGAAAGACACGTCATTTAGCGATCAACCATCAGCATCAGCTGGTGATTCGATCAAATAAGCGTCAAAAGCTGGATTCAGTTGGTGAATTCAGCTTTTTTTGCGCGTGTGAAATAGGTATAAAAACCCAATACGTACGATTCATTTTTCGTTGAATTCGTTTTCAATCATATGCCTCTTGTGCTAGGAAATGGTAACATAACGGAGGACTATTTAAGGAATAGAGGTGTTTGACGATGTCTGGAGCCATCATCGGTTATACAACAGCCTTGTATTCGTTAAAGGCAGACATATCCATAAAAAAAGAACAAATCATAGAACTGAGCATGTGTCGAAAAGAAATAAAAGAAGCAAAATTGTCTCTGGCAGATGCTGGTAAAAAAATCACTCATCCAGATCTGACATCACATACATGGTTTGGCCTTCTTGCAGATACGTTTGATGACATTCGAGACGAGATGGCATCCGCCAGTCAAGAGATAAAAGGTGTACAACTGACCAATCTAGTGAATCGAATTGATGAGAAAATCAGTGACCTAAAATCGGAAATCCATTCGTTAGAACATGAGATCCATTCCGTTGAAAGAAAAATAGAGAGAGAAAAGCAGAAACAATTGGAAGAAAAAAGAGGGAAGTCACATGAGTAGAGAAATCAAAATAGATGCCAGTGAAATCAAACGAGTTTTACAACATACCAAACAATCAGGCGCTCAAATGAATACAGAACTTCCAACAACCATCAAAGGGAGAAACCAGCTCCTAGCAGCAGATACATTAGAAAGAATCAATCAACAGTTGAACGAATTAAGTACATCCTACATAGGCATTCTTCAGAAACAGCTTGTACAAACAGAACAAGCGGTGAACACCATGATCGAAACGGACAAGGCGCTTGCCTCCAGCAATAAAAGAAAATAAAGGAGAACGCAATGAAAACCCTTGACGCCTTTGCGCTAATAAACGGAATTGACCAAACGCTGAATACATTAAAGCAGCAATCACAACAAATCAGCTCCATAGAAAAACAAATCCATCGCATCATTTCACTTGATGGCGCACTAAAGGGAGAGGCGGGACAAGCCATCCGCTCCTTTTATACAGAATGTCATATTCCCTTCCTGCAATTCTTTCAGGTCGTCATTGAGGAATACAGCACTGCGCTGAAAAGCACAAAACAGGCGCTTCATGCACTTGAATCAAATCAGCACGGCTTGATCTCACAATCATTTATTGAACACGAACTAGATCAAGGACTAAAAAAAGCGGAGCGCACGATATCTGAGATTGTAACGGATGTAAACCATGCCATCGGCAGAATTGGTCATATTGTTCATTTGCCAAATGTAGACGAATCAGCTTTTCAGCAAAACTATCAAAAAGCATGGCTCGAGACCTCAAGAACCGTTGGTCTGCTTCATGCATTTGACAGAGAGCAAACAAGCGCTTTACAAGAAACAAAAAGCTCCCTTCAAACAATGAAGCAATACATAAATACCTTAAGTACCATGTTCACCGGCCCAAAAATCGACATCACGAGCTATCAAAAAGGGTCTATTTTCAAAGATGGAAAAGAAGAAAAAGTGAACAGCACCATCAGTGGATTGAATGGCAAAATAGACAACAACCAAGAAGAAAATCCAATGATGCTCATGCTGAAGAAGCTGAGAGAGAAAGAACGGACGAATGTGGAGACGGTTGTTCGGGAAACGCCGTCTAGTAAAATCAATCAAACGACCGTGACCTTAAATGGAGAAGTATATGATATCAATGAGTACAAAAAGATCAACTTCGAACATGCCAAAACGGTTGAGGTCATGCGAGACGGAATGCTGTATCGGTTACGAATATCAGAAAAAAACAAAGTAACGATTGAGAGCGTTAAACCGATTTCTGATGTAAAAACAGGCGATCAACCCCAAAATATCTTAAATACAGCGGTTGAATTTACAGGAATAAACGACGCGATTCGGGTTATTACAGGAAGAGATCCGATAACAGGTGATAAAGTCGCGGATATGGATCGTTTGGTAGCAGGGGTGTACATGGTTCCAAGCATCAACATTGTTAAAGTGGGGAAATATGTTTTTAAGATTATTAAAGGGGAGAAAGTAGCTAAGAGGGTTGAGAAGAGTGCTAAAAGTGCGAGGAATGGGGCTAAAGATTTTGAAAAGTCGTTAGTGAAATTGCCTCCAGCAGAGCGCGTAGCAGCTGTAAAAATAAAAGTACAAGAAGTTGCTAAAAGTAATGGCTTAATAAAAGATTCAAAATTAAGTAAGATTAATAGTAGGGATGTATATAAAGACCCTAAAACTGGAGATTTATATTCAGTAGATACGCAGCATGGTCGTTTTGAAAAAACAAATAACAAGGGGAAGCATCAAGGGGAAGTTGATTTTGATTTCAAACAAACTAAACCGGCTGATGCATCTGGTGGTCATAATTTAAAAATTAAGTAGAGAGGATGTAATAGAATGATTAAGAATGATTGGATATCTGTTAAGGAAATTGAAGACGATACTCAAATTTGGGCTGGAACCATAGTCAGGGTTTTTAAGGGGAAAATAAATAAGGACAACCTAGAAAGTAATTTCTATGATTACATCGTTTCTTTTATTTATGATAACACTGAATATTTACAATTAACCTGCCTAACTCAAGGGGAGGGTGGAAATATTGTTTGTATATTGCAAACAGAACCAAATTCTAATTATTCATTAGGTAAGGAATTGAAAAGAATGATGGATGATGGTACAAACTCTGTTTTTGTGAAATTTTCACCTGAATGTATCGTTAAATAAATCTCTAATAGGAGTTGGAAAGACCAGAGTTTACAGAGATGTCGTTCATCTTTTTTCTATCCAAGTTAGATGTATGATGGGATATCTCAATCACCGAAAACATCAGTAGCAACAGACTATTCTCTTTGCATAGCTTCTATTATCCCACTTAAGAAAATAGGGAAGGATGGGAATAAAAAGATTATTTTTTATGATTATGAAATGAATTTAATATATTTCCTTTTGATAAATAAGGAGATTTTAGATGAGTTTACTAGATGAGTGTATTGAGGCACTAGGTGAGGGTGCACGTGTTTTATATGATAATGATAGAGCACAAATATTAAGTAATTTGGAAAATCACTTTCCATTTTATTGTTATGGTCAGATTGAATGGGAGAAAGTATCTGCTTATGCTGAAGTGGATACATTCAATGAGATACGGTCCTTTTTATATCAAAAAATGGATGAATACAGTGATATTGTTTATGTAATTTGGGATGAAGGGACGTTACCAATTATTCAATTTACTTTAGATAAAGTATTTGAAGCTATAGATGATGTTACAGCTGTCAGTTTTGATACGTGGATTTTTTCCCCATCTTCTGGATATGTTATTGAAATCTTTCATGATGGTGAAGTAAAAGTAGGATTAAAATAGCATTGATGAACCCTCAAAAAGAATTAATTTGATTCTCTTTGAGGGTTTTTAAATATTTTTGCTAACCAATACTGCGTATAACCAATCATCGTAATTCGACTTAACTACAGCCATAGTAATGCTAAACGCATATTAGACGGTGAAGTCGTCTCAACAGCCGAAAACATCATCCTAGAATACAGCGGCATCTACGACGGATATCGAGCCGTTACTGGCAAAGACCCAGAAACCAGCCAAAACATCAGCAGAACAGACCAAGTTCTGTCCGTAGCTTCAATTATCCCAATCGCTAAAATAGTGAAGGTAGGGAAATATGTTTTTAAGATGGATCAAGGGAAGAATGCGGTGAAAAGGGTTACTATTAGTACAGGGAGCAAGATAGATTCTAACACAATAAGAAAATATGTTAGGGATATAGAAGGACGAACAGGAAGAGAGCTACCTAAAAACCAAATAGATAATTTGAAAGCAGCATTAAGAAATAAAGAGTATAACAAAATGTCACCCATAGAAACGGCTAAGCATCGGGCGAAATTTGATAGTTTGAAAAATAAAGTAATCAAAGATTGGGAAAGAAATACTGGACAAAAGTGGCCAGTGTATAATGAAAATATTATTTCGGAAAAAACCGGTAAAGTAATTAGAAAAAAAGGAGATAAGTATGATGCTCACCATATAATTGAAAATACTTTTGGAGGGGAGCATGAATGGTGGAATATGCATCCTGCAAAATTTCCAAATGAGCATCAAGCTGGTATACATGGTGCAGGTTCACCAGCAAATACATTATTTAAAGGAGTTAAAAAATAATGAGATATGAGTTTATTAAGAAAAACGAAGAAAATAGTTTTTTTTTAGTAACTGAAAAAGAAATAATAGATGTTGAAAAGGAACTTGATTTAAAGTTTCCCAAGGAGTTAATTAATTTTTATATAGAGGTAGGTTACGGTTTTATTAATGGGTCTGAGTTTAACATTAATCGTATTATGGACCCTTATTCTGTAAGAGACTTTCGATTAAGGGCTAATGATTTTGAATTCTATCCAGACATTGAAATCTATGATGAATTTGAGAATAACAAATTAATATTTTTTGAAGCAAATGAGACAGCTTTAATGTCAATTGAATTGAATGAAAAGGATAGAAGCGCAATATACTATTATGATATCCAAATCGCTAATTCTTTAGAGGAGTTTTTAACCAATATCCAAGAGGATGATAAATATTATCTAGATTTACTAGTAGACTATTAAAAGCCTTTCAAGATTTACTTTGCCATTGATCAATTCATATATGAGAATTGGACAAGGGGAAATTCATAAATTGGAATATAATTGTGGATTGAGTGACCTGTTAAGTAAATCTAAAGATAAAGCAAAACTTCATAAACATAGCACTTATCTAGGAGGATCCAAATGGTCGATTTATCCCAAATCCCAGGCCTAATCATCAACAATCCAGGAACTGATATAAACATCAAAAAGGCAGAATCCCAACTAAACATGGTGCTACCCGATGCTTATAAAAACTTGCTGAAACAGACAAATGGATGTTCCATTGGCGGCGATGTCCTACTATACGGCACTGAGGACATTACGGAACGAAATGCAACATGGGAGGTTCAGCAATATGCAAGCGGCTATGTGGCGATTGGCGACGATGGCGGCGGGCGAGTATTTCTCATGCGTCAGGCCGAAGAGGAGAAAAAGGTGTGGATTGTGGATGCTGGTGTAATGGACCCTCAGCATGCAGAGTTGGTGACTGAAAACTTGCTGGAGTGGGTGAGTGGGGGATGTATCATTGAATGATCACAGCCTTCAAATACATGAATCACTGAAAAGTAAAACTGAATCATCCAACTGAACGCTCTGTGACGTCAAATGTCATGGAGCTTTTTTGACGATCTCTCTAATTCTCCCTCCATTCATCCCATGTTATAATAAACACAGTTTATGAACGAGAGGATATGCAGGACATGAAAAATGAACCTATTGAGTTACTGACACAGCCGAAATGGCGAATCATAGATCAATCGAGCCTAGGTCTCTATGTGGACCCGAAGCAATCCTTTGCGATGGATGATACGCTTTGTGCGTCAGTCGGGAAAGGACTCTCACCAGCGACTGCGCGTTCTTGGATTCATCACAATACAATTGTGCTTGGGATTCAGGATACAAGACTTCCATTTCTCCAAGATGGTGTGAAACTGCTTGAGGAAGAGGGGTATCGCGTCATTGTACGTAACTCAGGCGGTCTTGCTGTGGTGCTGGATGAAGGTGTCTTAAATGTGTCGTTAATCTTTGCGGAACAAAAGAAGGGCATTGATATTGACCGCGGGTATGATGCGATGGTGGAATTGGTCTGCCGGATGCTGTCTAAGTATGAGGTGGACATTGAAGCCTATGAGATTGTCGGCTCTTATTGTCCGGGCAGCTATGATCTAAGCATCAATGGAAAGAAATTTGCAGGCATTTCTCAGCGTAGATTACGCGGTGGAGTTGCTGTGCAAATTTATTTGTGTGCAGATGGAAGCGGGCGGGAACGTGCCGACTTGATCCGCCGTTTTTATGACGCCGCTTTAAAGGACAAACGAGAAGAAGTGAAGGCTGTGTTTCCTGATATACAGCCAGATACGATGGCTTCTTTATCAGAATTAACTGGAGAACCAATTGATTGTGCGCTTCTTATGCGTCTTTTACTAGAAGAGCTTCAAACGCTCAGTGATCAGCTGACAGCGTCAGGACTGAACGCAGAAGAACAGCTGGATTTTGAAAAAAACATGACGCGGATGATTGAGCGGAATGAAAAGGTGTTCTCTTAAAAATCTTGAAAAGCATAGAGGTGAAGTGATGGAAACGAAGCTTGAGAAAGCCATTGAACTTCGAAAAAGTGGACACCTTCAAGAATCAAATAAAATGCTCTCTTATCTTGTAGAGAAGTATCCAGACGATGCCTCTATTCATTATCAATGTGCCTGGAGTTATGACTTGTTAGGAGAGGAAAGGCAAGCTGTCTTTTTTTATGAAAGAGCCATTGAGTTAGGATTGTCTTCAGAAGAACTAGAAGACGCTTTACTAGGGTTAGGAAGTACATACAGAACTTTGGGAGAATATGAAAAGTCAAAACAGATATTCCTAAAAGGGATGGAAACTTATCCCGACAACAAAGCCATTCAAACGTTCTATGCCATGACTTTGTATAATTTAAAGGAACATAGCAAAGCGATGGAAATATTACTGAACTGTTTAACTGAAACGACAAAGGATCCTGCTATTTTAAGTTATCGAAAGGCGATTGATTTTTATTCAAATCAGTTAGATAGGTTATGGAAATAATAGTTGATTTGGCTACTTGAATAGAATTGGAGGGGCAATGTGGCAATGTTATGAAAAAACCCCCTCCTTTGTTATGAAATTTTATATGTAATAGTCATTTATGGCATAAGAAAGAAGGAAAATGTATTGTCATTATTCACCACGTATTACCCGCTGTTTATGCTTTGTGTTTTATCTGTGCTGTATGTAATGTATCGTATTCAGCCGGTGGCCACTACTGTTAAAAAAATCATCATTGTGCTCTGTGTGTTAACAAATGCCGCCTATATTTGCTGGCGTCTTTTCTTTACACTGCCGCATGAAGGTATTTTTAATATTGTGATGGGTATTTTGCTTGTTGCCTGTGAATGCATTGGGTTTTTACAGCTGCTTGTGTTTTATACACTTGTTTGGAAGCCTTCCAATCGGAAACAAGTCATGATCAGTGATCTTGACAGGCTGCCAACAGTTGATATTTTCATAGCTACATATAATGAACCAATTGAAGTGCTGAAACGCACTGTTGCAGGTTGTGTGAATCTCTCTTATCCAAAGGACAAAGTCCACATTTATTTATGTGATGATGGCAAGCGGGCGTCTGTAGAGCAGCTTGCTTCTGAGTTTAGTGTTCATTATCTGACAAGAACAGATAACAAGTATGCGAAGGCGGGTAACTTAAACCATGCGATGTCTCAAACAAATGGGGAGCTGATTCTCACACTTGATGCGGATATGGTCCCCCTTCCTTCGTTTTTAGAAAAAACAGTGCCTTACTTTCATGATGGAGCGACGGCGTTTGTTCAAGTTCCACAGGCGTTTTATAACGAAGATCCTTTCCAATATAATATGTTCTCGAAGGATCGAATTCCAAATGAGCAGGACTTCTTCATGCAAACCCTCCAAGCTGGGAAGGATCGGTTTAATGCTGTGATGTATGTCGGTAGTAATACTGTCTTTAGAAGAATCGCCTTAGATGAAATTGGCGGATTTGCTACTGGGGTGATTACAGAAGACATGGCGACAGGAATGCTACTCCAAGGAAAGTTCAAATCTGTGTCTGTCGGAGAAGTATTAGCCGTCGGTCTGGCACCTGAAAGCTGGCTGGATCTGTTAAAGCAGAGAGATCGGTGGTCGAGAGGGAACATTCAGTGTGCCCGTAAGTTTAATCCTTTGAAGGTTCGTGGCTTAACGCTGATGCAGCGAGTTCTTTATTTAGATGGTATTGTGTATTGGTTTAACGGTTTGTTTAAAATGATTTACATTCTCACGCCGATTTTGTTTTTATTGTTTGGTATTCAAAGTTTCTGGGCAGATTTCCAGTCCATTTTCATGTTCTGGCTACCGGCGTTCTTTAGTTCCTATTTAGCATTTAAACTAGTGTCGAATCAAAAAAGAAGCATGTTTTGGAGTCATATTTATGAAAGCTCTATGGCATTCCACCTGGCTGGTGTGGCTTTAAGTGAGCTGTTTTTCAAAAAGAGAGTGGAATTTCTTGTCACACCAAAGGGAATTCAAACGGACAAAAGACACTTTCATTTGAAAACGATGATTCCCCATTTGATCTTTTTGCTGCTCTCATTGCTTGTCCTAGTGAAAATAGGATACGATGTGAAGGTAAATGGGACGATGAATGCTGATCTCATGTTGATTAATATATTTTGGGTGATGTATAACGGTGCAGGTCTATTCATGGCACTGCTTGTGGCGTTTGACCGTCCGCGTTATCGAAAATCAGAGCGGTTTGTCATTGAAAAAGAGGGACAGCTTCATTCTGATCATCAAGATGAGTCGATTGCTTGTTTTCTACTAGATATGAGTGATTCAGGTGCGCGTCTATCCATTCCATTGGATCAAGCTTCTTCTCTTTATCAAGGACAAACGCAATTGTTCTTTTTAGAGGATGAAAGTGTGGCGTGTGATGTGGTTTGGAGCCATCCAGAGGGAGACAAGCTGATGGTTGGTGTTGCTTTTACTGACACACAAAAATCAGAGTATCTATCACTGATCCGCTTCCTATTCACACGAGAGCATGTATCGATAACGGATCGTGAGAAAAAATCCTATGCTGTTCGGACATTTCTCCGCTTTGTAAGAGAAACGAAGAAGGTACCAAAGGCCTTGCAGCGCAAATGGATGAGAAGGCCTTTGCAAGGTGTGGCAGGCACGCTGTCCTATGAGGGCCGGTTAGAAGAGAAGGTGCCGGTGAACATACATGATATTAGTTTATCTGGATGCAAAATCGAGTCTGAAGCTTCAATTGAATTAAATGAGAAAGTGCTGATCACCATTGACGCAGAATCTCTGACAGATCAGCCGGCAATTGCCGTTTGGACTTCAAAAAGGCGCGGCCGCACAATTGTCGGACTCAAGTTTATTCAACCTGAAATCAAGCAGATAGAAGAAAGAGAGGGAGTGGTTTCTTGAAATCAAAAAACGGCGGTTACCTCTATTTACTATGGCTTCCTGTCCTCATGGGAGCCGGCTACGGCATTTCACTAATGGTGCCGTTTCTTCAGCCTGTACTGACACTTGGCATCGCAGGTCTTTATCTTTTTATATTTGGTGATTTTCAGGTGAGACAAGTCAGGTATATTTTTATGTTCGTCTTTTTGATTAATGTTCTTTTTAGTGTGATGCTATTTTTAGGCATTTAAAAAAGTGCTTCCCGCAGATGGGGAGCACTTTTTGTTATTCTGCCATTTTTTCGAGGTTGCCGTTTCGGTCCATTTTAAAGGTTGGAGCGGCAGTGTCGTCCTCTTCAAACAAAACTAGTTTTCTTGCACGGTTCATGATTTTGACGAGTGTTTCATAATCTTCTTGAATCGTGAGCTGATCCTTTTCAAGCTTTTTCACTTCTGCTTCTAGCTGTGTGACTTTATGTGAAAGTTCGTTATTTTCTCGTTTTAACCGGCTGTTTTCCATGCGTAAGGCAGAGGATTGCTGTCCATCGCCTTCATAGCGGCGCAAGAAATCAATGACATCTTCGATGGTTAAATCCTGTTGCTGCCTAAAAGGATTGGCTTCTGGCTTTTTCTCTGCGACATGAGAAGCCTGTGACAATAAATGTGATAAACTAGCTAACTCTTCATTGTAGCTTTGGTCTACAAACTGGAGCTGCTCGGCTGTTTCAGATGCTGGTGCAAACGTTTCTTCCTGCGCTGGTTCCAGCTCCTGTGAGAATTCCTCTTGCATGACCGTTTCTTCTACTTGCGGCTGATAGAGTAATCGTTTCTTTGCAGGCTGACCATTGCCGAGTGCGCGCATCCGTTGTTTCCGCTGCTTTTTGGCAAGGGCTAAAGCTTTTTCATATTGATGCCTCACAACAGCATTCCATCTAAAACCGCATGCCGCTGAGGTGCGATTTAGCTTGTCTCCTACTTCTTCAAACGCATTCAGCTGTGTGCTGCCCTCTCTGACGTGACGTAAGACGGTTTCTGCCAAAAGGAGATCGTCTTCCTCTGACCAAGCATCTTGTCTTTGTTTTGACATGTTTAAACCCCCATATGATTTGATGGTATTAGATTAGCCAAGTTCAAGAAGGTTTATACAAGTTTGCTAAAAGGATAGTGGAAAATACTAGCTTTTTAATGAGCGCGTCTCAGCGTTTACAATGCGTCTTGCAAGTCCAGCCGCTTCGATGTACAATGTTGGGTGGTATATTATGACTCTTGGTTGTCCAACTGTTTCATATAAAATGAAGTTCATCATTGAAAGGAAGCGTAAGACCATGGCTAATGAGTTTCGCGTATGTGACGATTGCGATGCGACGAACCTAAAGACGTTGCTGCCTCGACTCAAATCGGTTGACCCTGATGCAAAAATTGAAATTGGCTGTCAATCCTATTGTGGTCCAGGACGAAAAAAGGCTTTTGCGTTTGTGAACAATCGCCCATTATCCGCACCAACAGAAGATGAGTTACTCGAAAAGGTTCAAAAAAAAGTCAAATAAATGTCACTGAATGTGTTCAGTCGACCTAAAAAGAGGTCCGTCCCTGTCAGGTCGGGCTTTTTACGTCCATGCAATCGTTGAGAACACATTCACGAGCAAATTCAAGGATGTTTTCGGGAAAAGTTACCCGATATAATAGAAACACGTCTTAAAAAAAGAGGGACGAAACGATGGCGTATCCAAAAGGGAAATTATCTGAGGAAAAGGTATTTAAAGATCCTGTGCACCGTTATGTTCATGTACGGGACGCATTAATATGGGACTTAATAGGAACAAGAGAATTTCAGCGCCTGCGCCGAATTAAACAGCTAGGAACCACTTATTTGACGTTTCATGGTGCAGAACACAGCCGTTTCAATCATTCACTCGGTGTATATGAGATTGTGAGACGGATTGTGGATGATGTATTCAAAGGACGGCCGGAATGGGATGAGGGAGAACGCGAGCTTGTCCTGAGTGCGGCCTTGCTTCATGACCTCGGACATGGACCATTTTCTCATTCCTTTGAAAAGGTCTTCCACTTAGATCATGAATCGTTTACAAGAGATATTATTTTAGGGCAAACCGAAGTCAATGAAGTGCTTCGCCGGGTGAGTGATGATTTCCCGAAGCATGTGGCTGAAGTCATTGCCAAAACGTATCAAAACAAACAGGTGGTCAGTTTGATCTCAAGTCAAATTGATGCCGACCGTATGGACTATTTGCAGCGTGATGCCTACTATACAGGCGTCAGCTATGGCCATTTTGATATGGAGCGTATTTTGCGCGTGATGCGTCCGAGAGAAGATCAGATTGTGATGAAGCAGAGCGGGATGCATGCGGTCGAGGATTATATTATGAGCCGCTATCAAATGTATTGGCAAGTCTATTTCCACCCGGTGACACGCAGTGCAGAAGTCATCTTAACGAAAATTCTCCATCGTGCAAAAGAGCTGCATGAAACGGGCTATATTTTCACACATGCCCCTGTTCATTTTTATTCGATTTTTGAAGGGAATGTCACCACAGAGGACTATATTAAACTGGATGAATCCATTGTCTTATTTTATTTTCAGGCGTGGGAAGATGAAGAAGATCACGTGCTGGCTGATTTGTGCCGCCGTTTTATGAACCGCCGATTGTTCCAATATACAGAGTTTAATCCGAATGAAGAAATGACAAAATATTTCAAGCTGACCGCCTTGTTCAAGGAGGCAGGCATTGATCCTGACTATTATTTAGTCGTCGACTCTTCCTCTGACTTGCCATACGACTTCTACAGACCAGGGGAGGAAGAAGAGAGACTGCCGATCCACCTTTTGACGCAAAGCGGTCATATTAAAGAGCTGTCGAGACAGTCAGATATTGTTGATGCCATTTCCGGTAAACGAAGAACCGATCATAAACTTTATTTCCCGATGGACTTAATTGTAGATATGTCGGAAAAAGCTGAAGAAAAGAAGGCGATCATGAAGCTGCTTGGATTGGGATAAGGAAGTACTGAAAAAGGAGATGTCGGGAATTTGTTGAAAGAGCATGCAAAGTTGATGAAGGTATTCTCTGAATCCGGGGAAATCGTTGGACGGAAGAAGCTGCAAAAGATGATTTACATAGCAAAAAAGCTAGATTTGCCTTTTTACGAGAAATACGATTTTCACTTTTATGGCCCCTATTCAGAGGAGTTGACGCTCAGAATTGAAGAGCTGTGCAACCTTGGATTCTTGGATGAAATGAAGGAAAAAAAAGGCGGATACTATCAATATCGCTATTCGCTGACGGACAATGGGAAAGAGTTTCTCGATCAGTGTGAAGTGGACATGCCTGACCTCAAAGTGCTGACGCAGCAGATGAACGAGCAGTCGTCTCGTTTCCTAGAGCTCGTCTCTACGATTTTATACTTTGATGATCTGCCACAAGATGAGGTAAAGGAAAAGGTCTTCACCATTAAAAGCAAGCAGCGCTATACGGACGAAGAATTTGAGGATGCTCTTGCTTATATTGATCAGTTGAAGGAATTGAACTAACGAGAAGAACCAGTGTGTGATGGCTAATGGCTAGAACAGACTGGTTTTTATTTTGCGCAGAAACAAGTCGACCGCATGGATCGACTTGTATTTTATGAATGGTGATAAGAGAATCTCGCTAAAAATTGTTTTGTACGTTCTTCTTTCGTCTGTTCAAAGACTTCTTCCGGCGTACCTGATTCGACGATGACCCCATCTTCCATGAAAATCACCTTGTCGGCAATATCATAGGCAAAGCTCATCTCGTGCGTGACGATGATCATGGTGACCCCGGTTTGCGCTACCTGTTTAATGACATCAAGCGTTTCTCCTACAAGCTCAGGATCTAATGCAGAGGTCGGTTCGTCGAACAAAATGACTTCTGGATTTAAAGCCAGTGCCCGTGCAATGCCAACTCGCTGCTGCTGTCCGCCAGATAATTGATGCGGATAAGCATCCTTTTTCTCTAGCAATCCAACCTTTGTAAGCAATTGAAGAGCTGTGTCATAGGCTTGATCTTTCGGATGTTTACGGGCAATGACTAAACCTTCCATGACGTTTTCAAGTGCTGTTTTATGAAGAAATAGATCGTATTGCTGAAAGACCATGGCGGTTTTTCTTCGAAGTGCGAGAATGGCTTTAGGCTTGGCTTGATTGAACTTGACAGTCGTGTCATCAATGCTAATTTCTCCTTGATCCGCACGCTCAAGAAAATTCAAGCAACGCAGAAAGGTTGATTTCCCAGAACCGCTCGGACCTAATATGACAACCACTTCGCCTTTTTCCACTGATAAATCAATTCCTTTTAGAATCTCGTTCTTGCCGAACGCTTTATGCACCTGTTTTATGTTAATCATGCCAATCGTCTCCTTTTGTTTTTGTGTCCATATTTCTCATATCCGGCTGTGATGGCTTCAATAGAGGCGCACAGTGCCCAGTAAATCAGGGCAACGGCGATGTATGCTTCAAGATAACGATAGTTCACATTGGCTTTGATTAAAGCGCCGTTTAAAATATCGACCACAGACACCATAGAGACGAGAGAAGAGGCTTTGATTAAACTGATCAGCATGCTGTTCAGAAGAGGAAGGGAGATGGGAAAGACTTGTGGAATGATGACCCTTCTTAAGACCTGCTTGCTGGTGAAACCAACGGATAATGCGGCATCGAATTGACCCTTTGGAATAGATGCAAGAGAGCTTCGAAATATTTCGGATAACCCGCTTACGGCATATAAAGTAAGGGCGAAAATGGCAATCCATCGTCTGTCCAAATCACTGAAACGAATCTGAAGAGAAAGAGATGCAGCCAAATGATCCAGCGAGTCTGAAAAAAGAAGATAAGATACGAGCAAAATTAGAACAACAGGAATAGCTTTAAAAATAGCCACAAACCATTTGAACAATTGAGATAATACAGGCACCTGATAAAAACGGATAAGGGCAATACCAAATCCAAAGACAGAGCCAAATATTAGCGGTAGAAAGCCTAACAGCAGAGTTGTTGGCAAATAATGAAGTGCAGCTAGAAAGGCCTGCAGCATAAAGGCAACATCAAAATCCACTCAGATCGCTCCTTTCTTATGATGTAGTAAAGTCTCCGCCCAATATTTTTTTAGACAATTCAGCGAGCTTGCCGTTATCGATCAGCTTTTGTAATGCTTGATCAATGTCTTTTTGAAGTTTTGTATTGTTTTTTTGATAAAGATAGTACGTTTTAGATACATTTACAGGCTTTCCAGATGTCACAAGATTGGCATTGAACTGTTTGTTTAGCTTATTGACGTCATACTTTGTGAGCAAGGCTGCATCGACTGTGCCATTCTGAAGGTTTTTGACTAGAATTTCGTTCCCGCCATCTCCGTAGACAATGTCAATTTTCCGATCGTGCTTTTCGTTATATTGTTCTAGCAGATAAGCGAAATTACTCCCTGTAGAAGTATGTACCTTGTGTCCTGCCAAATCGTCCAGGCTTTGAAAATCATGACCGGATGCTTTATCAACAACCACATAGCTTGTATAGTCTGTGTAGCCAACTTTTCCAAATAGATATTTCTTCTGGCGCTCATCATTGATTTCATATTGATGGGCAGCGAGATCTACTTTACCAGCATCTAAAGCGGGCAGAATATTTTTAAATTCAAAGGATTCATATTTAAACTGATATT
This sequence comes from Bacillus sp. FSL W8-0920, assembly GCF_038593215.1. Lineage (NCBI taxonomy): Bacteria > Bacillati > Bacillota > Bacilli > Caryophanales > Bacillaceae > Bacillus > Bacillus sp. FSL W8-0920. The sequence goes on along the minus strand of NZ_CP151974.1, from coordinate 3,464,398 downwards.
GTGGAAGCAGCTGATCGACTTCGTCTAATACAGCCTTCTCATAGCCTGTTAATTTGCCGTTTTCATCTAAGTAAACGAAAGGCTGGTAAGCGTTCCCTGTGCCAACGATGATTTCTTTCGCATCTGGATCATTATTCGTTGCTTCTGCTTTGACTTCATTCGATTGTTCCGTATTTCCGCAGGCAGCAAGCAGCAATGAGCCAAGTGTAAGCAGACCGATGATGGAATGTTTTTTGAATTGTTTGTTATTTTTCATGTGAAATCCTCCTCGTTTTACTTCGCACGCTTTTCGACTGTAAAGGCCGTTTCCGCTCTTTTTAAGGAAACGAACGTTGCTTGACGCTGTTTTCTTGTTTTCGGTGTATTGATCCACTTTTCCAATAGGTCAAACGCTTTTTCTAGCAGCAGACTTAACATTATAAAAATGACGGCAGCAATAAAGTATCCTTCTAATACGCGGTAGTATAATGCTCCTAATGTTTGAACCTTTCCGATAATATCCATTACGCCCAGTGTAAAGGCGAGAGAGGTATTTTGTAATAAGTTGACGATGGCCACACCAATATTCGGTAGTGCGATTTTTCCTGCTTGAGGAATGAGTGTCCTTCTATAAATCTGCCATTTTGTCAGCCCAATCGAGGCAGCCGCTTCATATTGAGATGCTGGGACACTTGATAAGGCTGATCGGAATATTTCTGAAAAGTAGGCAGCAGTATTGAGTCCATATGTAATATAAAGAAAGATCAATTTGTTCCACATGGAGATATCAAGGCCAATTGTTGCGAGCACACCTGGCAGGCCATAAAAGACAATAAACATTTGAACAAGGATAGGTGTTCCGCGAATAAATGAGACATAGATTGCACTGAGCTGATGCAGGACAGGAATGCGCTCAATTCGGAAATAAGCAAGGATGAATCCAAGAAAGCTGCCAATCAAAGTGGCAAATAAAACGATCAGCAAGGTGGTCGGAAGGGCTGATAATACTTTAGGGAAGAGTGTGACCACATACTCCCATTTGAAAAACTCACCCATGTTGAATCACCTCCTATGTAGAAGTCGTTTCGACTTTTTCTTCTGCGGGTGGCGCGCCTAATATGGCAGCATCGAACCGTTCTGGGATAAGTACTTTATACATCAAGATACCTAAGTCACCATTTTCGGCTTCACGTTCAATATATTTTGTGTATCCTTTTCGTTCGTACATGTCTAAAAGCCAAGGGTGTTTCCGGCCAGAAGTGCCCAGTGTATACGCAGGCGCTTTATATGTTTGCCGGAGCAAGGTGTTTTCCACATAATCGAGCAACTTGTTTCCAATCCCTTGCCCTGCTAAATCAGGAGCTGTCGCAAACCACCAAACAAATGGATATCCTGAGACCGGTTGCGTACTCTCCCAAGGAAAACGGATGGTGATGGTTGATATGAGCCGCCCGTCTCGTTCTAAAACAACGGCAGCGGACTGTGTAATGTTTTCTATGACCATTTCAAGTGTGGCGTTCGTGGATGGCCAATCAATGCCCATTTCCCCAAGTGGTTTAAATGCACTGGACAGCAATTCTAAAAAGGCTGGCGCATCTTCTTCGGTAGCGATACGAAAAATATCTCGACTCATGACAAACCTCCATTCAAAATGTAATGTCAGATTATTGCTTTTCTTAAAGTCTCGATATCTGGATTCAACAATGCTTGATACACGTGGGGGTCATGACTGATCTCAACTACAGGCACATAGCGGATGCCGTATTTTTCCTCTAAAATGTTTCTGTAATCATCATGTTCAGTGACATCAATCGTTGAATAAGGGATCTGCTGTTCGTTGAAATAGGATTGAATGTCCTTGCAATAACTGCATCCATTTTTGCTCCATAAAATGATTTTTTGACTGTTTGACATTAGACGTTCACCTCGTGATTTATTTTTTTAGCTGCTGTTTGTTCATGGTTAAACGCTTCTTTTAACAATGTGACAGACGCAATTCTTGCCTCAATGTCTACGATCGGAGTTAGTACAATGAATTCATTGATATCGTATGTCTCGGCCAGCTCAGTCAGCCGGTGATGAACAGTTTCTTTTGTGCCAGCGGTATAGCCGGTTTTTTGTACGTGAATGCTGTAGTGTTCTTTTTTCGTTCCTTTCACTAGCTTTTCTGCATCCTCTATTGATGTGACATTGAGCTTTCTTCCATCGGAAAAGGAGACCTTTACTGTTTCCTTTTGTTTGATGTGCAAGAGTGCTTGTTCATGATCTTCGGCTGCGGAAACGGTGATGGCGAGAAGGAACTGCTGGCGAGTGCCTGCTTTTTGATATGTTTGGAAGGTCTCCCTTGCTTCTTTTAATAATGATTCATCTCCATTAATAAAGAAGGCAAATACAAAGGAGATTCCGAGTTTTGCTGCGAATTTAGCGCTCTCCGTACTTCCCCCTAAAAGGAAGATGTCGGGTGACAAACGTGGGATGGGCTGAGCATTCAATTCATTTGATTGTTCCGTAAGGTAGGTTTTGAGATCCACTAATTTTTGAGAAAAATCTTTCCGTGACGCTTGATAATCCTCCTGAAGTGCTTGTGTCGAGAGGTTCAGCCCTCCTGGTGCTTTCCCAACGCCTAAATCGACTCTGCCAGGCGCTAGTGATGCCAGTACATGAAATGTTTCAGCTACTTTAAATGGGCTATAATGCTGTAGCATGACACCTCCAGAACCAATTCGCAAATTGCTCGTTTTTGCTAATAGATAGCCGGCAAGGGCTTCAGGGGATGAACCTGCTACTTGAGGGTTATTGTGATGTTCAGACACCCAAAACCTGTGATAGCCAAGCTGATCCGCTGCTTCAGCTAATCTGACAGTATGCTGAATGCCCGCCTCTGCGTTCTCGTTTTCACCGACAAGGCTTTGATCAAGAATACTAAGGGTGATCGACATTGGCTGTTCCTCCTATCAGACTTTGATATTGAGATAATGCGAGGTTTAACCTGTTTATGGCATCTGAATCAATTAAATAATTATCTGAACCCTGCTTTTTGACCTGTTGATCCACGACATACACACCAGATTGAACAACTGTTGCACCAAGTTGGTGAATAATCGGTTTAAGAGCATATTCAATGACGAGCAGATGACCATAGGTTCCTCCTAAAACGAACGGAAGGACGGGTTTTCCTTGTAATGCTTTTTGGGGAAGTAAATCTAAAAACGTTTTTAAAATACCGGAAAATGACGCTTTGTAGACAGGCGTTAACACAATGACACCGTCACTCTCATTCACGAGTTCAATGGCCTTGACAATCTCTTCGTTTGAAAAGTCTGCTCCTATTAGTGCGCTGCTAGGCAGCTGGTGAACTTGAATGGTATGTACATCTATTCCATTGAATGTTAACTGCTGCTGAATATGCTGCAGGACACCCGTTAATCGAGATTGGACGGAATGACCTCCTGCTATAATCGTTACTTTCGTCAATTCGTCTCCTCCATTTCTTATAATTCCGTCTAAACAACTTGGAATAGTTGATAATATAAATTATAATAAGGCAAACCAATAGAAAAGTATAATTAGTAATCATAAATACACGATTCAGATATTTAAAATACAGGGAGAAGAGGGGTTTTCATGGAGATTCGAGCGATACGCACTTTTGCCACCATCGTGAAATACGGAAATTTTTTAAAAGCAGCAGCAGCGCTGAATTATTCTCAGCCAACCATTACTTTGCACATCAAACATTTAGAAGAGGAAATTGGAGAGAAGCTTCTAGAAAGAGGGAAGACCTTAAAGTTAACAGCATCAGGACAGCTTTTTTATGAAAGAGCCAATTCTTTACTCAATGAATATGAGAAACTGACGAAAACGCTCCAAGATTTAGAGGTAGGCATTGCGGGGTTCATTCGCATCGGTGTTTCTGAGCCCACAGCCAGCTTAGAGTTCCCATCGCTTCTTGCAGAATTCAAGGAAAGGTTTCCGAATGTAGAATTTTCTGTGCAAGTAGCAGATGCAAATACACTGAGTTCCTTGCTTTCCCATGATGAGATTGATTTTGCGATTTGCGGCGCACCAGAAGCTTCGATGGAAAATAGCTATAAGCCGCTTTTTCAAGATGATATTGTTTTGTTGGTTCCGTCTTCCCATCGATTGGCGGAAAAAGATGCAGCGGAGGTAACAGATTTAGAAAATGAAACCATATTATTCACACCTCACAATTGCCCCATCCGCATCCAAATTGAACAACAAATCGTTAACGTCATTGGGACCAATTACAATAAGTTAGAGATTACGAGCAGCATGTCCCATAAACACTATGTTCAGGCTGGATTAGGAGTGTCTCTTTTTACTCGAACCGCCCATTCTTTTACACTCCCCGGTACAAAGGTATTAGAAATAAAGGGCATTCAAGTGTCCCCGCCAGTTGGTCTATTGAGGAAAACAAATGATGCGCCTGGAAGAGCTGTACTCCAGTTTATTGATCTCATTGAAAATCGATTGCATCGAACAACATGAAAAAGGGGTTAGCCTTTGTGCTGACCCCTCTTTCATGTTTATTTTACGGTTTGTTTAAGAAACTGATTCTTCTTAATAGGCAGACCCAAATTTTCGCGAAGGGTATGAGCTTGATAATTAGGATCATAATATCCTCTTTCTATCAAAACCGGGATCACATGCTCTGTCCATTCGGATAAACCACTAGCTAGAATCGGAGCGCCAAAAATAAATCCATCTGCGGCATCTTCTTCGATCCATTGAATCAATTTGTCAGCCACTTGTTCGTAAGTGCCGAAAAAGGCACTTTTTGGAGTGGTCACTTGTAAAGCGACTTCTCTTAAGGTCAAATTTTGTTCTTTGGCCATTTTTTTAATGGATTCTGTTGTAGATTGAAAGCTGTTTGAACCAGCGTCACCTATATCAGGAAAAGGTTCATCAAGCGGGAATTGACTAAAGTCCAAATGATCAAAGAATCTGCCGAGGTAATGCAGGGCTTCTTCAATAGAGACTAGATGTTTAATGGCTTCATATTTTTCTTCTGCTTCTTCGACTGTTTTCCCTGTAACCGGGTGGATGCCAGGGAATATTTTGATATCGGATGGTTTTCGACCAAGCGCTTCGGCTCTATTTTTCACGTCACGGTAATAGGCTTTTGCCTTTTCAAGTGAATCGGCATTTGTAAATACAGCGTCTGCTTCTTTTGCGGCTAGATCTTTTCCTGCCTCTGAAGCACCTGCTTGGAAAATCACGGGCTGCCCTTGTTCAGATCGTTCAATATTTAAAGGACCTTTGACAGAAAAGTGTTTCCCATGATGGTTTAATGTGTGCAGTTTATCTCGATCGAAGAAGACACCTGTTGAACGATCTCTTATAAAAGCATCTTCTTCCCATGAACTCCAAAGCCCATTCACTACATGTAAATACTCTTCTGCAATTTCGTATCGAAGGGAGTGGCTAGGATGAGAACGGATGATGTGATTTTCAGCAGAACCTTCTAACGGTGAAGTCACAACATTCCATCCTGCCCGGCCTCTGCTTAACTTATCCAAGGAGGCAAATTGTCTGGCAATGGTAAAGGGCTCACTGTAGGAAGTGGATACGGTCCCCACAAGTCCAATTTGTTTGGTGACTGCAGCAAGAGCGGATAAGATGGTTAATGGTTCAAATCGGTTCAAGAAATGAGGAATCGAATGTTCATGAATATATAAGCCATCTGCGACAAAGACAAAACGGAAACCCGCTGCTTCTGCCTTTTTTGTCATCGCTTGATAGTAATCAATATTAACACTTGCATCTGCTGGAACTGATTCATCCTTCCACGCATTCATGTGACCTCCCGGACCATGTAACATTAATCCAAATTGTATGTGCTTTTTTTCAGACATGCGGATCGTCCCTTCTGTTTTGAAATAGCCATGTTTTATGTTTTTCATCATAAGGTAGAATCGTAAAGAAGTATAATTGGTATCAGTAAAGTATGACTTTATCTTTTCTAATATCATTTTTTGTTTCTTTCAGATGTGTCATTGAGTCCATGACATCATTTCTTAAAACCATGGGAGTTTATTAAGTAAATGACCCAGACCAAAAGCGCTATTTTTCGATGAAATCTGTGTCGGAATATCCGAAAAATTAGTGAATATGACGTATTTCGACTTTCTTCCTGTGTATCTAATTCCCTGTTTTTGACTGAACAGAAGGAAAATGGTGAATTTTCAGTGAATATATAACTTTGTGAAAATCAAAGGAGGGATAGGAATGAAAAAGCGTTCAGTCTTTTTGTCATTTTTATTGGTAGGTAGTTTGTTACCGGGAGTAAGTTCAGCTTCAGCACCAGTCGCGAGTGCTGGTCATGGGCATGATCATGGTCATGCGCCGTTCGAAACACATATTAGTGAGGGATTGCCAAAGGCAAACGATTTTAAAGATTTGACGAAAGCACCTCCAATTGAACGAGATGTGACAACAAAGGTATTAGATGAGTCTGGTAAGCAGGTGGGCTCTAGAACCTTTAAGGCGAATACAGGAGATTCTATTTCAACAAAGGCAAGTACAGGCAGTCAAAAAGTAACGGTCTATGCTGTAGCAGATGCGCAGTATCGTGCGAAATATAGTGACTGGCAGACGCGCATTGTCAGCATCATCGAGCAAGCGGACGTCACCTTTAACCGTGATCATGATGTCGACTTTGTCGTACAAGCAGTAGGATCTTGGACGTCTTCGGGATCAAATGCAGAGCAAATTTTGTCTAACCTTGCGCGCAGCTTTGATGGCAGAGGATACGATTTTGTCACTGGATTTACAGCAAATCCAAACTTTGATGCTGGCGGAATCGCTTATGTCTACAATAGTGCACCAAGCGGAAGTGCATTCGCCGTTAACCTTGACCAAGGAACAGCGAATACAGCAAAAGCGGCTACGCATGAATACGGCCATAACTTTGGCTTACCGCACGACCCTCAAGGAAGCGGCATTGTCTGCTTAATGAATTATGATTATTCCTACACTGTCGATTTCTTTGATGCGGCTCATAAAAATCAAGTGAACCGTAACAAAGCGTGGTACAGATAAGAATGAAGACAAAAGGACAAACACCGGAAAAGTGTTTGTCCTTTTTATATGCTTACAGGTCGCTCATTCGCTTTCCTGCTACGGCATAGTGTTCTTTTTTCATTTCTTCAATAATGACAGAGACTTTTTCTGCCCCTGCGCCTGTTGTTTCAACAACGGCATCAGTGACTTTCTCCACAAGCGCTCTTTTCTGCTCGTCTGTTCTTCCTTCAAGCATTTGTACGGTGACAATCGGCAATGTGAAAACCTCCTTTTTCCTTTCATGCTACGCTTCCCTTTAGTTTAAGGGACTTCTTATAGTATACTGAATGAAGTAAATCATTGTATAGAAAGAAAGAGGGATTCATGCCTTTGAACCAATTTCTTGTGTATCCATTAGAACTGATTCCATATGTCGCCATTACGCTTGTTGTTGCATTTACGATGCACGAGCTGGCGCATGCATATGTTGCGTATCGTTTCGGCGACCCGACAGCTAAAAACCAAGGGAGACTCACATTAAATCCACTGAAGCATCTCGATGTATTTGGGACGATTTTGATCTTTGTCGCCGGGTTTGGCTGGGCGAGACCTGTACCGGTCAATCGTTACCATTTTAAAAACCCGCGCTTAGCAGGAATCTGCGTCTCGATTGCTGGCCCTTTAAGTAACTTAGTGTTGGCGTTTCTAGGCTTTTTCGTGTACGTGCTTCTTCAGAAGTTTGGCGGGGAGTCGCTCATGCGCTTTGAGCCGGGCGTCGATAATTTTTTCTTAATCTTTATTAACTTGAATGTCATTTTATTCCTATTTAACCTATTGCCAATTCCGCCGCTGGATGGGTATCGTATTATTGAGGACGTCGTCAGCCCCCGTATCCGGGCGAAAATGACGCAATTCGAACAATATGGGATCATTATTTTTCTCATATTCGTGATCACGCCGCTAGGACAATTTATTTTTGGTCCATTGATCGGAATGCGGGATCAAATCATTCAATGGTTTAATCTTATTTTGAAGCCGCTGCTTTAGGAGGTTTAATGAATGGAAGGTAAAAAGAAGAAACCAATTGGTTTTAACATCATTAAAAAAACAGATGCAACCGACGGACACGGAGGCTTTGGAGCTGGTGCGCTCAGCCTAGATAACATTTCGCCGGTGATCATTGACGTAGAGGAAAAGGAAGCTGTCATTGATATTGGTGCGATGCATGCAAGAAGTGCCGTGGAAAAAGGAATTAAATTCTTGAAAAGCAAAGAAGAGGTACCGAACGGAAAGCCGTATTGGCTCGTATGGGTGACCATTGACCGCAGAGAAGAAGGTCCTTATTATGCGGGTGTGACGGCTTGCGAAATGACCGTCGACCGTTCAATCCGCCGCGGGTATAAGTCGCTTCCAGAGCATGTGAATTTCATGGATAAATCAATGAAGCGAAATATCGTCGTCAGTCATATGGATGATGTATCGAAAAAGGTGCTGGCTGATTTCTTGAAGAGTCATAATGAAGCACTATGGGAAGCATCCACAGATGAATTAAAAGAAGGATTGTCTGTCCCTGAATAATTGTGAAATTTTTGTGAAGAATGGCGAATTGCTACCAATTCCAGCTGGTTTTTGAGTAAACTGGTGTTAAAGCTAGGACATGGAGAATCCCGAGATGTAAATCTCGGGGTTTTTCATGTCTTTTTTTAACGTTTCAACCACTTTTCCCACCATTTCTTTGGCTTTTGATCTTGAACTGGATCTTGCTCAGATGATTTATCCTCAGCACCGTAGCACACACCTGTCGGCTCCGTTCCTTCTATAAAATAGGTGAATACCTTTGATTCACATCCTGGGCCTGCGAGATCGCCGGTTTTTGGATTGATATACACACCTTTTACGCCGTCTGGCGGCATGAAGGAGGAGGCTGGCTGTTTGGAGAGGGCTGATTCCATAAAAGATGCCCATATCTTTTTTGCATAGGCTGTTTCTTCGACCGAGTCAATGGTACGCCCTTTATCATAGCCTGTCCACACACCTGTGACGAGCTGGGGAGAGAAGCCGATCATCCAGCTGTCGGCTCCTGTCGTTCCCGATTTTCCTCCGTATGTTCGCGTGAGATCCTTCATAATGGTGCGGCCAGTGACACTCGTATAGCCGTTTAACTGATCATTGAACATTCCTGACATCATGTCGGTGGTGACAAAGGCTGCCTTTTCATCTAGGACTTGCTCTCGTTTTTGTTTTTCTTCAAAAAGCACGTTGCCTTTAGCATCCGTTACTTTTGTAATAAAGGTGGGTTTGACTCGTTTTCCGCCATTGACAAGCATTGCGTAAGCATTGGTCATTTCAATTGGTTTGACAGGAGACGTGCCTAGGGCAAGTGATGGCACCTGATCTAGTTTTTCGTTGATGCCAAATGTTTTGCCCGCACGTACAAGCTGTTCCATTCCTAAAAATAGATGGGTTTTCACGGCATAAATATTATCAGACAGCGCCAAGGCTTGAAGCATCGTAATGCCATCATTTGCGTAATAGCCATGGTAATTGCTTGGTGAATAAGCAGCACCGCTTCCTTGATCATCGAGCTCAAAAACCGTTTCTTCACTGCGCATGACGGTTGCTGGTGTAAACCCATTTTGCAAGGCAATGTAATAAAGAAGAGGCTTCATTGTTGAACCGGGCTGTCTTTTCGCTTGTGTCACTCGGTTGAATGGACTTTTCTCATAATCTCTTCCCCCGATGAGGGCGAGTACATGACCTGTTTGGGGATGGATAGCAGTAAAGCCGATTTGGATATCTGATTTCGAATAGATTGTGCTTTTTAACGTCTTCTCAGCCATTTTCTGTAATTCTGGATTTAAAGTCGTTTGGATATGAAGGCCATAAGTTTCGATCTGTTCCTCAGTTAACCCCAAGCTTTGTTTCAACTCACGAATCACATCATCATAAAAATACGGAGCTTGCTTTGCTTGCAGCTGCTTCTTTTGCAAAGGGCGATAGGACAGTTTTTCTTTCGCGGCTTCAGCGGCTGCCTTTTTCGTAATCATGCCGTCCTCTTGCATGTGCCTCAGAATCATATTCTTTCTTGCGCCGGCTTTCTCTTCATTCACATAAGGGGAGTAGAGAGAAGGGCCCTTTGGGATACCGGCAAGTAAGGCAGATTCAGCGAGAGTTAAATTCTTCGCTTTTTTCCCGAAATACAGACGGGACGCCGCTTCCACGCCATAAGCTCCATGACCATAATAAATGGTGTTCAAGTATCCTTCTAAAATCTCATCTTTTGTATAGTTTTGCTCTAAGCGAATCGTGTAAAAGGCTTCATTCCATTTTCGCTTCCACGTTTTATCATGATCTAAATACAGATTTCGTGCATATTGCTGGGTGATCGTGCTTGCGCCTTGTACCTTAGCCATGGCACGAATATCAGCCACTGCAGCACCCGCCATCCGTTTCACATCAAAGCCATGATGCTCATAAAAGGTTTTATCCTCAACAGCTACAGCTGCCTGCCTGATATGAGGGGACATGTCCTTTAAGGGCACCCAATATCTCTTTTCTCCAAAGCTGGATTCTCCAAGCTTTGAACCATCGGCTGCATAAATCGTCGTAGATTGGGGAACTTGAACAGAAGGGGCGCCTTGCCATTTGGCTATTAAAAGAATCGTCAAAAAGACAGTGCCTGCAAATAGAAAAGCGAGCAAGCCAATAAAAAAACAGGCTCGAATCGTTTTCACGGTCATGCGGATTTTTTTATTACTCATGATTGTGTCCATGCAAAGCCCCCATTTTGACGGTTTTTTATCAGTATGGAACAAAGAAAACCGTTTTAAACAAATGATTGCAAGAGCGTGCATTAAAATTGAAGAGAACTCATGCAGTTCTTTACAATTTGATATGAATCCACTATACTTTTTTCTTGGACAATCGATATAGTCATAGCCGTTAAAGGCGCTAACAATAGATGTTTGTTTATTATTGGATGAGAGGAAGATGGACAATGAGCGAACTTTGGTATACAGAGAAGCAAACGAAGAATTTTGGTATTACTTTGAAGGTGAACAAAACCCTTCACACAGAACAAACAGATTTTCAGCATTTAGAAATGGTGGAAACAGAAGAGTTTGGCAATATGCTGTTTTTAGACGGTATGGTGATGACGTCTGAGAAAGATGAGTTTGTATACCACGAAATGGTGGCACATGTTCCTCTTTTCACTCATCCAAACCCAGAAAATGTTCTTGTCGTAGGTGGAGGAGACGGCGGTGTCATTCGTGAAATCCTGAAGCATCCAAGTGTGAAAAAAGCGACACTTGTTGATATTGATGGCAAAGTCATCGAATACTCGAAAAAATTCCTTCCTTCGATTGCTGGGAAACTAGACGATCCTCGTGTAGATGTCAAAGTTGGAGACGGCTTTATGCATATTGCTGAAGCTGACAATGAGTACGATGTTATCATGGTGGACTCAACTGAACCAGTTGGACCAGCTGTGAACCTGTTCTCTAAAGGATTTTACGCAGGAATTTCAAAAGCACTCAAAGAAGACGGTATTTTCGTGGCACAAACGGACAACCCTTGGTTCACACCTGAGCTGATTACAAATGTACAGCGTGATGTGAAAGAGATTTTCCCAATCACGAAGCTTTATACAGCGAATATTCCAACGTATCCAAGTGGTCTTTGGACATTTACCATCGGTTCAAAAAAATATGATCCACTTGCTGTAGAAGACAGCCGTTTCTTTGATATTGACACGAAATATTACACAAAAGAATTGCACAAAGCAGCATTCGTTCTGCCGAAATTTGTGAGCGACTTAATCAAATAAATGAAGCGAAGAGGAAATGCGCAAATAACAGTTTGCGCATTTTTTGAAGCGTAAAAGGAGGAATCTTGCATGAGATTCGACGAGGCTTATTCAGGAAAAGTGTTTATTGGAAGTCATCCGACATGGGAAGATGCAAAAGTCATTTTATACGGTATGCCGATGGATTGGACCGTCAGTTATAGACCAGGCTCACGTTTTGGTCCAAACCGTATTCGTGAAGTTTCGATTGGATTAGAAGAATACAGTCCTTATTTAGATCGTGAGCTGCACGAAGTACCATTCTTTGATGCCGGTGACATTCCGCTTCCTTTTGGAAATGCTCAGAAAAGCTTGGACTTAATTGAAGAGTATGTCGACAGCATTTTAGAAAAAGGGAAGTTTCCATTAGGAATGGGCGGCGAGCATCTTGTGTCTTGGCCGGTTTTCCGCGCGATGCATAAGAAATATCCTGATTTGGCGATTATCCATATGGACGCACATACGGATCTTCGTGAGGAATACGAGGGTGAGCCTCTGTCTCATTCTACCCCGATTCGTAAAGTAGCAGGACTCATTGGACCTGAGAATGTGTTCTCTTTTGGGATTCGTTCTGGGATGAAGGAAGAATTTGAATGGGCAAAAGAAGCGGGCATGCACATTTCTAAATTTGAAGTGCTGGAGCCGTTGAAGCAAGTATTGCCAAAGCTGAAGGGGCGTCCAGTTTATGTGACGATCGACATTGATGTACTCGATCCAGCTCATGCACCTGGTACAGGCACGGTGGATGCTGGCGGTATTACATCAAAAGAGCTGCTTGCATCCATTCATGCCATTGCAGGATCTGAGGTTCAAGTAGTCGGTGCAGACCTCGTAGAGGTAGCACCTGTATACGATCATTCCGACCAAACAGCGAATACAGCGAGCAAGCTTTTACGCGAAATGCTGCTTGGATTTGTGAAATAACACCTTGATAGAGGAGCTTGTCATCTCATGTGGACAAGCTCTTTTTTTACATGGATCAAAAAATAAAGGAGGCAGTTCATGTTTTCTTCTATATTGATGGTGCTTCTCGCCTTTTGTGTGTTAGCGGCGGGTTTTCTCACGCTGAAACGAGAGCTCGCAGCTGCGCCGCCCGTTTTTGCTTCGAAAAAGGAAGCAAAGGAAGAGATGTTGGGGTTGTTTCAAGATCGAGGCTTTTTCTATCTGACGGCCATTGCGTTATTCATGCAGGTGGTATTTAAGCGAGCACAGATCGTGCCATTTGATTTTTTTTAGGCATTTTTGGCAAGTTCAGGCGTACAAGCTCTTTTTTATTTAATCAAAAGAAAAGACATGGGCGTAAAGGCTGGATTGGTGGTATTAGTGAGTTTCCTGTTTCTTTTTTTCTAAAGGGATGGTGTAAGATCAAAAACGAAGTTTAATCGCAGTGAAGAAGAGAAATGATGGTATGATAGGCGATCATGAATATGGTATACTATTTTAGTTAAACGGGTCTTAGCAAAGGAAGTGCAAAATGACACAAAACCAAATTTCAATTCATGTAAAGTCAGTGATGAAACCAGAGACGGAGCCGGCTGAAACGATCGAATTCCGCACGACTGGAACGTATCAAGAAAAGAATGACAAAACGTATCTCACTTACCATGAAGAACATGAAATGGGTCAAGTAAAAACCGTTGTGAAAATGAGTGAAAAAGAAATTTTTGTCATGAGATCAGGGGCCATTCAAATGAAGCAGCGCTTTCTCATTGGAGAAACGACCGTCACACATTACACGATGCCATTCGGTACACTACAGCTTGATGTACACACACATGGCATTGATCTCGATGTGGACAAGGGACTGCTGCACATTACGTACGATATGCTGACAGGGGAAGATCAAAAGCATTTACATACATTATCGATTTCGTATAAGGAGGATTTACGTTCATGAATATCGCAGAACAGGTCAAAGATGCGTTAAAGGAAGAAATTATTGCGGCAGTCGTCAAAGCAGGACTTGCTGATGAAAGCCAGGTACCAGATGTCCTTTTAGAAGTGCCGAAAGATAAAACTCACGGTGATTACTCCACCAACATGGCGATGCAGCTTGCCCGCATTGCAAAAAAAGCACCTCGTCAAATCGCAGAGGACATTGTCAAAGCGTTTGATAAAGGGAAAGCTTCTATTGAAAAACTGGATATCGCAGGTCCAGGGTTCATTAATATTTATATGAACAATCAGTATTTAACAAAGCTGATCCCAGCTGTCCTTGAAGCAAAAGAGGCATATGGTGAAACGAATACAGGCGGCGGCCAAAAGGTGCAAGTTGAATTCGTCTCAGCCAACCCAACAGGTGACCTTCACCTTGGACATGCCCGCGGAGCAGCTGTAGGTGATTCTCTTTGCAACATCCTTGATAAAGCAGGGTTCGAGGTGAGCCGTGAATACTATATCAACGATGCAGGCAATCAGATCAATAACCTCGCTTTATCTGTAGAGGTACGTTACTTTGAGGCGCTCGGTCTTGAAAAAGAGATGCCTGAAGACGGCTATAGAGGAGAAGACATCAAAGGCATCGGGCAAAAGCTGGCAGATGAATTTGGTGACCGTTTCGTGCATGAGCCAGAAGAAGAGCGTATGATGTTCTTCCGTGAATACGGCTTAAAATATGAGTTAGAGAAATTACGTGTAGACCTTGAGAATTTCCGTGTCCCATTTGATGTATGGTATTCAGAAACCTCTTTATATGAAAACGGTAAAATCGAACCAGCGCTGGAAACACTTCGCGCTAAAGGCTATGTCTTTGAAGAAGACGGCGCAACGTGGCTGCGTTCAACTGATTTTGGCGATGACAAGGACCGCGTGCTCATTAAAAAAGACGGCAGCTTCACTTACTTGCTTCCAGATATCGCATATCATAAAGACAAATTAGACAGAGGCTTTGATCAGCTCATTAACATTTGGGGAGCGGACCATCACGGCTATATCCCTCGAATGAAAGCGGCGATTCAAGCACTTGGATATCCTGCTGGCAAGCTTGAAGTAGAAATCATTCAGCTCGTTCACCTATACAAAAACGGTGAAAAGATGAAGATGAGTAAACGTACAGGAAAAGCCGTCACCATGCGTGATCTGATTGAAGAAGTAGGCCTAGATGCCACTCGTTATTTCTTCGCGATGAGAAGTGCGGCGACACATATGGACTTTGACCTAGACTTAGCGATTTCTACGTCTAACGAAAACCCTGTGTACTACGCACAATATGCCCATGCGAGAATTTGCAGCATGCTGCGTCAAGGGGAAGAAAAAGGCTACGAGCCAAACCTTGAAAAAGCAGATTTCTCTCACATTCAATCGGAAAAAGAATACGATCTTCTCAAAATCATTGGTAGCTTCCCAGAAGTTGTAGCAGAAGCAGCTGAAAAGCGTATTCCGCACCGCGTGACGAACTATATTTATGACCTTGCATCAGCCCTTCACAGCTTCTACAATGCCGAGAAGGTCATTGATGTAGAAAACGAAACAAAAACAACAGCACGTCTTTCACTCATGAAAGCAACACAAATTACGCTGGCGAATGCATTAAAACTCATTGGCGTATCGGCACCGGAAAAGATGTAAGAACACGAAGAAACCCGCTCGGAACGAGAGTGGGTTTCTTCGTGTTTTTCATCAATCAGCTTTTAGATCACTTTTATTTCTCTGAAAAATCTCAATTTCATAATCCTCTAATGCTTGTTTAGGAAGTTTCTTTTCTAAGACAGATTGCAAACTTGCCATATCTTTTGAAGTATCGATGCCGATGGAAATTGTGGGATCTGTCTTGATAATTTGATAGTTAAACAATGCATGCTCTTCCCATAATGAGTCCAATACGTGGATGACCTTTTCATCTAATTCCTCTTCAGAAAGGGTGAGAGTTTTTGAAGTGAAGCTTAATCCAACAATACAAAGGGTAATAAAAAGCAAACCAATCAAACGTTTTATCATTATATCTCCTTCATATAGTTAATATATTCCTTTAATAGATCATAACATCCAATTGGATTTGTAGAAACAAGTTCATAAAAGGTCTTTTGAATTGATGATAATCAAACAAGGTTCCTTATAGTTATTTAAATTGATTCCATTCAGAATCTGTTAAATAAAAACATCCGCTATCTACTAGAGACAGCGGATGTTGAACATTACCCAAGCGTATTAATAATGTTAGAAATAGAATCGAATAATTGACTAAGTACATCAGAAAACATAGAGTGCATCCTCCCTTCGGTAAGCATGTAGTATGTGTGCGTTAATTAGAATTATCCAAGTGTATTAATAATGTTAGAGATAGAATCGAATAATTGGTTAAGTACATCAGAGAACATGTTTTTGCCTCCTCTCTTTTCTTTTTACATCTACTTAACGAAGGGGATGGAGGGTTGGATCACTTTTTCTAAAAAATTTTTAAAAAAGTTGGTGGCATAGAAAAAAGCACCACATATTCGGGTGCTTTTTGGCTTTTATTAGTTATGAATGAATACGCAGCTTCACGTCTCCATTTTCACACGCTAGCTGAACGTTTCCGCCAATCGGTAAGGTGAAGACCGGCTGTGTATGTCCGATATCGACATCGTAGAACACTGGAATGTGTTTGAGCATTGGGTGCTTATCTAGGATAAATCTCAAATGTTCCTCTGTCATCTTGGATTTCTTCTGAAAGCGTCCGATGATCAGCCCTTTAATGGATTCTGCATGCTGTAAGAGGGATGTGAGGTCTCTGGCGAACATTTCAGGGAAAACCAAATCATCATCCTCCACAAATAAGATGGCATCCTTAATATGAGGCATAAACGATGTCCCTTGCAGTAAGTTCAGTGTACAAAGGTTACCGCCATACAAGGTACCTTCGGCTGTTCCCTTTTGATATATTCCCCATTTCGTCGGATGAAACTGTCTGTTCGCTTGATCAAGATACCACGCATCATCACTCCACTTTGTCGAAGGATTCACATTAAAAGACTCACTACCATTCATCAAGCAGGCTTGAAACATAGCGGTCTGCTCCTCTTGTCCCTGTTCCATTTGAAAGCTGGAGAAATGGGGTCCAGAGTATGTCACCATCTCACATTTGGCAGTAATAGCACTTGCGAGTGCGGTAATATCACTGTAGCCGCAAAGAACTTTTGGGTGCTGACGAATCAAGTCGTAATCAATATAAGGCAAGAGCTCATTGCAATTGAAGCCTCCGATTGCTGTCAAAATACCGTCAACTTCATCATCCATGAACGCCTCATGCAGATCAGACAAGCGGTGCTCAATAGATGAAGAGGAGTGAAGGTCACATTCAAACGTGTGCTGTCCAAAGGAAACAGTGAAACCTAACATCTCTAAACGCTTTTTTGCCTGAGCGATTCCTTCTTTTGATAAAATGCTGGCACTTCGGCTTGGGGCAATGACACGAAGATGACTGTCTTTTTTTAAAGGAGGTGGTGTATGCATAAACAAATCTTCCTTTCCATCACATATTTATCCATTATATCGGATCAAATGGTCCAAGTCTGTAAAAGCTAGAAGAAAGAAGTGGACCGTGCGTTTCATACAAGCTGTGCAAAGGGTATGGAAAAGAAAAAGACAGAATGAGGGCGAAGAATGTGAAAAAGAGGAGACTGGAATTTTTATTTTTATATTTTATGATATTCGGGGCATATGTGGTGTATTGGTGGCCGGTGCCGGCGTGGAGTGTCCAGTTGTACGCAGCAGTTTATATCGCCATTATTTTATTTAGTATCATCTCGCTCATGCTAGAGAACCGTACATCACAGCACACACTCTTATGGATGTATGTGCTAATCTTTTTCCCAATCATTGGCTATATGTTTTATTTGTTCTCGGGACAGCTCTATGTGAAAGGTCATTTATTCAAATCAAAAAGAATGTACAACCGTGAAAAACTACGCAGAATATCTGAGCTTGAGAGCAAGCCGGATGAATCAAGTCTAACCGAAAATCAGCGGACTTTTTTTCATTACACAGAAAAAGCAACAGGCATGCATGTGAACACAAATAGTGATATGGACATTTTAAAAAATGGGGAGGAGACGTTTCCCCGTATTTTTGAAGAATTAAAAAAGGCAAAATCGTTCATCCATATAGAATACTACATGTTCAAATCGGATTTCCTCGGGCACCGGATGATGGAGATTTTGATAGAAAAAGTGAAAGAAGGGGTAGAGGTTCGCTTCATCTATGATGCGGCTGGCAGCATTCGCTTCTCCCGAAAAGATATTAAACGCTTGAAGCAGGCAGGGGTCAAGGTCGCTCCTTTTCTGCCTTTAAAATATGGTTTCTTTAATCAAAAAATCAATTTCCGCAATCACCGAAAAATCGTGATCATTGATGGGAAGACAGGATTTGTTGGCGGGTTAAATGTCGGAAAAGAATATGTCGGACGTGATGAAAATATCGGTTTTTGGCGTGATACGCATACGATGTTAAAGGGTGAGGCTGTCCAAACCCTTCACTCTGTGTTTATGCTCGACTGGGAGTATGTTTCAGATGAAGTATTAATTGATGATCCGAAATATCATACGCCGCATCCTGTGACGGGAGAGGATGTCATTCAGGTTGTACCAACTGGACCCGATATGAAAGAAAGTATGAGTGATTTATATGATGCACTCATCTCAAATGCGAAACAATTTGTCTGGATTGCGACACCTTATTTTGTCCCAAATGAATCCCTTCGTACGGCATTGAAAATTGCTGCGACAAGAGGGGTGGATGTCCGGGTGATGGTTCCGGAGATCAATGATGGCTTTCTCACACAATACGCCACACGGTCCTATTTTTCTGAGCTCCTAAAAGAGGGCATCAAGGTGTATCACTACCAAAAGGGCTTCATGCATCAAAAAGTGATGATTGCAGATGGAGAACTTGCCTCTGTCGGTACCGCAAATGTGGATATGAGAAGCTTTCAGCTCAATTTTGAGGTCAATGTCTTTACGGCCGCGAAAAAGCCCATTGAGCAGCTGATGGCACATTATGAAGAAGATATGAAAGAATGTGAGCAAATGGGACCTGTTCATTTTTATAAAAGAGGCTTAAAAGAGCGATTAAAGGAATCATTTGCTCGGTTGTTTTCTGGCGTTCTATGAGGATTTCTAGTCAAAGAAATCATTTCCTAATCTAGTATTTTGAAGAGGATTCCTCTATAATTGAAAATGATTATCAATTATAGAGGAAATGAGGTTCTTTTACATATGTTAAAACGCTTTTTCGCCTATTACAGGCCCTATCGAGGTCTGTTCTTTTTAGATTTCTTTTGCGCTGTCGCCGTTGGATTGATGGAACTGGGTTTCCCGCTTATCGTGAACTACTTCATTGATACATTGTTGCCAACAGGGAACTGGACAGTCATTGTCTGGACGGCACTTGCGCTGTTTGTCATTTATGCCCTCAGCTCGGTTATGCAATTTATTGTGTCGTATTGGGGGCATATGCTTGGCATCAATATTGAAACAGATATGAGGAAAAAGCTGTTTGATCACTTTCAGCGACTATCCTTTAAATTCTTTGACAACAACAAAACGGGGAAGCTCATGTCACGGATGACAAACGACCTCATGTACATTGGAGAAGTGGCGCATCACGGTCCTGAAGATTTGTTTATAGCGATTATGACGATTCTTGGTGCCTTTGCAGTCATGCTGATGATTAACTGGCAGCTGGCCATTTTAACCTTCCTCATCATGCCTGTCATTATTTGGCTCGCCCTACATTTTAATAAAAAGATGACGAAGGCGATTACACAGCTCAACAATGACATTGGAGACTTTCATGCGAGGGTTGAAAACAATATCGGGGGCATTCGTCTTGTTCAAGCCTTTGCCAATGAACATTTCGAGAAAAAGCGTTTTGCGGAAAACAACAACCGTTTTCGTAAGGCGAAGCTTCTTTCTTATAAAATTATGTCGGTCAATGGATCGATTAGCTATATTCTCACACGTCTTGTGACACTGTTTGTCCTTCTCGCAGGTACATGGTTTGTCCTGCAAGGTCAATTAACGGCAGGTGGCTTTATCGCATTTGTTCTGATCACAAATGTTTTATTTAGACCGATTGATAAAATCAACACGGTCATTGAAATGTATCCGAAAGGCATTGCGGGCTTTAAAAGCTATGTCGATTTGCTAGACACAGAGCCGGATGTGAAGGATACAGAGGGAGCACGTGATGTACACGGATTGAAAGGTGAAATTGAATATCGAAACGTAACATTTGGCTACGATGAACACAGTCATGTGTTAAAGAATATCGATTTAAAGATCAAACAAGGAGAGACGGTTGCGTTTGTCGGCCCTTCAGGAGCGGGGAAATCAACAATTTGCAGTCTGCTGCCTCGTTTTTATGATGTGGATGAAGGGGAGATCACGATTGATGGTATAAGCACAAAGTCGATGACATTGTCTTCTTTAAGGCAGCAGATCGGTATTGTGCAGCAGGATGTCTTTTTATTCTCAGGCACCATTCGTGAAAACATTGCGTACGGGAACTTAGAAGCCAGCGATGCAGAGATTTGGGAGGCTGTAAGAAGTGCGCATTTAGAGGAACTCGTTCAGCGTTTCCCAGAAGGGTTAAATACCGTGATAGGTGAGCGCGGCGTCAAACTGTCAGGCGGTCAAAAGCAGCGTCTATCAATTGCACGGATGTTCCTGAAAAACCCGTCCATTCTCATTCTAGATGAAGCCACATCAGCACTTGATACAGAAACAGAAAAAGCCATACAGGATGCACTGAGCGAACTAGCTGTCGGCAGGACGACACTCGTCATTGCCCACCGCCTTGCAACAATTAAACACACCGATCGTATCATTGTCGTGACAGAGGAAGGTATTGAAGAACAAGGCCGCCACCAAGATTTAATTCAAATGGGCGGCGTATATAGCAGACTGCACGAAGCGCAGTTTGGTCATTAAAAAGAAAGATAAAGCCCTTTTGATAAGGGTCTTTTTTTGTTAGGATAGAAAAAACTCGTGTAGGAAGGATCTGATGGAATGAAGGGGCTTCGGCGATTACAAAAAGGCGATAAGATCGGTATTTTTTCACCTTCAAGTCCTGCATCAGCGACCTCGCCTCTTAGGTATGAGCGGGCGAAGAAGTGGCTTGAGCAAAAAGGATTCTTTGTGGTACCAGGATCATTAACAGGGAAAGAGGATCACTACCGTTCAGGTACAATTCAAGAACGAGCCAATGAGTTGAATGAGCTAATGGCTCGAGAGGACTTGGCGTGCGTCATGTCAATGATTGGCGGGACAAATTCAAATAGTTTGCTGCCTTATCTTGATTTTGAGCTGCTGAAACAACATCCGAAAATCATGATCGGTTATTCAGATGCGACAGCGATTCTTTTAGCCGCTTACGAAAAAACGGGACTGCCTGTATTCTACGGACCGGCGCTTGTTCCATCTTTTGGGGAGTTTGAACCGTTCGTTGCTTATACATATCAGTCGTTCGAAGACATCCTGATGCAGCCTCAATCCATTCCTTATCAGATCAAAAAACCACCCTTTTGGACGGATGAACGAATCAATTGGGAAGAAAAGACACGTGATAAAGGGCAGCGTCCGAACGATTGGCTGTGCGTCATAGAAGGACAGGTAGAAGGCAGGTTGATCGGCGGAAACCTGAATGCAATGTACGGCATATGGGGCAGTGAATTCATGCCAGCGATCCAAACAGGAGACATTCTCCTCATTGAAGATTGCATGAAAACCGCTTCAGTTGTAGAAAAAAACTTCTCTTTATTGAAAGTAAATGGAGTGTTTGAGCGGGTATCAGGGATTCTTTTGGGGAAACATGAGCTGTTTGATGATGAGGGAACGGGCAAAGAACCTTACGAGATTTTACTTGAGGTGCTTGGAGAGACAAAGAAACCGCTCATCGCAGATTTTGACTGTGCCCATACACACCCGATGCTTACGATGCCAATTGGGGCACAAGTGAAAATGGATGCAGCTTCAAAACAAGTGTGGTTAACGAAAGAGTGGATATAACAAAAGAGCGGCCTGATGGCTGCTCTTTTTTATGAAACCTTCTCTTTTTCAAATGGCTGCAAGAGATCTTGCGCTTTTTTTCCCTCTACGACAATTAAGTAGTCAGATTCTAAGTGAGTGAGCCTGAAGGTTTCAAGCTCTACGATGTTCTTGATGTTACACATTGTTTTTTTAGAATACACATATAGACGATGTTGAGCCTGGTGGCATTTTTCATAAAGAGAAATAAGCTTATGTAAATTCAATGCTTTCGCAGCGATTTGGATTGAATAGATCTGAGACATCTTCATATCCTCCTGTTGATTACTTTCTCACAATAGCTTTGTTACCCCTGTTTACACAGAGATAAACCTTTCTCTATGATTTCCACTCAATGGTTCCTCCGCCGGTTCGCTTGTTGCCTCTTATCGCAGACAGTTCTTCGACGAGTCTAAGAAGGGCCTGATCCTTTGACTTCGCCTCAATCATAAAATCTACATCACGCCCATACGGTTTTAATGCATGAAAAAGCGGTAAGACAAAGGACATATCTACACCATCTGCATGACTGCGTATGGCTTTTTCTGATTTCGGTGAGGATAAATGAATTTTAGGCGGAATACCAGTGCTCGTCCAAGTGCCGAACATTCTTGGCAGGATGTCTTCAAGCGCGGCATCGTCATCTTTATTGGCCACGTGATGATGGTAATCAAAAACAAAGGGAATACCGTGCTTTTCACATACACCAAGCGTTTCTAACGACGTATACGTTTTGTCATCATTCTCAAGCGTCATCCTCGCCTTGATATGCGCTGGTAGCTGTTTGATATTTTCATCAAAACGTTGAAGCGCCGAATCTTTATCACCGTACGCACCGCCCACATGAATGTTCATATAGCCTTCCTTTTCAAGCTTCATCGCCTCAAGCATTTGATAATGGTACGCCATGTCGATCACGGCATTTTCTGTGATTGAAGGCTTGGGGCTAGTAAACAAGGTGAACTGATTGGGGTGAAAGCTCACACGAAGCCCATGCCGTTTCACCAACTCGCCAATTTCAAGAAACTCCTTTTGAAAAGGTGTCACAAAGTCCCATCGTACCTCGGGATGGGTCGCAAGCGGGACGATCGAACTCGAAAAACGGTAAAGCGGGATATCATGAGCAATGGCAAAGTAAAGCGTTCTTAATGTATTCACGAGATTGGCCTTTGTTGTTCGTAATAACGCCTCTTTTCCTTCTTCCTTTGAGAGCTTGCTGTATCTTGCAAAGGTCAGCGACTTGGCAGGAGAAGCCTCCCACAAGGTGACGGCATTGGATACATAACCGAATCGATAACGCATAGGTCATCTCCTTTATAAAAAATAAGAGAACATGGCGGCAACCCATTCCAGCGGATGTGACAGAAGCGGACGCTGTGCCAATTTCTCTTCTGTCATAAGCTCAGACACTTCTATGTGCTCGCGAATCCTTTCCTCTACGTGGGCAGTAAAGTCGGTATCATCAATGGCGACGTCTACTTCCTCGTTTAAAAACAAGCTGCGTTTATCAAAATTTGCCGTACTGATCATACAGCGTCTCTGGTCAATTAGAATGGCTTTCGCATGATAAAATCCTTTATAAAAACGATAAACAAGGCAGCCGGAGGCAATGAGGTCCTTCAAATAATGAAATCCAGCCTCTTTGACGAGTGGATGATCTGCTTTCATTGGGATGATGATTTCAACCGTAACGCCTCGCTTGCGTGCATCAAGCAGTGCACTCAGAAGAGGAGCAGATGGAATAAAGTAAGGCGTACAGATGATGATCTGTTTCCTCGCCTGCTGAATATCTTTGAGGAACAAAGCTTCTAAAGAAAAACCAGCAGTCGCGCGTGTTGTGCATTGTAGTGTTCCCGGTTCCAAAGCAGGAAAAACCTCATATTGCAGCTGATGAATACCAGATGTCCGATATAAATCATTCAAAAACACATGCTGGAGATCTGCGACAACTTGCCCCGTCATGCGCAAATGATAATCCTTCCAAATGCCAAACCGACCCTTTTTCCCAACATATTCATCGCCAATATTAAACCCGCCAATATAGCCAATCTTTCCATCAATCACCGTGATTTTACGATGATTTCTCATGTTTAACCGATAAATCAAAAAAGGGAAACGAGGCTTATTTAAAAAGTAAAATTGGATGCCACTTTTCTCTAGCATGTCGATGGACTTTTGATCAAACGGATAGGACCCTAGTCGATCGGTCAGCAAAAAGACTGAAACCCCTTGTTTCGCTTTTGTTTTCAAAGCTTGTAACACCCTTTGACCAATCTTGTCGTTCTTTACAATAAAGAACATCATATGAATAGAAGAAGAGGCGTGCTGAATATCGGTGAGCAACTGATCAAAGAGTGGTTCGCCATCATGATAAAATGCGGCATCACCGCTTGTTTGATCAAAAGATCGTTCAAAAGCGCGGGTAGAAAAATATTTCTTTCCCATATAAAGGTCTAACAATATGAGGCAAACGATGACAATGAGTACGAGTAGGATGATCAATGCGATCATGTTGCTTCCTCCTTTTTTGCATATTTCAATAGTGTACCCAAACGTGTAAAAAATATTGACTGAATACTCATTCATTATTTATGATAGAGGTACAACATAGAAACGGAACAAAGTGGGTTTTGGGGAATGAAAGGGGGAGCAAGATGAATAGCCTTTTAATCATGAACATGATCGCATTTGCGGCGGTGACCGCTTACGCTGTGTATTTGTTTATTTATCTCATTCGAACACGAGCAGCGTACATTCGTCTTGGCAAAAAAGAAGAGTTCCAACAAGACATGAAAAAACGCTTAGAGCGTGTTTGGGTCAATGTATTTGGGCAAAAGAAGCTGTTAAAGGACAAGAAGAGCGGCATCATTCATGTGCTGTTTTTCTACGGATTTATCCTTGTACAGTTCGGAGCCCTTGATTTTATTATGAAGGGACTCGTTCCAGATAGTGGACTCCCTTTAGGTCCGCTTTACGGTGTCTTTACCTTTTTCCAAGAGGTAGTCACACTTCTCATTTTAGTAGCTGTTGTTTGGGCGTTCCATAGAAGGTATGTGGAGAAGCTTGTCCGTTTAAAGCGTGGCTTTAAATCCGGTCTAGTGCTTTTATTTATTGGCGGCTTGATGCTGACCGTTTTACTTGGGAACGGGATGAATATCATCTGGCATGGACACCCTTTATCACCAACTGAGCCAATCGCATCCAGTGTTGCTTTCTTGCTGGGCGGTATTTCACCTCTTGCGGCAACGGTCGTTTTTTATGTCGCATGGTGGGTGCATCTCCTGATTTTGCTGACATTCTTAGTGTATGTCCCGCAGTCAAAGCATGCTCACCTCATTGCAGGACCGGTGAATGTATTTGCCAGTAGATTAGACCCGCCAGGCAAGCTGCAAAAAATTGATTTTGAAGATGAGACACAAGAGACCTTCGGTGTGGGAAAAATTGAAGACTTCCGTCAGTCACAGCTGATCGACCTTTACGCCTGTGTGGAATGCGGGCGCTGCACAAATATGTGCCCAGCAACAGGTACAGGGAAAATGCTGTCTCCTATGGATTTGATTTTAAGGCTAAGAGATCATTTAACCAATAAAGGGGCCGCCATTACATCGAAGACGCCTTGGGTTCCGCAGCTTGCCTTCAGGCAGACAACAGGAAATCAGCTGGCGCTGCAGGCGAGAGGAGCAGGTGCAGAGGAATCGGCTGCCAGCTCGATGTATCATCCTTCTCTTATTGGTGAAGTCATTACAGAGGAAGAAATTTGGGCATGTACGACGTGCCGAAACTGTGAAGACCAATGCCCTGTCATGAATGAACACGTCGACAAGATTATTGATATGCGCAGATATCTTGTGCTGACCGAAGGGAAAATGGATGCAGATGCACAGCGTGCCATGACAAGTATAGAGCGCCAAGGGAACCCGTGGGGATTGAACCGGAAAGAAAGAGAAAATTGGCGTGAACTGAGAGAAGATGTGCATGTGCCGACAGTAAAAGAGTTGAATAAAGCAGATCAAACCTTCGATTATTTATTCTGGGTTGGTTCAATGGGGGCATATGACAATCGAAGCCAAAAGATTGCGCTTGCCTTTGCAAAGCTTCTCAACGAAGCAGGAGTCTCCTTTGCCATCCTAGGCAATAAGGAGAAAAACTCTGGTGATACACCAAGAAGGCTTGGAAACGAATTTTTATTCCAAGAGCTTGCTGCGAAAAACATTGAAGAATTCCAGAAAAACGGTGTCACAAAGATCGTTACGATTGATCCGCACGCCTATAATTTATTTAAAAATGAGTATCCAGACTTCGGGCTTGAGGCAGAAGTGTACCATCATACAGAATTACTGGCAGAGCTAGTGAAAGAAGGGAAGCTAACGCCTGTACATGAAGTGAATGAGGTCATCACCTTCCACGACTCTTGCTACCTAGGCAGATATAACGAAGTGTATGATCCGCCGAGAGACATTTTAAAAGCCATCCCTGGTGTGACGCTGAGAGAAATGGAACGTCATCGTGAAACTGGTATGTGCTGCGGTGCAGGCGGGGGCTTAATGTGGATGGAAGAAGAGACAGGTACCCGAATTAACACTGCCCGAACGGAGCAGGCGTTACAGGTGCAGCCGTCCATCATTAGCTCAGGGTGTCCTTATTGCTTAACGATGCTGGGAGATGGCACGAAGGCAAAGGAAGTAGAGGATCAGGTAGGTACATTTGATGTCGCAGAGCTTCTTGAAAAATCAGTGTTTGGCGAGGCTGGAAAGCAGGTTTCGTAAACAAAGCAGGCCGATGAATAGAATGTTCATCGGCTTATACATGGCGCTGTACATCTGCTGTTTAGATAATATGTAAGCGGTAACAAACGGGAGGGAACATACATGAGTCAGACGGTCATTGTATCTGGAGCAAGAACACCATTTGGAAAACTAGGCGGTGCTTTCAGTGGGTTGACTGCCGCAAAACTAGGCGGAAGGGCCATCAAGGCTGCGCTGGAAAGAGTGCAGGGATCACATCATGTGGATGAGGTCATCATGGGAAGTGTTTTGCAGGGAGGACAAGGTCAGATTCCTTCAAGGCAAGCAGCAAGATATGCTGATCTTCCGTGGTCCGTTCCGACGCAAACCATCAATAAAGTCTGTGCATCAGGAATGCGCAGTGTGAGCACAGCAGATCAAATCATCCGAGCTGGAGATGCGGAGGTCATCGTAGCGGGCGGTATGGAATCCATGTCACACGCCCCTTATTTGCTAAAAAAAGCGCGATGGGGCTACAAAATGGGAGATGGTGCGGTACAAGATGCGATGATTTTAGATGGATTAACCTGTTCGTTTACAGGCGTTCATATGGGTGAGTATGGGAGCATGGCTGCGAAGGAGCTCGGTATCACGCGGGAAGAGCAAGACCTTTGGGCATTAAGAAGTCATGAACGGGCGATCGAAGCGCAGAGAAACGGCTTTTTCCAGCATGAAATCACCCCCGTCACCGTCAAGACGAAAACGGGAGAGCGGCTGATCACAGAAGATGAATCCCCGCGGCGTGATACGTCATATGAACGGCTGTCAAAGCTCATGCCTGTTTTTGATCAAACGGGTACCATTACCGCTGGAAATGCACCAGGTGTCAATGATGGAGCAAGTGCGCTTCTTTTAATGAAAGACACATATGCAAAGCAGCATGACGTTAAGCCAATGGCAGTCGTGCTTGGTCATACGCAGGTAGCTGTAGAGGCAAAGGATTTTCCGAAAACACCAGCCTTTGCTATCGAGAAAATTTTACAGAAAACAGGCAAGCGTCTAGAGGATATTGATCTATTTGAAATCAATGAGGCCTTCTCAGCTGTGGCGCTGGCATGTGAAAAAATAATCGGGCTGGACCGGCGGAAAATGAATATCAACGGTGGTGCAGTTGCGCTTGGTCATCCCATTGGAGCAAGCGGAACACGGATCATATTGACCTTGATTCATGCATTAAAACAAAGAGGCGGCGGTATTGGCATTGCGGCGATTTGCAGTGGAGGCGGTCAAGGAGATGCCATCATGATAAAGGTAGATTAAAAGGGAGGCGTTCATCGTCATGAGTACAGAAGAAACCGTCATGGTCGTTGGAGCTGGTCAAATGGGATCAGGCATTGCCCAAGTTTTTGCTCAGTCTGGCTACACAGTCCTGCTGCATGATGCATCTGAAAAGCAGATTCATCGAGCCATTTCCTCCATGACCAAACAACTGACGAAACGAGCAGAAAAAGGAAAGCTAGCCCATCAGGCAGTTCGAGATATTACGCAGCGGCTTGCCGTATCTACAGATTTAAAGGACGTGCAGCAGGCACGTTTAGTGATTGAAGCTGCATCTGAACAAATGAGTGTGAAAAAACAAATCTTTGAGACACTCGATCAATTTGCAGAGGCGAAGACGATATTTGCAACAAACACATCCTCCTTGTCGATCACAGAATTAGCAGCTGTTACGAGTAGACCGGAGCAAGTGATTGGCATGCATTTTATGAATCCGGTGCCTGTCATGAAACTCGTTGAGGTCATTCGAGCGCTGCAAACGAGTGACGACACGTATCAACTCGTTTGTGAAACAGCAAAGACATTAAACAAAACCCCAATTGAAGTGGAAGACTTCCCAGGGTTTGTATCAAACCGCATATTGATGCCAATGATTAATGAAGCCATTTACACCCTTTATGAAGGCGTGGCAGATGCAGAAAGCATTGACGGTGTCATGACGCTTGGAATGAATCACCCAATGGGGCCACTTCGTCTCGCTGATTTCATCGGACTAGATACATGTTTATTTATTATGAATACCCTTCATGAGGGACTTGGGGATAGCAAATATCGACCTTGTCCTCTTTTGAAAAAATACGTGAATGCAGGCTGGCTGGGCAAAAAGACAAAGAAAGGTTTTTACACATACCACGACCACTCATAGGGGGAGTCAAAATGGATGTTTTGCTTACGGATCAACAGCGACTCTGGAGAGAACAGGCAGCAGAATTTGCAAGACAGCGTATATTCCCTGAAGTGGAAGCCATGGAACAAGGTCAGTTCCCAAGAACACTTTTAGCAGAAATGGGACGACAAGGCTTTCTGGGGATTCCAATACCAGCTTCGTATCAAGGCTTAGGAGCAGATTTTACAACGTATATCATCGCCATTCATGAATTATCCAAAGTGAGTGCGACCATCGGTGTCATTGTGTCCGTTCATACATCTGTTGTGACGATGCCTATTTTGGCTTTTGGAACGAATGAGCAAAAAGAATCCTATGTTCCGCTGCTTGCATCTGGGCAGAAACTGGGAGCATTTTGTCTGACTGAACCGAAGGCAGGCTCAGATGCCTCCAATATTCAGTTAAGAGCAGAGCGGGCGGGCGACCATTATGTGTTAAATGGTACAAAAATGTTTATCACAAGCGGCGGGGAAGCAGAACTGTATCTTGTCTTTGCCGTGACAGATCCTGCTTCTGCGAAAAAAAATATATCGGCATTCATTGTCGAGAAAGATACACCAGGATTTACGATCGGAAAAGATGAGAAAAAGATGGGACTGCACGGGTCAAAAACCGTTACGCTTCATTTTGATGCTGTGCGGATTCCAAAACAGCAGCTGCTCGGTGCAGAAGGAGAGGGCTTTCACATAGCCATGTCTAGTTTAAATGCGGGGAGAATCGGTATCGCGGCTCAAAGCCTCGGCATTGCAGAAGCCGCATTAACTGAGGCAGTGACTTATTTAAAACAGCACCCGGCAGGTCTAGAAACGACCATTCGGCTGGGTGATTTGGCAGCGAAGCTTGAAGCAGCCAAACTATTAGTCTATCAAGCGGCTTCTTATAAAGAGGCGAATCGTCCGGTCACAAAGGAAGCATCCATGGCAAAGCTATTTGCCTCAAGAACGGCAGTTGAGATCAGTACAGAAGTGATCCATTTGCTCGGCATGGATGGTTATACGAATCGCTATCAAGCACAACGTTACTTTCGTGATGCGAAAGTTTGTGAAATCTATGAAGGAACAAGTGAAATTCAAAGGCTGGTCATTTGTAAACAGCTAATATGAAACGAGGTGGCTCATGATGCAGTTTCAATTAAGTGATGAACATGAAATGATTCAAAAAATGGTGAGGGATTTTGCGAAAAATGAAGTAGAGCCAACAGCAGCAGAGCGGGACGAGGCAGAAACGTATGATCCAGCTATTTTTCGCCAAATGGCGGAGCTCGGTTTAACGGGCATTCCTTGGCCGGAAGAGGTAGGCGGGATCGGTAGTGATTATTTAGCCTACGTCATCGCAGTGGAGGAGCTTTCAAGAGTGTGCGCCTCTACAGGCGTCACCCTCTCCGCCCACACCTCTCTCGCCTCGTGGCCCATCTATACTTTCGGAACAGATGAACAAAAAGAGACCTATTTAAAGCCGCTTGCAGAAGGACAGAAGGTAGGGGCATATGCACTCACTGAGAGCGGTTCGGGTTCAGATGCCGGCGGAATGAAGACAACGGCAGTAAAGGCAGGCAATGAATACGTCCTGAACGGTGCGAAAATCTTTATTACAAATGGAGGCATTGCGGATTATTATATTGTGTTTGCTGTGACTGACCAAGAAGCTACATCTCGAAATACGACCGCCTTTATTGTAGAAAAAGAGACACCGGGCTTCTCGGTCGGTAAAAAGGAAAGCAAACTGGGCATTCGTTCATCGCCAACGACTGAAATTCGATTTGAAGATTGCCGGATTCATGAAAGGAATCGGCTCGGACAAGAAGGAGAAGGCTTTAAAATAGCGATGATGACCCTCGATGGCGGCAGAAACGGCATTGCTGCACAGGCAGTTGGGATTGCACAAGGCGCTCTTGATGCGGCAGTCGATTATGCGAAGGAGCGCAAGCAATTCGGCAAACCAATCATTCAGCAGCAAGGAATTGCTTTTAAGCTAGCAGATATGGCAACCGCAATTGAAGCCTCCAGGCTGCTCACTTATCAGGCAGCATGGCTCGAAACGAAAGGGCTCCCGTATGGAAAGGAATCAGCAATGTCCAAGCTCTTTGCTGGAGATACAGCCATGAAGGTAACAACAGAAGCCGTCCAAATCTTCGGCGGCTACGGCTATACAAAGGATTACCCAGTCGAACGATACATGCGTGATGCGAAAATCACCCAAATTTATGAAGGCACACAGGAAATCCAGCGCCTAGTCATCTCGCGCAAACTGCTAGATATGTAGAAACCAAGCAAAGACCACCTGGTGTGAGGTGGTCTGTTTTGGTGCGACAATTAGTCCTCAAATGTTAAATCATTTCCAAAATTGTCCCATGCCTCCTTATCATTATGATAAAATTGGCAAAAGTATCAATATGGAGGTTTTCATGATGAACACAACATTTATGGGTATTTTAGGATTAGTCACAATGATCATTTGGATTATGGTCTCCACAGAGCTTTCAAAGTCTCCAAAAAAGAAGGAAGAAAAAGAAAACAGCCGCAGAAAACTATTTGTCCTCATGCCTGCGGGAATGGTATGTACGATTGCTATCGTGATCTTATTCATTCAGAGAATCCCGTTTTAAAATAGAGATGAACAAACTAAAAGACAAAAAGCATACCATACACAAAAGCCAGACTCATTTCATGCAGATGATGAGCCCCTTGAGAAAAAATCAAAAATTAACATGATTAAAGGTGGCATAAACTCCCCTAATTTGTTTATAATGAGAGGTATGGTTTGTCGTAAAAATAAGGGATAAACACTTATTATTTCACTGATAAATGGATACATACATGTAATAGAAAGGGAGTGTCTGACCTTGAGTTTGAAAGAATACTCACAGGAACAGCTCAAGCACATGTCTTTAGTTGAACTTGCTTATGAAATTTTCAGAGACAGCAAAACACCGATTACGTTTTCCGAGTTAATAGATGAAATGGTCCGTTTACAAGGAATACAAAAATCTGATCTTGATGATCGCCTTGCTCAATTTTATACAGACTTAAATATAGATGGCCGCTTTATTTCGTTAGGTGATCAGAGATGGGGACTTCGCAGCTGGTATCCAGTTGATCAAATCGAAGAAGAAGTTCAGCCAGCTGTGAAAACAAAAGCGAAAAAGAAAAAAACAAAAGCAGCTGTCGTTGAAGAAGACTTCGATGAAATTGAAGAGGAAGAGGAAATCGAAGAGCTTGAAGAAGACCTTGATCTTGTTGAAGACGACGATGATCTCGACCTAGACGATGATGAGGAAATTGAGGAAGATATAGAAGAATTCGACGAAGATGATGACGAAGATGATGACGGCTTAACAGAAATTGACGAAGACGATTTAGACGATAAAGAGGAAGAGAAATAACCCTCATAAACCGGTCCTCAAAACAGGACAAAACCGTCTTGACTTTCGAGAGCGAACTATGTAGTATGTATTTTGGGCTCTCTAAAAAGAGTACGTAAAGATACGTTCATTTACGCTCCCTTTCATTTATTTGAAAGGGAGCTTTCTTATTTTTCAAGAGATTTAGGGATACACTCTAAAAAGGATGAAGCTGTGCATGTCTAGTCATGCAAGGGTAAAAAAGAGAGGAGCATACGAAATGACAAAGTATATTTTTGTAACAGGAGGAGTTGTTTCCTCACTTGGAAAAGGGATCACGGCTGCCTCGTTAGGCCGCCTTCTGAAAAATAGAGGGATGGATGTCACCATTCAAAAATTCGATCCATATATCAACGTAGACCCAGGGACGATGAGTCCATATCAACACGGTGAGGTTTTCGTCACAGATGACGGTGCTGAAACAGACCTTGATTTAGGTCACTATGAGCGCTTCATTGATATTAACTTAAATAAGTACAGCAACGTCACAACAGGTAAAATCTACTCTACTGTTCTGAAGAAAGAGCGCCGCGGTGACTATTTAGGCGGAACTGTACAGGTTATTCCCCATATTACAAATGAAATTAAAGATCGCGTGTACCGTGCCGGAAAAGAAACAGGTGCAGATGTGGTCATCACAGAAATCGGCGGAACAGTAGGAGACATCGAATCCCTTCCATTCCTAGAAGCGATTCGTCAAATGAAGAGTGACATTGGCCGTGAAAACGTCATGTACATTCATTGTACCCTTGTTCCTTACATTCGGGCAGCAGGTGAACTGAAAACAAAACCGACACAGCATAGTGTAAAAGAACTTCGCAGCCTTGGTATTCAGCCAAACGTTATTGTGGTCAGAACTGAAATGCCAATGACCCAGGACATGAAGGACAAAATTGCGTTATTCTGTGATATTGATACAAAAGCTGTTATCGAATGTCAGGATGCAGACACGCTGTACTCTATTCCGCTTGATTTACAAAAACAAGGACTAGACAAGCTTGTATGTGAACATATGAAACTTGATTGCCAAGATGCAGACATGACGGAGTGGACAGCGCTAGTCGATAAAGTGCAAAACCTCTCAAAACAAGTCACAATTGGTCTAGTAGGAAAATATGTTGAATTGCAAGATGCATACATTTCTGTCGTTGAATCACTTCGCCATGCTGGTTATGCATTTGATGCAGACGTTCAAATCAAATGGATCAATGCAGAAGAAGTGACAGCAGAAAATATGGCTGATTTCGCACAAGATGTCGATGGCATCATCGTTCCTGGAGGCTTCGGAGACCGCGGAGTGGAAGGGAAAATCATTGCTACACAATATGCCCGTGAAAACAAAGTGCCATTCTTCGGAATTTGCTTAGGAATGCAAGTTGCGTCAATCGAATATGCACGAAACGTACTAGGCCTTGAAGGAGCTCATTCAGCGGAAATTGATCCTGAAACAGCATTCCCAATTATTGACCTTCTTCCAGAACAGAAGGATGTAGATGATCTAGGCGGAACACTTCGTCTTGGTCTGTATCCATGTAAATTAAATGAAGACTCCAAAGCATTTGCTGCATACAACGATGAAGTGGTCTACGAACGCCACCGCCATCGCTATGAGTTTAATAATGAATTCAGACAGCAAATGGAAGCTGCAGGATTTGTCTTCTCTGGTACAAGCCCAGACGGACGTCTTGTTGAAATTATCGAGCTGAAGGACCATCCTTGGTTCCTTGCTTCTCAGTTCCACCCGGAATTCGTCTCAAGACCGACAAGACCTCAGCCATTATTTAGAGATTTCGTTGGTGCTTCACTGCAAGCATCTGAATCAAAATAAAACAAAAAACTGCCGAGAATATCATCTTCTCGGCAGTTTTTTTATTCATATTCCTCAACGATTTCTTTCACAGTAAACGATAGAGCGTGGTAGACGTATAAGCATGTCATTAAAGCAGGATAACCGAACCTTGTTCCGTCATCAGCAGGCACAAGCGGTTTCTTGAGCTGAAAATCAATATGGACATCACAATGCTCTTCAATCATGGACGACTCCTTTTGTGCCGGCCCGACACCAACAACGGGCGTCCCTTGCGCGTGCAGTTCTTTTACAAGAGATTGAATCTCCTCTTCTTCTGGGTCTGAATAAAATAGCAGCACTCTATCGCTTGGATGAAGCAAGCTGCGCTCCATTTGATCAAGCGGCAGCACTTTCGCACCTGGAAATGGCTCCTTGCTTTCAGTTGCCTCTAGGGCTACAGCAGCCAGTTCATTCTTCCCGTGAAAATAAACAGCATGTCCACTGACAATGGCTTGTGCAAGAAGGCGTGCACCATCCTCGATCGCTTCAGCCTGCTTTTCTCCAATACGTGAAAAAATACCTGATAACTGGGTCGTGAAAATTTTTAACAAGACTGATTTCCTCCTTCGGTCAGATCATTTTATAATAGAATATAAAGAGAATATTAGGAAAAATGCTCAGAAAATGTCGTAAAGTAAACTATTATAAATAAAGGAAATGTGAAAATCAAACAGAATTATTTAACAACAGCTCTTTTTATGGCGAAAAATGAAAGCAATGGGGTGTAACTGATGAATGAGAAAATTTTAATTGTCGATGATCAATATGGTATTAGAATATTATTGAATGAAGTGTTTCATAAAGAAGGCTATCAAACCTTCCAAGCAGCGAATGGACTTCAGGCGTTAGATATTGTGAAAAATCATAGACCAAACCTTGTGCTACTTGATATGAAGATTCCCGGAATGGATGGAATTGAAATTTTAAAACGCATGAAATTAATTGATGAAGACATCCGTGTCATCATTATGACAGCCTATGGCGAATTAGACATGATCCAAGAATCCAAAGAACTCGGTGCTTTGACGCATTTTGCGAAACCTTTTGATATTGATGAGATCCGAGATGCTGTCAAAGAATACTTACCGCTCGAAACAAACGGTTAGATGGAAATGATTGAATCGAGTCATTCTGTTGCCGATTTGTCGAATAATTGGTATCCTAGATAAGAAGAAGAAAGCGATCTGACTTTGAAAGTTTACATATGGCGAGAAATTCTGGTCATGCTAGGGTGGAGAGCTTTTTTTAGTAAGCAAATTAGCTACATAGGGAGGATTTTTCATCATGCCTTTAGTTTCAATGACAGAAATGTTGAAAGACGCAAAGGAAAAAGGTTACGCTGTTGGACAGTTTAACTTAAATAATTTAGAATTCACGCAAGCGATTTTACAAGCTGCTGAAGAAGAGAAATCTCCAGTTATCTTAGGAGTATCTGAAGGAGCAGGACGCTACATGGGCGGCTTCAAAACAGTTGTCGCAATGGTTAAAGCGTTAATCGAAGAATATAATGTAACAGTTCCTGTTGCGATTCATTTAGATCACGGTTCAAGCTTTGAATCTTGTGCAAAAGCAATCCATGCAGGATTTACTTCTGTCATGATCGACGCTTCTCACCATCCATTCGATGAGAACGTAGCAACAACTGCGAAAGTAGTTGAGCTTGCTCATTTCCACGGTGTATCTGTAGAAGCTGAGCTTGGAACTGTTGGCGGACAAGAAGACGACGTCATCGCTGAGGGCGTTATTTATGCTGATCCAAAAGAGTGCCAAGAGCTTGTAGAACGCACTGGCATTGACTGCCTTGCACCTGCGCTAGGTTCAGTACATGGTCCATACAAAGGTGAACCAAACCTTGGTTTCACTGAAATGGAAGAAATTGGTAAAATGACAGGTCTTCCACTTGTTCTTCATGGCGGAACAGGTATCCCAACTGCTGACATCAAGCGCTCAATTTCACTTGGTACAGCTAAAATCAATGTAAACACTGAAAACCAAATTGCTTCTGCGAAAGCAGTACGCGAAACACTTGCTGCAAAAACAGAAGAGTATGATCCACGTAAATATCTTGGACCAGCTCGTGACGCAATTAAAGCGACTGTTATCGGCAAAATGCGTGAATTTGGTTCTTCTAACCAAGCATAATTTGATGAGAACCGAAAGCCGCCTGAGTCACAGGCGGTTTTCTCCATATCTTGAGAAAGCGCAATCAAAATTTACATTTCAGACAATTTATTGATAGGAGAGTGGCACGGTTATGTTATTTTTCGTAGATACAGCGAATATCGCAGACATCAAAGAGGCGCACGAGCTTGGCATTTTAGCAGGCGTCACAACAAACCCTAGTTTAGTAGCGAAAGAAAAGGACGTATCATTCCACGACCGTCTTCGCGAAATCACTGACGTGGTATCAGGTTCTGTCAGTGCGGAAGTCATTTCCCTCAAAGCAGAAGAAATGATTGAAGAAGGAAAAGAGCTTGCTGCCATCGCACCAAATATCACGGTTAAAATTCCAATGACAACAGATGGTCTTAAAGCTGTCAAAGCGTTAACAGACCTTGGAATTAAAACAAACGTTACTTTGATTTTTAGTGCAAACCAGGCACTTCTTGCAGCTAGAGCTGGTGCGACGTATGTCTCTCCATTCCTCGGCCGCTTAGATGACATTGGCCAAAATGGTCTCGATCTCATCAGCGAAGTGAAAACCATTTTTGATGTTCATGGCTTAGATACACAAATCATTGCTGCATCCATTCGTCATCCGCAGCACGTGACAGAAGCTGCACTTAGAGGTGCTCATATCGGCACAATGCCGCTGAAAGTCATCAAGCAGCTGACGAAACACCCATTAACGGATGCGGGCATTGAGCAATTTTTAGCAGATTGGAATAAATAAGTGATTGTGGCAGGCGGGATTGTCTCCTGTTTGCCGCAGTTTTCCTTAAAAACGCTAAGAAATGTTTTGTGCAAAGAAGAGAACATCACAGCCTCGCAAAGCTTCGATTATTTTTCTTCCGACAAATTTCGTTTAACCTGTATTCTTTCTCTTGATATTGGCTAAATTTTGGACAAGACCTTTTAAAGCGCGACATCCACAAACAGTATAACTCCAACAGTGATCTTCTTTAAGAAGGGAGACAAATATGGAAAAGTTAAACATTGCCGGCGGTGACCCCTTACGCGGGACCGTACATATTAGTGGTGCGAAAAATAGTGCAGTGGCACTGATTCCTGCCACGATTCTCGCTGATTCTCCAGTAACGATTGAGGGCCTTCCGCATATTTCAGATATTGACACATTACGAGATCTGTTAGAAGAGATTGGCGGAAAGGTCACGTTTGAAAAAGGTGAAATGGTTGTCAATCCTGCTTCCATGATCAGTATGCCTCTTCCTAATGGGAAAGTGAAGAAACTGCGTGCGTCTTATTATTTAATGGGCGCTATGCTGGGAAGATTCAAGCAGGCTGTCATTGGGCTGCCAGGAGGGTGCCACTTAGGACCTAGGCCGATCGATCAGCATATCAAAGGCTTTGAAGCACTCGGAGCCGAGGTGACAAACGAGCAGGGTGCCATTTATTTGCGCGCTGAAAAATTAGTCGGAGCCCGTATTTACCTTGATGTGGTCAGTGTAGGTGCGACCATCA
Organism: Bacillus sp. FSL W8-0920; assembly: GCF_038593215.1. NCBI lineage: Bacteria > Bacillati > Bacillota > Bacilli > Caryophanales > Bacillaceae > Bacillus > Bacillus sp. FSL W8-0920. Next base: position 3,426,710 of record NZ_CP151974.1, on the reverse strand, counting down.
ATATCATGCTGGCAGCCGTACTGGCTGAAGGAAAAACGGTCATTGAAAATGCCGCAAAAGAACCCGAAATTATTGATGTAGCGACACTGCTTGCAAGCATGGGAGCCAAAATCAAAGGTGCGGGTACTGATGTGATTCGAATCGAAGGTGTAGAATCTCTTCATGGCTGTAAGCATTCCATCATCCCTGACCGTATAGAAGCAGGCACATTTTTAATTGCTGGTGCTGCGATGGGAGATGAAGTTGTACTTGATAATGTGATCCCAACTCATTTAGAATCAATTACGGCGAAACTTAGAGAAATGGGGTTCACCATTGAAACGAGCAACGATCAGATGCTGATCGTTGGCAGAAACGAAGGACTCAAGCCTGTCGATATCAAAACCCTTGTGTATCCGGGCTTTCCGACGGACCTTCAGCAGCCGATGACGGCGCTGTTAACAAAGGCGAAAGGCACGAGTGTGGTCACAGATACGATCTACTCAGCCCGCTTTAAGCACATTGACGAATTGCGCCGAATGGGTGCAAACATGAAGGTCGAAGGAAGATCTGCCATTATCACTGGACAAACGCAGCTTCAAGGAGCAAAGGTGAAAGCAAGTGACCTGCGTGCAGGTGCTTGTCTCGTTGTTGCAGGGCTAATGGCAGACGGTGTGACCGAAATCACAGGGCTTGAACATATAGACAGAGGATATAGTTTACTTGAGAAGAAGCTTGAAGGCTTGGGTGCAACCATCTGGCGTGAAAAGCTGAGTGACCAAGAAATAGAAGAACTTCAAAATTCATAAGGCTTTGACTGTGAGAGGAGATTTGGACAAAAATGGAAAGAAGTTTATCGATGGAACTAGTACGGGTGACAGAAGCAGCCGCATTAAAATCTGCTCGTTGGATGGGAAGAGGATTAAAAGACGAAGCGGATGATGCTGCAACAAGTGCAATGCGTGATGTATTTGATACCATTCCGATGAAAGGAACAGTGGTCATTGGCGAGGGGGAAATGGACGAAGCACCAATGCTTTATATTGGGGAAAAGCTTGGGAACGGATACGGACCTCGCGTGGATGTAGCTGTTGATCCATTAGAAGGAACAAATATTGTGGCAAGTGGCGGCTGGAATGCCTTAGCTGTTATTGCAGTTGCAGATCATGGCAACTTGCTGAATGCACCTGATATGTACATGGATAAGATCGCAGTAGGTCCAGAAGCGGTAGGCTGCATCGACATTGAAGCGCCTGTCATTGACAATCTTCGCGCTGTAGCAAAAGCAAAGAACAAAGATATTGAAGATGTGGTTGCAACGATTTTAAACAGAGATCGACATGAGAAAATCATTGCTGAACTGAGAGAAGCAGGAGCAAGAATCAAACTGATCGATGATGGTGACGTTGCAGGAGCCATTAATACAGCATTTGATCATACAGGTGTTGATATTCTATTTGGTTCAGGCGGAGCGCCCGAAGGTGTCCTTTCTGCTGTTGCGTTAAAGGCACTTGGTGGTGAAATCCACGGAAGGCTTCTTCCTCAAAGTGAAGAAGAATTAAGACGCTGTGAGAAAATGGGGCTAGATGTTGGCAAAGTCCTAAGAATGGAAGACCTCGTGAAAGGCGACGACGCCATTTTTGCAGCGACTGGTGTAACAGACGGTGAGCTATTAAAAGGTGTTCAATTCAAAGGCTCTGTTGGAACAACACATAGCGTTGTTATGCGTGCGAAATCAGGTACAGTTCGTTTCGTAGACGGCAGACATAGCTTAAAGAAAAAACCGAATCTTGTCATTCGTCCGTAATCTGAAAGCGGGTATTCATTACCCGCTTTTCATATAGGTGTCAAATGTATATCATTTTCTTTTTAAAGTTGAATATTCTCTGCAAATGAGGTAAAACTAAAGAGTGCTGCGAAATTTTCTGCGAATTTACTTCTTTTAAGCTTCAACAAGTTTAAATACTGCCGCATCATGACGATATACTCATTATCCTTCTCTATGTTGACAAAGCTCGAGTTCACATTGTTCCTATCTTTACGATAAAACGAGTGGGAGCGTTACCATGAGAGCGAGGTCATTCCAACAAAAACGGAATTAAAAGCTAATCAAATACAATGGTCATGCATTTGTAATGAAATACATTGACTAGAAAAGTGTGGTGTCCATATTGAAAGATGTTTCGATTTCATCTTTGGAAAATATGAAATTAAAAGAGCTGTATGAGCTAGCAAAAAAGTACAAAATCTCTTATTACAGCAAACTAACAAAAAAAGAATTAATTTTTGCCATCTTAAAGGCGAACGCTGAGCAAGAGGATCTCTTATTTATGGAAGGGGTTCTTGAAATTATTCAGTCTGAGGGATTTGGTTTCTTAAGACCAATTAACTACTCCCCAAGTTCTGAAGACATTTATATTTCAGCTTCACAAATCAGACGCTTTGATTTACGAAACGGAGATAAGGTGTCTGGAAAGGTACGACCTCCAAAAGAGAATGAACGCTACTATGGCCTCCTTCATGTCGAAGCGGTAAATGGGGACGACCCAGAATCAGCTAAGGAACGTGTTCACTTTCCTGCACTCACGCCGCTATTCCCTGATCGTCAAATGATTCTTGAAACACAGCCTAATCACCTGTCTACTAGAATTATGGATATGATGGCGCCAGTTGGGTTTGGGCAGCGTGGTTTAATTGTTGCACCGCCTAAGGCTGGGAAAACCATTTTGCTCAAAGAAATTGCCAACAGCATTTCTGAAAATCACCCAGAGTCAGAGCTGATTGTCCTTTTAATTGACGAACGCCCAGAGGAAGTAACAGATATCGAACGTTCTGTTGCAGGGGATGTTGTTAGTTCAACCTTTGACGAAGTACCGGAAAACCACATTAAAGTAGCAGAGCTTGTATTAGAGCGTGCCATGCGTCTTGTCGAACATAAGAAAGATGTTATCATCTTAATGGACAGCATCACAAGGCTTGCTCGTGCGTACAACCTTGTCATCCCGCCAAGCGGCCGAACGCTTTCCGGCGGTATTGATCCAGCGGCTTTCCACCGTCCAAAACGCTTCTTTGGTGCTGCGCGTAACATTGAAGAAGGCGGAAGCTTGACGATTTTAGCCACTGCGCTCGTTGATACGGGATCACGTATGGATGATGTGATTTATGAGGAATTTAAGGGAACGGGGAACATGGAGCTTCATTTGGACCGCTCTCTTGCAGAAAGAAGAATTTTCCCAGCAATCGACATTCGTCGTTCTGGTACGAGAAAAGAAGAACTGCTTGTACCAAAAGAGCATCTTGATCGTTTATGGGCGATGAGAAAATCGATGTCAGATACACCTGACTTTGCTGAGAAGTTCATGCGCAAAATGAGAAAAACAAAGACAAACCAAGAATTTTTCGATATTTTAACGCAAGAATGGAAACAAGCGAACATGTCTGCATCAAGAAGATAGCTTGTTGAAAAAATACATTTGCAATCATAGACTCACACTGTTATAATTTCATCATGTGCGTTTCAGAATTTATTCTGAGATATTAACTCTGTTTCCGAATTGGATTCAGGGCGGAAGGAGATGACAGTAGATGAAAACAGGAATTCATCCTAACTACAAAAAAGCTACAGTCAAATGCGCTTGTGGAAATGAGTTTGAAACTGGATCAGTAAAAGAAGAGGTACGCATCGAGATTTGCTCTGAGTGCCATCCTTTCTATACAGGCCGTCAAAAATTCGCTTCTGCTGATGGACGTGTTGACCGCTTTAACAAAAAATACGGTCTTAAGTAATAATAGATACAATAAACAGGCAGGAATCCGTTCTTGCCTGTTTTTTTACGTGGATTGATGGAACTTTAAAACGGGGGAGAAGACCTTATGTATGTGATGAAACAAAGCGGTTGGCTTGAAGTCATCTGCGGAAGTATGTTTTCTGGAAAGTCGGAAGAATTGATTCGGAGAGCCAAAAGGGCCACCTTTGCCAAACAAGAAGTAAAAATATTCAAACCAGCGATTGATAACCGATATAGTACAAGCTCAGTTGTTTCACATAACGGTTCATCGGTCGATGGGATTGCAGTAGCCTCACCAAAAGACATAATAACGCACATATCAGAAAGAACCGATGTCATTGGCATAGATGAGGTGCAATTTTTTGATGAGACAATCATTGACATTGTCACTCAATTGGCTGATAAAGGTTACCGAGTCATTGTTGCAGGCCTTGATCAAGACTTCAGAGGAGAGCCATTTGGTGTTGTTCCGCATTTAATGGCATGTGCAGAGCTTGTAACAAAACTTCAAGCAGTTTGTTCGGTATGCGGCTCCCCAGCGAGTAGAACACAACGCTTGATCGACGGTAAACCCGCATCCTATGATGATCCCATTATTTTAGTAGGTGCGCAGGAATCATACGAAGCACGATGCAGACATCACCATGAAGTACCAAGACTTGACGTTGGTACAACACTTGACAATTAAAAAAATAGCAAATGCCGCTGTGTTTCGTTTTTTGAGATTTTGGCTGAACACCCATCATTTGTACTTAAATAAATTAAATAACGCTACGAAAAAATTATCTAATTTTCAACGCTTGCGTTTTAGTATAAGCAGGCATAAAATGACTAACTGTAGTGTAAAGCATTTTAACGAAAAGTTCGATTTCTTGTCATAATTTTTTTGATTAAGGATTATTCTCCTTAATCGTTCTTTAAATTAATAGTTCACTTTATTTATATTTTAGAAAGAGGGTAGTTTTTGATGAACAACGTGAAGAAAACAAAAGAAGGGTACCTCGAAACCACTTTGACAGGTAAAGATGTATTATCGATTCCAACGTTGAACAAAGGCGTTGCTTTTTCTGAAGAAGAAAGACAAGAGCTTGGACTAGAAGGCTTACTTCCTCCAACTGTTCTCACTTTAGAACAACAAGCGGAGAGAGCGTACAAGCAATTCCTAGCACAGCCAGATCGTCTTCGTCAAAACGTATACTTAAGTGATTTGCAAAACCGTAACGAAGTATTGTTCTATAAGCTTATATCAGACAAGCTTCGTGAAATGCTTCCTGTTGTGTACACACCAACTGTTGGTGAAGCGATTCAAGAATACAGCCATGAATACAGAAGACCTCATGGTGTCTATCTTTCAATCGACAACATTGACGGCATTGAGAAAGCCTTTGAAAACTTACATGCAACAGCAGGAGATATTGACCTTATCGTTGCAACTGACTCTGAGAGCATTCTTGGAATTGGTGACTGGGGTGTTGGTGGTATCAACATCGCAATCGGTAAATTAGCTGTTTACACGGCTGCAGCAGGTATTGATCCAAGCCGTGTGATTCCAGTCGTATTAGATGTTGGAACAAACAATGAAAAATTATTGAATGATCCATTATACATTGGGAATCATTACAAACGTGTACAAGGTGAAAAATACGAAGAATTCATTGATGCTTATGTAAAAGCAGCGCTTAAATTCTTCCCGAAAGCATTGCTTCACTGGGAAGACCTTGGAAACAAAAACGCGCGTAACATCATGAAAAAATACAATGATAACATCTTAACATTCAATGATGATATTCAAGGTACTGGTGCCATTACTTTAGCGGGTGTTCTTGCAGCTGTCAAGAAAACTGGTACTCAATTGAAAGATCACCGTGTGATGATCTTCGGAGCTGGATCAGCTGGAATCGGAATCGCAGATCAAATGCGTGACACAATGGTTCTTGAAGGTCTAAGTGAAGAAGAAGCAAACAATGCTTTCTGGACATTAGACTACAGAGGATTACTGACAGATCAATTCGAAGATGAAGTGTTTGATTTCCAAAAACCATACCTTCGTTCTTCTGATGAAGTAGAAGGCTGGGCACGTGATGAAAAAGGGCAAATCTCATTTGCTGAAACTGTTCGCAGGGTGAAGCCAACGATTCTAATTGGTACATCAGGTCAAGGCGGTGCATTCACTGAAGAAATCATTAAAGAAATCGCAGCACATACAGAGCGTCCAGTGATCATGCCAATGTCTAACCCAACACCACTTGCGGAAGCTGTTCCAGAAGATCTATTCAAATGGACAGACGGCCGTGCACTTGTTGCAACAGGAAGCCCGTTCGAAAACGTTGAGTATAACGGAATTGAACATGAAATTGGACAATCAAACAATGCGTTCGTTTTCCCTGGACTTGGTCTTGGCTCAATCGTAACGGAATCAAAAATCATCACAAAAGGCATGTTCGTTGCTTCTGCAGATGCGATTGCTGAAATGGTTGATCATGATAAACCAGGTGCTGGTCTACTTCCAAGCATTGATAAATTGCAAGAAGTTTCTATCAAAGTGGCCATTGAAGTGGCAAAAGCAGCAATTAAAGATGGTGTCGCAAGAAGAACGCCTGACGACATCGAACAAGCTGTGAAAGATGCAATGTGGATTCCTGAATATAAAAAAATTGTAAGAGCATAATAAATTGTGTAACGCGGCATTGTTTAGGGTAATTTAAACAATGCCGCAATAAATAGAAACTTGTAAGGATTTAAGGAGGAAGAGTAAGGTGGACTTTTTAAATATTTTGATCCTCCTAGCACCGATTTTTTTCGTTATCGCGCTGGGTTGGTTCGCAGGACACTTCGGTAGCTATGACGCTAAATCTGCAAAAGGTGTAAGTACACTTGTGACAAAGTATGCTTTGCCAGCGCACTTTATCGCCAGCATTCTGTCAACACCAAAAGATAAATTCTATAGTCAAATTCCATTTTTCGTTGCATTGATTTTAGGAATCGTAGGTTTTTATATCATTATCCTTCTTGTTACGAAATTTGCTTTTAAATACGATTTAACAAATTCATCTATTTTCTCGTTAAACTCAGCTCAACCGACCTTTGCATTTATGGGGATTCCAGTCCTAGGCAGTTTATTTGGGGCTCAAGAAGTTGCAATTCCGATTGCAATTACCGGAATAGTCGTAAATGCAATGCTTGATCCAATTGCGATTATTGTGTCAACTGTCGGTGAAAAAACAAAAGGAAAAGCCAAAGACGGCGAAAGCTTCCTTAAAATGACGACGAAAGCTATTTTGCACGGTTTATCAGAGCCGCTTGCACTTGCACCACTAGCAAGTATCATTCTTGTTCTTTTAGGATTTAAACTTCCTGAAATTGGACATGAAATGTTAGAGGAAATTGGAAGTGTTACGTCAGGGGTTGCGCTATTTGCAGTCGGTGTCACTGTTGGTATCCGTAAAATTAAATTAAGCCTACCAGCATTCAGTATCGCATTGCTAAAAGTAGCTGTACAACCATTGCTTATGTATTTTATCGCCATTTTCATGGGTCTTTCGGCTGATGAAATTACAAAAGCTGTATTACTTGTTGCCTTCCCAGGTTCAGCTGTTGCAGCCATGATCGCAACCCGATTTGAAAAACAAGAAGCAGAAACTGCATCCGCATTTGTGATCAGTGCAATCATGTCATTAATTTCATTACCGATCATTATTGCACTTACCTCATAATAAAGTAGAAATTAATAAAGTAGAAAGGCTGCCTCATGAGGCAGCCTTTCTTAGCGAAATGAATGAAACAGAGGGAAGAGCGCACGCTTTTTTTTGATGTCAGTGTGCGTGATTTCCTTTTTTTCTTCTATTTGAGAGGGTTGTTTCAAGCTCGCAGCAAGACGCTCAAGTTTAGTGGTGAGATCTTCAATTTCTCTACGGTGCTGGAGCAGCTGATAGGATACACCTTCATCTGCTTTTTTAGCCAGTTTCCGTTCGAGTTCTTGCAGCCGTTTTTCTACATCAGTGCTGTGCAATTGCTGCTGAATGAGCTGATTCACCTGCTTTTCCAATGCTTCGATCCGCTTTGTGGAGGCAGCAGTTTCTGCAGCAGGCGATAACTGTTGAACGGTTTCCGTGTGGATTGGCAGTCGAATGTCTTGAAGGATCACACCTTCACTCATTTGGTGTTTGACTTCTTTAAGAAGCTGTACAATATCTTCATGAAATTCATAATGTCCAAGTTCATTCCGGGCGACAGGGATGTTGAGCTGTTTAACCCAACGCTGAATCGTTTTTGAAGAAACGCCAATTTCTTTTGCAACCTCATTTGTATTCAAACCAAATGCCCTCCCTTTTTTCAATTATAAGTACCATTCTCTTCAAGAAGGAACTGTTCCTTCACGTTAGACAAAACAAGTAACCAATCGCCAAAGATCGTGTTTTCTAGCGGAAAATTGCAGAAAATCAATTGTTTTGGAAATTTTTTTGACTGTCATACCCCGCTATACTATAATTAGACTGTTACGCACAAAACAGAGGTGAAGACCATGTTAGACCGTTTAAAATCAATTGAAGAACGCTATGAAAAGCTAAATGAATATTTAAGTGACCCTGAAGTGGTGAACGACCCTAAGAAGCTTCGTGAATATTCGAAGGAACAATCTGATATTCAAGAAACTGTTGAGGTATATAGACAATATCGTGCGGCATACGACCAGTTGAGCGAAGCGAAAGCAATGCTGGAAGAAAAGCTGGATGCCGAGATGCGCGACATGGTCAAAGAAGAAATTTCAGAGCTCACAGAGGAAACGGAACGTTTAGAAGACGAGCTGAAAATCTTGCTGATCCCGAAAGATCCGAATGACAACAAAAACGTTATTGTGGAGGTTCGTGGTGCAGCAGGAGGAGAAGAGGCCGCGCTTTTTGCTGGAAACCTTTACCGTATGTACAGCCGTTATGCTGAAATGCAGGGCTGGAAAACAGAAGTAATGGAAGCGAATGTGACTGGAACTGGCGGTTATAAAGAGATTATCTTTATGATTAGCGGGAAAGGCGCATATTCCAAACTAAAGTTTGAAAACGGTGCACACCGCGTGCAGCGTGTTCCGGAAACGGAATCAGGCGGACGGATTCATACATCAACAGCGACAGTTGCTGTCTTGCCCGAGGCTGAAGAAGTTGAAATTGATATCCACGAAAAAGACATCCGTGTAGATACTTTCACATCAAGCGGGCCTGGCGGACAAAGTGTTAACACAACCATGTCTGCTGTTCGATTAACTCACCTTCCAACAGGCGTGGTTGTTTCCTGTCAGGATGAGAAATCACAAATCAAAAACAAAGAAAAAGCCATGAAAGTATTACGTGCGAGAATTTATGATAAATTCCAGCGTGAAGCACAGGCTGAATATGATCAAACGCGTAAATCTGCTGTTGGAACAGGGGATCGTTCAGAGCGTATCCGTACGTACAACTTCCCGCAAAACCGTGTAACAGACCACCGCATCGGATTAACGATTCAAAAGCTTGATCAAATTTTAGAAGGAAAACTTGACGAGGTCATAGATGCATTAATTATGGAAGACCAAGCAAGAAAGCTTCAAAATGCAAAATAATCAGCGTACCAACTTTGAAGCCCTTAAATGGGCTTCTTCTTTGTTAACGGAAGCCGGTAGAGACCAAAACGCAGCAGAGCTCCTTTTGATGCATGTACTGGACTTAAGCAGAAGTGAACTTCTTGCACGTTTTCATGATCAGCTGCCAGAGGAGCAAGATCGGTTATTCAGCGAGTTTGTCACGCAGCACAAGAAAGGCGTGCCTGTTCAGCATCTAACAGGTATTGAATTTTTTTACGGCCGTCCCTTCGAGGTGAACAAACATGTTCTCATTCCTCGCCCTGAAACGGAAGAGGTCGTTTTGGCGGCACTGAATTTGATGAGTGACATCTTCCCGCACGATCAGCCGCTTCAAGCAGTAGACGTTGGCACCGGAAGCGGGGCAATTGCGATTACGCTCGCTCTTGAAAAAGAAACACTATCTGTCACAGCAACGGATATTTCACATGAAGCACTTGCGGTAGCAAAGCGGAATCAGCAAGCGCTAGGTGCAGACGTTCATTTTTTACAAGGGGACTTACTCGAACCTATCAAGGATCAGGGCATCAAAGTGGATCTGTTTATTTCCAATCCACCTTATATTGCGGCAGAAGAAATGGACAGCTTGTCAGAGGTGGTTACGAAGCATGAGCCAGTAAATGCGCTGACAGATGGACGTGATGGTCTGTGGTTTTATAAGCGTCTCATTCGTGATCTTCACCATGTACTTCATAAGCAGGCGGTCGTTGTCTTTGAAATTGGACATACGCAAGGGCAAGATGTAAAAGCACTTCTCTTGCAGTCATTTCCCGCGGCAGATGTCCGCCTCGTCAAGGATATTAACGAGAAAGACCGAGCTGTTTGCGCACACATTCAAAACGGAAAGTCCGGCTGAATAAAGTCGGACTATTTTATTATGTAAAGATGAAACTTATGGTAAAAGAGAAACGTATATATAGAAGAATGAACATTCTGATCATGATTTTTTTACATAAATTTGTTTTGAAGGAGCGAATGGTGTGAACAGAAGGTATGCGATGGTGTTGGTCATCGTCAGTGTACTATTGATTGTGAGTGCTTGTGGCAAACCGAGCTTTAAAAAAGAAGCAGCAGCATTTGGAGAAAGCTATAAAAAAGCACAATACACAGTGAATCGAACAGATGACCTAACTGGCATGAAGGAGAAGCTGAAGTCTTATTTAACCGAGCATGAATATCAAGAATATACACAAGACAGCATGTTCCCGAGCGTGTTAGAAGCAGCAAAGGATCAAGATTGTCAAATTAAGCTGAAGAAAATTACGTTTACGCCTTCAGATGAAAGCGATGACAGAATTGAATTTAACTATGAAATGATGATTCAATTTATTAATCAGAACGGAAAAGTCAAAAAAGAAATCAAGAAAAAAGGAGCAATGACTGTCATCAAAACAGATGCAGGGTTAAAAATCAGCCGAGATTGGGATGGAAGACTGTACCCTTCCGATTACCAATCCTCACTCCAAAGCCGTTCTTAATGGAACGGTTTTTTTCATTTGACTTATAATCTATTAAAAAAATCATTTTTCCTGTTTATGAGATGGGTTTCCTGGACACAATGTTTGTAGCGAAGAGAAAAAGTGGGGGGAACACATCATGTTTAAAAGTAAAATGATGATTTGTCTTTATATGTTTCTATTATTATGCGGTGCTTTTGCAAACCTTGGCAGAGAGGAGACAGCGGCTGCTTCTGCAAATCAGCCTGTTGTGATACCAGATGAAGCCATTCGATTACGCATTTTAGCAAATAGTGATCGTTCAGCAGATCAGGATGTGAAAAGAAGCATTCGAGACGAAGTCAATGCCAATATGACAGAATGGGTCAAAGACCTTACATCCATTGAAGAAGCAAGACGTGTGATTCGGTCCAAGCTGCCAGAAATCAATCGCATTGCCAAAGCGAAATTGAAGGAGCAGCACATTGATCAATCCGTATCAGTCAGTTTTCAAAAAGCCTCATTTCCAACAAAGCTCTATGGAAATTTCGTCTATCCTGCAGGGAAATATGAAGCCATTTTAATTACGCTTGGAGAAGGGGATGGAGCCAATTGGTGGTGTGTGTTATTCCCGCCGCTCTGCTTTATCGATTTTTCAAATGGAGAAGCCATCGCGTCGCCAGAGGGGGATGAGGATAACGAAGTGGCAGCACAGCAAACAGATGAGTCTGTGAATGAAGTGGTCAAAGAAGAGAAAGAAGAGACGGGTGAAGTGAAATTCTTTTTATTCGAATGGGTCTCTAGTCTTTTCTCCTAAAAAAGGTATAAATCTGTTTTTGCCTCATAGAGTTGAAGTAAGAGATCAAAAAGAGGTGAAAGCATGTTTTATCAATTAAGAATAGCCACAGAAGAAGATGCCCCAGCGATCAATGCTTTTCTTGAAAAAGGACAAGCGAAAGGCGGCGTCACGCTTGCAGAGCGTACGACATTTGTTGTCATGGAAGATGCAGAAGGTCAGCTGGCAGGGTGTTTAGGTCTTGAACAGCTTAGTGAACAAGAGGGCCTGCTGCGGTCTCTTGTCATATCAGATAAACTAGGTCAGGGACACATCGTATCTTTGTTCCAAAGTGTTCAAACGCTCGGAGGGAAAATAGGTGTGGATACGTTTTATGTCGTCGCCAACCACTCCTCCTCACATGACTTTTTGGCATTGATGGGCTTCACGGCTTTAGAGGATATTCCAGAAAGCATGTGGGCATCTGCACATGCAAAAGAGATCTTAGCGAAAGAACAGGCAGTGGTTCTTCAAAAAAAAGCCAGTTAATCACAATATATTGAACTTATACACATACTTATCCACCGTTAAACAAGCGTTATCCACAAATTGTGGACAACGCTTGTTTTATTGATCATCATCTTTTATACTTTCAAAAGGATAATTGAGATATATCAACAGTTTTATCTTTTTTAAAAGGAGTTTGTATGATGTTAAATACAAGAAGGTGGTCTGTGGATTTAGAAAAGAATTTATCCACATACTATCCACAAATTGAACAGGCAGCGTTGTTATTGCAGCAAAACGAAGTGGTCGCTTTTCCGACAGAGACGGTGTATGGACTAGGGGCTAATGCGAAAGAGACAGAAGCTGTCATGAAAATATATGAAGCGAAAGGGCGTCCAAGTGATAATCCATTGATTGTCCACATTGCGGAAATTGAGCAGCTTCATGAATTTGCGCAAATAGAAAGCGAAAAAGCAAAGGCGTTGATGGATGCCTTTTGGCCGGGTGCATTAACCATTGTTCTTCCGTGTAAGCCGGGCACTTTATCAAAGCAGGTCACGGCAGGTTTATCCACGGTTGGTGTGAGAATGCCTGACCATCCGATTGCGCTTGAGCTCATCCGAACGGCTGGCCTGCCGATTGCCGCACCAAGTGCCAACCGTTCAGGCAAACCATCACCAACACAAGCTGACCATGTAGCGAGTGATCTCGATGGAAAAATCGCTGGAATTGTCGATGGTGGTTCAACTGGTATTGGCGTTGAGTCAACGGTTGTATCCTGTGTCGACGAGATTCCAGTCATCCTAAGGCCGGGCGGGATTACAAAAGAAGCTTTAGAAGAGGTAGTAGGAACGGTTAGTATTGACCCAGGGCTGACAAAAAAGGACGAAGCGCCTGTATCGCCAGGGATGAAATACACACACTACGCCCCTGAAGCTAAGATGTATCTCTTTTTTGGAAGTGATGAAGAGATGCAGCTTCACATTCAAACATACCAGGCAGAAGGTTTAATAGTTGGTGTGCTGACAACAGAAGAAAAGAAATCGTTGTTTGCGGCAGATGTTGTTTTCAGCTGTGGGTGGAGAGAAAAACCTGAAACGATAGCGGCAAACTTATATCGTGTGCTGAGACAATTTGATGAGACAGATGTAGATGTCATTATTTCAGAATCCTTTTCAGAACAGGGGGTTGGTTCAGCAATTATGAACCGTCTGCAAAAAGCGGCAGGAGGGCGCACTCTCTCTTCATTCAAATAGTTCTAACCCTTCTTGGACAAACATAGGTTAAAGGAGAATGCGTGTCCAAGGGGGATTTACATGTACGAACTAGCTGGCGAATTGCTGACGCTCAGCATCATGGCTTTTGCACTGGGGATGGATGCCTTTTCGGTTGGACTTGGCATGGGAATGATTCAGCTGAGGTTCCGCCAGATCATTTATATTGGACTTGTCATTGGAATATTTCATATGTTTATGCCGCTTTTTGGTATGCTAACAGGTCAGCTCCTATCAGGCTGGCTCGGTCTCCTTGCCACCTATATCGGCGGGGCGCTGCTTTTGGTGCTCGGGCTGCAAATGATCATTGCGTCTATTCGCAAAGAAGATAAACCATTTATCGCACCTGTTGGCGCTGGTCTTGTTCTTTTTGCAACAAGTGTCAGCTTAGATAGTTTTTCCGTTGGTTTAAGCCTCGGAATTTACGGTTCTCGCGTATGGATGACCATTTTATTGTTTGGTTTTTTTAGTATGATCCTCACATGGCTTGGATTATTACTCGGTAAACAGGTCCGTTCATGGGTGGGATCATATAGCGGAGCGCTTGGCGGAATCATTTTACTAGCCTTTGGTATCAAATTATTATTTCCGCTCTAGTCAGTCTCCTTACATAACATGTAGAATGAAATGCTATATAATAGAAGAAAAGGAGGGCGAAAGATGAAAATCTTATTTGTTTGTACGGGAAATACATGCAGAAGTCCGATGGCTCAAGCCCTTTTTGCTTCAATTGCACAAGAGAAAGGTTTAGAGGTCACTGTTAAATCAGCGGGCATTTTTGCCTCAGATGCTGGGAAGGCTTCTCCTCAAGCGGTCGAAGCACTATTTGAGAAAAGCATTCCACTGAATCACTCTTCAGCAAAACTGACAGAGGATCTTCTGCGAGAAGCTGATTACGTCTTCACCATGACCATGCAGCATAAACAGTTGATTGTGGAGCAATATGCACATGCAAAAGACAAGATTTTCACTCTAAAGGAATTCGCGACAGGGACAGAAGGCGATGTATCCGATCCATTTGGAGGAAGCCTGTCTGTTTATCAGGAAACACGTGATGAACTTGAAACATTGCTCCAGCAGCTGGCTGAGAAATTGAAAAAGGATCAGACATCCTCATAATGGACAACCTGTAAAACCGTTGCATCAACGGTTTTTCTGCTTTTGTTTGCAAATGACTAAGCAGAGGTTAAAATATAACTGTAAATAAAGAATAAATGTAAGGCATAACAGATCAACTCACCCTTAGGAGGAATTGCCCGATGAAAGTAGCTATTGCATCCGATCACGGCGGAACGAATATTCGTGAAGAAATCAAACAACTGATGGATGAATTGAAGATTGAATACATTGATATGGGTTGTGAATGTGGATCAGGTTCTGTAGACTACCCAGATTATGCTTTTCCTGTAGCTAACATGGTGGCAAACGGAGAAGTGGACCGCGGCATTTTAATTTGCGGGACAGGCATCGGTATGAGTATCTCAGCAAACAAAGTAAAAGGAATTCGCTGCGCGCTGGCACATGATACATTTAGTGCGAAAGCGACTAGAGAACATAATGATACAAACGTCCTTGCAATGGGAGAACGAGTCATTGGACCTGGATTAGCACGTGAGATTGCACACATTTGGCTGACAACAGAATTTACGGCAGGACGACATGCTGTACGGATTGGTAAGATTGCTGATTACGAAGAAAAGCACCTATAAGGAGCGCTTAACATGAACATTGGTCAAGATTGGCTTGAAATGTTAAAAGAGTTTCATCAAATGGTCGAACTGCGTGCTGGGCAAATCTTAGTGATCGGCTGCAGTACATCAGAAGTGGCTGGTGAGCATATTGGGACAGCAGGAAGTGAGCAAATAGCTGCGTCCATTTATCAAGAATTGGATCAGCTAAGACGAGAGACCGGCATTGAGGTCGCTTTCCAGTGCTGTGAGCATTTGAATCGTGCTCTTGTTGTGGAGGAAGAAGTGGCTTTCCGGCTTAATCTAGAGATTGTGGCGGCAGTACCTGTCCGAAAGGCGGGTGGTTCGATGGCGGCTCATGCGTATCAGCACATGGAACATCCTGTGTTAGTTGAATCCATCGAGGCGCATGCTGGGATCGATATCGGTGATACATTCATTGGAATGCATCTAAAGAGAGTCGCTGTACCTGTTCGCCTTAGTCGTCATCAATTAGGACATGCACATGTGACGTTTGCGAAAACGCGTCCGAAGCTGATTGGCGGAGAACGAACGGTTTATACAAAATCTTAGCTAAGATATATTTCTAATATAATGTTGAATGATGAAGGCGCTTCACCACTTGAATATTCGGTTTTTCGCAAAAAAAGAAGTCGATTTTCCAAAAAAACTTTTACATTTCACTCAAAAACCGTGTACAATGAGATGGTGAAAACATCGAATGGAAATAGATTGGAGAGGATTTCGCTGATGAAACATTTACCTGAGCAAGACGCACAAGTATTCAAGGCAATTCAACTAGAGCGGAAACGCCAGCAAGACAAAATTGAATTAATTGCATCAGAAAACTTTGTAAGCGAAGCAGTCATGGAAGCGCAGGGCTCTGTATTAACAAACAAATATGCAGAGGGCTACCCTGGTAAACGCTACTATGGCGGTTGTGAACATGTAGACGTTGTAGAAGATATTGCACGTGACCGCGCAAAAGAAATTTTTGGCGCTGAGTATGTGAACGTACAGCCTCACTCAGGTGCTCAAGCGAACATGGCCGTATACTTTACCATTCTTGAGCATGGCGATACAGTGCTAGGTATGAACTTATCACATGGCGGGCATTTAACGCACGGAAGCCCTGTTAACTTTAGTGGTGTACAGTACAACTTTGTAGAATATGGTGTTGATAAAGAAACGCAGCATATCGACTATCAAGATGTACTCGAAAAAGCACGTGAACATAAGCCAAAGCTAATTGTTGCGGGTGCAAGTGCATACCCACGTCAAATTGATTTCAAAAAGTTCCGTGAGATTGCGGATGAAGTCGGTGCTTACTTTATGGTCGACATGGCTCACATTGCAGGTCTTGTTGCAGTAGGTCTTCATCCAAATCCAGTTCCTTATGCAGATTTTGTGACAACGACGACTCACAAAACATTGCGTGGACCTCGCGGCGGAATGATTCTATGCCGTGAAGAGTTTGGTAAAAAGATCGACAAATCGATCTTCCCTGGTATTCAAGGTGGACCACTGATGCATGTCATCTCTGCAAAAGCTGTTTCTTTCGGTGAAATATTGAACGGAGATTTCAAAACATATGCACAAAACGTCATTGACAATGCAAAGCAGCTAGCTGAAACCCTTTTATCTGAAGATATTCAGCTTGTATCCGGTGGAACGGATAACCATCTTGTTCTCATCGATTTGCGTTCTCTTGGTATCACAGGAAAAATTGCAGAAAATGTTCTTGATGAAATCGGTATTACAGTGAACAAAAATGCGATTCCTTATGATCCAGAAAAACCTTTTGTCACAAGTGGTGTACGTGTTGGCACAGCAGCAGTGACAAGCCGCGGTTTCGATCAAGAGGCAATGAAAGAAGTCGGTTCCATTATTGCGCTTGCTCTAAAACATCATGAAGATGAAGCGAAATTAGAAGAAGCGAAAAAGCGTGTATCTGATCTGACTGCCCGCTTCCCTTTATATAACGAATTAGATTATTAAAAAGCAGACCCATTTGCCTATTTTTGGCATGTGGGTTTTTTTTTGTAGGATTTGCGAATCATATTGAAAGATGATGTCTTTTTATGTAGAATTGTAGGAAGTGTGCAAAGTTCACCGGAAGATGACAGAAAAGGAGTTGTAGCAAGCAATGGCAAAGGTTTATGTATTTGATCACCCGCTTATTCAACACAAACTTACATATATTCGTGACGTTCATACAGGAACAAAAGAATTTAGAGAGCTAGTGGATGAAGTCGCAACATTAATGGCATTTGAAATCACAAGAGACTTACCGCTTGAAGAGGTAGATGTAGAAACACCTGTACAAGTAGCGAAATCAAACGTGATCTCAGGGAAGAAACTCGGTGTTGTGCCAATTTTAAGAGCAGGTCTTGGTATGGTGGACGGGATTTTGAAACTCATTCCAGCTGCTAAAGTGGGACATGTCGGTTTATACCGTGATCCGAAAACATTAAAGCCTGTTGAATATTATGTGAAGCTTCCATCTGATGTGGAAGAGCGTGAATTTATCGTAGTAGATCCAATGCTTGCAACTGGCGGTTCAGCAGTCGAAGCATTGAACAGCTTGAAAAAACGCGGAGCGAAAAACATTCGCTTCATGTGTCTGATTGCTGCTCCTGAAGGTGTAGAAGAAATGCAAAAGCACCATCCTGACGTTGATATCTACATTGCAGCATTAGATGAGAAATTGAACGAAAAAGGCTACATTATCCCAGGTCTTGGTGATGCTGGTGACCGTATGTATGGAACGAAATAACATGTTTTAATAAAAGCCCACATGCAAACGTGCATGTGGGCTTTTTGAAATATATGACAAACGGTTGATATCGTTCTTAGAAAAATCAATGTATACTGAACATTAGCTGTTTTTTTCAATGAATGTCACGTGTCTCCTAAAGTTTGATGAAATTGTGAACATTTTGTGTGCTCTATCATTATAGAAAAGTTTTTTAACTTTCAACGGATTGACACATCATAGACGCTATTGTATGCTAAACGAGGGTATTATGGTAAGGTTTTCATAGCCTATAGCACTCTACTAATCCTCATTGTGAACCCTTTAATTATCAGGGTTTGTATCAGCGAATGAAGCAACATCCCATAGATCTTTAGATTTCAAGTCTGATTGTGCAATTAGACCGATGGGTGATTGATTTTTTTCGAACAGGACTGCTTATCATAAGCGTCTTCTACGCAGTTTTCATCACCATTTATTACCTTTTTACAATATTTTTCATCGGGAGTCAGATGAATGAACGATCCAAACGCGATTTTCCGCAGACAGAGTAAATACATGTTCTATCTATTGGCAATTTTTGTGTTTGGCTATGCCATGCCTGGTTTTAAACCACTGTTTCTTGGTTTGATTATCGGCACAATTTTTGCTTTCTTTAATTTATTCCTACTTATACGGAGAATGCACGCTTTTGATCGAGCGGTTAAAAAAGGAAAATCCATTCGTTCAATGGGAAGTACAGCCAGGTGGGCCAACGCAATTCTCGCAGTAGCGATTGCTTGGCGTTACCCTAATGAAGTTCATCTGGCAGGTGTTGTTATAGGATTAATGACAATATATCCTGTCATTATGATAGATTCCTTCATTCAACTTAAACGTTCTACTATGGAAGAGAGGTGAATACTCTTTGGGTCACAGTTCAAAAACGACAGAATTTTTAGGGTTAACGTTCAACTTATCCAATGTTCTCATGATTACGATTGCTAGTATCATCGTTCTTCTCATAGCGGTGCTGACTACTCGTGTTCTGTCTATTCGTCCGACAAAGGCGCAGAACTTCATGGAATGGATTGTTGATTTTGTTCGAAATATCATAGGTAGTTCGATGGACATGAAAACAGGAGCCCCATTTCTAGCGCTTGGCGTTACATTACTCATGTACATATTTGTTTCAAACATGCTTGGACTGCCATTTTCGATTACGGTCGATCACAACTTGTGGTGGAAATCACCAACAGCAGACCCTGCAATTACAATGACACTAGCGATTATGGTCATGGGATTGACACATTACTACGGTGTCAAGGCAAAAGGAGTCAAGGAATATACGAAAGACTACTTTAGACCAATTCCGCTTTTAGTACCATTGAAACTTATTGAAGAATTTGCAAACACGCTAACACTTGGTTTGCGTCTTTATGGAAACATTTTTGCTGGAGAGATTCTTCTTGGTTTGCTTGCAGGACTTGCGACCAATTTCTACACGCAAAACATTGCGCTTGGTATCGTTGGTACATTAGGTGCCATCGTGCCGATGATTGTATGGCAGGCATTTAGTTTGTTTGTCGGAACAATCCAAGCATTTATCTTCACCATGCTGACAATGGTGTACATTTCTCATAAAGTCAGCGACGAACACTAAAAAATTGAGAGTCCAAAAAGGACGTTATTTTAAAGGAGGAGCTTTTTAATGAATTTAATAGCAGCAGCAATTGCAATCGGTTTGGGAGCACTAGGAGCAGGTATTGGTAACGGTCTAATCGTATCTAAAACAGTTGAAGGAATCGCTCGTCAGCCAGAAGCTGGTAGAGAACTAAGAACTCTTATGTTCATCGGGGTAGCTTTAGTTGAGGCACTTCCAATTATCGCTGTCGTTATCGCATTCTTGGCATTCTTTGGTTAATATGTGAGAAGCGTTCTAATATGAATTTTAATGGCGAAGATCAGATTAGTTCGAAACTTCGCCATTCCTTTATGTTTTGTTTCTTAACATATTATTTAAAGAAGGGAGTTGCCGTACTAAATGTCTCAGTTACCAGTGGTTTTAGGAGCAGGTGGCTTAAGTTTCAACGCCGGGGATATGATATTCCAGCTGATCGCTATGCTCATCTTGCTTGCACTTTTAAAGAAATTTGCGCTTAAGCCTTTATTAGGGATTATGAAACAGCGTGAAGATTATATAGGAAATGAAATTTCAAGTGCTGAACAAAAGCACGTTCAAGCTGAAAAGCTTCTTGAAGAACAACGTGTCTTATTGAAAGAAGCACGCGAAGAATCACATACACTCATCGAAAATGCGAAAAAGATTGGTGAGAAACAAAAAGAAGAGATCATTCAAGCAGCACGTCAAGAGTCAGAGCGCTTGAAAGAGTCTGCTAGAACTGAAATCGTGAAAGAAAAAGAACAAGCTGTGGCTGCACTGCGCGAGCAGGTTGCATCACTATCTGTACTTATTGCATCTAAAGTGATTGAAAGAGAACTTGATGAGCAAGCACAAGAGAAATTGATTCAAGAGTATCTTAAAGAGGCAGGCGAAAGCCGATGAGCGTGACTATTGTCTCTAAGCGTTACGCTTCTGCTCTTTTTGACATCGTTCTTGCTTCTTCGGCAGTAGACGAAACTGAAAAAGAGCTGAATGAGATCAAAAAAGTTCTAAAGGCTGACCAAGAATTGAATGACTTTCTTGTTCATCCAAAGATTACGGCAGACAAAAAGAAACATTTGATTGCAGAAGCTTTCAAAGGTGTTTCGACACATGTATTGCACACAATGTATTTATTGATTGACCGCGGACGCACAAATATTTTCTCTGAAATGACGTCTGAGTTTGTGAAACTGGCAAACCGCACGAAACAAATAGACGATGCGATCGTGTATTCAGTGAAACCGCTGAGCGGTGCTGAAATTCAATCTTTATCTGAAGTATTTGCCAAAAAAGCCGGAGTCACATCACTGCGTGTTGAAAATGTGATTGACAAGGATCTAATAGGCGGAGTGAAAATCCGTATCGGAAACCGCATTTATGACGGCAGTGTCAGCGGAAAGCTTTCCCGCATTGAACGTCAGCTTGCAGGCGAAAATCGTTAGAAGGGGTGAAACCTTAGTGAGTATCAAAGCTGAAGAGATTAGCGCGCTGATAAAGCAGCAAATCCAAAACTATCAATCTGAAATTGAAGTAAAAGATGTCGGTACAGTCATCCAAGTAGGGGACGGTATCGCGCGTGTACATGGCCTTGACAACATTATGGCAGGAGAGCTGGTTGAGTTCTCTAACGGTGTAATGGGTATGGCTCAAAACCTTGAGGAGTCTAACGTAGGTATCGTTATTTTAGGACCTTACAAAGATATCCGCGAAGGTGACGATGTAAAACGTACAGGTCGTATCATGGAGGTTCCAGTTGGTGAAGAGTTAATCGGACGTATTGTGAACCCACTTGGTCAGCCTGTTGATGGACTAGGTCCAATTTTAACAAGCAAAACTCGTCCAATCGAAAGTGAAGCACCAGGCGTTATGGATCGTAAATCTGTTCATGAGCCGCTTCAAACAGGGATTAAAGCAATTGATGCCTTGATTCCAATCGGACGCGGACAGCGTGAATTGATCATTGGTGACCGTCAAACAGGTAAAACATCTGTTGCAATTGATACGATCCTAAACCAAAAAGATCAAGACATGATCTGTATTTATGTAGCA
The DNA here is from genome assembly GCF_038593215.1 of Bacillus sp. FSL W8-0920. Classification (NCBI taxonomy): domain Bacteria; kingdom Bacillati; phylum Bacillota; class Bacilli; order Caryophanales; family Bacillaceae; genus Bacillus; species Bacillus sp. FSL W8-0920. The sequence continues at coordinate 3,405,206 of NZ_CP151974.1, read as the reverse complement.
ATCGGACAAAAGGAATCAACGGTTCGTGGTGTTGTTGAAACACTTCGTAAGCATGGTGCGCTTGATTACACAATTGTAGTCACAGCTTCTGCATCACAGCCAGCCCCACTTCTTTACCTTGCTCCTTATGCAGGTGTAACGATGGGTGAGGAATTCATGTATAACGGCAAGCACGTACTTGTTGTATATGATGACCTTTCTAAACAAGCGGCAGCTTACCGTGAGCTTTCATTATTGCTTCGTCGTCCTCCAGGTCGTGAGGCATTCCCTGGTGATGTTTTCTATCTTCACTCTCGTTTATTAGAGCGTGCAGCGAAGCTTAGTGACGAAAAGGGTGGCGGTTCTATCACAGCATTGCCTTTCGTAGAAACGCAAGCTGGCGATATCTCTGCATATATCCCAACAAACGTTATTTCAATCACAGATGGACAGATTTTCTTACAATCTGACCTCTTCTTCTCAGGCGTACGTCCAGCAGTAAACGCAGGATTGTCTGTATCCCGTGTAGGTGGTTCTGCACAAATCAAAGCGATGAAAAAGGTAGCAGGTACACTTCGTCTGGATCTTGCTTCTTATCGTGAGCTTGAAGCATTCGCTCAATTTGGATCTGATCTAGACCAAGCGACTCAAGCAAAATTAAACCGTGGTGCTAGAACAGTTGAAGTCTTAAAACAAGACTTGAACAAACCGCTTAAAGTTGAAAAACAAGTAGCGATTCTTTATGCACTTACAAGAGGATATTTAGACGATGTCGCGATTGCTGATGTCAAACGTTTCGAAGCTGAGTTATTCATGTACATTGAAGAAAACCATAAAGGCTTGTTTGACACGATCTCTCAAACAGGAAACATGCCTGCTGATGAAGAGTGGAATACAGCAATCGAAGGCTTTAAACGTACGTTTGCACCAAGCAACTAATTAGTAATCTTTCCGAGAGAAAAAGATTCTCTTTTTCTCTCTTTTCACGTAAATGAACACGGATTCCTGAAAAAAGGTGGTGAAATCTTTGGCCTCATTACGCGATATAAAGTCAAGGATCACGTCAACGAAAAAATCGAGTCAGATCACAAAAGCGATGCAAATGGTATCAGCTGCGAAACTGAATCGTGCTGAAAACAATGCGAAGTCTTTTGTTCCTTACATGGAAAAAATCCAGGAAGTCGTTGCTGCAATCGCAACTGGAACAAGTGCTAAGCACCCAATGCTTCTTTCAAGACCTGTCAAGAAAACAGGGTATCTCGTCATTACATCTGATCGAGGACTTGCAGGACCTTTTAACAGCTCGATTTTGCGTGCCGCTTACCAAACCATTCAATCTCGTCATCAATCTGCTGATGAATATGCGGTGATTGTGATTGGTAAAATCGGACGCGACTTCTTCAAAAAGCGCGGTATTCCAGTTATTTCTGAAGTCACAGGGCTTGGAGACGAAGTAGCGTTTGCTGATATTAAAGAATTAGCAAGCAGTACAGTTCAAATGTTCTCTGATGAAGCGTTTGACGAACTTTACATGTTCTACAACCACTTTGTCAGTGCCATTTCACAAGAAGTAACAGAGAAGAAATTATTGCCGCTAACGGACATTTCGGCCGCAGCGACACCCAATAAACGTTCCGCATCTTATGAGTTTGAGCCTTCTGAAGAAGAAATTCTTGAAGTTCTCCTTCCTCAATATGCAGAGAGTTTGATTTTCGGTGCGCTTCTTGACAGCAAAGCAAGTGAACATGCTGCAAGGATGACAGCAATGAAGAGTGCAACAGACAACGCAAAGGAATTGATCGACGGCCTGACACTCTCTTACAACCGTGCTCGTCAAGCAGCGATTACACAAGAGATTACAGAAATTGTCGGCGGAGCAGCTGCCTTAGAATAGAAATAATTGTCAGGAGGGAATGCAATGAAAACAGGACGCATCAGTCAGATCATGGGACCAGTCGTAGACGTTCATTTTGAAGACGGTCACTTGCCTGAGATTTATAATGCGATCAGAGTTTCGCATAAAGCGGAAAGTGAAAGTGAAGTTACGATCGACTTAACTTTAGAAGTAGCACTACATTTAGGTGATAATACAGTCAGAACCATCGCAATGGCATCAACAGATGGTGTGAAGCGCGGTATGGAAGCTGTAGACCTTGGAAAACCAATTTCAGTACCAGTTGGTAACGTAACACTTGGACGCGTATTCAACGTACTGGGAGATAATATTGACTTAGATGAGCCACTTGGTGTGGAAGCTCAAAGAGATCCAATCCACAGACAAGCGCCTTCTTTTGATCAACTTTCTACAGAAGTTGAAATTCTTGAAACGGGTATTAAAGTTGTTGACCTTCTTGCTCCTTACATCAAGGGCGGAAAGATCGGTCTATTCGGTGGAGCCGGTGTAGGTAAAACCGTTCTGATTCAAGAATTGATCAACAACATCGCACAAGAACACGGCGGTATTTCTGTATTCGCTGGTGTTGGAGAGCGTACACGTGAAGGAAACGACCTTTACTACGAAATGAAAGATTCTGGCGTTATCGAAAAAACAGCCATGGTCTTCGGTCAAATGAACGAGCCACCAGGTGCACGTATGCGTGTTGCCCTAACTGGTTTGACAATGGCAGAGCATTTCCGTGATGAACTAGGTCAAGACGTATTGTTCTTCATCGATAACATCTATCGCTTTACACAAGCAGGTTCTGAAGTATCAGCCCTTCTTGGACGTATGCCTTCAGCGGTAGGTTATCAGCCGACACTTGCAACAGAAATGGGTCAGCTGCAAGAGCGTATCACGTCTACAAACGTAGGATCGGTTACATCGATTCAAGCGATCTATGTACCTGCGGATGACTACACGGATCCAGCTCCAGCAACAACGTTCGCTCACCTTGATGCAACGACAAACCTTGAGCGTAAGCTGACTGAAATGGGTATTTACCCAGCGGTTGATCCTCTTGCTTCAACATCTCGTGCACTTGCACCTGAGATCGTTGGCGAAGAGCACTATACCATTGCGCGTGAAGTGCAGCAAACATTGCAGCGTTATAAAGAACTACAAGATATTATTGCCATTTTAGGTATGGATGAATTATCAGAGGACGATAAGCTTGTGGTACACAGAGCGCGTCGTGTTCAATTCTTCCTATCTCAAAACTTCCACGTAGCAGAGCAGTTCACTGGCCAAAAAGGTTCTTACGTGCCATTGAAAGAAACTGTTAAAGGCTTCAAGGAAATCTTATCTGGTAAATACGATCACCTTCCAGAAGATGCATTCCGCTTAGTTGGACGCATTGAAGAAGTGGTTGAAAAAGCCAAAGAGATGGGTGTAGAGGCCTAATCTGGTCCTTAGGAGGGTAAAAGCATGAAGACCGTTCAAGTCAATATCGTTACTCCCGACGGCCCAGTGTATCAAGCGGATGTGGAAATGGTCAGTGTCAGAGCAGAAAGCGGTGAGCTTGGTATTTTAGCTGGCCACGTTCCAATGGTTGCTCCGCTAAAAATCGGTGCAGTTCGCTTAAAACATAGTGGATCAACTGAATTGGTTGCAGTCAGTGGCGGATTTGTTGAAGTTCGCCCTGAACAAGTAACCATTCTTGCTCAGGCCGCTGAAACATCAGAAAAAGTTGATGTCGATCGTGCGAAATCAGCGAAACAGCGTGCTGAAGAGCATTTGAACCACCCGAATGAAAGTGATGTACGCCGGGCGGAACTCGCATTAAAACGGGCATTAAACCGTTTAAATGTAGCAGGGAAATAAAACAGAAAATCCTTCTTATCACAATGATAAGAAGGATTTTTTTTAGAATGACATGAGGGATTGGTACATTGACACATACGGGTGAGAATCCTGTTTTTCAAAATATAAGTGCTCGCAAAACTGCGTACTATGCCACGTTTTATTGTGCCGGCGCAAACCCAGCGTATATTGATGCGGAGAGTCCATATAAGGACGTACCACCCAGTCAGCATCAGAATGATGACGGAGGACAACCTCTCCCATATATACACTCATCATCGCTTCTAATGCATCTATTGGCATTTTCCACTCAGCAAACAACTGCTTGGTAAATGCATCAAAGTAAAGTGTTTCTAACTGATACAGGCTCTCCTCAGAATAATCCAAAGAAATGTTATGAAAATGACACAATTGCGCTAATTCTTCTAGCTGTGTCTGTCTATAATCAAAGTAGAAAGCAATGGCCTCCCATTCATGATCAAATGAGGGAACCAGTTCTCCGTACAAATCAACAAAGTCAGGAAAAGAATCTTTCAATATGTTCAGCTCCTTCCACACGCAGTATATCATCTCCTTGGCACCAGGATAAGAGGGGATTTACTCTAAATGTAGCTCTTTTTTCCAAATGATTCATCTTTCCGATTTTCGAGGATATAATGAAAGGGAGTTTTCCTTTACAGAAATAAATAAAAGGAGGATTCAACTGTATGGAAGACGTAGGACAACAAGCAATTGTTAGTATTGTGATCCACCTGTTTTTTATTGCGATTACATGGTGGGCATTGCTTGCCGTTAATATTGACCCACTGATTAAAAAAGGGAAAATCATTCAGGCAAGATTGCTGATGATGCTCATTACCATTGCTATTGCATCTGCAGTCAGCAATTTCTTCCTTGATTACTTAAATTTCTCCAAACAAATACCTTATATGTTCTAACATAAAAGGTTTGGTCACTGCCTTATGCGGGAACGTAAAAAGAAGTGTCAAAAGTATGGCCTTTGATGACTTTTCCACGTATGCATAGACCTCCTTGCGGCAACACTTGTAGCAAGGGGGAATGACAAGTGAGAAAGTATGTAAAAGGTTGGCCATTATTTGCGTTTATTCTTTTTTTTGTTCTGATGATTCAAGGTGTTCGTGCGGAAGAATCTTCTCCGCTCGTCCAAATAGCAGAAGGTTTGAAAAGCCAGCAAATTGAAGTAGATGGATGGACTCTTCACGCCAAAACAAATGTAGACATTTCATCCGAACAATTTTCAAAAAAAGTGAAACGTTTGAGAGACGAACTACGACAGTATGAGTGGACCGAAAAAGAAGAAGAACATGTCACCAAAGTCACAGGAATTTACAAAGATGAAAAAAATGATACATTATCGAAAATTTTACTCGTGAAGACCGACACAAAATCCAATCAAAAGTCGTATTTATTATATGAGCAAAAAGGTGCTCGCCCACTGAATACCTGGAAGCATACATATGATCAGTTCGTACGTCATGCAAAAAGCATATTACAAGAGAAATTTGTAATTTTTACTTGTCTCGATGGTCATGTAAATGGTATGATGGATGTTGTTTTGCAAAAAAAGGCTGAAATGTTAGCAAATGAATTTCAAGCAAAACCAGTTGAGTATCTCGTTGAGTCTAATTTTGTGTCGCTTTCCGCTTACACAGATAAGTGGGAACAGTTCATTATGACTTCAAATGATAAAATGAATGTTCAAATTGCCATCAGAAGTTCGGAAATGAACGAAAATCATACGATTACGGTTGGCACACCAATCGTAACGACTGAATATTAATATAGAGAATTTGGGACGCGGAGGGGAAGACCTTGGAAAAAATCATCGTCCGCGGCGGTCAAAAGTTAAACGGCACAGTTAAAGTAGAAGGAGCAAAAAATGCCGTTTTACCAGTTATCGCTGCATCTTTGTTAGCAAGTACAGAAAAAAGCGTAATTTGTGATGTACCTACGCTCTCCGATGTATATACAATCAATGAAGTGTTACGTCATTTAGGAGCAGAAGTACATTTTGAAAATAACGAAGTATCAGTGGATGCATCTCATGCACTAGAAACTGAGGCTCCGTTTGAGTATGTCCGTAAAATGCGAGCGTCTGTGCTCGTCATGGGACCACTTTTAGCAAGAACAGGTCATGCAAGAGTTGCATTACCTGGAGGCTGTGCGATTGGTTCAAGACCAATTGACCAGCATTTAAAAGGCTTTGAAGCAATGGGAGCTAAAATTCAAGTAGGAAATGGTTTCATCGAGGCTGAAGTTCAAGGCCGTTTAAAAGGTGCGAAAATCTATTTGGATTTCCCAAGTGTTGGCGCAACTGAAAACATCATTATGGCAGCAGCATTAGCTGAAGGAACAACGATTTTAGAAAACGTAGCAAAAGAACCTGAAATTGTTGATTTGGCAAACTACATCAATGCCATGGGTGGTAAGGTTCGCGGAGCTGGTACTGGTACAATCAAAATCGAAGGTGTGGAAACACTTCACGGTGCAAAACACAACATCATCCCTGACAGAATTGAAGCAGGTACTTTCATGGTGGCAGCAGCCATTACAGAAGGAAATGTTCTTGTGAAAGGCGCAGTGCCGGAGCACATGACATCACTTGTAGCAAAAATGGAAGAAATGGGTATTCAGATCATTGAAGAAGAAGAAGGTTTAAGAGTCATTGGACCATCTGAGCTCAAGCCAATCGATCTAAAAACAATGCCACATCCTGGTTTCCCAACGGATATGCAATCTCAGATGATGGCGCTATTGCTTCGTGCGAACGGAACAAGCATGATCACAGAAACGGTATTTGAAAACCGCTTTATGCATGCAGAAGAATTCCGCCGTATGAATGGTGATATTAAAATTGAGGGTCGCTCTGTCATTATCAACGGGCCGGTTCAACTTCAAGGTGCTGAAGTGTCAGCGACTGATTTAAGAGCAGGAGCAGCACTTGTACTTGCTGGATTAGTAGCAGAAGGTCATACACGTGTCACTGAGTTGAAGCATATCGATCGTGGTTATGTGAACTTCCACCAGAAGCTTGCAGCAATCGGTGCAGATATTGAAAGAGTAAATGATGAAACAGCAGATGTGACACAAGAACAAGTTGTATCAGATCTGAACGCGTAATCATAAAGAAATCAGTGTGTCCATTGGGGCATGCTGATTTTTTTTTAGAATCATAGAATGCTTTATTTTAAAAGCTTATCACTAGTGTATCCAACCATCTTAAATTTTATTCATAAAGACGAACAGTAAAATCAGTTGATAAAGAGCCTCTTATCTTCATCAAAAGACTTGTCCACTGAATGAAAGAAGCTGTCATATTAGCTTGTCCCCGCCCATAGGATAAAAGAGATTCAATGACAAATGGGGGCAGCCAAATATGAAACCAATGATATGGACAATCGCAGGAATATGCATCGTTATTTTAATGATTCCAACTTTACTTGTGTTGCCGACGTTTCAAGGGAAACCGGAGGCAAGCCAGCATGTATCAGCGGAGCCATCAGTTAAAAAAGAAGTGAAGGGTACAGTCAAATTGAAGCAATCACCCGTCGCTATCCCCGTCTATCGTTCAGCTCATCAGCAGGTAGAAAACATCCCCTTAGAAGAGTATGTGATTGGTGTCGTAGCATCTGAAATGCCAGCTGATTTTGAAATGGAAGCACTCAAGGCACAGGCACTCGCCGCAAGAACGTATATCGTCAGACAAATGATCATCGATAAGACCGTCAAATCACCAAAGGGCTCTCTTGTAGATGATACCCAAATGTTCCAAGTGTATAAAAACAAGCAGGAACTCAAGAAAATTTGGGGAAAAGCGTACAATTGGAAGTTAAAAAAAGTCACAGAAGCTGTCGCCAGCACACAAGGAAAAGTGCTTACTTATGACGAGAAACCAATTGATGCCTCATTCTTTTCAACAAGTAACGGGAAAACAGAAAATGCTGAAGCTTATTGGAAAAACGAAATCCCATATTTGAAAAGTGTCTCAAGTAAATGGGACGAAAAATCGCCGAAATTTCAAAACAAGAAAACCATCCCAGTTAGTGAATTTCAGCAAAAATTAGGTGTGACGCTCACTCAACAGGCTCAGGTAGGACAGATAGTAGAGCGGACACCAGGAAATCAAGTAGCAAAAGCCGTAATAAACGGTAAAACACTGACAGGCAGAGACATTCGAGAGTCATTAGGACTTCATTCAGCAGACTTTACATGGGAACGACAGGGCCAGCAAATTATCATTACGACAAAAGGGTATGGCCATGGTGTTGGAATGAGTCAGTACGGTGCGCATTATATGGCACAGTCAGGCAAAAAAGTAGATGCTATCGTGAAACATTATTATAAAGGAATTCAAATTGAATCAGCAGATCGTTTTCTTAACACGTATATGGCTAAAAAATAAAGCAAAGGTGCCTCCAGAATAGGGGCATCTTTTTTGTGTGTTCCAAGAGTTTTGAACAGAATGTGTCAATTTGCGACTTAAGACGCACCTCAGGAAATCTTAAACATTTACGTCCCGACAAGAACCGATGGCCGATACAAAGCCCCTCGAAAGAAGGAGAAAACAAGAGAAAAAATGATGTGTTGGGTGAATGTATCTAGACAACTGACAGATTTTTAGTGATTTTGATGAAAGAGAAAAAAAGGGACCGAGTCCTATACCATTCCAAGACAGAATATTTTACGATTAAGATGTTTCAATTTAATACATAGGGAGGAAGGAAAAAATGATGTTGAAAAAAGTATTTACACTCGTAACCTTAGCTGTATTGACATTATCTATGTCGATCTCTTCACCTGTATTTGCAAAAGCATCTACAGTCAAAAAACATAACAAAGATGTAAGAGTCACCATCTTACTTGATGCAAGTGGAAGCATGGCAAGAAAAGTAGAGGGAGAACGCAAATTTGACCTCGCAAAACAAGAGGTATTTAAATTTGCTCAGTCACTTCCAAAAGACGCTAAAATTCGTATGAGCTTGTTTGGCTCTGAAGGAAACAACAAAAATTCAGGTAAAGCTCAATCATGTGAAGTCATTAGAGGCGTTTATGGCGTACAGCCTTACGAAAAAGAAAGCTTTGAAAACTCTTTAAACGGACTTGGACCAAATGGCTGGACACCGATTGCTCGTGCTCTTGAACATGCAAAGCAAGCGGATGAGCAGCTTAATAATGGAACAAAACATATTGTGTACCTCATCACTGATGGCGAAGAAACTTGTGGAGGAGATCCAGTAAAAGTAGCAAAAGAATTGCATAACTCAAAAGGTTCGACTGTTGTTAATGTCATTGGATTAGACTTTAATGATGGCTATGAAGGTCAATTAAAGCAAGTAGCCAAAGCTGGTAAAGGCCATTACTACCAAGCAAGCACTGGTAAAGAAATGGGTTCTATCCTGTCAGCAGAATCATTAAAACTACACGAATAACTTGCTGAACAAAAGGGAAACGATTGATGTATGCTTTCGTTTCTCTTTTTCTGTACAAATGTAAAAAGGGAGGTTTTTATGAATGAAACGCAATATCGTATTAACCATTTTGGCTAGTCTTGTCCTGTTTCTTTCTTCACCAGCTCATGCTGTGACAAAAAAACAGGAGCCGGCTCATGTGGTGATATTACTCGATCTAAGCGGCAGCATGGCGCAATCAGTTGAAGGCGAAAAGAAAATCGATATCGCCAAACGTTCTATTCAAAGCTTCGCAAGTATTTTATCAGATGATACACAAGTTCTTCTTCGTGTGTTTGGTCATGAAGGAACCAATAAAAATGCTGGAAAAGCAATTTCTTGTGAAAGCTCTGAAGCCGTTTTTGGATTTGGATCATATGAGTCATCAACATTTCAGCAAGCGCTGAATGTGTATAAGCCAACCGGATGGACACCACTTGCAAAAGCATTAACAGATACGAAGCAAGATTTTGAAGATCACCAGGCTGAAGGGAAAAATATTGTTTACGTCGTCAGCGATGGTCAAGAAACTTGTGGAGGAAGCCCTTCACAAGCAGCAAAGGAATTACATGAAGGAGGAATTGACACCATTGTTAATATCATTGGCTTTGACGTGAATGAAAAAGAAGCCAAAAGTCTAAAGTCTGTTGCAAAAGCAGGCGGTGGACAATATCAACCGGCTGCAAATGCAGAAGAATTGAATCACATTCTACAAAATGCAGCGAGCGTTTTTAGTCAGTAGGATATGAATGGGAGCTGGGGATTGTTTTCCCCAGCTGTTTTTTAGTTGAAGATCAATTCAAGGTGGTTTCTAATTCATCAATTCGTTTCTCCACGTAGTGCTGGTCTTTTCTTGCATGAAAGGTTTCGGCTTTTTCTAATATGGCCGCCGTATTATATTCGGGAATCTGTGAGTAGCTCTCATACACACCCTTTGGAATTAAAACGTTCCCTTCAGGCCAGTAAACAGCGATATTGCCACGTTTCAACTCCCCAAATTGAGCGACTCCTTGGTAGGATCCATACTGATTAAACAAAACAACTGGATCACCTTCTTTGACATAAAGCTCTTTAGCATCTTCTTCATTCATCAAGATAGAATGACGCTTCCCACCATTAAAGGCATCCTTTTCACTATAGATCATAGAGTTGAATTGCTTTCCTCTTCTTGTCGTAATATTAAAATGTCCCTCGGTTTTTCGGTATTGAGGCAGCTGGGCAGGAAGAAGATGTCCTTTGCCATCCGGTGTTGGACACTCTCCGTCTTCACATAGCCAGGCACCTCCCCATTGGAAAACGTCTCCTTTATGACGTAAATGCTGGATGCCATTATAGTTTCGATTTGCGATCGCAATCTCACGGCGAATGTCTTCAGCCGTTTCGAAATGAATCAGCTCAGCATCTTGTGGACGTACTCTTTTTGCAAGATCCATATAAATATCCCATTCTGCTCTGGCTTCCTCAATCCGAGGTCCTTCAATTTCTGGACTGAAATATACCATGCGTTCCGTACTAGTGGAAGTACCGCCTCCTGGCTGCTCATATCTTGTCATAGCAGGGAGAATAATTACCGTCTCTTCTGCCTCTACAAGTGTAGAGGTATTCAAAATGATATCTTGATGGACACGAAGTTCAAGCCCAGATAAAGCTTTTTCAATCGCATCTGGATTTGGCATCGTTTCTAAAAAGTTCCCGCCACTCGTAAACAGCATTTTGAGTTTTTGCGGATGTTCTTTAGGGAGAGCCATTTTCTCAAATGATTGCCCAATGGTGTCACCATGCCATTTCGGAATGTCAAACCCCCAAATCTTTTCGATTCTTTCAATATTCTCTTCATCAAAATCACTGCCCGGCAAAACAAACGGGTCAGCACCCATTTCACCAGAACCTTGAACACCGCTATGCCCGCGAATTGGCATGACACCACAATGTTTCCTGCCAATAAACCCACGTAACATAGCAAGGTTGGCAACCTGTGATATATTATCAGTTGCAAAGCGGTGCTGAGTAAGACCCATGCTCCAAATGAAAACGCCTGAATTGGCATTGGCAAGAAGGATCGCAAATTCCTTCATTCTTTCTTTTGATAAGCCTGATGATGCTTCAAGGTCTTCCCATTTCAACTGTGCGACATGCTGCTGTAAATCCTGTATGCCGGTAGTATGGGCTTGAATAAATTCATGATCAAGAGCGGAATGGGGCGCGTGCTGCTCCATGTCAAACCAATGTTTGATGACACCATTCATAAACGCAATATCGCCGCCTATATTGACTTGATAGAAATCATCCGCGATTTTTGTGCCGAATAAAGCACTTTCTGGAATAGAGGGAACCCAGTACTTTTCCATGGCAGGCTCTTTGTACGGATTGATGACAATAATTTTGGTTCCTTTCTTTTTCGCCGCATACATATATTTAGTGGAAACGGGCTGATTGTTTGCTGCGACAGATCCCCAAAAAATTAAGACATCTGTTCCGATCCAATCGTTGTAATTACAACTGGAGGCTCCTATCCCAAGGGATCGCTTAAGAGCGGTTTTGCTCGGTGAATGACAAATGCGAGACGCATTATCAATATGATTTGTCCCGATAAAGCGAGCTGCCTTCGCAGCGGTATAATAGACTTCATTTGTAATTCCTCTAGCTGTTAAATAGAAAGCGAGCTGCCGTTTATCAATTGATTTGATTTTAGCTGCGATTTGATCTAATGCATCATCCCAGGAAATACGTGTAAAGGCATTGTCACCTTTTTTTCGAATCAGTGGATAAGGGATACGGCCAAGTTTGCGGAGAGTAGTGCTGTCCATTTGTTTGAGCTGTTGAATGTCTTCAAACCATTTTGGATCAATAGCTGGCATTGTATTAAGACGAAGTACATTTAGTCTTGTGGTGCATATATGAGGTCCTGCGAGCGTTTGGTCATATAGCCCTGAAACACCAAGGGCACAGCCGTCACACACGCCTTGCGTTAAAATGCGATATGCATAGGGGAGATTATCCTTGTTCTCCCAAGCCACTTTCATCGTATCTCGAATGTGTTTCGGCTTTACTTTTCCAAGTCCCATAGGCGCAAAAGAGGCCCATAGCTTTGGTGAGGGTTTTTTATTAAGCTTAATAGGCCCCTTATGTTTTGTTTTCCCCATGATATCATCACCCTCCTATTACTTTATAAAGCGTTTTCATATCTAAAAATTACCTTTAGATTGTGATTCTGTCAAATTCAAATTAAGGTCGGGATGAGACAGAAGCATCAGCAGTAAGGTTTGTTTCTCTAAGCTGCTGAATATCCTTCCGTATGAGAAGAGATATGATAAAAGCGATGAAAAATAAGCCAGAGAACACCATCAGACTCTGCGTGTAGTTACCTGTTATATCCCGGATAAAGGATGAAAATAAAGGTCCTGCTAAACCAGCAGCTGCCCAGGCTGTCAAAATATAACCGTGTATGGCACCAAGTTGTCTCGTGCCAAATAAATCCCCAATATAGGCTGGAATTGAGGCAAACCCTCCTCCATAGCACGTATAAATGATCGCCATCACGATTGAAAAGACGAGCGGTTCTTTTAAGTAGGGAAGTAAAGGAAAGGCAATGAGCTGGATACTAAAGAAGATTGTATACGTATTCGGCCTTCCGATATAATCTGAGAAGGAAGCCCAGCCAATCCGTCCTAAACCATTAAAAGCACCTAAAATGCCAACAAGGGTAGCTGCAGCACCAGCAGTGAATCCAACACTTTCTTGAGCAAGAGGCGATGCTACTGAAATAATGGCAATTCCGCATGTGATATTAATAAAGAGCATGAGCCACAAATAATAAAAACGTCGTGTTTTGATCGCTTCATTTGCTGTAAGCTGTGATAAATCCTGAGGGATTTTTCTTTGATTTGTTTTTAACACATCAAATTGTTTGACGTCATCAGGTGTTGGTGGTGATAAATAAAGAGATGAAATCACCATGATCATAAAATAGGAAATTCCAAGAATGTAAAAGGTATTTGCGATATCTACTTTTTCAATGAGATATTGGATAATTGGGCTGCAAATAAGAGACGCAAATCCAAAACCCATAATAGCTAAGCCGGTTGCAAGTCCTCTTCGGTCCGGAAACCATTTCACTAAAGTTGATACAGGTGCAATGTAGCCTACCCCTAATCCTATCCCAGCGAGTACACCATAAAATAAATAGAGGAGAGGGAGTGAGGACATGTGTACAGCGAATCCTGACCCTGTCATCCCGATACCGAAGAAAATGGCTGAGAAGAGCCCTGATGCCCTTGGGCCATATCTTTCAACGAAATGCCCCATGAAAGCAGCAGATAATCCTAAAAATAAAATAGCAATACTGAAGGTCAGGCTTATTTCTGTCAATGACCACTGAAAGGCCTGATGTAAAGGATTCGTAAAAACACTCCAAGCATAAACAGACCCAATAGATAAATGAATTCCTACAGCACTTGTTGCGATGAGCCAGCGATTTTTCGATTTATTCATTTTGTTCCCCCCATATAAAGCAATCAAAAAGTTTGATAAGATAGAAATATGTTACATTTTTATGACTTTTTAAAATAATATCACAATTCGATTGGTTCATATAACTAAATTTGTGCTGAAAGGAAGATCATACAATGAATCCTTCTGTTAAAAAGAAACGAGTTATACACCAATACCGTGAAGGTCAATTTACTTGCAAAACAGATGAAGTTGTAGAAGAATTTCCTTTAACTGTGATCGTGAATGGAGAGGAATTTGTAACACTTGTTTGTTCACCAGATCATTTGAAAGAATTGGTGATCGGTTTTTTAGCTTCAGAAGGAGTCATTCGATTTGAAAATGAGATTAAAAGGTTTACAATAGATGAAAGTATGGGCTTTGCCTATGTTGATTTAGTTCACTCAAGCGGATTTCAGTCATCAGATTTTACTAAGCGGGTGATTGGTTCTTGCTGCGGGAAAGGGAGACACTTTTATTTTCTCCAAGATGTGAAAACAGCAAAAACAGCCATTGATCGAATCAACATTTCTGCTGAAACTTGTATGCGTCTAATGAAATGTTTACAAGAAGAAAGTCAATTGTTTCAACATACTGGTGGTGTGCATAATGCTGGACTGTGTGACACAGAAAAACTATTCATCACTAGAACTGATATAGGAAGACATAATGCTTTAGATAAAATCTATGGATACTGTTTACTTCATCGAATTCCGCTTAGAGATAAAATCCTTGTGTTTAGCGGCCGGATATCGTCAGAAGTTCTATTGAAGGCAGCAAAACTAGGAGTGTCGATCGTCATCTCAAAATCAGCACCAACTGAGCTGGCGCTTAATATGGCAGAAGAATTAAATATCACGACAGTTGGATTTGTCAGAGGAGAATCTTTTAATATATACACTCACCATCAGCGTATAACAGAATAGGAGGCAAAGTATGGACAGTATATTGGATAAGAGACATCGACCATTGCGCGATTTAAGAATCTCAGTAACAGATCGCTGTAACTTTAGATGTACGTACTGTATGCCTGCTGAAATTTTTGGACCAGATTATCCTTTTTTGAATAAAGAAGAACTGCTTAGTTTCGAAGAAATTGAACAGCTTGCTACCCTTTTTGCAAAGGACCTAGGTGTGGTGAAAATACGCATCACGGGTGGTGAACCCTTAATGCGAAAAGATTTGCCTATCTTAATAGAAAAGCTCTCGAAAATTCCAGGAATCGAAGATATTGCTATGACAACTAATGGAACGCTTTTACCTGTATATGCTGAAAAGTTAAAGAAAGCAGGTCTTCAAAGAGTCACCATTAGTTTGGATTCATTAAACCCTGACCGTTTCAAGCAAATGAACGGAAGGAATATTTCTATCCAAAAAGTGTTTGATGGGATTGAGGCTGCAAAAAAAGCTGGACTTGCTATTAAGATCAATATGGTTGTTCAAAAAGGTGTGAATGATCAGGATGTCTTACCAATGGCAGCTTACTTTAAAAAAGAAGGACATGTTCTCAGATTTATCGAGTTTATGGATGTCGGAAATACGAACAAATGGAATCTAGAGCATGTCATGACAAAGAAAGAGATTATTGGTCTAATTGATTCAACATTTCCCATCAAACCAGAACCTCCTCAATATCCAGGTGAAGTAGCCAACCGATTCTATTACCAAGATGGTTCAGGAGAGATAGGCATTATTTCTTCTGTTTCAGATGCCTTTTGTGGAACATGTAATAGAGCGAGACTTTCTGCTCGCGGTGAATTGTTTACATGTCTTTTTGCATCATCGGGTTTTGATCTGAAGCGGGTGATTCGCTCAACAAAAGATAATGAAGATACAAAGAACATATTGAAGGAACTATGGTCGAATAGAGATGATCAATATTCAGCTGAGAGAGAGCAGAAGAAAGATCAGAAAAAAGTTGAAATGTCATACATCGGTGGGTAGTGACAACAAAGTATCATGATCATGATTTTTTGAAAAGTAGAGAAAATGTCATAATCATTGTTGAAAATTCTTTTATAGAAATAGGTCTATTCATCTTAGAATCCTGTCATGATCAAAAACCAGCAGAAACTCTGCTGGTTTTTAAAATGTTATTTTGTGGCTCAAAAAGGTTGAGATATGCTCAGAAAATAGATTTTTCAACATTTTTTACTGCTTTACTTTTATGGGAGCTGTGATAAGATCAACTCAATGTTTACCAGCTCGATTTTTTCACTCCTGGAATTTGGCCCTTATAGGCAAGCTCACGAAAAGCAATTCTAGACATTTTAAATTTTCGTAAGTAACCTCTAGGACGACCGGTTAATTCACAGCGGTTTTTTAAGCGGGTAGGGGAAGAGTCTCTGGGTAATTTCCGCAAAGCTTCATAGTCACCTTGTTCTTTCAACTCTTTTCTTAATTCTGCATATTTCAATACAAGCTGCTGCCGCTTTTTTTCTTTAGCAATTTTAGATTTCTTTGCCACTTAAAACCCTCCTGGCTTAATGTTGGATTTTCCATTGAAAGGGGTCTTCAAACGTAGTCCATTCTTGATCAAATTCCTCAGGTGTGAGTAAGCATTGATCAAGTGTGCGAATGATATCTGCTTTAGGTAAATCTACGCCAATAAACACAAGTTTTGTATGCCTGTCACCAAATTCTGCGTCCCACTCATCAAGAAGCTCTGGTTCTTGCTTTAATATCTGTGCTTTTTCTTGCTCAGGCAAGGCAGCAATCCAGTAGGCAATTGGTTCAATCGCAACAGATTTTCCAGCCTGTGAAATTAAAATGGTTAAATCATGATGTGTGGCAAGCCATGTAAATCCTTTAGCGCGAACTATTTGCTCTGGCATCTGATCTAACCAATTATTTAACCTGCCAGTATGGAAGGGAAGTCTTCTTTCATAAACAAAGGATGAGATTTGGTATTCTTCTGTTTCTGGCGTATGCTGAGAATGCCCAGCGTTGATTTCTTTAATCCAGCCAGCAGAAGCACTGGACTTTTCAAAATCGAATAAACCAGTATTTAAAATGTCACTTGGCTTTACTTGCCCTTTTGAGGTTCTGATGATAGATGCTTCTGATTGAAGTGTGGTCAGCACGTGCTCAAGTCGGTCTAATTCTGAGTTTGATACTAGATCACACTTATTGATAATCAACACATCGCAAAATTCAATTTGATCAATCAGTAAATCGGAAATTTCTCGTTCGTCATCATCGGAAACGGCTTGTTTACGGTCTAATAGACTTTCTCCTGACTGGAAGTCGGTCCAGAAACGGTTCGCATCTACAACAGTGACCATCGTGTCTAGCCGGCAAAAGCGCGTCAAATCTATCCCCATTTCTTCATCAATATAAGAGAAAGTTTGCGCGACTGGAATAGGTTCACTAATACCTGTTGACTCAATGACAATATAATCAATATGACCAGTCTTACATAGGCGCTCTACTTCTATTAACAAATCTTCTCTTAATGTGCAGCAAATACAACCATTAGATAATTCAACTAGCTTCTCATCTGATCGAGAGAGCTCACCGCCTTGTTTGATTAGTTCTGCATCAATATTAATTTCGCTCATGTCATTAACAATAACAGCTACTTTTAACCCTTTACGATTTTGTAGTACATGATTTAATATCGTTGTTTTTCCAGCTCCTAAAAAACCACTTAATACTGTAACGGGTATTCGCTTATTCATTTCCTTCTGTCCCTTTGCCAATGCTCATGTTCATTTCCGCCTCTCTTAAAAAGTAATGATTACGATTTGAAACCTAAAAAATTATTTTGTTTCTCTATGAAGGGTATATTTCTTTAACCGAGGGGAATATTTTTTTAACTCCAGTCGGTCCGGATTCGTTCTTTTATTCTTTGTTGTGATATAGTTTCTCTCACCAGTTTCAGTACAGGCTAAGGTAATTTTTACACGCATCGGTAATAGGAACCTCCTTTAATTCGTAATGGTTACGATTTGTATTTTAAAATGATCAAGATAGAATGTCAAGCTTAGAAGGGTAAAACGATGCCAAATATCAAAGAAAAGGGGTATCAAATGTTCATTGATACCCCCTCTCCATTAATAAAAGTCACCAAGCTCTTCTTCGTATTCACCTTCGTAGTGCTGAATGTCACTGGGAATTTCTTGAAGAAATGCTAGACCGCCTAATACCAGCATCAGGATAATGGCGATGAATGATAGAATGGCTGCGACAATACTTGATATGGCAAATAGTGTCTGCATTTTCATCATCTTAGCATATTGTTCTAATAACTCTTCATAAGAAGTATCAGGAGCTTGAATTAATTGTTCCGCTGCGTTTACAGATTTTTGTACATGGATTCCCATCATAATGAGGAAGACGCCAAGGGCAGCAGGAAGAACAAGCCAAAAACCAATAAGAATAGCTAAGCCACCTGAAATATAGAGAAATATACTACCAACTTTTCCCCACTTTGTGATCGAATGAAGAGATTGAATGATTTTCTCAGTTTGTTGCAATGGTGTTCACTCCTTTATGTATTCACTCTTTATCATACTTGAGCAGGTAGTACTTTAGGAAGAGTGGATGTAGAACAATTTTAAAAATTTCTATCTTCACTTTACTATTTATGGATAAATAAATTATCTTCGAATAAGAAAAAAGTAACATTTACTATGAATTTTAACGACAATTTATGTCATAAATAAGATTAGTAGTTAAAAATAATTAGTAAAATTATCAAAATATGTTGTTAGTTGTATTGTAATTGGTTATTATTGTGTTGTATTACCATAAAAATTGGAAGGTGGAATTCATATGTTAGATCGTTTCTTAAACAAAATGACCAATGTTCAACCTGCAGCTTCAAGATGTATTTTGCAAAAATTAGTCACTTCATGCAAATCAGCGCCAACTTGTTTCCTTCAAGGTGTTGGAACTTTCCGTTACTACGTGGATCGTGATACAGGTGAGATTTGTACTAGCCAAGAACGCATTAGATGTGGCTGCTAAATTCAAGGATTTTATTTAATAGGATGTGAACGCATGAGCATATCTTCAATTTCATTCTTAACAAATGCTATGCAGACGTCAAACAGTCGTCAAGCGAGTCAAACATCCAATTCTTTTTTAAACCAAGCAGCGAAAATTGTTCAAGGCGACCATTCTCCAGAAGAGAGAAAGGCATTATTTCAACAACTGACTCTAGTTCAGCAAGGAAAAGATTTAGAGCTTCATGTGTCTAAATTAAAGGAACTAGAGAAAGAGGTTCAAAAAGAATCGTCTTCTTCATCCGTTACTGTGAATCAGCATGGTGACCAAGTAGATATTTCAAATGAGGCTCGCAGTGAGTTTGAACAAGCTGAGGAACAAGCCACAGCTTCAAGTGAAGCGAGTGAAATCGCCGCAAGGGAAAAGGATCAGGATGTTCAGGCAGATCCAAACCAATAAAAAAATGAGGCGTGTGTTTGTTATCTTCACATGCCTCATTTATGTTTATTTTGCAGAAAACCTTGAATAAAGACCATCCGGAAAAGGGGCTGCATATGAGATTGTTTCATCGTCTTCTACCATGATGTAATATGGAAACTCTTCAATATGAAAGGCGCCTATCATTTGTTCGTCCACTGAGATAATTCGCATGTTGGTTTGGTTATCACGATATAATTCTTGATCCTCTTCTTTCCCATTCTTTAGCAAAATACTAAAAGAAATGTCTAATTGACGCTGCTTTTTCGTTTCTAGGAATTGTTCCAGTGATGGGATGCAATGCGGACATGCTGTGTCAGTGAATACAAGCAGCTGCTGCTTGTGATTGGTTTGCAGTAGATCATTTATTTGAATAGGTGATGGTTTTTCGAGTAGCGGATGAACAAATTTTTGTCCAACATGCTGGATCGGTAAGATGATTAATTCCATCTGGTGTTTTAAATAGATCATGATTCCGATCGTCAATAAAAGGCTACAAAGAATAAGAGTTAGCTGTAAAAGTAAGATTGAAGTCATCGTATATCGTCCTCTCAGAATGAAGTTACGCAGAGCTATCATAATATAAATATCAAAAATATGTCAATTATACTAAATGGTGTAAGGTGGAGCGTTTGATGAGTACAGTGAACCATTGTTTATATGCAATCTCCTATACTTGGAAAAGAAGTCGATCATATCTTCTGTTAACTCTATTCATCCAAGTGATCGTTGGCTTTATGCCTTTGGCTAGTGTCTGGATTATTCAAACATTGATTAATGAAATTATTTTATTCATGACTTCTTCAGGAGATATTCAAAAGGTCTTAAGGTTATTTGGGTTGCAAATGGTCATTGTGATTTTAGGATATGGGCTTCAATTCATTCTTCAGCTTAGTCAGCAGAAAGCGACAAATCTGATTGGTTTGCATTTGAAGGGTGAATTGCTTCAAAAAGCGATTAAGCTTCCATATATTACATTTGAACACCCGTCTTTTTATAATGAAAGTCAACGTGTGATGAACAGTCATCAGCATGTTCTGAGTATGGTTAGAAGTATTTTTACAATCATGAGCGCATTGATTACTGTTGTATCACTTCTCATTTATATGATTGGTATCCATTGGGGCTTGGCGGTCATTCTGATCTTATGTACTCTGCCTGTCTTGTGGATTGAGCTTTTCTTTGGAGGCGCACGGTATCAATTAAACCGCATGTTAACGGCAAATGATCGAAGAGAAATGTATGTGTCTGATCTTGTTGCGCAGCGAGATTCATTGAAGGAAATCCGTTTATATGGAATAGGAAATTACCTTCTTCAAAAATGGAAAGGCCATTATGTAAAAAGTGCAGATGAAAAATATAAATTACTAAAACGTCAGGTTCGCTGGGAGATGGCAGGTGGATTGCTTATGACATTTGCCTATGTGTGCTGCGGTCTTTTTATTGTCTTTCTTATCTTTCAAAAGAAATTAGCTGCGGGTACGTTTGTCGCTGTGCTCCAAGCTGTGCAAAATATTCAAAGTGGTTTTCAGGATTTGACGAGGGAATGTTCTAGTTTATATGAAACGAGTCTCTATATTGATGAAATGAGAGCTTTTCAAAAGAGAGAAGAAGAAATTGATGAGCAGACAGAGGAAGCGGCATCGCTTCGGAGGATTGAATGTATTCAGTCCATTACGCTAGAAAATCTCTCTTTTACCTATCCGAATATGAAAACGCCTGCTATTGAACATATACATTTTCATATCGATAAAGGTGAACGCATTGCATTGGTGGGGGATAACGGATCAGGTAAGACGACCTTGATTAAATGCTTGACTGGTTTATATGATCCAGATAAGCCGAATATGCAAAAGGTCAATGGTGAATCGATTTCGACCATTTATAAAAAATCATATCATGCGAGAATGGCCGTCCTTTTTCAAGATTTTATGAAGTACGAATTCACTGTGAAAGAAAACATTGGATTTGGCCGTATTGACGAAATAGATGATAAAGAGCGCATGATCTCAGCTGCACGGCAAGCCGGCATAGAGAAAAGAATTCATCAAATGGAAGAAACATACGATGCGCAGCTTGGCCGGTTTTTTGAAGAAGGTCATGAACTGTCTGGCGGACAATGGCAAAAGCTTGCGATGGCGAGAACCTTTTTTAGAGAAAGTGATTTTATCATTTTAGATGAACCGACTTCTGCTCTCGATCCGCTATCGGAGATTTCACTCATTCGAAAGCTATTCGATCATACGCAGGATCAAGGGGTCTTGTTTATCACACACCGTATGGGAGCGGCCCGCTTAGCAGACCGGATTATCGTGATGAAAGATGGTGCTTTCGTTGAAGAGGGGAACCATGAAGAGCTAATGGCGCTAGATGGAGAGTACAAAAGGCTTTACGAGGCACAATCCCAACTATTTCAACAAAAGGAGATGGCGTAAGGTGAGTGTCTTTTATTTTATAGGTGTCTATTTATTAGGAATCATCTTTGCAGGTGCATGGCTTGATAAAGTGAGAAAACAAACGGCGCATATTCAGCAGATGAATGCTTATCGCCTGCTGCCTCCTGCGCTCACGGCGCCCATGTTTTATTTGTTTTTGACTGTTGAATTGGCTTGTACGGGTTTATTGTTCGTGTGGAACATGTCTTTTGTACCTGCGATTGGTCTTACAGCACTTTTATGTATCTATACTGGAGCGGTCACCTTCAATTTATTGAGAGGACATCGTAACATTTCATGCGGCTGTGGAGGTTTGCTTGAAAATGACCATCTTCACTGGGGAATTGTGATTCGTAATGTGTCGATGCTGGCTCTTGTGATTGGGTTGTTTTATGTCCATCCCTATGTAGAAACAATTCCGTGGCCACTTCATATTATTTGTTTTCTGATTGCAGTGGCTGTCTGTCTGATTATAGCGGTTGGGAAAACAATCATGATGTTCAAAAGAAAATGGATGAATCAATTTGAATCGTTTATAGAAGGAGACCAAGTGAAATGACTGATATTCTACTAATTATTGTGTTATTCATTGTCATAGCTCAGCTGGCGGTCGTGTTTTTGCTTGCCCGCTTTATCGGAAAATTTATGAGTAAAATTAAATCCCTTGATGGGATTGAATTAAAGGAAGCGGATGTTGGTGATGGTGCGCCGTTATTTCGAAGCTATACACATTTAGGAGATAAGGTCATTTTAAAGGAGTATTTACAGAACGGAAGAGCCGTGATGCTGTTATTTGTAAATACCACTTGTATGACATGCAAAAGCATTTTGTCTGATATGCGTCAGCACATTTCTAGCGATGATACTCAGTTCATGTTCATCAATGGAGATGAACAAGGAGATGATGCATTGCTCCTTCAATTGCTGCCTGATCAAGCTGTGTATATGCGCTCTTCGCAAATCATGGAGCTGTATGGGGTAACTGTTGTTCCGCAAGCGATTCTGATAGATGAACATGGCATCATCCTCCAAAGAAAATCTGTTCAAAATGCGAAACAGTTTGAACAGCTGTTACACGCATCATAAAAAAGCGTCTCTTTGTTGGAGAGACGCTCCAGCATGTAGACAAACCCTCGCATTCGTTGTCAGTCCTGCGTGCTGGTGCTCAGGAATGTCAAATTCGCTCCGCTCCAGTACTCGTCCTTCCTTGACTGCAAAGGTTTTCTATCACGCTGAAAAGAAGACAAAGGGCTAAAATCAAGATCATTTTAGCCCTTTGTCAACAATCTGAAGCGTCTCTTTGTTGGAGAGACGCTCATTTTATAATTCTTTTCCTAGAATGTCTAAATCGTACCTGCTGCCGTCCATTTCTGCGATGCGTGGCAGGTGACCCCATGTTTCAAAGCCGTGCTTTTTAAATAATCGAATGCTGGCTTCGTTGTGCCCGAAAATAAAGGCGAGTAATGTTCGAATGCCTAGTGAAGGTGCCAACTCAATGGCCTCTTGTAAAAAAAGTGACCCTAAGCCTTTCCCTCGATCGTCTTGGTTTAAGTAAATACTCATTTCAACGGTCCCGTTGTATGCAGGTCTTCCATAAAACGTTTCAAAGCTGAGCCAGCCGTAAATATGTCCATCCTCATCTGTTTTCACATAGAGAGGTCTTTTCTCTGAATGATTCAAAAACCATTGCCGGCGGTCTTCAACTGAAACTGGTTCTGTATCGGCGGTTACTTCTCTTGAAGCTATAGTCGAATTGTAAATATCAACGATTGCTTTGAGGTCATCTTCTGTTGCTATACGGTTGAAAGTTTTCACATTAAAGTCCCCCATCTTTTTTTCATTCATCATACATATTATTGATGCGATTGCGCAAAATAAAAAGAAAAATGATTTCGTGTGTATATATTTTTTGAAAAGTGTTCAGAATGTTGCTGAGGTGATGAAAAATGAGAGAGGAAGAAAAGAAACGTACTTCCAAAATCACAAAAGTTCAGCAATTTTTCCGTAAGCGCTGGGTATTCCCTGCAATTTACTTGGTCAGCGCAGCGGTCGTGTTAACAGCCGTTCTTTGGTATCAAGCTGTATCAAAAGATGTGAAAGACCAACTATCTGATGGAAATCAAACAGGGCAAGAACAGCGTGATGATGCCGTTGAAGTTGGAAAGCCAATTGAAAATGTTGCCATGCCAGTCCAGAATTCTGATAATGTTTCTGTCGTGAAAAAGTTCTATGAAGCAGATGCTGATCAAAAAGAAAAAGAAGCAGCACTTGTAAACTATAATAACACCTATACCTTGAGCAAAGGTATTGATCTTGCAGATAAAGATGGCAAAGTGTTTGATGTCACAGCTGCTCTTAGTGGAACAGTGGTTCAAGCGAAAAAAGATCCAGTTCTCGGTCATGTCGTTGAAATTGAACATGAAGATGGATTATCGACTGTTTATCAATCGTTGTCACAGGTGAGTGTTAAAGAAGGCGATGAAGTGAAGCAGAATGATGTCATCGGTGCTTCTGGTAAAAATCTTTATGGTGCTGAAAGCGGCAACCATGTGCATTTTGAAATTCGTATGGAAGGTTTAGCGCTTAATCCACTTAGCTTCATTGACAAGCCTGTTTCAACTATTGAAAAGGCCGCGCAAGAAGTGACGGAAGAAGCAAAAGAACCTGCTCAGCCAAAAGCTGATGAAAAAACGAAGGAACCTGCTGCTGAAGATAAGGCCAAAGAGCCTGCTGGAGAAAAATCTGAAGAAAAGTCTGATGAGAAGGGCAAATCCTCTGATCAAGAAAAGTCTTCTGATTCCTCTAAAGACAGCAGTCAATCTGAAGAAACAAAACAATCTTAAGTCTTGAAACCTCTGTATATGAATCATGCAGAGGTTTTTTTCTGTCTTTAAAAAATCCCCCGCACTCGGCGGAGGATGGTTTAAAGAGCGGCAGGTCCTTCTTCACCTGTCCGAATGTTGATTGTATTTTCTATCTCATATATAAAAATTTTCCCATCCCCTGGTTCGCCTGTACGAAGTACCTTTTGAGCTGTTTCAACGACCTGTTCGACAGGTACTTCGCTTAGGACGATTTCAATCTTTAATCGTTCGTACACATTACTTTCCTTTTTGACGCCACGGTATAGCTCTGTATGTCCCTTTTGTAAACCGCAGCCGTGTACATTCGAAAAGGTAATGGAAGTGACGCCAATCTTTCCAAGCTCCACCTTTAATGTTTCAAAATTGGCTGGACGTGTGACAATCTCCACTTTATACATTTTGCTCATAGAGACACCCCTTTTTCTTTAATCTTGATAAGCTTTTTCCCCATGCATGGTTAAATCAAGACCCACTGATTCTTCTTCTTCGGTTGCGCGAATCTTAAAGAAGAGATTGACCACTTTGATGATTACGTATGTCACAACAGCTACAAAGGCATAAGTGGCCACAATAGCGACGACTTGCTTCCAAAGTAAGCTGGGATCTCCGTAGAATAATCCATTGGCTCCACCGTCATTGACAGAGGTTGTTGCGAAAAGCCCGGTTGCAATTCCTCCCCAAGTCCCGCCAATTCCGTGAAGACCGAATGCATCTAGTGCATCATCATAGCCAAATTTGGCTTTGAGTGAGAAGACTCCCCAGAAACACACAATCCCGCCAATAATTCCGATGATGATAGAAGCAAAAGGTGTGACAAAACCGGCGGCAGGTGTAATTGCCACAAGACCTGCGATGGCTCCAGAAATCGCGCCGAGCATGGTCGGTTTTTTGTTGATCATCCACTCGACTAACAGCCAGCCGATGATTCCCGCAGCAGCAGCTGTATTGGTGTTAATAAAGGCATACATTGCGACACTGTCTAAGGTAAGGGCACTTCCAACGTTAAAGCCAAACCATCCAAACCAAATGACAGCTCCGCCAAGAAGAGTATAAATCAAATTGTGAGGAGAAGA
The DNA here is from genome assembly GCF_038593215.1 of Bacillus sp. FSL W8-0920. Classification (NCBI taxonomy): domain Bacteria; kingdom Bacillati; phylum Bacillota; class Bacilli; order Caryophanales; family Bacillaceae; genus Bacillus; species Bacillus sp. FSL W8-0920. Next base: position 3,379,733 of record NZ_CP151974.1, on the reverse strand, counting down.
GCTTGCTGCTTCTTTACGCTTCCCGAGCACAATCGCTACGACTAGACCTGCAACACCTGATGAAATGTGAACCACGTTTCCTCCAGCGAAGTCGAGCGCACCCATTTCGCCAATCCAACCGCCGCCCCATACCCAGTGTGCGACTGGCGCGTATACAAATGTGACCCAAAGGAGTGTAAACACAACGACCGCTGAGTAGCGAATTCGTTCAGCAAAGGCACCTGAGATGATGGCTGTTGTTAAGACGGCAAAGGTCATTTGGAACATCATGAACAATGAATGTGGGATGGTCTCACTGTAGGGACCGGGTTCAAAGCCAACGCCTTTTAATCCAATCCAGTCTAAGCCTCCAATCCATGCATTGCCTGGCGCAAAAGCCAAGGAATAGCCAAACATGATCCATACGATAGAGACGATCGCTAGTGAAGTTAAGCTGTGCATGGTTGTACTTAAGACGTTTTTACTTCTCACGAGTCCTCCGTAGAATAAGGCTAAACCCGGTGTCATTAACCACACGAGTAGTGCGCAGAAGAACATAAATACTGTATCACCCATTTGCATGCTGCATTCCCCCTGAATCATTCAGAATTAATTGATTTCTTAATTCTTCATTATAGAGAGAAAAGTCATATATGACATATTCATGTAAGGTAATCTTACATGGTTTTTGGTTATATTCAATATAAATGGATGAAAAGTTCGTGAAATATGAGAAAAAACGTGCATTGAGCACGAAAAATAAAGGGCGTTTGACCTATAAAATGGAGCTGAGAAACAGCTTGGTTCGTTCCTCTTGAGGGGAATCGAACAATTTTGATGGCGTGCCTTCTTCGACGATACGGCCTTCGTGCATATAGACGACACGATCGGCGACTTCTTTCGCAAAGCCCATTTCATGTGTGACGATGACCATCGTCATGCCTTCTTTTGCGAGACTTTTCATTGTTTGCAGTACCTCGCCTACAAGCTCTGGATCGAGGGCAGACGTAGGTTCGTCAAATAACATGACATCTGGTTTCATGGCGAGAGCTCTTGCAATAGCCACACGCTGCTTTTGACCGCCTGATAGCTTAGAAGGATATACGTTGGCTTTATCCGCAAGTCCGACCTTTTCTAACAGGACATTGGCTTCTGATACAGCTTGAGCCTTTTTTGTTTTTTTCACCATAACAGGCGCTTCGATGATGTTTTCAAGCACAGTTTTATGCGGAAAGAGGTTAAAATGCTGAAACACCATGCCTATTTTTTGCCGCATCTCGTTTAATTGATCGCGTTTTGGGTGAACAGGGCTGCCATCAATGACGATTTCTCCATCATTTTTGATTTCTAAAAAGTTCATACAGCGGAGCAAGGTGCTTTTTCCAGAGCCACTGGCTCCAATTAAGACGACCACATCATTTTCATAAACAGTGAGGTCGATATCCTTTAAAACATGCAGTTCTCCGAAGTGTTTATTGAGTTTTTCAACACGAATGAGTTCCTTTGATTCTGTCATGTTTCTCCTCCTAATGGTCACTGACTGATAGTTTCTTCTCAAAGGTTTGGACAGCGAATGTTAACAGCAGGACAAGAACTAAGTAATAGACGGCTACAACAAGTAAATAGGTCATATTGTCAAAGCTGTTTGAGCCTTGGGTGGTGGCGACGTTAAATAGTTCATTGACGCTAATAAAGGCGGCGAGTGATGAATCTTTTAAGCCAATAATGAACTGGTTGCCAAGAGGGGGGAGGGCACGCCGCATCGCTTGCGGGAGAATAATACGTCTCATTGTTAGAAAACGCCCCATGCCAAGAGAGCGTCCAGCCTCTTTTTGCCCTTGATCGATTGATTGGATGGCACCTCTGAATATTTCTGCTATATACGCTCCATTATGAAAGGCGAGCGCAATGGAAGCGGCCCAGAAGTCGGGAATATTTAATTCTGTCAGTCCAAAATATAGGATGAAAATTTGAACAATCAGTGGTGTGCCGCGTACAAGGAAGATATAGGCGTTGGCGATATAACCAAAGACAGCCACGCGTGATATTTTCAATAAAGCAAAGAAAAGCCCGATGAACATGCCGATGAAGATGCTGATCACAGTGAGCTGTAAGGTGAGCAGCATTCCTTCTAAAAAAATACCTCTTGAATCAATCAGCGTCTGAAAAAAATGTGATAGGGTAGGCAAAACAATCATCTCCATTTGAAGAAAGTGCGCCTAAAAAAGGCGCACAATCGTGGTTTTAATTTTGTTTGACTGTGATGTCTTCATCAAAGTATTTCTCGCTAATTTGTTTTAATGTTCCATCCTTTTTTAATGCGTCAATCGCATCGTTGATCTCTTTTATGAGCTGTTCATTTTCTTTAGATACAGCAATTGCCTGCTCACTTTGTCCGAGTCTTTCCTGCGCTTCGATCTTTAATTTTTTCTTCATGGCTTCTGCACCTGTCGCAAAATCCGTCACGACTGCATCGTGTTTTCCGTTGGCTAGTGCTTCTAAAGCGACGACATCACTGTCGTAATATTTTGGTTCCTGCCCGCTATGTTCCTTTGCAATATCAGCGTAGGACGAGCCTTTTGATACAGCAATTTCTTTGCCTTTTAAATCATCAGCATGTTGAATGTCTGCACCAGGTCTTGTGAAAATTTGCGGACCAGAGTAGTAGTAGGGCTTAGAAAGAAGGACGTGTTTTTTTCGTTCCTCATTGATGGTATGACTTGCAACTGCCGCATCAAATTTTCCTGATTTCACACCTTCGACAATGCCTGCGAATTTATATTTCTTCTGTATAGGCTCGAGGCCTAGTTTGTCACTAATCGCATTGCCTACATCGATATCAAAGCCTGACATCTGATTTCCATCCATGTAACTGAACGGGTGAAATTCACCTGATGCTGCAAATATAAATTTTCCATCCTCCAAAATTGGCGACCCTTTCGCTGTAGAATTACGTTTATCTCCGTTCCCATTTGTTTCATTTGCACCACACGAAGACAGAAGTAATACTGCAACCGAGAAAAGGGCTGGGACCCAAAACCGTCTTTTCTTAATAATAAGCTTCTCCTCCTTTTCAGCCTTTCTCCATATAAGGAGAAAGTAGGCTTTTAAATATGTGTAGCATCTTACCATTTGTTCCTCATATTCTCAATTTTATATGTGTTTTTCCAACACTCGCCCTTTTTAAAATGTATGTCTTGCTTTTCCAAGAGAGAACTTGAATTGATCAGGGTAAAAAAGGGAAATGAATCTCATAATAACGGAAGGAAACATGTCAGAACACAAAGAGGGGGTCGGTGTATGAAGAAGTGGAGGGACAACCGAAAAGTCTTTTTAACTGCGATTGCCTTTGGGACAATGTTAAATCCGTTAAATTCCTCAATGATTTCTTTGGCCTTGCATCAAATCCAGCATGAATTCGGTTTGTCATTTACGACTGTATCTTGGCTTATTTCGTCTTTTTATTTAGCTAGTGCGGTGACGCAGCCGGTGAGCGGCCGGATTGGGGATCATGTGATGAGCCGGAGAACATTATTTTTATTCGGACTGGGTCTTGTCGCGGTCTCAGCCATCTGTGCGCCGTTTGCCCCGACGTTTGCGGTGCTGATTGTGATTCGGTTGTTGCAGGCAATTGGGAGCAGTGCCATTTATCCTTCTGGTGTCGGACTCATTCGGGATCATATTCAAGACAAGCAGGCATCGGCGTTAGCGGTATTGTCCATTTTTGCTTCAGCGATGACGGCGCTTGGACCGACACTTGGCGGCTTTTTAATGACAATCGGCGGCTGGCCGGCTATCTTTTTAGTGAATCTGCCTTTTATTTTAATCAGCTTTTTTCTTGGACTATCTTTGTTTCCAAAGGAGCAGAAAAAGAGAAAGCTGCGTATAGGTGAAACGGTACGGAAGCTCGATCTGCCAGGGATGCTGCTTTTTACAGTTTGTATTGTCCTTCTGCTTTCGTTTTTATTATCACTAGGTCATGGCATTCAATATGTACAGGGGATTCTTTGTCTCTTGAGTGCAGGCGCTTTTATTTGGTGGGAGTATCAGGTGGATGAACCGTTTATTCAAATTCGGATGTTCAGGCAGGAGCAGCGACTTTCACTCGTGTATGTGCAATTTATCATTTTAAATATCTTTTTCTATTGTCTTTTCTTTGGTTTGCCGAGCTATTTCCAAGATGAATTAGGCTGGCGTGTGGAAATGACGGGTCTTTTTATGCTTTGCATGTCTGGGGTGAGCATCATTGTCTCTCCGCTGACGGGTAAGTGGGTGGACCGCGGGGATGAACGCCATCCGGTATTAGCCAGTGCGGTATTGATGCTGGCTGGGGCGTCTGCGATGACCTTCTTTTTTATTCCGGCACCATTATGGGGAAAAGGGCTTGTTCTAGCGCTGCTTGGACTTAGTTACGGGATTGGAAATGTTGCGCTGCAAGCTGCGATGCTCAAGGCAAGCCCTCAGCATATGATTGGCACGTCCTCTGGGCTTTTTCAAACATGTCGCTACCTTGGTTCCATTCTGTCATCTGCTGTTCTCGGTATGCTGTTTGGAGATGAAATTGCGGGTCCTCATTTTGAGCAGTTAGGCTGGACGCTGATCATGATTTCCCTTATCGGCATCGGTGTCAGTCTTTATTTTTCGAACAAGGTCAGAGGAGGACAGTCAATAAAAAAAGCGGCGCGATAAGTGGAAGAAGATTCTTCATCACGTTATCGCAAGCCGCTTAAGAGTTAGACAGGTCAGAGCCCTGATCCTTTTGCTTCCTTCTAAATATTTTCCCTACAATTGTCTCATAGAAAGTAACGATGCGATCAATTGGAGAGTCAAAGAATTTCCATAATTTATTCATGATAAACACGACCACAATCGATACGACCAAGCTGCCTAAAACATCTAATGGATAATGGTGACCGACCCAGATGCGGGAGAATCCTGTGAGTAATCCAAAAACGAGCAAGATGTTGCCGAGCCTTTTATTGCGAGATCGAATGGCAAGTGAAAGAGCCAGTGCACCTGTTGTATGGTCACTTGGGAAGGAAGCATCTGCTGAGTGCGGAATGAGTGTGTCGACTTTATGCGCCACAAACGGCCGCTCCTCATAATGAACCAGTGTAATCGCAAAATTGACGATAAGTGCCGCGATGCCCGTTACACCTGAAAAGAAGACATGCTTCTTAAATTTGTGATTACCTAAAAACCAGCAAATCAATAAGACAAGGGCGTACACAAGAATGGCCTTTTTCGTAATAAAAATCATGGCCTGATCTAAAAACTCAGAATGATGAGCCATCCCGTGTATCACTTTAAACAATTCGTAATTCAAAACATCACCTATACCTTCGCTTAATGCCAACTATTTTTCAAATAATCGTTTATTTGAAACATCCTATATTTTAGCATGTTTCCGTTGAAGTTTAAAATAGAATCCTATTCTGATAGGGAGACCTTCTGTGCTTTTGCTTCTTGGGGCTTTCGTTCGCTCCAATAAAAAACAATCATACTGAGCAAGACAACAATACCTGCAATGAGATATACATTTGAAAAGTCTGTGAAGCTGACAAGAAGACCAAATACAAATGATCCAGCAGCAATACCCGTATCATATAGGGTAAAGAAAGTAGCCGTCGCATAGCCTGTACGGTGAGCTGGTGAGTGCTGAATGGCAAGTGTTTGTAAACATGGTACTAGCGATCCATAGCCAAGTCCAATGACACCACCTGATAGAAGAAGCATTGTAGCTGAATGTGTAGCTGTCAGCATCCATAAACCAATCGCAAAAAGAGCAATCGAAGGATAGATCACAATGTGAGGTCCTACTCGGTCAAAAAGTCTGCCTGTAAATGGACGTGATCCAAGCATCGCTGCCGCAAACACAATAAAGAAATAACTGCTTGCCCCCATCAAGTCAAGGGAATTGGCATAGACTGAAATAAATGAAATGATCGGCGAATAACAGAAGGAAATAATGATGCCGACTGCCGCTGTTTTTAATGCACCTTTTTCAAACAGATGAGAAAAAGTAAATCGGAAGACGACACTACCCCCATCTTCAAGCTCTGGCTGTCTGATCAGCATCGTAAAAGCGGCACCAATGGTAACGATAATGGAAAAAAGAAGGAATAAGGAATGGAATCCTACTTTTCCTACTTGATTCAGTGCGATAAATGGACCGATGACCACAGCGAGGTTCATGGACATGACAAAGTAGCCGAGTCCTTCCCCGCGTTTATGTTTTGGAATCATATCTGCCGCAATGGCACTGGTTACTGTCGTCAAAATGCTAAAAAAGATGCCCTGTACGAAACGCAGCATGAGAAGCGTTTGGAATTGATCAATTGGGATGTATAAGTAAGTGAGTAAGGCAAAAGCCGTTGATGAGAAAATCGCCATCTGTTTTTTACCGAATTTCTCAATAATCGCTCCTGAAAACGGTCTTGTCACAATGGCAGACAATAAGAAGACCGTCACAAGGAGACCGCCCTGTGATTCTGTTCCATTTAGTTCATCCATTGTGTAAATGGGCAGTAATGTCAAAAGGGCATAAAAAGAGGTGAACGTAAATAAATTCACCAGGACAATCATGATAAAGTCTCTCGTCCAAATGCGTTCGTTCATGATGTATGTCACTTCCTATTCAGTTGATAATTTGTGTAAAAGTGTATGGAGGAGTTGTTTTTCTTCGTGGGTGAAATTTGAAAGACATTCTTCTTCAAATTGTTCCATCGTACGTTTGATTTCTTCAAATCGGGCCTTAGCATCATCTGTCATCACGATCAGATTTTCACGTTTGTCTTTTCCTTGTACACGTTTCACCCAGCCATTTGCTTCTAGACGGGTTACGGTTCGGGTAATGGTTGGGGCTTCGACGTTCAAATATGTCCAAATGTCTTTTTGGGTTTTCGGGCCGAATGTATCCAAACAAAAAAGTACAGTCCATTGGGACATGTACAAGTCATAAGCAGCAAGCGCTTCGTTCGCCTTTTTAGACAGCAACCTGGCGCTTTGGTGTATTTGATGTAAACACTCTCTATTTAACGTATCCATATGATCACCTTTATTCAATATTTAGCTAGGTAAATAAAATCACCTTTTCTATTTTACGTGCTCGACCCATTCTTGTAAAGTGAAAATTTTCGCCACTCGAAATGATTGCATTTTCTGATAAATCCCTTGTCCCATCTTCATTTTTAGCATATTCCCTATGCAATGCTAATACACTGTTACAAACCTGACAAAGAGAGTGTTTGAGGTGAGGGATCGTGTTTGGCATTTACTACCTAATGGATGAGGAATTAAGACGAACAAGCGCCGCTGAAAATGGACAATATTGATACGGATCTCATTTCACACTTCTCACATCCATTTTAGGGAGGTCGAGTGGTGTGCACGATTACATCAAAGAGCGAACAATCAAGATAGGAAAGTATATCGTGGAGACAAAGAAAACCGTTCGTGTAATTGCGAAAGAATTTGGAGTCTCTAAAAGTACTGTACACAAGGATTTAACAGAAAGACTGCCAGAAATTAATCCAGATCTGGCTAATGAAGTGAAGGAGATACTGGATTATCATAAATCAATCCGCCACTTGCGAGGGGGAGAAGCCACTAAATTAAAGTATAAAAAAGAAGAAATTTTAGAAGGCGAGCCTGTGAAACAATAAGATTAGTTCTTTGTTCTTAAACATGATATATATATCTTCCTCATATCGGTAGTTTCTAACCACAAATTTTGTAAAGACTTTTGTAAAGAAATATCTTTTTTTCTGCAAATTATGATAGAATATATAATTAGGGCAGAATGTGGTATTTGCTATGGAAACAGATTTTCAAGGAGGATATATATAGATGTTTGCTAGGGATATTGGAATTGATCTTGGTACTGCCAATGTACTGATTCATGTCAAAGGAAAAGGAATTGTGTTAAATGAACCATCTGTTGTAGCTCTTGACAAAAACAGCGGGAAAGTTTTGGCTGTTGGAGAAGAGGCTAGACGTATGGTTGGACGTACGCCTGGGAATATTGTTGCGATTCGTCCATTAAAAGATGGCGTAATTGCTGATTTTGAAGTAACTGAAGCGATGCTCAAGCATTTTATTAACTCATTAAATGTGAAAGGGCTATTCTCTAAGCCGCGTATGCTCATCTGCTGCCCAACAAACATTACATCTGTTGAGCAGAAGGCGATCAAAGAAGCTGCTGAAAAAAGCGGCGGTAAGCATGTATTTCTTGAAGAAGAGCCAAAAGTAGCAGCTATTGGTGCTGGTATGGATATTTTTCAGCCAAGTGGAAACATGGTCGTAGATATTGGAGGCGGAACGACAGATATCGCTGTCATCTCAATGGGTGACATTGTAACCGCCTCTTCTATTAAAATGGCTGGAGATAAATTTGATCTGGAAATTCTCAACTACATTAAAAAAGAGTACAAGCTGTTGATCGGTGAACGCACGGCTGAGGATATTAAGATCCAAGTTGCAACGGTATTCCCAGACGCACGTCATGAAGAGATTTCAATTCGTGGACGAGACATGGTGACAGGATTACCAAGAACGATTACCGTCACAAGCAAAGAAGTAGAAGAAGCATTGCGTGAATCTGTATCTGCGATTGTTCAGGCTGCGAAGCAAGTTCTTGAGAGAACACCGCCTGAATTATCAGCTGATATTATTGATCGCGGCGTCATCATTACAGGTGGCGGAGCTCTTCTAAACGGGCTTGATCAATTGCTTGCAGAAGAGCTGAAAGTACCAGTTTTCGTGGCTGAGAATCCGATGGATTGTGTAGCTGTTGGTACTGGCGTCATGCTTGATAATATGGACAAGCTGCCAAAGCGTAAACTCAGCTAATGATGTCCCTCATTCTTTTTCGAAAGAATGGGGGATTTTTATTAAAGAACCCTGCAAATATGCCGATATATTTCATAGAAGATTGTGTTTAGGTCATGTGAAAGAATTTTAATGAGGTGAGCACGTGTTAAAAGGACTATATACCGCAACATCTGCCATGATCGCTCAAGAGCGGCGGACAGAAATGCTTTCAAATAATATCGCAAATGCGAATACGCCAGGATATAAAGCGGATGAGGGGACCATGCGGGCATTTCCAGAAATGCTGCTAAGCCGAATGGAGTCAGGACGTTTCCAAACTTCCTCAGGCAAAGGTTTTAGTGTTCCACAGCAAACGCCGATTGGCGGCATTAATACGGGGACATATATGCAGGAACTGATTCCTCAATTTACACAAGGAACTTTAAAAACAACAGATCAAACAACGGATGTCGCACTAATCGAAAATAATGTGCCGATCAACCCGGAGACCAATCAGAAATCAGCGCTTTTTTATGCGGTCAATACACCAGAAGGCGTTCGTTATACGAAAAGCAGCTCAATTACAATGAACGCACAAAATCAGTTGACTATCAATGGACGTGCCCTTCTTTCTGTCACAGGTCAGCCAATTACGGTTCAGAGTGAGAATTTCAAAGTGAATGCAGATGGAACTGTGAGTGAAAATGGACAAAATCTCGGGCAAATTGATGTGCGTGTTGCGATGGATACAAGGAACTTAGAGAGAGAAGGAAATGATTTATACCGTACAGCTGATAACCAGCCCCTGCCAAGCGCAGTCAATAACGGTCAAATGTCCTATACGCTAAGTCAAGGTGTATCGGAGCTGTCGAACGTGGATGTGACGAAATCATATACAGAAATGACAACCGCCTATCGAGCATTTGAAACAAACCAAAAAGTGGTTCAGGCGTATGATAAAAGCTTAGAAAAAGCAGTGAATGAAATTGGCAGAGTGTACTAATCAAGACATGAAAAAGAAAGGAGGATTCTCATGCTTAGAACGATGATCAATGCAGCTGTATCAATGAACGAAGTACAAAAGCAGCTTGATATTATCAGTAATAACATCGCGAACAGTGAAACAACAGGGTACCGTGCGAAAAATACCCGTTTCTCAGAGCTTATCAGACAACAGTTCAACCAGGTGGATGAAAAAAATGCGCAGGTGGCAAACAGTCGTCTGACACCTGATGGGCTAAGGCTTGGTACGGGTACGATGGTGAATGCGTCCATTAACTCGCTGCAAGGCTCGATTAAAGAAACAGGTCGTGATCTTGATGTTGCATTTGGAGCGCCGTCTCAGTATATGCAGGTCAATGTCGGCGGTAATATTCGTTATACAAGAGACGGTTCTCTTTACTTACAGCCAGGCAATAATCGTAATCAAGTGCAGCTTGTCACTAGCGAAGGCCATCCGATTCTTGATGAAAACGGAAATGAAATCGTCTTAAATGCGAATTTCCGTGATATTTCAATTGATAAAAATGGACGTCTAACAGCCATTTCAAGAGATAATCAACCGAATCAGCAAGTGAATCTAGGTGTTGTACAAGTCAATAACTCTTCAGCACTTGTCTCTGAAGGAGATAATTTGTTCTCAGTTGACGGTACTTATCAAGGTGCATTAACGGCACTAAATGGAGCAAACCGCCAAGCGATTCAGCTTCAGCAAGGTGCACTTGAAACGTCGAATGTGGACATGTCTAAAGAATTAACAGATCTCATGACAACACAGCGCTCCTATCAGATGAACTCAAGAACGATTACGATGGGTGATCAAATGCTTGGACTAGTGAATACAATTCGATAATGAGCAGGCTGACATCAGCCTCTCATGATAAAAAAGGCGGCTCGCTCAAAGTCGCCCTTTTTTTTATAAAAATCTGAGACATCGGCAAGCAGATCCTCAAGATCAATCCAGGCTTCTTTTCGTTCAAGGCATGTGACGAGCCTTGCGATCTGCTCATCTGCCTTTGGCGTTTGGCTGTAGAGAAGAAATAAGATTTGGAACTTGATTCTTAATATATCAAATTGAGAAGTAACGGCTTCTTTCAATCCTTTTTGAATATACTTCATTCCTTCATCGGTTAAATTTTCTTTATAACAGGAACGCACAGTTTCGTAGAGGCACGATACATAGGAGTGTGCGGACTTCCGGTATGCTGGGAGACGAAGTGCTTTTTTAAAGTATTCCAGCGCTTTCTTGTGACGGTTTTGTCTCGACTGAATAAAGCCAGCGTCATAATAAACGATACCGAGCAGTTCTTGATCATCAATGATTTTCACGTATTCGATGATCTCAATAAAAAGAGCTTCTGCTTCTTCATATTTTTTTTGATCGCTATAATTAAGACCAAGCACAATTTTACAACGATAGAGGCTGTGGTCATCCCCATGCTTTGCAAAGATATCCATGGCTTTTTGAACATGACGAATCGATAGCAACGAATAGCGGTTGTTATAATAAACACCACTTGTACGGAAATGGAACTCTGCTTCCTCCAGCTCATCGTTAAGGAACGACAGTCGTTCTTCCGCCTTTTCGAGATAGTAGATCGCATCATTTTGATCGCTGTTTAAAGCTTCGTAAAGTCCGAGAAAGAAGTAAAAGTAATAGGCCAGTTCTTCGTTCATATCATCTTTGTGCTGCATCAATTCATGTTTCATTTTTTCTAAGTCCTCTGTCTGATTCATCCAGAGCTGCTGGCGAAAAAGCATCAGCTGATAATGTAAATAGAGTTCCTGTTTTTTTGATATTTTACGTTGATGTTTTAATAGAGTTGTTTTGATTTCTTCAGCCTTCGAAAAATGTCGATGCTTTAGCATTGTATACCACGAATGGAGAAGTTTTTTAATGGATTTATCACTTATAAAATTCATTTTTACCCTCTTATTCAATCAATGATGTAATATATATTACCATATTTGTGAAAAAACAATGAGTGTAGTGTGGATTATATTTGATGACAATAGGTAAAAGTAGATTCTATTTTTTACCATATATGTGGAGTGGACGTTGAAAAATACGAGCATTCATAATATACTTCTATAGGAATCAAATGAAGATCATCGATATAGAAAAAAGGAGAGATCAAGATATGCTTGATGCTCAGCAAATTCAAGACATTATTCCACACCGTTATCCATTCTTATTGGTCGACCGTATTTTAGAGGTTGAGGGAGAGAAAAGAGCGGTTGGGATTAAAAATGTCACAGTGAACGAAGAATTTTTTAATGGTCATTTCCCAGGATACCCAGTCATGCCGGGTGTGCTAATTGTAGAAGCACTTGCGCAGGTGTTTGGAGTCATTATGTTAGGCAAAGAAGAAAACAAAGGGAAAATTGGTTTATTTGCAGGAATTGACGGCTGCCGTTTCAAAAGACAGGTGAAGCCTGGCGATCAGCTTCGTTTAGAGGTAGAAGTGACGCGCCTCAAGGGTCCAGTTGCAAAAGGAAAAGCAGTAGCCACAGTAGATGGCGAAGTGGTATGTGAAGCAGAACTTACATTTTCTATCGGTCCTAAAGTATCATGATTTGCCTGGCGGTTCATCAAGGATGAATCGCTTTTTATATGGAAACAACTAGTCTGAACGGATCAGGACTTGCATTTTTGACAAAAAAACGTCATATTAGACAAAAAAGATGAAGGTGATAAAAGATGCTGAAAGAATTTAGAGAATTTGCAGTCAAGGGAAATGTCATTGACTTGGCTGTAGGTGTCATCATTGGGGGAGCATTTGGCAAAATTGTCACTTCTCTTGTGAATGATTTGATCATGCCGCTCGTCGGTATTATTATTGGCGGACATGATTTTAGCGGTCTATCTATTAAGATCGGATCTGCGCAAATTTTATATGGAAGCTTCATACAAACAGTGATTGATTTCTTGATTATCTCGTTTTCCATTTTTATCTTTATTCGTTATTTAAATAAATTAAAACGGAAAAAGGTAGAGGAAGAAGAGGTTGTAGAAACGCCGGATCAAACGGAAGTTTTACTAACTGAAATTAGAGATCTCTTGAAACATCAAAGCCAATCGAAAGATGTGCAATAGAAAAAGAGCGGCTAACCCCGCTCTCAGCGTGTAGGCAAACCCTCGCATTCGTTGTCAGGTCTGTGCTTCGGTGCTCGCCCTTTCTAGACTGCAAAGGTTTTCTATCACGCTGAAAGGAAGACAAAGGGCTAAAATAAGATTCATTTTAGCCCTTTGTCAACTATCTAAGAGCGGCTAATCCCGCTCTTTTTATGTGTTTTGTTTAAATGCATCCAGCAGTTTTTCTCCGGAAAGCCCCTCTTTGACGAGGTCTTTAAGTACTTCTTCGGTTTCTGTTCTGTAACGATTTGTAATCATCTTACCATCGAGCAGCACAGAAATGTTTTCTTCTAAAGCAACAATGTTTTTGACTTGGACAGATAGATGAACAGGGCGGTTGTTTTCTTTTGTGATCGTTACTAGAATCTTCACTTCAGTGTGCTGCTGAAAGAGCACCTCAAACACCTGTCTATGTTTCTTTGGAATGAGTGCCTCGATCATCCAGTGATTTTCACCATCTTCTTTATTAATGATTAAACCGTCACGAAGGGGAATGCTGGACATTTTATCTTGCTTTGGATCAAGTTCGATTTTTAAATCAATCAGCCTAAAGGTTTTCATTTTTTGCACCTCACAAGCGTTCATTATTCGTAAGTAACATTATAGCATACAACATCTGTATAAATGAAACCGCTGCCTGCTTAAAGCGAGCTGCATATGAGTGAAAGGAGATGTTTTATGGAGTCTTATCAATTGCGAAACATACATATTGGCGAGGAGAAGGCAAAGAGCAAAATGCGCGTTTATTCGTGGGGAGACATTCTTTCATTTTGTGATGTGTACATGGAAGAAGGCGAGTCACTCACGTTTCAATACGTCACCGAGGATCAAATGGACTACTTTGAATTTCAATTGTCGATTCATGACGGGCAGCTTTGTTTTTATTGGTTTGCGTGGGACGGATCTGATTATATTCACATGCCTTCTAGTAATTGGATTCATTCAGACGTTTTTTATCAATTTATGAAAAATAAGTTTTTCATCAAACAAAACAAGATGATGTTTTATACTCAAGCGGTAAAAAGCAGAAATTAAAGAGGAAATAGAGAATTTGAGGGGGGATTTTGTCATTTTCATGTTTTGTCATATACAACCTTTCTCGGTAGACTAAGGGCAGTTGAAAGGAAAGGAGGTACGGTCTGAATCAAAAGGTAACGTCTAGCATCTGACAGCCCCCCTCTAGCTAAAGCTGATAGACGCTGCCTTGAGCATAAGAACACTGCGTAATAGAACCATCGCTTCTTTGTATAGGTCATGTGTCCCCTTAAATCCCCTTGTGTGTATCCGGTCATGTAGCGTGGCCGGGTACCCTTTTATTCAATGATAAACCGATCACCTCTTGATGATGGATTTTATCAGCGGTATGATAGCCAAAATGGAGACAAAAAGGAGAGAACGATGACAAACATTCAATTGATTGCAACGGATTTAGACGGAACGTTATTGAATAGTGAACACAAAGTGAGTCAGGAAAATGAGCAGGCATTAAAGGAAGCAGCGGCGAATGGATTGGAAGTTGTCGTTTCTACAGGAAGAGCGTATTTTGATGTGAGGTCTATTTTTGATGAGCTTGGGATGAATACATGGGTGATTAGTGCCAATGGAGCTGTGATTCATGATCCGGCTGGACAAGTATATCATTCAGTTGCTTTACAAGAAGAAAAGGCCAAACGCATATTGTCGTGGCTTGAAGAACGTGATTATTATTATGAAGTTTTTACAAACGAAGCCATTTTCACACCGAATCGTGGTAGAGAGCTTCTTGCGATTGAAATGGATCGCTTAAAAAGTGCAAATCCAGAAGCGGACCTGAGTGTTTTAAAACAAGCGGCAGAAGTGCAATACAGTCAGTCGGGTTTTTCTTATATTGATACATATAAAGAGTTGTTTCGTGAGGATCGAAAGCTTTCATTCTACAACATCTTAGGTTTCTCTTTCTTTGAAGACAGATTGAAGGCAGGATGGGATATGTTTGGTGATGATTCAGATGTCACAATGGTCAGTTCAGCCGATCACAACTTTGAAATTGGTGCTAAGGACGCATCTAAAGGCCAGGCATTAACAAGGCTGGCAGAACGACTTGGTGTTCCTTTAAGACAGACAGCGGCTGTAGGAGACAGTTTAAATGACGAATCGATGCTTCGAGCAGCTGGTGTTGGGGTTGCGATGGGCAATGCGAGACAGGATATGAAAGAAATCGCTGATCATGTCACGTTAACAAATGATGAACATGGTGTTGCGTATATGATTCGACACCTGTTGAAATAGATGCATCGGATGTCGTTGTATAAATCACATAGGATAAAGCGCATTCTACAAAAGAGTAATTCAGAACTACTTCTATTTACACATGATGTGGAACATCATATAATTTAATTATGAACATAACCCGCTTGTAAGGAAATTAAGGAGAGTAAACGAATGGCGCTGGAATCTTATAAGTCCGAAAATCTGCATTTAATCAAGGAAGCCTTAGACTATACTCAGGTTGGCCTGACGGTGACGGACCCGTCTTTACCTGATAATCCTTTAATATATGTGAACAAGGGCTTTTTAGATATGACAGGCTATCAAGAACCCGAAGTATTGGGGAAGAATTGTCGTTTCCTTCAAGGAAATGAAACAGAGCAAATTGCTCTCCAACAAATTAGAACAGCTATTGAGAACAAAGAGGCTGTCACTGTTCAGCTGAAAAATTATAAAAAATCTGGACAGATGTTTTGGAATGAGTTAAGTGTAGCTCCTCTTTGGATTGACGAAAATGAAGGGAAACGTCTTTATTTCGTTGGTCTGCAAAAGGATGTCACGAAAGAGAAGGAACAGCAGGAGCTTCTTGAGCAATCAATTGATGAAGTGCTGAACATTTCCGTTCCCATTGTTCCTGTGAAAGATGGTATTTCTGTGTTACCGATCATTGGTACGTTAACAGCGCCAAGATTTGATAAGATTATCTCCACAGTCTCCACCTATATCTCTCAATCCAAGGACGATTATTTTATTGTCGACCTGTCTGGTTTATTAGAAGTCGATTCATTTGTGGCAGATGCGATCTTTAAGCTGAACGATTTGATTTTAATGACAGGTACGGAACTCATCGTGACAGGAATTAAACCGAATCTTGCGATGAAAATGGGAGAAATGAGAGAAGACTTCCGTGAATTGAATACGTATATGAACGTGAAATCTGCATTGAAAAAACTGCACATTTAACCTATGTTCATATGAAATGAAAAAAGAGGACTTTTCATCATGTTTGAGAAAAGTCCTCTTTTTGCTTGGATTAAGATGATTGAGCGGCGGCACTTAATGTGAATAAATCTTCTAGTTCGTTTGTCGATAGCTCTGTAATCCAGCTTTCACTTTGGATAATTTGATCATTTAACGTTTGCTTTGTTTCGAGCATTTGATCGATTTTTTCTTCAATCGTGCCCGTTGTGATCATCTTATGGACGTGAACAAATCGTTTTTGTCCGATCCGATAAGCACGGTCGGTCGCTTGGTTTTCCACAGCAGGATTCCACCATCTGTCGTAGTGAATGACATGGTTTGCGGCGGTTAGGTTAAGTCCTGTTCCTCCTGCTTTTAAAGAGAGAATTAAGATGTTGAATTCTTTCTTCTGGAAGCGGTCCACCATTTTATCCCGTTCCTGTTTGGACAGACTGCCATTTAAAAATTGAACTGGTTCTCCAAACATTTTTTCCGCCAGTTGCTTGATCATGTTCCCCATTCCAATATACTGCGTAAAAATGAGGCAGCTTTCTCCTTGCTCATGTATTGCTTTTAACAGCTCTGCGAGTTTATCCATTTTTAATGAACGTTTCAGCAGTTTCACATCGGTTCCACTCTCTTTTAAATAGAGAGCCGGGTGATCGCAAATCTGTTTGAGTCTGCCGAGCATACTTAAAATAATGGCTTTCCGCTGCATTCCTGTTAACGAAGCCATGTGTTCGAATGTATCTTTCACGAGCTGTTCATATAAAGAAGCCTGCTCAGCAGATAGCGGAATGAATTCTTTTTCTTCGAGTTTCTCAGGCAGGTTCAGGGCGACCTCTTCATCTTGCTTTGTTCGTCTTAATAGGAAAGGCTTAATCAGCTGCTGCAGCTGTTCAATTCTTTTTTCATCACGATCTTTTTCAATCGGCAGAACGAATTTCTTATGAAAGCTCGTCAGGCTGCCGAGATATCCTTTGTTGACGAAGTCAAAAATGGACCAAAGCTCTGTTAAACGGTTTTCCATAGGTGTCCCGCTAAGGGCAATGTGATGCTGCCCTTTGAGCTGTCTGATCGCTCTCGATTGTTTCGTATGGGCATTCTTAATGTTTTGGGCTTCGTCTAAACAAATCGTATCCCACTTTGCTGACGTTAATTCATCACGATCAGAATGTGAGAGTCCATAAGACGTCAGGACAATATCTGTTGACTCGTATGCCTTTGTAAAGTGTTCGCCTTGAGGGCGTGATGGCCCGTAATGCAAGGCAACATTCAAATGTGGTGCGAAGGTTTCAAGCTCCCGCTGCCAGTTTCCTAAAACAGAGGTCGGCGCAATGATGAGAGATGGAGCGGCATTTTGCTCCTGCTCCTTTAAATATGTGAAATACGCAATCATTTGAATCGTTTTTCCAAGACCCATATCGTCTGCTAAACAAGCCCCAAATCCATGAGATCTTAAGAATAACAGCCAGTTGACACCATGCTGCTGATACGGCCTGAGTGTGCCTTTGAAGGACTCACTCATTTCGTAGGAAGGCAGCTCATGCGTCTCATTTAACTGATGGACAAGCCCTCTTAATTGAGACGAAAGTTCAAATTGAATATGTGCAAATGCTGAGCTGTCTAGCAGCTCTGGAATCGATTCAGAGGATGCTTCTTGATCTGCCAGTTCACGTGACAAAATATCAGACATGTGCAGCCCTTCATTTTCGGCACGCTCCATCCATTTTTTCATTTGCTGGATGAAGGTTGGATCGATTTTGATCCATTGTCCACGAATATTGACAAGGCGCCGTTTACTTTGGACAAGCTCGTTGAACTCATCTTCTGTCAGCTCGATGCCGTTTGTAGCAAAGCGCCAATTAAAGTCCATCAAGGCATCCATTCCGACATGCGACTCGCCTCTCGGGGTAGAGGAAATCCTTGCTTTTAGCATCATGGTGCTTTCTTTGACAATTTGCCACCACGATGGGAGCAGGATCTCAATGCCCATATTCACAAGTGTTTCACTTGCTTCAGATAGGAAAAGCCATGCTTCGTCTTCTGACATGAGCGTGGTGCCAGATGTGAAAGAAAGCCAAGGGACAATTTGACCGAATCGCTCCAGCTCTCTTGAGATTTTATCTTGATACGGATGCCAAGACCTTTTCAATGAACGGATGCCTTCAAAAAAGTGAAGGTCGCTGTTTTTCTTATCACGCAAAAACAATTCGATTTTCCAATCATCTCCGTCGAAATCCGGTTCATTTAAACGCAAGCCGACAGTGAAAGGTGTGTCGTCATCAATCCAGCCAATCGTTTCCAAGAAATCCTGCTCATCTAAAAAATGTCCTTGGAAGGATGAGAGCGCAGGCGATTGTTCTGTCATCCGGTTCCATTTGTGCTGTAAGGCATTATCAAATTGAATATAATCCTGTACGGCAAAGGAGAACCACTCAGCCGTATAGCCATCTAATAGTCCTTCTTTGTCTTTAAAACGAAGCACACCTTTTGTCCATGCCTCGTAATCGGGAATGAAATCTTCATCCTCAATGAATTCATAAATGGTGGAGGCGGTCTTCATCAGTGGTTCCGTTTCATCGGTTAGTGTCACATGACTAAAGGTATTAAACGAATTTTTTCCTAGCAGTTCGACGGTCATCCAAGGGCTTAGCAGGAAGGCAGGTGTGCCAATAAAGCTCACATCTTCTAAAAATGTTCCGTAAAAAGACGATTCGTGCCATTGGAAAAGCTGCCTCTTCATTTCATTAAGCGGAACAGGGTGTCCGTCCTCTGCTTGCGCTGAAATGGTGAAAGAGAAATCTTCTGTTTGTTCTGCATGAATGACAATTTGTTTATGGCGTGTCATCAATTAATTTTCCTTTCTTCATTTCCTCTTGGAACGCACGCAGCCGTTTCGTTGAATCCTGTAGCTGCTTTACATATCTTTCCCAAATCGCAGTTTTTTTCGTTTTATGATAAAGCGTGCGCAGTTTTTTTAGCATTTTCACAGATTCCCGGTAAGCACTTCGATTCTTTTGATCGAGAAGCTGTGAGATTTCACGGTGATATGATGGAATGAGCGCTTCAGGCTCCTCTTTTGCAATTTGTTTGATCAGATCCTTCTCCAGTTCACTGATGGAGAAACCAACAAGGCTGTGAATCTCAATCCATTCTGCATAACGCTGTTGTGCATATAATAGCTGACTATATTCAGTAAACGCATAGGGCATGCAAATCTGGAGGTAGCGTTCATATAAATGATGATCCTTCGTCTGCTTAAAGTATGCGTCTAAATAAAAGAAGAAATCACTGACGGCTCCTCGCAGTTCTCTGTAGGAAAGGTCGAGCTGGCAATATTCCTCTAAAATATAGGTGATCTCATGATACCAGAGCTTGAGCCGCTTCCAGTCCTTGCGGTTTGTCAGATCCTTCAGCCAATTGAGCACATTTGGCAGCATATCTGCATTGAGCAGCTTTAATTGCTGAAAGAGGCTATCGTCTTCTTTCATTAAATAATCCATGTGCATCAATCCGATGGTACATTCAACCGTTTGTTCTTGCTGCTGAGCGTTTCTTAGTAATTCTGTTTCTTTTTTAACCCATTTCCCTCTATTTAATATGGTGCCCCAAATCTCCATAAAGACCGCTACTCGTTCATGCTGGAAAGGTCCGTTTATTTGAAGAAGTGTCCGAACGGCAGTTGGTGTGTTTTCAAGAAACGGATCGAGGGAAAAGGAAAGGGCGTATGTCTTCAAGTGATCCACTGAATCGAAAATGGTGTTCATAAGCTGTTCGACATATGGATTCATGGAATAAAAGTCCTTCTCGGCATCAAGCTGGCCAAGGTCGATTAATTCATGAATCCTTAACCACACATCGATTGACGTATGAATCGCATACAAACTCTTGAATTCAGGAGAATGAGGTGCGTGTTTTTTTAGGATCGATAAATAGCCGTAATACAAATGCTGCGGTGTTTGCTGATGCTTTGGTGTCCGTTTCAGCCAGAGGTTAAATTCCTCTTGGAAAAAATTCAGCCAGCTTTGGAGTGATTGTTCGTCTGGGCGCTTCACTTGGAAGTGCTGGCGAATCAATTCTTTGCTGCGCTGTAATTCATCCTTTTCTGACCAATTTTCTGTAAATCCAGTCACACTCTCCACTTGAGCGTATAGCGAAAAGAAGACAGCGAGAATGTGTTTACAAAGTCCATCTGCCGGACATGAGCAGCTGCTTCTCACAGGAAACAGCACATGAAGATGGACTCTTGCTGCCACAACATCATGTACATAAGCTGACCATTCCGTATCAGATTCTTGCTTGAGACGATATACACTGTCCTGTCTATAAGTAATCAATGCTTTTTTGATGAGTTGTTTGTTTTCATCTGTTGCAGGAAGAAGTTCTTTGATCTGTTCGGCTGTTTGTTTGATTTCTTCCTCGTTGATGTTGTGCTGAAGCATTTGATCCGCTCCTAACCAAGTAAAAGATTCCAATTCTTTTATTATAGCTCAATGGTGATTTATAAAAAAGTTTTTCATGAAAATGGTCATAAATTTCAAAAGCTGTCGAATGATGTATTAGAGTATTGCATAAACCAACCTTACAGCATATAATAATGAAATTAGTGGAATCGAAAGGATACAGACATGGATAATAAGGGTTTGAATCAAGAAGAGTTTTTAAAAATTTTGATGTACGCTCATGATATTGGTGAGAATTCAAATGATGTCACCACAAAAGAAATGCTTGAAAATCTGATTGCTCATATTCGAAATGGTCTTGTTTCATAAAAGTGACCCCCTGCTGGTGATGGCAGGGGGTTTTTGTATGCTTTTATGAATGGAACGAAAGCTCCCGGCATACGATGTCATTACAAGCATAAGGCGTATGGGGAGCTGATGGTGTCATGAATATTGCAATTGCAGGCTGTGGATATGTGGGACTGGTCACAGGTGTGTGTTTAGCGGAGGCAGGGCACAATGTGGCGTGTATTGATATTGACCGGAGAAAGGTCATGCAGCTGAAACAGGGACATCCACCAATGTATGAGCCAGGATTAAAAGAACTGCTGAAACGCAATCTTGAGCAAGGACGAATTCAATTTCACATAAATGGAGCGGCAGCCTACCCGCGGGCAGATGTGTTAATGATTGCGGTTGGCACCCCGCAGCAGGCAGATGGCCAAGCTGATTTACAATATGTGTTTCAAGCCGCAAAGGAGATGGGTACAAAAGCGAAATCAGGTGCGGTTCTTGTGGTGAAAAGTACGGTGCCTGTTGGAACGGGTGATCAAATCGAACAGATGATCCATCAAGAATTAGGACGGAATGAGCCATTATCGATTGCATCTAACCCAGAGTTTTTACGAGAAGGCTCTGCCATTTCAGATACATTGAGGGCAGATCGGCTTGTCATTGGGGCTGAAACAAAAGCTGTATTAGACCGGCTCGAGGAGATGTATGCTCATTTCCACCTGCCAGTGGTCAAGACAGACCGAAAAAGTGCAGAAATGATCAAGTATGCATCAAATGCTTTCCTTGCGACCAAAATCAGTTTTATGAATGAGATTGCCTCCATTTGTGAAAAAACAGGTGCTGATGTTGAATGGGTGGCGCAGGGAATGGGGCTCGATCAGCGGATTGGTTCTTCATTTCTCAAGGCGGGGATTGGCTACGGAGGTTCTTGTTTTCCAAAGGATACAAATGCACTTGTTCAAATCGCAGGGCATGTGTCGCATGATTTTGAGCTGTTAAAGGCTGTTATCAAAGTAAACAATGAGCAGCGAGCCGGTTTTATCCGAAGTATTCAGGAGAGACTGGGATCAAATCTTGAAGGAAAGCGAATTGCACTTCTTGGCCTTGCTTTTAAACCGAATACAGACGATATGAGGGAGGCGCCGTCGGTTCCAATTGCTCATGAACTCCATCAATTAGGCGCGGAGCTTGTGGCGTATGATCCTGTTGCCGCACGCCATGCTGCTCGTGAGCTACCTGAAAAAGTCGTGTTTGCTCATACGATTGAAGAAGCGATAAAGGATGTCCATGCAGCTTGTATATTAACAGAGTGGACAGAAATTCAGACGTTCCCGCTTACGTCCTATAAGGAATGGATGAGACAGCCGCTTATTTTCGATGGACGCAACTGCCATACGCTTGAAGCGGCAGAACAAGCAGGAGTCGAGTATCATTCGATTGGGCGCAGACCAGTTTCTCCAATATATATGTAAAAGAAAACCGATAACAGGTCATGTTATCGGTTTCAGCGTGTAGACAAACCCTCGCATTCGCCCGCAGGTCTGCGCGCTGGTGCTCACGAATATTAAATTCGCTCCGCAAAAGTAGCTGCCCTTCCTAGACTTCAAAGGTTTTCTATCACGCTGAAAAGAAGACAAAGTGCTAAAATAAACATCATTTTAGCACTTTGTCAATAATCTAAAACCGATAACAGGTCATGCTATCGGTTTTTTTAATGCGGCAGGATGAATCCGCCATATAAAAAGGCAGCCACAATGAGAAAGGCGGGGTGCATTTTGAATTTAGTCATAAAGAGAAAGGAGATCGCGGCAATGGCGAGCGACTGCGCCCAGCCAATGGCTTTTACTGCATCTCCGCCGATTTCCCATGTTAATAAAAGCATCATCATCGCAATGACAGGCTGGACGGATAAGGTCATGCCTTTGACGACAGGGGATTGGCGAAAACGGTCAATCAGCTTGAGCAATAAAATCAATCCAATGGCTGATGGCAGTACAGTTGCAAGCAGTGCCACAATAAAGCCTGGCCAGCCCATGACGTCATAACCGACATATGCCGCGATTTTCGTCGCAATTGGTCCTGGCAGTGCATTGGCTAAAGCAAGCATATTGGAAAATCCTTCGTTCGTCATCCAATGAAAATGGTTGACGATTTCTTCATAATTCAGCGGAATTGATGCAGGTCCTCCGCCATATCCTAATAGATTGGACAAGAAGAATGCCCAGAATAAAAAGAAAATCAGCATCATGAAGACACTCCTTTCTCTTTATTTGGTCGATTCCAGCGTTGTTTCAGTTTGAAATGAAAAGCGCCATAGCATAAAAAGGTGATAACAATGATTCCTGGATGAATGGACAGCACCTGTAGCCCGATAAAGGCAAGAAGGAACAGAGCGATCCCGAAGATCATTCCGAAGCCTTTCAGCGTTTTTTGTCCAAACTCGTATGCCATGATCCCGAGCAGGACGGCAATAACTGGTGTCACGGCGCCAATCATATTTTGAATGATTTGTGAGGAGCTTAAGACGCTGACAAGTGTGACGAGTGCCACCATGGCGAGGCATGTCGGTAAAATATGGGCAGCTGTTGCGACAATTGCGCCGGATACGCCCTTCAATCGATAGCCGAGATATGCTGACATTTTGGTCGCGATCGGACCTGGTAATGCGTTGGCGATGGCGAGTGTTTCTCCAAACTCGTCATCATTGACCCATTGATATTTCACCACCGCTTCATGGCGAATGAGTGGTATGACGGAAGGACCTCCGCCAAAACCGAGAATACCGGTTCGCACCATAGCGATGATGAGTTCGATATATGATTGCAAGTGCTTCAACTCCTGTCTACAATTTCATGCCCATTCGGCTTTTGTATCGTTTAATGAGCATTTGGCAGTCCACACTCACGACGCCTTCTAGCGGGTACAGTTTTTTTGTCAGGAATGTCTCCATTTCCTGTTCATTTTGAAAAATGCCATGCATATGCAGCTTGCTTGGCCCTGTCATGTGATAAAGGCTTGTGACAGCTGTTTCCTGCTCAAGCTGAAGGGCGACTGCTTCTAAAAATTTCGGCTCCACTTCTACATTAAAGAAGACAGAAACATGAATGCCGATCTTAGCAGGATTGATGACCGTTGTGAATCGTTCAATGACGCCTGCTTCAATGAGCTGCTGTATACGGGCTTGTACAGCAACACGTGAAAGACCGACTTGTTTCCCGAGATCTGTATAGGACATACGCCCGTCCTCGTGTAATATGGATAAAATTTGTTTATCTCTTTCATCTAATGTTAAGTTCGGAATGCTATAGTCGTTTGACACCGTATGACCACCTTTCTTCTGTTGATATTTTAGCATATTTCATTACGAATAGAATGAGTGAATTTAAATTTACTAACGAAATGAAATATAATGAAGTGATAAGTATTCTTTTTGTATAAAAAAACACCCCGGAATCACCGGGAT
Organism: Bacillus sp. FSL W8-0920; assembly: GCF_038593215.1. NCBI lineage: Bacteria > Bacillati > Bacillota > Bacilli > Caryophanales > Bacillaceae > Bacillus > Bacillus sp. FSL W8-0920. The sequence goes on along the minus strand of NZ_CP151974.1, from coordinate 3,355,399 downwards.
GTCTTTATTTTATTGATCTGGACTGCTTTCTGCACTGGCAATTTGTTGTGCGAGGTCAGCTCGATCAATGTCTGCTTGGAAGAATTCCTGCGTATTTGGCAAGTGTAAATTCATATGACGTTTTTGAGAAATTCGGATGGTCACTTGATCAACAGTGTAATCAAAAACGTGTCCGCCGACACTTCGATCGTCATCAATGAAATGAAGATGATATCCACTCACTGCAATACCATGTGCGTACTGCGGTGTACGGAAACCGGCGATCGTTCCTTGAATATCCTCGAAATCGAAGATGGGCTGTGACTTGACTGCTTCCACCATCGGAACGTAAGGTTTTTCCTGTTTTTCGACCGTACGTGTTTGCACCTTTTTGAATGATCCATCAATGCGGATTGCATAAAACACATTCTTACTTGGTAAAATGCGGTCGATTTCTTCTTCTAGCTCTTTGCTCGTCATGGCTGCATCAATTCGATGAACGATATCTGTTTCAAAGAATGCTAAAGAGCAGAAGGGTGAATAGTCTTGATTGGTAACCGGTGTCGCTGTTCCATCCGAGCGCAGTCGGTAGAATGCGCCATCAAAGCCGATCAGCTCTCCATCTAATTGATTGAATGTACCAATACCGAAATCACCGTGCTCGGGAATTTGTGAAAGGGAGAAATCTCCATCATATACGGCTTCCAGCAAAGAGGTCATCGTCGATACTTGATAGACCTCTTGCTGTTTGTCATGTTGTCTTGTGTCGCTGTGTTGATTCATTGGGTGCATCATACCCATATCCGCTCACTCCTTTGGTGTAATGTATGGACATCTTATCAGACGTTCAATGTGCGATTTTCACGAAAGACTTCTGGCCATTTTTGACTGGCGAGGTCTGGGTTGTCTTGATAGTCAATCGGAATATCAATAATAACGGGTCCTTCTATGTTTATACCCTTTTGAAGGACAGTTGAAAGCTCTTCAGGTGAGTTAACCCGTAATCCAGTCGCTCCAAAGCTTTCCGCATACTTCACTAAGTCGATCTGTCCGAATTCAACGCAGGATGTGCGATCATATTTCATTTCCTGCTGAAATGCCACCATGTCGTATGTGCTGTCATTCCAAACAAGGTGAACGAGGTTTGTTTTCATGCGGACGGCTGTTTCTAGCTCCATTGCAGAGAAGAGAAAACCGCCATCACCAGAGACCGAAATGATCTTTTCATCTGGATTCAATATGGAAGCCGCAATGGCCCATGGTAAGGCGACGCCTAATGTTTGCATTCCGTTGCTCACAAGGAATGTGTTCGACTCATAGACGCGGAAGTGACGCGACATCCAAATCGCGTGAGACCCGATATCACAGGTGACCTTCGTGTTATCAGGAATCAGGCGTCTTAATGTATGAATGACATCCAGCGGGTGAGATAGATGACTTTCTCTTTCTGGTGCTTTTTCAATGTCGCTTAACAGCTCCTGTAATTCAGTGACGAATTCAATTTGTTCTTTGCATAGAGAAAGTGGAACACTGTCATGGGCTAGATGTTTAACGGTTTCAGCTATATTACCGACAAGCTCAAGCGCTGGCTCATAAAAATGATCAATATCTGCCTGCATGTCATCGACATGGATGATCTGTCGCTGCTTCGGCTGAATATTCCAATGCTTCGGATCATATTCAATTGGATCAAAGCCGATGGTTAAAAGGACATCTGCTTGTTCAATGAGAAGATCCCCCGGCTGATTTCTGAATAAACCGATTCTGCCTACATATTGAGACTCGAGCTCTCTTGAGAGAACGCCGGCTCCTTGGTACGTTTCGACAAATGGAATTCCAAGTGTTTTCAATAATGTTCTTGTAGCCTTTGCAGCAGCTGGACGACTTGCTTTCATTCCCACAATGGCAACAGGTAAGTGTGCGTTTTGAATTTTGGCGATAGCCGAGCTGATGAGAGCATCCGGTGCAGGACCTAGTTCTGGAGAAGGGTGAGCAGACACTGGTGTTTGTGTGGTGTGTTCTGTCACGACATCTTGTGGAAAGCTGATAAATGCTGCTCCAGCCTGCCCCTTTTGTGCCGCGCGAAAAGCATTTGTTAAGGCTTCGGGTATATTATGAACGTCTTGTACTTCAACACTGTATTTAGTGACTGGTTTGAATAATGCCGCATTGTCGAGTGATTGATGTGTTCGTTTTAGCCGATCTGCACGAATGACGTTTCCCGCGATTGCGACAACAGGGTCACCTTCTGTATTGGCTGTTAATAGACCTGTTGCTAAATTAGATGCGCCAGGACCTGATGTGACGAGACAAACACCTGGTTTGCCGGTTAAGCGGCCGACAGCAGCTGCCATAAAGGCGGCGTTTTGTTCGTGTCTGCATAGGACAAGCTCTGGACCTCTGTCTTTTAATACATCAAATACGGCGTCAATTTTGGCACCTGGAATTGCAAAAACATGGGTCACACCTTGAGCAATCAGCGTATCAACAATCAATTCTGCTCCTCGTCTTGTTAGGGGTTGTGCTTGAGAATTCATTTACCCCGCACTCCTTTCGGCAAGTAAAATTTTTTATGAAAATATATTTTCATGATATGATTTACTATACATTTCAAAATGGAAAATTTCCAATATCTGTTTAACGTGGTTTTAATATGTTTCACGAATAAGTGTGCGAGGAGTGAAAGGATGGAACTGAGACATTTGCAGTACTTTGTCACAGTAGCGGAGGAGCTGCATTTTGGCAGAGCAGCCGCACGGTTGAATATGACACAGCCGCCACTTAGTCAGCAAATTAAGCAGTTTGAAGAAGAATTGGGGTTTCCTTTGTTTCACCGGTCGAAGCGAGTGGTGGAGCTAACAGCTGCTGGAAAGGTCTTTTTACATGAGGTGCGTGGTGTGCTGCATCAGCTTGATAAAGCCGTTGATCATGCCCGGCATACAGCAAGAGGAGAGCTGGGAAAAATCATCATAGGGTTTGTTGGAACAGCGACGTATGATATTCTGCCGCCAGTTGTACGCGAATTCAGAGAGCTGTATCCCTCTGTCAGTATTGAGCTGGAGCAGCTTTCTGTTCCGCAGCAGCTAGGAGCGCTTTTAAATGGGGAGATTGATATCGGTTTTTTACATCCTACATCTCCTCATGAAGAACTGGTCAGCCGTTTGATGAAGCAAAGTGAATGTATTTTTGCGATTCCGAAAAATCATCCGCTGGCGAAAAAAGAGGCGGTCACGATCGAAGATATTCGTCATGAGCCGATTATTTCTTTATCACAGGAATCATGGCCGTCCCTTTATCAACACTTTGTCCTGCTATGTGAAAAGTACGGGTTTTCTCCGAATATTGTGCAGGAAGCGGCTGAATATCAAATGGTGATTGGCCTTGTCACAGCTGGTATCGGCATTGCGGTCATTCCGAAATCAGCCCGGCGTTTATTTAATCTAGATGTTGTGTATCGGTCCATTGAAGGTGAACAGCTTCTGGCAGAATGGACGATTTCCTATAGACGAGAAAATCATAATCCTGCTTTATTTCATCTTGTCCACCATATCCTGCATCGCACCGAGCCTGAATCAGAGGCATAGAAAAAGAGGTATGGTATGATGTCGATACACCAAAAGGAGGCGTGTCTGAATTGATTACGTTGCAAATGGATCAGCTATCAAGAAAAGAAGCATATAAATTATTATCGGGCTCTATTGTTCCACGACCGATTGCGTTTATTACAAGTCTGTCTAAAGACGATGTTGTCAATGCCGCACCATTTAGTTTCTTTAATGTCATCAGCGGACACCCGCCGCTCCTCGCAGTTTCTATCGGACGACGCGAAGGTCAGATGAAAGACACAGCGCAGCATATGATTGACAGAGGAGAATTTGTAGTCCATGTGAGTGATGAAGCGATAATAGAAGATATTAATGAAACAGCTGCTACGCTGCCACAGGATGAGAGTGAGCTGGATCGAACCGGTCTTCATCAAGTTAAGAGTCATGTCGTGTCAGTGCCGGGCATTCAGGAAGCGCGTATTCGCTTTGAATGTAAGCTTGAAAAGCATCTTACCTTTCAAAATGATGAAGGGGAGATCACAGTCGATCATATCATTGGCCGGGTTGTGTGTGCGCATTTAGATGAGGCTGTGTATGATGCGGAAAAAGGATATGTTTCTACTTCTGAATTGAAGCCAGTCGCACGTTTAGCGGGTAATGATTATGCCCATTTAGGGACGTCATATGTGCTGAAAAGACCAGAATGAAATGAAAAGAAGACAAAGGACTAAAGCCCTTTGTCAACCATCTGTACCCCCGAGGGAAGTCGGGGGTTTTGTGTTTATTTTTTCTGTTCTAGTTTCAGTGGAGCTGCGATGTTCTTTTGTACTTTTTTCCCTTTTAAGACGTCGCTTGCAGCACCGACTGCCAGTTTTCCGATCAGCTCTGGCTGCTGGGCGACTGTGGCAGATAGTTTTCCTGCTTTGATCGAGTTGAGTGCATCTTCGTTTCCGTCAAAGCCAACGACGAGAATGTCTTTTCCAGAGCTTTGAATCGCCTCTAGTGCGCCAAGCGCCATTTCATCATTGTGGGCAAAAACGGCTTTGATGTCAGGGTTTCCTTGAAGGAGGTTTTCCATGACGTTCAACCCTTTTGTTCGGTCGAAGTCAGCTGCTTGTTTTGCTGTCACTTTTAGATCTTTATCTGCTATTTGATGGAATCCTTTTCCGCGTTCACGTGTAGCGGAAGCGCCTGGTACACCTTCTAATTCAGCGACTTTAGCGCCTTTTCCAACCTTGTCGATAATAAAGTTGGCTGCCATTTCGCCGCCTTTGACGTTATCTGAAGCAACCAGTGCTTCTACTTTACCGCTTTCAGCTGAACGGTCTAATGTGATGACAGGAATATCTGAAGCATTCGCTGATTCAACAGCAGTTGAGATGGCAGACGAGTCCGCTGGGTTGATAAGCAATGCGTCGACCCCTTGCTGAATTAAATCTTCTACGTCACTTGTTTGTTTTGCTGAATCATTTTGAGCATCTGCAATGACAACTTCGATGCCAAGCTTTTTCGCTTCTTTCGTCACCCCGTTTTTAAGAGAAACGAAGAATGGATTGTTTAAGGTCGAGATCGAGAGACCGATTTTGATGTCTTTTTTCTTCCCATCTTTTGTTGATTTGGCCCACTCTGGCGGTTCTAGCGAGCAGGCAGAAAGCATGAACAATGAGAGAGTCAGAATGAGAATGAGAAATTTTTTCATAGCAGCTGCCTCCTTAAGCAGATTTCTTTCTGTCTAGTAGGACTGCAATCAAGATGACAATCCCTTTCACAACAGATTGATAGAATGATGATACACCAAGTAAGTTCATACCGTTGTTCAGGACACCGATGATAAGCACCCCGATCAGTGTGCCGACAATTCGCCCTCTTCCGCCGGAAAGGCTTGTCCCGCCAAGTACAACGGCAGCAATTGCATCAAGCTCATAGGACGTACCAGCTGTTGGCTGGGCTGAGTTTAGACGAGATGTTAAGATCGCACCTGCTAGAGCAGACATGAACCCTGCTAATGAATAGATCATAATTTTTACGCGCGGTACTTTGATTCCTGAAATGAGCGCAGCTTTTTCATTCCCACCGATTGCATATGTTCTTCTGCCGAAAGGCGTTTTATGAAGCAGCACCCAGAGCACGATAAAGGTGAGAAGCATCGTGATCGCTGGAACAGGAATGCCTAAGAAATACCCGCGTCCGAATAACTGAAAGGCATAGTTAGATCCGAGTCCTGTAATCGGGTTTCCGTCTGTATAAACAAGTGTTAATCCTCTGAAAATCGTCATCGTGGCAAGTGTTGCGATAAAAGGAGCCATTTTTCCTTTTGTGATTAAAAGACCGTTGACCATCCCAAGAATAGCGCCGATGATACAGCCAACGATAATAGCTAAAATCGGGTCCATACCAGACACGATAAATCCGGCAGTCAGCGCACTAGAAAGTGCTAAAATGGCACCGACCGACAAATCAATTCCTCCTGTTAAAATAACAAACGTCATTCCAAAGGCAATGAGGGCATTAATGGAGATTTGTCTCAGTAAGTTTAAGATGTTTAATGGCTCTAAAAAGGCCGGGTTTAAAATAGAAACAATGGCGACAAGGATGATGAGTCCTAAGAATGGCCCAAGCTTTTGCATGATGTTGTCAAATCGTCCATTTGAAGTAAGTGGTTTCATGTTACTTCCCTCCTGTAGCTAGTGTCATAATTCGTTCTTGTGTTGCGTCTGCTTTATTTAATTCTCCGCTGATGGTTCCTTCATGAATGACAAGCACTCGATCGCTCATCCCTAGAATTTCTGGGAGCTCAGAGGAGACCATTAAAATGGCAACACCTCGATCAGTCAGTTCATTCATTAACTGGTAGATTTCTCGTTTCGCTCCGACGTCGACACCTCTTGTCGGTTCATCTAAAATCAAGACCTTCGGCTGGATGCCGATCCATTTGGCGATGACGACTTTTTGCTGATTTCCACCAGAGAGACTTCGAGCAGAGATTTCAGAGGAAGCCGTTTTAATCGTCAATCTTTTGATGAGCAGGTCAACAAAATCCTGTTCGTTTTTCTTATCGATCAGTCCCTTTGGAGAGAAGCTTTCTAAGTTTGGCAGACCAATGTTTTCTCGAATGGATGCATCCAGCATGAGTCCTTCATCTTTGCGATCCTCTGTGATAAAGCCGATGCCGAGCTTGACGGCATCACTTGGTTTTTTAATGATAGCCTTTTTCCCATGAACCCAGATTTCCCCTTGATCAAGAGGATCAAGACCAAACAGTGACCGCATCATTTCGGTCCTGCCAGCGCCCATTAAGCCTGCAACACCGACGATTTCTCCAGCTTTAACGGAGAAATTGATATCTTGAAATTGTCCTTTTCTTGTCGCTTGCTTCACCTCAAGGATAGTATCTCCTAGAGAAGGCGTTCTCTCAGGGTATCGATCTGTTAATTCGCGGCCGACCATTTTTTTGACGACCTCATGGAAATTTGTTTCAGGTATGGCTTTCGTATCGACCGTTTTCCCATCGCGCATGATGGTAATCCGGTCACAGATCGCAAAAATTTCCTCCATACGGTGAGAAATATAGACGATGGATACGCCTTCCTTTTTGAGAGATTCAATGACCTGAAAGAGCTTTTCAATCTCACGGTCTGTAAGAGCTGCTGTTGGCTCATCCATGATGATGACCTTCGCTTCCGTCATTAATGCCTTTGCAATCTCAATCATCTGTTTTTGTCCAACAGAGCAGCTGCCTGCCTCTTGATCAAGCGAGAGGTTCACAGACAATCGGTCCAGCTGGCTTTGGGCAAGAACCTTCATTTTCTTTGTGTCTAGCAATCCAAATTTCGTATAGATTTCTTTCCCGATGAATAGGTTTTCCAAGACGGTCATATCTGGCCATATGTTGAGCTCTTGATGAATAAAGGCGATGCCGTGTTGTTCCGCTTCCTTCGGATTTTTGAAAGCGGTTTCTTTCCCGTCGATTTGAATCGTTCCCTGGTCTAATGAATAAAGACCTGTGAGCAGGTTCATTAAAGTTGATTTTCCTGCGCCATTTTCACCCATGAGCGCGTGAACCTCACCTGTGACGAGGTCAAAGGAGACCCCGGAAAGAACGGTGTTTTTTCCAAAGGCCTTATGGATGTTATGCATCTCAATGTTCATATCTGGCTCCTCCTTTTAAAAGATGACACCGGCATGAAGAATGCAGTTTGCGTATGGGGTGGCTTCACCCGTGCGAATGACTGCTTTTGCCTGTTTGGTCATATCTTTAAACGTCTCGTGGTCTACATCATGTAATGGCTGTGAGAACGCTTTCTTTAGAAATAGATGATCTCGCTCATTGGCTTCTTTGATTTCACTAGCTACAGTAATGTGTTCAACCGCCATTTCTTGAAGAAGGAGGGAGGTGACCTCCTGAAAGGACGGTGTGCCGATTGATAGTGCCAGGTCGATTTTGACTGGACCTTCTGGAATCGGCAGGCCGCAGTCTGCGATGACGATTGTATCTGTATGACCAAGGTCAGCAAGTACCTTGGCGATATGACTGTTTAAGATGCCGTTTTTTTTCATTTTTTTCTCTCCAGTTCTTCTCTTGTTGGCATGCCGCCTTGTGCACCGAACTTGGTGACAGACATTGATGCTGCAAGGTTAGCGAATGCAAGTGCGTCATAGAGAGATTTGCCTTCTGTTAAGGCAACAGCCAAGGCTCCGTTAAAGGTATCGCCTGCTCCTGTTGTATCTACTGCTTCGACTGGAAATCCTGGGACGAGCACTTCTTTCAATCCGTCAAAATATCGAACCCCATTTTTCCCTTCTGTAATCAGTAATTTGTTAGGATATTGACGCAAGGCGTCTTCAATTGGGAGTCCGTTAAACATGAGAACAGCCTCGTGCTCATTCGGTGTAATGTAGGCAGCCTGGTCTAAAACTTGCTGCGACACTTTGCGGGCAGGTGCAGGGTTTAAAATCACAGGGATTTCTTTTCCGCTGCAAATGGCGCAGACAGCTTCGACCGTTTCTTCAGGTATCTCCTGCTGAATGAGCACTATTCCAATATCATCTATTGTAGAAAGTGCTTCTCTTACATAGTCAGGAGTGACCTCGTCATTTGCCCCTTTGACCACGACAATGCTGTTATCACCTTCCGCTAAAATGATATGAGCCGTGCCGCTTTCCATTTCGGTAACCGGTTTCATATATGAGGTGCGGACCCCTTGGTCTTGTAGATTGCTGAGAATATCTTGACCATAAGCGTCATCACCGACCCGGCCGACCATGTATACATCAGCACCGAGTCTGGCACTGGCGACTGCTTGATTGGCGCCTTTTCCGCCTGGGACGGTTTTAAATGATTCGCCTAACACTGTTTCACCGGCATTTGGCCGTTTATCCGAAGTGACGACTAAATCCATTGAACAGCTTCCTACTACGACAATATGACTCATTGTGAATCCACCTTTCTTGTGGTCTCTCGTTCAATAAAAGAGACGGGCATTTGAATAACTGGTTGATCTATAGGTTGTTTCTGAATCGCTTTAATTAACAGCTGCGCCGCTTCTTTTCCCATCTCATAGGCAGGCTGCCTAATTGTCGATAGGGAAGGGAAGAGCAGCTCGCTTTGCGGAATATCGTCAAACCCAATGATTTGAACATCCTCTGGAACGGCTTTTCCGATCCGAAGTGCTTCGTGTATGACCGCTGTTGCGACAATGTCATTACTGGCAATGATGCCATCTGTTTCAGGGTACAGCTGGAAAAGAGCCTTGGCACTCTTACGGGCTTCTTGAAAAGAAAATGAAGCATTAGACATCACATGGAAGTCGACACCCTTTTCGGTCAGTACATCGAGTGCACCCTTGAATCTCTGCCTCGCTGTTTGAAGGTGGGCAGGTCCTTTCAGCAGTGTGATCTGCCGGCTGCCGCGCCTGATTAATTCCATTGCAGCCATTTTCCCGCCAGCTGCAGTATCTGCAGATACAGAAGGTGCATGCGAGACGGTTCGATCTAAGAACACAACCGGCAATTCATCATCATTGTATATATCTGATTCAGGTTCGTTTGTGACAGCGATGACACCGACCACTTGATTTTGTTTAAAGGTTTGTAAATAAGCCAATTCCTTTTCTCGATCTTCATCACTGTTTCCGAATAATAACCGAAAACCTTGCGCATGAATCTCATCCTCTACGCCTCTAGCAAGCTGAGGAAAGAAGGGGTTTGTGATATCAGGCAAGATCAAACCGATTAAGCGGGATTCTCTTTTGAAAAGGGATCTAGCCACTTCATTGGGAAAGTAGTTCAGCTCCTGCATCGCTTGTGTCACGCGGGTTTTCGTATCTGTATGGACATATCCAGTATCGTTAAGCACGCGAGACACAGTGGCAACAGACACTTGTGCAGCTTTTGCAACATCTTTAATGGTAGCCAATGGAGTGCCTCCCTTCGTGAATGTGTAACCGTTTACACAAATAGATTATCATGAAAGCTTTTAAATGACAATCTTAAAAAAATAAAAAAAGAAAAGAAAGATGAACTCTTCCTTTTCTTAACTAATAATCCCTGTTTCTGTAATATTCACTTTGATTTTTGGGATGATTTTTACATTTGGATAATCCGTAACCCAGTTCATCTTCATGAATTCATCATAGTGTCTTACCCGATATTTTCTGCCTAGGCTAAGGACGTCAGAGTTTGCTTCTTGCAGGGAGGCCACGACTTTTTCTGCTTCTTTTGTCAAAATCGCGGAAAGCCTTTTGTTGAGCATTTTAATTTTTTTATCTGTGTCTAGATTATCTTTCGGGTATTCAAGGACAGAGGTCGTGAATTCATACTCAAGAGAAAAGGTTAAGTTTCGATGGTCAGGATTGATAATGTTGATGTCTCTCTTTGAATCTGTCACTTGAATGGTGATGTAATTGTTCTCCTTTGATTTCATATCACTTCTTACTTTTTTAGTGAAGTTCGCATATTTGCCCATATTCTCGTCCATGACAGTGAGAAGAATGGCATCTTGTCCGTACAGCTCACCTTTCTTTTTCTCATTATCAAATAGGGCGACGCCTTTTACACTCGTTAGTTTTTTCTCTTGATCATAGTAGAGTAACGGCAGTGTGAAATCCTCTCCGGTTTGCAGCATTTTGGAACGAATGCTTTGCATGTTTTTAGGTGCTACTTGGGAGGATTGAGATGCAGTGGTGATGAGGTTATTTAAATAATCGCTCACAATGACCTTTTCCTTGAGGAGCTGGTCGATTAATTCCACACAGGTTCCCCCCTGTACCACTGCAAGATTGGCGAGCAAAGGACTTTTTGGATCTCGATAGAACATATCTAAATAGGGGAGAAGGCTATTTTGAGCAAATTCATCACCGATTAGCATGACTCGCATTTTTGATATATCAATTTTTTGATCGACAATTCGGCTGAAGTTGGTTCTTGCTTTTCTTAATGTAGGAGCTTCAGTTGTAAGAACAGTGGTTAAATAGCTGCCTGTATTTCCTTGCGCCATGCTTTGAGACTGCTGTACTTTACGATAGGTGATGGAGAACTTCGCATTGTCGTCTTCTCCTTGATCAACCGTAGACGTTAACACAAGAGAGATATTTTTTAATAAGTTTTGATCCCAGCAGCCAGGCATGAAGATAAGCGATATACACATGAGGAGCGTCAGCGAAAACTTATGACGCATGCGATTTCACCTTCCCTTTAAGATGTTTGATAAAAATGATGATGGCCATAATGATCGGCAGTGTGTAAATAACTGAAATTTGAGCAATGGTCGTAAAGTCGTTAAAGCGCTGTATTCTAAAGTTATCGTTTGCGAGAAAACAGCAAGCCGCGTAGATGAAAATGGCAAAATAATAGACATATTTTTTATGCTCTTTTTTATTAAGTAGGCTCGCTAGGCCATTGGCACAGAAGTGAAGGTAATTGCTGAGTGTGGCAAGAATGACAAACACCCAGAAACTTAGAAAAATTAAATCTGTTCGTTCAATGATTCCGAATGTAATGGTCTTTAATAGATAAAGCACAGGATTTGGTATGATATCAAGCTCAATCGGGCTGAAGAACATAAAACAAATCAATGTAATAAATAGGTAGAAAAGCGTCGTGCATATATTTGAAATCGTCATGACCTTATACCGTTCTTTGATGGAACCTTTCATGAATGGAGAGATGATGAGAATCATTTCAAAGCCGTTCATCGAGAGCACCACATCTTTCAATCCAAGCTGGAACTGAGACAAATCCGTCTGGAAGAAAGGCATGAGGTAGTCAATATTGGTTCCTTTTAACGAATAGAACATGAGTAAAGACAACATGAGCAAAAAGGGGGTCAAGATAAAGTTAAACCTGACGATCGCTGTGATTTTTTCTTTTGCGATGTAGATGATGGAGATCGTCAGCAATAAATTAATGACCCAGTTTGGCGTAAGCGGCAGTACCCATATACCAAGTATTCTGGTGAAAATGGAGAGAACAACAATGCAGATCGAGGCAAAATAAACTGTATAAAGCCCGATTAAAATATGCCCTATCCATTTCCCATAGACTTTGATTAATGCTTGGAAGAACGATATGTCAGGATATTTTTGAATGATATAAATGAAAATGGTATTGATGATTTGAATAAATACGCCGGCTAAGATAATCGCCATCCAGCCATCGTGCCCCATGTCTTTCATCAGCAAATGGGGAAGCGCTAAAATCCCAACACCAATTTGAGATTGGATGAGAAAAAAGATCGCTTGAGATGGAGATATTTTATTTTTCATTTTTCTTTTCCCACCCTCTCAAATTTTCAATTTGTTTTTTCCTTTGCGGATTTAAATAAACAGGACGCTGTTTGTACATCCACATAGGTAGTCGAATGACGGTGTCCTTTAAATCCTGCCAGTTAAAAGGTGTAACAGGTGATAAGTACGGTACACCTAATGATTCTAGGCGGCATAAATTCATGAGGACGATGGCCAGGCCAAATGAAATGCCGATAAAGCCAAACATTGACGCCATGAACATGAGCGGAAAACGCAGCATCCTGATGGTAGACGTCATTTCAAATGAAGGAAGGACAAAGGAAGCAACGGCAGTCACGGCAACGACAACGATAAGGACATTCGAGATGAGTCCTGCTTGTACTACCGCATCCCCAATGACCAAACCGCCTACGATCCCAATGGTCTGTCCAATTGGTTTTGGCAGACGCACCCCGGCTTCCCGTATGAGTTCAATAGTAATTTCCATCAGCATGGCTTCGATTAAAGGAGGGAAGGGAATCCCAATAATAGAATTCTTCATGGTTACGGCGAGTTCATCAGGGACCACCTCATAATGAAATCCAATCACCGCAATATAAAAAGATGGCAGTATGACTGCGATGATGCAGGCGAGATAACGCAAAATACGGATAAATGTAGCTGGAATCCAGCGGCTATTATAATCATCTGGTGATTGAAAGAAACTAAAAAAGGTGACAGGAAGAATAATTGCCATAGGGCTCCCGTCCATCAGCACTACAATACGACCTTCAAGAATGGCAGATCTCACCTTATCAGGACGTTCTGTATCAATCAGCTGCGGAAAAATAGAAAATGAATCATCTTCGATCGCCTCAACAATAGAACCAGGACTAATCAGCGTGTCTACTTTAATAGAAGAGATCCGTCTGTTTACCTCTTCTACCTTTTCCTGATTCGCTACATCAGAAATATAAACAATCGCAAGCTTTGTTTCTGATTTTGTACCGACCTTATGGTACTGAATGGCGAGCTTCCGATCATTTAAGTGAGAACGCAGTAAATATATATTCGTATCCAAACTTTCCACAAATCCATCATGAGCACCCGCAATGATGCTTTCTGATGAAGGCTCAGAAATAGAGCGAAGCGGCGGCTGCCCGACAGCAAATAATTTGATCTGCGAGGAATTTTCATCAAGAAAGGCAATGCTTCCTGCAATAATACTGTCAGTGATCAGAGTCAAGTCGCCTGTTTCAAGCGTACTAAGAGACTTTGTATAATCTTGTTTTCCAGGAGGACCTAACAAGTTACCGATAATAAAGTTGTTCAGTTTGCCTTCATCAATTCTTGTTTTAATAAAAAACAGGACAGATTTCGTTTCATTCACCATTAACTCTCGGTATTCAAAATCGCCGCTTTGCTGAAATGTTTTTTTCAGAATCCGGATTTTTTCCTCGAAGCTGCCTGATAAAAAATGCAACCGTGTTTGCTCATTGCTGTTTGGCATCTTTAGCCTCCTCTCACAGATTTTTTAACCTTAGTGTAAGCGGGGAAGCTGATTTTATTCGTCGCCTTTGGGGAAAGCATGACATGAATTGACAACTTTCAACTAAAATCATATTAAAAATGTTAAGAAATGATGAATCTTGATAAAAACAAATGAATAATATTTCATTATGTGGGTCATAAGGAGCGAATATCGTAAAGAGAAGGCATTTCGAAATGATCAATAATTTACATCTTATCCCAATTTTTTGTGACCCTGAAATAAGCATATGACTTGATTTTTTATGAGGTGACCTTTGTCATAGGTCAACGTGTAGCGTTCTAACCGATGAGGATGACTTTCTAACCTGTTCCTTCAAAAATCGAAAACATTCCAAAACACGCACTATTCATTTAAAGCGCTGATATGACTGATGTTATAGAGTTTAAAGGGCTTTAAAACATTGATTCAAAATACATCTTAACAATTGTCAAAAAATTTAGGGAGAAAAGGACAAAAGATTTTTCGATGCTTGATGGTAACGCTTACTCTTGATTGAAGCCGAAATTCAGGCTGATTTTTGTCCGTCTTTTGACCTTTTCATTTAAAGAGGAGCTAGGTCAATACACCTTCTGATTAGAGGAATTTGGCATACGAGGAAGTGAAAGATTATGTTACATAATACCGATTGTGATTTTATGCTGAACCTATATACTGTTGATTGAATTTACATATCACACTCATAAAAAAAGGAGATGTAGATAAGCGATGTGGTTAATCGTTATAGCCTGTGTCATCATGTTAGGGATTGGCTTTATTGAAAAGAAGCGTCACCAGAAAAATATCGATGCCCTACCGGTGCGCGTCAATATTAATGGTATTCGCGGAAAGTCTACCGTTACAAGATTGACAACCGGTATCTTAATGGAGGCAGGTTATAAAACTGTCGGCAAAACAACGGGAACAGATGCAAGAATGATTTATTGGGATACGCCAGAGGAGAAACCGATTAAAAGGAAACCGCAAGGACCGAATATCGGTGAGCAGAAGGAAGTTATGAGAGAAACCGTTGAAAGAGGAGCAAATGCCATCGTCAGTGAATGTATGGCGGTAAATCCAGATTACCAAATCATCTTTCAGGAAGAGCTGCTTCAAGCGAATATTGGCGTGATCGTAAACGTTCTTGAAGATCATATGGACGTTATGGGGCCGACACTTGATGAAATAGCAGAAGCCTTTACAGCGACAATTCCTTACAATGGACACTTGGTTATTACGGATAGTGAATATACGGATTTCTTTAAAGAGATTGCGAAAAAACGCAATACAGAAGTCATTGTTGCAGATAATTCCAAGATTTCTGATGAGTATTTACGGAAATTTGAGTACATGGTCTTCCCAGATAATGCCTCACTTGCACTTGGTGTTGCACAGGCATTGGGAATTGATGAAGATACGGCATTCCGAGGAATGTTAAATGCGCCGCCTGATCCAGGAGCGATGAGAATTCTTCCATTAATGGATGCGAAAACGCCTGGACACTTTGTAAATGGTTTTGCGGCAAATGACGCATCATCTACATTGAACATTTGGAAGCGTGTGAAAGAAATTGGATATCCAACAGATGAACCGATTATTATCATGAACTGCCGTGCGGATCGTGTAGATCGAACGATCCAGTTTGCGGAGGATGTACTTCCTTATATTGAAGCAAGTGATCTCGTCTTAATTGGTGAAACAACAGATCCAATTGTAAAGGCATATGAGGATGGAAAAATTCCGGCTGACCACTTACACAACCTTGAATATCAATCTACAGAAGAAATTATGAACATGCTTGAGAAAAAGCTTCATAATCGAGTGGTTTATGGAGTCGGCAATATTCATGGTGCCGCTGAACCGTTAATCGAAAAAATTCAAGAATACAAAATTAAGCAGCTTGTCAGCTAGGAGGAAATATAGAAAATGTTCGGATCAGATCTTTATATCTCGTTAATTTTAGGTGTTCTACTTAGTTTAATCTTTGCAGAAAAAACAGGAATCGTACCAGCTGGACTTGTTGTCCCAGGTTATCTGGCGCTTGTATTTAACCAGCCAGTCTTCATTTTAGTTGTCTTATCTGTCAGCTTGCTTACGTATGTCATCGTTCGCTTTGGTCTATCGAAATTTATGATTTTATACGGACGCAGAAAGTTTGCTGCGATGCTGATTACAGGGATTGCCTTAAAGCTAGTCTTTGATTTCTTCTATCCAGTGGTCCCATTTGAAATAGCAGAATTCCGCGGAATCGGTATTATCGTTCCTGGATTGATTGCAAATACGATTCAAAAGCAAGGTCTTACGATGACCCTTGGAAGCACGTTACTTCTAAGTGGTGCAACATTTGCCATCATGTATGTTTACTATCTATTTTAAGATAAGGTGTGTCCAATGATGAATAAAAAATTGAGCTTTCAGGAAAAGCTGCTGAAAATCACAAAGAACCAAAAGAAAAAAACGAATAAACACGTGCTGATTGCTTTACCGATCGTCATTGCTTGTACATTTCTATTTACGTTTATCGGGCAAGCAAAAGTGCCAACTGTACAAAAGAATCCAGAAAACATCCTGACCGCTTCGTTTGTCGGTGACATTATGTTTGGAAGAAACGTAGAGAAAGTAACCGACCGCTATGGAAAACAGCATCTCTTTCGCTATGCCAAGCCATACTTCGATGTGTCAGATTATGTGACTGGTAACTTTGAGCATCCAGTCGCATCAGACCGGGAACAAGCGGCGCAAAAGAATATTCATTTAAAAACGGATGAGGATTCGGTCAAAGCGTTGAAGGATTTGAATTTCTCTGTATTAAACTTTGCGAATAACCATGCGGCAGACTATGGTGAAAAAGGGCTGAACAAAACGATTGATGCCTTTAAACAAGCTGACATGGATTATACAGGCGCAGGCCTTAACCTTCAGGATGCGAAGCAGAACATTTCGTATAAAGAAGTAAATGGTGTCAAAATCGCTACACTTGGTTTTACAGATGTGTATGGGAAAGATTTTAAAGCAACGAATCGCCAGGCGGGTATCTTGCCAGCCGACCCATCTATCTTTATTCCGATGATTTCGCAGGCTGCTGAAAAGGCAGATGTCGTCGTTGTTCATGCTCACTGGGGACAGGAGTACAACAATGAGGTAAACGATAGACAAAGAGAATTGGCAAGAGCGATGTCTAAGGCTGGTGCTGATATCATTATCGGTGCTCATCCGCACGTTCTTGAGCCAATGGAAGTCTATAACGGCACGGCGATCTTCTATAGCTTAGGAAACTTTATTTTTGACCAAGGCTGGTCAAGAACACGTGATTCTGCACTTGTTCAGTATCATCTGAATGGAGATGGAAAAGCGACATTTGAAGTGGTCCCAATGTACATCAAAGAAGCAACACCTGCTCCGGTTAAAGCAGGATCATTTGAATCAAAATCCATTATCCGTATGCTGACAAATGGTACGAATGCGGATTGGAAAGAAAAAGACGGACACATTTTCTTTGAAGTAGATCACGCTGATAAAGTTAAACACTTAAAAGAAAACGGAGGGAAAGAGAAGAAATGAAATTTCTAAAAGCAAGCTGGCCGTTTGTTGCGTTAATTTTAGTCTTTGTCTTTATGTCTGCTTTTAAATTTAGTGACAGCCTCACAGATCATGAAAAACAAAAGATCTCGGTTGAAATGCAGAAAATCGAACAACAAAAACAGTCAAAAACGGAAGCAAGTAAATAACTCTAACGAGCATAGAGGGCACGCATTGCGTGCTCTTTTTTGTCGAAAAAAGGTGTAAAAGGTTAGGTGTCATGCCGAAACTATAGAAGAAAGGAGGGGAAAGGTCATGAAGTGGAAAGGAATAGTGATTGGTGGGTGCGCGCTCGTAGGGCTGATGTTCATGACTCAATCAGAAGCAGTTGCTCAAACAGCGTCTCCTTTGCAGCAAGCGGAAAAGTTGATTGGAGCACCTTATCATAAAGGAGGAACCGATCCAAAAACGGGCTTTGACGCATCAGGGTTTACGCAATATGTGTACAAGACATCAGGCGCTTTTGATTTGCCGCGGAAGGTAATCGATCAGTATCAGATTGGAAAAAAGGTATCATGGGACAAAGCCCAGCCAGGTGATCTTGTATATTTTCGAAGCCTTGAAGAAACAAAGGATATCCCGACACATGTAGGATTTTACGCTGGTAACGATCAGGTCATTCACATCACGCTTAGTCAAGGTGTGGTGAAAACAAACGTCAGCAAAAGCAAATACTGGACGGACCGATTTTATGCAGTCAAACGACTTCCCGGCACACCGTCAATCTCGGATAATCATCTTGTGAAAGATGCGATGAAATATGTAGGTATTCCTTATGTATTTGGTGCAGCAGACCCTAAGATTGGCTTTGATTGTTCAGGCTTTTTACAATATGTATTTGAAAAATCACTAGGGATTTATTTGCCTCGAAGTGCTGAACAGCAGTGGATGGTTGGAGAAAAAGTGGCATTAGATGATATACGTCCTGGGGATTTTGTCTTTTTTAGCAACACATATAAGCCAGGCATTTCTCATGTAGGGATGTATATTGGGGGCGACCGTTTTATTCATGCGAGCCGTTCGGAAAGTGTCACGATTTCTTATTTGTCCGAATCGTATTGGCGCGAAAAATGGACAGGTGCGAAACGATTAACAGAGCTGAAATTAGCAAAAGAAGACCCGATTGTCTCAAAAGCCGCTACGTATATTGGTGAAGTTCCTTATGTCAAAGGTGGGACGAATCCAAAGCAAGGCTTTGACACAGCAGGGTTCACACAGTATGTGTATCGTGAAGTGCTTGGTATTGAGCTGCCTCGTTATGCGTCAGGTCAAGTCAAGGCAGGTACGCCTGTGAAACGGTCGGAGCTGAAGCCGGGAGATCTCGTTTTCTTTAGTGGAACGTCATTGATGCCGGCGATTTATGCAGGGTCAAATCAAGTCATTCATGTGACCGTCTCAAATGGTGTCGTGCTTACGAATATGAAAACAAGTACGTACTGGAAGGATAAGTATGAGACGGCTGTTAGAATCAAAAATAAAGAAAAAGCCCGATCCACGCTCGTATCGGACTTTTAGACTTCTCTTTAGGCGCTGATCAGACAAGCGTCTTTTTTTCGTGGAATTGATTTTGTAAAAGGAGATCAATAAAGTAAGCAACACCGTCTTCATGATTGCCTTTTGTAATGTAGGTGCTCTTGTCTTTAATGACATCAACGGCATTCCCCATTGCAATGCGGTGGCCTGCTTCCTCAAACATGGATAGATCGTTGGGGCTGTCGCCAATCGCATAAATATGTGAGCGGTCTACGCCGTAATGAGCTGCGAGCTTTTTAAGAGCATGTCCTTTCCCAGACTCTTTTGGAAGTACCTCAATGATATGTTTTCCAGAAGAGGTCAATGAAAGCTCGGGCATTTCCGCGAGGAGGTCTCGTGCTTCCTGTAGTTTGTTCATATCAAACGAGAAGCAGAGTAATTTATAGGTCGCTTCATTCGACCCAAAAATCTGACGAATATCATCCACTGGTTTGATGCCAAATTGTTTGAATTGAGTCATTGCCCCTTCCCATAAATCAGCTATATCTTCATTTGGATTCGCGCTTTTGATCACATCAAATTCTGCTTTCAGCTTCTCTTTTCCATCAAAAGGAGAGAGGAGCGCATCGTCCGTGTAAACCTCAAAGTAAATGTTTCGTTCTACTAATGCCTGAGCCGCTCGTTTTCCTGCTTCTTGGTCAAGTGTGATACGGCTGAAAAGTTCGTAACCTTCTGTATGAACGGTTCCGCCGTTTGCTGCAATAATAGGGATGTCCAAATCGCCAAGCAGTTCCTTCACGTCAAAAGTCGCCCGCCCTGTACAGATGGTGACAATATATCCCGCTTCCTTCGCGCGGATCAATGCCTCCCTGTTTTGAGCAGATATTTCACTTTTTGTATTTAAAAGTGTACCGTCTAAATCAATCGCAATCATTTTTTTCATCGCTGTCAAATCCTCCTTCATGCATGCAATAGCCTCTTCAAAGTATGTACGATTTCGTTCATTCTCATGAGCAATACGATGCTTGTCCTCTCTATCAAGGCTAAACAAAAATGATCGAATGATCAAGGAAATAAGCCAAAGGGGAAAAATCTGCATCATCGTCAGCAAGTAAAAAAGCGCCCCTTAGTGACGCTTTCAGCGTGTAGACAAACCTTCGCATTCGGTGTCAGTCCTGTGCGCCGATGCTCACGAATATTAAATTCGCTCCGCTTCTGTGCTCGTTCTTCCTAGAGTGCAAAGGTTTTCTATCACGCTGAAAAGAAGACAAAGGGCTAAAATAAAAACCAATTTAGCCCTTTGTCAACAATCAAAAAGCGCCCCTTAGGGACGCTTTCTGTTTATGATAATTCAAGCTGCTTCTTCAATTCAGTCTTCACTTCGTTTAGCTGGTTTTGATCCAATTGGTAATAATAAACTCCGTTTGGCTGGTAATCAGAGCCTTTCAGCTGAATGGTATCAACCGATTTCAATGACGTGAGAAGTGGGAAAAGCCCGACTAGCTCTTTCATTGAAAGGTTGGTCGCGACATTATCACCAAGTGTATCAATGATATTGTCATATGACGGAATAGATGTTAACGATTTTGATTTATCAAAAATGGCTTTTAATACTTCCATTTGACGCTGCCCGCGCATTAAATCACTATCTGCTTTTCTTGTTCTCACATATGCAAGAGCTTGATCACCGTCTAGTGTATGGGTTCCTGTTTGAAGCTGTACCTTGCCCTTTGTATCTTTTAGAACCTGTTTAACTACATATTCATCCTTGACGTTAATAGAGACCCCGTTTAGTTCATTGACGATCTCTTTAAATGCTTTGAAATTACTTTGGATCACAAAATCAACCGGAATATCTAGTAAATCTTCGACTGTACTTAAAGTTAAATCTGCACCGCCAAATGCGTGTGCATGTGTAATTTTGTCATAGCCATGCCCTGGAATATTCACGTATGAGTCCCTTGGAATGCTTAATAATTTTACGGTTTTATTTGTACGATTGACGGTTGCTAAGACCATCGCATCGCTTCGTGCTTGTTTCACTGTTTCGCCCGGTCTGCTGTCAATACCAAGCAGCAAGACAGAAAAGCTGTCTTTCCCAGGATCGAATGCTTCAATCCGTTTGACAGATTGAGCGCCGCGATCTAAAGATACTTGTGCTTTTTTTGCAGCGCTTGTCACTTTATAGTAGGCATAGCCTGTGACAGAAGCGGTTGTCAGTAAAAGGATACCGACTATAAATAGAGTGACTTTCACCCATGGTTTTAAACGCTTTTTTCCTTTGCGTTTGCTTCTTGATTGATCCATATATTTTAAACCCTCGCTATGATTTTTATAGTAAAGATGTCCTTCTTTTTGCTTACAAACTAAAACAAATATACCTTAAAACGGGATATAGTGCGACGTTTTCTTCACTAACGCTTAATTGACGTTTCCTTATCGTAAAAAGTTTCAATGATACGCAAATGAAATATATTTGTCATAAAACATCGAAATGTTTGAAGTGACAGAAAGTGAGGAAAATGATTTTCCATAGAGAAACATACAGTACATACAGAAACAAAAGAGGGGTTATGAACATGAAAAATCGGAATGGATGGCTTTATTTTTTCGGCGCACTTGGCGGCGCCTTATATGGCTATGATACAGGTGTCATTTCTGGCGCCATCTTATTTATGAAAGAGGATTTAGGGTTAAACGCATTTACAGAGGGACTTGTTGTCAGCTCGATTTTAATCGGAGCGATGCTCGGTTCCTCTTTATCTGGAAAGCTGACAGATCAATTTGGGCGGAAAAAAGCCATCATCGCCGCAGCGATTTTATTTATTATCGGCGGATTTGGTACAGCCCTTGCTCCGAATACGGAAGTGATGGTCTTATTCCGAATTGTGCTAGGACTTGCTGTCGGGTGCTCGACCACGATTGTTCCATTATATTTATCTGAACTTGCTCCAAAGGAATCGAGAGGTGCACTGTCCTCATTAAACCAGCTCATGATCACATTTGGTATTCTTCTCGCCTATATTGTGAATTACTCTTTAGCGGATGCAGAGGCATGGCGCCTGATGCTTGGAATTGCGGTCGTGCCTTCTGTGCTTTTATTATGTGGGATTATGTTTATGCCAGAAAGCCCCCGCTGGCTGTTTGTCCATGGACAGGCAGACCGTGCGAAAGAGATATTATCTAAACTCAGAAAGAGTAAGCAAGAAGTGGAAGAAGAAATTTCAGACATTCAACAGGCGGAAAGTGAAGAAAAAGGCGGTTTTAAGGAATTATTTGAGCCATGGGTACGCCCAGCATTAATCGCTGGTGTCGGTCTTGCCTTTCTGCAGCAGTTTATCGGTACCAATACAATTATTTACTATGCACCAAAAACATTCACAAGCGTTGGCTTTGGTAATTCAGCGGCCATTTTAGGAACCGTCGGAATTGGGGCTGTGAATGTTGTCATGACGTTTGTGGCGATTAAAATCATTGACCGTGTAGGGCGTAAAGCGTTGCTCTTATTTGGGAATGCTGGCATGGTCCTTAGTTTAATAGTCCTGTCAGTGGTCAATCGATTTTTCGAGGGGTCAACAGCTGCGGGATGGACGACTATTATTTGTTTAGGGCTCTTTATCGTCATCTTTGCTGTCAGCTGGGGTCCTGTCGTTTGGGTCATGCTTCCTGAGCTGTTTCCGGTACATGTCCGAGGAATTGGTACAGGTGTCTCTACCTTCCTCCTTCATACAGGGAATTTAATCATCTCGCTTACATTCCCAACTTTACTAAGCGCGATGGGTATCAGTAATCTTTTCCTTATTTACGCGGTCATCGGCGTAGGCGCCTTCTTGTTTGTGAAATATATGGTGACTGAAACGAAAGGGAAAAGTCTTGAAGAAATTGAAGAAGATTTAAAAAAGAGGAACCGTTCCGTTACAGGTGACGAAGGAAAAACGGTGTGAACAATGACCGGCTGCCCGCATGCAGCTGGTTTTTCTTTGTTAAACAAACGTTTAATCAAGAAAGGACAATCTCTCATCTTCTGAACGTGCTGCATATGACATACATATGGAATAGGCGGGCGAAAGGTGGAAATGAGATGAAAGGGAAAACGAGCATTGTCATCCTGACATATAATGAACTGCATTTAACGAAAAAATGTATCGACAGCATCAAGCAGCATACCCGAAGTGACCAATATGAACTCATCATCGTTGATAATGCGTCAACCGACGGGACGAAGGAATATGTGAGAGAGCTGAAAGATGTGATTTTCATAGAAAATGCAGAAAATCGAGGCTTTGCAAAGGGCTGTAATCAAGGAGCAAAAAAAGCGACTGGGGATAGCATTCTCTTTTTAAATAACGACACGATCGTCACGGAAAACTGGCTTTCTCCATTAAAAGAGGCGTTATTTGCATCAGAACGTATCGGGATGGTAGGGCCAGTCTCCAATTATGTGAGCGGTCCTCAAATGGTCGAGCCAACGTATACAGATGTAAAGGAGCTTCCAGCCTTTGCGAAGAATTATACGGCTGCAAAAAAAGGTCAGAGAACTTATGTACATCGGCTTGTGGGATTTTGTCTGCTTGTGAAAAGAGAGCTCATTGAAGAGGTGGGTTTATTTGATGAGAGGTTCGTGTATGGATCTTTTGAGGATGACGACCTTTGTTTGAGATCCTTGCTGAAGGGATATCAGCTTCAAATCGTTCACGATTCATTTGTGCATCATCACGGTCATGCAACCTTTCGAGCGAATCAAGAAACGAACATCTCTACATTGTTTGCAGAGAACAGGCTTCGGTTTTTAGATAAATGGGGCATTGATCTTAATTTGATGACCCCTCATCCGTACTTTGCGGCTCTGCTGCCTGAAGATGCTGTTTGTGTACTGGATGCGGGATGCGGCGCAGGAGCAACAGGGCTTGAACTAATGAATCGGCAGTCTGTTGACATGTACGGAGTAGAGGCTGATCCATTAAAAGCAGCCATCGCAAAGGCATATTACAAAGAAGTCATCGAGGCAAAAGCAGATGAGTACCCGTGGTTAGAGAAAGAGGCTTTTTTTGATGCAATCATTTTTTCGGATGTTTTAGAGCATGTGTCAGATCCTTGGCACATCATTGAACAAGCGCACGCATCTTTAAAGCCAGGCGGTGTGATCATTTGCTGCCTGCCCAACATGATGCATGCGGAGGTGCTTTTTCCGTTAATGACAGGGGATTTTACGTATCAAGATGTAGGAATTTTAGACCGAGGTCACCTGAGGTTCTTCACACCAAATACCATGCGTGCGCTTTTCCCAGACCATTTGTTTGAACGGGTGATCGAGCAGAGGATCAATGTTCCGATTGATCAAAACGTCCAATTGTTTTTTGACGAGGTGGCAAGAGTAGGAGTGTCACTTGGCTTTCAAACAAAAGCGTTGACTGATCAAGTGACTCTATATCAGCTTTTACTTGTCGTGCGTAAAAAAGGCGGCTCCCCTTCGGGATAACCGCCTTTTTGCTTTACCATTTAAAGCTTTTTGTTGCACCTTCTGCACCAAAGTTCAAGATGCTGACTTTGACATCGTAATCAATGGCTGCTTCTTGGAAGAGCCTATCCCACTCGGTACCATGCTGATCCCAATAGTCAGGATATTTCATACGGAATTGCTGGTTAAACAATATGGGATCAACGCCCACTTCTTTTTGCACATGATGGATCGCTTTTTGAATGCGTTCTTTAATGTTATGAGCAAAGATCCGCTCAAATCGTTTGATATACTGCTCATCGAATGAGTTTTCAGGAGGATATTGATCCTCAGACAATTTTCCATTTGTTTGTACGCTAATTTTAAAGGATACCTTTCCATTTTTTAGATAGGGCTCGACCTTCGTTTTTGCTTTTTTGATTTCATACGTTATCGGATAACCTTTGTAGGTGGCAGGTACAACGCCGCCTGAAATTCGGTCCATCACCCAGTTTAAAGATTGGACATCCTTCGCAGGGATGAAACCGATCAGCTTACGTGTTTTTCCGTGAATGATGCCTGCTCCATCATAAATAAGTTCACCGTCTATCGCATCTACACTTTGCACAAGGAAACTAACGCCCATCTGAAAGTAATCAGACGCTCTGCCAATACGTGTTGGCGGTGCGATCTTTCCGTTAAAACTTCGATTTTTGGATGTTTCGAAGATATGCTCAACTGGGACCTTTTGCTGTGATTTCAATTTTTGGTTGATGACTTTTGACGCATCTCCTCGTGTCACGAGGAGATAGCTGCTGCGCCGAACCTCATCATCTCGAATAAAATGATTGAGTGTTCCTTGAATATCGTGATGCTCCGCCTGGGTTTTACCAAACAAAAAGATTTTCAGGTGATCACTATAGATCGGCGGGTCCTTCAAGGCGACATTACTGACAGCCTCCAGCACATTTTTTCCCTTCGAGACAACATTCACATAGCTGGGAGAATCGGCTTCTTGTGTTCCGCCTGTTTTCGGTACAAGGTTTTGGTAGGTCAGCTTAACGCCATCCTCGTCTTCCTCATCAATACCAACACCGCGTACAAACGATAGTTTTTCAATATCCTTTAAATCCCAGCATCCTGCTGATAGAAGAAAAAGGCAGCAGGAAAAAAAGAATAACAGTACACGCCTTCCTCTCATGCAGAACGACCTCCCCATTTTTTGCGTATCATCAGCAGAACAGCTGTAATAAAAGGAATGGCTAAAACCGCGAACAATGCGTAGCCGAGTAAAGTAGAGTAGTAAAAGACTTCATTGATATTTTTCGGAAATAAAGAGAGGGCAGAGGTAATCAAAAACAGCAGCCAAAGCAGTCTCGTTACATTGGTCGTCTTAAAGACTGTGTGGCATCCTTTAATGGCAAATTGGAAAAAGCCAAGCATGCAAATAAACTGCTGGCACGTCCAGATCGTCAGTAAAAAAATATCAAATCTTTCAATGAAGACCCCTTCAAGTTCTAGTGCTTGAATGAGTGAGACAGTGGGCCAGGTAAGGGATTTCGTTTCTCCAACGGTCATGGAACCAATCACAATAAAGAGCGTGAGAGAGTAGATAAGTGAGGTAATTCCGACCCCGATCGCAGCGGCCCATTTCGCCTTCGACCATTTGTCTTTATAAATGAGTGGTACAACAAACAAAATGACCTCAAAGCCTGTAAATTGAATAAATGTTTGAGAGAACAAATTACTGAAATCTTTAAACCCGTGCGCCATCACTGGGCGTAAGTAATCAAAGTTGAATATTTTCAAACTAAACAGCATGAGCCCAATATAAATAATCATCGTCATCGGATATATGTATGTCACCATTTTTACTATTGGAAAAATACCACTTTTCAAATGATAGATCGCCACGAGAAGAAAAATCATCACAATCACTGCCATGGGAGTTGATTCCAGCAGGAAAAACTGAACCACTTCCCCAAGGACACGCGCTTCAAAGCCGACAATGCCTAGTAAATAGGAAATTAGCATTAAATTAAAGATCGTGCCAACGATTGCCCCTGCTCCTTTTCTATTTGACTCAAAAATGGTGTCTGGTGCATTTTTTTCAGCAATCCATCCTAACAAAAAAGCAACGAAAGCAAAGATGACTCCCTGTATTAATACAATGATCCAGCCATCAGGGAATCCTGAATTGGCAGAACTGCGAGGAATGGTTAAAATTCCAGCGCCTATCATTGTAGAGCTGCACAGAATGGTGACTTGTAACAATGATAGCTTCTCAGCTCTGTACATCGTTTAATCTCCTTGTCTTTTGAGATTTTTTATTTTTGCTGTTTTCGGTCTCGATTTAAATAGCCCAATTGGTAAACGTACGTACGTATCCTTTAAATCTGAAAACGGTGAAGACAAAACAGGTGTGAAATAGTCAAAACCAAAGGTCTTTAATTGCATCAGGTGACAAAGCACAAATAAATAACACATGATTAAGCCATATAACCCAAACATCGCTGAACTGAAAATAGCCATAAACCGCAAGATGCGTAGTGGGAAACTAAAGTCATAGGATGGTGCCGTAAAGTCAGCAAGTGCAGTCAGCGACACAATAATCACCATTAAGGCACTGACGATATTGGCTTGGACAGCCGCCTGACCAATGATGACGCCGCCAATGAGCCCAATTGTCTGCCCGATGGCTCTAGGAAGCCGAAGTCCAGCTTCCCGCAGCAGCTCTATCGTAAAAGACATAAGAATCGCCTCAACAACAGGAGGGAACGGAACATTCTGCCGGCTGCCTGCGATGGTGAGTGCCATCCGTGTGGGTAATAAGCCTGGATGATAAGAGACAAGTGCAATGTAAAGCCCAGGTAAAAAAATCGTGAGCAGCACGGCGATATAACGAAGTAAACGTAAAAGAGTCGCGCTAGTCCATCTCTGATAATAATCTTCAGGTGATTGCATCAAGGCTGTAAAGGTCATCGGTAAAATGAGCGCAAAAGGAGTGCCATCGAGTAAAATTGACACTTTTCCTTCAAGCACAGATGCAATCACTCGGTCAGGACGTTCTGTATTTTGAATCTGCGGAAAAATGGAGATGTGGCTGTCCTCAATTAGCTGTTCAATATAGCCGGTTTCAGGGATGTCATCCATTTTGATTTCGGTCATACGTGATAAAACATCTTCTACTAATTTAGGGTCAACAATATCACGAACGTACACAAGGGCTGCGGACTTCTTATTGCGAGTACCTACATTTACCTTTTGAATGACAAGGTTTGGGTCGTTTGCCCGCTCACGGATCAAAGCCGTGTTTTTTTCAAGATTTTCAATAAAACCGATCCGAGGCCCTCTTACAAGGACTTCCGATTGTGGCTCTTCTACTTCTCTAAATTGAAAAAGGTTCGTTTGGAGCGCAAGTGCTTGAGCCGCGCCATCTACAAATAAAATAGCCCTGCCGTTATATAACTGCTCGATGGCAAGGTTCATATCCTCCAGCACGTCATTTTGGATGCCAAAGAACGTTTTAGACAGGGCTGGAAGCGTACTAGAATCAACCTCGGTGATAGCCAGTTCCTTTTGCATGGGTGAAATGATTTGTTTGGAAATCATCTCAAATTCTGTGAGTCCTTCAACGTACATGAGACATGCAGAGATAGCAGAAGGGCCAAATGAAAATGAGTGGAACACGATATCATCACTTTTCCCAGCAAAGCTTTTGACGCGCTTGATGACGGACGCTATATCTTGTTCAATACGACTTTTCATAATACCTCACCCTCATGTCATGTTTTTTATAGAGTGACTCGGATGGTGGAGAATTATGCAAATAGAAAAAAGAGAATCCCTGCAAATAGGAATTCTCTCGTCTGTTTATCTCGCAAGCCAGCCGCCATCAACCGCTAAAATATGACCGTTCATATAATCGGAGGCTGGTGAGCTAAGGAAAACAGCCGCACCGGCTAGATCCTCAGGCTTTCCCCAGCGCCCGGCAGGGATTCGTTTGAGAATCTCTTCATTTCGATTCTCATCGTCCCGAATGGCTTGCGTGTTATTGGTCGCAATGTAACCAGGAGCGATCGCATTCACTTGTATATGCTGGTTCGCCCATTCGTTTGCAAAAGCCTTCGTCAGCCCTGCGACTGCGTGTTTACTTGCTGTATAAGCGGGGACAAAGACGCCGCCTTGAAACGATAGAAGGGAGGCGATATTGACGATTTTCCCTTGCCCATTTTTCAGCATCTGCCGCCCAACCCTTTGGGTGAGGAAAAAGAGACTATTGATATTCACATCCATGACCGTATGCCAATCTTCCTCTGAATAATGAGCGGCCTGCTCTCTTTTAATGGTGCCAGCATTATTGATTAAAATATCGATCGTATGCTTTTGTAACATGGCATCGACAGCCTGCTTTGCAGTTTGAGGGTCGGAAAAGTCAACCTGAACCGCATGAAACGAGCGGCCCGCCTGTTCGACTAGCGCTTTCGTTTCCTCAAGCGGTGTGTGGTGGTATGTGCCAATAATATCTGCGCCTGACCTGGCAAGCGCCACAGCAATGCCCTGCCCAATGCCGGTTCCAGGACCTGTCACAAGGGCTGTTTTGCCTTCAAGAGAAAAGAGGGACGCTACATAGGATGCTATCGTCATCACATTACCTCAGCTGGTCCATTGGGACAAAGTCCATATCTTTAAACGTATAGTTCTCGCCCGCCATCGCCCAAATAAATGAATAATTCGCTGTACCCGAGCCTGAATGAATGGACCAGGCAGGAGAAATGACCGCTTCCTCATTGGCCACAACGAGGTGTCTTGTTTCAGATGGCTCCCCCATAAAATGAAAGACACGAGCATCTTCTTCGATATCAAGATATAAGTACACTTCCATACGTCGATCATGAATATGAGCGGGCATCGTATTCCACGTGTTATTGGTTTCCAGCTGAGTGATTCCCATCATGAGCTGACAGCTTTGGATGCCGTTTGCGTGGATGACTTGATACAGGTTTCGTACGTTTGAAGCAGACGCTTCCCCTAAGTGATTCGGTGTTAATTCAGCGATAGCTGCTTTTTGCGTAGGGTACGCTTGATGAGCCGTGGCGGATACAAGATAGAACTTGGCTCCCTCGCCGGATGAACTAGCAAACTGTACATCTTCGTGTCCAAGCCCAATATATAAGAAATCTTTGTGCTCCAGTACAAAGGCTTCACCATCGACAGTGACTGTTCCTTGACCGCCGACATTTACAATGCCGATTTCTCGTCTTTCAAGGAAATATTCTGTACGTAGAAAGTCGCCGGCATCTAATTTGAGCGGCTCTGTAGATGGCATGACTCCGCCAATCACCACGCGGTCCTCATGTGAATAGTAGAGCTTTAATTCACCGCTGACGAATAGTGTAGGAATATGAAAATGACGACGAAGTTCCTCTGTTGTAAAACGTTTGACCTGCTCAGGATGTACAGCATAACGATTTTCCATTTGAAATAAGCCTCCCTTTCCATCTGAAACAAAGTATGGGTATTTTATTTGGTATCGGTTTCAAGGAAAATTTTAGAGGAAAAAGAGCATGCCGTCAACCGTTATTTTGAAATCGCTTTCTTTTTGTTTATTTAAATGGTTTTTTGTCATCTCCAAGCAAAAAAATCTTCTGGAATTCAAGAAATTATGATATGCTCTTTTTAAGTTATTTGAAATCGGTTTCGAAACAAATGAGAAGACATTGATTGTGGGAGTTTTTTGAATGAAAGAGAAAAAGCAAACGAAAGTGACCATCAACGAAGTGGCCGCTTATGCAGGTGTTTCAAAATCAACTGTATCCAGATATATCAATGGCAGAACAAATGAAATTTCTACTGAAAAGGTCAAAAAAATTAAAAAAGCCATTGAGGAACTGCATTATCGTCCGAGTCAGCTCGCCCAAGGTTTGAAAGTAAGAAAAAGCAAGGTCATTGGGTTTATTGTAGCCGACATTACGAACCCATTCTCTGTAGCGACACTTCGCGGAGTCGAAGAAATTTGTGATGAATATGGATACAGCATCATGGTATGCAACACAGATAACCGACCAGAAAAAGAACGAGAAATGCTCCTCAAGCTGAATGCACATTATATTGAAGGGCTCATCATCAATACGACAGGTCACAACAATGACATTCTGCAGGATTTTAAGAAAAACGGTGTGCCGATTGTCCTTGTTGACCGGAAATTACCTGAACTAAAAGTCGACACAGTGACAACGAATAACCGTGATATCACCATCCAGTTGCTTCAACAAATGTATGAGAAAGGCTATGAGCACATCGCCTTCTTTACTGAACCGGTCGATGGAATCAGTCCTCGTGAAGAACGAAAAGAAGCATATGAACAGACAGCCATGAGTAAATATAAGAAGCCGCTCATTGCAGAAATTGATTTGAAACAAAAGGAACAACTGCGAGAAGAGCTTGTCCATTTTGTACAATCAAGCCAGCAAAAAAAAGCGATTTTAGCAGCCAATGGATTACTTATGCTGAAGCTGATCAGTGAGCTTGTAGAACTCGGGTTAAAGATTCCAGAAGATATAGGCATCGCAGGCTTTGATGATACAGAATGGTATAAGCTGATTGGGCCTGGAATCACAACGGTTGCCCAGCCATCTCATGAAATGGGGAAAGCCGCCATGCAAAAAATCAAGACTCGGCTTGAAGGGGATGAAAGTGCGCCCCAAACCATTCAGCTTGATGGAGAAATCATCGTAAGAAAATCCTTATAAACAGACAGAGAAGAGTATACATACGTGCATGCTCTCTCTTTTTCAACTAATTTGAAACCGGTACCAAGAAAGGGGAGAAATGAGTGAAAGCATTGGATGCGGTCACATTTGGGGAATCAATGGCGATGTTTTACGCAAAAGAAGCCGGAGAGCTTCATCAAGTGCATACATTTCAAAAGGCGCTTGCTGGTGCCGAAAGTAACGTGGCAGTCGGTTTGGCGAGGCTAGGTTTTGATGTGGGATGGATGAGCAAAGTCGGAGCAGATTCACTTGGCACATTTATTTTAGAAGAGCTTCAAAAAGAAGGAGTCGATACAAGTGCAGTGATCCGTTCAAATGATGGGTCTCAAACAGGGATTTTACTTAAATCCAAAGTGATGGATGGAGATCCTGACGTCACGTATTATCGCAAAGGCTCTGCTGCGAGCACAATGAGTCCTAGCGACTTTCCCGCGAATTATTTCAAACAGGCAGGACATCTCCATATGACAGGTATTCCACCTGCATTATCCAATGAAATGAGAGCGTTTTCTTTTCGTGCTCTTCAAAAGATGAAAGAAGCAGGCAAAACCATTTCATTTGATCCAAACCTTCGGCTGCAGCTATGGGAAGAGGAGGAAGATATGATCCATACAGTGAATCAGATCGCTTTTCAAGTAGATTGGTTTTTTCCGGGGCTTGCAGAAGGGCAAAGGCTCACAGGCTATCACGAGCCGGAAGAGATTGCCGATGTTTATTTGCAAAAAGGCGTCAAGCTTGTGGTCATTAAGCTCGGTGCAGAAGGTGCCTTTTATAAAAGTGCAGCCAGTCAGGGGATTGTGAGCGGCTTTTATGTGCCAAATGTCGTGGATACAGTCGGTGCCGGTGATGGGTTTGCCGTGGGGGTTATCAGCGGTTTACTGGACGGTTTATCATATGAAAAATCTGTGATAAGAGCCAATGCTGTAGGGGCTCTTGCGGTGATGTCTCCAGGCGATAAGGACGGCCTGCCTACTCGGGAAGAGCTTCAGGCCTTTATGAAAGACGCCAAACGATATCAGAGACGGGAATATATGAAGGGGGACGAAGGATATGGGAAAGTCAGCAAGTTTGAGCGTTAAAGAACATCTCGCGGCTTGTAAGCTGATCGCAGTGGTGAGAGCGGGGAGCGAAGCAGAAGGCATTCAGATCATAGAGCGTTTAAAGAAAAAGGGCGTTCGTGCCATTGAAGTGACGTATACCACGCCCAATGCGGAACGCATCATCGCATCCTTTCAGCATGAGCAAGATCTGATTGTAGGAGCGGGCACAATCACCACCCTTCAGCAGGCGCAATCAGCCATTGACGCAGGCTCGCAATTTATTGTCAGTCCAGGGTATCTCCCTGTCATTGGAGAGCATCTCTCATTTCACGACACACTCTATGTACCAGGTGTCCTCACCCCAAGTGAAATCATGCAGGCAAAAGCAGCTGGATACTGCTTGCTCAAGCTTTTTCCAAGCGGCTCCTTCGGTTTATCCTATATGAAAAACTTACAAGGCCCATTTCCAGACATTGAATTTATTCCAACGGGTGGGATTCATCCAGCTGATGTGCCAAAATGGCTGAAAGCAGGCGCAGTGGCTGTAGGGGTCGGAAGTCAGCTGGAGAGCAGTACAGCAGAAGAATTACAAGCGGTTCTTTCTTCATAAATAAGCGCTATCAAATGAACAACTGGCAGATGGATGCCGGTTGTTTGTTCGTTTATCTGACATAACAGCAGGTGAATGCTGACTCTTCACGTACAATATTTGTGAAGGAGTGATAGATGTGTACATTCAACAAGATACACTCACGGATGGACAAATAGAGCAGCTGATTACCGCTCATATAGAAGAAATGAAAGAGCATTCCCCGCCAGAAAGCATTCATGCCCTTCCGTTAGCTGATTTGAAAAAGCAAGATGTCACAGTGTGGAGTGTGCGGGATGGAGAAGAGCTTCTTGGCTGCGGAGCGTTAAAGGAGCTGTCAAGTGATCACGGCGAAATCAAATCCATGAGGACCGCAGCTCACCATATGCGAAAAGGTGTAGCAAGGTATATGCTGAACCATCTTCTCCAAGAGGCAAAAAGGCGCGGCTATTCACGTATCAGCTTAGAGACAGGTGCGATGTCTTTCTTCGAGCCAGCAAGAAAACTATATGAGAGTGTTGGGTTTTATATTTGTCCGCCTTTCGGTTCATATCACGAAGATCCAAACAGTTTATTTATGACAAAGGAATTATAGAGGTTGAGAGAGTATGCTTATAAGCAGCTCTTTTTTTATGCGCAATTTTTGAAAGGGGGAGGATGTGGTGAAAGTATCAAAGTGGATCGGGGTGGGTGCCTTTCTCACTTTTTGTGTCGTATCTGTCATTTTTTTAACATCATTAGGTCAAGATTTATTTAAAATTGAAAACGCTTCCGAAAAAGCGTCAACAACTTATCAATATCACTTTGTCCTTGTACCGGAGGAGCTTGATAACGAATATTGGCAGCTAGTACAAAAGGGAGCTGCTGATGCGGCAGCCGCTCATCACGTGTATTTAGAATATTTGGGTCCGAAGCAAGCCGATATAGACGACCATTTGAAAACCATTGATATGGCAATCGCAGGGCATGTCGATGGCATTATGACACAGGGACTTGATGCGAAAAAATACAAACCGCTTTTTCAGAAGGCGAGGGAAAAGGGCATTGATGTTGTCACCGTTGATACGGATGCAGAGGGGAGTAAGCGTCAAGTGTATGTAGGCACGGACAATTATTATTCTGGCTTTATCGCAGGACAGGCACTCATCGCAGATACAAAAGGCGAACAGTATGTAGGAATTGTCACAGGCAGGCTTGATGCCGTTCATCAAAAGCAGCGCGTCAAAGGGTTTCGAGATGCCGTCGCCGCTGAAAAACGCATTCATATTGCTGGAATAGAAGAATCAGCCATTACCAAATCAGGGGCCTCCGGTGCCGCGTATAAACTATTAAACGATCATGCGAAGCTTACCGCATTTTACGGCACGAGTGCATTAGATGGTGCAGGGATTATTCAAGCAACAGCGCAATATCAATCGTCCGCAGATATCTATGTACTCGCATTTGATACGTTGCCAGATACGATTCAGGCGCTCGATGATGGAGAGATTGATGCCGTCGTTGTTCAGCACCCTTATGAAATGGGCTATCAAGCAGTGGAATCGCTTGTGCGTTTGCAAAAAGGTGAAAAAGAAGAACCGCTTCAGTACACAGGAACGAGTGTGATTCGGCGCGAGGATCTGCCGCTGCAGCAAACAGACAGAAGGCAGGGGGTGCAGCCGTGAGAAGGATTCGAAGTAAATTGCTACTGGCATTTTTGACCCTTGTGTTCCTTGGCAATGTGGCCGCTTTTTTCGTCTATTGGAGCAGCTCGAATATCACATCAGAATATAGCAGAAGCTTTCGTTCTTTTCTCCTGCTTAATGATATATCGACAGAGGCAAAAACGATGTATGAAAAGGTCAATGCGTATGCGATTGAAAAGGATCAGCAGTTTGCCAAAGAATATCTAGCTTCAAAACAAAAAATGAAATCCTACGACCAGGCATTGCGAAAAGATGCCGGGCTTCATGCGGCCATTCCTTCTATCGAAAAATACCAATATATGATGCGGACGCTCATCAATGAAAGTGATGCGACCATGACACATGTAAAAGAAGGGAAAATCAAAGAATATGCAGCAAGTGTGAAGGAAGTAAGAACCGTCTCCTCCTACATACAAGAGCAAACGATGACCCTGCTTGATGATGAATTGTCTGAGTATCAAGTACTCTATCAATCTCTGCAAAAAAGACACCAAACCTATGCGCTCTTTACCCTATGTTTGTTTACGCTGTCCATTGGGGTCGCCTTATGGATGGCGTATATGATTGCTGGCGGGATATCAAGACCGATCGTCCATCTCTCTCGAAGCGTAAAGGAAGTATCAGAAGGAAACTTTGATGGAGCGAACTTGCATGTCACCTCAAAGGATGAAATTTCTGTATTAAATGAGGCTTTTCAGCGAATGCGACAAGAGATGAAAATGATGATTGAAGAGATGAAACAAAAGGCAGCCTTAGATCAAAAAATCAAAGACATGAAGCTGAAAACGCTGCAAAACCAAATGAACCCACATTTTTTATTTAATACCTTAAACATCGTCTCACGCATGGCTTACTTAGAATCAGCGGATGCCACATCGAGGTTGATCCAATCTGTTTCCACTCTCATGCGTTATTCGCTGTCAGCTCTCAGTGCATCCGTTACGCTCGAACAAGAAGTAAAAGTGGTCAAAGAATATTTTCATATACAAGAAACGAGATTTGCCGATCGTATCACATGCAAAACGATCATAGATGAATCGTGTTTATCTGTACATATCCCAAGTCTCACCTTACAGCCGCTTGTTGAAAATGCCTTTATTCATGGCGTCGAACCAAAGGAGGAAAACGGGCTTGTCGAACTCTCGATCTATCAAGAAGGCGGCTATGTGATGATTCGGATTCGGGACAATGGGATGGGAATCAACGAACAAGAGAAAAGGAGATTGCTATCAGAAAAAGAAGAGGAAGATCCAAACATCTTGAGTAAAGGGCACTCGACAGGGATCGGTCTTCAAAATGTGATGTCAAGGCTGCATTTGTTTTATGGGGTAAAAGATGTCCTGCAAATTGACTCAAAGCCAAACGAAGGCACCACCATTCAATTGGCTATTCCGATGAAGGAGGGACCATCATGCTGAACGTGCTGATTGTGGATGATGAAAAAATAGAACGGCTAGCGATGCGGAAGTTCATGACGGATTGGCTTCCAGAGTGTCATATCGCAGGAGAAGCTGAAAATGGAAAGAAAGCGGTTGAATTCGTGCGAACTGAGCCCGTTCATCTTGTGCTCATGGATATTCAGATGCCGGGAATGGATGGACTCACAGCGATCAAGCAAATCAAAGCGAGCAGCCCTCATACAAAATTTATTATGCTGACAGCCTACGATACGTTTGATTATGCCAAGCAAGCGATGCAAGAAGGGGTGAAGCAATACCTCGTCAAACCGGCTGACAAAGATGAAACCATCGCCGCCATTCGCACGGTTGCGGCAGAAATTCAGCAGGAGTCGTCTGAGCGGCAGGCGATGGCGGCCGGTCAGCAGTCAAATTGGCTCGAAGCTCATGTCATAAACGGTCAATCCTATACCTCAACGGAGTTTCAACAACTGTTTCATGAATTCGAAGCAGGTCTTGTCATCGCTGTACAGCGGACAATCGGGGATCAGCTGTTGATTGATTTACAGACATCTTCCCTTTTTCATACGGTGCCGATTCAGGTGAGTGGTGAGCTGTTTACATGTCTTATTTATCGTCACCAAGCGCCTGGTCAGTTAAAGGCAGATGTCCTGCAGGCGATTCGAACTGCCACAACAAGCGATCAGCCTTCACCTGTCGTTGGCATAGGACACCCGGTCTCAAATCCGCTTTATCTTCAGAAAAGTGCAGCAGAGGCGAAGCTTGCCTATTATCAGCGGAAAAAGAGCCCCGGCGTTGTTCGTTATGGTTTTTACCAAACAGAAGAACAGTCTCATCCATTGATCCATCTGCCTGAGCTTGCAGACGATATGATGCAGGCAATGGAAGAAGGGAGAAGAGAGGATGCGCTCGCTTTATTCGATGCCTTTGAGCTAGAGGGGGCGACCCTGTCACAACTAAAAGAGCTGCTGATTTTATTTAAATCACGGCTCCGAACAGACTGGCCAATATTAACGATCAGCACCGCTGCTGAATGCCGTCAGTGCTGTGAATATTTATTTGACGTGTACGAAGCAAGAAACCAGACTGTGAATGATATCGAGCGGGCAAAGCGCTACATCAAAACGCATTTTTGTGAACAGATCACGCTGGAGCAGACTGCCGCCTATGTTGATTTAAGTCCAACCTATTTCACAAAACGGTTTAAAGACGAGACAGGGCTGACATTTAAAGAATATGTGACCACCTGCCGGCTGGATAAAATCAAAAAGCTTCTCAAAGACAGCTCGCTTAGTTTAAAAGAAATTACCTATCAGGCAGGATATACAGACCCCAATTACGTCAGCCGTGTGTTTAAGAAGATGGTGGGTTGTTCACCGAAGGAATATCGAAAAAAGACCGTAAAAAAATGAAGAATTTCATAAAAAAGTGAAGAAGTTTGCCTAAAAAAAAGAAAGGATCTGCCATTATACTTATTGTGATAACGCTTACAAAATGAGGATGGGGGATCAATCATGAAGGTTAAATTAGGCTTTACGCTGTTAGTACTCTGTATGCTTATCGTCACTGCCTGTAGTTCATCGACGAGCTCAGATGCGAAAAAAGAGGGCGGAGCAGAGAAGCTCGACATTTTCTCTTGGTGGACTGGAGCAGGTGAGGAGGACGGACTGAAAGCACTCATTCAATTGTTTGAAGAGAAAAATAAAGACATCCCAATTGAAAATGCAGCCGTCGCAGGTGGTGCTGGTACAAATGCAAAGGCTGTTCTGACTAGCCGGATGCAAGGAAATGACCCGCCAGCTACATTCCAAGTACATGGCGGAGCGGAGCTGAATGAGAGCTGGGTCGCAGCAGGCAAAATGGAGCCTCTGGATGATCTATATGAAAAAGAAGGCTGGAAGGACAAATTTCCAGAATCACTCATCGACCTTGTCAGCAAAGATGGGAAAATCTATTCAGTACCAGTGAATATTCACAGGGGCAATGTGCTTTGGTATAACAAGAAGGTATTTGACGATGCAGGCTTAGAGCCACCAACGACCTTTGATGAATTTTTCAAAACAGCAGATGCATTAAAGAAAAAAGGCATTACACCGCTCGCACTTGGGGATAAAGAGCCTTGGGCAGCAACACATTTGTTTGAGAGTGTGCTGCTCGGCGTTTTAGGCGCTGACGGTTATCAAAAGCTTTGGGCTGGCGACATGAAAATGGATGACGCAAAAGTGAAGGAAGCGGCAGACATCTTTGGACGTATGCTTGAATACGTCAATGATGACCACAGCTCACGTAACTGGCAGGATGCCTCGCAGCTCGTAGCAAAAGGAGACGCTGCAATGAATGTCATGGGCGACTGGGCGAAGGGGTACTTTGTGAATGATCTGGATCTGAAGGTGAATAAAGACTTTGGATACGTGGCGACTCCTGGCACAGAGGGAAGCTTTATGGTGATCACCGATACATTTGGACTGCCAAAGGGCGTGAAACAGCCAGAAAACGTGAAGAAATTCTTATCTGTCTTAGGATCTGTGGAAGGACAGGATGCATTTAATCCGCTGAAGGGATCGATTCCAGCACGTGTGGATGCAGATGTTTCTAAATATGATGAATACGGAAAATCGGCGATGAAGGCATTTAAAGAATCAAAGCTGGCGCCGTCTCTCGCACATGGTTCAGCTGCTGAAGAAGGGTTTGTGACAAAAGCGAATCAAGCCGTCAATATCTTCGTCACACAAAAAGACAGCAGCCAGTTTGTTTCATCTTTAAAAGATTCAATGAAATAAAGACGAGGAGGCGGCGACTAAGCACCGCCTCTTTTTTAAAAAGGAGTGTAGCTTCATGCGTATGGATACATCGCCGATCACAAAAGCAGCAACACCCAAAGTCAAACATGTGCGGAAAAAATGGAGTGGGGATCAGCTGCTTGCGCTTCTATTTTTAGCCCCGTCGGCTATTTTATTATTCATCTTTGTTTACGGCTTTATTGGCTGGACTGGGTATGTGTCATTATCAAATTGGACCTCGCTTGTTCCTGATTTCTCTTTCGCAGGTCTTCAAAACTATATCATGCTGTTTCAAGATTTCCGCTTTCAGTCAGATCTTCGAAACACGGTCTTTTTCACTCTATTCTTTATTGGAGCCGTTATTGCCTCTGGGCTCGCACTTGCGATTTTACTAGATCAGAAGATCAAGGGTGAATCTCTATTTCGGAATTTATTTTTCTTTCCAATGGCCCTTTCCTTCGTTGTGACAGGGGTCGTCTGGCAATGGATTTTAAACCCGTCCACAGGGGTGAATCTATTTTTAAAGACGCTTGGTATCCAGCCTAAGTGGTACACGGATACGAACATTTTAGCTGGATTTGTCTGGGGGAAAATTGAGTTTGGTGTCCCTGCAGCAATGATTTCAGTTGTGATTGCAGCTGTTTGGCAGATGACTGGATTTTCTTTAGCAATGTATTTGGCGGGTTTGAGAGGCATTCCAGAGGAAGTAAGAGAGGCTGCTAGAATGGATGGCGCAACCGAGTGGCAGATTTACTGGAAGATTATTTTCCCTCTATTAAAACCGATAACTGCAAGTGTCATTATCATCATGGCTCATATTTCATTAAAGATTTTCGATTTGATTTACTCGATGACAGGACCGGGTGCAAACTTTGTCACAGATGTTCCGGGCGTTTACATGTTTGAAATGACCTTTAGAGGAAACCATTATGCAGGCGGTGCCGCCATCGCGATTGTGATGCTGATCTCTGTTGCGGTCTTTATCGTGCCATATCTCCTGTCGAGCCGGAAGGGGGCGTCATCATGACAGCTAGATGGTTTGTCCGTCCAGTCCTTTATGCATTATTGATTTTGTGCAGTCTGTTTTTTCTAATGCCAGTCTATGTCATGCTCGTCACAAGCTTGAAGCCATTAGGTGAAGTGACCCTTGAGAAAATGTGGGCGCTGCCGTCAACACTCGATTTTTCAAGCTATCAAATCGCATTTGAAAAGCTAGCGCCCAATTTAATGAATTCTCTTTATCTAGTCATTCCGGCTACCTTATTGTCAGCTGTCTTAGGGGCGATGAATGGCTATGTCCTATCAAAATGGCGTTTCAAAGGATCAGAAGTGGTCTTTACGCTGATGCTGTTTGGAATGTTTATTCCATATCAAAGTATCCTCATTCCACTCATTCAATTTTTACGCGAAGTCGGATTGTATAATTCGATTCCAGGTTTGGTGCTTGTCCATGTCGTATATGGACTCCCAATCACAACGCTCATGTTTAGAAACTTCTATGTGAGCATTCCTGATGAAATGATTGAATCGGCAAAAATGGACGGTGCAGGGTTTATCGGGATTTTCAGACATATGATTCTTCCGCTTTCGATCACAGGATTTGTTGTAGTCGCCATTTGGCAGTTCACAAATGTGTGGAATGAGTTCTTATTTGCAGTCACGATGACCACTGCGGAGCATCAGCCAGT
This sequence comes from Bacillus sp. FSL W8-0920, assembly GCF_038593215.1. Lineage (NCBI taxonomy): Bacteria > Bacillati > Bacillota > Bacilli > Caryophanales > Bacillaceae > Bacillus > Bacillus sp. FSL W8-0920. Next base: position 3,315,162 of record NZ_CP151974.1, on the reverse strand, counting down.
GATGGTTGCCTTGCAAAATCTATCGGGCAGTCAAATTGTGCAATGGAACGTCCAAATGGCAGGGGCAATATTGGCCGCATTGCCGACACTCTTGGTCTATATTCTGCTCGGAAAATACTTTGTCAAAGGGCTTCTCGCAGGCTCTGTCAAAGGATGAAACATTTTAGTGTTATCGTTTTCATTTGGTGTACTGAAAGGATTGACTTCTCTTTAGATAGCGTCATAATAAAAGTTGAGACTTGCTAGTTTTCATCAAGCTTGGCAAGGATTATCAAAGGGTAGCAAAGGGAGGAGTCATCCTGAATGAAGCAGTCACCAATTTTTTTACTGCCTGAATTGAAGGAGAGAATATGGGGAGGTACAGCCTTAAGAGATCAATTTGGCTATGATATTCCTTCTGATCAAACGGGAGAATGCTGGGCAATTTCTGCTCATCCAAACGGACCAAGTGTCGTGCAAGACGGTCCATATAAAGGGAAAACGCTGATCGAACTATGGGACAATCACAGAGAATTGTTCGGGGGAATAGAAGGCGATCGATTCCCGCTGTTAACCAAAATTTTAGATGCAAACCAGGACTTATCCGTTCAAGTTCATCCAGATGATGATTATGCGGAAAGACATGAAAATGGCGAGCTTGGAAAAACAGAGTGCTGGTATATCATTGACTGCAAAGAAGGAGCAGAAATGATCTATGGGCACAATGCAAGAACAAGAACTGAGCTTGTGACCATGATGAACAGTGGAGATTGGGAAGGTCTTTTGCGTCGTGTGAAGATTAAGCCTGGTGATTTTTATTATGTGCCAAGCGGTACCATTCATGCGCTTTGCGAAGGAACGCTTGTCCTCGAAACGCAGCAAAGCTCAGATACCACCTATCGGGTATATGATTATGAACGAAAAGATCAGAATGGCAATGAACGTGAACTTCATTTTGCGCAAGCCATTGATGTCACAACGGTTCCCCATGTAGACGGGTATGCAGATGAATCAGTTGAAACACGCCGTGGGCTGACCATTCGAACGTTTGTTGAAGCAGAGTATTTCTCTGTGTATAAATGGGAAATTGATCAAGCAGTGGAGCTTTCGCAAGATTATTCATTTTTGCTGTGCAGTGTAATTAGCGGGGAAGGGGCTTTAACGCATGATGGACATACATATCCACTGCCTAAAGGAGCTCATTTTATCCTGCCAGCTGAAACAGGAAGCTTCTCAATTGAAGGAACTTGTGAGCTGATTGTATCGCATATATAAAGAAAAAGAGGACTTCGAAGGGGTCCTCTATTTTTCTATTGCATAAATAACTTGAAAGAGTACTTGTTTTTGTCGATAAAGAGATTAGTAGACTATTATGCAAAGTAAGAGAGGGACAGTGAACGTGAAAAAAACCATCAAGATTATGTTACTCGCAGCTGCCTTTGGTATGACAATACAGACGGGCAAAGAAGCGCAAGCAGCCTCCTATGTCGATCAATCCATTTATACGATGAGCACCTCAAAAGTATTTACAACAGAATCAGAAGTGAAAAAAGCAGTGGAAACATTGAAGAAGGACAAAAAGTGGACAGCCACTTATCAAACCTCAGGAAACACGTCGACCTATCAGCTCACTGCCTCAGGATATGTGTCACAAGCAGCAGCGAGTGCAAGTGCAGCTGCATTAAAAAAAGAGACGGGTATGAGCGGTACGGTGTCCCCAGTGGGTGACCGCCTTCCATTACAAAAGGTCGTATCTGACCCCGTCAATGATGAAGCTCAGGCGAAAAAGCTCTCACTCGAGCTAACGAAAACATCAGGACTCAATAGCACCTATGAAGTTATCAATCAAAGCAGACCTTCTTATCAGGTCATTTCAGGGACCATTGATTCTGAAACGAAAGTCAAAAATATTCAAACCGAATTACAAAAGCAGGCCGGTGTCACTAGTACATACCAAACTGAAAACAAAGCAGGCACTGTGTATCAGCTGATTTCAGGCGGTATCGTTGGGCAAAGTAAGGCGAATACGATCTTGCAAGGCTTTCAAAAAGAGTCTGGTTTAAAAGCAGTGCTTCAAACGGTGACAGCAGGCAAGCCATATTACATCGTCACATCAGCTGCACAAGCGAACCAGTCAAAAGCACAGACGCTTCTTACCCAGCTCCAAAGAGAAGCAAAGATCAGCGGGAAGATTCAAAAGACAGGCGCTTTAAAAAATGTGTATCGCTTGGAATCAGGCTATTTCAAAGACAACAAACAAGCATCCTCAGCTGCGGCCCAGATTAAGAAACAAACCGGCGCTACAGGGACTGTGCAGCGAGTGGGAAAAACAAAAAATTATATCGTGAAGCTCAATCAACTGAACGATACAGCATACGGAAAAACGGTGGCCTTTTTCAAGAAAAAGAAATGGCGCTACACATCGCAAAAGATCTCTTCTACACAGCCATATCAAGTAGTGACTGGAAACCTATTAGGAGATGATCAAGCGAAAAAAGCAGCAGCTTTCTTCCAAAAGAAAAAGGTATCAGCAACAACGAAAAAAACAGGTAAAGCATCTGACAGCACGTATCGACTTGTCGTCAATCAATCAGCGGAGCAAGCCAAAATAAATAAAGGTGCCGCATATTTAAAAACGCAGAAAGTGACAAGCAGCATTACAACTGGTAAGGGCCAAGCTGTCAGCAAAACGTATAGTCTCAAGACAACACCTGTATATGAGCAAAGTAAAGTCAAGCAGGCTCAAGAGATTATCAAGAAAAATGGCGTTGCCAGCAGTACAAAAACGTTGACAGAAGCGGTTAAACAATACCGGATCACGACAGAGCCGACGGTGAATCAGACTAAACTGAATCAAGCGCTAAGCTATTTAACGAAACAAAAAATGAAAGCAGCTACTCAAAAAACAGGGACAACTGATTATGGTCAATATCAGATCAAAACAGGTGCCATCTCAACAGCTGCATTGCGCGATCAAGGCATGGCATTTTTCAAAAAACGGAATGAACCAGCTGCCTATCAAACAACAACGAAACCAACCTACAAAATCAACATTACGCAGCAATTCACAGGATTACCAACTGTAAATGCAGCGATTGCTTTTGTGAAAAGTCAATATGGCTGGACAGCTACAGCCGTAAAAATCAAAAATGGCCCAATGGTCATGCAAACGAACTACAACCTCACTGTCAATGAGATGGTGAACAAGCAAATGAAGGTGTCACCACAGACAGATGGTGCAGCCTATGTCTATGCACCATATGTTGACACGGCGACGTCAACTGTGAATACGGACGGCTTAAATGTTCGTTCGACACCTGATTCGAGCTCTGCGAGCAACATCGTGGCGCAGCTGAATAAAGGAGCAAAAGTGAAACAGCTTGGGAAAGAAGGAAACTGGATCAAGATCAGCCTTGGCTGGAGAAATGCAAGTTCAGCAGAGGTGCAGAAATATGTAGACCCAGCCAATATTGCTGAGGGCACTCAATCTTATTTTCAATTTCTGAAACTCTCTGAAGCTGCGAATCTCAATCCGGCAGAAGTCAATTCAAAGATTCTAGCAGGCAAAGGGATTCTTGCAGGTAAAGGACAAGCCTTTATTACGGCAGCGAAAACGTATCATATCAACGAAATTTATCTCATTTCTCACGCGTTGCTTGAAACAGGTAACGGAGGTTCCATTTTAGCGAATGGTACGATGTTTAATGGAAAGAAAGTATATAATATGTATGGCATTGGCGCATACGACAGCAATCCGAATTACCTCGGTGCAAAATATGCGTATGAACAGCAATGGTTCACGCCAGAGGCAGCCATTATTGGCGGGGCAAAATTCATTGGCAACAGCTATATCAATCACGCCACATACAAACAAGATACGATTTATAAAATGCGCTGGTCTAGTTCAGCGACTCATCAATATGCAACAGATATTGGCTGGGCATATAAGCAAGTCACTCGTATGTATAGCTTGTATAACTTACTTGATAACTATACGCTCTATTACGATATCCCGGTTTATAACAAATAAAAAAACGTCCGTGCTTCCTAATGAGAAGCCGGACGTTTTTTGTGTAAGAGCTGCTGTTCAATAAAGAATAAGAGCTGCTCACTGGACCTTCCCTTTGAATATTGATTCCATTCCTCGGCGAAGGTTTTAATTCGTTTTAGTTGATCTGATTCATGAAGTAGCTCCTTCAAGAGCATGCTTTGAGTGATACAAGCCTTCCCAGGAATGATGTCCTCATACCGATCGACTAAGCCGCGTTTCTCTCGATAAGTGTCTAAGTCATAAGTGAAGAACAAAACAGGCTTTTCAAGCAGTGCATATTCAAACACAATCGATGAGTAATCTGTGATCAGGACATCGCATGCACAAAGCAATGGATAAAGCGGCTGATCGGACACATCAAATATCCATTCATCGTCTGTTTCCGCCTTCGCTAAATGTTTGACTGCAGGATGAAGCTTGACGAGCAGAATATAATCTCCGTTTAGCTCTGTTTGTAATTGCTCCTTTGAAAAAGGCAGGACAAGACTGTCCATTGCAAAGTCTCGATAGGTCGGTGCATAAAGCAGGATCTTTTTCCCTTTAGGAAAATCATTCGGCTTCAAGGAAGACGGGCGCTGGTCATAGTACACATCCGTCATCGGTACACCTGTTGGTAAAAAACGTTCATCATTCACCCCAAACGAAGACTTAAAAATCTCGCGCATATGATCTGAGCCTGTAACGATATAATCGAAAGACGCATAGACTCGTTTGAACCGTTTGATGTCACGAGGACTTCGTTCCGAATTTGAAGCATCTTCAAGACCGAATTTTTTCAACGCCCCATTGGCATGCCATACTTGAATACAGGTGGTAGAAGGACGTTTTTTGAGTACGCTTGTCATGAGAAAGTAATTATCTGTCACGACAACCTTGCTTTTAAACATCGTATAAATACATTGAATGAGATGGAGAGGATTTTTTTCATGAAAATAGCGAAATGACAGATGAGACTCGTCCTTTTCTATCGCAGAAGCATGCTTCGTATAGAGGACAGTAAGCTTCATCGTCATGTTCGCCTGTTGTTGATAAGTATCAATAAGAGCAGCTACATTCTCTTGAAATGAAACAAGCAGCGTCACCTGGTTTTCCCGTGGTTTCACGCCGCTCATCAGCCATCCAATAAAAGAAACGAAAGCTGCATAGCTTGAAATGATCATTGAGCGTATATTTATCATTGGTCAGTCTCTCACAGCTGCTTCGTCTGATCCTTTACTTGCTCAGGATAGTAACGTTTTTTCCCTTTGTTTTCTTTCAATACGGCAAAAGCGTATTTAGGAATATTCAACATTCGTTTCCATCTCCATGGATTCACAATAAGTCTGTACAGCCATTCTGTATTTGTTTTAATCATCCAGCGTGGTGCACGCTTCACTGTTCCGCTAAATACATCAAAGCTTCCGCCTAAACCGATGCAAACAGCCTGCGGGAATAAATGACGGTATTCATAAATAAAGTTCTCCTGATTTGGATAACCTAAAGCAACGAACACCATATCTGCTTTCGAGCGAGCGATTTGTTTTGCTACGAAACGTTTATCGGCTTGATAACCGTCACAGCTTCCTGCAATGACCACATTTGGATATTCCGTATCAATTCGCTGTTTAACAGCCTCAAGCACTTCTTTTTTCGCCCCATATAAAAAGATACTTTTAGACTGCTTGTTTGCTAGATCAAGCATAGACATGAAGACATCAAAGCCAGCAATTCTTGACTTCAGCGGACTTTGTGTCAAACGTGACATTAAGACGACGCCTACACCATCCGGCAGCACATAATCCGCAGAAGAGACAACTTGATGATACGTCTGATCCTTCATAACAGCATAGCCAATCTCTGGATTGACAGTCGCAATCATGGCGCCTCTTCTTTGAGAAATATGATGGTGATTCATATAGCTAATAAATTCATCTAGGTCGCCATTTACATAAGAAAGGTTAGAGACCACTTCTGTTTGCATTGTTTAGACCTCCTTTTTCATCTTGTTATCTATGAACGTTCATTGTAAATTCATTCTTCGTCTACTCATCATTTTATCACAGATGCTCCATGAAATATTAACAATAACTTTACAAACCTTTAAATTTCATGACATTTTCATCAATTCATAAGGAGGCTGCTGCGAAAAACATTGATTCTTCGGACTTTCGCTTCTGCGCCCAATAAATTGGAAATAGTTTGTCTTTACATCTGCTTAACGTTTGATGGGCGCTGTGATATAATGAGGTTCCGAAGAGCGAAAAAATACGAACGAAGATCATAGGATTACGGATAAACGTTACTGCATGAAAGCAGTTGAATAAGGAATGAAGAAAGGAGTTCATGTTTGCGATGAAGAAAGTTATTACTTACGGTACATTTGATTTATTACACTGGGGGCATATTAAGCTGCTCGAACGTGCAAAGCAGCTTGGAGATTACTTAGTGGTGGCCATTTCGACAGATGAGTTTAACTTACAAAAATCAAAAAAGGCTTATCATAGCTACGAGCATCGAAAGCTCATTCTTGAAACGATTCGTTATGTAGACGAAGTCATTCCGGAAAACAGCTGGGATCAAAAAGTCCGTGACGTGCAAGAGCACGATATTGATGTGTTTGTCATGGGAGATGACTGGGAAGGTAAATTCGATTTCTTAAAAGAGCATTGCGAAGTCGTGTACTTGAAAAGAACAGAAGGCATCTCGACAACACAAATTAAGGAAGAAATTGCTGGACTTTAATAGATCAAAAAAAGTACTTCTTATCTTTTGGTGAGAAGTGCTTTTTCATGTAAAATACAATGAGCAAGTTATCATTATTTTTAAGGAGAGCTTCCTTTGTTTCAAAATTGGATGAAGAAAAAAGTTGAACACACATTGGATCAACCTGAACAACATGAAACAATGACATCAGTTGACATGCCTGATATGGACTACTACTTTATCATGGGTGATGTACCAAAACAGGATGAGCACTTAACGAAGTCTTTAAAAGCGAGATTAAAGCCATTGGCTGACAAACATAAACGTAATGCCATTTTAACTTTGAATTATGATGCAAATGTGAAAGAACATATTCATAGCTTGGAGGAGACCCTTCTGCACCAAGTTGACATCTTGAATGTATTTGAGCACTATATTCTACCGGAAAGCGGAAGTAAAAGGCGTTACTCGGAATTTATCATCGGTACATCTTTTCAATCGATCAATGAAGCAGTGATGCCGGCAGAAGAATCAACAGTGCAGGTGACGAGATATGAACTGCCATCTTCCCCTATTTGTTATATTGATCAATATAATGAAGAGCAGGAATTAGTAAAGAGGGAAGAGTACAATTGGCAGGGCGTTTTGTGCAGAGTACAAAGCTTTGTTCCTCATACAGGTGCCCTATACTTGGAAGAACTAATCAATGACGATGGCAATATCTATATGGAGATCATCTACCCTGGAGATACAAAAAAGAATCCAGTTCGGCATATTAATTGGTATAAAAAAACAGGAATTCAAACTTTTACAAAGAAGACAGATATAAAGCAACGATGGTTATCTAGTATTCAAACACAAAATGACCGTTTGAAACTGATGATTACAGAAGACCGGGATCAAGACCGTCACCTGTTTAAAATCGATCAGCCCGAAACAACGTATTATGCTGCATTTGTACATGACGCACATTATGAAGAAGATCCGCATCAACTCAATTCTCAATATGAAGAATTATTTAAACAAATAAGAAAACAGCAAGTGGATGCCGTCTTCTTTGGAGATACTAAGCATAAGGTAGATGTTGAGAAGGTATTGGGAGAACAAGCCTATTTTTATCTTGTGCCTTCTGATGAAATGTCTCTTTGGAATACAAGGCTACATCATATGCTCGAAAATCGTGAGCGTAAAGATGAACTGAGAAGGATCGTGGACCGCATGAAATGGGTTTTGCGTGATCTAAGCGCTGAACATCATGTTCTTCATCTTCAGCTTAAGCTGAAGGACGAAATGAGTCATGCAGATCATGTGCAAATCGATTTCGCAGGATATGATCGAGTGAATGGAGCTGAAATCATATCTCAAACAATCGATGAAAACCATCAAGTCAGCTTCCCAATTGGGCATTTTCAAACAAAGAAAAACATTGAAACCAATCAAACAAAATACGTTGATTTTTACATTCGTTTTAAAAAAGAAGAACTTCAGGAAGTTTTGCAGCGTCTAGAAGTAGAGGAAGAGCTGCTCACCAATAAACCATCGTCAATCGATGGGTGGTCGTATCAAACGAAACAAGGAAACTATTCTTGGAAAGTAAAATAATGTGACAACACAACGGTAAGATTTCTGAACAGAGGAGATTAACGATTAATGATTGAAGAGGGAATTCATAAGAAGAGTGTCGTTGAAGGGTTAAAAAATCATCATGAGAAACTAGAAATGCTTATTCGCATCGACGATGACATGCCATTAACAGATAGAGAATTTTATTTGTTTATGAGGGAAAGGGTATCAAAACAAGAGCTTTTCCTTCCGCTTGTTCATCAAGAAGACAATCTATTTAAATTGGTATTGAGTGAACCATCGCTTCCGCTTGCATTAGAGCAGGGTCAGACATACAACCTGTATGTGACAGACTATCTGAGTGCAAACAAAGAAGAGGATGAGGACGAGCTTGAGGACTCAGCCTATGATTCTGATTCAGAAGAAGAGGAAGAAGAACTAAAAGAAACGGATCATGCCGAAGTAGAAGAGAAGACGCCATACTATAAACGCCGTTTAAAAATGGAAATAGAGAAGCCAGAGCTGACTTATTTAGAAAATAAAGACGCGATGCTGTATGTCATCCCGTATCGTACGGATAAAGGAAATGCATCGTTTAAAATCAAGCGTGAGCTAAAGGTTGTGAAATTCAATCATATCGAGCTCAGCAAAGAATGTACGTTATCTTTATCTGGTTATGCAGGCGTTCTCAGTGCAGAGCATCCTTATGAAATCAAGGAAGTAAAGCTTCTAGTGAAGAGAAATGGCGAAGAGCCAATTGAGCATCGCTTTCCGGTAAATATGACCCCAATAAAAGATGAAGTGGTCAAATACCGTGATGATCAACAGGTACCTCAGCTTTATCAATTTCTAGCAGAAGTTCCTTTAGAGGAATTGACCTATTCGTTAAACAAACGTTTTGTATATCGTTTCTATTTTGAATTTATTTGCGATGTAGGTGGAGTAGAGGAGACTTTAACGACCACTTCTTTAGTCCTTGGAGATCGCTCAAACAAACTCAAAGGGCTTGTTCAAATTCATAAAAGAAATGATGTACCGATTCGATATGAGGTGTATCGAAAGAAAAAAAGACAAACGCTTGGCATTCGAATTAATGATTATACAATGAAAACACGTGCGAAGTACTATGTCAAAAGCAAGTGGAAGAAGTTCAAAAAGCAAATCGGTAAAATCAAAAAAGTCCGTAACCGTCTTGTAACAAGGACCTTTAAAACGACCTTTCAGCTGGCGAGCAAGCTGTCTGTGAAAAAGAAAACCGTTATGTTTGAAAGCTTTAATGGAAAACAATTTAGCTGTAACCCACGTGGGATCTATGAGTATATGAAAGAAAATCATCCTGAATATACGTTGATCTGGAGCGTGAAAAAAGGGCACGAAGCACCGTTTAAGGAAAAGGATATTTACTATATCAATCGTCTGTCATTGAAATGGATTTTTGCGATGGCAAGAGCTGAGTATTGGGTCGTCAACAGCCGTTTGCCGCTGTGGATTCCAAAACCAGAGCATACAACATACTTGCAGACATGGCACGGTACGCCGTTAAAACGACTGGCGATGGATATGGACGAGGTGCATATGCCTGGAACAAACACGAAAAAATACAAAAAGAATTTCACGAAGGAAGCGTCGAATTGGGATTATCTCATTTCACCAAATGCTTACTCGACTGAAATCTTCACACGTGCCTTCCAATTTCAAAAGACCATGATTGAGTCAGGATATCCGAGAAATGACTTCCTTCACAATCAAAACAATGAAGAAACGATGAGAGCACTCAAACAAAAGATGAACCTGCCGCTTGATAAAAAATTGATCTTATACGCTCCGACATGGAGAGACGATCAATTTTATAAAAAAGGGCAGTACAAATTTGATTTAGACCTTGATTTGCATGAGCTGAGAGCCGCTATCGGAGATGAATATATTATCATTCTGCGTATGCACTATCTAGTCGCTGAAAACTTTGATTTAGGACCATATGAAGGCTTTGCCTATGACTTCTCTCATTACGAAGATATTAGGGATCTTTATATGATTTCTGATCTGCTCATCACTGACTACTCATCTGTATTCTTTGATTATGCAAACCTTAAACGTCCGATGCTATTCTATGTGCCAGACATCGAAACATATCGTGACAAGCTGAGAGGCTTCTACTTCGACTTTGAACAGGAAGCACCTGGACCTCTTGTGAAAGAAACAGCCAGCGTCATTGACTGGGTAAGAGAAACAGAACAGCCAACCTTTACTTTGCCAGCTTCATTCGCACCGTTTTATGAGAAATTCTGTTACTTAGAGAGTGGGGAGTCTTCGAAGCGTGTGGTGGAAGTGGTGTTTTCTGAAAAATAGTTTAAAAAGTACCGTTCTTCACCTTTGAACGGTACTTTTTTGTGTTTTTTATTCCAATGTACACATATTTAAAAGTTATGGTAAAAATAAAAAAACATAGAATTTTAACAGTAAACATGCTAAATTTAGATAAGATTATCCGGTAATGTAAATTTGCTGAAAATAATATAGAGGTGCTTCAATGTACAAACTTTATCATAATTTTTTAGAAATTCTTAATTTAGATGAACACAAGTTAGTTATATATATTGATAACATAGAGAAGTTGTGCACTTTTGAATTTAAAGAGCTAAATGTAAATGAGTCAAAGTGGATTTGTGAAATTGATGTAAAGGATCAGATGATTTTTGAATCCACAATAGACAATTCTAATGAAATGATCTATCTCTATGCAAAGGAGCATAACCTGTATATTGTCAAAGAATGCTCAGACATGATCCAGCCGGATCAAATACTCCCTATTGAAATTAACAATCAATTTGCTGATATTTATGTCAAGCAATTAGGGTTAGATCGCTACGGCTTATACAGCGGCGAAAAGGAATTGTTATTATTTTCAGGGCTGCTGAATGTAGATGAAATCAATTGCAATTATAAAATAGATTTGCCCATCGAAGAGGCAGATAGACGATTTGAGGATATCTCCTTTATTCAATACAGTGCTTTCCACTTTGTGATTACCTATGATTGTCAGAATAAAGAACTAAATGTAAGGAAAATTTTGTTTGATGTGATGCAGGAACATAAAGATATTGAAGTGATTGTGAATAATCGTAATCAAATCAAAATTTTAAATAAAGTGACGGATCAAAAGAAAATCGTCAACTTTAGACTCGTTCCTAGATATCAGCCGCTAAAAGTTTTTGGTAAAGATACCTTAGACCAGTTCAAAGATGACAATATTCTTAATATCTTGGTGATTAATAAGCAAAGATATTACATCTATGTCAGAACGAATGGCGTATACTTAGTGAGAGGAAACCCATATCTCGTTACTAAACATACATCGAGATTACGCATCTTTAGTTTGTTTAATAGTTTTTATGTTTTTGGAAGATTGACGCATTATGCGTATAATTCAGACCAAAAATATGAATATCTTTACATTAGAAACTCTGAACATCAGCTGGCAAAATTTATAAGACCATTTAGAAAAATTAAATTCTTGAAAAGATATGGTTTCTTTAAAATTTCGTTAAATGATCTTGATTTAGACAGCAGAATCCACAATAACTTGTTCGTAGGAAATGATCACCGAATTATCCATAGTTTAAGGTTGAAAAAGAGGGATAAGAAGGTCAAAACATATATCACGAAAAAGAATGGGGACAAGCTGCAAGTCCTAAGAACCAATCTATTTGGAAATGTGACATCAACCATTATTCCTTATTCACAGGAATATTCTTTATTTAGTAAAGTGAAAATAAAAATAGCGAGTATCCTATCATCATTCTATAAAGACAAAAAGTATCGTGTGAATTTGTTTTTTGAGAAAAAGAGTGATAAAGCAGATGAATCAGCTATTAGAGTGTATGACTATGTACAGGAAAATTGTCAAACAGACTCAAAAAATTACTTTATTCTTAATAAGAAATCAAACGCATATCCAGCATTGAAAGCGAAATATGGAAAGGGTATCATACCGAAATATAGTCTCAGACATTATTTAAGTATATTTAATGCCAGTTATTTTATATCAAGTGAATTATCTAACCATGTTCTGAATGATAGGTTGTATATTGACCATCTCAGAGAGAGAATCATGAGTGTCCCACTCGTCTTTTTACAGCATGGCATTATGTTTGCTAAACCGGTTGATAATCCAATGGCCTTTGGATTCCATAAAGACAAGAATCAATACAATATTTATAAATCAGTCATCAGCTCTGAATTAGAGGCCGGTGAATTTTATAAAATGAACTATGATCGTGAGGATTTGATTTTGACAGGTCTGGCAACCTTTGATCATGCCAAATTAGTAGAAGGTGCAGATAAGATCGCCTTTATGCCAACTTACCGATATTGGGAAGAGGGACTTATTTATACGAATAGAATTGAAGAAACATCTTACTATAGAGTTCTAATTAAAATCATCAAAAGCTTTGAAGAAGCAGGTCTTCTTGATCGTCTGTTAATTGTACCGCATAACAAATTTTCACAGTACGTTTATCAAAATCTGCCTCAGTATAAACATATTATTTCTGATAACCCATCGGAAGCGCTAAAAGTGTCAAAAGTGTTTATTACTGATTATTCATCTGCTATTTATGATGCACAATATAGAGGTGCCTACCCTATTTTTTATTGGGAAGAAAAAGATTACTTGATTAGACAGTATAAGGCGATTCCTCCTGTAAACGATGAAAATGCACCAGGACCGATAGCATATAATACACAAGAGCTGATTCGAATCGTGAAACATGCGATCGATTGTCAGTATGTTGTGGAAGATGAATATAAAGAAAAATACCTGAAAATCAACAGCTTTAACGATAATCAGAATACGAAAAGAATTACGGATTTCTTAAAAGAACACCAAATTATCTAATATGTGAGGACCCTCTGAATCAACGATTGAAAGGATTCAGGGGGTTTTTGTCTTCTAGTTTGACGTGCATGACTTTTGTTATAAGATGAAATGTGTATCGTTATCTGTTACAATTATGAGCGGTGCTTTTTAAAAAAGTAATCCCAAAAACTTATATCTAAGGAAGATTAGAATGAACGCAATGTTGACGATATTAAAGGAGCAAATCAGCTCATTTCCGCTGATTATGCGACTTGCTGTTTATGAAACAAAATCAAAATATCAGATGAATTATTTAGGTGTTTTATGGCAGTTTTTAAATCCATTGATTCAAATGCTGGCTTACTGGTTTGTTTTTGGTCTGGGAATTCGCGGAGGACAGCCAATTGTCATTGGAGGGATGGAAGTTCCGTTTATCATTTGGATGCTGGCTGGATTAATCCCTTGGTTCTTCATTAGTCCGACGATACTTGATGGATCAAACAGTGTGTTTAAACGTATTAATATGGTATCGAAAATGAATTTCCCGATTAGTGCGCTGCCGTCTGTAGTGATTATGTCCAACTTGTTCAGCTACTTTGTCATGATGGGTGTCTATCTGATTGTGCTGATTTCCTATGGCATATATCCTGATGCGCATTGGCTACAATATATATACTATCTTATTTGTATGATCGCGTTTATGTTTTCGTTTAGTTTGTTTAATTCCACGATTAGCGTACTCGTGAGAGACTATCAATTTCTTTTACAATCAGTGACACGTTTACTTTTCTTTTTGCTGCCGATTTTTTGGAATATCTCAGAGAAGCTCACTGGAGACAAAGCATGGATCGGGGATATACTAAAATTGAATCCTCTTTTCTACATTATTGATGGTTTTAGAAATAGCTTGTTAAAGGGAGAATGGTTCTTCCATGATGTGAAATATACGCTTTACTTTTGGCTGATCACGCTACTTCTTTTAACAGTCGGTTCATTGCTTCATATGAAATTTAGGGATAAATTTGTCGATTTTCTTTAAAAAGTAAGGAGATTATACGATGAAACTAAAGGTTTCGTTTCGAAACGTATCCAAGCAATACGTCCTATATAAAAAGCAGTCAGATAAGATTAAAGGGCTGTTTTTTCCTAATAAAAATGAAAAAGGTTTCTTTGCTGTTCGTGATGTGTCCTTTGATGTATATGAAGGCGAGACGATTGGTTTTGTAGGGATCAACGGATCTGGAAAATCAACGATTTCGAATCTTCTTGCGAAAATCATTCCACCGACAAGTGGTGAAGTTGATATGGACGGTCAGCCTTCGTTAATTGCCATTGCGGCAGGGCTAAACAACCAATTAAGCGGGAAAGACAACATTCGCCTCAAGTGCTTGATGATGGGGCTGACGAATAAAGAGATAGACGAACTATATGAAAAAATCGTAGAGTTTGCGGATATTGGTGACTTTATTGATCAGCCTGTGAAAAGCTATTCAAGCGGAATGAAGTCACGTCTTGGCTTCGCCATTTCAGCGCATATCGATCCAGATATCTTGATTATTGATGAAGCGTTGTCTGTTGGTGACCAAACCTTCTATCAAAAATGCGTGGATCGAATCACAGAATTTAAAGAACAAGGGAAGACGATCTTTTTTGTCAGCCATTCCATTAGCCAAATTCAAAAAATCTGTGACCGAGTGGCTTGGATGCATTATGGTGAGCTTCGTATGTTTGATGAGACGAAGAAGGTTGTGAAAGAGTATAAGGAGTTTGTTGAATGGTTTAACAAGCTTTCTAAAAAAGAAAAAAAAGAATATCAATTGAAACACAAAGAAGGTCGCAAAGGTGTACAAAAAAAGACAGAGAAGGTGTCTCGATATGATGAGAACGGAAAACGACGTTCCTTTTTTGGACCAGCCTTTCAAGTGACGATAATAGCTGTTTTAACGATTTTACTTGCCTTATCGATGTTTTCGGATCGTCCACTTCGTACACTGGCGACGTTTGGCGCCATCCCAGCAGATAAGACAGAATCGCCTCAGTCAAAGAACCAGCTAACAAAAGGGGCGCCTGATATGAAAAAGGTGGATCGACAGACGCTTGTCACGGCAGATCCACTCACGGTGTACAAAGATCAAGCCATGAAAAAGAAGGCAGGTGTCACTTTGCCATTCGGGCAAGAGATACAAGCTGTCGCTGAAAATAAACAAACCGTTCAAATCAAAACAGCATCAGAGACGTATTTTGTCAAACCTGAAGGGCTTCAACCTGCAGAGGAATTAAAGTCTTTATCCATTGGACCTGGACAGTTCAACTCGTATGTATCGCCCGCATCTGCTGGCTCGTATGAGTATTTACTTTCTTTCCTTGGAAAAGAGGAATCTGTGCTTAAGCAAAAAATGCAAACGCTGAGCTCGATCAAAAGTGATCAAGGCGGTACGATTGAGCGATTGACCACAGAGAAAACTGACTATGTCATTCAAAATGGTCAAGCAAATGCTATTGTCTTTCATGAGGTGATGCCGATCTCTCCTTCGACACTTGGACTGACAGAACAGAAGGTTTGGATGAATGAGAAACAAACGAAATTCGCAGTAAAGGGCGAAAGCAATCTGTTTGTCATTGATAATGAACAGCATACACTGACGATTTCAGTGATGAAATAAAAAGCTGCCGATTCCGACAGCTTCAGCGTGTAGACAAACCCTCGCATTCGTTGTCAGGTCTGCGCGCTGGTGCTCACGAATATTCAATTCGCTCCGCGCCAGTGCTCGCCCTTCCTAGACTTCAAAGGTTTTCTATCACGCTGAAAAGAAGACAAAGTGCTAAAATAAAAATCATTTTAGCACTTTGTCAACAATCTAAAGCTGCCGATTCCGGCAGCTTTTTTTAATTCGCTTCTTCTTTTTCGAGAAGCTGTTTCATAAATGGAATGAGTTTCTTTTTCAGATCCTCATCTTGAAGGGCAAACTCGAGAGTCGTCTCGATGAAGCCTTGCTTCTCACCAACATCGTATCGTTTTCCTTCAAAATCATAGGCGAATACACGCTGGATATCATTCAGCTTTTGGATGGCATCTGTCAGTTGAATTTCCCCGCCTGCACCAATTTCTTGCTGATCAAGGTACATAAAGATCTCTGGCGTGAAAATGTATCGTCCTAAGATGGCTAGATTGGATGGTGCTGTACCTTGCGGTGGCTTTTCCACAAAGTTTTTCACTTGATAGCGGCGTCCTTCTTGTGTAAGAGGGTCGATGATCCCGTAGCGATGCGTATCGCTGTCTGCTACCTGCTGAACACCAATCACAGATGAAAGGGTCTTTTCGTATTCATCCATCAGCTGGCGAAGCCCTGGTGTTTCCGCTTGAACAATATCATCACCTAATAAAACGGCGAATGGCTCATCACCGATAAAGTTGCGTGCGCACCAAACAGCGTGTCCAAGTCCTTTAGGTTCCTTTTGACGTATGTAATGAATGTCAGCAATGTTAGAGGATTTTCTCACCTTCTCTAGAAGCTCGCTCTTCCCTTTTTCCTCTAGGTTGCGCTCTAGCTCTGGTGCAAAATCAAAATGATCCTCAATGGCTCTTTTTCCTTTTCCAGTGACGATAATAATGTCTTCAATTCCTGATTCAACAGCTTCTTCAATAATATATTGAATAGTTGGTTTATCAACGATTGGCAGCATTTCTTTAGGCATAGCTTTTGTTGCAGGGAGGAAACGTGTCCCAAGACCTGCAGCTGGTATAATGGCTTTACGTACTTTTTTCAATGAACTTTGCACCTTCCTTACATAGATAACCGATTTAATCACTCAATGTTTGTTCGTGGTCGTCTGTTTAAAGTGTAACTTACAAATCATAGGAAAGACAAATGATTTCACTAAAATGAATTTTAGATAATTCATATTTTATATGTTAAATGTAAAGGAAAGAGAAATTTAACGTTAATTCAATGTAAATTTCTTTTTTTATACCATTAAATTTATCCTCCAAATTGTGTATAATTGAAAGTACTATACTAGGAAAGAGGATTAAACAAGTGAAAAAACTAAATGTAATGACTATTTTCGGTACTAGACCTGAAGCGATCAAAATGGCACCACTTGTCCTTGAATTAAATAAACATCCACTGATAAATTCGATTGTCACTGTGACAGCCCAGCACAGAGAAATGCTTGATCAAGTTCTTGAGGCTTTTTCAATTACGCCAGATCATGATTTAAACATCATGAAGCAGCGCCAGACATTATCTGAAATCACATCAAATGCACTGTTAAAGCTAGACCAATTATTCCAAGAAGAAAAACCTGATATTGTCCTTGTCCATGGGGATACTACAACAACCTTTGCAGGAAGCTTGGCAGCATTTTATCACCAAATTTCAGTTGGGCACGTCGAAGCAGGATTGAGAACACACAATAAGTATTCGCCGTTCCCAGAGGAATTGAACCGTCAAATGACAGGCACTATTGCCGATATTCATTTCTCTCCTACAGAGGAAGCGAAGCAGAATCTTTTAATTGAAAATAAAAAAGAAGAGACCATTTGTGTGACAGGGAATACAGCGATTGATGCCCTGCAAACTACAGTTACTGAGCATTATCAGCACCCTATTTTAGAGAAAATAGGCACGGATAAAATGATTTTGTTAACGGCCCACCGCAGAGAGAATCTCGGCCAGCCGATGAAAAATATGTTTAGAGCCATTAGACGTGTTGTAGAAGAGTTTGAAGATGTTCAGGTCGTTTATCCTGTTCATTTAAACCCTGCCGTACGTGATGCAGCTCAGACAGAATTTAGCGGTCTCGATCGTGTACACTTAATTGAACCGCTTGAAGTCGTTGATTTCCATAACTTTGCTGCCGCTTCGCACTTTATCTTAACGGATTCTGGCGGTGTACAAGAGGAGGCGCCTTCTCTAGGGAAGCCAGTTTTAGTGCTCCGTGATACAACAGAACGTCCAGAAGGCGTGAAAGCAGGCACACTTAAGCTTGCAGGTACGGATGAAGAGACCATTTACAAAATGGCTAAAGAGCTGCTAGTAGATCAGAAGGAGTATGACAGCATGTCGAAGGCGTCTAACCCTTATGGTGACGGACAAGCATCGAGACGAATTGTCGAGGAGCTCCTCCATCGATTTGGATTAAGTGAAGAAAAACCTGCCCCATTTAAATCATAAAAAAAGAAGACAAAGAGCTAAAATAAAAACCATTTTAGCCCTTTGTCAACAATCTGAGACTACATTTATGTAGTCTTCTTTTTTTACTGCTCCAAACTGTCCTTCAATTCCTTCTTCACTTTAGCCAAACTGCTATCATCAAGCTGATAATAATAGATATTATTGATGCGTGCTCCCGTTCCTTTCAGCTCGTGCTGCTTCACACGCTGTCTTGCGTCACGGTAGTCATTCATCATCGTCCACATATCATCAAATGACATATTAGTCTTCATATTGTTTTCCACGACTTTGAACATATCGCCGAACTTCGTAATAGATGAAATGTTTGCCCCTTTAGCAATGATGCCTTCAATGACTTGACGCTGCCTTTGCTGACGTCCGAAGTCACCCTTTGGATCTTGTTTTCTCATTCTTGTGTAGGCGAGGGCTTGATCGCCATTTAGATTAATTTCTCCTGTACCAAATGAATGACCATCATAGCTGAAAGCAAATGTGCTGTTCACTGTAATGCCGCCAAGTGTATCGACAATATCCTTAAAGCTTTCCATATTGACTTTCACGAAGTAATCAACAGGTACATCAAGCAATTCCTCTACAGTATCAGCTGCCATTTGTGTGCCGCCGAATGCATAGGAGTGGTTGATTTTATCCATTGTGCCTTTTCCGACAATTTTCGTATACGTATCACGCGGGATACTCACCATCTCAGTCGTTTTGGTTTTTGGGTTAACGGTCATGTATATTAATGTATCCGCACGGCCGCGGTCATTTTTTCTTTCATCAACACCCATGACTAAAATAGAAATCGGGTCTTTCTTATTTAAATCGACATCTTTGTCACGCTTATCTGACTTCTTTAAATTCTCCTGAATGCCTGCCACGGTTGATGCTGCTGTATTCCAAAGATGATATGCATATCCGCCAGTTGCTAATACGAATAAGCCAATAATCGATAAAACAATCCAAAGAACCTTTTTCTTCTTTCGTTTTCTTTCAGCTCTCATAATGTCCCTCACCTTTTCTATGATTCTTCCATGATTATAGGTTTACGAATCTTGATAAACAAGTTATTTTTTTACTCTGAACCTAGATATAGACGTTGTAACAAAAAAAAGGTTTCAAAAAACCTTAAATTTACCTTAAAATATTAAGTTATAAGACGATACAAAGACATGAGGTGAAAAAAATGAAGAAAATCGTCGTTTTACCGTTCTTAATACTACTACTTGGTATCGTGCTCACAGCATGTGGAACGGCTGAGCAGTCCTCGGGAGAAAACAACACAAGCAGTTCAACTCCTCAGGTGCTGGAAGAAAAAGCTGAATTTATTGGAATGGCTGATGCACATACAGTCGAAGTGAAAAAAGTGAATACGACCTTAAGCTATGAATTTACGGATAATTTTAAAGATGTGTTAAATGAATTCAAACCAGGAGACAAAGTAGAAATCTCTTACTTTATCAATGACAGTGGTCAAAAGGAAATTCAAAAGATTGAAAAACAGAAGTAAAAAAGATGGGCGGGATGAAAAAAATTGAAGAAAACAGGCTTTACACTTATTGTTCTCATGACAATGACTCTACTAATCGCACCCTTTCAGTCTGCCATGGCTAGCTCGACAATTTCAGTGAAATTGTCTAATTATATCGGAAATAAAAAAACGATGGATCTATCCACAGCTGGAGAATACAAGCTGTCAGGATCGAATGTGGCTGTCACGAAAAGATATGATGGCAAAAATCGATACGAAGTTGCCAATAGCATCGCATCTGCCGGCTGGAAGAATCCATCAACAGTTGTCATTGTGAGCCGTGATGCATTTGATCATGCCATTTCTGTATCACCGTTAGCTTACAAACTAGGCGCACCCATTTTGTATACAAACATTGAAAAACTAACAAAAACAACTGAAAATCAGCTGAAGAAAATGAAGCCGGATAACATCCTGATCGTTGGTAACACGAAAAGTATTTCAACAGCTGCTGAGAAATCTATTAAAAAGTATGGGAAAGTCAGACGCATTAGTGGAAAAGACAAGTTTGAAATCTCCCAAAAAATTGCTAAAGAAATGGGTAACTATAAGCAAGCTGTCGTTGTCGGTGGAAACTCATTTATGAATGGGATTGCGATTGCATCCTATGCATCGAGAAAGGGATACCCAATCCTTTTAACAAAAAAAGATTCCATTCCGTCTTACAAGCTGCCAAGCAAAGTCATCATCATCGGTAGTACGAAAAGTACGGGACAAAAAGTAGAGAATCAAATTAAAAAAACGTCACAGGTAACAAGAATCAGTGGTGCCAATCGCTATGAACTCTCTGTGAATATAATGAAGAAATTAAATATCAATGCAGATAAAGTTTATTTGGCAAAAGCCTCTAGCTATATTTATGCTATGCCGCTGTCTCAATTGGCTGCAAAGTCTAATAGTACTGTTGTGTATGTGAAACCGGATTCTGTCACAGCGTCACTAAAAAAACTGCTGAAAGAAAAGGGTACATATGCTTATCACCTTGCTGGTAGCACAAGTGCGATTAAAGATAGCTTGAAGAACTCATTAGCCAAACAAGTCTATCTGAAAAAAAATCAAAACTACCCATTGAATATTTCTAACGGAAAAATTTCATTAAAAGGCATAAAGACGTATAACAATGTAAGAGTTGTTCCTGAGAAATATTCAACGAAAAATATCCTTCAAATTGCAGGGAAGCCTTACCTAGGCAGCGTCAACTTTGCAATTGAATCAGGTTATATCAGGCCGACTCTCGAAAATATTCCATTTGAAGACTATCTAAAAGGCGTGGTACCAAATGAAATGCCTGCAAGCTGGCATGTTGAAGCGCTAAAAGCACAGGCAGTGGCCGCTAGAACGTATTCAGTGAAAAGTATTGGAAAAGTCGTACCTGATACAACTGCCTTCCAAGTATATGGAGGATATAACTGGTACACAAATTCGACAAAAGCTGTCGATGCCACAAAAGGGAAAGTACTGAAATACAACAATCAGCTCATTTCAGCCACCTATTATTCTAGTAATGGCGGATATACAGAGGCAAGTGAAGAAGTGTGGGCAAATGCACTGCCGTACTTAGTGGCCAAAAAGGATACAAAAGATCCGATCAATGCATGGACATTAAAACTCTCTAAAAAACAGCTAGGCACAACATTGACTGCTAGTACAGCAGCATCTCAGTGGTCTAAGGCAAAAGAGACAAATGCAACGGATCTTGCTGGTCTCAAATCATGGCTGCTCAAAAACAAAGAAACAGCTGCATCTGATATGAAGATTGCATCCATCTCAAGCCTGACGTTCTCAGGAAAAACAAAAGGACAACGTGCGAAGACGGTATCAATCAAGCTGACATATCATCTGAAAAATAAAACAGGCACATATGCAGTAAACAAAAGTACAACGGCAAGTATGAAGATGACCGAGTTTAGATCCATCATGGGCGCAACAAAGGTGAAGAGCACATTTGCGTCAGTCAAAAACAATACAAATGACTTTACGATTTCAGGAAAAGGATATGGTCACGGCATTGGCATGAGCCAATACGGTGCCAAAGCTAGAGCAGAATCTGGAAACTCATATTCTTCCATACTTTCGTTCTACTATCCAGGTACAAAACTAACAAACTATTAAAGGGTTAAAGGAGGACATAGATGATGCGCTCAATCATGAAAACAGCCATCCTCAGCCTCATCGCCATTTTCGTTATTGTTCCAACAGCTTCAGCAGATAATTCAGTCTCACGAATTGATGGCGGAAGCAGATATGCTGTAGCAGCAAACGTAGCGAAAAAGGGATGGGGAACTGCAAGTACAGTCGTAATAGTAGGGAAAACTGCGTATGCGGATGCAACAGCAGGGATTCCACTTGCACACCAAAAAAATGGACCAGTTCTTTATACAAACAGTAAGAGTCTTTCAGGTGATACGAAAAAAGCCCTAAAGGCTTTAAAAACAAAGACAGTGATCGTTTTAGGCAGTACATCAAGTGTGTCAAATAACGTAATCAATGAAGTGAAGAAGATGGGCATCTCTACACAACGTATTTCAGGAAAAAATCGATATGAGCTATCTGCAAATATCGCGAAGAAAATGAAAAAGCCAGCAGGCGTCGTTGTCGTTGAAGGTTCCTTCTATGCTCATGGGATTGCAATTGCACCGGTAGCAGCACAAAAAGGTTTCCCGATTCTCTACACAGATAAAAAGGGACTTCGTTCTGAAATCGCATCTGTTGCAAAAGCAAGCAATGTCAAACAAACCATTGTAGTCGGCGGAGAAAATTACGTCACAAAAGCAGCTTATAATCAATTGAAATCTCCAACACGAATTAAAGGCTCCACTCGTTATGACGTTGCCGCTAATATTGTGAAAAAGTATAATATGAGCACGAACAATACCTATGTAGGAAGAGGGTTTGGCTACGCCACTTCATCTTCTGCTGCAGGGATCGCAGCGAAGCAAAACAAAGCATTGCTTCTAACGAATGAAAAAACATTACCAAAAGTAACAAGAGCAACTATTAGCAGTAAAAAAATCACCAAATTTACTGTCGTAGGCAGTGCAAATACGGTGACACCAACTGTTGTGAATCAATTGAAAAACCCTGTCGTCGGGAAAAAAGTATTCATTGACCCAGGTCATGGCGCACATGATTCAGGAGCTGTAGGCTACGGGTTATATGAAAAGAACTTGAATTTAGATGTAGCTAAGCGTTTAAATACGAAATTAAACAACGCGGGTGCACTTGTTACCATGTCAAGAACATCAGACACATTTGACAGTCTTCAAACACGAGTGAGCAAAGGTGCGTCAGCAAATGCAGATATCTTCATTAGTGTCCATGCAAACTCAAATGATAACAGCAGTGCAAACGGAACAGAAACGTATTATGACAAAACATATGCGTCTGCAAACAGCTTGAAGCTTGCGCAAAACATTCAGCCGAAAATGGTCAGTGCACTTGGTACAAGAGACCGTGGTGTGAAAACAGCTGGATTCTACGTGATTAAATATTCTAAAATGCCGAGTGTTCTTTTAGAAACTGGTTTTGTGTCAAGTCCAGTTGATTCAAACATCTTGAAATCGGCTACGTATAAAGATCGTTTAGCGTCAGGCATTTCAAGCGGTGTGTCAGGTTACTTTAGATAAGAAAAAACAAACATGAGGGGTGCCTCAGATACTCCTCTTAGGCTGCTCGAGAACGTCTCTCGGCAGCCTTTTTTCAAAAGTCTATGAAGTGATCGGGTCGTCAATAATGTGTCAAGTTAAAAATACATTTCATTTCTAGTTATCTTTGTTATAATTGAAACATAAAAGGTGAATGGTTTACGCATGAATCTAAGCGACAGCCAATCGACAAATCATGAAGAGGTGACAATTTTGAAAAAATTAATCACAATGCCGTTTCTAGTATTGCTTCTAGGTGTACTACTCACAGCATGCGGCACAACAAATCAATCAAGCGACAACAATAAGGATGATAGCAAAAAGGAAACAACCGAAGCAGCTGATCAAAAGAAAGAAAATGCTTCAGAGAAAAAGGAAAAAACAGAAGATCAGTCATCAAATGAAAAAGCAGATGATCAAAGCAAAGAAACAGTTGCTCCAAAAGAAGAGCAATCTGGTCAATCTGATGAAGACGCAAAAGACAGCTCAAGTAAAGAAATCACAAAAGAAGAACCTACTAAGGAACAATCAAAAACTGATTCTAAAACAAAGAAAGAATCAACAACAAATAAGAAAAATGAAGTCACCAAGGAAGGCACATATGTCGGCTTGGCTGATGGACATACCATTGCTGTGAACATTGATGGCAAAGAAGTTGCTATTCAATTCGGAAATACGTTTTCTAAACAAGTGAACAGCTTAAAAGAAGAATCAAAAGTGAAAGTCACTTATACAAAAGATGCAAACGGAACCCTTCGATTAAAAACGATCGTATCCGTTAAAGCAAAATAAAAAAAGACCCAGAGACCCGCAGAATTGCGGGTCTTTTTTACGTTGAAAAGGGCATAACTTGATATAAGTGCACATTCTTAACACAGTTTTACAAGACTTAACAGCGCATTTACATTTGCTTAATGTTGCTCTGCTAAACTGACCTTCATAGAACATCTCTTTACACAACAACTACTTTGAATGGTGAGGTGCAGGTCAGTGAGTGCAGAGAAAGCGATGAATCTTTATAGAGAATATGAAGTGAGACGAAACCACTCTTTTGCCTTAACAGAACATATGGTTCGTTATTTATTTGCAAAACGTTTCATAGATTTAATGTTCTCGTTCATCGGATTGATGTTGAGTACGCCAATCATTTTGCTGTTTGCTCTTTTGATTAAGCTGGAAACACCGGGACCAGCCTTTTATATGCAGGAGAGGGTCGGGAAAGACGGTGTTTACTTTAAATTATGGAAGCTCAGATCGATGAGAACCGATGCTGAAAGCGGAGGAGCGAAATGGGCACAAAAAAACGACCCACGTATCACCAAAGTGGGAGCCTTCATTCGTAAAACAAGAATCGATGAACTCCCTCAATTCATCAACGTGTTAAAAGGAGAAATGAGTATCGTAGGTCCGCGTCCGGAAAGACCGATGTTTACCGCAGAATTTAATCGGACGATTCCAGGTTTTACGAAAAGATTAACGGTCAAGCCGGGACTGACAGGTCTTGCTCAAGTAAATGGAGGATATGAAATGAGTCCAAGTGAAAAATTAACACATGACTTACAGTATATTCAAAACTTGACATTTTCTCTCGACACGAAGATTATGGTAAAAACGTTAAAAGTCATCATGACGGGTGACGGAGCCAGATAAGTAAAGTAGGGAAGAGAAATGGCAAGTATGAAAAAACACATGCTGGGCGGGGCAAAATGGACAAGCTTGTCCGCATTTATCATTACGATCATCCAAATTGCACAGTTCGCCTTTTTAGGGAACGTGATGTCACTGAAAGAGTTTGGACTCGTTGGCATGATCACAACTGTCACAATATTTACGCAGATTTTACTTGATCTAGGGATTGGGGCAGCGATCATCCAAAAGGAACAAACAACAGAACGTCAATTATCCACATTATATTGGATCAACTTACTCACTGGCATTATCTTATTC
Organism: Bacillus sp. FSL W8-0920; assembly: GCF_038593215.1. Lineage (NCBI taxonomy): Bacteria > Bacillati > Bacillota > Bacilli > Caryophanales > Bacillaceae > Bacillus > Bacillus sp. FSL W8-0920. The sequence continues at coordinate 3,289,730 of NZ_CP151974.1, read as the reverse complement.
TGTTTACTCATTCTAGTAAGCCCAATGATTGCCGCCTTTTATAACCGGCCAGAGCTGGAGGGGTTGCTCAAACTATTATCGATCATGTTTCTGATTGCACCCATTGGCCAGCAATACCAATACATGATGCAAAAGGACTTAGCCTTTAAAACATTAAGTGCCATTGAAGCCATTGCAACTATGATATCGCTGTTTGTTTTACTCGCTTTGGCCTTCTTCATCAATCCGATTGTAGCCTATGTCATTTCTCAAGTGCTTCTGCAATCTGGAAAAGGGCTTATGTATGCCGCAGCTTATTGGAAGAAGTGGCGCCCAGCACCTGTTTTTGCATTAGGAGAAGTGAAAGAATTTTTCTCATTCGGTACATTCCAGCTCGCATCCAGACTAGTCAATCGAGCAGGATCGAACATAGACATGATTTTAATCGGCCGGTTTCTAGGAGCAGAAGCGTTAGGTATTTATAGCTTGGCGTATCAAATCGTGACGATCCCCGTGCTAAAGATTAACCCAATCGTGACGAGAGTGGCTTTCCCGGTTTTCGCAAAAAGTCAGCGTGATCACTCCATGCTGCGAGAGGGCTTCCTCAGTATGACGAATATGCTCGCATTGATTAGCTTTCCGTTATTAATCGGTCTTGCTGCCGTATCAGATAGCTTTATAGAAGTAGTGTTTGGCGAGAAATGGCTCGTAGCCGTTCCGGTTCTTAATATATTGTGCATTGTCGGCCTTCTGCGTGTGCTGATGAATCCAAACGGGTCAATACTTCTTGCCAAAGGGAGAGCGGACTTAGCCTTTTATTGGGATACGGGGATGCTCATCGTGTATGGATGCACCTTATATGTAGGTGTCAGCACAGGCAGTCTGCTCACAGTAGCTTGGGTTTACTCAGGTGTCAGCCTGCTCAACTTCATTGTCGGCAGATGGCTCATGGCGTATGTCATTCAGCTAGATATGAAGGTTTATTTAAAATCACTTGGCAAGCCTGCTGCTATGACGCTATTGATGGCCGCCTGTGCGGTAGCCCTGCATCAAGGCATGAAGCTGACGTCAGCCGACATTTTACTTCAATTAGGATTGACGATTTGTGTCAGCGCAGCATTGTATGGCTTGCTGCTCATCAAAATGTATCCGCAGGTTGCAGGCAAATTATTGAGAAGAGGTCGTTCGTCATGAAGGTGCTATGGCTGACAAGTGTATATCCTAGTGAAAAACATCCAAGTGAAGGTGTGTTCCATGAAACGCAAGTGCAGGAGCTGCTCAAACAAGGAATACAAGTGACGGTCATCTGTCCCAACCCTGTCAATCCACCGGTTTTGCGGATGCTGAAGGCGTCCTATCGGCAGAAAAAGGATCTGCCCGAACAGGAAGTGAGAAACGGAGTGACCGTATACAGGCCGCCCTATACAGCGCTTCCTGGACAGCTGAAATGGGCACAGCCGAGTAAACGAATAGCTTCTACTGTTCTCGGCGCCATGCAGCGTTACCAGCTGTCACCAGATTTTATCCATGCACACTTTGCGATGCCGTCTGGCGGAGCGGCGGCTGTGATTCAGAAAGAAACGCAAATTCCTTATCTTTTGACCTTACATGGCAGTGATGTGAACGTGTATCCGGGCTATAGCAAAGGGGCACATGCAGCCTTTGAAACGGCGGTGAAACAGGCATCTGCTGTTCTGACGGTGAGCGAGGAGCTTGCTAAAAAGACAAATGACATGACAAAGGTAGAAGCGAAATGCCTCCCGCTCGGTATTCCGCTCCAGTCATTTTCTAAAACGGAAGAAGATCAACAAGTCATCAGGAAAAAGTTAGGCTTACCCCTTCACGACAAGCTCGTTGTCTTCGTCGGGCGATTAGTCAAAGAGAAGGGCTTACTTGAATTAGCTGATGCTATCAGCGGCTTGGATGGTGTGAAAGCAGTTTTTGTTGGAAAAGGCCCCCTTGCAAAGGAGCTCACAGAACGGGCTGGAGCATCCATTCTACTCCCAGGGCAGGTGCCGAATGAGCAGGTGAAAGACTACTTAATCGCATCCGACCTGTTTGCACTTCCTTCTTATAGTGAAGGGATGCCTACCGTCGTCCTAGAGGCGCTCGCTTTAAAAGTACCTGTCATTGCGACACGAGTTGGCGGTCTCCCAACCTTATTTTCTAGCTATCAACACCTGCTCATTGAACCACGTTCGACAAGTCAGCTGAAAAAGGCCATTCACGCCTACCTTTATGAAAACAGATGGAATGAGCAAGTGAAAAGCGATCTTCATCAAATCGTTCATACAGAATATTCATCAGCAAATAATACGAAGCAGCTCATACAGCAATATGAAAAGGTGCTTCATCAATCAAGATCCATCGTTTAAACAAGATGAAATGTGCAAAGAATGATAGATAGATAAACAGCTTGGAACGGACAATATGCTTTTACCGAGAGGATGAAAAATGTTGAAGAAAATTGCTGTGATTGGAACAGGGTATGTCGGGTTAGTATCGGGTACTTGTTTTGCTGATATCGGAAATCGTGTCATCTGCTGTGACATCGATGAATCAAAAATCAACAGCTTAAAAAGTGGTGTCGTTCCCATTTATGAACCGGGTTTAAAGGAATTGATTGAAAAGAATACGGAAGAAGGAAGACTGTTTTTTACAACCAATATTCCTGCTGCTATCCGGGAATCAGAGATTATCTATATTGCTGTAGGGACACCGATGACAGCACAGGGGGAAGCAGATTTAACGTACGTGAAAGCTGTCGCTCAAACAATTGGTGAACATCTAAATGGCTATAAAATCATCGTCAATAAAAGCACAGTACCTGTTGGAACAGGCCGGCTCGTTCAAGCCATTGTCGAAAAAGCATCGCGCAGTAAATATCCTTTTGATGTCGTTTCCAATCCAGAGTTTCTCAGAGAAGGATCTGCCATCCAAGACACGATGAATATGGAGCGGGCAGTAATCGGCTCGACAAGCACCCATGCGTCGACCATCATCAAAAGATTGCATGATCCGTTTCAAACAGAGGTTGTGGAGACCAATTTAGAAAGTGCTGAAATGATTAAGTATGCTGCAAATGCCATGCTTGCCACAAAAATCTCATTCATCAATGACATTGCAAATATTTGCGAGCGGGTGGGCGCTGATGTTGAAAAAGTTAGCGAAGGCGTTGGATTAGACAGCCGTATCGGGCATAAATTTTTAAAAGCGGGCATTGGATTTGGTGGGTCTTGTTTTCCGAAAGACACGATGGCTCTTCTCAAAATTGCCGAAACAGCTGGCTACCGGTTCAAGCTGATCGAGTCCGTGATTGAAACGAACAATCACCAAAGAGCGCACCTTGTCAGCAAATTGATGAGTGTATTCGGTGATATTAGAGGAAAAACCATCTCTGTTTTAGGTCTCGCATTCAAACCGAATACGAATGATATGCGTTCTGCGCCTGCATTAGACATTATCCCAATGCTGAGAGAGCTGGGTGCTTTTGTGAAGGCCTATGATCCGGTTGCTTATGTAGAAGCAGAACGAGAGCTTGGCCCGCAAGCTGTCTTCAGTAATGACCTGTATGAAACAGTAAAAGATACGGATGCTTGCCTCATCCTAACAGAATGGGATGACGTACAGAAGATGGATAAAGATCAAATCAAGCAGCTGCTTCGTTCACCGATTGTAATTGATGGAAGGAATTTGTTTGATCCAGCAGAAATGAAAGAGAGAGGATTTATTTACCAGTCTATCGGCCGCCCAGGCGTATGGGAAGCAGAATTGGTATCAAAGGCACAATAACAGGGGGAGCTTGGATGAAGAAAGTATTGGTTACTGGGGGAAGCGGATTTATTGGATCACACACGGTAGAGGCTTTACTAGAAAAAGGCTACGAGCCCATTGTTCTTGATAACTTTTCAACTGGATCTCGGGGAAATATTGCCCACCTTTCCGTTCAATGCATTGAGGCAGATGTCACAAAAACAGAAACGGTCGATTTGATCAAACAAATAAGACCGGATTATATCATTCACCTTGCAGCACAGGTGAGTGTCGCCGTGTCTGTTCAGAATTTCGTTTATGACGAAGAGGTCAATATCAAAGGGTCCCTGAATGTCATGAAAGCAGCGGCTGAAGCAGGGGTGGAGAAGGTGGTATTTGCCTCATCGGCAGCTGTCTATGGAGATCCAGTGTATTTGCCAGTGGATACCGCTCACCGGCTAAAGCCTGGTTCGCCTTATGGTTTATCGAAACTCACAGTAGAGCGATACTTAGAAATGGCAAAATCACTGTATGATGTGGACTATTGTATTCTTCGGTATAGCAATGTTTATGGTCCGCGACAAGATGCACTTGGCGAAGGCGGGGTTGTCTCTATTTTCTCTGATAAGTTTGCAAAGGATGAGGCTCCTTTCATTTTCGGAGACGGGGAACAAACAAGAGATTTCATCTATGTAGGTGATCTAGCAGCAGCGAATGTTGCGGCTTTAACAGCTCAATCAAACGTTTGTTTAAATATCTCATGTGGTGATTCAATCACTGTGAATGAGCTGTTTCAAACGATGAAGCGAGTGACGAGGTCACATCTTGAACCAATTTACAAGCCGCAGCGTGCAGGAGATATTGTGCATAGTACATTGGCAAATGAGGAAACGAAACAAGTCTTAGCATGGGAGCCTGTTGTGAGTTTACAGGAAGGTTTGGCTCGTACCATTTCCTACTATGAACAGGAAGTCAAGGCTTAATCCCTCAAATCGGATGGGTTGCTTAGGAGGAAAATGGGTATGAGTGTGAAGCATACAGCATGGCAAATCATGATTGGATGTATATTGTTTGCAGCAGGGATCGGTCTTGTACAAATGGCAGCAGAGCAGCCCGTCGGGTTAAAGAAGATGGTGGCTGTTCCGGCTATACTTCTGATCCTGTCGGTTGCTCTCGTGTTGATGAAGCTGTACATGAATGGTGAGCAAATCTTCATGTCAGTCATCTATCTTTTGATTACATTGACCTTTCTCAACAACGCTTTCTTTTCTATTAGTGCAGGATTCTTTAGTCTTTTTCTCTACCGTATCATGCTCATCGCCGCCTTTGCTTTATTTATATGGCGGATGAGAGATCAGGGGACGTACATATCGCAGTGGCAGCAGATTCGTGTCAAAGGAATTCTTGGTTTTTTCGCTGTATGGTTTCTTTACGGTCTCATCTCACTGCTTTGGGCTCATTCGGTCACAGACGGCCTGAAATATATGTCCCTTCTGGCAATGGGGATGGGATTTGTCTTTCTAGTCGTCATGTATATTCAGCGAATGGATCAAGTGGTGACCTTTTATAGCATTTGGCTGGTCATGACTGTGTTTGTGATGGGGATTGGGTTCTATAATCACTTTACATTGAACCATTTACCGAATACCTCATTGTATCTAGGGCCAGCGTATAAACAGCACTATCCTACATCTGTCTTTTTTAATCAGAATGACTTTGCAACGTTTTTATCGATTAGTTTCTTCTTATATCTAGCATGCATGCGTCAAATGAAAAACGGTTACATCAAAGCGTTTGGATTATTAGGTGCAATCGCCGCGCTGTATCTCATTTTGTTAACCGAATCCCGCGCTAGTCTGCTTGGGATATTTGCAGGAGTGGCGATCTATGTGTGGCTGCTGCTGCCGCGTTTTCTCAAAAAGTGGTCAATCATTGCAGCAAGCGGACTTGTCGTCATCGGTATCGCTGTTTTTTCAGCTAAGATTTATTCGGTCTTTTATGACTTGTTTCTCGCTTCTCAGGTCGCGCATTCTTTTAGTGAACCACTCCCGTCTAACATCGCGAGAGCGAATTTAATCAAAAATGCTTGGCACTTCTTTACGAATTCATACGGATTCGGAGTTGGAGCGGGGAATGTGTCTTACTACTTAGCTCACTTTTCGATCTTTGACACAGACCAGGTCGTAGAAGTGCACAATTGGCTGCTGGAATTGATGACGAACTTCGGATTTGCAGTCATGCTGGGCTATATCTCTGTATACGCCTATCTCATGTTCACACTGTACAAACAATACCAATGGGCTGACACAAGATCGGCAAAAATGATCATTGAGGGGTTGTTTGCAGCCATGCTGAGCTTTCTCGTTTCAAGTATCAGTCCTAGCTCTGTCTCGAATTTATATTTCCATTGGGTATTTTTAGGACTGGTGATCGCAGCGGTGAATATGTTGAAAAACAAACAACGACTCAAGCTATGGTAAACCGTGTGTGATGCTGCGTTTGTATGGCTACACTAGTGAAAGAGCAAATACGTCAATGTTGGGAGAATGAACATGTCTGGTTTCATATCTAGGATAGGGAAGCGAATCAAAAAGTACATCGTATGGCTCATACTGCTGCCTGTCGTATTAGGTGCCTTTGGTTTCTTTTTTGCTAAAGGAACTACGCAGCAATCTAGTTACACAGCTGCTGTTACCCTCACTCTCGGTAAATATGATGATGGGGTGTATAACAACATGGCAGAAGTGACATCTCTATTAAAAAGCGATGCATTTCTAAATGAAGCACTCAGTGATGTGAAAGAAGAAGAAAGACAGGATGTGAAAACTCGTCTCATCCTTACCAATCAATCAGATACACAATTACAGCTGTCTTTCACGGATGCCGATAAGGCTCATGCTTTGGCTGTCGTGAAGCAGGTGTCGGATACATTTCTCAAGCAAGATAAAGCATTATTTACAAAAAGGCAGCAGGTGATTGAAAGTAGATTAGCTGCTCTTGAAGACGAATCGGTCAGCAATGATTCCAAAGTCGATAAAGAACGATTCTTATATGAATTGGAGTCAACAAAGCTTGGAATGAAGCAGGCAAAAATTGTTGATCCTGCACAAGTACTTGATGAAGGCAATAAAGGCATGTCAGCCAAAAAACGGGCACTTCTTGGGCTTGTCATTGGCTTTAGTATCTCGCTTATGTTTGTGGTCTTACCCGAAGTGTTCAAAGAATCTTAATAATGAACTGGAGATGAGTCTTAGGTGAACAATCAACCGTTAGTATCCATCATTACACCTGCGTATAATGCGGAACGTTATTTAACGGATACAGTTCATTCCGTCCTTGCCCAAACCTATTCCAATTGGGAGCTGATCATTGCAGATGATTGTTCTACAGATGGAACTAGAAAGCTATTAGGGGATTTAAGTCAAGCGGACGACAGAATCAACGTCATTTATTTAGAGGAAAATGGGGGAGCTGCCATTGCTAGAAACGCAGCCATCAAACAGGCAAAAGGATGCTTTATCGCTTTTTTAGACAGCGATGATATGTGGAAAGAGACGAAGCTTGAAAAACAGGTAGACTTCATGCTGACAAATGATTATGCCTTTACATTTACGGCATATGACATCATTGCAGAAAACGGAGAACCATTAGAAAAAACCGTCACTGCGCCAGCGAGATTAGACTATAATGAAGCCCTGAAAAACACCATTATCGGCTGTTTAACGGTCATGCTTGATCTTCAAAAGGTAGGACATGTGGAAATGCCGAACATTCGCACAAGGCAGGATTTAGCTACATGGCTGTCTATATTAAAAAGAGGATTTACAGCCTATGGTATGAGTGAACCGCTCAGTGAATATCGCATCGTTGGGAACTCCATCTCTAGTAACAAGTGGAAAGCAGCGAAAAAAACGTGGTTTGTCTACAGAGAAATTGAGCAGCTTCATTTTGTCAAAGCGTCTTGGTGTTTTATGCACTATGCGACAAATGCTGTGAAGAAGCGCTTATAAACAGAAGGGAAAAAAGGTGATAAAGGTGAAAGCAGACTCGATCATACATGTTGTCGTAGCGACGGGAGAATGGGGACAGGACGGACTGAGGTACAGACGGCATCGGCTGGCCGAATTTCTAGCATCTGATCCAGAAACAAAAGAGGTCATCTGGGTATGCCCGTCATCATCTCGTCATACAGCTCCCTTTCAGCCCATAACAGATCGAATGAAGCAATTGACCATTCCTGATGTGCTCAAGAGCAAATTATTTCGCTTTGGTCGATATCAAGACATGTTCTATATTCATAAATTATCCCCTCTCCTTGAACATTTGCGGCATGAGGAGAAGAAGGGGATCGCTGTTTGTTTATGGTATACGTTTCCGGGCTTTCCGCTCTTATCTTCTTTATTTGAATGGAAACATATTGTCTATGATTGCAGTGACCTGTGGGGAGAGCCGATAAGCGGCAACCATAACATCCTTTCTTATATGAGGCAGCGTGTCATTGTCAAAGCAGAAAATCGAATCATTAAATACGCACACAGCATTACATGCTCTTCTCAATATTTACACGATCAAATCAAAAAACGTCTTATGGGAGAACCGAAAGATGTGTTTACGGTGGAAAATGGCGTCGAATACGATGTGTTTGCGAAAAGCAATCTTCCGTGCAAAGAAGATGTGCTGGAAGGAAGAGAAGGGACTGTGCTTGGTTTTATCGGAGGAATCAAGCCAAAGCTCGATTTTGACATGATGGCTGAAGCTGCTCGTATGCGGCCTGATTGGACATTTTTATTTGTCGGTCCGGATGGAACGAATGGAGATCCATCTTTTCAGCATGCACTCAAACTGCCTAATGTGATTTGGACAGGTGCTGTTGCTCCAGAAGAAGTGCCTGCTTATATGAAGCTGATTGATGTAGGTATGATGCCATATAAACAATCCCCTTATAATCAAGCGGTGTTCCCTCTCAAGCTTTATGAATTTTTAGCCGCTGGAATACCGGTTGTCGGTTTAAATCTCCCATCAACGGAAAGGCTAAAAGAGAAGGATGTGTATGAATATTTAGAGGGCGACGATCCTGCGCTCTTCGTAGAAGCCTGCCTGAAAGTGATCAGTAAAAAAGACGACACGAGCTATAGACATCTAAGACAAAGCCGAGCGAAGAAAAAAGATTGGCACGCGCTGTTCACAAACATGGTGGAACTAACGAATATTAAAGAAAACGCATAATTCATTCGGGATTGTGCGTTTTTATTTGTTTCTTCCTCACAGGGGGAGCTTGTGATCATCCTCTATTCAATTGTATAATGGAAAGAGCGGCCAATATACAAAATACAGATTTCAATTTAGAAGGAGACTGACCTATGGATTACGAACGCGCCTTATTAGCGTTTTTTGTCTCTCTGGCTACAGTTTTAATTGTGACACCAATCGTCAAAAAGTTTGCAATTAAGATTGGTGCAGTGGACCAGCCGAATAAACGAAAAGTTCATGATAAAGTAATGCCTCGAATGGGTGGTTTGGCAATTTTTATTGGAGTAGCGGCTGGAGCATTAGCAGGCGGGCTGTTTCTACATAATAAAATTACAGCAATTTCAGTTGGTGCCGTACTCATCGTCATTTTAGGTATATTTGATGATAAATATAATTTAAGTGCAAGATTTAAATTTCTCGTACAAGTCCTAGTTGCTTGTTTGATTGTGAGCACGGGCTTAAAAATGGACTTCTTCTCTGTTCCTTTTTTAACAGATCGAATTGAGTTAGGCTGGATGGCATATCCCCTCACCGTGCTATGGATTGTGGGTATCACAAATGCCATTAATTTAATTGACGGCCTTGATGGACTAGCTGCCGGTATTTCTGTCATCGGTTTATCAACGATTGCAGTGATGGCATTTTCTGCTGATAAGATTCTGATTCTTTCTTTATCTCTTGTCGTCATTGGCAGTACGATCGGCTTTCTCTTTTACAACTTCCATCCAGCGAAGATTTTTATGGGAGATACCGGTTCGCTATTTTTAGGCTATATGATTTCGGTGCTGTCACTTTTAGGGTTATACAAAAGTGTCACTTTGTTTAGTGTTGTTGTTCCTGTGATCATTCTAGGTGTTCCTATATTTGATACGACCTTTGCAATCATTAGACGCATATTAAACAAACAGCCCATTTCATCACCGGACAAATCTCATATTCATCATAGACTAATGGCCTTTGGCTTGTCCCATCGCATGGCTGTCATCGTGATTTACATGATTGGCTTAGTCTTTAGCTTAAGTGCGATTTTGCTGACAAGCGCGACCATTTGGTTATCGCTGATCATTATCTTTTTACTGGTGATGTTTATGCAAGTGATTGCGGAAGTCACGGGTTTGGTCAACGAAGAGTTCAAACCATTTACGAAATTCTATAAACGAATGGTGAAAAGACAATAAAAAACAGCCCGTTCCTAGGAACTGGGCTGTTTTATTATTGTCCTGATGTGCTGGAAGGATTAGTTGTATCACTTGATCCTGTTTCACCAGAGGATGGATTGGTTTGTGAATCTGTTTCAGTCGAAGATTCAGTAGGAAGCTTTAAATGCGTCCGTAATGCATTTTGTACGTTAGCTAGATTGGTTTGATCTGGCTCAAAGTAATACGTTCGATTTGGTCCTAAATAAAGATCCGACCCTTTAATAGAAAGTGTTTCTGTGTCGTCTCCCTTAAACCCGCTGTAGATTTGCTGAAGCGCTAGACCTTCTGTGATACGGAAGTTGGTCGTAATATGATCACTGACTTCTTTAGCGATATTATCCACGTTCGCGATGTTATTTGCCTTCGACATTTGATCAATCATTGCACGTAAAATTTGTTTCTGACGATCATTACGTCCGAAATCACCGCGTGGATCTTGTTTTCTCATCCGCGCGTAAGCAAGTGCTTCTTCCCCGTTTAAATGCATATTGCCTTTTTTGAAATAAATCTTTTTCGATTTTTTCACATCACTTTTTTCATTGAAGTCAAATGGAACATCGATATCAATTCCACCGACTTCATCAATGACATCCTTGAATCCGTCAAAATCAACGGTCGCATATTTATCAATCGGAATATTCAAGAATTGTTCGACAGTTTCAATCGTTTCGTCTTTACCGCCTTTAGCATATGCTGCATTGATCTTTTCTTTACTTCCTGTCGTGTCACTTGCAAGCTGTACGCGTGTGTCACGGGGGATACTAACCATTTTCATCGTTTTGTCTTGAGGGTTAATTGTTGCGACAATAAGTGAATCTGAACGGCCATGATCACCATCTGTGGCATAATCCTCAATTCCGACAAAAAGTACAGAGAAGGGTTTCTTTTTAATATCAATGACCGCATCACGAAGCTTCGATTTCTCTCCGCGGTTTAGTTCGTCATATGTTTTGTCAGCGGCTTGAAGTGTATTGACTATTTTATAGACTGCAAATCCGCCCATGCAGATGATAAGAAGCAAAAATAAAACCAGGATACGTTTGAAAATTTTCTTCTTCTTACTCTTTTTCTTTCGTACACGCACTTTTACTCGTTGTGCCATTCATCTGTCTCCTTTATCGGACCAATGTCCTTTTCTAAATAAATCAGTTCGCCTTCTTTTGTAACACTCTTTCCATTTGTCAGCTCAGTCATCCATTCAATGAACTGCTCTGTTTGTGTTTCTTCTACATACGTCTCAAAAATAACATCTTCTGCATAATGAATTTCTTTTAGCTGAAAAGATGAGGCTCTAAGCTCATTCTCTACCTTTCCAAGCCATGTATAATCTATTGTTGTGTGCATCGTACGCATTAAACAGCGCTCTACCATCCCAACATGGTTGATGGCTTCTGATACAGATTTTCCGTAGGCACGAATCAAACCACCGGCGCCTAGCTTAATACCGCCGAAATAACGAGTGACTACTACGACTGTATCTTTCAGCTTCCGTTTTTTTAACACTTCAAGCATTGGCACACCTGCTGTACCACTTGGTTCACCATCATCATTCGCTTTTTGAATCAGGTCATGTTCTCCAATGAGATAGGCAGAACAATTATGTGTGGCATTCCAATGTTGTTTTTTAATGGATTGTATAAATGCTTGTGCTTCTTCTTCTGAGACAGCACGCTGTATATGACAAATAAAACGTGATTTTTCAATGACGATCTCATGCTCGCCACGACTTTTTACTGTAAGATAGCGATGCAGCAAAAGACATACCCTCCTGAAAAGCAAATTGTAAGACTAGAGAAAATTTGCATTGATTTTAGAATTTTACAGCGTATTTTGTTATGATGATAGGGGTAGAAAAAGGGTCGTCATAAAAACTTCATGATTTATACGCATTCTTTCATTATAATTCGACATAAAATGCAGATCAATGACATTTATAATAAAAAAAGATGACATCACTGTTACGGGAGGGAAAAGCCATGACAACACCTAAAATGGATCCGAAATTATTGGATTCAATCATCATGAAAATGCTTAGTACAGTTGATGGCAGCAAGGACGAAGTATTTAGGATAGGCGAACAGTCCCGTCAACAATATGAAAGCCTTGTAGAAGAGCTGAAGCAAATCAAGCAGCAAGTAAACGAAGTAATTGATTTTGGGGATAAACTAGAAGTCCATACGAGACATGCTAGAAATCGCTTATCTGAGGTCAGCAGAAACTTCAACAAATTTAGCGAAGAAGAAATACGGGAGGCCTACGAAAAAGCACATAATCTGCAAGTGGAACTCACTATGATCCAGCAGCGCGAAAAGCAGCTGAGAGAAAGAAGAGACGATCTGGAAAGACGATTGTTAAGCCTACAAGACGTCATTGAACGCTCTGAAACGCTTGTGAGTCAGATCACAGTTGTTCTCAACTATCTCAATCAGGACTTACGTCAAGTTGGCGTGTTACTTGAAGATGCTCAAGCAAAACAAGATTTTGGACTTAGAATTATTGAAGCCCAAGAAGAAGAACGCAAAAGGGTATCCCGTGAAATTCACGACGGTCCGGCCCAAATGCTGGCAAACGTAATGATGCGTTCCGAATTAATTGAACGTATTTTCAGAGACCGTGGGACAGAAGAAGGCTTTAAAGAAATTAGAAGTCTCAGACAGAATGTGCGAAATGCTCTGTACGAAGTGAGAAGAATCATTTATGATTTAAGACCAATGGCTTTAGATGATTTGGGTCTCATTCCGACGCTAAGAAAATATTTAAACACAATCGAAGAGTATGATGGAAAAACCAAGATCACGTTCCAATGCCTAGGGGATACAGAAAGCGAAAGAATTGCTTCTCAATTTGAAGTGGCACTGTTTAGACTAGCCCAAGAAGCTGTCACAAATTCACTAAAGCATTCCGAAGCTGAAGAAATCTCTGTAAAAGTAGAAGTCACGAAAGACTTTGTTACGTTAATTATCAAAGACGATGGAAAAGGCTTTGATATGAAAGATGTGAAAACAAACAAAAACAAATCCTTCGGTTTACTTGGCATGAAAGAACGCGTAGACTTACTGGAAGGTAAAATGACCATAGACTCAAAAATAGGTCTAGGGACATTCATCATGATTCGCGTGCCATTAACATTGCAAAATAAAATTGTAAAATAGAGACAAAAGACATATTGACCATAAAGTTCAGGTGTAGAACAATAAACATGGGGAGGCGTAGCTTGTGACTAAAGTAAATATTGTAATTATTGATGATCACCAATTATTCCGTGAAGGTGTCAAACGGATTTTAGATTTTGAACCTACTTTTGAAGTAGTTGCAGAAGGAGACGACGGAGACGAAGCTGCACGTATCGTAGAACACTATCATCCGGATGTTGTCATTATGGACATTAATATGCCGAATGTAAATGGTGTAGAGGCTACAAAGCAGCTAGTTGAGCTTTATCCCGAATCAAAAGTCATTATTCTATCTATTCATGATGATGAAAACTATGTGACACATGCATTGAAAACAGGAGCAAGAGGCTACCTGTTAAAAGAAATGGATGCAGACACGCTCATTGAAGCAGTGAAAGTCGTAGCTGACGGAGGATCTTATTTACATCCGAAAGTTACTCATAACTTAGTAAATGAATTCCGACGCCTAGCGACTAGTGGCGTTTCAGCACATCCACAGCATGAAGTATATCCTGAAATTCGCAGACCACTTCATATCTTAACAAGACGTGAGTGCGAAGTACTTCAAATGTTAGCTGACGGAAAGAGCAATAGAGGAATTGGTGAGTCGCTCTTTATTAGTGAGAAAACAGTCAAAAACCACGTGAGTAACATTTTACAAAAAATGAATGTAAACGACCGTACACAAGCTGTTGTTGTAGCAATTAAGAACGGCTGGGTAGAAATGAGATAATATTCCGGACAAGTACTCCTTTTTCGCCTGTTTTTGATTCTCTCACATGTTAATTTGAGAGAAATGATGGGTAGATAAGGAGTCTTTTTCGGATATAACGGGCTTGCCTATTGATTAGGCAGGCTTTTTTGATTACTATTATAAATCTAATGAATAACAATGATCATTCTTTGAAAATAAAAAAGAGCAACTTAACGGATAAGGAAGGTATTTAAGAATGAAAATAGCCGTTGTAACAGACAGTACTGCTTATATACCACAAGAGCTGCGTGATAAACATCATATTCATATGATCCCTCTGAATGTCATCTTTGGCAATGAATCATACCGTGAAGAAATAGAAATGGATTGGAAGACATATTATGAAGAAGTCAAAAAGCATAAAGACCTTCCAACCACCTCTCAGCCTGCTTTCGGTGAACTAATAGAATTATATGAAAAACTAAGTGAAACATATGATGCCGTGATTAGTATTCACCTTTCTAGCGGAATTAGTGGAACATATAATAGTGCAGCCTCAGCAAATGACCTAGTTGACGGAATTGACATTTACCCGTTTGATACAGAAACTAGCTGTATGGCACAAGGTTTTTATGTGATAGAAGCTGCTGAGAAAATCCAAGCTGGTGCTTCTCCAGAAGAAGTGTTAGCCCATCTCAATTACCTGAAAGAGAATCAGAGAGCTTATTTTATGGTAGACGATTTAACTCATTTACAAAGAGGCGGCAGATTAAATGGTGCTCAGGCTTTTATTGGGAGCCTCTTAAAGGTAAAGCCTATACTGCATTTTGACAACAAGCTAATTGTCCCTTTTGAGAAGATTCGTACACGGAAAAAAGCCATTTCACGTATGTTTGAACTATTTGATGAAGATGCATCGCGTGGTGTCCCGATGAGAGCAACAGTGATACATGGTAATAGAGAAGAAGAAGTAGACGATTTGATTGCGCACTTATCAGAAAAATATCCTCATGTTGAATTTTATAAAAGTTATTTTGGTGCTGTAATCGGCACTCATCTAGGCGAAGGCTCTTTAGCTCTTGGCTGGCTGATTAGATAAATCCTAAAAACCTCTTTTCTCTTAGAAAAGGGGTTTTGTTTTTCTTTTTTAGCTGTTGGACGAAAGGTCATGTCTTTGCGCATAATAGGCAAACATCAGTTGAAAGGTGTTTGTTGAAATTGAACATGGACAAAGCAATGGAACTAAGGAAGCACCTGCAGTCACGCCACCTGCTTACTGCTGAAACAAGATGCTCACAGTCTGATTTGGATTGGCTGGAGGAGAAGGGGTTAGTTATCCGAACACCTGCTATTGAGAGGAAAGCAAATGGTCTTATTTGCTGCAGATGTGGTGTATCAAAAAATCGGTACTTTGCCCACTCTTCGTGTGACAAGTGTCAAAAAGATTGTGTGTATTGTAGATCATGCATCATGATGGGGAAAACAACGGAATGTGGCTTTCTTTATGAATGGACGGGTCCACAAATGGAAGAAGCATGTCACTCGGAATTAACATGGCAGGGAAACCTGTCGAAAGGACAAAAAAGAGCGTCAGAGAAATTGATCGAAGCGATAAAAAACAAATCTGATCTACTCATCTGGGCAGTTTGCGGGGCAGGGAAAACAGAGGTGCTTTTTCACGGAATAGAATATGCCTTACATCAAGGAATGAGTGTCTGCATTGCGACACCTAGAACTGATGTTGTCCTTGAACTAGAGCCGCGGCTTAAAAAAGCTTTTCAAGGAATGAAAATAGCTGTTCTTTATGGAGGAAGTCCTCAAAGGTTCCAAATAGAAAAGTTAGTAATCGCTACAACTCACCAGTTGATGAGATATAAACATGCATTTGATGTGCTCATTATAGATGAAGTCGACGCCTTCCCTTATTCAATCGATGGACGTCTCCAATTTGCTGTTTTAAAGGCAATGAGAAAGAAAGGGGTTAGGGTTTATTTAAGTGCGACGCCGTCTAAGAAAATGATAAGAGATGTATCTCGTGGACAACTAGAAGCCATAAAAATTCCTCTGCGCTTTCACCAACAACCTTTACCGGTCCCATCCTTTCAATGGATTGGACATTGGAAGAAGAAATTAAAAAAGAATCAGCTCCCACCTAAAGTAATGAATTGGATGCAGAAACATATTACAAAAAAGAGAAGGGTTTTACTTTTTGTTCCTTCTATTTCTACTATGAAGAAGGTAACGAAGGTTCTTAGAAAGCACCATTTAAATGTAGAAGGGGTGTCTGCTGATGATCCAGATAGGAAACAAAAGGTCCAGCAATTCAGAGATTACAAATACGATGTACTAGTTACAACCACAATTCTAGAAAGAGGTGTAACCATTTCAAATGTGCAAGTGGGGGTACTAGGTGCAGAATCTACTATCTTTACAGAAAGTGCACTTGTTCAGATTTCTGGTAGAGCAGGTAGACATCCCGATTTTTTTAAAGGAGATGTTTTCTTTTTTCATTTTGGTTTAACGAGAAGTATGAAGCAAGCAAAGAAGCATATTGTAAAAATGAATGATACAGCTGAAAAAGAGTTCTCCGAAAAATAATGTAGGTTCAACTAAATTTCATGGTACAGTTATATTCACAATACACAAATGGCAGGAGAGACAAATATGCTACTCAATGCAAAAGAAACACTACTCAAGGAAATCCTCTATCAATATCTCAACCAATTAAACATGATTTGTCACTGTGAAAAGTGTATAGAAGATGTATTAGCGATTTCACTAAATCAAGTGAAGCCTCAGTATATAACAGATATCAATAAAATATCTTACAGTAAATCTGAGATGGTGGACAAACAGAAGAATACGGCCATGCTGGTCATTCTGACAGAAGCCGCTTCAAAGGTCTCCACATTTCCAAGATGCGAAAATCGTCTGCCAATAAATAAGGATAACAATTGATCTGCCTCATTTGTGAGGGGCATTTTGTCGCTTCTTTTACATGGAAATCATTACTTCTATTAAATGATGATCGTCTATGTATAGCATGTAAGCATCACCTAGAAAAAATTCAACGCCCGATTTGTCCAGCCTGCGGGAGAGCACAGTCGAACGATCAATTATGTCAAGACTGTTCCATGTGGAAAGAACGCCCTGATTCTACTACAGTACTTGTGAAAAATAGGTCTGTCTATGCTTACAACGATTTGATGAAAGATGTCCTTTCCCGCTTTAAATTTCGAGGTGATACAGCTTTAGCTGAGCTTTTTAAACAAGATGTCCGAGCAGTATTTAAGCGCTCTTTTTCAATGAAAGAACCTGTCCTGATCCCGATTCCTTTAAGTAAAGAAAGACTAAAGGAAAGAGGGTTTAATCAGTCCGTCATACTAGCTTCCTTGATTGGTGAGCCGATCCTTCAGCCGCTTGTGAAAATACATCAAAGCAAACAGTCCAAGAAAAAGAAAAATGAACGTTTATATCAAAAAGGAATGTTTCAAATCAAGCAGACAGATGCGATCGTTCAAAGGGATGTTATCTTAATTGACGACATTTATACAACAGGGGCCACCATTTATGATGCGGCGAGAATTTTAAAAGAAGCAGGTGCCAAAAGTGTTTCCTCTTTTACGTTGATCCGTAGTTAAAATTCAGGATAATTAACCGATAATAAGAAGAGAAAATAACGTAAGGGGTTTTGGTTATGAATCAATTGGCAAACTGCCCGCAATGTAATCAGCTGTTTTTAAAAACGACCATCCAAACGGTTTGTAACAAATGCTTTGAAGAAGAAGAACGTTCTTTTGATATCGTTTATAAATTCTTGCGAAAGCAAAGTAATAGACAATCAACCATTGCTGAAATAGTAGATGCAACAGAAGTTGATGAAGAATTAATCTTGAAATTTATCCGTTTGAAAAGACTTCAAATTAGCCAATTTCCGAATATCAACTATCCTTGTGAAAGATGTGGCCAACCGATCAGAAAAAACAAGCTGTGCAGTCAATGTGAACAGGACATTCAGTCGCAAATGAGTCAAATGAACCAAGAAGAAGAGCGTAAAAGGGAGATTGAATCTAGGAAAAAAGACACCTATTATGCCATTAATCCTAAAAACGATTGATTCCCTAAACTAAGTTGCAGTTTGGTCGATAAAATGGATAGAATCAAGACAGACTGTAACGGAAAGCGAGAGGAATCCCGTGAAAATTAATCGATATGGAACACAACCAGTAAATCCTTACAAGAAAACATATGAGAAACAAACGTTGCAATCAAATCAAGCAAAATCAACTGATAAAGTCGAAATTTCTAAAAAGGCAATCGAAATGCAAAAGGTGCCGAATATCATGAAAGAACGCCAAGATAAAATAGACCAAATTAAAAAAAGCATTGAAGCTGGAACATATCAAGTAGATACAAAGGGCATTGCTGATAAAATGCTGAATTTTTATAAACAACAATAACAAAAGGGAGTAGCGTGAATGTCAGTTAAAATAATCATTGAAGAGCTGCATCGTCTCTATGGATTGCATGAACAGCTTTTGAAGCTGTCGAAAGATAAAACAGAAATGCTGAAAAGTAATGAGATTGATGCTCTTTCAGAGGTTCTGAATTTAGAGCAAAAATATATTCAGGCCATTTCTCAATTAGAAGAAAAAAGAATTGAAGCGACAGTTCAATTTTTACAAAATGATGAACCGCCAACCATCACCGCGTGTATCGAAAAGGCTGAGGGTTCGGATCAAGAAGAGCTCATTTCGTTATATGACAAATTAAAAGACATCATGGTGGAACTGAAAGATGTAAATGAACTGAACAAACAGCTCATTCAGCAGTCGCTTCAATTTATTTCACTGACATTCGATCTCGTTAACCCTAATAAAGAAAATATGAATTACGGACAAAATGGTCTTGAGAGTTCAAAGCCTAAACAGCAGAGGGCTTTGTTTGATTCAAAGGCGTAAACAAGGAGGATACCAATGGGTTCTACATTCATGGGACTAGAAACGGCAAAAAGAGGAATCACAGCCCAGCGTGCAGGGCTTTATGTCACATCAAACAACGTCTCCAATGCAAATACAGATGGCTACTCAAGACAAAGAGTTACCTTTAAAGCAGATAATCCTTATCCAGTCATTTCAGTTTATGACGGCAAGACGTATGGCCAAATGGGGACAGGAGTTCAAGTTGGAACCGTTGAAAGAATTCGAGACAGCTTTTTAGATCTGCAATTCAGAGATCATAACAATAACTTGTCCTACTACTCAACAAAATCTGATGCCCTTTCGCAAATGGAGGGAGTCATGAATGATTTGACGGATGAAGGCTTAAACAGAGCTTTTGATAACCTTTGGAAATCATTGCAGGTCCTATCCGAAACCAAAAATGCTGATACAGCGTCTGCGCGTACAGTTGTTAAAACCAGTGCACAGGCTTTAGTAGATCAATTCCGTCTACTTAATTCTTCTTTAACAACGATACAAAAGAATTTAAAAACAGAACTCGATTCAACAGCCAAAAATGTGAACACGATTTTATCTCAAATAGATGAAGTGAACAAACAGATTGCAGCAGTTGAGCCAAACGGATATCTTCCAAATGATCTATATGATACGCGTGATGCGTTGGTAGATCAATTATCTTCACTTGTTGATATTAAAGTGAGCTACAATCCATCTGGCGGAAATGCACTCAAAATTGCAGAAGGAACTGTCAACATCGACATTATCGGTGCAAATGGACAATCTGCTGGAACGATTTTGAATGGCATTACGAACGAAAAATCTGAACTGCAAATCTCGTATGATAATACAACGGGACTTGTTAACTCACTTCAATTCGGAACAACAACCATTGCAGCAGATCAGCTTCAAGTGAATGGTAAAGTAAAAGCACTTGTTGAGGCTTATGGCTACATGTCAAATGGTGCTGAAAAAGGCATGTATCCAGACATGCTTGCAGAGCTTGATGAAGTAGCACAAGTCTTCATGGATACATTTAATGATGTGCATAAGCAGGGTTACACATTAAATGGCACAAGTGGACAAGACTTTTTTGATATCGAGAATAATAATGATCTGAATAAAGGTTTAGCTGCTCGTATCAAAGTGAGTGATGTTATTTTAGCATCAACAGATAATATTGCAGCATCTCTCAATCAAACAAAAGGTGACGGTTCGAATGCTACGAAATTAGCTGGTATTCAAGACTTAAAGGTACCAATCGGCGGCAATACAACGACGATCCAGGATTACTACCAAAATGTCATTGCTGAGATGGGGATTCAAGGGAAAAAGAACATAACGCTAGAAAGCAGTTCAGCCGCTCTTGTCAATTCAGCCAATGAGCGTAGAATGTCAACGAGTGCTGTTTCCATTGATGAAGAAATGACGAATATGATCCAATTTCAGCATGCATATAATGCAGCTGCGAGAGTTGTGACATTACAAGATGAAATATTGGATAAAGTAATAAACGGCATGGGTGTCGTAGGAAGGTAGGTATAACTGATGCGAGTCACACAAGGTATGATTTCTCAAAACTCACTTCGTAATATTAGTAAAAGTTATGAAAAACTTTCTAAAATAAATGAGCAAGCACAAACAGGGAGACGTTTCACAAAAACGTCTGATGATCCCGTTGCAGCAGTAAAAAGCCTTCAATATAGCACAGCAATGTTTCGAAATGATCAATATCAAAAAAACTTAAATGAAGCACAGAACTGGATTGATACATCTGAAACAAGTGTCACTGAAATCATTGATATTATGTCAAATGTACGAGATAAAGTGCTTGATGCGGCTAATGGAACAAAGCAGCCAGAAGATTTAGCAGCTGTCGGCGTGGAAATTGGTCAGATGAAGAAACAAATCATTGACGCGATGAACACTCAGATGTTAGGCAAGTTCGTATTTAATGGAACAAATACAAATGTCAAACCAGTTGTTGAGAACGCAGATGGTACGTTTACGTTTAACTTTGAAAACTATACAGATGCAAATTCTGTTAAGTCGAACATTTCTGATGGTATCACTTTAAATGTGAACTCAAATCCAATTTCAGCGTTTGGTGGACAGTCTGCCAGCGGTCAAAATGTCATTGAAATGCTGACGGATTTAGAAAACTCATTGAAAAATGGAACGTTCGCAAATTCTGATGATGCGTTAGGAAGTATCGATCAGTTTAAAGAAGTGATGAGTGCTGAGCGCTCGGACTTAGGAGCCCGTTCAAATCGTGTTGACTTAGTAGGCAGTCGCTTGACTTCACAATTCGAAGTACTGAAAAATGCCAAATCAGATAATGAAGATGTAGAAAGTGAAAAAGCAATTATTGATCTTCTTCAACAAGAGGTTGTGAATAGAGCTGCTTTAGCAACGACGGCTAAAGTTATTCAGCCATCCCTTGTCGATTTCTTAAGATAATAAAAAGCATCCGTTGGGTGCTTTTTTGCATCATGGAGGTGTACCTTTATGCAAATCCCTAGATTGTTAATGCAACAAACCTATGCAAAGCTGCAAATGTCGACAACTCCTTCTCGGCAAGAAGTAGAGCAGCCAAGAGCAGACCTTGAGATTCAGCAGCCCAGAGCCGTCATGAATATGACAAGGACACCGTCAAAATTAACAATAGATCAAACCGAAGCATTTGCCGATATGGATATCAAGTCAATTTTTAGGCGTTCTGAAGAATGGGCAGCTGAGGGGAAACGTGCTGTTGGAGAGGGAATGGGCCGAAGAGCGGAAGAAGGCAGTGAACTCATCAAGATCGAGAATGGTGGGAATGCAATTGCCGAGTTTGCCAAAATCAATGGCACTCCTCCAGCCAAACAATTCAATATTGGTGTGATCCCTTCATTCTTTAGTGTGAAAATTCACTATCAGCCATCTGAGCTTCAAATTGAAGTGGAGCCTCAAAAAGCTATTATAGAGGCAACGCCTCATAAACCAATCGTTAACTATCAGCCAGGTAAGGTCAATATTGATATGTTACAATACCCAGATTTAAAAATAGAAGTTGACGAAACGGGCCAAAATGGTGATAAGGTATAGTTAAGAAAAATGAAAAAGGTCGTGAATTATGATCATTCAAACAAAATACCATGGTGAAGTGACAATCAAAGAGGAGCAAATCATCAACTTCTCTAATGGAATACCAGGATTTCTGGATCAAAAACAGTTTGTCATTTTACCTTTATCAGAAGAGTCTCCATTTTTAGTTCTTCAATCATTGAAAAATGCAGAGTTAGGCTTTATTGTCAGCAGTCCGTTTTTATTCTTTAATCAATATGAATTCGATCTAGACGAAACGGTCGTAGATATTCTAGAAGTAGAAGATGCCAATGATGTGGAAGTTATGGTGATTTTAACAATGGAATCTTCTATTGAAAAAACGACAGCCAATTTAAGAGCGCCTATTATTGTGAACCGGAAAAACATGAAAGCCAAGCAGGTGATTTTGCATGATTCAGCCTATCATACAAAACATTTGTTAGAGGTGGCATCCTCATGTTAGTTCTCTCGCGTAAATTAAACCAGTCGATTCAAATTGGCGATGATATTGAAGTCAAGATTATTTCGATCGAAGGCGATCAAGTGAAAATCGGGATTGAAGCTCCTAAGCACATTGATATTCACAGGAAAGAAGTGTACCTGTCTATTCAAGAAGAGAACAGTCGTGCTGCGAGTTTATCCGTAGATCTCCTCTCTCAATTATCCTCACAAAAAAAGTGAGGATTTTTTTATCTGATTCAGCTATCCTTCTCCACGTTTCTGTGTGGATGTTCACCATCTATATGAAACTTTAACAAATCGGTCCATCTATATTTAATTTGAAAATTCCAAGCCGATATAAAAGGTAGATTAAAGCACAGGAGCTGAATAACTATGTCTGTTGGTAAGTTGACATCGCTAGAGCCAATTATCGATGCATTTCAAACCCGTGTTTCTAATAACCAGAATGACAATGCAAACTCTGATTTACAAGCAAATGGCAAGGTCGTTTCAAAAGAAGAAATTGAAAAAACGCTTCAAGGCGCAAACAAGCTGATTGAACCCACTCAATTTCATCTGCAATTTGAATTACATGAAAAACTCAATGAATATTATGTCAAAGTCGTAGATAACCAAACAGAAGAAGTCATTAGAGAGATTCCTTCCAAGGAATGGCTTGATTTCTATGCGGCAATGACAGAAATTGTCGGTTTATTTGTAGATAAAAGAATGTAAGTGAAGGGAGAACATAAAAAATGGTCAATCGAATTACTGGATTTTCAAATGTGTTTGATATTGATGAAATCGTATCAAAGCTAATGAAAACTGAGCAAGCACCACTTGATAAAATGACACGCCAGAAACAAACACTTGAATGGCAAAGAGACAGCTATCGCGAGGTCAATTCGAAGATTAAAGAATTAGATGATTTGATCAATAGTTTAAACTTAACGCGTCCAACTACATATGGCGCCAAAAAAGTGACAAGCTCAAATGAATCTGCTGTCACAGCAACTGGATCAACAAATGCTGCCTCTGGCTCAATCAATGTCACCCAACTAGCGACAGCTTCTGTCTTCAAATCGTCTGGTACTTCTGGTTTTACACCTGCAAATGGCACGTTTACATTCGAGGTGACGACACCAGATTCGACAAAACCGAAAACGGTGACGATCAATACTGCTGATACCGATACAATTGATGACATCGTGAAAAAGCTGAACAACTCGCAATTAGGTGTGACAGCTTACAAAGGACAGATCTTTGATGGAACGAACTACGTGGATACAATCGCTCTTACTTCTCGGACAACAGGTGAAGGTGTCAGCATTAAAGCAGCTGATGGTAATTCAGCTTCATTCTTCACTCAATTAGGCTTCCAAGTGGATGGAGATAACAAATTAGTTGCGACCACTCAAGGACAAAAAGCGCAATACGAGATTAATGGCCTAAAAATGGAAAATAACAACAATATATTTGAGCAGGCTGGTATTACGTACGAGCTTAAAGGGACAACCGATAAGCCTGTTAGCTTAAACGTTTCAACAGATGTGGATGCAATCTTTGATAAAATTAAACAATTTGTTGATAAATACAATGAGCTCGTTGAGCAAATTAATGGTAAAGTCAATGAAAAGAAAAACAGAGACTATCAACCATTAACGGCTGAAGAGAAAAAAGGGATGTCTGAAAAAGAAATAGAGCTATGGGAAACGACCGCGAAGTCTGGCTTGCTGAGAAGTGATTCCATTTTACGATCTGGTGCCTCTAAAATAAGAAGTGATTTATATGCTAATATTACGACAAGTGATGCGAATAAAATTCAGCTCACACAAATTGGTATTGAGACATCATCCAAGTATAAAGATGGTGGAAAGCTGGAATTTAGTAAGGATCTTAATGGAGTAGAGAAATTAAGAAAAGCCATTGAAGAAGACCCGGAGAAAGTCAGACAAATGTTCATCTCGGGTAGTTTAAATGTGGATTCAAAAGATAAAGACAAAGCACAACAGCAATATCAAGAACAAGGAATCATTTATCGTGTCAAAAATTCCTTAACTGCCTTCACGAAGAGCATTCAAACAAAGGCGGGAAGCACAACGATGGAATTAAAGGAATACGGACTTGGTAAGGACCTTGATTCTTTAACAAAACGAATGGATACATTCCAAGATCGTTTAAAAATGGTGGAAACCCGCTACTACAAAAAGTTTAGCGCCATGGATAGCGCGATTCAAAAGCTAAACAACCAATCTGGCTATCTTTCTCAACTGCTTGGACAATAATTGGAGGTTTATAACATATGGCAATTCAGAACCCTTATGCCGCCTATCAGAAAAATTCTATTGAGACTGCAACACCTGCCGAGTTGACGCTTATGCTTTATGAAGGCTGCTTAAAATTCATTAGACTCGCGAAGTATGCCATTCAAAAAGAGGATGCAGAAACGAGAAATGTGAACCTGAAAAAGGCTCAAAACATCATTCAAGAATTAAATGTCACCTTAAATCGTTCTTATGACGTATCAAATAGTATGGCAAGTATGTATGATTACATTTATCGCAGACTGATTGAAGCCAATCTTCAAAATGACGAAGAGATGTTGAATGAAGTAGAGCAATACGTAACTGATTTTCGTGATGCGTGGAAGGAAGTTATTCAAACCGATCGAAAAGGGCGTCACCACTCTATCGGGGGATCTCTATGAGTATTGTGGACCAGCTGCATGACCAAACATTAAAAATGGCAGCCGAAATAACGGCAAATCCGCAAAGTGACACCTTGGTTGAAGACTTTGATGCCTTTTTAATTGAGAGAGACGAATTAATGAGAGATATTCAGCATGAGCTGACGGATCAAGAAAAAGAAAAAATCAAAGAAATCATCCAAATAGATCAACAGATGGCGAAGCAATTAACTGTGATCCAAAATGGGATCAAAGCAGATATTCAAGCCATTCAAAAAAAGAAAACGAAACAGCTGAATTATCAAAATCCATACCAGCCTATGACGAGTGACGGCGTATATTACGATAAACGGAAATAATTAGGTGAGACCTGTGGCGTATCGTTCAGATGACTATATTTTATTAACCACATATTATGAACTTCTATTTACGATAGAAGAGAGTCTAAAATATTTAGATGAAATTGAGAAGGATTTTGCTAAAACAGAAGGGGATCGGATCTTTAATGATCTGATCCATGCCTTCTTTCATTTAGAGACAACACATCCCCTTCTGCTTTCAATTATAGAAAATGAGCACTTTGCCAAAACGATTCGTTCGTTTGATCAAATTTTTTTAAGTTTTGATATACTAGCTTTCTATACATTCCCTTCAATACACTTCCAATCATTCCTTAAAGCATATTTTATACCTGAATATAGAAAGTGGATGGATGAAATACATGCCTGTATGAGGCCGTATGTCATTCATTAATTTTTGTTCAATTCAGACTTTCGGAGGAAATTATGAGACTAAAAAATCAATTTTTATTTGGGCTTATTGTCATATGTATATTGTTTGTTAGTATTTTAGGGTTCTCAAGCTTTATCTATTACAAAACAGATCAATCCTATAAGACGCTTCTTAGCAAAGAAGTAAAGCTTTATCAAACCTCACTGGAATTAGAGGCGCTTTTGCAAAAACAGGAAGCACAAATTAAAACATATGTTGTCGTGCAAGATGCTGGAAATTTACAGAAAATTGAGCAAACATATGAAGAGATTAATAAAAAAACAACGGAAGCTACAAAAATGAGCTCTGTCAAACAAGCAAAAAATCTATTAGATCAAATCTCAGAAAAGAATTATCTCTACTACACCTCAACGAACCGACTATTTAATTCATTGAATATGCAAAATCAAAAAGAATTTAACACACGCCTCAATCAAGAATTACAACCTATCGAACAAGAAATACATACCTTTACAAAAGAATTTGCTCAAACCCAGTTGAAGCAACGTGACCAAAAAATCAATCAGCTCAACCAAGACAGTAATCAATTACTATTTACTCTCATTCTAGTTAGTGCGGTCATTATTGTTGGCTTTTTGTTGATTGGGACAAGATTCGTTTATCGTATGACAAAGCCGATTGTGTCTGTCACAAATGCTGCGAGAAGGATGGCAGATGGAGACCTTACACTTGAAGAGATTGAAGTGACCTCTAAAAATGAGATTGGTCAACTCGGTACTGCTTTTAATCAAATGACAAAGCATTTGCGTCAGCTCATTTTACAGGTGCAACATGGATCAAGACAATTAGCTGATTCTGCTGCTCAGTTTGAGGAAACGATTCATCAAACCATATCGGCCAGTGAGCAGACATCTAGCTCGATTGAACAGGTCAGTGAAGCTTCACGTGAACAATCAAACGCGGTCGGAAAAGTAGCTTCTGCCATTCAAGAAGTCTCGACTGGTATGCAAAATGCAGCTGAACACACATCCGATGTTTCGGGTCACTCAATTTCAGTGACTGAAAAGGCTGAAGAGGGTGCAGCGCTTATTCAGCAATTCGTAAAACAAATGAGCTCTATCAAAGCGTCTGTGAACGAGCACCATTCCACAATGGCTCATGTACAAGCCCAGTTTACAGGCATTGAAGATTTGTTAGGTCATATCCATGCCATCGCTGATCAAACGAATTTGCTTGCTTTAAATGCTGCTATTGAAGCGGCAAGAGCAGGAGAGCATGGGAGAGGCTTTGCGGTGGTAGCAGATGAAGTGAGGAAACTGGCGGAAGAATCTAGTCAGCTGACAGATCAAATTAGTCAATTGCTCGCGAACGTGAACAAAGATACTGAAAAATCATCACATTCGATGACAAAGGTTGAGCAGGATGTAGCAGAAGGTGTGAAAGTATCGCAATTGTCAGAACAGAGCTTTCATGAAATCCTGGAATCTATTCGTGATATTTCGATGAAAGCAGAGGAACTTTCAGCTACTGCAGAGGAGATTTCAGCTAGTACAGAGGAAATATCTCAGACGGTTGGGGTCATTGAAGAAGGAGCCAAACGCAATTCAGAAGAGACGGAGTACATGTCTGCGGCTGTAGAAGAATCATTGGCAGCAAATGAAGAAATGAAAGCAGCGGCGGAGGATTTAAAAACCTTATCTCAATCGCTGAAAACATCAATATCATCTTTCACCATTTAAATGTGCGCTGGTCTTTTTCAAGAATGAGCCGAATATATATTCATCACCTATCAATTAACAATTGATGCACCGCAAAATTCGACAAATTTCAATAAAAATTCACATTTTTTTTACGTTTGAGCAGGAGAAAAGGAGGGAAAAGTAGAAATAGGTTTACATATCCTTAATTTTAAAGGAGGCGTTCTTTACATGAATTACAATGTCAGAGGAGAAAACATCGACGTAACACCTGCACTAAGAGATCATGTCGAGAAAAAAATTGGAAAGCTGGAGCGTTATTTTGAGACAGACGTAGATGCTTCAGTCAACGTGAACTTGAAGTTTTACAATGATCAAGAATCTAAAGTTGAGGTTACCATTCCAATGACTGATCTAGCACTTCGAGCTGAGGTGCATAATGAAGATATGTACAATGCAGTAGACCTAGCAGCCAGTAAATTAGAACGTCAAATTCGAAAACACAAAACAAAAGTAAACCGTAAATTCCGCGAGCAAGGTGCCAAAAAGCACTTATTTGCTGGAGGAAATGGGACGGCTGACGTAGCTGTTCAAGATGACGAAGAAATTGATGAAACAGAAATCGTCAGACAAAAACGTTTCAATTTAAAACCGATGGATAGCGAAGAGGCCATCCTTCAAATGAACATGTTAGGTCATAGTTTCTTCGTCTTCACAAATGCTGAGACAAATTTGACCAATGTGGTCTATCGCCGAAATGATGGAAAATATGGACTGATTGAGCCGAACGCTTAATCTGATCTAAAAACAACCTAAAAAAAGTAAACCCGTTCCCTCCATGAGGGGCGGGTTTTTTGTGTGAAATCATTGCAAATTCTTTGGAAATGAAGGAAGGTATGGTATGATAAATGCAGGTAAATATGGACCTGTCAATCTTTTGGACATGCCGAAAAATTGCATGAAATAGAGGAGCGTTATTATATGCTTGGAATCTTAAACAAAGTGTTTGATCCTACGAAACGTACGATCAGCAAATATGAAAAAAAAGCAAATGAAATTGAAGCTCTTGCTCAAGATTTTGAGAAATTATCTGACGAGGCTTTACGAAATAAAACGAACGAATTTAAAGAAAAACTTGAAAAAGGACAATCCGTGGATGACCTGTTGGTTGAAGCATTTGCAACGGTTCGCGAGGCATCACGCCGCGTGACAGGAATGTTCCCATTTAAGGTGCAGCTCATGGGGGGGATCGCGCTTCATGAAGGCAACATCTCTGAGATGAAAACAGGTGAAGGTAAAACGTTGACTTCAACAATGCCTGTTTATCTAAATGCTCTTTCTGGAAAAGGCGTCCACATTGTGACAGTCAACGAATATTTGGCAAGCCGTGATGCAGAGGAAATGGGCAAGATTTTTGAGTTTCTTGGCTTAACGGTTGGCTTAAACTTAAACAGCTTAGACAAAGATGAAAAAAGAGAAGCATATGCTGCTGATATTACGTATTCTACAAACAATGAACTTGGCTTTGACTATTTACGAGATAACATGGTGCTTTACAAAGAGCAAATGGTTCAAAGACCGCTTCATTATGCCGTGATTGATGAGGTTGACTCCATCTTAGTTGATGAAGCGAGAACACCTCTTATTATTTCTGGACAAGCTGCGAAATCTACAAAGCTTTACGTACAAGCCAATGCATTTGTTCGTACATTAAAAATAGAAGATGATTTCACATACGATATTAAAACAAAAAGTGTACAGCTGACAGAAAGTGGAATGACGAAGGCGGAAAAAGCATTCGGCATCGAAAACTTATTTGATGTCAAACATGTCGCACTGAACCATCACATCGCCCAGGCGCTAAAGGCACATGTTGCGATGCAAAAAGATGTGGATTATGTCGTTGAAGAAGGTCAAGTCGTTATTGTTGACTCGTTCACAGGACGTCTAATGAAAGGACGCCGTTATAGTGAAGGTCTGCATCAAGCCATTGAGGCAAAAGAAGGTCTCGAAGTGCAGAACGAAAGTATGACCCTTGCAACGATTACATTCCAGAACTACTTCCGCATGTATGAAAAGCTTTCTGGTATGACGGGTACAGCGAAAACGGAAGAAGAAGAATTCCGTAACATTTACAACATGCAGGTTGTGACAATCCCGACCAATCAACCAGTGGTTCGTGATGACAGACCTGATTTAATTTACCGCACAATGGAAGGTAAATTTAAAGCAGTGGCTGAAGATGTTGCGCAGCGCTATATGACAGGGCAGCCAGTGCTTGTCGGAACAGTAGCGGTTGAGACGTCTGAGCTTATTTCTAAGCTGCTTAAAAATAAAGGGATTCCTCATCAAGTGTTAAATGCGAAAAACCATGAGCGTGAGGCACAAATTATTGAAGAGGCTGGTCAAAAGGGTGCCGTCACCATTGCGACCAACATGGCAGGACGTGGTACGGACATCAAGCTTGGCGAAGGCGTCAAAGAGCTTGGCGGTCTAGCTGTAATTGGGACAGAGCGTCATGAATCACGACGTATTGATAACCAGCTGCGTGGACGTTCTGGTCGTCAAGGAGACCCAGGGATTACCCAATTCTATCTCTCCATGGAAGATGAATTGATGCGCCGATTTGGTGCAGAGCGTACGATGGCCATGCTTGACCGCTTTGGCATGGATGACACTACGCCTATCCAAAGTAAAATGGTGTCTAAAGCCGTTGAATCATCTCAAAAACGCGTTGAGGGGAACAACTTTGATTCCCGTAAACAGCTTCTGCAATATGACGATGTGCTTCGTCAGCAGCGTGAAGTGATTTACAAGCAGCGCTTTGAAGTCATTGATTCTGATAACTTAAAATCGATTGTGATCAATATGATTCAGTCTTCAATTGAGCGCGCTGTTGGTTCTTATACGCCGAAAGAAGAGCTTCCAGAAGAGTGGAAACTAGATGGTCTTGTTGAATTAATCAACACGAACTATTTAGATGAAGGAGCCATTTCGGTCAAGGATATTTACGGTAAAGAAGCAGATGAAATCACCTCCTTCATTATGGATCGTATTAAAGAAAAATACGATGCAAAAGAAGAAACATATGGCGACGAACAAATGCGAGAATTTGAAAAAGTCATCGTTCTTCGTGCGGTGGATTCAAAGTGGATGGATCATATCGATGCAATGGATCAACTGCGTCAAGGGATTCATTTACGTGCGTATGCACAAACAAATCCGCTTCGTGAGTATCAAATGGAAGGATTTGCGATGTTTGAGCACATGGTCGCTTCAATCGAAGATGATGTGGCCAAATATGTTTTGAAATCAGAAATCCAAAACAACTTAGAACGTGAAGAAGTCGTTCAAGGTCAAACAACAGCACATCAGCCTCAAGAGGGTGATGAGGAGAAGACAGTCAAAAAGAAGCCGGTACGTAAAGTCGTAGACATTGGTCGAAACTCACCATGTCACTGCGGAAGCGGCAAGAAATATAAAAATTGTCATGGGAAGACAGAATAAGTAATGGAAAGAGGTGAAAACCTCTTTCTATTCATGTCAGCCCTACATCTATGAGGTGAAGGATATGGAATTAGTAGAAATTAGACAAGAGCTTGAAAATATGGCTAGCAGGCTAGCTGATTTTAGGGGGTCTCTTTGACCTCGAAACAAAAGAAGCCAAAATTGCAGAACTCGAAGCGACCATGTCAGAGGCTGATTTTTGGAATGATCAGCAAAAGGCACAAGGCGTCATCAATGAAGCCAATGCACTAAAGGATAATGTGAATTCATACCATGAGCTCAGTGAATCTCATGAAGAGCTGCAAATGACACATGACCTGTTAAAGGAAGATTATGACGAGGAGCTTCATGTAGAGCTTGAGAAAGAGCTGAAGAACTTAACTAAGCAATTTAACGACTTTGAACTGCAGCTTCTCTTAAGTGAACCATATGATAAAAACAATGCCATCCTTGAGCTTCACCCAGGCGCAGGCGGTACTGAATCACAGGACTGGGGTTCTATGCTTCTGAGAATGTATACTCGCTGGGCAGAGCGCAGAGGCTTTAAGGTTGAAACGTTAGATTACCTTCCTGGTGATGAAGCAGGAATTAAGTCTGTGACATTGCTCATCAAAGGGCATAACGCATATGGATACTTAAAGGCAGAAAAAGGGGTCCATCGTTTGGTTCGTATTTCTCCTTTTGATTCATCTGGCCGTAGACATACTTCTTTCGTTTCCTGTGATGTCATGCCTGAGTTCAATGAAGAAATCGATATTGATATTCGAACAGAAGATATCAAAGTAGATACGTATCGAGCAAGCGGTGCAGGTGGACAGCACGTCAATACGACTGACTCTGCCGTTCGTATCACACACATTCCAACCAATGTCGTGGTGACATGCCAAACAGAAAGATCACAAATCAAAAACAGAGAACGTGCGATGAAAATGCTGAAATCGAAACTTTATCAAAGACGGATCGAAGAACAGCAGGCTGAATTGGATGAAATTAGAGGAGAGCAGAAAGAAATTGGCTGGGGAAGCCAAATTCGCTCTTATGTATTCCATCCGTATTCTCTTGTGAAAGACCATCGAACCAATACGGAGATGGGAAATGTTCAAGCGGTCATGGATGGAGATTTAGATTCATTTATCGATGCTTACTTACGTTCGAAATTATCATAAAAACTCGGCTTCTTGCCGGGTTTTTTTTATTGTGAGAAAATATAATGAATATAAAGGAATACATACGCCATACTGACTCTATATCCTTTGTATGATGAAATTAGCAAATAAAGGGGGAAATATTTTGGGATTAACAACATTACAAGAGACGTGGGATTTAGATGCCTTTTTTAAAGGAGGCAGCGCTTCACCAGAATTTAAAACATACTTGCAACACATTCAGCAGCTATTAGATGAATTACGACAAAAGGTCGATGCCTTTTCAAAAGAAGATACACACATTGAAAGCAAATTAACGTCTGTCCTTGACACGTATGAAACCACATATAAAAAACTGTCTCAAGCAGGTTCATTTGTTTCCTGTCTTCAATCTCAAAATACAAAGGATATGAAGGCTGGCAGTCTTCGAGGTACGATTGCTAAGCTGGAAGCTGATTTAGGTACCATTCTTGCGCTGTTTGATCAGGCGCTTGCTGCCATCTCTCCTGGAAAATGGGAGGATCTCATGAATTCAGAGGCCTTTTCAGATGTTCGTTACATATTAAATGAACGCAGAGAACGCGTGAAGGATCAATTGCCTGTTGAACAAGAAACATTGATTCAAAAGCTAGCCGTAGATGGCTACCATGCATGGGATGAGCTTTATTCTAGCTTAGTGAATAAGATTACGATTCCATTTGAACAACATGGTGAAACGCAGATGATCTCTGTCGGCCAAGCGGAAAATGCGATGGATGATTCAGACCGTGAAGTCAGAAAGGCTGTTTATCATAACCTAGAGCATGCATGGACGCAGGACGAACATCTATTTGCAAGCACGCTCAATCATTTGGCAGGTTTTCGTTTGCAAGTATATGAAGCAAGAGGCTGGGATCATATCTTAAAAGAGCCGCTTGATATTTGCCGGATGAAACAAGAAACCCTTGATGCCATGTGGTCTGTGATTGATGAACATAAGCAGCCATTCATTGATTATTTACATCGAAAGGCTGACATGCTTGGAGTGAATAAGCTAAGCTGGTTTGATGTTGGGGCTCCTATTGGCAGTGAGACCAAGATCTATCCGTATCAGGAAGCAGCTGCTTTTATTGTGAAGCATTTCGCTGGATTTGGAGAAGAGCTTGCTGCTTTTACAGAAAAGGCCTTTAATGAGCGTTGGGTAGAAGCGGAGGATCGCCCGAACAAACGAGTAGGCGGTTTTTGTACAAATTTCCCTGACAGCGGAGAGTCCCGCATTTTTATGACCTTCTCAGGAAGTCCATCCAATGTGGCGACACTTGCGCATGAGCTTGGTCATTCGTTCCATCAAGAAGTGATGCAGGATGTTCGCATTCTTAATCGCAAATATGCGATGAATGTAGCTGAAACGGCGTCGACATTCGCAGAAATGATTGTGGCTGATGCTTCATTGAAAGAAGCGGCAAATGAAGAGGAGCGCCTCAGCTTGTTAGAGGATAAGCTGCAGCGGAGTGTAGCATTTTTCATGAACATTCAATCTCGTTTCTTATTTGAACAGCGTTTTTATGAAGAGCGTAAACAAGGAGAAGTGCCGGCGGATCGGTTGAATGAGCTGATGGTAGAAGCGCAGAAAGAAGCCTTTGGTGACTCACTAGATGAATACCATCCGCATTTCTGGGCGTCTAAGCTACATTTCCATATCACGGGTGTACCGTTTTATAATTTCCCGTACACATTCGGCTACATGTTCTCACTAGGAATTTATGCAAAGGCCTTGCAGGCTGGTACTTCGTTTGAAGAAAAGTACATTGCATTACTAAAGGATACAGCTTCAATGTCAGTAGAAGATTTGGCCTTTAAGCACTTAGGTGTCGATCTTACCCAAAAAGACTTTTGGGAGGAAGCCATTAGCCTCGCTGTAGCAGACGCTGAAGAGTTTTTAGAAGCGACGAAAAAGTGAAAATGAAATGCCCCTATTACGGAAGCTTTAGATTGTTGACAAAGGGTTAAAATGATCTTTATTTTAGCCCTTTGTCTTCTTTATGGAGCTTTTTTGCTGGTTTTAGCCATCCAAGCATCGTCTGAACGATATCCTTTTGCTGTGTGAGGGCTTGAATGTCCGCTGGCTGATCACCTTTTTGTTTACCATACATGCCAAACTGAGCATGGTTCCCGCCTTTTATTTCATGATAAACGGTTTGAGACGGCAAATTTGTTTTCGATTGCTTGATTTTCTCTTGTGTCGCAAGTCCATCCTTTTCACCTGATATAGAGAGGACGTTCAAGGAGGATGATTTCAGCTCATCTGATGCTGGATAAGACGCAAGGAAAAAAAGACCGTCGAGCTGGCGCTGGTTTTTTTCTGCAAACATAGCGGCGGCTGTTCCGCCTAGTGAATGACCGCCAATATACCAGTGTTTGATCCTTTGATGATCTTTTATGATATCTTGTGCTTTATTTGTATTAAAAATCGCAAACGAAAATGGCATGTCAGGGATAAAGACAGAATAGCCTTTTTTCATCAATTCATTCCCAATATAGGCGTACGAAAGTGGTTCTACCTTTGCTCCTGGATAGAGAATGATGCCCGTATCGCTTTTAGTTGATGCAAATGTATATACGTCGTTTTTATGTTCCACTTGCTCGATGTTCACTTGCTTTTTTAAAGCGGCAGATGGTCCGTATGTAAAGCGGCTCCATGTATAGAAAGCACCAAAAGCCAAAATGATCAGTGCAAGTAATGTAATGCCTGTGATCTTCAGTATTTTCTTCATCGCATGTCCCTTCTTTCTCATGTACATATTAAATATACCATCATTTGCTCCTATGCCAAACGGCAAGCACGCTGATCCGTTTGTGTGATAAAGTGTTAATCCATTAGCACTGCATTTGGCTGTTATTTACATTCATAATTGGAGGGCTTAAAATAGGTGTGCATTCAGAAGTAACGGAGGAAGACAGACATGAAGCAGGGACATTCACAATTATGGATTGAAGCAAAGAATTACTTGTTCATTTTAATTGGATCAGCCATTGTGGCGATTGGATTTAATACGTTATTATTACCGAATCAGATTGCCGCAGGTGGTGTGAGCGGGATTAGTACGATTATGCAGTCATTCGGCTTTGAGGCGGCATATGTGCAGTGGGGGCTCAACATTCCGCTGTTTATCGCTGGCTTTTATTTATTAGGCGGTACATTTGGCGTGAAAACGCTCGTTGGCTCTATTTTCTTACCTTTGATGGTGTTTGTCACAAGGCATATTGCACCTGTGACACATGAAGCACTCTTAGCAGCTATTTTTGGCGGAGTGGTGATTGGGATCGGCATAGGGCTCGTGTTCCTTGGAAATGGGTCAACAGGTGGAACGGCGCTCGCTGCCAAAATCATCAATAAATATACAGGCCTCACGCTTGGTACCTGTTTAGCAATGATGGATGGCCTAATCGTTCTGGCTGCGATGACTGTTTTTGGGATTGAAGAGGGACTGTACGCTGTCATTGGTGTGTTTATTTCAAGTAAAACGATTGATGTCGTACAGGCCGGCTTCAGTCATTCGAAAATGGCGATGATCATTACAGGGCATGAGGATGAAGTCAGACAGGCAGTTTTTGATCAAATTGACCGTGGTGTCACAAAAATCTCAGCAGTTGGAGGATATACCGATCATGACCGTCCAATTCTAATGTGTGTCGTTGGACAGTCACAATTCACAAAGTTGAAACAAGTGGTGAAAGCAATCGATGCATCAGCATTTGTCATCGTAATGGATGCAAAAGAGGTGCTTGGTGAGGGTTTTAAAAGGGCGTAAACAAGGATATAATAGCGTTGACCAAATGATTGTAAGGGAGGGAAATTGATGCAAAAGAGCGGATTAATGATGCTGTTTGCAGCGATGATTCTTGTTCTTGCGGCTTGTGGAGGAAATTCAAGCAGCAGTGACAGTGACAAAGAAGGCAGCAAAAGTGCTTCAACTGTGAGCAGTGGTGAGGAAATTTATCAGCAAAACTGTATTGGCTGTCATGGGAAAGACCTATCTGGCGGAGGCGGACCAAGCCTTAAAGAAGTAGGAAAGAAATATAATGAAAGCCAAATTGCAGATATTGCACAGAATGGTAAAGGCTCTATGCCAAGCGGAATGGTAGATGAGAAGCAAGCAAAAGAAGTAGCAAAATGGCTTGCAGAGAAAAAATGAAACCTTTGTCTAATCGACAAGGTTTTTTTGTTTTTATATGTAGAAAAAGACTTTTGGATAGTATGAAAACGTATTATATTAAGTTTTATTTAAAAAATAAGGGTAAAAAGACATGTTTTTCGGTTTTAAATGTTGTTTTTACCTTTTAACGATAAGTTTTGAAATATAAATGTAATACCATTGCGTCGATTCATGACGTATAATTGGAGTTGTTGAAATTTAGACGATTCAATTTTTTCATCTTTTTGGATGAAAAGGACATAAATTGCTTGTACGTATCGAAGGGTATGTGCGTGACCATACATAACGTTTTTTGACGATAAGTGTCAAAACATCATGATAAGCTGTTAGTCAGCAATAAGAAAAGATTAGGTGATTACATGATTGAAATGAAGGAAGTCTACAAGATCTATTCTAACGGTGTAAAGGCGATCAATGGAATCAATGTCTCTATCCACCCAGGAGAGTTTGTGTATGTTGTTGGTCCCAGTGGTGCTGGTAAATCCACTTTCATCAAAATGATGTATCGTGAAGAGAAGCCAACCAAAGGGAAAATCTTAATTAATAGCAAAGATTTAGGCTCGATTAAGGAAAAAGAAATCCCTTACTTAAGAAGAGAAATTGGCGTAGTATTCCAAGATTTCAAACTGCTTCCAACCCTCACAGTGTTTGAGAACGTGGCATTTGCTCTTGAAGTCATTGGGGAACAGCCTCATATCATTAAGAAAAAAGTGCTGGATGTACTTGATTTGGTACAGCTCAAGCACAAAGCACGACAATTTCCTGACCAGCTGTCTGGCGGTGAGCAGCAGCGTGTATCTATCGCTCGTTCGATCGTGAATAGTCCTGAGGTAGTCATTGCAGACGAGCCGACAGGAAACCTTGATCCAGACACATCTTGGGAAATCATGAAGACACTCGAAGAGATTAATAACCGAGGAACAACAGTCGTCATGGCGACACATAACAAAGAGATTGTAAACAGCATGAAGAAACGCGTCATCGCAATCGAAGATGGAATGATTGTGCGTGACGAAGCAAGAGGGGAGTACGGCATTTATGATTAAAACTCTCTCGCGGCATTTACGTGAGAGCTTCCGTTCACTTGGAAGAAACACGTGGATGACATTTGCATCAATTAGTGCGGTCACTGTCACATTGATTTTAGTTGGGGTTTTTCTTGTGATTATGCTCAACTTGAACAACATGGCATCGAACGCTGAAAAAGAAGTAGAAGTAAAAGTGTTAATCGAATTAACGGCGAATCAAAAGCAGCAGGATGAATTAAAAGCAGAAATTGATAAGATTCCTGAAATCAGTGATGTCAAGTACTCATCTAAAGATGACGAACTAAAAGCGCTGATTAAAAGCTTTGGTGAAAATGGACAATCCATGGGACTTGTTGATCAAGAAAACCCATTAAACGATGCGTTTATTGTGAAAACATCAGATCCACACGATACACCAAAAGTAGCGAAGAAATTAGAAAACCTAAAAGGTACGTATAAAGTAACCTACGGAAAAGAAGAAGTCAGCCGACTCTTTAATGTGGTTGGAGTGGCGCGGAATGTAGGGATTGCGCTCATTATTGGGCTTTTATTTACAGCCATGTTCTTGATCTCTAATACGATCAAAATTACGATTTTTGCTAGACGTAAAGAAATCGAGATTATGAAGCTCGTAGGTGCAACGAACTGGTTTATCCGCTGGCCATTCTTCATTGAAGGATTACTGCTTGGTGTATTTGGTTCCATTATACCGATTGCTCTACTGCTTGGCACATATCAATATGCAGTGGGCTGGGTGGCACCGAGAGTACAAGGCTCATTTATTTCCATGCTTCCATATAACCCGTTTGTCTATCAAGTTTCACTGGTCCTTCTTTTGATCGGTGCAATCATTGGTGTATGGGGAAGCTTGACGTCCATCCGTAAATTCTTAAAAGTATAAATCTATTTTTGATGGCAGCACTCGAGAGTTTGATAGAAGGTGTGACCGGTTGAACCGATTCATCCGGTCGACTCTTCATGCAGGCAGTTGTCATAGGAGGGGAATATCGTTTTGAAAAGAAAGCTGATGATGGCTGGAATGGCAGCGTTTATTGGAACAACGTGGCTATATATTCCAGGGAACGAGAATCGTGCATTCGCATACGAAGACCTAGATCAAAAACGTCAACAAATCGAAGAGAAAACATCAAAGACTGAATCAACTTTGAAGAAAAAGAAATCAGAGCTGGCTAAGCTTGAAAAGAAAGAATCCAAGCTCAAAAAAGAAATTGAAAAGATTGACCACAAGGTAAGTGCTGCAACTGAAAAAGTCGCAGAAAAAGAAAAAGAAGTCAAACAAACGAAGCAAGAGATCAAGAAACTAAAAAAAGACATTCAAGTCATCAATGATCGAATTGAAAAAAGAAAAGCTATTTTCAAAGATCGAATTCGTTCGATGCAAAAAAGCGGCGGTACGATCAACTATTTAGATGTGCTGCTGGGTGCTCGCAGCTTTAGTGATTTTGTCGGTCGTGTTGGAGCTGTTACAACCATTGTCGAAGCAGACAAAGACATGATTACAGAACATGAAAATGATTTAAAGCTGGTGGAGCAAAAAGAAGCAGAGCTAAATAATCAGCTAAGTGGACTTGAAACATCTCTGAAAGAGCTAGAAGAGTTGAAAAAGGATTTGTCTAAACAGCAAAAAGAAAAAGAAAAAATCTTAGGGAATGTAACAGATAAAAAGAACCATGCCCATGATGAATTAGGCAAACTTGAAAATGAACAAGAAATTTTAGCGAACCAAAAAGCGGCTGTGAAGTCTGAGGAAGCACGCCGCCAAAAGGAAGAAGCTAAGAAAGCAGAACAAGCAGCTGCTGAAAAAAGTGCACCTACACCTCAAAGTGGCGGTTCAGATCAAATATCTGATACACCAGCAAGCAGCTCAGGCTTTATTAAACCAGCTGCTGGCCGATTCTCATCTGGCTTTGGCGGACGTTCTGGCGGAAACCACTTCGGATTAGATATTGCAGCAAAAGGCACAGTATCTGTCGTCGCAGCTGCATCTGGAACAGTCACGAACTCAAGCTACTCATCGAGCTACGGGAATGTGATATTCATTACGCATAATATCAATGGACAGACCTATCAAACGGTATATGCCCACCTATCTACAAGAAGTGTGTCCACAGGGCAGAGAGTCGAGCAAGGACAATTCCTTGGATATATGGGTAATACAGGCCAGTCACATGGTCAGCATCTCCATTTTGAAATTCATAAAGGATTATGGAATGGCGCAAAATCAAATGCAGTCAATCCAGCGCAATATATTCGCTAATCAAAAAGCCGATAACATCACGTTATCGGCTTTTCTTATTCTAAATAAAATTAAAATAACAGCAGTAAACCGGCAATAATAGGTGTTAACAGTACAGCCGATTTCAATAAAAGCTTCGGTGCAAGGCGTGTAAATTTTGCGCCAATATATGCGCCTAATACTGTTCCGATTAAAATTTGAATGAGCAAGATAAAATCAACATAGCCCTCTGTAATATATCCAATTCCACCACCGATGGAAATTGGAATAATGACAAGCATCGTAGTGCCAACTGCCTGTCGAATGGAAAGTCTCAGTAAAATCAAAAGTCCTACTTGGATAAATGGTGCGGACCCGATACCAAACATACCTGATAGCAATCCGGATACAAGTCCTAAAATAATACCCCTTATGAGCAGCTGACGTGAAGAAAGCGGCTGCTGCTCAGCTTCTTCCTTCAGAACAAATAATTTGATCATCATAAACACAGCGGATAAAAAGAGCATGCCAGCTGTTAAATAGTGCAGATTTCCTTCTGGAATAAAAGGAGCAATCTTAGCTCCTGCAAAGGAAGCCACACAAGCCAAAGCTCCGACAATCAAACCAGATTTCAGCTGAATATTCCCTTCCCTGTAGTGGCTGTATGCACCTGATAACGTCGTAAATGCCATTGCGGCTAAAGATGTCCCAAGTGCGGTATGGATAGGGATATCAAAAATTAACGTAAGCAATGCGATGACAAAACCAGCACCGCCTGCTCCTACAAATCCTAATAAAATTCCTAATAATAGCATCGTCAATATAATATACATAGCGAAGACTCCTTCTCGATCATAACAAAATAAAAATTACACCTAATAAAATAATTAGTCAAGCCTTCGCGGCAGAATGTCATTACATGAAATCCCTTCTTCTGGCATATAATAACTCAGGTCATCAGGAAGAGTTGAAGAAGGAGGCCAAATATGAAAAAACAAATCGCATCTATTATGGCAAGTGTCGTTCTATTAATCAGTGCAGGGGTGATGACGCATAAAGAGGGAACTCATGCGGAGTCACCGCAAGCAGCTGCTGCAATGGCTGGACAAGCTCAATCAAGTGATAAGGCGAAAGAGAATGGGATGGAGAAAATTGAGAAAGCCTATGACCTTATTTCGAATGAATATGTAGAGGAAGTGGATCGCCAAAAGCTGCTTGAAGGCGCCATTCAAGGAATGCTTTCAACTTTAAATGATCCGTATTCAGTATACATGGACAAGCAAACCGCCAAGCAATTTTCTGATTCGCTTGATTCTTCTTTTGAGGGAATTGGGGCAGAGGTGGGGATGGATGAAGGAAAAATCATTATCGTCTCTGCTTTTAAAAAATCCCCTGCAGCAAAAGCAGGTCTAAAGCCGAAAGATGAAATCATCAGCATTGATGGTGAGTCGATGAAAGAAAAAAGCTTAAACGATGCTGTACTGAAAATAAGAGGGAAAAAAGGAACATCCGTCGCTCTGAAAATCAGACGAAATGGGATTGAAAAAGAGTTAACATTCCATATCAAACGAGAAGAAATCCCACTTGAAACCGTGACTTCCTCTGTGAAAGAGGTAAATGGTCATAAAACAGGCTATATCGCGATCTCAAGCTTTTCAGAAGATACTGCGAAGGATTTCACATCAAGCCTGAAACAGCTCGAGAAAAAGGGCATAGAAGGTCTTGTGCTTGATGTGAGAGGAAACCCTGGCGGCTATCTGCAAAGTGTAGAAGACATTTTGAAACATTTTATTACAAAAGATCAGCCTTATATTCAAATTGCAGAACGGAACGGCGACAGGAAACGCTATTTTTCAAAGCGGAAAGAACAGAAGCCTTACCCAGTTAATGTCTTAATTGATAAAGGCAGTGCATCCGCTTCTGAAATACTCGCTGGTGCTATGAAAGAAGCCGGAAAATATGAAGTCGTCGGTGATGTCTCCTTTGGGAAAGGCACTGTGCAGCAGGCGGTTCCAATGGGTGACGGCAGTAACATTAAATTAACGCTGTATAAATGGCTCACGCCAAAAGGAAATTGGATTCACAAAAAAGGTGTCGTACCGACGATTGCGATTCATCAGCCAGATTACTTTACTGTAGGACCGCTTCAGCTGAAAGAACCACTTCAGCTTGATATGAACAATGAAGAAGTGAGACAAGCACAGACGCTATTAAAGGGCTTGTCATTCGACCCCGGCAGAGTAGACGGCTACTTTGATGAAGAAACGAAAAAGGCGGTATTAGCCTTCCAAAGCACATACAATCTCAACAAATCAGGTGTAATTGATCTGAAGACAGCGAAAATGATGAACAAAATGGTGGATGAAGTGAAATCCTATGAAAAAAATGATCTTCAACTGCAGACTGCACTAAAAGCACTATATCTTAAAAAATAAAGAGGCGAATAAATGCCTCTTTTTTTTGGTTCATAAGTGTCACAAACATGTAATAGTTTATTCTTAAAAATAAATTATATCGAGAAATATATTCATTTATTTTACAAAAAACATAACATTCCTTCGATTTTACCCGATAACATATTTATATAAGAGACTTTCTGTTGATTTAAACATGTCATGAAAATGAAACTTTTGAAAGTTGTATGTTACATAAATAATTCTTACAATATAAAGTAGCACTCATTTTAAATATTTTATTTTTTGCGGATATTCAGCTTGAGCATTAAGCTGTACCGAGGTTTGCGCTTTTCTTAAAAGAACTAGTAAATGGGGGTACACAATTGAAAAGGGCAAGTATTGTGAGAGAGAAAAAATATTACGAGTTGGTAGAGGAGCTTAAGAGTCGTACGAAAGATGTGACGTTTTCCGCTACAAAGGCATTAAGTCTGCTCATGCTGTTAAGCAGGTACTTGGTCAATTACACAACGGTAGAATCAGTCGATGAAATCGATGAAGACTGTGCTGAGATATACTTCAATTATTTAATGGATAATCATAAGAGACTTGGTATAAACTTAACCGACATCAAGAGGTCGATGCAGCTGCTCGGCGGGATACTAGATGTAGATGTCAATCACTACTTAAAAGATTTTTCACTGTCGAATGTCACACTTTGGATGAATCAGGAGAAATAAACCTGGTGTCAAGCATCGATTTATTTGATAGAATAAGAGAAAATGCTTGACTTGGGCGGTGAACGATAATGAGCTCGGAGTGGATGGGAGCTGGATTAAAAGCGGTCGGTCTGTTTTTAATCCACCCTCTTTTTTATTTCATGATATTAATCAGCCTGTTACATGGCTACATCCGCGTAAAGCGGGAGAGAAAAGCGTTTCAAACAAGAATAGAAGATGTATACGATGAACTTAAATTTACATATTCAAAGGGATGGATTCTAGGGATTTGCCTATCCGTCATTTCAGTAGGCTTAGGGATTGCCCTCCCGCCTGGATTCATCGTGCTGATTGCAGCGATGACCATTGTTTGCTCTTTATTCTTTAAGGCGAGTGCGCTTTCGTCTGCATACACACTCGGTTTCAGCTTTATTGCGGTACTTGGACTGATGTATTTCCAAGTGAGCCATTCATGGTTGCCGCAGCTCTCAATGATGAATACATCAGCCGTTGTTATTCTGCTAGGACTTTTATTAATGACCGAGGGGATTCTAGCCTATCGAACGGCGCATTTACGAACATCGCCTGCAATGGTGATGAGTGCGAGAGGACTTTTGATTGGCCAGCAGCGGGCAAATCGTCTGTGGCTTTTACCGCTTGTTTTGCTGATGCCGGCAGGTGAATTTACTTCTTCTCTGCCATGGTGGCCGGTGCTTCAAGTACACAATCAAAGCTTTTCATTTATTTTGATTCCATACATCATCGGTTTCGGGCAGCGGATTCAAGGATCGCTGCCAATTGTCAGCATTCAAATTACGGCACGGCGTATTCTCATGCTTGGACTCGCTGTTGCTTTACTAGGTGCTGCAAGTATTTGGTTTACGCCGATTGCATGGGCAGCTGTATTGATAGCGATTGCCGGAAGGGCATTCCTCTCATGGAAACAGAGAGTCAACGACAATGCGGCTCCATTCTACTTCTCTAAGCGTAATCAAGGGCTAATGGTGCTGGGAATCATTCCGAATACACCTGCAGCTGATTTAAAGCTTGAGATCGGAGAAGTCATTACAAAGGTGAATGGAATTGAAGTCAAAACCGTTTCGGAATTTTACGAAGCCCTTCAAACCAATCGTGCTCTGACAAAGCTTGAGATCATTGGCTTGAATGGTCAGACAAGGTTTGAGAAACGCGCTTCTTACGAAGGGGAGCATCATCAGCTTGGCATCCTGTTTGTGAAGGATGATCCACAGCAAGAATCAACGGCGATTTCATCATAAAAAAAAGCTGCTAGAGATGGCAGCTTTTTTCTTTTGGACGCGCTTCTTTTCCATAGGATTCGCCCCATTCACGCATAGCGAAGATGATAGGCTTTAACGTATCTCCTAAAGAAGTGAGTGAATATTCGACACGAGGAGGGACCTCCTCATAGACTTCTCTGTGAACAACGCCGTCTTGTTCTAGCTCGCGCAATTGCAGCGTAAGAACACGCTGAGAAATCCTTGGCAGAAGCCGGCGTAATTCGTTGTATCGTTTTGGACCGCAAGTCAAATGATAAAGGATCACTCCTTTCCATTTTCCTCCTATTACACTCGTTGTGGTGGAAACGGGACAGCCATGATTGACAATACTGACTGGATTGGATGGTGCACTCATCTTTACACTCCTTTCTAAGGCGAAATGGGTGATAAACGAACATGATTGTACCTAACGAACAAAAATGTGCGTACTTGAATCAAAGGAAGTTTTTCTTTTACCATAGAGGTATCACATCACACATTCGGGTTGTTTGTTTTCTTATCATAACAATTTCTATATGGGAATGGAAAGAAATTGGATTGGTGAAACTTCACACCCTAATCGTTCACTAGAAAGGATGAATACCATGCGAGACAAAGAGCAATTAAAAAAAGAAATCATTGAGGCGTATGAATTCCGTCATGCGACAAAAGAGTTTGACCCGGCGAAAAAGATTCCAGAAGATGACT
The DNA here is from genome assembly GCF_038593215.1 of Bacillus sp. FSL W8-0920. NCBI lineage: Bacteria > Bacillati > Bacillota > Bacilli > Caryophanales > Bacillaceae > Bacillus > Bacillus sp. FSL W8-0920. The sequence continues at coordinate 3,244,872 of NZ_CP151974.1, read as the reverse complement.
TTGCGTTCATTTTAGAGACAGGAAGACTTTCGCCAAGCTCTGTCGGATTTGAGCCTTGGAAGTTCCTCGTCGTTCAAAATGAAGCATTTAGAGAGAAATTAAAAGAATATACATGGGGTGCGCAAAAGCAGCTTCCAACTGCCAGCCATTTTGTGATCATTTTGGCAAGAACAGACGCCCGGTATGATTCAGCATATGCAGAATACATCAACAAGGAAATCAAAGGAATGACAGACGAAACGTTTGAGATGGTAAAAGAACGCTACAAACAATTCCAAGAGAATGATCTTCATTTGATGGAAACTAACCGCACGCTCTTCGATTGGGCTTCCAAACAAACGTATATTGCCCTTGGAAATATGATGACAGCCGCAGCACAAATCGGCATCGATTCATGCCCTGTTGAGGGATTCAGCTACGATGAAATTCATCGTATGCTTGAGGAAGAAGGATTACTTGAAGATGGTCAGTACGACATCTCTGTCATGGCTGCCTTTGGGTATCGAGTCATTGAGCCAAAGCGCGGCAAAACGCGTCGTCCAATGGATGAAGTAGCCATTTGGATTCGTTAAAAGAAAATGTCTGAAAAAGGCTGTTGACAATTGTGTGGTTAGTCAGTATATTTAAAAAATAAAATCTTTGATAAATAGACAAATTGACTATAAAACGCTTTGACTTGAGAATAGTAAATGAATATCCGTTTTCTAAGAGAGCTGCGGGTTGGTGCAACGCAGTAAAACGAATCATTGAACTCGCTCAAGGAGCGGCAAGACTGAATGAATAGTAAGTCTTTACGTGTGACCTCCGTTATCGGGTTTCAAGTTGGATTCAGCTATGTCTGAGTCAATAAGAGTGGTAACGCGGTTGCAAGGTCAGTCGTCTCTTCAAGGAGATGACTGGCCTTTTTATATGCTTTTATCTTATATTTGTCTGAAGATTCAAATTTAAAGGAGCTATAGAAAATGGAAAAGGAACATGTGCAATTAAAACGAACAATGACGTCAAGGCATATCATGATGCTCGCACTTGGCGGTGCCATCGGTGCTGGTCTGTTTAAAGGAAGCAGTTCTGCCATTGATATCGCGGGTCCTGCTGTCATTTTGGCATATATGATTGGTGGTCTTATTTTATTATTTATTATGCAAGGACTTGCCGAAATGACAGTTGCACGACCTGGCGCTAGAACATTCCGTGATTTAATTGAACCTGTGTTAGGCAAATACCCCGCCTATTTCTTAGACTGGATCTATTGGAAAATGTGGGTGTTGAACATTGCAGCAGAAGCGATCGTGTCTGCAATCTTTATTCAGTACTGGTTCCCACAAGTACCGATTTGGACACTTGTGTTAATCATTTCACTTGTTGTGACATTGATCAATGTTTGTTCAGTCAAAATGTTTGCTGAAACAGAGTACTGGTTAGCTTCTATTAAAATTGCTGTCATTCTTTTATTTATTATCATTGGGTTAACGATGCTGTTTGTCTCATTCGGACAGCATGCAGCACCGGGATTATCCAACTTAACCGAACACGGAGGATTTTTTCCGAATGGAACAGGCGGCTTAATTGCGGCAATGCTGGTGGTCGTGTATTCATATGGCGGAACTGAAATGATTGGGGTTACATTAGCAGAAACGAAAAACCCTGAAAAAGTCATCCCAAAAGCCATTCAAAGTACATTTGTACGAATCATCGGTTTTTATGTACTTCCGTTCTTCATCATCGTCAGCTTAATTCCTTGGAATCAAGTAAACAATGAACAAGTGAGCCCATTCGTCACGGTGTTTGCAACGATTGGTGTGCCATATGCAAGTGATATCATGAACGGGATTATTCTATTAGCAATCTTGTCTTCTATGAACTCTGGTCTGTATGCTTCTTCAAGGGTACTATTTACACAGGCAATGGATGGCCGTATATGGAAGGGCTTTTCGAAGCTGTCGAAACAGCAGGTGCCAGTCAGAGCGATTCTAGTATGTACATCTACTTTGTATGTAGCCGTATTAATCTCTCTTTTTGTAGGAAGTCAAACCTTTAATTATTTAATGGGATCTTTAAGCTACACGGTCTTATTCATCTGGTTTATTATTGCTGTCGGGCATCTAAAGTCTCGAAGCGTAGCAGCACCAGGAGGATATCGCGTCAAGCTGTATCCTTTCACAACATGGTTTTCTGTCATTGCGATCATTGCCATTTTTATCGGTGTTGTATCAACAACTCCGATTGTCCAAACCTTGGTCACAATGGGTATCTATCTCATCATTACGCTTTCTTTCTTCATCAATAGAAAGCGGTTTGAAACAGCTGTTTAATTTAAAAGCGTGCAGGACTCTTGAAGAAGGTCTCGCACGCTTTTTTAATGTAGTTTTATTGTTTGAACGAAAGCAATCGACTATCCTTTTGAAAGGAATTGATGCATAAAAGTAGATGATCAAAAAGATGCCGAAAATAGCTGTTCAAATTTAGGCGACTGATGCGTATATTTGGATTAAACGAATAACCTTACCTAAAAAATCTAATTGGTTATATCGTTGGCAGGTTTTCAACGACTGGAGTATTTGGCAGCTGGATGATGGCTGTCGTACCGCATCCTGGCTCAGATTGAATATCGAACGTGCCATGATGTTTTTTCATGATTTGATAGACAATAGCTAGTCCAAGACCTGAGCCGCCATCTTTTCTCGTACGTGCCTTATTTACTCGATAAAATCGCTCAGAAACATGTGGAAGGTCTTCTTTTGGAATGCCGTTGCCCTCATCTGTCACTCTCAATTCAGCTTTATGTTGGTGAACTAGTAATTCAATCGAGACCGATTTTCCAGAGGGAGTGTAATGAATGGCATTGTCCAGTAAATTACGAACCACTTGTTGCAGCCGATCGCTATCGCCATACACAATACAATCCTCATCAAGTGTCCGTTTCAGATAAATGCCCTTTTGATTAGCGATAAATGCCATTTGATCAAGAACGTCATGAATCAGCTGAGCAAAGACGATTGGCTCCATCGTTAGTGGATAAGAATCTCCTTCTAGCTGCGCAAGGTCTAAAAGATCATGCACAAGTCGGCTTAAACGTGCGGCCTCATCCTGGATGATGTGCATTCCTTTTTTTTGATCAATGATCCCTTCTTCAATACCTTCAGCATATCCTTTCATATAACTTAGCGGAGTCCGAAGTTCGTGGGAGACATTCGCAAGAAATTCCCTGCGGTGCTGCTCAACTTTTTCAAGGGTAGAAGACAGTTTGTTAAAAGAGCGGCTCAGCTGGTTTAATTCATCTCCGTTTTTGGTCACAGCCATCCGTTTTGAAAAATCGCCAGATTCCATTTCCATCGCAATTTCTTTCATTTGATTAATTGTCCGAACGACTTTATTGGAGCTCTTATATCCGATAAAGAAAATCAGGAGCAGAATTAACAAAATGGATATGCCAAGTGTCAATCTGATTTGGACAAAGGGTTCATATACATCCGATAAGGGCATGGATAGAAAAATTGTCCCTGATAGCTCATCTTTGCTTGAGAAAACAGGGATGGCGATGCCAAGAATATCTTGATGAAACTGTGAGTGTTCTCTAATCAACACGACGGTTTCCCCCTGAAGGAGCTTTTGGCGTTCCTTGAACGTAATGAGGTTATCATTTGTGTTCGTATCAAAAGGAAGACCACTTGAAAGCTCCATTGGGTCATCTGTAAAAATAATGTTCGCCTGACTCGAGTCGTTAGCCCATTTTACTCTATCGGTAAAATACGTATCTTTCCCGTGTTGATGATAAATTTGTGCCAGCTTTTTACCTTGTAAACTTAAGGAATCAATCTGCTTTTCAACATACAAGTGCTGGTATAAGTAATAGGTGAGGGCAAGAGCTGAGGCAGCAACGATTCCGGTCACTACAAGGATTAAGAAGAGCACTTTCTTTTTAATCGATAAAGGCTTCATTCTTCCTCCTCAAACTTATAGCCGACACCCCAAACAGTTTTAATATGCCGTTCCGCTCCCTTTAATTTCAGTCTCAGCGTTTTGATATGTGTATCGACTGTTCGTAAAGAGCCGCTTGTAGAATGAGATTCCCACAATTTTTGATAGAGCTGTTCTCGTGAAAACACTTGGCCTTGATTGAGTAAAAGAAACATGAGCAAATCGAATTCTCTTCTAGTTAAATTGATGGGCTCCTGATGGATATAGACTTGTCTACCATCCTGATCAATCTCCATGTCACCAAACTGTATGCGGCTGCGCTTTAGCGAAAGACCTCTAATTCGTCTCAAAGTTGTTTCAATTCTTGCTGCAAGCTCACGTAGACTGAAAGGCTTCATGATGTAGTCATCCGCACCAATTTCTAGGCCTCTAATTCGATCCTCCTCATAACTTCTAGCTGTTAAGAATAAGATGGGGATTTGAGATGTTTGCCTGATACGCTGGCAGACTTCAAATCCATCCATATCAGGCATCATGATATCTAGTACTACAAGGTCAACGGGTTCCTTTTCAAGCTGACGTAAGGCATCCATTCCATTACTAGCTGTGATGATGTGAAAGCCTTGTCTTTTTAAGAAGGATCCGATTAACTCAAGCATATCGAACTCATCGTCTACAATTAAAATATGCATTTGTTCTTTCATTTCTTTTCCTCCAACACGATAGCATAAGGTCCTGATGGGACATTCAGTCGATTTTTCATCATGAATGTATGTTTATCGATAATTGATACTGAATTGTCATCTAAGTTACTCACATATATTGATGTGGTATCAGCGGTGATATAATTCGGATTTTGACCAGTTTCAACAGAAGCAAGCTGCTTATTCGTCTCTGTATCTACTTTGTATAGCGTATGATCTCCATGACAAAGTACATATAAAGTAGAAGAATTTTTCTCTGAAAAGAATGCAACAGGCATAACGCCTAGTTTTATTTCTCGCTGCTTTTTACCTGTTTGAGGGTCGTAAGCAAAAATGCTCTTATTTAAGGTGCCTGGTTTACCGTGACCACCGATCCAAATGGATTGTCCATCAAAATGAATACCAGATGGTCGTTCAAGTACAGAGAACGTACGTATATGTTTTTCCTTCTCAATATCTATAACAGAGACAGTATGACTTTCTGCATTTAAAACAAATAAAGTACCTGACGGAGAAAGTGTCATAGAAGAAGGTAACTTTCCGGTCTTCACAGTTGCTTTTATTTTTTTACGCTGCGTATCAATAAAATAAACGACGTTTTTCTGCGAATCTGCTGCAATTAAGGTGTGAGAAGCTGCATCATATGTAAGGGAAGTCAGCCCTTTATTCACATCCATATAATCTGTTGCTGTACCTTTTTTTAAATTAATTTCGATAAGCGATTCTCCTTCTTTACTAGTTGCGATGATGACGTCTTTGTTGATTTGGATAAGATCAGTGAGCGGATGTTTTAAATCAACGGAAGAGATCATTTTATTCTTTTGTAAATCAACTATTGAAAAGGAGGCTTTTTTTAATTGAGAGATGACCGCGATCGATTGAGAGCTGTCAGGTGGAGTAAATTGCTGGTCTTTTCCACAGCCTGACAGGAATAACAATAGAGCTGATAAATAGATCACAACATATTTTACACGTTCCATTCTTCCGCTCCTTTGCGTCCTCTATTTTCAAAAAGCATACCACAAAAATTGTGAAAAAAAATCGAAGTTATCAATGCTGAAAGAGATGAAAAACAGATTTTAGGTGGATGAATGAGGACAATTCGATTTAAAGTTCCTTTTTTGTCTAGTCATGTGGCATTTTTTCATCTTTAAAAAAGGATTTTCAATATTTGATTCCTGTGCCAGCTATAGCTTACAGTGATAAAAATAATGAAAACTCCCCCGCTCTAAATCGCCATAGAGCGCAGGGAGTGATTAGGCAGAATGCCCAGATGATGGAGAGGTAGATTTCGTTTTGACGCGTTGGGATAAAAGGAAGCCAAGGATTCCTGCGCCCATTAATACAATAAATAAAGATTGGAAACCACTCATGATACCAATCAATGTCGACGAAATGATACTGCCAAAATATCGAAAGGTTGAGAAAATACCAGATGCCGAACCAGTTAAGCTTTGATCAACAGCTGTTAAAGAAGCCATCTGCATACTTGTCATACCAATCCCTGATGAAATTCCACCTGCGACTAGTGTCACGATAAGCAGTGGTAAGGTTGGGTACTGACTCAGTGTAATTAACATGATGCCTGATAAAGTAAGGCAGAGAAATGAAAAGCGAATCATTTTTTTCGCGCCTTTTTTTGGATGGAGTCTTGCGCCTAATAAACCGCTAAGAGACATACAAAGAGAAAATATCGATAGAATCATACCGCTTTTTGTATGAGAAAGCGCAAGTTGTTGTTCCATAAACAGCGGCATAATGAGAAGGATGGCATACATCACAAAATTACTTAGCATGATCGACAGATTCGCATTTGTAAATGAACTGTTTTTAAATAGGGATAAATCGATAATGGGATTCTTTACTTTGCGTACATGTTTAAAGAATAAAGGAATGACAATCAATGCTAGAATGCCATAAATTAAATATTCATTTAGTAGCTGGCTTTTTGAGCATAGAATGATTGTGGCAATTCCGATGGTTAAATACAATGAACCGATCATATCTACCCTTGCATGTATGCGTGTATGCTTTATGTTTGGAATGAGCAAGACGCCGGTGACTAGTGTAAGAAACAGAAATGGAATATTTACTAAGAATATGGAATGCCAATCAAAACTCTGAATGAGAATCGATCCAATAAATGGCCCAAGTGCGGCACCAATACCAGCACCAAATCCAAAGTAACCCATTGTTTTAGATAGCTTTTCGGGTGAGACTGTTGCACGAATCAAAGCAATGCTATTCGGTGTTAAAATAGCCCCGCCAGCTGCTTGAATGGAGCGAAAGATGATGAGAAATGCTAGATTAGGTGCTAAAGCACAGCCAATCGAGCCGATTAAAAAGAGTGTCACTCCGGTTAAATACATGCGGCGGTGTCCATATATATCTCCTAACTTACCAGCGATAGGCTGTGTGACCGCCATGACAATAAGATAAATCGTGACAACCCAAGTAATGTTTGAAATGGATTGATCATAATAAGTTGATATGGATGATAAAGCGACTGCGATCATCGTTGAGTTGACCGGAACTAGTATAGCTCCAAGTAACAAAGAATAGATGATCAAATTCTCTTTTTGCAATTTCAATGTGTATACCACCTTTTGTAAAAAAGAAGAATTCCACCCTTTAAGCGGGAGAAATTCCTCTCATGAAAATGTGTGTGTATGTCTCAATAAAATCATCTTTTTGTGTTAATACGAGCTGGAAGTCTTGCTCAAGCTGCTGAATAAAAAAACCGAAATACGTACTAATGAAAATGTCTGCATAAATGTCTTCTTTTCCTTTTAAGACATGATGCAAAGCACTCATCTTTTTGAAGTATTGTATCAGCATTTCCCTTAGTTCTTGAGGATAAATTTTTTCATGACTGGTCAGATCTTTAAACATAGCCGGTTCTCGCATGCTGATATAAATGAATTCTTTTTTTGAAGTTAAATGTTCAAGGATATAGGAACCGAGAAACTTTAAATCGGTGTATAAATCCCCTTTAAATTCTGCTTCTAAGGTTTTCGTCGGCGTTGATTTCATTTTCATAATGGCAGCAATAACGCCGCGTTTGTTTTTAAAGTTGCGGAAAATTGTTGCTTCACTGACATTCGCTTTTGTGGCTATTTCTTTTGTTGTGGTTTTTTGATAGCCCTTTTCAGTCAATAAATCCATTGTTGCACGAATGATTCGTTGATTTGTAGATTTTAACAAGCATACTCACCTCAGGTTATGAATGTGTTTGCAACAAAGTAAGTATACCGATAAAACCTATGACCGCCAATATGATCCAAAACGATAAAGTTAGACACGTGCATGCTGTTTTAATATCTGAATGCGTCCATTGCTTCCATCTACTGTCACAAGGTCACCTGATTGAAGTGTTTCAGTCGCTATTCGGGTTCCTAGGACAGCTGGCATCATATACTCTCTAGCGATAATAGCTGAATGAGACAAAATGCCTCCAGCATCGGTGATGACTGCTTTTGCATCTCTAAATAAGCTCGTCCATAAAGGTGTGGTTGTTTTGCAAACTAAAATATCATCCTTTTGAAATTGTGAGAATTCCTCAGCACATGTAATGACTTTTACTCTTCCAGAAACAATGCCGCTAGATGCGCCAATTCCATAGATCATATCGCTTGTATTGTTTTCATTTTCTCTTAATGAACCGAGCATTCTTTCTACTTGCTGCAATTCAGCTTCAGTTGGGGTACCCATATAAGCTGGTGGTTGGATGGCTTCATTATCTTTCATGTCAATTTTTCTTTGTGCGATGACCGTATCAAATGATGTAGAGGTTGTGAGCGCTGTGTGTACCTCCTCATCGTAGAGGTACCATAGATCTTCTGGATGAGGGATCGCTCCTTTTTGTACAAGAAGTTCACCAATCTTTAATAGATATACCCTGGCTTTAGCATCTAACATGGCATCAATATAGAAGTGGTGATCGTCACGGATATTAGCGGCCTGTAGGGCGAATTGGTAAAGAGTCTCAAATTTCGTTTTAAACGCTTCATCCTTCACTTGGCTCATAAAATGTTCATATGTCTCTTGTCTTTTGATGACGGCTTGTGCAAATTCTTCATCAAAATCACTTTGGTGTTGAATATTGTTTCTGATGATATCTAGTATAAACTCAGGGTTTTCCACCCATGTCTCTTCCGTAAGGTCATGACTTTTAACAGATCGCCAGCCATAGACTTGAAGAAATTCTTCTAATGTCGAAATGAAGTGTCTGCCTTTTTCCGATTGAGTGAGTGCATCAAGCAGTGCTGGATTCTTTTCATGGTTCATAAATGCTTGATGAAGTTCAGTATCTTGAAGGACACTCTTTGCAAAATCAGATAGCTTCTTGTCTGTTTCAAGAGATTTGTTCATCACGCCTATCATCATCTCATGCAGCAGGATCACTTGTGATTGATCACCAGTATACGTCACAAGCATGTCTTCAATCATAGCCGATAAAATGACTTGAGGTATGACAATATCAAAATGATCATCGTATGCTTGTATATAAAAAGTCTTTAATTCTTCGAAGCCGACGATGGCGTCTTCAATGGTCATCGGTTCCTTCATTTTATGATCGAGTTTTTCGTAAAAGGGAAAGAAATTTTTCTCTAAAATCTCATACATACGTTCACTTAAATGCGGAAATAACTCAAATATGCTCTCATCAAAAACTGGTGCAGCTTCTGCACTTGCTTCAGGCAGTGACGGTGATGAATACAGGTGACCTCTATAAAGCTTGATATCTTTAATATTCAGATCAGGCACTTGATATTTTTCACCATTTTTCTTCATACCGCTTTTTAATGCTGGGATGATCAGGCTTGAAAAGAGAGGACTTGTTGGGCCCGGCAGATGATCGTCCATTGAGATCCAGAAATCCTGCAGCTCGTCTGGCTGCATTTGAAAAGAAGCGCCCGCTGTCTCATCTGCTGCTTTTGAGAGGGCTGCGGTAATCGGCCTGGCTTGAAGTAAATAAAATGTGCCATTTGCTATTCCAAATTCGATATCGACGCTATGACCATAAAGTGCTTCTACTTGTTTGGTGATTTGCGTGATTTCTTCTAATTGCTCATCATTCAGGCAAAACTGACCAGCCATTTCTTCCGTTACTGCTTGTTCAATGACACCTTCTTGATAAGGGATAATTTGCAGCTCTTTCGTTCCAAGTGATTTTTCAATAAAAAGTGTCTCTTTGTCTATAACAAATGTGTCAGGCGTCACAAGCCCGGAGACGATTGCTTCTCCTAGTCCATAGCTTGCTGTGAGCATCATTTCATTTGTTTTTCCTGTTACGGGATTCTCGCTAAAGATGACACCGGAGACGTCAGAATGAATCAATCCTTGAACGACAACAGCCATGAGCGGCATCTCTTCCTCGTTTTCATCCATCTCTTCCTTATATTCTGTCACTCTTGCTCCAAAATAAGAAGACCAGCATTCTTTGACAGCCTGTAAGAATTCTTCATTTGTTTTGATATTTAAATAGGTCTCGTACTGTCCTGCAAATGAGGCGCCTTCGAGATCTTCAGCAACAGAAGAGGATCGAACTGCAACTGAGGGATAAGTCTTCCGCAATGATTGAAAGGACGAAAGGAGTTCTGCTTCCATTTGAGAAGGAAACGATGCTTTTTTGATTTTGTCAGCAAGGTTTTGTTCAGTTGGATGCAGGTTGTGATATGAAAGAAAGCTTGAAAAGCTGTTGGTTTTGATAATAAATCCATCTGGGACTGGCAGGCCGTGATTGTTTAATTTGATTAAATTCAGGCCTTTTGCCCCTGCGAGTGCTGCGGATTCTTCAGCCGCATGAAATAAAACTGAATACATGGGAATGCCCCCTTATCCAAATAGCCAATGGTTTGTCTGTCTCTCTATCGTTTCTAAAATGATAGTGCGCACTATCATTTTAATCATAGGATTTATTGGATGTTACTGTCAAAGACGGAAAGACCTATCTTTACAAAGGGGACATTCTCACTAATTTCCTTCTATATCTATAACAAAAGTCTCCGAACAGAAAGAAAAATAGGTGAAATTGAAAACTGTGAATTGTTCAATATGCCAATCTTTACTATAATCAAGGGAGTAGACCAAGAAGAGGGAGGGTTTTTGTGATTACAAAAGCCATATTTGCACTTGTTTTTCCTTTCCTGCTCGTTATTTTATTTTCAAAGGTTACTTATAATCATTATGTGGGCATTGCATTAACAGCAGCGCTTTTATTTGCCTCGTACATGAAGGGCTATACAGAAACCTACTTTATTGTGGGATTAGATATCATTTCTTTAGTAGCTGGGGCATTATATATGGCTAAAAAAGAAATTGAAAAGAGAGAAAAGGCTGAAAAAAATCATTGATATCATCATCAAGAGCGTGTTAGGCAGAAAGATGACGTTTTATAAGCTGTGCTTACGAATTCTAGTGAGTGCAGCTTTCTTTTGTTCTCTTTTTCTGCTCATCGAATATCTCTCACCAAAATGTTCCATACTGAAAGGAAGGTTTTCGCAAGAGGGTTATTTGGTATTGAAGAGAGGGTATGACTGTATTGGAAATAAAAATCAAGTAAGAGCCGAACTTTAGTTCGTATTTTTGTGTTCTTTTATGATAATATATTCATTAGATAGATTTCGTAACGAAACGGAGGCTTTGATGTGAGTGACCGCTTTGAATTAGTTTCTAACTATCAGCCCCAAGGAGATCAGCCGAAGGCAATTGAAAAGCTTGTTGAGGGGATCCATCAGGGGAAACAGCATCAAACGCTGTTAGGTGCTACAGGTACGGGAAAGACCTTTACTGTATCCAACCTGATCAAAGAAGTGAACAAACCGACACTTGTCATTGCGCATAACAAGACACTTGCCGGTCAGCTATACAGCGAGTTCAAGGAATTTTTTCCGAATAATGCTGTCGAATATTTTGTGAGTTACTATGATTATTACCAACCAGAGGCGTATGTGCCTCAGACTGATACATTTATTGAAAAGGATGCTAGCATCAATGATGAGATTGATAAGCTGAGACACTCCGCTACGTCCTCGTTATTTGAGCGGAGAGATGTCATCATCATTGCCAGTGTCTCCTGTATTTATGGCTTAGGTTCGCCAGAGGAATACCGAGAGCTTGTGCTGTCTTTACGTACTGAAATGGAGATTGAACGCAATCAGCTTCTTCGTAAGCTGGTGGACATTCAGTATTCTCGTAATGATATAGATTTTCAGCGCGGAACCTTCCGAGTACGAGGAGACGTCGTTGAAATTTTTCCTGCTTCACGTGATGAACATTGTATCAGAGTGGAGTTTTTCGGTGATGAAATTGAACGTATTCGTGAAGTGGATGCACTCACTGGAGAAATACTCGGTGATCGTGAGCATGTGGCTATTTTCCCAGCATCTCACTTCGTCACAAGAGAAGAAAAAATGGAAAAAGCGATTATTAATATTGAACAAGAGCTTGAAGAGCAGCTCGAAAAACTTCGAGATAATGGAAAATTGCTAGAAGCGCAGCGCCTTGAGCAGCGGACAAGATATGACCTTGAGATGATGAGAGAAATGGGCTTTTGTTCAGGAATCGAGAACTACTCAAGGCACCTGACCTTGCGTCCTTCTGGTTCAACACCGTACACATTGCTTGATTATTTCCCGGATGATTTTATGATTGTTGTTGATGAGTCACATGTGACGATCCCGCAAATCCGCGCGATGTACAACGGGGACCAAGCAAGAAAGCAAGTGTTGGTTGATCACGGATTCCGTCTGCCTTCAGCACTTGATAACAGACCGCTCACCTTTGATGAGTTTGAAAAGCATATTAATCATATTGTGCATGTATCTGCCACTCCTGGTCCTTATGAGCTTGAGAAAACACCTGAGGTTGTGGAACAAATTATTCGTCCAACAGGTTTACTTGATCCAATCATTGAAGTGCGTCCGATTGAAGGGCAAATTGATGACTTAATTGGAGAAATTCATGCGCGGGTTGAGAAAAATGAACGTGTGCTTGTGACGACGCTGACGAAGAAAATGTCTGAGGATCTTACAGATTACTTAAAAGAGATCGGAATCAAGGTCAATTATCTGCATTCAGAAATTAAGACCCTTGAGCGGATTGAGATTATTCGTGATTTGCGTCTTGGAAAATATGATGTGCTTGTGGGAATCAACCTTCTTCGTGAAGGACTGGATATTCCAGAGGTGTCGCTCGTGACGATTTTAGATGCTGATAAAGAAGGCTTTTTACGCTCTGAAAGATCCCTTATCCAGACGATTGGCCGGGCAGCGAGAAATTCAGAAGGCCGGGTCATTATGTATGCAGATAAAATGACCAAATCAATGGATATTGCGATTCAAGAAACGAAGCGAAGACGAGAGCAGCAAGAGGCGTATAATGAGAAATATGGAATTACTCCGCAAACCATCCATAAGAAAATTAGAGATGCCATTAAAGCAACAAAGATACATGAAGAATCGGAAGAATATGAAACAAATGCAGCACCAAAGCTGTCAAAAATGAGCAAAAAAGAACGAGAAAAAGTGATCGAAAAGGTCGAGATGGAAATGAAAGATGCAGCAAAAGCGCTTGATTTTGAAAAAGCAGCAGAATTAAGAGATCTATTGCTAGAGTTAAAAGCGGAAGGATGATTGCCTGATGGCTATGGAACGAATAGAGGTGAAAGGTGCTAGAGCCCACAACCTTAAAAATATTGATGTGAATATCCCGCGTGATCAGTTAGTGGTCATCACGGGTTTATCTGGTTCAGGAAAATCGTCGCTTGCCTTTGATACCATTTATGCAGAGGGTCAGCGCAGGTACGTTGAATCTCTTTCAGCGTATGCGCGCCAATTTCTCGGTCAAATGGATAAACCGGATGTAGATGCCATTGAAGGTCTTTCTCCGGCAATTAGTATTGATCAGAAGACGACGAGCCGGAACCCTAGATCAACAGTTGGAACCGTTACTGAAATCTATGATTATTTACGACTCTTGTATGCTCGAGTTGGGAAACCTATTTGTCCGATACATGGGATTGAAATTACGTCCCAAACAATTGAGCAGATGACAGATCGTATTTTAGAATATCCAGAAAGAACGAAATTGCAAGTGCTTGCGCCGGTCGTATCTGGGCGCAAGGGAACACATGTTAAAGTACTTGATCAAGTTCGAAAACAAGGCTATGTGCGAGTAAGAGTCGATGGAGAGATGGAAGATCTATCAGAAGAGATCGAGCTTGAAAAGAACAAGAAGCATTCCATTGAAGTCGTGATTGACCGAATCGTGGTGAAGGAAGGCGTTGCGGCTCGGCTGTCTGACTCCCTTGAAACGGCGCTTCGACTAGGTGAAGGCCGTGTGATGATTGACGTGATTGGACAAGAAGAGCTGTTATTCAGTGAACATCATGCCTGTCCGCACTGCGGATTTTCTATTGGTGAGCTTGAGCCGAGAATGTTTTCATTTAATAGTCCTTTTGGTGCCTGTCCGAGCTGTGATGGGCTTGGCTCTAAACTAGAAGTTGACCCTGAGCTTGTCATTCCTAATAAGGATTTGACGTTACGACAGCATGCCATTGCCCCTTGGGAGCCGCAGAGCTCACAATACTATCCTCAGCTTCTTGAGGCAGTATGTACACATTACGGCATCGACATGGACATTCCAGTGAAAGATATACCGTCGCATTTATTCGATAAAATTTTATATGGCAGCGGCTCTGAACGGATTTATTTCAAATATGAAAATGATTTTGGTCAGGTACGTGAAAATGAAATTGAATTTGAAGGTGTTCTTCGTAATATTGAACGACGCTATAAAGAAACCAGCTCTGATTATATTCGTGAGCAAATGGAGAAATATATGGCGAACCAGCCATGTCCGACATGTAAAGGATATCGTCTGAAAAAAGAGACGCTTGCGGTTCTGATCAATGGCAAACATATTGGAGAAATCACTGATTTGTCTGTCTCTGATGCCCTTGATTTATATGGTGAAATCGAGTTGTCTGAGAAAGATTTACAGATTGCTCAGCTCATTTTACGTGAAATCAAAGAGCGCTTGTCCTTCTTAAATAATGTGGGATTAGATTACCTCACATTGAGCCGTTCGGCTGGCACACTATCCGGAGGAGAGGCGCAGCGGATTCGTCTGGCGACTCAAATCGGGTCAAGGCTGACAGGTGTTCTTTATATATTAGATGAACCATCTATTGGTCTGCATCAGCGTGATAATGACCGATTGATCGGGACATTGAAAAACATGCGCGACATCGGGAATACCCTCATTGTCGTAGAGCATGATGAAGATACGATGCTAGCCGCTGATTATTTGATTGATATTGGACCTGGAGCAGGAGTTCATGGAGGAGAAGTGATTTCAGCTGGAACGCCGGAAGAAGTCATGAAGGACAAGAAATCTTTAACAGGACAATATTTATCTGGAGAGAAATTTATCCCGCTGCCGATCGAAAGAAGAAAGCCTGACGGCCGCTATATTGAGATCAAAGGTGCAAAAGAAAACAACCTGAAAAACGTCAATGCGAAGTTCCCTCTAGGCGTCTTTACAGCTGTGACCGGGGTGTCTGGTTCAGGGAAAAGTACGCTTGTGAATGAAATTCTATTAAAATCACTTGCGCAAAAACTGCACAGAGCGAAGACGAAGCCAGGACAGCACAAAGAAATCAAAGGAATGGATCATTTAGATAAGGTGATTGATATTGATCAATCTCCAATCGGCCGTACGCCAAGATCCAACCCTGCCACGTATACAGGTGTATTTGACGATGTGCGGGATGTGTTTGCACAAACCAATGAAGCAAAGGTACGAGGGTATAAAAAAGGGAGATTCAGCTTTAACGTCAAAGGTGGACGCTGTGAGGCATGTCGCGGAGATGGCATCATTAAAATCGAAATGCACTTTTTACCTGATGTGTATGTGCCTTGTGAGGTGTGCCACGGGAAACGTTATAACCGCGAGACACTTGAGGTCACATATAAAGGGAAGAACATTGCTGATGTGCTTGAAATGACCGTGGAGGACGCACTCCAATTTTTCGAGAACATCCCGAAAATTAAGCGGAAGCTTCAAACGATTTTTGATGTTGGACTAGGGTACATTACACTTGGACAGCCTGCGACGACATTGTCCGGGGGAGAGGCCCAGCGTGTGAAATTGGCATCTGAGCTTCACCGCCGTTCAAACGGAAGGTCTCTTTATATTTTAGACGAGCCGACAACAGGTCTGCATGTGGATGATATTGCCCGTTTATTAAAAGTGCTTCAGCGTTTGGTCGAAAACGGAGATACGGTGCTAGTGATTGAGCATAACCTTGATATTATCAAGGCTGCTGATTACCTCGTTGATCTCGGACCAGAGGGCGGTGCTGGCGGCGGAACGATCATTGCCTCTGGGACTCCTGAGCAAATTGCAAAAGAAAAAGCTTCTTACACTGGTCGATACTTAAAGCCTATTTTAGAGCGTGACCGTAAAAGAATGAAACAGTTGGTCAAAGAAACAGAAAGTGTGACTTCATCATAAAAAAACCCCTCGTTAAGAGGGGTTTTCTTTTATTGCGCATCTTCCTTTGGCATTAAATGACTGAGCTGCGTTAAATCCTTTAAAATATGCGTGCTGCTGCTGTCGAGCAGTACTTTTAAATAACGGATATCACCATACTGTGGATGAGACGGATGAATGGTCTCAAGCTCCCTGATCATATCGCTGTTCATGCTTTTTTGTTTCTGTATAAGGTCTAAAAGCGTTTGAGCCGTGTGGTTAGTATTATGATGATCTGTCAAAATAATTACCCCCTATAATGATAATCACCATCTTTTCAACATATTTTAAAGGGTAATCCGTGAAGAATCTACACTTAGGTGCAAAAAGATGTAATTTGTGTCTAAGGTCATATGTAAATTGAATGATTTTGAAACTTTTGATACGCAATAAACGTATGAGTTAGAAAGGAATTTTCATCATGAAGGAGCGAATATATATGAATAGAGATCAGTCGATCATTGCATCAATTTGTTATTTCAGTGTATTTTTTATGCCGTTTATTGTACCGATCGTGGCATATTTTGTAGTCGACCAAAAGGAACCGAAACGGCACGCGTTGCGGGCATTATGGTCACATGTTTTGCCAGTCGCAGCGTGCGTGTTGCTGGTTTTTGGGTCTATCCCATTTTTATTGTCGACACAGGCAAGTGACTCACTTATGCCAGTGATCACAATGCTCATCTTGTCCTTTTTAGTCGCTATTGGCTTTTTGATCTCTGTCATTTGGAATATCATTCAAGGTATTAAAGTACTTCAATCCATCAAATCGTAGGAGGGGCTTTGTATGAATGAAAAAGAACGCATTTTAAAATTAGTAGAAGACGGGACATTATCTGCAAAAGAAGCGATTACGCTGCTTGAAAAACTGGAGGAAAATCCATCTGTTTCATTAGAAAAATCAACGGTTGATCACACCTTTCATGAAGAAAAAGCAGGCACGGAGAGCAAAGGAACTGGTACAGAAAATCTTGGTGCAAAGCTGTTTGGCTGGTTAGATTCTGCGGTGAAAAAGGTGAAAGACGTAGATCTTGATTTGAACTTTGGACAGTCGGTCGACGTTGAGCACATTTTTCAGTTCAAAGACGCCTCGCTATCTCATTTAGATATTCAATTGGCGAACGGCAGTCTCAATGTGATGCCTTGGGACGATGGTGATATTCGAGCAGAATGCCATGCGAAAATCTACCGTGCAGAAGACGGAGAGCAGGCAAGACAGCAATTTCTCAATCAATTGGACTGCGGCCTCGAAGGGGATAAATTTTTTATCCGGACCGAAAAGAAGACGATGAAAGTCAATGTCACTTTATATGTGCCACGTATCCAATACGATAAAATCAAGGTTAAGCTGTTTAATGGTCCGATCCGCGGGGAAAAGCTAAAGACAAAAGAACTTACTGCGAAAACCACCAATGGTGTTGTCTCTTTTGCCTCTTTACAGGCGGAAAAGGTTGGAATTGAAACAGCAAATGGACAAATTAAACTGGCGGATCACGAGTGTGGTATGATTGAAGTAGAAACCATTAATGGGCTTATTGACCTGCGCGGGAAAAGTGAGTCAATTGATGCCCAAAGCTTTAACGGAAACATTGCTGTTCAGCTGTCGGATGAGAAGTGCCGTTCCATTTATGCGAAAACGACAACAGGCAGTGTGGACGTCCAGATCCCGCGTGCTTGTGCAGTGACCGCTGAGCTGAAAAGCAATCTTGGGTCTATTTCTCACGATTTGCTTGATGCAGAGATGATTAAAGAGAAAAATGAGACATTACAAAAAGAGAAAATGATCAAAGCCAACCAACAGGCAGTGAACAGTATATCCATTTTTGCAGAAACAAAAACAGGTTCAATACAAGTAAAGCACCAATCAGACAAGGAGTGATTCTACATGAAGAAGCTTTATCGTTCAGCAACAGATAAAAAAATAGCGGGTGTTGTTGGTGGACTTGCCGAATACTTAAGGGTCGATGCATCTCTGCTTCGCATATTAACGGTCATCATCGGATTTATGACAGCATTTATGCCGATTTTCTTGGTCTACTTCATCTGGTATTTTGTTGTTCCGGAAGAAGGCACTAACTAAATGCTTAGATGGATCGTCAGTATTTTAGTCAATGCATTACTTTTAATCGTCATTGCTGGATATTTTGATTCAGGCATTCTGCCAGGGCTTGGGAGCGTATATATTGAAGGGTTTGGCGCAGCCATTGTGGCAAGTATCATTTTATCCTTGCTCAATATTTTAGTGAAGCCGTTTTTGATCATTTTAACGCTTCCAGTAACCGTTCTTACACTAGGATTGTTCTTATTTGTGATTAATGCCATCACACTTATGATGACATCAAGTTTTATGGGCGATAGTTTTAATATTGATGGGTTTGGAACGGCCATTTGGATGGCTGTCATCTTATCCATTTTCCATCTGTTGATACAAAAAGGAATTGTGGAGCCGTTAGCGAAAAAAAGCTAACGGTTTTTTTTGACCCATTTTGTATCGTTTCTCCGTTTCATCTGACATAAAAACTTCCTTCAGGAGACACAATATCCGAAGGGAGGCGGTGCAAGATGGTGAACGTGAGCAGACAAATCATGCTTTTATGTTTTTTTATCATTCTTTTTTGTTTCAATCAGCCTGCTTCAGCAGGGCCTTTTATTCAAACACAGGTCAATATACCGGACAAGCCTTTTTCTCCTTTTATCTTTGATCCCTTTCATGTGGATGTCCGTCCAGTTCTAGGGGAAAAAAGCCGTGATCTCCAGTTTCGTGCGTCGATTACGGATCCGGAACAAATTTTGTCTGCGAACTTGTATTATAAACAAAGTGATGAGCTAGGGTACCGTTTGATCCCAATGGAACGGCTGCCAGGTATGAAGCCAGAATTTACAGCGAAAATTCCGCCAGATCAATTATGGAATTCAACCGTTCGTTACTATACAGAGTTTCTTACGCAAAAGTCCGTGATCAAAACGGCAGAACAATCTGTCCACTTAAATGGATTTGAAGAGGATCTTTCGCGCATTCCGGACTTAGTCATCACAGAAATTGTTGTCAATTCAAAAAATCGCAAAGGCAAAGATGCATTTGAATTTATTGAGGTATATAACACAACACATGAGCCTATCTCTCTTAAACATTATCAGCTTCGCTACCGCAATCCTGCACAAGGAACCGAAATGGATGATGTGTATTCCTTTCACACAAATCCAGTCACTCTTTCACCTGGAAAACCGTATGTTTTCTGGCTGAGGAAAAAAGGACAGGAGCATTTAACTGTAGCGGACTTCAATGCCATGTACAAAAGTCAATTAAAAGAGGGAGAGCATGTATCTGTCATCGAAAGCAAAGGGCTGTCCAACTCTAAATCTCGTCTTGTTTCCATTACAACGAATATAGGGGAGGAGATTTCTTCAGCAGCATTTCGCTTAAAGCCATCATGGTTTAGTGAGCATAAATCTTTGCTGTTCAAATATCCAATGGATGGTACTTCGCAAATGAAGCTGATCTCGAAAATTGAAGAAGAGCCTACGCCTGGCAAAGTGCTAAAAGCACAAATTCCATCTGAGAAAAAAGAAATTTCTCAAGATATCCATAAACCTGTGATTGAAGATATGACAGTGAGGAAACCAGTGAAACCAACTGAAAGCATAGAGATTAAAGCAGATGTACAGGATGATCAGGTCGTCAAAACCGTCAAGCTTCGCTATCGAACAAATCGAAAAGATGATTTTAAGGAAATACTGCTTCAAAAAGATCATAATGACCGATTATTTCATCATATTATTTACTCACCTGAGTTGATTGGTAAAGAACAATTGGAATATCAGCTTGAAGCGTCAGACGGTGAAAATACAGCAATGACGATGAAAAAAATGATTGATGTGGAGCAAGTTAGCAAAGCTCATGGCCTTCGATTCAATGTAGAAGAAGGAGATACGGTTTCAGGATTATTTCCATTAAAAGCAACGTCTGATCAGAAAAAAAGCATTGAATTATTGATAGATGGAAAGCGGAATCAGCAAGTGTTTTCTGCCCTTGAAGCAGATCCATATATTGCATTTGATGTCAAAGGGACAAATTTATATTTTAAAAATGGTGTGTCCATAGGTAAGCACTTACTTTCAATTTTTGATGATTCGACAAAAGTGTATCGTACCTATACAATGCCAATACCAGAAGCAGAAATGAAAAAAGCAGGTCTCCAATCGATCTCCTTCCATGCAGGAACAAAATCTTCTCCAGTTGATCGGTTGCCTGGTGAGAATCACGATGATTTTGAACTAAAAAACGTCCGGATGATTTTATCGAATGGAACTCAAATTCCTCCAATCAATGCAAAGCCGGAAAAAGAATGGAGAATGGGAGACAGCGGTAACGCCAAAAAGGTCAGAACATTTCAATTTGAAATACCAAAAGAAGCTTATGTTTCAACGTTTATGAAGTGGGATACAAGAAAGTTGAAAGAGGGGCCGCACCTGATTGAGGCCAAAACATCAGACGAGCATGCATCTGTACATGTGATGGTCGATAATACGGGTCCAAAAATTAAAACCAACGTCCAAACAAAGGATCCATATAAAGGAGCCTTTACGTTAAAAGCAAAGGTAACGGATCGTTGGAGTAGCATAGAAGAGATGAAAGCATATGTAGATGGCAAGCCAATTTCCTTGCCATACCAGACGTCCTCTAGCGAATTAAACCCGGGGGAGCACACGTTGACAATTAAAGCAAAGGATGCAGCGGGAAACATGTCAACGTTGAAAAAGGAATTCAAGACGGTACATGAACATCCTGAGCCACCAGAGCGTGTAGCAGATAAGACGAAAATGAAATCGTCAAAGCAAACTGTGCTCACCAAGGATCCAACGAATGATAAGCTGGATTATTCCTTTTACCGTGCGTATCAATATACATCGTTGCATCCATCAATGAACATTTTGAAATATGCAGCGGAGACAGAACCGCCAAAGAGCTTTAACGAAAAAGGAGAAATGATCTTTTCTCATGAAGAAAGGAATCGCATTGCATTTGCTGATGGTAAGTCAGTTGAAACGAAGGATTTACATCGTTTTCCCTATCATCGTTTTCAAATCAAGGTTCATCAAGATGTACGTGAAAAGGATGTCGTCGAAGCGATATGGAAAGGGAGTTCATTGACAGGGAGAAAGGTGACCATGTATGCATGGAATCATCAGCAAGAAAAGTGGGATAAAATTACTCATCATTTTGCTAAGGATCAAAAGGAATTTTACCTGAAAGGACTGCTGTCCGTCAGACAGTACATGAAGAATCATACGTTTGATTTGCTTGTACAGGATGAAATCAGTAAAACGCAAAAGCCATATAAGATGGTTTGGATGTCTGACACACAATATTATGCAAAGAGCTATCCTCATATCTTTAAACAAATGGTCGAGTGGATCAGAGACCAGAGAGAAAAGTTAAACATTCAATATGTGTTCCATACAGGTGACATTGTGGATGATTCAAAAGATAAACAATGGCAACGAGCCGATACGTTTATGCGCGTGTTAGATGAGCATCAGATTCCTTATGGTGTTTTAGCAGGAAATCATGATGTTCGACATAAGGACGGTTTTTATGCGGAATATGGGAAATATTTCGGTGAGAAACGCTTTGCAAATAAACCGTACTATGGTGAATCCTATCAAAACAATCGAGGTCATTATGATCTCATCTCTGCCGGTGGCAATGATTATATGATGGTATACATGGGCTGGGGGATTAAGCAAGATGAAATTGATTGGTTGAACCGTGTGATTTCTGAGCATCCAGACCGTATCGTCATTTTAAATTTCCATGAGTATTTGTTGGTCAGTGGCAACCGCAGTCCGATTGGCGACCTCATCTTCCACCAGGTAGTGAAACGCCATCCCAATATAGTGGCGGTATTTAGCGGTCACTATCACGGAGCGAGCAGGAAAGTAGATGAGCTTGACGATGACAAGGATGGTAAAGTAGACCGGAAAGTATATCAAATACTCGCCGATTATCAGTCAGGGCCTGAAGGTGGACAAGGGTTTATGCGATTGATAACAGCCGATCAAGAAAAAAACCAGCTTCATTTTACGACATACTCACCTTACATGAATCAAGAGCATTTCTACGATCCTAAAACGTATGGAGATCAGGATGAATTTTCAATCGATGTGGATTTGACGCCGAAAATGAAATCTGTCAAAACCAACTATTTTGAACTCAATGTGTACACAAATGTTTTGTTAGGAGAGGCGCGCGGCGTAAAAAGCGGCAAAAAAGCAAGCTTTGAGTGGAAAGGCTTAAAGCCAAACGAAGACTATTATTGGTACACCGTAGCAAAAGATCGTTTTCAAGGAAAAGCGATTTCACCGATATGGAAAATTCATACAAAAAATGATCGTGAAGAAACATTTCTTAGGAAATAAAAACAGTGCTCCTTTTATAAGGGCACTGTTTATCTTTCCATTGTATGAATGAGCTTGTAACGATCTCCTCTATAAACGGAAAGAACATATTCAAACGGAATATCATTCTGAAAATAAGTCGTTCTTGCGATTGAGAGCACGGGATCGCCTGTTGAAATAGACAGCACGTGTGCTTCTTCATTTGAAGCAACATTCGCTTCAAGCTCTTGTTTTGCATGAGCAATTGTAAGGCCTGTTTGAGTCTCTATATATTCATATATAGAGCCAGTTAAATGTTCCCTTGTTAAATCTCCTGCAAATGCTTCAGGGATATAGCTCGTTTCAATCGCCATCGGTTCATCATTTGCGAGGCGTATCCGTTTGAGTTCAAATATAGCATCGCCATTTGACAGTTGTAAGACAGGCAGCAAGTGATCTGGACAGACGGTTTTTGTGAAATCAATCAGCTGGCTTGAAGCTTTAAGACCACGCTGACGCATATCCTCTGTAAAGCTTGTTAAGCCTTGAAGCGGCTGTTCAAATTTTTTTCGGCTCACAAAGGTGCCTTTTCCTTTTTGTCGATACAAATATCCTTCATTCACAAGGTTCGATAAGGCTTGTCTGACAGTCATTCGACTTATACCAAAGCGTTCGGCATATTCTCTTTCAGAAGGAATGAGTGTATCAGGTGCTAATGTTCCATCCTCAATCTGTTTTTTCAAGTTCTCCATAATCTGATGGTACATCGGAATAGGTGACTGCTTATCAATAAACATGTGAAAATCCTCTCGTGTTTAGCTTTAGCGTAGTGACCCAGCTTCTCGATCAATCAAAATCGTCACATCTTCATGAAGTTTCAGAGAAGATGCTGGGAAGTCTGGATGTATCTCAGTCTGTTCTAAATATTGTATCACTTTCGCTTTTGATTTTCCTGATGCAAGAAGGAGAATCTTTTTACTAGAAAGAATGCTCGCAATGCCCATGGTGATGGCATGTGTAGGCACTTCATCAATAGAAGAAAAGTATCTTGCATTGGCCTGCCGGGTATTTTCATCTAGTTGCACGACATGAGTCTTTGAGTTAAACGGGGTACCGGGCTCGTTAAAACCAATATGTCCATTTTGACCGATTCCAAGAAGCTGAAGGTCGATGCCGCCTATGTCTTGAATGAGCTGATCATATCTTAAGCATTCCTTTTCTAAATCAGGTGTAGCGCCATTTGGAAGGAAATACTGATCCTGTGGAAGATCAATATGATCAAATAAATGACGTTTCATATAGGTCATATAACTATTTTCATGATCTGGATCAAGGCCTGCATATTCATCTAAATTGACTGTTTTTGTTTGTTTGAAAGACAATTGTTGTGATTGATGAAGGTGAATTAACTCTTGATACGTATCAAGAGGTGTACCGCCCGTTGCCAGGCCGAGTACGGCATCTGGTTTAGAAGCGATTGTGCGCGCGATCAGGGCTGCTGCTTCTTTTCCTAATTGTTCTTTATCTTCAAATTCAATGATGTTCATTAGTGGTTGGCCTCCTTTTTCTCAAAGACGATTTGTCCATGGCAGATCGTCATCATTAGTTCACCAGACTCATCCCAGATCACAAGGTCTGCTTGTTTTCCAACTTCAATCGAACCAAGCTGCTGATCAAGTCCTAGCTGAATGGCTGCATTAGTTGAGGTCATCTTTGCGATCTCTGTCCATTCGCAATGTGTGATCTGTTTCATCCGTTTGACGCCATCTTTCATTCGCAGAATCGATCCTGCAAGTGTACCATCTGCCAGTAAAGCTTGTTCGCCGCTCACTGTGACTGTTTGACCCCCAAATTCATACGTGCCATTTCCAAGTCCTTTTGCGCGCATCGAGTCTGTGATCATCATTAAACGATCACTTCCTTTTGCCAAATACGCAAGCTTGATGGAAAGTGGGTGGGAGTGTATCCCATCCGTAATCAGCTCAGTATGGAGATCGTCGTTTGTAAGAGCAGCTCCTACAGCGTTTGGTTCACGATGCTGAAACGAACTCAGTGCATTATAAAGATGCGTGACATGGCGTGCACCATGCTTTGCTGCTAATTCAATCATGTCATGATGGGCATTCGTATGTCCAATAGAAGGAATAATGTTTTTTTCTTGCAACAAGGAAAGAAAAGCAAAATCAGGGTCTTCCTCAGGTGCGAACGTGACAATTCGAATAAGCCGTTCAGAAGCATCCAACCATTTTTCAAAAAGAGGGCGATCGGGCTGCTGTATCCATTGAACAGGCTGTGCCCCTGCTTTATCTTTAGAAATAAAAGGACCTTCAAGATGGATACCTAAACATTGTGCCTGAACGCCTGCTTGTTCTTCATTGTATTGTTTCCACTTGGCGACATTTTTAAGTGCTTGCTCTATCTCATGATGGTTTTGAGTGATGGTTGTGGCTAAAAAACTTGTCGTTCCTTCTGACGGTAAGTTGTCAGCGAGTGTATTCATGGCTTCTGATGTCGCATCCATCATATCTGCTCCATATCCGCCATGGATGTGAATATCAATCATTCCGGGAAGTAGATAAAAGTTTTCCCGGGAAATATATACTTTTTCATAATTTCCTGTCGGTGGTGTTGTTGAAATATAGTCAATCTTGCCGTCGCGTAAACCGACAAAACCGTTTGCAATCATTTCAGTCTTTGTCACAATATGAATATTGGAGAGCAATAAAGAGCTGCTCATGATTGTGCCCCCTTTAGTCATTGTCTTTGACTTAGTTTACCCTTTTTAAGTATAGTTGTCTATACCAGTAAATGTACGGAAACAGGATCAGGATAAAATACTGTTTTGGGATCATCATTGAAAGTGATAAAATAGAGCTGTATTTCTGAATCGCCTGTGATAAAAGGAGGAAGAAGCGTGCCGAAAGTTCGTACGAAGGACATAATGGAACAATTTCATCTTGAACTGGTAAGTGGGGAAGAAGGGATTAATCGTCCCATTACAATCAGTGATCTTTCCAGACCAGGTATTGAAATGGCTGGTTATTTTACATATTACCCAAAAGAAAGAGTTCAACTTTTAGGGAAGACAGAGCTTTCTTTTTTTGAACAGCTCCCAGAACGCGAACGAAAGCAGAGAATGATGTCTCTTTGTACTGATATTACCCCTGCAATTATTTTGTCACGAGATCGTGAAGTACCGAAGGAATTAATTGAAGCTTCAAATGAAAATGGTGTACCTGTGTTACGTTCAAGCCTAAAAACGACAAGACTTTCGAGTCGTTTGACCAACTTTTTAGAAAGCAAGCTTGCACCTACGACCGCGATTCATGGCGTACTTGTTGATGTATATGGTGTAGGTGTATTGTTAATTGGAAAAAGCGGAGTAGGAAAAAGTGAAACAGCCTTAGAATTAGTGAAGAGAGGACACAGGCTGGTCGCAGATGATTGCGTGGAAATCCGTCAAGAGGATCAGGATACGCTAGTCGGAAGCGCACCAGAGCTGATTGAACATCTTTTAGAAATCCGCGGATTAGGCATCATTAATGTGATGACCTTATTTGGAGCTGGGGCTGTCAGAAGCTATAAGAGAATTACGATTGTCATGAACCTTGAGCTTTGGGAACAAGGCAAACAGTACGATCGTTTAGGACTTGAAGAAGAGAAAATGCGAATCATCGATACAGATGTACCGAAGCTGACCATTCCTGTCCGCCCTGGTCGAAACTTAGCGGTTATCATTGAGGTGGCTGCGATGAACTTCAGGTTAAAACGCATGGGACATAATGCGGCGGAACAATTTACAAGTAAACTAGCCGATGTCATTGAAGACAATGGCCAAGATGAATAGGAGTTGTCTATATGAACGAAGCGATTCAGCCAATTGATCCGATTGCTTTTCAGCTCGGACCTCTTTCGGTTCATTGGTATGGTGTGATCATTGGGGTCGGAGCCTTACTAGGACTCTGGCTCGCACTGAGAGAATGTGAGAAAAGAGGAATCAATAAAGATACGTTTATTGATTTAATCTTATTTGCCATTCCAATAGCGATTATTTGTGCACGAATTTATTATGTATCCTTCGAATGGGATTACTATCAGCAGCACCCAAATGAAATCATTAAGATTTGGCATGGCGGAATTGCCATTCATGGCGGGCTGATAGGTGCTGTGCTGACAGCGATCGTCTTCACAAAAGTGAAAAAGGTGTCCTTCTGGAAAATAGCCGATGTAGCAGCACCTAGTATTTTACTAGCGCAGGCCATTGGACGCTGGGGGAACTTTATTAATCAGGAAGCGCATGGTGAGGCTGTTTCAAGAGCCTTTTTAGAGAATTTGCATTTGCCTGAGTTTATCATTAATCAAATGTATATTGATGGGACGTATTATCACCCAACGTTCTTATACGAATCATTATGGAATCTTGCCGGTGTTGTGATCTTGATTTTATTACGTAGAACAGCGATGCGCAGAGGCGAAATCTTCTTGTCTTATTTAATTTGGTATTCAATCGGTCGTTTTTTCATAGAAGGTATGAGAACGGACAGTTTGATGCTGACAGAACATCTTCGAATCGCTCAAATGATTTCGATTGCCATTTTTGTAGTGGCTGTTCTGCTGCTGATCTTTAGAAGAATAAAAGGTCACGCATCGATCCCGTATAAAGAGAACAACTCATCGAATTAAAGCAGGGGGGATCAGAAAGATGCAGGAGACATGGAAAAACGGCTTAAAAGCAGGGCTATCGACAACTTGGACACTTGGAAAAGTCATCTTTCCGGTTACCATTCTCGTCAGTATCTTGCAGCATACGCCTATTATGGATTGGATCATTCAATTCATACGGCCATTTATGGGATTGTTTGGTCTTTCAGGAGAAGCAGCCATTCCGCTTGTGTTAGGAAATGTGCTGAACTTGTATGCGGGCATAGCGGCCATTTTGACTTTAGATCTTCCTGTGAAGGAAGTGTTTATTTTGGCCGTGATGCTGTCCTTTTGTCACAACCTGATCATCGAATCGACTGTGGCAGCAAAGGTTGGACTGAGAGTGTCTGTCATTTTGCTGGTCAGAATCAGTCTTGCTGTTGTTTCGGCTATTGTCATTCATCTCGTTTGGCAGGGAGGCCAGGAGCCGGCACAATATGGACTGCTGACAGCAGCCCAAACGGCTGATGTGCCTTCCAGCTGGTACATGATCGTCCTTGTCGCTTTACAAAAAGCCGTACTCGGTGTGCTCCAGCTCGCCTGTATCGTCATCCCTCTCATGATCATCATTCAATTCATGAGAGATTTAGGATGGCTCCATACGCTGTCTAAGTGGCTGTCTCCATTTACGAGAATGCTTGGAATGAAAGAAAATACGTCGATGACGATGGTCGCTGGGTTAACCATTGGTCTAGCATACGGAGCTGGCGTGATGATGAAGGCAGTGGAAGAGGACGGCGTGAGTAAAAAGGATTTAACCCTTGCTTTCATTTTCCTTGTTGCCTGCCATGCAGTAGTCGAAGACACGCTGATATTTATTCCACTTGGGATTCCTGTGTGGCCGCTTCTTGTCATCCGTCTGATATCTGCTATTTTATTAACAGCTGCCATTAGCTATATTTGGCGAAAGCGCGAGCTCGCAGTTGTTAGAAAGGAAGCCATATGAACGAATCAACTGTTAACACCGTGCTATTTGATTTAGATGGCACATTAATCAATACTAATGAATTAATTATTGCTTCATTTCAACATACGCTTGATCATTATTACCCTGATCAGTACAGCCGTGAAGAGATCCTCCATTTCATTGGTCCGTCATTATTTGATACATTCTCTGCGATGGACCCTAATCTAACGGATGACATGATTCAGATGTACCGTACGTTTAATCATGAACAGCATGATCTGCTCGTGACTGAATATGAGACTGTTATAGATACATTGAAGGTTTTGCAGGATCGAGGATTTAAGCTTGGAATTGTCACAACAAAGATACGTGACACAGTGTTAATGGGATTGAAGCTGACCGGTTTAGAGCCATTCTTTGAAGTGATTGTGACGCTCGATGATGTCCAAAATGAGAAGCCGCATCCGGAGCCAGTCCAGCTGGCATTATCCAAGCTTGGCAGTGATCCACATGAAGCGGTGATGGTCGGCGATAATTATCACGATATTTTGTCTGGTCAAGCGGCAGGGACAAAAACAGCAGGTGTTGCTTGGTCAATTAAGGGAGAAGAGGCCCTTTTAAAGCATCGCCCTGATTTTATGCTAAAGAAAATGAGTGATCTTCTGGCGATTGTTGGAGCTGATTGAGTTGAGAAAAACAGATCGATATCCTGTAAAAGGGGTCAATTCGTTACGACAAGTCTATCAGACGGTCCCCTTTTTCAAAGTGGTGAAAAACTTTATTTTCATTCAAATCGCACGGTACACGCCTTTTATGGGAATAAAAAATTGGATATACCGAACCTTTCTTCGTATGAAGGTTGGCGAAGATACAGCGTTTGCCTTAATGGTCATGGTGGATCTCATGTTTCCTGAGAAAATCACGGTCGGTCGAAATTCGGTGATTGGCTATAACACAACCATTTTGACCCATGAGTATTTGATTAAAGAATACAGACTTGGGGAAGTCTATATTGGGGATGAAGTCTTAATTGGAGCCAATTCCACCATTTTACCTGGTGTGACCATTGGGGATGGGGCGATCGTGTCGGCTGGTACACTTGTTCATAAGGATGTTCCAGCAGGCTCATTTGTTGGAGGAAATCCAATGCGCATGATTTATACGAAAGAAGAAATGAATGCACGTCAATCTACGTCTGCTGAGTAGCTCGGCAGACTTTTTTGTTGACAATATGTTATGGTGTAACTATAATGATTACAACAGAGGTGAGAAAACATGAAAATCAGCAGCAGATTTACTGTCGCTGTCCATATTCTGGCCTTGCTATCACTTGAAAAAGGATCATTACAGACATCGGAGGATATCGCGGGAAGTGTGAATACAAACCCAGTGGTCATCCGCCGTATTATGAGTAAATTAAAAAAAGCAGGCCTAATCTCAACGAGTCTTGGCAAAGGCGGTTCTCAGCTGAACCGCAGTGAAGACGATATCACGCTGCTTGATGTGTATAAAGCGGTTGAGGTGGTGGATGAGGGCGAATTGTTTCAAATCCATGAAAGCCCAAATCCTGACTGTCCGATCGGTGCAAATATCCAGGCTGTGCTTGAGTTAATCTTGTGCCGCGCTCAAAGTGCGATGGAGCAAGTGCTTGCTGAGATCAAATTAAGTGAACTAACGCAGGTGTTAATCAAAAAAATTGGATGATCTATTCAATTTTTTTTACCTCTGTTGTAACTAAATCGGTTACACCTTTATTTATTAAATAAAATCATTTACAGGAGGAATTCATATGAAAATCGGCATTATTGGCGCTACAGGTAAAGCAGGACAGGAAATTGTAAAAGAGGCTCAATCAAGAGGACATGAGGTAACAGCCATCGTTCGAGATGCGAAAAAAGTGACAGATTCATCCGTAGCTGTTATTGAGAAGGATGTGTTTCATTTACAAGCAGAAGACATCAAAGGCCTTGATGTCATCGTCAATGCATTTGGCGCACCTGCTGGACAAGAGCACCTTCACGTAGAGGCAGGGAAAAAGCTGATTGATATTTTGAAAGAGGTACCCGGTACCCGTTTAATCGTTGTGGGCGGAGCGGGCAGTCTTTTTGTTGATGAAGCCAAAACAACAAGACTTGTTGATACACCGGAATTTCCAAAGGAGTATGTGCCTACTGCTTCACAGCAAGGTGAAAACTTAAAAGACCTTCAACAAACCGAAGGATTAAAATGGACTTTCCTCAGCCCTGCTGCATTCTTTGATCCAGCTGGCAAACGCACAGGTTCTTATGTGAAAGGGAAAGACCAACTGATTGTCAATTCTAAAGGTGACAGCTATGTGAGCTATGCCGACTACGCCATTGCGCTTGTCGATGAAATTGAGCAGGCTGCCCATGTTGGAGAACGTTTTACGGTTGTATCTGAAGCAGAATAAGCAATTCGTTGCCGCTAAAAACGATGAGTGAGGAGTTTAACGATCAAGAATTATCTCTCATTTTTATTAAAAAAGGTTGTATGCTTCAGTGTAGGCGGAGGAGTAATGACAGCTGAAAAGCTTGAGAACAGTCTGAAGGAAATACTATCATCATGAAAAAACCCATCCTCTATTCGGATAGAGGATGGGTTTTCATGTTTTCAAAGAGAAATTGTTCTATGCTTTAATGATAATCGCCTGCCTGCCCATCTGTTCCCAAGAATCTTCAAACTGGTCGCGATCGACTTTTTGATTCTTTTCTCCGTATGGGTTATTTAAGTAGACATGCTCCTTGTCATAGCCTGTGATGACCACGCTATGCATATTAAAGCTTACATCTATTTTGCCATTTGGTGTATTCCATGTTTCGATGTTATCTATTTTGTCAAAGGTGGATGTGGTAATCACCCAAACAGGATACCCTTTTTCAAGTGATTGATAGATGGCCTTTTTGACAGGTTTTCCGCTTAAATCGACGACTTGAGCGCCCGCATATTTTTTCGCAAGCTGATAAATAGGTTCATGGTATACACCAAGACCTGGTCCATTCTCCATATCGCCTACAAATCCGTCATGGGGGTCTCCTTTTAAGCCATTTTCATAATTGAGTGGAACACGTTTAATTTCATTTGCCAATGCGTCTTTCGTCACTTGCTCGTAGCCGCTGTAATGAAGAAGCATCGCTAAGCTTGTAACTTCGCATCCATTATAAAGCTTTGGGGCATCCATTTGATTGTAAAGGATGACGTCCATGGCTTTTTTGCTTCCTTTTAAGGAAGAGTAGGTGGTGTCTGTTTTTTTCGTTGATCGTGTTTCTTCAGCTGCGAGTGCTGTATCGTTTTCTTTTTCTTTGGCTGCTTCGTGTGGTGAAGCTGTCTTTTTGACTTGGTCGATTTGTGTCACGTATATAAAGCCGAAATAAACAAGGCATGCGCACAACAAAGTTAAGATTAATGTCTGGATGAACTTCACTGTAATCTCCTGTTTTATTCAATATTTTTATGTATTATAGCACGTTCTTTCATCGAACATATAGAAAAGGGACAGGTGTCACTTGAATGTAATAATTCCACTAATTTTTCATGAAAATAGAGAGAAAATAAAAATGATTGATTTAATTACTTTATTTTGTTAGCATATTATCATATTAGCGAACTAAAGGATTCGGAATTTTTTGTTTTAATGTGTTGGAGGTGCAGAAGAACATGTTTATGTTTGAGAAACCATATGGTATGCGGGATTCATTACCAGGATTGTATGAGACGAAGAAAAAAGTGAGACATTCCTTAACAGAGGTCATGAACGGTTGGGGTTACCGGTTGATGGAGACACCAACGCTTGAATTTTACGATACAGTCGGTGTTCAATCGGCGATTACAGATACACAGCTCTTTAAGCTTTTAGATCAGAACGGGCAAACCCTTGTACTCAGACCTGATATGACGGGACCTATTGCGAGAGTGGCAGCATCAAAGCTTCATGAACAGGCGTATCCGCTTCGCGTTGGGTATGCGGCCAATGTGTTCCGGGCACAGGAAAGAGAAGGCGGAAGACCATCAGAATTTGAGCAGGTCGGAATTGAGTTAATTGGAGACGGTTCGATTAGTGCAGATGCTGAAGTGATCGCGCTTGTCGTATTCGCATTAA
Source organism: Bacillus sp. FSL W8-0920 (assembly GCF_038593215.1). NCBI lineage: Bacteria > Bacillati > Bacillota > Bacilli > Caryophanales > Bacillaceae > Bacillus > Bacillus sp. FSL W8-0920. Next base: position 3,212,609 of record NZ_CP151974.1, on the reverse strand, counting down.
AAAATGCTGGGCTCAAATCCTTCAAAATCGCGATTGGGCATGTCGCTTTAGCAGAGACGTTATTTGTAGATGTACTGGGAAATACAGAGCGTGCAAACGTTCTTCGCCGATTCTTATATGAAAAGAATTATGTAGGGTACCGTCAGCATGTGAAGCAATTGCCACTCTCCTCCATCGATAAAACGAGGCTGTTACAGCTTTTAGAATTAAGAGGCGGCCAGGAAGTCACAGAGCGGGCAGAGGAAATCGTCGTTTCACAAGAAGGAAAAGAGGTGCTTACGCAGTTAAAGTCGCTTTGGGAGACACTTGAAGATTACGGCTGTACAGAATATATCCGTCTAGATTTAAGCATGGTGAGTCATATGAGCTACTACACGGGTATTTTGTTTGAAGTATTTGCAGATCATGTTGGGTCAGTCATCGGAAGTGGCGGCAGATATGACCAATTGCTTGCTCATTTTGATGCACCTGCGCCAGCTACAGGATTCGGACTTCGATTAGATCGTCTGCTTGAAGCACTTGATGCAAAAGAAATCAATGAACCGCAGGAGGCAGTGATTTTTAGTAAAGAACAACGGCTGGAGGCTTTTGCTTTTGCAGAAAAGGAGCGGTCAAAAGGGAAAAAGATCGTCTTGCAAGACTTAGCAGGGATTGAAAATATTGACGCGATGACCAAGGCATTTGAGCAGGTGACTTATTTTATCGGCGCTAGAAAGGGAGAACAAAATGGGTAAAGTATTGACGATGGCGATGCCAAAGGGCCGAATATTTGAAGAAGCCGCAGGGCTGTTAAGGCAGGCAGGATATCAACTGCCAGAGGAATTCGAGGATTCAAGAAAGTTAATCATCGATGTACCGGAAGAAAACCTCCGCTTTATTTTAGCGAAGCCAATGGATGTGACGACTTATGTAGAGCACGGTGTAGCAGATGTTGGCATTGCAGGAAAGGATGTCATGCTCGAAGAAGCTCGTGATGTGTACGAGGTGCTTGATTTAAACATCAGTAAATGCCATTTAGCGGTTGCCGGATTGCCGGGAGCTAGCTGGGGCGGTGTCGCACCGCGTGTGGCAACAAAGTACCCAAATGTTGCATCTTCCTATTTTAGAGAGCAAGGGGAGCAGGTGGAGATCATTAAGCTGAATGGTTCCATTGAATTAGCACCGCTCATCGGACTCGCCGATCGTATTGTAGACATTGTCTCTACAGGTCAAACACTCAAGGAAAACGGACTTGTTGAAACGGAGCATATTTGTGATATTACATCACGGTTTATTGTCAATCCTGTGAGCTATCGGATGAAGGATGCGGTGATCGATGAAATGGCGCAGCGCCTTGCAAGAATCATTGAAGGGGAGGAAACATCATGAACATCACCTATATACAAGAAGGTGAGACAGAGACACTCTCGCTCAAACGGACTTTAGATACAGGCACGGAAGAGCAGCGCCTGGCTGTTCAGCGGATTATACAAGAAGTGAGGCTAAATGGTGATCAAGCGGTACAGTCTTTTACAAAGCAATTTGATGGGGTGCTGCTTGAAGATCCGCTTGTCACAGATGAGGAAATGACAAAAGCCTCCGAACGTTTGGACCCAGCCATGATTCATGTGATCCAAACGGCTATCCATCATATTCGCACATACCATGAGCGTCAGCTGACATCCTCTTGGTTTTATCACCAGCAGGATGGCTCGATGCTCGGACAAAAGGTGACACCACTTGAGGCAGTTGGTGTGTATGTCCCCGGCGGAACAGCTGCTTATCCATCATCTGTTTTGATGAATGTGATTCCCGCGCTTGTCGCTGGTGTTCAGCGAATTGTCCTTGTGACACCCCCAGGGAAAAACGGCTACCTCTCTGACGCTGTACTCGTTGCTGCGAAGGAGCTCGGCATTACAGAGATGTATAAAATGGGCGGTGCACAGGCGATTGCGGCACTTGCCTATGGAACAGAAAGCATCCAGCCTGTTGATAAAATCACAGGTCCAGGCAACATCTATGTCGCACTGGCAAAGCGGGAAGTATTTGGTCAGGTAGACATTGATATGATTGCCGGTCCTAGTGAAATTGCGGTTCTAGCAGATGACACGGCCATAGCATATGAGGTGGCGGCCGATCTACTTTCTCAGGCAGAGCATGATGCGCTAGCATCTAGTATTTTGGTGACCCCGTCTAAGACACTTGCTGAAAATGTGCGAGCTGAGGTGCAAGCGCAGCTGGACACCTTGCCAAGAAAATCAATCGCTGCACAATCCATACAACATCATGGCCGTATATACGTGACAGATTCCATGGATCGTGCAGTAGACGTCGTCAATCAGTTAGCGCCAGAGCATTTAGAGGTGCTGACAGCATATCCAGAATCATTTCTTGGTCAAATCAAGCATGCAGGGGCGATTTTTTTAGGGCGTTATAGCCCTGAGCCGGTGGGCGATTATTTTGCAGGACCGAATCACGTGCTGCCAACCAACGGAACAGCCAGATTTTCTAGCCCGCTTGGTGTGACCGATTTTCAAAAGAAAACAAGCATTATTTCATATAGTCAAGAAGCCTTTGAGACACACAGGGATAGCATTGCGGCTTTTGCTAGGTTAGAGGGGCTCGAAGCACATGCAAGGTCGATTGAATCGAGAAAGCGGGGGGAATCGTCATGAGACAGGCGGAAACAGCGAGACAAACAAATGAAACGAATATTTCGTTATCGTTAGAGATTGATGGGGAAGGAAAAGCGGATATTCAAACAGATGTCCCTTTTATGACACACATGCTCGATCTATTTACGAAGCATGGACACTTTAATTTGACCGTCGATGCGAAAGGAGATACAGATGTTGATGATCACCACACAACAGAAGATATCGGCATCGTGCTTGGGCAAATGTTTAAGGAAGCGTTAGGTGATAAAAAGGGAATCAAGCGATATGGCTCCAGTTTTGTTCCAATGGATGAAACGCTTGCTCAGGTCGTGGTCGATTTAAGCAATCGTCCTCATTTAGAAATGAGAGCGGCCTTTCCAAGTCAAAAGGTCGGTACCTTTGATACAGAGCTCGTACATGAGTTTCTTTGGAAGTTTGCGTTAGAAGCTCGTATAAATCTTCATGTAATTGTTCACTATGGAACCAATACACACCATATAATTGAAGCTATTTTTAAAGCAATGGCACGTGCTTTAGATGAAGCAACAACCATTGATCCACGTGTGAAAGGGATTCCTTCAACAAAGGGGATGCTCTAATGATCGGAGTCATTGATTACGGAATGGGAAATTTGTTCAGCGTATCAAAAGCACTGGAACGAGCAGGTGCCCGTTATATCGTCTCCTCTGATGTGGAGGAGCTCAAAAAGGCAGATGCTTATATTTTGCCTGGGGTCGGTTCGTTTCGAGATGCGATGCAGCTGTTAAAACAGACAGGGCTTGAGGCGTTTATCCACCAAGTAGTGCAGGAAGGAAAGCTGCTATTTGGCATTTGTCTTGGGATGCAGCTGTTATTTGAAGAAAGTGAAGAGGCAGGGCGTACGAAAGGTTTGGGGCTGCTAAAAGGGCGTGTCGTTCTTCTAAAGGATCGTGACCAGGGTGGGCAAAGGCTGAAGGTGCCTCATATGGGGTGGAATGAGCTCACATTTCATCAGCCCTCCCCATTGTTTGACGGGGTACCGGAAGGATTTGCGTACTTTGTTCACTCTTATTATGTGAGGGATATGAATCCAGAAGAGCAATTAGCAAGCGCAGACTATGGCGTTCAAGTACCAGCAGTTGTTGGTAAGGGAAATGTGCTAGGCGCACAGTTTCACCCTGAAAAAAGCAGTACAACGGGCATGGCGCTGCTCAAACAATTTATTCAATTAGCAAACGAACAGAGGGTGAACAAATGAGTGAATTTACATTGTATCCAGCGATTGATATGAGAAATGGCAAATGTGTACGGCTCGTGCAAGGAGATTATGATCAAGAAACCATTTATGGAGATTCGCCGCTCGATATGGCGACGCGATTTGCAAATGAAGGAGCAAAGTGGATTCATCTCGTTGACCTAGATGGTGCGAAAGCGGGGAATCGCGTGAATCATGAGCATGTGCTGGCGATTGCTTCATCCTTAGATGTAAATGTACAAATTGGCGGCGGCATTCGGACAGAAGAAGACGTTGCCTTTTATATAAACAATGGTGTAGCTAGAGTCATCCTTGGCAGCTCGGCTGTTTCTAACCCTGCCTTTGTGAAAAAAATGCTTGCGCAATATGGGGAGAAAATAGCGATTGGCATCGATGCGCGAAATGGCTTTGTATCGACTGAGGGGTGGCTTGAAACGTCGAAAGTGAAGGCGGAGGATCTCGGCAAAGAATTGGCAAAGGAAGGCGCGGAGGTCTTTATTTTCACAGATATTCAAATGGACGGCATGCTGGCTGGTCCTAATGTAGAAAGTACAGTTCGCTTAGCAGAAGCTACTGGCAAACAAGTCATTGCCTCAGGCGGTATCAGTTCGGTAGCCGATCTCCAAAAGCTGTCATCACAAAAACAGTCAGGCGTTTCTGGTGCGATCATTGGAAAGGCACTTTATACGGAGCGGTTTACTTTAGCTGAAGCAATTGAAGGGCTTGACCGCGTATGATGACAAAACGAATCATCCCATGTCTCGATGTGAAGGAAGGTCGTGTGGTCAAAGGGGTGCAATTCCTCGGCTTAAAGGATGCTGGTGATCCGGTAGAATTAGCGCAGATATATGATGAGGAAGGGGCGGATGAACTCGTCTTTCTTGATATCTCTGCCTCTCATGAAGGCCGGAAAACGATGGTGGATGTGGTCAAGCAAGTGGCGTCCACTCTTGCCATCCCTTTTACGGTAGGCGGCGGAATTAACCACCTTGATGACATGAAGCGCATATTAAGAGCGGGTGCAGACAAAGTATCTGTGAATACAGCGGCAGTTTTAAGACCAGAACTCATTTCAGAAGGCGCCGATTTTTTTGGTTCCCAGTGCATTGTCGTCGCAATAGATGCAAAGTACGATGAAGAGAAAAAAGCGTACATGGTTTATACACACGGAGGGCGTCGTCAAACGGATATAGAGGTTAGCGATTGGGCAAAAGAAGCCGTGCTGAAGGGGGCAGGAGAGATTTTGCTGACAAGTATGGATGCCGACGGTGAGAAAAAGGGCTTTGATCATCAATTAACAAAGCTTGTGTCAGAAGCTGTCACCGTACCTGTCATTGCTTCAGGAGGCGCTGGCAATGCTCAGCATATGCTGGAGGCATTTACAAAAGGAGAAGCGGATGCAGCTTTAGCGGCTTCCATTTTTCATTATAAAGAGACTTCAATTCAAGAGGTAAAGACATACTTGAGAGAACACGGGGTGAAGGTCAGATGAAACAGGCAAACGAATTATCCTTTAATGAGGCAGGCCTGATACCTGCGATTGTACAGGATGCTCAAAGTAAGGAAGTATTGACATTGGCGTATATGAATCAAGAATCCTATGAAAAAACACTAGAAACAGGAGAAACATGGTTTTACAGCCGGTCAAGAAACGAGCTTTGGCACAAAGGCGCCACATCTGGACATACTCAGCGAGTCACATCCATTCGATATGACTGCGACAAGGATGCTCTGCTTATTCTTGTCACACCAAGTGGACCAGCGTGCCACACTGGCAGCTATAGCTGCTTTTCGGAAGAAGGCGTGAAGCGTCAAACGGAAGAGCAGGATCGTTTTGCCATTTTAAATGGACTTGAACAGGTGATTGCGAAACGTCAGGCAGAAATGCCAGAAGGCGCTTATACAACCTATCTATTTGAAAAAGGGGTCGATAAAATCCTGAAAAAGGTAGGGGAAGAAGCGTCAGAGGTCATCATTGCGGCGAAAAACCGGGATCAAGAAGAATTGAAATGGGAAACAGCTGATCTTCTGTATCACCTGCTTGTGTTATTACGTGAACAGCAATTGCCGCTTGATGATGTATTAAAAGTATTAAAAAAACGTCATCAAAGTGAGTGAAAAGCCGGGGGCACCTCCGGCTTTTTATTTCCCAAGTGAAAAACAAATCCTTCCTTTTCTTTTGTTCTATGTGACGACTCTTGAAGTATGTTATACTACACACGGTACACTGTTCGAAATGGAGGGTATCAGTGAGTAAATACACTTCTCAAAATAATCACACACAAGTCGTCCAGCTATTCCAAGATGGGCATTACTTTTTTCATAAAGGTCTAAAAGCTTATAGAGAAAGAAATCTATCTAAAGCGAGTAAGCTCATACAGCGGGCTATCGTACTGGAGCCTGAAAATGTAGAAATGCTGTCACAGCTTGCTATTATTTATACTGAAATGGGTCATTTCCAACAATCAAATGAACTGCTTGATTTCATCCTTGAACATATTGATGAAAATATGTCTGAGTGTCACTATTTTAAAGCCAATAATTATGCGAATCTAGGACTCTTTCAAGAGGCATATAAGTCAGCGACTGCCTATGCTTCATTAGAAGAGAACGGGGAATTTGCAGATGAAAATGATGACCTTCTCGACCTGCTCGATATGAGTGACGAAGAGGACGAAGATTTTCCTTACGATCAGGATGACCTGATTGTGAAGCAGGATCAAGCAAATCACTTACTGGAAAGCGGCAGGCTTGATGAAGCCATTGAGATGCTGGAACAGATGATTGTTGAGTATCCAGAATTTTGGTCAGCGTATAATAATCTCGCATTGGCCTATTTTTATTCTGGTCAAATCCATCAGGCAAAAGAGATGCTGAACCGGGTTCTACATGAAAATCCGGGTAATCTGCATGCCCTTTGCAACCAGCTAGTCTTCTATCATTATGAAAAAGAAGAAGAGAAGGTCAATACGTTAGCAAAGCAATTAACGCACGTGTATCCAATATTAAGTGAACAGCGTTATAAGCTTGGCGCAACATTTGCCCTAGTTGGAGAATTTGAATGGGCCTTTAAATGGCTTTATTCTTTGTACAAAACAGGCTTTCAAGGAGATAGTACATTTTTATACTGGCTCGCAAGCGCAGCTTATTATACAGGTCACAAAACGCTTGCACAGACGGTTTGGGATAAGATGGTCGAAGAAGATATCGATGCAGATGAAATCAAGCCGTGGCAGGATAAACCTGAGGAGACTGAGCCAATGGTCTCCATTGAGGAGCGGCTGACGGCGTACTATGTAAGCAAACAAAAAGGGGAACGTGACGTTCTTCAATCTGTCCTTGATGCACGCGCAGCGAAAACAGCTTTTGAACAGCAATTCATTGAACTGCTCTTATACGAAGATGAAATGGAAGAACGGTCTTTTTCAGAAGATGCGGTTTTCGCAAAACAGGCGGCATCCAGCTTGGAAGAAGCTGTTCAGCCTGACAGCCATATGCCTTATTTTTGGTTATTCCATATTATTCAGCAGGCACGTGCTTCTGGCGTAGATAAGAAAAATGCGCCTGCATGGGCAGCAGCATCCTATTATTTATGGATGCAGGAGCAAGAAGAATCTATGAGCAAAAAAGAGATTGCAGCCTCTTTTCAAATCAGTGTTCAAACACTGTCTAAATATGAACAAGTCATTTGTACATTAATTGATTAAATAGGTAAATAGATTTAGAAGATTGCAGCATGGCCGAAAAGGTCATGCTTTTTTCTTGGATAAAAAGGTGTGATTTGCAAGGATTTGGCGAAGTATGACAATCACGACATGTTTTTGAAACATAAATGTAATAAAAATATTAGCTCATTTTGTCGATGTCTCATGTATAATGAAAATCGTGGATTAAAACAAAGACATATATTTAGATATTTTACTATACATAATGAAACACCTAGTGATAGAAACAATCTGGTCAACATCTGACTGATCAATCAGGAAGAAAGACATAGATAGCACAGATTGGTCGCAGAGAATTTGCTGCTTTCTCATGTCGCTTGGAAATTGTCAAAGGAGGAACTATTCGTGAAAAAGTTTATTACTTTCGGTTTAGCTTCGGTCATCGGAGCGAGCAGTTTATTTATCCCATTTACTCATGAAGCAAACGCACAGAACTTTGAACAAAAGAAACAAGAGCTGGACAGCAAGCAATCTGAGGTCAACAAAAACCTTCAAAAGAAAAAAGATGAGCTTTCAAAGCTTGAAGCAAAACAAGAGGCACTTGCACTAAAGCTAAAAGAAATTGACGAGAAAGCTTTAAAAACAAGTGATCAAATCGAAGAAAAACAAAAAGAAAATGAACAAACGAAAAAAGAAATCAATGCACTGAAAAAAGACATTGCTGATACTGAAAAACGTATTGAAGATCGAAACAAATTCTTGAAAAAGCGTGTACGTGCGCTTCAAGAAAGCGGCGGTTCTACGAAATACATAGATGTATTACTAGGAGCGAAAAGCTTTAGCGATTTCATCAGCCGTGCAGGTGCAGTATCTACACTCATCAACGCAGACAGCGAAATCATTAAAGAGCAAGAAAAAGACAAAGCTGAGCTCCAAAAGTCTGAAAACGAATTAAACACAAAGCTTGAAGATGTTCAAAAGACACTTACAAAGCTTGAAACACTTCAAACAGACTTGAATAAACAGCTTGATGAAAAAGACAAGCTATTCAAGCAAGTGAAAAAGCAAAAAGGAAGTGCTTCTTCTCAAATTAGCGAGTTAAACAGTGAGGCTAACAGCATTGCATCTGAAAAAGACGCAACAATCACTGCTCAAAAACAAGCTGAAAAGGAAGCAAGAGAAGCAGCTCAAAAAGCAAAAGAAGAAAAAGTACAAAGACAACAGCAGCGTCAAGCTAGTGTTCAAGCAGAAGACAACAGCTCAACGAACGACAGCAGCTCGTCTTCAAATAACAGTAACAGTGGATCTTCAAACAACAATAATAACAACAGCAGTTCACCAAGTAAGAAGCCATCTACTGGCGGTGGATCACCTGTCAGCAGTAACGTAGGCGGAATCGAAGGTGCAATCAGCACAGGTTCTTCCATTGTTGGACAATCTCCATATAAATGGGCTGGTGGCAGATCACAAGCTGATATTGACGCACGTCGTTTTGACTGTTCTTCATTCGTTCGCTGGGCATTTGCATCAGCAGGCATCAACCTTGGACCAGTTGGCGGTACAACAACAGATACGCTTGTAGGTAAAGGAAGAGCTGTAAGTGCATCTGACATGAAACGCGGAGACCTTGTGTTCTTTGATACGTATAAAGTAAATGGACACGTTGGTATTTACTTAGGAAACGGTACATTCTTGAACGATAACAGCTCTCGCGGTGTTTCAGTTGACTCTATGAGCAATGTTTACTGGAAAAAAGCATTCAATGGCGTTGTAAGAAGAGTCGTTGAATAAATCATTACTTACTATATAACCGTAAACAGGCTTCCTTAAACAGCAGTTTAAGGAAGCTTTTTCTTTTTTTGAACATATGAGCAAATGATTCGCTTATTATCCGCAGATTTAATAGGATATGGGTAAGGAATAAAAATAAGAGTGGAATGGATGCTTTCTGTCATGAATGGAAGCATCACCCAAGGGCATTCTAATAAGAAATGCTAGCAGCAATTGAAGAGGGAGTGACAGTTGTGTCAGAAGAAAAAATCTACGATACGATCATCATTGGAGCGGGACCTGCCGGAATGACAGCCGCTGTTTATACATCTCGTGGAAATCTTTCAACATTGATGATTGAAAGAGGGATTCCAGGCGGTCAAATGGCTAATACGGAAGATGTCGAGAACTATCCTGGCTTTGAAAGCATTTTAGGGCCAGAACTTTCAAATAAAATGTTTGACCATGCGAAGAAATTCGGTGCTGAGTATGCATATGGCGATATCAAAGAAATCGTAGACGGTGAAGAGTACAAAATCGTCAAAGCCGGTTCAAAAGAATACAAAGGACGCTCTGTCATTATTGCAGCAGGTGCGGAATACAAAAAAATCGGTGCACCAGGTGAAAAAGAACTTGGTGGTCGAGGCGTCTCTTACTGTGCAGTATGTGACGGTGCTTTCTTTAAAAACAAAGAGCTCGTCGTCATTGGTGGAGGAGACTCTGCGGTAGAAGAGGGTGTGTACCTCACACGCTTTGCGTCAAAAGTAACGATCGTTCATAGACGCGACAAGCTTCGTGCCCAAAGCATTTTACAAGCACGTGCTTTTGATAATGAAAAAATCGACTTCATGTGGAACAAAACCGTTAAACAAATTAATGAAGAAAACGGTAAAGTCGGCAGTGTGACTTTGATTGATACGGTGACTGGTGAAGAAGAAGACTTTAAAACAGATGGCGCCTTTATCTATATCGGAATGCTGCCACTGTCTAAACCATTTGAAAATCTCGGCATTACAAATAAAGAAGGCTACATCGAAACAAACGAAAGAATGGAAACGAGAGTGGAAGGCATTTTCGCCGCTGGTGATATTCGTGAAAAAACACTCCGTCAAATTGTGACAGCAACAGGTGACGGAAGTATTGCCGCACAAAGCGCACAGCATTATGTAGAAGAGCTTGCTGAAAAACTTAAAGCAACGAAATAAAAGGCTGTCGTAAATCCTTAATATAGCGTCATGGGCTTTTAACTGGAATGTAACACGGGTGAAACAATTTTCCGTTATGATAAAACTAGTAATTGACCCCCTTTTATAAGGAATACATGTTTGGCACGGATGAGAATCCGTGTCCTTTTTTTTGCTTAAAATCAGAAATTCATGAGATGTTCACAAATGACGCATGGAGAACCATTGGTTGCTGTAAAATAAAGAGTAGAGAAATTGCCCGCCACTCCTTTCAGACGAAATTCGGTCTGTTTTCGGTGAAGAAGGGGCATGTTCATTGTGGACGTCAGGATGAACCTGTATAATAAGTTAAAGACATAAAAGAGTAGGTGACAGCTGATGCAACGAGTAACCAATTGTGTGCTGCATCACGAAGATCAAGTTCTCTTGCTGCAAAAGCCAAGACGAGGCTGGTGGGTAGCGCCGGGCGGAAAAATGGAAAGCGGAGAATCGGTCAAGGATTCAGTCGTGCGAGAGTATAGAGAAGAAACAGGAATTTATATTTTAAATCCACAGTTAAAAGGTGTTTTTACCTTTATCATAAAAGAAGGCGATCAAATCGTTCAAGAGTGGATGATGTTCACCTTTATGGCAGATTCATTTACTGGAAAAAACGTGACAGAGTCAGAGGAAGGCATTTTAAAGTGGCATGAAGTAAAGGATGTGCCGCATTTACCGATGGCACCAGGGGATTCCCATATTCTTGATTTCATGCTAAAGGGAAAAGGACTTCTTCACGGTACTTTTACGTATACACCTGATTTTGAATTGATTGCTTATCGGTTAGATCCTCAAGGAGACTAATACATGAACCGTTTTTATAAAGAAGGAGAGGAAGCAGGCATGAATACGCACAAACAAGAAGATATTCAGCTTGTGATTATTACAGGAATGTCAGGTGCGGGGAAAACCGTTGCCATTCAAAGCTTTGAAGATTTAGGTTACTTCTGTGTAGATAACTTGCCGCCATCACTTTTACCAAAGTTCCTAGAACTCATGAAGGAATCGAATTCGAAGATGAGTAAGGTTGCCCTTGTGATGGATTTGCGCGGACGAGAATTCTTTGACAGCTTGATTGCAGCCTTAGATGAAATGAGTGATCTTGGCTGGATCACACCAAGAATATTATTTCTAGATGCAAACGATAAGGTGCTTGTCTCAAGATACAAAGAAACGAGACGTTCGCATCCTCTTGCGACTACAGGTTTGCCGCTCGAAGGAATCGCAATGGAACGCGATCTGTTAGAAGAGTTAAAAGGTCGGGCTCAAATGATTTTTGATACATCGGATTTAAAACCAAAACAGCTTCGAGAAAAAATTGTCGCGCACTTTGCCACGACCCAAGGGCAGGTGTTTACAGTGAATGTGATGTCTTTCGGTTTTAAATACGGTCTGCCGATTGATGCTGATCTTGTATTTGATGTGAGATTTCTGCCGAATCCTTACTATATTGAGAGCATGCGTCCACAGACTGGAAACGATGAAGAAGTGCGCTCCTATGTAATGAAATGGAGCGAGACACAAAAATTCACAGAGAAATTAATTGACCTTCTCAGCTTTATGCTTCCGTCCTATAAACGAGAAGGAAAAAGCCAGCTTGTGATCGCTATTGGCTGTACAGGCGGGCAGCACCGATCAGTGACGCTAGCGAACTACTTATCGGAGTATTTTAAAAATGACTACTACACTCATGTCACTCACCGGGACATTGAAAAGAGAAGCAGAAAATAGATGACGACACTTCCAAAGGTGGTCATTCTTGGCGGGGGCACTGGCTTATCTGTTTTGCTCAGAGGGCTAAAAACAAAGCCAGTGGACATTACCGCTATTGTAACGGTTGCTGATGACGGAGGCAGCTCAGGCAGACTGCGGCATGATTTGAATATTCCGCCTCCAGGCGATATTCGAAATGTCCTTGCAGCTCTCTCTGATGTTGAACCGCTTGTAGAAGACTTATTTCAGCACCGTTTTAACAAAGGGAATGACTTAACAGGCCACTCTCTTGGCAACCTCATTCTTGCGGCCATGACAAATATAACCGGTGATTTTTTTCATGCCGTCACAGAAATGAGCAAGGTCTTAAATGTGAGAGGAAAAGTCTTGCCAGCAGCGAATTCAAGTGTTGTTCTACATGCTGAATTAGAAAATGGGCAAGTGGTAACAGGAGAATCAAAAATCCCAACATACGGTGAGCGAATTAAACGAGTGTTCCTCACACCTGATACGATTGAGCCGCTCCCAGAATCGATTCAAGTCATTCGTGAAGCCGATTTGATCGTCATTGGACCTGGCAGCTTGTATACAAGTATCTTGCCAAACTTGCTTGTACCGCATATTGGCGAAGAAGTGATTCGTTCTAAGGCGAAAAAAGTGTATATTTGCAATGTCATGACGCAGCCAGGGGAAACGCTTTCCTACAGTGCAGCTGATCATGTGCAGGCATTAAACGATCATATGGTTCGTCCATTTATTGATACCATTTTTGTAAACAATAAAGAAATTCCAGAAGAGATCAAAGCAAAATATGCAGAAGAACAGGCACAGCCTGTACAGTTCGACACAGATGTACTCAAGGCAATGGGACTGGAAGTCATCCCTGGGGAAATCATTACATACGACCAGCATGTGATTCGTCACGACACGCTGAAAGTAGCCGCGCTGCTTGTCGACCTGCTGCATAAGAAAAAATAGGAATGGGGGTGGCAAGGATGTCATTTGCATCCGAAACAAAAAAAGAGCTGACTAATCTGGACGTGAAGGACTGCTGCACAAAAGCAGAGCTTTCTGCCCTCATCCGTATGAACGGTTCATTATCTTTCTCTAATCGAAAATTAATTCTAGATATACAAACAGAGAACGCAGCCATCGCAAGACGGATTTATACGCTGCTAAAAAAGAAATATGATGTCACAGTCGAGCTGCTCGTTCGTAAGAAAATGAGATTAAAAAAGAATAATGTGTATATTGTCAGACTGGTAGAACGAGCGAAAACCATTTTAGAGGATTTGAAAATATTAGGTGAGCAATTTGTATTTGAGCGTAACATTTCAGAAGAGCTTGTAAAGAAAAGATGCTGTAAGCGCTCCTATATGAGAGGTGCTTTTTTAGCAGGCGGTTCTGTAAATAATCCAGAAACGTCTTCCTATCACCTTGAGATTTTTTCACTATATAAAGAACACAATGATGCCCTTTGTGAGCTGATGAACCAATTTCATCTCAACAGTAAAACACTTGAGCGTAAAAAAGGCTACATCACATATATGAAAGAAGCCGAAAAAATCACCGAATTCTTAAGTGTTGTAGGTGCGCATAATTCACTTCTTCGCTTTGAAGACGTTCGAATCGTCCGTGATATGCGGAATTCCGTGAACCGGCTCGTCAATTGTGAAACAGCAAACTTGAATAAAACGATTGGTGCATCCCTGCGCCAGGTCGAGAACATTCAATTCATTGATGAAAAAATTGGACTTGATGCCCTGCCAGATAAGCTGCGAGAAATTGCAAAGCTGCGAGTCGACTATCAAGAGGTCACGCTAAAGGAATTGGGAGAAATGGTGGAAAGCGGCAAGATCAGCAAATCAGGCATTAATCACCGCTTAAGAAAGCTAGATCAAATTGCAGAACAATTACGAAACGGACAAGCTGTTACACTTAAATAGGAGAATGAAAAAGGGAGGCAGATCATATGGTGGAAAAAACGGTCACCATCCAGTTGAAAACAGGCTTGCAGGCACGTCCCGCTGCTTTGTTCGTACAGGAAGCGAATCGCTTTGGGGCTGAAATTTTTCTAGAGAAGGACGGAAAAAGAGTCAATGCGAAGAGCATTATGGGTCTCATGAGCCTTGCGATCAGCTCTGGGATCACTGTCAAACTGATAGCAGATGGTGCGGATGAACAAGAAGCCATTGATGCGTTAACTGATTTTATCAATCAAGAAAACTGAGTCTCTTCACAGACTCAGTTTTTTTAGAAGGGAATGAACATGATGCAATCAGCATTTTTACAGAAGATCGGATACGAAGGACAGTCCATCACCTTTGATGACCTGCCTGCATTATTAAAAAAGATGGCCTACACCTTTCCATTTGAAAATAGATCTGTGCTGAACAAACAATCCTATGCCTTGAATCAAGAAGGATTGAAGCAGCACCTTCTTGAAGGAGGCAGAGGAGGTCTTTGTTACGATCTCAATCCTCTTTTATATTATGTGTTAAAAGAGGCAGGACTCGCTGTACAGCTCGTTCAAGGGACCGTGTATAACAAGGAAGCGGGCACATGGGCAATCGATGGCACGCACGTAGCCATGACGTTGAATCATCACAACGAACGGTATCTGATTGATGCGGGTTTTGGTGTGAATTTACCTCTTCAGCCTGTACCCTTTACTGAAGAATGGGTCGAAGGAGCGTCTATTCGGTTTCGAGTCAAAGAAGAGAAAACCGAAAAAGGTACGCATCTTGTCCAATTAGATAGAGGAGAAGGCGCTGAGACAGGCTATGCATTTACATTGGAAGAGGTGAGTGAGCCTACATTGGTCCAAATGAGAAAGCAGATTTATGAAAATGAAGCCTCTCCTTTTAACAAAAGACCGCTTGCTTCAAAGCTCACACCAACAGGACGTGTAATCGTCACCGAGGATCATGTCACCATACATGAACATGAAGAAGTGTCGAAAAAACCGCTGCCTCTGCCTTTTGAGGAATACGTGAAAACCCTGCTGCCATAAGTAGCATCAAAAAAACAGCCCTGCGTCAAATGGGGCTGTTTTTTGATTGATTATCGAATACGTGTGAATGTAGCGTAATGGTCTGTTGTTTTGTAAATGAGCCAGTCGCTTGAATACAAGAGGCGGTCAGCATTGCGGAAGCCTGAGACGTAGTTGATATCTGCCTCACGCCATGTGCGGCCGCTTGCTGAAGGAAGACGTCCCTCCCGGTTAGAGAAAACATCTCCACCGATGCTTTTGCCTGGGGCAACCTCTGCTAGATTTCCCTTTGATGCCACCCATCCAAGAGCACTTGCTTGTGATTTTGTGATGTAGTTATCAGGCAGTCGTTTGTAGCGAATCAAATAATCGGCTACACCATCAAACGTATTAATGACGGCAAGGGTATGAACATCTGATGTCAGTTGAACAGAAGCTGTTTCATTTGTGGCGGTCGGTGTAAGTGGTGTTTCGGCATAGGCTTGCTGCGGAATAAAACCAGAAAACAGAATAGCAGCGATCAGAGCAAACATAGTAAAAACCGAACTGATTTTTTTCATCTTCATCCTCCTATTAAGGAAATCGGAAGCTGTCCTCTTGATGCTTGTCTACCTCATATTATAGCACCCGAATATGAAGGAAATGTAAAGAAACAGGATCTTTGCTAAAATGAGGCTTTTTTCCTGATATCCTTCTATTGAAATAAATAAAAAGACGCAGCTCTGAATCCTGCGTCTTTTCCGATTAAGATGAAGCAAGCTCCTTCACAATATCTACAGGGGCTTTGCCATCAATTCCATGAATCACAGTATGAATGGCTCGTTTCAGCATAAGATCCCGTGTTGTTTCAGTAGCGGAACCGATGTGGGGAACAAGGGTGACATTGTTCATTTCTTTGAAAGGATGATTCTCCTGAAGCGGTTCCTGTTCAAACACATCAAGACCTGCGCCTTTGATCCATCCCTCTTGAAGCGCTTGAATGAGGCTTTTTTCGTCCACTGTTTTCCCGCGGGAGATGTTTACAAATAAAGCCGTTTGCTTCATTAACTTCAATTCTCGTTCGCCAATCATATGATACGTTTCATCGGTCAGCGGTGTAATCAACACAATGATATCAGCTTGCTTTAGCAGGTCATCAAGTGTGCAATATAAAGCGCCATATGCTGATTCAGCCTTTTCATTCCGGCTGCGGTTATGATACAGAACATTCATATCAAAACCATGTGCAGCTCGTTTGGCAACTTGCTCTCCGATTCGTCCCATGCCAATAATGCCAAGCGTTTGATGATGGACATCGATGCCAAAGATATCCTCTTCCTGTACAAATTTCGTCCATTTCCCCTCACGGATCAAACGATCAAGCTCGGCAATTCTTCGCGCAGAGGAAAGAATGAGTGAAAATGCAAGGTCAGCCACAGTATGGTCGAGTGTATGAGGCGTGTGCGTACCAATTACGCCTCTTTGCCTCATCAATTCTATATCGAAATTGTCATAGCCGACAGAGTTATTGCTCACTACTTTGAGTTTTGGTGCGTGATCTAATAGCTCTTGATCGATTTTCGTCCCAGACGTTAAAAGACCATCAGCATGCTGCAGTTTTTGAAACAAAATATCTTTTGGAATGGGGTCCTTGGATTGCCACACCTCGTATGTACAATGTTCCTTTAGTATTTCCTCAAATGAAGCAGGTAATGGTTTGGCGACAAAAATGTGTGGTTTCATTGTCAACTCGCTCCTTTCACATGATCATCTTGCTCCTTTTATTATAAAGCAACCATTTCGGCTGAACACGTTTGAAGGTTATCTGCTCAATATTTAATATACTAAAATAACGGAAAAGAGAGACATTTTCTTAGTGAAAAAGGGTATTCATATGCCATCTGATGCATTTTTTACTTAGATGAAAATCAGCTAATAGGAGTTGTGACATATGAAAAAGCCGGTTTTTCTGAGAGATTATCTGACAAACTGGAAAATAGATCGAGATTTTTTGATAGAAAAATGATTATATTTGAAACATATTAAACGGGAAGGTCGTTTTCTACTAAACCATTTCATCGTCTTTTGGCGAGTAGAGAACGATAGATTGAAAGGAAGACCGCGTCCCCCTTGCGATGAAGCGTAAATGAGAGAAAATGATCACATTTCTTCTCATCGTTTTCTCATTTTTTTCTTTTTTTTCTATCATTTTTCATCTTTATGCTTGAGAACACACGAAAGAAAAGGAGGACAGGCATGAGCTTACGTGACTTATAAAAAGATGGGAGATGGCAGGATGGGATCAAAATTAGAACAGATTCTTCAGCACAATTCAAAGTTCGTACAAGAGAGACATTATGAGCCTTACAAAGCGGGGAAATTTCCTGAAAAGAAACTCGTCATATTAACTTGTATGGATACACGTCTTTTGGAATTATTGCCGCAATCCATGGGGCTGCGCAACGGTGATGCGAAGATCATTAAAAATGCGGGCGCCATCGTCACACATCCTTTTGGCAGTGTGATGCGGAGTATTCTGCTAGCAATCTATGAGCTAAAGGCAGAAGAGGTATGCATTGTAGGACATCATGAATGCGGAATGGCAGGTCTTGCGGCAGATCCTTTACTTGAAAAGGCGAAAGCACGTGGCATTGAAGAGAAATGTTTGAGCATTGTGAAAAACTCAGGAGTTGATTTAAAGGGATGGCTGACAGGCTTTGATTCGGTTGAAGAGAGCGTGTCCCAAAGTGTGAAATTGGTTAAAGAGCATCCATTGATGCCAAGTGATGTGGCTGTTCATGGACTTGTCATTCATCCAGCAACGGGAAAGCTGGATGTCGTTGTGAAAGATAATCAGATTGATGCGCAGTATACCTAAATCATCTACACATACTTGAAGGAGGCCAACACATACCATGCGTTTTTATGGAAGATTTGAAGGATATGATTCATCAAAATTTAGACGTGATTTAATCGCTGGGCTTGTCGTGGGCGTTGTGGCAATTCCTTTAGGCATGGCTTTTGCCATTGCATCTGGTGTCGGACCAGAATATGGATTATACACAGTCATCGTTGCCGGCATTTTGATTTCATTGTTTGGTGGTTCAAAGTATCAGATCGGCGGGCCGACTGGGGCGTTTGTTCCGATTTTATTTGGTATCGTCAGCCAATATGGTATCGAAAACTTACTCATTGCCGGTTTTATGGCAGGGTGTATGCTTGTATTATTCGGGATATTCAAACTAGGGAAGCTCATGAAATTTATTCCTCGTCCGGTTATCATCGGCTTTACTGCTGGCATTGCTGTCATTATTTTTTCAGGACAGATTGCCAATTTCCTCGGATTAAAGGGTGTTGAAAAGCATGAAAGCTTTTTCCTCAATATGAGAGAAATTGTGGTCCATCGCGGTACCGCAAACAGTCTTGCCATCATCACAGCTGTTATTGGGCTTATCGTGATTTTGGCAGCACAAAAATACATTCCCAAAATACCTGGTGCTCTATTAGGTCTATTGGCTTCAACGTTTCTAGCTGTTCTCTTTTTCCAAGGACAAGTTGAAACGATCGGCTCGGCATATGGGGAAATTCCTCGTCAGCTGCCAAGCTTTGCTTTTCCTGAATTAACGATTGAAAAAATGATCTACCTCCTCCCTCCAGCGATTGTCATTGCGCTTTTAGGCGGAGTAGAATCGATCTTGTCCGCAATGGTTGCTGATAATATGAAAGGCTCTAAGCATGATAGCAACAAGGAGCTTGTCGGACAAGGGATCGCCAATATGGCGGCACCGCTGTTCGGAGGAATTCCGGCGACTGGGGCGATTGCCCGTACGGCAACAAACATCAAAAATGGCGGAGCAAGCCCGATTTCAGGTGTTGTGCATGGCGTCGTCGTGCTGCTCATCTTAATGCTCTTTGCGCCATATGCGTCGATGATTCCACTTGCTGCGATGGCACCGATTTTAATGTTTGTGGCTTGGAATATGAGTGAGAAAAAAGAGTTTATCAATATTGTAAAAGTGAAAAATGCGGATTCCCTTGTACTTGTTGTGACCTTCCTGCTGACGGTCATCGGTGATTTGATTATTGGCGTCACCGCAGGTCTCATTTTAGCCTTTATCGCTTTCATCAAAAAAATGAGCCAGACGACCAGCATTCATCCAAACGTTGCGGTTCCCCAGATGGAAACAGCAGCTGCTTTAGAAAAACAGACAGACCAGCAAGGCATCAGTATGTACGCCATTGAAGGGCCGCTGTTTTTCGGAACAACAGATTCACTCGAAAATTCGATTCTTGACCATGTTCAGACAAAGCCGAAAACGCTCATTCTGCTCATGAATAAAGTCAACTATATGGACACATCAGCAGAAGCGGTGCTGATGAATATCTCCAATCGGTTAAAGCATCATAATGGCAAGCTGATGATTGTCGGACTTCAATCACAGCCGAAAGAGCTTTTGCACAGAACAGGTCTTTTCCATCATATTGGAAAACAGCATTTCTTTGAACGAACAGATGATATCTCACCACAGCAGCTATAAAGGTGGAAAAAAGCACGTGACGATGTGGTCACGTGCTTTTCAGTTCTGAAAAACGCTTTGTGAGTTTCTGTTGATGAGAGGAGAAAATCTCTTCTACTGTGACATCATAGAGATCGGCTAAAATAAGTAGATTCGCTAACACATCTCCCATTTCTTCAACGAGTTCTTTCTTCAACTCAGATGATTTTTGTTTTTGCTCGTCAGGCCGGTCACGTCCGATCTCGATGGCTCTAACAGCGCGAGCGAGTTCTCCTGTTTCTTCCATCAGGAACCCTAACCGGATAAACGGTCCGTATTCTGTCCAATTTCTCTTTTTGTAAAAATCCTTGATCCATTTCTCCATCTCATTTGTTTGCATTCTCTTTATACAGCTCCTTATATGGTGTGTACCTTTTGATTTTACACTATATATAGATGAAGCGGCTGTTTTTTTAAAAACAATTATAGTAGAATGAGTGGGTGAAGAAATCATAGAGAGAGATGGAGCTGTTTTGATGAAAACGATTTGTGTGTTTGCTGGTTCGAATCCAGGCGTGAAGGACGTCTACAAAGAAAAGGCTGTAGAGCTGGGGACTTTTATGGCAGAGCATGACATCCGTCTTGTATACGGCGGTTCACGAATTGGATTGATGGGTGCCATTGCAGATGAGGTCTTAAGACATGGCGGGCAAGTCATTGGAGTTATGCCTAAGGGGCTTTTTAGAGGAGAAGTTGTACATCAAGAGCTGACAGAGTTAATTGAGGTAACGGGAATGCATGAACGAAAAGCGAAAATGAGTGAGCTGGCTGATGGATTTATTGCGATGCCAGGCGGCTTTGGTACATATGAAGAATTATTTGAGGTGCTATGCTGGGCACAAATCGGCATTCACCAAAAGCCAATCGGCTTGTATCAAGTGAATGACTATTTCAATCCGCTCATTGACATGGTGAAGTTTAGTGTACAGGAAGGTTTCTCGAATGAATCACACCTCCAATTGTTACATGCCTCCAGCGAACCGGAGGAATTAATCACGCAGATGGCTTCTTATCAAACACCATCTCTTCAGCAGAAATGGACGGAGCTGTCTTAAAGTAAAGCGTATTTCAACCACAAAAAACCGTCTGTTCAAGGAGCAGACGGTTTGTTTTGTCATATTATTTTTGTTCTTCTGAATTACGGGTCAAGACTTTGTCAATGAGTCCGTATTGAAGTGCTTCTTCTGCTGTTTTGAAGTTGTCACGATCTGTATCGCGCTCAATGACTTCGATTGGCTGACCAGTACGTTCAGCAAGTACTTGGTTCAGTTTATCGCGTAAAGAAAGGATTCGTTTTGCCGCAATTTCAATTTCTGTTGCTTGACCTTGGGCACCACCTAGTGGTTGGTGAATCATGACTTCACTGTTTGGAAGAGCATAACGCTTACCTTTTTCACCAGCAGCAAGCAGGAACGCACCCATAGATGCAGCCATACCAATACAAATGGTTGATACCTTTGGTTTAATAAATTGCATCGTATCGTAAATGGCCATACCAGCTGTGATTGAACCGCCAGGGCTGTTAATGTAGATAGAAATATCTTTTTCTGGATCTTCAGCTTCTAAGAAAAGCAGCTGTGACACGATGGAGTTGGCAACATTGTCATCGATCGCAGAACCAAGCATGATAATACGGTCTTTTAAAAGACGAGAATAAATGTCGTAAGCTCTTTCCCCACGATTTGTTTGTTCAATGACTGTAGGTATTAAATTCATAATGTTCCTCCTTCACCTTTTAGGTAAGTATGTAATTCAATGATACATTTTTGGTCAATAAAGGTCAAACAAAACGCAATCAAAAAATTCGACAGCCACATGTTATTTTTCCCAAAATTTATTTTTCTTAAACCATGGAAAAGTTTTAAAAAATATGGTAAAACTTTCTGTTATGAGGTAATATTACCTATGTTGTTATTATATATAGTCAGAAAGAAGGAAGAATAGTGGATAATCTTTTGGAGAAAAGTAGTTTGACTGATCAACAGCGTATTGTTGTATCAACTGAACTTCAAGCCAAAAAAAAGTCGAAATTAGTTGTATTTATTTTGTGGTGGTTCCTTGGAGCTATTGCCGTTCATCGTTTTTATCTTGATGAAAAGAAAGGCTATGCAGTGACCATGCTTCTACTAGGATGGTTGACATTGTTCATTTGGCCATTTATTGATGGGATCATTTGTCTTGTCAAAACAGTGGATGAAGTAAATGAAAACATGGAACGAAAAATTATTGCATCTGTTAAAAGTGCATAAGTCGACATGTCTGCATCTTTTCGGTGCAGGCTTCTTCTTTGAAGTCATCAGAATATCATTGCTTTCTTGCAGCATTTCCCTTATAATTTGATATGCTGACGTTCAAAAAACATATCGTGCGCTCGTAGCTCAGTTGGATAGAGCGGTGGTTTCCGGTACCACGTCTGCCGGGGGTTCGAATCCCTCCGAGCGCGTTACAACGTTTTAACGCCGTTATATCAACGTTTTCCAACGGTCCGTTAATGCGATAAGTGTACGGAAGGGCGCGATCTAGGAAGAAACGGACATTCGTTTTTATCCGATTTCGTGTCTTAGCGGACAAACTAGACCGATTCTCTACGAAGCCTTGCGGAATAATTTCCGGGAGGCTTTTTATTATGGCGATTATAAGAAGACGGCAAGGTGTGCGGAATAGGCGCGATGTAAGTAATGATCGAGTTCGGTCCTCATTTACGACAATACAAGACGCATTAGATGCGGTAGTTACCGTTATGACCGCGCAGAACTTTAGGGAAAGAACTATCGGAGACTATTGCGCCCATTTCGGCGAATTTTTAGACGTGGTCGCGTTAGATCCTGCGATGCCAATTACGGCAGCCACCGAAGATCACTTTCATACTTATATTACGATAATGTTAAAAAAGCGAGGGCTGTCGCCAGTAACGATTAACATTCGTTTAGGCGGTATTAAATCGTTATTCAGTAAGATGGTAGAACGCGGCCTTATCAACGAGAGTCCTTGCGGTCGTGTGACGAAGCTACGTACCGATCAGACCGTCGTTAAAAGTCTTACTGATTCGCAGGTAAAGCGTTTCTTCAGCGTCATCGATAAGGATACTTTTGCGGGATTCAGAGACTACGTGGCGTTTTACCTTTCGTTGAAATGCGGACTTCGGTCGAATGAACTAGAGGGCCTAGAACCATCCGACGTTGATTTCGATAATAAAGTGCTTATGTTGCCAGGCGCAATCAACAAGAATCGTAAAAATCGTATGGTTCCGATGACCGAAAAAGTTGCCGATAATCTCCACCAGCTTCTATTAGAAACGGAAGACTATTTCGGAGAGGCGAAAAAGGTATTCGTAAATCAGTACGGTGATGAAATGGCGAAGGAACATTTGCGGAAGCGTGCTGCTAAATACGCTGGATTGGCGAACCTTAAAGGAGAATGTCGCGCGAGTATTCACAGCCTGCGTCATACATTTGCGATCAATTATCTGCGTAACGGCGGCGATATCCGATCGCTGCAAAAGATACTCGGCCACGCCGACTTAGAATCTACGCAAGTATATCTCGACTATGTTGACGATGTAGTCGTGGAGCAGTTCAACAAAGCGAATAAAAACGACACTCTCGAAGTGTAAAAGAAAACCTCGTCTAAACAGGCGGGGTTATTTTTTTTGTTTTTAATGTCCCGATTTCCGATGGGCATATGCGACTGTACTTATGAAAGCGAAATTGATTCGCAAAATAGACGCTGGCACTACTGTAACGGAGGTGATCGAATATGAGCGAACAGACAGGCGTTTTAGATCTACGTGAACATAAATTTACACAAGTCGCAAGTAGCGTGCTGGCTGACGGTAATATTCTCGATAAGAGTGCGCAAAAGCTAGTATACACGATGCTCTCGATGCACGCAGATAATCATAGTAAGCAGTCGTTTCCTTCCGTTAAAACTTTGGCAGCGGAGTGCCTGTGTTCGGAAAATACGGTAAGGAAGGCGCTGACAAAACTGAAGGATGTCGGCTTGATCGATATCCGAGAGCGGAAAAGTAAGGAGAGCGGTCAGTTATCGAATTTGTACGTATTGCTTCCCATACCGACTTCATTCGATGAAGGCAGGGGTTCATGAGGTGAAGCCGTCCCTTGCTCAAACGACAGACGAACTATACTCATTTACTATATTCATTATCTATAATCAATTAAATAATAGCGCTCAATCAAAACCTCTCGCGCAAATAACTACTTAAAAGATATATCTATCGCGATAAGGTTATATGCAAAGAGTGAGCGTAAGCGAACGAATTGCTACGGTTTTCAATAATAAACGGAAAGAGGTGCGTTATGTTTACGAAACATGAACTCGTTACTATATACGAAGCACTTACCGAACTACACCCGAGCACTCAGGCGCAATTTAAAGACGGCGTAAAATTAAAGGTAGCTGATTTAAGCGACAAAGTATTGCGACTAATAAACGAAAAGGAGTGATCGTATGTCATACGTAGTCTTAAAGAAATCCGAAATAGATCGGTACGCAACAGACGAACAAAAGCGTCATTTATACGACATGCAAGTCGAAATTATGCTTAATAGGACGATTCAAGGAAAACGTCCAGTAAATGATTACGTAGTTATTAATCGTGATGAGCCGTATTTTTCGGACGTAATGCAATTAGTCGAATCTAACGAAAAGGAGTCCGATAATCATGACGATTAATATTCCGTTATCACCCGACTACCGCCTTACATCAGACGCCCACAATATCATCGTCAACGAGCGCTATTTCACCGACCCGACCAAAGCGCCGGGCTGGGCGAAGAAACTGGCCGAGAACCCTGACGCCGACCCGACGCCCGTCGAACGCTGGCGAGAAGTTTCGTATCACCCTACGATTGATCGCGCCATCTTGGACGTTATGAATCGTCGGATCAAAACATCGGATGCGGCATCTCTAGCCGAGATCGCGCAAATGGTACGGGAGTTTCGCACGGAATTAGCGGAGGCACTGACGATCGAGGGCGCTACTACTACGGTCAAATAAAACGGCTAGGAGGCGGTTAAATCGTGGCTAAAACGAAGGATCAAGAAATCGCAGAATTACGTCAGGCATTGGCGGCGCTGATTGCGGAGAATGAAAAATACGTAGATCACCTCGCTCGTATACGAGATATGATGCCGGAGGAATTTGATGACCGGAATGCGACCGAACATTTACTCGCGATCGGTTCGCCGGAGCACGTTAAGGATTACGTTAGATTCGTATTAAACCGAATGAAGGAGGCGTTAAAATGAAGCCGGAAATCACGAAAGAGCAGGCGAAGGCTATATCATATTTAAGAGGACTCGGTAGGGATGACGAATATATTTTGAGTCACTTTGGCGTATATGTCAGGCATTGCGCAGTACTGAACGATTTAAGTCGCGTTTCATTAGCGGCTGCGTTAATCAACGGATATGAAGTCACAAAGTCGCCGGAACAAAAGGTACGAGATTACTACGAAGCTAATTACGCCAAACACGAAAGGTCGAAGCCGTTTAGTGATGACGATTATTACACGGCGGGCGTTTCAAACGGAATCAAACAAACGCTCGACCATCTTGGCATCAAAATCGAAGGGGTGAATGCGTAATGAAAATGACGTACGTACTTACGGATATAAAGCGCCTTATTGACAATGATTTATCGAAATTTGGTCAGCGCGTTAAATCAATTGCGTACAGCGTCTATACGTATAATGGGAGCGTTGATATAGCTGGTAATGATCACGATTATTCAGAGAAGCGTATAAACGGAATAACCGTAGAGACGGAATCAATCGAAGATTAGGAGGCGATATTCATGAACGAAAAGCCTATCGGAAAATGGACGGCACGCGACTTCATCGTTTATCTGCACGACCGCCACCCCGAAGTCTACGGCATCAAATACGTCGCAAACAACCGCGGCATGGAAGCGCGGAACCTAAAGACGATGATCGACGAATATGGGGCGGTTATCGTACGTGACTTCATTGACGCTTGCTTTGCGGCTAAGAAGCCGACGGCTCAATGGCCCGGCTGCAACTTCGGCTTTATGTTTTCGTATATGCGAGACCGGCACCTGCCGCCGTTGCTTGCGAAACAAAAATCGGTTAAACAGACGGAAGAAGACGATCAGAGGGCGGCGGCACAGACGCAAATAAACTACGGGGAGTTGTTTTAGTATGACGTGTAGACTTTGCGAAGAACGCGGAAAGACATGGACGGGCGACGATCCGGTATGTGCGTTTGAGGGCGGGACTTTCTCGGCGGACAATTGGGCATGCGCGACAATGAGTAAATTGCGAGAGATAGCGCGTGAGCAAGACGTCGTTACTCGGTGTGATATGTCTGCGGGAACATTCGGATATGTGCGAGTTGATAATGATTATGCTCCGGAAACTTACGATGGTACAGGCGGCTATATTGCGATGGCTTGGTATAAGGAAAGAGGTCGCGTTGGAAATGCCGTATTCATGGACGACGAAAAAACGAAGCCACTTACGCTTGAACACGCAGAAATTGCGATTAAAACATACGAAAAGGAGCTGGAACAGGATGACGCAATATAAGACGGAGAAACGTAAGGCACGAGTAGGCGAGCGAATTTTGATTACGGATGTAGATGTTAATGAGAAGCGATATGGAAATGGTGCTGTGCTAGATGTTATAGACTCTCGCGGAAAGATAGTACACGACGAACATGGCCGACTTATCTACGACCATGAATACGAAGTCATCGTCAAAGAACACACGCCAACCCCGAACCTAGACGAAATGAACTTCGATGAATTAGTGTCACTTAGTTTTGACGTAATGGATGCAATTAGAGCACGAACCTATAAGAATGGATACGATCAAGGACGTTTCGATGCGGAAATTGAGGAGGCGCACGGTACGGGTGAGAAATCGAATCAGCAGAAACGGGATGAGATCGTAGCGCAGGCAAAGAGAGACGTATCAGCGTTGATCAGACGAAACTTCACATCTAGAACCGACTTTATCGTTAATACTGAAAAAAGAACCGTTGTTGCTTTACGAAAGTCGTATAGACTCGGTTACGTTAACGAGAGGGGAATCGGTAAATGCGCACCTAACGATTGCTTCAACGCCCACATCGGCAAGGCTATTGCGTTAAGACGTGCGTTAGGACTCGAAGTGCCTGCGGAGTATTTAAACGTGCCGCAGCCGACAGAAGTTCGTGAAGGAGATTACGTAGCTCGTAACGGAGGGACTGAGCGTATGGTCGTTTCCAGCGAAGACAAATTTCCGCCATATGATAAACCGTTTATAGGATTAGATTTCGTAAACCGACATAGCGACATGTTTAAAATCATTGACGATTCGAGAGTAGGTGAGGGCGAATGAAGACGGTTAATGTAACATACTTCAGAACGAGAGGTAAGTACTACCTCGACGAAACGATAGAAATTTCGGAAGAGTTAAACGGCTATGATGCGCTATTTCATGAGATTCCGAAGCATCATCGAATAAAAAACATGATAATGTCGGTGTCGGATAGTGGCGACGGAAAAGAACCGTACATCGTTCCGCATCTATTCTTTCCTAAAAATTAACGCAAAGGAGGCGCTTAATTGACGCTTCATCGCTGTCTTAAAACGCAGACTTTTAAGGACTTTAGCGGATACGACTTTACTCGCGACGGTATGTATCCGAAACCGCGCGTTAAAGGCGAAGATAAAAAGATGCGCTCGAAGAAAGAACGAACTTTACGTAAACGAATCGACCGAAAGGAGGCGGCTATGAATGACGAATGAATCACGATGCCTCCTCGCAAGCAAATGCGCCCAAGCTGGCGGCGGCCATTGTACGAATCACTGCGAACTATACCTCGGCTTGCACGGCTTAGATGGCGCAGGCGGACGGTCGGGTGCGGCTGGACTGGCGGAGGACTATCGCTTAGTGACGCTCAAGAATTCGCCGGCACGCGCTGATCAACCCGGAGCTTACAAGGCGGCGGATGCTTATGCGCAGACCTTCGACCGTCAATTTGACGCAGAAGCTGACCGTATTAAATCGCTGTATTTATATAGCGCGAAATCAGGTACCGGTAAGACAACAACGGCCGCGGCTTTACTAAACGCCTATCTAACCGCCCATTACATCGGCGCGCTAAAACGCGAGCTACAGCCGCAACAGCGACCGGCTTACTTTCTCGACGTCAATTCGTGGCAAAACGAATACAACGAGTTTAATAGACCGCGTGTACCCGACGCAATCGCAGAGCCGGCAGCCAAACGATATTACGCCGCACTAGAAGCGGCAAAACGGGCGTCTTTCGCAGTGCTGGACGATATAGGCGTAAGAGACGTAACGGAGGGATTTCGCGGCGATTTGCATACGATAATCAACTATCGCGTGACTAACCGAATGCCTACCGTTTACACGTCGAATATCCGAATGGCAGACTTACCGGCCGTATTCGGAGAGGCACGACTGGCGGACCGTATCGCCGATCAATGTAGAGAGGTCGTATTTGGCGGAGAATCGAAAAGGAGGCGTCTGTAAATGAGCGGCTTATCATTAACGGAAATTCAGTATTTACGCGACCTACTCGTTGCGGATTCGTTGGTTAACGGGGACGGTGCAGCCAAACTCGCCATTTTCGATAAACTAGATGCGCTTGAATTTGCGGATCATACACCGGTCTATAAAACTGGCGACCTAGTATCCGTCGAAGGCTATAAAGGACGCGTCTTCTACGTTGACTGTGCCCGATACATCGAGGAAACGTCGAAAGAGGCCGTCTTTAATTATATTGAATACGACTTATACGACGCGATTAACGGCGAATGGTTAGAAGCGTTCGAATCCGATATGGCGTTAGTGGCTAGCGCGCTTGTTGCGGAAGATTTCTTGGCGGACTTCAACCTCGAAGACTATCCGCCTGCTAGAAGTACCGTTTATCTAATAAACTATGAAACGGAGGCGGCTGATATGGCGGCAAAAGAACAACCGAAAACGCCGAGACAACTTAGCGCGATTGAGGCGGAGAAACGTAAACAGGAACGTAAAGAAGCAGCGGAAAGAGTCGACATTCTTCTCGATACTTACAACAGTTATAAAGCTAGTTTTGAAATGGCGGGAGATGAGTCGCTTAAGACGAAAATGGACGACGTCTTGGCGAAATTGAAAGGTGTTGAGGCATTGTGAAAATCGGCCATTTAACGTTTGGAACACCGGAATACGTTCGTGTGACTAAGATGGCAGAGCGAGACGCAAAAGAATCAGACGCAATACAGGCGTGGGATGAGTGGTTTTATGGACTAGGCGATAGATTAACGACAGCCGAACGGTCTATCTTGGGAACCATCCACGAAGAGATCGAGAGCAAACTATATTAGAAAGGAGCTGAACGCTGATGAGCTTCGGCACTAGTCTATTATCGAAAGTAATCGAAGCGAACGATCCGTCGGCTTTATTGCGATACGGACTAACCCGCAACGATTTTCAAACCGACGGCGAACGGGCTGCCTTCGAATATATCAGCGACTACGCGGAAAAGAACGGAAACCAAGCGCCGACAGCCGAGATGGTAGCGACTGAAGTTCCGACCTTCCAGCCGGAATTTAGTATTGACGCGACATTTGAATACTTAGCGAAGAAGGCAAAGGAAGCTGCGGTGATGAACGATTTCGCTTCGAAATTTAACGATAAATACGGAGCGAATGGCGTCAAGACGGCAGACTCGGAATTTGTACAACGGTTCAATCGCGTCCAAGAAGGTGGGAACCCACAGGAATTTTTTGATTGGTTGCAAACCGTAGCAGAACAGAGTAAAATAAGAACAAGCGTTCGTAAAACAGTGGGAACAAACGTCGTGAAAGACGTCGATAAGTTCCGAGCCGAATACGAAAAACGCAAGGCTGGCGAGTCTTTCCGCATTTGGAACAGCAAATTTCCGGCGCTTAATAAGGCGATCGGTGGCTACGTCAGTTCGAACATGTACGTCGTGTATGGAAAATCAGGGCGAGGTAAGTCGGCGATCACGCTTGAAGAATCGATAAATTGCGCAGTTCAAGGCGCTAACGTGCTTATATGGTCGATGGAGATGGGGTGGTTCGAGGTACTCGTGCGTATCTACGTTTCACTTTCCGGCGATCAAGGCGTCGCATTAACTGAAATCGACGGTCAACAAATGGAGGCCGGCTTTGATTCGAGATCAGTTCGCCAGGGCAAGTTATCGGAGGAATTCGAGGCGGCTTTTATGGACTTTATCGAGACGTTAAATACGATTATCGACGGTTCTATTACAGTGCGTGCAGTTGACGACAAAGACTTCGATTCTCGTTCGCTAAAAGACCTCAAAGCGGACATTGAACAAACGAACGCAGACGTAGTTATGATCGATCCTTTCTATTACTTAGACTACGAATCCAACTCGAATAAGACGACGGGCGGCGCTGCTGCTGATACGTCTAAAAAGATGCGTCGTTTAGCCGGAACAATGGACGTTGTCATTTTCGCAATTACCCAAGCCGGAGAGGACGACGCGACCGAAGATGA
Source organism: Bacillus sp. FSL W8-0920 (assembly GCF_038593215.1). Taxonomy (NCBI): domain Bacteria; kingdom Bacillati; phylum Bacillota; class Bacilli; order Caryophanales; family Bacillaceae; genus Bacillus; species Bacillus sp. FSL W8-0920. The sequence continues at coordinate 3,182,320 of NZ_CP151974.1, read as the reverse complement.
AGATGGTAATCGAGAAATTAAGTTGCCGAAGCGTAAGGACGTCATGAAAACGTCTGCCCTACTTCAAGACGCAGCGGTACTAATACCGGTTGATACGAACGTACGGGAAGGACGTGGCTTGGTTGGCGTCAACAAGGGTCGCGATGGCGGCGAAGATGAAGTCGTAGAGATCGTTTATTTGCCACAAGTCGGCCTAATTAAGCAAGTAGCGGCCGGAGAAAGGGATCTAGAAGCTTTCGGATTCTAAAAAATGGAATCACTACCATGAATTGAAATAAATAATTCTGAATATTTTCGACAAATTACGACGGAAAAACACATAAGAATAGTGTAATATAACGAAAGGAGTCGTATATACATGTCGATTCTAACGATCAATGGCGTCCCAACAGACGTAGATATTCGAGAAGAATTAGAGCAATACGAATGGGATCGTCCAACGTGGCACGCTGACCGTTTAACGGCGGCAAGCCCATTTCGCGACGACCGAACACCTAGCTTTTACGTATATTACGAAGACACAGCGACCGCCAAAGCCGGCTATTTCGGAGACAGTGGCACGGGCGAACGCGGCGGCTTCATTAAATTGCTTGCGTTTCTGCGCGAAGAAACCGAAGAAGAAACGGCTTATTACCTCGCGGAGACTTATGGTACTGGCGAAGGTGGAGAACGCCTAAAACTCCGCATTCCACGTTTAAAAATCGTTGAGCCTAGACAACCACTAGCCGAGGCTTTATTGGCGGACGTTAAAATCGGTCCGAATATATATCTGTCTCACCGCGGCATAAGCGAAGAAGTCCAGCGCAAAGCAGGCGTAGGCATGATTGGACAAACTGTAGTGATACCGTGGCGGCTGCCCAACAAGCGCCTGGCAAACGTAAAATACCGATCTACCCGTAATAAAGTTTTTTGGTACGCAAAAGGAGGCTTTCCGATCCGTGAATTAATCTACGGAATCGAAACCGTTTATGCCGATCGCGCCAAAGTAGCGGTGTTATCCGAGGCCGAAATCGATGCGCTTTCGTGGCGTACGGCAGGCTATTGCGGCATTGCGACAGGCGGCAGTAAATTTTCCGCAGAGAAGGCGGACATAATTGCGCAGTCGTCCATCGAATATTTAATAGTAATAACGGACAATGACGAAGCCGGTAAAAAACTTCGGAAGGAGGTCGAGCTAAAGATGCGCGGCAAAGTCAGGCTTGCGCACGGTTATATAACGGAAGGGTACAAAGATGCGAATGAATTATTGATGGCGAAAGGTGAGGGCGCTCTTAAGCGAGTTGTTAGTCGTGCGGAGGCGGTAAGTATTAACGTGAGGTTCGGGAATATCCGAACTTTCGGTCGGCGGAGGTTGTCTTAACCCTCCGTGTTGCTACCGGATAAAGGACGCCAATTATATAATGCTTCGACCGGGCAGTCGAGGCAACGCGCAATAGAATATGCCATTTCAACGTTAGGGACGTTTCTAAGCGCTATGTAATCGGAAAGCTGCGTTTTTGAGATACCGACCATTTCTGCGAGTTGGATAAGCGTATAACCACGTTTATAACACAGTTCCTTTATCCGGCAATTGACGACCGAATACTGCGAGATAAACACCTCCGCAAAGCAAAATGACGCGCTTTACGAAGGAAATTATACCACATAACCGCGCCGATTCCATCGTCATTCGGGCGGATTTGGAAGAATACGGACAACCTTTTCGATAGGCACATCCAATTCGAGACAGAGCTTTTCAATTACGCGGAATTCTAGATTAGCTCCATTTATCGCAGGCTCTTTCGTAAACTTCGCCTGAGTGGACGACGACATAAAATTACGCAAATAACTTTTTGATTTACCCTGTTCTTTCAGAGTGTCAAAAAGAGGAGAGAAATCGACCAATTTGAACACCTCCATAAATTATTGGAAAAATATTAAAAATATATGTTTACGTACGCGAACATATATTGTATACTTCAATTATACTCAACCCATATAAAAAGACAAGAATAAACGAAGGGGGTCAGAGCTTTTGGAATCGATTAGAAGAGAATTATGTAGTTTGATTGAGGACAATGATTTGAAGTATAACGAAATCGCAAAAATCATTCGCGCAGATAAATCAACCATGACGCACTTCCGGAATAATGGAACTATTAGTTTTAGAGCACTTGTAATCCTCGCACATTTCCTTTTTCCGAACAACTCAAACAAAAAAATTTCCGAATGGTGTTTGTCGATTCAAAAGACTGATAACAATGATTACTTAAAACAAATGATGGAGTACGCAGCAGTTACGAGGAATACAAAGTTATTAAACTCGTTAATCGATGTTCACAAAAAGACATTCGGTTTAGAAGATCATGTTCAAATCTACAGAACTATCCTAAACTACATTAATGCGGAAATTAGTATTGATGATATGATCGAAACAATGGGACTTTTCTCAAAGAGTAAGCATAAAGAATTACGAATATTATCTTCAATCTATATGTGTTATGGTTATTATGGAAAGGGTCAGATACACTCGATCCTAGAAATGGCGCCTTCAATTGGTGACAACATCAAGTCATTAGGCGATAAAAAGAAGCTATTCATCAAAGAGTGCTACGTTCATCGATTTGCTGAGCTGATGTCGCCTGTATACTTACGTTTAAATAATCTTGGCGCAGCCAAGCACTACGCAACCATAATAAAGAATGGAAACATATCAAATAAATCCGTTTCCGACGCGAACTATATATTAGGCATGATCGCGATGTCAAAAGGTAAAAAAGACGCGATGGCTATATTTGAAGAAAGTTATATGTACGCCTATAAAACGGGTGTTGATTTCGTTATTACAAACGCAAAAAACAACTTTCTACTCGCAGAAGCGTATATTAACAGAAAAGACTCCGATAAACTGTCGGCATTACTCGATCAATTAAAGGAGGTGATATACGAAGAGAGAAAAGACGACTTTTACATATACCTCGAAAAATATAAAAAGGGTAGTGTTGAAGGGTTATTCGAATGCCATCGTCAATTTCTTTTCAATTCAGACTTTTTCTTTTCAGCGTTGGTAATGAGAGATTTTAAAGACGCTGGGGTACCTAAGTACCTAATAGATACGTTTACAACCTACAACTACACAAAAAAGGGGATGCTTTATTTTGAAGAAGATTTTATTGAGTGTTTTATTGATTTCAGCAATCGCGGTATCAACTGTACAGCTTAACAAAGGGACAGACGGCGCGCTAGAAGCGGAGCAACCGTACAAAACAGCAGACATACGTCCAGGAGGATAACGAGGCCATTAGGCTTCTTTTTTTTGTCTAAATTTAGAATCTAGTTTAAAATCAAAATCTTTTTTAAGTTTTTCAACTTTCAAATATTACATAGTTGTTTTTGGTACTATATGGACATGGAAGAAAAATTATAAAAAACTTTATATCAAATGTCCCAATAGTAATCACTCATATGCGACTGTATAAGTGTAAGGGACGGGAGGGGATCACTTGGAAAAAGAAAAATTTAATAGACTTCAGATGGCCGCAGATTACGGAGCGATTCCGTATGTACAAAGAGAATCGCAACGAATCGCACACTTAGTTCCCGACCAAACGTCGTTCGAGCAGCGGACCTTACTAGCGATAGGTTACTGGCTTCAGCGCTACGAAGGGAATGGTCGCGATAAGAAAGCGTTGATCCAGCGCATTATCGTAAGGGAACGAAATAAGTATCTGAAGGCTTCACGAAAAGAAGCGGCTTTATCTATAGAAGGAATGCGAGATGACGGTAATGTCTCGTGGGAGCCTCAAGACGTTTTGACGGACGTCGAAGGCGAAGTTTTACTAAAAGAAAAGACCGCCCTGTTGACGCAAGGCGATCTTCGCAAAGAATTAATACTTAGATGTTGGAGCGAAGGATGTACGAATATGACCGAAATCTCCACGTTGTTGACGCAACGTTTAGGAGGAAATTTCGAAGCACACCGCAAGTTCATCCGTCGTTTCCGTTTACACTGCCAGCGCGAACTAACAGCATAATCACGTATCTAGGCACGAGGGCTTCGCTACGTACTTCAATGATAATCGCTTGAGAAGCGAAATTCAAGCGAACACTATGCGAACAACCCTCCGTCTAGTACGTTATACCTAAAAATTAAGGAGGCTAACGTACTATGAAACAACCTACAAACGATTTCCCACCCGCAATTAATATCCAAAAATTAACGGAACTACAATACGAAGGTGCGCTTTACCGCGAAGATGATCCAGCCGACTTTTATCGTCCAACTACGATTAAGGCGGTGCGCGTCGGATGAAACAATACCGAGTATCTAAGCACGCAGAAGATCGCGCCGTTGAACGTTTAGAATATGAACGACATAACGCTAAATCACGCCTACAACAACTAATGCAGACGGCTGTACACGTTGGCACGACGAAAAATAAGCAAGGGAAAAACTGCGAAGTACGCGATCATATTAAATCACGCACTCGTATGATTTTGGACGGCGACCTTATCGTGACCGTTTACGCGATGTCTGAGCCATTGACTACGAGTCAAACGGAGCTACTGCCGGAAGAGCTTAAAGACGCAATTAAACGTAAATCAAACACGATCATCAAAAACAAAAACCGTTCGCTGCGTGCGCTGAAGATTGCGGTCGCGGAGAAGAATCTAGAAATCGCGCATCTAAAAGTCAATCTCGCAAAGGCAAAGGCGCCGAAGACGATAGACGCGATCAACGAAAAACTAAGCGCTGAAGAAGTCGAGTACGCAGCACTTAGATCACGCGAAGAAAAATTGGAATCCGACATTAAGGAAATTTCAAAGTTCGGTGCTCTATATGCTTGACGACTTCCTAATGTATCTCACATTCGTAGGAATCCCCGCAACTTTCATTATTGGCGGCATGTATTGGTCGATAGTGAGCGAAGAGAGACGGAATAAAGGCGGCAACTGACCGCCGACGCTCGGAGAATACCGGGGCGTTCGTTAAGTAAAACTGTCGCGTCACTATGCCGTGCGCTGGCGGCGTCTCGGGCGCAGATACCGGTGTTTTGCGAGGGTCAAACCCTAATACAAAATAACGGAGGTAATCGGATGACAAAGTACACTAGCGGAGCTGACGCTCTAAACGCATTGAACGCAACAAATGAAGGTAATGGCGGTAATAGCGCTGAGTTTGCGAGCTTTAAGACGGGCACGGTTTATAAGGTACGCGTAATGAGTGCGTTCGATTTGATTCGCTTCTTCTCATACGGAATCTATAAGAAGGTAAATTCGTTCTCGGCGGCTAATCCATGCACGCTAAATAAGAACGGCTTTCCTGAGTCGAACCTAACGTCATGGGATCGCGCATGGAAGTATTATCAAGACCAAAAGAAAGCGGCTGCCGATCGCGGAGATGCCAAAGCGGAAGAGGCGGCTAAGCAAGAAGCAGCCAAGTACCGCGTAAAAGAACGTTATGCGCTAGGATTTATCAACCTCGAAACTGGCGAGCCAATCATCGTCGATCTTTCTAAGCCGCAGGCTACGACTGTTCATGCGGTCATTAAGAAACAAGAGAAGAAGCTCGGTCGTATCGCGTTTGAGTTAGAGAAGTCCGGGTCAGGAACGAGTACGGTCGTTTCGCTAACGCCTCTTATCGATATGGAAGAGGATTTGACGGAAGTGGAACGCAAGTATTTCGCAGCGCAAGACGGCAAAGAGTTCGACATGTCTTTATTTGACGGCTTAATTTACGAAGCTGACGAAAAGGAAATGCTCGAAAATCTAGTCGTGGCAGGCTTTGACCTAGCGTTAATTGGTGAATCGCTTGGCGGCGGGTCGCAGACGGCAGCAGACGACGAACTACCAGCCGAAGAAAACTTCGGATTCTAAGGAGGGCGCATAGATGCGAGAAATTAAAACGGAATCGCAGACGATAGATTTATCGAAGAAGATCACCGTAGAAGTTTCATTGGCGGAGTTGATCGTAATTTCCGCTTCACTATATGAATGCGCACAAGACGATGTGGAGGAGGCTATCGCAACGTGCGACCCCTATAACCGCGTAGCCGATCTAATTGCGGGGAATATTCCGAGAACCCATGTTTTAATGGATAATGCAGACGGTATTTTATGTAAGTATCTTCTGCTGAAGGAGGACGAATAGATGGCGCATAAAGAAGAAACGATCGGCAAGTTCGCCGAAATGATCGCCCGAGCTGCCTTAATGGCGGCCGGTTGGTCAGGCGTCAGCAAGCCGGAAACCGAAGAACCGTATGATATTCTCGCAGCCGAGCCGATCAGTGGCGAAATCAAGCGCATCCAAGTAAAGACGATTCGTGATCGTATGGACTCCCGCGGCTACCTGACGGTTAGCGGACGCAAAAATACGGGGCTGGCGTACACTAAAGCCGACACGGACTACTTTATCGGAGTGCTAATCGAAGCCGACGTAACCAAAGCGTACATGTTCGAGTGTCGCGGCATTACGGACTATTGGATGCCGAAACGTAACGAAGGCAAGCGCGAATGGGTCGAACTTAAACTTAATTTAGACCGCGATTTCTTGGCGGCGATTGAAAACGAAGCGGAGGCGGTATAGATGGGATACGTTGTTAGAATACATGTAGGTAATAATCATAAAACTGAGGTTTTAACTAGACCGATATTGGCAGGTCGGCCGGAACAAGAGCCGTGGGTTTTCGATTTTCGTGACGATGCCGCGATGACGGCTCGTAAATTGCGCGAGAGAAGTTCTATTAACGTTTGGTGTTCGGTCGAAGAGTATGATGATACGGAGGCGGTATAGATGGCGGCATTAGAAGACGTAAAGACGCTCGATATGGTCGGCGGAGAAATCACGAAAGTTGCGTATGAAGGCGCGGAATATGAGCGCGTTGAGGGAGAGGCGAAAGTTGGCGATCTAGTTTTGATTACGGATCACAGTTGGTGCGATGCTACCAAAGGGTCGTTTTACTTATCTATCGGTATTAGCGATGAAGATCCCGTAATAGTTGACGATATCGATGAAAAAGATAGCTACTATAGCGATGGGTACGCACTATTCCGCAAGAAGCATACACGCCTAAAAGTCGGTGATTATGCGAGGGTGGTCGAGGATTCAGGTCATGACGCGGTTACTAAGGGGGATTTCGTTAAAATAACGGGGGACGACGAAACTGGAATTCCTTTTAAATGCGACGTTGTTACCGGAAAAAGCGAAGGCGGCTATATTTGGGCGAGAGAATCCGATCTAGTCCTCGCAACAGAAGCGGAAGTCGCAGCCGCCAAAGAAGCCGAAGCAAAACGCTCTATCGAAGCGAAATGGACGAAGATCGGTCGCAAAGTTGACGAGTATCGGAAAGACGATATTGTTGCGTATGATGATCCAGAGTGGTTTGCGAATAAGGGGTTCGGGAAAGTTGGCGAGGACAAAGGCGGATTAGTACGTGTGGCGGCGGTTGATAAGGGCGGGTTTAATAACGTGTTTTATTTAGGGAAAGATCGAATCACGCTAGTCACTCCGGTCGAGGCACGTTTTGACCGCAGCTAAATGTGCCGCCTGCCAATCGCCCATTAACGAAGGCCATCGCGCCGTTTACGACTCGTTATACGATGTGTATTGTTGCGATGCGGGGTGCTGGTCGGACTTTTATGCGGACATTGAGACGGTTCATAGACGGAAATGGGCGGAGGAGGTTGATTTATGAATAACAAAGCATTTGAGACGTTGATGTACGGATTATTAAAGGAAGCATCAAGACGGAGTTTTTCCGAATTCCTTGAAGTGTGGGATATTTCCGAAGAAGAATACGCTGAAATTAAGAAACACTTACAGGAAACCTACGGAATTAAGTTATATCTTTAGCGTTTGAAATCGACTTTTAACGAAGAAAGGAGGACGCGACGTGGAAATCAAGCCGTTAAGACTAAGCGTAAATGCACGTAAGACAGCGGCGCCGGCGGCCGACGTTGCCAAACGTAAGCAAGCGGCCAACGCCGTCGAGCCAATCGAGGATGCATGGCGTCGCATCTACGCGAGTAAACTTAGCGATTCAGACCGGCAGAAATTAGACGAAGTTAAGGCGGCTATGGAGGACGGCCGGTTGGCGCGCGATCCTTCTGACTGCGTTAACAAAGCCGGCAAGCCGAAGAAGTTCAGCAAGGCGGAAGCGCTGCGTCTATGGAAAACGGTGCAGGCGCAGAACCGCGAGGAAAAGCTACGCAAGATGGTCGAGGAGACGCCGGACAATTACTGGCTGATCACGGATGAAAAGCGGCTGGCCGAGTTTGTTTCGCTACTTGAAAACGAAGAGGAAATCGTTTTTGACGTAGAGACGACCGGCGTAGACGTATGGAACGATTATATTGTCGGCCATGTCATCACCGCGATCAAAGCGGATGTGCACGCTTATATTCCAACGCGTCATAAAACGATCCTACCGCAATTAAGCCGAGACCTAGTGAACGAAACTCTACGACCTTTTTACGAAGACCCGACCGTCGGCAAGCTCGCCCATAACGCTAAGTTCGATATTCATATGCTTGATCGTGAAGGCATTAAGCTGCGCGGTCTAGCGTGGGATACGCAAGAGGCTATGCGACTTCTAAACGAAAACGAGCCGTCATTTGCGCTAAAGAACCTCGTCACAAAGTACCTGCGCATCGAATCGAGCACTTACGGTGACTTATTTGGAAAGATCGGCTTTGACGAAGTAGACGATTTAGAAGTCGCGCTTGCTTATGCGGCAAAAGACGGGGATGTGACGCTTAAACTACGAAACTTCCAACGAGCGCACCTCGAAAAAATGCCGGAAGCACTTCGATATTACGAAACGGTAGAAGTTCCGTTGATCGGCGTTGTTCAGCAGATGGAAACGACCGGATTCGATATTGATTTAGATTATGCCGAGGAATATGGTCGCGAATTAAAAAGCGGCTTAGACCGTTTATATGATGAATTAATCGCAGAATTAGGCGACGTCAACATTAACTCTCCGGCGCAGCTAAAGCCAGCCCTTGAACGAGTGACAGGCGAATCACTTGCGTCAACTGATGCAAAGAAAGTCCTGAAACCACTCGCGAAAAAGTATCCGGTAGTTAAGAAGCTACTCGAATATAAAGACAGTTTTAAGCTTTATTCAACGTATATCAACGCATTGCCCGAGCTGATCGATAAGAAGACCGGCAAGCTATACACGAACTTCAATCCGAATGGCGCGAAGACGGGTCGATTCAGTTCCGGCGGAACAGGCGTTAACCTACAGAACCAGCCGAAGAAGGCTCGTAAATTATTCGTTGCGCCCAAAGGCTACGCCATTCTAGGCGGTGACTGGAGCCAACAAGAATACCGATGCCTAGCGTACTTTACACAAGATCCGAAGCTGGTCGATAACTATTTCCGCGGCGATGACTTGTACGCATCTATTGCGGCAGAAGTATTCGGCAAGCCGATCGAAGAATGCGGAGACGGGTCGGTCTATCGTAAACAGGCGAAGGTAATTATGCTTGCGGTTGCTTACGGAGGCGGCGCGAACATGCTGAAAGACGCGATCGGCGTTGAAAAGTACGAGGCGCAGAAGTTCCTCGACAGCTTCTTCGAGAGATTTCCGGTCGTTAAAGAATGGGTCGAATCGAATCAGAAGTTCGTCAAAAAACACGGCTTCGTTTGGATGGACCATTTGCAGCGAAAACGACGCCTGCCTGACGCAAAAGATCGGAGCGCAAAAGGCCATTACTCGGCGGTATTTACGCAGTCAACGAATGCACGCGTCCAAGGATCTGCCGCGATTCAAACAAAGGCGACAATGATTGCGCTGCAAGAGTTATGCGATAGAAAAACGGCTGAAAGACGCGGAGAATGGCGCTTATGGTGCGTGGTTCATGACGAGGCGCTTTTATTAGTGCCGGATACACTTACGGAGCAAGACGTGAAAGACTTCGAGGACGTCATGGTCAATACGTACGTTTTCGGAAACATACCTAATAAGACGGACATCGAGATTAGCCGGAGATGGGGCGAGGGTTTGAAGGTAGAGGAATGGTTTATGAAAAAAGAGGCTTAAGTAGCCTCTCGTTTATCTTAACCTTAATAGCTCTTCGGCAGAGTCTTCTCCACCGTACCATTTATCGATCATCTCTTCTGTAGTTAGGGTGTAAAGGTCGTATATGAATTGACTTTCAACGACATCAGAGTTTGGGTTCATATAATCTTTAACTGATTTCATCCATTTATGATTCAGTTTGTGGCTACCTAAAGGAACTCTCATAATCATTTCTCCGAGTTTTTTAGGATCTAGTTCTTGAATTTTCAAATAAAGTCCTCCAATTTTATTAGCTTTTTCTAAATTATAACACATTTTAGGTAAAAAGGACGTGATTAATTGACGGCAGACAAACGAAAATTAGCGGCTCAATTACTTAGTAACGGCGGTTCTTCCGAGCCATCATTTGCGCAGTCAATCGCAGATGAACTCGTATCGTATCTTAACGAATGGCACTCGCTGCCCGAGACGTGGGATAACCAGCTAGATACGGATATTCACCGATGGTATGCGAACGCACCAAACGTATTTCCGAAGCGCCCGTACTTTTCGCCATCGGCAGCAAACGCATGTCCACGCGAACTTTATCACAAGGCGCTGAACGATCCGAAAGACGTCGAATCAAAGCCGCCATATCAAGGACGATGGACGCGCTTGGGAACGGCGATCGGTGACATGATCCAGCGAGATATTCTATTCATGGCGAAGCACTTCGGTAAAAAGACAGGCCGTGTCTGTCCGTTTGACTTCGAACGCAACGAAGACGGAACGCCGGTGTTCGAAGACTTTGCCAAACGTAATCACAAGATCCAGCGCGGCGGGCAGACGTTCTACTTATACGGGACTTGCGACGGCATAATGCGATATGTGACGGCAGACGGCGAAATCCTACGCGTTGGACTCGAAATCAAGTCGAAGCAGACTTCCGCGGCTAGGACGTCATTACACTCGATGCGAGAGCCGGACCCGAAACACGTAGCACAATGCGTGACTTACGGACCGATGTACGGCGTTGATTACTACGTAATTCTATACGTCAATGCGTCTAAGAAATCGTGGGTATATCCGGAAGGCGAGTTCGAAAAGACGCCCGACATCCGAGCGTTCGGCATCGAAATCAAGCCGCATGACATTGACGCGATTCTTGATAGATTCGTAGATATCCGTAATGCGGTCGATGCGGGCGAGCCACCTGAACTAGACCTCGGAGCATGGACGTTTAACAACTTTAAGACTGCGATTGCAAAGTCGTTAACGGACGACGAAATGACGGTGATTCGCGGTAAGGTGGCGCAGATGCGTAAATCGGGTGCCTACGCAAGTACGAAGCAGCAGTACGCAGAGGCCCTCGCATTTATCGAGGGGGTGCGTGCATGATCCAAAAATACACAAGGGAAAACATCGAGAGACTTAAAAAAGAGATTCTAGAAATTGAAGAACATTTAACTAAGTATGAAAAGGCTGAAAAAGAGGTTAAAGTAGGTGCTTATATATTTGATAAAGACGCAAAGAAAATAGCGGTGGTTACACAACTGAAAAAAGGGTGTACAGATTTCTCAGCCGACTACCTTGACGGAAGTTATTCGAGGGGATATTTCTATACCGTTCCTAATTGGGAACTTATCGAGAGAGTACGAGAAGGGGAGGCGGTTTGATGTCGTTTAAACTTATCCGAGTTCGAAATATAAAAAACAAAGAGGTACCGGAGTGGAAGAAAAGCCTTACGGGAGAATTATGCCGTATCGGAATCGTTCGTTTGGGGGAACGTCTAGTAGTCAATTTTCCAGACGTAGATTCACACCTTGTCACTACCGAAATAGTCGCATACAACTCCGACTGGAGGGCGAGTAACAGTTTAATCGTGCAAACCCAAAATACAGTTTACGTGTTCGCGAAGGAGGCGGTTTAATGGCAGGGAAAATCAAGATCCATTATTGTAGCGAATGTGATATCGAGGTTAAAAACCCATACTTTAGACACCACCATTGCGGGAATGCCCTCGAATTGATCGAACGCGATAAAAAACGAGAGACCGGAAATTTTAAAGTCGTCGATTGGTTCTCTACGCGATCAAGTGCCGGACTTGTTATCGAAGATGAGTCGCAGAATATACGACGGGAGATATTCATGAGCGATTTATTTAAGTTCTTAAAAGGCGTGGATCTCGGCAAAATTACCTTAGAAGAAGTGAAAAAGGGGTCCGCCTATTCTTGGAAGGTAGTAAATTGACCGCCGCCAAGCCTATCCGATGCCTTGCGTTTGACACGTCGATGACCTGTCCGGGCGTCGCGATCATAGAGGTACGTAAAGGTAAGCCGACCATCAAGGCGCTAAGTCACGTCAAGCCGAATACGAGCCGATCACATGCGCACCGTGCAGAAGTCATCGAAGGATGGGCGATGTTGTTTCTCGATAAGCACGTCGGCAACGCCGGCTTTGACTACGTAGTGCGCGAAGACTTTGCCGGCAAGACGTCCCGGTCGAACTATCCGGTACTTAGCGCTTGGAATGCGTGTGAAAGAGCGACGTCGCGCTTCGGGCTGACCTTCGATAAATATAAGAAGCCGGGCAAGAAAACGGAAGACCTCGGAATATCAGCGACGCGCGTCAAGTCGCTAGTCGCCGGATCAGGCAACGCAGAAAAGGACGAAGTAGAGGCGGGGGTAAGACGGATGACCGGCTACGACGGCGCCTTCGCAAACTTTGATGAATCGGATGCGGCTGCGATTGGGCTTGCGTGGCTGATCGATGAAGGCGTAATTGAAAAACCGAAAGGGGCGAATTAAATGGTGCGCCTTGAAGTTAATATCACATTCAGAAACGGTCGTAGGTGGCTTGACGATGATCATTACGTTGATATGTCGTGCCCCACAACGGAATGGACCACTACGCTCAACTTCTCCGTATGGAAAAAGGGCGAGGCGGCTTCTATCGGTTTCTACGACCGCACGTACTTTTCGTGGCAGCGTGTGCTTCCGTATAAGATCGCCTGGAAGATTGCGCAGAGACAATTACGGAGTCATGTACGGAATTTGAATCGCGAGTTAAAGAAACGCGGCTATGACCTTACGCTAGAAATGAAAATATAGGAGGCGGAGTAGATGGGGATCATTACATTGTCGTTACTTGTTGCCGTGATCGTTGCAATTGCGGTGATTACGGATTCGTACGGATATATTGAATTTTTCGACATTCTATTCGGTGTTTTTATCGGGATCTTCTGCGGTGTCCTTGTGTTTATAATTGCGGCTGTGCCATCGTTTTTTCTCGAAACGAAAACAGTTGATCCACATAAAACGGAGATTTACTCGATTAAAGATAACGCTAAAACGAGCGGAAGTTTCGTACTAGGTTCCGGAACAATTGACGAGCATCAGTATTTGTATTTCGTAGAGGAGAAAGCCGGATTTAAGACGGTTAGCAAAGCGTCAGTTGAAGATTCGAAGATGAAGGAAGGTTCTTACGCAAAGCCTTACGTCCTTACCTATGACGTCCAGTATAAATCGCCTATCGCACGATTCTTCTACGGCAAAAGCACGGGTAAAAACACTTACGAATTTTACTTGCCGGAAAACACGATTACGACCGACTATAAAATCGATATGGAGTGATTCGGATGGATAAAGCGATGGCTTATATCGACAAATTAGCCGCAAAGCTCGGAGTGGCGGCGGAACATGTTTACGGGGTGCTCGTTAAGCAGGCAGTGGTTGGTGGAGTAATTTCTACGATTATGATGATATCCGCCATAATTGTTGCGGTGTTATTAACGAAATCACTCGCGAAGAAGAGTCGTGAGCACCAAAAACATGTCGGGACTTACGATCTCAATCCGTACCAAGTAATTCATTGGTGTACGGTGTTTGCTTTAGCGGTACTTTGTATAGCGGCGTTAACTAACGGACCTGATATGGTCGGTAAAATCCTCAATCCGGAATACTACGCAATCAAAGAAATCCTCGACACGATCGGAGGTAAATAACGATGGAATACGGAGACATTTTCGTTGCGCCAATCGCTAATTTACTCGACATGAAGCGGAGGCTCGAATCGGACTTGGGCGACCACAACTACGCACTCATGCGGCTAGAACTAAAGCGTACCGAGACGGAAATCGAACGTGATCGGACGGCTGCTAGAATTGCGGAATTAGAGGAGGAAATTGAACGGAGAGGAGAGCGCGGATGACTGAGATTAACGACTCTATTTTTGCGAAGGCGATGGAGGAGGCGTCGAAAGTTCTCGGAGCAGATCCGGCATACTTTGGCGAAGAAGGCAGCGCAGAAGTTGATCGGCAGCTAAAGAAGCTAGGACGAAGCCTAGACGAGATTAAAAAGAAAGGGTGGCTGCGGATGAGAACACGAGAAGAGATTGAAGCGAAGCTATTCGAAATTTACGAAATGATCGAAGTCGGAAAAAGCGAAATTGAAGACTTAGAAAGAGAGGTTAGTCACGCGTATGAGAAGATGTTTGAACTAGAAGCCGAACTTTCTGCGCTAGATCAATCGGAAGGTGAGGGAGAATGATTACGTACGTTGCGCTATTCAGCCTCGCAATCCTTATCATTTTTGTAGGCGGCACAAAGGCGAAGACATTCGAAGAAATCACGACGAAAATCTCCGGCCTCGTCCTGCTAATCATTCCAACTGCGGTGTTGTTAGCGTACGCGACCGGAGTTCAACCGTGAACGTGTATTTCTACTCGTTGACGGGCAATGTACGGCGGTTCATCGCTAAGACCGGTTTGGGCGGGCAGGCACGCGAAATCAAGACGGGCGAGGTCGTTGAGGAACCGTTCGTGCTGGTCACGCCGACCTACGACTTCGGACAGCCGCCCGCGACGGTAAGCGAATGGCTTAAGGATAATGGCGATCTAATGGCCGGAGTGGCATCGTCGGGAAATAGAGCTTGGGGCGACGGATTTGGCGCGGCTGCCGACGTTATTGCGTCACTTTACAACGTGCCGGTGATCGGTAAATTCGAATTAGCAGGGACGGAAGAGGACGTTCAATTATTCACGGAAAGGGTGAAGGCGCTTTGAAGCGACACATCGAGTTAAATAACGAAATTATGATTCAAAAAGACGGGCGGTTTCAATTCGAGAAAGACGAAGAGGCCGTCCGTGCTTATTTTATAGACTACGTAAATCAAAACACCGTATTTTTCCACGACCTACGCGAGAAGCTCGACTATCTGCGCGACAACGATTACTACGAAACCGAATTCCTAGACGCTTATACTTTCGAGGAAATCAAAGCGGTCTATAAAACGGCCTATGCCGCTAAGTTCCGATTCCCTTCGTTCATGAGCGCATTCAAATTCTATAACGACTACGCACTGAAGACGAACGATCGCAAGAAAATACTCGAACGCTACGAAGATCGCATCGCTTGCTGTGCGCTGTACTTCGGAAAAGGTGACGGCGCCAAAGCGATCGAGTTTGCGAAACTAATGATTCGCCAAGAGTATCAGCCGGCGACGCCTACGTTCTTAAATGCCGGGCGCAAACGTAGAGGTGAGATGGTATCGTGCTTCCTGCTCGAGGTAGGCGATTCACTAAACGATATCTCACGCGCTATCGACATTTCGATGCAGCTATCGAAGGTTGGCGGAGGCGTGTCGCTTAACTTATCTAAACTGCGCGCAAAAGGAGAGGCGATTAAGGACGTTGAGGGCGTAACAAAAGGCGCTGTCGGCGTTATGAAACTGCTCGATAACGCGTTCCGATATGCGGATCAGATGGGCCAGCGTCAAGGTTCGGGCGCGGCGTATCTAAACGTATTCCACGCGGACATAAACGATTTCCTAGATACGAAGAAAATCTCGGCTGATGAAGACGTAAGGGTCAAGACGCTGTCAATCGGCGTCGTTGTTCCGGATAAATTCATTGAATTAGCGCGAGAAGATCGTCCAGCTTACGTTTTCTATCCGCACACGGTCTACAAAGCGTATGGCAAGCATCTAGACGAAATGGATATCGGCGCAATGTACGATGATCTCGTAAATAATCCGGCGGTGCGTAAAGAGCGTATCAATCCGCGTCAGCTACTCGAAAAGATGGCCGTGCTACGATCCGAGTCGGGCTATCCGTACATGATGTTTCAAGACAACGTTAACCGAGAGCATGCGCTTAATCATATCAGCCACGTTAAATTCTCAAATCTATGTTCGGAGGTGCTTCAGGCGTCAACCGTCTCGGAATACACCGACTACGGCGAACCTGACAACATCGGCTTAGATATTTCGTGCAATCTCGGCTCTCTTAATATCGCGAATGTAATGGCGGGCGGCTCGATCGAAAACGCCGTCAAGTTAGCCGTCGATGCGCTTACGGTTGTCTCGGAATCTACGAATATCAAAAACGCGCCGGCCGTCGCAAAGGCTAACCGTGAGATGCGTTCTATCGGACTAGGTGCGATGAACTTACACGGCTATCTAGCGCAGAATGGCGTCGCATATGAATCGGAAGAAGCGCGCGACTTTGCTAACGTGTTTTTCGCGACGGTTAACTATTGGACGTTGGTACGTTCGAATGAATTGGCGCAGGAAACGGGTACGACGTTTGAAGGATACGAGGGATCTACGTATGCGAGCGGAGAGTATTTCGAGAAGTATTTCGAAGGTGATTACCGACCAAAAACGGATAAAGTACGGGCGCTATTTAAAGACATCGTAATTCCGACACCTCTCGAGTGGGAAGTCCTCCGCGATAACGTAAATATGCACGGCCTTTACCACGCATATAGACTTGCGATTGCGCCTAACGGATCTATTTCGTATGTGCAGTCGGCGACGGCTTCGGTCATGCCGATTATGGAACGGATTGAGGAGCGGACTTATGGAAACTCGAAGACGTACTACCCAATGCCAGGTCTATCACCGCAAAACTGGTTTTTATATAAGGAAGCGTACGATATGGATATGTTTAAAGTGGTCGATATGATCGCAACGATTCAGCAGCACGTCGACCAAGGCATCTCATTTACACTATTCCTGAAAGATACGATGACGACGCGTGATCTGAATCGGATTGATTTGTACGCGCACCACAAGGGGATCAAGACGCTGTATTATGCGCGGACAAAAGATACGGGGCAAGAAGGTTGCTTAAGTTGCGCTGTCTGACAAGAATCTTTTCTTTAAATACCAAAAAACAAGTTTGATAGACACAGTAAAAAGTATCTCTAACATAAAAATCATAAAGTCATCATTTGTGAGGGTAGACCCCACTACATCAATAACCAACCCTTCTAATATCTCAAAAATCATTTTCTTTCTCAATTTTAATCACTCCTACAGTTTTTTGAAGCGTGATTAGCGCCTCTGACTATAAGGGCGTCTAGAGGGGTGATTTTACAGTGTCCGAATCAAACTTTTTTAAAAAAATATTGTCAGGAGGATTAATAATGGCGGAACCTATCGAAAATGAAATATACACAGCGGCCAACTGGTCGCAATCAGACGATAATTTCACGGCTATGTTTTACGATCAGAACGTCAAGCAGTTTTGGCTACCGGAGGAGATTTCGCTTAACGGCGATCTTCTCGTGTGGAAAGACCTTGCGCCAGCCGAACGCGATACTTATATGAAAGTACTAGCCGGCCTAACGCTGCTAGATACGGAGCAAGGCAATACCGGCATGCCCGCCATCATGGCGCACGTAGACGGACACCAACGAAAGGCCGTCCTTAATTTCATGGCGATGATGGAGAACGCGGTGCACGCGAAGTCCTATTCGAATATCTTTCTAACGCTGGCGCCTTCGGAGACCATTACGGCCGTCTTCGAATGGGTTAAAGAGAACCGGTATTTGCAGCGTAAAGCGAAGCTGATCACCGACCTTTATCGCGGCATTAAGGAAGGCGACGACATTTCGCTATACAAAGCGATGGTTGCCTCCGTGTATCTCGAAAGTTTCCTATTCTACAGCGGCTTTTATTATCCGTTGTATTTCTACGGACAGGGGCGCATGATGCAGAGCGGCGAAATTATCAACCTTATTATTCGCGATGAGGCGATCCACGGGGTCTATGTCGGTCTGTTGGCGCAGGAAATTTACAACCGTCAAACGGACGACGTTAAGACGGAGCTGCACGAATGGGCGGTCGGGTTATTAGCGGACTTGTACGAGAACGAAGTCGCATATACGGACGATGTATATGGCGCGGTCGGCTTGGCGCATGACGTTAAGTCGTTTGTTCGATACAACGCGAATAAGGCGCTCATGAACCTCGGCTTTGATGCGCATTTTCCAGATGAGCCGGTCAATCCGATTGTGATTAACGGACTAAGTACAAAGACGAAATCTTTCGATATGTTTAGTCTAAAAGGGAACGGTTACAAGAAAGCGACGGCTGAAGCAATCCGCGATGAGGACTTCTTTTTCGATGATTAGAGATGAGTTAGTCGGTAGGTTCTTCAAAAACAACGCCGACCAATCGTATCAAGTTGTGCGTTTCGTCGGTAGGAAAAAGAACGGAACTTCGATATTTCGTGTTCGTTTTCTTCAAACTGGTTATGAAAGAGACGTAGAAAAAGTCGAGATTAAGCGAGGTAAAATAAAAGACCGTTTCCAGCGATCAGTCTTCGGGATTGGTTATTTAGGGGACACGAAAATGGTTGGATATAAACGCGAGTATAGCGTGTGGGCAGGTATGTTAGAGCGTTGTTATGACAAATCTAGCAGCGGTTATCCCAACTACGGAGGGGTCGGCGTTTCCGTATGCGAACGTTGGCACTCCTTCGAAATGTTTTTGAAAGATGTTACTCGGATTGAAGGGTTTGATAGGGAGCTTTTTGATAATGGAGCACTTGAGTTAGATAAGGATATTAAACAGTTCGATTTATGTAAATCTAAACGGGTGTATTCGGTGGATACGTGCTGCTTCGTGACAAGAGAGATTAATAGAAAATATCGAGATGTCTCGGCAACGAAACTACTATTCAAAGCCACCTCCCCTTCCGGAGAATCATTTACGGTTTCTGGCCTACGTCCCTTCGCAGCCAAACACGGATTACACCGTCCGATCATTAAGAAGTGTCTCCGCGGAGAGCGCGCTGACTATAACGGATGGACTTTCGAACTCATCCGCGAGTCTAATTGGGGACGGAGTAAAAGCGCCTGAGAATCGGATATTTTATTTTTCCGCAGATTAATGTCCCGATTTCCGGCGCCCACATGCGACTGTACTTATGAAAGCGAAAATAAGGAGCTGATCATATGCGACAGACGATTAATAAAGGCGCTCTAATTGCGGCGTCAATCGTGCCGGCATTTTGGTACGCACATGCAGCGGGCTTTTGGTGGTTCGTGGCGGCGGGTGCGCCGTTCTTACTATACGTAGCAACAATGACGGGTGAAGACGTCAAGCAGGCGAAGGAGGGCGAATAAATGAGCGCGATAGATGCAGAAGTGTCCGACTTGCTTGGGAAGACGCTTGTTGAGGTTTCGCAGCAAGGCGACGACGTATTATTTTTCGTTACAGATTGCGGAAAAGAGTATCGAATGTATCACCGTCAGGATTGTTGCGAAGACGTCTATATAAACGATATTTGCGGAGACCTTTCCGATTTAATCGGTCATCCGTTGCTGATGGCGGAGGAAGTAATCAGCGAAGAGGAGCCGCCGGAAAGATTCTCCGATTGCTCATATACGTGGTCTTTTTACAAGTTTGCGACCATCAAAGGCGATGTGACTATCCGTTGGTTCGGATCATCTAACGGCTATTACTCGGAATCGGTCGATTTCGAATTATTGGAGGCCGAGTAGATGAGATTCGTCTTTGCAGCAGCAACAATATTCGGATTTATAACATGGTTAGACTGTTTTAAACCGTCAATAATTGAGGCATTTACGGTGTTTCTAACTATTGAAGCAGCTATGTTGGCGGTCGTTTTCGCCGCACTGAAGGAGGGCGAGTAGATGTTCAGAATTATTATCGAAACTAAAACCAACGTAAGGTATTACGCGGATACTAATAGCGAAGAAGCATCCGAATTCTCGGACGATTTGAAGACCTACGAAAATGACGAGTTTATCGATCTTCATTGTAATCGGACTAAATGGGTTTATCAGATCAGACGCGGTGACATCACGGGTGTCTCGATTAAGAGTATCGAGGAGGAATCGCAATGAACGTAAATATTAAACGGCTATCAGCCGACGCAACAACGCCGACATACGCACATTCGACGGACGCCTGCTTCGATCTATACGCGGCAGCCGACGTCATTATCGAGCCGGGCGCCACAGCGTTAGTGCCGACGGGCCTCGCGTTCGAGATTCCGGCAGGCTACGAAATGCAGATCAGGCCGCGTTCGGGCATTACGTTAAAGACGAACCTACGTGTTCAACTAGGAACGGTAGATAGCGGCTATGCGGGCGAGGTCGGCGTGATCGTGGATAATGCGACAATACTTGGTGCGAAGCATTTGGAGGCCGGCCCCCATAGCGTCTTTCACAGGCGTTCTTGGTACGTCAACACCGCCGATGGGGAACGTACTCATCTTCCGAGTACAGTCTATTCAGGAACGTACATCATCCGCAAAGGAGATCGCATTGCCCAAGCGGTCATCAAACCGGTAGAGCAAGCGACCTTTACGGTTGTGGATGCGCTGGAAGATACGGAACGAGGTGCGGGCGGCTTCGGAAGTAGCGGTATCGGGAAGGCGGCGAATAAATGATCACAGATAAGTGCGATGAGTGCGGTAAAGACGTGCCCGCAAGAGGAGTGTTGACGGTGTTTGACGATGGCTCATTCGAGATAGATGATAATCTTTTCGAAGCTGAATGCGTTGACTGCGGTCGTAGTTGGCTAATTACCGATTATTTATAGAAGGGAGGCGGCGAAATGCGAAAAGTTAAAATCGAAGGATACGTAATTTACGACAAGGATGAATTAATTCACGGAACTTGTGTGACACACGAAATCGACCATTGGCTATTTAATGAAGACTATGTTCGCGAATGGTCTTTTAACGCTGTCTCAGACGAGGAAGTTGAGTATGAGGAGGACGAATAGATGACGAAGTTGCCGCCGAGAAAAAGCGGGAAGACGTCTGTTCATGCCGAACAATTCGAACTAACTTCGGAATACGCACTCGACTTCATTGCGCTGCGTTCAATCGTCTATAGGACGCCGATCAAGACGACCTTACGCTGGGCCAACAAAAACGGCAGCGGATTGTGGGTTAATTTCGGATGGATAAACGAGGAGGAATACAATTCACTAGAACGAGACGTCTATGAAATGATCGTATTTTACGAAAACGTTAGCAGAAACGAAGCAAAGCGGAAGTATAGACGAATTGCGAAGAAGATCAAGGAGGCGTAATTTATGGGATTCGAATATGGGTCGTTATTTGTACACGATAGAAAACTGTGGTTTTTCGAAGGATATTCGACGAATGAAGAAATGTACCAAACGCTCAAATTACGAGGGGCTGGCGGTCTCCAAGTAGAAGCGTTAGCATCCGAATGTTATTTCTTGGGCGCGCCGAGCGAATTTGACTACGAAGAAATAGAACAGAACGCAAGGAGGGGCGGCTAAATGGCGGAAACCAAAATGAACGTACAGCTACTCGCACATACGCAATTAACGCAAGAATTTTTCGATGTTGCCGGTGACGAATTTCGCGACATTTTATTAAATCAACTTGCGACGGATGGGCAGGTCGTCGCCTTATCCGCAATCAGAACGTGCTACAGCGCAAACAAGCCGTCCGAAATCGTAGCCAAAGAAGGCGCCAAGTATTTCGGCTCTAAGGCGTCAGATGGCGGCGGGGGCACGGACGCCGACCGACTATTCCGACAGATCGTCGCATCAAAACACACGTCAACACTTGAACACCTAACGTTCACCTTTGCGATCGAAGGCGTTAGCCGGGCTTTACTGGCGCAATTAACACGGCACCGAGCCGGTTTTAGCTTCAGCGTCCAATCACAGCGTTATGTACGTATGGGAAGCGGCGACCGATCGGGCGGGTTCGATTATGTGGTTCCGAAGGAAGCGAAGATAGGGGCGGCAGAATACGTATTTGTTAGCGCAATGGAGGCGGCGCAAAAGGCTTACGATGACCTCCGCAAAGCAGGCGTGCCAGCCGAAGATGCACGCGCCGTCCTACCGCAAGCTGCGTCTACTAATCTCGTAATGACCGTTAATCTGCGTGCTCTACTAGACTTCTACGCTAAGAGACGGAAAGGTAACGGCGCCCAGGCGGAAATTGCCGACCTAGCCGAAACCTTACGCCAAGAAGTAACCGAAGTCGAGCCGTGGACTGCGCAATTCTTCGAGGGGGTGTCTGCATCGGTATAATAACGACCATGACGCTTGCGTGCGGATTATTATGTACGCAGCAACCCGCGGCAGAAAAGCCAGCGCCTATATTAACGGCTGATCAAGCGGCTTTACAGCGAGCCAATCAGCGCATCAAGACGTTAGAAGGTGAAGTGAAGACGCTAAAGAAGACGAAGGCTAAGAAATCGACGGTCAAGCATCAGACGCAATCAAAGCCGAAGCGCTCGTCATCTAAAACTTACGAAGTGACTGCGTATACGAACGGTGCCGAGTCTACGGGCAAGTCAGCCGGACATCCCGACTATGGCATCACGGCAAGCGGAGTACGTACCAAAACGGGCCATACGATCGCCTGCCCGCCGTCAATGGCGTTTGGCACTCGGCTGAATATTGAGGGCATCGGCGTTAGGGTGTGTGAGGATCGCGGCGGCGCAATTACGGAAGGACATATCGATCTATACGTTGCGGGCGTGGGCGAGGCGCGTAGCTTCGGCCGGCAGCGGCTAAAGGCGGAAATTATAACGAAATAGGGAGGCGTAATAATGGGTGATAAATGTCTTTGGAATTTCGGGTGGCATATGGATTACGGAAGCCTCGAAGGTTTATTCGTCGCAACGGAAGAAGCGGTCGTTAACCTGGTCGGAGAGGAACTATATTTCGGTGAGGTTAACGGGAAGCATAGCGAAATTTTTGGTGTTGTCGAAGAAGGCGACATTGTGAAAGTCGACTTAGATACGGAAACTATTGCGAAGGTTACAGCGGTTCTAGGAACGACTTGGTCCGGTTACAACCCGTTGAATTATCTCGAAGAGGAGGCGTTCTAATGACGGAAGAAAAACGCACTATACACGTATTAAAGGACGAGAAGCTCGGCGTAGACCGCGAATATGTTGCGGTGGATAGGAACGCGGAGGTTGGCGAGAAGATCGTTATAACTAAAGCTGAATACAACGAAGGAGAAATTTACGAAATAGGACATTACGGAAAAGTCTACATTGCTAATGGAGAAGGCGAGGTCAGCGTCGATTTCATCGGGTTTGATAACAGTTTCGTCGATGACGACGGGAAGTGGTTTGTCGGGGATGGAGAATGCAGTGACTACCACGTACTCGAACCGACCGACATCGTCCACATAGACGGTGAGCGCTACCGTATGGAAGACCGTAAGGCGGAAGTAGGCGAAAAGATTATCGTAAATAAAAGCTATGACATGCCAATCGGTCATATCAGCGTGGTGAAAGGTAATGACGTTATGTATGACGATGGTTCTTGTTATTTGGAAGACGAACTCGGCCGTGAGGATTATTTCGACGGAGAAAGCGACCAGCTTCTCGTCCTCACTCCGGTCCAAGACGATGCCGAACCGAAAGAATCCGACGTCATCACCGTACTTGCCAATCTAGGCGCAGAAGTGGCGGAATTAAAACGTACCGCCGCCCGCCATCAAGCCGAAATCAACGCCCTCCACGAAGATAAAGTGCGCCTCGGCGAACAGCTCGCAACACTAACGGCTGACATCGGCATCCAAACGGGGCTGAGCGGCTCATTCATTGCGGAGTTACTTATCGGATTAAAGAAGGCCGGCCTATGAAACTCGCAATCACGGGTAAGCTGGGCGCCGGCAAAGACGAAGCCGTCAAGTATCTCGTAACTATGTACGAATTCTTTCCGTTTACGTTTTCCGCAAAAGGTAAGGCGCTATTTTACGAGTTATTTCCGGAACTGCGAGGCGATTCAAAACAGCGCCAACCCATGCGTGATTTCATTAACGGAATAACGGAGCTAGATGTACCTGGCGCAAGCAACGTATGGGTCGCTTATTTGTTCCGCCGTATCAAAGACCACGAACATTTTCGGAATGGGCGTCCAAGCAACGTGTTAATTACGGATATTCGGAAAGAAGCGGAATATAGACGTGCAAAAGCGGAGGGCTTTAAAATCCTGCGAATCTCCGCCGACTCTGTTACGCGAGCCAAGCGTGCTAGGTGTCGGGGTGACGTATTTAATCTAAATGATTTAAGCCATCCGACAGAAACGGCGCTCGACCATTTCGAAGTTGATTACGAAGTCGCAAATGACGGCACGCTTGACGATTTATATGCGCGACTGGACGAAATTATGGCGATGGAGGGCGTTAAATGACGGAGGTTCCGAATCATGAACCTAATCCGCAAGATGGACGTTATTCTTCTCGTTATTTATCTAGAAAGCGAACGGTTTTATGGGATGAGGCGGCTTACACTGTTTTAACAAGTCCTAGAGACGTATCACTGCATCCCGGGTCGTTAAACGAAAGGAGCGAATACATGGGCGAATTTAACTTAACACCGCAACATACAGCGAATGGTCTCACCGTACTAGAACTATTCTGCGGCGGAGGTCTCGGCGCTGTCGGCTTCAAAGCGGCCGGCTTCGATATTGTAAAGGCGCTCGACTTCGATAAAAACGCAGTCAAAGCGTATCGACACAACTTCGGAGATCACGTAGAACAAGCGGACATCAGTACGGTTGATATCGGCTCTCTACCGAATACCGACGTCATTTTTGGCGGCCCTCCGTGTCAAGATTTCTCCGTTGCGGGCAAAGGCGCAGGCGCCGACGGAGAGCGCGGCAAGTTAGTATGGCGCTATCTAGAAATCATTGCCGCCAAGCATCCGAAAGCATTCGTGTTTGAAAACGTTAAGGGGTTGATTTCGAAACGCCACCGCGCGACATTTGACGATCTATTAACGAAATTCAGCGAAATCGGCTACGAAGTTTCTTGGCAGCTAATCAACGCGTGGGACTACGGAGTGGCTCAGAAACGCGAACGTGTGTTTATCGTAGGAACGCGAAAAGACCTCGGATTCAATTTCGAATTTCCGAAGCCGTTAGAAGGAGATTATAGGACGAAAGTGTTGCGGGATGTTATCGGAGATTTACCGGAACCGTATTCGCAGGACTGTTGTAAGTTTTGGACGCCAAAGCGTGAATACTCGTACGATCAAGCTAACCGCGTACAATCGCTAATCAAACCGTCTAATACGATTCCTGCGCATCACAATAGCGGACAGCCGATCCACCCAACCGAAGCGCCTCGACGTTTCACAGTACGTGAGTGCCTCCGAATTCAATCGGTGCCGGATACCTACGTTCTGCCCGACGACATTTCGTTATCAGCGCAGTACAGAGTCGTCGGCAACGGCATCGCATCTCGTGTCGCATGGTATATCGGTAGCGCACTTTCGGATCAGCTCAAAGAGAACGCGTAGGTACCTTTCGGATAGGCTAAGTGCGGCTGCTTAGACGCCTCGCCATCGCCGATCAAATAAAATCGTATCGGTAGCTCACGATCTTCAAGGCCGGCACCTTCTAAAACGCGACGAGCCGCCTTACTATATGCGCGCTTATCGAACTTAAACGGCTGCACTTCCGTCTTTACTTTCTCCGGCTTCGCGACGACTAGGCAGCCTGCTTCAGCGTCATAGCCGATCGTAAGGTGAAACGGAGCATTTGACGGCAGACCTATCAGCGATCTAGCGGCCGAGTTAACGTATATGCGGCCTTGCTTATCTAACGAAATATAGGCGGTATCATTAACCGCGGAAATCCATTCTAATGCCATACGTACACACCTCGCTTATTTTATAAGACGATTATAGACGATTTACAGGCGGAAAGCAAACGAAGGAGGCGGTATTATTGGGCGCATCGACGAACAAGCCCGACCAACATCTGCGGTATGAAACGCAATATAAACTAGACGGACCCGACGGTGTCAAGGCGGTTTTAGCCGATTACACAACGCTCAGACAACGGCGCTTCTTAGGCGACATGGCTGCTTGCGATATTCTAATCGACCTAGACCGCGCCATCGAATTGGCGGCACTGACCGGAAAGCAATACGAGGCACTACGTCTAGTCTATTTCGATGACCTATCGCAAACACAGGCGGGCGCGGCGCTCGGTATTACGCAGCAAGCCGTGGATTATGCGATTAACGCTGCGGTAAATAAGATCGTCGATATTTACTACTATTGGGCGTCACACGGCGAAGGTTACGGAACGAAGAAAGGGGCGGTTTGATGCTTAAAGTAAGTATCACGAGTCGTATGAAACAGTTCCTATGCGACCATCATTACTACCCGATAGCCATTGCCGAATTAGAGGATCGATCTAGTAAGGTTGTGTACGGCTGTGAAAAATGCGACTACATTTTAATATCGAAAAGGGAGGGCGCTTAATTGACGAAGGAAGAACTACACGAAGCCATTTCGGCTCTATACGAACGCACAAAAGCCGGCGCCTTAGAGCGCGAAGCACGCATATTGGAAATCGACGTTTTACTTGCTAAGTACGACGGCACACCGCCGGCCAACGCACTCGAACGTCTGTCCGACTTAATCTTATACGAAGAACTATCGGATACGCGTCGCAATAAAATGTCAGCCGAAGAATATCCGATCATGTCCGAACGCATGGAAAAGACACGCAAGACCGGTGAAGCATCCGATAAAATGGCTGAAGAATACGACATCACTGGCGCCAATTACGCCGTACCTAAACGTCGTACACGATCACCTTACGATAATTTATTCACGGACCGCCATGCAAAATCACGTAATAAGACGGCGCGCAAACGATACAACGCTTTTGTAAGCGGAAAGTCTAGCGGTCAATTCACCGTAAATATAGCAACCGGCATCAAAACGGTAAGGTCAGACGCTCAATAGGCGTCTTTTGTTTTGCGATAAATACGAAAAGGGGCGGTTTGATGAAGGTGACAAAATATGATCGCGTAGTAAATGAGGACGGAGAGCTCGGTGTATTTGTGCCGGACGCTATAAAAGCCGTCATTAGAACGCCGGAAGAACTCGAAAAGGCACGGCTGCGTGCGACATTAGCGCCGAAGAAACGGTTTCATCATGGGCGCAATTACATCGTATCTTACAACGACACACTCAGCGCTATTATCCGCGACCTATCACTCACGGAAGCAGGCGCAATGGTTAAAATCATGCTTCAGCTACGCATCAAAAGCGACGGTAAGCTCGTCAAAGGGGCGGCTGGAGATCCGATGAATAAGTCGGACATAGCACGTTTGCTTGACCGTAGCCGCTCGAATGCTAATGCGTTAGTCGGCCGCTTGGTTGAACTCGGCTTGATCGAACTAAAATACGACGGCATTTACGTCAGCAGCCGCTTTCATACGATGGGTGGCCGCATTAAAAACGAAGTATTTACGAAGGTCTATACGGTCAAAGCGCGACAGACCATCGCTAATCTGCGCCTAAATGAAATCGGTATGCTTTACAAGATAATTCCGTTCTTTCATTATAGCGAATATTACCTTTGCGCCGATCCTAACGCAGAAAAGGCGGATATTGAGTACATTGGTCGCGAAACGTTAGCCGAACTAATCGGACATGACGCATCGACCGTTTCGAAAATCATGGGCCGTCTGCAAGGCGTAGGCGCCGTTTTAGTTACAGGAACACGCAACGAGGTACGTTACTTAGTGCATCCGGATTTATTGTTCCGCCAGCCCGAAGGATTTAAAACGGAATGGACGGTTGCCGTACGAAAGTTATTCGATGATCACGCCAAGAAGTCGCGATAAAATGGAGGTTGATATTATGAATATTAGAGAATGGTTTGGGATGATTCCATATTCAGAAAAGACAGAGGCTCAATGCGCCCTAGATCGAGTGTTGTCATTGCATAGAGAGGCGATAGTCAAATACCTGGCGGTGCCTGACTGCGGAAGCTTTTATGACCTAATTCATTTAGCAGAAAGGTCTGACAATAAATCAAGCGATGTCTTATTCTTAGCCTGGTTGAAAGAAAAAGGCATACCTCAAATGCGGCATATTGATTTTAGTAAGATAGCCGATCAAGAAAAATTCAGCTATATGATCAATGTTGACGAGTTTGCGCTACAATGTGAGATGGATTTTTCGGATCCTGAAGAAGTCCGCGGCTGTATAGTTTCGTTTTTGAGCGACTTAAAGTGGTATGCTATTATTACGGGAGGTGAGACGGATGATCAAAGCGATCACTAAAACAGGCGAACTAAAGCCAGGCGGATCGCCGTCTAAATAAACGAAAAAGGACGCCTTTGAGGGCGTCTTTATTTTTGCGCTATATTCGCTTAGTCATTCCGCACTTGGAACATTTACGGAGAAACACTCCGCCTTTGATCGAACTGTTAAACTTCGACGTATCGCAATTGTCGCAACGTCCGCTCTTAACGTCGGGCATATCGCGCATATCATAAACGACAGATACGTCATAATCGCCTGGCTGCGGTCTATTCACGTCTTTCACCTCACAACCTTCGTATTATAACGTATCTATGCGCTTATTTAAACAACCTTCCGAAAGCCCTTCCGACGCTGCGTCGCATGATGCGTCCTCCTACGTCGTTTTTCTTCACTGCGTTTACGTCTCCCAAAAATCTAGCCCATCCGTACAAGAATCTGCGGAATTTCATATCGTCGTCCTCCTCGTATTTTAATCGTCGATCACTTCGACTTTCTTATAGCCGGAGCCATCTTCGTACTGCTTTTTCGTAAACTCTACGCTGATCCGATCCCCGGGTTTAGCGTTAACTTTGTCGGGGTTAAAAGCGAAGCCTCCGTCATCTGCCGATACTGCGTAGTCTGCGCCTTCTACAATGTATTCGCGCTGTATCGTTTCTTGCGCCGTTTCTGCTTCGAGAGCCATGTCGTCAGCTACGCGGTAAGCAATATCGACGTCTTCGTTTAGTTTAGCTGCGTAAATTCCTAGTGCTGCGTTGCCCGCGAGTGATAGGCCGAGTAGAGCCGTAATCCATTTCGTCTTTTTCATCGTGATTCCTCCCGTTGGGTATTATTTTCGTATAGTTTTATATCGTATCCGAACGCGATTAGAGCGAGTCTAAAGCCGAAATCAAAGCCGGCAGGTGCGTCGTCGCGTTCTCTTTTAAATAGTTCGGCGGCTCGTTCGAGTGCTTTCGCTGGAACTACTGAGTCGTCCAGGGCCGTCAATTTTACGTCCATTAGGCAATCTCCTCCTCGATATTTAGAAGGCCACCGCAGTTCGGACATTTAGCGGCGGGTTCGATTTCTACGTCTAGCCGGGCGAATGAACAGTCCGGGCAGTTATACTCGATCAATGAAATCAAGTTCCTCTATTAGGTCAGCAACATCATCTCTGTCAATTTGATCAACGTTATTTCTTAACTCGCTTAGAAAAGCGACCATTGCTTTTTTACTAAACTTAGTTAATTCGATTACCGCACTATCTGTTTGAATGTGCAGGGTGATTTTATTCGCTTTATCCTCTAAAGAAAAGTCGTACAGCACTGTTCGATTTCTTAATACTTCTGATATTTGTTCAATTGTTAGTTCTTTTTTCTGGTCTACTTTAAACATAGGATATCCCACTTTCTGTATTTGGTAATATTCGTAAGGTTATCACTCTTTATAATTTTTTTTAAAGGGTTATTTAACAACGATTTTAGTACGCCAGCGCCGTCTAATTAGCGTCGTAATAGTCTAGGAAGGGACGGCTGCTCGACGTCTTATTTTATTAGCGTTTTTATTGCGACCGTGCCACCGAAAATGATTAACGTAACGACGGCTGCGAAGTCAATCGGCTGCATTGCGTTATAATCCGTGAACGCGATCCAAACGACCAGTACGATAATGAGCAACGTATCAACCGTATTAATTTTGCGCATGTGTGGTATAATTGATTGAACCGGGGCTTAACGCCCCGTCCGTTTACTTGCGACGTTTCTTCTTGGAGGGAGACCGTCGCTTTCTTTTTGCTTTCCGTTGCTTCTTCATTGCCGTGATTTCCATTGCGGTTTTGATGATCGCCAACCACGACGCAAGCAAGACGGATATTTTAGTAGCCAGTTCAATCAATTCGTGCACCTCCTTTCTGTACCTTTATTATACGATATCGTATAACGTATGTCAACGGTTATTGCGAAAAAATATTCGATATCGTATAATTACTTATATAAATACGGAGGTGGTGCGGATGAGCAAGCGCATAAATGTAAGGCCGCGTCTGAGAGAACTAATGAAGGCGGACGGTTGGACGCAAACAAGGCTATCGGAAGCGTCGGGCGTTCCGCAGGGTTCTATCTCGCGGTTCGATACGAATAGTCGGCACGAAGATTGGCAGGTCGTTGCGCTAATGAAAGCGGGCGGATGGAAGTACGAAGACCTGTTCGAAATAGAGGACGAAGAAGGCGGAGAGTAGGGACGTTCAGGACGAGCGTCTCTTTTTTGCGCCGAAAAACGGATGGTCGACGTTTCAGTGTGGCGAAAACAGAACAAAACGGCCTTTCAGTGTGGCGAAAACAGAACACGCTAAAACCACCTTGACGCTTAGAGCCACGTGGGATACAGCCGTTTTTAGGCGTTAACGTTGTCTTATTCTTAGGGGAAGACCTAGCGTCACTCCGTTCCGCAGATAACGCAATTGAATACATATATAGAAGGACGGCGGGGCTTTATTTGCGGACGAGGCGGAGCCGAGGGCGCTATCACTTAAGTACATACGGAAGGGACAACGATAATAGGACGGACACACAGACGATAACTAAACGTAAGGACTGCGTAGATATACTTGTGTAACATGCGGATATGCTGTCTTACGTTATAGAGAGACGTAACGCTACGTAACATACTAACGGTAGGGTGACGATAGGTAGCGGTTTATTAGCCGAATAGGGTACCGTCATACAGGCGCTATGTAACGGTAGGCACAGGCGGTGTATATAATATAGTACGAAGACGGACGGTAGGGTGACGGGGAGGGACAGGCGAAGACATCCGCAATCAAGCAAGCGCCGCCGGCGGACGAGGCCTCCGAAAACTCAGGGGGTTGAAAGCCGAAGCCAATCCGTTTATGCAGGATCGTATACATGACGGCCGGCATAGGCAGCCCGTACGAATGGTGGCATGGCGGGGCTGGCACGATGCATAAAGTTAATTCTTTTCGTTGCGCTGCTCGAACGGCTACCGACCGCAGTGCATCAACGTTTGTAGTCAACGCGAATGTAACAGAAAGTCTTTTTGTTACTTTCGTTATGCAACGTTATGAATGCGTTATTCAATAATGATCGCGAAAAATAAACGAAAGCCGCCCGCCCCCAAGCGCCCCGGCCAAAAACGCGGAATCTAGTAAACAAAACTTGCGCACAATTTTTTAAACTCGGGGTGTTAGGCGTACTACAAAACGGAAGAGGAGGCGGTCACATGGACGGATGCATTCGTATTGCGGAAAACAAATACTTGACGAGAGAAACTAGCGAAATGGTTCGCATCTTCTTAGGCGTTGATCGGCCGGAAGATTTAACGCAATTAGACGGCTATGAAATTAAGCAGGAAACTTTCGTAGATCCTAACGGGCTTACGTGGGGAACGAATAACTATCGCCTTATTGCGAAAAGTGAGGACATCCAACCGCAAGAGATTCCGTTGTGTCCGGATGAACCTGGCGTGTTCTATTTCGAGACGGTGACTATACGAGGAGGCGATCGCCCATGATCACGCTACCTACATTCGCCACCTGTGACGCATGTAACCAACGAACCGCCATCGAATTAAAAGAACGCGCCGTACGAAAAAGCGTCGTCGAAACGTACTTTGATTGCATCGTCTGCGGCACGCATTACCCGACCGCGATCACGAATAGCGCGTTAAGGACGAAAATAGAGGCGCTTAAGCAGCTACGACTTACGGACGAGGCAGAACCGGTGGCAATCGCCTCGTTAAAAGCGGAAATAACCGCCGATATGAAAGTATTGCGGGAACGATACGGACTAGCATAACGAATTTAACACGTAAAATGCACGAAATTAGACGTTTTGGTAGCCGACTAGGGTATTCGTAAGGGTAGACGGTGAAAAGCGCTGATTTCGTGTGATTTTGAAGGGAGGGCGGATAGATGACGAAGTATCGCAAAAGACCGGTCGTAGTCGAAGCGGTTCTTTTTGAGCGCGGTATGGAGGATGGCTACGCTAGTTATCCGGTATTTTCGGACAAATTAATCGGGTTCTATCCGAAAAGCGGACCGGTACCTAAAGCGAATAACAAGCCGGCGATCAAAACTCTTGAAGGTTGGTACGAGGTTGAAGTCGGAAAGCATTACATCGTTACCGGCGTTCGCGGCGAGCGCTATCCGGTTGAAAAAGAGATTTTCGAAGAGATATACGAAAAGGTTAACGAATAAACGCAATCAGAACGAGGCTTCCGGTCAGCGCCGGCGGTCTTTTTGTGCTTGCGTTAAAATGCGCAGCAATAAAACGGACAAAGGGAGATGACGTGAATGGCGGAAAACAAACGCGAATCAGTCGGCAATTTAAACGTAAAGGTAGACGTAGATGTTTCGGAGGCTATCAAAGGACTAAAAGCGGTACAGCGCGCGGCGAAAGAGACGGTGAGGTCTCTAGCAGAATTACGTAGCCGAGACGAAGATGGTGGTAAATACAACGAGTACATCAAACGTATTGAAGACGTGGTCGGACAAAGATCCGGCGAGAGAGCGATGACAAACGATATTATTTATCGCGCATACGAAACTAAGTACGCAGGTCCGTTGTTGTTCAGACGAGCCGCCGGCGTTACTACTTCGCTGCGGGCGTTAGTCGAAACGTTCGATGACGTTGTTTATTTATCTTATTCCGACAAAAAAACATTAGAGAACGAATTGAACGGAAAGATCGTATTTAAAGATCCTGGTGTTAGGCTACCTGGATTTGCATCACCGATAAGACTAATAACGATCGAGGTAGTCGACGTGAATAAAGAATCGACGATAGTTATCGACGGCGTCGCAAACACATCAGCCAAGGTATTCAGATAAATAAAAAGCACCACGACCTAAATCGCGATGCTCTCGTATGCGACCGAAATCTCGTCGGCCGTGATTCCTATATATTTCAGCGTATCTTTTTCGGACGAATGGCCGAGAATCGCTGCGATACGATCGACTGCGATATCCATTTCGTACAAACGGTAGCCAAACGTTTTTCTAAGCGTATGAGTACCGATATTGCCGATCTTTTTGGCGATCTCGGCGCGCTCGGCGGCTTCGTTTAGAATGCGATAGGCTTGGACGCGGCTGATCGGCTTGGCGCCCTTACGGCTTGCAAATACGTAGTCTTCGTCGGCGCCTTCGAGTTCATTGACGAGCTTTTTGACGGCGGCTGAAAACGTAATGACACGCGTTTTGCTACGCTTGGCTTCGGTTATTTTAATAGACGTTTGGCCGCGAAGATCCCCGATCTTAAGCGAAAGTAAATCGGAAATACGAAGCCCAAAAGCCGTCCCTAATTGCAATAACAGACGGTCTCGCCCCGGTTTGAGGGCGTTTTTTAGTTTATTGAAATCGCGTTTACTTTTGATCGGATTCACTGCGTTAGCCATCCATATCACTCCAATGTAATAAAATATTATTTTCGATACATTCAATATACGATAACGGATTAATAAAGTCAACGATAAATTGACGGAAGGAGGACGCTAACTTGGCGTATATTAACGGTAAATTCTTAGAACGAGAAGAAAGGCAGGCGCGCATCGAAGCGGTCACCAAGCGGCTGAAGAAACTGCGCGACATAATCAAAGCCGGAAAGCACAGCGACTACCACGTCGATCTTATGCGGAAGGATCGCGACGAACTCATTAAGTTGAAACGGGTACATCGCGCCGAGGTCGATATGCTTTATTTCTTCTACGAATACTTTTCGGAAGCACGGAACCCGGAAAATCCGGATAACCTCGTGCCGACGACCTCAGTAGACATGGACGATGCGCCGAATTTCCACGCCAAGTTATCGTCGATCCTCGACTCGGTATCTAACCGGAATAAAACGGCCCGTATCGCTTGGGCGGCTTCGAGGGGGCACGCAAAGTCGGCGTATCTATCGAATGCCTATCCGGTGCGCGAAATCGTCTATAAAAAGCGCCGAATGATCTTGATTATTTCGGAAACGAACGCTGGATCGATTAAGTTTATCAAATGGGTCGCGGGCCAACTTAAATACAACCAAAAATTGCGGGAGGACTTTGGCGAAGTCCTGTACGAGCAGAAAACGCGCAACGAAAAGGATTCCGAAACGGCTTTTATTACTACGACCGGAATCAAAATGGAAGCCACGTCGCTCGGGACGCAGATTCGGGGATTCCGTAATGGTTCGCAGCGACCGGATTTAGTTTTACTGGACGACTTAGAGTCGCTTGACTCGAACAATACGCCTGAATTGCGGCAGAAGGCGAAGGATTGGCTTAACCAAGACCTTATGCCTGCGGGTGATCCTACGAAAACAGCGTTTATTTTCATGGGAACACTTGTGCATTTCGATAGTTTGCTGAACTACGTATTGAACGAGCGTCGCGATTTTATTAAGAACAGTTTTCCGGCGATCATCAAGCCTCCGAAGAGGACCGATTTGTGGGCGGAGTTCGAACGTATATACAAAGAGTACGTACCAAGCGACGAAGAAGTCGAAGAGATGATGCAGGCGGAATCGGAAGACTCAATGTCCACGCCGAATGCGCGCGCAGCTATTAGTTTCTATGAAGAACACAAAGCGGAAATGGACGGAGGAGCCGAGGTTTTATGGCCAGGGCGATTTCCTTTGCCTGCACTGATGATCGAAAAGGTCAATATCGGCACAAAGGCGTTCAATACCGAATTTATGAATAATCCGATCGACGAGGACTCGCAGCTATTTAAGCCGGAGTCCTTTTCGTATTGGACCGATTTCAAACTCAATCGTAAAGAATACGCAATTTATATGGGAATTGACTTCGCGATGGGTAAAGAGCGTGGCGACTTTTCGGCTATTGTCACGATTGCCAAACATAAAAAGACCGGAAAGATATACATCATTGATGCTTACGGAGAACGGATTCACCCCGACAAGTTTCTTCGTAGGATTGTGGAGAAAGTCATCGAGTATCTACCGGATCGAATAGCGGCAGAGTCTCAAATGGCGCAAGAGTTCTTCATTGATACGCTGAAACGCGAGTTGGTAGTACAAGGATACCCGGCTGGATCGCGCGTCACAAAAATAAATCAACGATCGCGGAAAGAACTTCGTATCGAAGCGCTCATGCCGCAGATCGAAAAAGGTGAGATCGAATTTCACCGTAGTCAAACGCTCTTACTCGAGCAGTTTGAGCGGTACGGCTCGAATTGGCACGATGACCTACCGGATGCCTTAGAGATGGCGGTGAGTGTCAGTAAACGAGCTAAAACGGTGATTCAATCGAAGCCAAAGTTTATGTAACGAAAGGAGGACGTTAAATGTCGAGAGTTAAGCAGCTAGAGGCGCAACTGTCGTTTGAGAAGCGGAAAGCCGCCCAGGCCTGCGCTTTGAATGAAATTATGCCGGAAGGCGGCGAGAAGAAAACGCAGGAGCAACTCGCAGAAGAACTAGGGATGTCGCGAATGGGGTTGTATCGATGGCGAACGCAAGATTCCGCATTCATCGAATACATGAACTTACTCGCAGACGATATGCTATCCAGTCATAGAGCGAAAGTTTACGGTAAATTAATGACGCTGATCGACGGACCACAACCGTCCGTTAAAGCGATTGACTTATTCATGAAACGATACGGACTACTAACCGAGAAGCAAATTATTACCGACAACACAACAACCGACGAGTCAGTCGATGATATTCAAAATGAAGCGGATAAGTTAGACGCACTTCTAAAGGAGGAATAAGCGATGGGTTTTACGGACTTGTTTAAGCACCGCAACCACGAACCCGACGACGGATCGCATACTAAGACGTACAGTATCATCCGACCCGGCGCGCAGTTTCCACCGGCTGACTCAATCGAGCGTCTAGCAAAATATAGGCGTATGAAAAAGTTGTTTGAAGGACGGCAACGAGACGTTTACGAGCGTGCGACTGACGTACTCAAAGACTCGCCGCAAGCGGCGCAACTAAAGAAACTATATATCGCGGTCAATCTCGCAGACATTCTCGTCACGAAGCCGGCTGACCTTCTAGTAGGCGAACCGGTTCAGTTCGAAAGCGGCCTACCCGACGACAGCGAGGAACAAAAAGCTCTAAATCGCTACGTTGAGGAAAACGATATTAATCAGCTTCTTCACGAAAGCGCAACGGCTAACGGATTTCGAGGCGATTCGTGGTTTAAGGTGCGGTACGGATACCGTCAAGACTTTACGGAAGTTGAAAAGCTCAGGCTACCCGTGCCGGCAGACGCCGAGATGGAAGCGATTATCGAACACGTTAGCGCGGGCGCAGTCTTTCCGGAGTTCAGTGCCGGCAACGTCAAGAAGCTAAAGGCGGTCAATATTGCGCAGATTGAATGGGTCGAGACGGAGAAGACGGAAATTCCGTTTTTAAATGTCGAGCGACATATACCAGGCTATATCCTTTACTCGCGTTTCCGTTTGAACGAGAACGGAGTTGATACCTCAACAGGTACACCCATATCCGTATATAAAATCGGCGAACAACTTCCGACAGGTCGCGAAGAAGATATTGAAGAAACGCATCTGCCACATATCCCTGTTTTTCATGTTCCGTATAAGTCGATTGACGACGAGTTCTTCGGAATCGGCGGCTTAGAGAAGTTAGAAACAACGTTTGCTGCGATTAATGATCGCCTAGTGCAGATCGACTATATCCTATGGAAACACAGCGATCCTACTGCGTATGGTCCCGAGATTCAAGACGATGGCGATACGGTCCGGTTCGGAGGCGCATATATTCCGGTAACAAAAGACGATCCGACGCCAGGTTATATGGTGTGGCAGGCGCAACTAGACGCGGCTTTTAAGGAACTCGATGTCTTATTTAGTAGCGTATTTATGCAATCAGAAACACCGCAGTGGCTTTTTGGGACTGTAATGTCGGGAGATAACTCCGGAGGAACCGGAACGTCTCATACAGACGGCGCTGCAATCAAAGCTCGTTTTATGCCGATTCTTTCGAAGGTGAAACGAATTCGTGCGCACTACGATAAAGCGATCCGAGACGCGCTATGGACTTGTATGCTTTTGGAGAAGGCAGTCAAACGAATCAAGGTTGACGAAGCTGTTTATCCGCGAGCTATTTGGAACGACGGAATTCCGCAGAACGAGAAAGAGTGGGCGGAGATCATGCAGATCAGAACGGCAGGTAAGCCGACGCTCGACGTAAGGAGCGCAATCAAGGCGATGGATGACGTTGACGACGAAAAGGCAGACGAGATCATGCGCCGCATTGAAGAAGACGAAACGTCCGCAAATGGCTTTGTAGATGCGTCGATCTTTAATGAGCCGGAACCCGGGGACGATGAGTAATGGCGAAAGTACCGGCACCTAACTACGATTACCAGACGAATCAGCTTGCCGGCCATTATCGAACCGCCATAAAAGACATTCTCGCCGAGCTGGATCGCGTTGATATTTCGGATTTCCGACGAGCCAATGCGTTTGCGACACTTCAGTCAATCAGTCGCATTTTAGCCGATCTTGATACGAAGTCGGCGCGATGGGTTAGCGAAAACGTACCTATTGCTGCGAGAGAAGGCGTTATAAATACGCTTGTCTCACTTAAGGTCGCGGAGTCAGTTGAACAGGCGGCTCTTATCGTAAAGTTCAACGAGTTAAACGAAACAATGGTCGCGGCAGCTATTGCGGACACACAAGCGGACCTTCTAGTGGTCACGCAGAATGTAGACCGGAAAACAAAAGCCGCAGTCAGGCGCGCCGTTTCCGATTCTATAAAGTACAACATGGCGTCGGGCACAAACGGAAGACGGACGATAAGAGACGACATAAAAAAGCGACTCAAAGAATCCGTCATGACCGGAATCGTCGACGCAAAAGGACGGCGCTGGAAGCCGGAAGTATACGCAGATATGGTGACCCGAACGAAAATGATGCAGACATACCGCGAAGCAACGACTAACGAAGCCGTCGATCGCGGCGTTTTGTATGCGCAAATATCATCGCACGGGGCTTCGGATTACTGCCGTTTTCACGAAGGCGAGATCATGAAACTTACGATAGATGCGCCGGGTCCTTATTTAACCTACGACGAATTGCAGGCGACGGGCGAGATATTTCATCCGCGATGTAAGCACGTATATTCGCCGATCAGAAGCGAAGATTTATTGTCCGAACGTTAAGACGTTAAACTAAACGGCTGGTTTATCTAATAGGCGACGGCCTTAAAACGGTTGGAGGACGATATGTTTGTAAAACGATTTATGCCGTTATTTAACGCAGATGATCAAGCAGGCGGGGGTCAGGCGGAAGAACAAACGCCAACGCAACCAAGCGAGGATCAGCCGAAGAAAATCGAGCTTACGCAGGAAGAGTTTGACGAGAAGATTACGTCTCGCGTTAAACGCGCTGTCTCTAAATACGCAGACTATGACTCTTTAAAAGAGAAGCTAAGCGCGTACGAAAAAGCGGAGCAAGAAAAGGCAGACGCAGAACTGACGGAACTCGAGCGCATCAAAAAGGAACTCGAAGCGAAATCGGAGACTGAACAAACCCTTGCGAAGCAAATCGAGGATCTTAAAAAAGCGGACGAACAAAACAAAATTACGAACGAGTTTATTAAGATTGCTACGGCTCACGGCATCGCCTATGTTGACGACGCATTACGTCTCGCAGACTTATCGGGAGTTAAGGTCGATGAGGGTAAAGTGCACGGAATCGAGGGTGTTGTTAGGGAGATCGTTGACAATAAACCTTACCTGATTAAATCCACTCAAAATAGTAAGCCAATAGGTCAAGCTACAAATGGCGGCGGAGAATCGGGCGGGGAAATCAAGACTTTAGAAGCTCAACTAACTACTGCGAAGAAGGAAAAAAACTTTTCAAAGGTTGTTGAGATTTCTAACAAAATAAAGAGTCTACTAAATAACTAGGGGGAAATTAAATGTTAAAGAGTTATGATTTTAAGGATCAAGTACGTCAGTTGGACGCGGGAATCGAGCTAATTCTTCAAGACGAGCCGACTCTTTTAGGGCTTGTGGGACTAAATGGTGAAGCTCTCTTCCAAACTAAATTCGAGTGGATGTCAGATCGTTTAAACTCGAACTTAGCAACGATTAAAGAAGTGGGGGCAGACGGTAAGATTACGGTCGCAGAAGATGACGGATCTAAGTTCCGTAAAGACGCTATCGTTGTTGTCGGGGAGGAATATCTTAAAGTTACCGACGTTTCAGGCGATGTGCTGACAGTTATTCGAGGATTCGACGGCACTACTCAGGAAACGTTAAAAGCCGGTTCTGAATTGCGAATTGTTTCACGCCCGCAAAATGAAGGTGCAGGCGTAGGCATGGACGAAGGGCACGACCGCTATGTTGATTACAACTTCACGCAGATCATCGAAAGATATGCGGCAGTTTCTAACACACAACAAGCTGTTAGAACGCACAACGTAACGGATGAACTCAATTACCAAGTGCAATTAAGACTGAAAGAAATGGCGCGTGAGTTCAACGACTGGTTGATTTATGGACGTAGAATTGACGGTAAGCCACGTATGACTGGCGGACTTTTAAACTTCGCTAATCTTAAAGGATCAGCAAAAGCGAATTTAGAAGGAAAAGAAGTAGAAGCTAAAGATATTAACGCATTGATGGAGCAAGTTTATCTCCGAGGCGGTTCTGTGAATACAATCTTAACGAATACAGCGGGTGCTCGTCAGATTTCCAAAATGGCGACAGACACTATCCGAACTGAACGCACAGACGCAGCTACTGGCCACAGAATCAGCACGTTTGTTTCGGACATGGTTGGCGGCGGAGTCGCTACGGTCATTGTTGACCCTAACTTCCCGAAAGATAAGATCGCTTTGTTCGACCGCAGCATTCTTTCGTTACATCCTTTAACTGGACGTTCTGTATACGATACAGACGCAAGTGTTCCGGGCGCAGACTTTGTTGCAAGACAGATTCGCGGGGAATACGGAATCAAAGTTAAAAACGCTAACGAAAAAATTGCGATTCTCGAAAACATCGCAACGACTGTATCTTAATCGACGGGCTTAATTGCCCGTCTTTTATTTTTTGAAAGGAGGAAATACATTTGGCGATAACGGAGAGTCAAAAACAACGTTTAAACGAGTCAATGCCTATTGCGAATGAGTTGAAACTAGGTGACATTATCCAAAACCTTCAATCTTCTGAAGGCGGGTCATTAGATATTGAGGATGGCGCAATTAAAAATAGGCATATTGGGGATGGAGCTGTAAACTCTCGAACCATCGGAAAGGGCAGTGTTTTTCTCGATAATCTTAATACGGAAGTCAAGTCGATTTTAGACGATTATCGAAGTCGTTTGGAGGCGTTAGAGGGAAAGGGGTCTAGCTAATGGCTGTATATAAAGCGACACCTTTTTATATGATCGGAAGTTCTCAAAAGATTGTATTTGACCACAACGGAACGTATGAGACGGACGACCCGGACGAGATCGAGCTACTAGACGGTTTGTGCCCGAAGTGGGTTACTTGTATAAAATCGGAGGATAAACCGAAGCCGGCGCCAGCTAAAAAGCCCGCCAAGAAATCCTCCGCAAAATAACAGGAGGTGAGGCGATTGGCGGCTACGGTCGAAGGCGCAAACGAATATATCAATTCGATGTTAGTAGATATCGAGGATTGGATAGACGCAGAGGACGATAAGAAGGCGCGGCTATTAAACCGGGCTTCTTCGACTTTAACGCGTGTTTTTCCTGAATACGTCATACCGGACAAAGCAGTCTACGAGTTTGTTAACGTATTGGCGATCGCGTACAACGATACGAACCGATTGAATAAACACGGTATTTCCTCATACTCAATTACCGGCGTTGCTGCGTTTAACTACAAAGATACGTTACGTAGTGAAGACGAGGATCTTATACCACGCGAGTCTATCTCGGCCATCGAAGATGAAAACGGCGTCCAAATCGGAGGCAAGCGAATCAGAAGGACGGTGTTGTAGGTGGCGATATTTCCTATGCGTCAAACTATTACGGTGAAGCGACCGTCTGACGAGCTTGATCGATGGGGAAACCCGGTTAACGATGGCGCTGAATTTACGCTTAAATGCCGTATCGATGAAGGGTCGACCGCAGTTAAGGCGCGCAACAACGGCGTCGTTAAATCCGAGGAAGCCGTCGCATCGGCTCGTATTCTATTAGATCGCCTAGCTGACGTGCGCTATACCGACGTAATCTCTTATACGAATGAACTCGGAGAAACAATGGAAAAGAGACCGAAGGAAATCAACGTTAAGAGACATATCGACGGTAAAGCGTTATTGACGGAGGTGTATCTATGAGTTTTACGCTCGATGCGAGTAGTTTTATAACCGGTATAACTAACGCTAACCGAAGCGCCCTAGAAAGTGCCGCGCAGGCGTTAGGTGATTCCGGCGACGATCTCGGTAGAATTGCGCAGAACATCGCGCCGATCGACAAAGGAACCTTACGCGCGAGTATCAAGAAAAACTACAAACTCGCGAAGGGCAAGGCGGTCGTAGACGTTTCTTTCCGAGCGGTCGAAGGCGGATTCAACTATGCGATATGGACCCACGAAATGGACTACAATCTCGGGCCAGCTTCGCAAGCGGCAGGCGGCATCGAGGGGTACGAAGTCGGAAATAAATACCTCGAACGACCCTTAAAAGGAAACGCCGAGAAGTACGTACGCTGGATCGCTGAAGGCGTTCGTAGGGGGCTGATCTAATGCGTGTAGGCGAGCTAATCGATTTCATTGAGTCGAAAGTCGACGGAAAATATTACGTAAATAAATTTCCGGTAGATAGTAAAGGCGCCGCAATCTCGGTTAAATTGACGGGTGGATTTCCTACGTCTAAGTACACCGGACTAAAGCGGCCGTCCTTTCAAATACTCGTGCGCGGCGAAGCTAGAGACGGCGCAGGCACGGAAGATAAAGCATTTGAAATATACGATGCGCTTACGAACGTTACCGAAGTGCAGGTCGGCGAAAGCTCGATCGTACAGATGCGTTGCAATAACTCGGCGCCATTGTATTTAGGAGACGACGAATCCGATCGTCCGATATATTCATTAAATTTCGATTGCGTAGAGCGTCCTTAGGGGCGCTTTTTATTTTGCGCAAATATAAAAGGAGGAAAATAGATGGCGGCAGGAATCAGAGGGATCAACGTTCCTATCGGACCGGCAATCGTCGAGTTTGGCGAAGGTTCCGAGCTAGTAACGTTTGATATTACAAAAGGCGGCATCGTCTTTAAGGCAGAAACGTCGATTCAAGACACGACGGTTGACCAGTACGGAGACACGCCGGTTAAGTCAACGATGAAAGGTCGAAACGCAGAGGTAACGGTACCATTCGCGCTTCATGATTTAGAACGACTAGCCGCAGCAATGCCGAATAGTCGACTCGTTAAAGACAGTACTGACCCTACAAAAATGAAGCTCGAAGTATCGGGGCAAGCCGGCTTTGATATGTTGGCAGCGGCCAAAAAGCTCGTCATTAAACCGACAGCATCAGGTACGACACCCAACGACTACATCACGATCCCACTTGCGGGCGCTATGTCAGACCCGGAATACACGTA
The DNA here is from genome assembly GCF_038593215.1 of Bacillus sp. FSL W8-0920. Classification (NCBI taxonomy): domain Bacteria; kingdom Bacillati; phylum Bacillota; class Bacilli; order Caryophanales; family Bacillaceae; genus Bacillus; species Bacillus sp. FSL W8-0920. The sequence goes on along the minus strand of NZ_CP151974.1, from coordinate 3,139,462 downwards.
CAACTCAGACGATGAGCGTATCGCTAATCTGACGTTTAAAGCATATCCGGACACAGATAACGACGGGCTTCTATATGTTATGGGCGACGAATCAGCGGAATAAAACGGAAGGCATCGCTTAGCGGCGGTGTCTTTTTATTTAGAAAGGAGGTTACGCAATGAGCTTATTTGGTATCGGCACTAAAAAGGTATCAAGCGAACTTACACTCGGCGACAAAACGGTTCAAGTACCGAAACTAACGCCGGTCAAATGGAAGGAACTTTTCGAGGTTGTCGATCGTTTGCCGCATTTATTCCTTACGGTTTTAAGCACTAGCGGTCAGGACGACTTTGCTTCTACGTTAGTCGCTGCGGCTAAGTTGGCGATGGATGAAGTCGCAAAGATTGTCGCAGTCCTTTCCGGTTTAGATGAAGACTACGTTCTCGAAAGCGTTGGAACTGACGAGATCATCGATTTTCTAGTCGCGGTAGTTGAGAAGAACCGCCTGCAATCCGTAGCAAAAAACCTGAAAAGCCTTCTTCCGAAAGCACCGACAGAGTAAAACAAGCGGATGAAGGCGAGTACACAATCGAGGACTACTTAATAGATGCGGCGGTATTGCTCGGGGTCACTCAGCGGCAGATCGAAAATGATTATTACATGGTCGACATACCGAAATTCTTGCGGGCAAAAACGAAGTCTAACGCGATTGAACGGCTCTCTATGATATCGACACTTGTCGGAACAGAAGGGCGCGCAATGGAAGATCGCGATTACCAGCGCATGTTAAAAGACTTACGCAAACAGGCCGGCTATGTAGATCGCGAAGAATTTGACCGTGATAAGTTCGAGCAATTGCGGAACTTCTTTAGATAACGGAGGAAAGGAGGAAAACGAATGTCGGGTACTACAGTAGGTGAAATCGTCGCTCGCTTAACGTTAGAATCAAGCCAATTTAGCGCTGGTGTCTCTCAGGCGGAAAGTCAAATGAATCAGATGAGCAATTCAGCCAAGTCGTTAAGCACGCAAATGGGAATCGTTCAGACGGCAGCCCTAGCAGTAGGTGGCGCAGTAGTCGCGGGCATCGGCGTATCAGTTAAAACCGCGGCAGACTTCGAGCAAGCAATGTCGAAGGTACAGTCGATTTCGGGCGCCACTGGACAGGACTTCGAAGCCCTTCGAAAAGTTGCGATGGATCTCGGAGAATCGACGAAGTTTACGGCGACAGAGGCAGCGCAAGGACTCCAATACTTAGCGATGGCGGGATTTAGCGTAAAAGATCAAGTCGGCTCGCTTCCGGCCGTATTAAACATGGCGGCCGCGGCTTCGGTTGATATGGGAACGTCGGCCGACATTGTATCGAATATCATGACGGGTTTCGGTATCGCGTCGGAAGATTCAACGTACGCGGTTGACGTTCTAGTTAAAACGATGACGACGGCCAACACGGACCTACTTCAACTTGGGGACGCAATGAAATACGTAGCACCGGTATCTACTGCGTTAGGATTTTCATTCGAAGAAACAGCGGCAGCCGTTGCAAAAATGTCTGACGCCGGTATTCAAGGTTCGATGGCGGGTACGGCTTTACGCGCGGGTATGTTGCGGCTTGCTAATCCGGTAGGACGCGCAGCAAAAGTAATGCAGAGATACGCAATTGAAGTCGAGACGGCCGACGGTAAGATGAAGTCGTTGCCGGATATTATCGATCACTTAAATTCGAAGTTTGGCGATCTAGGCCAAGCGGAAAAGACGGCTGCTATTGCGAGTATTGTTGGTACGGAAGCAGCATCGGGATTTGTTTCGTTGCTTGCAGTCGGATCGGATGAAATACGCAAATACACGAAGGCGCTCGAAGGATCAGCCGGAACAGCGCAAAGTGTCGCGGATGTTCAGATGGATAACTTATACGGCGCATTCGAGAAATTTACATCAGCTCTCGAAGGCGTAGGCATCAAACTTGGAAACGAGTTCCTACCGCACCTACGGTCTATCGTCGATCACGGTACGAAGTTAGTCGACTTATTTAGTAAGGTCAACCCGAGCGTCGTAGCGACAGGCCTTGCGATGGTTGGTACGTCAGCGGCGATCGCTTTGACGGCTTCCTCGGCTATTAAGCTAAGCTTTGCATTGCGGGGTTTATTCGCAGCGATGGGTCCTGCCGGATGGATCATAACAGGTCTTTCGATACTCGGCGGTTTATTAGTCGGCGTCAGCGCGGGCTATAAAGCGATGAACACCGTTAGCCTCGAAGCGGCAAACGCGAAGCAAAAGGAAGTCGACGGTATTAATAAGACGATCAAAGAATACGACGGCTTGCAGGCGAAGATGAAACTGACAAATGACGAATTGCTGCGCTACTTAGACAACAAGGACGCGCTGGCTAACGAGAAGGATTCGGCTGCGATTAAAAAGCTAAACGCAGAGCAAGACGGCCTCCGTAAAAGTTCAGGCCTTACGAATGAGGAGTTCGACCGGTTCCTCGAATTGAACGATCAGATCATCAAGAAGTCACCGGAAACAGAGGCGGCTTTCTCAGCGCAAGGTAATGCAATTGCGAAAAATACCGAGGCTATGAAACGTTTGAGCGCGGAGAAAGCGGAAGAGTTGCGCTTAGAACTCGAAAAACAAAAGACGATTGCTGAGCGGAATATGGACGGCCAACTCAAAAAGGAAAAGCAGATACAACAAGAGATTAACGATGTTAAATCACAACGGATTTCTAAAGAAAAAGCCGTATCAGATCAACTAAAGGTTGTCGAAGGTATCGAAAAAAGTATTGCTGAAGCAAAAGACAAGGGAGACAAAGCATCAGCTCAAATGCTCCAAGTTAACTTAGAGCAAGAAAAAAGAATACTCCAAGCTAAACAATCAGAGTTAATTAAAAGCACCGAGACCCTACAAAAAAAGCGAGAGAGTCTTGCGGAAACTCAGAAAGAAATAGGTAAGCTCGATCAAGTAAATCAAAAAATGGTCCAATTAGAGCTTCGTCAAGTAGGTCTTACCGCAAAGAAAGGTCAAGGTGTTGCTGTACTAGACCGTGAGATTATGAAGTTAAAAGATGCGCGTTCAAACCTTATAAATAACACAACCGAAGCAGACAAAAAGACGGCCGAATACCGCGAATCCCTAGCCGCAATTGAGAGCGAAATAGCGAAGCTAGAACGTACAAAGGGTAAGGTAATCGAAATCACCGGTCAAGCATCGCTGATGAATGCTGAGCTGAGCAAGGACCTTAGTAAGCGAATTACGATCATCACGACAGATGTCACCCGTAAAACTGAACGAGCCGTCAGCCGAGGGCGCGGAAACGAAGGAACGTACCACGTCGGAGGCATCGTCGGCAAACCAGCCGGCAAACTACATTCAGGCGGAATGGCATCGAAGTTTATCGACCGTCCAATGAGTCACGAAGTTGATATTCGCGCGCTACGAAATGAGATGGTCTTGACGGAAGCGCAGCAATCGAACTTATTCCGGATGTTAGACGCCGGTCATACGGCTCGTATTGCGTCAGCAGGCGGCCACAGTCCGCAAATACAGGCGCATCTATCCAGCCTCGCATCAGCTATCGAGTCTCTTAAAGGACTATCGGTGGTAATGGAGGGCGAAGTAGTCGGACGTATCGTCGAGCCGCACGTGAGCAGACGGCAGATGGACGAAATAGATCGAAGTAGTTATTAGGGAGGAGGTGAGCGGTTGAGCAACGCTAGTTTTATTAAGGCGATAGCACCGGACGCTCAGAAGATTTACCGGAACTACAATATACTTGCGTCGCTTGTTATTGCGCAGGGTTGCCTAGAATCCGGCTACGGAAATTCGGGCTTGGCTACGAAAGGGAAAAACCTATTCGGCGTTAAAGGCTCGTACAAAGGCGCATCTATTCGTATGTTGACGTGGGAAGTATACAATGGTCGAAACGTTCAGGTCTACGCCGACTTCCGTAAATACCCGTCATGGTACGAGTCGATGCAGGATCTCGCGAAGCTGTATATCAACGGAACGAGTTGGAACCCGAATCACTACAAAGCTGTCGTCGGTCAAACGAATTACCGGAAAGCAACGAAGGCTCTCGTTAGTGCCGGATATGCAACGGACCCAGCGTACGCGACGAAACTGAACAACATTATAGCGACGCATAACCTAACGAAGTACGATACGAAGAAGACAACGGATACTAGCACCGACGTCGATAAGCCGGCGAAACCAAAGCCGGAGCCGACCGTGGTTGATATTGACGAAAACTTTAATGAAGATGCGTTCTCGCCGGATATTGTTTTCGGGAGATCTTCAGCGATTCCGCGTTCGGATGCAAACTTTCGTATTCAGTATCGCAATGGAACGATCATTGATATGGCGAGGGATCTGTCGGTTTTAGTACGTAGCCTAGTCATATCCGCGCCGTCTCCGAATATCACCTACGAAAACATACCGGGGAAAAACGGTTCTTATCGTACAGGCAAAGATTTCGGTAATCGACGGATCACAGCCGAATGTACGATGTATGCTGAAGACGCGGCCGACTTCTACTTGCTTCGCGACGAAATATATAACGCTCTTTATCAGGAATACGAGTTTTATCTAGTCGCGGAAGGCAATCCGAAGAAACGATGGCGAGTTGAGTTGAGCGACAGTTTTGATCCGGAGAGAAGCGGAAGCGTGGCCGATTTTACGCTGACGTTCGAAAGCGCATCTCCTTACTGCGAATCGGTCGGAACGACGCAAGACCCGTTCACTTTTGACGCGAGTCTTTGGCAGTTCGGTGAAAATCTAGAGGATACTATTCCGGTCTATAAACATAAGGCAAAGAGCTTCCGTATTTACAATGCGGGGGCTATTCGTATTGATCCGTTGGAATTGCCTTTCGTCATTTCGTATAAAGGCGCCTCATCTAAGTTAAAGATCACGAACAAAACGACGGGCGATGCGTGGCAATATACCGGAGATACGACATCGAAAGAGACGGTTATTTTGGACGGGGTCAAGGCGCGTAAAGACGGCGTAAGTATTTTCGGAGACACAAACCGACAGCTAATCCGGCTAGAGCCGGGATGGAATGAATTTGTGTTATCGGGAACGAGCGGATCATTCGAAATCAAATTCGATTTCCGATTCTATTATTTCTAGGAGGTGGCGCGATGGAGCTACTTATAAAAACGGTAAGAGGCGAAGTCGAGGCGCTTACTGACTACGATTGTACAGTTCGTGAGACGTCAGAGAATGAGAAGTCGTTAGATGTGTCGATTACGAGTACGAGAAACAACGACCATTCTTTCGGGTTGATCGAAAACGAAAACATACTCATTTGCGACGGAGAGGAATACGTCATCAAAAAGACGCGCCCCGTCACCTCAAACGACACAATAAAGATGGAAGCATCCGGCGTCTATAAACCGTTGATCGATCTAGCGGATAACTACGTTTACAGTAAGTCCGGGAAGAAGCGGAAGATGACTATAGACGACATGGTTGCGATCGCACTCGAAGGGTCCGGCTACTCATACGACATATCACCGGAAGGTCTTGAAGCCACGTTCGAGCTCGAAGATTTCGGCGATGGTTTCTCTAACGATTTATTACGAGATATCCTCGATAAATACAAAGCGGAATACACTTTCGAAGGGAAAAAGGTAGTCATTGCGAAGGAATTGGCGCGAGATACCGACTATCAGATTCGCTACAAATTCAATTCACGCGATGAATCGGTTGAGATCGATACGAGTTCTTTAAAAACGTATATTCGTGGCTACGGAAAGCAGAACGATAAGACAAAAGCCTACGCTGTAGAGCTTGAATACACGAGCCCGTTAGCGGAAATCTACGGAATCAAGCACGCTGCACCTATTCGCGATGATGCTTACACCGATAAAAACGCAGATGAACTAGAGCTTCGTTTGCAGGAAGAACTAACGGACACAATCGAGTTATCCTTGACGCTGACGTATACGGAGCTACGACATTTCGGCGTCCAAGACATCCGCAAAGGCGATTACGTATGGTGCATGATCGATCCGTTCGGAATCAATAAGCGGATTAAGGTCGTCGGCGTTGAACGCTATTCAGACCCGAATAAATCGCCGGTTTATACATTCGGAAAGCTGAAGCGCGATATTAAGACGGACATGAAAAACTTCCGTAAGACTGAAAAGCGCGTATCTAAATTGATTGACGCGTCCGGAAAAGTAAAAGGGACATCGGTAGGTTCCGGGATACGTATCGGAAGCGACGCAAACTTTGACGATGGTTATGACCCGACAACTATTCCGAAGTACGGACCGGCGACCGCGGTTTCGGACGGCTTGATGACGTCGAGCGATTTTCAGAAGCTACAAAGCATCGTAGTCGGTCCGGATGGTAAGCCGCAAGTAGACATGGCTAGCGCATCAAAAGCTGGCCTAATGTCTTCGTCAGATTTCATAAAACTATCGAAGGTCATCGTCAGTTCTTCCGGAGCTAACGTTGATCTAAACAAACTCGTATCGGACCTAACGGCGCTTACTGCGAGAGTGGTCGCGCTAGAATCAAAATAAAGGAGGCACTAAATGGCTAACGTATTTTTAAAGCGGATCGCGTCGGCATGGGATCGCATTGCTCGTAATAACTTGAACGATAACTTCGATAGTATCGAGCAGGGTTTTACGAAAGTCACCGCCGAGTTAAACGCTCATAAAAACGCATCGCCCGCACACAAGTCCGAGCAAATACAGCACGGGCTTTTTACGGCTGCTAATCGCCTAGATAACTTGAACGCTCGCTTTGCGAATCTAGTCGTTAACCACGACGGCGAAGACGTCAAAGAGGTCGTGGATTTGCGGGTAGCACTCGATGCATCCACGCATCCGACGGCGAAAGATCGATTCGATTATGACTTCGCGAAATTGATGAAAAAGATCGAAGACATGGCCGTCTTTGTTTCGTTGCGTCCGTACTTAGAGAAATACGGAAACTTCGATGACGCAATGCAGGCGGCACTGGACCTTTCGAAGTCAACGCCCATTACGCTTGTGGTTCCGCCTGGAAACTACACGCAAACGCGAACGCTACGTATCTTCAGAAATACGCGACTTATCGTTCAGGGAGGCGCAGTTATCAAACGGAACTTCGTCGGTTCTATGCTAGTCAACGGACTTGAACCGGATAATTTCAGCGGTTACAACGGTCACGGGAACATCGTAATCGAGGGCGGAGGTACCTTCGACAGTAACGGCGCGGTAATCAAGCAGCAGTGCTCCGTGTTCGGATTCGCTCATGCTGACGGAATTGTCATTCGAGATATTACCGTACTGGACGTCGTAGGTGGGCATGCGTTTGACTGCGCCGGCAACCAAAACGTCCTGATCGAGAACGTTAAATTTAAAGGCTTCGCTGACTACGTAGGGGATCGTTGGTTCTCGGCGGCCATTCAGCTCGATCTAATGCGTTCATCCGCAAACTTCGGCGCGTTCGGTTCGTACGATCAAACCGTCACGAGAAATATCATTATCCGCGGCAACTATTTCGGGCGTTCAAGTAAGCTCGGCGGATGGGCACGTGCGGTCGATTCGCACACGAGTACGGACGGTGTTTGGTATTCAGTCATTCGAATTTTAGACAACGTAATCGAGGACACGACAGAGTACGCAATCAGCGGCAACAAATGGTACGACACGAGAATTAGCGGCAACAAGATAAACAACTGCGCTTCCGGTATTCGTATTCTTCTTCCGAGAGTCACGACGCAATACACGCAGGATGCAAACGGAAATCCTACGGGGCGTGTCAATAAAACGAAGCACCACGTTATCACAGAAAACACGATCACCAACATTACGAAGAATCATGCGATACAGGTCTACGGACGGAAGGATTATCAGACGATTGACGACGTAGTTATTTCCGGCAACGTAATAGATGGTGTTGTTGCGCGCCACGGAATTCACATCTCCGACGTTTACAACTATACGATTGCAAATAACGTAGTCGACAACGTAGGTCACCACGGCATTCTGATAACCCGAAGCACTTACGGTTCTGCAACGGCTAATACTTTGCGGGGCGTCAAAGGAAACGGAATCCGTATCGAGGAAGGGCGCTGTAATAACGTTACTGTCGCGAATAACGTGTTAAAGGACGTCGGCTTTTCCGGAATCTCCGTATCGGGGGACTCACGGAGAGTACGCGTCTTTTTTAATACGCTTGTAGATGTCGGAACGAGGGCGACAGAAAGCGATGGATATGACGGAATCATTTTCTTATCCGGCGTTGCGCGGTCTATGTGCGCGTTCAACGACATTACCGGTCTAGGAATGCGTCATGGTATTTATCTAACGAATACCTGCTCGCAAATTTCATCGTACGGTAACTACGTAAAGGGCGCGGGCTTTGACGACAGCTATAACGACAACAGCATCGACCCAATCACTTCGACTGCGAACGTTATTTAAAGGGAGGAAAACGGATGTTAGCAAAAGATGGCGCTTTGTCATTCGACGTCAATGCGCAAACAAAGCGGCCTATCAATGCCGCCATACAATTCAGCACGCAAGATATAAAAACGGCGCGCCTGTCCTTTAAACTCACGAAAGACGGCGTTCCTTTACCGTTATCTGCGGTCGTAGGTAAATTAGTCCTTTCGATGGCGGATGGAAGCCGTTTTATACGAGCAATTACATTAGTAAATAAACCGGAAGGGCTTGCCGAATATGTTTTAGCGGCGGACGAAATCCGTCATTATGGCGCAGTAAAAGCCGAATTGATCCTTTATTACACGAACGGTCAAGCGCTATCCATTCATAAATTCGGCTTCAGCATCGAGCAGTCACTTATCGATCAAAATATCGTACCCGTTGCGGAATATTACATCGATGACTTTGAAACGCTGCGGGGGCAAATTAACGATCTTTATGACGATGTAGTAGCAACCGTCGCCGAAATCGAAGCAAAATTCGAAGATTTAGACAACGTTGAAACGAAGGTTGGAGCGCAAGAAAAAGTAGATGCTCACGCAAATAATTCGGATGTCCATGTCACTGCGAAGAAGAAAGCGGAATGGGACTCCAAGGAGACGACGGCCGGCGCGCAAGCAAAAGTAACCGCCCACGCAAACGATGCTATAAAGCACGTGACTAACGAAGAGCGCTCGACATGGAACTCGAAGGAAACTACGTCGGGGGCGCAGCAGAAAGCAGACGCAGCTCTACAGGCGGCGAAGGATCTTATGGCTAACTTTCAGCAACGCAAAATAACTGAAGATACTGGCTTGCCTTTAATATCGTTAAAAGATACATCCGGAAGCATTTTAGAGTCTATAATCAACAACGGATTGGGGCAGGGCACGTTTTACGCAATCGCCCGGTCACGCGACTTACCGAATACCCGATCATTTAGGGGATTTTACCACATGACCGATGCTACAAATGGTAAAGGAACATTCGGATGGGTGTACGCGACAGATTACTTCAATAACGTTTATACGAATTATCTCAATAATAACGTATGGAGCGGATGGCGTCGGATACTAACGGATGCAGATGCTACCCCAACTTGGGAAACGCCGTCTTTAGGTAACGGGTGGAAGCAATACGTATCGCCGGACGGATTTCCTCATACGGTGCGCTACACGAAGGACGCGTTCGGTGTTGTTGAAATCGTCGGCTCAATTGCAGGCGGGGCGCTCGGTAATAACGTCGCCGCATTCACGTTGCTACCCGATTACTTTCCGAATCAATCAATGCATTTTATCGGAGTGGCTTCGAGTGTGGGAACGACGAATGTTCCGCAATACCACCGTACGTATATCGGAACAGACGGAAAGGTTTGTATTCAATCGTGCTCTAATACGGCTAATCCTAACGAATTTATAACGTTTGGCTTCCGTTTTAGGGCGGCGAAAGTATAGGAGGTGCTTTAATGATACGAGCTTATAAATACGATGAAAATTACGTGTGGGAGGAAACCGGAGAGATATTGGTCGATGTAGAAAACGGTGAGGAAATTCCGGAAGGATACACGGCAGTCAGGCCGCAAGATGGTCTATTTATCAAGACGTTTGATCCGGAGAAAGAAGAGTGGTTCGAAGGTGCTACGCAGGAGTACATCGACAGTCTCTTTCCGGAAGCGGCTCCGTCTGAACTCGAAATTGTGCGTCAGCAGCAGGCGGAATTGGTTTTCACATTAATGATGAAGGGAGTGATTTAATGAATTGGTTCGCGATCATCAAGAAGTTTTACGGAGACGGAGATTGGACGAAGGAGCAAGTCGCAGCCGCGGTCGTTATGAAGAAAATTACGCCGGAACAATACGAAGAAATCACAGGCGAGCCATACGTAGAAGCGTAGGCTTTTTATTTTGTAATTAAGGAGGATTTGCGGTGACTCAACCGACTACGCACGAACTTAACGAAAAGATCGCGAAGATACAGGTCGACATCGCCACCATCATCGCAACCCAACAACATCAGACGCGCATCTTCGAAGAGTTCCGAGAAATGGCTGCTATGGCGCTATCTAGGGCGGACACGGCTGACGACAAGGCGAGCGAAGCCCTGCGTATTGCCAAAACGGCCCGTGACGATCTACGAGAATACCGCGACCAGGTTAAAGGTGATCGGCGTTGGCTTATCGGAATTGCGGTTCCGGTTATGCTGGCGTTGGTGCCGGTCCTGTTCCGTTATTACTTCTAAATAAAACGAAAAGGGAGACGATTATATGACGATTAAAGTGACGCAGGATCTTGTATCTCCGAGTAAGTACGGAATTAAATGTCCGAATACGATGAATGCGAAATACATCACGTTCCATAACACAGCTAACGATGCGCCAGCTAAAAATGAAATCTCGTATATGAACGGAAATACGAATCAAGTATCTTACCACTTCGCCGTAGATGACGTAGAGGTTCGTCAGGGGATTCCGGTGAGCAGAAACGCGTGGCATTGCGGAGATGGGAGCGGCGCGAACAGCGGAAACAGAACGTCAATCGGCGTTGAGGTGTGTTATTCAAAATCCGGCGGCGAGCGCTATAAAAAAGCGGAAGCATTGGCGATTAAATTCATTGCGCAGCTTCTAAAAGAACGAGGATGGGGCGTCGATCGCGTTAAGAAGCACGAAGATTGGAGCGGGAAGCACTGCCCGCATCGAGTGCTCGATGAAGGTCGTTGGGGCGCAGTTAAATCGGCTATCGCGAAAGAGCTCGCAGCCCTAAACGGAAGCAAAACGGGTGCAGCGACTAAGCCGGTAAAGCCGTCTAAACCAAAAGCGCCGACTAAAGCGTCAGCCAAAAAACTTACGGTACCGACCGGCGTGATCCGTCAAGGTGCTCGCGGGTCAGCGGTCACTCAACTTCAGAACGCACTAGCAGCCGTATATTTCTACCCGAACAAAGGCGTCAAGAATAACGGCATCGACGGCATCTATGGTCCGAAAACGTCAAACGCAGTCAAGCGATTCCAGTCGACGCAGGCCGGCATCGCAAACGATGGCATTTACGGACCAGCAACACGCGCCAAATTAGTGGCGGCATTAAAGAAAGCGGGGTATAGCGTATGAAGAAGAATATTAGCGCAGGAACGGTGACTCGATTTATTTTGCTTGCGTTGGCTCTCGTAAATAGCGGGCTGACGATGTTTGGCGTGCAGACGATTCCGGTAGACGAGGCGGCAGTGTCCGATTTTATTGCGCTGTTTTTTCTCGGGGCAACTTCGCTTTTAGCGTACTGGAAGGATAACGACGTGTCTAAGAAGGCACGCGAAAGAAAAGCGTTGGACGAAGTCGGCAAGAAGTAGACGGAACTTTTGGCGGTTGCTTACGTATAAAAACGTAGGTAGCCGTCCTACATAACAATAACGTATAATTGAGCGGAGGGGAGGCGGAAGATATAAAGATAAAGAGGATTTCCGTATGTTTTATGACTATAGTTATGACTTTGACGTTATTATCCGGATGCGGGGGCGTAAAAGTAAGTGATTCTAAAAAGGAGATTGAATATAATTACGATGACAATGAGGCTCCTAACCTTAGTTTGGATAAACCAAAAGATTCAAAAACTTTAGATGTCGACTATAAAAGCAATATAGAAGGTATTGATGTGGACATACAAAAAGTTCATTTCTCAGAAGGTTCGCTTGGTTTAAGCATTTCTTTTAAAAATACTTCAGAAGACGAGACTTATTTAGTTTCTCCTGCCACGTTCGTTTTACGTGTTAACTCAGCAAAAACTCTAGGGTCGTCTGAGTTGGTTTTTGTCGACTATAATTCGGATGATATAACTATGGAGGCTAAGGATGATACTTTTAAATCCGTCTCATATTGGTCCTTAGGTGACGTTGATTATGAAAAGATAAAAGAAATCGAATTGCAAGTGCAATTAAGTAAGGGCGCTGACCCTTCTAATAGATCATTAGTCCGTTTTAATAGAACGATAAATTTTTAAACGAAAAGCCCCGTCCCTAACCGGATGGGGCGTTTTTTACGTTTATTATATCCGCAAACTTAACGAAATTAGTATCGCCTCGATTATCCTTCACACGAAATTCCTTCCGTAGATGATCCACGTATACAACGCGACCATTTACTTCGCGAACAAATCCGTCATCATATATTTCGAAATCCAGCGGCAGGTCTTCGCTCACCGCCGAGGAAATAACGAACTCAAATTCGTCGACTTGTTCTTCGCTAAGAGCCGGCCGTTCTATCTTATGCTTCGCGAGGCGTAATTGACGCAAAGCCTCGTTGTGTTCCGGCAATATAAACTTCATCTGCCAGCGATTCTGATCCTTACGTTCGTCCCACATAGGCGACACCTCCGGCTACATTATAACCGAATGTGTGTTCGTTTATCAATCCTTAAAAATTTCGTCCGTAGATGATACACCTCTGTCGATATCTCGGAGTAGCATTTCGAAACTGCTTTCAATATTTTCAGCAATCCTTTTAACAGAAGCGGTTCCAGGTGTTTTTGAATCCTCGTAAAAATGGCCTTCTTTAATGTTATTTAATTGCGATTTAATGTAGCTGATATCTGCTGAAAATTTATCTCTTACGGATGATGTCATAGTTTATTTTCCTCCTATCGTACCTCGAATAGTTTATTCATATCGCTTATTCCTAAAGCCTCGCATATCTTTCCGATGTGTGTTCGATTAACTGTTGTTCTTTGTTGTTGCGATATCTCACTGATAACATTCGGGCGCAATCCTGCTTTTTCTGCGAGTTCTTTTTTAGTCATGCCGATTTCTGCAAGAAGATCGTCTAACTTTACGTATAACTTCATCGAATTACCTCCGTTTCTATAGATTGAGTATATCGGAATATCGCTATCGTGTAAATAAAAATATTGACATATCGATATTTATTTCGTTAATATTAAAATAACGATATAACGATATGGAGGTATCGACATGCATTACTTAGCGGAACACCAAACGTTCTCATCGACGCAGGCTCTAAATACGGCCGTCTACGAACATATCAAACGAAATTCATACGACTTATCCGACACGGCGCGGGCCGCACTCAAACAGATCGCACGTTATGCGGTCAAATTCGCAGGCGCAGCGCATCTCAAAGCGGAAACTCTCGCCGACCTTATCGGAAAGTCGATCAAGACGGCCCGCCGCGTCCTTAATCAATTGTCTGAGCTGAACATCGTCAAGAAGGTCGCAACGACTCGTAAAATCAACGGAGGTAAGGGCGCGAACATCATCGTCATATTACCGTTAGCCGCGAATGACCAGTCGGCAATGACCACTCGACCAGCGCCGGAAAACGCCGATGCACCAACGGTTGAGACGGCGAAAATCGAAAATGAACCATCGGATTCTATTAATCTTAAAAATCAAAAGCACGTTAAAGATACGGCTGCGGTTCCGGCTGAAGCGCTGAAAAACTCGTTGCCAACGGAAATCTACAACGCTATGAGTCGCTACTTTGACGCAGCAGAAATCTATAAATATTACGGCTTGTTATTGCGTGCTAAAGCATCCGTAGACCCTTCGCTAATGATCGAGCATGATCCGGAGTCATTCGTAGATGCGTGGCACAAGACGATTCTCAAAGCGAAATTGAACGAAATTAGCCGTTTTGATGACTACGTATACATTGCGTTCCAACGTGCTGCAAGCGAGGCAAAACGTAGGAAAATGCGTGGTAAATTAGAGGCGTTCGAAGCGTTTCTTGACGGAGAGTGATCGCCACATCGTGCGGCAAACGTAATTGACCGTATGTAAAATCCGGTGTATAATCGCATTGAATACATTCCGGATTCGTGTCCGAAATAATACGGACCGTTATCCGAAATAAGTGTACGTAAGGCTTTCGTAGTAAGAATCGTATTAAATTCCGCAATAGGTTTCCGGTACCACGTCTGCCGGGGGTTCGAATCCCTCCGAGCGCGTCTATACTATCCGATAGGATTCGTTTTATCAATTATGAAAAAAGCTGAAAACCCTTTGAAATAAAGGGTTTTTTGTTTTTTTATGAGCGGTATTGTGTGAGTAAATTGAGAGGAACTTCACTATTTATCATCGTTTAAGTGAAGTAGTTCATTTTGTACCAAAAAGCACGGAGTAAAATTGTTAAAAAGACAAATTTTTTTTATGATAGTGATTAAGTAAAGTTAATCTATAATTGGAGTCTAAAATCATTGAATCAACAATATTCTCAAAGCTTGTTCAACTAAAAGGGCAGAATCCTTTAATAAGGAGGCACTCATGAATTGTGAAAGTGTTTTACATCAAATTGAAGTAGCTGTTAAAACATTAATAGAAATAGTAAGTCAATTAGAAGAAGATGATTTACAAAAAAAACCAACTCCTCATAAGCAGTCTATCGGAGAGTTGCTGGAACACATTGCGATCATTTGTGAAGCGGACTGGCGTATTGCTAATGAGGCTACCCAAGAAGAGATGGAAAAGTTTTATGCTAATGTATCATATAGAACTTTAAAGTCGATAGAAAATGGCTTAATGACTAATTTTCATTCATTAAAAAATAATTATATGAAATTATCGGACACAGAACTACTGTCTCGTACCACTTCATATTGGGGTGTGACATATACAAGGTATGAATGGTTGTTAGAAATATTAGCACATGTATATCATCATAGGGGACAATTACATGCTATGCTTGTTCACTGTTACAATAAAGACCTCAAAATTTTAATGTTTGAATAATGTTCTTCAACTTCAATCAATGAATTTATCTATGCTGATCCGATCTCTATTGAAAACAGTCTGCTGCGTTTAAACAAATGCTGCTCAAAAAATAATAGAAAAAGGACAAAGCACTTAACTTGGGGCTTTGTCTTTTTTCTTCTAGTCATCTCTTAAAATACTAGCCATAAGACTCATTTCTTCCCTTTACAGGCGTATTTGTTGAGCCTGCTGGCTGTATATGATTAACATGGAAGAGAATTGACAATGAGGAGGGATTTCTTGTGGCGAAGATTTTATTGATTACATTTCCCGCTGAAGGGCATGTGAATCCTATGTTAGGGATCATCAAAGCTTGGGCGGATCGTGGAGATGAAGTGCATGCGGTCACAACTGTACATTATGAGGAACGAATCAAACGCTTAGGCGCTCACGTACATAAACATCCAGACTATATTCGGACATTACACGTGGATGAAGGAAATCTCGATTCCATGCAGCCATTCTTTCATGCCATGCTGCAAACATCATTTGATATTTTAGAGGTGGTGGAAACACTTTCTCAGCAGCATTCATTTGATTTTGTCTATTTTGATATGTTTGGGGCAGGGGAGCTTGTTCGAGATTATTTACAAATTCCAGGGATCGGTTCAAACCCATCTTTTGTACTGCAAGAGGCGCATTTTGATACACCACTATACAGAAAAGATGAGAAAGCCGATCATCTGTTAGAAAGCATACAAGAGCGCTTTGGCGTTCAGCCAACGCGTTTGATGCAATTCATGAAAAATCGCGGAGAACTGAATATCGTGTATACAAGTGAGTATTTTCAGCCGTCTGTCGATGCAGTGAACGATTCATTTGTTTTCATTGGACCGAGCTTTCTAAAAAGGGCAGATCAGCATGATTTCCCGCTGGAAGCACTTGAGCAAGATAAAGTCGTCTTTATTTCGATGGGCACCGTTCTTGGGGATACAGAAGCATTTTTTAATATGTGTATTGATGCCTTTGCCGATTTTGATGGAAAAGTGGTGCTCGCAACAGGTGAAAAAGTGGATCGGTCTCTCTTGAAAGAAGCACCTTCTCATTTTCTGATCGAGCCTTATGTGCCGCAGCTTGAAGTGCTTGAGCTGACAGATGTGTTTGTGACGCATGGCGGAATGAACAGTGTCAATGAAGGCATTCATTATCACGTTCCGATGGTTGTCATTCCTGTCGACAAAGATCAGCCGATGGTCGCACAAAGACTGACCGAGCTATCTGCTGCCCGTGCACTTGATAAAGAACAGCTGACAGCAAAGCAGCTAAGAGAAACCGTGGAATCTGTTCTGGGAAGTAACACGTACCGTGCTGGAATCGAAAAAATTGAAGAAAGCTTCCAAACAGCAGGTGGAACAGAAAAAGCATTGCGGGTGATCGATCAATTGTTGCAAACGAAACAGACTCAATCGTGAGTCTGTTTTTTTGATAAAAAAGAGATTGTATTCCCCATTCCTGTATGCTATTATTCATTTCGTAATCATTTCGATTAATAATCGTAATGATTACGATAATATAAGATTTGGGGGAAGTACATATGAGTGATCAGCCTGTTTACATAAAGAAAAAGCAATCCTATGTGACATACACCTTGATGCTGTTTTCAGTCATGGCTTGTTTTTTATTGGCATCATGCTCTGATAACAAAGCGTCTTCCGGTATGAATGACAGAGAAGAAGATGAGCTAGTGTATGCAAGTACAAAAGATATAAGGGATATCAATCCCCATTTATATGCTGGAGAAATGGCCGCTCAAAATATGGTGTTTGAATCGCTTGTTGTCAATACTGAGAAGGGCGTTCAGCCTGCCTTAGCGAAAAGCTGGGACATTTCAAAGGATGGGAGAACCTATACCTTTCACCTTCGAAAAGACGTAACTTTTTCAGACGGTGAGCCTTTTAATGCAAAAGCAGTGAAAATGAATATGGACGCCATCGTTAAAAACATTGAAAAGAATGCTTGGCTGAATCTTGTATCCGAAATCAAATCCACAAAGGCGGTGGATGACGATACATTTGTTCTTACGTTAAAAGAGCCATATTACCCTACGTTAGAAGAACTGGGCTTAACACGTCCCTTCCGTTTTATTTCTCCAAAAAGCTTCATTGATGGAACGACTGCCAAAGGAGTTCAAAGCTATGCAGGCACAGGTCCTTACGTGCTAAAGGAACATAAAAAAAATCAATATGCCGTTTTTGAAGTGAATGACCACTACTGGGGGGAAAAGCCAAAAATCTCAACAGTGAAGTGGAAAGTCATGCCGGATCACCAAACGATTTTACTTGCCCTGCAAAAAGGAGAAATTGATCTCTTATTCGGTGCAGATGGTGACATGATTGACGGAGACTCATTCCAGGCTTTAAAGGAAGCAGGTCAATACGGTGTGACCGTGAGTCCACCTGTTGGTTCGAGGTCAATCGTCATCAATTCAAATCAGCCAATGACAAAAGATCCGAAAGTCAGAGAAGCGTTTCAATATGCCATTCAAAAAGAGATGATCACAAAAGGCATTTTAAATGGAACGGAACAGGTGGCACATACGCTGCTTGCCCCGTCAGTCCCTTACGCAGATATCCCGCTGAAAAAGAAAACCTATCAAAAAGAGAAAGCAGAGGCATTACTGGATGAGGCAGGCTGGAAGCTGAAAAAAGACGGCTACCGCTATCAAAATGGCAAAAGGCTGAGTGTCGCCATTTACTATAATTCCGATAATGCAGGCGAAAGAACGATAAGTGAATCGATCCAACAAGATTTCAAGCAAGTTGGGATCAAACTGGATATTAGAGGAGAAGAAAAACAGGCATTTTTAGACCGCCAGAAAACAGGGAAATTCGACCTGATGTACTCGCTATCGTGGGGACTTCCTTATGATCCACAAACCTATGTTTCTTCGTTCCGCGTAGCATCACATGCTGATTATCAAGCTCAACTAGGGTTGAAGAAGAAAAAGTGGCTGGACGAGACGATTACGAAAGTATTGGTAGAACGAGATGAGCAAAAGCGGAAACAAATGTATCGAGACATCTTGACGTATATTCATGATGAAAATATCTATATCCCAATCTCTTATTCTGTGACAAAGGCCGTCTATAATAAGCGCCTGAAAGGTATTGGTTTTCATGTGTCACAGTATGAAATTCCCTTTGACCGTATGTATTTTTCGTCATAAAGAGGGGGCGGAGACATGACACGCTATCTCTTAAAACGAATATTGCTGCTTTTTCCGCTCATGATGTTCATTACTTTCTTTGCCTTTGTCCTGCTGACGATGCGGGCAAGTGATCCAGCTGAGGTTGCTTTGCGGGTGAATCAAGTGACGCCAACAGAAGACATGATTGAATCGATGCGGCAGGAGCTAGGCTTAGATCAGCCATTTCTTATACGATATGTCACATGGCTCAAAGATGGACTAACAGGGGATTTTGGCAGGAGTTATGTTACACAGGAGCCAGTTTTTGATCTTATCATGGAGGCGCTGCCTGCCACATTGCAGCTTGCAGGAGCAGCGCTCTTTTTCATCATTGTATTGAGTTTGTTACTCGGAGTGATCTGTGCATATGCTGCGCATACATGGGTGGATCGAGTACTGCGCGCTTTTGTATTTATCGCTGCTTCAATGCCTAGTTTTTGGTTAGGGATTTTGTTTATTTGGCTTTTTTCTGTCAAATTCAATTGGGTCAATACGAGTGGAATGGAAGGGTTCAAATCAATTATTCTCCCAGCTGTCACACTATCGCTGGGCTACTTATCGACCTATGTGAGACTCATTCGCAATCAAATTCTGAAATTTCAGCATGAGCCATTTGTTTTTTATGCAAGAGCTCGCGGATTAAAGGAACGGGCTGTTCAATTGAAAGTGATGAGACATGCGCTTCAATTAGCGGTGACAGCACTTGGTATGTCTATCCCGAAACTCATTGCTGGCACGGTTATTATTGAAAATCTTTTTGCTTGGCCAGGGGTTGGCCGGTTGTGTGTAACAGCTATTTTCCATGCCGATTTCCCTATTATTCAAGCCTATTTATTTGTGATGGGGTTCCTTTTTGTTGTGTGTAACCTCATGGCTGATGTTGTGCAAATGACCATGAATCCGCAGCTGCGAAAGGAGGCCTGAGAACGATGATAGGGTGGAGTCAATTAAAAAAAGACCGCATGGCGGTTCTTTCTATCTGGCTGTTAGTACTTGTCGTTTTAGCAGGACTGTTTGCACCAGTATTAGCACCACATGATCCAACAGAAACAAACATTCTTCAAAAATATGCCGGCATCAGCCTGACTTATCCGCTCGGAACGGATCAGCTCGGAAGATGCGTATTATCACGGCTTTTATATGGGATTCGGACCACAATGCTTGCGGCCATGCTGACGATGTGTCTGACGATGCTCATTGGCACCTCACTTGGACTCATGGCGGGCTTTTTCCGAGGAAAGGTGGACGGCTTGTTGATGAGGGCGTGTGATGTCATGCTCTCCTTCCCAGCAGAAGTGATGATTCTAGCGGTTGTCGGGATACTGGGGCCTGGACTGTTCAATATTATTTTGGCAAATGTCCTAGCGAAATGGGCCTGGTATACAAGGATGATTCGTTCATCTGTTCTGCAATATGCGAATGAACCATCTGTTCAGTTTGTAAAAGTATCTGGCGGCTCCCCATTTTACATCCTGAGAAAGCATTTATTTCCTCGCATTTCAGGAGAAATAGCTGTTTTTGCGACACTTGATGCGGGTTGGGTCATTTTAAATATATCGGCCCTGTCTTTTCTGGGATTAGGTGTGAGCGCACCTACCCCGGAATGGGGGATGATGCTCAACGAAGCGAAAAATGTCATGGTGACCCATCCAGCCCATATGCTTGCGCCTGGGCTCGCCATCTTATTTGTGGTCATGGCGCTGAACTTTTTAGGAGACAGCCTGCAGCAGGCTACGACCCCTGCGATGTATTATCACAATAAGAAGGGAGCGAGACCATTTGCCTTTCATCGACGTAAAAAACCTGTCCGTACATGATCCAGTCCAGCAAAAGAGTATCGTGGCGAACATGACATTCTCCCTACAGCAGCAACGCTGTTTAGCCATAATTGGAGAAAGTGGAAGCGGAAAATCAACCGTCGCAAAAGCGTTAATTGGCTTGATTCCACCTTCGTTAGAAGTGGAGGGAGCGATCATGTTGGATGGCGAGTTATTGACAACTCAGACAGCTGAGCAGTGGAGAGGCAAGCGGATTGGCTTCATCTCACAGGATGCGATGAATGCGTTCAATCCTATCGAAACCATTGGTCATCAAATGATGGAAACGTTCCAGCGGCATTTGGGCTTACGTGGAAATGAGGGGAAAGCACATGCCATCGCTGGACTGGAGCGTGTTCATTTGAAAAATCCAAATGAATTGTTGAAGCAATATCCTCATGAATTATCTGGCGGTATGCTTCAGCGAGTGATGATTGCGATCACGATGATGCTTTCTCCTGATGTGATCATTGCCGATGAACCAACTGCGTCGCTTGATGCGTATAATCGGCGTGAAGTCATCATTCAATTACAGAGCCTAAAAGAAGAAACAAGTGCCGCTTTGATCATCATTTCGCATGATTTAGGCGTTGTTCAGGCGATCGCTGACGAGGTGTTGGTGATGCATCAAGGGGAGATGCTTGAACATCGCCCAGCTGATAAGATATTCACAGCAACTGAGCATCCACAAACGAAGCATTTACTTGAGACGAGGCGCCGATTATCTGCGCCCCTAGAAACGCTGCGGCAGCATAGAGTGAGGGCATTTCCATGTTGATCACAGCTGATAGCCTCATCAAACATGGAGAGAAGAAAGGTTTCTTTTCTCGGCAGATGCGGTCAAAACCACGCATTTCAAACGTCTCGTTTGAAATCGATAAGGGACAATGTGCTGGGTTAGTTGGTGAAAGCGGCAGTGGTAAAAGTACATTGGCACGAATCCTGCTTGGTTTAGAAAAAATAAATAGCGGCAAGGTGCAGATTGATGGGAAGTCAGCTGACATATGGCGGAAAATGAACCGTGGAAAAATGAGTGTGGTCTTTCAGGATTATCGATCTTCAGTTCACCCTTCCTTTACGGTGAAAGAGATCGTTGCGGAGCCTATGCGATTGTTAAAGCAGGAAAAAAATGTGGATCAGAAGATTTTATCGTTGCTTGAACAAGTCAGACTACCCTCTTCTTTACTAAATCAGTATGCTCATCAGCTAAGCGGCGGTCAGCTCCAGCGAGTGTGTATCGCACGAGCCATATCAACGCACCCATCCATTCTCATACTAGACGAAGTCCTGAGCTCACTAGATGTCTCTGTTCAGGTGCAAATATTGGAGCTGCTCGAGACATTAAAACAAGAGCTAGACATGACCATCCTTATGATTACTCATGATATAGAAGCGGCAGTGTATCTATGTGATCGTCTCCTTTTTTTACATGAAGGAAGCATAGTGGAAGAATGCAAAAAGGATGAACTGCTTGATGCGGTCCATCCATTTACGCTGAAATTAATGGATTCACTTATGCCATTTCAGCTTGACAAAAAATAACCAATCTTTTATTGTAAACGTAACAAACGACGGAAGGGTGACCCAATGCAATGAAGTACTAATCCTATGACCTGTAAGCAAAATGAAAAAACGAAGGCAGTGAGCAAACGATTGGTTTGCCATGTTTGCTGCGTTTTCATTTTTTAGCTTCGGAATAGGATGGTACAGCTTGGGAATCAAAGAATGAGAAGATTGATACGGGGGATGTGTGTGTTCAGATAGGAACGGCACGTCATCTGGAATTGATCCGCTTATTTTTGTACACCATTTTGCCTCCTATTCTGAGAATGGGAGGCTTTTTCATGTCTCCTGATACGAAAGGAGAGGGTTGGATGTTAGTAAAAGCCAATCAGTTAAAGGTGTTTCGAAAAGATCGATTGTTATTTGATATCGAGGAGCTTGCCATCCATCAAAGTGACCGCATTGGACTTGTCGGGGCAAATGGAAGCGGGAAAACGACGTTATTGCATGTGCTCGCGGGGCAAGAGACACCAGACAGTGGCACGTTTGCCGCCACAACGACCTGCACACTGCTTCCTCAGCTAAAACAAGCGGATGGCACACAGAGTGGTGGTGAGATGACCCAGACTTATATTGAAAGCGCGTTAAACTGTCCTTCTGCCCTTTTATTAGCAGATGAACCAACGACTCATTTAGATACAGAGCACATTGAGTGGCTGGAAGAGAAGCTGAACAATTATCAAGGAGCCCTCATTGTCGTTTCACATGATCGTGCTTTTTTAGATGCGGTATGTACGGAGATTTGGGAGCTGGATCATGGACAGCTCAATCAATACAAAGGCAACTACACGCAATTTGCACAGCAAAAAGAGCTGGCGCATCGTCAGCAGGTGGAAGCGTACGAAGCTTATACTCAAAAGAAAAAACAGTTAGAGCATGCGCTAGAAAAGAAAAAGAAAAAAGCCGACAAAGCGACAAAGCCATCCCAAAAGCTGAAATCCTCAGGGCCAAAAATTGCAAAGCCCTACTATGCAAATAAGCAAAAAAAGCTGCAAAAAACAGCCAAATCGATTGAAACAAGGATGGAGAAATTAGAAAAGGTTGAGAAAGTAAAAGACATTCAGCCCATTCAAATGACGCAGCACACAATGAAGGAAGTAGCGAGCCGTACCATTTTGCGAGTGAAAAATGTAGATGGCAAGGCGGGCGATCAATTGCTTTGGAAGCAGGCGAATGTGGAAGTGAGAGGCGGGGACAAGGTCGCCATCATTGGCAAGAATGGGAGCGGGAAAACGACATTTCTCCGAATGCTGGTAAATGGACATCCCGGAGTTTCTCGCTCAGAAGCTGTCAAGCTCGGCTATTTTCGTCAGGATCTTTCAGGATTAAAGGTAGATGAATCGATTTTACAAAATGCGCTGAAAGAGGCAGTTCAAGATGAGACAGTGGTACGAACGGTTTTAGCGAGACTTGGGTTTCGAGGGGATGACGTGTATAAACCTGTCGGGGTGTTAAGCGGAGGAGAACGGGTGAAGACCATGCTGGCGTCCTTGCTTGTCAGCGATGCCAATGTTCTCATGCTGGATGAACCGACGAACTTTCTAGATCTGGCGGCAGTTGAAGCGCTTGAAGGTCTATTGAAGGATTACTCGGGTACGGTTGTGTTCGTTTCCCATGATCGCAGACTGATTGAGAATGTGGCGACTCGCATTTTCCATGTTCATGAAAAGCGTATTGAAGCTTTTTGTGGAACATATGAAGCGTATAAACAAAAAGGCGACAAACCAGCTGTGACCCAAAGAGAAGAGGAGCTTCTGTTAATTGATTTACAGCTGTCTGAAGTGCTCAGCCGGTTAAGTATTGAGCCGTCTCAGGAGCTGGAGGAGACATTTCAAGCATTATTGAAACAAAAGAAATCTTTGGAGTCATAAAGAAAACCCCTGTGTTTATTGCACAGGGGCTTGTTCATGTCGTTCTTTTTTTAATTGATCAAGCTCACTGACGGTGACGAGCTGATAGCCTTGTTTGGTGAGTTCATGAATGATCTTCACTGCTGCTTGAGCTGAGCTGTCATAAATATCGTGCATTAACACCGTTCTGCCATCTGCTGCATGTGAAAGAACGTGGTTTGTGATCTGCTGGCTGTTGCGAATTTTCCAATCCTCAGGATCAACATCCCATAAAGAGACCTTCATCCCAACTGCTTGATTGATGTCTTGATTTGTCCCACCATATGGCGGTCTAAAGTGCGTAGGTGTATACCCGCTCGCTTTCTCAATCAGCTTCTGAGTATCCTTCACTTGTTTTACC
This sequence comes from Bacillus sp. FSL W8-0920, assembly GCF_038593215.1. Lineage (NCBI taxonomy): Bacteria > Bacillati > Bacillota > Bacilli > Caryophanales > Bacillaceae > Bacillus > Bacillus sp. FSL W8-0920. The sequence goes on along the minus strand of NZ_CP151974.1, from coordinate 3,115,493 downwards.
GCCTCCTTTAAAGGCAGTCTTGTTAATAAAGGATGACTGTAAGAATGGTTTCCGATTTCATTCCCGCCTTTTAGAATATCGGCAAGCATACTAGGATAATACTGCACCCTGCTGCCTAATACGAAAAAGGTCGCATGTCCTTTATTTTCCTTCAGTGCTTCTAAAATCTTTGAGGTGGTCGCTGGGTTCGGACCATCATCAAATGTGAGGGCGATGGCTTTTTTATTTGGATCAAGCTTTGATTTTTGCGGCAGCTTGACGGCTTTTCTTTTTGGATTTGGTTCTTTCATTTCATTTTGATTTTTGGTTTTATTCATATATTCTGGCTTCATTATATCTTTCAGCAGCGTTTTTTTAATCGCAAGTGTTTGGGGACCAAGATCCTCGCCGGCTACTTGAGATGCTGGGAAATAAAATTCTACATATTTCTCTTTCAAGGCAAATTGACTGAAGTTTTGGGCAGTAGGGGCTGTTCCTTTCTGAAGGAGCGTCTGATCCTTAGATAAGGTTTTGTCCTTTTGAAGCTCTGAATATGTAATGTAGGATAATTTCTTTAAAAAGTTGGTTTTAGGTAGAAATAAATCTTTTGTGTCAAGAAAGGTTTTTTTCTGAAAATCATAGTTGATTGTGAGATGATTGGTGGTCCCATTTTGCTGACCTGTATAGGTATAAGTCGTAAAGCGAATAGCAGCCGACTGCTTCGCATAATGCACCATATCATAATCAATATTCAGTTCAAAGCGTTTGTTTTCATCGACGTCCTTGGCTTCACTAAACGTCTTTTTGAAATGCTCTAAAGCTGAATTTGCGTAGCTTTGAATCTTGTCATCTAGCTCTTTTTGATGAAAAAGAGGATAGTTGACTGCATATCTCATAAATTTCCCGTCATTTACGAGAGTAACGATTTCGACGTTTTTATAGTTCGTATCCTGCTTTACATTTTTCTTCTCGGTCCCACTTGCTTGTTGATTCTGAAAGAAAGCAACGACTCCAATGACGATCGCAAGTGCAAATAGGCCGATACTCCATTTTCCCTTTAATGACACAACGTTCAAATCTCCTCTCAAGACGGGTCATTCTTTATCAGTTTGACATCTGTTTGTAATATTTTTATAACATTTGACTTACTTTTGTCATTTTAGAGGATGTTCAGGCGGAATGTCAACTATTTTCCTATTAAACTATGAGAAAAAATGATAGGCCATTTCAAACGAGCAAAGACACTGTATGACACTGTCACCTGCATACCTTCATTAATTAAAAAATGAGGTGTACATTGATTTTTGAGAGGCAGGCAGATATAATTTTGATGATTATGATTCTCATTTTCAAACAGACTTTTAATGAAGAAAAGGATGACACCGATTTTGCAGGATAAGCGAACACCTCAACAAAAACGATCATCATATATTCTGTTCTTTTTGATATTTTTTCTCGCCGTCCTTGGTTTGGCGGCTGCCATGTTTTTGGCTGTGTCATATGGTGCCAAAACATTGTCTCTGCAAACGGTTTGGACAGCTGTATTTGACTATCAGTCAGATGTCACAGAGCAGCAGATCATCCATGAGTTAAGACTTCCTCGTGTTTTAGGAGCAGCTCTTGTTGGAGCGGCATTTGCCGTAGCGGGTGCGCTCATGCAGGGGATTACAAGAAACCCGCTGGCCGATGCGGGAATTTTGGGCATCAATGGCGGTGCGATGTTTGTGGTCGCTCTCTGTTTTGCTTTTTTCCCAGGCATCCCTTATTCGGCACTTATGTTGTTTTCCTTTTTTGGTGCAGTGCTCAGTACGCTGCTGATCTTTGCGATTGGTGCGGCTGGCGGCGTTTTGACACCGCTGCGCTTAACTGTAGCAGGAGCCGTTGTGGCTGCATTGCTTCATGCACTTAGCTCTGGAATCGCGATTTATTTTGACTTAAGCCAGGACCTTGCGTTTTGGTATGCAGGCGGAGTGGCTGGTGTGAAATGGCCGCAGCTGACAATTCTTGCTCCGGTCATTCTCATAGTGATCGTATGGGCGATGCTATTAGGACGGTCACTGTCGCTACTGTCGCTTGGTGAAGATGTAGCGGCAAATCTAGGGGTGAAAACGCGACAAGTGCGAATACTAGGAATGGTAGCTGCTGTATTATTAGCAGGGGTTTCTGTGTCAGCAGTCGGCTCCATTGGGTTTGTCGGTCTTGTCATCCCGCATATCGCACGAAAGCTGGTTGGTGTAAACTATCGTTTCGTCATTCCGATGTCAGCGATATTAGGCGCGGTGCTGCTTGTCTTTGCTGACCTTGCCAGCCGCACCGTTAATCCGCCGCGAGAGCTTGCCATTGGCGTGATGGTGGCACTTGTCGGTGTTCCTTTCTTCTTGTATATTGCCAGAAAAGAAGGGAGGAACCTGTCATGAGAGAGAAACAGCGGGCTCTTGTTGTGACAGTCGTTTTGCTTTGTTTAAGTGTGGTTGTTGTGCTGTATAGCTTAAATACCGGTACGCTGAAACTAAATCCTCTTGTGGTCGTCAAAACGTTATTCGGCTTTGGAGATTTTCAAAGTGAAACGGTGCTGTTTGACTATCGTCTGCCTCGAATCGTGGTAACGATGCTAGCGGGAATTGGTCTTGGTATTGCGGGAGGCATTTTGCAAAGTTTATCTCGTAACCCGCTGGCCGATCCAGGGATTATTGGACTGAATGCAGGCGCCGCATTTGGCTTAATCGTGTTTGTGACGTATTTCCACGCACTAGAAGGCAATCCCTCTCTTCTGATTCCGCTCTTTACATTTGGCGGAGGGCTTCTTGCGGCAGCGGTCATCGTGCTTTTGGCGTATGACCGGCAGGAAGGGCTCGTTCCCATCCGGCTGATTTTAGTAGGAATTGCAGTTGCAGCGGGATTCAGTGCTTTGACATTATTTTTGTCATTGAAGCTAGATGAAGATACTTACACATTTGCTTCAAGATGGCTTGTCGGAAATGTCTGGGGGAGAGATTGGATTCATGTGTTAGCGCTTCTGCCTTGGATTGTATGCCTTGTGCCGCTTACGCTGATGCAGTCAAGCACGCTCAATGCGTTGACATTAGGAGATGCTGTCGCCTCAAGTGTAGGTGTACGTGTTCAGCGTCAGCGTCTCCTTTTGCTGACCTTAGCTGTTGGTTTGGCGAGTGCAAGTGTTTCGATGACAGGCGGTATCGGTTTTATTGGACTTGTCGCCCCGCATTTGGCAAGGCGGCTTGTCGGCTCGCTTCATCAATACTTTTTACCGGTTAGTGCGCTGCTTGGCTTGTTGATTTTGGTCAGTGCCGATACAATTGGACGTTCCATCTTTGCCCCAAATGCCATACCAGCGGGTGTCGTTGTGGCTTTTATCGGCGCTCCTTATTTTCTCTATTTATTAACAAAAACGAAATAAACAAGAAAGAGGAACTCATCATGAAAAAATTACTTGTGCTTGGTTTAACGCTCTGTTTTATTTTGCTTGCCGCTTGTGGTCAACAGGAAACAAAGAATAAAGCAACTCAAAATGATCATGGAACACCGAAAATTGCTTCCTTGTCTATTCATTTAACGAATGACTTATTAGCACTCGGTATCAAGCCAGCAGGCTCTGTTGTAGGAGGGGATTTAAAAGATTTTCTTCCACATGCCAAAAAGCAGCTGAGTGGTACGAAGAAGCTGGGCATCGCAGCCGATCCCGATATGGAGTCGCTGCTTGCATTACAACCAGATGTTATTTACGTTGATGAAGAACTAGCTGGCCAAGATTTATCGAAATATAAGAAAATCGCCAAAACGGAAGTGTTTGATTTAAATAACGGCACTTGGCGTGATCATTTGAAAAAAATCGGCAAGCTCGTCAATAAAGAGAAAGAAGCCGATCAATATATTCAGGATTACAATCAAGAAGCAAAAGAAGTCAAATCGCTCATCAAACAAAAGATTGGAAACGGAAAAGTAATGGCGATCCGTGTGACGGCAAAGGAACTTCGAGTATTTAGCATGAAGCGCCCAATGGGTCCAATTTTGTACGAGGATTTAGGCCTCACACCTGTCGATGGGGTGAAGAAACTGGACAGCAAACGGCCATTTGAAGTGATTTCTCAAGAGGTTCTTCCTGACTATGATGCAGATGCTATCTTTGTCGTTGTGAACCGTGATGATAAAGCGCAGCAGGCATTCAAGCAATTAGAAAAGACGCCGATTTGGAAGGGGCTAAAAGCTGTGAAGAACAATCAAGTCTATCCGATTGCCGATCAGCCATGGCTCGATTACTCAGCACTAGGCAATAAAATGGCATTGGATGAAGCGAAAGAGATGTTTTCTACATCAAAATAAGATGAAATCAGGCATCATTCCTTATATAGGCATGATGTCTCTTTTTTTGATCCGGTCTTCTATTCTTTCGGTTTTTGCATACATATGAGAGAGAACGAGCCGTACCGCCCGTGAAGGGGAAGAAAGGGAGGGGTTACAGTTGGAAGTTCAAAAAATTAGTGCAGGTACAATCGCAAGGCTTGTGCTGCTTTTGCTCGCGCTTGTCAACAGTGCGCTAACCGCTGCGGGAAAAAGCCCAATACCTATTGATGAAGAAGGTATTCAGCAATTCATCACGTTAGTCTTTCTTGGAATTACATCTCTCTGGGCCTATTGGAAAAACAATGATATAACGAAAAAAGCACGAACAAAAAAAGCAGAATAAGAGGAAAAAGAGCCTTTTCATGATAAAAGGCTCTTTTTCAGCGAAGCGTCAAACGCCTCTCCCCGCAATTTGACTCTTCCTGAAAGGCTTACGCCCGTCGTTCTCCCATGTTGGCGAGGAATGCTTTTACTTCCTCAATGCTTAAGCCGATAGCTTTCGCCTCACTCATCAGACGCTTCCATTCTGTTATATTCGAATCCGTCAACTTTCTATGAGTGACATGTAACGTCTTTTCTTCCTGCTCCTTTCGGTACGTTTGGAGCAGCTGATAGAGTTCTTCTTTTGGCATGCCGGATTGGACGGCATTGACGATATGCTCCCGCCATTCGTGTTCACCACTCTCAGACTCATGAAACATCAACGTCTCTGCATCAAACAGCTCTTGTAAATCAATCTCTAGCGAAGAGGATACCTTTTTTAAAAACTGGACAGATGGATTTCTGTGGACACCACGCTCTATCTTACTCAAATACGATTTAGAAACATGGGCATCTTCAGCCAGCTGCTGAATGGAGTATCCCTTCCTCTTTCGGTAAATGCGTATCACCTTTCCTATCATTCGATCATCCCTTCTTCCTGGCGAATCGTACTGCGACCTTTTCGTTCATTATAAGAAATAAATTGTTCTTTATAAAATTCAAAAACGTAAGAATTAGGAAGTAAACAAAAGAAAACGAACGATTTCGTTCTTTAAAAAGAACTATAAGACCTATTATGACATTTTTCTTTGCGGGTATTATCTTTTATAATCCAATCATTAACAAAAAGAAACCATATATAACCTTTTTATGATGAAATCGGGAGGTATCTATGAATGAGAATATAGGTTTTAAGCAGCTGTTTTCTGTCATTAAAGAGAAAATGGCCCTTCTGATCCTGATTGTCCTGATCGTAACGGGCATTTCAGCCTACTATCAGTTCTATGTCTCGACTCCTGTATATCAGGCAACCACTCAAATTCTTGTTCATAAACGCAGTAATGACGCACAAGCGAACTTAAACGATATTCAGATGAACCTTCAATATACACGTACCTTTCAAGTTTTATTAAAAAGTCCGATCGTCATTGAAAAAGTAAAAGAAACACTCAATCTCACAGAATCAGCTGAAGGATTAAAACACAAAATTGCCACAAGTACAGAAAATGAGTCTGAGGTCATCAATATTTCTGTGCAAGATGAGGATCGCGCAAAGGCAGTTGCCATCGCGAATACTGCAACAGAGGCGCTGCAAGAAGAAATCAAAAAAACCATGAATATGGATCGCATTAATGTTTTGTCTGAAGCCAAGCTGTCCAATACGATTCTCATGAATTCAAGAAAATTCGTTCATATCGTACTGGCACTAGGCGCCTCTTTATTAGGGGGGATAACACTCATTTTCTTAATGAACCTACTCGATGATACTGTAAAACGAACACATCAAATAAGAGAAGAGATCGGATTGCCGTCGCTCGGTAGCGTCTATCAGATGCAGGCAGACAGGAGGGCAAAAAAAGACAAGCAGTCCGTCATAACGGGAGGACAGAACATTGATCTTTAAGAGAAAGAAAAGAGAAAAGAGAGATTTATCCTGTATTTCTGTATTAGATCCTCACTCTGTCATAGCAGAACAATTTCGTACGATCCGAACGAACATCGAATTCACATCAATCCAAACAAGGCTGAAATCCATATTGGTGACATCCTCCTTGCCGAAGGAAGGGAAATCATTTACGGCTGCAAATCTAGCAGCTGTTTTTGCACAGCAGAAAAAGCGGGTGCTGCTAATGGATGCTGATTTGCGAAAGCCGGCTGTTCATGAATATTTTGACCTGAGTCATCACACTGGCTTAACCAATGTGCTATTAAATAATTGCAGCTTGGAGGAAGCTATTTTACCCACACCTATTGAACATTTAGAGCTGCTTCCGAGCGGAACCATTCCGCCGAATCCAGCTGAGCTGCTCTCCTCATCTGTCATGAAGCAGCTGTTTTATGAAATTGAACAGCAATATGACATGGTGATTGTTGATTCTGCGCCGCTTCTGCCAGTAGCCGATGCAAAGATCCTGGCGAACCGGACAGATGGAAGCATTCTTGTTGTCTTAAGCGGCAAAACCAAGATAGCTGCGGTCAAGAAATCAAAAGAAGTGTTAGACGGGACAACAGGTAAACTGCTTGGGGCTATGCTAAATGGCAAGAAAGAGAAAAAGGGAAGGCTGTATATGTATTAACAAGATTGATAGGTGATGTCTCCTAATCTTTAACAATGGAGGCACTCGATCCTGCTGTGGGCATGACCAATGCCTTAGATGCTCGTCATCAATAGTGGGATGTGAGGACGGGTTTGATGCCCATTTTACGTAAGAATAGTGATGTTTTAAAAAGGGGGAGGAGCGTTGACTTACGCCCAAAGATTATCAATCATCGTGGCACTAGATTCATATCTCATCTTAGTGGCTGTCTTTTTTGGTTTTCAATTTGTCCAAGAAGCGGCGTTAACTGTTTATACATTTGAAATGCTCGTCATTTCTTCGCTCAGTCTACTCATTGGGCACCATTTGTTTTCGTATATTTTTCACGTGTACAAGCAAGTATGGGCTTATACAGGGGTAAGAGAGCTATTTTCTTTAATGAAGACCTTTGTATGTTCTTTTTTATTTTCAATGGCAATACTGTACCTTTTCGTGCAGACATGGCCCTTCCGTTTTTTATTCATCGTATGGCTTTTTCACGTATTATTCATCGGTGCATCTCGAATGGCGTCCCGGCTATTACATGATGGGGCAAAGCGGCTGCAGGTAGAAAAGGAGCGGGCCTTAATCATTGGCGCCGGATCAGCTGGAACCATCATCGTTCGTCAGCTTCAGCAATCGAGTGATGTACATATTGAGCCAGTCGCCTTCATAGATGATGACAAGACGAAGCATAGGCTTGAAATCATGGGACTACCTGTTCTAGGGGGAAAAGAACAGATTCAAACAGCTGTTGTGATGATGGATATTCAAAAGATCATCATCGCCATTCCGTCCAAAAGCAGCCATACGTTAAAAGGGCTGTATAAGGAATGCGTAGCGACTGGGATCAAGACACAGATCATGCCGGAGATGGAGCAGATTTTAAAAGGAACCCATGCGCTGAATCAATTACGAGATGTACAGCCAGAGGATCTATTAGGTAGAGAACCGATTCAATTAGATTCGAGCCGTCTATCTGTCCATTTAAAGGGGAAAACCATCATGGTCACAGGGGCAGGCGGATCGATTGGGTCAGAAATCTGTCGTCAAATTTGTGTGTTTGCTCCTCAAGCGATTGTGCTTGTGGGACATGGAGAATTTAGCATTCATTCTATTTTACTAGAGCTGAAAGAAATCTATGGGGACACCATCAGTCTCTATCCGCAAATTGCGGATATCCAAGATAAACAGAAAATGAGTGAAATCGTTGGTCAGTTTCAGCCGGATATGATTTATCATGCTGCGGCACATAAGCACGTCCCGCTCATGGAGATCAGTCCAAAAGAAGCAGTGAAAAACAATATTATCGGGACAAAAAATGTCGCAGAAGCTGCACATGAGCATGGCATTGAAACATTCGTCCTCATTTCCTCTGACAAAGCGGTCAATCCTGCCAATGTGATGGGCGCCACAAAACGATTTGCTGAAATGCTGATCATGCACATGGGGGCAAGCAGTGACACCAAATTTGTCGCGGTTCGATTTGGAAATGTACTCGGAAGCAGGGGAAGCGTCATACCAATTTTTAAGAAACAGATTGAACAAGGCGGGCCGGTCACGGTCACACACCCAGCCATGACAAGATATTTTATGACCATTCCAGAAGCATCAAGGCTTGTCATTCAGGCGGGTGCCTTGGCAGAAGGAAGACAGATTTTCGTATTAGACATGGGGGAGCCAGTGAAAATTGTTGACCTCGCAGAAAACCTCATTCATCTCTCAGGTTACACCACAGACCAGATTCCGATTACGTTCACAGGCATTCGCCCTGGGGAGAAAATGTATGAGGAACTACTCAACCAGCATGAAAAAGCACAGGAACAAATTTTCCCGAAAATTCATATCGGCCATGCGCTGGATGGAGACCCATATGTACTGAACCGCTTTATCCATGAATTTGACATGATGAGTGAAGAGCAAATGAGAGAAGCATTGTTTGCTGCCATCGAATCGCATGATTTGTTGTCTGAACAGATGAAAAGAGAGGGGGAAGCGCTTGCCGATGAAGAAAAAAGTCTTGTTTTGCGCAACGGTTGACTATCATTTTAAGGCATTTCACCTTCCGTATTTCCGGTGGTTTCAGGAACAAGGATGGGAAGTGCATACAGCGGCAAATGGTCAGCTGGAGCTTCCCTATGTGGATCAAGCGCACTCGATTCCGATTCAGCGATCTCCTTTTCATGTGCACAACCGGTTTGCGTATGTGGAGCTGAAGAAGCTGTTAGCGAAAGAGCACTACGACTTTATCCATTGCCACACACCAATGGGAAGTGTGATTGGCAGACTAGCAGCCAAAAGCACGCGCAAAAAAGGGACGAAGGTTCTTTACACAGCACATGGTTTTCACTTTTGGCAAGGAGCACCGCTTCAAAACTGGCTGCTCTATTATCCGATTGAGCGATGGCTCGCCCGCCATACAGACGCTCTGATCACCATTAATGGAGAGGATTTTAAAAGAGCAGATCGTCTATCAAAAGAGCGGGCATCTGTTTATTACGTTCCTGGTATGGGTGTGGATATGAAACGATTTGCACCAGTTATTGAAAAAGAGAAGCAGCGTCTTCGCGCAGTCCATGGCTTTTCTTCAGAAGATTTTATTGTGCTGTGCGCTGGCGAATTAAATGCGAATAAAAACCAAGGGATGCTCATCAAAGCATGTGCCCAGCTATATAGGAAAATACCAAATGTGAAGGTCGTGTTTGCCGGTGAAGGGGCAATGAGGCCGATGTATGAAAAGCTGGTTCACGAGCTCCATCTTGAAAAGCATGTCCACTTTGCTGGTTTTTGCAAACAAATTGAGGAATGGATGCATTTGAGTGATGTATGTGTGTCGACTAGTTTGAGAGAAGGGCTCGGCATGAATCTGCTTGAAGCGATGTCTGCAGAAAAGCCGGTCATTGCAACAGAGAATAGAGGACACTGTGAGTTGATCAGACATGGCGTGAATGGTTTTTTAGTCAAACTGCATGATGTGAATGACTTGGCTGAATATTTGCACCAGCTTTATCACAAAAGAGATCAGCTGCCCCTCATGGGAAAAGCGGGGCGCTCCTTAGCCCATGCATTTGCACAGGAGCAGACGGTGAGTGCTATGGAAGAAATTTATACAACCTTTATGGATCAAGCAGAGAAGGTGATGTGAGCATGCATAAGCCAAAGGTGTCTATCATCATGGGCGTCTACAATTGCCAAGACACAGTAGAAGAAAGTATTGAATCTATTCTTCATCAAACATATGACAACTGGGAGTTCATCATATGTGATGACGCATCAACAGACGGCACCTATGAAAAAGTGCTGTCCTATACAAAACGAGAACCTGAAAGAATTCGCCTTATCCGCAATGAGCATAATCAAAGGCTCGCTGCCAGTCTGAATCGCTGTCTAGCTGAAGCGAGGGGAGACTTGATTGCAAGGCAGGATGGCGACGATATATCAGTACCTGATCGTTTAGAAAAACAGGTGCATTTCCTTGAATCACATCCTGAATATGATGTGGTCGGGACGGCGATGACCGTGTTTGATGAATCGGGTACAAAAGGTGTACGTGCACTGATTTCAGAGCCTGATCGAAAAGTGCTGGCAAGAGGGACGCCTTTTTGTCATGGAACCATTATGATGAGGGCTGCTGCGTACAAGGCTTTAAATGGATATCGCTCTGTGAAAACAACGAGGCGGATGGAAGATATTGATCTGTGGATCCGTTTTTTTGCTACGGGGAGAAAAGGCTTTAATTTACAAGAGCCGTTATACCTTGTGAGAGAGGATGAAGCGGCTTTTCAGCGTCGTAAGTTTCAATATTCGATAGACAATGCTTGGCTCGTTTTGAAAGCATGCTGGTTATTAAAATTGCCGCCGGTTCATTATTTGTTTGCGCTAAAGCCGGTGATCCGCGCCTGTTTATCACCGAAGATCATGAAATTTTATCACCAGCGGAAGCTGGAGGCGTCTTTGTTGAAAAGGAGGACGATTCGGGATGAGTGAGCCAAAGCGTGTACTTCATATTGTGGGCGGGATGAACCGCGGCGGAGCTGAAACGTTGATCATGAACATCTATCGTGCACTTGATAGAAATGTCCTCCAATTTGACTTTATTACCCACCGGAAGGATGTCTGTGATTATGATGAAGAAATTCAGAGGCTCGGAGGACGTATCTTTTACGTCCCGAGTATTGGGGCATCCTCTCCTTTGGCATTTGTCAGAACATTGACAAAGACGATCAAACGAACAGGACCGTATCAAGCAGTGCATGCACATACAGATTTTCAAACAGGCTTCTCTGCCCTTGCTGCGAAATTGGCGGGTGTAAAGGTGCGGATTTGTCATTCGCATAATACAGCTTGGAAACAGTCGCCAAATTGGGTAGACCATTTGATGCTCAAAGGGTTTCGCCGGCTGATTTTTGCATTTTCTACAAAGCTTGTTGCATGCGGTGAGGATGCCGGCTCCTTTTTATTTGGGCAGAAAAAAATGAAGAATGGACAGGTTGAGGTGCTGCCGAATGGGATTGATTTATCCCTTTTCTTTCAGCCTGATCCAGAAGAAAAGGTGAAGATCAAAAAGCAGCTTGGTCTTCAGGAAAAGAGTATGGTGATAGGTCATATTGGTCGTTTTCATGAACAAAAAAATCACGTTTTTTTTATGGAATTGGCACAGACCTTAAAGAAGCAGGGGGTCTCATTTCAGCTTGTCCTTGTAGGGGATGGACCGCTGAGGCAGGTGGTTGAATCATATGCGGAAAAGGCCGGTTTGTTAGACAACATTGTCTTTACAGGCGTTGTATCGGACGTTCCAGACTATATGAAAGCATTTGATGTATTTGTGATGCCTTCCTTGTTTGAAGGCCTTCCACTCGTTTTAGTGGAAGCACAGGCATCTGGATTGCCTTGTGTGATTTCAGATCATATTACAGAGGAAGTAGATTTAGGCTGCGGTCTTGTGAAAAGAATGTCGCTGCGGGATTCCGCGCATGAATGGATGAAGGCGGTACTTGAAGCGTATCATGCAGAGCCTCCTCTTCAAGAGACCATTACGTACCAGCTTGAACAAAGAGGATTTGATGTCAAACAGAACATCACACGTGTGATGAAAGGATATGGACTGTAAGGAAGGAATGGCAGATGGCGGTATATTTGGTGAACATGATCATGGTCTATTTATGGTCGAGCTTTGCCGCATTTTACGGCAGGCGTGATGATACCATTCAAAGCGGATGGCGGCCTAACAAGATTCTCGTGTTATTTCCGTTTTTGTTTCTTTGTATTGTCGCTGGTATTCGGTACAAAGTAGGAACCGATTTTGTCACATATGGACAGATGTATGAGTTCTCCATCAATTATGAAAAGCCTTGGCACATATTCGGATTTGGTGTGGACAAGGCGGCCACTGACCCAGGATTTACGTTTATTTTATGGATGCTCAATCAACTGTCCCATGATCCGCAAATCATGTATATCTCGGTTGGGGCGATCACTTATTTTTTTATCATCAAGACGCTCATTCAATATGGTCGTCCCTTTGAGCTGAGTATGCTGCTTTTTCTCGGCACCTTTCATTATTACGCTTCGTTTAATGGCATGCGTCAGTATATGGTGGCGGCGGTTCTTTTTTATGCCATCCGTCTTGTGATCAATGGTCAGTGGAAATTGTATTTTCCGCTCGTCCTCGTATGTTCATTGTTTCATTCATCGGCTCTCATCATGATTCCTGTGTATTTTATCGTGAGAACAAAATCGTGGTCTTGGATGATGCTGGTCTTATGCATGATTTTCTTAGGGTTAACCGCTCTTTATGACCGCTTTATTTCCGTGTTTGTCGTAATGCTGCAAGGCAGTTCATATGGGCATTACGAGGAATGGCTCACAACGAATACAAATGGAATGAATGTGACAAAAATCGGTGTATTGATTTTGCCGCTTTTGCTTGCGTTCTTTTATCGAAAACGGCTTCGTGAGCTGACGCCTGAGAGTGATTACGTTGTGAACTTTTGTTTGCTCGGTTTCTTGTTTGGCATCCTTGCCACCAAGGATGTCATTTATGCAAGATTTCATATTTATTTTGGCTTGTATCAGCTTATTTTACTGCCGTATTTCACACGTATTTTTGATCAGCGGTCTAATGTTTTTATCTATGTAGGGATTGCTGTTTGCTATATTCTGTACAGCATCATGCTGATGCCGTTCGATTCATCTGTGTTACCGTACAGGACGATATTTACAAAGTAGATTTTGAGAAAGGTGGGGCATGTTGTAATGCCAGCTATCAGTCTATTGGTCGCAGTCTACAATACGAGTCAGTATGTGGAGCAATGCCTTCAATCAATTGCAGATCAAAGTTTTTCAGATATAGAGGTTATTCTCGTGAATGATGGATCTACAGATCACAGCGGAGAATATCTTGAAGCATTTGCTGCACAAGATCAGCGGTTTCGGGTCATTCATCAAACCAATCAAGGGTTAGGCGCTGTGAGAAACCGGGGCATCGAAGAAGCAAAGGGCACGTATATTGCCTTTATTGATTCAGATGATATTCTCGCGCCTCATTACTGCGAAGCCTTGTATGAAAAAGCTGAAATGATCGGCGCAGATTTAGTTATCAGTGAGTACTGGATTCAATTTGAACAGTCAAAGCGAACCATACCAACGACGCTGTTAGCCGAGCGGTCGGCCGAAAAAACGAGTTTAATTGAAGCGTTATTGCACGGAGACATGACGGGGTTTTCATGGAATAAGCTGTATCGGCGTGCCTTTATCGAAGAACACGACATTCGATTTCCGTTGCGGGGAGAACTTGAGAACATAGAAGATCAATATGTGACGCTGCGCTGTTTTTCTTTATCACACAGTATTGCCTTTGTTCATGAACCACTTTATTACTACCGTGTTCATCTATCTTCTATTGTGCAGCGATATCAAAAGCAGTATTTTCATCATGGACTAACCTTTTATCATGCACAGCGCTTGTTTTTGACAGAATATGATGACATCTCTCTGTATGAGAAGGCACTTGATTTTTTTATTGTCAATCACACTCTTCATTGTATGCTCAACGAATGGAAGAGCCAAAATGCACTCTCTCTTCGGGAAAAGCTTGATCATATGCGGGAAATGGTGACACACGAGGCTTTTCAGCATGCCGTCAAACAAGTGGAGCCATCGAAGCTCACCGCGCGGAAGCGAATGATTTTATTCCTTGCGAAGTGCCGGCTGGTCTATCCACTTTCTGCCGCCGCTTCTAGCTATCAAAAATGGATCGAATATCAAACAAGGAAATAGGGGTGATGAGATTGACATTGCAGCAATTGAAGGCGCACGCCGCAGAGTGGCTGCTCTTAAAGGTTAAATATCCGCTTGAATATCGACTGAGCCGCCAAAGCCTGCCAGAGCGGAGTCATCAGAAGAAAATCATTCTCACGCTGCTGCCAGGACATGATAATTTAGGGGATCATGCGATTGCCTATGCGAGTTATTGTTTTTTAAAAGAGCACTTTCCCGCCTATGACATCATGGAAGTGGACATGAAAGAGATCTATCGCCTCGCCCGTCCGTTAAAGCGTATGCGGCACCCGGAAGACATCGTCTGTATCATCGGTGGGGGCAATATGGGAGACTTATACCGTTATGAAGAATGGACGAGACAATTTATCATGAAAACCTTCAAGTCCTATCCGGTGATTCAACTGCCGGCCACTGCCCATTTTACAGAAACAAAGAGAGGAAAAAGAGAGGAACGCCGCGCTATTCAAACATACAAACACCATCCGAGGCTGCTTCTCATGGCAAGAGATCAAACAACCTACACTTGGATGAAGCAGCACTTCCCTGATCAAGATGTGTGGAAACAGCCTGATATGGTGCTGACATTAGATGAATCAAACAAGGAACAAAAACGTAAAGGGGTTTTACTTTGTTTGCGAGAGGATAAGGAAGCGTACCTCACCGAAAAGGAGCGGCGGCAGCTAAAGCAGCAAATTCAAGAGACGTATGATCAAGTCGATTTGATCACAACGACAATTGGCAAACGAGTGGATCGAACGACTCGCTTAGATGAATTATCTGCCTTATGGACAGAGTTAAGTAAGGCGCAGGTCGTCGTGACAGACCGGCTTCACGGTATGATTTTTTGTGCGATTACGCAAACACCGTGTGTTGTCCTCAGGTCGTTTGATCACAAGGTGATGGAAGGGTATGAATGGGTGGCTCATCTTCCGTTTTTGACGCTATTGAAAGAACCGAATGGGGCGTCTGTGAAAGAGGCGATTCATCAGCTGATGAAAACGAGCAGACAAAAGGGAGAGGAAGCTGGATGAAGGCTTTTACACGCTGCGTGAAATCAAAATGAATCGAGCGTTTCTTTACAATGCCAGTGCAAACATCATGACGTTTGTCTTGATGATGCTTATGTCTGTTTGTTTAACACCGTACATCGTTCATACACTTGGAGTCGAAGCATTCGGCTTAATCCATCTGACGCAAAATATGATCAACTATTTATCGGTTATTACGGCGTCATTAAGTGCTGTGGTGGTGCGCTTTTTTTCTGTGGCGGCTCATAAAGGGGAAATGGAGAGGGCGCAGCGCTATCTCTCATCTTATTTCGTCAGTTCCATTTTTTTATCGATCAGTCTTTTTCTGTTTTGTCTATTCATGTCCCGCCAGCTGGTAGAGTGGCTTCATGTGCCTATTTATCTCGCAAAAGACACACAGACCGCCTTTATATTAGGGGGTCTTTTATTTATGCTCAATTTTGTCATGTCCGGCATTGGGGCTGCCCCGTTTTATGCGAATAAGTTATATGTATCAAGTATTGGTCAGGCCATTCAAATGTTTTTGAGGGCACTGATGATTGTGCTGCTGTTTACATGGACGGCACCCGCCATCTGGCATATTCCACTTGCGGCTGTGATAGGAAGCTTGGCGGCTATGGGAATTGGTATCTATTATTTTAAAAAGCTTATTCCTTGGTTTTCGTTTAAGTGGCGGCACGTTTCACTATCTTCTAGTCTCACACTTGTTCGATCAGGGGTCTGGCATTCTTTTGAGCAAATGGGGATTTTGCTATTTTTACAGATTGATTTATTGATGACGAATCTGCTCATTGGAGCGGAAGCGACGGGACAGTATGCGGCGATATTACAATTTCCATTATTATTACGCACACTCGCAGGGACATTGGCAGTTGTGTTTGCCCCAACGATTACGAAATTTTACTCGAATCAAGATGAAGACGGTCTCATCCAATATGCAGCCAGTGCCATTAAGTGGAGCGGATTATTTGTCGCGTTTCCGGCCGCTCTGCTAGGAGGACTTGCCGGTCCGCTCATGCTTTTATGGCTTGGACCTGCCTTTGAAGAGCTGAAATGGCTTCTCATGATTCATGCTGCTTATTTATGCTTGACCTTGATGTTTTTACCGCTGACATATGTGCCGACCGCTTTTAATCGATTGAAGGTTCCAGCGGTGGTCACGCTCATATTAGGTGTATCCAATGTACTTTTTGCCTATGGATTGACTCATACGCTTCAGCTTGGTTTATACGGCATTGCATCAGCGGGAGCGATTGTTTTATTGATCAAAAATATCGTGTTTCTGCCATTTTATACGGCCCGCATCACGAATCAGAAACGCACCATCTTTTACAAACATACGATGGTTCCACTTGCAGGAGCGCTCATGGTTTGGGGCGTCTGTGCAGGAATTCAAGCGATTTATGACGTGACGTCCTGGTGGGAGCTGTTTTGTATTGGCGGTCTATGTTTCTTTCTCTATATGGGCTACTTGTATCAATTTGCAGGAACAAAACGAGAGCGGCAGCAGCTGGTGCACAAGGTAAAACAAGCTGTTTCCCGCTAGTGAGATAAGGAGATTTCATGATGAAAAGAATGTTAGATGTGATGGTGGCATTGACGCTGCTCATCGCAGGCAGTCTTCTTTTTCCTCTGCTTTATGGACTGATTCGGTGGAAAATTGGGACGCCTGTGTTGTTTCGGCAGAAGCGGCCTGGTCTGTATGGCCGGCCATTTATGCTATATAAATTTCGGACGATGACCGATGAACGTGACGAGCAAGGGGCGCTCCTGCCAGATCATCTTCGATTAACAAAAACCGGCGCTTTGATTCGCAAGCTCAGTCTTGATGAATTGCCGCAGCTAGTCAATGTCCTAAAAGGAGAGCTCAGTCTCGTTGGACCAAGGCCGCTTCTGATGGAGTATTTGCCGATGTATACAGAGGAGCAAGCAAGGCGCCATCTTGTCAAGCCTGGCATTACTGGATGGGCACAGGTGAATGGAAGGAACACGATCTCCTGGGAGGAGAAATTCACCTATGACCTCTGGTACGTCGAGCATCAATCATTTTGGCTTGATATGAAAATTTTATGGATGACCTTGCTGAAAGTCATCAAAACAGAGGGGGTGCAGCAGCCGCATCATGCCACAGCTGAAAAATTCAAAGGAACTGATATGTAAAGAGCAACCGATTGGTTTAATTGGGGATGGCGGGCATAGCAAAGTCATTCAAGAAATGATTGCTGCCCATCCCGATTACTCATTATGTGCCGTATTAGATGATCAATTTGAAGAGACGACGACTCAAAGCAGTATCTTGTATGGACCGATCTCCATGAGTCAACAGCTGAGAGAGACAATGCCACATATGAAATGGCTGATTGCGATCGGACAAAATGAGAGCAGACAGTTAGTAAAGGAACGCCTCTCCTTTGAAAACACGGCATTTGCCACACTCATCCATCCACAGGCGGTCGTAAGTCCATCAGCAGTCATTGGAAGAGGAGCTGTCGTTATGGCAAGGGCAGTAGTTCAAGCAGATGCAGCAATCGGTGAACATGCGATTATCAACACAGGATCTATCGTAGAGCATGACTGTATACTGGAATCGTTTGTCCATCTGTCACCGGGAGCAGTGTTAACTGGCTGTGTGTCTGTACGAATGGGTACACATATTGGAGCAGGTGCTGTTGTGATACCCGGGACATCGATCGGAAGCTGGACACTCATTGGCGCAGGAGCCGCAGTAACAAGAGATATACACGATCAGAAAATCGCTGTAGGCATTCCTGCAATAGAAATCAAAGATCGGCGAGAGGGTGGGAAATGATGCAAGAAAGGAAACGAATTTACTTATCACCACCGCATATGAGCGGAAAAGAGTATTTGAAAATAGAGGAAGCCTTCAAGAGCAACTGGATTGCACCGCTTGGACCTCTTGTGAATGAATTTGAGCAGGCAGTTGCGCGCTATGCAGGAGTGGATGCAGGAGCGGCTTTATCTTCTGGAACAGCAGCAATTCACCTCGCCTTAAAGCTTATTGGCGTTCAAAAAGGGGACATTGTCTTTTGTTCCACCCTCACATTTGTTGCAACTGCAAATCCGATTTTATATGAACAAGCGACACCCGTTTTTATTGATTCTGAAAGGGATACATGGAATATGTGCCCGATTGCTTTAGAAAAGGCATTTGTGGAATCAAAACGACTTGGAAAAAGACCCCGTGCTGTCATTGTCGTGCATTTATATGGACAAAGCGCAAAAATGGACGAGATTCTGGCGTTGTGTGAAGCATATGATGTACCAGTCATTGAGGATGCGGCTGAATCGTTAGGCTCTCTATATAAAGGAAAAAAAAGCGGCTCAATGGGCAGGTTCGGTGTCTATTCGTTTAATGGAAATAAAATCATTACAACATCAGGCGGCGGAATGCTTGTGAGTGATGATGAAGCTGCGATCGAACGCTGCCGCTTTCTCGCTTCACAGGCTAGAGAACGCGCGATGCATTATGAGCATCAAGAGATAGGATACAACTATCGCATGAGCAACCTGCTAGCAGGCGTCGGGATTGCTCAGATGGAAATATTGGACGAGCGTGTTGAACAAAAGCGCCGCATTTTCAGGCGTTATCAGGAGGCGTTATCTAAAGTAGAGGGTCTTTATTTCATGCCTGAATATCAAGACACCAAATCCAACCGCTGGCTGACGACATTGACTATTGATCGCGATAAAAATACCTCTCCAGTGGACATTATTGCTGCACTAGAAGAAGAACAGATTGAAGCAAGACGTGTATGGAAGCCGCTGCACGAGCAGCCGCTCTTTCGTGATTGTCCCTTTTATTCAGCGGTGAAAGGCACTCCCGTATCTGAATTGTTATTTGAAACAGGGCTTTGTCTCCCCTCTGGAACAAGTATGACAGACGCTGAACAGGATCGTATCATTGACACACTTCGTCATGCCCTGCGAGAAAAAAACTTCACCTCTTCACAGGCTGCTCACTTGTAAGCAGCCTGCCTCTCTTTTTATCAAATTCATCAACTAATGGAATAATTAGGATTTTTTGTTGTCATATCGTTTTAAATATGTTATTGACAACGGGGTTGTTCCTCCTTAAAATGAAAATGATTATCAGCATCAATTAGGAGGAACATCTTATGTCTATTTGGAGCCAATTTTTTCCGAAAATTAAAATAAATACTGTGTTTACATTTTTACTTATCTTTTTATTAGTAGGCTGCTCTCAAGCAAACAATGGAGCAGATGGAAACAAGGATCATCCTGACATGATCACGATGGCTTGGCCGAGAGATATTGGCGAAATGAATCCGCACGTATACAACCCATCACAATTGTTCGCGCAATCAATGATTTATGAGCCATTGGTCAGCTATCAAAAGAATGGAAAGCTAAAACCTGAATTAGCGAAATCATGGGATGTGTCAAAGGATGGAAAGGTGTACACGTTCCATTTAAGAGACAAAGTGACATTTTCAGATGGATCTGAGTTTAATGCAAACATTGTGAAAAAGAACTTTGATTCCATCTTAAAAAACAAGGATATACATAGCTGGTTAGGTGTGATAAAAAAAATCAAAAAGACAGAAGCAGTAGACAAGAAAACGTTTAAACTCACATTAACAGAGCCATATTATCCAACTGTTCAAGAATTAGCCGTTGTCCGCCCAGTTCGTTTCTTAGGCGAAGCAGGCTTCCCTAAAAACGGAGATACGTCAAAAGGAATTGAAAAACCAGTGGGGACAGGCCCTTGGGTATTAAAAACATATCAAAAAGATGACTATGCCATTTTCGAACGAAATGATCATTATTGGGGAGAAAAACCAAAGGTCAAAGAAATCAAAGTCAAGGTCATCCCAGATGCGGAAACGAGAGTCATGGCATTTGAAAAAGGTGATGTAGACGTCCTTTACGGAGAAGGAACCATTAGCCTTGATGCCTACAAACAGCTAGAGGCGAGCGGTAAGTACGAAACGAAAATGTCAGAGCCAGTTGCAACGAGACAGCTTGTCATGAACACAAAAGTGGATCAGCTGTCAGATGAGAAAGTGCGTCATGCCCTTCAATATGCTATGAATAAGAAATCAATGGTTGAAGGTGTCACCTCTGGCTTAGAGGATGAAGCAGATCACATATTGCCGACCAACATGCCTTACACTTCTGATATTAAGGTGAAGTCGTTCCAATATGATGTAGACAAAGCGAAAGCATTGCTGGATGAAGCAGGCTGGACACTACCAAAAGGAAAAACCGTTCGTGAAAAAGATGGAAAAACGCTTGAATTTAGTATGATGTATGATTCAGCAGAATCGATTCAAAAAGCGATGGCTGAGACGCTTCAAGCAGAATGGGGTGCCATTGGCGTTGGTGTCAAACTTGAAGGTGTGGAGCTGGCAACACAGGTGCAGCGCTTTAAAGCTAATAAGTTTGATATGAACTTCTTTAGCAACTACGGAGCGCCATATGATCCGCATACATTTATGAACGTCGTCTCATCAGATGGTTTTGGATTCAAAGAAGCCATCTCAGCCTATCCAAATAAGGACAAGCTGATCAAAGAAATGAGCGAAATTCCATCAACAACCAATGAAAACAAACGAAAAGCACTTTATTCGTCTGTCTTATCTTCATTACAGGATCAAGGGGCAATTGTGCCAATCTCTTATTTTAAAAAGACAGCCGTTTATCAAAAAAATGTGAAGGACTTTGAGTTCCCAGCAAATCGCGACGAACATCCATTCACAGGTATTAAGCTGAAGTAATAGAAGGAAGGTTAGGAAATGGGCCGCTATATCGTCAAACGCATGCTATCAATCATCCCTGTATTTTTATTAGCCACTCTTTTCACGACTGGTATGATTCACCTTTCGCCAGTCGACCCGGCTGAGGCATATTTAGCAGCGGCTCATATCCAGCCAACGGATGAAATATTAGCGCAAAAACGAAGTGAATTTGGTTTAGATCAACCGTTTTATATGCAGTATCTTCACACCATTGAAAAAGTCATTCATCTTGATTTTGGCAAGTCATATATGTCCAACCTGCCTGTGCTCAATGAGGTGATCTATAGAATACCAGCGACGATTCAATTGGCGCTGACTAGTCTACTGATTGCAATTTGTGTCAGCATTCCACTCGGCTTTTTCAGTGGCATGAGGAAAAATGGCATCGTTGATCATGTGAGCCGGCTCATTTCTTTCTTAGGAGCATCTATCCCGACGTTTGTCTTGGGGTATTTGCTCATCTTCTTTTTTTCGGTGAAGCTCGATCTTCTACCGGTTGAAGGGGTGGGAACATGGGAGCATCTCATTCTGCCGTCGGTCACACTGGCCGTCCCTTTAATTGCGATGTATACAAGGCTATTACGATCAAGTGTGAGTGAGGCGCTTCAAGAGCCGTTTGTTCAATATGCGAGAATCAGAGGATTAAAGGAACGGTCGATCATGTTCAAGCATGTATTGAGAATCGCGATATCGCCAATGCTGACAGGGCTTGGGGTGAATCTTGGCAAGCTGCTGACAGGAACCATTATCGTAGAGGCAGTTTTTTCATGGCCAGGGTTTGGGCGCTTCTTTATTGAAGCGATCTTTAACCGGGATCTGCCGGTCATTCAATTCTATGTCCTCATGGCAGCATGTATCTTTATCTTGAGCAGCTTGATTGTGGACTTACTTCAGCTGATCATTGACCCCCGTATTTCCAGAAAGGAAGGCCGCCAGTCATGATGACAAAAGGAAAATATCTCTTCTCTCATCAAAAGCTGATCTCGATCTGCGTGGTGCTCCTTGGTCTATTGCTGATTGTGACAATATGTGCGCCGTGGATCGCTCCACATGATCCGGCGGCTGTCAATCTAGCGATGAAGCTAAAGGGGTCTTCGTGGGAGTATCCTCTTGGGACAGATCAATTAGGCCGATGCAATTTATCTCGAATTTTATATGGTGCACGTGTTTCACTAGGCTGTGCGTTATTAATCTTTATCTCTTCTTTATTGATTGGGTTAATCGTTGGTTTGTTGTCAGGTTACAAAGGTGGCTGGATCGATCACGTCTTAATGAGAATCTGCGACGGGATCATGGCATTCCCGAACCTGGTGCTGATCCTCGGATTAGTCGGCATCTTCGGTCCTGGACTTTCTCAAGTAGTGCTTGCCTTGATGCTTGTGCAGTGGGTATACTATGCTCGCGTCTTCCGAGGAATGGTGCTGAGTTTAAAAGAACAGAACTTTATTGCCGCTGCGAAAATCAGCGGGACATCCCACTGGAACATCATGAGAAAGCATATGATTCCAAATGTCCTGCCGCCACTCGCGGTCATTGGCACACTTGAAATGGGCTGGGCGATTATGGACATTTCTGCGATGTCCTTTCTCGGATTAGGCGTTCAGCCTCCTATGCCTGAATGGGGAGCGATGATCCATGAAGGGAAATCGTATATTCAAACAAATCCTCAGTTGATGCTGTATCCAGGTCTTGTCATCATGGCTGTCGTCGTCCTCTTTAATTTACTAGGAGAAGCCCTTTCAGAGAAATATGGTATCAAACGCCGTGTGTAAAGGAATGATCAATGTGCAAGAGTCCATTTTACAAATAGAGAACCTGCATGTGCAGACGAAAACGCCTTATGGAACAACCTCTCTTATTCAGGACGTATCGTTTGAAGTAGGGCGAGGTCAAATCGTTGGATTAATAGGTGAGAGCGGCTGCGGGAAAACGGTGACAAGTATGTCGATCTTACATATGCTTGACCGAAAAACAACCGATGTCACTGGTAGCATCACACTTCAAGGACGAGAATTGATCGGTCTGAGTGAAAGGGATATGCGTTCTATTCGGGGCAAGGACATCTCATATATCATGCAAAATCCAATGAACAGCTTTACGCCAGTATGGACGATCGGTCATCAGCTGATTGAAACCATCCGCCGGCATACCGCTGTCAGTAAAAGGCAGGCAAAAGCGAAGGCAGTCGATGCGTTAGCGCAGATGAATCTGCCGCAGCCAGACAAGCTGTTAAACAAGTATCCCTTTGAACTAAGCGGCGGCATGCTGCAGCGTGTCATGATTGCCATGGCTGCCTGTATGCACCCGCCTCTCCTCATAGCAGATGAACCAACAACTGCTTTAGATGTACACACGCAGAAGCTGGTGCTGGAGCATCTGAACCAAATTCGTCATGACTATGGAACTGCCATCTTGCTCATTACTCACGATCTTGGCGTCATTGCAGAAATGGCAGATCAGGTTGTTGTCATGAGACAGGGAGAAATGGTTGAAAAAGCAGAAGTGCTTGAGCTTTTTGAAAACCCCAAGCATGATTATACAAAGAAACTATTAGCAGCTCGTCCATCCATCCCAGCTGTTTGCCCGATTTGAGGTGAGAAGGTCCTTGCATTTATTAGAAGTGAAAGCAGTTAGTCATTCATACAACAGCCGGTCGTTTCTGATGAGAAGAAAAGGCGCAGATCAAGTCTTAAACGGCGTCAATTTAATCATTGAAGAAGGCACGTGCGTCGGATTGCTGGGGCAAAGCGGTGCAGGGAAAAGCACGCTAGGCCGTATCATACTTGGTCTAGAGAAGCCAAAAGCCGGTCAGGTCCTTTTTGAAGGGCAGGATATATATTGTGCAGATCAAAGAACACGCAAACATTATCGCCGGCATGTGCAAGCGGTGTTTCAAGATTCGTACTCGGCGGTAAATCCAAGGTGGACAGTCGAACAAATTTTATCCGAGCCGTTTGAAAACTATGAAACCATGAGCCGAAAAGAACGCAAAAGCGTGCTGATCCATTGGCTGGAAAGAGTCGGGCTCAGTGAAAAGGACTTGTCTAAATATCCGCATCAATTCAGCGGCGGCCAGCTGCAAAGAATCAACATTGCAAGAGCCTTATTGCTGCAGCCAAAGCTCGTCGTACTGGATGAATCCGTCAGCAGCTTAGACATGGTCACACAGGGTGTCATTTTAGATTTATTAGTAGAATTAAAGAAGGAACTAGGTGTCGCTTACTTATTTATTACGCATGATATGACGGCAGCCTACCACTTAAGTGATCAATTGGCGATATTAGATCAAGGTGAACTTGTTGCTCAATTTCGATCAAAGGATGATTTCTTTTCATCAGAAGAGAAAGCGGTGCAAAAGATGAGAGATGCAATGCTCGCAGACCATCCTTTGTCTCGAACAATTGGCAGACCGGTTCGATAAATCTTCATTTCATCAATGCCTCTTTTAGAGAGGCTATTTTTCATGAAAGGCAGGTGGCATCGTGAACCATCGAGCGTATTTAGCTTTAGCCATTCCTTTAACCATCTCAACGATGACCACTCCATTACTTGGAGCTGTTGATACAGCAGTTGTCGGTCAGCTTGCCAATCCCGCGTATATTGGAGGCGTCGCAGTTGGCAGTCTCATTTTCAGTACACTCTATTGGCTCTTTGGTTTTTTGCGGGTGAGTACATCTGCTTTTGCCGCTCAAGCAAACGGGGCGCAAAGTGAAGAGCAGGGTGTACTTGCTTTTCTGAGACCCTTTTTAATCGCCATCATTGTTGGCCTTTGTTTTATTGCCCTGCAATGGCCCATTATTCAATCTGCTTTTCTAGTGATCTCTCCCTCTGCGGATGTTCGGCAATTTGCAGCAGATTATTTTCATATTCGGATTTGGGGTGCGCCGTTTACCTTGATGAATTATGTGATATTAGGCTGGCTGATGGGGATGGCAAAAATGAAAGAAGCCCTCTCTTTACAAATCTTGATCAATGTCATGAATATGGTCCTTGCCCTTCTGCTTGTTCATGTGTTTTCGTTTGCAGTCAAAGGGGTGGCGGCTGCGACATTGATATCTGAATTAACCGCCTTTGTATTAGGCGCATGGATCATCATGAAGCATTCAAAAAACGGGTTCCAGATGCCTTCTATTAAGAAAATCATGGATACACAGGCAGTGCAGAAAATGTTTCATGTGAATAAAGATTTGTTTATTCGGACGATTTGTCTCCTTGTCGTGATTAACATGTTTACAGCAAAAGGTGCTTCTTTTGGAACAGAAATGCTTGCGGCTAATGCCATCTTATTTCAAATTCACTACATCATGGCTTATTTGTTCGATGGTTTTGCCAATGCATCCAGCATCCTTGTGGGCAGATCAGTTGGTGCAAATGACCGCACCCTTTATGAGAGAACCTTAACCCTTTCAAGGCAGTGGGCACTTGTCATGGCATGCGTCATTGCGTCGGTTTATTTCCTCTTAAAAGAGCCGATCTTGGGCTTGTTTACAAATCTTCCCCGGCTTCTTGATGTGACATTAGGCTATGCAGACTGGCTCGTTCTCTATCCGTTTGCCGCTTGTTTCGGTTTGGTCATATACGGCGTATTTACAGGTGCGACAGAAATTGCCCCTGTCAGAAATTCGATGCTGTTTGCGATGATCTTGTTTATCGTTGTTCAAGCAGCAGTTACGCCTATTTGGCACAATCACGGATTATGGTTTGCTTTTATCATCTATACTGTAGGACGTTCTGGCTTTTTGATGATGTACAAATCAAGGCTGGATCGGAAGCTTTTTGCAAATGAAAAACACCCTTTGCCATCGTGACAAAGGGTGTTCTTTTTCGTTCATTCGCTTTCTTTTTTCACCTTTTGATACGCCTCATCAAGGTGCTGAATTCGCTTCAAAACCACAGCATTTTTGGTCAGCTGGTCTTGTACAAGCGTTGACACCACTGAGCGGTAATAGGCATTCATGGCATGAATCTTGTCTTCATTTTGATTCATGGCGATGTGTTGTTTCAAGTTGTCAACAAAGTATGGAACGGAAAAAAGTTCAGACATGGGAATCACTCCTATTTCGTATATACGGTCCGTCAATCTTCATGTAAAATGATGAGAGGGAGGGGAGACAATGAGCCTTAATCTGCAACAAGAACAGGTATTAAAGCAGGTGCTCACACCAGAACTCAGGCAGGCCATTACATTGCTCCAGCTGAATAGCACTGAGCTTGGCGAGTATCTTGACCAGTTAGCGCTTGAGAACCCTCTGATTGAGCGGAAAGACACGGACAGCTATCAACCAGTTTATCATAAAAAATCTCAAGATCGAATGACAGAGCCGTATCGAACGCATCAAAAAGAAAGCCTGCAAATGTATTTAAAGAAGCAAGCCATTGATTTAAATCTAAGTGAAAAGAATCAAAGGATCTTTCACTTTATGATTGAGTCCATTGATTCTAATGGCTATTTAAATGAACCGGTTGACGAGATGGCAGCTGTCTTAAAGGTGTCAGCTGAAGAAGTAGAAGCCGTCCTTCATCAGCTTCAATCGCTAGAGCCTGCCGGTATTGGCGCAAGATCTTTACAAGAATGCATCCTGCTTCAGCTGAGAAGAAAAAAGGAGCGCTGGTATGAAGCCGAGCTGATCATTGATGAGCACTTCTTTCTCTTTGCAAGAAAGGCTTGGAAGGAAATCGCGGCGAAAACAGGCATTTCCATGAAAACACTTCAAGCGGTACAAGATGAGGTGTCGCAGCTTGAACCAAGACCCGGCATCCATTTCTCATACGAAGAAGACCATGTGTATATAGAGCCGGATGTGACGATTACTGTCGTGCAGGACCACATCACATTTGAGCTGAATCAGCGCGCTTTCCCAGACGTTGAAATGAATGAAGGATACTTCGCCATGATTCAAGACCGAAAGCGGCATGAAGCATATGCGTATCTAAAGGAAAAAGAGCAGCAGTACAATTGGCTTGTCCAAGCGCTGAAGCAAAGAAAACAAACGATGACCCATGTCGTTCGTGAGATTATCTTACACCAGACAGATTTTTTCCTTACAGGGAAACATAAAATGAAACCGCTTACGATGAAGCGGATCGCAGATATATTGCAAGTGCATGAGTCAACAGTCAGTCGAACGGTGAAAGGGAAAATGGTGCAAACCCCTTATGGCCTCATGGAAATGAAGCAATTTTTCCAAGCAAAGCTAGAAGGACCCTCGCTGGAAGAGGCGTCCAGCTACACAGTCAAGACGTACATCGCAGAGCTGATCCAAACGGAAAATAAGAAAAAACCGTATTCAGATCAGCAAATGATGACGCAGCTACAGCAAACCTTTGGCATCCGAGTGTCGCGCAGAACCATTGCGAAATATCGTGAACAAATGAATCTTCCATCATCTACACTGCGGAAGCGCTATGATTAAAAAGAAGTACTTGCCAGAAACATGGCAGGTGCTTTTTTAGTTGAAAGCGAGGCATACAGAAGATTTTTTGAAAATTAAATCGGGGAGACGTGTGAACGGAAATTTTGGGGTAAAGTATAAGATAGGGCATGAGCCGAAAAGGGTAGACAACAGTGATGAGGTGAGACCAATTGAAATATAAACAAATCAAAACCAAAAAAATATATGAAGAAATTGCGGATGCATTAATCGAATCGATTCGCACTGGTGAGCTTCTTCCGGGAGAAAAATTAGATTCGGTTCAATCGCTCTCAGAAAGCTTTCAAGTCAGCCGTTCCGCTGTGAGAGAGGCGCTGTCTGCTCTCAAAGCGATCGGATTAATAGAGATGAAACAAGGGGAAGGCACATATGTGAAGCAGTTCGATCCTGAACAGCTCGCATTTTCTTTATCTCCTGCATTTTTAATGAAGCAGCATGATGTCAGGCAGCTCCTTGAAGTGAGAACCATTATTGAAACAGGTGCTGTCAAAAAGGCGGCGCTGCTTCGGACGGACGATGACCTACATCAGCTGCGTGATGCACTCGAACAAATGAAGCTGGCAGAAGCCCATGAAGAAATTGGTGAAGAGGCAGATCTTACCTTCCATCTCGCCTTAGCCAAAGCCTCGAAGAATGATGTATTAAAGGTGTTAATGAATCAAGTCTCATCCTTGTTAGTAGAAACGATGCGGGAAACGAGAAAAGTCGTGTTATTCTCAACGAAAGCCTCCATTCGGAAGCTTTACGAAGAACATGAACAAATTTACAAAGCCATCGTTGCAAGGCAGCCAGAAGAAGCAGAGAAAGCGATGCTTACGCATTTGAAAAATGTAGAAAATCTGCTCGGTGATGTGCTGCCAAAACCAGCAGAACAGTCAGATACACAATAAGCTGTGCCGGATGATGGCACAGCTCTATTATTGACGAGAAATATGTAGCTTTTTCATTCGATATTGCAGACTTTGCCTGCTCATGCCCAATAACTTTGCAGTCTGTGAAATATTATCGTCCATTTTTTCTAAGTAATGGACGATGTATTGTTTTTCGAATCGTTCCATTTGGGTTTGGAAATCAGTCGTTTGTTCTGGGCTTGTATACACAAAGGTGTCAGCAGCTGCGGTTTGCTGCAAAGAATTTGTTTGCAATTGCGCCTTAGGACGGACTTCCCCGTGCTTAAATCTAAAATGATAGGGAAGGTGATGCATGCTTAAGTCGTCTTCATCCATCATCATATTCATCCCCGCCTCAATCACATGCTCAAGTTCTCTTACATTGCCTGGCCAATGATACGCCTTAAAAAGGGCAAGTACCTCTTCATCAGCCGCTTTCACCTTCATTTGAAACAGCTCATTATATTTTTGAATAAAATGATTCACAAACGTAGGAATGTCCTCTTTTCGTTCAGAAAGCGGCGGAATAAATAAGGTGACAATACCGAGACGATAAAATAAATCCTTGCGCATGCGTCCACCTGCGATTGCATCCACAGGGTCCTCATTCATATTGGCAATCACCCTTACATCAACAGCAATTTCCTTTGTGCTTCCTAGCCTTCTCACACGTTTCTCCTGTAAGACGCGCAGTAGTTTTGCTTGAAGATGAGGATTTAGTGAGTTGATCTCATCTAAAAGCAAGGTTCCTCCTTGCGCCTGCTCAAATAAGCCAGGCTGATCAGCTGCCCCCGTAAAAGCCCCTTTTTGTGTACCAAAGAGCAGACTTTCAATCAGATTATCAGGCAGTGCCGCACAATTTTGAGTAATAAAAGGTCCAGATGACCGGCTGCTGCCGTTATGAATGCTTTGAGCAAACAGCTCTTTCCCAGTCCCAGTTTCGCCAACAATGAGCACATAGGAAGAGGTGCGTGTCGCTCGTTTCGCATGCTCAATCACCTCTAAAAAGGCAGGGCTTTGTCCAATAATAGAATCGAAGGTAAAGCGGGTGCTTCCTTTTTTCTTCATATTGTGATGAATCAGCCGTTCCAGCTTGGTCACATCATTCGAAATTTCAACTGCCCCTTGAATGAGACCATCTCGAACGAGCGGGTATGTATGGTTAATCGTTGTGATTTCTTTTCCGTTGTAATTATGATACGTCTGCTTGGCATGTACGGTTTGTTTCCCGGTACGCAGCGCTTGGACAAGTGTACTGTGCATCTCATCTTGAAAGGCGAAGAAATCGAGTACATTTTTATGGAGAACATCTGAGCGTTTTAAAGACTCGATCTCCATCATTTTTTTATTATAAACAACCGTATGTCCATTCTCATCAATTGCGTGAACCCCGACATCAATTAAATCGAGCATTTGTTTATATAAATCAATCTCATTTTCAAGCTTTGCGGCATGCAGATCTTTTTTCAATTGCGCCACCTCCTGACGTTACCTCTATTTTACATGAAAAATTTTGCGGTTTCCTCTAAAAAATTTGGCATATGCAAAGAAATTTTGCGTAATTAATGAAGTAGACCCCATGATCAAGCGGTCAGAAAGTTGGCACGATCCTTGCATAACATATGGATGAAGATGAACCCAATTGAAAGAAGCTACCTTACAGAAGGAGGAATAGATGATGACGACACAGACAAATGAATTGATTCAACAAACAGAGCAATATGGAGCGGCAAACTATCATCCGCTGCCAATTGTCATTTCAGAGGCTGAGGGAGTGTGGGTGACAGATCCTGAAGGCAATCGATATATGGATATGCTGAGTGCGTATTCCGCAGTGAACCAAGGACATCGCCATCCCCGCATTATTGAAGCGCTCAAAAAACAGGCAGACCGCGTGACGCTCACCTCGAGAGCCTTTCATAATGATCAGCTTGGTCCTTGGTATGAAAAAATTTGCAAACTGACGAATAAAGACATGGCACTGCCAATGAATACAGGTGCTGAGGCTGTAGAAACCGCTGTAAAAGCAGCGAGACGCTGGGGCTATGATGTGAAAGGAATCGAAGAGAATCGTGCAGAAATCATTGCGTGTGTTGGCAATTTCCATGGGAGAACGATGACGGCTGTATCTCTTTCCTCAGAAGCAGAATACCAAAGAGGTTTCGGCCCAATGCTTCCTGGAATTAAGCTAATTCCTTACGGAGATATTGAAGCGTTACGTGAAGCGATCACACCACAGACAGCGGCTTTCCTCATTGAGCCGATTCAAGGAGAAGCGGGGATTGTCATGCCGCCAGAAGGCTTCTTGAAAGAAGCCAAAACGCTTTGTGAGCAAGAAAATGTGCTGTTCATTGCGGATGAGATTCAAGTGGGGTTAGCACGAACAGGTAAGATGTTTGCGTGTGATTGGGAAGACATTGAGCCAGATATGCTGATTCTTGGGAAAGCTTTAGGCGGCGGAGTATTCCCAATCTCGTGTGTTGTAGCAAACCGCGATATTTTAGGCGTGTTTAACCCTGGTTCTCATGGGTCTACCTTCGGAGGAAATCCTCTTGCGTGTGCAGTGTCGCTTGCTGCACTGGATGTTTTAATCGACGAAAAGCTTGCAGCACGCTCTATGGAGCTTGGTGAATACTTCAAAGACAAATTGGCACGCATTCAAAGTCCTGTGATTAAAGAAGTGCGCGGCCGCGGACTATTTATAGGCATGGAGCTGACAGAGGCAGCTAGACCTTATTGTGAAAAGCTGAAGCAAGCAGGTTTGTTATGTAAGGAAACTCATGAAACAGTCATCCGTTTTGCACCACCACTGACCATTTCAAAAGCAGATTTAGACTGGGCGATTGGTCATATTGAAGCACTGTTTCAAGCTTAAATGGCAAAGGGGGAGGAAGCTTCACTTTCTCCCTTTCTTTTTCAACGAACAGCGAATTTTGTCAAAGGATGCTGAATAGAAGAGTGAAAGTGGGGAAGTGGATTTGATGCAAGAACAGCATAATGAACTAGAGCGTTCCATGAAAAGCAGACATCTCTTTATGATTGCCTTAGGCGGCGTCATCGGTACAGGGCTTTTCCTTGGGTCAGGATTGATTATCCATCAGGCAGGACCGGGGGGAGCCATTCTATCGTTTATCATTGGCGGATTTTTAATGTATTTGGTCATGCTCTGTCTTGGAGAATTAGCAGTGGCGATGCCAACAGCCGGTTCCTTTCAGGAATATGCAACCAAATATATAGGTCCGTCCACAGGCTTTATGATCGGCTGGCTGTATTGGTTTAGCTGGGCGTGTACGATTGGTCTGGAGTTTACATCAGCAGGCATATTGCTCCAAAGGTGGTTTCCAGATATTCCGGTTTGGCTCTGGTGTCTAGCATTTAGCGTGATATTATTTGCCGTGAATGCCATCTCTGCTCGCAGCTTCGCTGAAACGGAGTTTTGGTTTTCAGCCATCAAGGTTGCGGCCATCCTATTGTTTATTATCATCGGAATTGGCGCAATTTTCGGAATGATTCATTTAAAAGGCGGAGAACCAGCCCCTTTATTTCGTCATTTGACGGATCATGGCGGACTATTTCCTAATGGTGTTTTTGCTATTTTATTAACCATGGTCACGGTCAATTTCTCCTTCCAAGGAACAGAACTTGTAGGGATCGCAGCAGGTGAGAGTGAACGCCCTGAAAAAACATTGCCTCGATCAATACGGAATATTATTTGGAGAACGATGGTCTTTTTCGTTTTATCAATTGCGGTTCTAGCCGCACTTCTTCCATGGCAGACAGCAGGCGCTGTCGACAGTCCGTTTGTGGTCGTGCTGGACAAGGTCGGCATCCCATATGCTGCAGATATCATGAATTTTATTATCATCACAGCTGTCTTGTCTGTAGCAAACTCTGGATTATATGCATCATCACGTATGCTCTGGTCGCTTTCAAAGGACGGGAAAGGACCTGCCTTTACGAAAAAGCTGTCCAAGCGTAAAATCCCGATCAATGCATTATTGGTGACAATGGGTGTATCCGCTCTATCTCTGCTCACAAGTATTGCGGCACCAAAAACGGTGTATGTGTGGCTTATTTCGATTTCTGGAATGGTTCTTGTTGTGGTGTGGATGTCCATTTGTTTGTCTCAATATTTCTTTAGAAAACAATTCATAAAAGACGGGGGAGATGTAAAGGATCTCGTCTTCCGTACACCGCTCTATCCATTTGTCCCACTAGCAGGCTTCATCGCATTTGGCATCGTGCTCATTAGCTTATTTTTTATCGAGGATCAGCGGATCGGTCTTTATTGCGGAATCCCGTTCATGGCTGCCTGCTACATCATTTATTATCTCAAAATCAAACCGAAGGAAGAGGCAAAGCGTTTCGCCGAAGAGGAAGGAATCCCAAAAACATAAAAGACGACTATATCAAAAAAGTGTGCATGCGGACCTCTTACGCATGCACACTTTCATTGATGAATTCATTCAATATAGAAGAAAATAAAATATTTCGAAAAGAAAAATCATAGCAAGAACCTTGATGACAAGCAGGCTATCGGTGAAAATGTGTCTATTTTTTGTCTAAATGTGTTTGTAATAGTTGAAAATGCAAGATGATCCTGTTAAAATAATTAAAGAAAGCAGGGATTGATTTTTTTTGGCTGTGGCGGGACGTTTTTTGTCACAGTGGGACGTTTTTAGTCCAACGTGAAAAGAAAGGGTCGTTAGCCATGAATCGTTTATTGGAAGCTCAAAAAAAATTATTGCCAGATCTTCTCATCGTTATGCAAAAACGCTACGACATTTTGCAGTACATCAGATTAGCTGAACCAATCGGCCGCAGAAGTCTTGCGACGAGTCTTGGTCTCAGTGAGCGCATCTTAAGAGCTGAAGTTCAGTTTTTAAAAGAACAAAATCTGCTGGATGTCAAAACGAGCGGCATGATGCTGACGAGTGAAGGCCACGCTTTGCTTGAAATGCTTGAAGGAATGATGAAAGACGTTTTAGGTTTAACCTTTTTGGAAAATACATTGAAGAGGAAGTTAGGCCTAGAAGAAGTCGTGATCGTTTCTGGTGACAGTGACGAATCCCCGTGGGTGAAGCAAGAGATGGGAAGAGCTGCTGTCCAATGTATGAAAAAAAGGTTTACTGGAAATAATATCGTCGCCGTCACTGGCGGAACGACGATGGAAGCCGTTGCCGAAATGATGACCCCTGATGCCAAAAACAGAGACATGATGTTTGTCCCTGCGAGAGGCGGTCTTGGGGAGAATGTAAAAAATCAGGCAAACACCATTTGTGCCCACATGGCTGAAAAAGCTTCCGGTACTTACAAACTGCTGTTTGTTCCAGGACAGCTGTCAGAAGGTGCTTACTCTTCCATTATTGAAGAGCCGTCAGTCAAAGAAGTGCTTCAAACGATTAAATCATCCACGATGCTCATTCATGGAATCGGTGAAGCAAAAACAATGGCGATGAGACGAAACACACCAGCTGAAGATTTAAAAAAGATTGATGAGCATGACGCAGTGACAGAGGCCTTTGGCTATTACTTTAATCGTGATGGTGAGGTCGTCCACAAAGTGCACTCCGTCGGCATGCAGCTAGATGATTTAGAAAGCATTCCACACATCATTGCTGTTGCAGGTGGATCATCAAAGGCAGGGGCCATTGAAGCTTATTTCAAAAAACCCCGCCGAACGGTTCTCGTCACAGACGAAGGAGCCGCAAAAGAGTTATTAAGGGAGTCAATTGATCCCTCAATATAAAACATTGTGACCTATAAAAGGAGGAAACATCATGGCAGTAAAAGTCGGTATTAACGGATTTGGACGTATTGGACGTAACGTATTTCGTGCAGCATTAAACAATCCTGAAGTTGAGGTAGTAGCGGTTAACGATCTAACAGACGCTAACATGCTTGCACACCTTTTACAATATGACTCTGTTCACGGAAAACTAGATGCAGAGGTTTCTGTAGACGGTACGAACTTAGTAGTGAACGGTAAAACAATCGAAGTATCAGCTGAGCGTGACCCTGCGAAATTAAGCTGGGGTAAACAAGGCGTAGAAATCGTTGTTGAATCTACTGGATTCTTCACAAAACGTGCAGACGCTGCAAAACACTTAGAAGCTGGCGCTAAAAAAGTCATCATCTCTGCTCCTGCTAACGAAGAAGATATCACAATCGTTATGGGTGTAAACGAAGACAAATACGATGCAGCTAGCCACGATGTCATCTCTAATGCATCTTGTACAACAAACTGCTTAGCTCCATTTGCAAAAGTACTTAACGATAAATTTGGTATCAAACGCGGTATGATGACAACTGTTCACTCATACACAAATGACCAACAAATTCTTGATCTTCCGCACAAAGACTACCGTCGTGCTCGTGCAGCTGCGGAAAATATCATCCCAACTTCTACAGGTGCTGCGAAAGCTGTTTCACTTGTATTGCCTGAACTTAAAGGTAAATTAAACGGTGGCGCTATGCGTGTTCCAACACCTAACGTTTCTTTAGTTGACCTTGTGGCTGAATTAAACCAAGATGTAACTGTTGAAGATGTAAATGCAGCACTTAAAGAAGCAGCTGAGGGAGAACTTAATGGAATCCTTGGCTACAGCGAAGAGCCATTAGTATCTGGTGACTACAATGGTAATGCAAACTCTTCAACAATTGATGCTCTTTCTACAATGGTAATGGAAGGCAGCATGGTGAAAGTCATTTCTTGGTACGATAACGAGAGTGGATATTCTCACCGCGTTGTTGACCTTGCAGCTTACATTGCAAAACAAGGTCTTTAATTTGTCACACTGAAGGAACTCACTTGGTTCTTTCCTATAGACACGATATAATGAAGACGGACAAGGGAAGGGGAAGCATCCCTTTCCCTTTTTCTCTGTTTTTATCCGTTCTGCACGATTTCTCGTTTTGATGAGGGCAAAATGGGAAAAGGATAAAGAGAGACTTGTCCAATGCGTAAGGAAACCAGAATAAAGGAGGATCTCCTGACGAGCATGAATAAGAAATCAGTAAAAGACATTGACGTAAAAGGTAAAGTTGTGTTCTGCCGCGTAGATTTTAACGTTCCAATGAAAGACGGAAAAGTGACGGATGATACTCGTATTCGCGCAGCATTACCAACGATTGAGTATTTAACAGGACAAGGCGCAAAGGTACTACTAGCTAGTCATTTGGGTCGTCCGAAGGGTCAAGTTACTGAAGAACTGCGTCTGACACCTGTAGCGAAACGTCTGCAAGAGCTTCTTGGACAAGAAGTGAAAAAAGCGGATGAAGCTTACGGCGACAACGTGAAAAAGCAAATCTCTGACTTAAAAGAAGGAGATGTGCTAGTGCTTGAAAACGTTCGTTTCTATCCTGGTGAAGAAAAGAACGATCCTGAACTATCAAAAGCATTTGCTGATTTAGCCGATGTGTATGTCAATGATGCGTTCGGTGCTGCACACCGTGCACATGCATCCACTGCTGGTATTGCAGCATATCTTCCGGCTGTTTCTGGCTTCCTCATGCAAAAAGAGCTTGAGGTTCTAGGAAAAGCCATTTCAAACCCTGATCGCCCATTTACAGCGATTATCGGTGGCGCAAAAGTAAAGGATAAAATCGGTGTGATTGAAAGTCTTCTTGATAAAGTGGACAACCTCATCATCGGCGGCGGACTTGCTTACACATTTGTGAAAGCACTAGGCCACGAAGTAGGAAAATCTTTATTAGAAGAAGACAAAGTCGATTTAGCGAAATCCTTTATGGACCGTGCAAAAGAAAAAGGCGTGAACTTCCTGATTCCAACAGATGTTCTGGTAGCCGACGACTTTTCAAATGATGCGAATACAAGCATTGTGCCAATCTCTGAAATTCCAAGTGATCTAGAAGCACTTGATATTGGAACAGAGACAATAGGCAAGTACGCTGATGTGATTAAAAACAGCAAGCTTGTTGTTTGGAACGGACCAATGGGTGTATTTGAAATCGACGCATTCGCTAAAGGAACAAAAGCAATCGCAGAAGCACTGGCAGAAGCAAAAGATACATATTCTGTCATTGGCGGTGGAGATTCAGCAGCAGCTGTTGAGAAATTTGGTCTGGCTGATCAGATGAGCCATATTTCTACAGGCGGCGGCGCTTCACTTGAATTTATGGAAGGCAAAGAGCTTCCAGGTGTTACTGCATTAAACGATAAATAAGACCAAAACTGCTATAAGGAAGTGTCAATCATGAGAAAACCAATTATAGCTGGGAACTGGAAAATGAACAAAACACTTGGCGAAGCGGTTAGCTTCGTTGAAGAAGTCAAGTCATCCATTCCATCTCCTGACAAAGTGGAAGCAATTGTCTGTGCGCCAGCTCTTTTCCTTGAAAAGCTAAACAGCCTTTCTAACGGAACAGACCTTAAAATTGGTGCACAAAACATGCACTTTGAAGAAAATGGTGCATTCACTGGTGAAATCAGTCCTGCTGCGCTAAAAGATCTTGGCATTGGCTACTCAGTGATCGGTCATTCAGAGCGCCGTGAATTCTTCGCTGAAACAGATGAAACAGTGAACAAAAAAGCACATGCTGCATTCAAGCATGGCATCGTTCCAATTATCTGTGTAGGTGAAACGCTTGAAGAGCGTGAAGCTGGCAAAACAAATGAACTTGTCGCTGATCAAGTGAAGAAAGCACTAGCTGGTTTAACAACTCAGCAAGTTTCTGAATCTGTTATTGCATATGAGCCAATCTGGGCGATCGGTACAGGGAAATCTTCTACAGCGAAAGATGCAAACGACGTTTGTGCGCATATCCGTCAAACGGTTGCAAGCGAATATGGTCAAGAAGCGGCAGACAGCCTTCGCATTCAATATGGCGGAAGCGTGAAACCTGCGAATATTAAAGAATATATGGCAGAATCCGATATTGACGGTGCTTTGGTAGGCGGCGCAAGCTTAGAACCTCAGTCTTTCGTTCAATTATTGGAGGAAGGTCAATATGAGTAAGAAACCAGCTGCATTAATCATCTTAGATGGATTCGGTTTAAGAGGCGAAACAGTTGGTAACGCTGTTGCCCAAGCAAAGAAACCGAACTTCGACCGCTACTGGAACGAATTCCCGCATCAAACCTTAACGGCTTCAGGTGAGGCAGTAGGCCTCCCACAAGGTCAAATGGGGAACTCTGAAGTTGGGCATTTGAACATCGGTGCAGGACGCATTGTGTATCAAAGCTTAACAAGAGTGAATGTTGCCATTCGTGATGGGGAATTTGAGAAAAACGAAACGTTCCTAGAGGCAATGACTTATGCAAAAGAGAATGACAAGGCCCTTCATTTATTCGGTCTCCTGTCAGACGGCGGTGTGCACAGCCACATCCAGCATCTTTTTGCCTTGCTGAAACTAGCGAAAAAAGAAGGCTTAACAAAAGTATACATTCATGGCTTCTTGGACGGACGTGATGTTGGTCAAAAGACAGCCAAAGTGTACTTAAAACAGCTTGAAGAACAAATCAAAGAAATCGGTGTCGGAGAAGTGGCAACACTTTCTGGACGCTATTACTCAATGGACCGTGACAAACGCTGGGATCGTGTGGAGAAAGCATATCGCGCGATGGCGTATGGTGAAGGCCCAAGTTATCAAAACATCTATGATGTCGTTGATGACTCCTATGAAAATGGAATCTACGATGAATTCGTTATTCCATCTGTCATCACGAGAGAAAATGGTGAGCCAGTTGCAAAAGTAAACGACGGCGATTCTGTGATTTTCTATAACTTCCGCCCAGACCGTGCAATCCAAATTTCGAACACCTTCACAAATGAAGATTTCCGCTCGTTTGATCGCGGAGAAGCACATCCGAAGCATTTACACTTCGTCTGCTTCACACACTTCAGTGAAACGGTTGATGGCTATGTTGCCTTCAAACCAGTGAATTTGGATAACACAGTAGGAGAAGTGCTAGCGCAAAATGGATTGAAACAGCTGCGGATTGCTGAAACAGAGAAATATCCTCACGTGACGTTCTTTATGAGCGGTGGACGTGAAGAAGAATTTCCTGGTGAAGACCGCATCTTGATCAATTCGCCAGATGTGGCAACCTATGACCTCAAGCCAGAAATGAGCGCTTATGAGGTAAAGGATGCACTAGTTGCAGACATCAATGCTGACAAGCATGATGCGATCATCCTGAACTTTGCTAACCCGGATATGGTTGGTCATTCAGGTATGCTTGAGCCAACAATCAAAGCCATTGAAGCAGTAGATGAATGCTTAGGAGCTGTTGTCGACGCAATCCTAGCAAAAGGCGGACATGCCATCATCACGGCAGACCACGGTAACGCAGACGTGCTGATTACTGAAGAAGGAAAGCCGCATACTGCACATACGACAAACCCTGTTCCAGTCATCGTAACGAAAAAAGGTGCAACGCTTAGAGAAGGCGGCATTCTAGCCGATCTATCTCCAACGCTTTTAGACTTACTTGGTCTTGAAAAACCAAAAGAGATGACAGGAACATCATTGATTCAGAAATAACAAATTGATTCAAAAGGAGAGAAATAACGATGCCATACATTGTTGACGTATATGCACGCGAAGTATTAGACTCCCGCGGTAACCCAACAGTTGAAGTAGAAGTTTACACAGAATCTGGCGGCTTTGGCCGTGCACTAGTACCAAGTGGTGCCTCTACTGGTGAATATGAAGCAGTAGAACTACGTGACGGAGACAAAGACCGTTACCTTGGAAAAGGTGTTCTGACAGCTGTAAACAACGTAAACGAAATCATTGCACCAGAGCTTTTAGGCTTTGATGTAACTGAACAAGTAGCAATTGACAAAATGTTAATCGAACTTGACGGAACAGAAAACAAAGGGAAATTAGGCGCAAACGCAATCCTTGGCGTATCTATCGCTGTAGCACGTGCTGCTGCTGATTTCTTACAAATTCCACTTTACCAATACCTTGGTGGATTCAACTCCAAAACGCTTCCAGTGCCAATGATGAACATCGTCAACGGCGGAGAGCATGCGGATAACAACGTAGACATTCAAGAATTCATGATTATGCCTGTAGGTGCACCTAACTTCCGTGAAGCACTTCGCATGGGCGCACAAATCTTCCATAGCCTGAAATCTGTATTAAGTGCAAAAGGCTTAAACACAGCTGTAGGTGACGAAGGTGGATTCGCTCCAAACCTTGGTTCTAACGAAGAAGCACTTCAAACAATCGTTGAAGCGATTGAAAAAGCTGGTTTCAAACCAGGTGAAGAAGTGAAACTTGCAATGGATGCTGCATCTTCTGAGTTCTACAACAAAGAAGACGGTAAATATCATTTATCAGGCGAAGGTGTTGTGAAAACATCTGCTGAAATGGTTGACTGGTATGAAGATATGGTATCGAAATACCCAATCATCTCGATCGAAGACGGCCTTGATGAAAACGACTGGGAAGGTCACAAACTATTAACTGAGCGCCTTGGCAGCAAGGTTCAGCTAGTAGGAGATGACTTGTTTGTGACAAACACGAAGAAGCTTTCTGAAGGAATCAAAAACGGCGTTGGTAACTCAATCCTAATCAAAGTAAACCAAATCGGTACATTAACTGAAACATTTGATGCAATCGAAATGGCAAAACGTGCAGGATACACAGCTGTTATCTCTCACCGCTCTGGTGAAACAGAAGACAGCACAATTGCAGACATCGCTGTTGCAACAAACGCTGGACAAATCAAAACAGGTGCTCCGTCTCGTACGGACCGTGTGGCGAAATACAACCAATTACTTCGCATCGAAGATCAATTGGCTGAAACAGCACAATATCATGGCATTGCAACATTCTATAACTTGAATAAATAATGCCAGCAACGCGCTGCGTTCCGCTCTTATAAAAGAGTGGGCGCAGCGTTTTTTTGTGTTGAATGAGATCCCGCAGCTGTTTCAATAGTCACATCCTATTTTTGTAAAAAGTCATCCTTCAGTCAGAGGGAAAGTGAGAAGATCCACCATTTATAAGCAATAGATCATGAAAAATCGACTAAAAATATGATCTGAAATGAACTTATGCTTTCTGTAAGGGGGTGGTATCATTTTACATATATTAGGGGGTGATGAGATGCTGAATCCTTTTAGCCTTCGTTTTCCAGTAGGTGTGTATATGTATATTCTCCACCTACTGGCGGCATATGATGAAAGGAAGCAACGAATTCTAACTTCTAAGAATGTACAGAAAAACGCATTTTGGATTTATGTCCTTGCCGCTATATTGGGCATTATTTCACTTGGAGCATTGATTTGGGCATGTAAGACCTTTGGACAGGGCTCCAAATTTTTAGGAGAGTTCAAATTATTAGGCATGTACGTTAAAATCCAATGCGGGTTCTAACAGGGATGAGAACAGATGCAAGGTCATCTGTTCCATCTGAAACAAACGGAGGGATATGATGCTGACATTACAATTACAAGAAAAAACGTATAGCCGCACCTTCTCTCTCCGCCATATACAAATGAACGTGGAGAAAGGCCAGATGATGCTTCTTTTAGGGCATAATGGTGCAGGAAAGACAACGATGATTCAAGCTATGTTTGGGCTGACGCCATTTACTGGCTACGTTTCCTTACATGGTGCACAGCTGAACCTTCAATCCTCAGCACATATTTCCCTGTTGAAAAAACATGTTTCCTATATTCCTGACGATCATGCGTTGTTCGATTATTTAACACCGAGGGAATACTTTCAATTACTTCAGCTGCCACATGAGCAAGATGTCACTCGAGAAGAGACATTCACCGATTTGTTTGAGCTGAGTCCGTATATGGATCAGCCAATCGCTCAGCTGTCCCATGGCAATCAAAAGAAAACACAGATCATTTCGCAGCTCCTCAGACCATGTGATTATTATGTGTTCGACGAGCCAACGAACGGTCTTGATCCAGATATGATGATCATCTTAAAAAAGGTGCTCATGAAGCTGAGAGATCAAGGCGCTGGTATCCTGATTTCAACTCATCATTTGAGTTTTGGTGATACATTATATGATCATCTCATGATCTTAAGAAATGGTGACGTCAAGCTGAATATGTCCCGCCAAGAAACGAATGAGACATTTCCTCATCAGGCACTTGAAGAGATTTATAAAGAAGTAAATCGAGATTACTATATGCAGGTGGAGAGGTTACTCAATGATTTGGACACGACACGTTCTTCATAAAATCGAATGGGGTATGCTGACAACGAAAGGAAAGCAGCTTGGAAAAAAGTATCCTTTGCAGCTGCTCTCAGCTGCCGTTTTTCTCTTGCTCATCTATGCGATATACGTTGTCATCAGCCTGCGCTTTTACATGCAGGCAGGTGAAAGTGAGCCAGCTGCGCTATATCTCCAATTTGTCAAAATGTCGCTCTTACTATTAGGAGCAGGGATTGTGTTATCCCGCAATAAACTGAAGCGCCAAGAATATCAATTCTACTTTTTGAACAGTGCGATACAAAGTGTACCCTTTGTCCTTTGTGCGTATTTCTTTCCAGTGCTTTTTTGCTTCCTCATGGCTGGACTGCTTTTTTTACCGATTGTATTAGGTCTTTTTATCACAGGTGTCACCCCATCTCTGTATTGGATCATCGTTGTCTGCATCACATGCGGCATATTGGCACTTTATACGCTCTCTTCATGGATGCTAATGAGGATCGGTGTAAGTTATTTCGTATCAAAAACAAAGGAGCATTTACTGCTACAAACAATCGGCTTTGCGGCACTTCAAGTACTCATATTTCTTCTTTTTCAAAAAGCAGTGGAGATGATCCATGTATGGCCGGCTGTCTATCTGACGTTGCTGGTGATTCTTCTAAGCGCTGGCTGGCTATGGGTAAAGGGCTTAGCAGCTTGCTATGTTCATCAAATGTTTTTGCAGCTGAAAACAGAGGTAAAGTCATTTTCTTACCAGAAAATTAGGACGTACTCTTCCTTTCTGACGCATGTGCGGCAGGAAATGGTCTATTTCATCCGATCAGCTGTTTTTAAAGAACAAGGCATTTTGTTCCTCTTTCTCGTTTGTTTGACGATTGGGCTGCCATTTGTTTTTACACCTGAAGAAACTGGCTGGCTGTATGCCTTTATTGTGCAGTTTGCGTTAAAGGAAATATTGATCATGCTTCCGCTGATGATTGGCAGAGAATATCATATCAATCAACGGGCCATCTTTATGTTAAATACATCAAAGGGCGTGTATATATTGCCAAGAATTTTATTTTATTACACAATCAATTTACTCATTTATTTTGTGTATATTGGCCTTGCTTATTTGGTGATCGGTATTGAAAGTGAAGGTCATGGCTTGGCGAGTTTGTCCATTTTATTCATGACCGTCATGGCAGCCTGTACGGGGTTTGTCGTGAAAATCAGTGATTTTAATAAACTGTTTGTCATCGTGATGATGATTGCTGTATTCAGCTTCATCGATATGCTTTTATTAGAGTGGCTGTCAGCTCATATGTTTCTTCTTGCCACCGCTTATCTGCTTGGGTCACTTGCCTTTTTCAGTTGTATATATGCTGTGATGTTAAAAAGGCCGATATTGCGATGATGGGGCTTGTCATTAGTTTACTAGCGGTTGTGCTTATTCATGAACTCGGTCATATGCTGATGATCATGGTGTGTAACAAAGTCGAAAAAAGGCCGCTCTTTGATTTTGTGGTAACGATTGATTGGAAGCATGTGGCGATTATTCATGAGACATTTGCCCGGCCGAGCTTTAATCTGATGGTGGCACTTGCAGGTCCGCTGTTTCCGGTACTCTGCTCAATTGTGCTTTTATTAACGTGGAAGCATTCGGTGAGTCATCAGCTGCTGTTTTTTTCTTTACTGAACACTGTGATGCTGCATCCAGCTTGCCCAGACGGGAAAAATATCACAGTCAGTTTAAAAGAGATGAAGGAGAGAAAGAGATGATCAAAGTATTTCATTCGTTTTCTAGCGGCTTAACACTTGCGATGCTGTATATATTTGCTGTGTTTATGACCCCTGTCTTTTTACTACTGTTAGAGGTCAATCATATCGAATCAAGTCCAACGCTGTTTGGTATGCCATTTTATATTATGAAAATTGAAGAGTATCAATTCAGCTCTGAGGCGACGCTTTTTGGATGCGTTGTCTGCTTTTTAGCCGGCGCTGTGCTTTACTTATTCATTCAATATGTGATTCATGCTGTGAAAAAGCAAAAAGCATAAAAAAGCAGGCTGAACAAATAGTCAGTCTGCTTGAAATGTAAGTGACAGCCGTACCATATCCATACACTGAATCCCGTTTTCATAAATGGGTTCATCATAATGCTTAAGGAAGAAATCGCGATCGATCGACGTTAGACGGAAGCCGCATTTTTGATAAAGTGCGAGCTGCTGAATACTCGAGTTGCCTGTGCCGATTTCAATCGTATGAAAACCAGTGGCTTTCGCTTCAGCGATCGCATGGCGGATCAGCTGCTTCCCAATTCCCCTTCCCTGCCATGACTCCTTCACAGCAACATTCATGATTTCCACTGAATGCTGAGAGAGCGATGATAGCACATAGACACCAATCACTTCCTGTTCATGAAAGGCGGCATAACAAGAGCCGGATTGCACATAAGCGAGAACCTTTTCCTTTGAAGGATCAGCTAATAGTAAAAGATCCATAGGGAGAGATTGATCATGAGATAATGGCCGAATCTGTATCACACTTTTTCATCCTTTCTATTCTTTTATATACCCTTGTTTCACGCCCCAATCGTATTGGTCCTGTACCCACTGTGAGGGAGGGTGATGAGTAACATTCGGGTCTTTTTTTACAGTTGGTTTTCTTGTACCCTGAGCGGTCTGCTTATTTGCTTTGCTTATTATCATCGGTTAAAGATATACAGGTTTTAACATCACAAGGGAATATTCACATCAGAATGGCAGACACTATGAAAAAAGGAGGGTGTCTGTTGATTTCCTTTATGATTCATGTTGTCGTCTCATTATTTGCTGTATCAAACCCCATAGGAAACGTACCTCTTTTCATCACCTTAACAGAGGGCTATACAGAGAAAGAGCGCTCCCAGACAGCCAAAAAAGCCATCGTGGTCTCTTTTATTATTTTGATTGCCTTTCTATTGGCAGGCAGGCTCATTTTCAAACTGTTTGGAATTGATATTCATGCACTCCGCATCGCTGGCGGTATTTTTATTTTTGGTATCGCTTACAATTTGCTGAATGCAAAAGAATCACACGTCCAAAATCCTCATTCGGA
This sequence comes from Bacillus sp. FSL W8-0920, assembly GCF_038593215.1. Classification (NCBI taxonomy): domain Bacteria; kingdom Bacillati; phylum Bacillota; class Bacilli; order Caryophanales; family Bacillaceae; genus Bacillus; species Bacillus sp. FSL W8-0920. The sequence goes on along the minus strand of NZ_CP151974.1, from coordinate 3,070,956 downwards.
GGAAAAGGCAGAAAGCAAAGAGAAGTCAGATATCTCCGTTACGCCGCTCGCCATTCCGATCATCGCTGGTCCCGGTACAATCGCTACAGTGATGAGTTTAACCCCGGGAAGTCAAGGGATGCTCCACATGTTTGCGATTCTAATCGGCATTGTCATCGTTCTTGCCATGACGTATTATGCCTTTCATTATTCAAGTTTTATTATGCGAAAAATGGGGAAAACAGAGATGAATGTCGTGACGCGTTTGATGGGATTAATTCTGGCTGTAGTGGCAGTTGAAATGATCGGCGCAGGCTTAAAAGGGATGTTTCCGATGTTTATGTCATAAGTGTATATAAAAAAGCTGTTTTTTTCTACAATGATGTAAAATAAAACAGCTTTTTTTAAGGTTTCGGCACATGCTTAAATACTTCTTCACTTTCAAAGAACTCAATTAAGCGGCTAATCCAATCATAGTAATCAAGACTTTCCTTGATTTCTGAAAGAAGCAGATTGATTTTATCCTCTGTTTCTTCTGGTAAATCTTTCTGTTCAAGCAGCTCTTGCAATTCCTTGCACGTTTTCTTATGTGCTTTACGGTTTTTACTGACAACACGTGTCCAATTGGCTGCAAACAATGAAATAAACGTTTGGTATTGATCTTGCTCAACGTCATAAAGATCTTTACGTATTCCTTTTTCATAAACCTTTTCCGCAATATTTAAATCGAGCATTTCTCGAACGACTTGACTCATCCTCGTTTTGCTCATGCCGGTCGCCTCTGATAGCTCTTCCAGCGTCATTGGTTTACGGTTCATGTGAATGATACCAAGCACTCTACCCACTGTAGAAGAAAGACCAAAGGCATTCATGTTCTCTGCAGCTTTTTCAATATAATGATCCTGTGCTTTTTGAATGGCGCCTAGCGCTTGCTTGTCCACTCCCCGCTTCATCCCTTCACGACTGACAATTTGTAACACAATATATCATATACCTGTTTGTTGATGAAAACAATAAATATTGAGTAATTGCTAGTAATTTGGAGGAAAAAGGAGAGATATCTAGATATTACGGCGTTAACTGAAAATTTTATATAAATGTTATGCAATACAAACACATCATAAACTTTTTATTTTATAAAGTTTGCACTATAATTAATAAGGTGTAAATTTTCTGAATATATAGATCCAACTAATTGGAGGTGTCTCATTTGCTGAAACTAGAGAATGTATCTAAGACGTATAAAGGCGGAAAAAAAGCTGTCAAAAATATTGATTTAGACATAGCAAAAGGAGAATTTATTTGTTTTATTGGACCGAGTGGCTGTGGTAAGACCACAACCATGAAGATGATCAACCGACTCATCGAACCTTCCTCAGGAAATATTTTTATCGAGGGAGAAAATATCATGAAAAAAGATCCAGTTCAATTAAGAAGAGAAATCGGTTATGTGATTCAGCAAATTGGACTGTTCCCCCATATGACCATCGCGCAAAACATCTCACTTGTGCCGAAGCTCTTAAAATGGCCGGAAGAAAAACGGAAGGAACGAGCACGCGAACTGCTGAAGCTCGTCGACATGGGCCCAGAATTTTTAGAGCGCTATCCTCATGAACTCAGTGGAGGACAGCAGCAGCGCATCGGAGTTCTTCGCGCACTGGCAGCAGAACCCCCTCTGATCCTCATGGACGAACCATTTGGTGCACTTGATCCAATTACACGAGATACATTGCAGGAAGAATTTAAGAAGCTGCAAAAAACGTTAAATAAAACCATCGTATTCGTCACACATGACATGGATGAAGCAATTAAACTGGCTGACCGAATTGTGATTTTAAAAGATGGAGAGATTGTTCAAGTAGGCACACCAGAAGATATTTTACGTAACCCAGCCAACGAGTTCGTTGAAGAATTCATTGGAAAAGAACGCCTGCTTCAGTCAAATCCGAATATGGAACGTGTAGAACAAATGATGAACACGTCACCAGTTACCATTACAGTCGAACAAACGTTGACTGATGCCATCTACATCATGAGAGAAAAGCGGGTCGATTCCTTGCTTGTAGTAGATGACCATGATGTGTTAAAAGGCTATATCGATATTGAAACTATTGATGCGAACCGCAGAAAAGCGGCTTTCGTTGGTGAGATCTTAAATACAGAGTTCTATACTGTACAAGAAGGCGCACTTCTCAGAGACACCGTTCGGAAAATCTTAATACGCGGTATTAAATATGTACCAGTTGTCGATGCCAAAGGGCATTTAAAAGGCATTGTGACACGGGCAAGTCTTGTAGATGTTGTGTATGACTCCATTTGGGGAGACGATACGCCAGCGTCTGCCATTGAAATGAACTAAGGGAGGTGGACACATGGATCAAATCATCGATTTTCTAGAGAAAAATGGTGGGGAACTCCTCACAAAAATGTGGGAGCATTTATATATTTCCTTAATTGCTGTCGTGCTAGGAATTATCGTTGCCGTTCCTTTAGGCGTCGTTCTCACGCGAATGAAACGAGGCGCAGGTTTTGTCATCGGTGTCGTGAATATCTTTCAAACACTCCCTAGTTTAGCGATTCTTGCATTTTTTATTCCTATTTTGGGGGTTGGGAAAATACCTGCAATCGTTGCTCTCTTTTTTTATTCGGTATTGCCTATTTTGAGAAATACGTATGCCGGCGTCCAAGGTGTGAACAAAAATCTGCTTGAATCCGGTAAAGGGATCGGCATGACGACATGGGAACAAATTCGTCTCGTGGAACTTCCACTTGCTGTACCGATCATTATGGCAGGTGTCCGAACGTCAACGATTTATTTAATTGGCTGGACAACACTTGCTGCTTTTATCGGTGGAGGCGGTCTTGGTGACTACATTTTGATTGGACTTCAGCTATACCAGCCGGAATACATTATTGCAGGTGCCATCCCAGTCACCATTTTAGCGGTCATCATTGACTTTACATTGATGAAGCTGGAGAAAAAAGTAACACCAGAAGGCTTAAAAGGATTGAAGGAAGTTTCATAAGGAGTTGGCTTATGTGAAGAATCGAAAAACAAAATGGATCAGTGCACTGCTTGCCGGATGCTTGCTATTGATAAGCGGCTGTTCACTTCCTGGACTAGCCGGCTCCTCAGGCAATACGCTGCGGGTGGGAGCACAAAACTTTACCGAATCAGAAATCATGGCCTATATGGTTAGCGAGATCATCGAACATTACACAGATAAAAAGACAACCATTGTGAAAAACTTAGGCTCTAATACCGTACAGCAGAAAGCAATGGAAAATGGGGATATCGACATTTCGGCGACAAGATATACAGGGACAGATTTGACGAGTACGCTTGGAATGGATGCGGAAAAAGACCCGGAGCGTGCAATGGAAATCGTCCAAAAAGAATTTAAGAAACGCTATGATTACAAATGGTTTGATTCCTATGGCTTTGACAATACGTATGCCTTTGCCGTGACGCAAAAGATGGCGAAGGAAAACAAGTTAGAAACGGTCTCTGACTTGAAAAAGAATGCGAAGAATTACCGGTTCGGTGTCGATAATATATGGCTCAAAAAGAAAGGCGACGGTTATGAAGGATTCGTGAAAACATACGGAATTGAATTTGGAAGCACGTATCCAATGCAGATTGGTTTAGTGTACGATGCATTAAAAAATGAAAAAATGGATATTGTGCTTGCCTATTCAACAGATGGGCGAATCAAAGCCTATGACCTCAAAATTTTAAAAGATGATAAGCGGTTTTTCCCGCCATATGATGCATCGCCCGTTGTCCCGGAAAAAGTTTTAAAAGAGAACCCAGGGCTTGATAAGGTGATCAACAGACTGATCGGAAAAATTAATACAGAACAAATGCAAGAGCTGAACTATCAAGTCGACGGAGAGCTTCAAGAACCAGCCACCGTTGCGAAGAATTTCCTGAAAAAGCACAATTACTTTGAGTAAGATAAGATGGGGAGGTGTCACGGCTGATGGACACACTGCAGCAATTATGGACGTATTATCAGCAGAACGGTTCATATGTGTTAGAAGAATTTTATCGGCATTTTCTCATGTCAGCGTATGGGGTGCTGTTTGCGGCAATAGTCGGAATTCCAGTAGGCATCTTTGTGGCGCATTACCGTAAGCTAAGCAATTGGATCTTCGCCATTACCAACGTCATTCAAACCATACCGGCGTTAGCAATGCTTTCCGTGTTGATGCTCGTGTTAGGACTTGGCGCAAATACAGTCATCATATCACTCTTTCTGTATTCGCTGTTGCCGATCATCCGCAACACGTATACAGGGATTGTCAGCATTGAACATGCTTATTTAGAATCGGGTAAAGCGATGGGCATGACGAAATGGCAAGTGCTGAGAATGGTTGAATTACCGCTTGCTTTATCGGTTATTATGGCTGGTTTAAGAACTGCGCTGGTCATCGCCATCGGCATTACAGCGATTGGGACATTTGTTGGCGCAGGAGGTCTAGGTGATATCATCATCAGAGGATCAAACGCCACAAACGGAACAGCCATCATTTTAGCAGGTGCTATTCCAACTGCCCTCATGGCCATTATCGCTGACCTAGTCATGGGCTGGCTCGAACGCTATTTAAGCCCAACGAACAAGAAAAAAGAAAGAAAAGCATTAGCTGAAAAAAACATGACATCTGCTTAAGCGGTTGTAAAGACAAAACCTCCCTTACATCTGTAAGGGAGGTAGTTTTATGATGATCAGGCAGTTCACATGCGGGTATTTTATGATTCAAGCGTGATCCATTCAGTAGACCACTTCGAAATTTCCTCAAAAACGGGTGCAAGGGAACGCCCCATATCAGTTAAAGAATACTCAATACGCACGGGTGTTTCAGCAAAAACCTCCCGTTTTACAATGCCTGCTGCTTCCAGCTCTTTTAATCTCTCAGATAATACTCTTCCGCTTAAATTTGTCAGAGCGGCCTCAATTTCACCAAAGCGCTGCGGACTTGAGAGAAGCTGAAAAACAATCAGTGCAACCCAGCGTTTACTCAATAACTCAACTGCTTTTTCAAACCGCGGGCACATGTCAGATTGATTCATCTTTCTTCACTCCAATCTGAACCCATTATACCGTAAATTTGTCATAAATCAGCTCAAAAAGCTTGTCAATGATCAAAACATTCTATGATGACGAACGGCTGTTTAATATAAATAACAGATAGCGGTTAAGATCTTCTATTTCTTTTTTCGAAAGAGTTGACCAAATGTCTCCATCAAATAGTTCGAGATCACCAAGTTCATATTGCGCTGCGGCTTCCTTTATTTTGGATAATGCCGTTTCCTCTTCCTTCAGCTGATGGACAGAAGAGGCTTCCTCAATATAGCCCGCAGCCTGCATCATTTCCTCATAAGGAACCTTTAATGCACCGGCTAGTTTTTTTATCGTAGGAGGCTTCGGAATGCCGCGTTTCCCATTTTCAATACGAGAAATACCAGCAGCACTGACCTCTGAATACATCGCTAATTGGTTCACTGACAGCTTCTTTTCCTCACGTAATGCTCTTAAGTATGCACCAAAGTTCATCAAGGCAAAACCTCACATGGTTATAGATTAGATATATCTATTTTACTTGATTTGTTGACTATTGGCAACAAGTATACCATGAAAATATTGACATTAGTTAATAGTGAATGTATCTTAGGGTTATGCCCCGCTATTTGTTCGTCTTTTTTTGGTTGATGAGCGTGAGAAAGTATTCATTCAGCTGGCTGATGTCTTGTGCGGATAGCCTTTCCCATAGGTCTCCGTCAAAAATGGGAAGATGTTCTACATCCTTTTGAAGCGCCGTTTGATAGATTTTCAACATGGATTCATATTTTGGTTTCATTTCATGAACTTGTTCCTGTTCAATATGACCTGCAAGCAGCATTAAATCCTCATAAGGCACCTTCAAGGCGTGTGCTAATTTTTTTATGGTTAAAGGCTTCGGCACACCACGCTTTCCATTTTCGATTCGAGAAATACCAGCAGCGCTTACACCTGAATACATGGCGAGTTGATTGACAGACATTTTTCTATTTTCTCTTAAAATGCGTAATTGTTCACCAAAGTGATTCATGACATCGAACCTCACATTTCAGTATATGACTTATTTTAGTATGATCATTGACCAAAGGAAATAGCAGAGGGGTAAAAGTGTTGACTTAAGTTAATGAATCTGTTTCATGTGAGCACCTACACGTTGTACATATTGATTCCATAGGAGGTTGTAATGATGGTCGAAAAGATTCAGATCAGGCGGACTTATGTCATGCAGTATATGATCGAAAACGATATGTCTTTAAATCAGCTCGCTGATGAAATTGGCATTTCTCCTGCCACACTCAGCAGGGTATTAAATGGTCATCGGAAACCAGGTCAGCTTGTCATTGGCAAAATGATTCATTACTTTGATAAAAAATTTGAAGATCTATTTTACTATGAAAATGTTGACAAAAGTCAATGAATGAAATGATCAAGGAGGCAATGTCGTTGAAAAGAACTGGGATGGTCAGACATATTGATTCACTAGGCAGAATTGTTCTGCCTTCAGAAATGCGCAAGGTACTCAATATTAAAGAAGAGCAGCTTTTAGAAATTTTCATTGAAGATCAAACCATTATGCTGAAAAAATATGATGCAGATAAGAGCTGCCTGTTAACTGGACAAGTGACGAAGTATAACAAAAGCTATGGAAATGGGAAAGTGATGCTGAGTCCTGAAGGAGCTGAACGTTTGTTAGTAGAATTAAAACAGCTATTGAAAGAAGAAGCAACCCGTTAAAAACATGTTTTTAAACGAAAATTGCATATAAAAAATGCTGCATACTACTCTTTGGAATGAAATTGAATCAAAATAACGAGTAAAGTCCAGAATATAGAGGGAATCTTTATTTTGATGTTTCGTGACATGCACCTTGTTTTCATGTAAAATAAAGTTATGTGTACCAGTTTGTCTGGAGGTGTTTTCATGCACGCATTTGTTATCACATTACTCGTAATTGTCAGTATCGCACTTATCATCGTTGTATTGTTACAATCTAGTAAAAGTGCTGGACTGTCAGGCGCTATTTCAGGTGGAGCCGAGCAGCTTTTCGGTAAGCAAAAAGCGAGAGGTCTTGACTTGATACTTCACCGTTTAACGGTTATTTTGTCAGTGCTTTTCTTCATCTTAACACTTGCATTGGCATATTTAGGCGTATAAAGCGCGAGTAACAGAAGGTCTGATCTTTTTTCAGACCTTTTTTTATTATCAGCACTCTTTTGTGTTTGTTTCATACATACAAGTGGAAAATATAAACCATATCGGAAGGAAAGGAAGTCACATCATGAAAGTTGTTACACCAAAACCATTTACGTTTAAAGGTGGAGAAAAGGCGGTGCTTCTTCTTCACGGTTTTACTGGGAATACAGCCGATGTTCGAATGCTAGGCCGTTATTTGAACGAAAGAGGGTATACGTGTCATGCACCACAATATAAAGGACACGGCGTGCCGCCAGAAGAGCTTGTCCATTTTGGACCGGATGACTGGTGGAAGGATGTAGAAGAAGGCTATCAATTCTTAAAAGATGAAGGCTATGAGGAAATTGCGGTTTGCGGCCTATCCCTCGGAGGAGTTTTTTCATTGAAATTAGGTTACACTGTACCTGTAAAGGGAATTGTACCTATGTGTGCACCTATGTACATAAAAAGTGAAGAAGTCATGTACCAGGGTGTACTAGAATATGCCCGTAACTATAAGAAATTCGAGGGTAAGTCAGAGGACCAAATTGAACAGGAAATGGAAGAGTTCAAGAAAACGCCCATGGATACACTGAGAAGCCTGCAAGAACTGATTGCAGATGTTAGAAATAATGTCGACATGATTTATTCACCTACTTTTGTTGTTCAGGCACGTCACGATCATATGATTAATACAGACAGTGCGAATATCATTTACAACGAAGTAGAGACAGATCAAAAGCATTTGAAATGGTATGAAGAATCAGGCCATGCGATCACGCTTGATAAAGAGCGCGAGAAGGTTCATCAGGATGTATATGCATTCTTAGAATCACTTGATTGGTCAGTTTAAATATATAGGGGGTTAGAGTGTGCAAAAAGAAGAATTTATGAATGAATTACTCGCTTTTATGAAAGATGAAGCGTATAAACCGTTAACCGTTCAAGAGCTGGAAGTGATGATGGAGATTACCAATCCAGATGATTATAAAGAGCTCGTCAAAGCACTTGTGATGCTGGAAGATCAAGGACTCATCGTTCGCACGCGCAGCGATCGCTACGGTGTACCGGAAAAAATGAACTTGGTAAAAGGAAAGCTGTCTGCTCATGCAAAAGGCTTTGCATTTGTGACACCAGAAGAGTTTGGACAGGATGATATTTTCATTCCGCCTAATGAGCTAGGCACAGCGATGAATGGTGATACGGTCATGGTTCGTGTCAGCCACAAATCAAACGGCACAAAAAAAGAAGGGACTGTCATCCGAATTCTGGAGCGTAATACTCAGACGGTTGTCGGTACCTATACAGAAACGAAAAGCTTTGGCTTTGTCATTCCTGATGATAAAAAAATCACAACCGATATCTTCATCCCGAAATCCGCTAAAAATGGAGCGGTCGAAGGGCATAAAGTGGTCGTGACGCTGACTAGCTACCCAGAAGGAAGAATGAGTGCAGAGGGCGAAGTCACTGAAATCCTTGGTCATAAAAATGACCCTGGCATTGATATACTATCAATCATTCATAAACACGGCCTGCCAGGTGAGTTCCCAGAAGAAGCGCTCCAGCAGGCAGTAGACACACCTGAAACGATTGATGAAAAAGACCTAGAAGGCAGACGTGACTTACGCAATGAAACGATTGTAACCATTGACGGAGCAGATGCGAAGGACTTAGATGATGCCGTTACGGTGCAAAAGCTGGATGATGGCAAATATAAGCTAGGGGTGCATATTGCAGATGTCTCTCATTATGTCACAGAGAACTCTCCGATTGATCAGGAAGCTTATGAGCGTGGAACGAGTGTATATCTCGTAGACCGCGTCATTCCTATGATCCCGCACCGCCTGTCAAACGGTATTTGCTCGTTGAATCCGAAGGTCGATCGTCTCACGCTGTCTTGTGAAATGGTCATTGATCGAAATGGGAAGGTCGTCAAACACGAGATTTTCCAAAGTGTGATCAAAACGACGGAAAGAATGACCTATACTGATGTGAATAAGATTTTAGTCGATCAAGACGAGGAGCTTATAGACAAATACGAGCCGCTCGTCCCAATGTTCCAAGAGATGGAGAAGCTTGCAGAGATCCTTCGCGAAAAACGGATGGAGCGCGGGGCAGTAGACTTTGACTTCAAGGAAGCAAAAGTACTTGTAGATGATGAAGGAGCGGCGAAAGACGTTGTCGTTCGCGAGCGTTCAGTCGCAGAGAAATTAATTGAAGAATTCATGCTTGTTGCTAACGAAACAGTTGCAGAGCATTTCCACTGGTTGAATGTACCTTTCATTTATCGAATTCACGAAGAACCAAATCCTGAGAAGCTTCAGCGCTTTTTAGAGTTCGTGACAACGTTTGGTTACATTGTGAAAGGAACGTCGACAAACATTCACCCGCGTGCACTTCAAAGTGTACTTGATGCTGTGAGGGATCAACCAGAAGAAGTTGTGATACAAACCGTGATGCTTCGTTCGATGAAACAGGCGAAATATGATCCAGAAAGCATCGGCCATTTTGGATTATCAACGGAATTCTATACACATTTCACATCACCGATCCGCCGTTATCCGGATTTAATCGTGCATAGACTAATTAGAACCTATTTGATTCAGAAAAAGACAGACGAAGCAACTCTAGAAAAGTGGGGTCAGCTGCTTCCTGAAATTGCAGATCATGCGTCTACAATGGAGCGCCGCTCAGTCGATGCAGAGCGTGAAACAGATGATCTCAAGAAGGCAGAATTTATGCTTGATAAAATCGGTGAAGAGTTTGATGGCATGATTAGTTCCGTGACGAACTTCGGACTATTTGTTGAACTGCCGAATACAATTGAAGGTCTTGTTCATGTCAGCTACATGACAGACGACTACTATCGCTTTGATGAGCAGCACTTTGCCATGATCGGTGAACGCACAGGAAATGTCTACCGTATCGGTGATGAAATCACAGTCAAAGTGGTGAATGTCAATAAAGATGAGCACTCGATTGATTTTGAAATCGTCGGCATGAAAGGCACCCGCCGTAAATCGCCGAAAGATTTTAAGTTTAAAAAACGAACAGATTCACCAGCGAAAAAAGGGCACGGAGGCCAAAATGCCTCTGGGGATAAAGCCAAAGAGGATAAAGGCGGAAGTGACTGGTTCACAGGCCGTAAGAAGAAGAAAAAGAAAAAACGCGTATTTGATAACGCACCAAAACAAAAACGTAAAAAGAAAAAGTAACGTGACAAAAAGCAAATAGAGCATCACGCTCTATTTGCTTTTTGACCACATAGCGTCAGCGTTGTCGAAAGCTGGATTGTTTGATAAAATAATCCGTACGATTTGGACCGTGTTTGTGTCAAAAGGAGGGTGTACGCCAATGCCAAAGGGAGAGGGAAAGGTTGTTTCCCAAAACAAAAAAGCAAATCATGACTATTTTATAGAAGAAACGTATGAAGCTGGCCTTGTGTTACAAGGAACTGAAATCAAATCGATTCGTGCAGGAAAAGTGAATTTAAAAGATTCCTTTGCCAAAATTGAGCGAGGAGAAGTGTTTCTTCACAACATGCACGTGAGCCCATACGAGCAGGGGAACCGTTATAACCATGACCCGCTGAGAACGAGAAAGCTGCTGCTTCATCGCAAGCAAATTAGTAAATTGATTGGTGCGACAAAGGAAGAAGGCTACTCACTCGTGCCTCTGAAACTCTATTTAAAAAATGGCTTTGCCAAAGTGTTGATCGGAATTGGTAAAGGGAAAAAGAAATACGATAAACGTGAAGATCTGAAGAAAAAAGATGCAAAACGCGAAATCGACCGTGCCTTCCGTGATCGACAAAAGCAATTCTAGCCTGATGCAGATGGCTTGCTGAGAGCGGAAGCATTATGCTACAATATGTTATGCAGTAAACAATCACCGCTTTTCTTACAGAAACCACCAGTTGTTTCAAGCGATAAGATTGTTATAATAGTTATATACGGAAGCAGTTAAGCTGAACGTTTCCATCCCGTATATCCCTTTTACAAGGGGACGTTACGGATTCGACAGGGGCGGTTCGAGCTTGAGCTGCGAGCCGAGAGGCGATCTCGTTAACACGCACTAAATGTAACTGGCAAAACTAAAAGTTTTAACCAAAACTTAGCACTAGCTGCCTAATAAGTGCAGCGAGCTCTTCCTGACATCGCCTATGTGTCTGTGAGGAGCCCAATGAAGTAGGCTACGCTTACGTTTTCGTCTGAGGACGTAAGAAGAGATCCATCAGACTAGCTCTCCAAGCGCCCGTCAGCAGGCATGAGGATGAGTGAACACCAAATATGTTGACTACGCTCGTAGACGCTTAAGTAATCGATGTCTCTGGACGTGGGTTCGACTCCCACCGTCTCCATCAAAACTTTTAGAATGCAGCCGAATCAAGGGTTTGAAAGCCCTTGATTCGGGGGCTGGCAACATTTTGGCAACATGGTGTTCTAAACGATTGGTTAACACAAAAGGATTTTATTAAAAACTTTAAGAATAAAAAAGACGCTATTTTAAGCGTCTTTTTTTTATTCCGTAGTATTATAACCTAAATTATTATTCGGCGTTTTTGCAGGTATTAAGAATTGGAAATTCGATTATATTTAATAATTATTTACCTATCTAGAGAATATTATACTATTTTTTTATGATTTTTATGTTAAAATAGACTTTATGTGTTTTAATTTAACTTTTATAGGAGGTATTTGTAAAGGTGTCGATGAATGTATTTTTTAAGAGAGTATCAATTTTGACAGTAATTATCTTTACGATTAGTTCATTATCTACTCTAACTAGTTTTGCAGAGTCAGATAATGAGGAACAACCTGTGTTAGAGGGGGTTCTAGTAGGTGAAACAGTAGAGGGTATAAATTCAAATGATGTTAAATTGAGTAGGGAAGTTTTATCTGAAGAGTTCGATCTTGAAGAAGAGGTTAGAAATATGCCTTCGATAGATGAAATGACGAAAGATGAGAGGCAACTTTTTGATAAAATAGTAGAAGAACAAACAGAGCTTGCAAATGTTAGTGAGAAGGAAATATTTAAAAAAGAATTAACAAATTTCTTCGATAAAGAATCTGATACATATAATGATTTGTCAGCAGCACAAGAAGAGTTAGTGGAAGAAATAAATGATTCAACTCTATTTGAAAATGAGAATTTAGCATTTGCTAAAGAGGTATTTGCTTCTTCATTTGGGGTTAAAGAAGTTGAAGCTGCTAAAAAGAAAAAATCATCTGGTATAAAGGTTGGTGTATCTGTTAGGTTTGCAGGTGCAGTTTTCAATGCTGTGATTGGTTTTGCTGTTGGGGGTGGCGTTGGTGTTATACAATCATTTATTATTAAAAAAGGCAAAGCAGAAGCTAAAAGAATATTCACTAAAACCGTAACAAGTAGATTAAAGGCGTGGGGAGCTAAAAAATTAGCGGTTTCTATTGGTGTTGCTGTCGCAATTGCTCTAAATTATTTGGATATTGGAACCCAAATTGCTAAACAATTAGATAAAAGGGATAAACGCCCTAATAATGGCTGGGTGGATATTTATTAGGAGGAATTTTGTGAAAAGTATAATGAAGTATGCTGTTATGATTCTCTTTATCAGTGTATTTTTCTATTATTACAATATGTTTGTACCTAAAAACTTTTTGTACATTATCATTGCACTTCCTATTTGTCTTATTGCTATTAACATTATTGATAAGTTATTTACTAATAAGTGATTATGAAAAATAAGCAAGCTTCTGCTTGCTTATTTTTTGTAAGGTAATTCAATTGACCATTTACACTAGTTAGTTGTCTATTTAACTAATAATTAAACTTGCAAAATAAGTACTAACATAGTCTCATTTTTGTATAGTTTTCAAGAACGTGTCTTCTGAGAAGACACCACCAACCGAACAAACAAAGGAAAAACGACAACCACCGCAATCATCATCAAAAATCCATCCGGCACAAGTTCCACAAACGTTGTTTGGATCACATAAATCGCAATCAGCAGTAAATAACTGATCAAAAATAACAATCCAGAACTTCTCTTTTCAAACGGTTTCTTCAAAAGAATCAGTATAAACAGCCCTGTCATGATCATCCAAAAAGTCATATTTCTTTTGAGTCTCCTCTCCATTCATCCCCACATTGTACAGATATTTCTCCGAGCGCAACATACTTCTATCTTAAATTAAGCAAAAAGTAGTGAAAATATAAGAGATCACGAACAGATAACGCCTGAAATGTTACAAAAAACCTCCACCCAAATCAAAATCACATCTTCCCATTTGTGACTTCCTCATATATAGTTATATTAGACTAGTTCTAAATAACTGAAATTGGGGCGTTTACATGGATTCGATTGTTTTACATTTTATTGTGATCATGAGTGTTTCTGGCATTCTGTCCGTGATATTATCAATCATTGCTCATGCGAACCGCCACCGGTATATTGGCTGTCAATTGTTTATGTACATGTCTGGAGCAACTGCGATTTATATCTTTGGGCACACGTTTGAATTATTGGCAAGTACACCTGGGGAGATTATGTTCTGGGTTTGTTTTCAATACATAGGTCTTCCGTTCATCGCGCCATTCAGTCTGATGATTGTGCTGCAATTTACGGGATCCCATCAATATTTCACAAAGCGCCGCGTGCTTCTCATCTTACTGATTCCAACTCTCACCACCATTATGGTGTTCACCAACTCTTTTCATTCACTCTTTTATCGAAGCATCACGATGAATCCAGTAGACGGATTTTTATTGGCTGACTTTACGATTGGCTATTGGTATATCATTCATGGCGTCTATACATTTGGCTGTTCGATGCTCGCTATTTTTATGCTGGTTTGGTTTTTGCGTGTTACAAAAAAAGAGTATTTAAAGCAGATCCTTATTTTGCTAGTGGGCATGTTACTGCCAATCACGACATCTTTTATCTATTTATTAGGCGTGACACCTCTTCATATTGACCCGGTCCCTGTGGTGATGTTTTTAACCAATGCGCTCTACTTATGGGCGATTATGTCGTTCCAGCTCTTTAAGCTCTCTCCCATTGCGATGGAGCGTGTGTTTGAGCATATGTCTGAAGGGGTTCTCATTTTAGATCGATACCGGACACTCATAGATTACAACCCCGCTGCTGCATCGATCATTCCAGCACTTTCTAATAAAAAGGGGATTGGCTTTAAAATTGACGATATTTTCTCAGGGATCATCAAAGATACCGCGTTCTTCCAGTGGCTGCGTTCTCCGCAGGATCATTCGCAATATGATTTAATGTGGAAAAAGGAAGAAGATCAGTCCAGCTATTATCTTCTGACCGCTTCATCGTTATTTAATAGAAGAGGAGAGATTGAGGGCAGGCAAATTGTGATCAGTGATGTAACAGAGCAGCGTTTGCTGCAGGAAGAGCTGGAGCGTCGTGCGTATATTGATGGATTGACGAATATCTTCAATCGGTCTTCATTTATTGAACGAACGCAGATGATCCTGGAAGAGGATGCGCAGGATACGGCTGTTATGCTGTTTGATATTGATTTCTTTAAACAAATCAATGACACACACGGACATCATATTGGAGACGAGGCACTGCGTCATGTTGTCACCATTTGTCAGCAGCATTTACAAATGGACGATTTATTCGGACGATATGGCGGAGAAGAGTTTGCTATTTGTCTGCCGCATCATTCTTTCGAAGAGGCATGTCATATTGCGGAGCAAATTAGACATTCATTTGAGATGAGTTTCTTTGAGAATGATGAGGAAAAAGTGCGAGTAACAGCGAGCTTTGGAATTGCTCACACAGCTTATGATCCAAATGTATTAGAAACTCTTCTATTTGAAGCGGACCAGGCCTTGTATATGTCAAAACGCCAAGGACGCAACCGGATTTATGCGTCCACTGGAGCGGATTATATGCTTTATGAAGAGAATTGACCTACCGCTTGCTTCTCATTGACGGTTGTCCTGACATTCGATATGATAAACATAACATTTGAACAGTTTCCTAAAGGGGAGTAGCTTTTACGGTTTGGTCGTCATTACAGAAGCAGCGATTGCTTCTCGGCCATTCCGGCATGAACAATGTTAGCCAGACCTTTGCCTATCACACATGAGGCAAAGGTCTGGCTATTTTTAAGGTCTTTTTAAGTCTGTGTGATAGGGAAGCTGAACAAATGATGCTTTTAATCCCACAGATGAAAGGATGATCGATCTTGAAAAAATATGTGATAGCTTTCCTATTTTCCGGAACGCTTGTATTAAGCGGGTGCTCCAGCTTACTTGATCAAGTCAACGATACAACGACATATGTCACTGAGGCAAATGACTATGTCACAGACATTCAGCAATTTACAGAGGACTTTCCAAAGCTCGCTGAAGAAGCTGTCCAAAACGCCGCCAAAAAGGCAGAATTAACGCAGCAGCTTGAATCATTGAAGGCAGACATTCAAGATTTTAATGAGGTCACAGCGCCAAAAATGGCAGAAGACCTGCATGCGCAAATCATTGAAAAAAATAAAGTGCTGTCAGAGGAAATTCAGACGTATTTACAGCAATTGAAAGCAGACAACATCGACGTTGCCGCCATGCTTGAGGACCAGCAAGGATTGATTAAGCAGCTTCAGCAATCCGTCAATCTATTGCAGGACATTGAACAATTAACAAATTAAAGCAAACACTATAGAGTGTATTCAGCATATCTTTGCCTTTTCCGGTGGAGATATGCTTTAATTTAGGTAAAGACAAGTCATAATGGAAAAAAGGTGATCACATGACAGAACATGAAGAAAGACATATGGCTTCGCCTAGAGCCGAGAAGGAAAAAGATCAATTGATCAATCGGTTGAAACGAGTGGAAGGACAAGTGCGCGGGATTCAGCAAATGATTGAAAACGATCGTTACTGTATTGATGTTGTCAATCAAATCTCCGCAGTCAATGCGGCTTTGAAAAAGGTCAGTCTTCATTTAATGGAAAAGCATACACATCATTGCGTAGCGGATGCGATCAAGAGCGGCAATGGGGATGAAGCCATTGAAGAGTTAATGACGGTCTTTACGAAACTGACAAAATCATAGCATTTATGTTTACATTGATACCCTACTAGGGTATAGTAAATTTTAGAAAATGATTGATGGAGGCGATGAGAAGTGGAACAAGCAACACTTCAAGTGCAGGGCATGTCTTGCGGACATTGTGTGAAAGCAGTCGAAGGAAATGTAGGAGAACTAGCAGGTGTTGAATCTGTGAAAGTCCATTTAGACAAAGGAGAGGTGGAAGTTTCATTTCACCCAGATCAAGTCACGTTGCACCGTATCTCTGATGTAATTGAAGAACAGGGATATGATGTCGTATAAATGAACATACGTGCTGCATAACAGCACGTATTTTTTTCAAAATATAATACCCCCATGGTGTATATGGAGAGGTGAGGTCAATGAAGAAGGAAATCGACTTTCAAATTACGGGGATGACCTGTGCTGCCTGTGCAGGGCGCATCGAAAAGGGATTGAACAGGCTGGAAGGTGTAGAGGATGCCAATGTGAATTTGGCGCTGGAAACATCTCATATTGTGTATGAAGCAGAACAACTCACACCAGATGATCTCAAGCAAAAAATTCAATCTCTCGGCTACGATGTGGTGATGG
Source organism: Bacillus sp. FSL W8-0920 (assembly GCF_038593215.1). Taxonomy (NCBI): domain Bacteria; kingdom Bacillati; phylum Bacillota; class Bacilli; order Caryophanales; family Bacillaceae; genus Bacillus; species Bacillus sp. FSL W8-0920. Next base: position 3,054,111 of record NZ_CP151974.1, on the reverse strand, counting down.
AGCAAGCAGAATTTGATATAGAAGGAATGACGTGTGCAGCGTGTGCCAACCGAATCGAGAAAAAAATTAACCGGATGGATGGTGTCGATCACGGATCTGTGAACTTTGCGCTGGAGACCCTTCAGGTCACGTATCACCCAGGCCAAACGTCTACAAGTGATATAAAGCAAGCGGTTCAGTCCATTGGGTATTCTTTAATTGAACCAGCTGCAGATGAAGCAGAGGAAGGAAAAAAAGATCATCGCCAAGCAGCAATAGAGAAGCAGACGGCACGCTTTCTATTCTCAATGATCCTGTCACTGCCACTTCTTTGGGCAATGGTCAGTCATTTTTCTTTCACGTCTTTTATTTGGCTGCCTGAAGCGTTCATGAATCCTTGGGTTCAGCTGGCGTTAGCAGCGCCCGTTCAGTTCATTGTCGGCTGGCCCTTCTATGTAGGTGCGTATAAAGCGTTACGTAATAAAAGTGCCAACATGGATGTTCTTGTCGCACTTGGGACATCAGCTGCGTTTTTCTATAGTTTATATGAAAGCATTCAGTCAGCGGTTCAAGGCACACATGAGGCAGCCCTCTATTATGAAACAAGTGCTGTACTCATTACGTTGATCGTACTCGGAAAATTAATGGAAGCAAGAGCAAAAGGGAGATCATCAGAAGCGATTCAAAAGCTGATGGGTCTACAAGCGAAAGAAGCGGTCATCGAGCGAGAGGGGAAAGAGATGACCGTGCCAATTTCCGAAGTGAAAGTGAATGATCTTGTGTTTATCAAACCGGGAGAGAAAGTGCCGGTAGATGGAGAGATCGTGGAGGGAACAACCGCAATTGATGAGTCCATGATTACGGGCGAAAGTTTGCCTGTTGATAAAACGGCTGGTGATGCGGTCATCGGGGCAACCATTAATAAAAATGGGTTTGTGAAAGTGAAAGCGACAAAGGTTGGGAAAGAGACCGCCCTTTCACAGATTATTAAAGTCGTAGAACAAGCACAGGGCTCAAAAGCACCGATTCAAAGGATGGCAGATCAAATATCAGGGATATTCGTTCCCATCGTTGTAGGAATTGCCATGCTTACCTTCCTGATTTGGTTTTTCTTTGTTGATCCAGGAAATGTGACGTCAGCCCTTGAAACGTTTATCGCAGTCATCGTCATCGCATGTCCGTGTGCGCTCGGCCTTGCCACACCAACCTCGATTATGGCTGGGAGCGGTCGTGCAGCTGAATCAGGCATTCTGTTTAAAGGCGGAGAGCATTTAGAAGTGACTCAATCACTCGACACGGTGGTTTTAGATAAAACAGGAACTGTGACAAAAGGGGAGCCGAGTCTGACAGATGTGCTGGCATATGCCAATTGGACAGAAGATGCGCTGCTACAGCTAGCAGGATCAGCAGAACAGCAGTCGGAACATCCGCTTGCTAGAGCCATCACAGACGGAATGAAGGAACAAGGTCTTGAAGCGGTCGAGATTGAAGCCTTCCAAGCTGACCCAGGTCATGGAATTGAAGCAACGGCAGCAGGGCGCAAGCTTTTGATTGGAACGCGTAAGCTATTACAGAAACATCATATCCCATATGATCAAGTCGAAGCATCCGTCACAACGCTGGAGCAGCAAGGGAAAACGGCAATGCTCGTCGCGATTGACGGCGAAGTCGCTGGCATTGTCGCGGTCGCAGATACGATCAAATCATCTTCACCTCAAGCGATCAAGCGTCTGAAAGAGCAAGGGATTCACGTCGTGATGATGACAGGTGATAACAAGATGACAGCAGAGGCGATTGCGAAACAGGCGGGCATTGATCATGTCATTGCTGAAGTCCTGCCTGAGGAAAAGGCGGCTCACATCGCGGTGCTTCAGGAACAAGGAAAGAAAGTCGCCATGGTCGGAGATGGTATTAATGATGCCCCGGCCCTTGCGACAGCGAATATTGGGATGGCAGTTGGAACTGGGACAGATGTCGCCATGGAAGCAGCAGATATCACACTCATGACAGGAGACCTCCATGCCATTGCTGATGCGCTTGAATTTAGTCAAAAAACGATGAGAAACATCAAGCAAAATCTATTTTGGGCGCTTGCTTATAATTGTATTGGGATACCGATAGCTGCTTTAGGACTTCTTGCGCCATGGCTTGCAGGAGCAGCAATGGCCTTTAGCTCCGTGTCGGTTGTATTGAATGCGCTCAGATTGCAGCGATTGAAACCGGTTAGAGAGGGAGTGGCACAATGAAGCTGAATGTCAAATGGATTTGGACGATTAGTGCATTGTTCTACGTTGCTCTTGTCCTTATTGGATATGCGATATACGATAGATTTTATCCACAACAAGATACACCAAGTGAACAAATGCAAAATCATTAGGACTTCGCCCAAAAGCGGAGTCTTTTTTTAACAATTTTGTGGAAAAACCCACCTTTTAAAAGATTTTTCATAAAAAATTCACTTCTTTTTGTTCCTTTTTGTCGTTTTTTGTAGGTTCATCGTTAAGATGCGATTAAGCAACAAAGAAAGCGTTATCAAAAAAAGGGGGTTCACGTATGAAAAAGTTAGGGTTAGCTTCACAAATACTCATTGCACTTGTTCTGGGTGTTATCGTGGGAGCGCTGTTTTATCAAAATGAAACCGTTATTAATGTGTTAACGCCGATTGGCGATATATTCATCCATTTAATTAAAATGATCGTTCTTCCAATTGTTATTGCTGCGTTGATTGTAGCAGTAGCTGGTGTAGGGGATATGAAAACCATCGGAAGACTCGGTGGGAAAACGATTCTTTACTTCGAAATTGTGACAACGATTGCATTAGCAGTAGGACTGCTTGCAGCAAACGTCTTCCATCCTGGTACAGGAATTGACATGAGCAACATGGAAAAAGGCGATATCTCTAAATATGAAGAGACATCGAAAGCTTCTTCCGAAAAAGCAAGTTTCTCTGAAACGATTGTGCATCTAGTGCCAACAAACGTTTTCCAATCCATTGCAGAAGGTGATCTATTACCAACGATCTTCTTTACCGTCTTATTCGGATTAGGAATTGCCGCAGTAGGAGACAAAGGGAAACCAGTGTTAGGGTTCTTTGAGGGTATACTCGAAGCCATGTTCTGGGTGACCAATAAAGTGATGAAGTTTGCACCATTTGGTGTATTCGCGCTCATCAGTGTGACGGTGATCAAATTCGGGGTCGGAGCGCTTCTCCCGCTAGGTAAGCTGGTACTTGTCGTTTACGGCACAATGGCATTCTTCGTGATTGTCGTACTTGGCATTATCGCAAAATTAGCTGGAACAAGCGTCTTTACACTATTTAGAGTGCTAAAAGAAGAAATCATTCTTGCATTCTCAACAGCAAGTTCAGAAGCTGTACTGCCTAGACTAATGGATAAAATGGAGAAGTTCGGCTGCCCGAAAGCGATCACGTCGTTCGTTATCCCAACAGGCTACACCTTTAACTTAGATGGAAGTGCCATCTATCAATCCATTGCCGCCATATTTGTTGCACAAATGTACGGCATGCCACTTTCCATCTATGAGCAAATTACGTTACTATTAATCTTGATGCTGACATCTAAAGGAATGGCTGGTGTACCAGGTGCATCAATCGTTGTTGTCATCACAACACTTGGTGCAATGGGACTGCCGCTTGAAGGACTTGCCTTCATCGTTGGGATCGACCGTATTCTTGACATGGTTCGTACAACTGTTAACGTATTTGGTAACTCACTTGCAGCCATTGTCATGTCTAAGTGGGAAAAAGTTTTTGATCAAGAGAAATCGAAGAAGTATATTGAGGAATTAAAACAACAAACAAAAGCAGCGTAAAAGGAGATCTTTTCAAATGACGAAGCTACAGGACAAGCAAGTTCGAATCGAACGAGACTTTCTAGGTGAAAAGGAAGTAGATACTCAAGCGTATTATGGAATTCAAACATTACGTGCAGTAGAGAACTTTCCAATTACTGGCTACCATGTTCATGAGGAACTCATCAAAGCATTAGGGATTGTCAAAAAGGCAGCCGCACTTGCAAATATGGATACAAAGCGACTATATTCTGGTCTTGGGGAAAAAATTGTTCAAGCAGCAGATGAGGTTATTGAAGGAAAATGGAACAATCAATTTATTGTCGATCCAATTCAAGGCGGGGCTGGCACTTCAATGAATATGAATGCCAATGAAGTCATTGCAAACAGAGCGCTTGAACTACTAGGAAAGGAAAAAGGCGCTTATACTGAGCTAAGTCCAAACACGCATGTGAACATGTCGCAGTCAACAAACGACGTTTTCCCAACAGCGATTCATATTTCAACATTGAATATGATTGAAAAACTACTTTATACGATGGAAAACATGCATCAAGTTATGACAGAAAAAGCGCAAGAATTCGATCATGTCATCAAAATGGGACGTACGCATCTTCAGGACGCTGTTCCAATCAGACTTGGTCAAGAGTTTAGTGCTTATGCAAAGGTTCTTGCTCGTGATATTAAACGTATCAAGCAGTCTAAACAGCATTTATATGAAGTCAATATGGGTGCAACAGCAGTCGGAACTGGCTTGAATGCTGATCCTAAATATATTCGCCAGGTGGTTGGCTATCTATCTGACATTAGCGGATTACCGTTAGTTGGAGCTGAAGACCTAGTCGATGCCACGCAAAATACGGATGCTTATACAGAAGTATCAGCTGCACTGAAAGTATGTATGATGAATATGTCTAAAATGGCGAACGATATTCGCTTGATGGCATCAGGTCCAAGAGCAGGCTTTGGTGAGCTTCACTTGCCACCAAGACAGCCAGGTTCATCCATCATGCCAGGGAAAGTCAACCCAGTGATGCCAGAGGTCATGAACCAAGTAGCATTCCAAGTCATCGGAAATGACCACACGATCTGTCTTGCATCAGAGGCTGGTCAGCTTGAGCTGAACGTGATGGAACCAGTCCTTGTGTTCAACTTGCTTCAATCTCTCAGCATCATGAAAAATGTCTTTGAGTCCTTCGTAGACAACTGCTTGCGTGACCTAAAAGCAGATGAATCTAGATTAAAAGAATATGTAGAAAAAAGTGCTGGTGTCATGACAGCGGTGAATCCGCATATTGGTTATGAAGCTGCTGCACGAATTGCCAGAGAAGCGATTCTTACAGGCGTATCTGTACGTGAGCTTTGTCTGCAAAATGATGTTTTATCAGAGGAAGAGCTTGATGTCATCTTGAATCCTTTTGAAATGACTAAACCAGGTATTGCTGGCGCATCACTTTTAGAAAAGGATCGTTTAGAAGATTAAGCAGCATCATGAGAAGCGCACACCGACAAAGTTCCGGTGTGCGCTTTTTTATGGATGTTTGTTTTTCTCAAGCCCACATAGTATACTATCGTCAATTATTAGGGATGTGACTGCGTTTGAATCTACTGAAAAAATGGCTAAATACAGAGCCTTATTTAATTGTGATGCTTATTGTACTGACACCGATTGGCGGAGAGTTTAAATTTTATCCATTTGAGGACAGTTTTCGGGTCAGCTTTGGAACCGTTGTCTTTTTCTTTATCCTACTCCAAATGAAAAAATTCCCAGCGTGGGCAAGCGGTATCATTGCAGGGGTTTCTGTTTTTGCGTTTCGCGTGCTTCTTGATACAGCCGTCACAGGTCATCTTCCGCTGGAAGAGGCGATTTCTTTAAGATTTCCTTCCCTGCTTTATTACGTCGTCTACGGCACGCTCTTTTATTTATTAAAGGTCAGACGTTTCCGCGATCAGCCTTGGCTGATTGGAGCGACAGGTATCATCATGGAGCTATGCGCGAGCGTTGTTGAAATGATTGCACTTCGTGGCACCATCGATGAAATTTTAACGATGCGGACGCTGTTTCAACTTTTCGTGTTGGCGATTTTCAGAAGCTTTTTCGTGTTGGCTTGTTATACAATGATTCGATTATATGAAGAGCAGGCGAGAGAGCGTCAGATGAAAAAGGAAAAGGAACATCTGCTCATGCTCCTGTCTAATCTTTACACGGAATCTACATACTTTCATAAAACACTTGCACATGCTGAGCACATTACAGCGACATCCTATCAATTGTATCAATCCCTGCATCACGCAAAGGATGCAGAGTCATTGGATTTGAAAAAGCTCGGAAAAACAGCCCTGCAAATCGCAGGAGAGGTGCATGAGATCAAAAAGGATAACCAGCGGATTTTTTCTGCATTATCAAAGCTGATTCATGAAGAAAATTTTCAGGCGTATGCAAGTCCTGCGCATATTGCTGGGCTCGTGATTCGTATTCATGAAAATTACGCAGAATCTCTTAAAAAAAACATTGTCTTTCATTATGATGAAGATGGGCAGCATCCCGTCTATCACGTGTATACCATTCTATCTTTGTTAAATAATATCGTTTCCAATGCTGTCGAAGCCATTCCGGTGGATGGAGAGGTGTCACTCTCTATTTCCCAGAAAGAGAGCCATGTGATCTTTCAAATTAGTGACAACGGGCCTGGCATTAAAGAGCGTAATCATCATGTGATTTTTAAACCCGGTTTTACTTTAAAATACGATCAGGCTGGGAATCCATCAAGCGGTATCGGTCTTTCCTATGTAAAGGATACAGCGGAGAAGCTTGGCGGAAGTGTTGAGATGAAGAGTATCCCAAATAAACAAACGACTTTCACGTTAACGATACCAATGGATCAAGTTAGTAGAAAAGAGGGGATTGGGAGATGAGATTTTTTATTGTGGATGATGATGAAGCCGTGCGTTCTTCACTCGCTCAGCTCATTGAAGATGAAGAGCTTGGCTTCGTCGCGGGAGAAGCAGAGGATGGCGCAGAGTTAACGGCAAGCTACTTAAATGATTTGCACATTGATATCTTATGTATTGATCTATTGATGCCGGAACGAGACGGACTTGAAACGATTCGAGCCATTAAGGATGAGTTTCATGGCAAATACTTAATGCTGTCACAGGTAGAAACAAAGGAATTAATCGGCCAGGCGTATACGCTTGGTGTCGAGTATTATGTGACAAAGCCAATCAATCGTGTAGAGGTCTTAAGTGTGCTCCACCTCATGATTGAGCGGCTTCATTTAGAGCATTCAATTGAAAATATTCAGCACTCACTCAAATCCGTCATGCAGTTTCAGCAGCGCGGTCAGACGAAAACGAAGCAGCGTGGGAAAAGTCTTGCAGAGGCAGGCCAGTTCTTGCTTGCAGAGCTTGGAATTGTGGGCGAAAAGGGATCTAAAGATTTATTAGATATGATCCTCTTCACAGATCAGTATTTAGCGCTACATACCGAACATCATGATTCATTTCCTTCTTTAAAGGTCATTTTCACGGGTGTCACCGAGGATAAATTAAATGAGCCTTACACATCGGCAGACATTGCAAGAGAAGCGAAAGCAGCGGAACAGCGGGTGAGGCGTGCGATCAACCAATCCTTGAAACACATCGCTTCACTTGGGTTAACTGATTTTTCTCATCCGACCTTTGAAAATTACGCTTCTAAATTCTTTGATTTCACCATCGTGCGAAAGAAAATGAGTGAATTAACAAAAGAGACGAGCGGTAGAGAAGAACATACCCGTATCAATGTGAAGAAATTTGTGCAGGTACTCTACTACGAAGCAAAACGTATTTTTATGGAAGATTAAAAAAAGACATGCTCCCTCATGAGGGAGACATGTCTTTTTTGGTGATGGATTGCATGTGCATCTGCAGTACGGAGCGTATGAGCTGAGGCGGTAAGCGATGAGGCTGCAAGATTCCATTCAATGCAAGCCCATTGATGACCGCATAAAGCCGCTCAGTTTCGACTAAAAGATCGATATGATCAAGCAAGAGCCCATCCTCTTTTAATTTCATTAAACAATATTGGGTCATTTGGAAAAGCTCGTCATACATCTTTGTATTGAGCGGCTGTAAATCAGGTTCAGTCATCGACTTGACTGTAAAAGCCTGCCACACCTCCATTTCAAATCTTCGTTCTTCATCAAGTGGGAGAACCTGCTCCAATAACGCGAAGACATTTTCTTCCGTTGAACCGTTCAGCTGAAGTCCTGTCATCCGCTCTTTGACTCTTTCCTGAATCAATGTCATAGAGAAAAGAAATAGCTCCTGCTGTGTGGAGAAATAATGACGCATAGAGCCCGCTGAAATGCCAGCTTCTACCGCTACTTTTCGTACAGAAGCGTTTTCCAATCCATCCTGTTTAATCACTCTCATGGCAGCTTGAGCGACTTTTTGTTTTTGTTTATAGTGATCGACGATTTTTGGCATACATTGATTTTAGCACAGCTATTGTTTTTTTAACACAGTTGTGTTATTTTTTATTTAATACAATCGTATTAAAAAGGATGTGGTGAATATTGATCGGGTTATTGATTGTGGCATGTGAAATTGGCTTTTGGCTGTTTATTCTGGTGGGGTTAACACTTCGTTATGTGTTTAGACAGAAAAAGTGGGGCGCCTTCTTCCTCATTTGTACACCGATTTTGGATCTCATACTTCTTGCAGCGACTTATATGGATTTAAGAGAGGGGGCTGTGGCAAGTGTCATTCACGGGCTCGCAGCTGTTTATATTGGGGTGAGTCTCGCTTTTGGACATCAAATGGTGAAATGGGCAGATGTCCGGTTTGCTTATCGATTTGCAGGAGGCCCTAAGCCGAAGGGAAGACCAAAGTACGGGAAGGAACGGTCTGTATATGAAATAGTCGGCTGGACGCGGCATCTCGTCTCTTATGTCATCGGAGCCGGTCTACTATTTGGGTTATCTTATCTCATCCAAGCACCAGAACGAACGGAAGCACTGATGCAGCTAGCGAGAGTATGGGGAATGGTCTTAGCCATTGATTTCGTCATTAGCATCAGCTATGTGATCTGGCCGAAAAAACACCCGCAAAATATAGCCAGCTAATAAAAAAGACAGGCGAACTCACTCCGCCTGTCTTTTCTTATGATGAAAGCCCTTTGTAAATGGTGTCAATATTCCATTTCATCATCTTATAGTAGCTGTCCCCATCTTCACCTTTCTTTCCAATGGAGTCAGTAAATACTTTTCCTTTAATCGGAACACCAGTTTCTTCAGATAGGCTTTCAAGGCTGCGTGGATCGACACTTGTTTCAAGAAAGAGCGCAGGCACTTGATGATCTTTGACGAAATGAATGATGCGCTTCATTTGTCCAGGTGTTCCTTCATTCTCTGTGTTGATCTCCCAAATGTAGCCTGCCTTTAGTCCATAGGCATCTGCAAAATACTTGAAGGCTCCCTCACTTGTCACAAGACGCTTTTTGTCTTTTGGCAGCTGGTCGAACTTGTCTTTTGCTTCATCATGAAGCGCTTGAAGCTTTTTGATATAGGCTTCTGCATTTTTTTCGTAATCCTCTTGATGCTCAGGGTCCGCTTTAATAAGTGCATCTCTGGCATTTTTAGCATACAGAATCCCATTTTCGACATTTAGCCAGGCATGGGGGTCCTGCTGGCTTTCGAGGCCTTTTGAAGATAAATGTTTTACTTTGACGCCTTTACTCATTTCGGCTACAGGTGCATCATCCCCGTCCTTGCCACTCGATTCGAGCAGCTTTTGAAACCAGCCATTCCCTGTTTCAAGGTTTAAGCCATTATATAGAACAAGGTCTGCATCCGTTGTATGCTGAACATCCTTTGGCAGTGGGTCAAATTCATGTGGGTCTGTACCAATGGGAACAATGCTGTGAATAGAGACATGCTCTCCGCCTACTTCCTTCACAATGTCATAAAGAATAGAGTAGGTCGTGACGACTTTTAATGTGCCGTCATCTTTGCCGGAATTATTTTGTTTTGTAGAACAGCCTGTGATGACCATAAGGGCAATGAATACTGCGGTCAAACGGATTGCAAATACCTTCTTCATATATGTCCTCCTTTTACATAGACGCTTCCTTTTTTAGCTGCGTTCGTTTTCGTTTAGATCTTAATGATCTCCATAGAATTCCTTGCTTTGGTGAAAGGATAAAGGCACTCCCGAATAAAATGGTCGCAACTAGCACGATAGAAGCGCCAGACGACAAGTTATACGTAAAACTAAGCCCAAGACCGGCAACGGCAGAAACTGCCCCGAAAAATGCAGATAAATAAATCATAATCCATAGCCGGTCTGTTAAGAGATACGCAGTGGCTGCCGGCGTAATAAGCATGGCAACGACAAGAATAATCCCAACAGTTTGTAGTGAAGCAACGGTCACAAGGGTCAACAAGGTCATGAGAAAATAATGGATCATTCGATTCGGTAAACCGTAAACCGAAGAAATCACCGGATCAAATGAACTAATGAGCAATTCTTTGTAGAAAATGATGACGGCCAGCAGGATAAAAATGCCGATGCCAAGCGTAATCCACATATCAGATGAACGAACAGCTAGAACGTTTCCAAACAAGATATGATATAAATCACTGGAACTTTTCAAAAATGTGATCAAAATAATTCCGATTGAGAAAAAAGCGGTGAAGACAATACCGATGGCAGAGTCATTTTTAATGCGGCTGTTTTGACTCACATATCCGATCCCAATCGCTGTTAATACGCCAGTTAAGACGGCTCCGAAGAAAAAGTTAATTCCCAGCATATAAGAGATGGCGACACCTGGCAGCACAGCATGCGATATGGCGTCTCCCATCAAGGCCATGCCCCGTAAAATGATAAAGCAGCCAATGACCCCGCAAATAATGCCTACCATCACGGATGTAAATAATGCTTTTTGTAAAAACGCATATTCAAAGAGTCCGGTTAAAAATTCCATTACACGTCTCCTCCTGCTGATTTTAAGAATGGTAGCTGCGTTTCATATGCCTCCAGCATGACCTCTGGGCGAAGGATATCGTGTACAGGTCCAGCTTTGATGAGTTTTTTATTTAACAGAACGAGATGGCTGAAGTAATCATCGGCTTTACTTAAATCATGATGGACCACCAAAATGGTTTTTCCTTCATCCCGTAATTCCTTCAAAATGCCAACCATCGTTTCTTCACTTGCCATATCAATCCCAACAAATGGTTCATCCAAACAGAAGAGCTGTGCGTTTTGCGCAAGTGCTCTTGCAAGGAAGACACGCTGCTGCTGACCGCCGGATAACTCACCAATTTGTCTTTTGGCAAAGTCCTGCATGCCGACTTTTTCTAAACAGTGGTACGCATATGACCGGTCTTCTTTTTTCGGACGTTTGATCAGGCCAAGCTTCGGATATGTTCCAAGTAGGACGGTATCCAGCACATGAATAGGAAACGTCCAGTCTAGATCATTTCTCTGAGGTACATAGGCGATCTGTTTTCTAACTTGTTTAAAGGGCTGTTCAAAAAAGCGAATATCCCCTTGATCTTTTTCAATTAAATCCAAGCATGCCTTGAGTAAAGTCGATTTACCGGCACCATTTGGACCTATGATTCCTGTCATCGTTCCTTCCTGTATGGAAAGAGAGATGTTCTCTAAAGCATCCTGCCCGTGATATGACACATGAAGACGGTCGATTGTTAAAGCATTTGGCATCTCTTGCGGCCCCTTTCGATCATCATTGCACTTCCTAAAGATATATGCATACATTAAATAATTTTGACTAAAGGATGAAATGATTCTCTAACGCTAATTTGTTTCCTTGGGGAAACTTTTATTTCATTCTAAGCGTCTGTCCTTCTTTTGTAAAGAGAAAAAACTGCACTTATTCTGTCAGAGATCAAACGATCGTTTTTATGTTATGCGCAGAAAGGGGGACATGAGCTTGGTTTATTGAAAATCCGTGTGACAGAATGGGACACAAAAAACCAATTATTTCTTCATAAATGATTGACAGAAGATAAGAAATCCTCATATAATAAGGGTAATCCAATATATGAATATATGCTCATATATAAAGTTTTTAATTTTTAATAGGTTGAATCGATCCAGGGAACGTTACTTATCATATAGAAAAAGGTGAGAACATGAAAAAGATGAAGGATGAATACGTATTAAGCGGTCTTGATTGCGGCAACTGTGCACGTAAAATAGAAACAGGTGTCAGCAAAATGGATGGAGTGGAAGCTTGCTCTGTTAACTTTGCGACAGGCACCTTGACTGTGACGCATGCAGATAAGCAAGAAACGATGACAAAGCGTATTGAAAAAACTGTTCAGTCCATTGAACCTCATGTGAGTGTATCACCGAAAGAAGAAGGACATCATCACGATCATGATCATGGGACAAAAAATTTAAAAACGATTGTGCTGAAATTAATTGGCGGTGCAGTCATTGGAACAGCCGCTTTCTTTATACCTGAAGATGGTGTATTAAAGTTCCTTATGTTCTTCGCAGCATATTTACTAGTCGGCGGTGATGTGGTTTTTAAAGCGCTGAAAAATATCGTGCGAGGCCAAGTATTTGATGAGAACTTTTTAATGACCATTGCAACAGTTGGCGCTTTTGTGATTCAGCAATATCCAGAGGCACTGGCAGTGATGCTCTTTTACCAAGTTGGAGAGCTCTTCCAAGGGGCGGCAGTGAATCGTTCAAGACGTTCAATTAGTGAATTAATGAATATACGTCCAGAATACGCGAATCTAAAAGTTGGAAATGAAACGAAAAAAGTGAATCCAGAAGAAGTAAAAGCCGGTGACCGTATTGTCGTGAAGCCTGGTGAAAAAATTCCGCTGGATGGGCTCGTTATTGAGGGCTTCTCACTTGTTGATACATCCGCATTAACAGGGGAATCGGTGCCGCGGGATGTAGAAGCGGGAAAAGAAGTTCTTGCAGGATTTGTGAATCAAAACGGTATACTTGAAATTGAAGTCCAAAAAGAGTTAAGCGAATCGGCAGTGACGAAAATTTTAGATTTGGTTGAGAATGCAAGCAGCCGAAAAGCACAGACAGAAAATTTCATCACAAAGTTTGCAAAATATTATACACCGGCTGTCGTCGTGCTCGCCTTATTGCTTGCCTTTGTGCCGCCGCTTCTTATTCCATCAGCACAATTGTCTGACTGGGTGTACCGGGCGCTTGTCTTTCTCGTGATCTCTTGTCCTTGTGCTCTTGTTGTATCCATTCCATTAGGGTTTTTCGGGGGAATTGGGGCAGCGTCTAAACGAGGCATCCTTGTCAAAGGCAGTAACTATTTAGAAGCATTGAATTCTGTGAAATATGCGGTATTTGATAAGACGGGCACGCTTACAAAAGGAAACTTTACAGTGACCAATATTGCCACAGTCAGTGACAAGTGGTCAGAAGAAGAGCTGCTTTCTTTTGCAGCACTAGCAGAAGCCCATTCCTCTCACCCTATTGCAGAATCGATTAAAGCGGCATATAGCTCACCGCTTGATGAAAGCCAGATCGAAGCATATGAGGATATCGCGGGACATGGAATTAAAGCGACCATCAGCGGATCTCACGTCTTAGCGGGAAATCACCGCCTGATGGAGCGAGAAGACATTGCGTATGAAAAAGAAAAAAGAAGCGGAACCGTTGTGTACATGGCAATTAACGGTGAGTTTGCCGGATCAATCTTGATCGCAGATGAATTAAAGGACGATGCAATCGAAGCCGTTTCTGCTCTAAAAGCGTCTGGTATTCAAACCGTCATGCTCACTGGTGATGCTAAGCAAGTCGGAACGGCGGTCGCTAAGCAAATTGGCATTGATGAAGTACATGCAGAATTATTACCGCAAGACAAAGTAACGAAATTAGAAGAAATTGATCAGAAAAAATCGCCTCAAGAAAAGCTATTATTTGTTGGGGACGGCATTAATGATACACCGGTATTAGCAAGAGCGGACATAGGAATTGCAATGGGCGGGCTTGGTTCAGATGCAGCTGTCGAAGCGGCTGATATCGTCATCATGACGGACCAGCCATCAAAGGTAGCAGAAGCCATCGCTGTCGCAAAACGAACAAGAAGGATTGTCTGGCAGAATATCGCATTTGCCCTTGGTGTCAAAGGCGTTTTCCTATTACTCGGAGCATTCGGAATTGCGACGATGTGGGAAGCCGTCTTCTCGGATGTCGGTGTCACCGTACTCGCTGTTTTAAATGCGATGAGGGTCATGAAATAAAATTGTAAGGAAAATTTCATGAATACCATCTTTCATAATGGACCCCCTCTTGTTAAAATAGAAGAAGTTGGATAATGGCATTTTTCTAAGCTATTATCCTTTTTCTTTTTTAAAAGGAATGAAAAAGATAAGGTAGGTGCTTATGTGAGTAAGAAAAATAATCAATCTTCATCCATTAAATTTGCTGTCATTTTAACCATCATCGCAGCTCTTCTCATCGGTATATTTGTTGTGATTGGAAACAAGAACAGCCAAGAAGCACAAACAGTTGACAGTAAGCCTTCGATTAAAGGACAGCCTGTCATAGGAGACAAAGATGCAGCGGTGCAAATTGTCGAGTTTGGGGACTACAAATGTCCGTCATGTAAATCATTCGAAACAGACATTTTCCCAAAACTGAAAGCAGACTACATAGATAAAGGCGATGTATCATTTTCATTTATTAACTTGCCACTGCCTGTTCATGGAGATGGCGCAGTGTTAGCAGCACTAGCTTCTGAAGAAGTATGGAAAGAAGATCCAAAAAACTTCTGGGCATTCCATGAAGCTGTCTATCAAGCACAGCCAGATAGTGAAGCAGAATGGGTTACGCCTGCTAAGCTGACTGAATTAGCGAAAAAGACAACAAAAATTGATACGGACAAACTCAAAGATAACCTATCAAAGAAAACGTATCAGCCGCAGCTGAACACAGACGATCAGCTTGTGAACAAATACAAAGTGAATTCAACACCAACGATTTTCATTAACAATAAACAAGTCCAAAACTTCTATGACTATGATGAAATCAAAGAATTAATTGATCAAGAGCTTAAAGGGAAGAAATCATGAAGAATAAGCTTATTTACTTGTACAGTGCTTGGATTGTCTCGATCGTTGCGACGATGAGCAGCCTGTATTTAAGTGAAATCAAAAAGTTTATTCCATGCGATATGTGCTGGTTCCAGCGTATTTTCATGTACCCGCTCGTGCTTTTACTTGGAATTGCTACGTTCCGGGGTGATGTCAAAGTGAAGTATTACGTACTGCCTTTAGCTGTAATCGGTGCTGGCTTTTCCATCTATCATTATATGGAACAAAAGATCCCAGGCTTTGCGTCGATTCGCCCTTGCCTCAGCGGTATTCCTTGTTCTGTTGATTATTTGAACTGGTTTGGTTTTATCACCATTCCGCTATTAGCACTTATTGCATTTATTCTGATCATCATCAGTATGCTGCTGTTAAATGCAAAAGAAGATTGAGAGATAGCCTGCTTTTTAGCGGGCTATTTTTTATTTTTGCAAAAAGATAAAATTTAAAGAAAATTTGTATTGCTTTTCGCTTATGTCAGATATACATTAAGGGAGTAGTGTTGGATGATCAGATCATGTAAGGAGATAAGCGGAAAATGGCATGGGAAGTCTTAAGTATCATTGGTATTATCGCATTCGCCATTAGTGGTGCGATAGTGGCAATGGAGGAAGAGTACGATATTCTTGGTGTGTACATTTTAGGGATTGTGACAGCATTTGGCGGTGGAGCGATTCGGAATCTATTAATCGGTCTTCCGGTGTCTGCTTTATGGTCACAGGGCAAGATGTTTACCATTGCTCTTGTATCCATTACGATTGTGTTTCTTTTTCCAAAGCTTTTGCTCAAGCACTGGAGCACATGGGGGAATTTCTCGGATGCGATTGGCTTAGCAGCGTTTGCGATTCAAGGTGCATTATTTGCTGTGCAAAGAGAGCTTCCACTCAGTGCGGTCATTGTGGCAGCCATTCTGACTGGAAGCGGTGGCGGAATTGTGCGTGATTTATTGGCAGGGCGAAAGCCGCTTGTGCTAAAAGCGGAGATTTACGCAGTTTGGGCAGCACTTGGCGGCTTACTCGTAGGACTCGGTTTAGCACAAGGAGAGATTGCTTTGTATTTGCTGTTTCTCATCCTCGTCGTATGCAGGGTTTGTTCCTATCTATTCAAATGGCGGCTTCCCGCTAGGTCTTATTTTTTAAATAAAGGGTAAAACGAGAAAAGAGCGATTTCGCTCTTTTTTTTGTGTTTGAAACGAGCTGGATGTCAGCAGGTAATGGAGTTTTCGTGTAAAATAAAAGCAGGGTCTTTTTGTTCATCATTGGAACAATACATATGATGAAAATTTTGTCAGCTGGCTGAATATCTGGATTCAGCCTTTTTTTGCCTAGATGGATTGTTATGTGTTGGTTTCACATTTTGCGGAATACTAAAGAAGCTTCTATGATCGGACGGATGAATCAACTCGAAATGAACACATCTTTGCATGTAAGCAAAACTTGACGAAAAAATGAAAATAGGAGGGACACGTACTAGTGGAGATTTTTTTGGCAGTGCTCGTACTACTTGCACTCATTGCATCATCTAATATTATCAATCGTTTTGTCCCCTTTATTCCAGTCCCGTTAATTCAAGTGGGCTTAGGAATACTGGTGGCAGCTTTTCCTTCAGGTTTACATATTTCTTTAAATCCTGAACTATTCTTCGTTTTATTCATTGCACCGCTGTTATTTAATGACGGGAAGCGTACCCCAAGGGACGAGCTGTGGAAATTAAGAGCGCCGATTCTTCTGTTAGCCCTAGGGTTAGTCTTTGCGACAGTCATTGTCGCGGGATATACCATCCATTGGATGATCCCAAGCATACCACTTCCAGCCGCATTTGCGCTTGCAGCGATTTTATCACCGACAGATGTGGTAGCAGTCAGTGCTCTTTCCAGCCGTGTGAACATGCCAAAGGGCATCATGAGACTGCTGGAAGGCGAGGGATTGATGAACGATGCATCAGGACTTGTCGCCTTTAAATTTGCCATTGCAGCAACAGTAACTGGCGCTTTTTCAATTGCTGAGGCATCCTTTAGCTTTGTCCTGATTGCCGCAGGTGGTCTATTGACTGGATTTATTCTATCCTTTTTTATCATTCGTTTTCGCTATTTTCTCCGCCGTTTAGGAATGGACGATGTCACGATGCATATCATTCTGCAAATCCTTACACCATTTGTCATCTATTTAGCAGCTGAAGAAATTGGTGTATCCGGTATTTTAGCGGTTGTTGCTGGCGGTGTGACACACGCTATTGAGCAGGATCGAATGGAAGCAAATTTAGCCAAACTGCAAATTGCTTCATCAAACACATGGAATATTATTTTATTTATTTTAAACGGACTTGTTTTCGTTATTCTTGGATTGCAGATTCCGGATGTATCGACAGTGATTTTCCAGGATGAAGCGTTTAATAATATGCAGGTCATCAGTTACATCTTAATCATCACGCTATGTCTCATGATCCTGAGATTCTTATGGGTATGGCTCTTCTGGGCAGGTAACTGGAGTGTAACGAAAAAGCAGAATGTGAAAAAACCGAAGCTGCGTGCTTCGATGCTGATGACATTCTCTGGTGTTCGTGGTGCCGTCACTTTAGCTGGTGCCTTCTCAATCCCATTTACGCTTGCGGACGGATCACCATTCCCCGAGCGGCATTTGATTATTTTCCTCGCAGCAGGCGTCATTTTATGTACACTCATTTTAGCTAGTGTATTATTGCCTCTTTTATCTGAGAAAAAAGACAAGCAAATTGCTGTGGATTTGGATACAAAGGTTCAGCATGCGAAACGGAAGCTGCTGAGAAGTGCCATTAAAACCTTAAGAGAAGGAATGAATGAAGACAACAGGGAAGTGTCTCTAGCACTCATTAATGATTACCGAATGAAGCTGCGTAATATCCAGCGTGAGCCGTACCAATTCGGGATGAGAAGACAGGAACGAAAAATTAGATTGCATGGAATTAAAGCAGAACAAATGAAGCTTCAGCAATTAATTGATGAAGAGAAATTAGATAAAGAAGAAGCCTATGAGCTACAGGAGAGATTTCATGAGCTGGAAATGCTGTATTCAAACTCCTTCAAAATTCGTTTTTCAAAAGTGAAGTTCCTGCGCTTGCTTCAGTGGCTTCAATTATGGCGACCGAATCAGCTCGTTTCCAGCGGTATTTTAGAAAACGAAGACTCGTACAAGCAAATCCGTAAGAAAACGGCAGAGGCTGCTGTGGACTCGATCAAACAGCATATGACCGATGAAAATAAACAAACGTGTCACCAAGTGATTGGCTTTTACAACCAAGTCATTTATCGATGTGAACACGGTCCAAGCTTCTTTCAGCAAAAAGACCGTTCGTTTGACCGGAAGAAAAAAGAGCTTAACTTCCAAGCTGTACAGACGATTCGAAATGAAATTCAAACTTTGTATGAAAATGGTGAAATCAATCGTGATATTGCCCATCATCTAAGGGAGTATATCAATGATATGGAAGCTGTTCTCCTGACCAACACGTAATGTTGTTATCTTTTTCCCTATGTTTTATGATGAAGAAAGAGAACAAGCAGGGGGAGATCAATGATGGCGTATTATGGAGCAATTGAAGCTGGCGGTACAAAGTTTTGTTGTGCAATTGGCAATGAGCACGGGGACATTCTCGAAGAAATGACAATTCCTACAGAGCACCCAGAAAAAACATTACAAAAGCTCATGCCATTTTTCGAGCAGCATGACATTGAAGCATTAGGGGTCGGCTCCTTTGGACCGATTTGTGTCCAAAAGGACGACCCTTCTTACGGTTATATCATGAACACGCCGAAAGTAGAGTGGAAGCATTACCCGTTCATTCCAGAGCTAGAGAAGCAATTAGAAGTCCCAGTATCTTTTACAACAGATGTAAATGCGGCAGCCTTAGGTGAATTAACAAAAGGAGCAGCCAAAGGGCTGAATAGTTGTTTGTATATCACGGTCGGTACGGGTATCGGTGCTGGCGCTGTTGTAAAAAACGAGCTTCTTCACGGTCATTCGCATCCAGAAATGGGGCACATCCTTGTCAGGCAGCATGAATCAGACGTGTTTGAAGGAGTCTGCCCAGCGCATGGGACGTGTTTAGAAGGACTGGCAGCTGGACCAGCGATTGAGAAAAGATGGGGGAAATCTGCTAAAGAGCTTACGGAGGAAGAATCAGTTTGGGCACTTGAAGCTGACTATTTGGCGCAGGCGCTGATGCAGTACTCGCTTATTTTAAGCCCAGAGCGCATCATTATGGGCGGGGGCGTCATGAAGCAAAAACAACTGTTTCCACTAATTCGAGAGAAGCTTGCTGCTTATCTCAATGATTATGTAGACCTGCCGCCGCTTGATTCATATATTGTCTCTCCTGGACTTGAAGACAAGGCCGGCATGACAGGTGCTTTGCTGTTAGCCATCGAAGCGAAGAAAAACGCCTGATAATAGAGTTTTAATGGACAACGTGAGATAATGAAAAAGATGGAATCTATGAAAAAGGTGGTTGTTAAAATGGTTAAAAGCTTGAATGATACCGTAACACTGAATAACGGAGTGGAAATGCCTTGGTTTGGTTTAGGTGTATTCAAAGTGGAGGACGGCAATCAAGTGGTAGATGCCGTAAAAGCAGCCATACGCAACGGATACCGCAGTATTGATACGGCTGCCGTTTATAAAAATGAGACAGGCGTAGGCAAAGCAATTAAAGAATCTGGCGTGAAACGAGAAGATTTGTTCATTACGTCTAAAGTATGGAATACGGATCAAGGCTATGACAAAGCGCTGGCTGCAATTGACGCAAGCTTGAATCGATTAGGTCTTGATTACTTAGACCTCTATTTGATTCATTGGCCTGGCCCAAATGCAGAAACATTTAAAGACACATGGCGTGCGCTTGAGAAGCTTTACAAGGATGGGAAAGTGAGAGCCATTGGCGTCAGCAACTTCTACATTCAGCATTTAGAAGAGCTGTTAAAAGATGCTGAGGTTGTTCCAGCCGTGAACCAAGTTGAATTTCATCCGAAACTGACACTTGTCGAACTGCGTCAATACGCAAAAGAAAAAGGCATTCAAATTGAAGCGTGGTCTCCGCTCATGCAAGGAAAGCTATTAGATCATGACGTATTAAAGGACATGGCTGCACGCTACAACAAATCTGTTGCACAGGTCATCCTGCGCTGGGATCTGCAAAGCGGTGTCGTGACGATTCCAAAATCAATCAACGAAGAACGCATTAAACAAAATGCAGATATTTTTGATTTCGAATTATCAAAGGAAGACATGGAAAAAATCGATGCATTAAACAATAACGAGCGTGTCGGCTCGAATCCAGAGACGATGACGGTTGGGTTTGAATGATAATGCAATAGAATAATGATAAGAACACCTTTCGATAGGCGTAGGAGTGAGACACTTCTATGACTAATAGAAAGGTGTTTTTTTATTAATGAAAGATAATCTATGATCCTAAGAACTCCTTAAATCCACCTTAAATATAATTGTATTTATGGAATTATAATGAAGTATATGGTAAATTATTAACTGTGAATAAAAGGATGTTAATTATATGAAAAAAGTCATTCTTGGCTTGTCGTTAACTTTGGGTGCCACGATTCTACCTACGACATTTGCCGAAGCAACAAATGTTGGTTTAAGTAAGGAGCAAAAAGTACTTCAAGAAGATTATTCTAGTAGTACCATGTATGTACAAACAATAAAGGAAACGAATAAAGGTGAGATGTCTACAAGTGCTTCGAAAGTGTATGCTAAAAGGCTAACCACATCTAGAGGGAGCTTTATGGCTTGGTCCAAATCATATGTAGATTGGAAATATTCTTCGGGTAAAGTCAAATCGAGTTCTGGTTCTCAAGATGCGGGCTATGTCTTCCCTAACAAAGTGGTGAAAAATGGGTCTAAAAGATACTATAAGGGATCTAAACTTCATAAATGGGCACATAAAACAACCCTTAAATTTGGAACACCCACTCCGTGGGGAGATGTTACCTTTGTGAGTAACTCTTTTACAGATCGAGTTTGGGTTAATGGAAAAGGGAAACATGGTTGGGATTAATATAATAGATTAATAGAAAAGGCGCTACTTAAGAACTATTTACAAATCATAGTAGCGCTGTTTAAATATTATAAATAATCTCAAAAAATACTAAGAGGGGTTTTTGGAAAATGATCCATGTAAAAGGATTGACAAAAACATATCGACATCAGCCTGTATTTGAAGATTTACATATTCAAATAAAACATCAAAAAATAAATTTCATCATGGGCAAGAATGGATCCGGAAAAACAACTTTTATGAAATGCTTACTCCAATTAGAACACTATGAAGGGGAAATCTTGTATAACGATCAGCCAATTGACCAAGTAAGAAATGAGATTCAGGTGATGTTTGATGATACTCCACTCTATTTAAATCTAAACGGTTATCAAAATATAAGATTATTGTTAAATAGCCATGTTGATCAAAAAAAGTGTGATGAACTGGCAAGAGAATACCTGCCACATGAGATTCTCAAGAAAAAGGTCAAACATTACTCATATGGACAAAAAAAGAAGCTAAGTTTCATATTCATTGCCTTAACAAAACCAACATATTTATTCTTAGATGAGATATCAAATGGTTTAGATTATGGAACAATGATGGAATTAAAAGCAATGATTAAGAAATGGTCTGAAGACATGACGATTATTGCTACAGGTCATCAGTTTGAATTTTATTCATCTATTGTGGATGAATTGTTTATTTTAAAAGACAAATCAATGATTCAAATCCATGACTTTCAGGAAAAAGGAGAGGATTTGGGTGACATCTATCAAACATATCTTTAAATTAATGAAAAAAGAGTTTTTATATCAATATTATGCCAAAGCATTTCTTGTTTTGTTCATTCCATTAATGCTGATTTCGTTATGGAATGTATATGCTCAATATGAAACAACAAAATCCAACTATGCCCAATATGTAAAAACAGAAAGTGAATACAAAGAGCTCGGGATTGATATTAAGAAGGCTTTGACGATGCCAGTCAACATAGAAGAAGGAGAATTAGCCGGAGCTGAGGGGGAAGTTGTCGAGAATGTCTTGAAATATGATTATGAGCAGTTTATTCATTCACTTCATTTGATGGAACCCACTCAAACGATTTCAACAACTTTAGAATGGATGGGATTTATCTTTTATCCTCTCGTATTTGGTTTATATGCTATTTATTTATCAACATATGATGTTAAATATAAAACACTGAAAATAAAGGCAGTTCGATATGAGTGGAATGATGTATTGTTTTCTAAGCAATTAACTCTGTATGTCATCATTCTACTATTGATTCCTATTCTTTCTCTTATTTCTTATATAGCTAGCCATATCTTTTATTCTGTCATATCAAATGATATATCTGTTCAATTGTTTACATATCAAGATAGTACTGAACATTCTATACTGCTTCAATTCATGTTTGTTGTTTGTACTAGTTGGTTATTTAGTACACTTGTTTTTTACTTAGGCAGTTTATGTCGAAGTTTTATTTTATCAGGGGGCATCTATATGGTTTATTTTTTACTGATTCCTAACTTAGGTGTCTTTGATTTAAAAAATATGATCGCCAACTTAGCTATGCACTTTTTTTTGTTTAAAGGAAACTACCAATTATTTGTGCCGATTCCCATGAATATAACCACCATTCTGATTAGTATTTCATTGCTATTCTACCTGTCATCTTTGATGACTTATACTATTGTAAAACGTCAAAGTAAATATGTAGTCTAAATCCCTCTATTCTCACATAGAGGGATTTTTTACGTACTACTTCTACGCACAGCCAAAAGCATAATAAAAGATAAGATCACAATACAGATCGTCCACGCCCAAGCAAGCTCCATGCGTCCAGAATCAATCGCCACATAGATAGCGGTTGGGAGTGTTTGGGTTTTTCCTGGGATGTTGCCGGCAAACATTAAGGTCGCTCCGAATTCTCCAAGGGCTCTTGCAAAGCTAAGGATGCTGCCTGACAAGAGGGATGGAAGGGCAAGAGGTACAGTAATATAGGAAAAGACTTGGAATGAATGAGCACCATCTACTTTTGCAGCCCCTTCAATATCTGACTCAATTGTAGAAAAGCCCGCCTTTGCTGATTGATACATGAGCGGGAATGCCACGACTGTCGAAGCAATAACCGCCGCCCACCATGTGAAAATGACCGGCTGATGGAAGATCCATTCAATCGCGCCCCCTATTACACTATGCTTTCCGAATACGACGAGCAATAAAAAGCCAACGACTGTTGGCGGGAGAACGAGCGGCATCATCAGGAGCGTTTCCACAATCATTTTCCCTTTAAAAGTTGTTCGCGCCATCCAGAAGCCAATTGTTGTGCCAAAAACTGTGGCCAACAGCCCGCTGACGATAGCCACTTGCACGGACAGCCAAATGGGTGATAGAAAGTCTTCAGTCAGCATAGGCATTACGACACTTTAAAGCCGTATTTCTTAAAAATGGATGTGGCTTTATCAGATTGAAGAAATTGAAAAAAGGCTTTGGCTTCCGTAAGATGATTTGACCCTTTGACAATCCCTACTGGATATATAACCGGGGAGTGCATGTCCGAATTTGCTTCAGCTGCAATCTTTACTTTTTTAGAAACGAGGGCGTCTGTTTTATACACAACACCTGCTTCGACATTTCCAGTTTCAACGTAGCTTAAAACTTGCCGTACATCTTTGGCATAGACAGCATTCTTTTTCACTTGATCCCATATATTCAGTTTTGTGAAAATCTCTTTGCCATATGTACCAGCAGGAACCGATTCAGGTGTGCCAAGAGCGATCTTTCCTTTTACGTGCTGGACGTCTTGAAAGCTTTTAATAGAGGAAGAGCCATCTTTTGGCACAATAAGGACTAGCTCATTTTGTATGGCGTCCTTGATATATTCTCGGTCAATGTCTCCAGATTGAACAAGTTCATCGAAGTGCTCTTCAGCTGCTGAGAAAAAGAGATCCGCTTTTGCTCCTTGAGCGATTTGCTGCTTCAATGCGCCGGATGATCCGAAGTTATTCGTTAATGTCACATGTGGATGCTGTTTGTGAAAGGAGGCTTCAATTTCCTTTAGTGCATCCTGAAGACTTGCCGCTGCTGAAATCACAAGCTCTGTTTTTTTATTCGAATTAGATGGCTTCATCTCTGTTTGGCATCCACTCAGAAGCAAACATATGGAGATGAAGGCTAAGAATATATACTTCATGTTCACACCTCTTATCATTCAATATCATGTAGTTCCCTTTATTATAAGCAAACTTATTTGAGCATTCATAGGCTTTCAATAAAAAGAGAAAAGAAAAAGCCGCCAAATGGCGACTTTCAGCGTGACGACTAAGGAGATCGTTTTATCCTGTTTACTGCTGATAAAAACGCAGCAAATTCCCATTGATCACCTTGTCTGATAAGGAGAGCTCTTTATTGGCTTTTTCGATATAAGGCTGACATACCTCATCCTGCTTCACGGGTTCTTTTGTTTTTTGATCATAGCAGGTGTTCTTTGTATAGAGATAATCATCTGTAATAAAGTTACCGTTTCTCAATACAGCGAAAGGCGTCCGTTCATTTGAAAATAAATCATTGCCGAATTGAATGGAATCCTTCGTTTCAATCCCTAGTAAGTGAAGAAGTGTCGGCTTGACGTCCATTTGACCAGCTGTTTCAGAAATCGTCTGCGGTGCTTGGTCCGTGACACCAGGAATGTAAATCAAAAACGGAACACGCTGCAGTTTGACCGCATCAAACGGTGTGATTTCCTCTTGATTGAGTAGCTGTGCCATTGCCTCATGATGTGCCTCAGATATGCCATAATGGTCACCCATGAGGACAAACATCGTATTGTTATACAATCCTTCTTCTTTCATACGGTCAAAAAACATCTTAATCGCTTCATCTTGATAGCGGACGGTCGTCACATAGCGGTTTAAAATGGTACTGGACGAATCATATTCATCAATAAACTGATCCTTCGGGTCAATTTCAAATGGAAAATGATTGGTCAAAGTAATGAACGTACTGTAATAAGGCTGCTTCAACTTTTTTAAATAATCAATGGATTGATCAAAGAAGTCGATATCCTTTAAGCCCCAGCCAGTGGAATTCCGTTCATTGACATGATATGAATCGACATCATAAAAACGATCAATTCCTAGAGATTCATACATCACATCACGATTCCAAAACGTTTTATTATTCGCATGAAATTGGACGGATTGATAGTTTTCCTTTTTCAACTGCTTGTATAACGTATCATATTCATTATCACTCGCTGTGAAAAAGACAGCGCCGCTGCTAGAAGGGTAGAGGGAATTCGCGACAATAAACTCTGAATCGGACGTCTTCCCCTGTTCTGTCTGCTGATAAAATTCATCAAAATAAAAACTCTTTTTAGCCAATTGATTTAAAAAGGGAGTGATATATTGTCCATTTACCTTTTGATTCATGACAAATTGCTGCGTCGATTCAAGTGAAATGAACACAACGTTCTTGCCTTTAGCAAGTCCGAAGTACTCTTCGTTTGGTGCACTGTAATCAGCCTTTGTGTAGTTTGCTACAGTAGAAAGCGTATCTTCATCTGCAAAAGCCTTTTGTCCAATGCGTGCCGTTTGGGCAGCACCATCGTAAAGATGGAATTGGAACAGCCCGAGGTTTCTGACAATGACTTCACGATCATAAGAGCTTGTCAGAAATCGAGGGTGATCCATCATAGCTGAGCTGACATGAAACAATAGGAAGCTGCAGCAGATCGCATAATATGTTTTGATCGTCTTGTATGACGCTTTTGGGGCTAATGGTTTGCGCTTGAGCAGCCAAGCAAGTACGACAAAATCAACGAGCATCAGCACAAAGAGCGGGTGGAATAATTCCGTCATACTACTGCCCATATCTCCCATGTTCTTCGCTTGGAATAGCACGGGAATGGTAATGAAATCAATGTAAAAACCATAAAAGATCGTATTCGATATAAGAATCGCCGTAAGAATAAAATTTGCAGTCAATAAAAAAACCTTTTGTTTGGTTTCATTTAAAAAAAGAGCTATCCCAAACAAAGGGAGTAGAAAGCTAAGTGGATTGATCAAAAGCAGCCATTCATGAAACAGATTGGCCGTTCGTATGTGAAAACCTAGTTGATAAATGATGTATGTTTTCATCCACATGAAGAGGATGGAATACACTAAAAACCAGTGATTTTTGAAAAACGCTTTCATTTATGTATCTCCTCATCATTCTGTATTCAGCTGCAAGGCAAAAACACTTATCTTAAACCTACTAAAAAAATGAGGAATGATCAATTCATATCTTATCTTTTTCGCAAAACTCTTTTTTATTCTGTTAGAACTGGATGGGGATAGATATGCCGCAGATGACGGCGATGTAATAGCAGGTGACGACAGTGAGAGCAGCTAGTACGACTTGTTCTCCTGTGCTGCCTGTTTTGACATAGAAGGGGAGACGCACTTTAATGGAAGCTGGAAATAAAAATTTAATGCCGTTCACTGTTCCAGCATCAAGGATAAGGTGGCTCGCCATTCCAACTAGTAAACCGATACTTAGGCTGTCATTTGGAATGTATGTTGTCGCAAGAAAATAAATGATCAGCAGAAATAATAAACTGTGAGTGAACGTGCGATGACCGAATACGCTGCTGATCAGTGCCGAGAGCAGCGGAAATTTTCTACCGATTTTACTTTTTGTATGGCAAAGATCGGGGATCAAAGCACCTGCTGATCCAGCTGCAGCCATGATGACTGGGTCGAATCCGTAGTAGTAGGCGACGGCTGTTGAGGCGGCGATTCCGCCCATAATGTGTGTTTTTCCTGTCATGATGCGTACTCCTGTTCTGTTTTTTGTTCAAGTCCTCACTATATCAAGGGTGAATTCATTCAGCAAGACTTATTTCTAAAGAAAAAGAGGGCAAAAGGGTTGGCTGATTGGAAAAACATTCTATAATAAGGGGGAAGTCATGTTGATACTAACGATAAGGATGCGATTCGGATGGGTAATGCAGACATTTTAAAAGAAATTGTTCTTGTACATTATGAAGTCAGCCGTAAATTAAACCGCAAGTTACTTGAGTTAGAAAAAGACATCACGCCTCCGCAGATATATGCTCTTTCTATTTTGATACAAGGCAAAGTATCACATGCCGAAGAGCTGAAACAAAGACTCTCTTTAAACCCAGGTGCAGCCTCCATTGCACTCAATAAATTATGTGAGCAGGGCTATATTCAGAGAGAACGGGACAAAGACGACCCCTCGCTCGTCCGGTTAGAAGCCACCGAAAAAGGGCAGGTGATTTATGAAAAGCACACACGTCTTTTCGGAAAGGTGATTCAGCATATGATGTCAGACTTCACAAAGGAAGACTTAAAGACCTATTTGACGTATCTGCAAAAAATGAGACAGACCTTTCATGATGATTGAGCCTTTCCACTTTGTATAATGCGGCGCACTGTAGCACAAATTAAACAGGCAACCGCATTTTATGAAAAGGGAGGAAACAGCGATGTCATTTTTCCAAAAGGATAAAAAGGCGAAAAGCGAGAAAGACCACAAGCAAGTAGATCAGCTGTTAGAAGAAGCAAGCAAAGAGCTAGCAGGCGATCCGCTTCAGGAAGCTGTACAAAAGAAGAAAAACAACGATCAATAAACAGGTATAGGGCAGAGAAAAGGATCTCTGCCCTTTTTCTATGTTTTTCCCTTTGACAGAAGTGAGAATGTTTGATAACCTTCGTGTAGTAAAAATGAATAGAAATCCTCACGCTATGTCTCAGTGAGGTAGAGGTTGCGCGGATGATGAGTCACTCATGGGAGAGATGGAATCGAAGAACATGAGAAAAAAGGCATCAGCGCCGAAGTGTAGAGAGAGCTCCAACTTTCTTTATGCTGGGTCTGCATTGAATAAATGCAGGACTGCCACGTCTTTGAAGCGTGGAGGGCTATCCGGAGATCAAGGTGTATGTTTTGAAAAGCATGGACTGTTGTTCAGGCTTTTTTTTATGTTCTGAGTACCGAAGATAAGGGTATGCTGTTAAGAAAGTGGACCCATGAGGAACATAAAGAATACAAGTCATTGCTTCACAAATATATCAATGAAGATACTGCCGGGTCTGGTCCGAAGTGAATATAACGGAGGTACGGAAATGGAACAGACAAAAAAATGGGGTTTTTGGTTATTGACGGCTTTTGTCGTCGGAAATATGGTAGGTTCAGGCATCTTTATGCTGCCAAGTACGCTTGCCCAGCATGCGAGTCCTTTAGGTGTGACGATGGCATGGCTTGTCACAGGTGGCGGTGTGCTGATGATTGCACTTGTTTTTGGGCATTTGTCCATTCATAAGCCGCAGCTAACGGCAGGACCACAAAGTTATGCAAGAGCACTTTTTAACGATCCGAAAAAGGGGAAAGCGGCCGGTTTTACAATGGTTTGGGGATATTGGGTAGCAAGCTGGATTAGTAATGTCGCGATTATTACGAGTCTTGCCGGTTATTTAACGACATTTTTCCCAATTCTCACAGTGAAGACGGAGATTTTCACCTTTGGTAAAGAAGCGATCACACTTGGTCAGCTGACAACGTTTATTGTATGTACCATTCTTCTTTGGGGAACACATACGATCTTAATTACAAGCTTAAGTGCTGCAAGTAAATTAAACTTTATTACGACCTTTTCAAAGGTACTTGGATTCGTCCTTTTTATTGTTGCGGGATTATTTGCATTCCAAACGGCATTATTTGAACATTATTACTTCCCAGTTGCAGCAGAAGGCGAAGGAATGCTCGGACTTGGAGGCCAAATTCATCATGCGGCCATTTCCACTCTATGGGCATTTATTGGCATCGAATCTGCTGTCATTTTATCAGGAAGAGCGTCCTCGCAGCGCGATGTGAAACGTGCAACGATTACAGGTCTTTTAATTGCACTTTCTATCTACATGATTATTACTTTGATTACAATGGGCGTCCTGCCACACGATCAGTTGCAAGGCTCAGATAAACCATTCGTTGACGTGCTTCAGCTTATTATTGGACCGGCTGGTGGAATTGTGATGGCATTGCTTGCGATTATTTGTTTATTTGGCTCGATGCTTGGCTGGATCTTACTTGGTTCAGAAGTACCATACCAAGCAGCAAAGGCTGGCGATTTCCCGGCAGTATTTGCAAAAACAAACAAAAAAGGCAGTCCTGTTTTTGCTTTAACGGTTACAAATATCATGTCACAGCTGTTTATTTTCTCAGTGATGTCTCGTACGATTAATGAAGCTTTTACCTTTTTAACGACATCAGCGACACTTGCGTATCTCATTCCGTATATTGTGTCTTCGATCTATAGCTTTAAAGTCATCATGCAAGGTGACACGTATGATCTTCAAAAAGGGAAGCGAACAAGAGACGGAATCATTGCGCTTGTTGCGATGGGGTATTCCGCTTGGGTCATTATTTCAGGAACAGCTGATTTGAAAACATTTGGACTTGGCATCGGTCTGTTCTTAGTAGGTATTTTGCTTTATCCATTCATGTCAAAAGGATTTGCCAAAGGAACGGAATAAGGGAAACGTTTCTCCACATATGGAGAAACGTTTTTTTATGATGCAGATGTTAATCGGTCCACAATAAACTCAAGCTGTCCTTCTAATGAAACTGGGTCATTAAAGAAGTAACCGACAGGGTCGATTTCAAATACGTGTTTATTTTGTACAGCAGGAAGTGATGCCCAAATGCTGCTTTCATACACCTGGTCTCCTTTACTTTTTGACCCGCTCCATGGACTAGTGAAAATATAGTCGCCTGCGTATTCTGGCAGCTTTTCAAGGGAAATGTTTGCATAGCCGACGCCGCTGTCGATGGCATCTTTTTTAACTGCCTTTGGCGCACGTAATTTCAGCTCATCATAAATAATTTCGCCTCCGCGTGCAAAGGTGTTTCCAAAGATATAGATCCCTTTATCAAAAGGTGACACGATTGAAACGGTTTTACTGCCGACCGCTTTTGTTACTTTAGGCTTTACCTCAGCTATTTTGGTATCCCATTTTTTGATCCATTCTGCTGCTTTTTTCGGTGTACCTGTCATTTTACCGAATTCTTTTAGTTGATCTTTAAAGGAATATTGATTGTATTTAATGGCAACGGTTGGCGCAATTTTTTTATATTGATCAAATTTCTCGTCTTCTCCCCAAGCAATAATCATATCTGGCTTCAAAGCGGCGACCTTTTCGACAGAAGGGGTTGTTCCAAGGTTTTTGACACCATCCGTTTTGCCTTTATAGAAAGGGTTTTTAAAGATGGGTGCCGTTGCAGCAATTGGCGTCTTGCCAAGTGTCACGAGGTCACCGTAGTAGCTTTCTGCCAGAAGCACAATTCGTTTTGGATCTTTAGGGAGTTTGACTTCACCTTTTACATCCTGATAGGTGATTGTGTCATCCTGGTTGGCACCAGATTTTTTATTTGAAGTGCTGCCGCAAGCAGCTGTAAAAAGCATGAGAATGGCTAAGGATATCAAAAGAAATCCAGATCGGTTTTTCACAAAGATTCTCTCCTATTCACTCATATATGATAATGATTATCAATTTCAATTATATCGTAACATGATGGAATGAAAAATGCATCGGCTATTTTAGGGCCTAAAGAAAAATGGTGAATTTCTCCCGGTTTTTTGATGAAAATAAAGAAAATGTTCAGAACAATGATTTCAAAAAGAAAAGAAAGTGATATACTAGACTTCGAGATTGATAATCATTATCACTAATGAGGAATAGATTTGAACGGAAAGGAAGAGACTGGTTTTGGGCTCACAATCGAATAAACAGCTGCCGGCCAAAGACAATGCAATGGATATTGTCACGAAACCCTTTGGAACAGCAGTTGTTGTCATCATAGGAATTATCGCTTTAGCATTTGGTCTTTTTTTATCGGTATCATTAGGAGCAGCAAATATTCATCTTCACACGGTATGGGAAGCCATTTTTCAATTTGATCATGAGCAAACTTCACATCAAATCATCCGGGAATTGAGGCTGCCGCGTACAGTTGGGGCTGCACTCGTCGGTGCCTTTTTAGCCGTATCGGGGGCTATTATGCAAGGCATGACAAGAAATGCGCTTGCGTCTCCTGAAATTATGGGTGTGACAAATGGCTCTGCATTTGCGATTGCCATTGCGTTTGCTTTTTTCCCAGGACAATCTTCTTTTACATTAATTCTTTGGTCATTTGTTGGTGCGGCACTCGCTGCCTCTATTGTGTTTGGTGTCGGTACTCTTTCAAAAGGTGGATTGACCCCAGTGAAGCTCGCACTAGCTGGTACGGCTGTTGGGGCACTTTTAAGCTCCATCTCCTCAGCAATTGCCATCCGGTTTGACGTCGCTCAAGACATGAGCTTTTGGTATGCTGGCGGCGTGGCTGGTGTGAATTGGAGCAATATTAAGGTCATCATTCCAGTTGCGGTTGCGGGGCTGATCATCGCAATGATTCTTGCCCGCTCGATCACTGTTCTCAGCTTAGGTGATGAATTGGCAAAAGGGCTTGGACAGTACACGAAAACTGTCAAGGTACTTGGAATATTGGTCGTCATTCTTCTAACAGGTGCTGCTGTCTCAGTGGCCGGTACTATTGGCTTTATCGGGCTTGTGATTCCTCATGTCACTCGTTTCTTGGTCGGAGTTGACTATCGATGGATTATCCCATGCTCAGCTATTTTAGGGGCGGTTCTGTTAATTTATGCAGACATTGCTGCAAGGCTGGTCAATGCCCCATTTGAAACGCCAGTCGGTGCCATTACTGCAATTATAGGCGTTCCTTTCTTCTTATATTTAGCTAGACGTGAAAGGAGCGGGATTTAGATGGAAATGGTGCAGCAGGCAAAGAAAAAGAAATACAAACGAACGATGCTCATGATCTTTTTGGCGATCGTGGCTGTGTTCCTTATTAGTTTAAATACCGGAGAAATTCGCATTTCTCCGATGGATACATTGAAAACATTTTTTGGATTCGGAAGTGAAATGGATGAGCTTGTATTATTCGAGTTCAGACTTCCAAGAATGGTCATCGCTTTACTTGTTGGCGCTTCTATCGCTGTATCAGGAGCGATTTGGCAAGGTGTTTCTCAAAACGGTTTAGCCGATCCAGGCATTCTTGGTGTCAATGCGGGCGCAGGCTTTGCAGTGGTTTTGTTTATTTTTGCTTTCCAAGGTACGATGTCAAACCTAGGTGATTTTACGATCTTTGTACTGCCGCTCTTCGCTTTTGTAGGTGCAGGCTTTGCTGCATTTCTCATCTATGTGTTAGCGTGGAAAAAAGGCATCACACCTGTTCGATTGATTTTAACGGGTATTGGCGTGAATGCTGCGTTTTCAGCAGCAATTGTGGTTATTCAATTAAAAATGAGCCCAAATGATTTTAACCAAGCCATCGTGTGGTTATCTGGAAGCATTTGGGGCTCAAGCTGGACGTATGTCCTGGCTGTCCTGCCATGGATGCTGATTTTCCTTGTATTAGCGGTTGTAAGAGCACGCTACTTAAATATCATGAATTTGGGTGACCAGCTTTCCTACGGCTTAGGGATCTCGGTTCATAAAGAAAGAAGCTTTTTTATGCTGATTGCTGTTGCATTAGCAGGTGCTAGTGTCGCTGTTGCAGGTAGTATCTCGTTCTTAGGGTTAGCCGCACCGCACTTGGCGAGAAAGCTTGTTGGACCAAAGCATCAAGGAATGATACCAGCCTCCGCGTTGATTGGCGCATTGTTATTATTACTGGCAGATACACTTGGCCGCGTCATACTTGCACCATCAGAGGTGCCAGTTGGTCTTGTCGTTTCGGCTTTAGGCGCACCTTACTTCATTTACTTATTGATGAAAACGAACTAATGAGGGAGGAGAAAAACTTATGAAATCGCTCGAAACAGAAAAGCTTTGTATCGGTTATCAGGACCGTTTGATTGTAGAGGATTTAAATATCAGTATCCCAAAAGGCAAGGTGACAACACTAATCGGACCGAATGGGTGCGGAAAATCAACGATTTTAAAAACAATGTCCCGTATCATGAAGTCCAATCAAGGCGTTGTTTACTTAAATGGTCAGGCTATTCATCAAACGCCTACAAAAGAAATTTCAAAACAAATGGCGATCTTACCGCAAACGCCCGAAGCACCAAGTGGACTGACAGTGTATGAGCTGGTGTCATATGGACGTTTCCCACATCAAAATGGATTTGGACGCTTATCAAATGAAGATAAACGAATCATCAGATGGGCACTTGAAGAAACGGGTATGATTGCTTTTCATGACCGGCCAATTGAAGCACTTTCTGGTGGACAGCGTCAGCGTGTATGGATTGCGATGGCACTTGCCCAGGAAACAGAACTGCTTCTATTGGATGAGCCGACGACGTATTTGGACCTGGCACATCAGCTCGAGATTCTTCAGTTGCTAGAACGGTTAAACAGAGAGCAGGGACGAACTGTGTTGATGGTCATTCATGATTTGAATCATGCGGCACGTTTTTCTCATTACATGATTGCCCTCAATCAAGGAAAAGTCATCAAAGATGGGACGCCTCATGAGGTCATGACCAAAGAAGTGCTTGGTCAGGTATTCCACATTGATGCAGAAATCGTACTTGACCCTAGAACGAATAAGCCGATCTGTTTAACATATGACTTAATGAATCATGAAAGAAAGCTAGAAGCTGTGAATGGATAATAGAAGTAAAAGGAACTCGGTGGAATAGCCGAGTTTTTTTGCGTCTCTGAAACTTCCTAGTGCTGCCATTTTCTCCAGTTGATATTTTTTCGCTTTTATGCAGAAAAGAGGTACTTTTTTACTTTAGACAATGGTAATATACGGTTAGAGATCATAGCTAGAAAGGAAAGAGATGCGTGGAAACAGCAAAAATATTGATTGCAGATGACGAAGAAGCAATTGTAAAAATGGTTGAACGCGTATTAAAAAAAGAAGGATTCAAGCATATTTATAAAGCCTACCATGCAGATGAAGCATTAGATGTTGTCAAAAACGAGGACATCCACCTTTTACTTCTAGATGTGATGATGCCCGGTAAGTCTGGTTTTGATGTTCTTCCTGAAATGAGAAAATATACGAAAGCGCCCATTTTCTATTTAACCGCAAGAACGTCTGATGTAGATAAACTGACCGGCTTTGCTCAAGGAGCAGATGATTACATCACAAAGCCATTTAACCCGCTAGAGCTAGTGGCTAGAATTAAGGCTCACTTAAACCGAACATATATCTCTTTAAAGGAAGACCACGATGAGGCTCAAAGTCAATACGAATATGCCCATTTCTCTTATCATCCTCATTCAGCCGAATTGAAAGTAAGAGGAGAGGTGACTGCATGCTCAGCTCAGCTGCTTTCCTTGCTGAAGTACTTTTGTGATCATCCGAATATGGTTCTTTCAAAAGATCAAATCTATGAGAAAGTATGGGGCGTCCCATCATATGGTGATAACAACACCGTGATGGTTCATATCCGAAAGCTGAGAGAAAAGATCGAGCTAGATCCGAGTCAGCCAGAATATATTGTGACGATCCGTGGTATGGGCTATAAATTTATACCGCACCCAGCAAAGGTTCTTAAATAATTTATGAATCTACGAGCAAAACTCTTCTTTCACTTTGTCGGACAAATGTTTATTGTGATTGCCATTTTGATCATCGGAAATACGTTCTCTGATAATTTATATTTAAAAAAATACTACGAGAACATGGCTGAAACCGGTTTAACAAAAGCTGATGGAGATACACTCATGAGCTGGCTTTATTTTAATGAGGATGGAAAAATGGAAGCCGATGATCAGCTGAAACAAGCAGTGAGAAAACGAGACGGATGGCTGCAAGTCATTGATTCAAAAAAGGATAACGTCTATAGCTATCACCGCCCTAAGTCCATTCCAACTTCCTATCAAAAGGATGAAATGATCAAGATCTTTGAAAAAAGGCAATATAAAGATTACAAGATGTACTTCTGGCCCATTGAGATTGATCAAAAAAGCTTTATCGTGCTATACGGGTTCAAAACGAACAGCACAAAGGTCGCCAACTATCTGAAGCAACACGAGAAAGACTTGGCTGCATTATCTCAATATTCGGTTGAAACGAAAGAATTCTTGAAGAGAATGAATGGATCGGTGCATCTGTTCAATGATGAAGGGAAATATTTACAAGGTATTCGAGCCAATACCAATTTGAAACATGAGGTAACAGATGTTGAACTGCTCAAGTATCAATCAAAGCCTTGGGAGTTTAGAAGTGATCTGTCTTATATCAGAGTGAATAAAAACCTGTATATCATTATTTCTGTACCAAATAAAGTATACAGCCCAGATGGATTATACGATAAAGAAACAGACGCTTTAAATCAATATACGACCATCTTAATTGCAGGTCTTGCGATTACGATTATTATCGTCATGACATTATGGTACTCGTATCGCTATGGACTGCCGATCTATCACATTATCCGCTGGCTGATTTTCTTATCTAGAAATAAATTGCAGGAACCAACAAATAGAAAAGGAATTCCAATCAGTAAAAATAAAAAAGGTCGTATTAAGCGGGAATACCGATTATTTGAGGATATCCTAAAAACAATGGATCAGCTCACGCTTACATTAAAAGAGAATGAAGCAAACCGAAGAAAAATTCAAACCACAAGGGAAGAATGGATTGCAGGATTGTCTCATGATTTGAAAACACCCCTTAGTACGATTTACGGCTACGGGCTCATGCTTGAATCTGATCAATATCAATGGTCCAAGGAAGAAGTCATGGAAATGGGACAGGTGATTCGTGAGAAATCAGAATACATGTCGACCTTGATTGAAGATTTAAACCTCACGTATCGACTAAAAAATGGCGCATTGCCTATTAATCGAAAGCCGATCGAGCTTGGTGAATTCTTAGCATCCATTATGGACGAGTTTTCAAGGAGCTCATTTTCAGAAGATTTCCCATCCTCCTTCGAAGATCAAACTGATGGTGTCATGTTTGAGATCGACAAAGCCTGGTTCAGACGAGTGATTGAGAACCTGCTAGCGAATGCAGTCAAGCATAACCAAAAAGGAACTCATATTACAGCTACCTTATCTGAAACAAATGAAGAAGTTCGGATCGAAATGAAAGACAACGGATGCGGAATGGCACAAGAAACGGTCGATCACTTATTTAACCGCTACTATAGAGGGACAAATACAAATGACCCAACGAATGGAACAGGACTCGGGCTGGCGATTGCAAAAGAGCTTGTCTTGCTGCATGACGGTGATATTCAAGTGGAAAGTGAACAAGGTGCTGGAACAACTATTGCGATTATCCTAAAAAAATCACCTCCTGTAAAATAGCCAAAAAACGATTTTCCTTTCAAAAGGAGATCGTTTTTTCCTGTTTTAGGATTGAAATCAACTTTGTAAACGATTACAATTAAATTGTTAACGTGAACAAAACAATTTCATACGATAAGAGGGATGGGGGAATTTGATGAAAGCCTTTTTAGATGAGCAGTTTTTACTAAACAGTCCAACGGCGGAAAAGTTATACCATGAGTTTGCAAAGGACCTTCCAATCATAGATTACCATTGTCATTTAAGCCCTAAAGACATCTATGAAAATAAAACCTTCCGAAATATCACCGAGGCATGGCTTTATGGAGATCATTACAAATGGCGTGCCATGAGAGCAAACGGCATCCCTGAAACGCACGTCACGGGGGATGCATCTGATGATGATAAATTTTTGGCGTGGGCAAAGACCGTCCCTATGACCATAGGAAATCCGCTCTATCACTGGACTCATCTAGAGCTGAGAAGATATTTCGGAGTCGAAGACCTATTAAATGAAAAAAATGCAGACATCATTTGGCAGAAAGTCAATGAAAAGCTGCAAGGAGAGGGATTTGGGGCGAGAGACTTCATCATGAAATCAAACGTTGAAACCGTTGTCACAACAGATGATCCGGTCGATTCTCTTCAATATCATCAAAAACTGCGGGAAGAGGGATTCTCTGTACAAGTGCTTCCAGGGTTTCGACCTGATAAAGTACTCGATATAGCGAATGATCTGTTTGAAAAATATGTTCATGAGCTGGCAGAGGCTTCAGCTATCCCAATACAATCCTACCAAGACTTCTTACATGCCCTCCGTGCGAGAATTGATTTTTTTCATGATCACGGCTGCTTGATCTCAGATCATGCCATTAATGAAATGACATATGAAGAAACGACACAAGAAGAAGTGGAGACCATCTTTCATAAAAGAATGTCTGGTCATCCATTGACGGAAAAAGAGAAGATCAAATTTAAAACAGAGACATTCATTATGCTAGGTCAGGCTTACTGTGAGCGTGGCTGGGCAATGCAGCTTCATATCAATGCACTTAGAAACAACAATACGAAAATGTTTGAGAGGCTCGGACCAGATACGGGGTACGATGCGATGAATGACGAAGACATTGCAAAGCCGCTTTGCCGAATATTAGATCGTTTAGAACAAGAAGATGCATTGCCAAACACGATTCTTTATTCCTTGAATCCAAGGGACAATGTAGTGATATCAACATTGGCTGGAAGCTTTCAAGACGGGAAGACACCTGGGAAGATGCAGCACGGAACAGCCTGGTGGTTTAATGATACGAAGCAAGGAATGACAGAGCAGATGATGGCTCTTTCCAGTATCGGACTGATCAGCCGTTTTATCGGAATGCTAACAGATTCACGAAGCTTTTTGTCCTATACAAGGCATGAATATTTCCGAAGACTGCTTTGTGATATCATCGGGGATTGGGTAGAAAAAGGAGAAGTCCCCTATGACCTTGAGCTGTTAGGGGGCATTGTGAAAGGTATCAGCTATGAAAATGCCAAGCAATATTTTCAATTTGACCGGGCAAAGCAGCTCCATCATCAAAGTAAAATCACATGAGGAAAAAGGTGAGAAAATGAAAGCGGTTTTATGATAAGATGGAAAAAAATCATAAAAGGCGGAATAGCATGACAGTCACAATTAAAGACATAGCAAAATTGGCAAATGTCTCTCATACCACAGTATCAAGGGCTTTGAATAACAGTCCTTTTATTAAAGAGAAGACAAAACAAAAGATTTTGTCGATTGCAAAACAGCTGAACTATTCACCAAATGTCCATGCCAGAGGCCTTGTATCACAAAAATCGTTTACAATCGGTCTGTTTTTCACGAGTTTAACAGAAGGCACATCCTCAAGCTTCTTTGTGGATGCGTTAAAAGGCGTCAATAGCGTCATGACAGAGCATTACAATCTGTTTGTTAGGGGTATTGACGATTTTCACGATTACACAACCATTCATAAACAGCGCTACGATGGCATTTTGCTGATGAGCCAAAGCGAGCACGATGAAGCGTTTATCCATCATGTCAAGAAACAGGGCATTCCAATCATTGTGCTGAATCGCCGTGTAGAAAGTAATGAAGTGATGAATATATTAGCAGATGATAGTCAAGGAGCATATCAGGCAGCGCACTATTTCATTCAGCAAGGCCATCAACAAATCGCCATCATTGAAGGAAAAGAAGGCTTTAAATCGACTCAGGAGAGAAAAGCTGGCTTTCTCCAAGCGTTAATTGATCACCATATTCCTATGAAAAAAGAATATATGATCACGGGTGACTACCATATGAAAAGCGGCTATGAATCAATGGAATCTCTGCTGACCCTTGATCATCCGCCAACAGCGCTTTTTTGCTCTAACGATGACATGGCCATTGGTGCGATGAATGCTTTATATGCAAAGGGCAAGACGTGTCCAGGCGATATCTCTATTATTGGTTTTGATGATATTGCATTTTCATCCTATACCACGCCTGCACTAACAACGGTGAAAAAGCCAATCGAAAAAATGTGTGCACTTGGAGCAGAAGCCATCCTATCCGTCATAAACGGTGAAGAGCAGGAAAAAGATCATATGGAAAAAATGTATGTCCACACAGAGCTGATGATCAGAGATTCAGTCAAAAAGGTGCAGTAATCAGCATCTTTTATAGAAGAATGTTCACGTGTGCATAAATTACAGAGAGGGGAATCCATTTGAAACGTTTATCAAAAGCCCTATACCCGGTGCCTGAGTATCCGGAAACGATTTTGCAGATTGGTGAAGGGAATTTTATGCGAGGCTTTATTAATTGGCACATCCAAAAGCTGAACGACTGCACAGATTTTAAAGGAAGAGCTGTTGTTGTTCCCCCGAGAAAAGGATCTGTTGCAGCTTTAAATGAACAAGATGGCTTATACACATTATGTATACAGGGCTATCATGACCAGCAAGAAATGAATGAGCGGATGGTCATTCAATCGATCAGCAGAGGAATCAGTACGTATACGGATTATGATGTTTTTTTACAAGTAGCTGAAAACCCCGATCTCCGCTTTGTCTTCTCCAACACGACAGAGGCAGGGCTTATGTTCAGAAAGGCGGATCGCTTGGAGGATCGACCGCAAGCGAGTTTTCCAGGAAAGCTGACGGCGTTCCTATATCACAGGTTTAAAGCATTTGCTGGAGATGAACAAAAAGGGCTGATCATCCTTCCATGTGAACTGGTCGAACATAACGGTGATCGCTTGAAGGAATATGTGATAGACATGGCAACTAAGTGGGACCTGCCGCTTGCGTTTATCACATGGATCAAGGAAGCCAATACGTTTTGTAATACGCTTGTGGATCGGATCGTTCCTGGGTTTTCTAAGGAAGCAGCTGAAATTGTTCAAAAGGAAGAGGGATATATCGACGAGTTGCTTGTCACGGCAGAATACTATCACCTCTTTGTTATTGAAGCACCTGTCTTCGTACAAAAAGAGCTTCCCTTTCAAGAAGCAGGTTTAAATGTCCTTTTTGTAGAGGATATTGCGCCTTATCGCCTGAGCAAGGTACGGATTTTAAACGGTGCCCATACAGCGATGGTGCCAATCGCTTACTCATGCGGGGTAGAAACTGTAAAAGAGGCTGTGGATGATGAGGATGTTGGCCCGTTCATCCGGCGGATGCTGGAGGAGGAAGTGCTGCCAGGGCTTGAGCTCTCTCGAGATGAGCTTCTTCTTTATACACAATCGGTTTGGGATCGCTTTTGCAATCCATTTGTGAAGCATCAATTGCTGGATATTGCGCTCAATGGTGTATCTAAGTTTCGAACCCGTATTCTTCCGTCATTGCTTGATTATGTTGAGCAAAAGAAACAACTGCCAATGAAACTCGTGTTTTCACTCAGCAGCCTCATTTATTTTTACAGAGCACATGCAGAAAAGATAAAGGATGATGAGACTGTACTGGTATTCATGAAGGAAGCCTTTGAAGGAGAGAACCAATCTAATGAAGCGATCGCAGCTAAGATTCTATCATGTGAGTCATTATGGGGGAAAAATTTAACGGATATAAATGATTTGGTTCACGCTGTAGCTGATCAGCTTACCCTCATACAGGAGCAAGGGATGAGAGCGGCTGTTCAACGAATGCTGCAGCATCAATATGAAAGTCAGGGGGAGAAGGCATGAAAGATTTTATTGTGATTCACCCTTCAGATAATGTCGGTATTGCTTTAAAAGTGCTTGAACAAGGGGAGGAGCTACATCATCAAGATCATTCCGTTATTTTAAAAGAGACCATCGCCAAAGGTCATAAGTTTGCATTGGCTGATATCAAGCAAAGAGAGAATATCATGAAATACGGTTACCCCATTGGGCATGCAACGACTGCCATTTCTGCTGGAGAATGGGTGCATACACATAACATCAAAACCAATCTATCAGGCAAGCTCGATTATGAATACGAGCCTTCATTTACAAATAACCCCTATGAAAAAACGAATCTTACATTTAAAGGATATAAACGAAAAAATGGGGAAAGCGGGATTCGCAATGAGCTTTGGATTGTCCCAACCGTTGGATGCGTAAATGGCATTGCCGATCAAATCATCCAAATATTCACCGCTGAAATGGGCGGAAGCATCCATCCGTTTGAAACAGCTCTTGTATTAAAGCACAATTATGGATGCTCACAGCTTGGGGACGATCATGAGAATACAAAAATCATTTTACAAAATGCCGTGAAGCATCCCAATGCTGGAGGAGTGCTCGTCCTCGGACTTGGTTGTGAAAATAACGACATTGAAGATTTTCAGTCTACATTAGGTGAATATGACCATGAGAGAGTGAAATTTTTAAGAAGCCAAGAAGTAGGAGATGAGATTGAGGCGGGAGTTGCTTTACTCAAGGAAATTTATGAGGCAGCGAAAGAAGATCACCGTGAAGAAATCCCGTTATCTGAGCTGAAAATCGGCTTGAAGTGCGGGGGATCAGATGGATTCTCCGGCATTACCGCAAATCCGCTTTTAGGAAGGCTGTCCGATTTTATTGTTGCTCAAGGCGGCACGACAGTGTTAACAGAAGTGCCCGAAATGTTTGGAGCAGAAACGATTTTAATGGAGAGAGCGGAATCAGAAGCGACTTTCGACAATATTGTGCAAATGATCAATGACTTTAAACAATACTTCATGGATCATCGACAGCCAGTATATGAAAATCCTTCCCCGGGAAATAAAGCAGGTGGAATTTCGACATTAGAGGATAAATCTCTCGGTTGTACACAAAAAGCAGGAACTTCTGACATTCAAGATGTATTGAAATATGGGGAATTGCTGAAGCGAAAGGGCCTAAATTTATTAAGTGCACCGGGAAATGATTTGGTTGCTTCATCTGCTCTTGCCGCTTCTGGCTGTCAGTTGGTTCTTTTTACAACAGGCAGAGGGACACCATTCGGCACGTTTGTCCCAACAATGAAGGTCTCGACGAATACAGCCTTATATGAAACAAAAAAACATTGGATTGACTTTAATGCGGGAGAACTGCTTGAAGATGTACCAGAAGATATTGTGTTAGAAAAATTTATTTCAACTGTCATTGAGGTGGCGAGCGGGAAGCTATTGAATCATGAAAAAAACAATTTTAGAGAGCTGGCTATTTTCAAAACAGGTGTCACACTTTAAGGCGACAGGGGGATGAGAATGTGTCTAGAAAACGGGATTTGATGTATATCACAGCAGGAACGGTACTCACAGGAATCGGACTCACTCGTTTAGCAAGGCAAGGGAAGAAAGACAAAGAAGCAAACGGAATCGATCAGGTGTTAAAGCAGATAAAAGCACCACTGTTCCCTGATCGTGAATTTAATGTGGTTCATTATGGGGCAGATGCAAAAGGAACCGAGCTTTCAACAGATGCTATCCAGTCTGCCATTGATGATGCGCACCGTTTGAAAGGGGGACGTGTGCTGATTCCAGAAGGGACGTTTGTGACAGGTGCGCTAGAATTGAAGAGTCATGTAGAGCTGCATTTGCATGAGAAAGCGTATGTGGCATTCAGCCAAAACCGAAAGGATTATCTGCCGCTTGTCCTGACAAGATATGAAGGGGTTGAGCTTTATAATTATTCACCTCTCATTTATGCACACCATGCAGAAAACATCGCCATTACAGGAGCTGGAACGCTTGATGGCAGAGGAGATGAGCATCATTGGTGGCCTTGGAAATATGGCACGAATGGCCAGCCTTCTCAAGATCGGGATCGTCAGCTTCTATTTGACATGGCTGAAAAGAGAATACCAGTAGAAGAAAGAGTGTTTGGAGAAGGGCATTATTTAAGATCAAGCTTTATCCAGCCCTACCAATGTCAGCAAGTTCTTATTGAGGGAGTGACAGTGAAGGATTCACCGATGTGGCAAATTCACCCTGTACTAAGTGAACATGTGATTGTCCGTGGAGTTCATATTATCGGGCATGGACCAAACACAGATGGTGTCAATCCGGAGTCTTGCCGGAATGTGCTCATTGAAGATTGTTATTTTGATAATGGCGACGATTGTATTGCCATCAAATCTGGAAGGAACGAGGACGGACGGAGAATAGGGATTCCATCTGAAAACATTGTTATTCGTAGAAATGAGATGCGTGATGGACACGGCGGAGTGACGATTGGGAGTGAAATCTCTGGCGGGGTAAGGTATATCTATGCAGAGAATAATGTCATGGATAGTCCGAACCTTGACCGGGCACTGCGGATTAAAACCAACTCTGTCAGAGGCGGTACCATTGAACATATTTACTTTAAAAACAACACAGTCAAAAGCTTAAAGCATGAAGTGGTCTGTATCGACATGATGTATGAGGAAGGGGATGCGGGTCCACATCGTCCTGTTGTACGTCATATTCAAGTGGAAGGACTGAAAAGCAGCGGCGGACGATATGGTGTGAAAATAGCTGCCTACT
The DNA here is from genome assembly GCF_038593215.1 of Bacillus sp. FSL W8-0920. NCBI lineage: Bacteria > Bacillati > Bacillota > Bacilli > Caryophanales > Bacillaceae > Bacillus > Bacillus sp. FSL W8-0920. Next base: position 3,010,918 of record NZ_CP151974.1, on the reverse strand, counting down.
CACATTCCCCCGTGACAAACTTCAACATGAAAAATTGTGTCATAGACCATGTGACGTATCCACTTTCTTTGGAGCATGCAGTAGCGCCTTCTTTTCAGAAAGTTGTCATCAATGGGGAACAAATTAATAAATAGATGGGCGTAAAACAGTCTTATTAGAGGCTGTTTTTCTTTTATCAGAACGAAAAAGACGCTTTTAGAAATCACATATACAACCTAACTGCACTGTAGTATAATATTCCCGAAATTAGAAAAGAATTGACGGAAGAGCTTTCGTCAAGCAGTACATAAATCAGGGGGTTCATTCATGAAAAAGTTAACGGCCATTTGGCTATCGCTATTGCTTGTGATGGGTGTTTTAGCAGGATGTGCAGGTGCTGAAACAGACCATAAAGCAAAGAGTTCACAAAATAACGAAACAGCGGCTGCGGCATTTCCTGTCTCGATTAAAGATGCAGCTGGTAAAACAGTCGAAATCAAAGAACAGCCTAAACGTATTGTCTCATTAATTCCAAGTAATACAGAGGTTGCCTATGCGCTTGGTCTTGGAGATAAAATGGTTGGACGATCTGATTTTGACAATTATCCAAAGGAAGTTGAAAAGGTAGAGAAGATTGGCGGACTTGAATTCAATGTCGAGAAGGTGATTTCCTTAAAGCCTGATCTTGTACTAGCTCATGCCTCGCAGATGGGATCAAAAGAGGGATTTAAACAGCTAGAGGATGCAGGAATTCAAGTACTGACTGTAAATGATGCCACTTCCTTTAAGGATGTGTACAAATCGATCAATACGATCGGTGAAGCAACAGGTGCAAAAGAAGCATCAACAAAGCTTGTAGACGAGATGAAAGCAAAATTGAATCACATCAAGAAACAAGCAGAGGCGATCTCCAAAGACAAACAAAAAACAGTCTTTGTTGAAGTTTCAGGTACGCCTGAAATTTATACAACAGGTACTCATACATTTATGGATGAAATGCTTTCTGTTATCCATGCGAAAAATGCTGCTAGTGATCAAACTGGCTGGGTGCAAATGACAGAAGAATCGATTATCAAACGAAACCCTGACGTAATCGTCACAATTGATGGTTCCAGCTTAGCTGATCTGAAAAAGAGAGACGGCTGGAATACGATCAAAGCAGTGAAGGGAAAACAAGTCTTTCAATTGAATACGGATCTCGCATCAAGACCGGGGCCGCGATTGGTTGAAGGAGTCGAGGCTCTTGCGAAAAGCATCTATCCTGACACGTTCAAATAAATTCATCATCGCATACACACTAAGTGCTTTACTTCTTGTGGTAAGCATTGGAATGGGAATCTCCTTTGGAAGCTTAGGGATTCCCATTCCTTCTATTCTCCGTATATTTGTTCATGAACTATTCGGTGTGCAGATAGGCACAATAGATTCAATTGATCGCAATATTATGATGAATATCCGGCTGCCGAGAGTGATATTAGCGGCATTAGTCGGAGCAGCGCTGGCGTTATCTGGTGCAGCCTTTCAAGGTTTATTAAAAAATCCTCTTGCTGACCCATATACACTGGGTGTATCTCAAGGGGCATCAGTTGGAGCCGTCGCGACCCTATTTTTCAGTTTGCAGCTCCCTTTGCTCGGCAGTTTCACACTGCCTTTTTTCAGTATGACAACAGCGCTTGTGACCCTATGTCTCGTCCTCTTTTTTGCGCGTCTTGTCCATCGGGGGATGAGCATCTCCTCTTTAATTTTAACAGGGGTGATTTTCAGTTCTTTTTTGGGCGCGCTTATATCATTGATGATTGCCTTAACGGGTGATGATTTAAAAGAGATTATTCATTGGCTTCTTGGCAGTGTGTCCATGAGGGGCTGGCGCTATATTGTGCTTTTCCTTCCTTTCTTTCTGATTGGGACCTTTGCATTAATGCTGATGGGGCGAGATTTGAATGTCATGACGTATGGCGAGGAGAAGGCAAAGCTATTAGGTGTACATGTGAAAAGGAGCAAATATATCGTGCTGCTTGCTGGATCGATTCTGACTGGTAGTGCAGTAGCAGTGTCAGGGACAATTGGGTTTGTGGGACTTGTGATTCCGCATTTTATTCGCCTCTTAGCGATCACAGACCACCGGCACCTCCTGCCTTTGTCTATGCTGAATGGCGCTTCCTTTCTCGTTTTAGCAGACGTGTTATCACGTACGATCATTGAGCCGACTGAATTACCGATCGGCATCATCACAGCGTTAATTGGTGCCCCTGTATTCGGCATCATCCTCATTCGTAAATACAGAGGAGGGACGCATCTATGATTCAAGTGAAGGAAATCAAAGGTGGATATGGAGAGAAAGAGGTCATACGTGGCATCAGTTTTGAGGTAAATCAAGGGGGATTTCTCGGTATACTTGGTCCAAATGGAAGCGGGAAGTCGACCTTGCTTAAAATGATCTCTGGGCTGCTGGAACCTGACAGTGGTGAGGTACGCCTGAGCGGTCAACTGATTCAATCTTACCGCCCAAAGGCACTTGCGCAAAAAATGGCTGTTCTACCGCAGAAAACGGACCAAGCTTTCTCATTTACAGTGGAAGAAACGGTTCAATTCGGTCGTTATCCATATCAAAAAGGATGGCTGCAATCTGTTACACGAGAAGATATGCAGATCATCAACAAAGTAATGGAACAAACGGATGTTGCACAATTTAAGGATCAATCTATTCATGAGCTAAGCGGGGGAGAACAGCAGCGTGTGTACTTGGCACAGGCATTAGCCCAGCAGCCTGAATATTTATTGCTGGATGAACCAACCAGTTTTCTTGATTTGGCCTATCAAAAGGATTTGCTTGATTTAATTAAAGAAGAGACCACTTCCTCTAGGCTAACGGTGATCGGTGTGTTTCATGATGTGAACATCGCCAGTTTGTATTGTGACCGGCTGCTGCTGCTTGATGAAGGAAAGACGGAAATAGTAGGGCTGCCGCATCACGTCTTGACGCCTGAGCGAATCAACCGTGTGTATGAAACAGATGTAACACCGCTCCAACACCCGCGAAGGGCAAATCCTCAGCTGATCATTGAACCTGCGGGGGCTTCTGTAGCATCAAATGCAAAGTTAGCGGATGGGTGGAAAACGTATGGAGGAGAAGGAATGACGTTTTCCCTCAAACAGCCGCTCCGCATCCTTTCCTCACATCAGAAAAGGGGCGGCTTCTTTTGGAAAAGGTCTCTCGGAACGGGAAGTGACATGCTTCGTGACGAGTTGGATGATCGTGAGGGACTATTGTTTTATAACCTAACGAGTGGACCAAAACAATTTGCTGCTGAAGACACAGACGACGACATGGTGCTTTACGGTATGCGTCATCAAGAAGAGCTGACCATTTGGCTTGTATTGAAAGAGTCTATATCAGACGGATCGTCTGTTCAGCTTATGGGGCAGCTTGTCCACATGATAAAACAGGAGACGAGCATGTCCATTCATCATCTTTGTATCGCTGCTGCGGGTATGCAGGAAACAGAAGATGATGAGCATTTACACGAAAGATTAAAGCAGAAAGTGCACCTCCTTCTTTATTCATTGAATGCCATTTAAAAGTGAACCAAAGGGTTCGCTTTTTGTTTATGATGCGATCACAGTACTTTAGTTAAACAAATACATCCTTTTCACTTCAGGTTATACTAAAAGGACAAAGCAAAAGAAAAGGAGGAACACCAATGAAACTTTATACAAAAACAGGGGATCAAGGTCAAACAGGCTTGATCGGCGGGAGAGCCGATAAGGATGATGTGAGAGTAGAGGCGTACGGCACGTTAGATGAGGCGAATAGCTTCATTGGACTCGCACATGCACATTTACGTCAGCATGGCGAATTGTTTCAAGACATTTTGTCAGAGCTGATTGTGATACAGCACGAGCTGTTTGACTGCGGCGGTGATTTGGCAGTAGTCAAACCACCGAAAGAAGGTAAATTAACTGAAGCGTCTGTAGCAGTCCTTGAGCAAAGAATGGATGACTATGTAGAAGAAGCCGCGCCTCTCACGAAGTTTATTTTACCGGGCGGTCAGGAAGGTGCAGCTCTCTTACATGTGGCGCGGACAGTCGTCAGAAGAGCAGAGCGGCATATGGTGACGCTTGCTAAGCAGGAGGAGATTCCAGCAGTTGCCCTCACATATGTAAACCGGCTCTCTGACTATTTATTTGCAGCCGCCCGAATCGTGAATCATCGGCTCGGTGAAGCGGATGTTGAATATGAACGAAGTGCAAACGTATTTCGGTCTAAATAAAGGAAAGCACTCTTCAAATGAGAAGAGTGCTTTTTTATTGGGTTCTACCGCTCAGTCTGAGCGAAGTTACGACTCTGGTCGCAATGAAAGATCAATCTGCGACACGTTTTGCCAGCTTTCTTTTTTGACTATAGTAAAAGCAAGGAGCAAGAAAGGAGGCATGAAGATGAAAATAACAAGTAAAACCATCATCGGTTCGATTTTAATGTTTGTCGGTCTATCCATCTTCTTCGGTGGCTCACTAGGAGGGCTGATCCCAATTCTGATTGGGGCGTGGCTCATCTATGTAGGTGTAAAGAAATATGAAAAAGGCAGTAAAACCTTCGGCGTCATTCTAGCAGTCATTGGTGTCATGATCGTTGTGCAAGCTCTTCCATTTATCCTTGGAATCGCACTAGCTGGGTGGCTTCTCTACTTCGGCTGGACGATGATCAATGGTAAACAGGCAAAAGAATCATCAAGTAGATCATATATGGAGCCAAACACGTCACCGAAAATGGAAGAACCTATGCACACGTCATTTGATCAAGAATGGGAAGACTTTTTAAAGAAAAAATAAGAGGAGGAAATTCAAATGGTATTCAGAAGAATGAGAGATATGTTTGTTGCAACGGTCAATGAGGGCTTAGATAAAATGGAGAATCCACGTGTCATGCTGAATCAGTACGTTCGTGATATGGAGGACGATATTGCCAAAGCGAAACATGCGATCATCAAACAGCAAACGATTCAACAAGGCTTCCTGCGCAAAGCAGAAGAGACGGAAGCATTTGCTGATAAAAGAAAGAAGCAGGCTGAGCTGGCATTTCATGCAGGAGAAGAAGAATTAGCACGAAAAGCGCTCACAGAAATGAAGTATTTTGAAGAAAAGCATCAGGAATATCAGGAAGCTTATCAGCAATCTGTGAAACAATTAAAAGAGCTGAAAGAGCAATTGCAACAGTTAGAAACGAAGCTGCGTGATATTAAAGACAAGAAGCAGGCACTCATAGCAAGAGCAAATGCCGCACAGGCAAAGCAGCATATGAACGAATCTATGAATAAAGTAGATAGTGAAAGTGCATATAAAGAATTTCTTCGAATGGAGAACCGTATCGAAGAAATGGAGACAAAAGCGGGCAGCTATACACAATTTGAGGATCAAGGAGCATATGCTCATCTAGACTATGCTGATGAGGTTGAAAAAGAATGGCAGAAGCTCAAGCTGGAGAAGAAGCCTGAGCAGCAGCAAGCAAACTAAGAAATCAATGGCAGATCGGAAGAAAAGCAGGATTTTTCTTCCGATATTTGATTTCTTTCTGTTTCGCTTTTCCTTATAATGAAAAGGTCAGAAGATAAAGGGATGGTATGAATGAAGCGATTAATTGGTCTAATTTGTATACTCGTAGGTGTCTTTTTAATGATTGGGATGCTTTTCAAAAACGAAAATCTCTTTCATTTGAGTTTCTCCCGTGAAAAACCAGTCACAACAGCTTCAGCGAAAAAAGATGAAATTGATCAATTAGATATTTCTCTTTCTGGATTTCGCGTGAAGGTAAAACCTGAAAATCGTTCCGATATTTCCGTGATGGTCGTAGGTGGAAAAGGGAAAATGTATGCGGAACAAACAGGCAGTACATTTAAAATCCGTGCTGAAAATAAAGGATTCTTGTTTTTCACTTCATTTGAAAAAGGAGAACTCTTAGTCAAAATGCCAACAGATTATCATAAAAATGTGAAGATTACGGGTGGAAGCGGGGTCAGTGAGATGGACGGCGAAGGGAAGCTGGCATTTGAAGATGTGATCCTCAAATCAACAAGCGGAAACCTCAATGCCGAGAATTTCTCAGCAAACAATGTCGAAATCAAAGCGACATCTGGCAGACTCTCTGTGTCTCACATCGATGCGAAAAATAGCGATATTGGAGCAACCTCAGGGCGTGCCGATATTAAAGATGTCAAAGGCGAAATGCAGCTAGAAATGACAAGTGGTAGATTGACGGCAAGTTTTGATACCATTGAATCACCTGTCTCTTTTCACATGACATCAGGCAGCGCAAAATTTAACCTGCCGGATGAAGGAGATTTTAATGTCCAAGTGAAAAAAACAAGTGGAAGTGTCGATCACACCTATCACTTTGATCAAGCAGATAGTGAAGGTCGAGGCTTTACAGGCACGCGGGGAAAAGGGACACACTTAGTCGATATTGAAATGACAAGCGGAAACTTAAAGCTGCGGTAATGAACGAAACAAAGGAAGGAGGCGAGTCAACTGCGTTTTTCAAGGAATCAAATTTTAGGCATCATTGTCGTGATTTTTGGTATTAATCTATTTCTCAAAATTATTGGGATCGGAGCCGATTTGTTTTGGCCTGTGTTTTTTGCGCTTGCGGGCTATTGGCTGCACTCAAGATCCAAACGTTGGCTCGGTTCAGTTTCCTATATTTTTGCCGGCTTTCTCTTTTTAAAATTCCTGCTCAATATTACATTTAGTCTCACAGGATATTTATTTGCGGCCTTTTTGATATATGCCGGCTATCGCTTATTGAAAAACAAACCTGTTTTTGATGTCGATAAAAAGGAAGCACCGGAGAGCGATAAGCCTTCATTGAAAGTCAATCTTGAAAAAGAGGGCGAGCAAAAGAAAACAAAGAGCCAGACAAAGCCGCGCAAGGAGCATGACTTTTTTATCGGTGAAGTCAGGCTGATGAAAAAGCCGTTTCAATTAAGTGATTTGACGATTTCAGGGTTTATCGGGGATGTCAAAATCGACTTATCAAAGGCCATCATCGCAGAAGAAGAGAGCACGATCGTGATAAGCGGGCTCATCGGAGATGTGGATATTTTCGTACCGCAGGATATTGAAGTATGTGTGAGTGCTTCAGCTGCCATTGGTGATATGAAAATTATTGATGAAAAAAGAAGCGGATTCGGCAGTAAAGTGTATGTGATGACAGACAATTACGATGAGAGCAAACGAAAAGTGAAAATCTCCATCTCTTTACTGATCGGAGATGTGGATGTGAGATACTTATGAGGAAACTCCATCTAGGTATCCAGTGGCAATCTATTCGTCTTGGAGTAGGGATCTCGCTTGGTGTTGTCATCATGACGATGCTGCCCATGTTTTTTTATTATCAGCTTGATCCGATGATTCTCCTCTCTACCCGCTGGTTTGGCATCCCGTTTTTTTGTATTTTACTGATCATTAGTCTTGCCATTGGGTTTTCTGCCTCACATGTATTTGGCTATCAGCATAAAAAGCGTCTTGATCAGCTTGTAGAGTCGATTTTAAAGTTTGAAAATGGGAACTTTGCATACAGACTGCCGTCTCTTGGCGACGATGAAATTGGCTTAGCGGCTGATCAATTAAATGAAATGGCGAAACGAGTGGAAGGTCAAGTAGCCTCTTTGCAAAAGCTCTCGAATGAGCGGGCAGAATGGCAGGTGCAAATGAAAAAGTCGGTCGTCTCAGAAGAACGTCAGCGTTTAGCACGAGAACTGCATGATGCGGTTAGCCAGCAGTTATTTGCGATCTCGATGATGACCTCTGCGATTCTTGAAGTCATGAAGGAAAAGGATGAAAAGATTTTAAAGCAAATGCGCCTAGTCGAACGAATGGCTGGCGATGCACAAAATGAAATGCGTGCGCTTTTGCTTCATCTCAGACCGATCACCCTTGAAGGAAAAGACTTGAAAAAGGGCTTGATTGAGCTCCTAAATGAATTTCAAGCAAAACAGCCGATTGATATTGATTGGGAAATAGAAGATGATGTTCCGCTCTCAAAAGGAGTAGAGGATCACCTCTTCCGAATTGTACAGGAAGCCCTGTCAAATGTATTCAGGCATGCAAAGGCGACAAAGGTGACGGTTCGTCTGCTCATTCGAAATCGGCAGGTGCAGCTGAAGATTATCGACAATGGGATCGGCTTTCAAACCGATCATGTGAAGACGGCCTCCTACGGACTGGAATCAATTCGTGAAAGAACAAGTGAAGTAGGCGGTGTGGCAGAGATTATGTCATTTGAGGGAAAAGGAACACAAATTGATGTGAAGGTTCCCATTTTTGATGAAGGAAAAGGAGAGAACGTTCGATGATTCGAGTGCTTTTAATCGACGATCACGAAATGGTGAGAATGGGGCTTGCTGCTTTTTTAGAGGCACAGGCTGATATTGAAGTCATTGGTGAAGCGTCAGATGGACAAAAAGGTGTAGAGCTCGCAGTTGAATTAAGGCCAGATGTCATTTTAATGGATCTTGTCATGGAAGGCATGGATGGCATCGAAGCAACGAAAAGAATTTGTCAGGAAATTGAAGATGCTCGAATTATCGTTCTGACGAGCTTTATTGACGATGATAAAGTTTATCCAGTGATTGAAGCAGGTGCTTTAAGTTATTTATTAAAAACATCCAAGGCAGGAGAAATTGCAGATGCCATTCGGTCTGCAAGTATCGGCGAACCAAGACTAGAATCAAAAGTAGCTGGAAAGGTGATGAATAAACTTCGTCATTCCTCAAATGGATCGATCCTTCATGATGCATTAACAGCAAGGGAAATGGAAATCTTGAAGCTGATTGCCGATGGGAAATCGAATAAGGTCATCGCTGAGGAACTATTTATTACAATTAAAACAGTGAAGACACATATTACAAACATTCTTTCCAAACTCGATGTAGAAGACCGGACGCAAGCGGCTGTGTATGCGCATCGTCATAAGCTGATTCAATAAAATAAAAAAACAGCTTTCAAAAGAAAGCTGCTAGAACATGCGTAAATTTAGTCCTTCTGTCCTGTGATCGGACGTTCGGATAGTTGATGGAGCTCAGGAACTGGAAAAGCCTCCTGCTCCTCGGCCGATTTGTCTTCTAGGGCTTTCTTCATCTCGGATAATAGCTTTACGCTCTCCTTTGCCAATGCTGCCTTTTTCTCTTGCAAACCAATGATCTGTGAAAGTCCGACGAATATACCGCCTCCAACAAGAAGGAGCGCAGGGGTTTGTCCATAATAGATCACGATCAAAAATGTGCTTGAAAAGCTGTCGGCTTCAATGAAGAAATCTTCTTTTGATTGCATGAATACAACGACTAACAGGAGTATTCCTAGAATCAAAAATAGAATGCCGGCCGAAAGTAAAGCTCGTTTCATGATTGACACCCTTTTTTTCTTACCATTTTAACATACTCTATAAGGATTGTGTTGCGCCCTTAGTCCCGAAGTCACGGATTTTCACATTTGCTTTGTACTGAATATCTGATTCACTAAAAATTTCATCCCAATGTTTTGCATCTTTTCGAAAATCCTTCGGGTAAGCAATACTTGCCTTCTGATAGAACCCGCAAATATCAGCTTTGATCTCATGCTGTAATTCACCGATGAAATCTTTAACGCTTGTCTCTATTCGACGCTTGACAACGCCTTCAATTTCTCTGAGATACTTTTCATTAAAAGCGTTCTCACGTTCATTCCAATCCTCAGACAATCGTCCATCAAGTTCCACTGACACATCAAATTGATATTTTCCGCTGGCTGATTTATTGGTTTTAATATGGTGCTTGAGTTTGAATATCTCAAAAGAGTAGATGCTGTGTTCATATTCAAATTCAATGACTCCACCCAGTCCGTCTCCAGTTAACAGATTGTATGACTGTACTGCTAATGGAGAGATATTGGTGAGAAATCGCTTATTCTTAATAATAGAGGCTCCATCGATCATTAATTTTCCTTGATCAACGCTGACTTTCGGAATAGCGAAAGATACATTGTTTTGCATGGCAGAAGAAATATCTCCTAATGAGCTAGTCTTAAACATGCGAATGGTCGATTTTCTATTCTCAGAAAGATCGTATAAGGTCGTAGAGGCTGGCTGTCCGTCGTCATTGATTTTCAGCATGTCTCCAGGATTCTTAGAGGTCATAAAGACGAGGCCTCCTCTCCTCGTTTCATTGTCTCGAATGAATTGATTAATGACGAGGTCGAAATCATTCTCATTGATGAGTTCCTCAGAAAACAAAAACACCCGTAGCTGCTGTGCGAAAATGCGATGGCTTTTCAGCGCCGTCGTGCGGAATATTTGATGCACAGAATCCCCGTTTGTTTCAATGATTTTCGTAGGGTCTTTGATGTTTGATTCCTGAGAGATCTTTTGAGGAACGAGGACTTGCATAGATACCTTTAATTTATTCCCTTGGTCCCCTTTGTCTACTGCAAATCCAATCGCCATGTTAAGCTCCTCAATATTTGTGCTATCCCAGCAACCACTTAATAGAACCAGCGTCAAAAGAGCAACAGCTGCTTTTTTTTTCATGTTGTGTTCCGCCTCCTTTTGAAAAACACGATGATAAATAAGAGAAACGGGAGAATGCCGAACAGCAGGAAAAAGAGGTTGTTCACATAGGTTAAATAATTTCGCACTGTATCGACATCCTTTGGAAAAATCGCTGCAAAGTAAATGACAATTCCCATTAAAACAAGGACCACTTTTTTAGGAAACTTGGTCAGTTTAGACACCCCGATTGCAGCAAAAAATGTATATCCGACAAAGCTTGTATAAAGCTGAATCAGCCAAACGATAAGCAAAAAGGAGTCAATTCGTTCAATAAAAATCCCCTGAATATCAAATGATTGAAATAAGGCAATGGTCGGCCAAGTCAAAGTCGCCGTTTCTTTAACAGTCAGCGCACCAATCACCATCATATAAGTGAAAATATAAATAATCGCAGGAATCAAAAAGCCGACTGTCCCATAAGCAAAGGTGTGTTTTTGTGTGTTCAGATAAGCAGGCATAAACAGTATCATTTCAATGCCGACAAACGATATGGCAGATGCATTCAAGGAATTGAAGACAGGGGAGAACCCCTCTCCTAAAACGGGACGGAGGTTATCTAACTTAAATTCTTGGAGACTAAGTCCATAAGCGACAAATAAGATGATGAGCGTCACAATCAGTATAAAAGGGAAAAGCCGGGCTAAATCACCAATTCCGCCAATCACCAGATAAAACCCAACTACAATAAAGCTGATCATTGTCACGGCTACTGGCGTGTTTTGAAGCAGAAAGAATTTGACCATTTCCGACATCGCGCGTACTTCATAGCTGGCGACGCCAAGAAAATAAATAATAATCAAGAGATTGGCAAGAGCGCCCAGCCATTTCCCAAGCCCTTCGTTCGTATAATCATAATAAGAGGAGAAGGGGACTTTTTTCATCATCAGGACATTTGCAAAAATAAACACTATGTAAATGACACTCATAAGTAAGAGTGCAATCCAGCCGTCAGGTGTAGCCGCAGCCTGAGCCATCGATCTTGGCAGAATCATCATACTTGCGCCTAGTGTTGTATTTGCAATAATGGCACTTGCCTGATAGCTTGATATCGACTCTTTATGATTGACCATCTCGTTCTCCTTTCTGTTGATTTTTTAAGGGCAATCGAATAATGGAATTGTCCTCGTTTTTATAGCTGAACACAAAATCTGGTGAGAAATACGGTGTGCCAAAACTTTTTTGCCGTGTGAGATGAGTAAGGAGTACGAGCATAAACAGCACAATCCCGTATAAACCAAAGGTAGCCGCAGCAAACATGGACACAAAGCGGAGCACACGAAAGGACATGCCCATCCCGTATTGAGGAACAGTAAAGGACGCAAGGGCCATCACGCTGACGATAATCACCATGATCGAGCTCACAATATGAGCCTGAACGGCTGCCTGGCCAATAACAACCCCGCCAACAAGTCCGATCGTTTGACCGAGCGGGTTTGGCAGCCTTAAGCCGGCTTCCCGCAGGAGCTCAATCGTCATCTCCATGATGAGTGCCTCCACAATAGGCGGAAAGGGGACATTTTCTCTTGTACTTGAGATCGAAATAGCCAAAGTTGTTGGTAAAAGTCCTTGATGGAACGACACAAGCGCAATATAAATGGCTGATAAAAATAATGTCAGAAAGATCGAGGTAAACCGCAGCATACGAATGAGAGAGGCGGCGATCCATCTTTCATAATAATCATCAGGTGATTGCATAATCGTCGCGAGCGAAGCAGGTACAATTAACACAAAAGGTGAATGATCGACAAAAATGGCGACCCGGCCATTATTTAAAGCAGACGCGACTTTATCCGGCCGTTCTGTGTTTTGAATTTGCGGGAAAGGAGAGTACACATTGTCTTCAATGAGCTCCTCAAGAACACCAGAGTCCTGTATATCATCAATGGTGACTTGCTTGAGCCGTTTTTTTACCTCTTTTAAAACAGAGGTTTCAACGATACCGTCAATGTACATGATGGTCACTTGGGTGTATTTCTTTTCCCCGATCTTCATGTTTACTGTTTTGAGGTCAGGGTTTTTCAAGCGCTGTCGCACGAGAGCTAAGTTCGTGTTTAAATCTTCAATGAAGCCAACTTTCGGCCCTCTTACGACTGTTTCAGATGTAGAATCCCCTAAACTGCGTTTCTTCGTTCCATGCGTTTCTAAAATATACGCATGCTGAAATCCATTAATCAGCACCACGCAATGCCCTTCAAAAATCGCATCGATCAATTCTTCAGAGGTCTTCACCGAACGTGTCGTCATCATGGATAAATTAGATTCCAACTTCTCTTTTGTAAGAGAGGTATGATCTTGGAGAAGCAGCTTTAAAAAGGTTTGAATCTCCATCTTTTCGTTCATTTCTTTTATGTATAAATAGTAAACAACCTGCCCGTGAGGCAGCGTTTTTTTCTCATGGACCAAATCATCCATTTCCTTTAATTGCGGGAGAATGACGGAGAGATTATCGTATAAGTGTTCTTTCAATGGAGTCTGATTCAAAAGGATCACCCGCCTCAAATAACTTTTTCTTAGCATTACCTGCTTGAAAAAACAATATTCTGTGTTACATTATTTTGTGGTAAAAGAAAGAATGAGGGTTTTGGAGGAAACAAGATGGCACAAATTCGTTTAGCAGGAACAAAAGAGGAGATTGACCGTATTCTACAGTCGTTTGACAAGCATTATGAAGTGACATATACATCAAAGGATTACGGAAAAACGAACCCAAAATACAAATATTCGAAAGATGTCCGCGTTTATATTGAACTAAAATTAAAATAAAGATAAAATTTTAATTGAAAACGCTTAAAGGATTTTCGTTTTTTGTATAGAATAGAGTTGAGTGTATAAAGCTATGGAGGGATACATAATGACAGAATTTAGAATCGAAAAAGATACAATGGGCGAAATCAAGGTGCCAAAGGACAAGTTCTGGGGTGCACAAACACAACGAAGCAAAGAAAATTTCAAAATCGGTTCTGAGAAAATGCCAAAGGAAGTTGTGAATGCGTTTGCAATATTGAAACGTAGCACAGCGATTGCCAACGAACGTCTTGGCAACCTTGAGAGCGAAAAAGCAGAAGCAATTGCTGCTGTATGTGATGATATCATCAGCGGAAAGTATGACGAGCATTTCCCGCTTGTTGTATGGCAGACAGGTAGCGGGACACAAAGTAACATGAATATGAACGAAGTCGTTGCAAATAGAGCAACTGCTTACTTGAAAGATAAAAATAGTGAGTTCAGCATTCATCCGAATGATGACGTCAACCGTAGCCAAAGCTCAAATGACACATTCCCAACTGCTATGCACGTGGCAGCTGTTTTAGCTGTGTACAAAAAATTATTGCCTGCGATTGATCAATTAAGAGCGACTCTTGATGAGAAGGCAAAAGCATATCAAGAGATTGTTAAAATCGGTCGTACGCATTTGCAAGACGCAACTCCACTGACAGTAGGTCAAGAAATTAGCGGCTGGGTGTACATGCTGGACCGTTCAAAAGAAATGATTCTAGAATCAACTGAAAAAATGAGAGAGCTTGCGATTGGCGGAACAGCTGTTGGTACAGGAATTAACGCACATCCTGAGTTTGGTCAATATGTCGCTGAGGAAATCAGCAAGCTGACAGGTCAAAATTTCAATTCTTCACCAAACAAATTCCATGCGCTGACAAGCCATGATGAAATTACGTATGCACACGGTGCCCTAAAAGCACTTGCAGCTGATTTAATGAAAATTGCCAACGATGTGAGATGGCTGGCAAGTGGTCCTCGCTGCGGAATTGGTGAATTGATCATTCCTGAAAATGAGCCAGGAAGCTCCATTATGCCAGGTAAAGTCAACCCAACTCAAAGTGAAGCATTAACAATGATTGCAGCGCAAATTATGGGAAATGATGCAACTATCGGTTTTGCTGCCAGCCAAGGAAACTTTGAGCTGAACGTATTTAAGCCGGTCATCATCTATAACTTCTTGCAATCAGTTGAATTACTTGCTGACGGCATGAACTCATTCCATGACAAGTGTGCAGTTGGAATCGAACCAAACCTAGAAACAATCGAGAAAAACTTGAACGATTCATTGATGCTTGTGACGGCACTTAACCCGCACATCGGATATGAAAATGCAGCGAAAATTGCAAAGCTTGCTCACAAAGAAGGATTAACGTTAAAAGAAGCAGCACTTCAATTAGAGCTGTTAACAGAAGAGCAGTTTGAAGAGTTTGTGAAACCAGAAGAAATGGTGACACCGAAAGCAAAATAAAAACCAGGGGCGGCTGCCCTTGGTTTTTTTCATTGAACGTGATGTGGACAAAAATGAAACCCAGGTTCTGCCTTGGGTTCTACAAATGATCCTCTTTCAAAATACGCAAAAGTGACTCAGATACGGATTGGAGCGGTGCGAACAATTTCAGTTGATGCAGCATACCTTTCACGATGACTTGTCTAGGTTTTTGTTTGTTTAATTCGTTTTCTAGAATGCCGAGTGCTTCAAATAAATCAGGCTCGTCTTTCACTTCATAATGTGCTTCAGCTTGCTCTCTTAATTCTTTTAAAAGAGATTCTGTCAGCGGGTCGAATGACCGTTCATAAATAGGACCAAACCAATCGCTCGCTTGATCTACAGAGATGAGCGGAAGATCATGTCGCGCCATCATACCGCCCATCAAATCATCGATACGGTGAATCATCGTTGCGGCTAGCTCCTCAGCCTCCAACTGAAAATCATATAAAATCGCAAGCTCGAAATAAACGTGGCTCATGCCCTCAATTGTCAAACAAAGATCAGCCATATAAGGAATCGCTGCATCTCCATATACCTGCTTAATGTTATCAATGTGAAGCTGAATAGTGGCAAGTCTGATTTGTTTTGCGAGCTGCTGCGTTTCTTCATTCATTGGCAGTGCTCGATCGCTCAGCTGCATTTTAATAAAATCCTTTTGCTGCAAAATATTATCGTAGTAGACAGTAAGCTGCTTGCGGTAGGCTTCCTTTGGTGTGCCGCCCTCTGTTTGAACCTCGTGGATCCGGGTAAATACCTTATCGTAATAGTAATGTAAGATTGAAATGAGCAGTGCTTCCTTTGATTTAAAATAAAGATAAAAAGCACCCTTTGACATGTGGCATTCATCCGCAATTTCCTGAACAGACGTTGTATTGTAGCCTTTACTGGCAAACAATTTCATGCCAGCCTCAATGATCATTTTCTCTTTCTTTTTCAATATGAATGTCATCCTTTCTTACCGAGAGACAAATGTCTTAGGAAACGTGCGCAAAGAGATGTGACTTATCGGTCATAAACGACGAAAGTTTTCAAAAATTAATCAGATTGTAACTTGTTTTTTACAGTGTAATTCTTTATATTATAAAGTAAGGTGACCAACTGGTCAAAAAATGTGAAAGGATGATGTTCCATGAGAGAAATTGATGATATGATAAGACGCTTGCGAACAAAAGGAATTCAAGTAGAAAAAGTCAAAATGCCAAAAGAGACAACCATTGAAAAGAAATGGATGTATCAAGCTGGCAAGAAAATCAAAGCCACATACCGTGATTTCAATGGGTATTCATTCATCTAAAAAAGACTGCGGTCAAAAACCTACAGTCTCTTCTTTGGAACCGTGATCGTATAACGTACACCTAGATCATCATTTTCAATTGATATAGACGCTTGATGCATGGAGAGAATTTTTTTGACAATGCTTAATCCAATACCGAATTCGCCCTTTTTTCCCTTACTAAAAGGTTCGTATAGGCTGGATAGCATATGTTCTTCAATTGGAGGACCGTCATTACGAATGACAATGCGTATTTGATCCTCTTCCTGTTTCATTTGAATATCAATTTTCCTTTTTGCGTAGCGAAGTTGATTTTCTAGGACATTTTCAAATAATTTGCTCCATTGTTCTGGATCGCCTTCAAGAGCAGCCTCATCATCTAAGTCCACGTTCCACTGTAATTCATTTTTCGACCAGCGTATTCGGTCGACCACTTCCAGCATCGTATTACTGAGTAGGAAGGAAGCATGTGCAGGGTGTTGATTTGATAAATAATCAAGCTTTGTTAAGTACAGCAAATCCTTGATTTTCTTCTCAAGCTTTTCCGCTTCACCTTCAATGACTTCCACTGTTTGTTCAAGATCCCCCTTAGGAAAAATACCATCTTTAATCGACTGCGTATAGCCGCGGATGACCATGACAGGTGTCTTTAAGTCATGTGATATATTTTGCAAAAGAGTCCGTTCTGTTTCATCCTTTTGAATGAGTTTTTGTCTCATTTCTTCAATGGTATGACCAAGCTTTCCGATTTCATCTTGCCGGTCAACGATGACAGGATCGTCCCAGTCCTCTTGTGCAATCCGCTTCACGTGCTTTTCAAACGCAACGATTGGACGGGATAAGTAGCGGGCAAGCCAAATCGATGGAATCCAGCTTAATAAAATAACGGTGCCCAAGATAAAGATCAGCTGTTTAAACAGCGTAAAGGACAGGTCATCTCGATAAGAGTCTGGCGCATAAGACAAAAGAATATATTGTGTATTGCCTGTTGATACTTTTTTGATGACAAAAAAGATGTGCTGGCCATTCACCTCTTCAGAATAGCGTTTCGTTGCGCTTTTTTGTTTTTTCACAAAGGCTTGGATTTTCTCAATAAAGGCGTGCGGGAAAAACTGCCCCATTTGGTTTAATTCATCTGACGGAATCAGAATGTGTTGCACCGAGCGGTTTTCCGGTGTCGACTTTGGCGAGCCGTCTCGGTTCAACGGATATTCTGTGAGCACCTGCTGTTCATTTTCGATATTTTTATAAATCTCATTCGTGAAAAAATTTCGTAATGTATTGGAAAATAGGATGATCAGAACAATCGAGATGGTGAGTAAAATACCAGAGATGACGATCCAAATTTGAAAAGCGAGTGGTTTGTTCTTCATCCTTTTAGCATCCTATAGCCAAATCCATAGATGGTCTCGACCTTTAAGTCGGGCATTTTTTTGCGCAATCGTCTGACAAGGTCATCCACCACACGATCTGTCCCAAAGTAATCGTGTCCCCAAATTTTGACGAGAATATCTTCACGAGAAAAAGCATGTCCTTGATGATGTGTAAATAAAAGCAGCAAGTCAAATTCCTTAGAAGTTAAGTTAATCAGCTGATCTCCTTCATACACCTCTCTTACATCCTCATGAATGACATAAGAGGAAACGGGTGTAACACTTTGTTGCTGCGGAGTATCGCTGTTTTTGTACACAAGCTCAAGCAGCTTTTGCACCCGAATGATCAGCTCGCGCGGAAGAAATGGCTTCGCAATATAGTCACTGCTTCCTAGCTCTAAACCGAGGACACGATCGATATCTGCGTCGCGTGCTGAAATGAAAATGACCGGTACGTTAGGTGATGCGGCTTTGATTTCTTTAATCAGTGTGTAGCCATCTGTATCAGGCAGCATGATATCTAAAATCCATAGATGCGGCGGCTTATTCATTGCTTCGCGTGCCGCTTCTCCGGTTAAAAAAGAGGAGACATTCCAATTTTCACTTTCTAAATATTTGGTTAAAAGTTCGTTTAAGTTTTGTTCATCTTCCACTAAATAAATGGTGTACGACAAAGTCTTCCACATCCTCTCAACGTCATTATAACGGGATACAAAGGCGGCATGTCAACAATCATATGCTTTTTTCACAATTTCACATATTCTTCTCATTATTATCCCATAATGTTTGTTTATGATAAGCTCAAGGGAAAAAAGGGCATAGACAAAAGGCAGATCAATAGGTGCTTTTCACGAATGTGCGCACCTTGCTTTTTTTCTATGAATAAGTATTATATAATTTGACATATTGTCATGTAGTATCTTCAATGATGTTGCCATTAAGAGGACATGAGTCCGATCTACACATATGAATCAAGCAAGTCATGAACATGATGTAAAGGAGTGTAAGCGATGGATTTCCGAAGAGAAGATGAAGAGAAGAAGTTGAATCAACAAGAAGATGTACATCAAGAGAATGAGAAACAAATAGACGAACCTGAAAAAGAAAAGGAACTCGTTTTTCAACCTCATGAAAACGAAGCTTCTGCCACTCAGGAGAGTGTGACAAACCATTCTCCTCAAATGGGGGATGACCGTGTGTCGAAAAAGGAGAAAAAGCGGAAAGCAGCATGGCTCAGTCCGATCCTTGGAGGAATTATTGGCGGAGGCCTTGTGCTTGGCATTACACCGCTTTTGCCGCAGTCACAGAACACAGCAGCAAACACTCAAACGCAAACAGCGTCAAGTGAACCGGCAGCCTCTGAAAATTTCTCAACAAAACAAATCACCAATGCCACGAATGTTTCTGATATGGTAGAAGATTTAGAGCCAACCATTGTGGGAGTCTCAAACTATCAATCTACCCAAAATTCGTTTGGCCTTAGCGGTGATTCAACAGAAGCTGAAGCTGGAACGGGTTCTGGTGTCATCTTTAAAAAAGATGGCAAAAAAACGTACATTATTACAAATAACCACGTAGTCGAGGGTGCCAATAAATTGAAGGTCACACTTTATGACGGAAAAACAAAAGACGCGAAGCTTGTCGGCAGTGACGTGATGACAGATTTAGCTGTTGTCGAAATCAATGCAGACGGCATTGATAAAGTGGCGAGCTTTGGTGATTCTTCTAAGCTCCGTGCTGGAGACAAAGTGATTGCAATTGGGAACCCGCTTGGTGCCCAGTTCTCTGGTACTGTGACAGAAGGGATTATTAGTGGTCTTGATCGTACAGTTGAAGCGAACACATCATCTGGTACGGTGGAAATGAATGTACTGCAAACAGATGCAGCGATCAATCCAGGAAACAGCGGTGGACCGCTTATCAATACAGATGGTCAAGTCATTGGTATCAATAGCTTAAAAATTAGCGAAAGCGGTGTGGAATCACTCGGCTTTGCGATTCCAAGTAACGATGTCAAACCGATTGTAGATGAGCTGTTGAAAAACGGAAAGGTTGAACGTCCTTATCTTGGCGTACAAATGATTGACCTTGAGCAAGTGCCTGAAACGTATCAAGAAAATACGCTCGGCCTATTTGATAAACAAATCGGCAAAGGGATTTACGTAAAGGATGTATCAAAAGGATCACCTGCACAAAAAGCAGGCTTGAAGTCTGGAGATGTCATCATCAAGTTTAAAGGGAAAAACGTGGCGAACAGCTCTCAGCTGAAAGAAATTTTGTACAAAGAAACAAAAGTCGGCGATAAAACGACAATGACTGTTATTCGTGAAGGGAAAAACAAGAACCTAGACATTACCCTCGGACAGTCTGAAACTGAATAAATGAAAAAACAGGTGGACGTTAAAGGTCTACCTGTTTTTTTATGCTTATTTTCTTGAAGAGAGTGTACGTAATATGATCTTTTCCCACATGCTCCAAGGTAGGAGCTGCTTTGCTGTGAATGAAAGCCGCACTCCTTTCCCAATCGGATATCTCAGCTTTTTCAGCCGCTTCTTCTCGGCTAATCGAATCACAAGCTCTGCGACTTCACGCGGGTCCCCGTAGTTTGATTTCTGGGCATTGATATGAGCCATCATTTTTTGATAGAGGTGTATGTATTTCGAGCCTTCCTCTGGCTGCAACATGTGCTCGTTCATAGACGTGTTCCAAATATTCGTTTGGAAAGAGCCTGGCTCGATCAAGGCTGCCTGTATACCGAACGATGCCAGTTCAATGCGCAAGCTCTCTGTGTAGCCCTCTAAAGCAAACTTGGAGGATACATAAGGAGAAAGTGCGGGCATTCCCATTAATCCGCTGATGCTGCTCATATTGAATATCTTTGCACCATTTGTCATCAGCGGAAGGACGGCTTGTGTCACTTCCATGACTCCGAAAACATTGACATCAAATTGCTGGCGGTACGTGTCAACAGGAACCTCTTCAGCAAAACCCGCATAGGCTGTTCCAGCATTGTTGACAAGCAAGGTAATGGGGGCGTAAGTATGCAACTTTTTCTGAAATGCTTGAATTGACTGCGTGTCTGTCACATCTAATGCTTCAATATGTATCGCTTCGGCTAACGAGGCTTGCTCGATTTCTTCAGCAAGCTTTTTCGCATTGGCTTCCTGCCTGACACCTGCAATCACTGTATAGCCTTGCTTGGCGAGCCCTATCGTGATGAGCTTGCCAAAGCCGCTATTGGCACCAGTTACAATGGCTGTCCTTTTCATCATCTCGTACCTCCTTTTTGTTTCAATTTACCATAGACCGCTCTTTTATTGAATAACGAAAAGAAGGATGGAGAAGAATAAAAAGCGATGATAAGAAATAGGAGGAAGCGCATGATGTGTTGGAAGAAGGCGGGACAAATAGGAGTGCTGCTTTTTATGCTGTCTGGCTGCCAATCGATTGAGCCGCTCCAGCAAACAAAGGAAGCGGAAGCAGAGAGTCTCTCAGCGGTTCAAATGAAGGAACTTCCATTTGAGCATCTCCACCTGCATGTTCAATACGGGCAGAAAAGCGAATTATACGAAGCCACCTATCGTCAGGCGAAAGGAAAAGAAGAAGCACTGATTCGTGATCATATGAACGGTGTCCGCTATGAAGGTGAAGAAGCTTTACGCGAGATGAAGATGAAGCTAAATGATATGTCGATTCCTAGTACGAAGATCAATGAAACGTATGTCAATGAGCTATTAGCTGCTTTTAATTTAGACGATGATTATCAGCGAATTCAGGTCGATATGAAGCTTGAAGATGGGACCAAACGTACATTCCAAAAGAAGAAGTAAAACGGAACTTTCTCATTTTTTAATTGAAAATGATTTTCAAAATCACTTAAATCTGATACACTAAATTGAGATAAGTGATCTTTTGCGTCTATATATAGACGATATTTCATATAAAAAATTTGCATGAGAAAAGGAGCGTTTGAGCGGAATGAGTGCCATTTCTACTGAAGGTTTAAGCTTAGGCTACGGAGAAACAATGATCATAGATGAACTAAATGTATCGATCCCTAAGGGTGAAATCACAGTATTTATTGGCAGCAATGGATGCGGTAAATCCACGCTACTTCGCTCTTTGGCCCGTCTCATGAAGCCAATGGGTGGGTCTGTCCTGCTTGAAGGTCATTCCATTGCCAAATTACCAACAAAGGAAGTAGCGAAACAGCTCGCTATTCTTCCGCAAGGACCAGAAGCGCCAGAAGGATTAACCGTGCATCAGCTAGTGAAGCAAGGCAGATATCCTTATCAAAATTGGCTGAAGCAGTGGTCAAAGCAAGACGAAGAAGCGGTGAATCGTGCACTGAAGTCAACAAAGATGGAAGACCTCGCTGATCGAACGGTCGATTCATTATCAGGTGGACAAAGGCAGCGTGCATGGATTGCGATGACGTTAGCGCAGGAGACGGATATCATTTTGTTAGATGAGCCGACGACGTATTTAGATATGACGCATCAAATTGAAATTCTCGACCTTCTGTTTGACTTAAATGAAAAAGAGCAGCGCACGATTGTCATGGTTCTTCATGACCTGAATCTCGCATGTAGATATGCTCATCACCTTGTAGCGATTAAAGACAAGACGATTTATGCAGAAGGAAGACCAGAAACGGTCATTAATTGTGATCTTGTGAAAAATGTTTTCGATATGAACTGCCAAGTGACAACAGATCCTTTATTCGGAACTCCATTATGTATTCCGCACGGCAGAGGACGCTGTATTGTGCAGCAAGCGCAAGCGGAGACATTTCTCGCTGCAAGATAATTGTATGTCAAAAGCCTGACATCTGTTACGTACAGAGTCAGGCTTTTTTCTGAAAAAGGAGCGGAAGATCAATGGGAAATGAACTAGATGAAAAGCTGGAAGGCTTGCTTGAGAAATATACTGAGCTACTCCTTGGCGAATCAACAGACGCACTGAAACAAGATGTGAAACAATGGGTGATCTACTCTCATATCGCAAAAAGCATGCCGCCTCTAGCAAAGCATTTTAATGAATCGTATCCAGAGGCTAAGGAAGAAATCAAAGAAACCATTCAGCGAATCAAACAAATGAACGAAGCTCATCGAGCGAATCAAGATCGTTAAAAAAACTGCCAGCTACATACTGGCAGTTTTTCTTTATGACATCTGTGATGGTCCGTATGGAGATTGTTCTGTCAGTGTTTGCTGAAATTTCTGGTGCGCCTGCTGGAGCTTTTGCTGTTCAGCGGCTTCAACAGAATACCAGCCATATCGGAACATGACATCATATAAATGTCTTTGTGTTTTCTGAGTTTCTAGCGCAATTCGCTGAATATCCTGATAAAGAGATTCATGACTGAATTCATTGAGCGCTGTGTTGTATCCGCTTGTCATATATTTTTCAGTCGACAAGAGATCTGTGACAAAATCACGATCATTCATGTTTGTTGTCGTGGGAACCGGAGTTTGAGGATTCCCGATTTTTTGTTGGTTTTGTTGTTCCATGTTTTTTCCTCCTATTGCATAAAGCCAGTAGACTGGCCTTGCCCTGAGCTGCCTAAATGCTGAAGAATTTGTGTGTAATGCTGATGGTGCATTTGGCCCACTTGATTTAATTCTTGTTTCAATGTTTGATCCTGGCAATGCTCGGCCATAAAGTGAGCCTTTTTCATAGCGATCAAGTTCCAATTCAGCATATCCTCTAAGTACAAGGAATCTTTCACTGAAATGACTTGCGGGGGCATATTCATTTGCTGATTGTTCAAGGTGTGTTCCTCCTTACAATTTTGTTTCCTTACTGATTTTTTTTATATTGTTGATTTTGACTAGTCTTTTTGCCGCCTAGGTCTGCTTCCTGTGATGGACCTGCGTTTCCTTTTACACTTGCAGCACTTACGCCTGCTTTCGATGGGTTTTTCTTCAAACGAGACATGTGGACATCACCTCCATTCTTACAATGCCCTCTCATCTTTAATTCATACGCCGCAAAGTAAGGCACATGAGAATGTGTAAATTTTTGAAATCCGCTCTTGAACTGTTTCGGAAAATCTTTTAAGATAAAGAAAGAGGCATCGCTTTTTTTTGGACAAAAAATGAATGACTGTTCATTCAAAATGTTTAGGGGGATATTTATGGGCAAACATATTCGTAAGGCGGCTGTCATTGGTTCAGGTGTCATGGGCTCAGGCATTGCTGCGCATCTAGCCAATATCGGGATACCAGTAACATTGCTAGATATTGTGCCAAACGAACTGACAAAGGAAGAAACGGCAAAAAAGCGAACGCTTGATCACCCTAGTGTTCGGAATAGATTAAGTCAAGAAGCGATGAAAAAATTGTTAAAGCAAAAGCCAGCACCTCTTACTTCAGCAAAAAACCTATCATACATCACACCGGGAAATCTCACAGATCACCTTTCCTTATTACATGATGCTGACTGGATCATTGAAGTCGTCACTGAAAAGCTCAGCATCAAACAACATGTATTCTCTCTCATCGACGAACACCGCAAAGAAGGCAGTATCGTATCAAGTAACACATCTGGAATTTCGGTTGAAAAAATGGCAGAAGGCCGATCAGAGGATTTTAAACGCCACTTTTTAGGTACACATTTTTTTAACCCAGCTCGTTATTTAAAGCTTTTAGAAATCATTCCTATTCAAGAAACAGATCCAGAAGTACTCCAATTTATGAAAACGTTTGGCGAGGATGTACTTGGTAAAGGCGTCGTTGAAGCGAAAGATACGCCGAATTTTATTGCCAATCGTATTGGTACTTATGGACTCCTTGTGACAGTGCGTGAAATGCTTGAAAACAAATACACCATCGGAGAGGTGGATTCGGTCACAGGACCCCTCATTGGAAGACCGAAAAGTGCGACTTTCCGTACACTTGATGTCGTAGGGCTCGACACGTTTTTCCATGTAGCCCGCAACGTATATGACCAAGTAGAAGGAAAAGAAAAAGATATTTTCCAGTTGCCTGAGTTTATTGAAAGAATGCTTGAAAAGGGATGGATTGGCAGCAAGGCAGGGCAAGGATTTTATCAAAAAAATGGAAAGACCATTTTAGAACTTGATCCTGTGACGCTCACATACGGAGAACGAACGAAGCTGCAAGATCCAGGCATTGAGATGGCGAAGCAGCAAAAGGGAACGAAAGCGAAATTGAAAGCGCTTATTTATCAAGATGGTCGTGCAGGACAATTGCTCTGGAACATGACGGCACCTGTGCTCCTTTACTCAGCTCAGTTAACAGGCGAAATTGCGGATGATATTCAGTCCATCGATAACGCAATGAAGTGGGGATTTGGCTGGCAGCACGGTCCATTTGAGCTCTGGGATGCAATTGGTGTGAAAAAAGCAGTCGAGCGTATGGAAGCAGAAGGTCACAGCATCCCGCAGTGGGTGCAAGACATGCTGTCAGAAGGACACGACACATTCTATCAAGAAAATGCTGATGGAGAGCGTGCATTTTATCACAATGGGGCTTACGAACAGGAAAAAGGAAACGACAAGAATATTTCCTTAGCGAAATTGAAAAAGAAGAACGGCGTGATTTTCAAAAATGCTGGTGCGAGCTTGATTGATATCGGTGATGATGTCGCCTTGCTCGAATTTCACTCCAAAAGCAATGCCATTGGACTAGATGTCATTGACATGATCAATCGCGCTGTCGATGAGGTGGAACAGAATTATAGAGGGCTTGTCATCGGAAACCAAGGGAAGAACTTCTGTGTTGGTGCCAACCTTGCTCTCATTTTAATGGAGGCTCAGGACGATAATTTCTTTGAAATTGACTTTGTGATCCGCCGCTTCCAGCAGGCAATGATGAAGGTGAAATATAGCGACCGTCCAGTCGTTGCTGCTCCGTTTGGTATGACACTTGGAGGCGGAACAGAGGTTTGTCTGCCGGCAGCAGCTATTCAGGCGTCGAGTGAAGCATACATGGGTCTTGTCGAAGCGGGAGTTGGACTGATTCCAGGCGGCGGTGGAAACAAAGAATTATACCTTCGCCATCTGCAAGGATCAGCGAAGCCATCGCAGACCGCTATACAAGACGCCACGATGAAAACATTTGAAACAATTGCAATGGCGAAAGTATCCACTTCGGCAGAGGAAGCGCGGGATATGAACATGCTGCGCGCGAGTGACCGAATCAGTATGAACGGTGATCACCTGATCTATGATGCGAAACAACTTGTGCTCTCTCTTGATGAAGCAGGTTATCGTGCGCCTCTCAAGCAAAAGGTACCCGTCATGGGAGAAACAGGCTATGCAGCGATGATATTGGCGGCTGAAAATATGAGATTATCTGGATACATTTCAGAGCATGACATGACCATTGTTAAAAAATTAGCTCATGTTATTTCCGGCGGAAAACTGCCATTTGGAACAGAGGTAGAGGAGCAATACTTATTAGAGCTTGAAAGGGAAGCCTTTTTAAGTCTTGTAGGAGAAGTGAAATCACAAGCACGCATGCAGCACATGCTCGTCAAAGGAAAACCTTTACGTAACTAAGGGGGAGTCAAAATGAGAGAAGCAGTCATTGTCGCTGGCGCGAGAACACCAGTAGGGAAGGCGAAAAAAGGATCGTTAAAACATGTTCGGCCTGATGATATGGGCGCATTGTGTGTAAAAGAAACATTAAAGCGTGCCGGTGATTACGACGGACAGATAGATGATTTGATCATCGGATGTGCAACACCAGAAGCAGAGCAGGGGTTAAATGTGGCTCGGAATATTGGGGCGTTAGCAGGACTTCCGTATACAGTCCCTGCCATCACCATCAACCGCTACTGCTCATCTGGTCTTCAGTCAATCGCTTATGCAGGTGAGCGGATTATGCTCGGTCAGGCAGAAACGATCTTAGCTGGAGGAGTCGAATCGATGTCACAGGTGCCGATGATGGGTCATTCCATTCGTCCGAATGCTCAATTGGCAGAACAAGCGCCTGAATACTATATGAGCATGGGGCACACGGCAGAGCAGGTGGCGCAAAAGTATCAGGTCACACGTCAAGATCAGGACGCCTTTGCGGTAAGAAGTCATCAAAAGGCAGCCAAAGCATTACAGGAAGGAAAATTTTCAGATGAAATTGTCTCCGTTGATGTAACAGAGCGGCGGGTAGGAGAGCAATATCAATTAGAAGAACATCAATTCACGTTCTCACAGGATGAAGGCGTAAGAGCAGGGACAACGGAGGAGATTCTTTCCAATTTGCGTCCGGCTTTTTCAACAAAGGGCACGGTAACCGCAGGAAACTCTTCACAAACAAGTGACGGCGCTGCGTGTGTGATGATGATGGATCGTGAGAAAGCATCCTCACTTTCCCTTCAGCCGCTCGCCAAGTTCCGGGCGTTTGCTGTTGGCGGTGTACCACCTGAAGTGATGGGAATTGGTCCAATTGAAGCCATTCCGCGTGCGCTGAAAATCGCTGGACTTGAGCTGAAGGATATCGGGCTGTTTGAATTAAACGAAGCGTTTGCCTCTCAGGCCATTCAAGTTATTCGTCATTTAGGGATTGATGAAGAGAAAGTGAATGTCAATGGCGGGGCAATCGCGCTAGGACATCCGCTCGGCTGTACAGGAACGAAACTGACACTGTCACTCATTCATGAAATGAAGCGGCGAAACGAGCAATTTGGCATCGTCACAATGTGTATCGGCGGGGGCATGGGAGCAGCAGGAATTTTTGAATTGATCTAAAGGGGGAAAACAGAATGAAAGCAATGGAAGAGGTAAAAAAGGGTGGAAGCTTCTTAATTGATGAGACGAATTATGAGCATATCTTTACACCAGAGGATTTCTCTGATGAGCATCAAATGATTGGAAAGACAACAGAGGATTATATTTTACAAGACGTTGTTCCATATATAGATCAAATTGAAAACCATGAATTTGAGCATTCCGTCAGGCTTCTCAAAAAGGCTGGAGAGCTTGGGCTGCTAGGAGCTGACGTGCCTGAAGAATTCGGCGGGCTCGGATTAGATAAAATCAGTTCAGCCATTATTACCGAGAAATTTTCCAGAGCAGGGAGCTTCTCGCTTTCATATGGCGCCCATGTCGGCATTGGGTCTCTGCCAATCGTGCTGTTTGGAAATCAAGCGCAAAAGGAAACATATCTTCCTGGACTCGCTTCTGGAGAAACAATTGCAGCGTACGCCCTCACTGAGCCAGGATCAGGCTCTGACGCCCTTGGAGCAAAGACAACTGCGGTCTTAAATGAAGCCGGAACTCATTATGTGCTGAATGGGGAAAAACAGTGGATCACAAACTCCGCATTTGCCGACGTCTTTGTCGTATATGCGAAAATTGATGGTGAACACTTCTCTGCTTTTATCGTAGAAAAGGATTTTCCAGGTGTCAAAACGGGACCTGAAGAGAAAAAGATGGGCATAAAAGGTTCATCGACAAGAACGTTAATTCTCGAAGATGCTCAAGTGCCGAAGGAGAATTTACTAGGTGAGGCTGGCAGAGGTCATGTCATTGCCTTTAACATTTTGAATATCGGACGCTACAAGCTGGCTGTCGGAACAGTTGGTGCGTCAAAACGTGTCATTCAATTATCGGCAGAATATGCAAACCAACGTAAGCAATTCCAAACGCCAATTTCTCGATTTAGCTTAATTGGTGAAAAAGTAGCCAACATGTCGGCAAAGCTCTATGCGATGGAAAGTGCTGTTTACCGCACAGTCGGATTATTTGAACAGCGCATGGGTCTATTAAGTGAAGAAGAGCAAAAGGATGGCAAACAAATTGCCCAGTCCATTGCAGAATATGCGATTGAATGCTCTCTTTGTAAAGTGCTTGGCTCTGAAACTTTAGACTATATAGCGGATGAGGGCGTGCAGATTCACGGCGGATATGGATTCATGCAAGAATACGAGGTCGAAAGAGCCTATCGTGACTCGCGGATTAACCGTATTTTTGAAGGGACTAACGAAATCAACCGTCTGCTTGTACCAGGCACATTCTTGAAGAAAGCGATGAAGGGAGAGCTTCCGCTGCTTCAAAAGGCGCAAACCTTACAGGAAGAGCTCATGATGATGATGCCGGAAGAGCCAGGTGATCAGCCGCTCGATCAAGAAAAATACTTGCTCGCCCATGCGAAAAAGATCGCCTTAATGGTATCTGGAATGGCGGCGATGAAGTATGGAAAAGCATTAGACAAAGAGCAAGAGATTCTTGTGAACATAGCGGATATCGTCAATGAAATTTTTGCTGCTGAATCGGCGATTCTGCGTACTGAAAAGGCAATCGCTGCATCAGGGCTAGATAAGAATACTCAAAAGCTTGCTTACACACAAATTTTCACGCAGGAAGCCTTCTTAAAAATTGAAGCTCATGCAAAAGAATCCTTGATCGCGATGGAAGAAGGAGATGCACTCCGCATGAGTCTGTCAGCTCTTCGCAAACTGACAAGATTCACCCCGATCAATGTCATCGCCAAAAAGCGCGAAGTGGCGAAACGAATCTTTGAAGCAGAGAAATATATCGTATAAGACGGCTGAAAAGGTGCGGGTATCACTCCGCACCTTTTTTAAGCATACATTTAGGTTTTTAAAATATTTTGTGATAAAATGTTCTCACTACTTGCAGGAGGTGAAAATAGTGGCTTTAGATTTTTATGAATACCCATCTTGCGGTACATGCCGAAAAGCAAAAAAATGGCTGGAAGAACACAATAAAGATATCAACAGCATACATATCGTCGAAGAGACGCCTGATAAAGAAACATTAAAAGCGCTTTACGAAAAAAGTGGCTTAGAGCTGAAGAAGTTCTTTAATACAAGCGGACAGAAATACCGAGAGCTACAGCTGAAAGATCAACTTCCTGCAATGTCAGAAGGCGAGCAGCTAGAATTACTCGCATCTAACGGAATGCTGATCAAGCGCCCGATTACAACAGACGGTAAACGAGTCACAGTTGGATTTAATGAAGATACATTTAAAAGCGTCTGGAAATGATGTAACTTTCATTCAGATTGTGGTATCTTCAATATAGATTGAAAGAAAAGACTGGAGGGGTATTGAATGAGCACACCAAAAGATTTACGTTATTCAGAAGAACATGAATGGGTCAAAGTAGAAGGAGATAAGGTGCGTATCGGTATTACGCATTTTGCTCAATCTGAGCTAGGCGATATCGTGTTCGTTGAGCTTCCTGAAGTAGGAGACAAAATTACAGCGGACGAGCCTTTCGGAAGTGTAGAATCTGTGAAAACAGTTTCTGAGCTTTACGCACCGATCAACGGTACAATCGTCGAAGTGAACGATGAGCTGGATGACAGCCCTGAATTCGTCAACGACTCTCCATACGAAAAAGCATGGATGATCGTGGTAGAGCCAGCTGATACATCTGAAATTGAGAACTTGATGACTGCTGAGCAATATGAAGAAATGACAAAAGAAGACTAATTCACGTGAAATTGGACACTCTACCTTTATGGGGGGTGTCCAATTTGTCTTTTCAAAAAGAACATGTGGATATAACAGATCATGTCACTGGACGATTCAAAGAAAGCGGCATGGTGCTGTATCATCAAAATGAAGAGATTGGCACGATGATTAGTGAAAACCAATATGAGTTAAAATCAGGTTATTCCTATGAGCAAAATCGTTTTTATCGTCTGACGGATACATTGACCCACGGAACAGAAAAATATGTAGACTGTGATGATGAAAATGGCTGGTGCTAATCACAGATGAGGCTGCAGTGAGCATAAGCTGCAGTCTTTTTAGTGCAAGCGCCCAATCTTTACAACCTGAATGAAAAATTGTAATCTAAGGGAGAAGTGAACAACGTCAAAAGGGCCGGGTGATCGTGATGAATGTAGAGGTAGAAAAGGTCATCATTGTAGAAGGTAAAACAGACAAACAAAAGCTAAAAGAAGTCATAAGTGAACCTGTTACCATCATTTGCACCAATGGCACGATCAGTACATCGAAGCTGGATCAGCTCGTAGACGAATTATTGGGGAAAGACGTTTACATATTAGCAGACAGTGACGATGCAGGCGACAAACTGCGGAAGCAATTTCGAAAAGAATTCCCTGAAGCATTTCATCTTTTTGTCGACAGAACGTACCGCGAAGTGGCCGCTTCACCGTCAGCCCACATTGCATCTATCCTATTAGCTGCAAACATTGATGTTCATTCGAAATATTTATGAGGGTGGACGTATATGAAAGAGATTGAAGAACACGAATTCAAGGAGATAAAGGACGATTTATTTCTTTTATACTTATATACACCGTTTTGCGGAACATGTCAGCTGGCAAAGAAAATGCTGGCTGTCGTAGACACCATGCAGCCGGATGTACCTTTTTATGAAAATAACTTAAACTACTCACCAGGCTTTGCGAAGGCTTTTGAGATCGAAAGCGTTCCTTGCTTTCTACTGTTTAAAAAAGGTGAGCTGGTGCAAAAAGGCTATGCCTTTCACTCCGTACCATATCTTCATGAAATGATTGAAACCGCTAAATAAAGCGGTTTTTTGTCATATTTCAAGCAATTCATCTGAAAATTTGTCGAGTTATTTATAAAGGACAAGCGAATGTTTGTAGAGAAATGTTATGTATAACCAAATGACAGGGAGGTTATACATGTGGAAAAAGTGAAAACCCATGGAAACACAGGGCAGCGATTATTGCTGAAACCGCTGCTCTCATCATCATCCTTGAAGATTACATTTGAGGCGGAAACTGACTCTTGTACATTGATTGTGGATGAGCGTGGTGAAGTGAAGAAACTACCTGCAATTGAGTTATCGGATCTCATCTTTTATGGTGAGAGAAAAGAAATACTTCAATTATTAGATGGAGATATGTCCTTACAGCAGTTAATTAGCAGGGGACAAGTGAAAGTAAAAGGGTCATTCCGTGCGCTCCTAAGACTAGAGGCGGTACTTTGGCTGACGAACGGTTTTTTTCGAAAAATGATAACTTAGTCGTTTACTTGGAAATTAGCGATTTACAGCGTTGACATATCTCGGGTAGCATGATATTCTACGTTAGTAAAAACATGAACATCACATAAAACAACATATTTTCTCTTATTAAGAGAGGTGGAGGGACGTGCCCTATGAAACCCGGCAACCGTCAGCATAGCTGAAATTGGTGCCAATTCACTCAAAGCCGCAATGCTTTGAAAGATGAGAGAAAGGCGTATTGAACATAAAAGGCCTTTCTGCTTGCATTGCAGTTAGGTCTTTTTTACTGACCTCACGTCAGGCACGAGGCATGGCAGCAGGAAGAATAAATAACGTATGTGATGGCAACCTATAGATTCAGCAAGAAAGCAGGTGAACAGACTGTGATCCATTTACAGAATGTATCAAAAACGTACCACTCAAAAAGCGGAAATGTTGATGCCGTGAAAGACGTCAACTTGGATATCGATAAAGGTGAAATATTCGGAATTATCGGGTATAGCGGTGCCGGAAAAAGCTCGCTTATTCGCCTATTAAACGGTCTGGAGCTGCCAACAGCAGGAATTGTTGAAGTGGCAGGCAACCGGATCAATGAAGTATCGAATGCGAAACTTCGGAAAGCAAGACAAGAAATCAGCATGATTTTCCAGCACTTTAACCTACTTTGGTCAAGAACAGTGAGACAAAATATTATGTTCCCGCTTGAGATCGCAGGTGTACCTACATCGAAACGGAGAGAGCGTGCGAATGAACTGATTAAATTAGTCGGTTTAGAAGGAAAAGAAAATGCGTATCCGTCTCAGCTTAGCGGCGGACAAAAGCAGCGTGTGGGGATTGCGAGAGCATTAGCAAATGATCCAAAGGTTCTTCTTTGTGACGAAGCGACGTCAGCGCTTGATCCGCAAACAACGGATTCTATCCTTGATCTTTTAGCGGATATCAATAAACGTTTAGGGCTGACAATTGTGCTCATCACACACGAAATGCATGTCATTCGCAAAATTTGTCATCGGGTGGCAGTGATGGAGAATGGACGCATAGTCGAAGAAGGCGAAGTATTACGCGTCTTCAGACAGCCGAAGGAAGAAATGACGAAACGATTTGTCCAGCAGCTGGCTGAACCAGAGGAAGCGAAAGAAACAATCGAGCACGTCTTAGAGCGAGTAAAAGAAGGTCAGGTCGTACGGTTGTCCTTTATCGGAGATTCTGCCGAGCAACCGCTGATCACTGAAATCATTCGATCCTTCAATGTCGATGTAAACATCCTTCAAGGAAAGATTTCTCAAACGCAGGAAGGCGCGTTTGGAACACTCTTTATCCATATAAATGGAGAAGAGACCGAGGTAGAAAAAGCCATCGCCTATATCCAAAGCAAACAGGTTGAAATTGAGGTGATGACACATGTTTGAGAAATGGTTTCCGAACGTTGATCTAGACGTCATCTGGAGTGCAACAGGTGAAACAGTGTATATGACACTCATTTCATTGGCATTTGCTTTTGCAATCGGGATTATCCTAGGACTCCTGCTCTTCCTTACAGGAAAAGGCGGTCTTTGGGAAAATAAACCGATCAATGCTGTCATCGGTGCAGTCGTCAACATTTTCAGATCGATTCCTTTTATCATTTTAATTATTCTTTTATTAGGGTTCACGAAATTCTTAATGCATACAATTCTAGGTCCAAATGCAGCACTCCCTGCCCTTGTCATTGGGTCAGCTCCATTCTATGCACGTCTTGTCGAAATTGCACTGCGTGAGGTAGACAAAGGAGTCATTGAAGCAGCACGGTCAATGGGAGCGAAAACGTCGACCATCATTTTCAAAGTATTGCTGCCAGAATCATTGCCAGCCCTCATTTCAGGTATTACCGTAACAGCGATTGCTTTAATTGGCTCAACTGCGATTGCGGGTGCAATTGGAGCAGGCGGACTTGGTGACCTTGCTTATGTGGAAGGATACCAATCTGGTAATACAGATGTTACACTTGTTGCCACTGTGTTTATTCTCATCATCGTCTTTATTATTCAAATAATCGGTGATTTGATTACAAATAAAATTGATAAACGTTAAGGGAGGATTTATTCATGAAGAAATTGATTTTAAGTGCACTATTTCTAGCATTTGCAGGCATCTTAGCTGCATGCGGTTCATCTAATAACGCAAGTGATAGCAAAACCATTACGGTTGCCGCTTCAAAAACACCCCATGCCGAGATTCTTGAAGAAGCAAAACCACTTCTAAAAGAAAAAGGCTACGATCTAAAAGTGAAAGTACTTAGTGATTATAAAATGTACAACAAAGCGTTAGCTGAAAAAGAAGTGGATGCGAACTTTTTCCAACATATCCCTTACTTAAATGAAGAAAATAAATCAAACAAAGATTACAACCTAGTTAGTGCTGGTGCGGTTCACCTTGAGCCTTTCGGTATCTACTCTAAGAAATACAAATCAGTAAAAGATATTCCAAACGGCGGCACGATCATCATGACAAACAACGTAGCTGAACAAGGCCGTATGCTTGCACTATTGCAAAATGCTGGTGTCATTAAGATTGATCCTAAAGTTGATACAATCAACGCAACAGTAAAGAACATCAAAGAAAACCCGAAGAACCTAAAGTTCAAAAAAATCGCTCCTGAACTAACAGCGAAAGCTTATGAAAACAGTGAAGGCGATGCTGTGTTTATTAACGTCAACTATGCGATTCAAAATAAATTGAATCCGAAAAAAGATTCAATTGAACTTGAGCAAACAAAGAACAACCCATATGCAAACATCGTGGCGGTTCGCAAAGGTGAAGAAAAATCAGATAAGATCAAGACATTAATGGAAGTTCTTCACTCTGATAAAATCAAAGAATTCATCGACAAAAAATATGACGGTGCTGTACTACCGGTATCTGAATAACAATGTGTTAACCTCGCTTTCATCAAAGCGAGGTTTTTTTGTGTATTTTTTCAAATCTCGCTCATAATAAAAATGTACAAATGACTTGAAGGGATGGAATGAAGATGAATGAACAGCATATGAGCGGATCCATGCAACAATCACTGACTGATTATAAAACGGCAATGGGTGAATTTCAGAAGAAAATGCCGGTGTTTGGGAAGAAATTCAATGAATTCACGGAGCAGTGCTTTCAGAGCGATTCATTAACGCAAAAGGAAAAACAAATGATTGCCCTTGGCATCAGTATTCATGCACAGGATGAATACTGCATGATTTATCATACAAAGGGAGCGCTCGACCAAGGCGCGACAGAAGAGAATTTGCTAGAGGTCGTCAGTGTGGCGGCAGCGTTCGGCGGCGGTGCTGCACTAAGTCAAGGCATCACAGTTGTTCAGCAATGTATTGACGAATTTGGAGGACAGACGCATTAAGGGAAGGATAAGATGGCATTTATCCATATCAGGGAGTTGAGTCCTTCTCAGCCGATTGTGTGAGAAAATATGCCAGCATAGCGTGTCATATCCCTTTTGAGTGAAGCCACATGTCTTTGATACAATGAAGCTACACTCAAAGAAGGGAATGGTTTATTATTTGTTCGGACCATAGTACACTGGGATTGGATTATACCGCCGAGATGGAAAAGGCCATGCATAAGGCTCATGGCATGAGCTATGCAGAGTACGAAAGAGACCATGACTTACGGATGAAAGTGGAATATAAACGAGAGCAGTCCTATCGAGATGAGAAAAGACAGCTCGCAAAAATGAATATACGAGGCTATTAAATAGCTAAGGGGCGGGGAGAACAGATTCCCGTCCTTTCTTTATGAAAACAGTCTTTTCGACATAAATCCTTTTATCTACCGGCTTTTTTTGTTAGAATTTTGAGAGCATCCTCTCACGCATATCGTGAATGTGTTGTATTCAGTTTTAATTTGTTATAAAATTAGAATGAGAATAAATTGAGAATAATGATTATTTTGGAGGTATCGATATATGACTGCTTCGACATTAACAATTAAGGACTTGCACGTTGAGATTGAAGGGAAAGAAATCTTAAAGGGTGTAAACCTCGAGATAAAAGGTGGAGAATTCCACGCAGTAATGGGACCAAACGGTACAGGTAAATCAACTTTATCTGCTGCCATTATGGGTCACCCTAAATATGAAGTAACAAAAGGTAGCATTTTGCTTGATGGCGAAGATGTACTTGAAATGGAAGTAGATGAGCGCGCTCAAGCAGGTCTTTTCCTTGCGATGCAATACCCATCTGAAATTAGTGGTGTGACAAATGCGGACTTCCTTCGTTCTGCTATTAACGCTCGCAGAGAAGAAGGCGATGAAATCTCTCTAATGAAATTCATCCGCAAAATGGACGAAAACATGGAGTTCCTTGAAATGGACCCAGACATGGCGCAGCGCTACCTAAACGAAGGTTTCTCAGGCGGAGAGAAAAAACGCAATGAAATTCTTCAATTAATGATGATTGAACCTAAAATTGCGATCCTTGATGAAATCGATTCTGGTCTTGATATCGATGCGTTGAAAGTGGTTTCTAAAGGAATTAACAGAATGCGCGGCGAAAGCTTCGGCTGCCTAATGATCACTCACTATCAGCGTCTACTGAACTACATCACACCAGATCACGTTCATGTCATGATGCAAGGACGTATCGTGAAATCTGGCGGACCAGAGCTTGCACAACGTCTAGAAGCAGAAGGCTATGACTGGATTAAAAAAGAGTTAGGAATTGAAGACGAAACTGTTGGTCAAGAAGCGTAAGCGTTAGGAGGATTATTGATGACATTAGAAACGAAATTATCAGTAGATCAAGATTATGTCAAAAGCTTCTCCGAGAAGCATCAGGAACCGGCATGGATGAGTTCCCTTCGCTTACAGGCTCTTGAAAAAGCAGAAGACCTTCCAATGCCAAAGCCTGACAAAACGAATATTTCTAAATGGAATTTAACCAATTTCAAACAGCATACAGTCGAAAGTGCGCCATTTGGATCATTAGAAGAGCTTCCTGAAGAAGTGAAATCTCTCATTGATTTAGAGGACACGGATAAGACAGTCTACATTCAGCGTGATCAAACGCCAGCATACTTGTCTCTTTCAACGGAAGCGAAAGACAAAGGCGTGATCTTCACTGATCTTCATACAGCGCTTCGCGAACATGGTGATCTAGTGAAGAAATACTTCATGACGGATGCAGTGAAAGTAGATGAGCATAAACTAACAGCTTTACATGCTGCTTTAGTCAATGGCGGAGCTTTCCTCTATGTACCAAAAAATGTAGAACTTGAAGCGCCAATTCAAGCCGTCTACCTGCATGAAAATGACGACACGACTTTGTTCAACCATGTCATCGTCGTAGCAGACGATCATAGTGCAGTGACATATGTAGAAAACTACATTAGTACAGCAAAACCTGAAGAAGCAATCTTCAATATCGTGTCCGAAGTGTTCACGGGAGCTAATGCCCGCGTCACATACGGCGCAGTAGATAACCTTTCAGAAGGTGTCACAGTCTATGTGAACAGACGCGGTATGGCAAATGGCCGTGACAGTAAAATCGAATGGGCGCTTGGCCTTATGAATGATGGAGACGTCGTGTCTGAAAACATCACAAAGCTTATGGGCGACGGGACATTCGGTGATACAAAATCAGTTGTTGTCGGCCGCGGGAATCAAACGGAAAACTTTACAACAAGCATCATCCACTTCGGTAAAAACTCTGAAGGGTATATCTTGAAGCATGGTGTGATGAAGGATCAAGCATCCTCTATCTTTAACGGAATTGGTAAAATCGAGCATGGCGCAACGAAGTCAAATGCCGAGCAGGAATCACGTGTTCTCATGCTGAGTGAAAAAGCACGCGGTGATGCAAACCCAATTCTATTAATTGATGAAGATGATGTAACAGCAGGGCATGCTGCTTCTGTTGGACGTGTCGATCCAATTCAACTCTATTACCTCATGAGCCGCGGGATTTCCAAAGAAGATGCAGAAAGACTTGTGATTTATGGCTTCTTAAATCCAGTCGTCAAAGAACTGCCGATTGAAGGAGTTAAAAAGCAGCTCGTTTCTGTGATTGAAAGGAAAGTAAAATAATGAATATCAAAGACGTTCGTGAGCAATTTCCAATCCTTCATCAGCAAGTGAACGGACATGATTTGGTGTATTTGGACAGTGCAGCGACTTCTCAAAAACCAAGAGTGGTCATTGATGCAATGAATGAGTATTACCGGTCTTACAACTCGAACGTCCACCGGGGTGTTCATACCCTTGGCACAAAAGCAACGGACGCATACGAGGGTGCGAGAGAGAAAGTTCGTGCATTCATCCGTGCTTCATCTGTCCAAGAAATTATTTTTACTAGAGGTACAACAACTGCACTAAACACAGTGGCGATCAGCTATGCTAGAGCAAACCTCAAAGAAGGCGATGAGATTGTCATTACGCACATGGAGCACCATGCAAATATCATCCCTTGGCAGCAAGCAGCAAAAGCAACTGGCGCCACATTGAAATATATTCCGTTACAGGAAGACGGCACGCTATCGCTGGAAGATGTGAAGCAAACAATCACACATCAAACGAAAATCGTCGCTGTCACACATGTTTCAAACGTATTAGGAACCATCAACCCGATTAAAAAAATCGCCAAAATAGCCCATGATCATGGGGCAATCATTGTCGTCGATGGTGCACAAAGCACGCCGCATATGCAAATTGATGTTCAGGATCTAGATTGTGACTTTTTCGCATTCTCCGGGCATAAAATGTGTGGACCGACTGGCATCGGTGTGCTTTACGGGAAGAAGGACCTTTTGAATAATATGGAGCCTGCTGAGTTTGGCGGTGAAATGATCGACTTTGTGGATCTGTATGATTCTACTTGGAAAGAGCTCCCGTGGAAATTTGAAGCGGGAACACCGATTATTGCCGGAGCAGTTGGACTAGGAAAAGCGATTGATTTCTTAAATGACATTGGTATGGAGGAAGTCAGCCGTTACGAGCATCAGCTTGCCACTTATGCGCTTGAGCGCTTCAAGGAGCTTGAAGGTGCGACTGTTTATGGACCGCAGCACCGAGCTGGGCTTGTGACGTTTAATTTAGATGACGTCCATCCGCATGATGCGTCGACTGTTCTGGATACGGAAGGTGTCGCCATTCGTGCTGGACATCACTG
Source organism: Bacillus sp. FSL W8-0920 (assembly GCF_038593215.1). Classification (NCBI taxonomy): domain Bacteria; kingdom Bacillati; phylum Bacillota; class Bacilli; order Caryophanales; family Bacillaceae; genus Bacillus; species Bacillus sp. FSL W8-0920. Next base: position 2,972,368 of record NZ_CP151974.1, on the reverse strand, counting down.
TGCACAGCCGCTCATGAAATGGCTTGGTGTATCAGCGACTGCAAGAGCAAGCTTCTATCTGTACAATACAGAAGAAGAGATTGACAAACTCATTGCAGCGCTCCGTAAGACAAAGGAGTATTTTACGAATGTCTTTTAATGTAAACTTAGACACACTGTATAGACAAGTGATTATGGATCATTATAAAAATCCGAGAAACAAAGGTGTGTTAAACGACAGCATTGTCGTCGATATGAACAACCCAACGTGTGGTGACCGCATTCGTCTCACGATGAAAATCGAAGACGAAAAAGTCATGGATGCGAAATTTGAAGGAGAAGGATGCTCCATTTCGATGGCATCTGCCTCTATGATGACGCAGGCGATTAAAGGGAAAGATATTGAAACAGCTTTGAAAATGTCTCAGATTTTCTCCGATATGATGCTAGGAAAAGAATACGACGATTCCATTGATCTTGGTGACATTGAGGCGCTGCAGGGAGTGGCAAAATTCCCTGCCCGCATCAAATGTGCAACATTATCTTGGAAGGCGCTTGAAAAAGGCGCATCTGCCGAAGATAACGGCAAATCATAAGATTGGAGTGAAAATGGATGGCTAAAAAAATGCCAGATGTTGGTGAATATAAATACGGCTTTTCTGATAAAGACGTTTCCATTTTCCGTTCAGAGCGCGGACTGACAAAAGAGATCGTTGAAGAAATTTCTCGTATGAAAGAAGAGCCTCAGTGGATGCTCGACTTCCGTTTGAAATCTCTTGAGCTCTTTTACAACATGCCGATGCCACAATGGGGCGGAGATTTAAATGCATTAAATTTTGATGAAATTACGTACTACGTAAAGCCATCAGAGCGCTCTGAGCGTTCTTGGGATGAAGTACCAGAAGAAATCAAAGAAACCTTTGATAAGCTTGGGATCCCTGAAGCAGAGCAAAAGTACTTAGCAGGTGTATCTGCTCAGTATGAATCTGAAGTTGTGTATCACAACATGAAGCAAGACCTTGAAGATCTAGGTATTGTGTTTAAAGATACAGACAGCGCATTAAAAGAGAACGAAGACATCTTCCGTGAGCACTGGGCAAAAGTCATTCCTCCGACTGACAACAAATTTGCTGCGCTTAACTCGGCTGTATGGTCTGGTGGTTCATTTATCTACGTACCGAAGGGCGTCAAAGTAGATACACCACTTCAAGCATACTTCCGTATCAACTCTGAAAACATGGGTCAGTTCGAGCGTACACTGATCATCGTTGATGAAGGCGCACATGTGCATTACGTGGAAGGCTGTACAGCACCAGTTTACACAACAAACTCACTTCACAGTGCGGTTGTTGAAATTGTCGTGAAAAAAGGCGGCTACTGCCGTTATACAACGATTCAGAACTGGGCAAACAACGTCTTCAACCTTGTCACAAAACGTACGGTATGTGAAGAGAATGCGACAATGGAATGGATTGATGGAAACATCGGTTCTAAGCTGACAATGAAATACCCAGCGGTCATCTTAAAAGGTGAAGGCGCACGTGGTATGACATTAAGTATTGCCCTAGCAGGTAAAGGTCAGCACCAAGATGCAGGTGCAAAAATGATTCACCTTGCACCAAACACATCTTCAACGATCGTATCGAAATCGATTTCCAAACAAGGCGGTAAAGTCACATACCGCGGAATCGTTCACTTCGGACGTAAAGCAGAGGGTGCACGCTCAAACATCGAGTGTGACACACTCATCATGGATAACAAATCAACATCTGATACGATTCCTTACAATGAAATCTTAAACGACAACATTTCATTAGAGCACGAAGCGAAGGTATCAAAAGTATCAGAAGAGCAGCTATTCTACTTGATGAGCCGCGGAATTTCTGAAGAAGAAGCAACAGAAATGATCGTCATGGGCTTCATCGAACCATTCACAAAAGAACTGCCAATGGAATACGCCGTTGAAATGAACCGTTTGATTAAGTTCGAAATGGAAGGTTCAATCGGCTAATAATAAAAGACCAAAAACGTGAAATCAAACGTTTTGGTCTTTTTGTTTTTGAAAAAACAAATCTTACATCCCGCTAGGCGAGTAAAACGCATCAAAGGCTTTAGACAAATCGTCAGCTGCAGATGACAAGATCGTTTCTTCTTCTAAAATCGCTGTTCCTTGTGCTCGGACAATATGAAATTGTTGAAAGCCCATCAAGTTTTGGAATATCTCTTTTAGGTAGAAATGTGAAAATTCCAGAGGTGTGTATCGATCGTTATCTGTGAAAATTGAGCCACTTGCTTGAAGCAAAAGTACACGATAATCGTCAGTCATCAGACCAACTGAACCATCTTCTGTATATTTAAATGTTTCTCTAGCAATAAAGATATTATCTATATAATCTTTCATACGTGAAGTCACATTAAAATTATGAACAGGTGATACAATCACGATTCGATGATGTGCTTTGAATTGAGCCAATAAAGCAGATGAAGCAGCAGCGATTTTTTCTTCGGTAGCTGTTAATGTTTGTTCAGATGCTTGCTTATCCCAAATACGTAGCAGTTGGTCTTTTTCGATACGAGGAATTTCAGTTTCATGTAAATGTAAGATTGTTGGTTCTTCATGAGGGAATCTTTCTTTAAACTGTTCTAAAAATAGTGTTTGCAGTTTGTTTGAATAACTTTTTCGATGAGTGAAATCAGGGTGCGCATTAATGATTAATGTTTGCATATACATGCTCCTTTTCTTTTGATAAACTGAGTATAAAATATAAAGGTGACAAAACATGTCACCTTTTTTAAAAGGAAATTCAAATGAAAAAATCAGAACGATTAAACCAAGAGCTTATTTTTTTAAGTGATAAATACTCATTTCAATTAAAGGATTTAGAAACCGAATTTGGCATATCGAAACGTACGGCTTTGAGAGATATGGAAGAGCTAGAGTCCATGGGCTTAGCTTTTTACGTTGAAAATGGCAGACATGGAGGATATCGACTGGTGAAACAATCTCCAATGGTCCCTATTTATTTCAATACCGATGAAGTTCAAGCTATTTTTTTCGCGCTTAAAGCGCTAGACCTGGTGTCAGCAACACCATTTAAAAAGTCCTACTCACAAATTCGGCAAAAACTGTTTGCCACAATGTCTGATGAGAGAAAACAAATGATCACGGAGACTTTGGATGTGATTCATTACTATAATGTCGCACCAGTTAGTGAACAAAATCATTTGGAATTGATTTTACAGGCGATGATGGAAGATCAAATCGTGAAGATGACGTACACGCAATATGAAAATAAAAGGATCAGGCTGCAATTTCTTGAGTTGTTTTATCGAAATGGGATTTGGTTCACCAAAGCATATGATGTTCAAAATAAAAAGTGGGGCATCTATAGATGTGACTTTATGAAGGACTTGATCATTGAAGAAGAAGGCAGAGGCACCTTTACGAAGGAAGAATTAAAAACACTGCAGCTCGAGTACGAAAAAACTTATCATGATATCTCATTTAAATGTCGATTAACGGAACAAGGAAAAGAAAAATTTCTGAAGAATCATTATCCGAATATGAGATTGGAGATCATTGATGATACTCCATATATTATGGGTGGGTACAACCAAGAAGAATTATCGTATATGACTCACTATTTGATCTCATTTGGGAAGCATGTGAAAATTGAATACCCAGATGAATTAAAAGAGAGTTATTTGACTCAATTAAAAGAAATGATTGAGCAGTATTGAAAGTGAACGGATTGTCTCTGAATCAGAAACTTAACATATTAGAAAAGGCGAACTGTAGCCATTCGCCTTTTTTCTTTTACTTCGCCGCATGAAATGTATTGGTTTTCGATCTGTCATTGACCTTCCCATAAGTCAGCTGACGCCAAATAAATTCCATCGGTCCATACTTAAACCGCTTTAACCAAAACGTACTGAAAAGCACAAGGAAGACATACACGCCAATAGCCATGAAGAACGTACCAGCCGGCTGAAGATGATCGACAAGCCCCGCTCCATATTTTAGAAATAGCATGGTTCCAATGATCGAGTGAAGCAAATAACAGGTCAGTGACATCCGTCCGACTTTGGTAAAGACCATCAAAGCACCTCGCAGCTGAGGAACGTGCAGAAACAGCATCGCAAGTGTACTCATATAAAACATACTGCCAGTTAATCCCCCGTTTTGTTCCAGAGCAGTGGCCATGTTCACCCAGAGTGTATGTTCAAAAGGATTGACCGCTGCTATAATCGTACTGCTTTGTGTGATGAGAAAAGCGATGGTACAAATGATCCAAATGCGATTCCAAATCGTTTTTTTCGCCTCCATGTTTTTGAAAAACGCCATTTTCACAAAATAAACACCAAGCAAAAACATGAAGAACATGGAATAGACGATTGAAAATGAGCTGGAAGCCATCGTCACCATATCTGTCCATCGGTCACCAATAGATGCTAAATAAGTCAGACTGTTGTGGCTGGTCAAATCAAAATCGGCAAAGTCCGGCTTGCCCGATGAGCCTGTACTGATGGTATGAAGCAGCATTGTGAAAAAGGGTGTGAGCAATTGAATCATAAAGAGTGTGATCAGCCAGTATCGGATGGTTTTAGCTGTACGTTTGTAAAAGAAAAGTAATAAAAAGCCAGCGACTGCATAATACGCTAAAATATCACCAATCCAAACAAAGGTGACATGCAGAAGGCCAAACCCTAAGAGAATGGTTAATCTGCGGGCAAACAGCTTGTTCGGACTGTCCACCTTCTGAGCAGCGCGGTCCATAAAAATCATAAAACCAACCCCGAATAGAAAGGAGAACAACGTAATAAATTTCCCTGAGGCGAACCAATTCACCAAGTTGTGAAAGACATCATTTGCTTCCATATCGAACCCCTTCGCCGAATCCACGATCAAAAAGTAATTCACCAGAATAATTCCCATTAAGGCAAATCCCCGTACGATGTCTAAGAAATGAACCCGATCCTTCAAACTCATCGCGTGTTCTACTTTGTTTGCATTCATATCCATGCTCCTTTTCTTGTTATGATAAATGTCATTCGGATCAATCCATCGATCCTTACAATGAATCAATATACGTCCCAATTCTTAACAATTTATGAAGATCCAATTTTTTGAAAATAAATGTGACAAATTGATGGAAGATGGTCAAATTCATAAACTGTTAAGATTTCTGCTGTATCTTTTCACATAGCTAGATGATATATAGTAAAGACATAAAAGAAAGTACATCACGTATCATGAGGTGAGAGAAACATGACGCATCGAATATTAGTCGTAGAAGATGATCAGGATATTGGAGACCTTTTGCAGGAATCCCTTACACGTGCTGGATATGAGGTGCAAAGAGCGATGAATGGCGAGCAAGCATTGAAGTTTGCGGACGATTCGCTCGATTTGGTGATTTTGGATGTGATGATGCCAGGCATATCAGGCATCGAAACGTGCCGGCAAATGAGAGCCTCTTCTAACGTCCCGATTCTATTTCTAACAGCTAAATCAAGTACATTCGATAAAACCGAAGGCTTACTTGCCGGCGGGGATGATTATATGACAAAACCCTTTTCACAAGAGGAGCTTCATGCTAGAGTCATTGCACAATTACGCAGGTACACCGTCTATCAGGAAAAGAAGGAACAGGAAGAAACGTTTCTTGTTGGGGGCAAGCTAAGGGTGAGCGAAGAATTTAATGAAGTGTGGAAAGAAAATCAACAAATCAAGCTTTCTGATTTAGAATACCGTATGTTGAAGCTGCTCATGAGCAGGCGAAACAAAATCTTTTCAGCCCAAAATATTTATGAGAGTGTATGGGGACAGCCTTATTTCTATTGTTCCAACAATACGGTGATGGTGCATATTCGAAAGCTGCGTGCCAAAATTGAAGATGATCCTGCACGTCCTGTATATATCAAAACAGAATGGGGAAGAGGATACCGATTTGGCACATCGTAAATATACACTAGCCAAAAAGCTAGCACTATTGATTTTGACAGCTACGGTCGTGAGTGGACTTGTCTTTTTGACGCTGCAAAAGATCACCGATGACCTCATTGACGGATATTTGAGTTCGGACGAGTATTACGAGGCGGAGTCAGCCAGATATATTCAAAAATTCAGCCGCTATGTGTCTGAGCATGAGCTGTCTTCTACAGATCGACAAGCGTTTGGTGAGTGGGTGAAAAAAGAGAATTACATTAATTTGACCATCTTCAAGGATGAAGTGCTGCAATATGACTCCATCTATTCGTCTGCTGATGAATCGGCGTATGGAAAAGAAAAGGTGACCCAGTACGCTGAGCATCATTCGTATCCAGTTCAGTTTAGCGATGGTGAAGGCCGGGTTATGGTGGATGGTTTCTATTCGTCTCGTTACCACGATCTCGCCTTTACACTCGAGCTGCTTGGGGCGACGCTTATTTTTCTCCTCATTGTTCTGCTTGGCATTCGCAAAAGTTTACGCTACCTGCAAACGATTCACCAAGACATTCATATTCTTGAAGGCGGCGAGCTGGACTATGAGATGACGGTGAAAGGGCATGATGAATTAGCGATGATTGCCAAAAGTATTGAGGATCTTCGTAAAGCTTTTCTGGACAAGCTCCAAGCCATTGACGAGCTACAAGAAGAGAGTCGCAGCTTGGTTACTGAAATGTCACACGATATGAGAACACCGCTGACATCGCTAATGATGAATTTAGAGTTTGCGAAAAAAGAGGCGGATGGGACGGATACACGTAAAGATCAATATATAGCAAGTGCTTATGAAAAAGCACTGCAATTGAAAAATCTGTCCGATAATCTGTTTGCCTATTTTCTGCTTGATAAAGAACATGAACCTGAGCTTGAGACCGTTGCAGTCAAAGAGGTCATTTACGATCTCCTATCAGATCAGGTGGCGATCTTGCAGCAAGAGACATTCAAGGTTCATCTTTTAGGAGAGCTGCCAGACAGCTATATCAACGTGAATGTCGAGGAGCTAGGCAGAGTGTTTGATAATCTGATGTCGAACATACTGAAATACGCCGATCCGAAAAAAGACATCAATCTCACGTGTCTATCCGATCAAGAAATCTTTGAGATCCATGTGAGCAATGCGATAAAAGAGACAAATGACACACAGGAAAGCACTGGACTTGGTGAACGAAGCATTAAACGAATGATGTCCCGCATGCACGGGCAGTTTGAAAAGATGGAAAAAAGCGGTGTTTACTACATCGTGCTGCGATTCTGGCACATCAAAATATAGATGACAAATGAATAACATGGAATGGAGAGACAATCTAATGAAACGATTCAACAACTTCCAAAAGGTACCCGATCTCTTGCAAGGTCTTCTGAATATCTGTCTATTCTTTCTAGCCCTTGCTTTAAGCGTCCTCTTAATTAGTGAAACTTGGTATATTGTCCAATTTGTCTACAAGAATGTGGTCAACAAAGGAGAAAGCTATTATGAAATGCTTGGTGAGCTGCTGATCTTCTTTATGTACTTTGAGTTTATTGCCTTAATTATTAAGTACTTTAAATCAAACTTTCATTTTCCGCTTCGCTATTTTATTTATATTGGCATCACAGCCGTCATCCGTTTGATTATCATCGATCATAAAGAGGCTGTGTCGACCTTCTGGTGGGCGCTGACCATTCTAGCCATGACCGTTGCACTCTTTATCGCCAGTAAACGACATGCGGTTCAGGAGCATGAAGAAGTGAAGTGAGGGGAGAAGACGAACGGTTGCCGTTCGTCTTTTTTTTGTTTGATCGAGGTGGCTCACTCATCGTATTGCACACCTCTATAAACATCACGCTAACGCTTGCTTACAGGATTTTTTGAGAGCTCTGAAAAAGTGCTTAACATGAAAGAAAATTTAAATCTAATCTTGAAATAATACTCAATGTTGAGTATTGTGTAAATAGATATTGAATAGGAGGAGTCTGATGACGGACTTATATATATTAGGATTAATATCGATGAAACCGATGTCAGGGTATGATGTTGAGCAGAATTTAAAAAATACAATGGTCGATAGATGGGGAGGAATTCTAGTTGGCTCAATCTATTATGCGCTAAATAAATTAGAAAAAGGAAACTATATAAAAGTTTGTGAAACTAGGACGGTAGGGAAAAAGAGTACTAAAATTTACAAAATTACAGAACTTGGAAAAGAACGCAAGAAAGAATGTGTGATGAAATGTCTTGTAGAACCTCAAAATACTTATCCAACTCAACTTTTTGCTGGACTAATGTTTGCTGACGAAATTGAAAAACAAGAAGCTGTTAAATCATTAAATATTCAAATTGAAGCGCAAAAAAGACATTTAGCAGAAATAAAAAAGGGTGAAGAAGAAAAAGAGAAACAAATGAATCTACCTCCATTAACAAGACTAACGTTTGATTACATTTATGAAATGGAAGAAATGAAAATGAAGTATCTTTATGAAGCTATTCATTTAATTAAGCCGAGGGAGTTAACCGATGAATAAAATCGATCATATTGTTATCAATGTTGATGAGAAATATCAAAAAGACAAAAAAATGATAGATATGATGCAACAAAATGGTTTTCCGTATGCACCTAAAAAAGGTAAAAGAACAAAAGGCTTTAAAATAAGCAATCTTTGGATTGGAAAGGAGTATCTTGAATTAGTGAATATAACACAGAAGGATGGCGGTGGCTGGAAAAAAGATTGGACAGAGTTGTATAATCGAGGCACAAGAGGAGCAATATGCTTAATGATTGATGTATCAGATATTGATTATTTACATCAATCGCTTTTAGACAAAGCATTTGATGTACAAACGCCAGAAAGAATCGAATATAAATTATTTGGACTACTTAAAATTTCATCACGATGGAGAAACATGTACTTACCTTATTTTGAAAAAGAGGCCTTTCAAATTGGATTTCAGCAATTAGATAACGAAGATATTTCTGAAAAATTTCAAAAGAAAATGATCCCCAATAGTATCAGTCATAAGATAATGGGGATGACCAAAATTATAATTAATGGCAAGTGGACTGAATTAGACTACAATATGATTGAGAATACCTTTCGTAATACTCAAAAAGAAGGCAATGCATTAAAAATAAAACTTAATAATGGAAGCGATATAATTTTTGTTAAAAACAATGATTTTTCCCTTTACGTAGAAATGGATAATCACAGTTTTCAATCTAAGTCTATAACAAAAATAGAAAATGTATATTTAGTAAACAATTAGATTCAATACATATAGATAATCATAAAAAAATGATTGTTTTTCTGAAATTCATCAGCATATGGCTTATTGTTGTGACCGCCGGGTGAAATGAACATCATTAACTGGAAAAAAGCATGTTATCATATCTAGTGAAAAAGTATCTCATTCTGCTCAGCGGTCACAATAATATGTATAAAGAGAATGGTGATATTTTTCTTTATTAAAATGCTAAAAAGTCATAGTGGGTAATAATAAATTCATTACTTGTTACTTAAAAGTTGGTATACAATAGGACAATAAATAAGAACGATATCAATGGATTTATTCATGAAGAATTATCGTTAAATGCGGATTTAGCAATTGATGCTGAAAATTAAAAAAGCTTTATAGAAATATTGTCATTGCACTGCCCAAAAAAGCATGAAAAGCGATGAAATAAATTACGTCTTTCCTATACCCGAAGCATAAAAAGCGTTAAAACAAATTGTTGCCATTACTCAAAGCAAGACCTTTCCTTTGCGGGATATTACTTAATAGAATGTAGTCATGAGAATGGCCAGTATCGCTTGCCATTCTCGTTTCTGTTTGAAGGAGCGAAAAAATTGACAGACACGAAGACAGAACCATTTTCATTTACAAGTATGCAGCAGGCAGCTCCTGTTCATATTCCAGAAAGACAATTCATGCCATCACACGACGGCACAAGCCTTGCGTATTATCCGTTTTTAGCAGAAAAAAAGAACGTGGCAAATGTCATCTTGATCCATGGTGGAGGCGCTCACAGCCTAGCTGGTTACGAGCATATCGCCTATACGCTGCAACATGATTTTCATGTGAATACGTTTTTAATCGATTTAAGAGGTCACGGCTATTCTGATGGAAAAAAGGGTGATACACCTAGTGTCACAGATGTGTGGCACGATATTTCGCAGTTTGTGAATATGGTCAAACAGCAGCATAAAGGAGCTGTTTATCTTTGCGGGCATTCATCTGGAGCGGGATTACTGCTAAACTACCTATCTTGGCCGAAAAAAAGAGAAGTAGACGGTTACTTTTTTATTGCCCCTGAATTTGGCTATAAATCAGGTACTGCGAGCCCTAATCAAATCCCTTTTGCAACCGTTCAAGTATGGAAATTCGTTCTGTCTGTCATGACAAAAGGATTGCTGATGAGTCATTCTGAAGCCGTTCGTTTTCACTATCCAATATGGGCAGTCGAGCAGGATCCGCTTTTGTTGACAGCCATCACCGTCAATCTAGCACTTGCCTTAACCCCATCTGCACCTAAAAAACAATTTGCGATGATGGATCGGCCATATGCGATGTTAGTAGGAAGTGAGGATGAGCTGTATGATATAGAAAAATTTCCTGCCTATCATGAGCTGCCCGATGAAACGATCAGAAAACAATCAGTCTATGAAGTGATGGATGGACATACCCATTTGTCGGTGTTACTAGAAGCGGGAAAACAGATTGGAAGGACCATCCAAATGTGGAATCGTTCTATTTAGTATGAACAACTAGTCAACACTCTCCCTTTTTCTTAAAAATTTACATTGACACCATCCTTTTCTATGATAAAATCATAGTGTGATAATGAGAATCGTTATCAAACGATATGACTACATATAGAATGGATAGGTGAGGTACATGTTCAAAAAATCTTTTTGGTCGCTATTAGTTGTGCTCTCCATCGTTTTACTTGCAGCTTGCGGCAGCAATAGCAGTGAAGGCAAGTCAAACAGTAAAGAAAAAGCAAGAACTGTTGAAAGCGCTATCGGTTCAACTGAAATTAAAGGATCGCCTAAACGTGTGGTGACGCTGTACCAAGGAGCAACAGATGCAGCAGTCGCGATGGGCATTAAACCAGTGGGTGTTGTAGAATCTTGGCTTGAAGCACCTACGTATAAATATTTAAGAGATGATTTAAAGGATGTCAAAATTGTTGGACAGGAAATACAGCCAAACTTAGAGGAAATTGAAAAACTTAACCCAGACTTGATCATTGCATCAAAAGTCCGCCACGAGCAAATTTTTGATCAACTGCAAGAAATCGCTCCAACTGTTGCAACAGAAACAGTGTTCACATTTAAAGATACAGTGAAATTAATGGGTGAAGCGTTAAACCAGCAAGACAAATCAAAAGAATTGCTAACGAAGTGGGATGACCGCGTCGCTGACTTCAAAGAAAAAGCGAAAAAAGACATCAAAAACTGGCCAATGAGTGTGTCTGTAGTGAACTTCCGTGCAGATCATGCTAGAATCTATCAAACTGGATTCGCAGGGTCAATTTTAACAGAGCTAGGCTTTGAAGGACCTAAGAATGTCAAAGATAAAAAGCAAGACATCATTACACTGACAGACAAAGAGAGCATTCCGCAAATGGATGCAGATGTCATCTATTACTTCATGGATGATCAGGATAAAGCCGTTGAAAAAGCATATAAAGAGTGGACGAGTCATCCTTTATGGAAGCAGCTTGACGCAGTGAAAGCGAAACAAGTGCATAAAGTGGATGAAATCACTTGGAACATGGGCGGCGGTATTATCGCTGCAAACATGATGCTTGATGATATTGATGATCGTCTCGGAATTGATAAATAAGGATAACAGAGGAGAAAATGTGAAAAACCATTTTCTCCTTTTTCCATAACAGATTGAAAGCGGGAATCAGATGAGAAGTTTATTAAAAAAGGATTCGAGCAAGGCGCTGCTGTTTGCTGGATTCGTCGTATTGATGGTGGTCTTTTTTATACTCAGCATTTCTCTTGGGCAAACCTCGATTTCCCTCAAAGCCACCATCCATGCGTTTCTTCATTTTGATGAATCGGATCCAAACAGTGTCATTGTCATGACATCCAGATTATCAAGAGCTTTAATTGCAACAGTTGTTGGATCAAGTCTAGCGATTTCAGGTGCACTGATGCAGGCATTAACGAGAAATCCGCTTGCAGCGCCAGATTTGTTAGGAATTAATGCAGGTGGACTATTTTTTATCGTCATTTCAATTGTTTTCTTTTCAACAGAGTCATTAACAGGCTATATGTGGACAGCCTTTCTAGGTGCGGCAATTGCAGGGATGCTCGTTTTTCTCTTGGGCTCCATTGGAAGAGATGGATTGACACCGGTCAAAATTGTCCTTGCAGGTGCGGCGATATCTGCACTGTTTGCGTCCTTTACACAAGGTCTTTTAATCGTGAATGAACAGTCGATTCAAAGCATCCTGTTTTGGATGGCGGGTTCAGTTTCTGGAAGAAGCATTGATATGCTGCTGCCTGTTTTGCCTTATATTTTAGGTGCGACAGTTGTCGCGCTGCTTCTTGGACGCTCCATCAATGTCCTTTTGTCAGGAGATGATATTGCGAAGGGACTTGGTCAACGTACGCTGGCGCTGAAAATCACGATGGGAGTTCTCGTCGTCTTTTTAGCGGGTGGTTCCGTCGCTGTCGCAGGATCGATTGGATTTGTTGGTTTTCTAGTGCCGCATATTGTGAAAAAGCTTGTCGGACCTGACCACCGCTGGGTACTGCCGTATTGTGCCGTTGTGGGGGCGTCGCTTTTACTTGTCGCAGACCTTGCGGCTCGTTTTCTGATCATGCCGCAGGAAGTACCGATTGGTGTCATGACGGCGGTAGCAGGAGCGCCTCTATTTGTTTATCTCGTGCGCAAGGGGTTGAAGACAGGTGGCTAAAACATATACAGTGCGTTCAAAGGGCGGGCGCATTTCATTTCAATTTTCAAAGCGGACGTTTTTGATTTTACTTTTATTGACGGCCATTGCTTTTGGGTTGTTTATTCTCAGTCTCTGTATGGGCAGCCGATTTATTTCGCCTGTGGATGTGCTTCTTCATATAATCGGTCAGGGAGAGGGAAATACCTTTGTGCTCAATACACTGAGGATTCCAAGAACATTGCTGGCTGTCTTAGTGGGAGCCGCACTTGCGGTATCAGGGCTTATTTTGCAAGGGTTAATTCGCAATCCGCTTGCATCGCCTGACATCATCGGGATTACGAGTGGTGCTTCGTTCGGTGCGATTATGTTTATTGTTTTTTGGATGGGCACTGTGCCTATTGCGTATCAATCGTTATGGGCGATTGCAGGTGCGTTTGCTGTCTCGTGTCTGATTTATTTGCTTTCATGGAAAAAAGGGGTCAAGCCGATCACACTTGTCCTAATGGGCATTGGGATTTCTGCCATTATGAAGGCGTGTGTGACGTTTACTCTTGTTCTTAGTGATACGATGACAACGACAAAATCATATATTTGGCTGACAGGCAGTTTATATGGTTCTACGATGAAGGACGTCACGTCGATGCTTCCTTGGATCATGATCATTTTACCGATTGTCATGGTGTTAGCAAGAACGATGAATGTGAAGGAGCTTGGAGATGATCTTGCAACAGGTCTCGGGGTAAAAGTGCAGGCAAAACGGTTATTCTTTCTGCTGATGAGTGTGACATTGGCAGGGATTGCTGTTGCCTTTGCTGGCGGTATTGAATTTGTTGGACTGATGGCGCCGCATGTTGCACGGATGATCATCGGCCGTTCCTTCATTGCGCTGGTCCCGGCATCTGCGCTTGTTGGAAGTATTCTCGTGATGCTCGCAGATTTAGTCGCTAGAACGGCTTTTCTACCGTTAGATGTACCAGCAGGTGTATTCACAGCTGCAATTGGGGCACCGTTCTTTATTTATTTGTTATACCAGCAGAGAAATCGATAAACGAAAGATGGAGGTTTTGATATGAGGCCAGAGTGGGTTGAGAGAGAATTACTTGATTTCGGGGTACACATCACAAATGGACCAATGACATCTGATCGCACACTTGCTGCGCTTTTTTCAGAAGCATCTGTCCTGCGTTTATTAGAGGCTGAAAAGGAAGCTATGCATGCACCGAATGTGGCGGTAGCAGCGTCGATGTTTTCAAAGCGTTATGCCTACTTAGCGGTCAGTTCCTCTTTGTACATGATGACGCTGTATGACGGTGTTTATCAGTTTCCACCAGAGGCATGTGTCTTTAGAGAGGATCGGAAAATCGAAATTGATGAGTCATTGTGTTCGTTTGTTCCATTAGAAGGAGATCGGAATGAATGGAGAGAGCAGGCTGTGCATGCGCTGTTTACGGAGTGTGTCACACCTCTTTTAGATGTACTGAAGCGTACGTCAAGACTTCCGTATACCATTTTGTGGGAGAATATAGCAGTTCGCATCAATTCTCTTTATCGCAGCATGATGCGAGAGGCTGAAGACCCTGCGGTGAAGCAGCGCGTGCGAGAGGATTATCTGTATCTGAAGCAAGCAGCTGGTGATGTATTTGGAGCAAAACAAAATCCATTTCATCACAGCTTAAACTTAGATGACAGTTTACTAGAAACATCCAACCGAAAGACTTGCTGTATGTATTATAAGCTCGAGAAAAAATCTGAGAGTCTCGATTATTGTCTTGTCTGTCCTCTTGATAAAAAGAAAGGCACTGCTTGTTCGTAGCAGTGCCTTTCTTTTTTATTCCCAAATCGCACTTGCCCATTCTGGGTGATCGATAAAGGGATTGCGGTTGTTCTGATACGTTTCATAAATAATCTCGTTGCGGTTTCGTTCGATTTGATCGACAGGATCTTGTTTGTGCCACTTGAGAAGTACGGACATTTTGCCGTGAAGAGGGGCGCTACCATTATTCACTTTGTCGTTTAATTCTAAATCTGGAAAGCGGTCATCCCCTTCGTATCGCACCGCCATATAAAAGAGCATTCTTGCCACATCCCCTTTCACCCGGCTGTGAGGTTCGAATGAGTCGCTATCGTAAAAATTTCCCGGCGCTCCCTTGTATTCATTTCCGCCCAGATCAAAATCTAAATTTCCTCGTGTGCTATTCGTTTGCACGTCTGTTGCTCGCAGATGATGGAGATCTGTACCAGGGCCCTGGCTTGTCCCAAAATTGCCGTGTGACTTAGCCCACACATGCTCCCGGTTCCACTGGCCAACATTTCCGCCATTCGATTGCTTTGAGCGGGAGACACCGCTATAGAGCAAGAGCACGTTGTTTGGATTTTTTGGATCTTCATCTGTTTTCTTTAAGGCATCCCAAACTTGGCTGTAGGATAGCTGCTTATGATCATCAATAATATCGTGTAAAGCTTTCTTTAAAGCGGGTCCTGATTTGCCATTAGCAGATTGATAATAGGAATCGATTTGACTTGTAGCGGTTGTTTTCGCTTGTTGTGTAGATGTTTCGTTTTGAAGCTGTAACGGGGAAAATGTGATGGTTTGGCTCGTTTCATTCAGAGTAAAGCTTTGAGCATTCGCAGTTTGCGGCAGCGGGGCGGCTAACGTACCGAATATCATGATTCCGGCAGCCACAGTTCCAAATAAGGTTCTCTTCATTCGATTTCCTCCTTGATAGGGAATGTATTCTCTTTATTTCTATCATAATGTCAGAAAGAAATAAATGGATTTCTCGTAAATTTTATGTAATGAGTTCATAGGAAAAGAGATTGCTATTTTATCAGCATTACTGTATAAGTGGGCATATAGGATGACAGCAAGGGAAAGGATGGATAACGTGAAAGAACTGCAAATACCTTCAAGAACGATTATGACACCAGGACCTGTTGAAGTAGATCCCAGGGTACTCCGTGTAATGAGTACACCAATTCTCGGTCAATTTGATCCAGCATTTACACATATCATGAATGAGACGATGACCTTATTGCGGTCCCTTTTCCAAACAGAAAATGAATGGGCTTTTCCAATTGACGGCACGTCTCGTTCAGGGCTTGAAGCTGTGCTTGCCAGTGTCATTGAGCCGGGAGATTCGATGCTTGTGCCTGTCTTTGGCCGGTTCGGTCATCTTCTCATTGAAATAGGGCAGCGCTATGGTGCTGAGGTACATACAATGGAATGTGAATGGGGAACCGTTTTTGACCCTAGTGATATCATTCAGAAAATGAAGCAGGTCAAGCCTAAAATCGTTGCGTTGGTCCATGGTGAAACATCCACCGGGCGATTGCAGCCACTTGAGCAAATTGGTGAAGCGTGCCGGGCACTGGATGCATTGTTCATTGTAGACGCTGTAGCAACCATTGGCGGGGTTCAGGTGAAAGTGGATGAATGGAAGATTGATGCGGCGATTGGCGGTACGCAGAAGTGCTTGTCTGTTCCATCAGGCATGTCCCCTATCACGTATAATGACCGGGTTGCAGCTGTCGTTGAATCGAGAAAGAAAGTGGAAAAGGGAATTGCGACACAGGATGAATTGCAGGAGCAAATGGATATTTTTCCAATTAAAAGCAATTACTTTGATCTCAGCCAGCTTCAGGATTATTGGAGCCCTAGGCGATTAAATCATCATACAGAAGCGACAACGATGCTCTATGCACTTCGAGAAGGGGTTCGTGTTGTGCTGGAAGAAGGTCTGTCTGAGCGTTTCCAAAGGCACGCATATCACGAGAAGGCCTTGATGAAAGGACTTGAAGCGATGGGACTTGAATTGTTCGGTGATCCACATTGTAAAATGCCGGTTGTGACATGTATTGAGATTCCAAGTGGTATGGATGGAGAAGCGGTACGTGCCGATCTGCTTAAGCATTTTGGTATCGAAATTGCCAGCTCCTTTGGACCGCTAGCCGGACGTATATGGAGAATTGGCACAATGGGCTATAGCTGCCGAAAAGAAAATGTGCTGTTTGTGTTAGCAGGGCTAGAAGCAATTTTAATCAAGCATGGTGCATCCATCCATTGCGGCGCAGGGCTTCAGGCGGCTCTTTCTATCTATGAACAAGGTGAATAAAGTCATAAGGATACTCGCTATTTGCGGGTATTTTTTATTTGGAAAAGAAAACTAAATTTTGAAAAACTAGACTTATAGACAGTGATATCGCTATACTGAAGAAGTTCTGATCATTTTTGTCATCATTTTCATTTATTTTGCAGAAAGAGGTTTTTTGATATGAAGAAAATGGGCAGATTATACATTTTGATGCTCAATATTTTTATTGCCATGCTTGGCTTTGGCCTCATTGTCCCTGTCATGCCAAGTTACATTGAAGCCTTTGGCGCAACAGGAAAAACACTCGGTTTTCTTGTCGCTGCAACAGGTCTTACACAGTTTGCTTTATCGCCGGTCGCAGGCGCATTGACCGATCGATTTGGACGTAGAAAATTGATCATTGCCGGGATTGCCGGCTTTACGATTGCCCAGTTTATTTTTGCATTTGCTGATCAGCTTTGGATGCTGTTTGTGTCACGATTTTTAGGCGGTGCTGCCGGGGCTTTACTCATGCCAGCCATGTTTGCATACATCGCTGATATCACAAGTGAGAAGGATCGAGGGAAAGGAATGGGGCTATTTAGTGCTGCAATGACGTTAGGTTTTGTCATTGGACCAGGCGTAGGCGGCTATTTGGTCGAGTACGGAATCGCTTTTCCTTTTCTCATCGCAGGTTCCTTTGCAGCTCTTTCTACCCTATTGTCCATCCTGTTTTTACCTGAAACATTAACAAAGGAAAAGCAGGAAGAAGCGAGGTTAAACAAAGACATTCATTTCAACCCGTTTGTACAAATGCTGCAAGCTTTAAAGACATCCTACGGTTTTTTGTTTATATTGGTGTTTGTCCTCAATTTTGGCATCATTCATTTTGAATCGATTTTCGGCTTATATGTAGACCAAAAACATGGATTTACACCGAAGGATATTGCGTTTGTGATTACGGTTGCGGGTCTTGCAGGCGTGCTTGTCCAAGGTGCGTTGGTGAATGCCTCTGTGAAACGATTTGGTGAAATGCGCGTCGTGCGTTATGCACTGCTAGGAGCGGCTTTGATGCTCATCGTCTGCCGTGTTGCACCGTCCTTTTGGCTAATCTTTGCAGGCTCTATTTTATTTTTGTCGGCTACATCATTTGTTCGTCCAGCCCTCAATACATTGCTGTCCAAAATGGCAGGTAATCAGCAAGGAGTAGCGGGCGGCCTCAATACATCCTTTATGAGCCTTGCCAATATTGTCGGACCGAGCCTTGCGGGCATTTTATTTGATGTGAATATTGAGTTTCCTTTTATGCTCGGAACACTGGTGCTTTGCATAAGCTTCATTGCATCCATCGTGTGGGGGAAAAAAGTGCAGCATCCTTCGACAGTTTCTTAAAATTTGTTTATAAAAAACCGATCAGTACGGCTTGATCGGTTTTTTTGATGCGCATCATCTCTTATATTTCACGACAGGTGATTTTTCTTTATGAAGCGCTCGAATCATGGCATCATCTACATGCAAATGCTCTTTCACTAATTGAGGAGGTGTTAAGGCCATCCACTGATTCAACGAAATATCTGCAAAGCGATCACTTTTAAACATTTCTAAAAACCAAAGGCTCGTTTGGCCGATATTTTGGATGTAATGTCCCATACCAAAAGGAACATATCCGACATCACCTGCTCTGTAATTAAAGGTGCGGGCAGTGCCCCCGGCTCCAAAGACCGTCATTTTGGCTGTACCGGTTAAATAGTATTGCCACTCATCATTATTAGGGTGCCAGTGCATTTCTCTCATGCCGCCAGGCTTTACTTCAACAAGCGCAGCTGCAATGGTTTTTGAAACAGGGAAATTCCGTGAATCGACAATGCGGACAGTTCCCCCAGAGGTCGTCAGCGGTTTTTGGCGAAGCAGCTGGTACGTAAATGGCGGCTCGATGCTTCCGTATGGATCAGATACCGTTTGGCTTTCTATTGATGCTGGCGGAGAGCCATGAAACATGTAGCGCTGCTTATTCGGAATATGGTCAAACAGCTTCTTAGGAACGCCAAAATTGTCGGAGAGAATGTTTTTCGGTGTATGGGCAAACCAGTCTGTGATGGTGAACGTATCAAATTCAGAAAAAGCGCCATCATCAAAGACTAAAAGAAATTCACACCCGTCCTCAAGTCCTTGAATGGAGTGCGGAATACCTGGGGGGAAATACCATAAATCTCCTTCTGCTACATCAGCGATCATATTTCGCCCTTCTGCATCTACAGAGGTGATGCGGGCTTTTCCTAAAATCATATACGCCCATTCAGCCTGCTTATGCCAATGGAGCTCTCGCACTCCGCCTCGAGTCAGCCGCATGTTGACACCCGCAATCGTTGTGGAAACAGGCAGCTCTCGCTTCGTAATTTCTCTCGACCAGCCGCCATGATTTAAATGCATATGTGTATCGGAATATGAAAATTTTAAATTAGGAATGATTCCGGCATCGGTTTTAGGTGGAACAAGCATATCTGGGTTCTCGATATCTCGAAGGACGTCCCGCGGGCCTAGATCGGTGGCACCAGCACCATCCTCTCGAATTGGCTGCGGGATGTGACGCAGCTCATCATCCATTTATCATCCCTCCTCTTGTATCATTTTTCTCCTCCAAACTATATGAAACTTCGGAAGAAAACATTCACTCAGGATGGGGTGAAAGAAGCATGTGAATACGTAATGCTAAGCGCAGCCTTAATGTGGTTTCAGGGTCTTTTAAGCTGATCCGCAGCAGCTCCTCACACTTCTCCAATCGATAAATGACCGTGTTGCGATGAATAGACAAACGTTTCGCTGTTTCTGAAACGTGGCAATGCGTTTCTAAATAGACAGATAAGGTGTGGAGGAGATTTTGACCGGCTTCATATAACGGGTGAAGGTGCATCTGGTGAAACGTGACTAAATCCTTTCTTGGAATAAGCTTTAATAAATCTGGCACATCCTTTGCCTGATAGAAGTGTATATATTCCGACTGCGCCGAGAGATGTCCGGCTTGAAGCGCTTCTAATGCTTCTCTGTACCCCTCAGACAGGTAATTGATGCGACAACTAGTCAAGCTCGCGCCAAAGGAAATGGTGTGATTCACTTGAATGCTAACGAGCATCTGCAGCTGTTTCAAAAAAGAAAGGAGTCTTTCACTCATCTCTGACCAACTGCCCGTCTCTTCCATTAATACAATGCCCATATCACCTTTGACAAATAAAAAGGAAGGGAAAGGAGAGCTTGGAAGTGCGCTGTCGAGCAGATCAACGACTTGTTCTAACATCAGTTGCTGCTTCAAAAAATGAGTGGTCTCATGACACTGATCAAGCTGACAGATCATACATAGATAGCTGCTATCTACATTTAATCCAAACGCCTTCGCAATGTTTGCAGCGTCTTGCTGAGAATACGATGAACCCTCTATCCATCTGCGAAATCCTTCATTTCTGGCACGCTTGGCCGTTTGCTGGGCAGAATATTGTCTCATTCGCGCAATCGAGATTTCGTGTACTGCTTGTTCAATGATGACTTGCAGTGTTTCATCCAGCGGAAGGATGAAGGAAGGAATGACCACATACTCACATGTTTGTTCGGTTAGATCAATCGGAAAGACAGAAAAGGTTTGCTTCGTATCTATTATTGAAAAATAATGGGGTGTCCGGCTTTTGAAAAAGGGGAGAATGCGAATCCAATCTGGGCTCGTGATGATGATGTGCGAGTTGCAGAGAAGGCGCCCATGCTGGTTACACAAATAGACAGGCTTGTGAATCCTTTCGGCGATTTTTTGCAATGCTTCAAACTGGTTATCGTCTAAGTTCATATCCACTAAGTCTCCTTTATTGAGAACTTTAGTTCTTGGTGAAGATGAATAAATAAATGGACAATCACTGTTCACTTCTCTGATATGCATTTTATGTTATCAGCTCAAATCATTTAAGATAGAAAGTTGTCAACTAATATCACAAACAAACAGAGTTCTTGATAAAATCACGCACCATCAGTCATCTTCATTCAGAATTACGGGCAAATATGATATGTTGTAGACAGAAGAATTTCTTTCAGAAAGATGGGTATGACAAGAGAAAAAGGCTTTCATGTGAGGAAGCCGTCTATACATGAGAGTGGCAAGAGGTGAGAAACATGATTTATATCGGATTAACTGGCTGGGGTGACCATGACAGTCTTTATCCGCCGAAAATCGGCAGCGCGCAAAAGCTGTTTCACTATTCGTCTACGTTTCCCATTGTGGAGCTGGATGCCAGCTTTTATGCAGTTCAGCCTGAACGTAATCATGAAAAGTGGATCAAAGATACGCCAGATACCTTTCAATTTGTCGTGAAAGCATATCAAGGAATGACCGGTCATCAGAGAGGCGAAATTCCGTTTGCTTCGAAGGAAGAGATGTTTGACGCATTTATTCTTTCATTGACTCCGCTTATTCGTGAAGGGAAACTAGCCATGGTTCTATTTCAATTTCCACCATGGTTTGATTGCAAAAAAGAGCACGTCCTTTATTTAAGATGGTGTAAAGAGAAGATGGGGGACATTCCGTGTGCCCTCGAATTCCGTAACCGCACATGGTTCTCAGATGAATTTTATGAGCAGACCTTGTCCTTTATGGAAAAAGAAGGCTGGATTCATTCTGTTTGTGATGAGCCGCAAGTTGGAGAAGGCTCCATTCCGCCAGTCATACAAGCTACGCACCGTGATAAAACATTGGTCCGTTTTCACGGAAGAAATAAACAGGGCTGGCTTCACCCAGCAGACCATGAGAATTGGCGTGAAGTGCGATACTTATATTTATATAATGAAGCTGAATTAAAAGAGTGGAAAAAGAATCTCGACATCCTGCATCAGCAATCAAAAGATGTGTATGTCGTGTTTAATAATAACTCCGGCGGAGATGCAGCGGCGAATGGTCAGCAGATGATTGATTTGCTGGATATTACGTATTCAAGCCTTTCTCCGAAGCAGTTAGATTTATTTAGTTAAATGAGAGCTGCGGCTTTCAACCTGAATGAGACGGTTCAGTGACAACTTGAGGGAGAGATCAACATGCTGCAGAAGCTATGGTTATATCATACAAACGATTTGCACAGCCACTTTGAGAACTGGCCAAAAATCGCAGCTTATATTGAAGAAAAGCGTCAAGTTCACGATCAGATGCTCTTGTTTGATATTGGCGACCATATGGACCGAGTGAACCTCGTGTCAGAAGCTGATTATGGAAAGGTAAACGTCAAGCTCCTCAATCAGCTTGGCTATGACGGGGGCACAATTGGAAATAATGAAGGCATTACGCTGCCTCATGATCAGCTGGATCAATTGTACGAGCATGCACAATTTCCAGTGGTCCTGTCTAATTTATTTGAGAAAGGCAAAAGGCCAGCGTGGGCAAAGCCCTATCATATGATCCAAATGGAAAACGGACTGAAAATATGTCTCTTAGGCGTGACCATTGCGTATACACCTGTCTATGAAAAGCTGGGCTGGGAAATAACAGATCCGTTTGACAGCATACGGGACATGCTGCAGGAAGTGAAGGGACAAGCGGATATCATTGTGCTCTTATCCCATCTTGGTATCATCCATGATCGGGAGGTCGCCCATGATTTTCCTGACATCGACATCATCCTAGGCTCACACACGCATCATTTGTTAGAACAGGGTGAAATGGACAATGGGGTACTGCTTGCATGCGCTGAAAAGTATGGGCATTATATTGGCTGTGTCGAGCTGACCATTGACACAGTGAGCAAAGAGCTGATCGAGAAAAAAGCGACAGTGCAGTCAGTGGATCAGCTGATCAGTGAATCAGATGAAGCCATTACTACCCTACAACAAGCAGAGAGAAGAGCGAAAGCCCTCATGCAGGAGAAAGTAACTGCGATTGAGTCAAGGCTAGAAACGAAGTGGTTTGATGAATCCCCGCTTCCGCAGCTCTTAACAGATGCCATTAAAGATTGGTGCGGGGCAGATATCGGCATGATGAATGCAGGCATGGTGCTTGATTCATTAGAGGCAGGAATCGTGACTAGAGAAGAAGTCCACCGAATCTGCCCGCACCCAATTAACCCAATTAGGGTGACGCTTTCCGGTCAACAGCTTATCGAAACCGTTCGGCGTGCCTGTGAAGAAAAAATGGAACAGCTACGCATCAAGGGCTTCGGCTTTAGAGGTGAGTTGATGGGGAAAATGCTGTATAGCGGCCTCACCTATACAGTAGAAGAAGGTGAAACCAAACGAGTAGAGGATGTTTTTGTGCATGATCAATTGATCAGAAAAGACGCCTTATATACGGTTGGCACAGTCGATATGTATACATTAGGCTCTCTATTTCCTCATATCCGTGACCATGAACACATTGAATATTTCATGCCGGAATTTTTACGTGATGTGCTTACTTGGCGCCTGAAGGAAGCCACATGAAATCCGCTTTAGCCTAACAACACTCGCCCTCTTGTCACATAGATTGTGATGAGAGGAGTGAAGGGATTTGGTGAATTTAACACCTATTAATATTGATGGACATTCCTTTACAGCCGTCACCGTCAAACTGCCGAAGACGAATTTTATGGCAGTGACAAATGAACATGGGTATATTATGTGCGGTGCACTGGATGTCGGGCTCTTAAATGAAAAGCTTGCAGATAGAGGTATTATCGCAGGGAGAGCAGTTGGTGTGAGAACGATAGAGCAATTGCTTGATGCCCCTTTAGAATCTGTGACATACGCTGCAGAAGCGTTAGGCATTACAGTTGGAACCATTGGAAGAGACGCCTTATTAAAAATGGTGAAATAAAATGAAGAGATGATTCCTATCCCCCCGCCTGTCTGCATACACTTGTAATGGAGAAGGGGGGATTTTTTATTGAGAATGAACCGCCGCTATCGCCCCTATAAAAAGGGCCCTTTGCCATTCCGATACGTCATGCTGCTTGCGATCTTATTCTTTGTACTCTCAACCGTCATAAGTCTATTTTTTATTAACCGCTCCATTAAACCAACCCTTATACACATTGCTGAACTAGAAACAGAGCGTATCGCCAATCATCTGATTCAATATTCCGTCCAAGACTTTGCAGAAGATCAGGAGAATATGAAGGATATGGTGGTTATGAATACAAGTGAGAACGGAAAAGTAACGACCATCGATTTTAATGCGCAAGCAACATCTAAAGCAATGGCTGACCTATCACGTCATCTTCAAAAAAATTTAGAGGACATTGAAAAGGGGAACTTTCAAAAAGAGGCAAAAGAAGCATTAAAGGATCAAACAGATGGACATGACGGCATTATATATAACATTCCGCTTGGGCAAGCGTCCGGAAATGCACTCATCGCCAACCTAGGACCAAAAGTGCCTGTACGGTTTAGTGTCATTGGCGATCCGCATACGGACGTTGAAAAAAACATTAAGCCTTATGGCATCAACAATGCCTTGATTGATATTAGTGTTCTAATCGAGGTCAAGGTGAGAGTCATCATCCCGTTTGCATCTGAAACAATCGTGGTCAAAAACTCAGTTCCCGTCTCCATCCAAGCCGTTCAAGGGGACGTACCAGATTATTACAATGGCAGCGGAACGAACTCAGGCGCTCCATCGATTGTTCTCCCAGAGAAAAAGGAGAAGAAAGAATAACAGCCCAAGGAATGATTGGGCTGTTTTTTGATGTGCAGTCATTGGAAATAAAAACCTCATTCACTACTTGATTCCATATAGATGAATGTGTCATGATCAATTTTAATTGTTATTAGGGGGAGCTTTATGAAGAAACTTTATGTAAGTGGTATTTGTTTTTTGATTTTTGCTATAGTATTTAGTGCTAAATATATCACAGCATCCATTTTACTGGTCAGAAATGAAAGCTTAAGTATCAATATTTTTAGAGGTATGTTTGACATGATTCCATTGGAAGTAACCGTTGTGTATTTCATTTTTCTCATCATGGGAATTCTATTTTTAATTTTAGGTTTGAAGGAGAAAAATGAGCAGTAACTTGCTTAGACATGAAAAAGGAGAAGGGTGCGAAAACGCTAAACTTCTCCTTTTCTTTAATGTCGTTTTCGCTCAGCTCTTTCCCACGCCCTTAAATGAGGGTATGGATCAAAAGACCATTCAGTTCTGCCATTGTCTTTATACATGCCATAGTGAAGATGCGGCGGAAATTTTCCTGCTGTGCCTGGAGGGCCATAACCGGAGCTTCCGACAGATCCAATGACCTGTCCGGGTTCAACAATTTGACCTGTTTTGAGTCCTTTTGCAAAGCCATTTAAATGAGCGAAGTAATGATAATGGTTATGAATATCTCGAATCCCAATCCGCCAGCCGCCAAAGCGGTTCCAGCCTTTCATTTCAATCACGCCATACGATGTCGCACGAACGGGAAGTCCATAATGGGCAAATAAATCCGTACCCTCATGAATTCTTCTGCCTCCAAATCCTCTTGCATCTCCCCATGTACTCCGGTAGCTGTAGTCAGCTCCGACTGGAAGAGGGAAAGCGTGCTTTCCGAGGTCAAGATGACCATAGTGCTGATATAGCTTCATAAAAGATGAAATGATTCCAACGGTTTGATCTCGTCCATAATAGTCCCATAAAGCAATTTTTAATTGATCAATGCTGTTGCCGTAATGAAGCAAGTATTGAGCAAACGTGAATAATACATCCTCATCGTCATCGCTGTTCGCTTTTCCATCCCCGTTGCCATCAAGTCCAATTCCATCAAACACTTTAATGCTTAAAGGAGAGGTATCCTGCTTATTCGGGTTTTCAGGGCCGATCCACATTTCCCGGGGAATGTAGATGCCAATGACGCCTTTTTGTTTCGGTAAATCTCTTCTGCTTTTTCGAATATTGTGCTCATACTGATCAACCGCAGCAAGTACATACCATGGAACCTGTGTCGTGATGGCGACTTTTTCGTAAAGTGCCATTCGCTGCTTCAGTACATCTGGCTGCTTGCCTTCCCCCTGCGTATGAACAGGTAAAGGAAGCATTGAAAGAGCGATCATGATGGCTAAAACCACTTTCACAAACGTCCATCTCCTTTCATCAAGCATCGTCTTCTACCGTTTAGTGTGGTTAGATCACCCTATTTCATAAGAAGAAAATGTTAGTAATTTTCTTGTGATTTTTTTAGGAGGCTTTTGGGTATTTTTGCAGCTCATTCCCTTGTTGTTCAATCTGTACTATGTTAAAGTGTCTAAAGAAAAGGCTTTAGGCCGAAGATTCAATTTTTTGCAGCTTCTTAGCTGCATCCATCGTATATAGCAGGAAGATTTTTGTAGATGCACCTTTAACGAATTCATATGGAGATGATGGAATTGGCAAAGAAGGAAGAGCACGTAAGAAAACCGGACTGGCTTAAAATTAAGCTGAATACGAATGAAAACTATACCGGTTTGAAAAAAATGATGCGGGAAAACAACCTGAATACCGTTTGTGAGGAAGCAAAATGTCCGAATATTCATGAATGCTGGGCAGTGAGAAGAACCGCTACATTTATGATCCTTGGATCTGTTTGTACGCGCGCATGCCGTTTCTGTGCGGTGAAAACTGGACTTCCAACTGAGCTAGACCTGCAAGAGCCAGAACGCGTGGCAGATTCAGTGGCTTTGATGAACTTAAAGCATGCTGTCATAACAGCGGTTGCAAGGGATGACCAAAAGGATGGCGGAGCAGGTGTGTTTGCTGAAACCGTTCGTGCCATTAGAAGAAAAAGCCCATTTACGACAATTGAAGTTCTCCCTTCAGATATGGGCGGCAATTACGATAATTTGAAGACGTTAATGGACACACGTCCTGACATTTTAAATCACAATATTGAAACAGTTCGCAGATTAACGCCAAGGGTTCGTGCGCGTGCTACATATGATCGTTCATTAGAATTCTTGCGCCGTGCAAAAGAAATGCAGCCCGACATTCCAACGAAATCAAGCATTATGATTGGACTCGGTGAAACGAAGGAAGAAATCATTGAAGTCATGGATGATCTTCTTGCTAACAACGTCGATATTATGGCGATTGGTCAGTATTTACAGCCTTCGAAAAAACATCTAAAAGTTCAAAAATACTATCATCCGGATGAGTTTGCAGAGCTGAAAGAAATTGCCATGTCAAAAGGCTTCAGCCATTGTGAAGCTGGACCGCTTGTGCGCTCTTCCTACCATGCAGATGAACAAGTAAATGAAGCGTCTAAAAAGCGTCAGGCGCAAGCATAACAAGAAAACGCCAGAGCTCTCTGGCGTTTTTTCTCGTATTAATTTTGGCCGTAAGGGGCGTTTCTTCTCATGGTACGGTCGGAATTCGTCATACCATTTGCATCTTCTTTCGTAGAAATATCTCCACCTTGAGGAGAATATTTCATTTGTTGAATTGTTTTGGTTAAGATTTGATCAAAATCACGTGAATTGGTTTGAAGACGTGAAAAATTGGCAATGGATTGAAAGTGCTCTGGATTATCAGAGACGTATACATGATAATAACGAGGGAGAACAGAAACCGCCGTTTTCTTTACTTGATCGGCAGATTCATCCCGGTTTTTGTTGCCTGTTCGATACACAATCAGTGCATCCTCATCTGTCACAAGTGTGGCTGCATCTTTGATGTTTGGGAGCTGCACAGTTAAACTTGTGATGACGTGGGCAAGATGCTCGCGATTTAAAGCAGGTGTTCTTTCTTTCTGATCCGTTACTTGCTGGTGCTGATAACGAACATACCCTGCTCTGTTTGTGTCTGCTTCTGGCATGTTGGAATTATTTCCTTCATGACGATCCGACAGACGGATGGTTTTACTTGAAGAATCTTCATCCACTTGCCGGTTCATACCTGATTGAAAGCCGCACCCGCCTAAAAGCATGCTGAGAAGAATCGCGGCTGTCAGTTGTTTCTTCATAAAAGTGACCTCCTTTTTTCTTTAGCTTCGGCTAAATCTGAAAAAACATGCTTTAGCAATTGATGGAGTTCTTCCAATGAATTATCATTAAAGATGGATCGTTTAAAAAGAGGTGAGAAGATGATCGTCATTCAGAATGCTACTTTTGATCTTGTAAGAGATATTAAAGACGGTTTTGATGAAGAAGCGTTTAAAGCAAGGTACTCAGATATTTTAAATAAGTATGATTATATTGTGGGGGACTGGGGCTACAATCAGCTGAGATTGAAGGGGTTCTTTGATGACCAAAACCAAAAGGCCACATTTGATACAAAAATCAGCACACTCGATGAATACATTTATGAATACTGTAATTTTGGCTGTGCCTATTTTGTCTTAAAACGAATCAGAAAATAACGCAAAGGGGAGCGTCATGATGTATTTCGTAGACAGAAAAAAAATTGAAGAGACATTACGTTTTTTCGAGGAGCAATATGAGTTGATGCGTAGTCATCAAACATGGACAAGTCCACTAGAGAAAAAAGCGCTGGAACGAATTGTCCATTTGCTCGTCGAATGTATTCTTGATACGGGAAATGACATGATTGATGGCTTTATTATGCGTGATCCAGGAAGCTATGATGACATCATGGATATTCTTGTTGATGAAAAGGTTGTACCAGAAGAGGAAGGCAGTCAGCTGAAAAAGCTTGTCTCGTGCCGCAAAACACTTGTACAGCAATACCAAGAAGTGGCTCATCACGACTTGCTGCAGGTGATCAGCGAGGTTGAGCATGCGCTACAGGTTTTCCCAAACCGCATCCGTACCTACTTAGAGCAGGAGCTAGGCCCAGTATCAGCGTTTAAATAATCCATTGGAGTTGTGAACATCATGAAATACAAAGGCTATTTAATTGATTTAGATGGAACCATGTATAAAGGAACAGAAAAGATCGAAGAAGCAGGTCAATTTGTTCAAAAGTTAAATGAGCTAAACATGCCCTACTTGTTTGTCACGAATAACTCGTCACGCACGCCAAAGCAGGTAGCAGAAAAACTTGTTTCATTCGATATCCCAGCAACAGAAGAACAAGTCTTTACAACAAGTATGGCAACAGCCAATTATATTGCCGAACAAAAGAAAGACGCGTCTGTTTACGTCATCGGTGAAGAAGGAATCAAGCAGGCCATTGAAGAAAAAGGGCTGACGTTTGGTCAGGAAAACGCTGATTTCGTTGTTGTTGGAATTGATCGCAGCATTACATATGAAAAATTCGCAGTCGGTGCGATTGCCATCCGTCAAGGCGCACAATTTGTCTCAACAAATGGAGACATTGCTATTCCAACCGAAAGAGGGCTTTTGCCAGGCAACGGCTCGTTAACATCTGTATTGACCGTGACTACTACAGTCCAGCCAACATTTATCGGGAAGCCAGAATCGATCATCATGGAACAAGCCATGCGAGTGCTCGGGACGGATGTGTCTGAGACGCTCATGGTAGGCGATAACTATGATACGGATATTATGGCAGGGATGAATGCAGGAATGGACACATTGCTCGTTCATACAGGCGTGACAACAAAAGAGCTGCTTCACAAATATGACAAACAGCCAACCTATGTCATTGATTCATTATCTGAGTGGATTGAACGATTATCATAAAAAAAAGAGGACAAGCGTTATGCGCGCGTCCTCTTTTTTGCTTTATTCCACATTTCTCGCACTATGTGCCAGCCTGCTTGATGCTGCAGCAGCAATGGCGCCGACAATGTCATCTAAAAAGGTGTGGCACTCCCCTGTGGATTTATCGTTGAGTATCCCGAGAATTCCTGGTTTTTCTTTATCGATATATCCGTAATTCGTAAAGCCGATCGAACCATAAATATTGACGATAGCAAACGATAAAATTTCATCAACACCATACAGGCTTTCGTCTGTTTCTAGAATAGACTGAAGCGGCTCGGTCAGTTTTTTTTGCTCGGCGAGTACGTCTAGTTCGACGCCAGTTAATATCGCATTTTGGACTTCTCGTTTTGCGATGACACGCTCCACATTGTGGATGCATTCTGTCATGTCTAAGCCAGGATGATATTTTTCCTGTAAAAAGTAGACAAGGTCTGCTATATCTTGAATGGATACGCCTCGTTCTTGTAAACGGCGTCTTGCTGTTTTTTCTACTTCGTTCATCTCATGATGATGCGGCATATATTCCTCACCCAATCCTCGTAATTTGTCCACAACGTGTAAAAAGCTTCGGATAGTAAATAGTATTCATAAATCCCTCAACCTGCGACTACGATATGATAAGAGATCGATCATATGAACGCAGGTGAAAACATGAAAGAAACCATTTATCACACATTTGGTATTGATGTGCGTCAACTTATGCCATATGGCAGTTATCAGAGCTTTCAAACGTCGGAGGCTCTCTTTATCATTGTTCCTGTGTCTCACTTGCGAGAAGAAGAACTCACAGAGCTGTTTCATATCAGTCAGTATTTACTGAATGCCGGAGACCCATACGTCGCTGTGTTTGAATTAACAAATGAAGAGAAGCCCACCTTTACTCATGGAAAGGAGCTGTATGCTTTATTAAAGGCAGCACCGCCGATCTCGAGCCGCTCGTTTCAACAGGCGTCAGAGCTGGCGGCCTTTCATGTCAGGGGAAGAGGATTTCCATATGAGGTGTCTGAAACAAAACGTGTGGGAGCGTGGAAGGAATTATGGGCAAAACGGCTAGATCAGCTTGAAGGCTTTTGGATGCAGCAAATGCACCAAAAACCACTGGAACGGTTTGAAAAAAAATTCATCGAATCCTTTCCGTATTATCTTGGATTAACGGAAAACGCCATTCAATATTTAGTGGATACTGAGCTGGATGATGAACCGAAAGAATGTGACTCAGGCACTGTCTGCCACCAGCGTTTTTCGCGAAGGACATGGCCGCATGAGCAGCCGCTTCGTTTACCTGTAGATTGGGTCTTTGATCATCCAACCCGGGATATTGCCGAATACTTAAGAGAAACCTTTGTCCAGCATAAGGAAGATTTAATTGAGGAGGGCTTCTCTTTTCTACAGCAATATGAGCAGGTGACACCACTTTCTTCCTTTTCTAAGCGTTTGTTATACAGCCGCCTGTTGTTCCCGCTTCATTACTTTGAAATTGTAGAAGGCTACTACATGTCGGGAGAAAATGAAAAATCATATTATGAAGAACGGCTAGATTACGTCTTAAATGATGCCAATCGCTATGAATACTTTCTCAAGGTCTTTCAAGAAATGAGTGCCATGCGAAGCGGCGGGAGCCTCATTCCACCTGTTGGCTGGATCACAGGTCCACTGATTTGAAGTTTCAGTGAACAGATGAAACGTCTCTTTTCTCTTGAGGCGTTTTTCGTTATGCTTAAAGAAATCAATCAAAGGAGTGTTCTTCTTGACGAAACCTTATGTCTATATCACAAGAAAGCTGGATGAAGCATCACTTACACCACTAAAAGAAGTCGCTCATATCGAGATGTGGCCAAGCGAAGATGAGCCATGTCCACGAGAAGAATTAGAAAAACAAGCAGCGAAAGCGGATGCGCTTCTCACCATGCTGTCAGATCAAGTAGATGAAGCCCTTTTATCAAAGGCTCCACATGTTAAGGTGATCGCAAACCTTGCTGTGGGTTATGACAATATTGATCTTGAAGCCGCTAATAAGCGCAACATCACCATTTGTCATACGCCTGATGTATTAACGGAATCCACGGCTGATTTAGCTTTTGCCCTTCTGATGGCGTCAGCTAGACGGATTGTCGAGGCGAGTGATTGGATTAAGGAAGGAAATTGGACAGGCTGGGGACCGCTTCTTCTTTCAGGAGCTGATGTTCATCACAAAAACCTTGGAATTGTCGGCATGGGCAGTATCGGAACAGCGCTTGCCAAGCGGGCAGCAGGCTTTGACATGAAGGTGCTGTACTATAACCGGTCAAGAAAGCCAGAGGCAGAAGCGCAGCTCGGCGTGACCTATGCGGCTTTTGAGGACTTGCTCACGCAGTCTGATTTCATCGTCTGCCTGACGCCGTTAACCCCAGAAACGAAAGACATGTTTAATGAAAAGGCATTTGATCTGATGAAGAACTCTGCTTATTTTATTAACGTATCAAGAGGACAGACTGTGGATGAGGATGCTTTATATGAGGCAGTCACGACAGGAAAAATTGCCGGCGCTGGTCTGGATGTATTTAGACAGGAGCCTGTCAGCCCATCTCATCCGTTAACAACATTACGTAACGTCACGGTTCTCCCTCATATTGGAAGTGCAAGTGTCGAAACGAGAAAAACGATGATGCGTTTATGTGCTGAGAATATTGCGCTTGTCCTACAAGGTCAGCAAGCCAAAACGCCGGTTCGTTCATCATTTCAGGCTCCCTGAGTTTCGGGAGCTTTTCTGACAAAAATATTTTGAAAATATAGAATCTTGATATAAATAGCTGTTAAGCGGTTTCATTCTAACAATCTCATATTTTATTACCTTGTCAAAATGAGGATACCCCTTTATAATGTGTGTACATTGAATGTCTGTGTTAGGTTAACAAATGTCTTTTTAGAGAGGACATTGACGGAGAAAGGTGGAATTTCAGGTGAAGGCAATTCGAGTTGGACTATTAGGATTAGGAACAGTGGGAAGCGGTGTCGTCAAGATTATCCAAGATCATCAGGATAAATTAATGCACCAGATCGGCTGTCCGGTATTAATACAAAAAGTGCTTGTGAGCAATCCCGATAAAAAGAGAGATGTGGATGTGGCAAGAGAAGTCTTCACAACTGAAGTATACGATGTGATTAGAGATCCAGAGGTCGACGTCATTATTGAAGTGATGGGCGGCATTGAAGAGACAAAACAATATTTAATAGATGCGTTAAATGAAAAGAAGCATGTCATTACCGCCAATAAAGATTTAATGGCACTTTACGGAACAGAGCTTTTACATGTGGCGAAAGAAAATGGCTGTGATCTTTATTATGAAGCAAGTGTCGCCGGAGGAATTCCGATTCTGCGTACGCTGGAGGAAGGATTGGCATCTGACCGAATTACGAAAATGATGGGAATTGTGAACGGCACAACCAATTTTATATTAACGAAAATGAACGTCGATAAAAGCGCATATGAGGATGTCTTAAAAGAAGCGCAGGATCTTGGCTTTGCAGAAGCAGACCCGACAGCTGATGTAGAAGGACTGGATGCAGCAAGGAAAATGGCGATTCTTGCAAGACTCGGTTTTTCCATGAATGTGGAATTAGACGATGTGAAGGTCAGAGGCATCTCTGACGTTTCTGATGAAGACATTAATTTCAGTAAACGATTTGGCTACACAATGAAGCTGATCGGAATTGCCCAGCGGGACGGAGAGAAAGTGGAAGTCAGTGTCCAGCCAACCTTACTCCCTGATCACCATCCGTTATCATCAGTCAACAATGAATTCAATGCGGTGTATGTCTATGGGAGTGCTGTAGGGGAAACGATGTTTTACGGACCTGGAGCTGGAAGTCTGCCAACGGCAACCGCTGTTGTATCAGACTTAGTCGCAGTCATGAAAAACATGCGTCTTGGCGTGAACGGAAGCGGATTTATCGCACCGGAGTTTGAGAAAAAGATCAAATCACCGTCGGAAGTATTTGCTCAGCAATTTTTAAGAATTCATGTTAGAGATCAAGTCGGGGCATTTTCCCGCATTACATCTATTTTTTCTGAAAGAGGCATCAGCTTTGAAAAGATCCTTCAGCTTCCTGTGAAAGGGCATGATGAGCTGGCTGAAATTGTGATTATTACACACCGGACCTCAGAAGAAGATTTCTCAAATATCCTGCAAAAATTAAACGATCTCGACGTGGTGGTTCAAGTGAAGAGCACGTACCGAGTAGAAGGGAACGGTTTAAGCTGATGAAGTGGAATGGACTTATTGAAGAATTCCAAGAATTCTTACCAGTAAACGAATCAACACCAAAACTAACATTAAATGAAGGGAATACACCGCTGATCCACCTTGCCAAGCTTTCGGAAAAGCTAGGGATTGAGCTTCATGTGAAAACAGAAGGCGTCAATCCAACAGGCTCTTTCAAGGACCGCGGGATGGTCATGGCTGTTGCAAAGGCAAAAGAAGAAGGCAATGATACGGTCATGTGTGCTTCGACAGGGAATACTTCTGCAGCGGCAGCGGCTTATGCTGCTCGTGCTGATATGAAATGTATCGTCATCATTCCAGACGGAAAAATTGCCTTTGGCAAGCTTGCACAGGCTGTGATGTACGGAGCAGAGATCATTGCAATTGACGGTAACTTTGATGATGCACTGAAAATCGTCCGCAGCATCTGTGAAAAATCGCCGATTGCCCTTGTTAACTCTGTCAATCCGTACCGAATTGAAGGACAAAAAACGGCGGCATTTGAAATCTGTGAGCAGCTAGGCTCGGCCCCGGACGTACTGGCGATTCCTGTTGGAAATGCGGGGAATATTACCGCCTACTGGAAAGGCTTCAAGGAATACCATGAGAAAAAAGGAACTGGACTGCCTGTTATGCGCGGCTTTGAAGCAGAAGGCGCAGCAGCGATCGTGCGAAATGAAGTGATTGAACAGCCAGAAACAGTGGCAACTGCCATCCGTATCGGAAATCCTGCAAGCTGGAAACAAGCTGTGGCAGCGGCAGATGAATCAAACGGAAAGATTGATGAAGTGACAGACGAAGAAATTCTCCATGCATATCAATTGATTGCTCGTGAAGAAGGTGTGTTTGCAGAGCCAGGCTCATGTGCGTCTATCGCAGGTGTGCTAAAGCAGGTGAAATCCGGAGAAATC
Organism: Bacillus sp. FSL W8-0920; assembly: GCF_038593215.1. Lineage (NCBI taxonomy): Bacteria > Bacillati > Bacillota > Bacilli > Caryophanales > Bacillaceae > Bacillus > Bacillus sp. FSL W8-0920. The sequence goes on along the minus strand of NZ_CP151974.1, from coordinate 2,937,712 downwards.
AAGCCAGGCAGTAAAGTTGTTGCGGTATTAACAGGCAACGGATTGAAAGATCCGAATACGGCCATTGATATTTCACAAATTAAGCCGGTCACACTTGATGCAGATGAAGATCAAATTCTTGAACACTTAGAAAAGGCCGCGCGCGTATGAGTAAAGCCTCCATGCTTTTTTCAATCACAGTACCGGGAAGCACTGCCAATTTAGGACCAGGCTTTGATTCAGTTGGAATGGCGCTCAGCCGCTATTTAAAGCTATCGGTCTATGACCATGATAGCTGGCTGTTTGAAGCAGAATCAGATGTCGTGTCTGGAATTCCATCAGGCACCGACAACCTCATTTATCAAACAGCCAAAAAGGTCGCAGATCACTTTGGAAAAACACTCCCGCCTGTTTATGTCAAAGTGTGGAGTGATATTCCATTGGCACGGGGGCTGGGCAGCAGTGCTGCTGCAATTGTGGCAGCCATTGAGCTAGCCAATCAGCTTCTCGAATTAAATATGCCGGATGATCAAAAGCTCTTTTTTGCAAGTGAGGTAGAAGGTCATCCAGATAATGCGGGTGCTTCTTTATTCGGAGGTTTACTGATTGGTCTTCATGAAGAAGACAAGACACATGCTGTCAAAGTGAAGCATGTGGATATAGATGTTGTTGTCGTGATTCCTTTTTATGAAGTACTGACAAAGGATGCCCGTGATGTCCTGCCAGAGGATTTTTCCTATAAACATGCTGTCAGTGCGAGTGCTGTGAGCAACGTGCTTGTTGCCGCCTTAATGACGCAAAACTGGCCGCTTGTTGGAGAAATGATGAATAAGGATTTATTTCATCAGCCTTACCGCACAATGCTCGTCCCAGAGCTGTCGAAGGTAGAGCATGTCGCTTCGCTAAAAGGAGCGTATGGAACGGCATTAAGCGGTGCTGGTCCGACAATCTTAACCTTAGTTGAAAAAGGGAAGGGAGAAGCGCTGAAAAAGCAGCTTGCCCAAAACTTCCCGCATTGCGAAGTAGATTTGCTGACAGTACCAGTAGAAGGTGTTGTCGTGGAGCATGATCCAGTCAATCAAGTAAAGAACGTGCTGTAAAAATGCACGTTCCAGCGTGTAGGCAAACCCTCGCATTCGGTGTCAGTCCTGCGTGCTGGTGCTCACGAATATTAATTCGCTCCGCTCCAGTACTCGTCCTTCCTAGACTGCAAAGGTTCTCTATCACGCTGAAAAGAAGAAAAAGAGCTAAAATAAAGATCATTTTAGCCCTTTTTCAATAACCTGAGAACGTGCTGTAAAAATGCACGTTCTTTTTTTATTCTTGTTTTTATAAAATGAAGCAGGGATTATTATTTAGAGGATCGAACTATTTTTTATGCATAAAAGGAGGAGATACATTCATGAAGAAATTGATGACAGCAGAAGATTTAACGAAGATTGTTTCTGTTTCTCATCCGGTTTATTCACCAGATGGAAAAAAGGCGGTTTTTACAAAGGTCACGGTGAATGACAAAAAGGACGATTACAACATCCATTTATGGGTTCGAGATGAAGAGACAGAGGAGCTGTCACAATGGACATTTGAGGATGGAAAGCATCATCAGCCAGTGTGGTCAAAAGACAGCAGGCAGCTTGCGTTTATTTTGCAAAAGCCAAAGGAAGCTCCCCAGCTTGCACTGATTCAGAGCGAGGGAGGCGGTGTGCGTACCTTAACGTCGATTCCATACGGAGTATCTCATCCTGTCTTTTCACCAAATGGAACTTTCATTTATGCGGCTGTGTCACTGAAACAAACAGAGTCTATACATGATGAAAAGAAGGAAGAGCGAGATGAGTTCGCTCCTGCGGTATATGATGATTTGACCTATAAAGCAGATGGCAGAGGTTTTTTAGATGGGCGTTTTACGCAGATCATTCAAGTGGATGTTCATTCAGGAGAGATCGAGGCAGTTACGAGCGGACAGCATCATCATGTGAATCACACGCTCTCTCCGTGCGGGAAATGGCTTGCCTATATTCAATCAAATCCTCAGAAACCTTACATAAGTGATGTATGCCTCCAATCATTAGAGGACGGTACGACAAAGAAAATTACACAATCTGCTGGCGCTTATTCCGCCGTGTCTTTTGCTCCTAATGGAGAAAGCCTCGTGTATATCGGACATGAGCGAGAATTTCAAAATGCTACGTTCCCAGCATTATGGCTGTATGATCTGAAGGAGGGAAACGGCGTTCAGCTGTCAGAAATGCTCGATATGTATGTGGGCAACTGTATGGCAGGGGATAGTGTTATGGGCGAAGCCAATCAGTTTCCGCAGTGGACAAAGGATAGCCAAGGGTTTTATGCGCTTGTTTCTGATCAAGGCAGTACAGGGATTTATTATTTCTCTGTTGAAGGCTTAGCCTATCCTGTTCGATTAGAGGCAGAGCATATCACAAACTTCAGCCTTCATCCGAATGAATCCAAAATGCTGCTGAGCCGGCTGTCACCCGTTTCTCCAAGTGAGCTGTATGAGCTGACATTAGGGGAGGCGGATCTAAAGCGAATCACGTTCGAGCATGATGAATTCCTCAAGGAGCATGTCCTATCGGTACCAGAGCCATTTTCGTTTCAGTCAAAAGAAGGCGACGAGGTGCATGGCTGGTTTATGAAGCCATCCCAATTGGAAGAGGGGAAGACTTATCCGCTTATTTTAGAAATTCATGGCGGGCCGCATGCCATGTATGGTTATACGTATTTTCATGAATTTCAAATGCTTGCCGCGGAAGGCTATGCCATCGTATATATCAATCCTCATGGCAGTCATGGATACGGACAAATGTTTACCGACCGTGTGAGAGGGAGTTATGGTGACGTTGATTATGAGGATGTCATGCAGGCTGTTGATCATGTGCTGAAAGCCTATGATTTCCTTGATGAAACAAGACTTGGAGTGACAGGCGGCAGCTATGGCGGTTTTATGACCAACTGGATTGTCGGACAGACCGACCGTTTTCGCGCAGCCGTCACACAGCGGTCCATTTCAAACTGGATTAGCTTTTATGGCATCAGTGATATCGGTTATTATTTCACAAGGTGGCAGATGGATGGGAATATTTATGATTCAGTCGATAAGCTATGGGATCGTTCGCCGCTCAAGTATGTGAAGCAGGTAAATACGCCGCTTCTCATCCTACACAGCGACGAAGACTATCGCTGCCCAGTCGATCAAGCAGAACAGCTTTTTGTAGCACTGAAGGAGCTTGGGAAAGACACAAGGCTCGTCAAATTCCCGAAAGCATCTCATGATTTATCCAGAAGCGGCCATCCGGGGCAGCGTATTCAAAGACTGACCTTTATAAAGGATTGGTTTAGAGAGAAGCTAAGCTAATAATAAAAAAACGACCCAAATCGGGTCGTTTCAGCGTGATGACAAACCCTCGCATTCCGTGTCAGTCCTGCGTGCTTGTGCTCACGAATATCAATTCGCTCCGCGCCAGTACTCGTCCTTCCTAGAATTCAAGGGTTTTCATATCACGCTGAAAAAGGCTAATACTGAAAAAAACGACCCAAATTCGGGTCGTTTTCATGTCATATATGAATTAGAAAACCTGTTCAACTTCTACAACGCCAGGCACTTCTTCTAATAATGCGCGCTCAATACCGGCTTTCAATGTAATGGTTGAACTTGGGCAGCTGCCGCATGCACCAAGAAGACGCAATTTGACAATGCCATCTTCAATGTCTACAAGCTCACAGTCTCCACCATCACGTAATAGAAATGGACGAAGTTTGTCTAGTACTTCCTGTACTTGGTCTTTCATTTCGACTTCAGTCATTAGATACAATCGCTCCTTTCACAACATATCACCATTATATTCATCTGGACGATAAAAATCTATTGATTGGTTTCAAAGTTTCCTTCTCATTATAGCACAATCTCATCTTGAAACAAAAAGTGATTTTGACTTTTTTCATACAGAAAATTCAGCTAAAATAAAGAAAGAATAGGGGGCTTGTCAAATGAATCAAACCGTCGATCTTTATGTATATGGAAGAGATGTACTTTGCGCTAGCTGCGTGAATCTGCCTTCATCAAAAGACACATTTGAGTGGTTAGATGCAGCGTTAAAACGAAAATATCCAAATCAGCCGTTTCGCATCACATATATTGATATTGAGCACCCACCAGAAAACGAACACCAAAAGGAATTGTCCGAACGAATTCTTGATGATGAATTCTTTTATCCGCTTGTCTTAGTGGAGGATCAAATTGTCGGAGAGGGCAATCCAAAATTAAAAGACATTTATCAAGAAATGGAGAAATACGGTTACACGGAGAGCAGTGAATAAACTGTTCTTTTTTTGAGAAAATAAACAGAACAAACGTTCCTTTCCGGGTTGAAAAAGAACGTTTGTTCGATTATAATGAAATGAAAGGAGCGTGAGCATCATGAATTATTTACTGAAACAATCTCTTCAACAGCAAATACCAATTGAGATGATTTATATGAAGAAAAACGGAGAGTGCACGAAGCGTAAAATCATTGTCCACCGTCAAACAGACCAGCTCATCCAAGCGTATTGTTTATCGAAAAAGACGATGAGAACGTTTCGTAAAGACTGCATCCTTGCCCTTGCTCCGATCAAATGGACCCGTTCATCGGCACATGCCGTTTCATAGAAAAAGCTCCCTCGACGAGAGGGAGCTTTGAGATAAAATTCACATGATGTTAGCCATTGTGATGCTTATACATCCAAAGGAGTCCGGATTTTAGAAGTCTTGGTACACGGCCAATAAGTGGACGATCTGCTACTAAGCCAAAGCCGGCTTTTTTCCCTAAAGAGCCTAATACACCTTTTAGCTTAAACTGAGGATAAGCCTCAGGAAGCGGCTCGTTTTTCCAGCGTTTTTGCAGAGATTGGACAATTTGTTCTGCCTGCGCCTCGGCAAGCTGTGCACTTGGGGCATGCGGAAGACTTGCGCAATCACCCACGACATAGACGTGCTCATCTCCAGGGAGATTGTGATGAGGTGTTAATACGACGCGGCCTTGTACGTCCTTTTCAACATCCATCTCTCGTATCACTTTGCTTGGCTGAATGCCTGCTGTCCATACGATGACCTCTGCTTCAATGGCATCATCATGGTTGTAAACAACACCTTCTTCAACCTTCGTAATATTGGCACAGTTAATGATCTTTACGTCATTTTCTTCAAACCACTTTTGCACATATAAACTTAATCTTTTTGGGAAGCTTGATAGAATCAGCTCTCCGCGGTCAAAAAGAATAATGTTTAAATCAGCACGGCTTTCTCTTAATTCACTGGCTAGCTCTACCCCGCTAAGTCCAGCACCGACGATACCAACCGTTGCACCTGCACCCAAATTGTTTAATTTGTTATACGTATGTCTTGACTGATCAATGGTTTGAATGCTGTATGTATGTTCTTTCGCACCAGGGACATTATGATACTTGTCCTCACAGCCGAGTCCAATCACCGTGTCGTCATAAGGAATGGGTTCACGGTCGCTGAATAAGATCTGTTTGTTTTCAATATCAATTTTTTCTACTTCCCCATATTGAATATCCAGCTTCGGATGCTCTGGAAAAGATACTCGAATGTGATGATCAGAGATCGTTCCAGCAGCGAGTGCATAATATTCTGTTTTTAAACAGTGGTAAGGATTTCGATCAATTAATGTGATAGTAACATCATCAGGTAATTGATTTGGCAATAAGCGGTGGAGAACCCGCATATTCCCGTAACCTCCGCCGATCAAGACTAAATTTTTCATGACGATTCTCCTTTTCCCCGTAGACATTGAAAAACACTTATACTAAAAAACTTTAAGTTAAAATACCAAATAAAATTATATCGAATTTACTGTGAAACCACAATAATTGTTTCAAAATAACCTACATATTCATTAGTTAGTCCTAAATAGTAAAACATTTTACGAGGAATAGGCGTAACGATACAGGTGAAGCTCATGTTTTGACTAATAGAAGGAATTTCGGTAGGATGGTAAAGCAATGTGAGGTGAAGCAAAGTGTTCCCACTGATCGAATTTTGTGTAAGTAATCTTGCACAAGGGTCTCAAGAAGCAAAAGAGAAGCTTGATAAAGACCCAAACCTAGACGTTATGGAATACGGCTGTTTAAGCTACTGCGGCAAATGTATGGACTCCCCATTTGCACTCGTGAATGGAGAATTTGTTTCCGGAGAAAATGCAGAGCAGCTAGTTGAGCGTATTTATGCTTTTATAGAGGAAAATGAGATGTTTTAAATGCACCACATGGGTCATGAGGTGCATTTTTTTCATATTTTAAATTTCCATTTTTAAGGAGAATGAATAGAAAGCGCATCCAATATGTTATGCTAATAAAATATCATTAAAATGAAGCATCACACGAGAGAAAATGAGGCATATGCATAATAAAAGCCCCTTGCCATGGCAGCAAAGAGCTTTTATGTATGAAAAACGGGGGATGATAAGATTGTCTCCTGAATCGACTCCTTTTATACTATAAAGAAACAACATTTTTGGAGGACGCTCATGACATCATTTCAATTCACGAAAATGCACGGACTAGGAAACAATTATATATACGTCAATCAGATGAAGGAACAGCTTCCAGAAGAGCAGCTGTCAGAGATAGCAATTCAGGTTTCTTCTGTTTACACAGGAATCGGTTCAGACGGAATGATCCTCATTTGCCCATCAGATGTTGCGCCTGTGAAGATGCGCATTTTCAACAATGATGGATCAGAGGGGAAAAACTGCGGTAACGGTCTGCGTTGCGTTGCAAAATATGTATATGAGCATCAAATCGTAACAGACACAACGTTCCAGATTGAGACATTGTCAGGACTTGTTGAAGCGACCGTTCATGTGCAGGATGGTCACGTTCAGTTAGTGACAGTAGATATGGGTAAACCTCGTTTTGAAAAAGAAGCGATGCCAATGCTTGGTGAACCGGCCAGTACAACGATTAATGAACCGCTTGATTTTGGCACGACGACCTTAAATGGAACAGCTGTTTCAATGGGGAATCCCCATATCGTTTTCTATTTAGAAGACATTGAACAGGCGCCGCTCGATTCGCTTGGGCCAATTATTGAAAAGCATGACATGTTTCCAGAAGGCGTCAATGTAGAATTTGTGGAACGTGTCAGTGAAACGGAACTGCATTTCCGCGTGTGGGAAAGAGGATCAGGGATTACGCAAGCGTGCGGTACAGGAGCATGTGCTGCGGCTGTATCAACGATTGTCAATGGACATGCGAAAAAAGAAACGGATATGACCGTTCATCTAGCTGGCGGAGACCTCATCATTCGCTGGAAAGACAATGACCATGTGCTGATGACAGGACCTGCTGAAACAATTTGTGACGGCACATTCTATCTCTAAACCAATTATTTGAGAAAAGGCAACATCACGTTTATAATTGAAAAGAAACATCCAGTCAAAAGGAGGGATGATCGTGAGTACACCAGTAACGATTACAGAAGCTGCTGCATTGCAGATTAAAGATATGATGAAAGAACATGAAGAAGAAAATGCGTTCCTACGAGTGGGCGTAAAAGGCGGCGGCTGCAGCGGTCTTTCATACGGAATGGGTTTTGACCATGAAGTTTCTGAGAAAGACACGCAGTTCGAACAGCAGGGCATCAAGGTCCTTGTCGACTCCGAAAGCCTTGACATCATGAACGGCACCATCATTGATTTCAAACAATCACTAATGGGCGGCGGTTTCACGATTGACAATCCGAACGCGATTGCTTCATGCGGATGCGGTTCTTCGTTCAGAACAGCCACGAATACCGGTACGCCAGAAGAGTGTTGAAAAGTTTAAATGGGTGTTACTGGTTATGAATTACATTGGAATTTTGAGTGTACACAAGCCTTTAAATGATATTAAAGGCTTCAAGTAAAGCTGTACAGGGAAAGCTTGAAACATACTGTCTCGATCTACTAGAAATATATGTCGATTATAAAGAGAAAATTAGCTTTGGCATCACAAAAGAAAAAAATGGATTAGACTTTTCTATATACAACAGGAACTTGAGGATATTGTAGCAGGATATGTCTGAGACATAAGAGGTAGTCCTTCAGACTCTGTATATGTAGTGGATAACAGCTATTCGAATTGTATAACAGTAAGTGTTATTATAATAAAAAACACTTTGAAGGAGGGGACTGACCCCCGTTTTTGAGACAGGAATCAAAACACCTTTATACAGCCAATTGCCGATAGTTTATCGGTGATTGGTTGTTTAGTTTCGTTTGAATACGAATGTTGTTATAACAGTGCGTTCTACGATGGTGGTCGTAGTGCGATCAATCCTGTTAAGATAGAACGTTTCAGACTTTAGTGAGGAATGAAACGATTCGATGGAGGCATTATCAGCGGGCGTCCCTTTACGGGACATGCTCATGGTAATGCCTTTTATATGAACAGCTTTCTGATACTCGTAAGATGTATACACAGAACCTTGATCGCTATGTAACACGCAATTCTCAGGAAGTGCTGGGAGCTGATTAAGTGTGTTTAAGATAAAGTCTGTGTCCTGCTTATCACCAATTGTAAAAGCAATCACTTCTCCATTATATAAATCCAATATACTGGAAAGGTACAATTGTTTCTGTCCATAAGGCAAATACGTGATGTCCGTGACTAGTTTTTCAAGAGGGCGATCAGACTGAAAATTCCGATCCAGTATATTACCGGCTACGGCATAAGGCTGCCCATTCTTCTTACGCTTTTTCATTTTAACCCGGCATTGCCACTGGTTTTTCTGCATGATACGTTGAACAGTTTTATGGTTAATACGCATTCTCATTTTTAGTATGGCTGTGATTTTCCGATAACCATATCGATATTTGTGCTTTCGACACAACGTGCCGACCTGTTTCTCTAGTTGTCTTTTAGAATGAGTCTGAGTCAAATCCTTTTTCCATCTATAATACGAAGTACGTAAGATGCCTAAATGGACACAGATGTCCTGTACCGTCATCGTTTTGCACAATTCTTCTACCAGTTTGATTGACGTTTCCTTATCAACTTCCTTTCCAATTCGTTGTACTTTTTTAAAACTTCATTCTGTTGACTCAAATAGCGATTTTCTGCCTGTAGTCGCTCTAATTCAGAAGAGTACTCGGGACCCTTTCCATAGGTATATTGTTTTCTAACAGGTTGTTCGAACCTGTGTGTATCCCCAGTTTTATGCCATCTCACCCATGTCTGAACCTGCGTCTTATTCTTGATATTCAATTCCTGCATGATCTCTTTCATAGGTACGCCTGCCCAATCTCATTTCTACAGCCTTCTGTTTGACTTCAACCGGATAACTCACTCTTGTCCCCATAGAAAAAACACCTCCATGTTTTATTTCGGATCACAACGATCCGTTTTCAAACTTGAAGGTGTTTTTTATTTGTCTCATCTTAGGGGGTCAGTCCCGGATATTACTTCGATAGTGAAAGGTATACAATAGGAAGACTTATGTCTGACAGTTATGATCGATTATATAACCCCCACTCTGACAGATGGGAATGGATTAATATGAAACTGGTGTAAAGCTATACTATGGAAAAGGTATGAAATCAGTTAGCGTATCATTTCACAATAATGAATAGAACCAGTCTTGGTAAAAAGTGAGTTCAAAAAGGTAATACAACATTATTTTCGAATAAGCAGTGTTCTTTTATTTAATTTCCAATGATATATCAATAAGAAATCAGTTTTGATTAATTATGAAGGTGGTATGTAAAAAAAAAACTATAAAGGTTATAATTAGAATATATAAAACTAATATCTTGTATGAACTAATTTTCAGTTCAATAGATATATTACTTCTATACTGGAGGATTTATATGCAAACTATAAGTGATAGTAGCTTATGGAAAAGTTCCATAGGAGAGAAACAAATAGACCAATATGAAACTTTTAGAATGAATTTATTATCAGCTTACGAGAATTTTAGAAAAAATACTATGATACTGTCTGCTGAAATTGCAAGAGATTTACCTAATTTTACTGTTCATGATATTACACACATCGATGCCCTATGGGAAACAGCTTCGAAAATTGTTGGTGAAGGCTATGAATTAAATCCGATGGAGGCGTTTGTATTAGGTAGTGCAATCCTTCTTCATGATTTAGGGATGGCATCGGCTGCTTATGTAGATGATGTGAGCCAACTTTTTGAAGGGGAAGAATGGGAAGATATAGTTGAATATTCTTTAAGAGAGGAACTAGGAAGAATTCCAACACAAGAAGAGAGAGAAAATATTCCTAAAAATGTTCTTGATAATGCAAAGGCTACTCGCTTAAGAGAACTGCATGCAACGCATGCAGAAAATCTTGTGAGTGCAGTTTGGACTACTAAAGAGGGACAGAGCTACCGTCTGTTGGAAGATCAAGAATTATTAGCGCATTTTGGAGAATATATAGGTCTTTTAGCATCAAGTCATGGCTGGTCAATAGAAAAAATGGAAAATGTCTTAAACATAGAAATTGGTGCTCCACCATCCTATCCAGATAGTTGGTCTGTAGATATACTAAAGTTGGCATGTATACTCCGTGTGGCTGATGCTGCACATTTAGATAGTAGAAGGGCTCCAGCTTTTCTGAGAGCTTTAAGGAAACCTGAACATTATAGTGATATTCATTGGAAGTTTCAGGGGAAGTTATCAAGACCAACTTGTCAAGGTGACCAATTAGTTTTTACCTCTGTTCAAAGATTTAATGAAGATGAAATTGATGCTTGGTGGCTAGCATATGAAAATTTATCTATGGTAAATAACGAGCTAAAAAGTGTTGACAGGATATTAAAGGAAAAAAACAAACCGACTTTTATAATAAAAGGTGTAAAAGGAATAGAAAGCCCAACTAAATTATCAGAAGTGATTCGTGTAAATGGTTGGGAACCAGTAAGTGCTAGCCTGCATGTAAGTGATGTACCTCATTTAGTTAAACAACTAGGAGGTGAAGGTTTATATGGGAAAGATAGTACAATTCCTTTAAGGGAGCTTATTCAAAATGCAAGGGATGCTTTGCATGCAAGAAGAACAATTCAAAACCATGGGAAACTTTGGGGAAGTATCACAATAAAAGTTGGTGTTGAAAATAGTAATGATTTTATTGAGATAATAGATAGTGGTATAGGAATGTCACAGAATACTTTGTGTCAAAAACTTCTAGCTTTTGGTTCAAGCTATTGGGGAAGCTACTTAATGACAAAAGAACATCCAGGATTACTTACAAGTAATTTTGAATCAATTGGTAAATTTGGAATAGGTTTTTATTCTACTTTTATGTGGGGGGAAAGAGTAGTAGTAAAAACAAGGACCATATATGATGGACCTAGTGAAACTAAAATACTGGAATTTGGGATGGGGCTTAGTGGTCGCCCGATATTAAAAAAATGTAATGTGAGAGAGGGTTTACAGGACCCAGGGACAAGTATACGTATTTATTTAGAAAATAAAGAGGAATTACTTGATTCAATGTTAAAAATTTTAGATGCTTCTGATGAGATATTCAAGGTCAAATCGAACGAAAAGTTGGCATCAATTTGTAGAATGATAGCTCCTACATTAGACGTCGATTTATATATCCAGTATGAAAATCACCCAGTTCAAAAAATAATTGAAGCGGATGATTGGAAAAATATTAATCCTGTTGATTTCATCATAAGTTTATCAGGTTATCAAAAAAATAATTGTCCCGATGACATTAAAAGTTTAGCTGAAAAAAATTCGGTATTAGTAAAGCCAATATTTAATGAAGATGGTGTACAAGTAGGACGAGCAGGAATAAGCCCAACTAAAGAAATCGGGTACTATAATAGTGAGATTAGTGGATATCTAACATGCGGTGGTTTGTATGTTGAAAAGCTACGAGGAGTATTCGGCGTAGTGGTTGGTGAAGTAGATGGAGCCAGTAGAAGCAGAGGGGTTCCTGTTGCGTCTGAAAAAACAATTGCTACATGGGCAACCGAACAAGGTCGAATTATTCTTGAGTATTTTAATCACTTATCCCCAGAAGTGTTGAACAGTGTAGCGGATATCATTTATGCGTTAGGTGGTAATGGTGAAGGTTTTCCATTATGTTACACAAATCATGGTTGGCTGAATTATTCTCAAATAAAAGAACACGAATGGTCTGAAAAAATAGGTTTTACTTCCCGATATCAAATAGGCGAAATTTTAAATCTTAAATCCCTAGAGCCAAATGTTATAGCTACAAGCTTTGGGGGGAGAGATGTTATTTTTCAAAATTGGCGTCAAGTTAAAATTGATATTGGGAATTGGAATACAAGGCATAATGTGTTAAAGGCGCTTGCAGAGATATATGAACTGAATATAGATGAATTTTTTCACAATTATTATAATAATAATAAAGACAGAAAAAAACCCATGAAAATAGGAACAACTTCAGATGGTAGTAAGATTGAAATTAATGTTGAAATAATACAATTTACCAAAGATTAATTAAAGAACATCAACACGTTAGTTAAGGGACTCTAATGGGTCCCTTTCTTTGCTAGGGTCATGAGCAGTATAACCCCATAGTAGATTCAGTCGCACGTATCATAATTCTAACATATCGTGTATAAAAAATGCCGATAAATAGTTTGTTTATGTTCCTGAAGTTAAAGAGGAGATTTTAGTAAGAAATCAGGGTAATTTGACTTAGTTATTCGTTTATTCATTTTCTTAATCTAATTAAATATTAGTCCAATGATAATTGTAGCTAAAGAAGTTAAGTATAATAACAGTAGTATTGCTATTAATAGAATGAAAAAAAGGTAATATTAACTTTTTTAATTTCCTGCGAGCTTCCTAATAACCGGGAAACACAAGTTGAAACAACCCTCGGGCTCAATTATATGGCCAGTAAGGATGCAAAACTCATGATGGCGCAATTCATCAGAGAAAGAGAACTGCATTATCTCCTTACGATTTTTCTCATGTTAAGCTAGTAGATATTAATGAAAACAGTTTTTTTTCAGGAATAAAATTTACAAAAATAGAGAAATTATTACTGGCAGCTTAGAAAAAAAGACACTCATTCAGCGTCTCTTTCTCAAATTGCTTCTTCTATTTTCAATAGTTCTTTATCCAAGACATCCACCAACTCTTGGGTGCTAAACATATAGATCACCACTTCTTTATTGCCATCTTCCACATGGACTTCAATTTCAATTTTAATCTTTGCTGTTTTTTCATGGTACACCACTTCAAAAGTGCCCATTCTTTTTGTTTCATTGTTTTTATTCATTTTTTGAACGTTGGTGAGTATCTGTTTGATTTCTTGATCACTCAAACCAGAATCCAAAACCGAAGTGGATACACGCTTTAAAAAAGGTTCTAGCTGATCAACATCCATATTCAATCCGGCAGCGAATTGAGCATAATGTTTGTTATAGTCTTTTGCAAACACTTCAACTGAACCGCCAATCATCAGTAACAAGCTTAAACTAATCATGAAACGCTTTATCATCTTTCCACCTATCCTTCATTACGATCTTCTCATTCTTATATCGGTTGAACCAATCAAACCTTCATTGATTCCATTCCTTCTTAAACAATTTGTAAATCGCTCAATTTTGTTACAGCTTGTCCTCACAACTGGCTATTTCCACTCGAAAAGAGTATCATGAGAACCAAACATAAACTGTCATCAGAAAAGAGGTTGCTGAGGTTTGAGTGAACAAATCAATTGCAGGAACTGTCATGAACTGATTCCGTATCGTTCAAAAACATGTCCATCTTGCGGGATAGACAAGCCGCTTCCGAAAAAGGAACGCGTGAAGGATCGGGTGATTTTGGTTGTGGCAGGAATTGTTGTGGTGTTACTTGCTGCAATGGTACTTGGAATGGCGAATGCCTATATTGGGATTTTTAAATAAACAAAAAAGGAGTTCCGCAGATGGAACTCCTTTTTTTGATCCGTTCTTATTTATTTTCAAATAAGCTTGTGGAATGAAGCGGCTGTACACGAGCTTTCGGGTCCATGTAAGCTTTCGCGTTGTTCACAGCAGTTGGTGCTTCACCAAATCCGCTTGCGATTAACTTGACTTTTCCTTCATACGTACAGATGTCTCCTGCCGCATAGAAACCTTCGATGTTTGTCTCCATCGTGGATTTGACCACGATGGAGTTCTTTTCGATTTCAAGGCCCCATTGTTTGATTGGTCCAAGGGAGGAAACAAAACCGAAGTTGACGATCACGTCGTCCACATCTAGTACATGCTTTTTATCGCCTTTCACTTCTTCAAGCACAATTTGTTCAATACGGTCTTCCCCAATGAGCTCAGTTGGCACAAATGGTGTTAGCACATTGACTTTCGAGTTGTGCAAGTTTTCTACACTGTGCTCATGTGCACGGAATTTATCACGACGGTGAATAATCGATACTTCTTTTGCGATTGGCTCAAGCATCAGTGCCCAGTCCACCGCAGAGTCTCCGCCGCCAAGAACAGCGACACGTCTGCCAGCAAATTGATTCAAATCATTAATGAAGTAATGCAGGTTACTTCCTTCAAATGATTCTGCTGTATCTAGCTCAAGCTTTCTCGGTTGGAATGCACCGTTACCAGCTGTGATGATGATCGTTTTAGAATAATGAACCTCTTGATTTGTCACAAGTTTAAAGATACCATCTGCCTGTTTTTCAACCGTTTCAACTGCTTGCTCTAAGCAAATGGTTTGATCAAATTTATCCATTTGTTCCTTTAAGTTATCAATTAATTCTTGTGCGCGGATTTTTGGAAAACCAGCCACATCATAAATGTATTTTTCAGGGTAAAGAGCGGATAATTGACCGCCGAGCTGAGGAAGGCTTTCAATGATTTTCACACTTGCCTGTCTCATGCCACCGTAAAACGCAGTAAACAATCCTACTGGGCCGCCTCCGATAACGGTAATGTCATATACCTTAGAATCTTCTTGCATTTCTTTAATCCTCCCAAATGAAAATTGTTATCACTATATCATATCATACCACACATCGTCGTTTGACTTGTTTTGAAAAACTTGTCGTTTTTTGATGCCGAAGCTTTGAAAAAGAGGAAAAAGTGAGAAAGACCGTTTATCATAAGGATTTTCAGTTTAAAGCCTTGAAAATTGGATCAGAACTCGCTATTATTGTTAAGGGAACTAAATATTAATTTTTTATGAATTTTTGTCGGATACGGTCAAATGCTTTCGTTTTATGTAGGTGAAAGTTCAGATTTTCACATACTTATTTTTTTGTTTAAATTTCATAAAATGCCGCAAAGCGGTTGAGAATAACGATATGTAATTCTTTATCCGTTTTACAGCAAATTTAAAAAAGGTGGATGTGATTCCAGTGAATAAACCGAAAATCGTTGTATTAGGTGCAGGTTATGGCGGATTAATGACTGTAACAAGATTAACAAAACAGCTTGGCACAAATGATGCGGACATTACTCTTGTGAACAAGCATAATTATCATTACGAAACAACATGGTTACATGAAGCAAGTGCAGGTACACTTCATCATGACCGCTGTCGTTATCAAATCAAAGATGTGATTAACAGTTCCCGTGTCAACTTTGTACAAGCAACAGTTGAAAGCATTAATAAGGAAGAGAAGAAAGTCGTGACATCAGATGGTGAACTTTCTTACGACTACCTTGTTGTTGCGCTTGGTGCTGTTCCTGAAACATTTGGTATTGCAGGACTGAAAGAATATGCATTCTCAATCTCTAACATCAACTCTGCTCGTCAGCTTCGTGAGCATATTGAGCTTCAATTTGCGACGTATAATACGGAAGCTGAAAAACGTCCAGAGCGCTTGACAATCGTTGTCGGCGGTGCGGGCTTCACAGGTATTGAGTTCCTTGGTGAGCTTGGAAACCGTGTGCCTGAGCTTTGCAAAGAGTATGATATTGATCAAAAAGATGTGCGCATCATCTGTGTAGAAGCTGCACCAACAGCTCTTCCAGGATTCGATCCTGCATTGATCGACTATGCAATGAACTACCTTCAAGGTAAAGGCGTTGAGTTCAAAATTGGTACAGCGATCAAAGAATGTACGCCAGAAGGCATCATTGTTGGAAAAGACGATGATACTGAAGAAATCAAAGCTGAAACTGTTGTTTGGGCTGCTGGTGTACGCGGTAACCCAATCGTTGAAGAAGCTGGATTTGAAAACATGCGCGGACGCGTAAAAGTATCTCCAGATCTTCGTGTACCAGAAAATGATGATGTATTCATCATCGGTGACTGTTCATTGATCATCAATGAAGAAATCAACCGTCCATACCCACCAACTGCACAAATCGCTATGCAGCAAGGTGAAACAGTAGCGAAAAACCTTGCCGCACTAGTGAAAGGTGGTTCTCTTGAAAGCTTTAAGCCAGACATCAAAGGAACAGTTGCTTCTCTTGGTGAACACGACGCTGTAGGTGTTGCGTTTGGTAAAAAACTTCAAGGAACAAAAGCTTCAGCAATGAAGAAAATCATCGACAACCGTTCTTTATTCATGGTTGGCGGACCAGGACTTGTTCTGAAAAAAGGAAAATTCAAGTTCTTCTAAACCGATATAGACAAAAACGTGTATCCTCGTGATACACGTTTTTTTTGACATATTTTCTTACTTGGTTATCGGCAGTAAAGTATGGTATGATAAATTATCAGAAAATTTAGATTAAGGGAGTGAGCAATATGAATGCACATACAAAAGAAAAGAAGTCCACCTGTCAATATTGTTCGGGGAAAGGATATTTTCAGCTATTGCTCGGCGGATCTGAAACATGTGAGGAATGTAAAGGGACAGGAAAGAAGCTTTAATCCATCTGCTTTTTCCATTGATTGACTTCATCTCTATTTCCAAGTTAAACTAATGATGGGATATTTGGGGGTGGAGATGAAGTGATCAGTTTACCAGTCGTTATTATTTCCGTTATTTTATTTTTCGTGTTATTCTTCGGCATTGGCTTTTTGCTCAATATGCTGCTGAGAATGTCATGGATTATGGCTATTTTATATCCAATTGTATGCCTTTTCATTATCAACAATCAAAAGATGATTGCTTATGTCAGAGAACCGGGCATCGCTTTTTCAGGAATAGGGGACCGCATTGTCTCTCTCGCAGCGGCTGATATCATTATTTTGTTAAGCGGTCTGATTGGTGCAATTGCATCAGGTTTTGTCATTAATGCACTTCGAAAAAGAGGGTATCAAATGTTTTAACTCACTTGTAGATAGGCAAGTGGGTTTTTTTGTTTCTCCTTTGCATAGTTTCCATTTTGTTTGGAAACAAATAGATGGGTAGAGGAGTGACAAATAAAGATGAAAACATGGATGAAACGATTGTTCATGACAGCCCTTTTTATGCTTGCTCTTTTGACAAGCTTTACGGGCATATCTGGAGTTGAACCAAGTGATGTAGCTGCCTGGGTGAAAGAGACTGATCCTGGCAAGCAAGTATCTTCTTTTTTCCAACAGCAAAAAAGAGAAACGATGGCACTCAAAAGTGATGACTTGCGGGCTATTTCTCTCGAAGAAGCGTTCAATTGGAACGATTACCCGAAGCAAAAGGTTGTCGCCACAGGCTATACAGCAGGTGTGGAATCAACAGGTAAAACGAAGGAACACCATGCATATGGCATTACATATTCAGGCGTCAAAGTGAAACGTGATTTATATTCAACTGTGGCTGCGGACCCATCAGTCTTTCCGATTGGAACGGTGCTCTTTATCCCAAACTATGGCTACGGAGTGGTCGCAGATACGGGAAAAGCCATTAAAGGTCATAAGCTTGATTTATACTATGAAACAGTAGATGATGTGTATAGAGAATGGGGTAAAAAAGTGCTCGATGTGTATATCATCAAAAAGGGCGAAGGAACGTTAACGGAAAAAGACTTAAACCAGCTTAATGAAGCAAAATCAATGCAAGTATTCCGTCAGCAGTTTCAAGCCAATAAAGAATAAAAAAGCTTTGGACAAGTTTGAGGTCCAAAGCTTTTTTCGCTTCTACATGAAGTAATAATCTAAGATAAGTGTCAGCAAGATCCCTGTTAAGCCGCCAAAGAAGACTTCAATCGGCTTATGACCAAGAAGCTCTTTCAATTTCTTTTGCTTTTCTTTTTCTTCCGCACTCGGGAAATTCTTTGCTTCAGAAACAAATCGGTTAAAATCTGTTACCAGCTTGTTCAGTACAGTTGCCTGTTCTCCTGCCTGTCTGCGCACACCTGTCGCATCGAACATGGTAATAATCGCAAAGATGGCGGAAATCGCAAAGATTGATGTATTTAGCCCGTGCTCTAAAGCCACTGCTGTTGAGAGTGCTGTTACGGCTGCGGAGTGTGAACTTGGCATTCCGCCTGTGCTTGTAATGAGCGACCAATCTAGTCGTCTAGAAATGATAAATTGAATCGGTACTTTTACAAATTGAGCAAAAAAGATGGCTGCAAGGCTGGCAAGCAGCGGAAAATTCGTCAGTACGCTCATGAACAAGAAACATCCTCTCTGTAAGAAAAAATATCGTGCAAAATGGTGGACTGTGTACCCTAGTATGATGAAAAAATGATAGCAGATTCAAATGCTGCCAAGTCCATGTTCAATTATAACATTAAAGAAAGTAGATGTGGAACGAGGAGACGCGGACGGGCTGTACAAGTTTTCATCGCTTTTTCATGATGCCCTTCCGCGTGTGAAAATATAAATGTTCATCAAGTAAAGACAGACTGGCAATGATCGTATAGACCCGCAAATTTTGATATAATAGAAGTTCCAATGTGAAAAATGGAGTTCATTGAAGGAGCGTGTGATAAATATGTTTTTCTCGACAAATGAATGGCAACATAAAGATACACTGGCGATCGGACTTTTTCAAAAGAGCCAATTATCAGGAAAAGCAAAAGAAATGGATGAATTACTTGAAGGACGAATCACTGAATTATTAAAAGAAGGCGATATTTCATCTAAACGAAATCAGCTTTCGAAGTTTTTCCCATCCCCTGAAACAGGCATCAAACGCATTTATTTTGTCGGACTTGGGAAGGAATCAGATTACACGTTTGAAGAGGCAAAAGAAGGGTTTGCCCATTTATTTAAAAAGCTTCATCAAGATAAAAAGCAAGCGGTTTCGGTCTTACTGGATACGTTTATTGGAAAGGATCTGCCTGCCCAAGATGCAGCCCATGCCCTTTCTGAAAGCTGCCTTTTAGCTACATATGAATTACAAGATTTTAAACATAAAACAAATGAGCCGGATCGCTTCATCGAATTTGTTTATGCAATGACGGATCATGATACGACTGAAATTCAGGCAAGTCTGAAAGTGGGCGAGGTCTACGGACAGTCCGTCAATTCGGCTCGTACCCTTGTGAATATGCCGCCGAATATGCTCACATCCTCTGATCTGGCTTCGTACGCGGCAGAGCTTGCGTATAAATACGAATTTGAGATTGAAATTTTAGATAAAGAACAAATGGAAGAGCTCGGGATGGGCGGGATTCTAGCTGTCAATAGAGGCTCAACAGAACCACCAAAGCTCATCGTTCTGAAATATCAAGGCAAGGAAGAATGGACGGACGTGATTGGGCTTGTCGGTAAAGGCATCACATATGATACTGGTGGCTATTCGTTAAAGCCAAGAGCCAGTATGGTTGGGATGAAAACTGATATGGGCGGCTCAGCCTCTGTTTTAGGCGCTATGGAAATCATCGGTGAACTGCGCCCAGAGCAAAATGTCATTGCTGTTATTGCTTCGACAGACAATATGATCTCGGCTGACGCGATGAAACCGGATGACGTCATTGTGTCGCTTAGCGGTAAAACAATCGAAGTGCTGAATACGGATGCAGAAGGCCGTCTTGTTTTAGCAGATGGGGTGACATATGCGAAGCAGCACGGTGCCTCTGTTCTTGTAGACGTGGCGACATTAACAGGCGGAGTCATTGTGGCACTTGGAAATGAGACAACAGGCGTCATGACAAATAACGATGAACTGTATGCCCAGTTTAAAGAGGCATCAGAAGAATGCGGTGAAATGATTTGGCAGCTGCCAATCACTGAAAAAGATAAAAAGCGCGTACGAAACAGCAAAATGGCAGATCTCAATAACTCACCAGGACGTGATGGACATGCGATCATGGCAGGAGCTTTCATCGGTGAATTTGCTGAGGATACGCCTTGGGTTCACTTGGATATTGCAGGAACAGCCACAACAGAAAAGCCTTCATGCTTTGGGCCAACAGGGGCGACAGGTGTGATGGTACGGTCATTGGCCACATTTGTGGAACGATTTGAAGGAAAGAAATAAAGGATGAGGCTCTGCCAAATGGCAGGGCCTTTTTTATGTAGGTCAAACGCCATTTGACGTAGTATTTTTTCTATGGTAACATACGTTGGTACTTTAATTATCTACTACATTAGTAAACTAAAGGATTTCGGGGGTTTCACCATGAATGCAGTTGTTTTAGCGGTTGTTTTAATGTTGATATTAAGCTTGCTGCGGGTCAATGTGGTCATTGCCCTCGCACTTGGTGCTTTAGCTGGCGGACTTGCAGGTGGATTAGGCCTGGGAGGAACAGTGGAAGCCTTTACTGACGGGCTCGGAGGAAATGCGACAGTGGCAATTAGTTATGCGCTTTTAGGGGCATTTGCTGCGGCGCTGACAAAAACGGGTCTTCCAGATGCCATGGTTGAAGGAGCAGTGAAGCTTTTAGGAAAAGAAGGCGACTCAAGAAGAAAAACATTATCAAAAGTACTGATCATTCTTGTGATTTTGATCGTATCTTGTTTTTCACAAAACGTCGTTCCTGTTCACATTGCCTTTATTCCGGTCTTAATTCCGCCATTATTAAAAGTGTTTAACGAGCTTCAAATTGACCGTAGACTGCTAGCGTGTGTCATGACCTTCGGACTCACTGCACCATATATTTTACTTCCAGTCGGTTTTGGACAGATTTTCCACGGAATGCTCCGTGACAATATGAAGGATGCAGGTCTAGCTGTGAATTTAGCAGATATTCCATATGCCATGCTGATCCCTGTTGGGGGGATGGTGCTAGGATTGATTGTCTCTCTTTTCATGTATCGTAAGCCAAAAGTATATGAGGATCGCGATATTACAGATGTAGAGAAATCAGCCTATACGACAAAAAGTCTATTCTTTGCCGGTCTTGCCATTCTCGTGTCATTGATTGTCCAGCTTTATCTGTCTCAAAGCCTTGGCGTGGAAGGGATGATCTTCGGTGCACTCGCAGGACTGCTTGTCTTGTTTGTGACCGGAATGATGAAACGCGATGAAGCAGATCAACTGATTACATCTGGCATGAACATGATGGCATTTATCGGTTTTGTCATGCTTGTTGCGGCTGGATTTGCCAACGTTTTAACCAAAACAGGAGACATTGAAACGCTTGTTAAAGCATCTTCACAATTTATCGGCAACAGCCAGAGTCTCGCGGCCATTTTAATGCTGCTTGTGGGTCTGCTTGTGACAATGGGGATCGGATCATCATTTGCCACGATTCCTATTATTACGACCATCTTTGTTCCACTTTGTTTACACCTTGGATTTAGTCCAATGGCGACCATTGCCATTATCGGTTCAGCTGCGGCTGTTGGTGATGCAGGTTCACCTGCAAGTGACAGTACGCTTGGACCGACATCTGGATTGAACATGGATGGACAGCATCACCACATTTGGGGTACATGTGTCCCGACTTTTATCTATTATAATATCCCACTTGTTCTATTCGGCTGGCTTGCAGCGATTATCCTGTAAGATGAAAAGCTTGTAGAGAAAACGATGATGTTTTTTCTATAAGCTTTTTTGTTGTTCACAAGCGAAAAAATAATTAGGACTAAAGTATGAATTAAATGAATCTTTCTTCCTCTATCTTACGTATATATGCTGATAAAAACGAAAAGGGGAAGATGAGAGATGTCATTTTTTAAAAAGCTAGTGGCAAGTGCAGGGATTGGTGCGGCAAAGGTAGATACCATTTTGGAGAAAAACACTTATTATCCTGGACAAGAGGTAAGGGGAACTGTCCATGCAAAAGGCGGGAAAATCTCTCAGGACATCCGCTATATCAATGTCAAGATTCAAACACAGTATGTGATTGTGAAAGATGATGAAGAGCATAGAAAATATGTGAATATCTTTACTTTACGGGTGACGGATTCTTTTATCATCCAGCCTGGCGAAAAGCATGAATTTCCGTTTTCATTTATTCTTCCTATCGATACCCCGATGACGATCGGAAAAGTAGAAATTGCAGTAATGACAGACCTTGATATCCAAGGAGGAATCGATAAATCGGACTATGATCGCATTTTCGTTGAAGCACATCCTTGGGTGAGAAATGTACTGGAGGCCACTAGAAATCTTGGCTTCCACCTGAACGAAGCGGACTGTGAACAAGCACCTTACTTCCAGCGTCGTCTGCCATTTGTTCAAGAATTCGAGTTTATTCCGACATCAGATGACTATCGTTATATGCTTGATGAATTAGAGCTGATTTTTCTGATAGATGAAGGCGGATTAGACATTGTTTTCGAAGTTGACCGCAGAGCAAGAGGACTCAGAGGGTGGCTTGAGGAGATGTATCATGATGGAGAACAGCTTGTGCGCTACCGCTTCAGTCCATCAGACCTTGAAGATGTAGAAGTGCTTGAAGGGATGCTAGAAGGAATCATCGACCAATACGCTGAATAAATGATGAAAAAAGAGCCTAAATGAAGATAGGCTCTTTTCTCTATGTTCAACTTGTAGATGATGTCTGCACTTATGATGCGGCTTGTTGTTTTCGAAAGGACGTAGCTTTTGAAACAGAGCGATAAATTTTAGGTGCCAGCATCGCAAGTAATATCGTCAATGCGTAATCTTTCACCATAAACCAGATCATAAAGAACCACGTGGTTTGATAAGAAATCGGGGCATTCAGCCACACATTTAATGCGAGGTACGTATAAGTCGTTCCGATCACATACATGACGGTCGTACCTGCAATAGCTGCAAGTAAAAAGCGGCCAAATCCAGGATTTTTTCTTTTTTCTAAAATGAATCCAGCTAGCCAGGCAGCAGGAATATACGATAAGACAAAACCACCGCTTTTGCCTAAAATCACCCCAAAGCCTGCTGAAAACTGTGCGAATACAGGTGCGCCAGCAATTCCGACCAAGGCATATACAATCATCGCTAAAGCACCAAGCCGTCTGCCGAGCAAAAGACCAGCAAGTACACAAAAAAATGGCTGCATCGTAAGTGGAATTCCGCCGACCTGTAAAAACGGCACAATGGATGTGATATTCGCTCCAATCGCCATGAGTGCAGCAAACATTCCGACTAGCACAAAATCAGCGGTTCTTGTTTTCTGTTGCATGATGTTTCCCCCTGTCTTATCTGTACAAATAGATTAAGGGGATGAAGGTTATTTGTCAACCTGTTTTTAATATTGGTTAACAATAAAACCCGCCCATCAAAAGGGCGGGTCTGTATTAAGCTTCTGTCATAGAGGACGCATCGATCGCTTGATGAACAGGTACATAATCATAGCCGAGATCACGAGCGACGGCTTCATATGTGATATGTCCGTTCATGACATTGACACCTTCTGCGATGGCTTTGTTTTCTTGAATGGCTTTTGCAGCGCCTTTATTAGCAATTTGCAGTGCGTAGGGAACGGTGACATTTGTTAAAGCAACAGTCGATGTCCGTGGAACTGCTCCAGGCATATTGGCGACAGCATAATGTAAAATACCGTGTTTTTCATAAGTAGGTTGATCATGTGTTGTGATATGATCTATGGTTTCGACAATGCCGCCTTGGTCAATGGCTACGTCTACGATGACGGAACCGGGCTTCATTTGCTTCACCATTTCTTCCGTCACAAGCGTTGGTGCTTTGGCACCTGGGATCAGCACCGCACAAATGAGAAGGTCCGCCTCACTGACTGAATCGGCGATATTGACAGGGTTAGACATTAACGTTTTCATTTGATGACCAAATTGATCGTCCAGCTGACGTAATCGTTCTGCGTTTACGTCAATAAGAGTGACATCTGCGCCAAGTCCAATCGCCATTTTCGCTGCGTTTGTTCCAACAACACCGCCGCCTATAATTGTGACCTTCCCTCTTGATACCCCTGGTACGCCTGCGAGCAAGATGCCTTTACCGCCTTTTGGCTTTTCTAAAAATTGTGCACCGATTTGGGCGGCCATTCTGCCTGCCACTTCAGACATAGGTGTTAAGAGAGGGAGTGATTTTCCGTCCGTTACTGTTTCATAAGCAATAGCTGTGACGCCTTTTTGTTTTAAAGCTTCAGCCAAGGAGGGCTCTGCCGCAAGATGCAGGTACGTAAATAAGATGAGTCCTTCTCTGAAAAATGAATATTCCTCAGGTAATGGTTCTTTTACCTTCATGATCATATCAGAAGAAGCCCACACATCTTTCGCTTGATCAAGAATTTCTGCACCAACAGATACATAATCGTCATCAGTGAATCCGCTTCCAAAACCAGCGTTTGTTTCAATCAAAATCTGATGTCCAGCTGAAAGTAATTGAGAAGCTGCTCCTGGTGTTAATGCCACTCGGTTTTCATTGTTCTTAATCTCTTTCGGAATGCCGATGATCATGTTTATTCCTCCCATGCTTATCTATTCATATTGTATGTCTAGTGTATCCTGAATGTTTAAAAAATGCTTCGGTTGAAATAAAAAATAAAAAAACGCCTCTTTGTGAAATTTCACAAATGGACGTTTTTTAGCTTCATATCAAGGTATATGGTCATTTTCTCATTCATGTTTTTTAAATCGATTTCTGCAATGTCCGTAATGCGTTTTAATCTGTAATTCAATGTATTGATGTGGATGTTTAATTGCTTTGCGGCAATATTGGCATTGCTGTCACAGTCAATAAACCGTTCAAGGGTTTCGACTAGGTTGGAATGATGCCTCAGGTCGTAATCTTCCAGCTTTGATAAAGAGTAACTGGAGTAAGATGAACCCCTTCGTTTTTCAGCGAGGACATCTAAATATTGATAAATACCAAGTTCAGAAAAACTGTGTAAACGTTCGGTTTCAACAGGGAAGCGCTCTTTTGTTTTTAATACAGCCAGTGCTTCTTTATAGGATGGCTGAATATGAGAGATGTTATCGTAAATTCCACCAATCGCTGCTTGAACGTGATGGATATGATAACGATCAGACAGCTGCTGCAGCATGCCGCTTGTGAATTGTTTAATATCCTGCAGTGGGTGCTCTGTTTTTGGTGAGACAAGAATAATGAATTCGTGAAAATCAACAGTCGTTAACAGCACTTGGACTTGCTGTGTTGTTTCAAGCAGATAAGATAGCTTTTTTTCTGTGTCCTCTGTGAGTTCGTCACGAAGTCGGAAGATGATGATGGCATACGTGTCTGGACATCTGATGCCGAGTCTTAAAAATAGGTCGAGCATCTCATCCTTTTCATGAATATGACCTGTGAGCATCTTCCAAAAAAGCTCCTGATTGCGTTCTTCTGTTTTCGTTTTGCGAATTTGTAAGTTAAGTAATTTGTTTTTAACAGCATGTGCTGCCATCTTCAGAAGGTCCATTTCTTCTTCTGAAAAAGGCTGTGTGGATTCAATCGCCCAGATAAATCCGAGTACTTCTTTGTCCTTCCAGATTGAAATGGCAACCCTGCTAGATAAACCCACCTCTGCAATTTGAGGGACACGAAGCGGTTCGTCTGTTTTAAGGAGTGTAGGAATGATGCCGTCCTTCCAAAGCCGATTAATGACCTTTTCCGGTACACGGCGGGAGATAATGGTTGAAGTTCTGGCGGGATCAGTAAAATCATTATGTGTGCTATAAGCGAGCAATCGATGATGCGTATCTTCTATAGTAATAGGGCAATTGAGCACATCACTAATTTGGTCTGCCACATCCTCTAAACGATCAAGACTATACTTAAATGGATCTGTCTTTTTTGTCATAAAAACCCCTGCTTTTTCGAATATTTCACGTACTTACATTATGAAGAGAAAGCGGTACGTAAATCAATAACAAAATGCCATAAATTTAAAAAAGAGATCGCTATGAGAAGCGAGCGTATCATGCTGAAAGAAGGCGAAAAAGAAATAGTACAATAATAACGTAGTAATAAATCAATAGGCGGAAAGATTCAGTGAAGTGTGTCTACACTTATTAAGAATATATGACCAAAAAAATGTTAAATACTAGATAAAAAGCGAAAATACAGTAATTCTATAGACTCATTTTGTAAAATAAAAACAGATTTGTTTGACTGTGTATCATTTCTGTTTTTATAATAATAACGTCAAAAAATAAGTGGATTAGCCCATTATATGGCGGCTATGCACGGGAGGTAATGAGGAATATGTCAGGAATTATTCGCGTAACCCCAGAAGAACTAAGAGCGACCGCTAAGCAATATGGTGTTGAAAGTCAAGAAGTGTTAAACCAAGTTGATCGTCTAAATAGAATGATCTCAGATTTAAAAGGAATGTGGGAAGGTGCTTCTAGTGAAGCATTTGCTGATCAATACGAGCAGTTAAAGCCTTCATTCATCAAAATGTCTGATCTATTAACAGATGTCAGCAATCAGCTTGATCAAACGGCAAATACACTTGAAAGCACTGACCAAGACATCGCTAGCCAAATCCGCGGCTAATCAAAGGGATTTCCTTTCTAAGTGTGAAAAGCAGAAAAAGCGCCGAGTCTGTCAATGGATGCCGGCGCTCTTTCTATTTTGTGAGGTGGAAATTTGTGTATATCGATATTACCATCGACTTAAAAAATTATGATGGCAGTGTGTTTGATTTGAGACTATCAAATTATTTACATATTAAACAAGTCATCCATATCGCCTGGCAGGCAAAACAAATCTCACTTCCTAAGCGAGAAGGCGGCTGGGTGCGAGTAGTCAATAAGAAAGCTGTGTTTTCAGGCGAATATAAGCTGTCAGACTGTGGAATCACCACAGGAGACAGGCTGGAAATACTATGAAAGGACTTTTGTAAATGGCAGATAAAAAGAGTTCCTATTTAGAAGAACAATTAGAAGCAGTGATGAAAAAAGAGGGCGGAACCTACAGCTTCATTTTTCAAAGAGAGACCATTAAACTCTTAGACGGTTTAGAAGCGGCACCGATCAAAGACATCAACCCTTCATTCAAAAAAGAGATTCAATTAACTGAAGATGAGGTCATTATTTCGATTCAACCGCCTCCTGCCTATCAGGAATTTCGTTTCATCCATGCGAAGGATGAAAAAAGCAAATGGATTTTTTCATACCAGCTTGTCGATGCAGTGTGCAAACACGACGTGAAGCGGCTGCATCCTATTGTTTCTCCTGAAAACATTGTTTTTCATCAAGGCTTAGCTACTGCATTTTTGCATTACGGCGTCAAAGAAAGCATCCCGCCATATGAAACGGATGAGCATCGTCTGTTAAAAGAGGTCAAAGCCGTCATTCTTCGAGTGGTGGACCATGAATATCAGTTTCAAGAATATGTGGCTTACAGCGAGACACTGAAATTATCTGAACTGGCAAAAGAGATCAGCGAAACGCAGTCTCTGGAAGAATTGTCTGCCCTGATTCAGCAAAAGATCGAAGCGATTGAAACGAAAGAGAAAACGCTATTGACCATT
The DNA here is from genome assembly GCF_038593215.1 of Bacillus sp. FSL W8-0920. Classification (NCBI taxonomy): domain Bacteria; kingdom Bacillati; phylum Bacillota; class Bacilli; order Caryophanales; family Bacillaceae; genus Bacillus; species Bacillus sp. FSL W8-0920. The sequence goes on along the minus strand of NZ_CP151974.1, from coordinate 2,910,093 downwards.
CCGAAAAAGAAATGGAAGGTCGAACGATATATCGGACTAGGTCTGCTTGTCCTATTAATCCCAGCATTGGTGTACACCATTTACACCTTCTTTTTTGCGATGCCGAAACAAGAAGCGTATGTCGAGGCAAACAAATATTATCTCAACAAACAGTACAGCCAAGTGGTGGATACGTTAGAAAAATATTCAGCCAATCAAATGCCGGTCTCTCTTCAATATGAACTGGCCATTTCGTATGTACAAACAAATCAAGGCAACCTGTTACTCGATCAGCATAAAAAAGAAATCACAGATACATACACATTACAGACTGATCCGCAATATTTCCTTTTCTGGATTCATATTGGACAAGGCAATAGCAAGGAAGCACTTGATATTGCACGGGTACTTGGAGACGACCGGTACATATTTACAGCACTCGTCGCCTACCGCAACGACATTCAAAACGATGACAGTCTTTCTGCGGAAGAAAAACAAAAACAGCTAGATCCGATCATTAAGGAAATGGCGAAATATGAAGAAAAAGAAACAACGGAGACAAGCACCAATGACTCCTCGGGCGCAAGTCAAACAGATGAAACAGCTGAACAAAAAGAGCAGTCAAAAGCCGATCAAGAGAAAAAAGAGAAAGAATCTGAAGCGAAAAAGAAAACCTCTCAGACGAAAAAAGATGAGAAAAAATAATTCTTTCGATACAACTGACAGTTGGTGCTGTCCCATGAGGAGGTGGAGCGTTTGAGTCTTCTTTGGGTTTTTTATGAGGAGGATTATCAAACCGTCCGTTTAGACGAGCAGTTCAATCGAGAAGCTGTGATTGGACCTGAAATAGAGCATACGGTGACAATCCCTTCACTTTCGTTTGATGAAGGGGTCATCCGTTTAACTCCTGATGAACCGAATGATGGCTTTTCCATTTATCAGGGTGAAGAGAAGAAAGGCACATTACTTCCACATGAACCATATAAGCTTGGTACACTGACACTTGTTTTAATGGAAGCACATCATGATCAACACATTTATTACCTAGGAAATAGAGTCGAGCTGTCTTTTTCACGTGAGAACAAAGGTGATATTGATGTGTGGAAAGAACAAGCGCATTCCATGTTTCAAGATGCGAGCCAATTTACTTTGGAGAAAATCGAAGGAACTTGGTATGTCATGCCTCAGGACGAAACGATTTATGTGAACGGGCAAAAAATTCACGGTCCAGAGACAATTGATGCTGGAGATGAGCTGTTCTGGAACTTCCTAACGGTGACATTGAAAGAGGATGATTTATTGCAGGTGACTGCATATGAACCATTTCAAACACGTTTGGAAAAAACAAGAGCACCAAGCACAGAAACAAAACAAAAATATCCTTTATATAGACGAACACCGCGTTTAATTTATGATCTGCCAGATGACCGGGTTTCCTTTAGCTTTCCTTCGCAGGAGAGTGAAAATAGCAGCAGAGGGCTTTGGCTTGTTGTCCTCCCGCCGCTTGTGATGCTTCTTGTGATGGGAATTGTCGCTCTTGTCCAGCCGCGCGGGATCTTTATTGTCGTGTCGATGGCGATGTTTATCATGACGTTAATCACATCGTCTGTTCAATACTTTAAAGAGAAATCACAACGTAAAAGAAGGGAAGAGAAACGGCAGCGAGTCTATTCTCTTTACTTAGAAAATAAACGAAAAGAACTGCAAGAGCTCTACGACCGCCAGCAATATATTTTGACGTATCATTATCCGTCATTTGAACAAATGAAGTATTTAACGTCAGAAATTAGCGGCCGAATTTGGGAAAAAACACTGATGAGTGATGATTTCTTGCAGCTGCGTCTTGGGACGGGCGCAGTCCCGTCAAGCTATGAACTATCGATGAGCGGCGGCGATATGGCCAATCGTGATATCGATGACTTAATGGAACAAACGCAGCACATGCAACAGGTCTATCGTGAAGTAAAGGATGTACCCATCACATTCGGTCTTGCCGATGGCCCAACAGGATTGATTGGAAAGCCAGCCATTGTGAAAAAGGAGCTTCATCAGCTTGTCGGACAGCTTGCTTTCTCGCACAGCTATCATGATTTAAGATTTGTCTTTATTTTTCATGAGCAGGAGTATGAGAAGTGGGAATGGATGAAATGGCTTCCGCATTTCCAGCTGCCTCATACATACGGCAAAGGGTTCATTTACAACGAACAAACACGTGATCAGCTGTTGTCCTCCATTTATGAAATTTTACGTGAGCGTGATCTAGAAGAAGAAAAAGAGAAGAAGATCTTTACGCCTCACTTTGTGTTTATCGTGACAAATCATGAGCTCATTGCGGAACATGTGATTTTAGAATATTTAGAAGGCAGCCGAACGGACCTTGGCATCTCCATTATTTTTGCTGCTGAAACAAAGGAAAGCTTAGCTGAAAATATCTCGACGCTTGTCCGTTATATTAACGAGGAAGAAGGAGATATTCTCATTCAGCACAAGAAAGCCGTCCGAATTCCATTTCAGCTTGATACACATGAGCGCGGGGACAATGAGCTGTTTGCCAGAACGCTGAGAACATTAGATCATCAAGTTGGCATGACCAATTCGATTCCTGAAACGGTCTCCTTTCTTGATCTTTTTCATGCCAAACAGGTAGACGAGATTGGTATTCGTGAAAAGTGGCTCACATCAGAAACGGCCAAATCACTCTCTGTGCCAATCGGTTATAAAGGGAAAAATGACATTGTGGATCTGAACCTGCACGAAAAAGCACATGGCCCGCACGGCCTGTTGGCGGGAACAACAGGATCAGGGAAAAGTGAATTTTTACAGACGTACATTTTATCGCTCGCTGTACACTTTCATCCACATGAAGTCGCTTTCCTATTGATTGACTATAAAGGAGGCGGAATGGCGCAACCGTTCCGGAATATTCCTCATTTACTTGGCACGATCACCAATATTGAAGGCAGTAAGAACTTTAGTGAAAGGGCACTTGCCTCAATTAAAAGTGAATTGAAGAAAAGACAACGCTTGTTTGATCAATATCATGTGAATCACATCAATGATTATACGAAGCTCTATAAGGAGAAAAAGGCTGAACAGGCAATGCCTCATTTATTCTTAATCTCTGATGAGTTCGCTGAATTAAAAAGTGAAGAGCCGGACTTTATTAGAGAGCTTGTCAGTGCTGCACGTATCGGCCGAAGCCTTGGGGTTCATCTCATTTTGGCTACCCAAAAGCCAGGCGGGGTCATTGATGATCAAATTTGGAGTAACTCACGCTTTAAGGTCGCACTAAAAGTACAAGATGCGTCAGACAGTAAGGAGATATTGAAAAATAGTGATGCGGCGTCTATTACCGTTACAGGCCGTGGCTACCTACAAGTAGGAAACAATGAAATCTATGAATTGTTCCAATCAGCTTGGAGCGGTGCGCCTTATATGGAAGATGGCTACGGATCAGAAGATGACATTGCCATTGTGACTGATACTGGACTTATTCCGTTATCAGGGGTAAGCACAGAGCCGGCTGTGAAAAAAGAGACAGTGTCGGAGATTTCTGCCGTTGTGGATGAAATTGAACGTATGCAGCAGGAGCTTGGGATTGAGAAGCTCCCAAGTCCATGGCTTCCACCGCTCGAAGAACGGATTCCAAAATCACGTTACGTGTCGAGTGAAGAGCATGTCTTCCATTTTGCGCTTGTCGATGAGCCAGATCAGCAAAGCCAGCATCCACTTTCTTATCAAATGATGGAGGATGGGAACATTGGGATCTTTGGTTCCTCTGGCTACGGAAAATCACTTGCTGCAACAACACTACTCATGAGCTTTGCGGAGAGATATTCACCTGAAGAATGGCATGCGTATATTTATGACTTCGGAAATGGAACATTGCTTCCGTTGGCCAAGCTGCCGCACACGGCGGATTATTTCTTAATGGATCAAATGAGAAAGATTCAAAAGTCGATGACGCGTCTGCGGGAAGAGGTTGAATACCGCAAGCGTTTATTCAGGCAGCAAGAAATGAGTCATATCAAAATGTACAACGCCTTAAATGAGAAAAAGCTCCCATTCATTTTCATCGTGATCGACAACTTTGACATTGTCAAAGACGAAATGCATGAACTTGAATCTGAATTTATCCAGCTGAGCCGTGATGGACAATCATTAGGAATTTACTTCTTAATTACAGCGACTCGGGTAAACGCAGTCCGTCAATCTCTTATGAACAACTTGAAAACAAAGGTCGTCCATTACTTAATGGATCAAGGAGAGGCGTACTCGATTATTGGCAGACCGAAATTTAGCTTAGAGCCGATTCCGGGGCGAGTTATTATCAACAAAGAAGAGCTTTACTTTGCACAAATGTTCCTACCAGTTGAAGGAGATAACGACCTCGAGCTGTTTGAGCATTTGAAACAAGAGATCCAGCTTCTTCATGATCGCTTTGCATCAGCTGAAAAACCAAAACCTGTACCAATGCTTCCTGATAAACTAACCATTTGGGAGCTAGAAAGTCGCTTAGAAGAACAAAAACAGCCGTATGACATTCCAGTCGGACTAGATGAGGAATCTGTTGCTCCTGTTTACTTTGACTTGAAGAAGAATAAACACTGCCTCATCATCGGTCAAACGCAGCGAGGGAAAACAAATGTGACAAAACTGATGCTTGATCAGCTATTAGCAGCAAAACCTGAGAAGCTAGCCGTCTTTGATTCGATTGATCGGGGTCTCTCTCATTATGCAAAAGAAGAGAACATTGATTACCTTGAAACAAAAGGTGATATCACCGAATGGGCTGAGGAAATAGACCGTTTATTCAAGGTGCGTGAAGAGATGTACGTCGAAGCTGTGCGCCGGGGAGAGACTGATCAGTTGTCGTTCTCTCAAATTGTGCTTGTGATTGATGGCATTACGCGTTTTCAGCAGACAATCGACCCGCGTCTTCAAGATCAATTGGCTGATTTCATGAAGTCATATGCACACCTAGGCTTTAGCCTGATCGCATCAGGAAATCATACCGAATTCAGTAAAGGCTATGATGCACTCACAAACGAAATCAAACAAGTTCGTCATGCTATGTTACTCATGAAAAAATCAGAGCAAAACATCATACCGCTTCCGTATGCAAGACAAGAACCAGATATTCAGCCAGGCTTCGGGTATTTGGTTGAAAACGGGAAAGAGAAGAAAATCCAGGTTCCTTTATGTGCGGTAGAAAGGAAGAGTGTTCAATGACAGAGCAGCAAAAAAGCTCCATCAAAATCGTATCGACCATGATATTGATTCTGGTTCTGCCGGTTTTATTTTTCCACCTTATTGGAGATGATCCGGCAAAACAGAAAAAGAATGCCACACGTAATATTGCTGTGGTCAATGAGGATATGGGAGCGAGCGAAAGTGAAAACACCGCTCGTTTCGGACAGGATGTCGTCGCCGCATTATCAGAGCGTCCAGATTATACATGGACCGTAGTGAACCGCAGTGCGGCGGAAAATGGACTGAAAAGCAGAAAGTATGACGCTGTCCTCTATATTCCGTCTGATTTCTCTAAAAATGTGCTGAGCTATGATAAAGATCATCCTGAAAAGGCATCCATTCAATTTTCCATTCAAGATCAGCTCAATTCAGTCAATAAAGAGAAAGTGCAAAGAGAGCTGGAAAATGCGCAAAAGAAAATGAATGAACAGATGTCAACGTTATACTGGAGCTTTGTATCACAGGAAATCGGCAATGTCAGAGAAGAGTTTGAGCATATTGTCGGTAAAGAAGTCGAATTTCAAAACACGATGTATAACTTCTATAAGCCGAACTCAAACAAACTATCAGACGCTGTTCAGCAGCAGAAGAAACAAATAGAAGAATTAAAAAATGCGATGGCCGATTCGCAGAAACAATATAAAGATGGTCTGAGTACAACAGAAGAAGCAAAGAACCAGTTAAAGGGCTTTGTGAAAGTAGTCGATCAATACCAGCAGTATCAAGACAAACAAAAGGACCTCCTGATCAAAGCGCAATCGACAAACCAAAAACAAATCCAGCAGGGGCTCAAACAGCTCGCTGATATCCAAAACCAAAATGCCCGCAGCTTCAGTGATCAAATGGGTGGACTCAAAACAGACATCAACGGAGTACAAAGTCAGCTAAACACAACGGACAGCGCTATCCAATCTGTTCAAAAGTCGAGAGAAGACGCTATTCCTGATCAATCAAAGGGATTAAAGGAACTTGTGAAGACGTCTCAGGAAGAATTGATTAGTAATTATGAAGCTCAATATCTTGCATACATAGGGGATAAAATTACTCCATTGCAAGAGCAATTGAAAGTTTCGAGAAAGGCATTGCTTGAAGCAGAGAAACCGGAGGATCCGAATGAGGATTCGAATAATCAAGGTGAAGACCAAAAAGACTCGACAGACGATTTGAAAATAAATCTTGAAGAAGAGACGAAGAAATTAACTGAAATCTCAACAGAAATAAATCAAGTGGCAGATGAGTTGTCTGGAAATGAAGAAACGCCACCTACTCCAGAAAATGGTGAAGAAAATCCAGAACAAACTGGGGAAACCAAATCAACGTCAGTTCAATCAAAAGAGCAACTAAAAGCACTATCCCTAAAATTAGAAGAAGTGAAAAAGAATATCGAGGAGAAAACCACAGCTCATAATGATCAATTACAAGGAAAAGTCGATCTTTTGAGTAAAGTATTAAAATCTTTAACAGATAAAATAGATAAACTAGAAGAAAAAATAATAAGAATAGAAACTAGCAACAATAAAAACATAAGTGATATAAAGAAATCCATCATCAAACAAGAATCTGCTATTACAAGAAAATTAGAACGAATAGAAACAACTCAATCTCCATTAAATCGATATACATTGAAAATGGATAAACTTAGAGATTTTAATACAAAATCAGAAAATGCATCAGAATTATTAAAGTATTCAAATGAATTAGTACATTATGAAGCATTACTTAACAGCTTCTATCAAGAGAAGGATCCTTCTTCTTTGGTCGACACCAAACCAGATGAAATCCAGTCCATCCTCTCCATCAAAAAAGAGGAAACAGAAAACTGGGATACGCTCAAAAAACAAATGCTGACGTCAAACGATGATGTGTCTACTTTTATTGATGAGATGCAGAAGTTTTCAGATGGCTATGCAGAATACATTTCGACTCAGCAGGCAAGCATGGAACAGGAATTAAACACAATTTCTGAAAGTGCGGACAATGTTGCGGAGCAAATGGCTGATCAAGGAGATGCAGTGTATACGGCAGACCTTGCAGGCAGTTCTATTGTTGTCAGTGCACAGGATTCAATTGGTCAGGAAGTGCTTCGACTTTCTGAAAATATGAGTTCGTTAACCGACCGCCAAAAAGGGGTGGCGGATTATACGAATAACATTGAAGAGAGTGTGACAACGGTCCAAGAAAAAGCGGATACGCTGAATGAAAACTGGAGCAAGAATGTTCATTCCACGAAGCTTGTTCAGCAAGATTTGAAGGGTATTTTAGGAAACACATTAAGCGATCAAGGCAACAGCAACTATGTGTATAATCACTTAGCCAATCCGCTGAAAATTAGCGGTGATGTACCAGAAGAAAAAACGCAGACTGTACCGCCAGTGGTCATTTTGGTCATTGTGATGATCAGTAGTTTGTTAATTGGCTTTTTCAGCTCGTATTATGCGACAGCTCCGATGCTGGTTAAAGGTGCACTGTTTGGCATCTTAAATCTATTAGTCGGACTCATGATCAGCTTGTTCGGACTGAACATTTACAAGCTTGCAGATGATCAAGCGATTCAGTGGTCCATTTTCACGATTTTACTATTAGTGGCTTGTTCCGCCTTTATTCGCACGGCGTTCCTTTTCGGCTCTATTGCCGGATGGATGGCAGCAACGGCGCTTATTTTCTTCTTTGTCGCACCATTAATTGATTTGGTGATGCCGAATTTCCATTTCACAAATCCAGTGACAGACGTGTACCTGTCCATCCAATATGGAAATGGAGATCACTTTGGAATGGGTGTTATAGGATTAGTGATTTTAACTGTCCTCTTCATGGCCATCCCGCTTGTGACAAAGCTATGGAAAGATAAAACGGAGGAACGTGATGTGACTCATGAGGCTTAATCTGTTCGTGAAAGGGATGGCACTTGGTGTCATGTCCCTTTTTCTCCTCATTCCTGCTGCTTTCGCTGCTGGTGAAGATACGGATACAAATGTCAAGCCGAATGAATATCAAGAAAAAGAACTCAATATTAACTCAAGTATATTGAGGGATCAAACGAAATACGAACAAAGCAAAAAGACATCAACAGTTAAAACAGACATTCATTTTGCTGAACCGCCTAAAACTCCGGGAGGGTCTCTTTCTCCGCAGCTTTTCAGTGATCTAAAAGAGAATCCGCCCAAAACATCAGCTCACATGATGGAAGAGATGAATATCTCTTTTCGTGATGCCGCTGTATCGGCACCTTCTGGAGATGATTATGAGAAGCAGTCATCCGCACTGCTTCCAATCATCTTTGGTTTCTTAATCGTCTTTGGCATCGTTGTGATGGTCATTCTAATTCCAAAGGTGAATGTGAAGGCTGAAAAGAAATAGCCTGTCTCTTTAAAAAGAGGCAGGTTTTTCTTTATGCAGATTGCTTGAAGTCGTACCGTTTCACTACGTAAAATAGAGTTATCGAGGGAGGAGATTGTCATTCGAATTTCAATCGTTACAGGCGGATCAAAAGGATTTGGCCTAGCACTTGTGAACCGGCTGCTCTCACGCGGAGATCATGTGTACACGGCAGCAAGAAGTGCATCACCGATTTCTCATCCGAAGCTTACACATACACAGGTCGACCTGACAGATGAGCAAGCAGCAGCCAAATGGCTTCAAGATTGTCTCACGCCGCCAACACTGACAGCAGCTGATGACATCTTATTCGTCAATAATGCAGGCATGGTGACACCTATCAAGCGTGTGGGGCAAGGCGGACAGGATACGCTTCATCAGCATTATACGCTGAATCTTGTGATTCCTGTTTTGCTGAGCCATGTGTTTGTTAAGCAGACTCAATCATTTAATGGAAAGAAAACGATTGTTCACCTTTCTTCTGGAGCGGCGAAAAATCCATATAAAGGCTGGAGTGCGTATTGCAGCTCAAAGGCAGGACTTGATATGTTTATGAGGACTTTGCATGAGGAACAGCGGGACGAGGCGTATCCAATCAACACGTTTTCATTTTCCCCAGGCACGATTGATACAGATATGCAAGGAGAGATTCGGAAATCATCAAAACAGGACTTCGAACAAATTGATCGTTTTCAGCAATTATATGAAACAGGCACACTGAAGAGTCCAGATGAAGTCGCAGGTATTTTGCTCGATCTTTTAGCGGGTGATCCAGCTGGCGGCTGTGTATACGATGCACGTGAGTATGTGAAAAAGCAGTCATAACGACTGCTTTTTTCCGTCTTGTACAAGCAAAACCGGCCAATTTGACATAAGCTAATCTTGAGACTCATAGAAAATATAACAGAACATTTGAGTTTCTTTTCAGAATATGTTAGGATGCTAAAAATATAGATAAGGAGGGGTCTCCATGAGAAAGGTTACATTAATGGATGTTTACACCCATCCAGTTGCTCAAAAGTATTTAAATCGTTCAGGAAAAGCCCATGCGATTGCTTGTGCTTATCACGCATTCAAGCTGGCGATGAATGCAGGGATTAACCCAGATCTGGCTGTGAAAGCAGCGCTCTTACATGACATTGGCCATTATGAATGGTATACAGCCGGCGGAGAATGGGATTACGAGACATATAGACGAAATGATATTCATGCCATTAAAGGTGCGGAGCGGGCACATAAACTGCTCATACGGCTCGGGGAGGAACCAAAAGCAGCCAAAGATATTGCACTTGCAATTCTGCTTCATACAGATTCCTATTTGCCAGAGGGCGACCTTCATAAGGACACACTTCAACAAATTGTGAAGAAAGCAGATGAAATGGATGAAGAGCCTGGCGGACACCACCATTACAGACAAATAGACGAATCACTCGCAATGAAAAAAATTGCCGATTTGGATCAGAAAGTGCAGCAGGCACTTCAGCCCATGAAACGCTCTGTTTAATATGGAATTTCTCCATGAATCGTTCCGTGCTGATCGACATACAATGTGCGAATAACGGTACGGTTAAACGCAGATGTCCCTGACGCAGTGAGTCCAGTGTAATTTACCGTGACAGAATAAGCACCTTCTTTTTTCAATTGAACGGCTGATGAGGTACTTGTTTTCAATGGATGATCTTTTTTTGCATCTTGAAAGTAAGTGGTTTCCACCGTTCTGCTTAACCGTTTAATCAGACCGCTTGAATGGGTCGATGCATCTCCTGACTTCGAAGCAGCTTCTTTAATTTCTTCATTTAATGGTGAATCAAAGGTTACAAGCAGCAGATAAGGAGCTCTTTTTCCTGAGTTTGATTGAATCGTCCATTTTCCAGGAACGGGTTTATTGATTTTCACATGGTGTGAATATGCGCCTTCATATGGGAAAGATGCTTCCGATGTCTTAAGGTTTGTTAAGACATCTCCATTTGGGGCAATGATTTCGGGCTGCGTCTCCTGCCTTTCATTTAACCACTGGATCGATAAGCCATTCGTTCCTTCCTCTACATAGAACGCTTCTGTTTGATCCTTTTCACTTTCTCCACCTTTCACATAAACATCTGTATTGAGCTCAGCAGAAACGGGCTCTTGTTCCTCTTTATGTTTATTTTCAGCGCTCGCGGCATTTGCCAGCAGCTGATGCTGGAACACAGGAAACATACTTGTGCCGTTTTTGATTGAATAGTGATCCCATTTTCCTGTTAAAATATTGTTTGCATATGATAGTTTTGTGCTGTTTACCGTGACGGCACCATCATTTGTACCAAAGCTCTTTAAATACATGCCGCCTAAATACAGCGCACCGCCAAATGTTCCCCATTCCGAACCAGAGTAGGTGACATATTTATTGGGAAACGCCTCAAGCTGGTCGGTTTCACTTCGAAAAGCCGCCATCAGACCGGTTTGCAAAGAATAAAGCGCGTCGCTTTTTTGTCCAAGAATTTCCGCCAGCCAGCTTCCGCCCTTGCTATACGCTAGATCCGCAAGCGGTGTCCCGTTATGAGGAGAGCCGAGAGTAATGACTTTTTCCACATAGGGATGGGCTTTGAAATACACCAGTGCGGACTGTGTATCGACCCCGCCTTTACTATGACCAATCACAATGAGTTTTCTACCAAACGCATCATAGATTTCTTTGAGCTTTTCCGCTAATAGTTTGCCGTTCTTTTTCATGTCCTGATCTGGGTGCAAATCTATGAATGCGCTTTCGTATCCGTTCAAAACAGCCTGCTTTGCCATATCGTTTCGATTGGACCAAGTGGAGGAGGAGCTGTTAATGCCATGAACAAAAACAAGTGGTGGTTTTGATCCGTCTTTTTGAACGGGCTCTTCGCCTTTAAACCACTTTCCTGGCGTCCCTGGTGGGTCTCCAATTGTCCCTGCATGCGCATAACATGCAGAGGATAGAAAGAGCATGACAGCAACAATACAGATGAGTTTTTTCAAGACAATTCACCTCTTCAAATGTTTTAAATGGTTGGCAGCACCAATCTATTATACTTCTAAAAAATGTAAAAACGTACCAATTGTTAAAATATGGTATTAATGTTGTGGGATTGCCCTGAGTGACATTCACATGGGTTCATGCATACGCTATGGGTAAATACACAAGTAAAGGGGCGGGTAGTATGGCACAACAAGGAAGTCCACAGCTTGTTTCATTAGTTGATCCATATGTTTATCAAACATTGCAGAAAGTGGTCGGTATGAGATTAATTGTGCAAACAGTGAAAGATACGGTCCGTGGGAAATTGAAGGAAGTCATGCCGGATCATATTGTCATAGAAGCGGGGGCGAAATCAGTTTTTTATGTGCGGATCCAGCAAATCGTGTCGGTGATGCCTGATCACAGTGAAAGAGTGTAACAAGCAGACGCATAGGTGTCTGCTTTTTTTCATGCTTATAGAATGTATATCTAGAAAAAGTGCATGATATACCAATTGTTCTTTTTTTTTCAAAAAATGAGGTTCTAAAAACAAGAAGCAGTTGACAGATGGTGGGTTGAATAGTAGTTTTTTAATAAGATCAATACGTAACAGGAGGAGCATCTTTGTTAAAATCTAAAGTTCATTTTTGGACATTCCAAATATTACTTGTTTTACTCATTGTGTATGTATCAACAAAGGTTTCGTTTTTATTTCAGCCGATTATTTTATTTGCATCAACACTGTTTGTCCCCATTTTGCTGGCGGGTATTCTCTTTTTCATCTTTAATCCAATTGTTCAATTTTTGTCCAAGAAAATGCCTAGGACACTCGCTATCCTGATCATTTATCTCCTGTTCATCGGACTCATCACAATCATCGTCAATGCTGCCGGACCTGTCATTGTCACGCAGTTAGGCGGACTTGTCAAAAGCTTCCCTGGATATGTGACGGACATGCAGAAATTTATCAATGACTTTTCGCATTCTAAAACATTTACTTGGATGATGAGCCAAGATTATGTGTCTGTCTCAAAGTTTGAACAGACGGTCGTTTCGACATTAAAGGCATTACCGGAAAACATTGCTTCAAGCATGTCTGCGGTGTTTGGCGTGATTGCGAATATTGCCTTAGCCGTCATCACAGTTCCATTTATTTTATTTTATATGCTGAAAGACGGGCATAAGTTTCCGGACAAGCTCGTACAGTTCTTGCCAATGCCTTACCGCAAGGAAGGGCTGAAGATCTTCAAAGAATTAAATGACACACTCGCAGCTTACATCCAGGGCCAAATTATTGTCTGTTTGTTTGTCGGAGTCGCTTGTTTTATTGGATACTTATTAATAGGTGTAAAATATGCGCTTATTCTCGGTATTATCATTGCGGTCACAAATGTGATTCCATACCTTGGACCATATCTTGGCGCGGCACCAGCTGTGCTGATTGCCTTTCTTGATTCGCCTGGAAAAGCAGTGGTGACAGTGATTGTGATTCTTGTCGTGCAGCAAATTGACGGAAATGTCATTTCTCCATTGATCATTGGGAAACGCCTGAACACACATCCTTTGACCATTATCCTGTTATTAATTGGGGCAGGAAGCTTTGGCGGTATCCTTGGCATGATCTTTGCGGTTCCTGTCTATGCACTGCTCAAAGCCATCACCCTGAATATTGTCAGATTGGTTCAGCTGCGTCAGCGGTCTCGTAAAGAACAGCATTTAAACGTCTAAGGCAGGGCAAATGCACAACTTTTCCCTTTCTGCATAAGATGATTGACATAAGCAGATAGGGGGAGATTCTGATGCCTGCCATCGTTGGACCTATTCATATCGAGTCATTAGGAGGAAATGGTGCAGCTACTTTCGGTGATGTACTGGCCATTGCTCCTTTAGCTGTAGACCACTCGACTGGCGGGGCTGGAGCCTTTAATTCAGGTGATTATATGTCTCTTACAAGTGATCCAAATGCGACGATGCTTTGGGACTTCACATTGTTTGGCCAGCCTCAATCATTTAATGCATAGAAAGACAGCTGGTGATCAAATATCAGCTGTCTTTTTTTATTTGTGATACACGTATTGTTGAGCTGGGCATATGATGTGGATAGAAAAGGTGGTGGAGCAATGCCAGCGATTGTTGGACCTATTCATATAGATCGTGTGTACGGAAATGGGGCGGCACATTTCGGTGATGTTTTTGCTATTTCACCAAAAAGTGTTGATCACTCCGCCGGTGGTTCAGGTACCTATAATGCAGGGGACCTCGTCCAATTTTTTAACAGTCCAAACGTCACATTTGTTTGGGATTCTAATCTTATTAGTCAGCAAAAGAGCTTCAATGCGTAGCCAGCTTTGAAAGGGTATTCCTTTTCAGAAGCTGTCTTTTTTTATGGTACAATGGATATGGAAGTAAGAAGAAAAAAGAGGTGTGAACAGAGTTAAATGAAAATTAGAAAAGCACACATCACAAGCCGGCAGCCAAAGACCTACAATGTATATTTACATGAAAATAAAAAAGAATATAAAACGCTTGTTGCCGTACCTGACATTGAATGGAGTATATCCATTGCGTACGAGGACGAAAAAGAGCAGCTGATCCATACGCTTGAGCAATCCTTAATGGAAAGAGCAGAAACAGACGAAGCCCGTGAACTTGCACTAAAGATTGTGCACTGGGTCACAGAAATGTAAATTTTAAAACCAGGAGTGAAAACAGCGATGAAAGAAGAATCCATAGACTTTTATTTGCAGCAAGGGATATTTGGACATGCTGAAACAAAACCCGATGAACGAAGAATGTTTCTCGGTTCATTAAGGGAACGAGCGCTTCTTGCCCTGACAAAGGGACAGGTATCACGAAATAAACCGTATCAAGAGGTCGAACAAATATTAAAGGCCAACCGTCAGGCCACTGTTCTTTTAAATGGTGAGTTGTCCTATGCTTCTTATTCTCAATATGTGAAAATGGCTAATGCCGCTGGATGTTCCTTTAAAGTGGTGAATCATCATGAGGCACATTCTCCTTTTGGTCTTGTGATAGAGCTGCCGAATGCGGTCAATCAAGAGCACATCTATATCGAAGATGAGCTGTTTCAAAAGGCTTTTTCTCACGAATCTGTTGAATAGGTTTCCCTAGTGAAATGAATAAGCTATAATGAGTCAAAAGAGCATATGGGAGAGATGCGGATGGGCAAAGCATTGATTTGTATTGATTATACCGTTGATTTTGTTGCAGACGATGGAAAATTGACATGCGGAAAGCCTGGACAGGCGATAGAGCCTAAGATCACAGAGATCACTTCTTCGTTTATTGATGAAGGGCACTTTGTCGTCTTTGCAGTCGATCATCATGAGGAGCAAGACCTTTATCATCCAGAGACAAAGTTATTTCCGCCCCATAATATTCGCGGGACAAAGGGAATTGAACTTTATGGAAAACTAAGTTCACTATTTCACACGTCAAAGCATTTAAAACATGTCTACTATATGGAAAAAACAAGATACTCTGCTTTTGCAGGCACTCAATTAGAAATGAAACTGCGCGAGCGTGGCATCACTGAACTTCATTTAGCCGGCGTATGTACCGATATTTGTGTACTTCATACAGCTGTTGATGCGTACAATAAAGGCTTCGAACTTGTGATTCACGAGAATGCTGTGGCGAGTTTTAATGAAGCGGGGCACGAGTGGGCACTTTCTCACTTTGAGCAGTCGCTTGGTGCGAAAGTGGTTAAGTAAGGGAAGGAGAATGGAAGTTGGAGCATCGGTTTATTGACGACAGTTTATCACTACATACAGACCTTTATCAAATTAACATGGCAGAAACGTATTGGAGAGACGGCATTCATGAGAAGAAGGCAGTGTTTGAACTCTTCTTCAGAAAGCTTCCATTTGACAATGGCTTCGCTGTATTTGCTGGTTTAGAGAAAGCGATTGAGTATTTATCGGACTTCTCCTTTACCGAAAGTGATCTAGCGTATTTAAAAGACGAACTCGGTTATAAAAGCGATTTCATTGATTATTTAAGCGGGTTATCCTTTACAGGCTCCCTTCATTCAATGCGGGAAGGCGAAATTGTCTTTGCAAATGAACCAATTATGCGTATCGAGGCAACGCTTGTCGAAGCGCAGCTAATCGAAACCGCCTTGCTGAATATTGTGAACTTCCAGACGCTGATTGCAACAAAGGCAGCTCGGATTAAAGGAATCATTGAAGACGAGACAGCACTAGAATTTGGAACAAGACGTGCACATGAAATGGATGCAGCAATGTGGGGAGCAAGGGCGGCACTCATCGGCGGCTTTCAGGCGACAAGTAATGTTCGTGCTGGGAAGCGCTTCAACATCCCAGTGTCAGGAACACATGCTCACGCACTTGTACAAGCATACCGTGATGAATATACGGCATTTAAAAAATACGCTGAAACCCATACAGACTGTGTCTTTTTAGTCGATACGTATGATACCGTGAGATCCGGTATTCCGAATGCCATTAAGGTAGCGAAAGAATTCGGAGACAAGATCAACTTTATTGGTGTCAGACTTGATAGTGGTGACCTTGCCTACTTGTCTAAAAAAGCTAGAACGATGCTGGATGAAGCTGGATTCCATGACGCAAAAATCATTGCATCAAGTGATCTCGATGAACATACCATCATGAATTTAAAAGCACAGGGTGCCAAAATTGATGTGTGGGGTGTTGGAACAAAACTGATCACAGCATTTGATCAGCCAGCTCTCGGTGCAGTGTATAAGCTTGTGTCCATTGAAGAAAACGGCAAAATGAATGATACCATCAAAATTTCGTCCAACCCAGAGAAAGTGACAACACCAGGACGTAAACGTGTGTACCGCATTATCAACCAATTGAATCATCACTCAGAGGGTGACTACATTGCGCTCGAAGAGGAAGATGTTCATAGTGAGGATAAGCTAAAAATGTTCCACCCTGTGCATACATTTATCAGCAAATTTGTCACAAACTTTGTGGCGAAGGATCTACATGTCCCGATTTTCGAACAAGGAAAACTTGTATATGACAATCCGGATATTCAAACGATTCAAGCCTATGTGCAGGATAGCCTCGGACTTTTCTGGGAGGAATATAAACGAATCAGCAAACCAGAAGAATATCCAGTCGATTTGAGTCAAAAATGCTGGGATAACAAGATGCAGTTTATCCATGACGTGAAAAATAAAATTAAACTAGAGCTTTATGAAAGCTAACGTTGGAAGAAAAGGAGATCATCCAGTCAGGTGATCTCTTTTTTTATTTTTTCACCGATTCAAATTGAACCATAAGCGCAATCATTTGGTATACTGAAAGCACATCTTGTTTGTCATTGCATAAAGGAGGATTGGAGCAGTTGAGGGTGTTTGTTGCGAGACAGCCTATTTTTAACAGAAAAGAACAAGTCGTATCATACGAGCTACTTTATAGAGATAGTGAAACCAATACATATAGCGCTGAAGATGGTGACAAAGCGACAACGGACCTCATTATTAACAGTTTTTTAAATATCGGCATCGAAACATTGACAGAAGGCAAAAGATGCTACATTAATTTCACCGAAAGCTTACTTTCGTCTGATCTGCTCACCTATTTTGATCCGCATCAGCTTGTGATCGAGATATTAGAAAATGTCCCGATTACCCCAGCTCTTATTATGAGATGTAAGGAGTTAAAAAAATGGGGATATACGATTGCACTTGATGATTTTTTTCTAAGCGGATCACATTTCAGTGACAAGTTGCTTGACGAACTCCTCTATTGCATTGATATTTTAAAAATTGACTTTCTAAAGACTACATCGAAAGAACGTAGAAATATTCTACATACCTATAAAAAATATCGACTTCGCTTCCTTGCAGAAAAGGTGGAAACGCGAAGAGAATATGAAGAAGCGCTAGAAGCCGGCTTCCATTTGTTTCAAGGGTATTTCTTTAGTGAGCCGCATGTTATATCAGGACGAGCATTATCAACCAGCTTCCATGCGTACCACCAGCTATTAAATGAGCTGAGCAAGGAACAGCCGAATATCCAGGTCGTGACCCATTTTATTGAAAGTGACCTTTCGCTATCATATCAATTATTAAAAATGCTCAATTCAGGCGGCATGAGGCGTCTTTATCAAATCAAAAGTATCCGGCAGGCGATTATTCTGCTCGGGTTTAATGAAATTCGGCGCTGGATCTTTATTCTTTCATTTAAAGAATTGAATGTTCAAGCCAATTCAAGCCAAAAAGAAATTATCAAAATGTCCTTCATTCGGGCGAAAACGTGTGAACTGATTGCGAGTCGTACCGATCGAGAGCATCCAGCCTCTTATATGCTGACAGGCATGTTTTCTCTCATCGATACACTTGTCAGGGCAGATATCACAGAACTTGTGAAAGAGCTGCCGCTTTCTGATGAAGTTGGCGAGGCACTGCTTGGCTATGAAAATGATTATTCATTTGTACTCGGTGTAGCCAAACGGATTGAACGAAATGAATGGGATCATGAGATGTTAGATGGGAATCTCCCGAAGCAAGAAGCCTACGGATGTTATATAGAAGCCATTGAATGGTGTCATAAAATGTTTGAATCGTAAAAGCCGCTCACGTCAGAGCGGCTTTTTTTGTTATGCCCACTGTAAAAGGAGAAAAAGTCTGCTAGAGGCGAGAGACAAGTAGATACGAATGCCTTCTGGACTAAAGCGGATGTCAATACCACTTTTCACACCGATTTGTTTCAGCATTCGGATGACACTTGCCGAATCAGAGCGCTCAGCAGCCTCCATGATCTGCTGTGCAAACGAAAGCGAGCTGGAAATCTGCTGTGTAATAAGTGAAGCATCAGCAACAAGTCGGGCTGATTCCTTTGCGGCTCGTTGAAACGAGTGGGCATCTACTGGAGGAAAAGTCATAGGCGTGCGCGAATATGCACGGCTCATTGCGGGACCTTGCAAAGCAGGATAAGGAACATAGTAAAACACGTGGTCACCTCTTCTCTCATTGACGTGAAATTGGACGGATATCTGTTCTAAATGTATGTAGAAAATCAGAATAAAGAATCAAAATGATCTTTCTATCTTTATAAATCCAACATAAAAATAGGTACTTTTGCGGTCAATTTCGGTGAATGTCGCCAAAAAATTGCGGTGTCCACAATGGGGTCTGTCGTCTGACCTATAACACGCAAAACCGAGGTTATAGAAGGGATCGTATGTTCTATTGTGAGAGAAGTGTGACGAATGATGCCTATTCTTGTTGCATTAGTGACACAATTCCTTTGAAATTAAGATAAAAGTATGATTTGAAAAGTCAGAAAATGATGAAAAAAGACCTATTGAATTTTGCGGTATCACGCACACATTTTGTGCATACTTTTCGGTGAAAAAATACTCAATTACATTTACACTGTTAGTAATAGATCAAATACTTATGACCCAATCACCATACACAAATACATTGATCTTCCAAAAAAGGAGAGTGGAATCGATGGAAAAGTATGAAATCGAAGAACTTAAACAATTATTATGGAAACTTGAAAACGAAATTAGAGAAACAACGGCTTCTCTTCATAACATTAACAAAAGCATTGATCAATACGACAAATATGAATATGTGAAAATTTCTTAAAGACTTGATAATCATCAAGTCTTTTTTTTATCCAAATACATACAAAAAAAGGATATATTATTATATAATTGTTAAATAGTGATGTCAGTGGACATTTGCTCATGTCTTTTTAGTAAAATAAAAGGCGGAAGGGTGAGGGACAAGACCGAGTATGCTAAACTATCTAGAGAATACAAAAATCAAGCAGAATATGTCTGATTTTATTCAACATGCAGTCAGGCAGAAAGATTTACAACAACTGCTTCTAGAATTTACAGATATAAAGAATGAATTTCCCTTTGGGCAATTGGCTTACAAGCATTATGAGGCATTTGGCGGACAAGACAAGCAAGCGATTACACAATTGGCAGCAGGGATTGAACTTCTCATCTTATCAGCCGATATATTAGATGATATCGAAGATCAGGATAAAGATTCGTATCCTTGGATGAACGTCAACCAAGGAGTGGCCATCAATGCTTCTACGTATTTGTATACGCTGAGTATCCAACTCATCACAACAATATGTGAAAATGATTCTCAACTAATTGAGAAACTGTTCCAACTCATCAAATGGTCAATGGAAGGACAGCATGAGGATTTGCGTCATATGCATGGAACAGAAGAAGAGTGTGTAGAGGTTTTAAGGAAAAAATCAGGATCATTAACAGCTCTTGCTAGTGTACTGGGTGTTTATTTAGCGACAGGAAAAATCAACTCAACTGTGGAATCATATTCCATATGTTATGGTGTTGCTGAACAAATCAGTAACGATTTTTTTGCGTTATTTTCGAAAACCAACGGAGATTTTCTAAAAAAACAAACGCTGGCATTTAGCTATTTACAAAGAGGCTTTAACGATGCCAGTCAAGAGATTCTTATGTTCTTATCTAATCGTTTAGATGAGTCAGAACAAAAGTCATTTCAACTGAAGCAGAAATTACTTGAAGCAGGTTTGACTCAGTACATGGTATCAATGAGAGAGATTATGCTGTTACAAATGAGGCAAGGGATTGACCAACTTGATTTACCTAAAACAAAGAGGGAACAATTGTATGCATTTATGACAAAGGAGGGCAATGATTGAACATTCAAAATGTTATTGCATATTTAATGGAAAATCCTGGAGTTGTGAATGAGTTGGATTTAGGGAATGCAAGTTTAATTCACACAGATGAGCAAACCATGAAAGCAATCATTCAAGGCATTAAAAAAGGGCAAATGTCTGCAGAATATATATGGTACTATAAATGATGCTATTTCATTTATAAATGATTTAAAAGTTCTCCAGTTAAGGATGTTTTATACATGAAGATAACTTATACGAAACTATCTGCTTTTTTCGTTTTTCTGTCTTTTTTATTTGTGATCTATGTTTCATATATTTATGTATTTGATATTTTTAATGGAGCACGTGTAGCGGAGAACAAGAACGGTCAAGCAGAAGTTGTCAAAGTTGAATATCTTTCTTTAGCCTACACATCAGGATTAGAAGAAGGAGATATTATACTTAAAATCAATGGGGAACCTGCTAACAACAAAGATCATATGATCAATGGTGAGCTTAGGAATGTGCAAAGAATTGATATTCAAAGAGGCAACCAAATGATCACCCTTAAAAATAAGACATTGATTGGTCAAGAAAGTTTATTTGTCTATTTAATTCCTCTCGTCCTGTATTCAATATGTTTATTTTGTATCTTCTTTATCATTAGAATTAACAAAGAGGCCCAACGGAAATCAGCATTTCTATTAGTTTTATTTTTATTAACGATTTGTATCGGGTATCTTAGTGCAGGTACTTCAGGTATTGGTGAAAGATTTAGCCATTATGTGATCGTATTTTGTTTATCAAGTGTATTTATCTTTTATATTCATTTCATTTATCAGTATTTTAAAGAGTTTAACTTGCATATAACAAATCAAAAAACAATTCGCCTTTTATATAGTCTTCCAGTAATTAATCTATTGATAGAGCTAGCAGTTCCAATAGATTCAGCGATAGCAAGATACATGCCAAGTTTAAATCTTTTATTCTTTTTCGCTTCTATTATCATGTCATTCAAAGTGATTATCAATGGAATGCGGAAATATAAAGAGACAGAGCAGGGGTCTGTTTTAAAGTTTTTTGTCATGATTAATATCATAGCATTCTGTCCATTTATATTTTTATTTGCAATACCATATGTTTTGTTTCGTATTTATGTAGTAGATCCCTTTTTCTTGACTTCTTTTGTCTTGCTTATTCCTTTTTCTCTAGTGTACCAATTCATGACGAACAAACTATACAATATGGACTTTTTGATTAGTAGACTGAAATACTATGGCTTTTTAGCCATTACACCGACCATTTTTGTTATTGTCACGTTTTACATTCTGCAAAAACCAGAAGATTTGAAGTATACACTGAAACTCGCATTAATCACCTATACACTCATGCTTGCTGTCTTTTATTTTAAAGAAATTCTAGATTTCCGCTTCCGGCTGAAACGTTTTTCAGAGAAGCATAATTACCAGGACAGTGTGTTTAAATTTACGCAGCTCATCCGTGAGGCGTCATCACTTCACCAAGTGCTTTATCATTTGAAATACACCATTTTAGAAGTGCTGGTTGTTAATAAAGCCTTTGTGCTTGAAGTGAAGCCAGATGGGCAGATTGAAGAGATTGATGAATCTTCAGGTGATAGCAATCTATGGAAAGAGTATGTGGATCAATTTCAGGATATTTTAGGGGAAGTCGGGAAAATCATTGGGCTTGATAAAGGGTTCATGATGAAAATTGGCGAGCGGGGTGGTCACTCGTTTGTGATTTGCTGCTTATCCAATTTACAGACACCTAAATTGACGCGTGATGAGATTTCTTGGCTGAAAACATTGGCATTTTATACAAGTGTCAGTTTAGAAAATGTCGTCAAGATTGAAGAATTGATGGAGCATCTTGAAGATTTGAAGCAGCGTGAAGCGAACCCTGCTTGGCTGAAAAAAGTCATGTTTGCGATGGAAGAAAAACAGCGCTCCGATTTAGCAAGGGATCTCCATGATTCCGTGCTACAGGATTTGATATCGCTGAAAAGACAGTCAGAGATGTTTTTAACGAATTTCCAAAACGATCAATGCCCAACGTCTATTGAACAATCGCTTATCTCATGGAATGAACAAATGTCTAAGGTGATTCAAACGACGAGAGAAACGTGTCATGAACTTCGGCCGCAGCTGCTGTACGATTTAGGTTTAGTGAAGGCGATATCGAAGCTGACTTCTCAAATTCAGGAGGAAGCACCGTTTCATATTCGGCTGAATACGACACGCTTTGATAAGGAGATGGACATTGATATTGACTCCCAGCTTAATATTTACCGGATTGTTCAGGAATTGTTATCCAATGCCTTGAAACATTCTCAAGCCAGCCAAGTGCTCGTAATGCTGATTTGTATTAAAGATCAGGTTGTTCTTCACTACGAGGATGATGGAGTAGGCTTTGACGCAAGCCATCTTGATCAGCACACCATGAGCATGGGCCTCTCTGGGATCAGAGAACGAGTCAAGGCGTTAAATGGGAAGCTTCACATTCATACCGCACCTGAAAAAGGGCTGAAGGTGAAAATTGAAATGGAATTGTAACGATTTATTAAGGAATAAGACTTGGCATCTGCCAAGTTTTTTATATAAAATGGAAGTGAGTGATTTAAAGGGAGGAAGACATGAAGAAGATATTGGTCATTGATGATCATCCGGCTGTCATGGAAGGGACAAAAAGCATATTAGAATCAGATCAGCAGCTATCAGTCGATTGTTTAAGTCCTGATGCAGAAGCCGCCTTTTTAAAGACGCATGACTTTTCCATCTATGATGTGATTTTGATGGATTTAAATCTCGGGGATATCAATGGAATGGACATTGCGAAACAAATTCTAGAAACCAACCAACAAGTGAAAATCATCATTTATACAGGGTATGAAGTAGATGATTATTTTGAAGAGGCCATTCGGGCTGGATTGCACGGTGCAATTAGTAAAACAGAGACAAAAGACAAAATTATTGAATACATACACCGCACATTGCAAGGAGAAGTTGTCATTCAGCTATCCTATTTAAAGAAATTAATTTCACAGCAGCAAGAAAAGCCAGAACAGGCGCAGGAGACCGATCACGAGCTGTTAACAGAGCGAGAGTGTTTGATCCTCAGAGAAGTGGAAAAAGGATACACGAACCAAGAGATTGCCGATGTGCTGCATTTGAGCAAACGCTCGATTGAATACAGCTTGACGTCCATCTTTAATAAGCTGAATGTTGGCTCTCGAACCGAAGCGGTTTTAATTGCAAAATCTGAAAGTGTGCTGTAAACGTGTGAAGGGAGAGAACCCTGATGGAAGTGAATGGATCAAATACACTGCTTGAGGCACTGGGGATTGAGATTGTAGAGTGTAATGAGTCTCGATGCGTAGCGACAATGCCAGTCGATCACAGAACAAAACAGCCATTTGGACTGCTGCACGGAGGAGCTTCTGCTGCTCTAGCAGAAACAGTGGCAAGCATGGGAGCTGCGGCTCATTTAGACTTAACTCAGCAAGTTTGCTCAGGGATTGAAATCAATGCCAATCACTTAAAATCTGTACGTGATGGAGTAGTGACAGCGACGGCTGTTCCTGTACATGTCGGGCGCCGTACAATGGTATTTCAAATTGATATTAAAGATGATCGAGACCGGCACATCTGTACGTCAAGATGCACACTTGCTGTCATTGATCGCATATAAAAAAGCTCCCGGTGCAGCGGAAGCTTTTTTAGGTTGGATTAATCCATAAAAAGCAGATCCTCACATGAGAGGATCTGCTTTCGGTTTATAAGTACGAGTCTTCTTTGCGTTTAATCACGAAGTTACGAAAACCGCCATAATCATCCTGTACACTTCGTTTGTCCATCTTGACCCCCGTATTGTAGGCGGCTCTTCCGATCAAGTGTGCGCCGACTGGAGCTGTTAAAAAGATAAAGACAATTCCAAGTAGGATCTTCGCAGAAATAATCCCTGCAAGAAACCATTCGTGAAAGAACACCCCAACTAATATGAGGACAACACCAAGTGTCGATGCTTTTGATGCAGCATGCATACGTGTATAAACATCCGGCAGGCGAAGAACGCCAATGGCTGAAATGAGACAAAGGATGGCGCCAAGCAGGATAAAGAAAATGACAATAGCTTTAGCGATGACGATCATTTTCAATCACTTCCCCTTTCTCAAGGAATTTGGAAAAAGCGACAGTGCCGATAAAGGCAAGGATACCGAGCAGTAAAATAATTTCAAAGAACGTTGTCGTTTTCAGCAAAATAGAAACGATAGCTGTCATCCCAATTAAATTGATTCCTATCGCATCAAGCGCACTTACACGATCAGGAATAGAGGGCCCTTTGATAACCCGTATCACAAAAAGAAAGGTGGACAGCGCAAGAATGCCAAGTGAAATTTGTAATATGAGCTCCATTACTTACCGCTCACCTCCTGAATCGCTTTTTCAAATGAAACCCGGATATCGTGAATGGCTTTTTCTGCATCTTCAATATCCATCGCGTGAATGTATAAAATGGAACGATCATCAGAAATATCAATGACGAGTGTACCTGGTGTCAATGTAATCATATTAGCCAGTATGGTGATTTCCCAATCCGTTTTCAAATCTGTACGAAAGGCGAAAATACCGGGCTTAATGGTGAGCTTTGGAGATAATACGGTCTTTAATACACTTAAATTGGCAAGAAGCAGCTCCCGAATAAAAATCAATACGAGCTTGAAAATCGCAAACAGGGCATAGCCGTAAAAACGCTGCGGGAAAAACCGCCGAAGCATAAAAATGGCGACCATCCCTAGTACAAAGCCTGATACAAAGTCTGCGGCTCTGTATGTATCATTCATAAACATCCATGTAAAGGCGAGGAGAGCGTTTAGTAATATTTGAAAGGCCATGTTCATCTACTCCTTCAGCACAGCTTGAATATATTTTTCTGGTGTTGAGAGCATTTCCGCTGCTTGATTGATATAAGGGGCAATGAACTCTGTCCCTAACCCAATGGCAAGCGACAAGATCACAAGCAGTACGCCAGGGTACACCATTCCTTTAATCGACGGTTTCCTTCTTCGCATATCTTGATCCTCGCCCCAAAATGCGAGTATGAAGATCCTCATAATCGAATACAGGACAAGAAGGCTGGACATTAAGACAAGGATAGAAAAGGTCATGTGTCCAGCAGAAAATCCACCTTCTACAATCTTTAGCTTTCCAACAAACCCACTCAGAGGAGGAATTCCTGCTAGGGATAAAGCCGAAATGAAAAACATCCACCCTAGTAAAGGCTGAGATTGAATCAGTCCGCCCATCTTTTTCAAGTGGTTTGTGCCAGCGTATACAAAAAGTGCACCTACCAGCATAAATAAAGCGCCTTTAATCACCATGTCATGAATGAGATAATAAATGGCCCCTTGGAGTGAGGCAGGTGTATTGGCTGCAATCCCAAACAAAATGACCCCAACTGCTGTGACAATGTTATAGATGACGATCTTTTGCACATCAGAATAGGCAATAGAGCCAATCACACCGAATATCACCGTTAGTGCGGCAAACCAAGCCATGAGTGTATGTGTAAACCCTGTATCATGTATAAAAATTAACGTAAAGACTCTGGCAATCGCATATAAGCCAACCTTTGTCAGCAGTGCACCAAATAGAGCAGAAATAGCCGCTGGCGGTGCATGATATGATCCTGGCAGCCAGAAATAAAGCGGGAAGATCCCAGCTTTTAAGCCAAATACAATGAGAAACAGAATAGAAATGACAGTGATTAATCCTGTTTGCCCTGATTCAGCTATTTTCACGCTTAAATCAGCCATATTCAAAGTGCCCGTGACTGCATATAAGCAAGCGACACCGACAATAAATAATGCCGACGAGATGATATTAAATACAATATATTTGAGTGATTCTCGAAGCTGAGGCTTTGATCCGCCTAACACAATGAGCATATAAGACGCCATTAGCAGCAACTCAAAAAAGACAAACAGGTTGAAAATATCGCCTGTTAAAAAGGCCCCACTTACGCCAGCTAACAAAAATTGTACGCCAGAGTAATAGAAAAGCCGCTCCTTTTCCTTCCCAATTGTTTGAAAGGAGAATAGAACTGTCACTAGCCCAACAACGGAAGCGGTGAGCACAAGGAGCGCAGCAAACTGATCGGCCACAAGGGCAATCCCAAATGGTGCTTTCCAGCCTCCTAAATAGAGAGTTTGAATCCCATTAGTAAAGATGGTTTGGACTAAATACACATTACAGACAATGGCTAAGAGCGAAGCAAACACACTAAAGCCTCTCGACAGCATGATGTTCTTATTCATAAAGATCAATAGTGTAGCAGCTAATAATGGAATTAAAATTGGCAGGATCACGAGATTATTCATGCTGATCATTTCCTCTCATTTGATCCATGTCATCTGTTCGCAGCTCTTGGAAGGCACGGAAGGCCATGACAAGTAAAAAGGATGTCACACCAAAAGCAATGACAATGGCTGTTAAAATTAATGCTTGTGGTAATGGATCTACATAGGATGTGAGCCCCTCTTTTAAAATAGGTGGAGCTCCTTTTTTTAAGCCGCCCATTGTCAAAAGAAGCAAATGGACGCCGTGACTTAAAACAGCAGTACCGACGATGACCCGTAGAAGGCTTTTTGAAAGCATTAAATAGGTCGCCGCCATAAAAATAATACCGACGATTATAGACATTAGAAATTCCATTATTCCTTCTCTCCAATCGTTTGAATAATGGTCATGGTGACACCGACAACAACTAAATATACACCGATATCAAACAGTACGGCTGTCGCCAGTTCTGTTTTCCCTAAAAACGGCAGTTGAAAATAATCAAATGCATGGGATAGAAAAGGTGCACCGAATAGAAAGGATCCCATCCCCGTCAGGATCGCGACGAGCAGCCCGGTCGCTGCAACATAAATAAAATTAAAGGGCAGAATACGTCTCACTGTTTTCAGATCGTAGGCTAAAAGCAGAAGGACGACAGCACTGGCACTCATCAGGCCGCCAATGAACCCCCCGCCAGGATTATTATGTCCCGCAAGAAATAAGTGAAGGGAAAAAAGCAAGATGATGAATGCTGTGATTTTTGTTGTGACTTGTAAGAGCATATCATTCGTATCAATCTTCCTCATCGCCGCACGCCTCTCTTCCGTTTTCCTTGTGCCTGTGCCTTTAATAATCCATAAATACCGAGTGCCGCAATGGCAAGTACGGTAATTTCAAAGAGTGTATCAAAGCCCCTGAAATCTACAAGAATGACATTGACAATGTTGTCGCCGCCAGCAAGTTTATAGCTGTTTTCAATAAAGTAAGTTGAAATGGACTCAAGTGACTGCTGACTTGTGGAAGCAAAAGCAAGACAAGTGACAGTGAGACCAACACCTATTGAAATGATCAAATTGGTTAATTTGAATTTTCTCGTTTTTTGCTTTAAGCTCAGCTTCGGTAAATGATAGAAGCAAAGTAAAAACAGTGCGACAGAAATCGTTTCAATAATCAGCTGTGTCAGGGCAAGGTCAGGTGCCCTGAAAATCACGAAGAATAATGACAGCGTGTATCCCATGACACCTAGAGCAATAATGGCAGTTAAGCGTGAGCGGGCGAATACGGTCGTGACCGTCGCCGCCACCATCACAAGTGAAAGAATGGCTTCATACGTGCCAATTGGCGCAGCTTTTTCTGTTTCAAATGAGAAAGCTTGCTGATAGAACATCACGCTGCCAAGTACAATAATCATGAACCCAAACACATAGACAAGGTAATCACGAAGGAAACCAGTCATATAGCTGTTTGTCAGGCGGTATGAACCTTTTTCTAAACCGATTAGAGAACGATCGTATAACGTGTTAAATGACCATTTTTCCTTAAATATATTGTACATTGGACGCCATTTTGACAACGTCAAATATCCGATGATTCCTAAAGCGACAACACCCATTGTCATATAGAGCTCTGGCTTAAAGCCGTGCCATGCTTCAATTTTGACAACAATGTGTTTTCCAGGATCAATCGCATCAGGGATAATGGCTGCAATTGCAGGTTCAATGACAGAATAAGCAAGAATATTTGGGAAAAAGAAGAAAGTGACCACAAGTGCAGCGAGAATGATTGGCGGGATGAGCATGCCAATCGGTGCTTCATGCGGTTTTTTCTCTAATTGGTCTACATTCAGACGACCTCTAAATGTTTTAAAGAGAAGCATCATACTGTAAATGAACGTAAAGACACTAGCGAGCCAAGCAATTGCTGGAAAAATAGCGCCCCATGTCGAAATATCTGTAAAGCTGATCTCAGAAATACGTAACATACTTGTGAAAAACAGCTCTTTACTTAAGAAGCCGTTAAATGGCGGTAGTCCAGCCATTGAAAATGTACCGATTAGCGTAATCGTAAAGGTAATCGGCATGATGGTCATTAAACCACCTAATTTCCGAATGTCACGAGTACCTGTTTCGTGATCGATAATACCTGCTGCCATAAAGAGACTGCCTTTAAACGTAGCATGGTTAATGAGGTGAAAAATAGCAGCAAGAACGGCTGCGCCAAAAAAGGCAGGGTTGTTTTCATGAATCGCAGCTGCGCCGACGCCAAGCATGAGCATAATCATGCCGAGCTGACTAACTGTCGAGTAGGCCAGAATGGCTTTCAAATCATTTTGCCGGACGGCATGGAATGATCCCCAGAATAATGTGATAAGTCCGACAATGGATATGGTCCAGAACCACACCTCTGATATAGCAAAGATCGGACTGAAGCGGGCAACAAGATAAATACCGGCTTTCACCATCGTAGCAGAATGCAGATAACTGCTCACAGGGGTAGGTGCTTCCATTGCATCAGGCAGCCAGATATAGAATGGGAATTGCGCTGATTTCGTAAAGGCACCTAGTAAGATCAGGATCATGGCAGGGATAAAGTAAGGTGATGCCATAATGAGCTGAAGCTGATTGACTGCTTCACGAATACTGAATGAATCAGTGATCAGGTAGATGAGGATGAAGCCACCAAGCATAGCTAATCCGCCAAAAACAGTAATAAGCAGTGATTTGGTTGCACCATATCTAGAGCGCTCCCGCTTATACCAATACCCAATTAAGAGGAAGGAAGAAATACTCGTTAGCTCCCAAAACAAGTACAGAACCACCATATTGTCAGAGAGAACCACACCAAGCATAGCGGTCATAAACATTAACAAATACGTATAGAAAGAGCCAAGCTGTTCTTTTTCTTTTGATAAGTAGAAAATACTGTACAAGACCACAAGTGCGCCAATACCTGTAATTAATAATGCAAATAACAAGCTAAGGCCATCAACATATACAGTAAAATTCATCCCTAAAGATGGAATCCATTCAGCTTGTGAGAAAAGCGTTCGTCCATTCGAGGTAATGTGTAACATTTGGATGAAATAGGTGAATAAAAGAATCGGCAAGATGAGAACAAACCACCCTGTATGTATACGCCTTACATATTTAAAAAGGAAAGGTACAACAAAGGCGAGTAAAAAAGGTGATAGGATGGCGAAGTGAATAAGCTGCAAGAAAATGAACCTCCTTTGATCAATATAAATTCACGTTCTAAAGAACTGGTAATTAAAATTATATCTTAAATACAGCCATAGTGCATTGGTTTGAAACGATTTCGAGCAAACTGTATTTGTTTTGGGTTCTTTTGACCACAAAAATAATTTTATCAAAAATGAAACTCATTGTATATTGTTTTGTTTTTCGTACATGCTTTTCTTAAAGGAGCTGATTAAATGAAACGAAAGATCGCCATCAGCTTAAGCATATTCTGCACGATTTTAGGAGGAGCATTCTTGATTGACCGAAATGATCAAAAAAGGTGGCAGGACGGCAGTGAATGGCCGCTATTTTCTGAGCACCTTTTCCGCATGAGCTATCAGGAAACTAAGCTGTATCCTTTTCAGCCTAGGGAATATTTACGAATTGTATTAGCTGATGAATAAAATCATATAGGATAAAAGAAATATAAAAAAGCATGTGCCTATGAGAGGGCACATGCTTTTGATGTTTCAATGTTTTAAGTAAACATTCTAAGTAAGATTGTTGCGCAGATCACAGTTGCTGCTCCGCCAAGACGTGTAGATACTTGTGCGAAAGGCATGAGACCCATTCTTCCAGAAGCTGAAAGGATCGCAACGTCACCAGTACCGCCAAGTCCGCTGTGACAGCCTGTCACAATCGCAGATTCTACTGGGTACATGTTCATCAATTTCCCAACGAAGTAACCAGAACCCACCATTCCAAGAACGACAGCGATACATACACAAACGAATGGAATAGAAATCACTGTTGCTACATCATCAAGTGGAATGTATAGAATCCCTAGACCGACCATAAGCGGCCATGTAAAGCTTCTTGATACAAACTTGTAGAACTGCTGTGAGCCATCTTGCAGATGCTGAGGCATCACGTTTAAGTATTTGATTAAAGCGGCAAGAACAATCATTAAGATTGGACCTGGAATATGAACAAAGCTTTCTAATAAACCACCAAAAATGAACGTTGTACAAGCCACGAGTACACCAGCACCCATTAACCCAAAATCAACTTTTGGATCCATATCAGGCTGTTCAAAAATTTCATTTGCCTCTTTAGATTTTACAAGACGACCATTCCCGTTTAGTTCAGGACGTTTTTCACCAAGCTTCTTCATTGCGCCAGCACAGATAATGGCAATGACGTTCCCAATGACGGCAGCAGGAATTAATTGAGAGATTAATGACTCTGCTGATACACCAAGAATTTGTGAATAAGCAATAGATAATGGCAAAATCCCTTCTCCAACACCACCAGCAATAATCGGAACAATAATAAAGAAGAACGAATGATGCGGTGTGTAACCAACTAAAAGACCAACAAGAATTCCGGCAGTCACAGCTGCAATTGTACCTGCAACAAGAGGAACAAACATACGAATAAGGCCTTGTACTAAAACAGTTCGCTGCATCCCAAGAATACTACCTACTACAAGAGCAGAAATATAGAAGTAAAGGAAGTTCGACGTCTTCATAAGAGACGTAACCGCTTCCAACGAGTTCGGATTCAGAACATGAAAAAAGACCAGGAACGATGGTACGAATAAAGAAAGAATCGCCGGTCCACCAATATCTTTTAATATCGGAATACGTTGTCCTATATCTCCAAGGAAAATCCCCAAAATCATAATAACAGCGAAACCACCAAGCATATTTGCTGGAATTTTATTAAAATAAGCGGCAGTTAAAATAATCGCTGCAAGTACTAAATACACAGGTAAGTCAATAACACCAATTTTCCAAGACATGATCTTACGGAAAACGCTTTTATTATTGTCAGAATCGTCTGTAATCGATTTCAATTGTTGTGTATTAGCCACATAAACACCCCCAAATGCTATTTGTCTCAATTGTAGAAGATTCTGTGACACTCATCTATTTATTAAACTAAATTAAGTGTAATAAAAGTAAAATAAACAGGAGTTTTTATGTTTTTATCATACAAAAATCCCCTGAAGGTAGTTTATCCTTCAGGGGATTGATCATACATCGTTATTATCGTTTTCCTTTTAAATAAGGTGTCCCAAGTGCTTTCGGTGCATCTGCTCGGCCGATGAAGCCAGTGAGTGCTAGGATGGTCAGCACATATGGTGCAATGAGCATATACACGTTCGGTATATCTTGGAAGAGCGGCAGGAGAGAGCCTATAATGCTTAAACTTTGAGCAAATCCAAAGAATAAAGCAGCGCCCATTGCGCCGAATGGGTGCCATTTACCGAAGACAAGTGCAGCTAGTGCGATGAATCCTTGTCCAGTTATGGTCGCATGTGAGAAATCAAGTGCGATGGTTGACGCATAAACAGCTCCGCCAAGACCACCAAACAGTCCACTAATAAAGACACCGATATAGCGCATCCGGTACACTTTGATTCCCATTGTATCAGCAGCCATTGGATGTTCTCCGACTGCACGAAGACGAAGACCAAACGGCATTTTAAATAAAACAAACCAAGCAACAACCGCAAGCGCTAATGCGAGTATGGACGTATAATAAACATCTTTAAAGAAGATATCGCCAATTATCGGAATGTCACTTAAAAGGGGAATATCCCCTTTATAGAAAGGCTCTGTAATTTTATCTGTTTGAGCTTTCCCGTAAATGAGTTTCACGACAAACAGCGTAGCGCCAAGTGCCAGCATGTTAATCGCAACACCACTGACCGTTTGATCTGCACGGAATGTAATGGTCGCAACTGCATGAATGAGAGAGAACAATCCGCCAATCGCCATTCCGACGAGGAGCCCAAGCCACGGGGTCAAGGCCCCGAATGTATCAGCAAAAAACAAGTTAAAGATAATACTGGAAAATGCTCCGACGACCATCAAACCTTCAAGACCGATATTCACAACACCTGATCTTTCTGAAAAGACGCCTCCAAGAGCGGTTAAAATAAGTGGTGCAGCATAGACAAGTGTTGCTGGGACGATGATTTCAAGAATTTGCAGAAATCCCACTTATTTTCCCCCCTTTTTCTTCATTTGGTTCATCACAAGACGGATAATATAGCTTGAGGCGACGAAAAGAATAATGATCGCAATGACAATATCAACGACCTCAGTTGGTACGCCAGATTCAAGTGGCATATTTAAAGCGCCGACCTTCAATCCACCAAGCAGCAGTGCAGCAAGAACAACACCAACAGCAGTATTTCCACCTAATAAAGCGACGGCGATTCCGTCAAAACCTACACCGGTAAACGAGCCTTTAATTGATGCATATTCAAATGTACCAAGACCTTCCATTGCGCCTGCAAGACCTGCAAAAGCACCTGAAATGAGCATCGCATAAATGATATTGCGGCGAACATTCATACCGGCATAATGGGATGCCTGCTGGTTCATTCCAACAGCCCGCAATTCAAAGCCTTTAGAGGTTTTTTGAATAATGACCCACATCACGACCGCAGCTATAATGGCAACAAAAATACCATTATGCATCCGGGAGAAATCGGTGATTTGTTCAAAGAAACCAGAGCGAAGCGAGGCAGTGGCATCGATTTTTTCTGTTTTATCTTTATTATTTGTTAAGACATTTGAAATCAAATAGTTCGTCACATGAAGGGCAATGTAGTTCATCATGATCGTGACAATCACTTCATGAACATAAAAACGAGCCTTTAAAAACCCAGGAATAAAGCCCCATAATGCACCAGCAGCAGCTGCGGTGATGAGTGCAAGTGGCAGATGGATGTACATAGGTGCATGGACAGTTGTACCGATCCATACAGCAGCTACCCAGCCAATGAGCATTTGACCTTCTACACCGATATTAAAGAGACCTGTCCGAAATGCAAAAGCAACAGCAAGCCCTGATAAAATGTAAGGTGTCACTTGTCTGATGGTTTCTCCCATATAATAGGTTTCACCGAAGACGCCATTCCAAAGGGCGCCATAGCCTTCGATGACACTATAACCGCTTGCCAGCATAATAATGGCCCCAACAAAAAGACCAAGTACAATGGCTATAAGCGGAATAAGCAGATTTGTTAAGCGATTAGACATTTGCTTCTTTCCCCACTTCCTGTTGCGTACTTCCAGCCATTAATAGACCAAGCTCTTGCTCTGTTGTTTCTTTTGGATCAACGATGGCAATAATGCTGCCTTCGAATATAACAGCAATCTTATCACTGACATTCATAATTTCATCAAGCTCAAATGAGATGAGGAGGACGGCTTTGCCTGTGTCCCTTTGCTCAATGAGGCGCTTATGAACAAATTCAATCGCACCAACATCAAGTCCACGTGTCGGCTGAGCGGCAATTAATAAATCGGGATTGCGGTCAACTTCACGGCCAATAATGGCTTTTTGCTGATTCCCGCCTGACAGGGCGCGTGCCTCTGTATATTCACTCGGTGTTCTTACGTCATACTCGGCAATGATTTGCTTTGCCTTTTGGTATATATTTTTCATATTCATCAAGCCAAATTTTGAGTATGGACGCTGGTAATACGTTTGTAACGAAATATTCTCTCCTATTGAAAAATCAAGCACTAGTCCGTGTTTATGACGGTCTTGAGGAATGTGTCCAATTCCAGATTCGGTCACCTTACGAGGCGGAAGATTTTGAATGGCTTTTCCGTTTAGCATGATCGTGCCAGATTCTGATTTTTTTAGACCGGTAATGGCTTCAATCAATTCAGATTGACCATTGCCATCGACTCCAGCAATACCAACAATTTCTCCAGCCTTTACTGAGAGGTTGAGATGTTTGACCGCTTCAATTCCTCGTGCGTCTTTTACCGTAAGATCCTGAATTTGAAGTACTTCCTCAGCAGGAGAGGCGTCTTTTTTGTCTGTCTTAAATGAAACTTCACGACCGACCATGAGGCTTGCAAGCTCATCTTTGTTTGTGCTTTCCACATCAAGTGTACGAATGCCTTGGCCTTTTCGGATAATGGTGACGCGGTGACATGCATCCATAATTTCTTTCAGCTTATGGGTAATTAAAATAATGGATTTGCCTTCATTGATTAAGTTTTTCATAATTTGTATGAGTTCTTTAATTTCTTGAGGTGTTAAGACGGCTGTTGGTTCGTCGAAGATCAAAATATCAGCGCCGCGGTAAAGAGTTTTTAAAATTTCTGCACGCTGCTGCATGCCGACAGAGATGTCAGATACTTTTGCGGCAGGGTCTATTTTTAAACCATAGCGGTCAGAAAGCTCTTGTACTTGTTGTATGGCTTGTTCTTTGTCGATCTTTCCAAATTTCTTGGGCTCTTTTCCTAAAATGATGTTTTCAGCGACGGTGAAGGTATCGACAAGCATAAAGTGCTGATGCACCATACCGATGCCTAAATCACTTGCATCATTCGGGCTAGAGATGGTCACAGGTTTTCCGTGAACCTTGATTTCACCTTTTTCAGGCTGGTACAGTCCGAAAAGCACGTTCATGAGCGTTGATTTTCCAGCGCCGTTTTCACCAAGCAGCGCATGAATTTCGCCCTTTTTTAGCTGCAGCGTAATGTTATCGTTTGCTACAATGCCAGGGAATTCTTTGCGTATATTCAACATTTCAATGACATAATCCACAGGTTTAACCGCTCCTTTTTTAGGGTGCTGATGAAGATAAAAACTAGCAAAAGAAAAGCTGCAAAACGAGGCTGCAGCTTTTCTTTTACCACCTTTTACGAATAAAGAGGAGGTAAAGGAGAAACAAGGGGATAAGGCGCGCTTATCCCGATGTTCAAATTAAGCTTTAAAATCTTTTAGTTCATCACGTGTTGCAGGGATTTTAATTTCGCCCTTGATGATTTTTTGTTTCCATTCTTCTACTTTCTTCAATACATCTTTATTAAGGTTGTCCTGAGATGGAGAAATGTCAAGAGCGCCTTCTTTCAGACCATATGTGATCACTTCGCCGCCAGGGAACTTACCTTCTTTTGCTTTCGTTGTTAAGTCTTGTACCGCTTTGTCTACTTTCTTAACCATAGAAGTAAGGGTGACACTTTGTTTTGTTCCAGGTACTTTTCCTTCGTCATACTGGTCTTTATCTACACCGATGACCCAAACTTTGCGGTTAGGATCCGCTTTTTTCAGGTTTTTCGCTTCTGTGAAAACACCAGTTCCAGTGCCGCCAGCAGCATGATAAATGATGTCGACGCCGGATTTGTACATGCTTTCAGCTGTTGCTTTCCCGATGTCTGCCTTATCGAATGCACCAGCATATTTCACTTCAACTTTTGCTTTCGGGTTAGCTGCTTCAACGCCTGCACGGAAACCAACTTCGAATTTTCTGACTAATTCAGAATCAACGCCGCCGACAAAACCAATTTTGTTTGATTTTGTAGAAAGAGCAGCCGCAACACCCACAAGGAATGATCCTTCATTTTCGTTGAACACAATGCTGGCTACGTTGTCTTTTTTCACGACAGCATCAACGATGGCAAAGTGGTTTTTCTTACGCTGATCTGCAATTTCACTAATAGAATCTTGCATTAAGAAACCAATTCCGTAAATCAGGTCGAATTTCTCACGAGCAAGTGTGTTTAAGTTTGTTGTATAGTCAGCGTCTGATTTAGATTGTAAGTAATCAAAGCCGTTTTTACCTTTTTTTAGATTGTTGTCTTTTCCAAATGCTTGTAAACCTTCCCAAGCTGATTGGTTAAACGATTTGTCATCGACACCACCGACATCAGTTACCATTGCAACAGTGAATTGATCTTTATCTTTTTTGCTTTCACCGCTGTTTGAGCCAGAGTTGCCGCATGCTCCAAGGATGGTTCCTGCTGCTACGACTAAGGACAATGCTAGTCCAATTTTGCGCTTCTTCAAAACATAACCCCCTATAAAATTTAAAAGTTTCAGAAAAGTCTCGCGAAAAAAGACCGACCTATCTCTTCTCAACCTTCTGAATAGGGTATTTTATCCTGCTTTCTCCTGAAACTTATGGAGGACAGGAGAGAAGATGTAAGACATCAGACTTATATCTCGTTGAACTAATCAATCATAATTTATCATTTCCAATCGAATAAATAAATAGAAATTTGTTTTATTTTAAAAAAAATGTTAAAAGGCTAAATTCGATGTCTTTTTATGTGCTGAAATATGATATAATGCCGCTTTTGTGATGTGATCTACTACAGTGGAACCACTGATATCAAGGGGTTTGTCACATCGTGTTCCAAAAAAAAACATCTGGCCTCTGTATAAGGTCAGATGTGTCAAATTATAGATATTGCTGAATTAAATTCATATTTGTTGTACTGAGTTTATATTGGAAAACAGGGCGTCCAATTGTCCCGTATGCCATTTCAACATCAACTACTTCGATGTCCTCAAGGAATTTCAAGTATTTTCTAATAGAGACTTGAGAGATTTCTGTATGATTCGCTAGGTCTTCGGTCGTGAAAGCCTGATGACCGAATGATTGAATACTTGTCCAGATGAGTTTGAGTGTGCTTTTGGTCAGGCCTTTTGGCAGAAGGACTTTTTCCGTCTCTGCTTTTTTATGAAAGAGCTTCGCATCTAAATCATTTTGCGAGATGCTGTTCATCGTTTGGTACAAGGCGTGTTTTCGTTTATATTCTGAGAGCGCTGATTGGAAACGTTCAAATTCAAACGGTTTGATCAAATAATCAACAGCCCCGTTTCGCATCGTTTGCTGGATCACGTCGACTTCATTGGCAGCTGAAATGACAATGACATCAACCGAATGATTTTGTTTGCGAATTTCTGATAATAATGCCAGGCCATTTTGTCCAGGCATATAAATATCGAGCAGTACAAGGTGAATGGCTTCTGTTTTTAAGATGTCCAGTGCCTGCTGAAAAGAGGTGGCAATCCCTTTTAATTCAAAGCCGTCGATTTGGGTCAGGTAGCGTTTGTTCAGCTCCCCAACCATTGGGTCGTCTTCTACTATTAACACATTAATCATGTGAATCCTCCTTTTGTTTATACGGAATACGGAGACTAAAGGTCGTTCCTTCTCCTTTTTCACTCGTGACAATCAGATGACCGTTCAATTTTTTGATGCTTTGATCAACGAAGTAGAGACCGAATCCTCTGTCTTCTCCTTTAGTTGAAAAGCCTTGATCAAACATGATGTCTTGTTCTTTTTTTGTGAGACCAACACCTGTGTCTGTAATTTCAATATGAAGCTGCTCCTGAACGTATCGGAATGAGATCGAGATGTTTTTCGTCTCAGTATGAGAAACAGCATCGAGTGCGTTATTTAACAGGTTGCCAATGACGGTAATGAGATCATGCGTCACTGCCGGGTCCTCTGAATTTGGGACTTGTGTGCTGCATATGACTTCTAAGGTCGCGCCTTGTTCCCTGATATAGCTTTGTTTTCCTAGTAAAAATCCTGCTAAAACAGAGTTTTTCACATGGTTGATGATTTCATTTGTTTCCGTCTGCTGATAGATCGCAATATCTTTGATATAAGTGCCAAGGTCATCGTAGTTTTTGAGCTGAACCAATCCTAAAATGACATGAAGCTTGTTCATAAATTCATGTGACTGGGCACGGAGGGCATTTGCATACATTTTGACTCCGCTCAGCTGCTCAGCCAAGTGTTTGACTTCTGTTTTGTCACGGAAGGTGGCGATTGCTCCAACGATCTCGCCCTTTACCGTAATCGGGACTTCGTTAAATACGAGCTCCAGTCCGTTCATTCTCACGTCGCGGTCAAGCAGCGGCTTGCGTGTTTCAATGACTTGCTTTAGACCGCTTGAAGGGAGGAGCACCTGAACATCTTGTTCTCTAGGATCAACCATAATGCCCATAATATGAAAGAGCCGTTTCGCTTCAGCATTGGCGAGCTTGATTTTACCGTGCTGATCGACGGCAAGAATCCCTTCTTTTGTTGATTCTAGCATGGCGCTTCGTTCTTTTAATAATGTAGCAATCTCATCTGGCTCTAGTCCAAACATAATTTTCTTCACTTTTCTTGCCACAATGAGTGCTCCAATGATACCAGAAAGAAGACTGAGCGATATGACGAAGTAGAGTGGAAGTAAGCTTTGATGAATAATCAAGTCAATTTCCTTTAATGTAATCCCTACTGCCACAGCCCCGAGCTGCTTCCCATTTTGATCATAAACCGGAACAAAAGCACGCATGGATCTGCCAAGTGTTCCAGAAGCCGTACTAATATGCTCTTTACCCTGTAATGCTAGTTTTTCATCACCGCCAGCAAACCGCTTCCCGATCTTCTGCGGATTTGGATGGGTTTTGCGAATGCCGTTCATATCCATCACGACAACGAATTCGGTTTTGGTGATTCGCTGAACACTTGTTGTATATTGACGGAGTGCTGAATACGATCGATTTTCTTCTAATGATTTCGCTGTGATCGGAGCCTCTGCGACCATTTTGGCAGTGGAGAGGGCGATGTCACGTTCCTGCTGATGAATGTTTTTAGCTGTTTCTGACCAGATCGTAAAGAAAGTGATACAAAGGGAGATCAGGACAACGATACAAACAAAAATCGTCAGTCGTGTTTGCAATCTTAATGTTTTTTTCACGAGTATACCCCTAACGCACGATTTTTTCGTAATAGTAATACTTTAACGGGAAAATGTAAGTTTGTGAAGGAATGTACGTGCAAAATCACAAATTTGATTTTGCTACCAGTTTACTTTGAAAGCATCTTGTCAATCCGTTTTAAGTGAGCCATAATAAATGTGAGCTTATGAGAAAGGATCTATTTATGAAAAATACATATTTGACTGGATATTTTCCGCTGATTTCGATTTTACTATTCAGCTCTGCTTTTTCGATTTTCACAGTAGGGATAATGACTGATTTCTTGACTCAAGCAGGTATTTTAAAAGGAATGCTGGAATTCTTCTCGGAACAGGGCATCCGGCTTGCTCTTTTTGCTGCTTTTGCACTTGTTTATTTTATGATTTTATCTGCCTTGAAACTGATTGCAGATACGGTGTTAGAGCTGGCGCTACTCTTTTTCGCGAAAGATCCTGAAGGAGAGAACTTAAAGAAAATTCGGATTGCATCCGTTGTTTATTTATTTGCCAGCTTGCTTGCATTTCTGCTGACGCAGCAGCTGATCTTGCTTGTCGGACTATTTGTTTTAGCAGGTCTTGTCTATTTTATCTGGGTTGTGGTCCGCATTTATCAATCGCTTTCTATGCTGAATTTAATTGGATTTATGATGTTTATTTTGCTGTTTTGGGCCACGTTTTTAATCGGCATTTTGTACTTATTTATTAAGCTTTATAACAGTGTTATGGCAAGTCTGCCTTCATAAACAGACAAAGAAAGCATCCTCCGATAGTGGAGGATGCTTTTTTTTATGATAGAAACCGTTTTTGAATATCAGGTGTAGGCATCATACAAGATGTTTTTTGACCGAACCATTTGTAGCGATTTTTCGCTATCCGCTCATAAAACCAATCACGGATAGGTCGCGGAATGGCAAGGAATAAATAACTCCATCTGTAGATTCCTTTTAAATGCCGCGTGGCTTTTAAGATGCCTGTCGACTTCGTATAAAGGGTGCCTTTTTCAATATAAATGAATGAATTAAACTCATCTAAAGGCAAACCGTTTTCTTTTAAAATGCGCTGCCCTGTCTCTGATTGTAATGAAGCAAACATCATTCGCTCATTTGGATCACGCTTAATCACAAACTGAACAGCGCCGCTGCACACGTTGCAGACACCATCAAATAAAATTAAATGGGATGGATGTGTTGAATGCATTGCAATCAAACCTCCTGTTTATCTGGCGTATTGCATCGTATTTTTCCAAATACGTAAGTGCGGACTTGAGCTGTAAATAGATTCAACCGTTCCTCTATCTCTTCCAACCCATACACCCATTGTATATTGATCTGTCAGTCCAACAAACCAAATGTCTTTGTAGTCATTGGATGTTCCTGTTTTACCACCAATGTAAGGGGAACTGAAATTCGCTTTTTTCCCTGTTCCGCTTTTTACAACGGAGGCAAGCAGTTTACGCATGGTGTCATTTGTCCGCTGAGAATACACTTGCTTCGGTGACTCTTTCCACTTGTAAAGTGTCTTGCCGTTTAAGTCTGTCACCTTCGTGATCGAATGATTTTGCGTGTAAGCACCTTGGTTGCCAAAGACGGTATACGCATCTGTTATTTCTAGCGGCGAGAAGCCCTTCGTAAATCCGCCAAGTGCAGAAGGAAGGCGGTAATCATCCGCTACGATATGCTCGAATGAGAATTTCTCTAAATAGCTAAAGCCCTTTTTGACACCGACTGTATCTAGCATTCGGATCGCAGGGGTATTGTAAGAGTTTTTAAAGGCTGTTTCAAGTGTGACGGTTCCATACGTTTTATGATTATAGTTCTGCGGACAGTATCCGCTGCTACAAAACTTGCCGGCACTAATTTTGCTTGAAGCTGTTGCACCGGTTTGGTCGATGTAAGGACCATAGTCTAAAAGCGGCTTAATCGCAGAACCAGGCTGTCTTTGCGCTTGATAGGCGTAGTTGAAATCAAACTTTTTATAGTTCTTCCCGCCAGCAAGTGCGACAATTTGATGCGTTTCATGATTAATGACCGCTGATCCGCCTTCTACACCTTGGTAAGGTAGCTGCGCATTGAGCTGATAGACGGCTCGTTGCTGTAAGGAAGGATCAAGTGCCGTATAAATTTTGACCCCATCCTGAAGCAGGGCACTGACCTTTTCAGATAATTCTTTTTGAATGGCTTTTTTTGCTCCATCTGTTTTCGCCTTCTTCAAGCGTTTTGTAAAGCCTTCCTGATCTGACACAAGATCGGTAAATTCCTCATTGGCGTATGTCACATAGTCAGGGTAAAGGTTTTTCTTTTCACTCAAGGACAGGCTGATTTTTTGTTTGACGGCTTTTTTGTATTGCTTTTTGGTGATGACGCCGTCTTTCTTTAAAATGCCAAGTAGTCGTTCTTGGCGTTTCTTTGTGTGTTTGAATTGCTTCAATGGGTCATACAGTGTTGGGTTGTTTGGAATCGCAGAGATAAATGCCATCTGTGCAAGCGTTAAAGAACTAAGTGGCTTATCAAAATAGTAATTAGCCGCAGAACCGACACCGTAAACACCATTACTGAAATAAATCGTATTTAAATAGCTTTCGAGTATTTCATCTTTCGAGAATTTCCGCTCTAATTCATAGGAATAGAGCAGCTCTGTAAACTTTCGGGTGAACGAACGTTCATGGCTTAAATATAAATTACGAGATAATTGCTGTGTGATCGTACTTGCGCCTTGGCTGATGCCATGGTTTTTCACATTTGAGGCAAGGGCACGAACAACTCCCATAAAGTCAATGCCTTTATGGTCATAAAAGTTACGGTCCTCTGAGCGGAGGAACAGCTCCTTCACATGATCAGGAATTTTATCATACGTGACGAACACTCGGTTTTCATCGTTTGAAACGATCTCTGAGATGAGAGAGCCATCCCGGTCATACATATAACTGTTTTGGGAAAAATCTATCTTTTCCAGCTTGATTTTTTGATCAAGCACTTCGTTCACAGGCTTCACACTTGCAGCTTCTTCCTTTGATAGATAAAAAGTCAGAACAAATAATGGAATGAGGGCAGCAAGTAATAACCAACCAATCATTGCACGAAACATGAGGTCACTCACTTTCTTCAATTTTCTAGCCATATCGTACCATTCTTTTGCGAATACGAGAAGGTTATTTTTAGAAAAGAATGGGCTTGAAGTCTAGTGAATAAGGCTTCTACACAAGAAAAAAGAGTATCTGATGCTGGATCAGACACTCCCTTCTTTTGCCTTCGACTGTGAGCGGACTGCCCATAAAAATAATGCGCCAAATAGAAAAATGCCGGCGGTGACATAAAAGACAGCTGGAATCCCGTAATGACTCGCCACAATGCCGCCAATCACCGGACCGACAACATTCCCAAGAAAACGGAAGCTGACATTGTATCCAAGCACTTCCCCTTGCATAGAGGCAGGTGCTTTGATCCGAATATACGCCGTCGTACATGGAATAATCCCGCCAAGTGCCATCCCGTATAGAAAACGGAAAAGTACTAACATCGCATAGGAATCCGCCATTGCTTGCGGGATGAATAAAATAGAGGAGAGGATGAGAAGGGCAAGCAGCACCTTGTCGTGACCAATTCGATCTCCCAGATCTCCCCATTTTCGTGTAAAGAGCAGGTTGCCAAGTCCAGTTGCAGAGAACGCAAGACCTGCATAAAATGCGAGATTAACAGGACCGTGTAAATCATGAATGTATAAAGCCAAAAGTGGCTGAATGCTAAAGTTCCCTACTTGTGTAATGAACGTTAAAAGCAT
This sequence comes from Bacillus sp. FSL W8-0920, assembly GCF_038593215.1. Classification (NCBI taxonomy): domain Bacteria; kingdom Bacillati; phylum Bacillota; class Bacilli; order Caryophanales; family Bacillaceae; genus Bacillus; species Bacillus sp. FSL W8-0920. The sequence continues at coordinate 2,867,040 of NZ_CP151974.1, read as the reverse complement.
CGTGACGACAAGCAAAGGCTGTTTGAAAATATGAACGAGCACATCCTTCCGTGAGTAAGAAACGCGCCTCGCTTCTTTTGAACGGATGGGATGTTCTTTCACTCCGAAAATAATCACAATTGCTGACACATAAATGACAGCCGCTGTGAGGAAAAACGTATAAATAAATCCGACGCTGTCTGCCATGAATCCGCCCATTAATGGACCAAACAATCCTCCGGCGACATTACTCATCTGCATCGTTCCAAGGGTTTTACCTGCAGTTGCCTTTTCCGTCTGTGCAGAGATGAGTGCCATTGAAGTCGAGATAAAACCTGTGACAAGCCCCATGAAGAGCCGCAGGGCGAATAGCTGATAAACGGTTTGCACAAGCCCCATTAATAGAATACTTGTTGCGATCCCAATCCCGTTAATGAGCAAAATCTTTTTATAGCCATGCCGATCTCCAATCCGTCCCCAAATCGGAGAAATCAGAAAGGCCGTTAAAAACGTGACGCCAAAGACATAGCCGCTCCATCTTTGGACAAATTCATTTGAATAACTGCTATCAAGAGATTCTATGTAAAGTGATAAAAAAGGGACGATCATTGTAATGCTGGCAGATACAAAAAAGTTCACAAACCACATGATGTACAAGTTTTTCTTCCTGTTTGTGATAGAGACCACCTTCTTTATTTATTTCGTGTTCCTTAATAATTATAAAGGAAACTAAACGATCTTTCATCTGATGAATAGGTTGGGCATAGTGAATCTGCATTATTTTCAAGAAAATGAAGTGATTTCAAGGTCCGTCTTAATATAATGGTATCAGAATGAAAAACTGATGAAAAAGTGAGGTGAGACTGGTGGAACAGAAGACGGTGCTTGTGGTCGATTTTGAATTTACGATGCCTGATGGAAAGTATCATCCGCAAAATTTTTTTCCTGAAATTATTGAAGCTGGGGTAGTGAAAGCGGCAAGTGAAACGATCATAGACACGTTCTCTAGCTACGTCAAACCGAAAAAGTTCCCGAAGCTGACGAAGCGCTGTAAATCGTTCCTCGGTATTACGCAGCAGGATGTAGAGAGCGGAATTTCCTTTGAGGCATTTATCGAGAAGCTTGTGTCGCTAGATGGGGGAGAGGATTGTGAAATTATTACATGGGGCAATATGGACATGAAAGTGCTGAAGCAAAACTGTATGCTCAATCACATTGCCTTTCCTTTTAAGGGGAAGCTGAGGGACCTTGCCTTTGAATATAAAACCTTTTTTGGTGATCGCACACTGACAGGGCTTCGCAAGGCGGCAAAGGAATACGGCAGTGAAGGAGCTGGTAAGCATCATAAAGCACTAGATGATGCCATGACGACTTATCAGCTGTTAACCCTTTTTGAAAAAGACAGAGCCTATGTGGAAAATCCGCAAACAACCAAAATTGGTGAGCTGATCGATTTCTCACATTTTTTTGATTCGGCTGATTAGCGGGCGTCTTCTGGAAAATAATCTTTTTCGAGAGAAGATAGGCATGCTCTTGATTTTTCCGCCCATTTGGATTCATCCGCATGGAGCGCTTGTTTTAATTTTTCTACAGCTTCTTTTAGTGATACTTGATAATCTGGTATAACGCCATCATAAGGCTTCACCATATGATGAGGGATATTCGTCTGTTCACGATAGGCCAAAGCCCGTCTTTCTTGGAAAAAAGGCACGTCTGCTTCTTTTGGGTGATGCAGGTCGCCTTGAGTGGGATGTGTCAGAACGGCTTTTACTTGAACGAGATAGGCCGATGGTTTCACTGCTGTCACTTCCCCAATGTAAACACCTGTTTTATAAAATCCTTTCACAACGTGTCCAATTTGAATGTCTGTCATGTGAAATTCCTCCATTTCCTTCTCGTAGGAAGGTATTTCATTTCTTTTAGCCAATATAGTGAAGTAAACGAGCAAAAGGGGGGAATGGCGAATGTTGTCGTTCATCGCACTCTTTCTACTGTATTTTCCTGAAGATAAAAGGGAGTACATCCCAGCGGCAATCACCACTGTGATTTTCTTTATGGCTGCATTTATTTGCTTTCGTCTGATCGTTCGTGCGTCTAAGAAGCAGGAGCGGATAGATGAAAAAAAGACAAAAAAAATGGATTGATCATTTTCTTCTTGTATCTTCAGGAAACTTCACGGTAACGGTTGTACCAGACTGCAGCGAGCTTTTGAAACGAATGGTTCCATGGTGATTTTCAATGATAGAAAATGTCACGGTCAGCCCAAGTCCAGTCCCTTTATTTTTCAATGTGTAATAGGGTTCGCCAAGCTTTTTCATTTGGCTTTCTGTCATTCCTACACCGTTATCCACGAAAAAAAGGCATATTTTATGATTTTCTTTTGAAGCATAAAGCTCAATTTTCCCTTCGTGTTCTGGGGCTGCTTCAATCGCATTTTTGATTAAATTAATCATGACTTGCTTGATCTTCGTTTCATCACCTTGAATGTATAAGTCAGGTTCAATGGATTGATGAATCGTGACCGATTTGAAATTCGCATAGGATGTCATCAGTGATGCACATTCCTCGAGTAATTTAGATAGGTTGAGAGATTCAATTTGATAATAATTTTGTTTCGCAATGTCAAGATAACTCGTAATAATATCCTGCGCCCTGTCTAACTCGGACAGAACGAGATTTTTATAATCTTTATTGGTTGATGTCTCTTTTGTATTGTCACTAGAAAAGAGCAATTGGATAAAGCCTCTCACCACTGTCAGCGGATTGCGTACTTCATGGGCAACGCTTGCAGCGAGTTCACTTACAATGGTCAGCTTTTCTGATTGGACGAGCTGTGTTCTCATTTGCGCATTTTCTTTCACGAATTCAATGGAATAGATACTTAGCACGAGAAAGAATATGTAGTAAAGAGTTGAGAAAAATAACTCAAGTAACTTCTGCTGCATAATAAAGGCCGGGCTGTATTCCATTAAGCTGACCGCAAATAGTCCAATGTAAATAAAGAATCCTTTGGATAAACCGATAAGCACTCCATACATCAGCTTTTTCAGCTTCGAATATTGACGCCATTTCCGGTAGAACAGAAATGGGATGAAAAAGTAAATCGGTACGACAATGAGTCCAACCCATAAAAAAGAGCCATACATCACGAATTTGACCATGGAACTTATCAAGATGGCGACGATCCCAGCTGTGTAGCCTCCGTATAAAATGGCAAGTACAAGAGGGATGGATTGAAGGCCAGTCTGCAAGTCTAAAATCGAACCAACTGGATACATAATACATAGTGCTGAAGAGATGGATGCGAATACTGTGATGAGCAGTTTATTCGTTTTTGGGAAATGAGCAGGGGTCCGGCTTAGCCATAGCGCGTGATATAAAAAGATTGGAAATAGAATAAAAGATACATGGAGCAGAAAATCCTTGAACATTTCCATTTAAATGCTCTCCTCGTAAATAATAGTAATTCCTCTCATTATATCATTTCATGTACAAAGTAGATATGATAAAAGGAGGGTTTTTTTCTTTAAAAAGAACACCCGTGAGGATGTTCTTTCGATCATATAGGTCTTAATCAGATGATTGCGTAAACGCTTGATGAAGGCGTTTCAATCCTTCTTTGACTGTTGAAGTAGGACAGCCGAGATTCATCCGAATAAAGCCGTCTCCTTCGAGTCCGTACACGTGACCAAGCTCTAGGATCACTTTGCCCTTTTTTAGCAAATTGCGTTTCAATTCCGCTTGACTGAATTGATAATCCCGAATGTCTAGCCACAATAAATAAGAAGCATCTGGTTTCATATAACGCATGTTTGGAAGATGTTCGTCAATATAGTCCATTGCCATTTTCATATTGCTTTCGAGATAAAGAACAAGTGCATCAAGCCACTCGTCGCCATGGCGGTAGGCTGCTTCCATCGCAGGGATCGCAAAAGCATTCAGTTTGGCCAGTCCGTTTCTTTGCATTTCATTGTTGAAAAGGGTTCTTTTTTCTTCATCGGAAATGATAATGGCAGATGCTTGGAGGCCAGCTAAATTAAATGTTTTACTTGGTGCAATGCACGTCACTGTGATATGTGCTATGTCGTCAGAAAGACTAGCAAATGGTACATGCTGCTTTCCGTATAGCATCAAATCAGAATGAATCTCATCTGAAACGACTGTGACACCGTGCTTGATACAGAGGTCTCCAACTTGCTTTAATTCCTCTTTTGACCACGCTCTTCCGGACGGATTATGCGGATGACAGAGGAACATGAGCTTCGCTTCTGGTCTGCTTAATTTTTTCTCTAAATCATCAAAATCCATGACATAGCGGTTGTTTTCTATTTTTAAAGGATTGGTTGAGACTGTTCGTCCATTTCGTTCAATCATTTGATAAAAAGGAGTATACACAGGGGATTGTATGACGACTTCGTCACTTGGTTCTGTATAGGCTTGGACTGCAAAACTAAGTGCCGTGACAATCCCAGGTGTGAAGGTGACAGCTTCTGTCTGGATCGACCATCCATGCCTTCTTTTGAGCCATTCAGCTACTGCCTGCTGCGTATCCTGATCTTGAAAAGCATAGCCAAATACACCGTGATCCAATCGCTTTTTTAATGCATCAAGGACGACCTGCGGCGCTTTAAAATCCATATCGGCTACCCACATTGGCAGCGCATCTGTTGTTAGGAATAAAGACTCTGCTTGATCCCATTTCACTGATTTTGAACCTTTACGTATGATCTGTTCGTCGAAATTCATGAAACCCACCTCTAGCCGTTTTTCAACCATTGTTGGTTGTGCTAAAATAAACATCACAAAATTTATTATAAGCGGTGATACCGATGAAAGATAGTCAAGCTGTAGAAGAGATGATTCAACTCATTAAGGCATGGGACCCTTTTCAATATGGGGAGGACTTTTATGAAACGGAGCCTGCTGACGTCATCAGTGCATTATACGACGCAGAAGACTCTTTATCTTTAGCAAAAGACATTCAAGCCATTTATCATCACTCATTTGAGCAGCTCCTGCCTTTTGAGAGCTGTCAACATATAGCGAATCAGCTTTTCGTCATACGAGACAGCAGCTCCTGCACACGCTAAGACAGGCTGAAATGTCCGATTTGATCAGACACAAAGACCGGATTTTCCTCAGGAACGAGGTGCCCGGTTTTTTTTAATGCGTGCAAGGTCGAGTTTGGCAGATCCTTGTGTAGCCTCTCTCCTATTTGGATGGGGACGATTCGATCTTCCTCACCCCAAATGAGCAGCACGGGTGTCTCCATTTTCTTTAGGACATCCGAGGTCAAATCCCCTTCCCGGTGCCGAATCAAGCGGAAAATCCCTCGGAAAATTTGATCATCAGAAAAAGGCTTTAAATATCCGTCCACCATCTCTTGATCAATGATGGAATGATCATGTACAACAGCCGTTAAATTTTTCATGATGCCTTGCTTCAAGAGCTTTCTTTTAAGATAGAGATAAAAATAAGGAATATATGTGCTGTAAACAACTGATCTCTTTGATTTATTTAAATATCCTGAGCTGCACAAAAGGACCGCCTTTTCAAATAGGTCTGGCCGTTCAGATGTGGCATATAAAGCAATTTGGCCGCCCATCGAATGACCCACAAGGTTCGCATGCTGAATCTGTAAGTAACCAGCTAGCTCGATAATGATCTTTGCCATGTTGCGATAGCTGTAAATAAACGTATTCGACTTCTCGGACTGTCCAAATGGCGGCAGATCGATCGCGATTAAATTGAAGTCTTGTTTCAGAAGCGGGATGAGCTTTCGATAGCTGAAGGTAGAAGAGAAAAGACCATGAATTAAGATCAATGTTTTCTTCCCCTGATTTGGATAGTGCTCGTAATAGATGTCTAAACCGAATTTACTTTTCATATAAGCTGGCTGAACAATGTCCATACTCATCACTCCGATACTTGATACTCTCTGTTAGGTGACTGTATTGTACCCTAAAAAGTGGATTTTAAGCTATGGTTAGCATCTTTTCCCTGCTTAGCATAATGGGAAAAACGTGCTATAATGTTCAGAAGATTTTTTAAAACTAGCTTTTTACAATCTGAGGTGTGAAATCAAATGAAACTAACAGAAAAAGAAACTGAAATATTAGAGATTTTAGATGAAAACAGCCGTGCCGATTTAAATACAATTGCAAAAATGGCAGGCGTGACAACAGAAGAAGCAGAAGCAATTATTCAAAAACTTGAAGATCAAAAAGTCATTATTGATTACTCAACCATGATTGACTGGCGTAAAGTAGATGGTCACGAAGGCGTCACAGCCATGATTGATGTCAAAGTGACACCAAAAAGAGGCGTCGGATTTGATGAAATTGCTGAACGTATTTATCGCTTTCAGGAAGTGGAGTCTGTCTATCTCATGTCAGGTGTTTACGATCTATCTGTTGTGATCCGCGGAAGATCTATGTCTGATATTGCCCGCTTCGTGTCTGAAAAATTATCGACACTTGATTCCGTTGTTTCAACAACTACCCACTTTATTTTGAAGAGATATAAACATGATGGGAAAGTGTTTGAAACAGGAGACGATGACAAAAGAATCGTGGTGTCACCTTAAATGAAAAAGTCTTATTTATCTGAAACGGTACAAAGCATTCAGCCGTCAGGTATTCGGAAATTCTTTGATTTGGCAGCCACAATGGAAGGGGTCATTTCCCTTGGTGTCGGCGAGCCAGATTTCGTGACAGCTTGGAATGTCAGAGAAGCAAGTATTATGTCATTAGAACAAGGGCTTACCTCTTATACGGCGAATGCAGGGTTATTATCTTTGCGAAAAGAATTGAGCAACTATTTATATAAGCGGTTTCACATTGAATACAGTCCTGAAGAAGAACTGATTATCACAGTTGGCGGAAGCCAGGCACTTGATTTGGCGTTTCGTGCGATTTTAAACAGCGGGGATGAAGTGATCATTCCAGAGCCTTGTTTCGTAGCATATGGGGCCCTTACGACACTTGCGGGCGGAGTACCTGTTTATTTAAGTACATCGGCTGAAAAAGATTTCAAAGCAGACTCTACGGATCTTCGCACGAAGCTGACGCCTAAGACAAAAGCGATCCTGCTTTGCTCACCGTCAAATCCAACTGGTTCTGTCTATTCAAAGGAAGAGCTTGAAGATATTGCTCAATTTGCAAAAGAGCATGACCTTCTCATTATCACAGATGAGATTTACGCAGAGCTGACGTACGATGAAGCTTTTACAAGCGTTGCGGCAATTCAAGATATGAAGGAAAGAACGATCCTCATTTCAGGCTTTTCAAAAGGGTTTGCTATGACTGGCTGGCGCTTAGGATATGTGGCAGCACCACCTGTACTGCGCGATGCCATGCTGAAAATACACCAATATTCTATGATGTGCGCGCCCTCAATGGCACAATATGCAGCAGAAGAAGCCTTGAAAAACGGGCTTGAAGATGTAGAGAAAATGAAGAAAAGCTACAGAAGGCGGCGAAATTTGTTTGTCGGCTCTTTGAATGAACTGGGGCTCACATGTCACCAGCCAAACGGCGCATTTTACGCTTTCCCGTCCATTAAAACGACGGGCATGACGTCAGAACAATTTGCTGAGGAGCTGCTCCTAAGTGAAAAAGTAGCCGTAGTCCCTGGTAATGTCTTCGGACCGAGTGGTGAAGGTCATATTCGTTGTTCATATGCTTCGTCTCTTGACCATCTTCAGGAATCACTTTCAAGAATCCAGCGCTTTTTGCAGGAACGACAAGTGAAAGAAGAAGCACCTGCCATCATCAAATAAAAAAAGGCATCAATCCATTAGGACTCATGCCTCTCAAATTAGGGGGGAATACTAGAAAGCATTCTTGTTTTCAGGTATTCCCCCTTTTGAACTGATCTAAACCCAATTAAAAAATATTTTGCGTAAAAGACCGTTCTGTGATATAGTTTTTAATTGCGTATAAACGAATATTAAAACATTTATTTAGGAGTTGTTATCATGGCGACAAAGTTTGAAGTAGGCAGTGTTTACACTGGTAAAGTAACAGGATTACAAGCGTATGGTGCGTTTGTTGCATTAGATGAAGAAACTCAAGGACTTGTGCATATTTCTGAAGTAACACATGGTTTCGTAAAAGACATCAACGAGCATCTTTCAATTGGTGACGAAGTTCAAGTGAAAGTTCTTTCTGTTGATGAAAAAGCTGGTAAAATCAGCCTTTCTATCCGTGCTACACAAGAAGCACCTGAAAGAAAAGAAAGCAAACCAAAGAAACAAAGACCACAGCAAGTGAAAGAAGAAGCTGCTACACCACAAGGTTTCAATACACTTAAAGATAAACTTGAAGAGTGGATTGAGCAATCTAACCGTAAAGATTTGATCAAGAAATAAAAAAAGCACCGCTTCAAACGGTGCCTTTGGCTGCCTCGTATAGGCGGCCTTTTTTATGTCTTTTTGTTTAGCGAACCTCTGGATTCGGCTCGTCACGGCGAACAGCTTCTTCGCTTGGCTTGAACAATAGACCAAGGTTAACAAGACCTGCAATTCCAACAAGACCATAAATAATACGTGATAATGCAGAGCCTTGTCCGCCAAAGATCGCTGCTACTAAGTCAAATTGAAAAAAGCCGATTAGTCCCCAGTTAATAGCACCGATAATCGTGAGCACGAGGGCAATACGCTGAATAGCACTCATCGTGATTCCTCCTTTCGCTACAGCATCAATACATTTATATTTTGCAGATTTTTAGCCAAACTATGCGTAAGAAAATGGATTAAAGCAAATTACTTTACTTTTGGAATGATTGAGGCGCATAATGTAGCGCGAGGAGGAGATCAAATGGATCGATTTACTTATTGGAACCCAACAAAATTAATATTTGGAAAGGGAGAAGTTTCAGCCCTTTCAGATGAACTCAAACACTACGGAAAAAACGTATTACTTGTATATGGTGGAGGCAGTATTAAACGAAACGGCCTTTATGACCAAGTTGTCAGCATCCTAAAAGAATCAGGAGCTGCAATCACTGAACTTGCTGGTGTTGAGCCAAACCCGCGCTTAACAACGGTAAGAAAAGGGGTTGAGCTTTGCAAAGAGAACAACGTTGACTTTATTTTGGCAGTTGGCGGCGGCAGTGTTATTGATGCAACGAAAGCGATCGCAGCCGGAGCCAAGTACGATGGAGATGCTTGGGATATCGTGACGCGTAAGCATGTCCCAATGGAAGCAATTCCGTTCGGTACGGTGTTAACCCTTGCTGCAACAGGTTCTGAAATGAACTCTGGATCAGTGATCACAAACTGGGAAACAAATGAGAAATATGGCTGGGGAAGTCCAGCAGTTTTCCCTAAATTCTCTATTCTTGATCCAGTGAACACGTTCACTGTGCCAAAAAACCATACGATTTATGGCATGGTTGATATGATGTCTCACGTGTTCGAACAATATTTCCATCACACGGAAAATACACCTTACCAAGACCGTATGTGTGAAGGGCTTCTTCGTACGGTCATTGAAACAGCTCCGAAGCTGATCAACGATCTTGAGAACTATGAGCTGCGTGAAACGATCTTATTCACTGGTACCATTGCGCTCAATGGTATGCTGTCAATGGGAGCACGCGGTGACTGGGCATCTCACAACATCGAGCATGCGGTATCTGCTATCTATGATATCCCTCATGCAGGCGGACTTGCGATCTTGTTCCCGAACTGGATGAAGCATGTCATTCAGGAAAACCCAGGCCGCTTTAAACAATTAGCGGTACGCGTATTCGATGTGGACCCTGCGGGCAAAACAGACGAAGAAGTAGGCTTAGAAGGAATCGACAAATTGTCAGCTTTCTGGACAAGTCTTGGCGCACCGAACCGTTTAGCGGACTATGATATCAACGATGAGAAAATTGATTTAATCGCAGATCGTGCAATGGCACGCGGTGAATTTGGTCAATTTAAAAAGCTAAACAAAGAAGATGTCCTAGCTATTTTGAATGCTTCTTTATAATCAAACAATGAAAAGATAATTGCTTTCGAGCAGTTATCTTTTTTTGAGTTCGACGTGTACATATGTTAAAGTAGTCTTTCATGTTTTTGGATATATACGCTGTAAGGAGATGTATCAACAGATGGAAAATTTTATTTATTATAATCCAACGAAATTAATGTTTGGAAAAGGACAACTAGACGGACTAAAAAGCGAACTCGCTCGTTATGGAAAACGAGTGTTACTTGTATATGGTGGAGGCAGCATTAAGAAAAATGGTCTTTATGATAATGTGATCAGCGCGTTAAATGAAGCAGAAGCTGACGTATTTGAGCTGTCAGGTGTTGAACCAAACCCGCGCCTCACCACAGTGAAAAAAGGAATCGACATCTGCCAAAATGAAAAAATTGATTTCCTATTAGCTGTTGGCGGCGGCAGTGTGATCGACTGTACAAAAGCGATTGCAGCCGGAGCGGAATATGACGGAGATGTGTGGGACATTATCTCAAAGAAAACAACCGCTCAAAAAGCATTGCCGTTTGGCACAGTGCTCACACTTGCGGCAACTGGTTCAGAAATGAATCCAGACTCTGTCATCACAAACTGGGAAACAAATGAAAAATATGTGTGGGGCAGTTCAGTCACTCATCCTGCTTTTTCAATTTTAGACCCTGAGCATACTTATTCAGTGCCAGAAAACCAGACGGTGTACGGCATGGTCGATATGATGAGCCACGTCTTCGAGCAATACTTCCATAATGTGAAAAACACGCCTTTACAGGATCGAATGTGTTTTGCTGTTCTTCAAACAGTCATTGAGACAGCACCAAAACTGCTTGAAGACTTACAAAACTATGAGCACCGTGAAACGATCCTTTACGCAGGAACGATCGCTTTAAATGGAACGCTGCAAATGGGTTACTTTGGCGACTGGGCGTCCCATACGATTGAGCATGCAGTATCGGCTGTCTATGACATTCCGCATGCAGGCGGACTTGCGATCCTCTTCCCAAATTGGATGCGTCATACACTCGATCACAATGTGGATCGCTTTAAAAATCTCATGCTAAACATGTTTGACATCGAGACAGAGGGAAAATCTGATCGTGATATCGCATTAGAAGGAATCGACAAGCTGTCAGCCTTCTGGACAAGCCTCGGTGCACCAAGCCGTCTAGCAGATTATGACATTGGTGAAGATCAGCTGGACAAAATTGCCGACATTGCGGCAAAAGAAATGGAATACGGTGGTTTTGGTAACTTTATGAAACTTGATCGTGATGACATTCTTTCTATTTTGAAAGCTTCTTTATAATCCTTCGTGCCGTTTCTCTCTATGAGAAACGGCTTTTTGCTATGGGAGTGACGATCACTTGATTTCAATAGCTAGTTCCGCTAAAGTGAAAGGGATAGAACTAACGTAATGGAGGGCTTACAAGCGATGACACATATTCAATTTGACTACTCAAAAGCGTTACCTTTCTTTCAAGAGCATGAGCTTACATATTTAAAAGATTTTGTGAAGGTGGCCCATCATAATATTCATGAACAAACGGGTACAGGCAGTGATTATTTAGGCTGGGTTGACTTGCCGAAGCAATATGATCGCGAAGAATTTGCCCGCATTAAAAAAAGTGCAGATAAAATTAAGTCAGACTCTGATGTCTTACTTGTTGTCGGAATCGGCGGTTCATATCTCGGCGCACGTGCGGCGATTGAATTTTTGAACCACTCTTTCTATAACACGCTGCCAAAAGGCAAACGCAAGACGCCGCAAATCATCTTTATTGGAAACAACATCAGTTCTTCTTATTTAACTGATGTGATGGATCTATTGGAAGATGCAGATTTCTCTATTAACGTCATTTCAAAATCTGGTACAACAACAGAGCCAGCGATTGCGTTCCGCATCTTTAAAAAGCTCCTCATTGAAAAATACGGTGCCGAAGAAGCAAAAAAACGTATTTATGCAACAACGGACAAGGCACGCGGTGCATTGAAAACATTAGCAACAGAAGAAGGCTACGAATCATTTATCATCCCTGATGATGTAGGTGGACGTTATTCAGTCTTAACAGCAGTGGGTCTATTGCCAATCGCTGTGAGCGGTGCAGACATTGATCAGATGATGGAAGGTGCGGCAAAAGCAAGCGAAGACTTCGCTTCATCTGAGCTTTCTGAGAATGCGGCATACCAATATGCTGTCGTCCGTAATGTCCTTTACAATAAAGGCAGAACGATTGAAATGCTGATTAACTATGAGCCAGGATTGCAATACTTTGCAGAATGGTGGAAACAATTATTCGGTGAAAGTGAAGGGAAAGATGAAAAAGGAATCTACCCTTCATCTGCGAACTTCTCAACAGATCTTCATTCACTTGGTCAATATGTTCAAGAAGGAAGAAGAGACTTGTTTGAAACAATCGTTAATGTAGACAAGCCTCGTCATGAGCTTGTCATCGAAGCAGAAGAACAAGACCTTGATGGCTTGAACTATCTAGCAGGAAAAACGGTTGATTTCGTTAATAAAAAAGCATTTGAAGGAACGATGCTTGCTCATACAGATGGAAAAGTACCGAATTTGATCGTTACAATTCCTGAGATGGATGCTTATACATTCGGATATCTCGTTTACTTCTTTGAGAAAGCATGCGCGATGTCTGGATATCTACTAGGCGTCAATCCATTTGACCAGCCTGGCGTAGAAGCTTATAAAGTGAATATGTTTGCTTTATTAGGAAAACCAGGCTTCGAAGAGAAAAAAGCCGAGCTTGAAAGCCGCCTGAAACAATCGTAAGAATGAAAAGCACACCTTTTAGCGTGATAGAAACCCTTTGAAGTCTAGGAAGGGCGAGCACTGGCGCGGAGCGAATTTAACATTCGTGAGCACCAAGCGCGCAGACCTGACAACGAATGCAAGGGTTTGTCTACACGCTGAGCACACCTTTGAAGGGTGTGCCTTTTTTATTTTCGCACGGTTCCTGTGCAAGCCTCCTTACGCTCTGTACATAGAATAATGAGTAGAGGAGGGTGAAACATGAGAACGAATCATATTTACATTCACGATATTTCTGGCCAGGCAATCGTCAACTTTGGCAATGTCGGACGCATTTGTCCTATGAGTGCTACGAAGGAAACATCAGGGTCCGGCAGTGCGAACGAGACGAATCAATCATCCAATCAAAGCTTATTTGATGCCACTTTTTCAAACAATGTACAAATCACGAGAGATAGATGTATGAATTCCTCTCTTTAACGAAACCTATTAGACAAAAAGGAGGGTTTCGTATGATTCATGTACCATCCAGGCTGACTGGTGAAAGCTTTTCACTTTACCATTTAGAAGAGACGATGAAGCCGCTCGGCTATGTCATTAATGGTAACTGGGATTACGATCACGGATACTTTGATTATAAAATTGATAATCGTGATGGCTATACCTTTCTCAGAGTTCCTTTTACAGCCGAAAAGGGCCAGTTGGATCAGCCAGGCGTTGTGGTGAAACTGGGAGATCCATTTCTCTTAAAGCATGTCTATCAAGATAAGTTAGATGATCATGCGATGGTTGGAAATGTGGGAGCATCCTTTAACCAATTCCAAGAACCAAAAGAGAAAGATGGAGATGTATCAAAAGCTTATACTGAGATTGGCTTTTCGCTCGTCAAGGAATTAGAAGACGCACTGCTTTAAAGGCTGATCAGTTCATCCTCAGGATGAAGCTCATAATCAAAGGGAGGATTCATCATGGGTCCTTCTTTTTTTTGTACACCGACAATGATCACATGATGCTCTAAAAAATGATGGAGCGCTGTTAAGAATGTTTCTCCGGCTAACGAAGCTGGAACCGGTATGATGGTGATCTGTTTATGCAAGGTCATATGACGTTTTTTCTTTAACGCTTTGAACTGTTCCTTTAAAAGAAAATGCTCGACCATTAAATGATTGACTGCATCAGAGGTATGAATGACTTGATTGGCGCCAGCCCGCTCGGCATTTTTCACGTAACGATCTGTTAAAATTTCAATTAAACAGTAGAGTGAAGGGTTTAATCCTTTTGCTGCAAGTAATGTTAAAACACTCTGCATATCAGCTGTCACCTCATTCTCGTGCTGATCTGCGGTAATCATCAGTGCATCTGCACCTGAAATATTGGCTTTGCGAAGTGTGCCATCTTCGGTGCCATGCCCTTTAATAAAATGAACATTCTCTAGAAGCGGCCCTTCCTTCAAGGAATCATCAATTAGAACAATCGGCATAGCTGGATCAATCGTTTGAAACGATTGAAGCAGTTTGTTCGTTTTTTCATTCCAGCCGACGATAATGAGATGTCCTTTTCCTTTAAACGCGACCTTCCCTTCTACATAATGGTGCTGCTTGCTGAACACAGCGGCAGCGAGTGTGGCAAAATAAGCCGTGACAAAGCTTGCCCCGATCAGAATCAGCGCCATACCTGCGATTTGCCCGGGCATGGTTTGCGGCACAAAATCACCGTAGCCGACCGTCGCGACTGTAATGAGAGCCCACCAGATCCCATCAAAGATCGTATGATACTGCTTCGGTTCAAGCAAGACGATTAATTGTCCAAAAAAAAGAAGCAAGAAACAGATGATGATGGCAATGCGAATATACAGTGGCCACCTTAGCCAAGCGATAAAGATACGGTTTGATTTCATCGGACTCTTCCTTTCAGGAGACTGCTAATGTCAGTATGCCCGATTGAGGAAACATTTTTTCATCTTCGTCATGTAGATCCCATATCTTAAAATAAGAGAGAAGAAGGAGGGAATGCGAATGTCGTTCGTTCAAAAGACCGTACTTCTTTTTATCGGCGCTCACTTTTTATCATCAGCTATGATCTTACTTGTGTTTGACTTAAATGCGGTGAATCATTTTATGAATGATTTTTCATGGCTGCACTTTTTTCAAAACCTATACGGAACGGTGACCTTTTATACAGCATGCTTAGGTGTGTTCTTCTTTTTCATTGGCGTAGTGATCCCCCTTAAAAAGACCTAGTGCTTTTTTCTGTACACGTTACATAAAAGTCATTAAAATTGTAAATAAATATATAAAATAAAAAGGAAGCTGATGAGCATGCTGTTTTTTTATTTTTTAACTTTTGCCGCATTGGGATTATCATTTTGGGCACAATTTAAAGTAAAGAATAATTTTGAAAAGTATTCAAAGGTTGAAGCATCCAGTATGAAAACAGGTGCGGAAACCGCTCGACATATTTTAGATCGCAACGGGTTATACGACGTGCCTGTTGAACCGGTAAGAGGAACTTTGACTGATCATTACGACCCGACGCAGCGTGTGGTTCGCTTATCTGAACCTGTGTACTACGGCCACTCCATTTCAGCCATTTCAGTCGCATCACACGAGGTTGGACATGCCTTGCAGCATCAGGAATCCTATGGTGCGCTTGTCTTGAGACATAAGATCTTTCCTGTCGTGAACTTTGCATCTGGTGTTGCCCCGCTTCTTTTCCTTGGTGGAATCTTACTTGGCAGCCTTAACTTAATCGGGCTTGGGATCATTTTGTTCTCAGCGGCTGTGTTCTTTCAGCTTGTGACATTGCCTGTCGAGTTTAATGCAAGTTCTCGTGCGAAAGATATCATTGTTTCAGAAGGAATCATTAGAAGCAGTGAAGAAAGAGGCGTGAACAAGGTGTTAAATGCTGCCGCTCTTACGTACGTCGCAGCAGCCCTTGTCTCCTTGTTTGAATTGCTCCGTTTTGTAATGATCTTCCTAAATGGCCGTAATGATTAATTGATGCCAGAGGAGGTGAGCCCTTACCGTTGTTAGGTAAGGGTTTTTTTGTATATTTTAAACGTATTTTTAGTCATATTACTCATTGCTGCGACAGCGTTTTTTGTTGTCACTGAATTTGCGATTGTGAAAATTAGAGGCTCTAAAATCAATCAGCTGATTGAAAGCGGTGATAAGAGAGCCATTCACGTACAAAAGCTCATATCAAATCTCGATGAATATTTATCCGCCTGTCAACTCGGTATTACCATTACCGCTTTAGGCTTAGGGTGGCTGGGCGAGCCGACGGTGGAGCATTTTCTGCATCCACTGTTTGAGGAGTTGGGGCTTCATTCCGCATTAACCGACATCCTATCGTTTATCATCGCATTTGTGATCATTACGTTTTTACATGTCGTTGTGGGAGAACTGGCGCCTAAAACGATTGCCATTCAAAAGGCAGAGGCGGTCAGCCTTGTGACAGCAAAGCCACTCATCTTTTTCTATAAAGTCATGTACCCGTTTATTAAAGCATTAAATGGATCTGCGCGAGGCATTGTGAAATTATTCGGTTTTCATTCTGTCAAAGAACATGAAGTGGCGATCAGTGAGGAAGAATTGCGTCTCATTTTATCTGAAAGCTATGAAAAGGGTGAGATTAACCAGTCTGAGTACAAATATGTGAATAAAATTTTTGAATTTGATAACCGAGTGGCGAGAGAGATCATGATTCCTCGTACAGAAATTTCAGCCATAGAGATTGAACAGACGCTTGAAGACGTGACACATTATATGTTGAACGAAAGATACACACGCTACCCCGTCATTAAAGAAGACAAAGATCATGTGATTGGTGTCATCAATAGCAAAGATGTGTTTAAGGCGAGCTTTTTAAATCAAGATGTGACGATTGAAGACTTAATGCGTCCAGTGATTCGGGTGATTGAAAGTACGCCTGTTCAAGAATTGCTCATTTTGATGCAAAAGGAGCGAATTCATATGTCTGTGCTCGTAGACGAATATGGAGGAACAGCCGGACTTGTCACAGTAGAGGACATATTAGAGGAAATCGTGGGCGAAATTCGAGATGAATATGATCAGGATGAAACACCTCATATCGTCAAAAAAGGTGACTTCCACTATGTAATGGATGGGAAAGCCTTGATTGATGAAGTAAATGATTTATTGGATTTAGCCATTGAGAATGATGATGTTGATACAATTGCTGGCTGGATGATGACACATAAATTTGATATTGAGATTGGAGATACGATTGAAGCAGAAGGCTGTGAATTTACCATCATAGATGCAGAAGACCATCATATTCGGACCATTGACATCAAAAAGGTCCACTTTTCCTAAAAACCTCGTAACACTTGACGAGGTTTTTTTACTTGGTAAACTTTAGGTGAGATAATGCCTTCTACCGATAAACAGTGATTGACTTCACATAAAAAGGGTATGGTTTGATAGAAATGACAAAAAGGAGCCGCTCATATGAAAAAAATTAATGTACAAACAAATAGACGCGATGAGATGATCGACGTGACGAATGAGGTCCATCAATATATCAAGGAAACAGGTATTCAAAACGGAACCGTCATTGTCTACTGTCCTCATACGACAGCAGGGATGACCATTAATGAAAATGCGGACCCAGATGTGAAACGAGATATGCTCCGCCGGCTTGACGAAGTCTTTCCGTGGGAACATCCGAAGGACCGCCATATGGAAGGAAATACAGCCGCACATATGAAAGCGAGCTTTATGGGTGCTACGCAGCATATTCTCATTAATCATGGTGATCCTGTCCTTGGCACATGGCAGGGAATTTATTTCTGTGAGTTTGACGGGCCGAGACATCGCCATTTTTATATACAGGTATCATCAAACGAGTAAGAGATGGGGGAAATAAATGGGGGATATCACGAAATTACTGCAAATCAAATATGGTATTATTCAAGCGCCAATGGCAGGAGGTGCCGTGACACCTCAGCTGGCAGCCGCTGTTTCGCAATGCGGAGGACTTGGCAGTTTGGCAAGTGGATATGTGCAGCCTGACCATTTGAGGCAGCAGATCAGACAGGTCAAACAACTGACAACTCGCCTGTTTCAGGTCAATGTATTTGTACCAGAGCCAATTCCTGAAGTCAAAAAAGAGGATGTGGCATTTTGGGAGAAGAGACTGCCAGCACGACCAGTAGCCGATAGACTGCCGAGCGAAGAGGAATTGTGGAATGATTTTGAACAGAAAATCAACATTCTTTTGGATGAGGACGTACCGGTCGTTTCCTTTACCTTCGCTTGTCCAAACGAACAAACGATACATCGCTTAAAACAAAAGGGGATCTTTTTAATTGGAACCGCCACAACAAAAGAGGAAGCACTGCTTTTAGAGGAAAAAGGGATGGATGCCATTGTTCTGCAAGGAAGTGAAGCAGGGGGTCACCGAGGTACCTTTTTACCTGCAAAAGGAGATGCCCTGATGGGACTCTTTAGCCTGATCTCTGACGTCAAGCCGCTCTGTCATGTGCCATTGATCGCCGCAGGCGGGATTACAGATCGAGCAGGTGTGGAAGCCGCTCTAGCACTTGGAGCGGATGCGGTGCAAATCGGCACACGATTTTTAGCCAGTCAGGAAAGTGCTGCGGCAGACATATACAAAAAGGCGATTTTACAGGCAGCAAGCAGTGAAACAAAGATCACGAAGCTTTTTTCTGGAAAAAGAGCAAGAGGTATTGTGAATCAGTGGATGGAGGAAGAAAGACAGAATGAAGATAGGGTTCTTCCTTATCCGGTTCAGCATGTATGGACGACACCGATGCGAAAAGCAGCTGCGGCGGCGGGAAACCCTGATCAAATGGCTCTTTGGGCAGGACAGGGCGTTGGCCGTATTCACTCGATTTTAACCGTTGAGGAGATCATGTATGAACTGACGCACATATAAAATCATGTTGGGTGGTGTGAAAGGGTGGACATCTTAAAACATTCATACCGAAAAAAAGGACAAATTGAATTTTGGTTTGATGAATTTCCGCACTCTCCTGCCGTTCTTACGCCCATTCGTCATTACTATTTTGTTCGTTATGTAAAATGGAGCCGGCACGATCCGCCGGTCACAAGTAAAGACTTAGAAAAAATGGAGATCCTTGCGAACACGATGCTTGGCACGCTGCAAGATTATCGAAAGCGCAAGGCATATAAAAGCCCCTTGTCATAACCACTAGACAAGAGGCTTTTTTTAGCTGCCGAACATTTGCCTGAGATAAATCACATCCATCCGGGTGGTCTGCGGCAATAGATAAGCAGATTGAACAGCACCTGGCCGCCTTCTCTTATTCAATTTGTCGATAATTTCTGCCGCTGTTAAAATCCCAAGTCCATGTCCGTAATATTGATCTTCTCCTAAGTAAATCACATTTTCCCCACGCCACTGTGACTGCTGATAGCTAAATTCTGGATTCTCGAAATATAAGCAATCCCCATAGATAAAGTCATTCCCGCGCTCTGTATAAATCGACAATGTATCATAATGCCAGTCATACAGAGTTAGACTGCGAAGCCTTCGGTTAAACTTCTCGTCTCCTACCGTTTGCAAGACGCCCATATAAAACACGATGACAATGGCGGTGGCACATTCAAATGCATATTGTGAGCCATTTTCAAAAATGTCTTTAATGCCTCTAGATGGTTCGACTTGATAGCGCAGCTCTAGTGCTCCTGCTTCAGATACGCGCCAAAAGGCGTCATTTGCACGAGACCTTTGAAAGATGGCAAATGAGGCACCACTTTTATGCAAATCTCTTGCAGCATTCATAATGTTCGATCTCAATGTAACCTCAAATAACAAATCAGATGCTTGCCTATAGCGGAACGTATCATTTGAGGCTTGTAACTGCATCAAAATGATCCGCTTTTGTCCCTCTAGCTGAAATGAAGCCAGCTGCTCATTTGTCACTGGCTGTCCTGAAAGGATAATCATATGAAAAGCGCCCCCTTTTGTATTAGCGTATGCAGGGTGCTTGGGCAAGGAATCAATTTGTGTAAATAAACAAAAAAGCATCCTTTTTATTTGAAAAACATGAAAATAATATGAAGCTGTCCGATATATAACATATCGTTTAAAAGGAGGAAAAACATGAAAAATGCAATAAAATGGTTGAAAAAACCATCGATTTCTAAGAGACTGATTATTTCATTCACTCTCGTCCTTGTCTTGCCAATTATTACACTCAGTACGATTTCATATCAGATTGCCAAAGAAGAATTAGATCATGAAATCATGTACGGAGCAAAAGCAAGAGTCAATGAACTGAATGACATGATCCAGCAAAAGCTGATGAATAAGGAAAACGCAGTAAAACTCTTTACTGAAACAGCTACTGCTGCAGACTTTAAAAAGAACAACCAGGACAAGCTGTATGAGCATTTTGAGATATACAGCAAAATCAATGAAGATGATGTGGTTGGGTTTTATGCAGCAAGTAAAAAGCGTGACTTCATTCAGTTTCCTAAAGTAGATATGCCAAAAGGCTATGATCCAACAACGCGCGATTGGTATCAACTGGCTATGCAGGATGATAGTGGTAATCCAGTTGTCACCAATCCATACATTTCTGCCACAACAAACGGCATGGTTGTCACGATTGCCCAGCGCCTGAAGGACGGGGCGGGAGTGATCGGAATCGACATTGATGTGCAAGACATTGTCGATAAAATAAAAGAGATTAAAATTGGACGAGAAGGATACCCAATTATTGCGAATAAAAACAAGCAAATTGTGGCCCATCTAGAAGAAAAATCAGGATCTAAGGTTACTGAAAATATTTCATCTATCCTTTACAGCGGAAAAGAAGGAACATCAACTTATGAGAATAAAGGAGAACAAAAACGCCTCGTTTTTGTGACAAATGATTTAACAGGTTGGAAAATTGCTGGAACGATGTTTGTATCAGAAACAGAAGAAGCAGCACAGCCAGTTTGGAATTCTGCCATTATTCTTTTAATTTCTTCTTTTATCCTTGGCGGTATTGCGATCTTCTTTATCGTTCGCTCCATCACAATTGGACTTCGAAAGCTTGTTGATTTCTCAGAAAAGGTGAGTGATGGTGATTTAACCGAAACCCTTGAAACCAAATCGAAGGATGAAATTGGAGATCTCACAAGAAGCTTTAGCAAAATGAGTGAATCCCTTCGTGACGTCATTCGAGCGGTACAGCAATCTGTCGACAATGTGGCTTCCGCTTCCGAGGAGCTGACGGCAAGTGCCAGCCAAACAAGTCAAGCAACTGAGCATATCACGATGTCGATTGAACAATTTTCAAATGGAAATGAAGCACAAAACGAGAAAGTCGAATCTAGTACGAATCAGCTTGTGGCAATGAATGAAGGATTACAAGGCATGTCACAAACGTCATCAGAAGTGGCTACTGTCTCACTTCAATCGACAGAGGCAGCTGGTCAAGGCGGCCGAATAGTTGAAAGCACAGCGAGCCAAATGAAACATATTGATACATCTGTACAAGAAGCAGAACAAGTCATGAAGCAATTAGAATATAAGTCTAAAGATATTACGAGCATTTTAAATGTCATTAACGGCATTGCAGATCAAACGAATCTTCTTGCGTTAAATGCAGCCATCGAAGCAGCAAGAGCAGGCGAATCAGGACGCGGCTTCTCTGTCGTGGCAGAAGAAGTGAGAAAATTAGCTGTCCAATCGGCAGACTCAGCGAAAGAAATAGAAAAGCTCATTCAAGAAATTGTGTTAGAAATTGCTAAATCTCAAGATATGTTCAAAACGGTCAATCGAGAAGTACATGCAGGACTTGGTATGACAGAAGAAGCAAAAGAAAGCTTCCAGAACATTTATGAGGCGGCAGAAGGAATGTCGAAAAAACTGACGCAATTAAACGATACAGCCATTGATCTATCGAGCGGTTCGAAGCTAGTTTCACAAGCTATGCAGGAGATGCGTCAAGTCTCTAGAGAAAGTGCTGCAAACATTCAGGACATTGCGGCTTCTGCTGAAGAGCAACTGGCCTCTATGGAAGAAATATCATCTTCTTCAGTGACACTTTCTAACATGGCAGAGGAACTAAAAGAGCTCACAAGTCAATTTAAAATTGATTAAATAATGATGAAAAAATACCCAGAATTGTCTGGGTATTTTTTTTATATTTTAAACATCGTTTTCAGCCTGTAAAAATAAACCTTTCATCCGATAATAACTTTAGAGAAGTAAAGGGGGAAAGAGAAAATGGGGAAAATGATTCAATGGTTAAAAAAACCATCCATTTCAAAAAAATTAATTATTGCCTTTTTGGTAGTCCTTATCCTGCCAACCACTGCACTGACAATTAGTGCGTTTTTTACATCAAAGACAGAGCTAGACAAACAGATTATGGGCAGTGCGATGAGTCAAGTCAATGCATTTGATACTTTAATCAATGAGAATATAGGAAACAAAGCAGATGCTGTGGCTCTGTTTACAGACTCACTCAAAGCGTCTAATCTTCAAGAAAAAAATAGAAATGCGACCATCAAAGAATTGCAGCAATTTGGAAAAATTAATGAAAAAGATGTTTCTGCTATCTATGCAGGCTCCGAAAAGGGATTGTTTATGCAATATCCAGTTCAAAAGATGCCTGATGGCTACGATCCAAGAGAGCGTCCATGGTATCAAGAAGCGCTCAATGCAGAGAACGGTAAACAAGTCATCACAAAACCATACGTAGCAGCCTCCACAGGCAAAATGGTCATCACGATTACTCAAAAAATGAAAGATGGGTCAGGTGTTATTGGACTTGATATGGAAATTGACACCCTGATTCAAAAGTTAAAAGAAATCAAAATTGGGCAAAAAGGCTATGCCTTCATCATGGAGAAAGATAAAACAGTTTTAGCAGATCCGACCCAAAAGCCAGGAAGTCAGGTCAATGAGAATCTAGCAAATATTATTTATCAAAACAAAGAAGGAAACGGCAGCTACACACTCAAAGGAATAGATAAAAAGGTTGCGTATGTGACCAACGAATTAACCGGCTGGAAAATCGGTGGAACGATGCTCGTATCAGAAGTAGAAGATGCAGCAAAGCCCGTTTTCAATACAGCCCTTATTGTGTTCAGTGTGACACTTATCGTAGCAGGTACCCTCATCTTCTTTATCGTCCGCTCTATATCTAAAAGATTATCCAACCTTGCCCGTTTCTCGAAAAAAGTCAGCGAAGGTGATTTGCGCGATAAGCTTCAGATCCAATCAGATGACGAAATTGGCCAAGTTGGGAAAGGCTTTAATACAATGATTGACTCATTAAGAACCCTCATTGGTGCCGTCCAAACCTCAGTCGAAAATGTCGCTTCTTCATCAGAAGAACTGACCGCCAGCGCAGGGCAAACAAGTAAAGCAACAGAGCATATTACACTAGCCATTGAACAATTTTCCAATGGAAATGAAAGTCAAAATGACAAAGTCGAATCCAGCTCAGAAGAGTTAGATGAAATGAACCGTGGCCTTCAGCACATGAATGAGTCGGCTGAATCCATTACTGCTTCATCGATCAAATCAACAGATATCGCAGGGGAAGGCGGACAGCTTGTCGAAAAAACCGCTTCTCAAATGAATGTCATTGATCAGTCCGTGAAAAAAGCAGAGAATGTCATCAGCGCTCTTGAAAGTAAATCAAAAGACATTACACAAATTCTAGGTGTCATCAATGGTATCGCCGACCAAACGAATCTACTTGCGCTAAATGCAGCAATTGAGGCAGCAAGAGCTGGGGAATCTGGCAGAGGCTTCTCCGTTGTAGCAGAAGAAGTAAGAAAACTGGCTGTTCAATCAGCCAATTCGGCGAAAGAAATCGAGAATTTGATTAAAGAAATCGTTCAAGACATCGATGTATCACAGGAAGTATTCACTGCAGTGAATCGAGAAGTTCAATCAGGCCTAAGCTTCACTGAACAAACAAGAGTCAGCTTCCACAATATTTTCGAAATGACAAAAGAAATTTCTGACCAGCTTCAAACCATGAATCAAACAGTTGTCCAGCTTTCAAATGGCTCTGCACATGTGTCAGAGGCTGTCCGTGAGATTGCAGACGTCTCACGTGAAAGCTCCGCAAACATTCAAGACATTGCGGCTTCAGCGGAAGAACAGCTCGCATCTATGGAAGAAATCAGCTCCTCCTCTGCTACGCTTTCATCAATGGCAGAAGAATTGCGTGATTTGATCAGCAAATTTAAAGTCGAATAGACAAAATGAAAAGAGCCCTTCAGTTAAAGGGCTCTTTTTCAATCAAATAAATCAAAAGAAATAGGTAAATTTACTCATTTTAATTAGATTTCGAACATTACCCCTTGAAAAATAATTCATATTACCTAAGAATAGAAGGGAAATACCACAAATCATAATTCAAAAGGAGTAGAGTCATGAAAAAAATCAACTTTTTTAAGCATTTTACAATGTCCAAGAAATTAATTACTGCATTCTTAGCGATTCTCCTAGTGCCAATTCTCGTATTGGCAGCATTTTCTTATGAAGTGGCATCAAAGTCTCTCAATAATGAGATTATGTCTAGTGCTGCAAATGGTGTTCAGCAATTAAACGAACTCATTAATAAAGATGTACAGCCTAAAATTGATATCGTTTCTTATTTATCGAAATCGGTGAAAAAGAGTGAATTGACTTCTAAAAATAAGGATTTACTCAAGGTGAAATTAAAGCAATTATCGGAAACAGACGAAGATGTTGTGGAAGTATTCATTGCAGATCAAAATGGTAAACTAACCGAATATTCCGAGATTCATAAAGGGAGTGAAGCGAGTGCAAAAAACGAACCGTGGTTTCAACAATCGATGAGAGATGAGAAACTCATCATTTCAGATCCTTTTGCCGACAAGTCATCAGATGACCTGCTCATCAGAATATCAGAACAGCTAGCAGATGGTTCTG
Organism: Bacillus sp. FSL W8-0920; assembly: GCF_038593215.1. Classification (NCBI taxonomy): domain Bacteria; kingdom Bacillati; phylum Bacillota; class Bacilli; order Caryophanales; family Bacillaceae; genus Bacillus; species Bacillus sp. FSL W8-0920. Next base: position 2,842,401 of record NZ_CP151974.1, on the reverse strand, counting down.
GTGTGATTGGAATCAATGTGCGCTTGAACACGATCGTGAAAGATACAAACAGCATCAAAATAGGCAAAGAAGGCTATGCGTTTGTCGCGACTTCAGATCAGCATTATATTGCCCATAAAACAGACAAGCCTGGGGCGAAATTGACAGGTGATTTCATCACGAAATTGTATGCTAAAAAACAAGGCAGTTTCAAATATGAATACAATGGACAGCCGAAGCAAATGTTCTTTGACACAAATGAAGCAACAGGCTGGAAGCTTGCTGGAACCATGTATGTGGACGAAGTCAAAGAAGCTGCACAGCCAGTGCTCGACTTAACAATGATCATACTGGCAGTTGCGATTGCCATAGGCGGAATCGCGATTTATTTTATTATTAAATCGATCCGAAAGCCACTGATAGCGCTCTCTGAATCGGCTGAGAAAATCAGTCAGGGTGATCTGACCCAGCACATTGAAGTTCGTACGCACGATGAAATCGGCAAGCTTGCGCAGAGCTTTAACGAGATGTCAGCTAAGCTGAAACAAGTCATTCAAGCTGTTCAAAATTCCATCGAAAATGTGGCCGCCTCTTCTGAAGAATTAACAGCAAGTGCGGGACAGACCGCTCAAGCGACTGAGCATATCACATCATCTATTGAACAGTTCTCAAACAGCAATGAACATCAAAATGATATGATCGAAAAAAGCTCAGTCCAGTTGAACGAAATGGATCGCAGCTTATCCCATATGGTCGATACGACCTCTCATATGATGGAATCGTCGATTGATTCGAGCAAAACGGCTCAGGCCGGTGGAGAACTTGTTCAAAAAACAGCAGGGCAAATGCAAACCATCGAGCAGGCAGTGAAAGAAGCAGAGCTTGTGATTCAAGGCTTAGAGCAGAAATCAAAAGATATTACGAACATTCTGGGTGTCATTAACGGCATTGCCGACCAGACCAATCTCCTAGCTTTAAATGCTGCGATAGAAGCCGCTCGGGCAGGAGAAGCAGGCAGAGGTTTCTCTGTTGTTGCAGAAGAAGTTCGTAAGCTGGCAGAGCAATCCGGAAGCTCTTCAAAGGAAATTGAAAGCTTGACGAACGAGATTGTAGAGGAAATTAAAAAATCACAGAACATGTTTAAACAAGTAGCAGGTGAAGTACAATCTGGATTAGACATTACAGATGAAACGAAAATCAGCTTTGAAAAAATTACCGATAAAACATCAGAAATGACAGAACAAATGAAACAAATGAACGGAACGGCTAAAGAACTCTCGCATGGCTCAAATGATATTTCACATGCGGTGAATCAAATTAAAGAGCTTTCACGAGAAAGCTCCGCAGGCTTCCAAGATATCGCAGCATCCGCAGAAGAACAGCTGGCATCTATGGAAGAGATCAGTTCCTCCTCTGCTACGTTATCTCAGATGGCAGAAGAGCTAAGAGAGCTCATTAAACAATTTAAAATATAAGAATATAGGGAAGCACCTGACGTTTTGGCGTCAGGTGTTTTTTCCATTCAATACATATAATTTGGGTATTTTGGTCTTATTTAGACTTTAATAAGTTAAAAAAGTAAAGAACATAGTAGTACTTCCGATATATATACTATCTTACGAAAAGGAGTTTTCTTTTTTATGAAATTCATACAGTATTTCAGGAAGCCATCTATTTCAAAAAAGCTCGTATTCTCTTTCTTATTTATTCTCTTATGCCCAATCATTGTGTTGGCATTCTCTTCATATCATACGGCGAGTACTTCTTTGAATGATCAAATCATGCAAAGTGCAAAGGAGAACGTCGAGCAGCTAGATAAAAATATTACGAAGGTTGTGAAAGTGAAAACAGACGCAGCCGATTTCTTTAGCAAATGGATCACGGAGAAAAAGCTTAAGCAAAAAGGCACGACAGCTATTCAAGGACGGTTTGAGCAGTTCATGAGTATGAATGATGACACAGAAGGCATTTTTGTCGCTTCAAGTGATGGCAAAGTGTTTTCAAGATATCCTAATAAAAAAATGCCTGCTGACTATGTCGCAACGGAGCGGGATTGGTATAAAGACGGCTGGGAGAAAAACGGAGAGCTGTCTGTTTCAGCACCGTATCCAACAGCTTCCACAGGTACGCTTGTGGTCACCATCTCTAAAAAGTTAGAAGACGGATCAGGAGTCATTGCAATGAACCTAGACATTGCGAATCTAGTAAAAGAATCAAATAGCATAAACATTGGGAAACAAGGCTATGCCTTTATCGGAAGTCCGGATCGTACCTTTGTTGCCCATCCTACGAAAAAAGCGGGAACAAAATTATCTGGTGAATGGCTAGAAAAGCTTTATTCACAAGATGAAGGTTCTATGAGTTATATGTTTGAAGGAAAAGAAAAGCAAATGGAATTCACCACAAACAAAGCGACTGGCTGGAAAATTGTCGGTACGATGTTTGTGACAGAAGTAGAAGAAGCTGCACAGCCAGTCTTTAACATGGCCGCTATCATTTTAGCTGGCGCGCTCATCATTGGCGGGATTCTGATCTTCTTGATCATCCGTTCCATTACAAAACCACTATCTATACTTGTCTCTTCTTCAAAGAAAATCAGTGAGGGAGATTTAACAGAAAAAATTGATGTCCGGTCAAAAGATGAAATTGGACAGCTAGGCACAAGCTTTAATGAAATGAGTGAATCATTAAGAGATGTCATCCAAGCTGTACAAACATCTGTAGAAAACGTGGCTTCTTCATCTGAAGAACTGACAGCAAGCGCAGGTCAAACAACAAAAGCAACCGAACATATTACATCATCTATTGAAACATTCTCAAACGGCAACGAAAATCAAAGCGAAATGGTGGAGCAAAGTGCGGCTCATTTAAAACAAATGAATGAAGGTCTGAACGAGGTCGCAGAAACATCTGATGTCATCGCAGCATCATCTATTCAATCAAGAACAGTCGCGGAATCAGGCGGACAGCTTGTGGAGCAAACCGTTGGCCAAATGAAGACGATCGACCATTCAGTGAAAGAAGCTGAAGGGGTGATCAACGGGCTAGAGCATAAATCAAAAGACATCACAAACATCCTAGGCGTGATTAACGGCATTGCGGATCAAACGAATTTACTTGCACTCAATGCAGCTATTGAAGCAGCACGTGCAGGTGAGTCAGGCAGAGGCTTCTCTGTTGTCGCAGAGGAAGTACGTAAACTTGCAGTTCAATCATCAGATTCAGCAAAAGAGATTGAAAAGCTTGTGAAAGAAATTGTATCTGAAATCGAAACATCTCAAAATATGTTCAAATCAGTGAATGAAGAAGTGAAGAATGGTCTTTCCATTACAGATCAAACGAAAGAAAGCTTCTCACAAATTAATCAGCAAACAGCGGAAATCGCTACAAGAATGAATGAAATGAATACAACAGTACGCGAGCTTTCAAAAGGATCTGAGCAAATTTCTAAAGCAGTGAATGAAATTGCAGATGTATCACGAGAGAGTTCAGCAAGCATCCAAGATATCGCTGCATCTGCTGAAGAGCAGCTTGCTTCTATGGAAGAGATTAGTTCTTCCTCTACGACTCTTTCCCAAATGGCGGAAGAATTACGTGATTTAATTAAAAAATTCAAGATCAGTGAATAAGATCAAGTGGTTCTCCTCAAGGGGAACCGCTTTTCTTTTTAAGCGGTCATCTCGTACAATAGAGGAAATTGAAAGAATAGGAGAGATGTTATGCGTTTATCAAATAAGAAGGTCATTGCGTTTGTCAGTGATGATTTTGAAGATTTAGAGCTATGGTATCCGGTTCTGCGTTTACGAGAAGAAGGGGCAGCTGTGCATCTTGTAGGAGAAAAAGCAAATCATGAGTACACTGGGAAGTATGGTGTGCCGGCTGTATCTGATGCGGATTTTTATTCCATTCAAGCGGAAGAATATGATGCTGTGCTTGTCCCTGGAGGATGGGCACCAGATAAACTGCGCCGTTATCCAGAAGTGTTAAACATTGTCCGTACGTTTGATGAAAAGGCGAAACCAATCGGACAAATTTGCCATGCTGGCTGGGTGCTCATTTCAGCAGGCATCCTGCAAGGCAAAAAAGTAACGAGCACACCTGGTATTAAAGATGATATGACAAATGCTGGAGCAGACTGGTTTGATGAAGCAGTCGTCACAGATGGTCACCTCGTCTCGAGCAGACGTCCACCGGATCTTCCTCCCTATGTGAAAGCATTTGCGGATGTGTTAGCGGCAACATAAACTATTGATCCAAAATAAAAAAAGGGCGAATTTGCACATCATGTTCGCCCTTTGTTCATCATTTCATGCCCATTCATTTTATCTATCGGCAGGAAACCTCACGCCCATTTGTTTTCTCGCCTCGTCCATGACGGACATGGTTTGAACAGATAAGGCAAATGTATTGACCGGAGACTGCCTCATTCCTTGCTGAATACACTCAATAAAATGACAGATTTCATAATACATGGCTGGCTGATCATCTTCGAGAGAGATGTCGGTATGGTGTCCTTGCCGATCATGGATCGTGATATGCGAAGGACGGTGGAATTGATCAATCACCATCGTCGCATCCTCTCCTTGAATTTCCGCAGATAAATGAGACGTTGAAATTTTAGAATGAAAAAGAAGTGCTTGATGCCCGTCATATTGCATAAGGACAGAGCCGCTCCCATCTACACCAGAAGAAAGCTTATAGCCTCTCGCGGTGATTTGATTCGGCAGACCAAATAAATAGAGCGCCGGGTAGACGAGATACACACCGATATCCATTAAAGAACCATTGGATAATTCAGGCTTAAAAGCATTTGGAATCTCGCCATTTCGGTAGGCATCGTATCTTGAGGAATATTTACAGTAATGAGCGACCACTTGCCGAATGGGTCCAAGCTGATCAAGGTGCTGTTTGATTTGAAGGAAGTTGGGCAGAAATGTCGTTTTCATCGCTTCCATCAAACACACTTGATGTTTCTTCGCTGCAGCAATCATTTCTTCTACTTCTTTTCGGTGAGAGGCAAATGGTTTTTCGCATAATACGTGCTTTTGGTGCTCCATCATCAACATGGCCTGCTCTTTATGAAGGGCATTTGGACTCGCAATATACACGGCATCAAACGCATCACTTTCCGCCATTTGATGTAAGTTCGTAAAAACTGTATCAATACCGTATTTTTCGGCAAATGCCTGGCCTTTTTCAGCGGACCGTGAATAGACGGCTGTACATGTAAAATCAGCTACTCCTTCACCGGCCTGTAAGAATCGATCTGTAATCCAGTTCGTTCCGATGACAGCAAATCGAATCATGTCGTTCCCTCCTTCTACTTTCTCTGATTATACATCCTTTGAAAGCGTTTGTATGAAAGAACATTCTTTTTATTGAAAAGCGGATGAAACCTTTATATAGGCTGATGCGTCTTACATAAAGGATATAAATGTACGAGAAGTGGGTAGTTTCTTCCTTCATTCGGGTAATACTCTGATAGAAGGGAGAGGAGGAAACGACCATGAAGCGCGTCCTGCATATAGGAAGTACATACGTCTTTGCGCTTTTATTCATAGCAGCCGGTATTTTTCATGTGATAGAGCCGAGTGGCTTTGCCCGTATGATGCCAGGCTGGCCATTTCCATATGGTATGGTCTATGCGACGGCATGCCTAGAATGGCTGCTGGCTGTCTTGCTGCTTTTGCCAAATGTCAGGATCGCAGCAGCAAAAATCATTGCTGTCTATCTTGTCCTCATTTTCCCTGCAAACTTATTTGCTGCACGAGAGGGAATTCCATTTCCGGGTCAAGAAAGCACAGAGCAGTCTTTGCTATGGATAAGACTGATAGGACAGCCCATTCTGATTGTATGGGTGATGTCCATTGCGAAATGGGAAAAAAAGCTGAAACAATGACCACCATATCATGATCAGGTAGTGTACAATTTATTCATAAAATAGCCCGAGTTTGGAGGAACGATATGAATTCTATGCAAATGTGGAGCAGTCGATTTAGAAAATTTTTTCTTGATAACAAGTTTGTTCTCTTTTTACTCGTCCTGCTATTAATTGGATTGAATATCCTTGTTTTCATGAAAACATCCTTTATTTTCACACCGCTCATTGTACTCGTCAAAACCATCGCCTTACCGATTATTTTAACGGGGGTCGTGTATTATTTATTAAATCCAATTGTCAATTTGTTAGAGAAGTTTAGAGTCAAACGGATCTTTTCGATTTTGCTTTTATATATTGTCATTATTGGCATTATTACAGTGACGATTGTGTCTATTATTCCGTTTTTACAAGCGCAAATGATGAGTCTGTTTCATAACCTTCCGAAATATGTTGATACGGTAGAAGATCAGATTAGACAACTAACGGGAAGCAACTTCATTAATCAAGCGCAAAAAGCGATGAATTTTAACGTTTCTGAATTGGTGAGCAAAGCGTCAAGTCAAGCGACGAAAATTTTGGAAAGTACCTTTACCGGAGTGGGGACATTCCTAGGGGCGCTTACTGAAGTCATCATTTCAATCGTGACCGTTCCGTTCATTCTGTTTTATTTATTAAAAGACGGCAAAAAATTGCCTGACTATTTCCTGAAATTTATTCCGAATAAGTTTAGAGAACATACACATATCGTGCTTCACGAAATGAACCATCGCCTGAGCTCTTATATTCTCGGCCAGATCATTGTCAGCTTCTGTATCGGTTTTCTTCTCTTAATTGGATACATGATTATCGGGTTAGACTATGCCTTACTGCTGGCCATCATTGCTGCTTGTACAAGTATCGTGCCTTACCTTGGTCCAACGATTGCCATTACACCAGCGATTGTGATTGCCCTTGTCACGTCACCAATTATGCTGTTAAAATTGATCATTGTTTGGACGGTTGTCCAGCTGATTGAAGGGAAATTCATTTCTCCACAGGTCATGGGGAAAAATCTTCACATCCATCCAATCACCATCATTTTTGTTCTTTTAACAGCCGGTAAACTGTTCAGCGTGGTCGGCATCATTGTCGCTATTCCGACGTACGCCGTGCTGAAAGTCATCACGACTCACTTATTTGATTGGTTTAAAATGCGATCCAATTTGTATAAAGAAGAAAAGGTTTGATGTCATAATCTTTTTTGAAAAAAATATAGTATCATAAAGACGAGCTTTCGAAATAGGAAGCTTGTCTTTATGTGGACATAGATGGTTGCCTGTTCAAAAGATCAGAATTGAAAGGAAAGAAAATCATGAATCTATGGGATTTATTCGTGGCACTGGTTTTAGGAATTGTCGAAGGATTAACAGAGTATGCACCTGTCTCGTCTACAGGTCACATGATCATTGTCGATGATCTATGGTTAAAATCAAAGGAAATCATTACGCCAGAGGCGGCAAACACATTTAAAGTCGTGATTCAGTTAGGCTCTATTTTAGCTGTCATGATTGTGTTCAAGGATCGAATTTTGAACTTGTTAGGCTTAAAGAAAAATATCACTGAAGAACAAAAGCGCAGCGGGCATAAACTGACCATTGCTCAAATTGCAGTAGGACTCGTCCCAGCCGTCATTTTAGGATTCTTATTTGAAGATTATATTGATAAATACTTGTTTGACGTGAGAACAGTTGCTGTCGGTTTGATTTTAGGCGCAGTGCTGATGCTTGTCGCTGACTGGATCAATAAACGTAAAACAGAAACAAGCTCTGTCGATAACATGACGTATAAACAGGCGCTTTATATCGGACTGTTTCAATGTTTGGCGTTATGGCCAGGCTTCTCGCGCTCAGGTTCGACGATCGCAGGCGGGGTTATTCTTGGTTTGAATCACCGTGCGGCAGCTGACTTTACATTTATCATGGCGATGCCGATTATGGCGGGGGCAAGCTTGTTAACACTGGTGAAAAATGCCGAATATTTAACAACAGACATGCTGCCATTCTTTATCGTCGGCTTTGTGAGTGCATTTGTTGTGGCTCTCTTCGTTGTTCGATTCTTCCTAAAACTGATCAATAAAATCAAACTGGTGCCTTTTGCAATATATCGAATAATCCTAGGTGTGATTTTATTTATCCTATTCATGTAATGCTGAAAACTACTCTTATTAAAGAGTAGTTTTTTGTTGTTTCAACTATTTTAAACAGTAAAATCACCCTCTTATTTGGTAGAAAAAGAAGTATTTTCATAAATTAGTGTTTAAGAGACTGGAGAAGGGGTAGTACATAAACATACCAATTAAAGGAGGAGTTAGAAATAATGAGAAAAACAAGCAAATTCTTTGTTAGTTCTGTGATCGCTACGTCAATGGTTGCTGCCCCTCTATCTCTTACGACTTTTGGTCAAACGGCTGAAGCTGCAACGACAACAGGTGTTGATGGAAGTGTCTCTATTGATCCAGTAGCCATTGCCGATAAAATTGAACAAGCAGTAAAATCATCTCAAAATCGTGATGGATTCGTTAAAAATGCGGCGTACAGCGCCTTCTATGAAGCAGGTCAAAACTATAACGTCGTTGTCCAAAACTTAAGCCAAGACCATGACTTTAGCGGACTGAACAATGTGGTTTACTATGATAGTGTTGAATATGATGGTATTACGTTTGGTATTTGGGTATTTGAAGATGGGACGTTCGTCAATAATGGTGACGGCGGCTATATTAACTGGACATTTGTCGGCAGCTTTGACCGTGAGGAAGGAAGCGGCACTGTCGACTTCCATAAAAGATTCTAATCTTATTGTTAAAAGTCTGCCGATTCACCGGCAGACTTTTTTTATAACGCACATTCTTCTATGTCAAAACCTAAATCTTCAATGATGTGATGATCCATTTGGACTTGCTGACCTTTTGTTGTTAAATAATCGCCTACGAAAATGGAATTTGCCGCATAAAGGGCAAGCGGCTGAAGCGTCCGTAAATTGAACTCTCTGCCTCCAGATACTCGAATTTCCTTGGTTGGATTGACAAACCTCATGAGTGCCAACACTTTCAATGCTTTGACCGGATGTGTTCGTTCTTGATGCTCAAGTGGTGTTCCCTCAATTGCATGAAGAAAGTTGACTGGAATGGAATCCGCATCAATGGCTCTGAGCGCAAAAGCCATTTCAACAATTTGCTGGTTGGTTTCACCCATTCCAATGATAACCCCTGAGCAAGGTGACATGCCCGACTGTTTGACCTCCTCAAGGGTCGACAAGCGGTCATGATATGTATGAGTTGTCGTAATGTGAATATGATGATCTTGATGTGTATTGATATTGTGATTGTACCGATGAACCCCTGCTTCCTTCAGCCGCTTCGCTTTGTCTTCATTTAATAACCCAAGACATGCACACACCTTCAAAGGCATGGTCTCTGTGATCTCTTTTACTGCTGCCGTCACCTCATCTAATTCTCTGTGAGAAGGTGCTCTGCCGCTCGCGACAATACAATAAGTCCCCGCTTTTCTCTTGAGCGCCTCACGCGCGCCAGCCACAATCGTTTTTTGATCAAGCATTGTATATCGTTCAACCGATGCTTTAGAAATGATCGACTGTGAACAATAACCACAGTTTTCAGGACAATAACCGCTTTTTGCGTTAAGAATCATATTTAATTTCACCTTATTTTGAAAAAAATGAAATCGTACTTGATAGGCTGCATGCATGATAGATAATAATTCTCTATCGTCAGCTTCAAGAATATCTAAACCTTCTTGCAGCGTGATCCGTTCATTTTTCAGCGCTTTCTCTGCTATCGCTTCCCAAGACAAAGATATGTGTTTTATCATCATAAGCTCCTCTCATTATGTTAACTTATTTTTATTAAAAGTTAACATAATGGATAGTCGTTGGCAAGCATTGGATAAATGAAGTCTACAAAAATACTTGAAGACACACAAAAAGGCGATGATCATGAAGTCATCGCCTTTTTATATGTAAAGCCTTATAGCTTATCGAACAGTAATATAGTTAATCACAAGCTCGCCTAGTGAATTATAGTAAGAAACTGTGACAGAACCACGTTGTACGGCACGAATCCAAGTGAAGTTCGGAGCTGTTTGATCTAATTGAATGGCATATGTTGCGCCTGACACAGAAATTTGACTTGCTGGAAGAGAGACGGCGATTGAAGAACCTACAGTAAGCGTACGGTTCACTGTAATCACTTTATTCATAATAGGAGCTTTTGCTATAACTGGTTCTTTTGGCTGTGCAGCTGCATGTGCACCTTCAGTTTGGAAGAACGTAAGAGCACCTAAAGCAGCTAAAGACAATGTACAAGCTTTCATTAATTTTTTCATCGTAACACTCCTTTTTTTGGTATATACATATATTAATAATAATAGTATTATATGTCAATTAAAATATGTGGAAAAAAGAGTATTTATGGTGAAAATTGTCACATATTATTCATGAGCCTTGTCTTTTTTAGGGGAAAAAGAGGCATAAAAAAAGCTGGGCGTATCCCAGCAATGTAAAGCTTTATGAAAAGAGATGCTCAATCGTCGTCTCGCTGTTTTGGCTGACGGCCTTTTTGCTTCTCTTTTTCTTTAATGTAGTGAATAAAATCGATGGTTTGTCTTCGTGCTTCTTCGGAAAAATCGGAGGCAGCCTTAAACGCAATTTGCAAATCAGGATCGTCTGCAAGGTCGGCATCAGTTCCGCCTTTGTCCTTACCTGTGAGAAGATAGTCCGTTGAAACCCCGTATAACTCGGCGATTTTCACAATCATTTCACCGTCGGGCTTTCTCAAGCCATATTCCCAATTTGCATAAGTGGACATCGCCTTTAATCCGAGTTTTTTAGCAACCGTTGACTTGCTCCATCCATGCTTCTCTCTTAATTCAGTTAAAATCTTCCCAGTCAAATTATCCATTGGAAACACCTTTTTTCATGTTATGAGTAAATTTTATCATGTATTACACGGAAAAGATAAATAATTACACAAAAAGAATAAAAAATGATTGACTTACTCGTTTTGTGTATATTATCATAATGAATATAACTTACACATATTGAGTAAGAGGTGAAAAGATGAAACTTGAAAATTTACGAGAAGAACGCATTTTACAAGGAAAAACACAAACCTATATGGCGAAAAAATTAGGGTATAAGTATACGAGCGGCTATGCAAATATAGAAATGGGCAGAACGAAGCCCAGCTTAGAAATAGCAAAGCATATTGCAGATTTGCTGAATAGGGGTGTTCAAGAGCTTTTTTTTGACCAAAAGTTACACGAAATGAGTAATTCTTTAAAGGAAGAGCACTTCTTTGAAAAGGGGAGACGAACAAAATGAATATTGAACATCCATTGGTAGCGCAGATGAATGACTTTGGATATCCAAAAAGCTATTGGTCATATGACATGACACGTTATGGGTATCAAGTCGAGATTGAAGAGAGTCTGGAGGGATTTGAAGAAGATGAAACATCAGATGACGTTTGATGCGAGAATGGAAGCGCAGCTCTGTTTAGTTCAAGCCGGCGGCTGGATGACCTTTCATCACCAGAAACCGGTGTTTGTTTTTTCCACATCAGAAGACAAGCAAACATACATGACCCTCTTGGCGGAAAAGCTCGCTGAAGCAAAAAAGGAGGAAGCAAGACGACATGAAACGATGGAAGAAAATCATGGAAATCCTCAAATGCTTGCTCAAAGCGAGTAAAAACGAACAAGACATTCGTCAGTGGGAAAAGGATGACGGGAGATCATAACATGGTCATCCATTTCATCATTGAGACAGAGTTATTGTTCACAAAAGATACATTGATAAAAAGAATACGAGCAGCTGCAAAAGCGCAATGCCCGCAGAAAATAAAAGACGCACTATCACTCGAGATTCGTTTATTTGACGACATGCCGCTTGACATAGCTGATTGTCAAATCAAGCGTACACACGCAGAGAAAGGTTTGATACGCCCAGTGAACGTCAGCATCTTTCAGCCACGACTACACCATATTCAAGAAGCACTTCATTCTATTGCGGATAGGGCCCCTCTACAGATCGTTGATTTAAGAGTTTCCCAGTTTTATAGTATGCGTCCAAGAATTGAAATCATTTTAAATACGATAGGTGATGGCACGAAGTCCTCACCAATTAAGGAGACAAGCATATGAACGAGCCAAAACAATTATTCATTCAAGAAAACCAGACATTTGTCGGTGAGATGGAAACAGGAAAAATTCAAGTCATCGTGTTAGATGGGAATGTAGGAACAGCTTATCAGATAGATGTACCTGAACATGGAAAAACCATTATCCAAACGGCAAAAGGTCATTTTGCAAGAGTAGATCACGAGATTGGTTTTAAAATCAGCTAGATCACTGAACAGATCACACAACATCATACGTCCAAGACGGAAAGCCTGCGGACACTGATCAAGACCCTATGAAAAGGGGACTGATTGGTGTCCGTTTTTTATTTTCTTAAAAAAGGGAGAGAGCCAATATGCAAGATTTACTCATTGAATACAAACGAGCATTAAAGGATGCTAGAAAACAATATGAACCATTTAAAGAAAAAGACGAACATCAGCTGTCCGTTCAAGACAAGCATGATAAAAAAATGATCGCCAGTATGGTGAGCGATCTCGAATACGTAGTAGAGTGGCTTCAAATTGGAAGAGAGCCAGGCGCACGCAGAGGATTAGACAGACGTTCAGTCTATCAGCGCACCATTCTAGCAAATCCAGAAGTGTTAGAGGCTTTATCACATGAATATACAATCATCCAAGAAAATGAAAAAGAATTCAGTGAGCGGGACAAGAAACGAATTGATGAAGCCTTGTCCGTTTTAACGGACCGAGAAAAGGACGTATTTTTCATGCACACAACGCAAGGATTATCGTTTAGCGAGATTGCGATCATGCTGGATGTGAAGAAAGGAACTGTCCAAAAACATATGGAGAGAGCTCGGACAAAGATGGCCAAAAAAGTACAAGAACGCCTATTCGAAGTAGCTGAATAGGCGTTTTTTCTTTTACAAAATAAATGGAGCAACACTTGTCTTACAGTTGCCACCTAGAGTTAGAAAGACCAAACGGATGTTTGCTAGCCCTACACAAATGATTCCTTCACAGGAAATCGTTCGAATTAAAAGGAGGCGGCAGGTGAATGTAAATGAAAGATAAACGGATAGAAGCCAAGCAAGATTATATGAAAGGGATGACGTACCAGCAAATTGCTGATCATTACAATGTCTCGATCCATACCGTGAAATCTTGGAAAAGACGATACGGATGGCAAAGGCAAAAAGGTTCGTCAAAGCAGGCACACTCGATCTTCAATCAGTTTCTTTCAGATGAAACAATTGAAATCATGGAGAAAATGGGCGGGCGTACATCGCTTGATTTAATCTGGGATCAAATTCAAATTCAATATGCTGCCATTATTCGGGCGCAGCGAATCATGTATGTGTCAGATCAAGATGACATGATCAAAGAGCTGAAAAAGGCAGCATACATGCCTTCTTCATTAGAAGAAACAGTAGAAGGCATTCAGCCAGAACAAGAAATCAGCACAGAAGAATATTCGTTTCAATTTTCATGGGATCGGCATGCCACCTTTTTAAATGCCCAATCCCGTGCAATGGGAGAGCTCAGGCGTCTCATTAAACAGTTTGAAGAGCTTGCACATGCGAAGGATGAACGAAGATTAAGGCTAAAGCAAATTGAACTGACCATCGAAAAAACAAAAAAAGCAGTGCGCGAAGAAAAAGAGGAAGATCTTCACATCATGATCAAGCGAAAAGAGGATAACTCATGACGCCATTGATTGAAAAAGAAGTCAATCCTCACTTTGAACACTTTCTATTCGATTGGAATCAAAAGTTTCAATTTTTAGTAGGCGGCTACGGCTCCTCGAAAAGCTATCACATTGCGTTAAAACTCATTTTAAAGCTGCTGGAAGAAAAACGGACAGCACTTGTCATTCGAGAAGTATATGATACGCACCGCGAATCAACATTTTCTCTCTTACAAGAGATCGTAAGCGATCTTGGCATCGATCATGTGGTGAAGTGCCGCAGTTCGCCGCTTGCCTTGACGTTTCGAAATGGCAGCAGCATCTTATTCAAAGGGCTGGACAAGCCTGAGAAATTGAAATCGATTAACAACATCTCGATGATTTGGATTGAGGAGTGTTCAGAGGTTTCTTATGAAGGCTTTAAAGAGCTGCTTGGAAGGCTGAGGCACCCGTCCTTACCGCTTTATATGATGTTATCGACCAATCCTGTTGGTCAAGATAATTGGACGTACAGACATTTCTTTCGAGATGAACAGTTGAAGCGATTTGTCCTAGATGACGAAACCTTATACAAAAAACGCACCGTTGTGATCAAGGATACGTACTATCATCACTCCACAGCGGAAGATAACCTATTTCTCCCTAAAAGCTATGTGGAGCAGCTGGATGAGCTGAAAGAATACGACCCAGACCTCTATCGAATTGCGAGGAAGGGCTATTTCGGCATCAACGGCACAAAGGTTTTTCCTCAATTTGAGGTGAGAAGCCATTCTGATGTATTAGAAGCCATTCAGCAGATTGACCGGCCGCTAAAACGAGCAGGCATGGATTTTGGATTTGTTGAATCATACAATGCGCTCATTCGATTAGCCGTCGACCATGAAAAAAAGTACTTATATATTTACTGGGAATATTACGACCGCGGGAAAACAGATGATGAAACAGCTGTTGACCTAAAAGAGTTCATTGAATCAAAGGAACTCATCAAAGCCGATGCAGCCGAGCCTAAAACCATTCACTATTTTCGGCAGCGTGGATTTCAAATGGTGGCAGCACATAAGTTCCAAGGCTCTCGTTTGCAGTATACGAAAAAGATCAAACGGTTTAAAAAAATCATTTGCTCTGATGCTTGTCCGTACACAATCTATGAACTTCAATCACTGACCTATAAGGCAGATAAGGATGGACGTTTAGAGGAAGATGCATTTCAAATCGATCCGCACACATTATCAGCGATCTGGTATGCGCTGGATGATTATGAAGTGACGGATTTGAAACAGACCGCCTCAGAGCGTGTCCGTCCAAACAGAGAGAGGAGGTCCATACAATGAAACAATTGAAAGCAACGATTATGAAGGCAAACATGTCTGATCATACAAAACAAATGTATGCAGATGAATTTTCCTATGAAAAAGATGACATTGTTCCCCCGCCTTACAACATCAATGAATTAAAAAGCATGGCAGAATATTCAACCATTCTTCAGCAATGTATTGATGCGTACAAAACGAATATTTTGGGTTTTGGGTTTGGGGTGGAATATGCCTTTGACTTTAATGCAGAAGGTGTAAAACCGGCGAAAAAGAAAGCCGCAGAAAAGGAATGGACAAGACTTGAAGAGTTTACGAAGTACATGAACTATGATGAGTCCGCTGATGTGATTCTTGGCTATGTCCTCGAAGACCGAGAGAAAACGGGCAATGGCTTTTTAGAGGTGCTGAGAGATGGACAAGGAAAGCCGGCCGGAATCGAGTATTTAGATGCGCTCCATATCCGCATTTGCAAGCTTAGTGAGCCAGTCGACGTTGAATTCAGTTACACAGAAAATGGCGAATTAAGAACAATGAATCGAAAGAAACGATTCCGCAAATATGTGCAGGTGATCAACGAAAAGAAAGTTTTCTTCAAGGAGTATGGTGATCCGCGCATTTTGCACTGTGAAACAGGCAAGTACGATGACACCACACCAGAGCCGCTTCGCGCAACAGAAGTAATTCATTTTAAAATTGGCAGCGGAACGTATGGGATTCCCCGCTGGATTGGCAACATCGTCAATATGTACGGAGCACGCAAGGCAGAGGAGCTGAACTATCTTTATTTTAAACAAGGACGGCATGTACCAGGTGCCATCATTGTCGAAAATGGGATGCTGTCAGAATCCTCTTATCAGCAGCTTCAAGATTATATGGACGATATTGAAGGATCTGATCATGCACATAAATTTCTATTGCTTGAAGTTGAAGGTCTGCCGACAGAAAAAGGGCTAACGGGAGAAGAAGATGTCTCAAATGTCAAAGTAAACTTCAAATCTCTAGCCGAGATCCTGCAAGAAGATGCGCTTTTTTTAGAATACGATGAAAAAACAAGAAACAAAATCCGCTCTGCGTTTCGCCTTCCGCCAATTTACACAGGTGAGTCTCAAGACTATAACAAAGCGACAGCAGATACAGCGCGTAAAACAACAGAAGAGCAAGTATTTCAGCCGGAAAGGCATCTCATCACAGGAAAACTCAATACTCTTTTCCTGCCGGATCTTGAAATTTGGCATGTCCGTTTTCTATTAAATGGTCCTGATTTTAGAGATCCATTAGAGATTGCCAAAGTACTGACACCATTTATTCAGGCGGGGGCAGTGTCACCTAACGATTTGCGCGATTTAGCAGGAAGAATCCTCGGAAAAACGCTAGAGGAATGGCCTGAGGAACTGTATCACCGCCCTTTAGAAAGCCGCATGAAATCAGCTGAAGAAAAGCCTCAACCAGAGCCGGACCAGCTGACGAAATAAACAGAAGCGGGTGCGCTTTTTTGAAAGGGGGTGAACATATGCCAAGAGAACTAAAAAACGCTAAAATTACGCATGTTTCCTACGTGGACAAAGCAGCGAACAAGAAGAAATTCTTTTTGATGAAAGCAAAGAAAAAGCGGCCTGACTTTCAAAAGGAGGTCAGTGTCCTGACAAAGGCAGAAGATGCTCATCGCCTCGTGTACGGTGTCGTGTATGAGCCGAATACACCTGATGCACATCAAGACTTTATGACAGCCAAGGAAATTGAAAGAGCGGCACACGGCTTTATGAAGGATGCCCGTCATATTGATAAGCAGCATGATTTTCAAGATGGTGTTGGCGAAGTGGTTGAATCATATATTGCTCCGGCTGATGTTGAAGTGGGCGGGGAGCTGATTCGCAAAGGATCTTGGGTGCTTGTGACAAAGGCTTCCCAAGAGATTTGGGATCAAATTCAAAAAGGCCACATTACAGGCTATTCAATGGCCGGAACGGCGGACATCGTCGCCATAGAAGAACAAGATCAGCTTCTATCTCAAGACACAAATGAGAGAGGGCTTTTTTCTTTGCTGAAAAATTTCTTTTTAAAAGAGGAAGGTGCAAACATGTCACAACCATTTTGGAATATTTTAGACCATCTGCTGGAAACCTTACAGTCAAGTGATGGTGATGAGGCGGATGTAAGAGCTACCTTAGAACAGCTCATTCCAATCATGCAGGACATCCTGAAGACAGAGGATGTACTTCAAACGATTGGTGAAAGGCCAGCAGACGTACAAAAAGAAGAGGCCGCTTTGACGACGGATCAAGTGCGAGAGCTCGAAAAGGCAAAAAAGGCCATCGAAAACGTCTTGCAGCAGGCTGAAAAGCAGGAAACAGAACAAACAGGGGAAGAACCTGTCCAAAAAGTGCTCGAACAAGTCGTTGCACCGATTCGTCATCAGCTCTCTTCCTTAGAGAAATCAGCCAGCAGAGAAAAAGCAGCGATGCAGGAAGTGCTTCAGGAGCAGCTTTTGCCTATTTCAGAGCGGATTCACATGCTTGAAAAGGCAAGGGGCATATCAAAACAAACAATCCACGATACACAAAACGACACGACAAAACCCATATGGGATGGCTTACTATAAGCCGAAATAAGGAGGAAACAGTGTGAGAAATCAAGAGTTGATTCGTAAGGCCGAAATGACACTTGCCAGCTTAAAAACCGGCGGTCTCATGAACGCAACCCAATCCAACATATTCATTAGAATGATGCAAAACACACCAACCGTTTTAAATGATGCACGCATCATTCCGATGGAAAGTGATTCACAAAAAATCGAAAAAATCGGCTTTGGCCAGCGTATTTTGCGCCCGGCAGAGGAAGGCAAAGCGCTTGATGCGAAAGACCGTGTTGTCCCAGCGACAAGCACTGTCCAGCTAAATGCAAAAGAGGTCATTGCAGAAATTCATATGACCTACGACAGCATTGAAAACAATATTGAAAAAGACGGAATTCAGCAGACGATTATGCAAATGCTTGCTGAACGAGCGGCAGTTGATATTGAAGAGCTCATCGTCAATGGGGATACGACTTCAGCAGATCCGTTTTTAGCCCAAATGGATGGCGTCAGAAAACAAGCGGTATCTCATATTGTAGATGCAAATGGAGCGGAAATTAGCCGCCAAATGTTTAAACAAGCCTATAAAGCGATGCCGTCAAAATATTTACGTGTACCTCAGGATTTCCGTTTCTACACATCCCCAAGTTTAGAGGTGGAATGGAAGGATCAAGTAGCAAACCGTCAGACAACTCTCGGAGATGCGGTTATTCAAGGCGGACTTTCTTCTGCATTCGGTGTGCCAGTCAAAGGCCTTGCCAATATGCAGCCATATGACGAAGCGGGAACAGACGTATCAGATATTTTGCTGACACACCCTAAAAATATTATCGTAGGTTTTTCTCGTCATATTCGAATTGAAGTAGAAAAAGATATTCGCAGACGTAAATTTATTATTGTCCTAACAGCGAAGCTAGACAGCAAATTTGAGGAAGAGGATGCTGTAGCAAAAGTGATGAAAGTGAAAGAGTAGGTGACATCAGGCCATGATTATTTCTCCTGAAGAACTGCAAGCCTATTCTGTATTTGAGCGTGTGAAAAATCGATCTGTAGAAAGACTGACAGCAGATATTATCGAAGCAGAAGCTGCGGTATTTCAAATCGTAGGTCATGATTTCTCAAGCGAAAAATATCAGCCCCTCCCTGAAAAAGCAAGAATCGCATTATTAAAAATGGCCCAATATTTTGCCATGCTGAATGATGATGAATCTATGATGAAAGGCTTTACGTCAGAAAAAATGGGTGATTATTCATATGCGAAGGCAGCTGATCAAGTGAAAGGCAAACCTTATGTATATGCCCTGCTTGTCGATTACATTGAACCATCATTTACTGGGGGCAGTACCAAATTAAAGGTGAGATCATTATGAGTTATCAATCTCTCTTAACAGATCGCTGTGATCTTTTTCACCTTGAACATCAGGAGGCTTCCCGAGGAAAATTCGGGATTCCAGCTGATGACTTACAAATGACTCTTTCCTATCCTGATGCGCCTAGCCTGACAGATCTGGCTTGTTATGTCATAGAAAAGAATCAGTCGCTTGTGCAAGAAGAGCCGAATATAGTGATTTATCAGTCCTATCTTGTCCATTTCCCTTTAGCAAGTGATATTCGCCTGCATGACAAAATGGTGTGGAACGGCGTCTCACTTAAGTTACAGCAGCCCAAAAAAGTGAAAAATCATCACATTGAAGTGATGGCAGTCAGGAAGGAAAATCTATGAAAATTGATGGACTTGACCGGCTGCTTTCACAGCTGGAAACAGCGTGTGCCGGCGGCTTAAAAGCAGAATATCAAGATTGGCTAGAGGACATGGGTCTAGAGCTTTTGGACATCATTCAGGATGAGTTAATCAAGGAGAATGCTGTCGATACAGGTCGGCTTCTAAGCTCCTTTACGCAAGGAGACAAGGAGAATCATTTTCTCATGTCAAAAGGTGGTCTCACACTTGAAGTGGGAACGAAGCTTGAATATGCCTCCTATGTCAATGACGGACATGCTACTTCTTCAAGTGGAGAGCGAAGATGGGTGCCTGGCAGGTGGGCTGGCAGCCGCTTTGAATATGATCCGAATGCAAAGACAGGAATGATGCTTGCCTCTCAATGGGTAGATGGAAATGGCTACTGGGATCATGCTGTCATGCTCTATGAGCAAATGTTTGAACAGTCGCTGGATCGAAAGCTTCAAAGCTGGTTCGATCGACATTTTGGGAGGTGATGAAATGAATCAAGAAGTCGGGGCAATCATGCATTATATTTACACACACTTTCCTGTGACAATGTATGATCGACTTTTGCCAGAGCGTTTTCAAGTGCCATCCGTTTATGTGCCGCCCGTAACAGTCATCAGCGGTCCAGATACGGTATCTACATTTATGAAATCTTATTCGCTGCAAGTGAAAGTGTTTCATATGGATTCAGAAAAAGCACATGACGCGGCAGAAATAATTGTTGATGCATTGCTTGCTGATCGTCAAATGATTCAGATGATGAGTGAAGATGGAGAGGTGCTTGATGATTATGTCCGCATAAAAAGAGTGGAAACAAGAATGATAGATCAAGGCGTAGCAGCGATTGTCCTGACGTGGGATAGCAGTTATTGGTACAACCGAGACAAACAAGCGAGCCTTGAAGACATCAACTTTTCAGATGGGGTGATCAAACGTGAGCAAGACTAAAAAAGCAGAGCCTGCTCAAACAGCTGGCGAAGAAAAAGAATTTGGCTTTTCATTTGAAGCCTTAAAGGAGCACAGTAAGGATCTTTTTGGGGTTAAACCAGAAGTCCTTGAAGGTGCTCTTTTTTATATCAAACATCAACCAATTACAAAAACAGAAGCGAAAAAGCACATTGATGCTTTTTTGTCCAAGGAGGTTTAAAGGATGAACGGAGGCACATTTACACCAGGTACAGAGAAAAAGCGTCCTGGCATTTACTTTAATTTTAAAACAACAGCAGAGCAGCGAATTACTTTAGGCGATCGAGGTACGGTGGCACTTCCTCTTGTGATGAGCTGGGGAGAACCAAAAACCTTTATTTCCGTTTCCAATATGGAAGACTTAAATAAAAAGGTTGGACTCAACATTGATGACAAGTCTCTTCTTCTTTTCCGTGAAGCAAAGAAAAAAGCACAAACGGTCTTGCTTTACCGCCTAAACGAAGGGGTACAAGCCAAAGCGGAAATCGCAGAAAAATTTGTGGTCACAGCCAATTATGGCGGTCAAAAAGGAAATGAGATCACTATCCAAGTGGCAGAAAATGTACTCGACAGCACAAAACGTGACGTCATCACTTATCTTGGAACAGATATTGTCGATAAGCAGGTTGTCACGGATGTCAAAGATCTTGTAGAAAACAAATATGTTCAATTTTCTGGTGAAGGTGAAGCAGTTATCACGGCTGGTGTGGCACTAAGCGGCGGGAAAAACGGTGTGGCAAGTGTCGCAGATTATACAGCTTTCCTAGAAGCAGCTGAAACGGAATACTTTGATGTCATTGCGCTCCCAGTCGATAAAAGTGAGCAATTAAAAGCGACATTCGCTTCCTTTATCGAGCGTTTACGTGATAAGCAAGGACGTAAGGTGCAAGGCATTGTGGCGAACTATGTAGCTGACCAAGAAGGCATCATTAATGTGACAAGCGGTGTTGTGCTGGAAGATGGAACAGAACTAACACCTGCTCAAACAACAGCTTGGGTTGCAGGTGCAAGTGCAGGTGCAAACTTCAATCAGTCACTCACCTTTGTTGAATACGAAGGAGCAGTAGATACATTAGAACGCCTTGATAATGATCAAGTAGAATACCGATTATCACAAGGGGAGTTCATCTTCACTTTTGATGCGAGAGACCGCACGGTGAGTGTTGAAAAAGATATTAACTCTTTAACAAGCTTCACAGCTGAAAAGAATCAGCAAATGGCGAAAAACAAAATCATTCGTGTGCTTGATGCCATCAACAATGATTTAACGTTCGAATTAAAAAATCTGATTAAATTACGCAAAGCCAATGGCAATGACATCCCAGCATCTGATGATGGAGTGCAGCTTGTGAAAACACTGATTACACAGTATCTCACACAGCTTCAAGATGGCAGCGGCATTACAGGCTTTAACTCAGAAACAGATATCGTGATCGGTCTCAATGAAGATCGTGATGGATTTATTATCGATCTAGCTGTTCAACCAGTAGATGCAGCAGAAAAATTCTATTTCAACGTGGAGGTGAAGTAAGATGGCTTTTAAAGCGCAAAATACAATTTCAGGTAAAGAGGGTCGTCTTTTCTTAGAAGGTGAGGAGCTTGCCTTTATCAAAACGTTTGAAGCAAACGTGGAGAAAAACAAATCAGAAGTCAACGTGATGGGCCGAAGAATGACTGGTCATAAAACAACTGGGGCAAACGGAACAGGAACGGCAACATTCTATAAAGTCACTTCACGTTTCGTACAACTCATGCTCAACTATGTGAAAAAAGGGGAAGATCCTTATTTCACTCTTCAAGCGGTGATTGATGATAAATCATCAGGCAGAGGCACAGAGCGTGTGACGTTATTCGATGTCAACTTTGATTCGGCTAAAATTGCTGGATTGGACGTCGATTCAGAGGCACTTGAAGAAGAAGTTCCGTTTACGTTCGAGGACTTTGATCTTCCTGAAAAGCTGAAGAATTCTTTTTAATTGAGAAAAGGCATTTCGAATCACTAAAATATATGTTATTTTTATTTTATTCAACGATATGGTATAATTTTTCATAGTTACAGAGTAGCTACAAAAGAGTTACTGTGTAACCCCAAAAAGTTTTTTAGAAATATGTTTACATGCAAAGTACTTTGCATAAAATAAAAAGAAGCCAGGATGCGACAACATCCCGGCAATGTACAATGAGGCCCTCAAGGGGCTGGCTAATCAATTAGATAGTTTTAAGGATAGACTTTCCCTTCAACCGTCCAAAGCTCAAGGGGAGTCTATTTTTTGTCTATATACGTCAACAAAGTAAAGATAAACATCCCGAATAAAAGCATTAGGGAAATCGCTTCAAATGTTGACATTGGCATCACCCCCTTCCTATCGGGGATGAGCCAGACACCCTTGAGCAAGCCGTTCAATTGTACAATTTAGATTATACATGAAAAGATTGGAAAGCACATTCAAAAAATGGATGTGCTTTTTTGCATTCAAAAAAACATAACAAAGGGAGTTTTTATACATGAGCGAAAAACAAACATTTGATCTTTCATTTTTTATGCCAGGAAAAACAGTAGAAGCGGAAGAGGTCAAAGTACCAATTTCTAAGCGTTTTGTTGATAAAAAAGGGAATGTCATCCCTTTTGTCTTTAAAGCCATTACAACTGAACGCATTGATGAACTGGAAAAAGAAAATACGACCTTCAAGAATGTCAAAGGCAGAGGCCGCGTGAAGGACTTAGACAGCCAGCGTTTCTACGCACGAATTGCCATTGAATCGACTATTTATCCAGATTTCCGCTCGAAGGAATTAAGAGAAGCCTACAGCACACAAGATCCAGTTGAAGTCGCAAAACGTGTATTATCTGTCGGCGGTGAATACGCAAACTGGTTAAACAAAGCGATTGAAATCAACGGATTCGAAGACGAAATTGAAGATTTAGAAGACGCAGCAAAAAACTAATAAAAGATGGGGATAAGGAAGCCGTGTTTTTATATTACGCCATGCACGAGCTTCACTATTCCCCATCTGAACTCCTAGATTTATACGAATCACCAAGACCATTCAAAGCACTCCTATTTGGACTCATCAGCTACAAACTCGACATGCTAGAAAAAGAAGCAAAGAAAGGAGGGAAATAATTGGCGAAACTCACTGCGCGATTTGAATTAGAAGACAAAGTATCGAAGAAGCTGCTGCGCATTCAAAAACGATTTCAAACCTTTGAGAAGCAGCTCAAACCATTTAGAAAACCGGTGAAAATAAACCTGGATATAGATGACAAAAAATTAAGAAACTTTAGTTTATCGCTTCGGAAAATGTCAGTGATTTCCATGAGGCTGGATCAAGGAATCTATAGTGATCTTAAAGCATTAAACAATCAGTTAAATATGTTCCCGAATCACTTGGTCATATCCATTCAAGCGAAGGGATTAGATGTCATTAAATCGAGCATAAATCGTTTAAAGCAAGCGGGAACAAGCCCCATTATGCTGACGTTTAAACTAAACGATCAATTGTCAGGTAAAATGTCATCAATCAAAAAATCTATCTTTCAGCTCATGAACAGAACGTACTATATGAGATTAAACATGGTTGACCAAGCCACCGCTGCAATTCAACGAATCAAAAAGACGCTCAAAAGCTTGACGATGTCTAAACACGAAATCAGAGTGTCTGTTCAAGACAATGCAAAGAGTAAGTTGAAAAAACGAGATCAAGCAGAGTCGGTTGTGAAAGAACAAAACATAAAAAAAGAACCTGAGGCTGTTAGTCCGTCAGTGAAAACGGAAGATCCTAAACAGAGCTGGCTCCAGAACCTTGCCAATAAGGGATTAAGTGAAATTCAAAAATATGCAGGTGACGTTGCAGATAAAGTGAAGGAAAAATTGAGTCCTAGAAAGTTTTGGGATGAAAAAGCACTTCCTTGGGTTGAAAATAAAATAGAAGAGTACAAGCAAGATGTGATCGGAAGAATTAAAGAGAAAATTAAATTTAATCCTGAAAAAAAACTAGATCAATTGGTGACTAATGTATTAGATCGGTTCTTAGGTGCAAGTGATCAATCAAGTGAAAGTACCACTCAGGCACCAACAACAGCACCAACAACAGCACCAACAACAGCACCAACAACAGCACCAACATCAACACCATCAAATCCAGCTCCCAAAACGAAACCTCAGTCGCGAGGTGGAAAAGGCTTGTTTCGCAATAGTTGTTGCCCCTGCTGTGCAAGAGGTTTAAGCAGGGGAGGATCTACTAAAACTAAAAATCGAAATGGTCGCTCACCAAGACAGACAAGAAATCCAAATGCTACATCAAGGGCCGAAATGAATAGAAGACCTCCAAGTAGATTAGGGAAACTGAAAACAAATGCAGGTAAATTATTTGGAAAAATCCCTACTGGACTAAAGAAAGGTGCGGGTATCGCAGCTTCAGCTGGCGGACTTACGGGTTTAGTGAAAGGTAGCAAGGGGTTAAGTGGATTAGGGAATGCAATGAAAAGTATAGGTAAAGGGAGCGGAAAATTATTAAAGAAAGTACCTATTCTAGGAAGTGTACTTAGTGCAACAAATCTAATTGGTATGAACAAAGAGAATGCTGGTGAAAAGATTGGTACGACTGGAGGCGGCATCGCCGGTGGAATGGCAGGTGCTGCAGCAGGTGCAGCTATTGGAAGCGTAGTCCCAGGGATAGGTACAGCCATCGGCGGTCTAGTAGGCGGCATCGCTGGAAGTATGGGCGGAGAATCTATCGGTGAAACAATTGGAAAATGGTTTGATGGCGGCGGATTTGAAAAGATTGGCCAAAAAGCCATTGAAATCAAAAATCAAATTGTCGAAGTTTGGTCAACAGTCGCGGCTTGGTTCACAGAAAATGTATGGACGCCACTAAGTGATACAGTCGTTACAGTAGCAACGACCATCTGGACAAATCTAGTCAATGCCTGGACATGGATTCAAGAAACATTTAGTGCAGTTGCAGGCTGGTTTATCGAAAACGTCTGGACGCCACTAAGTGATACAGTCGTTACAGTAGCAACGACCATCTGGACAAATCTAGTCAATGCCTGGACATGGATTCAAGAAACATTTAGTGCAGTTGCAAGCTGGTTTATCGAAAACGTATGGACACCGCTCAGCGACACAGTCGTTACGGTAGCAACAACCATCTGGACAAGTCTAGTCAATGCCTGGACATGGATACAAGAAACGTTCAGTGCAGTTGCAGGTTGGTTTATTGAAAACGTTTGGACACCACTGAGCAGTACAGTTGTTACAGTCGCTACAGGGATTTGGACAGCATTATCAAATGCATGGAAAAAGATACAATCAATCTTTGGAGCTGTATCGTCATGGTTTATGGAAAATGTGTGGAATCCACTTGTAGATACCGTAGGAACCATTAAAGACAGTTTCGGGAAAAAGTTCGAAGAAGCGTATAAAGTGGTGACAGATATATGGGATGGATTATCCAAATGGTTTGAGGACAACATTCAAAAGCCGATTGTAAAAGTAGCAGAAGCTATTGGTGATGGGTTTTCTGCAGCATTTGGTTGGGTTAAAAAGATTTTTGACAAAGCAGGCGGTATTGTAGATGTAGTCATAAATTGGATTGTTGGGAAGAAAAAACCCGATAACAATGCCACAGGCGGCTATATCACCCAGCCAACCTTATCATGGGTCGGTGAAGCAGGTAACGAATTTGTCATTCCAACTCAAAATAACCGAGGGCGCGGGAAGATGCTGCTTGCTCAGGCTGCTTCTCATCTTGGGATGTCTGTTATGCCAAGCGGAGCAGCTGGAAATCAAGTATCAAGCTCTCCAGCTCCTACAGCAGTAGCTTCATCATCTTCTGTCGGTTCAATAGACGGATCGGTCTCGATGACTGGGAACATTCAAGCCTCCAGCATAGGCGAGCAATTTAATAAGGATTTTGAACAAGGATTAAATCAAAAAATGATTACACTTGATCAATGGAAACAAAAGAATATTCAGCAGCCTTTTGGTCAATTGACCTCAGACTCAAATAAGTACGGTCAGCAAACAGTTGCTGCTTTTGCGAATGGTCAGCAGATGACACCAACAGGAACAGATAGCTTTTTGCAAAGTCGTGTAAAAGCACCATACCAACAAGTGATGACAGCATCGCCAACTTGGGGTTCTGGAACGGTTAGTGGTTTTGCCACAGGTCAAAATGCCACATCAGTTGGTACTAGCCAATACGTAGATCAGCACATCAAACAACCATTTCTACAAGCAAAACAAGAATCACCAGGCTGGGGCTCAGGAATGATGGATGCCTTTAACAGTGGCATGCGTTCAAAAGCAAGTGAAGTCACACAAGCCGCCAAAGAAATGGCGAAGAAAGTAGAGCAGGCGTTTAGAGAGGAATTAGATATTCATTCCCCTTCACGCGTCATGATGAGTCTTGGGAAATTCGCATCGATCGGTGTCGTCAAAGGACTCGACTCAGTTGATGTGAAAAAGTTTGCTGAAAATCAGGCTGGTTCATTAATCGGTGCCTTCAGCGGTATGGGGGCTTCAGGTCTTAGTGTTCAGCAATGGCTCATGGCAGCTCTCATGGCAACTGGCACATCGATGAACTGGCTTCCAGGACTTATGACCATTGCGCAGCATGAATCGAATGGAAATCCGAGAGCAATCAACTTATGGGATTCTAACGCCAAGAAGGGAACGCCTTCTAAAGGCTTAATGCAAACCATTGGAACGACGTTTAACTCTAATAAAGGCAAGGGCATGAATGACATTTGGAACCCAATTCATAATGCCGTAGCAGCCATTAACTACATCAAGGGCAGATATGGAACAGTCTTCAATACACCGGGATTACGAAGTATGAGAAGAGGCGGGCCTTATAAAGGCTACGCAAATGGTGGACTGATTACTCAGGAGCAGGTTGCTAGAGTTGGTGAAGGAAACAAACGCGAATGGATCATTCCTGAAGAAAGAGGCATACGCGGAAGGTATTTATTAACCCAGGCAGCCAAGGCACTTGGAATGCAAGTATATGATCCAGCAAATGCGTCTGCTCCTTTACCAGAATCACAAATGCAGCAAGTCACCTCAGCTCAGTCTTCTAGTCGTACAGCATCGTCAAGTAATAAGCAAATCACCATTCAATTCAATGGGGACCAGCATTTCCATAATGGACAAGATCAGCAATCGCTTGTCGAAAAAATTAGACAAATGCTCGTAGATGAACTGGAAGTAGAGCTTCATACAGGAACGAAGGGGGTCGTGATTGATGGGTAAATCAGTGTATCAATTGTGGATTTCCCAAGGAAAGGACAAGTTGCGATTCCCTGTCCTTCCATCCGAACTTGAAATCACAAATAACGTACAAAATGAAACGGTAAAGGTTGCCTCTTTTGGAGAACTGACCTTTATTGATGTCCCATCGGCTAAGCAAGTATCATTCACTTCATTATTTCCTAAGAAATATTCGCCAATTGCTGAATATAAAAGCATTCCATCACCGGAGAATGCGATAGCGAAAATAGAACGAATGATGCGTTCAAAGAAGTCTGTGCGGTTGATTGTAACGGGGACAAAAATCAATATGACGTGCAGCATTGAAAGCTTCACCCATAAAGAAGGATCATATGATATTGGCGATCGTGAATTTACGATCGAGTTAAA
This sequence comes from Bacillus sp. FSL W8-0920, assembly GCF_038593215.1. Lineage (NCBI taxonomy): Bacteria > Bacillati > Bacillota > Bacilli > Caryophanales > Bacillaceae > Bacillus > Bacillus sp. FSL W8-0920. Next base: position 2,814,492 of record NZ_CP151974.1, on the reverse strand, counting down.
GGAATACAAAACCGCATCACCTAGGAAAATTAAACGAAAGAAAAAAGCAAAACAAACAAAAAAGAAAAGGCCTTCAAAAACACCGCCAAAAATGTACACCGTCAAAAAAGGGGATACGCTATGGGCTATTTCAGGCAGGTTTTATGGCGACAGTACAAAATGGCGACGTATTTGGAATGCCAATAAATTAGCGATGATTAAACGTAGCAAACGCAATATTAAGCAGCCGGGGCATTGGATTTTCCCTGGACAAAGGTTAAAAATACCACAATAGGGGGGCTGGCATTGATCGAGCTTTTTGCCATCAGAAGCGGCACCATGTATGAGCTTGTCACAGAGAGTGTGACACTTCAGGGGCAAAGGTATCAAGCCCCTCGTTCTATTCAAGCAAATATTATCACAAAGCAAGGGAGTCAAACATATTACCGTGTCTCAGAAGGGGACACGGTTCTTTTTAAATGGAAAGGAAAAGAGCTGTTCAGAGGCATTGTGTTTTCTAGGACGCCTGTTGAAGGGAAACTGACCTTTACCGCATACGACATGCTTCAATATTTGGTGAAAAACCAAGATGTCTATGTTTTTTCAAAACAAAGAGCAGATCAAATCTTGAGACGGATTGGAGCTGACTTTCAAATTCCCATGACCTCCATCGCCAATACAGGTCATGTCATAAAATCACTAGTGTTTAAAAACGATACGAGCCTATATGACATGATTCTGAAAGCATTAAAAGAGACAAAGCGGCAAACCGGCAGAAACTATCAAATCTATTCTGCTAAAGGAAAGATGGGGCTGAGAGCTTGGCCAGATCCAGAGGACGTATGGGTCATTGAATCAGGTGTCAATCTCATTGGCTATCAGTACAGCACCTCGATTGAAGAAACAGCCACTCGTGTCAAGCTGCGCACGTCTGCGGATGAACAGGGGAAAAATAAGAAAAAAGGTAGCAAATCAGAGATTGTAGTGGTCGAACAGGATAAAGCAGGTCAGAGTAAATACGGTATTTTACAGCATGTTGAGACGGTTACAGGGCAAATCAACCAGCCGCAGCTGCAAAAAAGAGCCAAAGTACGGCTGGCAGAGAAAAAAGGCGTGAAACAAGAAGTCAAAAGCATCCAAGCGCTAGGCATTCCTGAACTGCAAAGCGGTCTTCCAATCTATTTGAAAATCCCTGAAATCAACGTAAAAAAAACGTACTGGATCGATCAAGACAAACATGAATTCAGTGGAGTGAAACACACCATGACAATTGATGTCGTTGAGAAAAATTCCATTCCAAAGGGTGATCAAGCGTGAGGTTAAGTGAAGCGATTAAACGATTAGCAGTGAATGCTGTAGACGCCGCCTCTCCAATTGATCTGGTGATTGGAGAAGTCACGGCAGTTTCTCCTGTAAGCATCCAGTTAAATGAAAACCATAAACTGATCATCCCGGAAGAATTACTGATTTGGCCAAAGCGCCTAAATAAGGGTGAGGATGATGAACTGAAAAGGGGAGACAGCATTATGGTGCTGGCAATGGCAGGAGGACAATCCTTCTACATCATCGACAAATTGTAAGGGAGGTGATGAACGTGGCACTTTCACCAGAGGAAGAAATTGAGGAAACAGAAGAAGACGAAGAGGTGGAAACCTCGACGACGTATCGAATAGATGTTGAAACTGGCAGATTGACAGGTGAAACCATTTCAGGCATTGAAGCAATTCGTCAATTCGTTTATATGACACTTAGGACAGAGCGGTATGCACATCCTATTTACAGCCACGACATTGGCACTGAAATTCAGGAGCTCTTGACGGATACAGAAGCCACGGATGAATACAAAGAAATGGAGATTCCGAGGCTGCTAGAGGAAGCATTGATTGTGGACGAACGGATTGATCATATTGAAGAGATAGAGGTCACAAAGGAGAATGACTCGTTTCATGTCAAGCTAGCTATTGTCACAGATGAAGGCACATTAGAAATAGAGGAGGTGATGGAGAGCGATGTTTGAGGAACAAACGTATGAAGCATTAATGGAAAGAATGCTAGACAGACTGCCAGATGATATAGATAAAAGAGAAAACAGCGTCATTTGGAATGCCTTGGCACCTGCTGCCGCTGAACTGGCCCAGTCCTATATTTGGCTTGATCAAGTATTCGAGCTGGTCTTTGCAGATACAGCACAAGGAGAGTTTCTAGATCGGCGGGCCGCTGAAGTAGGAATTGAAAGAAAACCAGCGACTAAAGCGGTTTGGTCCGCAGCTATTCAGCCGGAGGATATCAACATCCCAGCTGGCTCACGGTTTTTTATTGAAGACGTCTATTTCCAATATTCGAACGATGGCACGCTAGAATGCGAGACACCTGGCAGGATCGGCAATGGTCAATTAACAGATCAGCCGCTACTATCTCTTGATACAATCCCGGGGCTTGAATCAATTATCATGAAAGATTTGGTAATACCCGGACAAGAGGAAGAAGATGACGCTTCGTTATATGATCGCTACTTAATACGTGCTAGGCGAGAGGCTGTCAGTGCCAACAAGGCGCATTATAAAAAATGGGCTGAGGAAGTGACAGGGGTTGGCAGAGCGAAGGTATTCCCGCTTTGGAATGGAGAAGGAACAGTCAAGATTGTCATCACAGACGGCAATCTAGATGTTGCATCAGATCTGCTTGTTAAAAGAGTACAGGAATATATCGACCCAGTACCAGGCGAAGGAGAAGGACAAGCGCCTATTGGTTCAAAAGCGACCGTCGAAAGCGCCAAATGGCTGGACATTGACATAGAAGTAGCCGTCGAACTTCAAATGGACTGGACCCTTGAAGGAGCGCAGAAAGAAATAGAAGAAAAGGTCAAAGCGCTGTTGAAATCAATTGCATTTGAAAAGAGTACCATTCGAATGTCCGCATTAAATGACATTCTGTACCATTCAGAAAGTGTATCAGATTATGCAAACGTGTTATTGAATGGGGAGTCAAAAAACTTAGTATTACAGGACATTGAGATACCGCGTCTGAGGCAGGTGAAGGTTATTGAGCAAACAGGATGAAATGAAAAACTACTTGCCGCCATATTTTACAGAGATTTATGAAGTTGATCACCTGCTCAAAACAGAAGCGCCAGAGTTTGAGCAATTGGATGAATCCATTTTCGATTTAACGGATCAGCTCTTCCCTTTGACAGCGACATGGGGATTGAATAGATGGGAAAGAATGCTGAAGGTGCAGCGAGAATCAGATGATTCCATTGAACTTCGCAGAGCACGCTTACTCAATATGATGTCAAACATTCCACCGATCACGTATCTTTCTTTAGAGAAATCGGTGAATCGCTTTCTCAAAAATCCAAGTGCCATCATCCGTCTGACCACCAATCGCTACCATTTCGCCTTACGTGTGAATCTAGATGATCTGCAAAACACTAGATATATTGTAGAAATACTTGAAACGTTAAAGCCAGCTCATTTGGCTTATACGTTCACTGCATTTCATCATACCGATGTACATGAAATAAATGATCATCACGGGAGGCTCACACTGCGAAGCAGAGTGGGTTTTTTCGATCATATCCCGATTTTACTCAATGGTGAATTTGTATTAAATGGGTCGTTTTATCTGAGCGGAACACGAGGGACAACCGATGTACCTGCTCGTTTTCGGCATTCGTTGAAGATGAGAATGCCGCTTCAGCATAAGTCAGAGAACACATACCGAATGAATTATGTCATGACTGGAGCGGTACATGAAACGAAGCAAGGAGCGGCATTGACTTTACGCACAAAAAATCAGCTCCAGCATCAAACCAAGAAGAAAATGACGTTCCGATTGCCAGTACATGTCCAAACTGAACAGGGCGGCAGCTTACTGATCAAGGATCATTACTGGATTCTCGACGGATCTGTTCCGCTCGACGGATCAAAAATGCTAGCAGCTACTTCTCAAAAAATAGAGCTATAAGGAGGATCACAATGGCTGATCAATTAACCGTAACAACATTATATGCACGTCAACAAATGGCAAAGGCAAGAGCCGAAGGAACAAAACTCACAAAAGTCGTCAAAATGGCATTTGGAAATGGTGGGACGAAGGATGGGAAACCGATCTCACTAGACGGCACTGAACAAAAACTCAAAAAAGAACTCGTCCAAAAAGAGATTGATTCGTTTACCTTCATGGAACCAGCAAAAATCCGCTACACCTGCACGATCGCCGAAGGAGAACTTGCAGGAGAAGTCATCAACGAACTAGCACTTGTCGACGAAGCCGGCAAATTCACCGCCATCCGCACCATGACAGACAAACAAAAAGACGGCGACATCGAATTTGTTTTTGAGATTGATGATATTTATTAATGGAGGGGAATGAAATGGACATCAAATCACCTTTACCGTTTGAAACCTCTGACAAAGCACATGCCAGCTTATTTAACCGGATGGTCGACACTCTAGTAGAGAATGACAATGCGCTCAGGCTACAAATAGAAGGAATCACAAATGAAAGCTTATTTAAACTAACAGGCGATCAAGCCATTCAAGATGCATCAGTCAGCGGTGAGGAATATCCTAATGGCATTACGTTCATGGATATTGGACAAGCGAATGATACCGGATATCCTACGAGATTTGGCTTTGTGAAAAATGAAAAATATAGTAACTTTCGATTTGTTCAATATTACTATGGGACTGGAAACGAAGCGGGCAGTTATTTTGATAGCACAGGTACGTGGTGCCGTCATTGGTGGACTGGATCTGGTTGGACCGACTGGCATAAGCTCTCTGGATTCTGTCATGCCAATATAGGTACAACTGGAAAACAGTTATTAACCAAAGGTGAGTATCAAAAAATCCTTTTTAATCGAAAGATAAAAGACAGTCATAACAATTTTGATATCAAAAATAATCGCTTCATCTGCCCTGAAAACGGAATGTATTCAGTGAATGCAGGTGTTTATATTGAAACCTTTCAACGATACGCAAACTTTGAATTATCGATCTATTTAAATGGAAAAAGGTATAAAAATATTGCACATCAAAGACAGAGCCCGACCAGCCCATCTGATACGTTGAGCTTTAGTATGGGACTTTATGGTGCTGCGAATGTACCGGCTAATAAAGGGGATTATTTAGAAATTTACATGTATGCAGGATATGACGGAGATGTTAGTCGTTATGTATCTGAAAATTCAGGCTGGTACAACTATTTTGATATTACAGAAGTAGGCGGCAGAAATTTCCTGAGAGGATAGGAGGATTCTATGATTTTATATGAAGCCATTAAGTATAAATACCCCGATGCGGATCCGCAAAAGGACTTTGAACTTAGAAATGATGGAGACGGTTCTTACATTAACGAGTGGCATCTAGATGTGCCAAAGCCAACGGCAAAAGAATTGAAAGAATGGTGGGACGAATCTCAAATCAATCCAAGGTATCAACCGCCTCTTCCGCTAGATTATCTAGCACAAGAAGTAGCCAAAGAAAAGCTCATAAGAAAACAGCTTGAACATCAATGTGATCATCTAACAAACGAAATAAAAGCGCTAAAAAATGAGATCCTTTTATATAAAGGAGAGCGTGAATCATGAATTATTGGGTGATGGCGTTGTATTTTAAATGGGTGACTCCTGAATTGGTCAAACAAGCGGTGGAACTAGGCGATTGTTCAATGGAAGATTTAAAAACAGGATATGAGCAAAGGATGCTCACTCTAGAGCAGCTACAAGAAATGGAACCAAGCATCAAAGCAAGGGAGTGAAAACTGAATGGAAATAAAACAACCAAAACCTTTTGAAGTAAATGATAAAGCACATGCTGATTTGTTTAATGACATGGTCAAAGTACTTCTTGAAAATGATCATGGATTAATAGAGCAGTTCTTAAAACATACAAATGATGCGAGAGTACACGCATCTGAAACAGAAAAGAAGAAATGGAATAATTCACAGAACTATAAGATCACAGCAGATAGTGGAAGACAGCTGATTAATGTATCTGCTGATGGCAGAATATTTGATGCGATAAAAGATAAAGGAACATGTACTTTTTATGCAGCTGCTGGTGTGGAGGATTCTCCGGCCTCATCGAATATGTCAATTAGAGGGCTGCAGACAGTAGGTCAAGAAAATATTGGCTCTGGTTTTGCGATGGATAGTTCAGGTAATGCTTATTTTTTCTATTACGAAGCCGGACATACGTCGATTAAATGGACAAAGCTGCCTACAGAAAGCGATAGAAAAAGATGGGATAACGGTCAATTAGTAAAAATCACACAAGATGATGGAAAGCCCTTTTATCATGGATTTGCTAGCGAAACAGACTACAATACCCTTACGGAGACAGGGATGTATCTTATATATAATACTGGAGTGAATGGTCCATCGCCTTCCCATGATCGAGTGTTTTTGTTGGTCATGAGTTATGGCAGTACATTAGTACAAATAGCATACGAATCTGTTTATGGGAAGAACACATACTTTAGAGTTCTTAGACACAAAGCACAATCATGGACACCATGGGAGAAGCAAATCACGCTATCAGATCTATTAGAAGGTTCATGGGAAACACCTAAAGAGATTAATGGCAATTGGAAGGAATATGACCCTATTAATTTGCCAGTGAAATATCGAAAGAATCTCTTGGGGGAAGTTGAGATAGTAGGTGCTATAAAAGGTGGGATTTTAGGAAATAACCCAGTGTTTATTTTGCCTGAAGGATATCGGCCGCAGCAGGCGATCCATTTTGTAGGTATCGCTTCGAGTATAGGGACACCTGGAGTACCTCAATTCCATCGAACCTTAGTAGATAAGAATGGGAATGTAAGTGTGCAATCATCTTCAAATAATGCTAATCCAACTGAGTTTATTACATTTGGTTTTAAGTTCAGTACAAGATAATTCCATAAACAATGTGAAAGGAGAATCACATGGAGATAAAGACACCACGTACTTTCAAAACAAGTGATAAAGCCCATGCAGATCTGTTTAATGACATGGTAAAGGTTATTATTGAAAATGATGCTGAACTATTAAATCATATCAATCAACACGAAAATGATGTAACATCTCATGCATCTAAAACAGAAAAGCAGAAATGGAATCAATCTCAGCTATATAAAATGACGAATGATAACGGATCCCAGTTGATCAATATCCCATCTGGCAGCAGTATTTATAACGGGATAAAATCGTTAGGTGCCTGCTCATTTTATGCTCCAGGCGGTTCTGGGGTAGTTGATTCTCCTGCTATAGGTAATGCTGCATTAAGAGGCTTTCAGCTTGTTGGTCAAAATAATATTGGTGTAGGAATGGCGATTGACACATCAGGCAATGCATTTTGTTTTTCCTATCATGTGAATGACCTTGCGATCAATTGGCTGCAAATACCTAGTCAAAACGAAAAAAACAAATGGGACGCAGGACAACTATCTAAAATTACCGCTGACGATGGAAGAGCATACGAAAGAATTAATGCAAACGATCCTAGTATTTTGGATAAACTCATCAAATTACCAGGCGTGCATTCTTGGTATATCCACGAAGCACATCCTGATTTGCCGACAAGAAGTTCTATGAGAGCCTTATCAGTCTTTAGTGAAAATACCTATGGCTGGATTATTGGGGCAAATAATACAGGTGATGTGTACATCAATCGTTCCACGACAGATGTTTCGGGTACTCAGCAAGAATGGAGCGGATGGAAGAGGTTGAACGAGCATCCGTTATTGAAGGCGAATGGAAATAGAATGCTTATCCCTACTGGTACAGATATATTAACACTGCCATCTGGCTTTTATTATGTCTCTGGAACGAACGCAGTGAATATGCCATCAACGACCGATGCTTCTTGGTTTAATGTAGATATTATAGAAACGGGAAATAACCGCAAAACATTTCATGTGAGTCGAAGCTATGATAATAGTCATTGGTACGGAACGACTCATACAGATGGGGGGTTCAGAGGCTGGAAACAGCTAATGACAAATACTGAGTTTGAAAATGTCACGTGGCAGAGTGTGACCTTAGACAAAAGTTCATCTATAGGGGATAGACCAGTTGAATATGTAAAATGGGGAAATTTATTATTGCTAAGAGGCCACCTAAAAGCAAATAGAGAAATCATCTGTGGATGGATTCCAGCCGCGGGTTTATCAGAGAAAGGTCTTGTAGTGTCAGTGCCTGTATCAGGTACAACGGGTCATAGTAAATTACTTATATATAAGACAGGAGAGCTAAAGCTAACAGGTTTACTGGCAGCGAATGAAAGTGCCGTAACTGGCTACTATTTAGACACGGTCGTCCCATTAAATTAAGGAAGTGATAAAAATGATACTAGCTTATGAATACAATCATCAAAATGAATTGGTCAGACCTATCGAAGTGTTCGAAAGAGATGATGAAGGCAATTATGTCATTCCAGATCAATGCACAACAATTGCACCACCCAATCATCCTTCTTTTTATAAAGCTGCATTTGATGTGGAAAAACAACACTGGTATGAATCAGCGACACAGGAGTATATAGATAGCCTAAAGCCAGCCCCTCTCCCGCCAAGTGATATAGAACTTTTAAAGAAACAAAATGCTTTGTTATCAAAACAATTAACGCAGTTATTGGCTATGCAGAAAGGGGGAAATTCAGAATGATGTTTCCAACTGTAGCAGATATCAAACAATTCTGGGACTGGCAATGTTACGGACCAGAGGACATTGCATTTTATGTAAGCATTGGCTGGATCTCGGCAGACGACTATCAAGATATAACTGGAGAAATATACGAAGCTTAATGGCTTTATTTTTTTGCCGGAAAGAAGGTGATTTCAATGGAAGTAGATGTTGTTCAAAACTTAATGACACAAGGCCCGTTTGCCGTTCTCTTTTGTTGGGTGCTGTTTTATGTATTAAACACAACAAAGGAAAGAGAAAACAAGCTCAATGAACAAATCGAGGCGCAAAATGATGTGTTAGCAAAGTTTAGTGAGAAGTATGATGTTGTGATCGACAAACTCGACAAAATTGAACGGAATTTAAAATAGGAGGAGAAATCATGAAAACATTCGACAAAGGCACTGTGATTCGCACAGTGCTTCTTTTTATTGCGCTCATCAATCAAACACTTGTCATGTTTGGACAGACGGTGCTGCCGATTAGTGAGGAGCAAGTACAAACCGCTGGTGAGGCACTATATGTAGCAGGTTCCACCATTTTTACGATGGTGACAGCCATTATCGCTTGGTTTAAAAATAATTATGTAACCTACAAAGGTCAATTACAAAAAGATACCCTGAAACAAAGAGGGCTAACAAAATAATCGTTGAAGGAGAAACAATATGGTCAATATCATTCAAGCCTACATTCCAAAACACAACCGCAACAGACCAGGAAATACGATGAAGCCGCTCTATATTACGGTGCATAATACCTCTAACACGGCAAAAGGTGCAAATGCGGGGAGTCACGCAGCGTTTGTTGCCCGTTCAAGTACCGGAGTCAGCTGGCATTACACTGTCGACGATCAGGTGATTTATCAGCATTTACCGTTAAACGAGAACGGTTGGCATGCAGGAGATGGCAGAGGCAATGGCAATATGAAATCAATCGGAATTGAAATTTGCGAAAATACAGACAGCAACTTTGAACAAGCAGTCGAAAATGCCCAATGGCTCATTCGAAAGCTAATGGGCGATTTGGGAATTCCTTTATCAAATGTAGTGCCTCATAAACATTGGAGCGGGAAAGAATGTCCAAGGAAATTGCTCGGACGGTGGGATCAATTTAAAGCTGGAATAGCCACAGCTCGTACCGGCAGCAAAAGTACAAGAAAGCCAGTTCGAACAGAGAGCTTGAGTCACAAAGCACCAGTTACCAAACAGAAATCGTCAAATCTGCCATCTGGCATCTTAAAAATAACCAAGCCCTTAACAAAAGGATCACAAGTTATAGCCGTGCAAAAAGCCTTATCCTCACTCTATTTCTACCCGGACAAAGGGGCAAAAAACAACGGAGTTGATGGCTATTATGGACCGAAAACAGCGAATGCGGCCAAGCGGTTCCAGCTCATGAATGGTCTAGCGGCAGACGGGATTTACGGTCCGAAGACGAAGAACAAAATGGAACAATTGCTAAAAAAGTAATCATTCATAAAGGGCTATCAGCAGGTGAATGGAATTTCCCTTGCTGATAGCTAGCAAAAAATGACATCATTTGTGATATAATCGACCGAATCACTATCATGAGGGGAGAGTAAAATGAAAAAGGAACTGTTCCAAGTCATCATGCTGTCAGTGCTGCTCATCTATTTCTTTTATCACGGAATGACGAGTGATTATCCTGTGTCTTACACAATCATTCTCATCACGGCTTATGTTTCTGTGATCGCGTACCGCATCATAAAGATATTAGGCTTAAGAAAAAACAAAGAACAAACAGAGCTGTAAGAAATATATACATAAAAAAACCATCCTTGATTTCTCAAGAATGGTTTTTCGTATGGAGCATAGCGGGATCGAACCGCTGACCTCTACGCTGCCAGCGTAGCGCTCTCCCAGCTGAGCTAATGCCCCGATGTGTTACGACTTAATTTATTATAATCAATCCTCCTGTAAAATTCAAGCTTTAAAACGCACACACATCGTCTATTTTTCTTTCTGATCAATCGGGATATAGTCAAAGATTTCCCCTGAATGAACAGAGTCTGCTAAGCGTCTCAGCCAGTCATAGTAGGCTTTTGAGCTTTCAAGCTGCTCTATGAGCTGCTGCGCTTCCTCTCTTATATGTTCCTCCAACTGATCATCACGAGCCACCTCTTGAAGCCGGACTTGCGCTTCTTCTATCGCCGCTAAATTGACCTCGACCTCTCGTTCCCACTTTTGTGGAAAGAAGTTCATGAAAAACTTAAAAAAGTCTTTTTCAGCAACAAAGCTATGTTTTCTTCGTCCTCGGTGAAAGGTCTTTTTGACAATATTCATGTCTTGAAGCTTTTTCACACCTGTACTCATACTTGGCTTGCTCATTTGCAGCTCTTCACGCATTTCATCCAGCGTCATTTCCTCATTTAAATACATGGTCCCATAGAGAATACCAGCACTTCGTGTAATTCCATAGAGATCCATCGTTTCAGCTATGGAATCAATGACTAGATCTTTAGCAGCTAAAATACGCTCTTCTGCTTGCGGCTGTTCCTGCTTTTTCATCCTGTCCCTGCTTTCTATTAAGAGAATTCAATACGTTCAAAAAAATCTTTATGGACTATATGTTAACGAAAGAATGCAAAATGTCAAAAGAAAATGAAGCATATCTCCCTTTGACAGAAAAATTTGAACATGATACGTTAATTATGTTCAAAACGTTAAATTTTTATTTAACAAACTTACCAAAGAGAATCAGAGGAGGTTCCTTCTATGAGTCAAACACTATTTATAGATGGACAATGGGTTGGCGCCAAAAGTGGTGACACGCGGGATATCATTAATCCATTTAATCAAGAAGTGATCGCGACAGTCAGTGAAGGATCAAGAAATGACGCGCAGCTAGCCATTAAGGCAGCGAGAAAAGCCTTCGATCAAGGTGACTGGGTAAACTTGCCTGGACTTGAAAGAGGAAATATGGTGTTTAAGATTGCTGAATTGATTAGACGTGATCTTGATGAACTAGCCAAATTAGAATCGCTTGATACTGGTAAAACAGTAGAGGAAAGCAAAGCAGACATGGACGATATTGCGAACGTGTTCCAATATTACGCCGGTCTTGCCGACAAAGATGGCGGGGAAATCATTGCATCGCCAATTCCGAACTCTAAAAGCGAATTGGTCAGAGAGCCTGTCGGTGTATGCGGGCAAATTACTCCATGGAACTATCCATTGCTTCAAGCAAGCTGGAAAATCGCTCCTGCTCTAGCGGCGGGGAATACAATCGTATTAAAGCCAAGTGAAATTACACCACTCACCACGATCAAAGTATTCAAACTCATGGAAGAAGCAGGCATTCCAGCAGGGGTTGCGAACCTAGTCCTTGGGCCAGGTGCAACGGTTGGTGATGAGCTTGCTGTGAATGATCAAGTCGATTTGATTTCATTTACAGGCGGTATTGAAACAGGTAAGAAAATCATGCAGGGAGCCAGTGGGAATGTGAAGAAAATCGCCCTTGAGCTCGGCGGGAAAAATCCGAATATTGTGTTTCAAGATGCTGATTTAGACGTAGCGGTTGACCAGGCAATGAATGCTGTGTTTTTCCATGCGGGGCAAGTGTGTTCAGCAGGTTCACGTTTGCTAGTGGAAGAATCCATTCATGGTGAATTTTTAGAAGAACTGGTGAAGCGCACGAAAAAAATCAAGCTAGGCAACGGCTTTGATGAAGAAACCCAAAGCGGCCCGCTCATCTCAGCTGAGCATCGAGAAAAAGTAGAAAAATACGTCAGCATTGGGTTAGATGAAGGCGCCAAATTAGAAACAGGCGGAAAAAGACCGGACGCAGAGGAGCTTTCAAATGGGTTCTTCTACTTGCCAACGATATTCTCAGGCTGCACGTCAGAGATGCGGATTGTCCAGGAAGAAGTCTTTGGCCCAGTATTGACAGTTGAATCCTTTCGTACAGAGGAAGAAGTGATTGAGTTGGCAAACGATACGATTTATGGATTAGCAGGAGCCGTGTGGTCTACTGATATCAGCAAGGCCGAAAGAGTCGCTCGTCAATTAAGATTAGGCACAGTTTGGATCAATGACTTCCATCCTTATTTCGCTCAAGCACCTTGGGGTGGATATAAGCAATCAGGTCTAGGACGTGAATTAGGACGCACCGGTCTTGAGGAATATACGGAACTGAAGCATGTATATCGTAATACAAAATCTGAAGCGATTCGTTGGTTTCAATAAAAATCACACATTTGGAGGAGATTCTATATGACATTAAATATGAAAATTGAAAGCATGCAGAAGTTCCATACATTTGAAATTCCGACTGTCATCAAACATGGCATCGGTGCAGTGAAACATGTTGGGGAAGAAGTAAAAGCATACGGTGTCTCAAAGGTATTACTTGTAACAGACCCAGGTATTTACCTGGCGGGCGTGGTAGATCCAGTGATTGCTTCATTAAAAGAAGCACAAATCGATGTGGTGCTATTTGATAAAGTAGAGCCAAACCCGCCAGTCCGTTTAGTGAATGAAGGCTCTGCGTTATATGAAAAAGAAGGCTGTAATGGATTAGTCGCAGTAGGCGGCGGAAGCTCAATGGATACAGCGAAGGCGATCGGTGTAGAAGCGACGCATGAAGGCTCAGTCCTTGATTACGAAGCGGCAGAGGGGAAAAAACCGCTTGAAAACAGAATCCCGCCTTTAACCACTATTCCGACAACAGCTGGTACAGGTTCAGAAGTCACGCAGTGGGCAGTGATTACAGATGAAGAAAGAGAATTCAAATTCAACACAGGTGGCCCGCTCATTGCAGCTCACCTCACAGTCATTGATCCAGAGCTACATGTATCCATGCCGCCTCATGTGACGGCAATGACTGGAATTGATGCACTTGCACACGCCATTGAATGCTATACAATGAAATTTGCTCAGCCTATTACAGATGCGGTCGCGCTCATGGCCATTGAATATGCAGCTCATTATATTCGCCGTGCCTTTGCCGATGGTGAGGACTTAGAAGCCAGGTATGGAATGGCACAAGCTGCAATGCTTGCCGGGCTTTCTTATGGAAGCGAATCAGCTGGAGCTGCACATGCGATGAGTCAAACACTCGGAGGCATTATTCCTGTAGCGCATGGTCAGTGTGTCGCAGCAATGATGGGACCGGTGATGGAGTATAACTGGAAAGGGTATCCCGAAAAATTTGCTCGTATTGCGCAAGCATTTGGAATTGATATTAGCCGAATGTCAATAGAGGAAGCCGCAAAAGCAGCAGTGAACTGGATGTATGATTTAGTGGAAGACCTAGAAGTTCCTTCATTAGAAGAACAAGGTGTATCAAAAGATATGATTGACCGTTTATCTAAAGAAGCAATGAAAGATCCGCAAACAATTGGAAACCCACGAGATCTAAACGAAAAAGCGTACAACTGGATTTATGCTCGCTGTTTTGATCTAACACCTAAAACAGTGTAACAATGAAAAAAGGCTCCCAAAAGGGAGTCTTTTTTATGTCTTATAGCTGTTCTTTAATTTCTTTGATTTGATGGATATGGCGTTTTTCGTGTGCGCCGATAAAATCAAGATACTGCTTAAGCGATAACTCTTCAAACACAGGGTGTGCAATGACGCGTTTGAAATCATCCTCAGTAAACGTTGATAGAATTTGATTGAGCTGCTCACGGGCTGTATCGAGCTCATCTTTTAAATGTGTAGGTGTCACATGCTTGCGCTCAGGCTCAACAATACTAGGCGCAGTCGCTTTTCTAGAACGATCCTCTGCCATTTCCACCGGCTTTGGCTCATATTCTTTGATCGGTGCTTTTTTTCCCTCAGCAGCTAGATGTTTTGCTGCCACGAGGTCCATCTTCTTTAAATGATCTGCCACCTCTTGAATACTCCAAGTATCATCAGATAATTTTTGATTCAATTGCTCTTCGTTCAAACCTTGTAGCTCTTGCCACAATTCTTGTCTTGCATCATGTAATAAACTCATTTTCATCACCTCAAGATCAAATTTTAACATACTGGTACATGACAATCATTCTTGAGCTATCGGCGAATTCCTGTGAAGAATTGTGAGGAAATTTGAAACCTTTACAAAAGTGGTTCGTATTACCTGTTAGAAGGAATACATTGGAGGTGAGCATGGTCTAAATGAAACAAAGGCTGTTCATTTCATGAAGAAAGGGTGAGGAAGATGGATGTGTTCGGGCTGCCACTTCAGACGCTGTATTTATACATATTGATGATATCAGGAATCCTGACACTTGTTTTCGTCTTTTTCGGCGATGTATTTGATGGATTGTTTGAAGCGATTCCTGTTCCATTCCTTCAACCAACATTAATCCTCGCATTTCTTACCTTTTTCTCGGCTGGAGGGTTTATCTCTGAAAAAACAGCAATTGTAGGAAGTGGACTTGGCGCAGTCTTATCTGCCATCCTCGCAGTGGTTCTTGTGACCTGTTTGAATGTATTTGTCTTAGTCCCGCTTTCCTCTGCTGAAGAATCTCTCTCATATACGGAGGCCGACTTAAAAGGAAGAACTGGGGAGATCATTGTATCTGTTCCAAAAGACGGGTTTGGAGAAGTGCTGTTAATTAGTAATAGCGGGAAAATCTCAAAGCCTGCCGTCAGTTTCGACGAAGAGGAGATTCCATATGGAACTCGGGTACTGGTCGTCGAAGTGAATAAAGGCGTCTTATCAGTTATACCAAATGAAGAAATCTAGGAGGGAATGCTATGCCAGGAACAACCATTTTGATTATTATTGGAATTGTGCTTGTGATTCTGATTGCACTTATTGGTGTATTTGTTTCGAAATACCGGACTGCAGGTCCAGATGAAGCGTTAATCGTCACAGGAAGTTACCTCGGAAGTAAAAATGTCCACGTGGATGAAGGTGGAAACAAGATTAAGATTGTAAGAGGCGGAGGTACCTTTGTACTCCCTGTTTTTCAACAAGCAGAGCCGCTCAGCTTACTATCTAGCAAGCTAGATGTTTCAACACCTGAAGTCTATACTGAACAAGGTGTACCAGTCATGGCGGACGGAACAGCCATCATTAAAATCGGCGGGTCGATTGAAGAAATTGCTACTGCTGCAGAGCAGTTTTTAGGTAAAACAAAAGAAGACCGCGAAAACGAAGCGAGAGAAGTACTAGAAGGACACCTTCGCTCCATTTTAGGGTCAATGACAGTTGAAGAGATTTATAAAAACAGAGAGAAATTTTCTCAAGAAGTACAGCGTGTCGCTTCTCAAGATCTAGCGAAAATGGGTCTTGTCATTGTATCGTTTACCATCAAAGATGTCCGTGATAAAAATGGCTATTTAGAATCACTAGGTAAACCTAGAATTGCCCAAGTGAAACGCGATGCAGATATCGCAACAGCAGAAGCAGATAAAGAAACACGTATCAAACGTGCAGAAGCAGATAAAGATGCGAAGAAATCTGAGCTTGAGCGTGCCACTGAAATCGCTGAAGCAGAAAAGATCAATGAACTGAAAAGAGCAGAATTCAGACGTGAACAAGATACAGCAAAAGCAAGTGCCGACCAAGCGTACGATCTTGAAACAGCACGTAACCGTCAGCACGTAACTGAACAAGAAATGCAAGTAAAAATCATTGAACGTCAGAAGCAAATTGAATTAGAAGAAAAAGAGATCCAGCGTCGTGAGCGTCAATACGATTCTGAAGTGAAAAAGAAAGCAGATGCGGACCGTTATGCGGTTGAGCAGTCAGCTGCAGCGGAAAAAGCGAAACGCCTCGCTGAAGCAGATGCCAAGAAATACAGCATTGAAGCAATGGCAAAAGCAGAAGCTGAGAAAGTCCGAATTGACGGGCTTGCCAAAGCGGAAGCTGATCGTGCAAAAGGGGAAACAGAGGCAGAAGTCATTAGACTGAAAGGACTTGCGGAAGCCGAAGCGAAAGAGAAAATCGCTGAAGCATTCGAACAGTATGGTCAGGCAGCGATTCTTGATATGATTGTGAAAATGCTTCCTGAATATGCGAAGCAAGTATCTGCACCACTTTCTAACATTGATAAAATTACGGTTGTGGATACGGGAGGTAACGGAGAAGGCAGCGGTGCCAATAAAGTCACTGGCTATGCTACAAACCTTATGTCCAGTCTGCAAGAAAGCCTGAAAGCATCCTCTGGAATTGATGTCAAAGAAATTATTGAGAACTTTTCCGGCAAAGGCAATGTGAAGCAAAGCATTCAGGAACTAACGAATGAAATCAAACAGCCAAGAAAAAAAGAGATCGCTGATACTCAAATAGAAGAATAAAATCAATTCAGCGTGATAGAAAACCTTTGAAGTCTAGGAAGGGTCGAGCACTGGCGCGGAGCGAATTGAACATTCGTGAGCACCAGCGCGCAGACCTGACAACGAATGCGAGGGTTTGTCTACACGCTGAGACACCTTCCATCAGAAGGTGTCTATTTGGCATGTGCCCGATATGGGTTCCTTTTTACATATGAAGAAAGATTTACGAGAATACCAGCAGATATCATCATGAACACTAGGGAGGAGCCACCATAACTAATGAAAGGAAGCGGAATGCCTGTGATCGGAAGAAGACCAAAGACAGCGCCTAAATTAAAGACTGCTTGGAGCATGATTTGAAACGTAAGCCCAATCGTTAACAGTTTTCCAAAAGGGTCATGTAAAGCCTGCACAATTCGCATTGCGCGATACATGATGAATAGATATGCACCTATCACAATCAAAATCCCCATAATGCCCAGCTCTTCACTGATAATGGCCATAATAAAATCCGTATGCGCTTCGGGAAGAAAGCCTAGCTTTTGAATACTCCCGCCTAAGCCATTCCCTATCAGCCCGCCGGAATTCATTGCGAGATACGAATGAATCAGCTGATAGCCATCCCCATCTTCATACTGAAAAGGATCACGAAAAGAAGTCAGCCGCTTCAAACGGTAAGGAGCAGTCACTGCAAAAAAAGTGATACATGCTACGGCAGTCGATCCTAGCAAAATGAGATGGCGCGTTTTCAACCCAGCGCATAATAAAATGATGCCACAGCTTAATAAAATAGACACAGCTGTGCCTAAATCAGGCTGCTTTAAGATTAATAAAAAAACAAGACTTAAAAGGATGAGTGGCGGCAGTACGCCTTTTTTAAAAGATGTAATGTACGCCTGTTTATTCGCGTACACATAGGCAAAATAGATCACCATCACTAGTTTCACAGCTTCAGAAGGTTGGAGCATAAGAGAGCCCAGCTGAATCCACCGCTGTGAATTGTTTTTGACAACACCAATTCCAGGAATCAGGACTAGGATGAGACATAGCAATGACAGCATGACAAGCCATTTCATCCATTTACGATAAATCTGATAAGGGAAAAGAGCAGCAATGAAAAAAAAGAATCCCCCAATCAGGAGCCATTGCCATTGTTTAATAAAGAAATAGCTGCCCTTCTCATACTTCACTTCTCCTAAAGGATAACTTGCACTGTACACCATCAGTAAACCAAATAAGCAGAGGAACACAATCGTTCCAACAAGAACGAGGTCGACTTTTTTGAGATGAGATAGAAGAAATGCCATCATCTTCAATTCCAGTTGTCTCCAAACATATAGGATGATGACCTGATATTGACGCTAAACACGAGGCCAATGGCGATCATGTTAGTGAGTAGCGCACTGCCTCCATAGCTGATAAAAGGAAGCGCGAGTCCCGTCACAGGCATTAAACCGATTGTCATCCCTACGTTTTGGAAAACTTGAAACACGATCAGCCCAACGACTCCTGCACATATGTACAAACCATAAAGCGTATTAGCATGCATAGCCACATGAATGATTCGGTAAATCATCATTAAGTACAAACACATCAAAAGGGAGGCGCCGATAAAACCAAACTCCTCACCAATGACGGCAAAGATAAAATCCGTATGCGCTTCAGGGATATTACCTCCTTGTACTTGATGCCCCTGTGTAAAACCGCTACCAGATAATTGACCTGATCCAATGCCGAGCATCGATTGTTTCAGCTGATACCCGTATGTTGAATCAAATTCATCGGGGGAGAGCCAGCCATAAATGCGATCAAGCTGATGTGGCTTAATGATTTTTGTGAAATGCTCAAAGTGTTCGTTGTGTAAGTAGACCAAAAATGAAAGAAGTGCAAGAAAAGAAGCCATTAATGCGGCCATCATCTTGTTAGAAATTCCTGACACAAGCATCAGTGTAAAGGCGATAGATAATATCACGAGCGCTGTCCCTAAATCAGGCTGAATTAAGATGAGGAAAAAAGGGACAACGGTCCAGCAAACGACTTTACTTGTAGGAATGATACTTTCTTTAAACGAAAATCGCTGATGCTTGTATTGGTTCAAGACAGCCGCTAGTAGCAGGATCACAAAAATTTTCATGAACTCTGATGGCTGAATTTTGATTGAACCGAAGCTGATCCATCTTTGGGATCCGTTTTGACTCGTTCCGAAAAAGTGCACAAGAATAATGAGAAAAATACCACCTGTAAATAACCGAAAAGATAAACGCTCAAGAAGTTCATAATCAAAGTATGCAGCAGCGGCCATAAGACCGAAACCTACGATATACCAGAAAATTTGTCTTTTGACGAAATAAAACATATCCTGCGATTCATACTGTCCTGATCCGCTATATACAGCTATTAGGCTGATGACAAATAAACAAATCACAGTGAGTAAAAGTACGAAGTCAATGTTGTACTGTTTTTTCATAGCTTCTTGTCCTGTTACCTATTTGTCAGCTGGTCTATGACGATTTTCACAGCCGCAGCATCATCAATATAGCCGATCGGAAAAATAAAATCTGGTATTAAGTCAACAGGCATAATGAAATAAAGGAGTGCGCTCCCCATCATCATTAATTCTCGAGAAGTACCTCGTCCGGTCATAAATAAGCTGTACATGTCTTTCAAATGCTGAAGGAATGGCCCGGCGCCGTTTACCGTCTCCATCTTTTTCTCAAACTTTGCTGAGATCGTTTCTTTTCCCTCGTTTGTTTGGCTATAGGTCTCATATTCGTTTAGCTTTTGTTTCAATTTGGTCTGACTAAATGTACCGTCGTAGACCTCCTCATCTTTCAGTGTTGTTTCGATTTCTACGACCGTTTGTATGAACGTATCACTATGTACCTTTTCGTTTTTGATTGGAAACCCTGCAGCAGCTAATAGTTGATCTAATGATAGGTTCAGAGAATCTGAAAGCCGCTGCAGATGATTCAAAGTTGGTTTTCTTTTTCCATTCATGATTCGAGACAGTGTCGCTTTATCAATTTCTGTGTATGTGCTGAGCTCTCTTAAAGATAAAGAACGTTGTTGCAATCTTTCCTTTAAGAGAGACCCAAGCTCAGTTGTTTTAGAATCCATTTTACGCCATCCTTTGTATGATGTATCAACTCTTCTATAGAAGAAGTCGTACCCAATATAAAGGTGTGTTGACAAAATGTCAACGAACATCCTTTATTGATTGAATTTTAGGAAATAGGAATTTATCATAATAAAGATAGGATGAAAACAGTGAGAAGGAGTGACGCGGATGAAGGTGAGACATGCTGTACAAAAAGATATTCCTAAAATTGCCGAAATACATGTGAAGAGCTGGCAGACGACTTATCAAGGCATTATTAATCAGGATTATTTGGATGGTTTAAATATAGAAGATCGAGAAGAGAGCTGGAGAAGAAGGTCACTTGAAGGGACGTTTGTCGCAGAAGATGACGAGGGGGTATTTGGTTTTGCTTCTTTTGGAAAACAACGTGATGAGCGCTATCCAACATATGATGGAGAACTTTATGCGATCTATTTATTGCAAGAGAAACAGAAATCAGGAGCAGGTATCGCTTTAATTACAGAAGGAGTGAGCTATTTAATAGAGAAAGGGTATCAGAATATCATGCTGTGGGTATTTGAACAAAATTCGGCAAAGCATTTTTATCAAAAGCTTCAACCTCATTTTGTCGTTACCAGCCAGTTCGAGCTGGCTGGCGAGAAGCATGATGAAATAGGGTATGGGTGGGAGCTGCCTGTATTAAATGACCATCTACACCGAATTAAATCGTCAGCTTCCAATAATAATGGGAGAAAAAAGTGAAAAGCACAGCTAAAAGCATATAAGAGATAAGAGGAGAAGCTTCTACTTTTCCTTTTATTCCTGCTATTTTTAAAGCTTCATAGAAACCTGCCAAAAAATAAGCAAGACTGAGAATATAGCAGCACAGCATAATGGAGTAAGGGTTCATTGGCGTACCTCCAACATGAAATCTTCTACTATTAATAGATTCCATAGAGCGGCAAATTATGCATAAAAAAATAACCAGCTGAAATCAGCCAGTTATTTTTTGTGAGGAAAAACCAAACGAGATGCACTTGGTATGAGTATGCAAAGAACGATACTGCAAATAATAAATGAAGGAACCATATATGTGCTGTTATAAATTAAAGAGTAAACCCAACCTGGAGTTCCTTTTGGTGCATAATGAGAAAAGAAAACAACACCAGAGATAAAGAACGTCAACAGTCTGAAGAAACTTGCAACAAATACGGATAGGATAATATAGAAGAATTGCTGCTTTCGCTTTTGGTCCTGAATGGCTTTTTTAATCAATCCAGAAAAGAGGCCGCTTAGGGAAATGACAACAGATGCGACGAAATAATCGAGAAATCCTTGAACTGGTGTAGCGATAATAGGGCCATTCATCAGCTGAAGGCCTGCAATAAGCACACCAATGATAAACCCGGTTGATATTCCCCATCTAATAGACATAAGAATGACGGGTATCATAATCAGCGCAAGAGATCCGCCGTTCGGCATTCTTAAAAAGAGACCTGATAAGTAATCTAATACTAGTGCAAGTGAAGTCATAATTGCGATTTCCATCAGTCGTACCAATTGATTTGATTGCTGCATAAAAAAATCTCCCTTTTCATGAATTGAGCAAGGAGAGACCGTGTAAGGATGAGTATGTTATTCATAGAAAAACATATCGAGTTGAATACACCACATGTATTCAATTGAATCCACATTCCTACTTCAGTATTAACTGACAGGTTCAAAGGGTCAGAACAACGAGTGTTCACTCTCAGCACAAAGCTCCCCCTGCGGTTATTTAGTTTTCTTCTATTATAAATATACTAAAGACCTTCAGGATCAACAATAGAGAATTCCTGTGACAATCAATTTTTGTATGGTTATATAGGAAGAGATAAGAAAAAATAAATTATTTAGAAAAAATACTTGTTTCCTCTCTCAAAAGGTGTTATATTTGTATTCGCCGCTAAAACAGCGCGGTTATTAAATAACATAAAGAAAAAAGTTATTGACTTTATCTTGATAGAATGTTATATTAATAAAGTCGCCTCTGAGAGACGACGAAGATGATCTTTGAAAACTAAACAAGACAAAACGTACCTGTTAATTCGAGTTTTTATAAAAAAATCCTATGAAACATCATAGGTAGTCAGTCAAACGCTGACGAGGCAGGAAATGATCACATGCTAAGTTCGCTACATCGTGTAGCAACGCATGTGTGATATGCATCCTGCATACCTCGGAGAGTTTGATCCTGGCTCAGGACGAACGCTGGCGGCGTGCCTAATACATGCAAGTCGAGCGGACAGAAGGGAGCTTGCTCCCGGATGTTAGCGGCGGACGGGTGAGTAACACGTGGGTAACCTGCCTGTAAGACTGGGATAACTCCGGGAAACCGGAGCTAATACCGGATAGTTCCTTGAACCGCATGGTTCAAGGATGAAAGACGGTTTCGGCTGTCACTTACAGATGGACCCGCGGCGCATTAGCTAGTTGGTGGGGTAATGGCTCACCAAGGCGACGATGCGTAGCCGACCTGAGAGGGTGATCGGCCACACTGGGACTGAGACACGGCCCAGACTCCTACGGGAGGCAGCAGTAGGGAATCTTCCGCAATGGACGAAAGTCTGACGGAGCAACGCCGCGTGAGTGATGAAGGTTTTCGGATCGTAAAGCTCTGTTGTTAGGGAAGAACAAGTGCGAGAGTAACTGCTCGCACCTTGACGGTACCTAACCAGAAAGCCACGGCTAACTACGTGCCAGCAGCCGCGGTAATACGTAGGTGGCAAGCGTTGTCCGGAATTATTGGGCGTAAAGGGCTCGCAGGCGGTTTCTTAAGTCTGATGTGAAAGCCCCCGGCTCAACCGGGGAGGGTCATTGGAAACTGGGAAACTTGAGTGCAGAAGAGGAGAGTGGAATTCCACGTGTAGCGGTGAAATGCGTAGAGATGTGGAGGAACACCAGTGGCGAAGGCGACTCTCTGGTCTGTAACTGACGCTGAGGAGCGAAAGCGTGGGGAGCGAACAGGATTAGATACCCTGGTAGTCCACGCCGTAAACGATGAGTGCTAAGTGTTAGGGGGTTTCCGCCCCTTAGTGCTGCAGCTAACGCATTAAGCACTCCGCCTGGGGAGTACGGTCGCAAGACTGAAACTCAAAGGAATTGACGGGGGCCCGCACAAGCGGTGGAGCATGTGGTTTAATTCGAAGCAACGCGAAGAACCTTACCAGGTCTTGACATCCTCTGACAACCCTAGAGATAGGGCTTTCCCTTCGGGGACAGAGTGACAGGTGGTGCATGGTTGTCGTCAGCTCGTGTCGTGAGATGTTGGGTTAAGTCCCGCAACGAGCGCAACCCTTGATCTTAGTTGCCAGCATTTAGTTGGGCACTCTAAGGTGACTGCCGGTGACAAACCGGAGGAAGGTGGGGATGACGTCAAATCATCATGCCCCTTATGACCTGGGCTACACACGTGCTACAATGGACAGAACAAAGGGCTGCGAGACCGCAAGGTTTAGCCAATCCCATAAATCTGTTCTCAGTTCGGATCGCAGTCTGCAACTCGACTGCGTGAAGCTGGAATCGCTAGTAATCGCGGATCAGCATGCCGCGGTGAATACGTTCCCGGGCCTTGTACACACCGCCCGTCACACCACGAGAGTTTGCAACACCCGAAGTCGGTGAGGTAACCTTTATGGAGCCAGCCGCCGAAGGTGGGGCAGATGATTGGGGTGAAGTCGTAACAAGGTAGCCGTATCGGAAGGTGCGGCTGGATCACCTCCTTTCTAAGGATATATGGAGCAGCGTGCGTTTTCGTCTTGTTTAGTTTTGAAGGATCATTCCTTCAAGACATGTCTCTAGCGAGACAGGATTGTTCTTTGAAAACTAGATAACAATAAGTAATACATTCACATTGAATGCAATGCAAAGTTCATCACACATAGTGATTCTTTCTAAAGTAAGAAATGGTTAAGTTAGAAAGGGCGCACGGTGGATGCCTTGGCACTAGGAGCCGATGAAGGACGGGACGAACACCGATATGCTTCGGGGAGCTGTAAGCAAGCTTTGATCCGGAGATTTCCGAATGGGGAAACCCACTGCTCGTAATGGAGTAGTATCCATACTTGAATACATAGAGTATGAGAAGGCATACCCGGGGAACTGAAACATCTAAGTACCCGGAGGAAGAGAAAGCAAATGCGATTCCCTGAGTAGCGGCGAGCGAAACGGGAACAGCCCAAACCAAGAGGCTTGCCTCTTGGGGTTGTAGGACACTCTATACGGAGTTACAAAGGAACGATATAAGCGAAGAGGTCTGGAAAGGCCCGCCAAAGAAGGTAACAGCCCTGTAACTGAAATGTTGTTCTCTCCAGAGTGGATCCTGAGTACGGCGGAACACGTGAAATTCCGTCGGAATCCGGGAGGACCATCTCCCAAGGCTAAATACTCCCTAGTGACCGATAGTGAACCAGTACCGTGAGGGAAAGGTGAAAAGCACCCCGGAAGGGGAGTGAAATAGATCCTGAAACCGTGTGCCTACAAGTAGTCAGAGCCCGTTAAAGGGTGATGGCGTGCCTTTTGTAGAATGAACCGGCGAGTTACGATCCCGTGCAAGGTTAAGCAGAAGATGCGGAGCCGCAGCGAAAGCGAGTCTGAATAGGGCGCATGAGTACGTGGTCGTAGACCCGAAACCAGGTGATCTACCCATGTCCAGGGTGAAGTTCAGGTAACACTGAATGGAGGCCCGAACCCACGCACGTTGAAAAGTGCGGGGATGAGGTGTGGGTAGGGGTGAAATGCCAATCGAACCTGGAGATAGCTGGTTCTCTCCGAAATAGCTTTAGGGCTAGCCTCAAGGTAAGAGTCTCGGAGGTAGAGCACTGATTGGACTAGGGGCCCCTACCGGGTTACCGAATTCAGTCAAACTCCGAATGCCGATGACTTATCCTTGGGAGTCAGACTGCGAGTGATAAGATCCGTAGTCGAAAGGGAAACAGCCCAGACCGCCAGCTAAGGTCCCAAAGTATACGTTAAGTGGAAAAGGATGTGGAGTTGCTTAGACAACCAGGATGTTGGCTTAGAAGCAGCCACCATTTAAAGAGTGCGTAATAGCTCACTGGTCGAGTGACTCTGCGCCGAAAATGTACCGGGGCTAAACGTATCACCGAAGCTGCGGACTGTTCTTACGAACAGTGGTAGGAGAGCGTTCTAAGTGCTGTGAAGTCAGACCGGAAGGACTGGTGGAGCGCTTAGAAGTGAGAATGCCGGTATGAGTAGCGAAAGACGGGTGAGAATCCCGTCCACCGAATGCCTAAGGTTTCCTGAGGAAGGCTCGTCCGCTCAGGGTTAGTCGGGACCTAAGCCGAGGCCGAAAGGCGTAGGCGATGGACAACAGGTTGATATTCCTGTACCACCTCCTCACCATTTGAGCAATGGGGGGACGCAGGAGGATAGGGTAAGCGCGGTATTGGATATCCGCGTCCAAGCAGTTAGGCTGGGAAATAGGCAAATCCGTTTCCCGTAAAGGCTGAGCTGTGATGGCGAGCGAAATTTAGTAGCGAAGTTCCTGATTCCACACTGCCAAGAAAAGCCTCTAGCGAGGTGAGAGGTGCCCGTACCGCAAACCGACACAGGTAGGCGAGGAGAGAATCCTAAGGTGATCGAGAGAACTCTCGTTAAGGAACTCGGCAAAATGACCCCGTAACTTCGGGAGAAGGGGTGCTTCTTAGGGTGTTAAAGCCCCGAGAAGCCGCAGTGAATAGGCCCAGGCGACTGTTTAGCAAAAACACAGGTCTCTGCGAAGCCGTAAGGCGAAGTATAGGGGCTGACGCCTGCCCGGTGCTGGAAGGTTAAGAGGAGCGCTTAGCGTAAGCGAAGGTGCGAATTGAAGCCCCAGTAAACGGCGGCCGTAACTATAACGGTCCTAAGGTAGCGAAATTCCTTGTCGGGTAAGTTCCGACCCGCACGAAAGGCGCAACGATCTGGGCACTGTCTCAACGAGAGACTCGGTGAAATTATAGTACCTGTGAAGATGCAGGTTACCCGCGACAGGACGGAAAGACCCCGTGGAGCTTTACTGCAGCCTGATATTGAATGTTGGTACAGCTTGTACAGGATAGGTAGGAGCCTTGGAAACCGGAGCGCTAGCTTCGGTGGAGGCATCGGTGGGATACTACCCTGGCTGTATTGACCTTCTAACCCGCTGCCCTTATCGGGCAGGGAGACAGTGTCAGGTGGGCAGTTTGACTGGGGCGGTCGCCTCCTAAAATGTAACGGAGGCGCCCAAAGGTTCCCTCAGAATGGTTGGAAATCATTCGCAGAGTGTAAAGGCACAAGGGAGCTTGACTGCGAGACCTACAAGTCGAGCAGGGACGAAAGTCGGGCTTAGTGATCCGGTGGTTCCGCATGGAAGGGCCATCGCTCAACGGATAAAAGCTACCCCGGGGATAACAGGCTTATCTCCCCCAAGAGTCCACATCGACGGGGAGGTTTGGCACCTCGATGTCGGCTCATCGCATCCTGGGGCTGTAGTCGGTCCCAAGGGTTGGGCTGTTCGCCCATTAAAGCGGTACGCGAGCTGGGTTCAGAACGTCGTGAGACAGTTCGGTCCCTATCCGTCGCGGGCGCAGGAAATTTGAGAGGAGCTGTCCTTAGTACGAGAGGACCGGGATGGACGCACCGCTGGTGTACCAGTTGTTCTGCCAAGGGCATCGCTGGGTAGCTATGTGCGGACGGGATAAGTGCTGAAAGCATCTAAGCATGAAGCCCCCCTCAAGATGAGATTTCCCATTCCGCAAGGAAGTAAGATCCCTGAAAGATGATCAGGTTGATAGGTCTGAGGTGGAAGCGTGGTGACACGTGGAGCTGACAGATACTAATAGATCGAGGACTTAACCTATATTCTAATGTGAAGCTTGAACATTGTTATCTAGTTTTGAGAGAACATTCTCTCCATCAGGTTTGGTGGCGATAGCGAAGAGGTCACACCCGTTCCCATACCGAACACGGAAGTTAAGCTCTTCAGCGCCGATGGTAGTTGGGGGTCTCCCCCTGTGAGAGTAGGACGCCGCCAAGCTTTTCTAAGGATCAGTTCCATACGGAACTGGTCTTTTTTGTGCTTCTTGAGAAAATATGCTGCTGATTGCACTTGTTTGATGAACGTTTCGACACTCTAACTCATATACAAGCATGTGAAACACATTAAAACAAAAGAGATCGAGCGTTTCAGTTAAACCTAGTAGAGAGTTAGATTAATAGATGATAGAAGAGCTCTGTATCGTTATTAGTAGATAATTCTATTTCGGACATACTGTATCTAATGTGAGATGTTCATATTTATAAAGGAATTGCCCGTTTTTAAAGAGAATATAGAGTGGAGAAGTTTAAGTGATGAACGTTAGATGACGCTGTTTGAATAGAGGAAATAAAGGTCATTTGTTAAAAGAAATACGTAAGGAAAATTGAAATAAAATTTTTTTAATATAGCCTTTACAAATGATGAAAACCTGTATATAATAATCTTTGTCGGATCGAGAGATTCCTACATAGTGGAGGATTAGCTCAGCTGGGAGAGCATCTGCCTTACAAGCAGAGGGTCGGCGGTTCGAGCCCGTCATCCTCCACCATATTTATTCTTACATAATGTTAGGATAGATAAAGCCGGTGTAGCTCAACTGGTAGAGCAACTGACTTGTAATCAGTAGGTTGGGGGTTCAAGTCCTCTTGCCGGCACCAGTTTCATATGGTAAGATAGACAAGTCGCTTTTAAAGCGAGCCATTAGCTCAGTTGGTAGAGCATCTGACTTTTAATCAGAGGGTCGAAGGTTCGAGTCCTTCATGGCTCACCATGTTTCATGCGGGTGTGGCGGAATTGGCAGACGCGCTAGACTTAGGATCTAGTGTCTTTATGACGTGGGGGTTCAAGTCCCTTCACCCGCATTGCCAAATAAAATAAAGAAATCCTGTAATGCGGAAGTAGTTCAGTGGTAGAACACCACCTTGCCAAGGTGGGGGTCGCGGGTTCGAATCCCGTCTTCCGCTTATACCATCCACGCCGGGGTGGTGGAATTGGCAGACACACAGGACTTAAAATCCTGCGGTAGGTGACTACCGTGCCGGTTCAAGTCCGGCCCTCGGCATTATACAATAAGCGCCCGTAGCTCAATTGGATAGAGCGTTTGACTACGGATCAAAAGGTTAGGGGTTCGACTCCTCTCGGGCGCGCCATTAAGATCGGGAAGTAGCTCAGCTTGGTAGAGCACTTGGTTTGGGACCAAGGGGTCGCAGGTTCGAATCCTGTCTTCCCGACCATCTTTTATGGGGCCTTAGCTCAGCTGGGAGAGCGCCTGCCTTGCACGCAGGAGGTCAGCGGTTCGATCCCGCTAGGCTCCACTTTTAAAAGATTATTTTGATCATGGCGGTGTAGCTCAGCTGGCTAGAGCGTACGGTTCATACCCGTGAGGTCGGGGGTTCGATCCCCTCCGCCGCTATAAAGGACCTTTAGCTCAGTTGGTTAGAGCAGACGGCTCATAACCGTCCGGTCGTAGGTTCGAGTCCTACAAGGTCCACCATCTATACGGAGGAATACCCAAGTCCGGCTGAAGGGATCGGTCTTGAAAACCGACAGGGGTGTCAAAGCCCGCGGGGGTTCGAATCCCTCTTCCTCCGCCATATTTTTTAAAAACTTATATCATCGCGGGGTGGAGCAGTTCGGTAGCTCGTCGGGCTCATAACCCGAAGGTCGCAGGTTCAAATCCTGCCCCCGCAACCAAATTATTTTATAATACCATGGGTAGTGCTCATTGAGTGCAACCAAAATGGTCCGGTAGTTCAGTTGGTTAGAATGCCTGCCTGTCACGCAGGAGGTCGCGGGTTCGAGTCCCGTCCGGACCGCCATTTTTAAAATGAATACTTGGCTCGGTAGCTCAGTTGGTAGAGCAACGGACTGAAAATCCGTGTGTCGGCGGTTCGATTCCGTCCCGAGCCACTTTTATAAAAAAATATTGATAGTATGGCGGTTGTGGCGAAGTGGTTAACGCACCAGATTGTGGCTCTGGCACTCGTGGGTTCGATTCCCATCAATCGCCCCATACATATATTTGCGGGTGTAGTTTAGTGGTAAAACCTCAGCCTTCCAAGCTGATGTCGTGGGTTCGATTCCCATCACCCGCTCCATTTGTATATCCAATCATGGGCCTGTAGCTCAGCTGGTTAGAGCGCACGCCTGATAAGCGTGAGGTCGGTGGTTCGAGTCCACTCAGGCCCACCATGATATTCCGCAGTAGCTCAGTGGTAGAGCTATCGGCTGTTAACCGATCGGTCGTAGGTTCGAGTCCTACCTGCGGAGCCAAATGGAGAAGTACTCAAGTGGCTGAAGAGGCGCCCCTGCTAAGGGTGTAGGTCGCGCGAGCGGCGCGAGGGTTCAAATCCCTCCTTCTCCGCCATTTATCTGGCCCGTTGGTCAAGCGGTTAAGACACCGCCCTTTCACGGCGGTAACACGGGTTCGAATCCCGTACGGGTCATGTTTAGAAAGAGGTCTTGTCAAAGATCTCTTTTTTATTTTCTTCAAAAAAGAAAGACCGCCATTATAGCGGTCTTTTTTTACATGTTCATGGAATAGATCGTATAAGACAAGTATGTTGCAAAGAAGCCCCATAAGACATAAGGAATTAGTAAAATTGGAACGACTTTGCTTAGTTTACGCGAGACGATAACAAGAGCAAGTGCTGTCAGCGCTACAAGCAGGCAGTCGATCGTAGCGGCAAATAGATCTTTTTGTGTAAATTGAAAAAAACTAAAGGCTTGATTAAATACGTAATTTAAAAGAAAAAGAATCCAAAAGGGTAAAGTGATTTTTTGAAATCCATATTTTCCATAAATGATCGCTGCGGACAACGAGATGAGAGCAAATAAGACAGCCCACACAGCACCAATTACTCCACCACTCGGTGTCCATTCCGGTTTATTTAATGCATCATACCACTCTCTGTCAATCGGAAACAAGAATCCGGCAATAGAGAATAATGCGTATGTAATAAAGAAGACAACCACTGCCCAAATGATACTTTTTCTCGCCATTAAGAATCTCCTCCAATCAAATTCACTCTTAAAGTGATTTCCCAATCATTACATGATATAAACATTAAGCCCCCATTATGAGGGGACTAATGATTTTCTTCTGTATAAGGTTCTTCTTCGTACGGCTTCAAGTCACCAAATACGGTCATGACGCCTTCGTCATCCAATGCCTCTTCATAGGCTTCGTGGGCTTTATTTGGATATACTTTGCTTGCTTTGCCCTCAATATCAGCAGCTGCGAATCCTTCATAGTCTTCGACATAATCTTCATCTTCTGATTGTGTATACACATCATCGTATGTCAATGGAGGAATTTCCATATCGGACGGAGTATCAGAGTTTCCGTAGCGTTCTACGTCTTGATATGCATCTTCTCCATCATAGGCTGCACTTTCTTCATTTTCGAATTGCCCTGATGGCGGACTTAATAAATCCTCTTCAATCGGACGGTTTTGTGAAACGGTTTGTTCTTTTGAATGCTCTGTGCATGTGACGGCACTAGGTAAGGCCTCTAAGCGTTCCTTTGGGATAGGGGATTTACAGACCTTGCATAGCCCATAAGAGCCGTCTGTGATGGCTTGAAGTGCTTCATTAACGTCTAACAGATGTTCATGTTCCAAACTGTTTAACGCAATATCTTTCCCGCGTTCGAACAGCTCTGTCCCTTGATCACCTGGGTGATTATCATAGGCTGACAGGTCTCCGACCGAATCATAAGGAAATGATACTTTTTGTTCATCGTCATGGCTTTTGGCTTCGAGTTCGTGCTTTTCATCGAGAAGTCGCTGCTTCAAATGATGTAATTCGTCTTTAGACAACAAAGCGATCATCCTTTCATATCAAACATAATATTAGTATGAGCAATTTTGTCTGTAAGACTAGTTCCAAATTGAAGCAATTCCTCATGAAAAAACGCCTGCGGCTGCAGGCGTTCTTTGTTACGCGATATAGTATTGTAAGATCAAAGCGATTGTCAGCAGAAAACCGAAAAATGTATTGGTTTGAGCTGTAGATTTCATGGCATTCATTAATTCAATTGGTTTTTCTTTTTGCTTAAATTCTTTGATAGCTGTATATGCTTTTGGGACACTGAGTAAAACAAGAAGACTCCAAAGGCCGACAATATCTGTGAAGATATAAACAAAAATAAGTACATAAGAGATCAAAAACATGGAAAGTAAAATGTTCACAGCAGCCTTTCGCCCAGCAAGAATAGCAAGTGTTTTTCGTCCATTTTCTTTATCGCCGTCTAAATCGCGGATATTGTTCGATAGTAAGATGGCACCAACTAAAATAGAAATTGGTAATGAGACGAGAACAGCTTTAGACGTCAGTGTGCCTGTTTGAATATAGAAACTGATCAGGATAATTCCTAGTCCCATAAAAGCACCTGACACAACTTCTCCAAACGGTGTATATGCAATAGGAACAGGACCGCCTGTATAGAAATAGCCTGCTGCCATACATATGAGTCCTATCAGTGCAATCCACCAGCTAGACATCATGCAAATGTACACCCCTAGTAGTAAAGAAAGCGCAAATAGTGCATAAGCAAGGCTGAGAACGGTTTTAGGTTTCACACCATTTCTGACAATGGCGCCGCCGATGCCGACAGATTTCTCGTTGTCCAATCCGCGAACATAATCAAAGTACTCATTAAACATGTTCGTTGCGATTTGGATAAACATAGATGCAAACAGCATAGCTAAAAATAGCCCAACATGTATTTGACCACTTGGAAGTGCTAGAACAGTTCCTAAAGTAACGGGAATAAATGCTGCTGTTAATGTATGCGGTCGTAGTAAATTCCACCAAATCCGCCAGTTCTTATCAGGCTTAATTGGTGAAAGCTGATCTGATATCGATTGATGCTGCATAAAATATACTCCTTTAAATAAAAAAATACGTACACGTCCAAATTCCAGTTTAGCAAAGTTCAAAAAGGTGTCAATATATTGATGCGATGAAACCTGAAAAAGATGTTTGCTAATCGTTGCCATATCGAGAGAAAGCTTGATCTTAGAACAAGACTTTCCATTTTTCTTATAGATGCTCTCGTTTCAAGAAGCAGCAGCGAAAAAATCTAGAAAGCGTGATATAATAAGGATTCGAGGTTTAAAAAGCTGTTTTCTTTACTAAGTTCATCTGTTAAGGTTTATAATAGAAAAGCAGGTCATTCGACATACTCGAATGTTCACGTATTTTTTCATTATGGTTTTATTTTTTTATGTTATTTCATGGATTTTGGAGGAATGTATCATGGTGACAACAGTGCAAAGTACTTTCCGGCAGGAAGCGCTTGCGACATTAGAAGAAGCGAATAACGTCAACCATGCTGTTTTGATAAGCTACTCCAGAAGAGTTGACGATCTGGATCCTCTTGCCTTTTTCCAAAGCGGCGAAGCGGATTTTTTAGGCGAGCGGTTTTTTTGGTCTGATCCAGAAAGCCAAATGATATTTTCTGGACTTGGCAGAGCGGCCGTTATTAAATCATCTGAGCAAGGCAAGGAACGATTTGATACAGTCCATCAAGAATGGGAACAGCTGAAGCAGCACATGTTCCATTTTCATGATGAGAAGGAGTTAAGGCAAGCGGCTGTTGGTCCGCTTTTATTTGGAGGATTCTCATTTGATCCGTATGAAGAGAAGGCGCGTCACTGGGAAGCTTTTGGCGAGGCTCATTTTTTTGTGCCATCGATGATGCTTACTGTCTCGAAAGAAGGCACGTTTCTGACGATCAATGAATGGAAGCAGGTGGACGGGAATGTTCATCAGCTCATTCAAGAATTAGAACAAAAAGCCTCTCATTACGAAACATTACCCCTCAGACATGGTGGACAAGCTGAACTTGTTCATATGGAAGAACGAGATGTGAAGGAATGGATGAAGGCGATCCGAGAAGCGACAGACCACATTCGTGCAAACGAATATGAAAAGGTTGTTTTAGCAAGAGAAGTCTTGCTTCACTATAAAAATCAAATTGAACTCGCTCCACTGTTATCAGAATTATTAAAGCATCAAACAACGAGTTATGTATTTGCGGTTGAACAGGGGAGACAAGCATTTGTCGGAGCTACGCCGGAACGCTTAGTGAAAAAAAGCGGCGGAGAGGTCTTTTCATCTTGTTTAGCAGGTTCGATTGTTCGTGGAAAAGATGAAACGGAAGATCGAGCATTAGGCGAGGAGCTGCTGCATGATGAGAAGAATTTGATTGAACATCAAATTGTTGTCAATATGATTGAGCAAGCATTTGAGGCCAATTGCCTTCGCGTGCACAAACCAAATCAACCTAGTCTTTATAAAACAAAAAACATTCAGCATTTGTTTACACCGATTGTAGGAGAAATTAAAAGCAGCTGTTCTCTCTTTTCATTAATTGAACAGCTCCATCCGACGCCAGCATTAGGCGGATATCCGAAGGAAAAGGCGGTTGAGGTCATTCGTGAAATCGAACCGTTGAAACGTGGCTGGTACGCAGCGCCGGTAGGGTGGATTGACTCTCAGGATAATGGAGAATTTGCTGTTGCCATTCGGTCAGGTCTTATTGAGGAAGACCATGTTCGTTTGTTCGCTGGCTGCGGCATTGTAGAGGATTCCCTTGCAAAGCAGGAGTACGAGGAAACGCAAGTGAAATTAAGACCAATGCTATCTGCCCTTGGAGGTCGTCCTATTGAATAATCAAATCATGACAACATATATTGGCAGATTGATGGATGAATTTGTCCAAGGTGGCGTACAAGAGGCAGTTGTCTGTCCAGGTTCTCGTTCGACCCCGCTTGCAATGCTGGCTCTAGCCCACCAAGACATCAATGTCCATGTATTAGTGGATGAACGGTCTGCTGCTTTTTATGCGCTTGGTCTTGCAAAAGCAAGTCAAACACCAGTGCTGCTTATTTGTACGTCAGGTACAGCAGCAGCTAACTTTTACCCAGCCATTGTAGAGGCACATTATTCCCGTGTCCCACTTATTGTTTTAACTGCTGATCGGCCGCACGAATTGAGGGAAGTTGGAGCACCTCAAGCGATTGATCAGCAATTCTTATTCGGTAAGTTTGTTAAATGGTTCACAGACTTAGCATTGCCAGAAGAAAGTCAGACGATGTTACGCTATGTTCAGACGGCTGCGGCAAGAGCAAATCATATGTCGATGCAAGAGCCGAAGGGACCTGTACAAATCAATGTCCCTCTGAGAGAACCATTGCTTCCTGATTTGTCTATTGATCCTTTCGAGCGAGAAGAAACAGACCGGAAAAAAGTATTAGCTACAGGACAGGCTTTCCCAAATGAAGATGCGATATCTGAAATTGTGACGGTTATGAACCGTTCCAAAAAGGGACTGATTGTGTGTGGCGAGCTTCATACGGAGGAAGAGAAAGAGGCAGTATTACGTCTTTCAAAAGCCTTGCATATGCCGATTTTAGCGGACCCGCTTTCTCATTTGCGAAATGGTCATGAGCATACAGATCTTATTATTGATGCGTATGATTCTTTATTGAAAGATGAAGCATTGCAGCAGCACCTATTGCCGGATATGGTCATTCGTTTTGGACCGATGCCTGTGTCTAAGCCTTTATTCAAGTGGCTGGAAAAACATGCGGAAGTGAATCAGATTGTTGTTGATGCTGCCGGAGGTTTTCGAGATCCTGGGCTGAGTGCTTCATATGTCTTTGAAAGTGATGTGGCAGCTTTTGTAGATGAAGTAGTCAATAGATCGGATCAACGTGAGGATACAAGTTTTCTAAAGCGCTGGCAGGATGCAAATTCATCATTCAGAACGCATGCTTCCCATTATTCTGATGAGGATCTGTCATTTGAGGGGAATGTGTACCGTCAGCTTCAGCATCTTTTGCCGAAGGAGAGTGTCCTTTTTATCGGGAATAGTATGCCGATTCGTGATGTGGATACATTTTTTGAAGCGCAATCGAAGCCTTTTCGAATGATGGCGAATCGAGGAGCAAATGGTATTGATGGTGTTGTGTCTACAGCACTTGGCACGTATGCAGCTTTGAAACAGCCGGTCACCTTAGTGATTGGAGATTTATCATTTTACCATGATATGAATGGTCTCCTTGCAGCGAAGTTAATGGACATTCCACTGACGGTTGTGTTGTTAAACAATGACGGAGGAGGCATCTTTTCTTTCCTTCCGCAGGCGTCTGAGGAACCGTATTATGAAAAACTCTTTGGTACACCGACTGGACTGAATTTTGAGTATGCTTCGAAGTTGTATGGGGGAACCTATTCGAAACCGTCAACGAAACAAGAATTACATGATGTCTACAAGGTGCATATAGAAGAGCCTGGACTTCATTTAATTGAAATTGAAACAGATCGGCATTCTCGTGTAAGCAAGCATCGTCAAATGATGGATGACATATTGGAAGAAGTGAAAAAAGAATGTCTTCTTTCATAATACGGATGCGTGATGGTGTGGCGTACGAGGTGGTGGATCAGAATCCATCAGGTGAGAATGCCACGCTATGCTTACACGGCTTCACTGGAAGCGCGGCTTCTTGGACATTCTTGAATGCTTATATGGGAAATACAAGATTGATTCAAGTCAGCCTGCTTGGACATGGCCGCACGGACTCACCAGAAAGTATAAGAAGATATGCGATGTCGCATCAGCTAGCAGATCTTGCAGAGATTTTAAACCAATTAAAGCTTCACAAAGTGAATATTCTCGGATATTCTATGGGAGGACGTATTGCTTTATCATTTGCCTCTCGTTATTCAGAGCGAGTCAACAAGTTGATTCTAGAGAGTACCTCTCCAGGGCTTCGCACGTTTAAAGAGCGGATGGCAAGACTCAAACATGATCATCAGCTGGCTCAGAAAATGAGACATGAAGGTTTAGTGAAGTTTGTGGATTTTTGGGAGAGTATTCCACTGTTTGCTTCGCAGAAAACTTTATCAGCTGACACGCAGGCTCAACTACGAGAGGAAAGGCTAAAAGCCAATCCACTTGGACTGGCCCGCAGCTTAGAAGGCATAGGAACAGGTTCGCAGCCCTCTGTTTGGAAGGCTTTAAAGCATATGAATTTACCTGTTTTGTTGATGTGCGGAGCGCTTGATGAAAAGTTCTGCAAGATCGCCACACGTATGCAGCAGGAGCTTGAAGGCAGTCAATTCATATTGGTTGAGCAGGCTGGGCATACAGTTCATGTGGAACAACCACATTTTTTTGGTAAAATAGTAAGTGAGTTTATTACGCAAGATTAGAGGAGGAACTATTGATGGCTATTGAATGGCAAACTGAGCGTCAATATGACGAAATTTTATATGAAACATGCAATGGGATTGCAAAGATCACGATTAATCGTCCACATGTACATAACGCGTTTACACCAAAGACTGTGAGTGAATTGATTGATGCATTTTCACGTGCTCGTGATAATTCGAATGTTGGTGTGATCGTACTTGCAGGTGCTGGCGGCAAAGCATTCTGTTCTGGTGGAGATCAAAAAGTACGCGGTCATGGCGGTTATGTAGGAGACGATCAAATTCCGCGTCTAAATGTACTCGACTTACAGCGTTTAATTCGTGTGATTCCAAAACCTGTTGTTGCGATGGTTGCTGGTTATGCAATCGGCGGCGGACACGTTCTTCATATTGTATGTGACCTGACAATTGCAGCAGATAATGCGATTTTTGGACAAACTGGTCCAAAAGTAGGCAGCTTTGATGCTGGTTATGGCTCAGGCTACCTTGCACGTATTGTTGGTCATAAGAAAGCGAGAGAAATCTGGTACTTATGCCGTCAATACAATGCACAAGAAGCGCTTGATATGGGACTTGTTAATACTGTTGTACCATTAGAGCAGCTTGAAGAGGAAACAGTGAAGTGGTGCGAGGAGATGCTAGAAAAGAGCCCGACTGCTTTACGATTCTTGAAGGCTGCATTTAATGCAGATACGGATGGATTAGCTGGAATTCAACAATTTGCAGGAGATGCGACACTTCTTTATTACACAACAGATGAAGCAAAAGAAGGACGCGATTCCTTTAAGGAAAAACGCAAGCCGGACTTCGGTCAGTTCCCGCGTTTCCCTTGATTCAATCATAGCGATGAAAAACAGCTTAGTGCATCAGACTAAGCTGTTTTCTTTTACAAAAAGGAGGTGTCATGATGAAGCAACCGAATTGGCTGCTGCACCGTGCTTATTTAACACCAGAAAGAGTCGCACTCATTTATCAGGATAAACAGTGGACATTTCGCGATTTAGCTGATGAAGTCAATGAGCTTTCAAATAGACTTGCACAAGCATCATTAAAAAAAGGGGAAACGGTCGGGCTTTTGATGAACAACCAGCCTCAAATGGTGATGCTTGTTCATGCTTGTTTTTTATTAGGATTCAAAATCGTGCTATTGAACAATAAGTTAACAAAAGCTGAAAGGCGCTATCAACTTGAAGATGCAAAAGCAGCCGCTTTATTTACTGAACCTGTATATGCAAGTGATCATAAGGGTGATCTACCCGTTTATACAATGGAGACTTTACTAGAAGCAGGTCACGACAATGGAAAGAAAATCGAAAGCGAATTTGATTTGAATGAAACAGCAACGATCATGTATACGTCTGGCACAACAGGACAACCAAAAGGGGTCGAGCAAACGTTTGGTAATCATTTTTATAGTGCTGTTTCCTCTGCACTCAATATGGGCCTCAGAGAGGATGACCGCTGGCTTATTGCACTGCCTCTTTTTCATATTAGCGGGTTATCCGCTTTATTTAAGTCTGTGATTTATGGGATGACTGTCGTACTTCATCAAAAGTTTGATGTCGATGAAGTAAAGGGTTCGATTGAACAGCATCGTGTGACGATGATATCTGTTGTTCAAACGATGTTATCCCGTTTATTAAGCAGGCTGGAAGAATGTCCGTCTTCTTTGCGCTGTCTGTTATTAGGCGGAGGACCTGCGCCTTTTGCGATGCTGCAAGAAAGCAAAGAGAAAGGCTTCCCTGTGTTTCAATCGTACGGCATGACAGAAACCTGTTCACAAATTGTGACCCTTGCGCCTGAATTTAGTGTAGAGAAGCTTGGATCAGCGGGAAAACCCCTTTTTGGATGTGAGCTGAAAATTCAAGATGGTACACGCATTTGTCGTCCTTTTGAGCATGGCGAAATTATGGTGAAAGGGGCAAATGTCATGAAAGGGTACCTTTACCGCGAAGAGGCGACCGCGGCTGCTTTTGATCAAGGCTGGCTGAAAACGGGTGATATCGGCTATGTGGATGAGGAAGGATTTTTATTTGTGCTTGACCGCCGTTCAGATTTAATTATTTCTGGCGGTGAGAATATTTATCCTGCTGAAATTGAAGCGATCCTGTTAACACATCCGCATGTAAAGGAAGCCGGAGTGACGGGTATGTATGATGATAGATGGGGAGAGGTACCAGCTGCCTTTCTTGTCACAGACCATAAAATACCAGAGAACGAGCTCTATGCTTTATGTGAGTCGCATCTAGCAAAATATAAATGGCCTGCCGCTTTTCACTTTGTGGACGAGCTGCCAAGAAATGCGTCAAATAAATTGCAGAGGCACAGACTCAAGTCAAAGGGGTTTTTAGATGATTCAAATTGAACGAGTGATTTTATATCATGTCACGATGAAGCTCAAGCAG
Source organism: Bacillus sp. FSL W8-0920 (assembly GCF_038593215.1). Classification (NCBI taxonomy): domain Bacteria; kingdom Bacillati; phylum Bacillota; class Bacilli; order Caryophanales; family Bacillaceae; genus Bacillus; species Bacillus sp. FSL W8-0920. The sequence goes on along the minus strand of NZ_CP151974.1, from coordinate 2,775,848 downwards.
CCATTTACCACAAGTCTTGGGACCATCTCAGAGCGTGAGTTTATTATTGTCGAGGTAAAAGATCAAACGGGATTGACTGGATGGGGAGAGGTGTCAGCCTTTTCTTCTCCGTGGTATACAGAAGAAACCATTGAGACTTGTTACCATATGCTGAGAGCTTTTTTTATACCAAATGTGCTGACACGCACCTTTACACACCCTTCAGAAATACCAGACAGCCTGTACCAATTTAAAGGTAATAGGATGGCGAAAGCGGGAATTGAAGCGGCTGTTTGGGATATTTATGCGAAGCGTGAGAATAAGTCGTTACGAGATGTATTAGGCGGCACCAAGGATAGAATACCTTCTGGTGTTGTGGCGGGGTTAGGACCCATTGATGACATGCTGAAGCAAATACAGCAATTTGTGGACCAAGGTTATCAGCGGGTGAAGGTGAAAATTAAGCCGGGGCAGGATATCGGACTCCTTAAAAAAATTAGAGAGTCTTTCCCTCACCTTCCACTAATGGCGGATGCAAACTCTGCTTATGAATTAAAGGATATTAGCAAGCTCAAACAGCTCGATGACATTCGTTTATTAATGATTGAACAGCCATTAGCTGCAGATGATATCGTCGATCATCGCCATTTGCAAAAGCATTTAAAAACACCGATATGTTTGGATGAAAGTATTTGTTCCTTAGATGATGCTAGAAAAGCTGTAGAGCTTGGCAGCTGTCAAATTATTAATGTGAAGCCTTCACGAGTTGGAGGGCTGACAGAAGCCCTCAAAATCCATACATTCAGTAAGGAGCATCAAATTCCGTTATGGTGCGGAGGAATGATTGAAACAGGCATTTCTCGCGCACAGAACGTGGCACTTGCTTCGCTTCCGCAATTTACAATTCCGGGTGATATTTCCGCTTCGTCAAAATATTGGGAGCAGGATATCATTTATCCTGAAATCAAGGTTGAAAATGGTTTTATTGAGGTGCCTCGTTCCCCAGGAATGGGCGTAGAAGTGGATTATCAAGCGCTTCGTTCCTTTTCAGATAAAATTGACGTCTTTACAAAACATGATTTTGTGATGTGAAAATGAGGTATTCACCTTTTGCACATCCAATAAAATCTATATATAGTGAGAGAAAGTTTTTCCTTCCTGTCTCAACTAAAAAGAAAGAGCGGTGACCCGCTCTTTCTTACTCTTCTACCAGTTCGCTGTCATAAGCAAGCTGTCCAATATAGTGATTCATTTCACTGGGCATGTCTGCTGCATGGCCATATTCATAATCCCAAAGGTTTAAAAAGGAGTGAGCAGCCTGATAAAATGCGGCTTCGTCCGCGTCGTGAATTTCATAAAAAAACGTTTGAAGCAGCCGATCGTGTTTCAATGCGAAGCGCCTCCTTAAATGAGACTTAAAGATCTTGTGGTTTAAACGTTTTACAATCCGTTTCTTCACTTTTTTCAGCCGTATTTCCTGTGTGGCTGACGACATAGATTGCATCTGCCCCACAGCGGTTTCCAGCATTCCAATAGGAACAGTTATTGACTTCACAAAGGATTTTTTGACTCATACAGATGACCTCCTTTTGAGTATGTCTTTCTTCTATAATGTAACCGAAATGAACCTCATCCATTCACGTTAATCTTCCTGGCGAATATAGCGCTTATCCTTCATAAACAATTTCCAGAAGAAATAGAACCCAGGGAATAAGATGATAAAACCTACAATATACGTGATAAATAATGCTCTAAATGTCACAGGGTCTGTAAATCCAGACATGATTGTAATATCCGGATAGGCCATATAAGGCAAATGGGCACGTCCGTACACATAGCTTGCTAAAAAATATTGAATGGTAATCGCAATGACAGCTAAACGAGGCCGGCCTTTTCTATGCTTAAACCGACTATTTGGTAAAAATAGAGCCAGCCCTGCTAGCAAAAACATCAGGAGTGATACAAGAAGAATAGGGATGTTCTGCATCATTTTTGTGAACAGCCAATTTGCCTCGCTTCTTAATGTCAGCATGATGAAAAAGGCCATCATGAGTGAAAGCGGACCCGTAATGAGCGCTCCTCTTCTATAAATGCTGTAAGCTTCATCTTCATCAGCCACATTCGAGAAATCAGCTAAAAGCAATGACGAAAGAAAAAGGGTGCTGAAAATGGCAAAGCCGACAAAAGAATAGACATTTGCACTTGTAAAGACCAGTCCAAGATCTAATGAGTAGTTGTTGTTCTCCTCAAAGATAAATCCACCATGAGTAATCGGAAGAACCATGATCAGGATCGATGGAATGATAAAGCCGCTAATCCCTGAAATGTAAGTCACTGCTTTTCTGTATTTTTTAGGAAGAGAATGAGAAAACACGAGAAACCCGCTTCGCAGTGCAAGAAGCAATAATATAATGCTGCCGGGTATTAATAAAACAGTACCAAGGACAAAGGTCGCACCTGGAAACATACTAAACAATGCGACAACAATTGCCACAATGAATACGTTAGTTACTTCCCATGTTGGAGAAAGGTACTTATTTGCGATATTAGCGGCCTTTGTTTGTTCTTTATTCATATAAATCATGGACCAAAATCCTGCGCCGAAATCCATTGATGCCATCACTGCATAGATAAAAACGAACCCCCATAAGATGGTGATTGCAATGAGTGCATCAGTTGTCACATCCATTTGCATCTTGATCGCTCCTTTTTAAGATTCTGTTAACCGTAGGTCTTCTTCAATCGAATGTTTTCTAAAGTAGTACGTCAGCACAATCACAGTTGCTATGCCTAAGATGAGATAGACAATGGCAAAAAGGATAAAGAGCGTACCGATCGAGCCTGATGATGTGACGACCTCTGAGGTTTTGAGCATTCGATAAATGACCCATGGCTGACGGCCTGTACATGCAAAGATCCAGCCGAACTCAATGGCCAAAAGACTAAGGGGCCCGCCGAATAAGTAAAGAAAAAGGAGCCACTTCGGATAATGCTCGCGTTTTAAAATTTTACGGTAAAGCAGTGCTAACACCGCAAACAAAATGAGAACTGAGCCAATAATGACCATGCCGTTAAATAACGTGTGAATAAATAAAGGCGGCCACTCGTCACGAGGGAAATCATTTAAGCCTTTGACCACCGTATCAAAGCTATTTCCTGCCAGAAAGCTAAGCGCCCAAGGGATTTCAATTGCTCCTTTAATTTCCTTTGAATCAGCATCAGTAAAACCACCTATTGCGAGCGGCGCATGTGATTGTGTTTCAAATAAACCTTCAGCACCAGCTAATTTTTCTGGCTGATATTCATACAGAAGCTGAGCAGACTCATGACCATTTATGGCCGTAAGAAATGAGAAGAGGCCGCCTACAATAAGTCCAAGAAAAAGGGCTTTTCGATGAAACGTATAGAGTTTCTCATTCTTTCTTGTTTTAAGCATTTTAAAAGCTGCCACTGATGCAATCACAAAAGCACCTGTTGTAAAAGCAGACAGCACGACATGTGTCGCAGTTACGACAAAGCTTGGATTGAAAAAGGCCTTCCAGGGCTCGATATTCGTAATTTCTCCATTGACCATTTGAAAGCCAGCAGGAGTACCTTCAAACGCATGTACGTTTGTGATCAGAATCGCTGAAGCGGCTGCACCAATCACGACAAAAATAACAGTAATGATGCGCATAGCAGGTGATAGGCGATCCGCTGCGTACACATAAATAGACATAAATAATGCTTCAATAAAGAACGCATAAATTTCAATCTGAAATGGCAGTGACATGACCTTTCCGATGACCTCCATAAAACCTGGCCATAGAAGAGCGAGCTGGGTACCAGCAATCGTGCCTGTTGGAATGGCGACACCTAACAAGACAGCCTGCGCTTTCGTCCACCGTTTCGCCATGACAGCATAGTGAGGGTCCTTCGTTTTTTGGAAGATGAGTTCAGCTAACAAAATCATTAGCGGGATGCCGACACCAAGCGAGGCATAAATAATGTGAAAGCCCATGGTTGTGCCGAACAGGCTTCTAGCTAAAACGAGATCAGTCAATTTTTTTCTCCGCCTTTCTTATCGCTTCTCTTTTTCATGATGTTATTATTCTCCACCATTTTTAGATTATTCTTCCTGACTAAGAAAGCTTGATTTTTGACAAGTTGTAAGAGAGGGAGTAGAATATAAATATAAAACGTAATAATTACGTTTTGATAACGAAAGGAGTTTTGACATTGAAAAGAGATATTCATCCAACCTCACATGAAGTTGTATTTATGGACGTAAACAGCGGTTACCGCTTTTTGAGTAAATCGACAAAGTCATCCAATGAGACAGTAGAATGGGAAGATGGGAAAACGTATCCTGTCATTAAAGTAGAAACAAGCTCTGATACGCATCCTTTTTATACAGGACGCCAAAAGTTCGGAGAAAAAGGCGGAAGAGCCGAGTTGTTTAAGAAAAAGTATCAAATGTAATATAAAAAGCACACCCTACAATGGTGTGCTTTTTTTACAGCAAAAAACCCCCGAATAATCATCCGGGATTTTAACAATTAATCATTTAAAGCGGTTTTTAAGGTCTTTAGATTTTGTTTCATTAAGCTGACGTAGCTTTCGCCATTTTTGGCATCATCTTCAGTAATAGATTCTAGATTTTTAAGTGTGAGGCTTTTTGCCCCAATTTCACTGCGGATCGTATCTGAGACTTTGCTGCTGACGTTGTTTTCAAAAATCACATATTGAATGTGATGCTTTTCAGCTTTTTGTACAATGCTTTCGAGCTGCTTTTGTGAAGGCTCTTCAGAAGCGGATAACCCTAATACACTGATTTGTTCAATGCCGTAGCGTTTTTCCCAATAACCGTAGGCTGCGTGGGAAACAAGGATTTCTTTATGTTTTGCTTTAGATAACGTTGTGTTGAACTCTTGATCTAGCGATTGCAAATCCTTTTTTAGTTTTTCATAGTTTTTTGTGTATTCGTCTTTATGATCTGGATCTAATGAAACGAGTGTATCTTTAATGTTTTTTGCCATTTGCTGTGCATAAACAGGGTCTAACCATGCATGAGGATCTTTATCTCCGTGATCGTGTCCATCATGGTCATGATCTTCCCCTTCATGATCGTGATCATGGTCTTCGCCTTCTTCATGTGAATGCTCTTCTTTTGTCGATAACAATTTGATGCCTTCGGCTGCTTTGACTGTTTTCACGCCTTGGTCTTTTAACGTAGAAGCGGTTTTGTCAGCGAATGCTTCAGCGCCTGTGCCGCTGTAGATGAAGGCGTCTCCTTCAGCCATTTCAACCATCGTTTTTGAACTTGGTTCAAAGCTGTGTGCATCTGCATTGGCAGGGTACACGCTTTGCGCATGAACATGAGAACCACCAATTTTTTCAGTGAAATCTTGAATCGGGAAAATTGTGGTGTAAACGGTTAGTTTTCCGTCTGCTTTCCCTTTTGAAGCATTTGTCCCCGCACTGCTTGAGCAAGCGGCAAGACCGATCGCAAATAAAGCAGCTGCTAACATATAAAAGATTTTTTTCATGTGAAAAATGTCTCCTCTCAATCTATTAGATAGAAATGATTACGATTTAATGTCCTGAGTTATTGTATCGTAATAATTACGATTTGAAAAGAGGAAAATAAAAAATTTTCAACAGCAGATGTTTCCTTTTAAAAAAATGCGCTGCAAAACGTGACGAAATTTCTCACATTGTGCTATATTTATTTTTAAAAAAAGATAAAGGAATGGACAACGTATGAAACTTTTAGAAGAAATCATCGAATATAATCAACAATTTATTGAAGAAAAGAAATACGAAGAATTTACAACAACGAAGTTTCCACAGAAAAAAGCTGTCATTCTGTCATGTATGGATACAAGACTTGTCGAGTTGCTTCCACGTGCAATGAACATGAGAAATGGAGATATCAAGATCGTTAAAAGTGCTGGTGCTCTTGTGTCTCATCCATTTGGAAGTATTATGCGAAGCATTTTAGTGGCTGTTTATGAATTAAATGCTGACGAGGTTTATGTCATTGGGCATCATGATTGCGGTATGAGCAAAATAGACAGCCAAACAATTTTAAACAAAGCCATTGAGCGTGGTATCCCAGAAAAACGTATTGAAGTACTGGAATACTCAGGAATCGATTTTAAACAGTGGCTCAAAAGCTTTAGTTCGGTTGAAGAGAGCGTGAAGGACAGTGTGTCCGTTGTGAAAAATCACCCGCTTCTCCCATCAAATGTGCCTGTGCACGGTCTTGTCATTGATCCAGGAACTGGCAAGCTTGACGTAGTCGTCAACGGATATGAAGAAAAATAATTTATTTTTCCTTTTTCGGCGGGACAGGATCGATGCCGCCAGGATGGAGCGGATGACATTTTAAAATCCGTTTGATGGTGAGCCAGCCGCCTTTTAAAGCGCCATGCGTTTTGATCGCTTCTAGCCCGTAGTTTGAGCATGTTGGGTAAAACCGGCAGCTAGGCGGTGTAAGAGGGGAAATACACTTTTGATAAAAGCGTATGATGCCGATAAAAATTTGTTTCATAGAAGTTCCTCCTTGTCTGTCTTCCACAGTATAAGAAAAAAGGACAAGGAAGGAAAGTTTTATAAACTAAACTGGTCGGAGAAATATGTTATAATATAGGAAATTGCAATTATAGGAGTGGTGATTATGCCTTCAGTTGAAAGCTTTGAACTTGATCATAATGCTGTAAAAGCGCCATACGTTCGTCATTGTGGCGTTCATAAAGTGGGATCAGATGGAGAAGTCAATAAATTTGATATTCGTTTTTGTCAGCCAAACAAACAAGCAATGAAACCTGATACGATTCATACATTAGAGCATTTACTTGCGTTTAACATTAGAACACACTCAGAGAAATACGACCATTTTGATATCATTGATATTTCTCCAATGGGCTGCCAGACAGGCTACTATTTAGTGGTCAGTGGTGCACCAACTCCAAAAGAAATCGTTGAACTTCTTGATGCAACATTCAAGGATGCAGTTGAGGTAACAGAGATTCCTGCTGCAAACGAAGAGCAATGCGGTCAAGCGAAGCTTCATGACCTTGAAGGTGCAAAACGTTTGATGCGTTTCTGGCTTTCTCAAGATCAAGAAGAGCTTCTCAAAGTATTTGGTTAATCGATCATAAACCGGACATGATGATGTCCGGTTTTTTTGTATTCGATCATGAGATGTCAAAATAGGGGATATTTGTTAAAATGGACATGTCAGTAAAAGAAGGGGGAACTCGGGATGCGAAAAATGTTGGGAATGATATTGATGCTCTTGTTACTAAGTGCATGTGGGAACTCTGCAGCAAATAGTGGCGAAGGGGAGGTACCTGAGCTATTAGAAGTGAAGCTTACAGGACCTGAACAAGTGGAGAAAAATGAAAGCGTTATAGTAAAAGCAGCTGTCACATATGGTGATACGCCTGTTGATGATGCAGACGAAGTTCAATTTGAAGTGTGGAAAGATGGCGATAAGGATAACAGCAAGATGATTCAGCCAAAGAAAGAGAACAAAGGTGTATATGAATTGCATACAGCCTTTAAAAAAGATGGCCTTTATATCATACAAGTCCATGTGACAGCTAAACAGCAGCATAATATGCCAAAGACAAATATCCATGTAGGTGATGTGAAAAAAGAGAGTTCATCTACTGAAGAAGAAACCTCACATCATTAAGTGTCATTTTATTTCGGGTTAGGACGTTGGTTTGGTTCAGCATCCTGTGGTGAATCGACTTTATGCTTATATTCATAAGCCTTCGATGTTGTCCATAGTGATAAAAAGACAACGATTGAGATAATGATAAAGCTGATAATCCCAAGTAGCAGCATCTAACTCCCTCCTTATTTCCATATTAACATATATTTCATGCAGTCAAAATAGAAGAAATTCATGGCAGGTTTCAGTATAATAGGAAAAGGGTATTCTCATACTAAACGCAATTACATAAGGAGGAATAAACATGTCTGAAAAATTATTAAACGTCGTTAATAAACAAGTAGCTGATTGGACTGTGCTTTACGTAAAATTACATAACTATCACTGGTACGTAAAGGGAAAAGACTTCTTTACACTCCATGAGAAATTTGAGGAACTTTATACAGAAACAGCGACGTACATTGATGATTTGGCTGAGCGTATGCTTGCGTTAAATGGACAGCCTGTTGCGACAATGAAAGAATGCTTAGAAATTTCTAGCATTCAAGAAGCTGAAGGTAATGAATCAGCGGAGCAAATGGTGAAAAATCTATATGATGATTTCTCCAATATCGCTGAGGAATTAAAGCAAGGAATGGAGCTGGCTGGAGAAGTTGGCGATGAAACAACAGGTGATATGCTGCTTGCGATTCATCAATCTATTGAGAAACACAACTGGATGCTTAAAGCATTTTTAGGATAATACGTATGTGAAAGGAATGTCGATCATGAAGAGATCGACATTCCTTTTTTGTTGGAATCGGGACAGACAGCCCATTGAAATCATAGGGCTTTCAGCCGAAGAGAAAAGAGAAGGGAGGGGAGAAGATGTCTTCTATTGCAGGAATGATGAGTCAGCAAGTCGCGAGCATTCAAAAAACACTTAATATTAGTTTGTTGAATTCACAGCTTGCTACGAATACAGCACAAGCCATGGTCATGCTGGATCAAGTTCAGCAGCAGCCTCAAGCTGTTCAACCAAAGGATTCAGACGCTCGCTTTATTGATGTGAGAGTCTAAAGATGGAAGCCGCCGCACAAGGCGGCTTTTTTTCTTGTCATCACTCTCTCTGATTTAAAAGGCGACGCCTTTATTTTTTGTCGTCCAAGCTATTGCGAGGAGCTGGCATATACTATTGAGGTAAGGAGTTCCACTCTGAAAGGATGTTGATGCCAAGTGAGCAAAGATTTAGGCATCTTTTCGTTGTTTACAGTCAGTTTGTCAGCGATGGGCTTTCTGTTTGGTGGAGCAGGATATTTACTGATGATATTAGTAACACTCATGGCCATTGAATTAATTTGTTCAAGCCTAAGAGAATCTTTGACAGGACAGCTCACAATGAAACGTTTTTCTACACGGCTTGTTCGAAAGATAGTGACGGTCTCCTTAATATCCATGGCGCATTTCTTCGATGTCATGCTGAAGACAAATGGGATGATTAAGGATTTAGCGATCATCTTCTATATTATTTATGAATCTTACCAAATCGTCTCGACAGCCAATGCCCTCGGAATTCCCATTCCACAGTTGTTTATTGATGTGTTGGACATGTTAAAAAATAAATTGCGCAAAAAGCCGTAATTTCTTCATATCTGGTCATACTAAAGGAAAAAGGATGAATCAGATGACGAGACACACATATTATGTATCCGTACAGGATGGGTCGATATCTCAGCATAGAGATGCGGCGGCTTGGCAATTTCAAATAGAAGCAGACGATGATCAAATTTTGCAGCTGAGAGACTATTTCGATGAACAGTATATGACAGATTGGAAAGGCTTCTTTCGAGCGCATGTTCCGTATCTTGAATATCATTATGACAGTCCGAATGATGAAATGGATCGAAAAAGAAAAGAGATATACTCAATGATTTTCGAGCTCGGGAATGAAGAGACAAAGAACTTTATTGAAACAAATGGATTAATGAATTGAAAAAGCATGTAGAGATTTTCTACATGCTTTTATTTTCGCGGTTGTAAGATGCCTCCGATCAGATCACTAAGCCCGCCTCTATTCTCTTGCTGAGATGTCTGTGAATTAGTGAATTCATGAGAGGAGTTCTGGCTCTGAGGCTTATAACGGTTATCATCTAAACCAACCCGTAAGCCGGATGTACGCTCAGATGGCTGGATAATGACAATTTGGTCTTGTTCTTGGAACTCAAATAAGTAGGATTCACCAGATGTTTGTCCGATGAGGGTCTTCCAGTTCACATCTAATTTGACCTTCGGTGCTTTACCTGTCCAAGCGACGATGGCGTCAGGGTCTACACGGCAAGGGGCTTTTAAAATGAGCGGGTTTCCATTTGTTTTAATGGCGACCTGCGCCCCGTGGCCTTGATAGGAGAGCTTTGATGTAAACAGTCCTTTCTGTGATAAAATCCCTACGCCTACTGGTGTCACGCCGTAATGACATTCCTCAGTAAAGGCAAGTAAATCCTCACTTTCTACACTTACATGCTGCCAAGGACCGCTCGGCTCAAGATTAATCACTGTCACGTGCTCGCTGGAATCAGCCAAATAACAAGTACCTTGTCCACTGACCTCCATCACTTCAAGGTTTTCACCTGTCAATTTCCTGCTGATATGGTTAAATACTTGACTGACCATATTTCCTTTGTTCGTACCGAGTAGTCGTTTGCGGTATTGAAACGTACCTTGATCGGCAATCATTGCGCCTTTTTTCGCAAAAAAGATTCCGCTGCCTTCTGCTTGTAAAGTGAGTTCTTCTATTGTGTTGAATTGAAATCCCATTGGTGCCGGCTCCTTTCCTGCGTCAAGATGTGAATCCATAGATGCGGCATAAATCATTTAAATCTAGCGTAGTTCCTTGTCCGGTGGCGATAATTTTCCATTCTTCCTCATCTCTTATGAGTTGGGCGCAAATGATGGAGGTACAATACGAATAATCTTCTGTTAATTGAAAGGTACAAATCTCTTGTTGTGATATTTGATCAGTCAGATGCACATAAGCGTTCGTCACTTGTCCAAAATGATGCTTGTGCTCGTGTGCATCATGTATCGTGGCTGTTACAACGATTTTATGAATATCAGGAGAGACTCTGCTTAATTGCATAATGATCAATTCATTGTCTCGATATCCGCCGCCAACTTGATGATCACCAAGATGGCGAACAGCTCCGTCTAAGCTCTGCTGCTGATGATAATAGATCAGATGGCTTGGAGACAACAGTTTGTCCTCTTCATTTAAGAGAAACACTTGCGTATCTAAATCAATTGGCTGGCCAGCCAAATCCCAGCCAAGCCCGATTTGAATTTGGTCGATATTTGGATTGTCTTTAGTTAAATCTAGCTTTTGCCCTTTGATGAGGTGTTTCTTGATCACCTCATGAGGGGCGTCATCTTTTTCAATTTTACTGGGCGTAAGCGATTGATCTTTTTCTTGTTTTGACCCATTTGTTATCCTCATGCTGTTTTCCTCCTTGTCGTAATAGGACAAACACTAATTGATTTACGTCATCAAGGGATAAAAGGTTTCATGATTAAAATAGGGTGAAGTTGGGGATGATAAAAAGGTTTTAGCAACTAGACCTCATTTTAAATACAGACGAAATGAAACCACTCGTTTGTTTCACTTTTGATAAAAATTCTTCAGAGAAATGTGATCTGTGGTATGATGTTTTACAAGAAGCAAGGACAGGATATGAGGGATTTCACATGCATGTATTTAAAGACTATTATCATAATACGGTCAAGCTCTCCTTTGAAGAGAAGCCTTTTTCAAGTCATCCAAAGCATGTTTGGGCTATCTGCCGTTACCAGGGGAAATGGCTGCTCACTGAACATGAGGATCGGGGCTATGAGTTTCCAGGAGGGAAAGTTGAGCCAAATGAAGAAGCAGACCAAGCCGCTATACGTGAGATTCAAGAAGAGACGGGTGCTGTTGTTCGTGAATTAACGTATATTGGTCAGTATCAGGTGCTAGGCAGAGAAAAGGTCATCGTAAAAAATATTTATTTCGCTGATATTGAAAGGCTAGTGAAGCAAGACACGTATTTTGAAACGAAAGGACCTGTTCTTTTCGCAGACTTGCCAAGATCCATCGCAAAAAATAAGAATTTCAGTTTTATTATGAAAGATGATGTGTTAAGACAAAGTCTTGCTTATTTAGAAAAGAACGGTTTGATTCGTTAAAAAAAGCGCAGGGAGATCTCCCTGTGCTTTTTATTTTTGGAGAAAACGGCGTTCGAGCCATTCCACAAGCTGGTACATGATGGTCGCAAACACAGCAATAATGAAAAGACTTAAGAACACGAGTGTAAAGTTGAAGACTTGAAAGCCGTAAATGATCATGTAGCCGAGCCCTTTTGAGGATACAAGAAATTCCCCTACAATGACCCCAACCCAAGAAAGACCAACATTCACTTTGATGGCAGAAATCATCGTTGGAATACTAGCTGGCAAAATGACCTCACGAAAGACGACGCTTTTTTTCGCGCCAAAGGTTTTCATCACCTTTAAATAATTCTCATCGACCTCTTGAAAGGCAGTGTAAATGACGATCGTCGTAATGATCACACTAATGATCGCACCCATGGCGACGATGCTGATCATACCAGGTCCAAGGGCAACAATTAAAATGGGGGCGAGGGCAACTTTCGGCATGGCATTTAAAATGACTAAATAAGGATCAAGAACGTTTGCTAATCGGGTGGACCACCATAAGGCGGCAGCTAGCAAAATGCCGCAAAAGGTACCAAGTAGAAAACCGAGCACCGTTTCAAATAATGTAATACTCATATGATTCATTAAAGAACCATCTTGAATTTTTTGCACAAACAATTGGCAGACCGCAGATGGTGAACTGAAAATAAGCGGATCAATGAACCTGAAATGACTGGCAAGCTCCCAAAGCGAAAAGAAGCTGGCAAATATGATGAGCTGATAGATACGTGTGATCCGTTTTTCCATTCGGTATTTTTTGCGATAGGCTTCATGTAAAAGGTCACTGTGTTTCAACTGTTTTCAGCTCCTTCCAAATCGTTTGAAAGAGCTCTTGGAAATGCGGGGTCTGTCTCGCTTCAAATGGAGAGAGAGCCCTTATGTCGTCTGGAACGGTAAAGATTCGCTGGATAGAGCCTGGGTGCTTTGAGAATAAGAAAATGCGGTCACTCATCGCAATGGCTTCGCCAATGTCATGTGTCACAAGAACCGCTGTTTTTTGATAGTCTTTTAATGTGTGAAAGACGAGATCTTCTAATGTGAGTTTTGTTTGGTAGTCTAGCGCTGAAAATGGCTCATCTAGTAAAAGCAGACCGGGATCAACTGCAAGCGTTCGGGCGAGAGCCGCACGCTGCCTCATTCCGCCAGACAGCTCCTTCGGATATTTTTCCTCTACTTCAGGCAGTCCAAGCTTTGGCAGTAAATCAAGGGCAGCTGAGACGGACTCATGTGAATCTTGTTTCGCAATTTTTAACCCGAGAATGACATTTTCCTTGATGGTCTTCCAAGGAAACAAATAATCTTGCTGGAGCATATAGCCGATTTGATGCTCCTGTTGATTTGGTTCTTTTCCTTCGATTAAAATTCGACCTTCAGAGGGCGGCGTAATTCCTGCGATGATAGACAGCAAGGTGGTTTTTCCGCAGCCGCTGGGACCAATAAATGAGATGAATTCACCTTGGTCTATCTCCATATTGATGTGCTGTATAGCTGTTGTTTTTTCTTTTAAAGAGAAGTACGTATGGGTCACATGGTCAATTTGAAGGAAAGACATGTGCTACCTCCTATTCTATTTGTGATCTGTGACCTTCTTTGCAATGGATGAATCGACAAGTTGTTTGTACGGAATAAATTCCGGCAATTCACCGCTCTCCTTCATGATTTCCTGCAATTTGTTCCATTCTTCTTCATTTAGAAGGGGATCTATTGCATAGGAATCTTGCTGTTTGTAGCGTTTGATGGCAGTTGATAAGACATCAAGGTCTGTATCAGGAAAATGAGCTTGAATGGCCTTTGCAATCTCCTCAGGCTGCTTGGTTTCTACCCATTTCTGCGCTTTGTAAATGGCTCGGGTGAAGGCTTCAGCGGTCTCTTTGTTTTCCTCTAAGTAACTCTTCTTTGCCATGAAGGTGGTATATGGCACCTTGCCAGAAGCTTCTCCAAAGGAGGCGGTAATGTACCCTTTACCTTCTTTTTCGAGTAAGGAAGCGGTCGGTTCGAATAACTGTACAAAATCGCCAGTTCCAGAGGAGAACGCACCTGAAATGTTGGCAAAATCAATATTTTGAATCATACGAAGATCCTTTTTTACATCAATGCCTTCTTTTTTCAAGACATATTCACCGACCATTTGCGGCATTCCGCCTTTCCGCTGTCCTAAGAAATCTTTACCTTTTAATTGATCCCAAGAGAATTGGTTTACTTTCTCCCTTGAAACAAGAAATGTGCCGTCTGTTTGCGTCAGCTGTGCAAAGTTTATGACAGAATCCTTTGTGTCTTGAGCCTCTACATAGATAGAGGATTCAGACCCGGTCAGTGCGATATCAGCACCGCCTGATAAGAGAGCTGTCATTGTTTTATCGCCGCCCCAAGTGGTTTTTAGTTCAACCTCCAGGCCTTCTTCTTTGAAGAAATCCTCTGATAAGGCGACATATAGCGGAGCATAAAAGACCGAATGGGTCACCTCGGCTACTTGTACGGTCTGCTCCTGTTCTTTTTTACAGGCGACAAATGGAATAAAGAGCAGGACGACGACGATGAATGCCAGTCTGACTTTGATGGAACGATTCAAGAGTAATTCGCCTCCTTTGTTCTAGATCACTATTAAAGTATGTGAAAAGGGATTTTTGGTGAGTGCCTAGATGAAAATAAGAAGCGCATTGTTTATTTATAGAACGCGTCTTTTTTTCTATACTAGAGGCATGAAGGCTTTCTTGAATTTGGCAGAAATAAAGGAGCGGTTTCGTGTATAGATTGAGTTGGGTATTTATTGGATGGTATTTAGTAGGTCTGATCTTAATGGTCTTTTTTGAAGTGCCAGCATGGCTTCAGTTTGCAAACGGAATCTTTCTTGTGCTGTATGCTTGCTACGTCATAGAGATTGGGCGACAGATTTATGGCTCCTGGGGATTTGTCATCAAAAGGGCAGTCATTGTCGGGGTGCTTACATTTACGGTGGAGTGGGTAGGGATCACAACGGGGTTCCCATTTGGTGCCTATGACTATTATCCGACGCTAGGTTTTCTAGTGGCGGGGGTCCCGTTAACCATTGCATTTGCTTGGGTTGGCGTGTTTTTAAACAGCCTTTTTTTATCCAATCAGCAGTCAAAGTGGAGACGAGCCGTCGAAACGGGGATATGGATTGTGTTGCTTGACCTCATATTAGATCCAGTAGCAGCTGAGCGGAAGTTTTGGATGTGGTATGACGGCGGTGGGTTTTATGGTATTCCTTTTGAGAATTTTGTGAGCTGGGGTATGATTGGAGCAGGACTTTCATTTCTTTTCCCGCTTGTCTCAATTGATCAAAAGGCACTCAGCTGGACGAGTCGTATTTATCAGGCGATGGTGTTCTTTTTTGGTCTTTTGGCATTAAAGGGCGGACTCGATGTCATTTTTTATTTAGCACTGATCATTGTCATTTTGTGTGAAGGAAGGGTTCGATTTGAAAGAAAGCGACAAAAGCCGATCGTTTAGACGTCTATTTTCACTTTATCTAGAGCGATATTTGCTCCATAAGCATTTCCGCTGTGTGATGATGAAAGGCTCGGTGGACCCGAAGGAAAACCTGCCTGTTCTTTATCTCGCCAATCATAGCTCATGGTGGGATGGACTGATCATTTTTCTTTTAACAGAAAAGGCGTCTGAACTTGATCACTACATGATGATGGAAGAGAAGCAGCTGAAGCAATATGCTTTTTTCCGTAAGCTTGGGGCGTTTCCGGTTCATAAAGAGAACCTGAGAAGCGTGAAACAAGCTTTAATGATAGCAAAAGAGAACATGCAGGACGGCGGAGCGGTATGGCTTTTTCCACAGGGGAAAATTATGCATCAGGACGTGAGACCGCTTGAACTGGAAGGCGGGGCTTCTTTTTTAGTGAGGCAATTTGAGCAAGTCGTGGTGAAGCCTGTAACCTTGCAGTATACATTTAATCAATATCAAAAGCCGATAGTTTCTGTTGTGTTCGGTGATGATGCCATCGTATCTGGAAGCTCCCTGCGAAGCAAAGATATGACGCGTATGCTTGGCGATCTGCTTGAAACGCAGTTAAACAGGCATCAAGCACAGGTCATTGCGGATCCTGATTTTTCAATAAACGAAGAATTTAAACAGATCACAAGGACAAGTCAGTCAACAAGTGATGCGTTCGATTCTTTTAAAAAGTGGGTGAGAACATGGCGCTCTTCTTAACCGTAATCAGTGTGCTGCTGCTTTGCCAGTTTCTATTCACCATATGGAACATGAAGCAGTTTCCCGTGTTAAAGCCCGCTTTCTTTTCATCAGATGAACCCATTTCGTTATCGATACTGATTCCGGCTAGAAATGAGGAGAAACGGATAGAAGCCTGTCTTCAGTCAATCGTTAATCAACGTCTTTATCCGAAAGAGGTGATTGTACTTGATGATCATTCGACCGATCAGACAAGAGCGATTGTGGAGCGCTTCTCACAAACATATCCATGGATTCGTGTGCAATCAGGCCGGCCGTTAAAGCCAGGCTGGCTAGGAAAATCATACGCCTGTTCTCAGCTCGCTGAGGTGGCGGCTTCTGATTGGCTGCTTTTTTTAGATGCGGATGTCCGGTTGAAACGGGGAGCACTTGAAGCTGTGTACGAGCAGTTATGCGCGCAAAAAACGGGCATGCTGTCAGGCTTCCCCGAACAAAAAACAGGTACATTCTTTGAGCATCTTGTCGTTCCCATGATGATGTTTACCATCGGCTGTCATCTGCCTGTGAAGTGGATCATAAAATCAAAGAATCCGGCTTTTGCCGCCGCACATGGAGGCTTTATTGCCATTGAAAAGAATTGCTATCACAATATCGGCGGGCATGAAGCGATTAAGGATTCGCTAGTGGATGATATGGCATTGGCTAGACGGGTGAAGGAACAAGGCTTTCCGTTCACACTAGCAAGCATTCATCCATTTGTGTATATGAGAATGTATGAGAGTGGACAAGAGGTATGGGAAGGTTACAGGAAAAATTTGTTTCCAGGTGTCAATCGAAGCATTGCTTTGTTAAGCAGTGTCTTTTGTTTATACACCCTGCTTTATTTGGCTCCTGTCATTTGCTTGATGATGGCTTTGCTGCAGCTGAATGTGCTCAGTATATGCTTAGCCATTCTTTGCTACGGACTGGGTGTGTCGATCAAAGCGGCAATTGATATTGAGAACGGAAGAACATCTGCAATGGCCTTTTTATTACCGATCAGCATTTTAAGTCTGATCGCCATTGGCCTTGCTTCTATGAAAATCGGGCTGAAAAAAGAAGGGTATGAATGGAAAGGGAGAAGGTACGAATGAAAAAAGTGATCATCATCGGCGGCGGTCTTGGCGGATTATCAGCAGCGATCCGCTTACAGTCACGCGGAGTTCAGGTCACCATATTAGAAAAAGAAGCGGCTTTAGGCGGGAAATTGCAGCGTCATCAGGGGGCTGGCTACTCTTTTGATCTAGGACCGAGTACCATTACAATGAAGTCATACTTTGAGGAAGTATTTGCTTCCTGTCATAGACGGATGGAGGATTACGTCACATTTTATCCGATTTCTCCTCTGACCAAAAATGTTTTTTCAGATGGACATACGGTCGAATTTACGCCGAATATTGAACAGATGGAATCGCAAATTGCAGCATTCAGTCCTGAAGATGCGAAGCAATACCGTGCATTTTTACAGGAATCAAAGATGCTTTTTCAAAAGGCTGAGGATCAGTTTTTAAATCGCTTGTTATTGACGTGGAAGGATAAGGCGGACGTAAAGCTCGTGAAAGCCCTTCTCTCTGTCAAACCGTTTACAACCGTTCAACGCTTGCTGCGTCAATATTTCCATCATCCGCATACATTGGCGATGTTTGGACGGTATGCTACTTACATCGGCTCTTCTCCCTATCAGGCTCCGGCTATTTTTAATATGATGGCGTATTTAGAAGGGGAGAAAGGGATATATGGCATAAAGGGCGGTACATATCGTTTAGTTGAAGCATTTGAGACTTTGGCAAAGGAATTAGGCGTACAGATTCACCTGAATGAACAAGTCAACAAGATTCATGTGAAGGACCGGCGAATCAAAGGAGTAGAAACGGCTCACCAGATGTATGAAGCAGATCAAGTCATTGCCGGAGCGGACGCGCTGACTGTCTACCGCCATCTGATTGATGAAAAAGACCGCCCAAGCTTTTTAAATCAAAAGCTTACTGCCATTGAACCGTCACTATCTGGCTTTGTTCTCTTATTAGGTGTACCTAAAGTCTATGAACAGCTGTCCCATCACAATGTGTTTTTCCCAGAGAATTATGAGCAAGAATTCAAGGATATTTTTCAGAAAAAACAACTGCCTCAGGATCCAACGCTTTACATCTGTTATTCAGGTCATTCAGAACCAGCTTTAAGCGGAGGACCGGGAAGAAGCAACTTGTTTGTACTGGCGAATGCGCCTTATGTGACAAATGAGCACGATTGGGACATGCTAAAGGAGACATACCCGCAGCATATGAAAACAAAATTAAAGAAAAAGGGTCTCTTTGATCTGGATAAGGTGGCCGAATATGAAGCGGTTCAAACTCCGCTTGATCTGCAGCAGAAAACGGGCGCATATCATGGAGCCATTTATGGTATGTCTTCCAACTCGTTCAAGCAGGCGTTCTTCCGCATCAATAATCAGTCAAAGGACATTGAAGGGCTATGGTTTGTTGGAGGAACGAGTCATCCAGGCGGCGGCACGCCGATGGTGACTAAATCAGGCCAGCTCGTTGCAGAAGCGATCATCAAGTATTTGACGTAAGAACAGATGAAAAGGAGAGAAATCAAGTGATTGTGGAAAAAAGAAGGTTTCCGTCCCCCCATCCGCATATTCACTTATTTACAGTGACCTATGAGGCAGATGGACTTCGGATCAAAGGGCTGCTCGCAGAACCGGCCGGAGAAGGTCTCTATGACGGCTTTTTGTATTTAAGAGGCGGCATAAAAAATGTGGGAATGGTCAGACCAGGCCGGATTGTGCAATTTGCCGCGCAGGGATTTGTTGTATTTGCGCCCTTTTACCGAGGAAATCAGGGAGGCGAAGGGAACGAAGACTTTGCCGGAGAGGACCGGAAAGATGCTTTTGCTGCCTTTCAATTGTTAAAGCATCATAAAAAGGTGAAGCAGGAGCGTATTCATATCTTTGGTTTTTCGCGCGGAGGCATTATGGGCATTTGGACCGCTGTTGAAATGAAACAGGAGGCCGCTTCCTTTGTGACATGGGGAGGCGTCAGTGATATGAAGCTCACCTATGAAGAGCGTGTGGATATGAGAAGGATGATGAAACGTGTGATTGGCGGTCCCCCGCACAAAGTGCCAGAGGCATATGAGAACAGAACCCCTTTAAATGATGTAGACAAAATTGAAGCGCCTGTTCTCATCATCCACGGAGAAGAGGATCAGAATGTATCCATTGAGCATGCGTATTTATTAGAAGATGCGCTGCGCCAGCACGGAAAGTCAGTGGAGACTTGGTATTTCCATGGATACAACCATTATTTTCCGCCGCAGCATAATCGGGAAATTGTCAGAAGGCTGACGACGTGGATGCACAGCCGGAAAAGCGGAAATGTGGTAAAATAAGCAGTATAACGAAATTTAGAAAGTAGGGGGATTTTCAATATGGGAATGCCTGTTGAATTTAATACAATGATTGTCACGAAGGGAAAAGAGACAAGAATTGAAGAGAATGTATTTGAACTCATGAAGGAAGGGTACCGCATATATCCATTAAATATTCCGCTTGAGGTGCGTAAAACGAAAGACGGAGAAAAAACAGGGACAGCACACGTTGAAAAGCTAGAGCTTACAGACAATGTGACAAAGGTCACTTACCGTCTCGTCTCATTACATTCAACAAACTAACAAAAAAAGCTGAGGGAATGATTCCCCTCAGCTTTTGTCATTTGATTATACGAGTGGTCCGCCTTTGGCTTCAATGTCACTTGCTGCGTGGCTGAATTTTTGGAAGTTCTTTTTAAATTCATTGGCAAGGAAGTGTGCTTTTTCTTGATAAGCCTCTTGGTCATCCCATGTTTTAGAAGGTTGAAGCACTTCATCTGGAACGCCAGGAATATGAAGCGGGATGTGTAATCCAAAGATGTCATCAGTGATCATTTCGGCGTTGTCGAGGTCGCCTTCGATCGCTGCTTGCACCATTGCTCTTGTATGCGCTAGGTTCATACGTTTGCCTGTACCATAGCCTCCGCCAGTCCAACCTGTATTCACAAGGAATACTTTTGCGCCGTGCTCATCAATTTTCTTGCCAAGCATTTCAGCATAGACGTGAGCTGGAAGCGGCAAGAATGGTGAACCGAAGCAAGTAGAGAATGTCGTTTCTGGTGATGTGACACCGCGCTCAGTTCCTGCTAATTTACTTGTGTAACCGCTCAAGAAATGGTACATCGCCTGTTCTTTTGTTAAACGGCTGATTGGAGGTAAAACGCCAAATGCATCAGCTGTCAAGAAGACAATGGCAGATGGGTGTCCTGCGATACTTGGCGTCACGATGTTATCAATCATTTCGATTGGGTAAGCAGCGCGTGTGTTTTCAGTAAAGAACGTGTCATCATAATCCGCTTCACGTGTTTCTTCATCAAGCACAACATTTTCAAGAACTGATCCGAAGCTGATGGCTTTGTAGATTTGCGGTTCTTTTTCTTCGCTTAAGTTCACACATTTCGCATAGCATCCGCCCTCAATATTGAAGACTCCTGAGCCAGACCAGCCGTGTTCATCGTCACCGATTAGCTTGCGGCTTGCGCTTGCAGAAAGCGTCGTTTTCCCTGTACCTGAAAGGCCGAAGAATAGTGCGACATCGCCTTCTTGACCGACGTTTGCTGAGCAGTGCATGGATAAAATATCTTGCTCAGGAAGCAGGTAGTTCATGACAGAGAAGATGGACTTTTTCATCTCTCCTGCATACTCTGTTCCACCGATCAGAATGGTACGTTTTTCAAAAGAAACGATAATAAACGTTTCAGAGTTTGTGCCATCTGTTTCAGGATCTGCTTTAAAATGCGGTGCAGATAAGATGGTAAACGGTTTTTCGTTTGAAGAAGGTGTTGATCCGTCAGGTCTGATGAATAGCTGCTTTGCAAAGAGATTGTGCCATGCAAATTCGTTTACCACTGTAATAGGCATACGGTATCTTTCATCTGCACCGGCAAATCCTTCAAAGACGAATAGTTCATCACGTTCTTTTAAGTATGACACAACCTTTGTATATAAACGGTCAAATGCTTCTTTAGAAATCGGCTGGTTGACTTGACCCCAATCAATTTTATGTTCAGAGCTTTCTTCTTTCACGATAAATTTATCTTTAGGCGAACGTCCTGTGTAGGCACCCGTTGTAGCACGGACAGCTCCTGTTGATGTTAAAACGCCTTCATCACGTGCCAAAATCTTTTCAACAAGTTTCGGAACAGATAAATTTTGGTGCGTATTTTCTAATGAGAGCAATGACTGCAAATCTTCTTTTAAATCCACTGAGTTCATAAAAAAACCCTTCCTTTACCGTTGAATTTGTTTTGTTTCGATTAGTATAACACATTCATAACAATAGTCTATACTATTTAAATATTTTTGTGTGTGTTTTTTCATTTCTGCTATGAAAATATGCTTTTTGGTGATGCTAATAACGTGGTGAAAAAAAGGGAAGATAATTCTGATGAAGCATTGACATGATGCAAGTATTTAAGATAAGATATCTTATTGAACGGATACTCTTATCCCGAGTTGGTGGAGGGACAGGCCCGATGAAGCCCAGCAACCGGTTTCTTATGAAAAGGCATGAATATGCTGAGAAACCAAGGTGCTAACCTGATGCAAGGTACAAGAACACCTTGAGCGATAAGAGTGAAAGGCATGCGATCTCAGACCCTTTCCTCGCAATGAAGGAAATGGTTTTTTTATTTTTGGGATATCATATGAACAAATTGCCAATAACATCTCTAATAGAAACGTTTTCAAATATAAGAGGGAACGAGTTCCGTATCATATTGGAGACCTCATCTTGGGATGATGTGGTCTTGTACAGGAGGAAATAGCCATTATGAGTCAAAATCGTCGTTTATTTACTTCAGAATCAGTGACGGAAGGACATCCGGATAAAATCTGTGATCAAATTTCAGACAGCATTTTGGATGAAATTTTAAAGAAAGATCCAAATGCACGTGTTGCCTGTGAAACTTCTGTTACAACGGGTCTCGTATTAGTAAGCGGAGAAATTACAACGTCTACTTATGTCGATATTCCAAAGACGGTGCGTGACACGATTAAGGAAATTGGCTACACGCGTGCGAAATATGGTTTTGATGCGGAAACATGTGCAGTGCTCACATCTATTGATGAACAGTCTGCTGATATTGCGCAAGGTGTAGACAAAGCGCTTGAAGCACGTGAAGGCACAATGACTGAAGAAGAACTTGATGCGATTGGTGCAGGTGACCAAGGATTGATGTTTGGTTTTGCCAACAACGAAACCGAAGAACTTATGCCGCTGCCGATTTCACTAGCGCATAAATTATCTCTCCGTTTAACTGAAGTACGCAAGGATCAAACACTTGCTTATCTACGTCCAGATGGAAAAACACAAGTAACAGTAGAATATGATGACCAAAATAAACCTGTTCGTATTGATACAGTGGTTATTTCAACGCAGCATGCACCAGAAGTAACGCTTGAACAAATTCAAAGCGACTTAAAAGAGCATGTCATCCGCCCTGTCGTTCCAAGTGAACTAATTGATGAACAGACAAAATACTTTATTAACCCGACTGGCCGTTTCGTGATCGGTGGACCTCAAGGGGATGCTGGTTTAACTGGACGTAAAATCATCGTTGATACGTATGGCGGATACGCTCGTCATGGCGGCGGTGCTTTCTCTGGGAAGGACGCAACAAAGGTTGACCGTTCTGCGGCATACGCTGCTCGTTACGTAGCGAAAAACATCGTAGCTGCTGGCCTTGCAGATTCTTGTGAAGTACAGCTTGCTTATGCAATTGGTGTTGCACAGCCTGTATCGATTTCAATTGATACTTTCGGAACAGGAAAAGCTTCTGAAGAAAAATTAATTGAAGTGGTTCGTGCGAACTTCGATCTTCGTCCAGCTGGCATTATTAAAATGCTTGACCTGCGTCGTCCGATCTACAAACAAACAGCTGCATACGGACATTTCGGCCGTCATGATTTAGATCTTCCGTGGGAAAAAACGGATAAAGCCGATACGCTTCGCAAGGAAGCATTAGGACAATAACAACATATAAAACCGCTTATTTTAAGCGGTTTTCCTTTTGATTAAAAAAAATTCTACAAAAAGCGAAAAAATGTGAAACAAAATCGGACAAATAACTGTCTAATTATAGGTCTACTTTTAAGAAATAACATAACGTGGAGGCAATAATATGTGTGGGTTTGTTGGTGTGTTTAATCACCGTCCATTGTCCGAAACTACTGAGCAGGAAGAGTTAATTAAACAAATGAATCGTCTCATCGTTCACCGTGGTCCGGATGATGAGGGGTACTTTCATGATGAGCATGTAGGATTTGGATTTAGACGTTTAAGTATTATAGATGTTGAACACGGAAAGCAGCCGCTTTCTTATGAAGATGAAAAGTACTGGATTATTTTTAACGGGGAAATTTATAACTATGTGGAGCTGAAGGAAGAGCTTGTGAAAAAGGGCTATACGTTCAGCACAGATTCTGATACGGAAGTACTGCTTGCCACATACCGTCATTATAAAGAAGAAGCGGCTTCTAAGCTTCGCGGCATGTTTGCATTTTTAATTTGGGATAAAGAAGCGCAGCAATTATATGGCGCAAGAGATCCTTTTGGCATCAAACCGCTTTATTTCACACAAATGGATGAGCAAGTGTACTTTGCGTCTGAGCGCAAAAGCTTGATGGCTGTGAACGAGAACATTTTATTTGATGAGACTTCATTGCAGCAGTACATGTCGTTCCAATTCGTTCCTGAGCCAAATACGCTTGATCAAAAGGTGCATAAAGTTGAGCCTGGTCATCAGTTTATTTTACGCCCAGGACAGGAGATCGAATTTAAGACATACTGGAAAGTTCAATTCAAGCCTGAGCAAACACAAGAACAGAAGTTAATTGAAGAAGTACGCGATGCGATCTATGATTCTGTGAAAGTTCACATGAGAAGTGATGTACCTGTTGGTTCATTCCTATCAGGTGGTATTGATTCTTCCTTCATCGTGTCTGTCGCAAAGGAATTACACCCTGAGCTAAAGACATTCTCTGTTGGCTTCCAGCAGGATGGCTTTAGTGAAGTCGATGTCGCTAAGGAAACAGCTGACAAGCTAGGCTTACAAAACTTCAGCGCCGTCATTTCTCCAGAAGAATATATGAACGAGCTTCCGAAGATTGTCTGGCATTTAGACGATCCTTTAGCTGATCCGGCAGCGATTCCATTGTATTTCGTGGCAAAAGAAGCGAAGAAACAAGTGACGGTTGTTCTTTCAGGTGAAGGAGCGGACGAGCTGTTCGGTGGATATAATATTTACCGTGAGCCTCTTTCTCTTAAACCATTTGAATCTGTACCATCTATGCTGAAAAAGCTTCTTCTTCGTCTGGCTCGTTTAATGCCAGAAGGAATGAAAGGGAAGAGCTTTATCGTTCGCGGCTGTACGCCATTAGAGGAACGTTATATCGGTAATGCGAAAATCTTTGAAGAGCCAGTGAAGAAAAATCTCCTCAAACATTATGATCCAAGCATCACATATCGTGACATAACGAAGACATACTTCGAGGAAAGCGCAGGCTACAGTGATATTAACAAAATGCAATATGTTGATATCCATACGTGGATGCGCGGAGACATCTTATTGAAAGCAGACAAGATGACGATGGCGAATTCTCTTGAGCTTCGTGTTCCATTCCTTGATAAGGTCGTTTTTGAAGCGGCTTCTAAAATTCCAGAAGAGCTGAAAACAAAAGATGGCACAACGAAATATTTATTGCGTAAAGCAGCAGAAGGCATTGTGCCTGACCATGTGTTAAACCGTAAAAAGCTTGGTTTCCCTGTGCCAATTCGTCATTGGTTGAAAAATGAGATGAATGCTTGGGCAAAAGACATCATCAAAAACAGTCAAACAGATGAATACATTAACAAAGAGTATGTGCTTGATTTATTAAATGAGCATTGTGCTGGTAAAGCAGATCATAGCCGTAAGATTTGGACCGTCCTTATCTTTATGATTTGGCACAGCATTTATGTGGAGCGCAGCATTGATCCAGAGCAGTTGAATCATCAACCGAAAGAAGTTATCTTTAGTTAATGAAAAAAGGTTTTCAGCACAAAGCTGAAAACCTTTTTTGTTATGATAGAAAGCGGCGGAAAAGGGTAAAATAACAAGCGGTTCATAGTTATTGCTTAATATCCTGAAAAAAACATGATAAAGTGAAGATAACGCGTATGATGTTAACGGGGTATAAGGGAACGATAGTATTGTCCTTTTTCTACATATTCTCTACGGATTCTGTCCATGTCTTGGATATCTTCATCTGTTAACTGCCGGACGACCTTGGCTGGACGGCCGAAAGCGAGTGATCCTTTTGGAATGATCTTTCCTTGAGGGACAAGACTACCTGCACCGATAAAGGCACCTTCGCCAATTTCTGCACCATCGAGAATGATAGACCCCATACCAATGAGGGCATTTTTTCGAATGATTGAGCTATGTAATGTGACTTGGTGTCCAATGGTAGCACCATCTTCTATTAGAAGTGTTTTTCCAGGACTTTGATGCAGACAGGATAAATCTTGAATATTGACGTTTTTTCCAATTCTCACAGGAGCGACATCGCCTCTGATGACGGTTTGGAACCACACGCTCGAATATTCTCCAATCGTGACATCTCCTGTAATGGTGGCGTTATCTGCGACAAAGACCGATTCATGAATCTCAGGTGTAAACTGCTGATATGGATAAATCACTTTTTCGACTTCCTTTCTTAATACAACATTTGTGAGGTGTTTACTTTGTGGACTTGGCATGCTGAAAGACCAGTTGGTACAATTGTGATAGTACATGGTGCGAGTGAATATCACGGCCGATATAAATGGCTGATCGAAATGTGGCGAAATGCCGGCTATCACGTCGTCATGGGTGACCTGCCTGGGCAAGGGACGTCGACACGTGCGCGCGGCCACATTCGTTCGTTTCAAGAATACATTGATACAGTAGATGAATGGATCGAACATGCGAAATCATTCAGGCTTCCTACTTTTTTACTTGGACACAGTATGGGCGGACTCATTTCAATTGAGTGGGTCAAGCAGTATACCCATACGAAGATTGATGGCCTTATTTTATCATCACCTTGTTTAGGTCTGCAATTTAAACCGAAGAAGCTAATGGATTTTGCATCAAAAGGTCTAAATGTGCTCGCACCGTCCTTTAAAGTCGAGTCAGGGCTGTCGATTGAACTAGCCACACGAAATCAGGCTGTGATTGAAGCAGACTCAAATGATTCCCTTTACGTAACAAAGGTGTCGGTTCGCTGGTACCGAGAGCTGATCAAAAATATTGATGCAGCCATGCAGCCTACGAATGTATTTAAATCGATTCCGCTCCTTTTAATGCAGGCGGGCGATGATAAGATCGTCGATAAAACGAGGGTGATCAAATGGTTCAATGGCATTGAATCAACCAATAAATCATATCGTGAATGGGAAGAACTGTATCACGAAATTTTTAATGAACCGGAAAGAGAAGATGTGTTTAAGGCAGCAAGAGCCTTTACAGATCAATATATTTGATGGTGAGCTTTAAGTTAGGGGTGGATTGATTTGTCAGTACCAGAGCGTCCTTTTGCACTGATGACAAAGGTGTATAAAGATATTTTTCCGCTTGTTCATCAGGAGCTAAAAAAGTGGCGGGCTCATGCAGAAATGATTGAAAATGAAGAACTGCGTACGCAGGCGTTAGCGAGCATATCGAGTAAAACCTTCCACTGCGAAGGTGGAGGTATCTTATCTCTTCTAGCAGGTGAGGCGAAAGAAACGTGTATTGAATTCATTGTGGCGTATCAAACCATCAGTGATTACTTAGATAACCTGTGTGACCGCAGTACGTCGCTTGATCCAAAAGATTTTCATATGCTGCATCAAGCGATGAGAGATGCGCTTGATATTCATGCTGAGCTCAAGCCATACTACCAATTCCGTGATGATCAAGAAGATCATGGATATTTACACTCGCTTGTCCGCACATGCCAAGACGTGCTGTCGCGTCTTAAGCATTATCCGATCATTCAGCCATATTTACACACGCTGTGCGATTACTACAGTGATTTGCAAGTACATAAACACGTCGTTCCTCATGAGCGGGTTCCGCGGCTAGAATCGTGGTTCCGCCAATATGAAAAGGATTTGCCTAAGATGGAATGGTATGAATTTTCAGCTTGTGCAGGATCAACGTTAGGGATTTTCTGTCTTGTGGCGTATGCGTTGCAGTCGGACTTTACAGAAAAGCAGGCGAAGCAAATATACGAAAGCTATTTCCCTTATATTCAAGGTCTGCACATTTTACTTGATTATTTAATTGACCAAGAAGAAGACCGGCTTGGAGGAGATCTGAACTTTTGCTCCTACTATGCTTCTCATCATGAGATGATGGATAGACTTCAGCATTTTATTGAAAAAGCGGATGAGCAGCTGAAAGGCATTCCGCACGAAAACTTTCACAAATTAATTAACAGAGGATTATTGGCAGTCTATTTGTCCGATGAAAAAGTAACAGCCCAAAAAGAGATGAATAAGCTGGCAAAACGGCTGATCAAATCAAGCGGGAAAACATCGTTCTTTTTCTATATCAACGGAAGAGCCTACCGGACCTATCAGAAAATGCCTTGGATGAAATCCTCATAAAAAAGCTCAAATCCATTAGGATTTGAGCTTTAGCTTTTTTTCAATGGCGACCACAAAAGGCGGGTCGTTTTGAATATTCATGTATTGATATGATAAAACTTGTACCTCTTCATGAGGAAGTGATCTGCAATAGTCGAGAAGTACTTCTTTTTCTTTTTTCCCTTCGGGGTGTCCATGATAAATCACAAGGACGATCAGACCTCCGGGTTTAAGCCAGTCGAGGAGCTGCTCAATGGCTTTAATGGTTGTTTCGGCCTGAGTAGTGACGGCTTTATCGCCTCCTGGCAAGTACCCAAGGTTAAACACCGCGCCAGAGATATGTCCATAAACATCTCTTGGCAAGTGTTGAGCCAGTTTTTCATGACCATCGTGAATGAGATGAACATATGGATATCCCTCGCCAAGCCTTTTACGCGTCTGCTGTATGGCTTCTTCTTGTACGTCGAATGCGAAAACTTGTCCATCATGACCGACAAGATCAGCTAAATAGAGTGTATCGTGGCCATTTCCCATCGTTGCATCAATGACGATGTCGCCTTTTTGACAAGCCCGTTCTAACAGCTCTTTACTAAAAGGGAGCATGCGTTTCAAGATCATTTTGCTGCTTCTTCCAATCTGACGAAACGTTTGCCTTGGTAGCTGTTACGTCTTTCAAGCTCAGCATTAATGGCATTTAATACTTCCCATTTGTTTACACTCCACATTGGACCAACCATTAATTCAATCGGGCCGTCGCCTGTAATACGATGAATAATCATTTCTGGCGGCAGGATCTCCAGCTGATCACAAACAAGCTGGACATATTCTTCCTGGCTTAGAAACTCCAATTTGCCTTTTTCATATTGCTTGACCATTGGGGTTCCTTTTAAAAGGTGAAGCAAATGAATTTTAATTCCTTGCACATCTAAATCAGCAACAGCTTTTGCTGTCTCCATCATCATGTCCCGGTTTTCAAGAGGCAAGCCGTTGATGATATGCGAGCAGACACGAATGCCGTGTTTTCGCAGTTTTTCTACACCTTCTACGTAGCATTCATAATCATGGGCACGGTTAATGAGCATCGCTGTCCGTTCATGAACCGTTTGAAGACCAAGCTCTACCCAGAGATAAGTACGCTCATTTAATTCAGCTAAATACTCCACCACGTCATCTGGCAGGCAGTCAGGTCTTGTCGCAATAGATAAGCCAACCACACCATCCAAATTCATCACGGTTTCAAATTTTTCCTTTAAAACAGGAAGCGGGGCGTGTGTGTTTGTATACGCCTGAAAATACGCCATATATTTTCCGTCTTTCCATTTAGTATGCATCCGGTCTTTGATTTCGTTAAATTGAGTGATGAGATCATCCGCACGGTTTCCTGCAAAATCACCAGATCCTGCGGCACTGCAAAATGTACAGCCTCCATGGGCTACAGTACCATCACGGTTTGGGCAGTCAAAGCCGCCGTCTAAGGCCACTTTAAAAACTTTATGACCAAAGTGCTCTCGCAAATGATAGTTCCATGTGTGATAGCGTTTTTCGCTGTTTGAATATAAAAAAGGGTTATGCTGATCCAAGTCAGTAACCTCCTTGCGTAATAATAGGCATCCTTAAAGTTTAACAAAAATCATGAAGGAGGACAATTGAATCTGTCCAACATTTTCTTTAGTGAAAAAGCTTTACGTGGGCAAAATAGGCGGGAGCAATGATGAAATGGAGGGAATGCAAGATGGCAACAAGGCAGTCAATCGATGAATTTATCCAAAAAAGTACTGAAACCCTTGAGTTTGCAAATGAGCAATTTGATTTGAACTTACGCCAAGAGCATTATAATGAGGACGGATTTTCTAAGGCACAGCTTATGCTTGAAGATGCGGTGAACGAATTAGAAAAATTAAAAGATGTCGCCAATGACCAGCAAAGAGAGCGGTTAGACAGGGCACGTGTTCAAATGCAAAGCTTGCAAAATCAAATGATTTTAGGCATTTCTTACGACAACGAATGATGAACAGATCCTTTTTTAAAGGGTCTGTTTTTTATTTTTTGAAAGGCTATTGACTTTTTATTTAAGTGTCTATATTGTATTAAGTGTACTATATCAACTAATACACTAAAGACACTTAAAAAGTGAAGAAAGGTGTTTAACCATGAAAAAAGAAAAAAAACCAATCAATTTGAAGTGGATGGTGCTGGCTGTTGTGTTAGCATGTACATTTTTTTTCGTTCTCGTTTTCATTGGTTTTGAAGTTCAAAAAGATTTGATACTTAATTCAATCCCTTTAATGCAAGGGCATGAACATGCAATAGGACTGCAAAAGCATGAATGAGGAAAGAGGGAGCCATCATGATTCAAATAGATCCACGAAGCGCTGCGCCAATATATGAACAAATCATTGAGCAACTCAAAATTTTATGTCTAAAAGGTGTAATGAAACCTGGTGACAAACTGCCCTCTGTCAGAGAGCTCGCCACTATTATCATCGCCAATCCGAACACCGTCAGTAAAGCATATAAGGAGCTTGAGCGGGAAGGGATTATTGAAACACTAAGAGGGCGCGGTACGTATGTAACAGAAGAGGCTCGGTTAAAGCTGAATGAAGGGAAGGTATTGGAGATGAAGGAGCAATTAAGACAACTCATTATAGAAGCTCATTATGCCGGTATTGATATTCAACAACTGAAGGAATGGATAGAAGAGATTGGCTCAAGTCTCGAGGGAGGAAATAAAGTTGATTGAGGTTAGAAATGTATCGAAGACATTAAATGGACGTGAAGTACTCAGTAACGTTTCCTTCAAAATAGGCGAAGGTGAGATCTTTGGTTTGCTTGGCAGGAATGGCTCTGGTAAAACAACACTTCTCCGCTTGATTCAGCAAATTCTTCTTCCAGATGAAGGAGAGATTTATTTTAAAGACGTGCTTGTGAAAGACCACCCGTTAGTAAAGCAAAATATTGTGTATATGCCAGTCGTCAATCCCTACTTTGACAGATACAATTACGGGCAGCTTGTCCAGCTGTTAAAGCATATTTACCCGAAGTTTGACGTGACATATGCCAATGAGCTTGTGAATCGCTATGAAATTCCGGAAAAAGTGAAATATCGTGAACTATCGACAGGGTTAAAAAAACAGCTCTCATTAATTTTAAGCTTTGCGATCAAGCCAGCCGTGATTCTGTTAGATGAACCAACAGATGGTATTGATGCCGTCACAAGAAATGATGTTCTTCAGCTCATGATCGACGAGGTAGCGGAACGTGAAACGTCGATTCTCATCACATCGCACCGATTAGAGGATATTGAGCGTATGTGCAACCGAATCGGGTTTTTAGAAGGAAATCAACTCACAAGTGTCATGGATCTAGATGAATTAAAGAATGATTATGTCAAAATCCAGATGGCTTTTGAAGAAGATATGAACTTGAGTATACGAAAAAATGGCGTTGCTATATTAGATCAAGCGGGCATTTTTTATACAGCACTTATTCTTAAAACCGATGTAGAGGCCAAAGAGTACTTGAAGTCGCTGCAGCCAAAAGTATGGCATGAACTGCCTGTGAATTTAGAAGAAGTATTCATTGCAAAGTTTGGAGGGAAACGGAGATGGTAAAGCGGCAATTATTATATAAGGAATGGAAGCAATCAGAGCTGACATTTATTTTAGTGATGCTGGTTGCGGTGTTTGCGACGCCATTATCTCTCTTTATGGGTTACTCAACTTTTCAAGATTGTTTGAAAAGTCCATCTTGTATAAGTGATACAGCAACATTCACTTATATGTTTAACCAAGATGCATTTCTCTCACTTTCATGGATAATGGGAATATTTTTTGCTGTGATTCAGCTAGGATTTGAGAGAAATAAAGGGCAAATAGACTTTACATTATCCTTGCCATTTAGCAGAAGTGCCATCTTTCATTCCAAGTTTTTTTTAGGGGCTGGAATCATTGCAAGCGTTCATGTTGTCTCATACCTTATCATTTATTTACTTAAATTAGGTCTTCATCCAATAGAGACACCTGAGTTCAACAGTCGTTATTTTTATGCACTGTTGTCAGCCTTGATGGTCTATAGTTTATTTTTAGCAGCAGGTACATTAACAGGAAGTGCCATATCTCAAACAATCGTTGGATTCAGTACATCCATTCTACCATTTTTGATGATTGGACTTCCGATCGTTCATTTAGATTTTATCATTAGACCAACTGAGAATTGGATAGATACGAGCTTCAATTATTTGATATCGCCTCTATCTCCAATTACTTATATTACAAATGACTATTTTCAACAGGATTATCAGCGTTGGTTCAATGGTGAAGAATTCATCATTCCACTTGTCATGATGGTCATATTTTACCTAGTTGGTTTGTTTAGCTTTACCAAACATCCAACCGAACGAAATGGGAGGTTCTTCCTCTTTTCAGCGATGGATTGGCCAATTCAAATTATGGTCATCGTGTTCGGTGTTTTAGGTTTTGGCTGGGTTGGCTTCTCTTCCGATTCGTTATTAGGTTATTTTGTCGGCATGATCATAGGCGGCGTTGTAGGTGCACTAACAAGTTATTTCTTAATATATCGAAAAAGATAAACAGAGAGTAGGGGAGTAGAGATGATTCAAGTTCAAGCGTTAGATCATGTGTTTACAATTGGTAAAAAGGGCAGAGAGAATGAGATTCCTGTGCTGAAAGGGATTGACCTATCCATCAAAAGAGGCGATATTGCTTGTATAGTGGGGCGAAGTGGTTCGGGGAAATCTACCCTATTGAACTTAATTTCAGGATATATTACGCCAACGAGCGGACAAATTGTCATTGATGGTACCGATGTGACTGGGTTTAATGAAAAAGAATGGGCGGACTTCCGCTTAGATCACTTTGGTTTTATCTTTCAAAGCTTTCAATTGATCGGGAGCTTAACGACGTATGAAAATGTTGAACTTCCGCTCACTTTAAAAGGTGTGAAGCCGTCTGAACGAAAGGCGAAAGTAGAAGAAATGCTGAAACGAGTAGGTTTAGAACATCATGCAGGGCATTACCCAAATGAGTTGTCAGGCGGGCAGCAGCAGCGTGTGAGTATTGCAAGAGCCTTGATTTTAAATCCATCTATTATTTTAGCGGATGAACCAACAGGCAGTCTAGATTCAGAAACCGAAGGAGAAATCTTAGCCTTTATCCAGCAGCTTAATCGTGAAAAAGGAATCACGTTTGTCATTATTACACATGACGATGAAGTCGCTTCAATCGCAGATACAACGTTCCAGCTTCATGATGGTGTATTAAAGAAAGGGGAACAATCCATTGAAATTTAGAGATCAGGTCAAATTTATTAGAAGAAACATGAAGAAAAATAGATTGCGTGTGTTTATGACCATTCTTGCGACGACAATGGCATGCTCTTTCTTAATCGTTTTAGCATCTGTCGGTTTTGGTCTGCAAAAATCGGCGCAAGATGAAATCATGAAACAGCAAATCATCACAGAAGTGAAAGTGTTAGGCAAGGAAAAAGGTGACGTCAAGACAGATGATTTAAAGAAATATGATCATGTGAAATCTGTCGTCTCAAGAACGGCGCTCATTCCATTGGTAAACGTCGAGCTCGATGATCGCTCAGGTGAAACGCAGGCTGCTCTAACCGATATGAAAGAAGAAAAAGAAGCAGGGCTTGAGCTAGACCGAGGAAAAGTCCCAACATCAGCGAACGAAATTGTGGTCGGGTATCATATGGCTGAACAACTGTGGACAAAAAAAGAACGCCAAGCCTATGAAAAAAAATTAAATCAGACATCAAATGGTGAAGAAACACCAAAAGAGCCTAAGGGCTACACGAAAGATATTTTAAATAAAGTGATTCAAGTCAAGGTACCAAAACTCAACGAAGAAAATGAAGTCGTCAAAGAAAAAACATTTGATTTCCGTGTAGTAGGTGTTTTGAAAAAGCCGAATCTGGAGTGGCAAGAGGATCATAAAATTTTTATTCCGAATGCGTATGAAAAGGAATTTGGTCAAGTACTCGATCTATCTCCTGAAGCAGGAAATGTCGAGAAAAAGACCTCTGTTTATGCAGATAAATTCGACAATGTCGGTGCACTCACGAATAAGCTGACAGATGAGGGCTATCAAGTCATCTCTGTGACGAATCAGCTCGAAGGAATGGATATGTTCTTTACAGTCTTCAAAATTGGACTTATTTTTGTTGGATGTATTGCGGTCATTATTTCTGCAATTGGTATTTTTAATACGATGACAATGGCAGTAACAGAGCGGACACAAGAAATTGGGATTATGAAAGCCATTGGCGCGAATCCATCGATTATCAAGCGAATGTTCCTCATGGAAAGTGCTTACATTGGGGTGATTGGGTCGATCATCGGTATTATCATCTCATATATCATTAGTTTCGCCGTCAATTTAATCATTCCAGCCATTTTGTCGTCCATGTCAGAGGGAGGGTCAAGCGATCAATTCTCGATCACCTTCTCCTATATTCCGCTCAGCCTTGTAATTACAGCAACAGTGATTAGCGCAGGGGTAGCAATCCTTTCAGGGCTTAACCCAGCACGTAAAGCAACAAAAACGAATGTATTAGCAGCATTAAGAAGAGAAATCTAAAAAAAGAACCTCCTAAGGCACCCAATTGGGCTGACAGGAGGTTCTTTTTTCGTATAGCTATTGCTTAGGTGCCCGGTACCCTGCACGCTCTGCCTCTTCTACAGAGCAGAATAGCTTGGTTACATTCTTTGTTCTAGAGTAGTATCTGCTGCTCGGTGTGTGATAAATACCGTTGACACTTCCTTTGATGTTACAGGCTGCAGATTCTTTTTTTGTTTCCTTCTGTGACTCATGACCGCCTGTGCTTTTTCCTTCATCTTTAGGAGCGGACCGCTGAACGGTAGAAGACTCCGTATCGCTGCTGCTTTTCTTGTTCTCTTTTTTGAGTGTTTCGTTGCTTGAGGCAAGCTTGTCTATTTTCTCTTCAAGCGCTTGAATGGTCTTTTCTTGCTTTTTGATTGTTTCTTTTTCTGAGGTGATGGTTTCTAGCTTTTTCGCTAGTTTTTCTTTATCCTTTGTTGCGTCCTCTAAAGAAGCGGTAAGCTCCTCTTTATCAGCTTTTAAGCGCGTTATGTCAGATGTGAGCTGCTTTTGATCCTTTAACAGCTGTTCTGAAGATGGATCTGCTTGTGCCTTCGGTGCATCTGTGGCAGCAAACGGTAATGACATAATGGAAAAGATGAGACCCAAGATCAAGAAAGGATAAAATAGTTTCTTTGAAAAGATCTGCGCATTCTGGTGTTTGAGTAATAAGAAATTGACGGCATATCCTATGGCAAAACAAACACATAAAAGACCTATGAAGAGTAACATCATCATCTAGTAGCCCCCCTACATCCTTTATTACACCTATCATACCTCATTTTTCCATTTTTAGGGGGCGTTTCAACTAAAAAAACCCTGTTTTACACAGGGTTTTCAGCTAATGGTAATCCTTTGATTGCTTCCTTAACCGTCAAATAAGTGATTGTATCCTGAAAATCTGTATCCAAGTCTTTCATTTTCATTGCAAGCTGAGGTTTGATCCCTGTGATGATCAGTTCGGTTCCGGTTAGATTAAGAAGACGATGCAGCTTGAAAATGCGTGCTGCAACGGAATCATCGACATCGATTAAACCAGAAAGATCGACAATTAAATAATCATCCTTTGAATCATCTAATATACAAGTTAACTTCGCGACAATGGCATCAAAGCGTTCTTCAGATAGTTTTCCAATGAGTGGCAGAGCAGATACACCATTTTTGATTGGGACGATTGGCGTCGAAAGAGAGGTGACTTCCTGTAAGGAATCTTCTAGGAGCTGTTCATATTCTTTCTGTTTCGTAATATCCTTTTGAAAGCCAATGAAAAATGTTTTATCATCTTGTTCAATGTATAGAGGATCTATATTGAGTTCATTCCAAAAAAAAGTACCGTCTTTTTTATAATTTTTTAGCTGTGTGGTAATAGGTGTTTTATTCTGTATTCCATGACGTATTAAATCAAGCTGCTTTTGATCTGTGTCTTTCCCTTGAAGGAATCGACAATTACGCCCAAGAATCTCATCTGGTTTGTATCCAGTCATGTGTGTAAAGCCATGATTCACATAAACGATAGGGTTATCCTCTAAAGAAGGGTCTGTAATGACAACACCGATCCGCGCATGATCTAGCGCTTTTTTTATGAGTTCAAGCTGTTTTTGTAAGCCGAAGATGTTCGAGCTGACCATATTACCCTCCTTTGTTGCTACTATCAGACATATCAAATGGTTGTCTTTTCAACCAAAGGTATTCCTTACTAACGTAACATAACATATGTTCTGTTTCAACGATTGCAATGGCTTTGTTAAATTTGTCATCATAGTTTGTCCTCCATTAGAATATAGTAAGTAAGGAGACTTTTCTTTAGAAAAAGAAGGAATCAATTGCTCATAATTCATAAAATGACAAAAATAGTCAATATGGATTAGGTAAAAATGATTCCAATGCATCAAGATTGTTTTGGGTCATTCACATATAATGGAAGAAACAAGCTTTTTTTCTTCGTTAGAGAGAATAGACCTTTTACATGGATTATGACGGAACAGCAGAATGGCATTACAGGGGGCTGGACAGCCTGAAGTCGCTTTACTATTCTAAGGGCTTTAGGAAGGTGATGAAAATGCTGCAACAAGTCATTATTGCTTGCGCCATTGGAGGGGTCATGGGCATTCTCGGTCACGTAAAGAAAAAAGGCAGGCTAGAGAAGCCCAGAATGACAAAAAAGTTTATTTATTTAGGGTTTATTGAAGATTGGCTCGTTGGGATGATTGCCGCTACACTGCTTGTCTTATCCTCAAATCCCGATTCTAGTCTGCACTTGGTCATCTTATCAATTATTTCAGGTTACGGAGGAGAAGCAGTTCTGCGAAGCTTTGATTTTGTAAGAGAACAGCATTCACAGAATGCAGACTCCAACCGTCATAACCGATCTCCACACGAATAATATCCTCTACTTTACCCTGATCTAGGGTACATTCCCATTGTATACAAACCTGCTTGCACTTATGATCATAATTCTATAAAATACTACTTAGATGACGGTTACGATAAGAACAGTGAAGAGGAGTAGTAGGAAAGCAGTATTTGTCTTTAGAGAATTGACGGCTGGTGAAAGTCAATCAAATCTGCTTCTGAACTCGCCTCAGAGTTGCAGTTGCGTTAAAGCTTCTGTCGCATGTCTGCGTTAAAGATATTAAGTGAGCGTACAAACAGAAAGTTACGCTAACAAGGGTGGTACCGCGGGAACCAAAAAATCTCTCGTCCCTTTCCAGGGATGAGGGTTTTTTGTTGATTTTAGAAAAATCTGAATTCTCGCAGTGGTCATCTGAGCAGATACAGCCGTACATATTAAAGGAGGTTTTCACATTGAGTTTTCAGCATCGGGAAATTGAAAAGAAGTGGCAGGATTATTGGCTGACACATAAAACATTCGCCACATCTGACTCGGAAGATAAACCAAAGTTCTATGCACTTGATATGTTTCCATATCCATCAGGAGCAGGACTTCATGTCGGCCACCCTGAGGGCTACACAGCAACGGATATTTTATCACGCATGAAACGTATGCAGGGATATGATGTTCTTCATCCAATGGGATGGGACGCATTTGGTCTTCCAGCAGAACAGTATGCGCTAGATACAGGGAATGATCCGGCGGTCTTTACAGAAGAGAACATCAATAACTTCCGCCGCCAAATTCAATCACTAGGGTTCTCATATGATTGGGATCGAGAAATCAACACGACTGATCCAAATTATTATAAATGGACACAATGGATTTTCTTGAAATTGTACGAAAAGGGATTGGCGTATATCGATGAAGTACCAGTGAACTGGTGCCCAGCGCTTGGCACAGTCCTTGCAAACGAAGAAGTCATTGATGGAAAAAGTGAACGCGGAGGGCATCCGGTTGAAAGACGTCCGATGAAGCAATGGATGCTAAAGATTACGGCATATGCGGACAGGCTGTTAGAAGATTTAGAAGACATTGATTGGCCTGAAAGCATTAAAGATATGCAGCGTAACTGGATCGGACGTTCAGAAGGTGCACATGTTCATTTCGAAGTAGAAGGACATGATGAACAGTTTACTGTTTTCACAACGCGTCCTGATACATTGTTTGGGGCAACCTATGCGGTACTTGCACCAGAACATGCACTTGTTGAAAAAATGACAACAGCTGCTCAAAAAGAAGCAGTCGAAGCATATATGAAAGAAATTCAATCTAAGAGCGACTTAGAGCGGACAGATCTTGCAAAAACGAAGACGGGTATTTTCACAGGCGCTTATGCCATCAATCCATTAAATGGTGAAAAGATGCCGATCTGGATTGCAGATTACGTGCTGGCTACTTATGGAACAGGTGCGATTATGGCGGTACCTGCCCATGATGAGCGTGACTATGAATTCGCCAAAACATTTGATCTTCCAATCAAGGAAGTTGTCGAAGGCGGAGACATTGAAAAAGAAGCTTACACAGGCGATGGAAAACACATTAACTCTGATTTCCTCGATGGATTAGGAAAAGAAGAAGCGATTGAAAAAGTCATTGCATGGCTGGAAGAACATCAAAAAGGCGAAAAGAAAGTCACTTACCGTTTAAGAGACTGGCTATTTAGCCGCCAGCGTTATTGGGGTGAGCCAATTCCAATTATTCATTGGGAGGACGGAACGTCTTCAGCTGTTTCAGAGGAAGAGCTTCCACTCATTTTGCCTAAAACGACTGAGATCAAGCCAAGTGGCACAGGTGAATCACCTTTAGCCAATATTAAAGATTGGGTTGAGGTTGTCGATCCTGTCACAGGTAAAAAAGGACGCCGTGAAACCAATACAATGCCGCAATGGGCAGGCAGCTGCTGGTATTTCTTACGTTATATTGACCCGCATAACTCAGAAGAGCTTGCATCTCCTGAAAAGCTGAAGAAATGGCTTCCTGTTGATGTATATATTGGCGGAGCAGAACATGCTGTACTTCATCTTCTATATGCGCGCTTCTGGCATAAGTTCTTGTATGATATCGGCGTTGTTCCGACAAAAGAACCTTTCATGAAATTGTTCAACCAAGGAATGATTCTTGGGGAAAATAATGAAAAAATGAGTAAATCAAAAGGAAATGTTGTCAATCCAGATGATATCGTAGAATCTCATGGTGCGGATACATTGCGCCTTTATGAAATGTTCATGGGACCTTTAGATGCATCAATCGCTTGGTCTGAAACAGGACTTGATGGTGCTCGCCGCTTCCTTGATCGTGTATGGCGTCTATTCACAAACGAAGATGGCACAATCAGTGATAAAATAACAGAGCAAACTGGAGGCGCATTAGAACGCAGCTATCATGAAACCGTGATGAAGGTAACAGACCATTATGAAGGCCTGCGCTTCAATACAGGGATCTCACAATTAATGGTGTTTATCAATGATGCCTACAAGGCTGATACACTACCGAAAGAATATGCTGAAGGCTTTGTGAAACTACTTTCTCCAATTGCACCGCATGTAGCGGAAGAGCTTTGGAATAAACTTGGTCATGAAGGGTCTATCTCTTATGAAGCATGGCCGCAATATGACGAGTCAAAGCTTGTCGACGATGAAGTAGAAATTGTCGTACAATTGAATGGGAAAGTGAAAGCAAAATTAACTGTTCCTGCTGATGCAACTAAAGAACAGTTAGAAGAGCTTGCAAAAAATGATGCACGTGTAAAAGAACAGCTTGAAGGGAAAACCATTCGCAAAGTGATTGCGGTTCCTGGGAAGCTTGTCAATATTGTTGCGAATTAATGATGACACCCATCGGTATGAACCGGTGGGTGTTCTTTATTTCCCGGGACATAATTTTGTCGAAAACAAGGTGATTGCACGATCGATCTCGTATGTTAACAGATGATCAACAAAAGGAGGAGTGACGTCAATGGAAAAGGAAAGCAAACGTGAACAACTGCTCAGTCTGTTAGGAGAAATGCCAGAACGCCATCGCGTGGAGGCATATACGTTAAAGGTCGAGGATCGTGAATCGTACGTTATCGAAACACTCATTCTTTCAATCCATGGTGTAGAGGAAGTGCCCGCTTATTTTGTGAAGCCGAAGGATACGGTGAAAAAAAGACCAGTTGTGCTGTTTCAGCACTCTCATGGCGGGAACTACGTCGATGGGAAGGAAGAGCTCATCAAGGGTGCTCATTATTTGCAAGCGCCTTCATATGCGAAAGAGTTCACCTCAAAAGGCTATAGTGTTCTGGCTATTGATCATGCAGGATTTGGTGAGAGAAGAGGAAGAACCGAAAGTGAAATTTTTAAGGAAATGCTTTTAACAGGGAAAGTGATGTGGGGCATGATGCTGTATGAAAGCATGTGTGCAATTGATTATGTGCTGTCTCGACCTGATGTGCTGCCGGACCGGTTAGCTATTTTTGGAATGTCAATGGGCGGGCTTCTTTCCTGGTGGACGGCTGCGCTTGATGAGAGGGTCAGTGTGTGTATTGATCTTTGCGCACAGGTCGATCACCACACATTAATTGAAACGAACAATTTAGACAGGCATGGCTTTTATTACTATGTACCAAGCTTAGCAAAGCACTTTACGGCAGCTGATATTCAGGAAATGATTTTTCCAAGGCCGCATTTAAGCTTAGTTGGAAAACTTGATCCACTCACGCCTGCTGAAGGCGTCGCTCGCATTCAAAAGGGATTGAGCCAAACTTATCAAGCGGCTTCATTGAAAGAACGGTATCAGCTTGTTGGTCTTCATGCAGGTCATTTTGAAACAGCCGCTATGCGTCACGAGGCCACTCGATTCTTAAAAAAATGGCTGTAATCTATAAAGGCTTGGACATACTACGTCATTAGAAAGGAGGAGACACATGAAGAAGATCACGATCATTGGCGGGTGCGGTGTGATCGGCCGTATTTTAACAAAAACGCTCTCTTCTGAGTATGAGATCACCATTATTGATCAAACGGGCTGTGTAAAAGGAGACATTTTAGCAGATGCAACGAATGAACAGGAATTATATGAGGCGATTCCGCGAGATACAGATGTCATCATACACCTTTTAAACATGGAGATGACGCATGATGTGATGAATCATGAGGAGTTTGAAAAAATGAATGATATTTTTTGGAGGAGCTCTTATTCTATGTTTCGATCAGCTGCAAGTCTCGGCATACGAAAAGTCATTTTTGCAAGCAGCAATCACGTGACCGATCGTTATGAAAAAGATGGACGCTCCTTACTAGGGAGACATATTACAACAAACGATGTACCTGCGACTCAAAATGTCTATGGCATTTTAAAATTTGCTTCTGAACAGCTAGGCCGTTTGTTCCACGATCAAACGGGAATGTCTGTTATCAATTTACGGATTGGAACGGTTGTGACAGATGAGATGGAGGCATTACACGAGAAAGAACGGACGAAACGAACACTTCTTTCACACGAGGATCTAGCACGGATGATAAAGGCAGCGATTGAAACGACCGTTCCCTTTGGGACATATTATGCCGTATCAGAAAACGAAGAAAAGCCTTGGTCTACGGAAAACACGAAGCAGGAGTTAGGCTATAGACCCGATGTGAATACGACGGAAATCCTTGAAGAAAACGATCAGGCATAGGGCATAATCATGTCATTAGCTGATGATCTTATTCTTTTGTTTCATGAGCATAAAAGCACGACTGACAGGATCGATCCAGTTGGTCTGTCAAGATGATTATAGACGCTTTCTTCCCCCGTTTGTTACATTTTAATCACGATATCGTCACAGGCTGCAGCTCATTTTCGGATAAAATGATAACGCTTTCAAAGAAAGGGTGTGATGAACATAGATCGTTCTATTAAAGACCGATTGTTCAACTTATTTAATTACTCTTTTCTACTCATGTTCGCATTAATATGTGTGCTTCCGTTCATCCATGTCATTGCTGCCTCTTTTGCTACAGTAGAAGAGGTCATCACGAAGAAGTTTATCTTGTTCCCGACCACGTTTTCTTTAGAGGCCTATCGGTATATTTTCTCTACGGATATTGTGTACCGCAGCCTTATCGTGTCCATTCTTGTGACACTCGTTGGAACAGCTGTCAGCATGTTTTTGTCCTCACTCATGGCATATGGGCTGTCTCGTCAGGAGTTAAAAGGCCGGAGAACATTGATGTTTCTCGTTGTCTTCACGATGCTATTTAGCGGGGGTATGATTCCGACGTTTATTGTTGTGAAAACTCTTGGTCTACTTGATACCTATTGGTCACTGATTCTACCGGTTGCGATCAATGCGTTCAATTTGATCATCTTGAAAAACTTCTTTCAAAACATTCCCGCAAGCCTTGAGGAATCAGCGAAGATGGATGGCTGTAACGATTTAGGGATTTTCTTTAAAATTGTGCTGCCACTTTCTTTGCCAGCTATTGCGACCATTTCACTTTTTTATGCCGTGACGTATTGGAATACGTACATGACCGCCATCCTGTATTTAAATGATTCAGTGAAATGGCCGATTCAAGTACTTCTAAGGCAGATTGTCATTGTTTCGAGCGGAATGCAGGGAGATATGTCGGATATGGGATCATCCACACCACCGCCAGACCAAACGATTAAAATGGCTGTCATTGTGGTAGCCACCATTCCCGTTCTGCTTGTCTATCCATTTATTCAAAAGCATTTCAACAAAGGGGCATTACTAGGTTCTGTAAAAGGTTAAAAAGAAGGAACAACGGAGGGATCTTATGGGGAGAAAGAAATTATGGTTGATTGCGTTTGTTCTGTTATTTGCAGCAAGCGGTATTTTATCCGCATGTTCAAGCAAAGGAAGTTCATCGAATGAAAAGGTTGATTTAGACAAAAAAGTGAAGCTGACATGGATGGCGATTTTGTATCATCAGCAGCCGCCGAAAGATTCGGTTTTAAAAGAGATTGAGAAGCTTACAAATACAGAACTTGATATTACGTGGGTGCCTGATGCTGTGAAGGAAGATCGGTTAAATTCTGCCCTTGCAGCTGGGAATCTGCCGCAGATTGTGACGATTCAAGACATTAAGAATTCATCTGCTATTAATGCATTCAGATCAGGTATGTTCTGGGAAGTCGGTCCGTATTTGAAGGATTATCCAAATTTAAGTAAGATGAACGAACTGATCAATAAAAACGCCTCTATAGACGGTAAGCTTTATGGTATTTATAGAGAGAGACCACTTTCAAGACAAGGAATTGTCATTCGAAAGGATTGGCTTGAAAATTTAAATTTGGATACACCAAAAACGTTGGATGATCTTTATGAGGTAGCGAAAGCCTTTACTGAAAAAGATCCGAATCAAAACGGAAAAGCGGATACAATTGGCTTTACGGATCGGAACGATTTGATTTATGGGGCATTTAAAACGCTGGGTTCATATGAGGGAATGCCAACAGACTGGAAAGAAGATAACGGCAAATTCACGCCAGACTTTATGACAGATGAGTACATGAATACGATGAAGTACATGAAGAAACTGCGTGATAATGGCTATATCAACAAAGACTTCCCTGTGACAAGCAAAACACAGCAGCAGGAATTATTCTCACAAGGAAAAGCAGGAATCTATGTTGGAAATATGGTAGATGCTGTGAACTTGAGAGATGACGCGACAGATAAAAACATG
This sequence comes from Bacillus sp. FSL W8-0920, assembly GCF_038593215.1. Classification (NCBI taxonomy): domain Bacteria; kingdom Bacillati; phylum Bacillota; class Bacilli; order Caryophanales; family Bacillaceae; genus Bacillus; species Bacillus sp. FSL W8-0920. Next base: position 2,732,391 of record NZ_CP151974.1, on the reverse strand, counting down.
AAAGTCGATATCTTGAACCGAATCAAAGGTCCAGATGGCAAAGAACGGGTGTGGGCATCAGGTGGTCATAATGGCATCTTCGCATTCCCTAAAACAAGCGTGAAATCAGAGGCAGAATTAAAGCGAATTTTGGCCTTCTTTGATCGCATTGCAGAAGAAGATGTCTATGGTCTCATGACGTACGGTATAGATGGTGAGCATTATAAGAAAGAAGAAGGGAATACATTTGTCAGGGAAGAAAGCCAAGTGAAAAGCTGGCAGACAGATGTACAGCCGCTTGTCAGTCTAGTAGGCATTGATAAACGCTACTTGAAAAATAAAGGGGATGCGGTTCGTACAAAATATGAAGAGCTGGAAGAAGACAATCAAAAGATCATCGTCGCCAACCCTGCTGAAAGCCTGTATTCAGAAACAGCCTCAGAACGAGGAAATGAATTGAAAAAAATCATCGATGATGCGACCTATAAGTTCATTCTTGGAGACATCAGTGAAGATCAATTTAAGAAAGATGTAGAGAAGTGGAAATCAAATGGTGGCAATAAAATCATAGAAGAATATGAAGCTTCCTTTAAAAAATCAAAATAATCAACATCAACACCCCCGCCTAGTTAAAGAGCGGGGGTGTTTCTATTAAAAGTCAAAGTTGTCTGGGTCTGGACCGATCCGTTTGTTTTCATTTAAATCAGACAGGCGTTTCATATCCTCATCAGATAAAGCAAAATCAAATATATCTGCATTTTCTTTTAAACGATGCGCTTTCGTTGATTTTGGAATGGTGATGACGCCTTTTTGCACATCCCAGCGCAAAATAATTTGAGCAGGTGTTTTGCCGTATGTGTCCGAGAGTTTTTTGATCACCGGATGATGAAGCAGTTCCCCCTGCATGAGCGGTGACCAAGCTTCCATTTGAATGCCATGTGTGTTCAAATACGTATAGAGTGCTTCCTGCGTTAGTTTTGGGTGAAACTCGACTTGATTGATGGCTGGTATGATGTCTGCATCTTTTAATAGTTCGTCTAGATGATGCGGCTGGAAGTTGCTCACACCGATTGCTCTCACCTTTCCTTCACGATACAAGGTTTCCAGCGCACGCCAAGCGTCTTTATATTTGCCCTCAACCGGCCAATGGATTAAATATAGATCCAAATAGTCAAGCTGAAGTTTTTTCAAACTTTCCTCATATGCTTTTAGAGTGGATTCATATCCTAAATCGGCATTCCACACTTTTGATGTCACAAAGAGGTCTTCGCGGCGCAGTCCTGTTTCTGCAAGACCAAGTTGTATGCCTCGTCCAACCCCTTCCTCATTGCCATAAATAGCCGCTGTATCAATACTGCGATAGCCTATTTGAATGGCTGTTTTGACGGCGTCTATTAATTCTGCACCATCTTCAACCTTGAATACACCGAGACCAAATCCTGGCATGTGGACTCCATTGTTTAATGTTTTTGTACTTTGTAAATGATTCATATTGAACACTCCTTAGATGGTTTGATTTTGTTCTTGTTGTTCGATTCGAAAACTAATCATCGTGAGAATCGCAGCGATGAGGACCATGATACCACCGACCCAGCCTGTATGCACAAGCCCAAGAGTATCTGTCACGATGCCGCCTAAAAATGAGCCGATGGCGATACCAGCATTAAAGGCAGCGATATTCATAGCGGAAGCGACGTCGACTGCTCCTGGTGTGTATCTTTCTGCAAAATCAACGACAGCTACTTGAAGCCCTGGGACATTCATGAAAGCAAACAGTCCCATCAGCATGACGGTTGCGATGCCTAGCACCGTAAATCCAGCAGTCAAGCTAAGGATAAACAAAATGATGCTTTGGATGATAAACATGTAAATGAGTGCTTTCATTGGCTTCTCATTTGCAGCCTTTCCGCCAATGACATTTCCAGCTGCGATCGTGATCCCGTATAAAAGCAGGATCAATGCCACCGCCCCAGGCGCAAGACCTGTCACATGCTGTAAGAGAGGGGATAAATACGTAAAGACGACAAAGGTTCCTCCGTATCCTGTTGCTGTAATGACAAATAGAAGCAAGATTCTTTTTGTTTTTAATAAAACAGCTTGATCCTTAAATGATGTTTTCACGCCTTGCTTTAATTGAGATGGAACAAGAAAATAGTTAGATATTAGTGCGATCAGACCAATAATGACAATCACACCGAATGATGTCCGCCAGCCGAGCTCATGACCAAGAAATGTCCCGAATGGCACGCCCGTCACAGTCGCTACTGTTAAACCAGTGAACATAAAGGCAATCGCGCTTGCCCGTTTTTCTTTCACTACAAGGCTTGCAGCGATCGTAGAGCCGATGGACATAAAGATTCCATGGGATAAGGCTGAAATGACCCGGCCGATTAATAGCACTGAAAAGGTCGGAGCCATCGTGGCGAGTGTATTTCCAATCAAAAAGACGAGCATAATGAGCAAAAGCAATGTTTTTCTTTTCATCGCTGAAGTCAGAGAAGTCAAAATAGGGGCGCCGAATGTCACACCAAGTGCATATAAAGAGACGGTCCAGCCCGCCTGGCTGACGCTCACTCCAAAGTCCTCTGAAATCATCGGCAAAAGACCGACACTAATAAACTCAGTGGTTCCTATAGCAAAAGCACTAATAGCTAGTGCGAGAAGGGCAAATTGGTTTTGTTTTTTCTTCATGAATCAGTTCACATCCTTCTGAGATGACATTTTGATAGACGAAGCCGATCGGCAAGAGTTATTATCTAACATGGATGACGAAAAAAAAAGTACGTACTTTTTTGTAATATAGGTACTAAAAAGTGCCTATTCGTATAAAGAGGAGTGAGGATTTAATGGAAAAGAAAAAATATAATATCTCCGTGGAAGCGACCCTTGAGGTCATTGGCGGGAAGTGGAAGTGCGTGATTTTATGTCATTTAACACATGGAAAAAAACGCACAAGTGAATTGAAGAGACTCATGCCAAACATCACACAAAAAATGCTCACGCAGCAGCTGAGAGAGCTTGAAAGTGATGGAGTGATTAACCGGATTGTGTATGAGCAAGTACCGCCTAAAGTGGAATATGAATTAAGTGAATACGGTCAGTCGCTCGAAAGAATTCTGAATGCGCTATGTGATTGGGGAGCAGCTCATATTGAACGTGTGTACGGAGAGCCGCTTTCAGTGCTAGAAGACAGCATTTTAAATGAACAATTTAAATAAAAAAGTCCCGCTTCCTCCTATGAGAGCGGGACTTTTTGTCTTATATGCCTTTTTTCTGGTCGCGGTATTTGCCAGGGGTCGTGCCTTCTAGTTTTTTGAAGGAACGGATGAAGTTTTGCGGGTTTTTATATTTCAGTTTTTCCGAAATTTCTTTGACGGACATATCGGTCTCCACGAGCCAGTTTTTGGCGACATGGTGTCTGTAGGATGAGAGATATTCACTAAAGGAGATATCCATTTCCTTTCTAAAGATACTGCTTAAATAATTTGGGTTGTAATGCAGGCGTGTGGCGATTTCATCCAATGTGAGATCTGAGTCGAATTCTTGATGAATGATATGGATGATCTTTTCTGAGATGTTTTTGTATTGTGATTCCTCGCGTGCACCTAGCTGGTCAATAATCGGCCGAATGATCTCATGTTTCAGCCATGCTTCGGTATCTTCAAACGTTTTAAATTCAAAAATCGTATCATACAGCATTTTATTGTCTTCGACCTCAAATAATTCAATGCCAAGCAAATGCATCAGCTCAATCAAATTGTTTAAAAAACGGGCGAGGGCGATATGGTACTCGTGCGGTCCTGCATTTTTAGAGAAAATGGATTGCAGGAGCACATGTAAATAGTGATCTGCCTTGCCTTGATCACCTGCTTTCATCGCATCAAATAAATCATGTTGAAGCTGCTTTGGAAAATGAGTTTTAAACGTTTTTCCTTGCTGGATATGTTCATATAAGATAATGGACTTTTTCTCTGCTTTGAGTCTGTATTTTAAGGCCTCTTTTCCTTCAATGTAAGCCTGTTTTGCCATCGTGAGCTCCTGAAACTGACGGCTGATTCCGATGCTGATCGATAAACCAAGCTCTTCCTCGATACGTAGCTGAGTCGTTTCCGCTAATTGGTTTAAATATTCAGTAAACTCTTCATCTGACTTTGAGTGATTTAGGATAATCGTCGTTTGATGCTGATTGACAACTGTTGGCTGAAGGTGCTCCTCTTGCGGAATAATCTGCTCAATGAGTCCATTGATCGCAAATAAAAGTAAGTCAGCATCCTTTTTTTCATAAGGTGTCCCTTTTAGCGTATCAATTTGGGTCACAAGCATGGATAAGTGAGACCAGTCCTGAGGGAAGCCTAAACTTTGGAACCGGTTGTTAATTTCTTCTTCTGTCAGCTTTCCGAGCAATAGCCGCACCATAAAGTATTGCTGGAGGTGCGTGACTTGCTGCTCAATACGTTCCTCTAAATCATTGTTTTGATCCTTCATTTGTTTAATACTCGACTCAATCAACTCAAATTCATTTTGAAAAGGCTGCTTTTGCAAAAAGGATTCATTGCGTGCAAAGGACTCGTATAACAAGCGGATTGGTTTATAAAAATGTCTGGACCCAAACCATGAAAATAACAATGAAAGCGCTAACAAAATAAAGCAGATAATAAAGGTGATCCACCCAATTGATTTCGTTTGTGCCTTGAGTTCTGGTATGGAAACAAAGGATAGGTACGTCCATTCGTTATAGTCTGATTTTTGAAACGTAATTTGATAGTTTAGTTCCTCGATCTTCATGTTAAATTGACCTGAGCGTTTTTCACGCGATAGGACATGCTTGACGAACTCTTGATTTTTCAAGGATTCACCAATTTGTTCTTTGCGGTTATGTAACAGCACTTTTCCGTTAGTATCAATGACAAACATACTGTCAGATTGAGAGAAGTCAGGCATATTGTCAGCAATCGTGCAGCTGGGAATGCTGGCGACAGCGATCCCTTTTTTCTGGACACTGTTCATAGGGAGTTGTTTGATTAAGTTCACATTGTATTTGCAAAAGGAGGCCTTTCCTTCCTTTGTCACAACAAGTGGATTATTCTCTTCAAGTGCCCAGCTGGAATGACTCGGAATATTGAGGTAAGAGGTGAGCGCTTTCTCTTGGTCCCCGCTTGTGACATGATAAAGCCCCGAATTGTTCATGTACCAGTCTTCCATTTTACTGACGAGCGTAATATTGGAAAGATCGGTGTCAAAGGTTTGCAGGTAGTTCAGTTCCTGCTGTACTTGATTATAAAGCTGGAATTGGTCTGGATTTAAAGGTTCTGCCAGTGTTTGAAGGAGAGGCGGCGAACTGACATAGTGAGTGAGAGAGTGATCAACTGTCTTTAAAATATGCTCAATATTGGATTGCGTTTGTTTAACGCTGTCCAGCTTTTCATTTGAGATATTTTCGAGTGCTGTTTTTTGTGAATGCTGATAAGAAAAAATACCGACAATGATGACAGGAATCGTACTAAGCATGAAAAAAAACGTGACGAGCTTGTAATAAAATTTATATTGCCTTCTTTTCATAAAACCCCCCATTTCAAACGGAACAATCTTTTCCTCTTTATTTATTAATCCAAAAATTTGGTAGGTTTGTCAATAATCATTTTCTGAGATTAGGATCATTTTCTCATGTTTTATGTAACGTTTTGAGTAGCTTCCCCTAAGTAAATATGATCTGATGATATGATTGTAGACGGATTTTTCATCCTTAAGATACAGTTAACACATGCACCAGCATGAGGGGAGGCTTTATCTATGAAAACAGAGGATGTTACTGCCAAGGGTGTGCCTGCGGCAGCTTTGAAAAAAGAAAGAAGAAAGCGCTTACTTAATCAAATGTTTAGTCAAAAGTTTTTGTATGTCATGATTTTGCCAGGGCTCATTTATTTTCTTGTCTTTAAATATGTGCCGATGTGGGGGCTGATCATTGCCTTTCAAGATTACCAGCCGTTTCTCGGTATTCTCGGTAGTGAGTGGGTTGGCTTCAAACACTTTATTCGATTGTTTACAGAACCAACATTTTTCATCTTATTAAAAAATACACTGATTTTATTTGCCATGAATGTCGTGATTTTCTTTCCAATTCCGATCTTATTGGCCCTGCTTTTAAACGAGGTCAGATTGGCATTGTTTAAGAAATTTGTGCAGACGATGATATACATTCCTCACTTCATGTCATGGGTGATTGTCGTGTCCTTATCCTTTGTTTTGTTAACAGTAGATGGTGGGTTAATCAATGAATTAATTGCTTTCTTTGGAGGGGAAAAGATTAACTTCCTTCTTAGTCAGGAATGGTTCAGGCCGATGTACATTTTACAAGTAATCTGGCGGGAAGCAGGCTGGTCGACGATCATTTACCTTGCGGCGATTACAGCGGTAGATCCGCAGCTATATGAAGCAGCGAAAATGGATGGAGCCGGCAGACTGAGACAAATGTGGCACATTACGCTCCCTGCCATTAAAAGTGTGATTGTCGTTCTGCTTATTTTAAAAATTGGTGACACATTAGAGCTTGGCTTTGAGCATGTCTATTTATTACTCAATGCAACGAACCGGGAAGTAGCAGAAATCTTTGATACGTACGTTTATACAGCTGGTCTTAAGCAAGGGCAATTCAGCTATAGTACCGCTGTTGGTCTATTTAAAGCAGCCGTTGGACTCATTTTGGTTATGCTGGCGAACCGTTTAGCGAAGAAATTTGGGGAAGAAGGTATTTACTAAAAAGGGAGATGAAAAAGAATGACATTATCGACTAAAAAGGGATCACCACTTGAGCATGCAGAGAAATTAGCACAAACAATTATGAAAGCGCATACACCAATCGAGCTACCTCCAGCTGGAAGATGGCATTATCATCAAGGCGTTTTTCTTTGCGGTGTGATGAAGCTATATGAGTCAACGTGGAACGAGACGTATTTCAATTATGTGAAAAGCTACGCAGATTCGCTCATTGATGAGTATGGAAACCTGTTATTTCGAAGAGATGAGCTTGATGCGATCCAAGCTGGGCTCATTTTATTCCCTCTTTATGAACGAACAGGAGAGAAGCGGTATGTGCTGGCAGCGGAGAAGCTCCGCGGGCTTTATCGCACATTGAATCGCACATCTGAGGGCGGATTTTGGCATAAAGACAATTATGCTTATCAAATGTGGCTGGATGGTCTCTACATGGGCGGACCTTTTGCCTTAAAGTATGCAAAGCTGAAAGATGAAGAGGAACTGGTGGATATGGTGATCCAGCAAGAGCATCTCATGAGAAAGCATACAAAAGATGAAAAAACAGGTCTGTATTATCACGCGTGGGACGAACGAAAAGTGATGCCATGGGCTGATCAAAAGACAGGCTGTTCTCCCGAGTTTTGGGCAAGGTCATTTGGCTGGTATGTCCTTGCATTAGCAGATATGATCGAGGATCTGCCAGAGCAGCATGAAGGGCGAAAGATGTGGAAGGAAACGCTGACAGACATGCTGGAGAGTGTAGCTAGGTACCAGGATCAAGACACAGGTCTCTGGCATCAAATCATTGATAAAGGTACTCATAGCGACAATTGGCTTGAAAGCTCTGGATCGTGTTTATTCATGTACGCCATGGCAAAAGCCATGAACGAAGGGTATGTCAGCCCCCGCTACACAGATCATGTGGTGAAAGCTTACCAAGGCTTAATTCAGCATAAGACGGCTGTGACAGAAAACGGTGATCTTACCATCAATGATATATGTATCGGAACATCCGCTGGATTTTATGATTACTACGTCGGTAGAGAAAGAAGCACAAATGATTTACACGGGGCAGGCGCTTTTATTATGGCGTTAACTGAGCTAGAGAAGCTGCCTGTTTTTCAAAAGGCATGAAGAGGCAAAAAAGGGCTGTGGCATGGCTCCTCAGCTTTATCGCTGCCTTTTGTTTGTCAGCCTGTCATGGGAAAACAAACGGTATCGATGTTCTGATTTTTTCTGACATGTCAAAGGGGATGAAGGATCAATTAGTCGAGAAGGCTTTTCAAACGGAACAAGAAACGTATAGCGTCCACATCTTCCCGGCGATTCCCGAAAAGCTTCTTGTTGAAATTACCGCCAAAGAGGGGGACATCATGCTTGTCCCGGAAGAAATGTTTCGAACATATGATGATCCTGAAAGCTTTCAGCTGCTTGAAGAGATGGGTATTGATGATCAAGCGGCAGGGCCATATACGATCGAGGATCAAAGGACAGGTGAAACGGTTGATTATGCGGTTCAAGTTAGTAAAGGCACGAAAAAGCTAAACGGCTATACCTTTCGATTACATCGAGATATGGTCGCTTTTATTCCCGTGTATGCAGACAAGTCTAAAGAGGCGCTGTCTCTCATGAAACAGCTTCGTGAAAATCGATAGAAAAAGGGGTGGGGCCTGTGAAACGGGTCGTGGTTTGCGGACTCAGTCATCGTGCGTTCAATATGTTTATTAAACCGCTCACAGAGGATTTCAATGAGCATTACAGGATTACAGGGCTTTTAGATATAGATCATCATCGGTATACACTTTGTCAGGAGCGTTTTCCATCACTGCGGGGCGTCTCGTTTTTTCATGAAGAGGCATTTGACCAAATGGTGAAGGAAGCAAAGCCAGATATCGTCATTGTGGCAGGCAGGGATGACACACATGTCACCTATATTTTGCAAGCACTTGGCCATGATCTCGATGTCATCACTGAAAAGCCAATGGTCACAACAGCAAAAGACGCCAAAAAAGTAATGGAAAAAGAAAAGGAAAGTAAAGGAAAGGTCACAGTCACTTTCAATTATCGCTACAATCCATTTCATCGAAAGATCAAAGAACTCATTTTAGAAGGAAAGATTGGTAGGGTCACATCTGTTGAACTGAGCTGGCTCATTGATACGTATCATGGCGCTAGTTATTTCAAAAGGTGGAACCGCACGCGGCAATTCTCTGGCGGACTATCCATTCATAAATCGACGCATCATTTTGATTTGGTCAATTGGTGGATCAATCAAAAGCCGAAGCAAGTATTTGCCTACGGGGCGCTGAACTATTACGGAGATAAAAGTCCTTGGAATCCTTTGCAGGGGGAAGAAAACAGGTATTGCGGAACATGTCATGTGAAGGATACATGTCATTATGAAGCAAGGTGGAATCCGAGGGTAGTACGCTCAAATGTCGAGGACGATCATATTGAATCCGGTCAGGAGCAAACGCAGCAATACACCAATTATCGCCCAGACGCCTGTATTTTTGATGAGGAAATTGACATTGAGGATACATATGTGGCATCAGTGGCATATGACCAAGGGGCTCTCTTCAGCTATTCGATTCAATTCTCAGCACCCTACGAAGGATACCGGCTTGCTATAAATGGGACGAAGGGGCGTATTGAAACAAATGAGTTTCATGTGCCATCAAGAATTCCTTTTCAATTCCCAGAACAGACGATTTCTTATTATCCGATGTTTGGAGCAAAAGAGACGATTGAAGTTGTGAAGCAGCCAGGAGGACATGGCGGCGGAGATCCTCTGCTTTTGGCCGATTTATTTATCGGGAAAGATCCTTTAATTCACTATGACATATCAGCAGGGGCAGAGGCTGGTGCTTATTCAATTGCACTTGGGGAAGGCATGTGGCGGTCTGTTGCAGAGAAGCGCCCAATTGACATAGAAGAGTTGCTTCATAAAGAGACGGTGTCATAAAAAAAGAGAGGAGGGGAAAGAGATGGATCATGATGGTTCAATGAGCAGAATGCTTCGAATGTGTGAGTGGGTGATGCGACTCGCCTATACAAATTTGCTATGGTTGCTGTTCACCATGCTGGGACTTGGGATCTTTGGATTGATGCCTGCGACCACTGCGTTATTTTCGGTGATGAGAAAGTGGATACAAGGGCATGAGCAAGTGAGCGTTTTCCGGACTTTTTGGAAGGTGTACCGTGAGGAGTTTGTACGCTCTAACTTGATTGGATTGGCGCTATTGATCATAGGAACGATTATATATGTAGACCTTGCGTATATTTATCCAACGAGCTGGTTTTTGCATGTGCTTCGTTTTGCCATTTATATCTTTGGATTTCTCTTTGTTGTGAGCTTGTTTTATATTTTTCCGCTGCTGGCTCATTATGATTGGAAAAAACGTCTCTATCTGAAATTCTCTCTTTTGCTTGGTATCTCATATTTGCAATATACACTCTGTATGCTCGTTTTCTCGGCTCTGCTGTTTGTTCTCTTTGCTTATTTGCCGGGAATTGTGCCGTTCTTTAGTGTGAGTATACTCGCCTATGGTCATATGTGGCTCGCCTATCAAGTATTCAAAAAAGTAGAGTTTGAAAGTGAGCAGCAGACAGCCGAAGTAAAGAAACGCCTGCCGTCTTTCCTGCAATCGAAGCGGGTGAATACACAGTAATGGGGTTCATTTGCTATAATGGTGTCACTGTGATTAAAAGGAGAGATGAGCGTCGTGTCAGTAAAAGAAATCTCAATAGAAGAATTAAAACAAAAGCTAGAGCAAGAAGAAGCCATTCAGCTTGTTGATGTGCGTGAGGACGAGGAAGTAGCAGAAGGAATGATTCCAGAAGCTGTCCACATCCGAATGGGAGATATCCCTGAGAAACTGGATGCATTCGATCAAACGCAGGAGTATTATATTATTTGCCGCTCTGGTAAACGTAGTGAAAATGTCTGCTATTTCCTAGAAGACCAAGGCTATCAAGCGACCAATGTCGTTGGCGGAATGCTTGCTTGGACAGGAGAAACAAAACCGAAGCTGTAAACAGAAGTCCTTTCATCTTATAGATGAAAGGCTTTTTTTGTTCATATGCCCGCCCTCATGTGCATAAAGATAGAGTAGCGAGAGAAGGGAGAGTGGCATATGTGCTAAAGGTAGCTGTCTTTGATGAAGAGCACGAAAAAGATTTGCAGAGCGAAATCAATCTTTTTTTAAAAGGAATGGATGACGACCAAATCATTGACATCAAGTACAATGTAGCAGTGATCTGTGAGCAAGGAGGAGAACAGCTCTACTGTTTTTCTGCCCTCATTTTATATAAAAAATAGGACCTATTTGAAGGGTCCTTTTACTTTGTTTAACTAGCGTCAATATATAAACGATGCTTGTTGCAGTGAACACATTGAAAGAGATAGCCTTGCAGATCTCCGCCGTTGACGAGCCATTGTTTTAGGTTTTCTTTCGTTAATCCTCCGCCGCTGCAAATGTCTTCGATATCTTCTGTGAGCTCTTCCTCTAAATGTTCTATCTCTTTCCAACCGACATACTGGACGATCGCGCAAAAATCTCCGCAATGGCTTAACCAATATTCCTGCTGCCAGCCGCGATAACCTGGCGTTCTAAAGATCAGTTCATCTATATATTCCTCTTGCTCAACGTCATCACAACTTGCATCGTCTTGAAAGGTGCCATCGTATTTTTTAGCGGCTGAACCATCTTTAATGCACCAAGGGCAAATTCCTTTCACACCTTCAACAGAATAAAATGGACCATGATACACATATTCTCTATCTTTTTCACAAACAGGACATGTCGTAGGCTCTTTTTTGATCACGTTTAACGAAACTGGATCTGGGTTGTACTTGAATGTAGGCAGCGTCATATAAACCTCCATTGTAGAAATGATTTCATTATTATTTTACAGGAATCCTCCTGCTTGCAACAATCTTAAATTGTCTATATAGAAAAAAGCCGTTCTTATGAGGAACGGCTTTCAGCGTGTAGACAAACCCTCGCATTCGGTGTCAGTCCTGCGCGTCGGTACTCACGAATGTTAAATTCGCTCCGTTCCGGTGCTCGTCCTTCCTAGACTGCAAAGGTTTTCTATCACGCTGAAAAGAAGACAAAGGGCTAAAATAAACATCATTTTAGCCCTTTGTCAACAATCTGAAAGCCGTTCTTATGAGGAACGGCTTTTTCGCTTGAGATTATGCTTTTTTTACTCTTGGACTTCGTGGTTTACTGACTTTATTGGCTTGCTTGATGGCTCTTCGTTCATCATTCAGTGACTTGTACAGTGAGACAATCATCAAAATAATGACAACGGAGAACGGCAAGGCAGCGAGCTTGGCTGTATTTTGCAGGGCTTCAAGTCCCCCTGAAAATAAAAGTACGGCAGCAACAGAAGATTGGATGATACCCCAGCTAACTTTGACACTGCCAGAAGGGTTCAATGATCCATAGGTTGTCTGCATTCCAAGCACAAATGTAGCTGAATCAGCCGATGTAATAAAGAATATAGCGATTAAAATAAGTGCTAGAATCGATGTGATCATCGCCAGCGGATATTCATTTAGTACACCGAAGAGCATTGTTTCTGTTGATAGACCCGCAACATCGACAATATTCTTTTGCTGTAAATCCATCGCAGATACACCGAAAATCGAGAACCATAGGAATACTAGGATAGAAGGAGCCACTAAGACACCTACTAAAAATTCTCGAATCGTTCGTCCGCGTGACACCCTTGCGATAAAGATTCCGACAAATGGTGCCCAAGAAATCCACCATGCCCAATAAAAGATTGTCCATCCATTAATCCATTCTCTCTTCTCAGGATCATTTGGAGATAGACGGAAGCTCATTTGAACGATGTTGGATAAGTATTGCCCAATTGAGTCAGTAAATGAATTTAAGATAAAAACAGTTGGACCTACCAAAAGTAAGAAAAACATCAGAACAGCTGCTAATACCATGTTGATATTACTTAAATATTTAATGCCTTTTCCAATCCCGCTTAGAGCAGATGCAAGGAAAAGCACCGTCACAATCATGATAATGATCAATTGTGTGCTAAAAGCATTCGGAATTTGAAACAGGTAATTCAATCCACCGTTTATTTGTGCCGCGCCTAATCCTAGGCTTGTCGCAACACCAACTACAGTTGCAAATACCGCAATACAATCGATGGTTTTTCCGATCCATCCATTCGTTTTATTTCCTAAAACCGGCTGCAACGTTGCACTGATTAAGCCAGGTGCATCTTTTCTAAATTTAAAGTAAGCAATACAAAGTGCAACAATGGCATAAATAGCCCATGCATGAAGCCCCCAATGGAAAAAAGTATATCGAAGGGAATCTCGGAATGCCTGCGCCGTTTCAGTATCACCCGTTGGTGATTGGATGGCATAGTGGCTGATCGGTTCAGCTGCTCCGTAAAAAACAAGACCAATTCCCATACCGGCACTAAATAGCATCGCAAACCAAGAAAATAAGCCGAATTCAGGCTCTTCCCCAGGTTTTCCTAGCGTAATCTTACCGATTGGGCTAAAAATAAAGAATAGACAAAAGCCGACGAGTAGTGACACCACTAACAAGTAATACCAGCCAAAGTCATTTGTAATGTATGTTTGAATTTGATCTGTGACATTTTGCAGTGTTTCTGGAGAAAAAGCTCCCCATATGACGGCAACAAATGTGATCGCAATCACAATCCAAAATACACTTGATACGTTTTTCACACCATCTCACTCTCCTGTTGTTCTACACGTTTAAGCAGAGGATTTACTTAATATCCCCTAACTCAACTAATTTCAAACAAAAAGAGGCGAGCTTCTCACTCGACCTCTACTTTACCGTAACATGTTTTGCTTCCATTAATCAACTATCGATATGTGAAGATGATTTTTCTTCAATACGTTTACGAAGACGATAAACGTATTCTTTTAAACAAACAGCGAAGATGGTAAACGCCAACACAATGGCAACTTTTAATGGGGTAATGGACAGCTTCAAGAAAAAAGCGGCTGTCAAGCTAATAACGACTGCAAATACAATTGGAAATGCACGTCTGATCATTGATCTCTCTCCTTTGCTTCTAGTGCAGCATTCATACCAGCAAGCCTGCCAGTCACAAGTGCTGACGTGATATTGTATCCGCCTGTATAACCATGAATGTCTAGAATTTCTCCGCAGAAATAAAGACCGGGCATTTTTTTAGACGCCATTTTCTTCGGTTCAATTTCTTTCACAGAAACGCCGCCTCCTGTAACAAACGCTTTGTCCAAGGAGAGCGTACCATTGGCATGAACGATAAAATGTTTGCAATCATGGGCGAATGCGCGCAGTTTGTCTTTAGCAAGACCAGAAAAAGTGTCTTGCGGATCTATACCGTTCCTCTCTAACAAAAACAATAAATAGCGTTCTTGCATCCAAGACTTTAGGACATTTTTAATGGCTTTTTTTGGTTCGTCTTTTAGGTCTCGATGAAGCTTTTGGAAAAGCTCTTCGTCATTAAGCTTCGGATATAAGTCTATTTGCAGACGGACGACCTGCTGCTTTTTCAATTCTTTCACCACAAATCCGCTGCATCTAAGAACAGCTGGGCCGGATAAGCCAAAGTGTGTAAAGATCATATCCATGACATGTGTGACGACGGGTTTTCCCTTTTTATTTAAAACGCTGACAGCCACACTTCTTAAAGAAAGCCCTTGGAGCACTTTTTCTTTTATAAAACGTTCATCTGATGTGACCGGTACTTCTGTTGGGAAGAGCTCTGTAATCGTATGACCAGCGGCTTCTGCCCATGCGTAGCCGTCACCAGTAGAACCAGTATGCGGCACACTTTTTCCGCCAACAGCAATCACAACAGCGTTACTTGAAATTTTTTCATCATTATTTGTAACAATTCCGGCTGCTTGTCCGTCTTGATACAGAACTGTTTTAATCTTCTCATTCGTTCGAATGGTCACATTGAGGTTACGGAGCCTGTCTAAAAGGGCATCCACAACAGATTGTGCTTTGTTTGAGACAGGGAACATACGTCCATGGTCTTCTTCTTTAAGTTCAATGCCGAGGTTTTCAAAAAACGAAATAATATCCTCGTTATTGAACTCAGAAAATGCACTATATAAAAAACGGCCGTTTCCGGGAATATGCTTGATGATTTCTTCTACTGGAAGGCGATTGGTGACGTTACAGCGTCCACCGCCAGAAATGGCGAGCTTTCTGCCAAGCTTGGTTCCTTTGTCAATTAACAGAACAGTTGCACCGTGCTCTGCTGATGCAATAGCGGCCATCAGTCCAGAAGGTCCACCGCCAATGACAATGACATCATAATGTTTCATGTTACATTCCTCTTTCTACTTTCAGTCATTCATCTATTATAACGAAAATTGGGGAAGGCTGAAATATGAATTGATTGGTTTTGTGCCTTCTGTATTGGATTTGTTACCTGTGCGTCGAAATGATGTGGTAAAATAGTTGAGTTGAATATTCATTAGAAAAATGGTGGTTAAGCGCATGTCTAATAAACTGCTTCGTGGTACGTTGGTTTTAACGATAGGGACTTATCTCTCTCGTATTCTTGGTATGATTTATTTAATTCCATTTAGCGCAATGGTTGGAGCTACTGGTGGAGCGCTATTTCAATATGGATACAATCAGTATACGATCTTTTTAAGTATTGCTACGCTTGGTTTTCCAACAGCGGTATCAAAATTTGTTTCTAAATATAATGCAATTGGCGATTATGAGACAACAAGAAAAATGTTCAGGGCGGGTATGTCGGTCATGCTTGTCACCGGGATTATCGCTTTTTCTCTTTTATATTTGAGTGCACCAATTTTCGCCAAGATTCAGCTTGGCGGATCAAATGAAACAGGCGGTTTGACCGTCGACCAAGTGGTATATGTGATTCGGATGGTCAGTTTAGGTCTTTTGGTTGTACCAATTATGAGTCTCGTGCGAGGGTTCTTCCAAGGACACTCTATGATGGGACCGACAGCTGTTTCCCAAGTCATCGAGCAGCTTGTCAGAATCATCTTCCTATTAACAGCAACGTTTATTATTTTAAAAGTGCTTGACGGCGGTCTTGTCATCGCTGTCGGATATGCTACATTTGCAGCACTTATCGGCGCATTTGGCGGCTTATTCACGCTTTATTTATATTGGCTGAAGCGCAAGGATCGGCTCTTATCCATGCAGCCGAATACAGGTGCTTCCTCTGACTTATCTTATAAGCAAATGTTTACAGAGCTATTTAGCTATGCCGCACCGTATGTGTTTGTTGGACTGGCGATTCCAATTTATTCTTATATAGATACAAACACGATTAACAAAGCCATGATTGCATCAGGCCATCAGGATATTAGTACAGCGGTATTGTCTATTGTGACGTTATATTTACCGAAGCTCGTGATGATTCCTGTGTCCCTTGCAACAGCGTTTGGCTTAACCTTGATTCCAACGATTACGGAATCATTTACAGCTCGTAACTACAAGCTGCTCAATAGACAAATTGATCAGACGATGCAGGTCATATTATTTTTCGTGCTGCCTGCTTCATTTGGTATCTCGGCATTAGCTGGACCGGTTTATTGGTTTTTCTATCCGTCTGTTCATCCTGAGATTGGGATGTCAATTTTGTTCTGGTATGCACCTGTTGCGTTATTGTTTTCTTTATTCACCATTAATGCAGCGATTTTGCAGGGAATTAATAAACAAAAATTTGCCATCGTCAGTCTGTTGTTAGGGATCATCATTAAAACGGTTCTGAACATTCCGCTAATCAGCTGGCTGCAAGGAAATGGTTCTGTGCTTGCGACTGCGTTAGGCTATAGTGCGTCCATCTTGTATATGTTTATCATGATTAAGCGCCATGCCGGCTATTCGTTCCGCAGGATTTTCAAACGATTTATTCTCATTGGTATTTTGACTGCGATTATGGCTGTAGTGGCGTATGCGACATGTCAGCTTGTGAGCCAAGTGATTTCGTATGAAGGTGGAATTATTAACGCGGGTATCGTCATTTTGATTTCAATGATCACTGGCGGCGGTGTGTATCTGTTCTTGTCATATAAGGTAGGATTACTTGAGCGTGTACTCGGCAGCCGTATGCCGAAATTTTTAAGAAAAAAGAGTTAAGAAGAGGTGGAGTTTCATGAGGCTTGATAAATTGCTTGCTAGCAGCGGCTTTGGTTCAAGAAAAGATGTAAAGAAGCTGGTCAAGGCACGGGCAGTCACCGTGAATGGAGAACTGGCGAAGCAGGTGAAAGATCATGTTGATCCATCGAATGATGAAGTGCTCGTACACGGAGAGCGTGTAGAATATAAAGAATTCATTTACTTAATGATGAACAAACCGGATGGGGTCATCTCAGCTACTGAAGATTTGCGGGATGAAACGGTCGTCGATTTACTTGAGCCGGAGGATATCGCAAGGGAGCCATTTCCTGTCGGGAGACTAGACAAGGATACAGTCGGTCTTCTCCTCCTCACAAACGATGGACAGCTTGCTCATCAATTACTTTCTCCAAAAAAGCATGTGCCAAAAACGTACGAGGTTCATTTGAAATATCCATTAGGAGATCAAGATATCAAGCGTCTTGAAGAGGGTGTTGTCATTTTAGATGATTACCGCACGAAGCCGGCAAAGGTTGAAGTAGATGCGAATGAAAGTGAAGATACATGCATTCGTTTAACAATTACTGAAGGAAAGTACCATCAAGTGAAGCTGATGGCGCAAGCAGTGGGAAATGAAGTCATCTTTTTAAAAAGACGCTCGATGGGGGCTGTCTCTTTAGATGAAGATCTAGCGCCAGGGGAGTACCGTGAATTGACGGACGAAGAATTAGACAGCTTAATCAATCGACCATAAATGTAGAACAAAAGAAAAGAACCGGCATGTCGCCGGTTCTTTTTGTTATATGGACAGTTCATTATACGCTTAAGATGATATTTTTACTTTTTTTCTCGTTGTTTCCCATTTGCCTCTGCTTGGACTATGAACAAGATCGTTATAGGCAAGCACGTTTAAGTCTCTTTGAATGGTTCTAGGTGTGATCCCGAATTCATCAACCAGCTCTTGTGTCGTCACAAGACCTTTCTCTTGAATGAACATATAGACTGATTTTATTCGAGTCATCATACGGTTTGTTGAAGGTTTCAAAAAACCACTCCCTATCAATAAGATCGGATGGACTTGACTAACCACAACTTACTACACTAAAACTGCGAAATAAGGACATGCAACAATGGTAAATGTTCGTGTTTCTTAATGTTTTATTCTATTATACACGTTATTATGCATCTAGTTCCACCAAAAAGTCAACTTTACATGTTATTTAACTTGTCTTCATGAATCGAAACATGGTATATACCATGTTTTGAATTCGGTTACAACCCAATGGGCGTAAGGCGTATGGTGAATACTGTCACATTCAAACGTCCAAAAATGAAACACAGAAAATTTACAAAATAAAAAATTCACTCATCTTAAAAAGACACATCCCTTGTTAGAATGTGCCTTTTTTGTTTCTGTTATCCTTCTAAGAAAAAGAGCTGAATGAAAAATAAAATGGCAAAGATGAGAACAAGTACATGTACTTCTCTCCATTTCCCTTTTGCCAGTTTCACAAGTGGATATGAAATAAATCCAAGTGAAATTCCGGTTGAAATACTAGATGTCAGCGGCATGGAAAGGATCACTAGAAAAGCAGGGAATGCTTCGTCTAGCTCGTTCCAGCGAATGCGTGACACGGAGTTCATCATCAAGCACCCGACAATGATGAGAACAGGTGATGTGATGGATGGTAAAGAAGAAATGGCCTGAACGAGCGGACCGAAAAACAATGCCACAATAAACAGTGCAGCGACCGTTAAAGAAGTGAGTCCAGTTCTTCCGCCAGCAGCAACCCCAGATGATGATTCAATATAAGCTGTTGTTGGGCTTGTTCCAAACATAGAACCGATCGTCGTTGCAGCAGAGTCAGCGAGCAGGGCTCTGCGTACCTTTGGCAGCTGCCCATTTTTCATGAGTCCTGCTTGTTCGGCCACTCCGATCATTGTGCCCGTTGTATCAAAAATCGTCACTAGTAAGAAGGAGAAGACGACAGCGTATAAATGATGAGAGAATACATCGCCGAAGGCAGCGAATGGGTTTGTAATCAGCATGCCTTCTGGTAGTGCAGGGATGTCCATCAGCATTTTCGGAAAATGAAGCTGGCCTGTTACGACCGCAATCAGTGTCGTCGCTAACATGCCGATAAACAGAGCGCCATTTACTTGAAGTACCATTAAAATAACAGAGATCATTAAGCCGACAAGCGTTAAAATGACAACAGGCGAGCTTAAGTTGCCAAGCTTCACTAAATTTTCCGGGTCAGCTGCGATAATCCCAGACTGACGGAGGCCGATAAATGCAATAAAAAGCCCGATTCCGGCTGTAATGCCGTATTTTAAATTATCTGGAATGGCTTGAATCAGTTGTTTTCTAAGGGATGTTAACGATAAAATAATAAAGAGTATTCCAGCAACAAATACCGCACTGAACGCTGTTTGATAGCTGATGCCGCCACCACCGACAACTGTAAAGGTGAAATAGACATTCAGCCCCATGCCTGGTGCAATCGCAATCGGATAGTTTGCAAATAGTGCCATCCAGAGTGTACCGACGACAGCAGCGATAATTGTTGCAGTAAAGACTTGGTCAAAAGGAATGCCTGCTTTTGAAAGAATTCCTGGGTTAACGGCAACAATATATACCATAGTAAAGAATGTCGTCATACCAGCGATTAATTCTCTCTTTATGTTGGTTTGGTTTTCTTTTAACTGAAACATAAAATCCTCCATTTACGAACATTATTACAAAACAATTAATATAATATTCGTTTTAAGGGTGGATTGCAACCTTTTTTCAAGGAGGAATGGAAAAATGAATTGGGAAGCTGAAGTCATACGAAAAAAAGACGATTTGATTGAGGACACACAATCTTTTTTACAAATTGAAAGTGTCCTTGATGAAGAAGGTGGAAAAGAAGGAAAGCCATTTGGTGAAAAAGTCGATCAGGCCCTTCAGTATATGCTGAAAAAAGGGGAAGACGAAGGATTCACAGTCAAGAATGTGGATGGCTATGCTGGTCATATTGAATATGGAGAAGGCGAAGACATTGTAGGTGTGCTATGCCATGTGGACGTTGTGCCTGCTGGTGACGGCTGGACAACCCCGCCATTTTCAGCGGACATAAGAGAAAATAAAATATTTGCACGAGGCGCAATTGATGATAAAGGGCCAACCATGGCGGCTTTCTACGCACTGAAGATGTTAAAAGATACAGGGATGAAGCTGTCAAAAAAGATTCGAATGATCATTGGAACAGATGAAGAAAGTGATTGGCGCTGTGTGGACCATTATTTCAAGCACGAGGCGATGCCGCAAATTGGATTTGCACCAGATGCTGATTTTCCGATTATTCATGCTGAAAAAGGGATCATTGATGCCATTGTGTCATTTACATATCAACATACAGAACAACATCAGCGCTATACGCTCAAGCAATTCACATCGGGTATGCGGCTGAATATGGTGCCGGATGAGGCAACTGCCACTGTGACAGCGGCACAAGAACACGATGCTGAATCATTAAAAACAGCTTTTGAAGCTTATCTTGCTGACAATCAATTATCAGGTGAGGTAAAGAATGTAGCGGATGGACTGCATTTCACATTAAAAGGTGAATCAGTTCATGCTATGGAGCCGGCGCATGGCATCAATGCGGGCATTCATATGGCCAATTTCCTATGTGGACAAGAATTAGATGAAGACGGGCTTGCTTTTACCTCCCAAATCAACGCTTTATTTGATCAGGATACACGAGGGAAAAAGCTGGGGATTGCTTGCAAAGATGACATTAGCGGAGATTTGACCTTGAATGTTGGCACGATCCGCTATACACAAAGCGGGGAAGCGAAGCTAGGATTAAATGTCCGCTATCCAGTGACAGCAGACGGCAAGGACGTTAAAAAAGGGATCGAAGGCATCAAAGGGGCTACCCTTCTAAAATTTGATGACAGCCCCCCGCATCACGTCTCAAAAGATCACCCGCTTGTCAAAACATTGCAGCGGGTATATGAGGAACAAACGGGAGATCCAGCTCACCTGATTGCCATTGGTGGAGGAACGTATGCGAGATCTTTAGAAGCAGGCGTTGCCTTTGGTCCTCTCTTCCCTGGCAGACCAGATTGCGCACACCAGAAGGATGAATATATCGAAATCGATGATCTACTAAGAGCAACCGCTCTATACGCACAAGCCATGTATGAATTGGCAAAATAGAAAAAGAGAAGAGGGATTCACAGTGAAAAAAATGTTCTTATGCTCTTCATTCAAAGACAGCTATTCTCTCTTATCTGACTTTACGGGTGAATCATTAAAAGGAAAACGCGTGACATTTTTCCCAACAGCTAGTGCTGTGGAAGAAGTCACGCACTATGTGGAGGCAGCGAAAGAAGCCTTTCATCAACTCGGTATGCAGCTAGAAATCGTTCAAATAGCTGAGCAGTCTACCGAAGAAATCATAAAGATGATAAAACAAAATGATGTGGTGTACGTATCAGGAGGCAACACCTTCTATTTGCTGCAGGAATTGAGAAAGCATGGTCTCGATGACGTGCTAAAAGAAGAAATCAATAAAGGCAAGCTGTACATTGGCGAATCCGCAGGGAGTATCATCATGGCGCCAAGCATTGAATATATCTCCGTGATGGATGATCGGCAGAAGGCACCAGAGCTTTCATCTTATCAAGGATTCAATGAGATAAGCTACTGTCCGGTACCGCATATGTACAATACCTATTTAGGCGAGGCTGCGCAGCAAATCATGGAGCAGTATGAGCAGACGCTCGATTTATGCCCGCTTACTGATGAGCAGGCTTTACTCATCACAGGGGAGCAGGCTGAGGTGAAGTCCGACAAATCGTCCTAGCCTTGAAACAGCATGTAGACAAACCCTCGCATTCGGTGTCAGTCCTGCGCGCCGGTACTCACGAATGTCAAATTCGCTCCGTTCCGGTGCTCGCCCTTCCTAGGGCTGCAAAGGTTTTCTATCACGCTGAAAAGAAGACAAAGGGCTAAAATCAAGATCATTTTAGCCCTTTGTCAACAATCTGAAAGGAACAGGGATTCATGACCCTGTTCCTTTTTTAATCTTGAAAAACATCACTTGATAAGTATCGTTCGCCTGTATCTGCTGTCATACAGATCACCATTTGATCTGCCGGCAATTGCTTGGCTGTTTCAATCGCAGCATAGCAGGCTGCACCAGAGGATGGACCAACTAAAATTCCTTCAATACGGGCAAGCTGACGTGTGATATTGTACGCATCTTCATCG
Organism: Bacillus sp. FSL W8-0920; assembly: GCF_038593215.1. Lineage (NCBI taxonomy): Bacteria > Bacillati > Bacillota > Bacilli > Caryophanales > Bacillaceae > Bacillus > Bacillus sp. FSL W8-0920. The sequence goes on along the minus strand of NZ_CP151974.1, from coordinate 2,710,278 downwards.
CTTACTTGCACGATTTCATCATAGACATGCTCGTTTAAAATTTTGGGAATAAATCCTGGGCTTGTGCCAACAAGTTTATGTTTGCCAGGTGTCCCGCCAGATAAGACTGGAGATCCCTTCGGCTCTGCCACACGTATGGTCAAATGAGGGAATGCTTTCTTTAATTCCTCACCAGTTCCTGTAATGGTTCCGCCAGTTCCTGCTGTTGCGACAAAGGCTCCAAGGGGCTTTCCAAGTTGCTTGACAGCTTCTATGATTTCAACAGCCGTTGTGCCTCTATGTGCATCTGGATTCGCTCTATTATCAAATTGCATTGGGATAAAGCTATGAGGAATTTGAGCTGCCAGCTCCTCTGCCTTGCGAATACAGCCTGGCATTTTTTCTTCCCCTGGGGTTAAAACGACCTGCGCCCCGTAAGCCTTCAAAATATTGATTCGTTCCTTTGTCATCGTATCAGGCATCACAAGGATGGCTTGATACCCTCTAGCTGCTGCATTCATAGCTAAACCAATCCCTGTATTCCCACTCGTCGGTTCAATAATGGTCGCTCCTTTTGTAAGCTTCCCTTGCCTTTCAGCCTCGACGATCATATTGTAAGCAGCGCGGTCCTTCACACTGCCGCTAGGATTAAACGATTCCAGCTTTAAATAAACAGCTGCCGCATTGTCTGGCTGAAGCCGCTGTAATTGAACAAGTGGTGTATCGCCAATCAGCTCCGCTATATTTTGTGCAACCTTCATCATGTGACACCCTTTCTTCTCATTCCGCATTTCTTTAGTTATACTATCATCAATGGGGATTCGTAAAGTTTGTTATAAAAGGACAGGTGATATTGTGTCAGAAAACCGTCATTATTTTATTGGGGTTCACATCCCTGAACAACTTGCGCATCAAATCAAAAAAGACATTGATCAAAGAAGCGGACTGTCTTTTCAAAAGTGGACAGCACCACATGATTATCATGTGACCTTGATCTTTTTAGGTGCCATTCCAGATGAGCGCTTAAAGAAGATCATCGAGCTGCTTGAGATCCTCTCAAAGGAAGCCACTGCATTTTCACTAGAGCTGAATGAGGTCGGACAGTTTGGCACGAAGGAACGCCCGAGAGTCTTTTTTGCAAAACCTGATGAAAGTGAACCACTCATGCAATTAAGAGAAAAGGTGAAAGAAGCCGTATTGTCAGCAGGACATCCTGTTGAAAAGAGACCGTTTCATCCGCATATGACGATTGCGCGCAAATGGAACGCGGACCACTCTTTTGCAGAACAAGCGCCTTTACGCAAAGAGCCATACGTGATAGAGGTTTCTTGTATGACTCTATATGAAATACGCCCGAGAGAAACCCCGCGTTATCACGCAATCAAACAATTTGCACTACATAAATGATTCTAAAAGTTGGGGTGAGCAGCAGATGGCGCAAATTATCAAAATTCAAGATTATATATCACGATATGAACAAGACCCGCATCACTACATCAATCAATTCATTCGATTGAAAAAGCAAAGGTGGGACGAGTTAAAAAAAGCTTCAAAAGAGAAGACGCAGCATTCATTTGACCAAATCTCTGAACAAGCGCCTGAACAAGAGGAGGAAAAGAGAAAGAAATTCTCCTTAAAGAGAAAGCAAAAAGAAGCCGATATGAAGAAGGAACGGGACCTGAGTCTTTTTAACGAGCCGACAGATATAGAGCAAGGTGTCTTTACAAACGTTCCTACAGATGAAACGAAGCTCATTCATTTTTTTAAGGATCATCTATATGATGTTCAATTAAAATGGGCGAGCTCGACGATTTCCAACATTTCGACCGTTTCCCATCACATTCGGTATGACGAAAAGCTGCGCATGCTTGCTAGGCAGCTTCCGGATTCATATTTTGTGATGTACAAACCGGTGCTGCTCATTCAAAAAGCAGAGATGGAATTATGTCCAGTCCTCATTACGCCGCTGGAAGTGATTTGTTTATCCTTCTTAGAGGCAGAGCCTGACAGCGTATATATCGGAACGAAGGAACGTTTTTGGGAAAAGCGGGCGAATGGGAAAGCGGTTCAGTCCGTTTTGAATCCTTGCGCAAGCCTTCTACGCTCTGGCACCGTCGTGTCAAAGATCTTACAGCAAAGCGGTGTCCATCTTCCTGTGAAAAAAATCCTGATCAGCCGTACCTCGTATATTGACTTACCGGAAGTTCCATACGGGATGGAGGTTGTCGATAAGAAGAAGGCGGAAGATTGGTTTGAAAAGCAGCGGAAAAATACTGCGCCGACAAAGCATCAGCAATTTAAGGCGACAAAAGCATTGCTTGCTTATGGTGAATCAGACAGCAAAAGAAGGCAGGAATGGCTCGATTAAAGGCATAATGGAAGGTCACGAAAAAAGAGACCTGAGTGGAGCTAATATATGAATGAATGGTACTTTATCGTTAATCCAGCAGCAGGACATGGAAAAGGACTTCGTACATGGAGGAGCATAGAGAAAGAACTACAAAGGGTGGAGATCTCATATCGATCGTTTCTCACCCAGCATGAAGGTCATGCAGAAGTATTGGCAAGACAAATTAGCGCCATGCAAGATGACAGGCTAAAGCGCCTGATTGTCATTGGCGGTGACGGAACCATTCATGAAGTCCTAAATGGCTTAAAGGAAATGGATCATGTGCAGCTAAGCTTTGTCCCCGCCGGTCATTGGAATGATGCGGCGAAGGGCCTTGGCATCCATCGTCAAGATGTCCTAAAAGAAGTGAGAAAGCAAAAAAGAATGCTCACCAAAACATTTTCACTCGGCTCCTTTCAAGATCACGCAGAAAGCGCACAATCCGTTCTCTTTCTCAATCATATCGGTGCGGGGTTTGATGCGCATGTGCTAAGGAAAACAGTGCATTTCAGAGGAAAAAAGTGGCTGAAACGACTGGGGCTTGGGTTTATCATCTACCCGCTGTCATTTCTCCATTCTTTATGGTCCTTTAAGCCGTTCGACCTTGCACTGTTTATTGAAAACGAGAAGAAGGTCTTTCGCCAAGTGTGGTTTGTGATTGTTTGTAATCACCCCTATTACGGAGGTGGGCTGGAAGCAGCGCCAGAAGTAAGCGCAAGGCAGCCAGGCTTTCAAACACTCGTTGTCACAGATTTGAATCCATTTAAAGTGCTCTTGTTTCTAAGTGCGATGGTGTTTCGCAAGCACCTTGGAATGAAGGGCGTCACCCTGTTTCAGCACGAAGAAGCGTACTTGGAGGCAGATGGAAAAATCTTATTTCATGCAGATGGAGAAGTGATCGGCGCAACGCCTGTTTTTGTGAAGGCGAGTGAGTACTCCTTAAAATTACGTGCTTAAATCACTTATCGTGAATGTCTTAGTCAAAGAACCATGAAAAAAGCCTTTCTTTTCATAAGGTTCTTGTCCTGATTTTCTAGTTTTGCTTGACGAGTATAAGAAGGTAACGATAAAATCTATAGGACGGCTATTGTTTAGCATCTCATTCTCAATAGCTGTCCTTTTTGTTTTTATGATCATATAAATAAAAAAAGAAACAGCCTATTGACCTTCAATCGGCTGAATTTTGTCGACTAAAAAAGCACGATTTAAAATATTTTAAGAAATGATGGGTTGAAAATTGATATGAACTGGTTGGGACAAATATTAGGTAGCGAATGGCACATCTCTCCTGCTGGAGGCGCTACGGGAGATGCGTACTTCGCAACACACAATGACCAAAAGCTATTTTTAAAACGCAATACGTCACCGTTTCTTGCGGTTTTGTCAGCTGAAGGCATTGTGCCGAAGCTTGTCTGGACAAAACGGATGGAAAATGGGGATGTCATCACTGCGCAGCACTGGCTGAGCGGCAGAGAGCTGAAGCCAAAGGACATGAATGACCGTCCTGTCGCAGAGCAGCTAAGAAAAATTCATACATCGAAAGAATTGCTTGATATGCTGAAGCGATTAGAGAAGCACTCTCTAGACCCAGCATCCATTCTGAAGCATTTAAAACAGTCCATATTTAAAGAGCAAATTGATTCGCGCGACGTCACACGTGCTATCCAGTACTTAGAGAAGCATGTGGAGGCAGTTCAATTTGAAGACAAGGTCGTGTGTCATTGTGACCTGAATCATAATAATTGGCTGCTGACAGATGAAAACCAGCTTTACTTGATCGATTGGGATGGGGCGATGATTGCTGACCCAGCCATTGATCTTGGACCACTTTTATACCATTATGTTGAAGAAGAGAACTGGGAAAGCTGGCTCTCAATGTACGGTGCCCCGCTGACAGACAATTTGCGAAAACGCATGGCTTGGTACGTCCTCGCTGAAACCGTATCGTTTGTCGTGTGGCATAAAAGAAAAGGGAATGAAAAAGCGCAGCAAGAAGTGCAAGCGGAGCTGTGCGCACTCTTACAGCGGTTAAATATTCATTAAGACAGAGGAATATTCTCGACCCACTCTGACAAATGCGATTGATGCGCCTCAATATGTGCATCGATTGAACTGACAGAAGTGCCCTTTTGGCTGTAATCATAAATATCAGTTAATAATTGACGAATGTCGGCATCAAGGTCTTCTTTTGCCAGCATGAATTGAATCACGCGTCCCACCTGTTCATATTCTGCAACAGTCCCGCAGCAATCCAACTGGTGATCGGTTAAAATATCTTTGATTAATTGAAGCTGATGTTGACGGTTTAATCCCATACGTATGCTCCTTTTCTGCGTGTCATTTATGTGGTTAAACTGTGCATTCAGCACCCAATTTATACATGCGGCAGACCAGCTCAAGCGAAGGGCTGGTCTTTTTCATATGCGCATAAAGATGCTGTCTTGCGGGTCTTTATGTTTCATGGTATCTTGATAAAATGTAAAGAAAATAGAGGTGTATCAAATTGAGAATGCGACATAAACCATGGGCTGATAATTACTTAGCTGAAAATGCTCATATTGCCTTAGCTAACCCAGAGCAATATAAAGGGAAATGGCATGAGCTGTTTGGAAATGATCATCCAATCCATATTGAAGTTGGCACAGGAAAAGGGAGCTTTATCGCTGAAATGGGCAAGCTTCATCCTGATACCAACTATATTGGCATTGAATTATTTAAAAGTGTCATTGTGACAGCAGTAGATAAAATCAAAGAGACAGATGTTGAAAATGTAAAGCTCTTGAACATTAATGCGGAAACGCTGACAGATGTGTTTGCGGAAAATGAGATTGACCGAGTGTATTTGAATTTCTCTGATCCGTGGCCAAAAGCAAGACATGAAAAGCGCAGATTGACGTTTAAGGCCTTTTTAGAGCGATATGAACATATTCTCCGTCCAGGCGGTGAATTGCATTTCAAAACAGATAACCGCGGGTTATTTGAATATTCCTTAAAGAGCTTTTCTGCATATGGCCTTCTTTTAACGTATGTAAGCTTAGATTTACATAAGGACGGACTAGAAGGAAATGTGATGACGGAATACGAAGAGAAATTCTCGTCTATGGGACAACCTATCTATCGATCAGAAGTGAAATTTTCAGAATAACAAGTGACATCAAGCTGGCTGCAAAAAGAATTGCAGTCAGCTTTTTTCATGAAAAGATTGATGCATGCGATTTTCAGCTGTATTTGCTACGATAGAAAAAGGAGGGATGACAGCAATGGAGACAATGAACATAGGTGACATGGAACTGTTCTGGTTAAACGGGGGAGATACACACATGGACGGCGGTGCGATGTTTGGTGTGGTGCCAAAGCCGTTATGGTCAAAAAAATACCCGGTGAACGATCGCAATCAAATTGAACTGCGGTGTGACCCAATCCTCATACGGTGGAATGGTCTCCATTTTTTAGTGGATTCTGGCATCGGATCAGGGAAGCTGACGGATAAACAAAAACGCAATTACGGCGTAACAGAAGAGACAAAATTGGAAAAGTCACTCGCGGCACTCGGCCTGCAAACAGCAGATATTGATTACGTCTTAATGACGCATCTTCACTTTGATCATGCAAGCGGATTAACAAAACTCGAAGGAGAAAAGCTCGTGTCTGTTTTTCCGCAAGCAAAAATCATCACATCCAAAATCGAATGGGATGAAATGAGGGCGCCTAACATCCGCTCAAGAAATACATATTGGAAAGAAAACTGGGAGCCTATAGCAGATCAAGTGGTGCCATTTGAAGAAAGCATCGAAGTAATAGAAGGCATTGAGCTGCATCATACAGGCGGTCATAGCAATGGCCATAGCATCTTAACGCTCACAAGTCAGGGTGAAACAGCGATTCATTTAGCTGACATTATGCCAACGCACGCTCATAAAAATCCATTATGGGTCTTGGCATATGATGATTACCCAATGACCTCAATTCCAGCTAAGCAAAAATGGCAGGCATTTGCAGAAGAAAAAAATGCGTGGTACTTGTTTTATCATGATGCGATTTACCGCGCTGTTAAGTGGGATGAAGATGGGCAAATCACACATGAAGTCAAAAGAGAAACAGGAAGATAAAAGATCATCTGCATGTTTTTTCGCCTTTCACACAAAATAACGACAAAATGAACTTGTGAAAGGAAGAGTGCAGGTGAACCAATTTTATCGTGTACATGGTGATGTCATTGAAACACCATTAAGAGGGATGGAAGTCATGTCCGTCCCTTATTTAAACAAAGGGGTTGCATTTACGAAGGAAGAGCGGGAAGAGCTTGGTTTAAAGGGCTTTCTACCACCTAAGGTTTTAACATTAGAGGATCAGGCAAAGCGTGCATATGAGCAGTTCAAGGCACAGCCAGATGAACTGGGGAAAAATGTGTATTTAACATCACTTCATGACAGAAACGAAGTGCTTTTTTACAAATTACTAAATGAGCACTTGGCAGAGATGCTGCCGATTGTCTATACACCGACGGTTGGAACAGCCATTCAGCGTTATAGCCACGAGTATCGAAAGCCAAGGGGGCTTTATTTATCAATTGATGACTTGGAAGGCATGGAAGAGATCTTTGCCTCTTACGGTGTGGATGAATCCATTGACTTAATCGTTGCGACAGATGCAGAAGGTATTTTAGGTATTGGAGACTGGGGTGTTGGCGGTATTGCCATTTCAGTCGGGAAACTTGCTGTTTATACAGCCGCAGCAGGCATTGATCCTAGCCGCGTGCTGGCCGTAGTACTTGATGCGGGGACGAACCAAGAAAGTCTCTTGAATGATCCGCTTTATGTTGGAAATCAGCATTCTCGCGTTCGAGGCGAGCGTTATGATCAGTTTATCGATCAATATGTAGAGCTTGCCCGCGCAACCTTTCCAAATGCCCTCCTTCACTGGGAAGACTTTGGGACAAAAAATGCACGAGCCATATTGGAAAAATATAAGGAACGGATTTGTACATTTAATGATGACATTCAAGGGACTGGAGCTGTTTCACTTGCTGCGGTTATGGCATGTGCAAAAGCTTCGAAGGTTCCGCTGAAAGATCACCGAATCGTCATTTTCGGAGCGGGTACGGCAGGGATTGGCATAGCGGAGCAGATCCGTGATGCGATTGTCAGAGACGGAGTCAAAGAAGAGGAATCATATGATCATTTCTGGTGTATTGATAAAACAGGTTTACTTACAGATGATTCGCCTGACATTCAGCCATTTCAAAAGCCATATGCAAGACGTTCTGACGAAGTAAAGGATTATGCCCGTAATGGTCCTAAGCATTCCATTGATTTATTAGAGGTCGTCAAACAGGCTAAACCAACCATCTTAATTGGCACCTCGACAGTAGGAGGAGCATTTACAGAGGAAATTGTGAAAGAAATGGCGTCACACGTGGAGCGCCCAGCCATTTTACCGATGTCGAACCCGACACCTCTTTCAGAAGCAAAGCCTGAAGATCTCATTGAGTGGACAGAAGGACGCGCCCTCGTGACAACAGGAAGCCCATTTGATCCTGTCGAATATGGCGGCATCACATATGAAATTGGGCAAGCAAATAATGCTCTTGTGTTCCCAGGGCTTGGCCTTGGAACGATTGTGTCTAAAGCACGCCTCATGACAGACAGCATGTTTGTTGCGAGTGCTGAAGCGATTGCCAGCATGGTTAATGTCGGAAAGCCGGGTGCAGCGATGCTGCCAAGTGTCGATCAGCTTCGAACCGTTTCAGCAACAGTAGCTGTTCGTGTGGCGCAAGCAGCGATCGATGAAGGAATTGCAGAGGAAACGCCTGAGGACCTTATTCAGGCTGTACAGGACGCTATGTGGCATCCTGTGTACAAAAAAATCAAAGCCATATAAAAAAGAAGCTTCGCAAGGACACAACTTTGCGAAGCTTTCTTTATCAAGCCACAGAATCAATGACATCCACAATCATGCCTGTTTTGGCATCAATCATGACTTCGTACTGTTCAAGCTCGCCAAAGGCTGAGCGAGTAATGCCAGATTTGTACACATCAATCGTTTCACCATTTACGGTATACGGTTCTGGTACAGTATAAATCCAAGAGCCATCAATCGGGCCGCGCTGTTTAAAAGCGGATTTCACAATTTTTAATGCTTTTTCAGACGAGATATACGTAGGGAAAAATACTTTCTTTGCAACAATTGCAGCGGCTACGCCAATACTCGCACCAATCAGAACATGTTTTAACTTCAACGTGCTGCACCTCCGTATTGCTGTTTTTTCCATTATACAAAACTTGTCCATTGATGTTAAGGAATCCGAATAGTTGAAAGCATATTCAAAATTTCTGGAGAGATACTTGGAAAACCGAAAGAATTCTTATAGTATAAAGTGAGTGTTATTTTTATAGGAATATATATGGTCATTACATAGAAACGAGGTAAATCGTAGAATGAATGAAGAAACATTGTCGCTTTTCCGAAATTTAACAGAATTACAAGGTACCCCAGGTAATGAGCACCATGTGCGTGCTTTTATGAAAAAGGAACTTGAGAAATATTCTGACGAACTCATTCAGGATCGTCTTGGCGGTGTGTTTGGGGTACGCAAGGGGCCAGAGAACGCACCTAAAATCATGGTGGCTGGTCATATGGATGAAGTGGGATTCATGGTTTCATCCATTACGAAAAACGGGATGATCCGCTTCCAAACACTCGGCGGCTGGTGGAGTCAAGTCATGCTGGCGCAGCGTGTCGATGTTCATACCGATCACGGGCCAATTCCTGGTGTCGTCTCTAGTACACCACCTCATCTTCTAACACCAGAACAAAAAAGCAAACCTGTGAAACCATCAGACATGCTCATTGATATTGGGGCAGACAGTGAAGAAGAGGCAAAAGAACTTGGCATTCGTCCAGGACAGCAAATCGTGCCTGCAACAGTCTTTACTCCTATGGCGAATCCTAAGAAGATTTTAGCGAAGGCTTGGGATAACCGCTATGGCTGCGGACTTGCGATTGAATTATTAAAAGAAATAAAAGACGAACCACTTTCATGTCATTTGTATTCTGGTGCAACGGTTCAGGAAGAAGTAGGTCTTAGAGGGGCAGAAGTAGCTGCGAATATGATTCAGCCAGATCTGTTCTTTGCTTTAGATGCAAGCCCTGCAAACGATGTGACAGGTGACAAAACCCAATTCGGCCAGCTAGGAAAAGGTGCACTTCTGCGTATTTTTGATCGAACCATGATTACGCACCGCGGCATGAGAGATTTTGTGCTCGATACAGCTGAGTCAAACAGTATTCCATACCAATACTTCGTATCACCAGGTGGTACGGACGCTGGACGTGTGCATATTTCAAACCAAGGCGTGCCTTCTGCTGTCATTGGAGTGTGTGCTCGCTACATTCACACAAGTCATTCAGTATTGCATGTGGATGACTATGCAGCGGCAAAAGAATTAATCGTCCGTCTTGTGAAAAACTGTGATCAAAGTACAGTGGATTCTATTTATCAACAGGTGTAAAGTAATCAAAAGGCTGCCTCTTTCAAGAGAGCAGCCTTTTTTTATTGCTGTTCAAACACGTAAGATAACGCTTTGATCGCTTGGTTCACGGTTTCCACAGTGATATTCGCTTTGTTTGATAGTTCCTTTAACGGATGGTGCAGTTCTTTTGGGCGGATCAAAATGAGAGGTTTCCCTTTAGCGATGGCAGCAGATGCATCCATCGCCGTGTTCCACTGTTTATATTTCTCACCAAAGCGGGCAATGACGACGTCTGCCTTGTTTATTAGGATCTCAGTACGAAAATTGTTCAAATCAGAAGCGGCATCATCTTTGAATATGGCATTCGGCTGCTCACCTAAAATGTCCTCACCAATGTGATCGGAGCGGTCATGATTCTCCATTGGACCAACAAATGTCACTGGCAGTTTCAACGATTGGCTTTTCTCCTTGATTTCATCGCGCCACTGGCTATGAATTTCTCCTGCTAAATAGACGGTTAATTGCATAACGATCTCCTCCTTTTGTACAAACTTAGTAAAGGTTTGCCCTGTTTCTTTTCATGTTACACAAGAAGTGCTTGATAAAGCAAAAAAAATATGATTATGATATTCATGGTAGAAACTATTTTTCATCGTAAGAATACTACATATAATGGGAAGGACAGGCCTCTTCGTCTTCCCTATGAGAAAGCAGGAAGACGACGTTGATGACTTATTTGAAAAGAAAGGGGATCTCCCTTTCGCCAAAAGTGTATTTCATTGAAGCACTCTCTTTTATGGCTTTAGGTCTATTTGCTACATTAGTAGTAGGTCTGATTTTAAAAACAGCAGGCGGTCTGTTATCACTTCCGCTCATCATCAAAATGGGAACACTCGCAATGGGGCTCATGGGACCAGCGATTGGCGTAGCCGTTGCATACCGGTTACAGGCATCTCCATTGATCATTTTTGCAAGTGTTGTCTCAGGCGCTGCAGGAGCAGAGCTTGGTGGACCTGCTGGAAGCTTTGTCGCAGCATTAATTGGTGTGGAAATCGGTAAGCTGGTCAGTGGTGAGACAAAAATTGATATCATTTTGACACCGCTTGTTACTATCATCACTGGTTTTTCCACCGCCGCTTTGATCGGTCCTGGGATTGAAGCCATGATGACAGGGCTTGGCAGGCTCATTATGTGGGGGACTGACCAAAGTCCGCTCATCATGGGCATGCTAGTAGCAACCATTGTTGGACTTGCTCTCAGCTCACCGATTTCAAGTGCTGCGCTTGCGCTCATGCTTGACTTAAGCGGTCTTGCTGCTGGTGCTGCAACGATTGGCTGCTGCGCTCAAATGGTCGGCTTTGCTGCTGCGGGCTTTAGAGAAAATCGTTTTGGCGGACTTGCCGCTGTCGGTATTGGCACGTCAAAATTGCAGCTGCCGAACATTGTGAAAAATCCCCTTATCCTTATTCCGCCGACGATAGCGGGCCTCATTCTCGCGCCAATTGGTATTATTGGCTTTGGGATGGTCAATAATGCGGCAGGGGCAGGAATGGGAACGAGTGGCCTTGTTGGACAGCTCATGACACTGACTGTTATGGGATTTCATCCATCCGTTTTTCTGGCGATTGCTCTTTTGCATATCGTTGGCCCGGCAGTGATTAGTTTGGTAGTATCAGAATGGATGAGAAAGAAAGGCTATATACAATTCGGAGATTTAACCATACAAACTGGAGGAATGAAACATGAAAAAAATTGAATCTAACGAAGAATTACAAAAAGTAATTCAAGAAGACTTAACAGTATTGCTATTTTCAGCGGACTGGTGCCCGGACTGCACCTTTATCGAACCATTCTTGCCAGAGCTTGAAGCAAACTACCCAGAATTTGAGTACTTCTATGTGGATAGAGATCAATTTATTGACACTTGCGCAGAGTGGGAAATTTACGGCATTCCAAGCTTTTTAGTATTTAAAAATGGGCAAGAGATTAACCGCTTTGTCAGCAAGGATCGTAAAACGAAGGAAGAGATTGAAGCATTTTTAACAGATTCTCTTTCTAAATAATGAAAGGAGAGTCTAAATCATGGCAAAAATGACATCAAGACAGCTTGCGAACGAACTCAAAAGCCGTCTGACAAATGACAGCTGGTCACACCAGTTTGACCGAGAAAAAGATACGCTTCGTATTGAAGATAAACAAACAGGCAAAGGGATCACACTAGAGCTCCCGCCAATCATTGCAAAGTGGGAAGTAAAGCCTGATGAAACATTGGATGAGATCGTTTATTATGTGAAAGAGGCGCTAAGTGCTATGAAAGGCGAAGCGCAGCACATCTCAGGAAAAGAAAAGCAAATTTATCCGGTCATTCGATCCACTTCCTTTCCTGAGACATCAAGTGACGAGATTCCGCTTGTTTTTGATGAGCATACAGCTGAAACGAGAATCTACTATGCACTTGACCTTGGAAGCACCTACAGATTAATTGATGAAAAGATGCTTCAAAAGGAAAACTGGACAAAAGAACGAATCAGGGAAACTGCAAGCTTCAATGTCCGCTCACTTGAAACTGTAGTGAAAATGGATGAAGTGGCAGGCAACCGGTTTTATTTCTTCCGTGCAAATGACGGATATGATGCCAGCAGACTTTTAAATGAATCGATTTTACAAGAATACGCGCAAAAAATAGAAGGACAGATGGCCATCTCTGTCCCCCATCAAGATGTATTCATCATTGCAGATGTTCGCAATGAATCAGGCTATGATATTTTAGGACAGATGTCGATGAGCTTCTTCGCCAGCGGCACGGTTCCGATTACCGCATTGTCATTTTTATATGATGAAGGCAAGCTTGAACCGATCTTTATTCTTGCTAAAAGCAGACCAAAACAGCAGTAGAAGGGGATTTTGAAGAATGAACGTTTTTTATAATGCAGAAGGTGTAGGCGACACACTCCTTATCTCATTGAAAGATGTGACGAGAGAAGAAGTAGGTCATGAGACGTTTGGAGATGTCGTAAGAATCTTCAATCAAGAAACAAAAGAAACAACAGGCTTTAATATCTTCAACGCATCCACTTACATGAAAATTGAAGAAAACGGATCTGTACCGCTTTCTGAAACACTTGTTCAAGATATGAACGAAATTTTAAACCGCAACGGTGTCAGTGAAACGTTGACTGTCGATCTATCACCAAAATTTGTTGTCGGTTATGTAAAGGAAAAAGAAAAGCATCCGAATGCAGATAAATTAAACATTTGCCAAGTGGATGTTGGCGATGAAACATTACAAATCGTGTGCGGTGCACCGAACGTTGATCAAGGGCAATATGTCGTGGTTGCGAAGGTTGGGGCGGTGATGCCAAGCGGTTTAATCATCAAAGATGCTGAGCTAAGAGGTGTTCCATCAAGCGGAATGATTTGTTCAGCAAAAGAACTAGATCTTCCAGACGCGCCTGCTGAAAAAGGGATTCTTGTTCTAGAAGGAAGCCATCAAGCTGGCGAACCCTTTCAAGCATAACCTCCCATAAACGGGCACATCAGAGCGAAGATTGTGTTATACCAAAAGTCACTAAGTACGTACTTAGTGACTTTTTTTCATCTACAGACAGTACAAATAGCAAAGAGCGGCACTTTTCTCGCTTTTCTGCATGAAAAAGCAATGGTATACTAAAAATCGCCCAAGAAAACGTAAGGGGAGTTAAAGTGAGTGATAAATGATGAGTTGGTTAGATAAATTTTTTAGTGTATTTTTAGGAGAAGAAAAGAAAGAAGAAAAAGCTGTGAGACCTGAGGAAGGTCCAGTTGCACCAAAGCAGCCAGTTTTTGAACAGCATAAAGAATATAAAAAAATTGAAGATACAAAAGTCTATTATGAATATCCGACAGGCAACTTCCGCTTTCCGCTCGTTCCAGATGAACCTCAGCGTGACGGAGTAAAGCAGGAAAGAAGACGCCCAAAGCAAGGCCAGCCAAAGGCTAAGCAGAAGACCTATGAGTCAAAACAAACGGTTCAGCCTGACATTCATAAAAAGCCATTCAAACCAGAGCAAATTCCATCACCGATCTATGGCTATCATCAGGATATGCGTCCGAAACGAACAGAGTCGAAAGAAGAATCATCTTCTGTTCAAATGAAAGCAGCAGAAACAGCGCAGCGCGTCACCCTGTTATCAGAAGAGGCAGAGCGTGAACGAAATGTCAGACAGCAAATGAACATTCCATCAATACGGAAAGAAAATCGTATGGAAGAAACAGTTTCAGCGCCAGCAGAAGAAAGAGTGGACATGCAAACAGACGTGACCCCGCTTACTTTGCAAGAGGAGCTCGCTTATCACGATCACGTTCAATCGACGATGGAGCGTTTAAATGACGAGCCTTTCATTCAAACAGAGGAAAAAGAGCCAGCCTTTTCTGAGCCTCAAGACCATATTGAAGCTGACTTACATCATCAGCAAGCCGAAGTATATCACAAGCCGCCGGTAGAGTCTGAGCCTGTACAGGATGTTTCCAGTGAAAACGAAGAAATACAGGACGAGCCGGTAGAACAGCTTGTAGATCATACTCAGGAAATAGAAATAGAACCGTTGACATTCGAAACAGCGGAAGACACGCATTTCGCAATTGAAATGGAAGTAGACATGCCGGCAGAAGAAGTAGAGGTACTAGACGTCATCTCAGCAGAACCAGTCGAGGAAATAGAAGCTGATTCCTTAGAAGACCATCAAGAAGAAGAGCCAGCGGCGGCAGCATTAGAAGAAACAGAGCCAGTTGCCGAGCATGATCTGCAAGAAGAGCAATTGATAGAAGAAGCGGAAATAGTAGAAGATCAAGTAATGCCAATAGAACAAGTAGCAGACGAACAGACCGCTACTGAACGAGTAGAACCTGTCATAGAGCAGCAAGAAAAGCAAGAACAAGTGCATGAAGTGATGGAAGAAAAACCGAAACAGGCATCTCCTCAGCCACAACGTGCAAGTGGACAAACCTCAACGGTTCCTTTTAACGTCATGATGTTAAAAAGTGATCAGCGCGTGCAAGGACAAAAGAAAGCAGCAGATGCCCAAGGATATGTGTTTCCAAGCCTCGCCCTTTTAGACGTACCTCCAGCTCAAAAAGAAGAGGACGGGACATGGGTGAAAGAGCGAGCAGAGCTACTCAATGCCACGCTGAAAAATTTCAATGTCAGAGCAAGTGTGGTTCATGTCACGCAAGGTCCTTCTGTGACAAGGTTTGAAGTACATCCAGAACCAGGGGTCAAAGTGAACAAAATCACGAACCTGTCAGATGATATTAAACTTAGTTTGTCCGCAAAGGATATTCGAATTGAAGCACCGATACCAGGAAAGAACACGATCGGGATCGAAGTGCCGAACCTTCACAGCAAAATGGTTTTCTTACGAGAGATGATCAGAAGCAGTGCATTTAGAGATAATCCATCTCCTTTAACAGCAGCACTCGGATTAGATATCTCAGGACAACCTGTTGTCGTTGATTTGCAAAAAATGCCGCATGGCTTAATTGCTGGAGCAACAGGTTCAGGAAAAAGTGTCTGCATCAATACCATTTTAGTGAGCTTAATGTTTAAAGCATCACCAGATGAAGTGAAAATGCTGTTAATCGACCCTAAAATGGTCGAATTAGCGCCGTATAATCATATTCCGCATCTCGTGAGTCCTGTCATCACCGATGCCAAGACAGCGACAGCTGCTCTGAAATGGGTAGTGGATGAAATGGAAAGACGCTACGAGCTGTTTGCGCACTCTGGTGTGAGAGAAATCAAACGATTCAATGAGCTTGTCAAAGAAAAACAAATGGGTGAAAAACTACCTTATCTTGTCGTGGTGATCGATGAGCTTGCTGATTTAATGATGGTCGCACCAAATGAAGTCGAAGAAAGCATTTGCCGAATCGCGCAAAAAGCAAGAGCGTGCGGCATTCACTTATTGATTGCCACACAAAGACCTTCTGTTGATGTCATCACAGGTCTGATTAAAGCCAATATTCCAACAAGAATTGCATTCTCTGTCTCAAGTCAGGTAGATTCTAGAACGATCATCGACATGGCAGGTGCAGAAAAGCTTCTCGGAAAAGGAGACATGCTCTTCTTAGAAAATGGCTCCGGCAAGCCGACGAGGCTGCAAGGGAACTTTGTATCAGACCGCGAGATCGATCAAGTGGTGGCACATGTTAGAAAACAGCGTAAGCCGGTGTTCCTTTTCGAACAGGAGGAATTAATGCTCCAAGGCTCTGCGATTACAGATGAAGACGAATTGTTTATGGATGCCTGCCGTTTTGCCATTGAGCAAAATAGCGCTAGTACATCAAGTTTGCAGAGAAGATTTAGAATTGGCTACAATCGTGCAGCCAGATTGATCGACATGATGGAACGCGAGGGCATGATCTCTGGTGCAAAAGGCAGTAAGCCAAGGGAAGTCCTCATGACACTGAGTGACTTAGAACAGCTGATCTAAACAAACCACTTCATTTTTTTCATAAACATGGTATGATAGCACATAGGTGCAATTTTGGAATTGGACGCTTTTCGCATGCCTGTCAGAACGCTTTTTTATGTAAAATGAGCGAAAGCAGGTGTTAGAAATAGGAAAGTTGTCGGATACTAATCATAGTTAATATTGATTAGAATAGGAAGATCGGAAAAAAATCTTTATTTGGAGCTGCGATCTGTGAGCCGCTAGAGGCGAAAATCACAAGTTGCAAATTGAAATGAGCGTCATATACTGTAAGTCAGATAGACGTTTGTTGGAGGTACAATTATGACTGTTTATCATTTTGTTGGAATAAAAGGGACAGGTATGAGTCCACTGGCCCAAATTCTTCATGATACTGGGTATACTGTCCAAGGATCGGATATCGAAAAACATATCTTTACACAAAAAGCATTAGAAGAACGAAATATTAAAATTCTTCCATTTGACCCAGATAATATTCAGCCAGGGATGACCGTCATTGCAGGTAATGCATTTCCTGATACACACCCTGAGATTGAACGCGCCCTTTCTGAAGGGATTCCTGTCATTCGTTACCATAAATTCCTTGGAGAATACATGGATACATTCACAAACGTTGCGATTACTGGTGCTCATGGTAAAACGTCAACAACAGGACTGCTTGCCCATGTGATGCAATCAGCGAAACCAACTTCATACTTAATCGGTGATGGATCTGGTATGGGGAAAGAAAACAGCGAGTATTTTGTATTTGAAGCATGCGAATACCGCAGACACTTCCTCAGCTATCATCCAGACTATGCGATCATGACCAATATTGATTTTGATCATCCTGATTACTTCTCGGATATTGACGACGTGTTTGATGCATTTCAAAACATGGCGCTACAAGTGAAAAAGGCCATTATCGCTTGCGGTGATGACGAGCATCTGCCTAAAATTCAAGCGAAGGTACCTGTTGTATACTACGGTTTCAATGAAGAAAATGATTTCCAAGCACGCAATGTTGTGAAGAACACGGAAGGCACTACATTTGATGTATTTGTACGTAATACGTTTTATGATACCTTCTACATTCCTGCCTACGGAAATCACAATGTCCTTAATTCATTAGCTGTGATTGCATTATGTCACTATGAAGCCATTGATGTAGAGCTCATCAAAGGGGCACTAACGACATTTGGTGGAGTCAAACGCCGCTTTAATGAAAAAGTAGTCGGTGAGCAGGTTTTAATTGACGACTATGCCCATCACCCAACGGAGATTGAAGTCACCATTGAAGCAGCACGCCAAAAGTATCCAGACCGTGAGATTGTCGCTGTCTTCCAGCCGCATACCTTCACACGTACACAGCAATTCTTAAGTGAATTTGCTGACAGTTTGAAAAAAGCGGACTATGTATACCTATGTGATATTTTCGGTTCAGCCCGTGAAAACATCGGGAAGCTGAGTATCGAAGACTTACGAGAAAAAATCCCGCAGGCCCAATTGATTGCAGAAGAAGATACATCTGTGCTGAAAGCGCACAAAGATGGGATTCTGGTCTTTATGGGAGCAGGAGACATTCAAAAATATTTGCGTGCTTATGAAAAAGTCGCTGTATAAATACTTAAACGAAAAGTGCCGTTTTGATCGGCACTTTTTTTATTTTGAATAAAATGTGACAAAGCGGCTAATTGTGTCAACATCTTCCGCTTTTTTTCGTTCGCTGTGGACAGGAATCAGCGAATAAGTGTAGAATTATTATTCAATCGGTCATTCTATGCGATGTTTGAATGATACAACGAGAGGGTAATGAATTGAATATGCCCGCAGCAAAGGAGGTATCAGATGATTATTATTCTATATCTAAGCGTTGCACTGATCGCAATTGCTTTCCTCATTCTTGTCATCTACTTGTCCAAAACATTAAAATCCTTACAGCTGACATTAAAGAATGTCGCATCAACTTTAGAAGGTCTTGAAGGTCAGATGCAAGGGATCACCACAGAGACAGCACAGTTGCTACATAAGACGAATCAGCTTGCTGAAGATATTCAAGACAAATCGGCAAAACTCAACACAGTTGTGGATGCGGTGCAGGGAATTGGCGGCTCGATCAACCAATTTAATACAAGCATAAAGCAGGCAGCTGGTGCGGTTTCTTCATCCGTTGAACGAAATCAAGAAAAAGTCACGGATGTGGTAAGCTGGAGTAACGCAGCACTTGAAATTTATAAAAAATGGAAACAACGAAAACACCAAAAATAAACCATTTTCGCATAGGAGGAATAATCATGAGCAAAGACGGAATCAATAGCAAAGACTTTTTGATCGGAACACTTATTGGTGGAATTGTGGGTGCAACAACAGCTTTATTTTTAGCACCGAAGTCAGGGAAAGAGCTTCGCGATGATTTGAACACCCAAGCGAATGTTTTAAAAGAAAAAACAGATCGACTCACAACAGATGCAAAAGAAAGAGGCACTGAATATGTGACGATTGCGAAAGATAAAACGTCTGAATTGTCTCAAATGGTGGCAGAACAGTCAAACCAAATTTTAGACAAAGTGAAAGACATAAAAGAACGTGCAGCTGGAAAAGCTAATCATGTGAAAAGTGAAGCAGAAGATGCGGCAGCTGACATAGCAAGTGAAGCATCAGATGTAGCGGATGAAGCCAAAGTACGAGCACAAGAAGCGAAATCAGAAATTGAAGATGGCATTAAAGATGTCAAAGAAAAAGTAGAACAATCGACTAAAGGCTAACTCTTACTGCACAGAGTGAAGAAGGAGAACATCATGTCAAAACAACTCATTGAAACAGAAGAACAGTTTGATCAACTAACGAATCAAGATGGGACCTTTGTCTTTTTTAAGCACAGTTTGACATGTCCGATCAGTCAAGCGGCTTTTCAAGAGTTTGAAGCATTTGCGTCTGCACATGAAGACGTGCCAACTTATTTCTTGCAAATACAAAACACAAGAGAGCTTTCATCCTATGTGACAGAAAAGTCAGGGGTAAAGCACGAAAGTCCCCAGGCACTCATCTTTAGCGGTGGAAAAGTAAAATGGCATGCATCCCACTCAAGCATTACAAAAGAAGCGCTTGAACATAATGTGTAAAAGAAACGTCAGCAACTGCTGACGTTTCAGCGTGTAGACAAACCCTCGCATTCTTTGTCAGGACTGTGCTCCGGTGCTCACGAATGTCAAATTCGCTCCGCTCCTGTGCTCGCCCTTCCTAGACTGCAAAGGTTTTCTATCACGCTGAAAAGAAGACAAAGGGCTAAAATAAAGATCATTTTAGCCCTTTGTCAACAATCTGAACGTCAGCAACTGCTGACGTTTTTTTTTATAAAAAAGGTTTACTTCAATCAAAACTATGCTATAATCTTACACATAATACTTTATCGCTTAAAAGCGTTTGGGTAATAAAGAAAATTTTCGTGACAATTCCGAAATCTTTGTTTATAATAAACCCTATCATGAGAGAATGAAAAAAAAGCGAGAACAGGCAGAGGAAAGGATGACAAAAATGAGCAACAATGAACTAGAACAATTGAGACAGCAGGCAGATGAACTAAATCTTCAAATCTTAAAACTGATCAATGAAAGAGGAAGCATTGTAAAAGAAATTGGAAAGGCGAAAGAAGCGCAAGGTGTCAACCGTTATGATCCTGTCAGAGAGCGCACAATGCTGAACCAAATTCTTGAAGCAAATGATGGACCATTCGAAAACTCAACAATTCAGCATATTTTCAAAGAGATTTTCAAAGCAGGCCTAGAGCTTCAAGAAGATGACCACAGCAAAGCACTTCTTGTTTCTCGTAAGAAAAAATCGGAAAATACAATCGTGAACATCAATGGAGAAGCGATCGGTGATGGGAAACAGCGCTTCATCGTTGGACCATGTGCTGTTGAAAGCTACGAGCAAGTTGCAGAAGTGGCGGCAGCAGCGAAACAGCAAGGACTAAAACTACTTCGCGGAGGTGCATTTAAACCTCGCACAAGTCCATACGATTTCCAAGGACTTGGTGTAGACGGTCTTAAAATTCTAAAGCGTGTAGCGGATGAATACGGTCTTGCTGTCATTAGTGAAATCGTCAATCCTGCTCATATTGAAGAAGCGATTGAGCATATCGATGTCATCCAAATTGGTGCACGAAACATGCAAAACTTCGAGCTATTAAAAGCAGCCGGATCTGTGAAGAAACCAGTTCTTTTAAAACGTGGTCTTGCAGCGACTATTTCAGAATTCATCAATGCAGCTGAATACATCATCGCCCAAGGAAATGACCAAATCATCCTTTGCGAGCGCGGTATCCGCACATATGAAACAGCGACAAGAAATACACTAGATATTTCTGCTGTGCCAATCTTGAAACAAGAAACACATTTACCAGTCTTTGTTGATGTGACGCACTCAACTGGACGTAGAGATCTTCTCCTTCCAACAGCGAAAGCAGCTCTTGCGATTGGAGCAGACGGTGTCATGGCAGAAGTGCATCCAGATCCATCTGTTGCTCTATCTGACTCAGCGCAGCAAATGGACATTCCTCAATTCGAAAAATGGTTAGATGCGTTAAGACCACTTGTTAACATTCACGCGTAATCATAGATAGAAAGCCGCCGGATGACTGCCCGGCGGTTTTTCTATGGATAAAACATGATGCATATTGGGAATGAAAGGAAAAGAGCACATTGCAAGCTTTAAAAGTGCTTGTTCACAATGTTTTCATTTTTAAAATTCAATAGAATCTGCTAAGATCATTGTCATAGCTGACGTTCTCGACGATTTTTCATGAAATATGATTCAATTTACAGGTAACAAGCTCATTAAAGTTTGTTTAATTTAGTTATAAAAAGAAAGGGAACGTTTTCATATGGTGAAAAAACGTGTATAATTTCATAAAAGAATGTCATTTTGATGTAGATTGAAAAATTATGTGTCTCTTTTCATCGTTTTAATGACAAATAGGATATTATTTTCCTCGTATCTGACATGTCTCTATCCAATTGGTGAATGCTATAGATATGAAGTGTATTTGAAGGAGTGATTTATGTGAATAATGTTACAATATATGATGTAGCAAGAGAAGCAAATGTAAGTATGGCAACGGTATCACGCGTAGTGAATGGGAATCCGAATGTAAAACCAACAACAAGAAAAAAGGTACTTGAAGCGATTGATCGCCTTGGCTATCGCCCGAATGCGGTGGCACGAGGCCTTGCAAGTAAAAAAACAACAACGGTGGGAGTCATCATCCCTGATATTTCGAGTATCTTCTATTCAGAGCTTGCTCGCGGAATTGAAGATATCGCCACGATGTATAAGTACAACATCATTTTGAGCAACTCAGATCAAAATACCGATAAAGAGCTTCATCTTTTAAATACAATGCTAGGTAAACAAGTAGATGGGATTGTCTTTATGGGTGGAAATATCACAGATGTGCTTGTTGAAGAATTTAAGCGCTCTCCTGTGCCAATTGTTCTTGCTGCATCTGTTGAAGAGCAAGCTCAAACACCGTCTGTCAACATCAACTACGAGCAAGCGATTTATGATTCAGTTCAGCTTTTAGTTGAAAAAGGACATAAGCGAATTGCCTTCGTATCTGGCCCAATGTCAGAACCGATTAACTCTATGAGAAAGCTTGCAGGCTATAAGCGTGCGCTCGAAGAAGCGGGCATCGCATTTGACGATGCGCTCGTCGCTGAAGGCGATTATTCGTATGATTCTGGAATTGAATCACTTGCTCACTTGCTTGAGCAGTCTGACAAGCCGACAGCTGTTATTGCGGCTACGGATGAAATGGCGCTAGGTGTCATTCATGGAGCACAAGATAGAGGCGTATCCATTCCTGACGATTTAGAAGTGATTGGCTTTGATAACACGAGACTTTCTCTCATGGTGCGTCCTCAGCTGACAACTGTTGTTCAGCCGACGTATGATATTGGTGCTGTCGCAATGAGACTGCTGACAAAGCTGATGAACAAAGAGCAAGTAGATGACCAAATTGTGGAACTTCCACACAGAATTGAAGAAAGACAATCAACAAAATAAAACGAAAAAGCAGGCTTACACATCAGTGAATGCCTGCTTTTCTTATGCATTTTTCTTTTCTCTTCTAACGGGCATCAGTGCTTTTTCTACAGTTTGAGCATTTTTTTCTGTGATTTCTGCTTTTCTTGGGATCGGTGGATATAAATCGTCAGGGTCTCTCCATGTGGATGGCAGGGTGACAGGAGATTGTTTATGCCAAGCCTGAACCCAGTCCTGAGGCAGTTCATTAGGCGGTGTAATACCTTTCATTTCAAGCCAAATTCGGCTCCACGCCCTTGGCACGACACGCCAAATATCATATCCTCCTCCGCCGACAGCGATCCATTTGCCATCACAATATTGATGCGCTAATTCATGGGCAAGTCTAGGAATTTCCTCATATATTTTCATGGTGGCAGATAAATGGGTTAACGGATCATAGTAGTGTGCGTCTGCGCCGTTTTGCGTCAAAATCACATCTGGTTTAAAAAAAGCAGCAATTTCCGTCACTGCTGTTCGGTATGCTTCAAGGAACGATTCGTCTTCTGTAAATGCATCAAGCGGAATATTGTAGGCGTAGCCATAGCCTTTATCATGACCTCTTTCCTGTACTTGTCCAGTTCCAGGGAACAAATAGCGTCCCGTTTCATGAATCGAGACCGTACATACCTCAGGGTCGTCATAGAAGCTGAATTGTACACCATCTCCATGATGGGCATCCGTATCAATATATAAAATTCTTGCACCATATGTCTTTTGAATATATTGAATCGCCACTGAGCTGTCATTATAAATACAGAAGCCAGATGCACGCCCTTTAAACCCGTGATGAAGTCCACCGCCAAGATTCAGTGCATGCTGCGAGTGTCCCATCATTACTTGGTCAACGGCTGTGAGTGTCCCGCCAACAAGGAGAGAAGCTGCCTCATGCATACCTGCAAACATCGGTGTATCCTCCGTGCCAAGACCGTAGCGCTCCCCCTCTGCTGTAGAGAGCTTTCCTTGACTAGCCCGCTGCACAGCTTGAATATAATCGGCTGTATGGACGAGCTTTAATTCCTCGAGGGTCGCCATACGCGGTGCGACGATCTCATCATCTGTTAACGCCTTCATTTTTTGAAGCAGGTCATATGTTAAGTAGACACGAAGCTGATTGAAGGGATGGTCTTGGTGAAACTGGTACGTTTGAAAAGAGGGTGAAAAAACAAAGGTCGCTTCCTTCATTTGATCGTCTGCTCCATAGGCCACAGCACCTTATAGCCTTTTGCACGAATCAGCTTCGTCACATGATCTGCATGCATGGTTTGAAGGCGGAAGACGAGCACTTTAGACGATTCATTTGCATGCGGATACACAAGCACACTCAGCATTTGAATATGCTGCTCTTTTAAAATGGTCGTAATGTCTGCAAGACCTTCTGTCATTTGGTCCACTTCAACCTCTAAGTGTGACCCAGGCTGATCTGCACCTGTCAGTCTGACAAACGTACGAAGCAAATCAGTCTTTGTGATAATGCCTACAAGCTTGCCGCGTCTCACTACTGGAAGGCAGCCAATTCCGTGTTCAAAAAAGACACTAGAAATCTCTTCAACGAAATCAAGCGGATGAGCAGTAATCGTCTCTAATACCATGATCTCTTCAACAGGCCGCTGAATAAAGAGCTTCCTTTTTTCTGTTTCAAATATACTTGGACTGGCATTTTTAATATCTCGATCTGTCACCATCCCAATGACAGAATCTTGATCAGATACGATTGGAATATGCCGAATGTGATGTGCACTCATTTTTTTTATGGCTTCTTCAATCGTATCGGTTTTTCGCAGCGTGATCACATCACGCTCCATAATTTGTTCAATCATCATTGTTTACCAATCCCCTTTGCCAAAAAAACGAATTGAACGTTAATACATAAAGCGTTGATGGAAGCGAAGACGATCGAAACGCTCAATCGAATCAGGACTCACGTTTTTCCCGATTCTGGCCATTAAACAATTGGCTGGATGTGAGCTGATCTCTGGCTCGTCTGTTGCAAACCAAACAAGACCGCCTGCGTTCATCATTTTCTCCATCATCTTGCGGTACTCCCACACGTTTTTCTTTGTCCCCTTTAAATCCCAATGCCAGTAATATTCAGTTGTAATGACGATATAATTCTCCATTTGCTCATCCATCATGCTCACATCAAGTAAATGCTTACCAAGTGAGCAGCCTCTAAATGGAGGAGCGACCTCAATCGCGCCAAGCTCGATTAAATTGTCCATGTTGCCCTCTGACCAGCGCTCAAGCGGATCAGGATACAAATACGTGACATAGCCGACAACAAGCTCATCCACTCTTGCAATGATAATACGTCCTTCTGGAAGGTCTGCTATTTCAACAAGTGCTTGTTTCTGTTCCTCTGGCGTGCGAAATGCCGTTAGGCCTTCATGAAATGTATAGTTCGCAAGCTCTGATGCAGGTACCGGACCTTCAATAAGGATGGAACCTGTTTCTCGCTCAATGATTTTTGAATAATAAGTTTTAGGATGCTCCACGTATCCACCGCCTCAAATTCTAGTGAGTCGTCTCTATTTTATCTTAAAACTTGCAAGAATTAAAACGGTTTCACTATAAGTTTTTTAAAAATTGAGAAAAAAAGTCATCTATACTATAATAGTCATTGTAAACGTATGCAAAGGGGGACTGTTTGATGAAAGTGGAAACGCTACCATCAGTAAAAGGGGACTATCATTTAAATGATTATGAGCAGGCATACAAAGAATTTTCATGGGAAGAAGCAAGAAAAAACTTCTCATGGTATGAAACAGGAAACATAAATGCAGCCTATGAAGCGATTGACAGACATGCGGACTCGTTTCGTAAGAACAAGGTGGCGCTTCACTACAGAGATTCACAGCGGGATGAAAAGTATACGTTCAGAGATATGAAAATCAACACAAATAAAGCGGGCAATCTATTCAGAGAAAATGCGCATGTGCAAAAAGGGGATCGCGTATTTATCTTTATGCCAAGATCACCTGAGCTCTATTTTCTTCTGCTTGGCGCAGTCAAAATTGGTGCGATCGTTGGCCCGTTATTTGAGGCATTTATGGAAGGTGCGGTCAAAGACCGTTTAGAAAATAGCGAGGCGAAGGTCATTGTGACAACGCCGGATCTGCTTGAACGAATTCCATTTGCAGAGCTTCCGAAACTTGAATCTGTCATCATTGTCGGCGGTGAAAAGGAAGACGTCGATGGCGTTCGGACAATCCATTATGAAGAGGCTTTTGCGCAGGCGGCGAAGGACCTTGAAATCGAATGGATGGATGAAAAAGACGGCTTTCTGCTTCATTACACGTCAGGGTCGACAGGTACGCCAAAAGGTGTGCTGCATGTCCATGGCGCAATGGTTCAGCAGGATCAGACCGGTAAATGGGTGCTTGATCTGAAAGAAGACGATGTCTACTGGTGTACAGCTGACCCAGGCTGGGTAACAGGCACAGTGTACGGCATTTTTTCACCGTGGTTAAATGGGGCGACGAATGTCATTTTAGGCGGCAGATTTAACCCTGATACGTGGTATGAAACGATTGAATCACTAGGTGTGACCGTTTGGTACAGTGCACCGACCGCCTTTAGAATGCTAATGGGGGCAGGAGATGACCTCATTCAAAAATATGATCTCAGCTCGCTCCGTCATGTGTTAAGTGTAGGTGAGCCTCTTAATCCAGAAGTCATCCGCTGGGGAGACGCTGTATTTGGCAAACGAATTCATGATACTTGGTGGATGACGGAAACCGGTGCACAGCTGATTTGTAATTATCCATGCATGGACATTAAACCAGGTTCAATGGGGAAACCGATTCCAGGCGTAGAAGCTGCGATTGTGGATAATGCCGGAAATGAACTTCCGCCATATCGGATGGGCAACCTCGCCATCAAAAAAGGCTGGCCGTCTATGATGCATACGATCTGGAACAATCCTGAAAAATATGAATCTTACTTTATGCCGGGAGATTGGTATGTTTCAGGAGATTCAGCTTATATGGACGAAGACGGATACTTTTGGTTCCAGGGACGTGTCGATGATGTGATCATGACATCAGGAGAGCGGGTTGGTCCTTTTGAGGTGGAAAGCAAACTGGTCGAACATCCGGCCATTGCAGAGGCTGGTGTCATTGGAAAACCAGATCCGGTCCGCGGCGAAATTATTAAAGCATTCATTGCGCTTAGAAGTGGATATGAGCCGACAGATGAGCTGAAAGAAGAGATCCGTACGTTTGTGAAAAAAGGACTCGCTGCACATGCGGCACCGAGAGAAATCGAGTTTAAGGACAAACTGCCTAAGACGCGAAGCGGAAAAATTATGAGACGTGTGCTAAAGGCGTGGGAGCTGAATTTACCGGCTGGCGACCTATCGACAATGGAAGATTAATTTTTTCATCAGTTGACTTGATATCAAAAATATGTTTAAAATGACATTAGTTGAATATGTAAAGGTTTTGACTGAGATTCAGTAGAATCATCTTTCCCTGTCCAAGAGAGCTGACGGCTGGTGCGAGTCAGTACAAAGAGATATTCGAATTACCCTCACGAACCGCTTTTACGAAAAGGAGCATGTATGCTGTCCTGATTAGTGAAAGAACGGATCTATCCGTTATCAGTGTAAGTGAAAAGGCGTGATTTATTGTCTTTTAAGCAGGGTGGTACCGCGATATATATCGTCCCTTCGTTCATTCGAAGGGGCGTTTTTTATGTTGAATTGTAAAAAAAGGAGAATTGGATATGAGTCAATTGATGGAAGAGTTATCGTTCAGAGGATTAATTCAGCAGCAAACAGATGAAGAAGGTTTAACAAAATTATTATCGGAAGAAAAAATCAAGCTTTACTCCGGTTTTGACCCAACAGCGGACAGCTTACACATTGGTCACCTATTGCCAATTTTAACATTACGCAGATTCCAGGAAGCAGGCCATCATCCGATTGCTCTTGTTGGCGGCGCAACTGGGCTAATCGGCGACCCTAGCTTCAAAAAAGCAGAACGTTCACTAAACCCAGCAGAAATCGTCGAACAGTGGTCAGATAAAATCAAAGGACAGCTCTCTCAATTTCTTGATTTTGAAGCAGGCGAGAATCCAGCCGTTATCGTGAATAACTACGACTGGATCAGCCAAATGAATGTCATCACGTTCCTTCGTGATATTGGAAAGAATTTCGGTGTGAACTTCATGCTGGCAAAAGATATCGTCAGCTCACGGATTGAGACAGGCATTTCGTACACAGAGTTTAGCTACGTCATCCTGCAATCTTTAGACTTCTTAAATCTTTACAGAAATGAAAACTGTAAGCTGCAAATTGGCGGAAGCGACCAGTGGGGAAATATCACATCTGGACTTGAACTGATCCGTAAGTCTGAAGCAGAAGGGGCAAAAGCATTCGGTTTAACGATGCCGCTCGTCACGAAAGCAGACGGTACGAAATTTGGTAAAACAGAAGGCGGCGCCATCTGGTTAGATAAAGAAAAAACATCTCCATATGAGTTCTACCAATTTTGGATCAACACAGATGACCGTGACGTCGTGAAATACTTAAAATACTTTACGTTCTTATCAAAAGAAGAGATCGCATCGTACGAAGAAAAAGTGCTAACAGCACCTGAAAAACGTGAAGCACAGCGCCGTCTAGCAGAGGAAGTGACGACACTTGTACATGGCCGTGAATCACTAGAACAGGCGGTCAACATCTCAAATGCGCTATTCAAAGGCGAGATTAAATCTCTTTCAGCCGAAGAAGTCAAAGTAGGCTTTAAAGATGTTCCATCAATGGAGAAAAGCAGCACGGAAGAGTTAACACTTGTCGATATCCTTGTGGAATCAAAGCTGTCACCATCAAAACGTCAAGCGCGTGAAGACATCACAAATGGTGCAGTTTCCATCAACGGAGAGAGACAAACCGATAAAGACTACGTCCTTTCAGCTGAAGATAGAATTGAAAACCAATTTACCGTCTTAAGAAGAGGGAAAAAGAAATACTTCCTTGTGAATTACAAATAAAAACGATGTGCAGCCGGCTGAGATTACCGGCTGCTTTTTTTATTCAAAATGTGAGGAGGGTGCTCAGTTAAGAGTCTAATAGACTGCTCATAGAGACATTGCCTAGTCTTTTGGCATTGACGCTTAGAAAGTCAAAGGTGCTTTTTCAGTAATTATTTTCTATAAAATAGAGCAACAAACAGTGCCTTGTTCACTTTTATGACATATTTTTCTTGTATAAAATAGAGTCGAATAAGATGAATAAGGGGGAATGAAAGTGATTTGTTTTAAGAAAAAGAGTTTGCAAATTCTTGTTGCGCTTGCATTAGTGATAGGTTCAATGGCCTTCATCCAGCCGAAAGAGATCAAAGCGGCTGAGCACAATCCGGTTGTGATGGTACATGGCATTGGCGGTGCGTCTTATAACTTTGCTTCTATTAAAAGTTACTTGGTCACACAAGGCTGGGATCGTAACAAATTATTTGCTATCGATTTCATAGACAAAACAGGGAATAACCGCAACAATGGTCCGCGTCTATCTAGATTCGTCAAAGATGTGTTAGACAAAACGGGTGCTAAAAAAGTAGATATTGTGGGTCATAGTATGGGCGGAGCGAACACGCTATATTATATTAAGAATCTAGACGGCGGTGATAAAATTGAAAACGTCGTCACAATTGGTGGAGCAAACGGACTTGTTTCAAGCAGAGCACTACCAGGCACGGATCCAAATCAAAAAATTCTTTACACATCTGTCTATAGCTCAGCCGATATGATTGTTGTCAACAGTCTCTCGCGTTTAATTGGCGCAAAAAACGTCCTTATCCATGGCGTTGGTCATATCGGTCTATTAACCTCAAGCCAAGTGAAAGGGTATATTAAAGAAGGACTGAACGGCGGAGGACAGAATACGAATTAAAAAGCAAAAAAAGACAGCGAAAGCCGCTGTCTTTTTTGATGTCATCTGACATATGGCAACTGCTAGATGAAAGAGATATTGAAAAGGGAGGAAAAACGATGACGCAAAAACTCAAGCATTATTTCTTCGGATACTTTCTCTATTTTCCATGCTCATTTCTCATCATCTATTTCATTTGGATGAAGTTCGTCAAATCAGTTCCAATAGATGAGGTGCTATCTAATTGTACATCAATTATCGGTATCTATTACATCATCACTAGTGTGTGGTTTGTCTTTTTGATGCAAAAACAGGTAAAACACCAGTAAAAGCATGTACAAATGGATCACCATTCCTTACACTACAAGTAGTGGATAATAATATTCGGAGGTGAGCGTTTGTGCAAACGAGTCAAAAGGCTTTGATCATTGTCGATGTACAGAAGGCGTTCGAGCATGAAAAATGGGGAGAACGAAATAATCTAGAGGCAGAGGAGAATATCAGCCGCCTATTGAGGTTTTGGAGAGAGAAAGGCTGGACAGTCATTCATATTCAGCATACATCCGGCAATCCAGACTCTGTGTTTCATCCGGCAAATGAAGGACATCTGTTCAAAGATATCGCCAGACCGTTAGAGGAAGAAACGGTGATCCAAAAGAAAGTCAACAGCAGTTTCATTGGTACGAACTTGGAGGAACAGTTAAGATCAAACCATATTGACACGGTCGTGATTGCAGGGCTCACAACACCGCACTGCGTATCCACAACCACAAGAATGAGCGGAAACCTTGGCTTTGATACGTACCTCATCTCAGATGCGACAGCCGCCTTTGGACTAACAGATCATACCGGTACATATTTTGACCCAGAAACGATCCATCAGCTCTCACTTGCCACACTGCATGATGAATTTGCGACTGTCATGACAACAGATCAATTGATTAGTAATTGGATGGTAAAATAAAAGATACCGCCATACGCTTAATAATACTTGAGAGAACCTTGGAACAAAAAAATCCTCTAGAATTCTAGGGGATTTTTTTCATGATAGATTATATGGTTTTGAATAGCTTTTTATGAAAAAACAATAGACAAATTTAGCGCAAAATACAATCAAATTTTCAAAACCAAAAGAATTTTAGAATAATCTAGCAATTTGTGTTTATTCTACGCTTATCTTTATTCTTTGTACGTTTTACTTATCCACACCTATTTACAGATGTGGCATATGAATAATGATAAAGGAGATGAATAACTGATGGGTTGTGATAAGTATAAAAAATGCCCTAAATGTAAACAGAAACTATCAAAATCAAATTGTTGCATCATTTGTGAAACAAAAGTAATTGTAGGACGAAGAGGATTACGGGGATTACGAGGGGTTCGAGGAGCCACAGGAGCGACCGGTCCAACAGGTGCAACAGGCACGGGCACAGGAGCAACGGGAGCAACGGGTGCCGCAGGAGCCACAGGAGCAACCGGTCCAACAGGTACAACGGGAGATACGGGAGCCACAGGAGCAACCGGTCCAACAGGAGCCGCGGGAGCCACAGGAGCGACCGGTCCAACAGGTGTAACAGGAGATACGGGAGCCACAGGAGCAACCGGTCCAACGGGTGCAACGGGTGCCGCAGGAGCAACCGGTCCAACAGGAGATACGGGAGCCACAGGAGCAACCGGTGCAACGGGTGCCGCAGGAGCAACCGGTCCAACAGGAGATACGGGAGCCACAGGAGCGACCGGTGCAACAGGAGCAACGGGTGCCGCAGGAGCAACCGGTCCAACAGGTGCAACAGGAGATACGGGAGCCACAGGAGCAACCGGTCCAACAGGTGCAACAGGAGATACGGGAGCCACAGGAGCAACCGGTCCAACAGGAGATACGGGAGCAACAGGAGTAACCGGTCCAACGGGTGCAACAGGAGATACGGGAGCCACAGGAGCAATCGGTCCAACGGGTGCAACAGGAGATACGGGAGCAACAGGAGCGACCGGTGCAACAGGAGCAGGGCTAGCTGAATTTGCATATGTATACAATCTAAGTGCTGAAACAGTAGCTTTAGAGGCCCCGGTGATTTTTGACTCAACTGGAATTATTACTTCTGGTATTACACATGCCCCTGGGACTTCTCAAATTATAGTCACCAATCCAGGAAACTACGAGGTTACTTTTTCAGTTTCTGGCGTAGAGCCAAATCAATTTACCCTATTTGTAAATGGAGGTCCTGTGACGAACACAGTTTATGGGTCAGGAGCTGGTACTCAACAGAATAACGGTCAGGCAATCCTCGCTCTAGCAGCGGGTGACACGCTTACTCTTGTAAACCATACTTCCGCAGCAGCAGTTACTCTTCAAACCCTAGCAGGAGGGACTCAAACAAACGTGAATGCCTCTATTATTATTAAAAAATTAGACTAACTTAAATGTGTAGAAATGCTTTTAGAAGTTTTGCCTGGTGCTCGTCTTGTGTATAGTCTGTTTTCTATATATGTTTTAAATTGATTTGTTCATAGGAGAATCGCAAACAAAAAACCCTAGACCACCTTGAACAATCAAGGGATCTAGGGTTTGTTTGATCTCTCTTTGGAGAGTCATGAAATTAACGAGAGTAGAACTCAACGATTAGTTGTTCGCTGATTTCAGGCGCTAATTCAGAACGCTCTGGAAGACGAGTGAAAGTTCCTTCAAGCTTTTCAGCATCGAAAGTAAGGTATTCAGGAACGAAGCTGTTAACTTCAACTGATTCTTTCACAACTGCAAGGTTTTGAGATTTCTCACGAAGAGCAATCGTTTGACCTGGTTTCACAGAGAAAGATGGGATGTCTACACGGCTTCCATCAACAAGGATGTGACCATGGTTGACTAGCTGACGAGCTTGGCGACGAGTACGAGCAAGGCCAAGACGGTATACTAAGTTGTCAAGGCGAGTTTCAAGAAGGATCATGAAGTTTTCACCTTGTTTACCAGGAAGTTTAGCAGCTTTGTCAAATAGTGTACGGAATTGACGTTCGTTGACACCGTACATGTGACGAAGTTTTTGCTTCTCTTGTAATTGTAAACCGTATTCAGATAGTTTTTTGCGTTGTCCTGGACCATGTGGGCCTGGAGCGTAAGGGCGTTTTTCAAGTTCCTTACCTGTTCCGCTTAATGAAATGCCTAAACGGCGGGAAATCTTCCAACTTGGACCTGTATAGCGAGCCATAATGTGACTCCTCCTTATTTGTTTTTATTTGTGAAAAATAAAAACCGTCTGTTCTTTGTCTTTTCCGTCATTATGTTTTCATGCATCCTCGCTCCAGCAGCAGGGAGTTACAAGATGCACCTTCATATAGAAGGAACAAAATGATACAAAAAAGCCGAACAAAAAGGCTGCCATATTTCACACAAACTCTATTATATGACGCTGGATAGGAGAAGTCAACCTATTTAGAGACAATGGCGATGCTTCGCGTCTGCGAAGAAAATAAAAAAACAGACAATATGCCTGCTTTTTGTAAGATTACTCATTTGTAGAGGTGGATAATGCCTTTTGGAGTACCTCGGTAAATTGAATTAAGTAGGTTTCATCTACTTCACTGAAACGGTCTTTCACGGGACTGTCAATGTCGAGCACCCCAATGATCTCTCCATTTACCTTGAGCGGAACGACAATTTCAGATTGTGATGCTGCATCACATGCGATATGTCCAGGGAATGCGTGCACATCAGCGATACGCTGGACTTCACCTGTTGCAAACGCCGTACCGCAAACGCCTTTTCCAGATGGGATACGCACACATGCAGGCAGTCCGTTAAACGGCCCGAGCACAAGCTCGCCGCCTTTAGCCAAATAAAACCCTGCCCAATTGACCTCTGGGAGTGAATGATACAATAGCGCCGCCGCATTTGCTAGGTTGGCAATTAGATCAGGCTCACCATCTGTAATGGCTTCTACCTGTTTAACGAGCAATTGATAGTCTTTTGATGGATCGCCAGACTGTTTTTCGACATGAAACATGAAAATCTCCTACTTTCTATCTCAAAAATACATAACTTGCGTCTCACATGTGGGATTTGTCGAGCAATTGTAAAAGGAACTTCCGCCTTCATCTTGAAGTATGTACACATGAAGAGGGGTGAGCGGATGAAAGCATCAACAACCATGCAAACAAAAGACCGTATTATTGAAGCTGCCATCAGACTTTTTAACCAAAAAGGATTTTCTGGAACCTCTGTCCGTGAGATTGCGAAGGAAGCAAACGTCAATGTTGCCCACATTTCTTATTACTTTCAAGGAAAAGGAGGGCTGCTTGAGCAGCTCGTATCCGATTTTTATGAAGGCTATATTCACATGATTGAATCACATATCCATCACATGGAAACTCGTCATGCAAAAGAATGCTTACTACATGTGGTTTTTGATATTTTATCTTATCAGCACGAGCACCGTCAATTAACCCGTTTCGTTTATCGAGAGGTAACGATTGATTCGACGCTCATTAGAGAAATTATGTCGACCTATTTAACGAAAGAAAAATATTTGTTTCAGCTCATCATTGAAAAAGGAAAAAGCACCCATGTGATTTGTGAGCAGCTCTCCATCTCCTCTTTTATGATTCAGCTGAAATCACTACTCATGATGCCCTATTTACAGCCGCAATATTTAACGGAGGTGCTTTATTTAAATCCAAATGAGCCTTATTTCTATCAAACGTATTTTAAAGAACTGAGCCGCTCGCTTCATCATTTACTAGAACCCAAAAAGCCGGCATTAGATTCTCATTTAAAACTCATGATGTCTTCGAATTGATCATAAGCATATCCGAGATCTTCCGCTTGATGGGCATCAGACCCAAAAATGAGCGGAATTTTTTTCTGTTTTGCAAGATCAATCATCCATTGATCTAAATAGATACTTCTGGCATATGTTTTACGAAGACCTGATGTATTAAAATCTAAGGACATGCCTTTTTTTGCCGTTTCTTCAAGACAAAGGGTGACCTTTTGACAAAGTGCAGATGTCATCTCAAATGGGAAAAGCTGTTTGAATTTCTGCACAAGGGTGATATGACCGATTCTATTTGGCTTATAGCGACCTAAAGATGATAGAATAGAAGAGTGAATTTGGTCATAGTAGCTTTGATAGACCTGTTCGATGCTGCCATAGAGGCTTATTAGCTGCTGGAAGGCATGCTCGTCAAAATCAAGGCAAATATAATCATCGCCAGCAGGAAGAAAGTGAACAGATAAAATGCTATCGTCTAGTTCTGGACCATAGCAGTCTAAAAAGGCACTTGTTTCCTCTTCATACTCTTTGATATAGTCAACCTCAAGCCCAGTTTTTACTATTAATTGGCCTTTGTATTCCTGTTTCAACTGATCCAATTTCGTTATATACGAGTCAAGTTCTTGGAGCTTCATGGCACTATCCTGCTCTGGTGTTGGATCTTGAAACGATGGAGGCAGAGGGGCATGCTCGGTAAAGGTTATGGAATCAAATCCCTTTTTGATGGCTTTTTCAATATAAGAATGAAAAGAATCAAGCGAGCCGTGCGGGCAAAACGGTGTATGTAGATGTGCATCTTGCTTCAGCATGTCGTCACCTCTTGTCGATATTTTGAAAAACGTCATGTTTATCAGCGAAAATAATGAAAAATCATGACCAAAAATGCTGGTTACATGGTATCATAATAACAATGAAAACGACAGCTTCCGCATACATAAAAGCAGGTCACATGGATACGTGTGATCAAATGATAGAAAGCGATCAAATACTTTCTTGAAAAACATACATACAACCGTGAATGGATGGTATTGGAAAACATACGATCCTGTTTATAAAAAGACAAATGCAAAGCGGACACGAAAGGGTTCTCAGGTCTACTCGGGACACTTTTACCCTGACATCACTTAGATCACAACAAGGGGGCTCATTATGGAGTTTATCATCGGTTTAATTGTCATTTTGCTTGCTTTGTTTTCAGTCGGTTATTTCCTCAGAAAAAATATATATAAAGAGATTGACCGATTGGAAGCATGGAAAATTGAAATTTTAAACAGATCAATTGTAGAAGAAATTT
Organism: Bacillus sp. FSL W8-0920; assembly: GCF_038593215.1. NCBI lineage: Bacteria > Bacillati > Bacillota > Bacilli > Caryophanales > Bacillaceae > Bacillus > Bacillus sp. FSL W8-0920. Next base: position 2,674,977 of record NZ_CP151974.1, on the reverse strand, counting down.
CAAAAATCAAACACTTAAAAATGACCGGAGAAACAGAGCAATTTTTTGAAAGATGGCGTGCAGAGTGGGACGATATCGTCACAGCCCATCTTCCAAAGGTAGAGGAGCTATTATATGACGCAGAAGAGTATTCTGATAAATATCGATTCTCCAAAGCTAAGCAGGTTCTAACGCATATTGAGGATTTGCTGAGTGCTGCTGATTCGAACATTGAAGACATTTTAAAAGAAATTGCAGACCTTGTCACAAGCGAGGAGCAAAATCGCAAGGACATTGAAAAGGTCAAAGAGCAATATCAAACGGTTCGAAAAAATCTGCTTGCGTACAGCCATTTGTATGGCACCCTTTATGACAAAATGGAGCAGGACTTAGATGAGGCCTGGGAAGGGATCAAGCAGTACGAGGAAGAAACAGAAAACGGAAACTACATGCAAGCAAGAAAGATTTTGCTTGAGCAAGACCGCAGACTCGACCAGCTTCAACTATATATCAATGATGTACCAAAGCTTATTGCAGACTGCAAACAAACCGTACCAGGTCAGCTGACGAAGCTGAAAGACGGATATCAAGAAATGTCGGAAAAAGGCTACAAGCTGGAGCACATCCAGATCACGAAAGAGCTGGAGACTTTAAACAAACAGCTTGCGAGAGCGGAAAAATTGCTCATTGATGAACTCAATTTAGAAGAGGCATCAAGCATTCTGCAAATGATTGATGATGCGATTGAGACGCTGTATGATCAGCTAGAGGCGGAAGTAGAGGCAGGTCAGGAAATTAAAAGCAGAATGCCTGAGCTCACAGAAGCATTCGAAAAGCTCGAGCAAGATCACACACAAACAAAGGCAGAAACGGCTCTTGTGAAAGAAAGCTACAAGCTGACAGCAGGAGAACTCGATCAACAGAAGGCATTTGAAAAACGTTTAGAAGAAATTGAAAAGCTGATGAAACAAATCCGTGAGAAGCTTGATCGTGATCACGTGGCATATTCATTATTAATGGATGAAATCAATCAGCTGGACACCTTTATCGAGGATGCAAAAGCATTGCATGACACATTTAAAGGTCATCTCCAATCATTAAGAAAAGAAGAATTACAAGCGAGAGAAACACTGACTGAGCTCAAAACCATGCTGACAGATACAGTACGCCAGCTGCATAAAAGCAATATTCCAGGTGTACCTGCTGAGATGAAAGAGCGGGCTGAAAAAGCGCAGGAGATGATTCATCAAGTGCACGAGCAGCTGGAAAACCTGCCACTCAACATGCCGGCAGTAAATCAGCAATTAAAAGATGCTTCTGACACAGTCAAAAATGTTGTGGATGAGACAGAAGAAATACTTGGTAAAGTGGATCAAATTGAACGAATCATTCAATATGGCAATCGCTTTAGAAGTCAAAACCACATTCTTTCAGAACAATTGAAAGAGGCTGAACGAAGATTTTACGCCTATGATTACAACGGATCATTTGATATAGCAGCAGCGGCTGTTGAAAAAGCATCACCCGGAGCTGTTCAAAAGCTGTTAGCTCAGCAAGAAAAAGAGTATCAGCATCAATAAAAAAGCTGAAGTCCTATCAATGGACTTCAGCTTTTTTATATTATGACGCTTGTTTTTGACGCTCTTCTGAAGCAGAAGAAGTGAAAAGAGAGATTACAAATCCGATCACGATTCCAAGTATTGCAGGGACAATCCAGCCTATGCCAAGGTCATATAAAGGCAGTATTGATTGGAAGACGTCTTTTATTGGATCGATTGGAAGTTTCGCTGCTGCTAAGCCGTCAAATAAGCTAACGCAACCTGTTAAAATTAAAGAGAGAGCATATACAGGTCTTCTATGTCCAAGCCACTTATCAGCAAGTGACAAAACAATGATCACAATCGCTAGCGGATAAATCGCAGTTAAAACTGGTACAGAGAAAGCGATAATATGAGCAAGTCCAAAATTCGAAATGATAAAACTGAATAATGTCACGAGTGTAACGACCATTTTATACGAAAGCTTAGGTAGTAACTTCGAGAAATACTCTCCGCATGATGTAACGAGGCCGATACTTGTTGTTAAACAAGCAACCGTAATCGCAGCACCCAACACAATATTTCCTAAGCTGCCAAATAGGAATTGAGAAGACTGAGCCAAGATTTTACTACCATCTCCAACAAAACCAATGGCATGTGTACTTGAAGCGCCTAAATAAGCAAGAGATAGATAAACAAATGTTAATCCGCAGGCTGCAATCAGACCTGCTTTGATACAAGCAGATGTCAGTGCCTTTTTACTTGTCACACCGCGTCCTTTAATGGCGTTGATGACAACAACCCCAAACACTATAGAAGCAAGAGCATCCATGGTTTTATAGCCCTCTAAAAATCCTTTGAAAAATGATCCGTTGCTATAGGATACATCAGGTGTGCCAATGACGCCCATCGGCGTTAAAATGGCTTTGACAATAATAATAAGAATGATCGTAAATTTAATCGGTGTTAACACTTTCCCTACACGATCTACAATCTTCGTTGGATTTAGAGCAAGATAATACGTAATACCAAAAAAGACAAGTGTGAATAAAAGAAGGGAGAGCCAAGCTGGTACACCTGCTAAAAAGGGTAATGCACCAATTTCATATGAAACCGTTCCTGTTCGAGGAATAGCGAAAAGCGGCCCAATAGATAAATATAAAATGACGGTAAACGCTGTTCCAAAAGCTGGGTGAGCTTTATCAGCTAATCCTTTCGCATCTCGACCTGTTAAAGCGATCGCAATAATCCCTAGAAGAGGTAAACCGACACCTGTTAATAAAAATCCGCCCATTGCTTTCCATACATTTGTGCCAGCATATTGCCCAAGCTCTGGTGGATAAATCATATTTCCGGCGCCGAAGAATAGAGCAAATAACATAAAACCGATAATAACTGTATCTTTCGTCGACAATGTTGCCTTCATTGAATATAAAGCCTCCAATATTATGTTGAAATATTCTGTTAATTAGTTGCTAGGTAACCGTTCATCATTAACAATCACTAATTATAAAGGATGTGCGTCTGATGTCAACATGTGTTTTCGTACAAAAGTCATGAATTTTTCTATTTTAGTATATGGAGGACAATAAAAAAACATCCCCTTCATCTTTGGAAGGGGATGTTTGAAGTATGATTATGATGCGAGCTGTTTAGGCGGGCTAGTCAACATAGAGATGAGTACGCCAATACCTGCGCCGATAATTGCTGGTACGACCCATCCGATGCCTAAATCGTAAAATGGAATGAATGCATCTAAGAAGGCAGGCAACCCACCGAGATTGATTTTGGCAGCTAATAATCCATCAATGATGGCAAAGAAACCAGTAAAGATGAGGGATACTACATAAATCACTCGTCTACCGTTAATCCAGCGGTCAAGGAATGACAATAAAATAATGACAATTGCCAGTGGATATATCGCTACGAGTACAGGGACCGATAGAGAGATGATTTGTGCCAGTCCAAGGTTTGCAACCAATGTGCTAAATAAAGAAACAATGAGTACGACTGTGCGATAAGAAAGTGCTGGGAAAAGCTTTGAAAAATATTCGCCGCATGATGAGACAAGCCCAACACTTGTTGTGAGACAAGCAAATAAAATGGCTACACCAAGGACAATGTTACCAGCAGAACCAAATAAAAAGTTTGCTGATAGTGAAAGCAGTTTGCCGCCTTCATTTGCCCCAACCATTCCGGTTGTATCAGGACTTGAAGCACCGACATAAGCAAGCGAGATATACACTAGTGCTAGTCCAGCTGCTGCAACAAGGCCAGCTTTTATACAGGCCGCCGCAAGAGATTTGCGCTCTGTGATGCCTCTTTCTTTAACAGCTGTCACAACAACGATTCCAAATACGAGTGAAGCGAGAGCATCCATTGTTTTATAGCCCTCTAAAAACCCAGTGAAGAGAGGGTTTGCTTTATAAGTCGCATCAGGCGCACCGATTATTCCCATCGGTGTAGCTATGGCTTTAAATACAATAATTGCAATGACCGTTAATAAGATAGGTGTCAACACTTTGCCGATTCGATCAACAAGCTTTGAAGGGTTCAAAGCGAGCAGATACGTAATCGTGAAAAACACAATGGTGAATAAGAAAAGCGGTACCCATGAAGAGGTTTGTGTTTCAGACAGAAACGGTGCTAAACCAATCTCGTAAGAAACCGTACCTGTTCGCGGGATAGCAAAAAATGGTCCTATGGATAAATACAGAATGACAGTGAAAATGGTTCCAAATATAGGATGGGCTTTATCCGCAAGGCCTTTCGCACCGGTACCTGTAAGGGCAATAGCAATAACTCCTAGAAGCGGAAGACCAACTCCGGTGAGTAAAAATCCACCGATAGCAAGCCAAACATTCTCACCTGCATATTGTCCAAGGACAGGCGGGAAAATCATATTTCCTGCGCCAAAGAATAATGCAAAAAGCATTAAACCAATGGCTAATGTCTCTTTTATACTTAAACTATTTTTCAAAATAGTTCCTCCTTATCCAATGTAATGTGCTAAATTTAAATATTCTGACAATTTAGGTGTTTATGTGCCAATTGCACTATGCATGATATAGTGAAAATGAAAAGTTGTCAACTGCCATTTTCAGAAAATTCTCTGTCTGACTTCATTATGGTAACATATAAATGCATTTATTTTTAAAGCTTTTTGTAAGGAGTCCAAGTATGATTTATCTCGATAATAGTGCAACAACAAAACCGTACCCTGAGGTTTTACAAGTATATCAGCAAGTGAGTGAACGTTTTTTTGGGAATCCGTCTTCGCTACATCAGCTTGGAATTGATGCGAGCCGCTTGCTAAGTGAAACGAGAAAACAAATCCTTCACTATACAGGTTTGAAACAATATGAGGTTATTTTTACTTCTGGTGCAACAGAAGCAAATAACATCGCCATTAAAGGAGCAGCTCTCGCCAAAATGAATCGGGGGAAACATATTGTGACAACAGCAATTGAACACCCGTCTGTCATCGAATCGTTTGAACAGCTGAAGGCTTTATTTGGTTTTGACATCTCCTATATTCAAGTAAATGAGCATGGCCATGCAGATATGAATCATTTAAAAGAAGTGCTTCGCCCTGATACAGTGCTTGTCAGCATGATGCACGTCAATAACGAAACGGGTGCCACCCAGCCAATTGAAGAAGCTGCTGGCATGATTCGTGAGCATGCTGAAAATGCCCTATTTCATGTCGACGGGGTGCAGGGAATGTGCAGAGTAGCACTTGATAAACAACTGGATGTGGATCTTTTGACGATATCTGGCCATAAAATTCATGGCTTAAAAGGCACAGGAGCGCTCTTTTTAAAGAAAGGTGTAGTGCTTGCCCCTTTTATCACAGGAGGAGAGCAGGAATTAGGCCTACGTTCAGGTACCGAAAACCCTGCTGGTGCTGTCAGCTTAGCAAAAGCCATGAAACAATCATTCGAGCTGCAAAAAAAACATCATGATGAAATGTTAAACTTAAAAACGCAGCTGCAAAAGCAGCTTGGAGAAATAGAAGGTATTGTCATCAACACACCGCTGACGCAAAGTGCGCCGCACATTGTGAATTTTTCAGTACCAGGTATTCAAATTGAGGTCCTTCTTCATATGCTTGAAAAAGAAGGCATGTATGTTTCGACAACATCTGCCTGTTCAGCCAAGAAAAAAGAGCCAAGCCAAGTTCTCCTAGCGATGGGGAGGCCGGAAGAAGTGGCAAAAAGCAGTATGAGAATCAGTTTGACGTATGGACAAGGACCCGAACTAGCGCCGCAAATCATCACATCGATCGCACAAAGTGTGAAAAAATTAAAAGGAATGAGATAACAGCATGAAATATGATCATATTTTAGTCCGTTTTGGTGAAATTTCAACAAAAGGAAAAAATAGAAAGAAATTTATTGAAAAACTAAGGCAGCATATCCGGTTTGTATTAAAAGACTTTGAAGCATTAAAGTATGCATCTGACAGAGACCGCATCACGATCATGCTGAACGGGGAAGACCCTGAACCGATTTCAGAACAGCTTAAAGGTATATTTGGCATTCAGAGCTTTAGTCTGGCAGTGAAATGTGAGACAAACCTCGATGCCATCAAAGAAGCGGCACTCACAGCGGTACAGAAAGTATATGAACAAGGAGATACATTTAAGGTCTCAACGAAACGCTCTTATAAGCAATTTGAACTTGATTCAAATGAAATGAACCGGGAAATTGGCGGACATGTGCTGAAGAATACGGAAAACTTAACGGTCAATGTCAAACAGCCGGATGTACATTTGCGCATTGAAATAAGAGAACATGCGACATACATTACATTTAAAGATGTCAAGGGTGCAGGCGGACTGCCAGTGGGTTCAAGCGGAAGAGCGATGCTCATGCTTTCAGGCGGCTTTGACAGCCCAGTTGCCGGCTACCAAGCGATGAAACGCGGAATTCAAATTGAGGCCGTCCATTTCTTTAGTCCCCCATATACAAGTGAACGTGCCAAGCAAAAGGTCATTGATCTTACAGAATGCTTAGCTGCATATGGGGGCGAAGTGAAGCTTCACATCGTACCTTTCACAAAAATTCAAGAGCTGATTCACAAACAAGTACCTGAAAACTATACGATGACATCAACAAGAAGAATGATGCTGAAAATCGCAGATAAAATAAGAGAGAAGCGTGATGCTCTTGCGATTATTACCGGTGAAAGCCTTGGACAAGTCGCAAGTCAGACACTTGAAAGCATGTATGCCATTAACCATGTAACCAATACACCAATCATTCGCCCGCTTATTGCGGTTGATAAGAATGACATTATTGAAGAAGCGAGACGAATTGGCACATACGATACAAGTATTCAGCCTTTCGAGGATTGCTGTACGATCTTTACGCCGCCGTCTCCTAAAACAAAACCAAAGCTTGAGAAAGTAGAACGCTACGAAAGCTTTGCTGATTTCGAGCCAATGCTTGATGAGGCAGTGGATCAAATCGAAACGATTATCGTCACAAATGAGAAGAAAGCGGCTGACGAATTCGCTGATTTATTCTAAAATAAAAATTTCATAATAATTACCATAAAATCGATCGCATGAAGTCATGTGTTTCTACACATTCTATATTCACAAGGAGGTGAGAACACATGGCTCAACAAAACAGACAAAGCAGTTCTAATCAATTAGTCGTTCCAGGCGCTGCACAAGCGATCGACCAAATGAAGTATGAAATCGCTTCAGAATTTGGTGTAAACCTTGGACCAGAAACAACAGCTCGCGCTAACGGATCAGTTGGTGGAGAAATCACTAAACGTCTTGTATCTTACGCTCAACAACATATGGGTGGCGGATCTTTCTAAGACACACAATTAAAAAGCTATGGCTTAGGAGCGGGATCATTCCCGCTCTTTTCTTTTTGTACATAAAAATAGTTTGAATATTTACAAAAAAGAAGACGGAATGAAAAAATTATGGCATAATACTAGGAGTAGGTCCTAATTCAAGCATTTTTCAGTTATGAATGTTAGAATAGGTAAATTGAAACATGTTTCGTTTCATAGAAAGAGGCTAAAAGGAGCTGTACCATGAAAAGAGAAGACTTAATTGCACCAGAACAATATAACTTAGTCAGTGAGATTGAAGCGTTCAGTCATGACAAGGAGAAAAAGGCCCTGCACTGGCAGGATGGAAATGGCTACGAAGCACATGTGACGTATGCATCTTTAGTGGAAGAAGCAAATAAAATTGGTCATGTATTATTAAATGCAGGCTTTAAAAAAGGCGATAAAATCATTGTGATGGTGCCGCGCATGCTAGAGGCATACAGCATTTATTTAGCGATCTTGAAAACAGGAATGGTCGTCATTCCTTGTTCAGAAATGCTGCGTGCAAAAGATTTAGATTACCGAATTGAACATGCAGAAGCAAAGGGAGCGATCGTTTACTCTTCATTCATTCAATCGTTCGACGGAACCAATCAGCCAAACGATTTTAAAACATTCTCAATCGGTGAAAACGATCATGGCTGGACAAATATTCTTGCGGAAAAGGATCACCAATCAAGCGAGCTTCCAATGGCTCCAACAACACGCACAGACATGGCGTTCTTATCCTATACATCTGGTACAACAGGCAACCCAAAAGGGGTTGTTCATACACATGGCTGGGCATATGCACATTTACGCACCGCTGCCAAAGCATGGCTCTCCATTAATGAAGGAGATAAAGTATGGGCGACAGCAGGACCAGGCTGGCAAAAATGGGTGTGGAGCCCACTCTTATCTGTGTTAGGAAGTGGCGCAGAAGGCTTTGTATACGGAGGAAAATTCAATCCAAATACGTACTTAGAGCTGCTTCAAAAAAATGAAATCAATGTCCTATGCTGTACGCCGACAGAATACCGATTTATGGCGAAAGTAGATGACTTAAGTCAGTACGAGCTGCCAAAATTGCATAGTGCCGTTTCTGCAGGAGAGCCACTGAACCGTGAAGTCATTGATACATTCAAAAAGCATTTCGATATAGAAGTACGAGATGGCTATGGCCAAACAGAAAGCACACTGCTCGTAGGGGTGCTAAAAGGAATGGACATCAAGCCAGGCAGTATGGGAAAACCAACACCTGGAAACGAAGTCGAGATCATTGATGAGGACGGCAGCGTATGCGCTCCTGGAGAAATTGGTGATATTGCGGTTCATCTTGAAACGCCGGCTTTATTTAAGGAATACTACAAAGATGAAGAGCGTACAAAGGCGCAGCGCCGCGGGAATTACTTTATTACGGGTGACCGCGCGAAAAAAGACGAAGATGGGTACTTCTGGTTTGAAAGCCGTAGAGATGATATCATCGTCAGCTCAGGCTATACCATTGGACCGTTTGAAGTAGAAGATGCACTGATCAAACACGCAGCAGTCAAAGAATGTGCGGTTGTGGCTAGCCCTGATGAAATTAGAGGATCAATCGTCAAAGCATATGTCGTCCTACGTGATGGAACTGCACAAAGTGACGAGCTAATCAAAGAGCTGCAAACGCATGTGAAAAACACAACAGCACCTTACAAATACCCAAGAGAAATCGAATTCATCGACGAGCTGCCAAAAACACCGTCAGCGAAAATTCGCCGTGTCGAGCTGAGAGAAAGAGAACTTGCACGAAAAGGATCTTGATGAATAAACGAAAAGCGTTTGGATGAAAGCATCCAGCGCTTTTTTTATGGAAAATCAAATCTGCTGGAAGCGATCATGATGTTTTATGTTAAAATGTGAAGAAATTGCTGGAAAAGGAGAATGTTAGAAGATGTTCATTGCCATCATTCATGGAATCGTGCTTGCTTTTGGCCTCATCTTACCATTGGGCGCACAAAATGTATTTGTGTTTCAGCAAGGAGCGCTTCAGCCGCGATTATATCAGGCTTTACCTGTCGTTATCACTGCTGCTCTTTGTGATACACTATTAATTGCATTAGCTGTCATTGGTGTTTCTGTTGTGGTGTTCACCATTCCTGTACTGCAAATGTGTCTTTATATCATTGGGTTTTGTTTTTTAGTTTATATGGGATGGTCCGTGTGGAACACAAGCTCATCAACAGATGCTAAAGAGAAGCAGGAATTCATGCCTGCGAGAAAACAAATTGTCTTTGCCTGTTCAGTTTCACTTTTAAATCCCCACGCCATTCTCGATACCATTGGTGTGATTGGAACAAATTCGCTTCAATATAACGGGGCAGAAAAATGGGCATTTACACTCGCTTGTATCATCGTGTCCTGGTTATGGTTTATTGGGCTCGCTCTTTTAGGGAAAATGCTAGGGAAGTTAGATACAAACGGTAAGTGGATGAACCGTATCAATAAAGCTTCAGCGGTCATGATCTGGCTTGTCGCGTTATACATTGCCTATCAATTGATTGTATAAAAGTACATAGAGAAAAAAGCGAGAAGCGTTTGGGTAGATGAGAGCCCGCGCTTTTTTGTATTTTGACGTTTAGCCACCTTTGCATGAGCGTATCGCTCATGCCTTTTTAGGTTATTTTTTGAAAATCGTTTGATTTAAAAGACGGAAAGCTTGTACGATATCATCCATTTGTTCTATATCCGAGGAAGTTAGGCTGTCTAATAGCATCCCTTCGATATGCTGAAAGGCTTCGTTCATACAGGCACGGCCTTTGTCAGACAGCATAATGACATGTTTTCGTTTGTCATCACGGTCTTCTTCTCTATCAATGAATTGTTTCTCGTGCAGTTTTTTAAGTTCTCTGCTGACATTCGGAAGAGACATGTGCTGACAGTCGGCAATTTCACTAGGCGTAAGCGGCTCGCTGACAGCTAGTTGCTCTAGTATTAAGTATTGTAAGGTCGTTAAGTTAGCTGGTTTGACTTTGTTCATCAGGTCATGTTTTAGTTCTGAAAAAGTAGAAGCAAATGCTACGAATTCCTTGAAGAAATGGGGATGTTTCATGTTTATCACCTCCTACGTAACATACCAAAATTATTATCAAAAAACAATTATCATTTGACAACTATTTAACGGAGGTATATCATTTGGTTATCAAATGATAATAAAAGGAGATCATACATGAATGTACTCATTATTTATACTCACCCCCATCACAATAGTTTAAATGGTGCTTTTTTAAAAGAAATCATGAAAGGCAGTGAAGAAAATCCACTAGTTCATGAAGTGAAAATCATCGATTTATACAAAGAAGAATTTGATCCTGTGCTGATTTTTAATAAAGAGAAAAAAAGGCGTGACATGCATAAAGACCCTGACATTCGGATGTATCAGGAGAAGATCAAATGGGCGGACAAAATCGTGTTCGTATATCCTATTTGGTGGGGAAGACCTCCAGCCATGCTGCTTGGCTTTATTGACCGCATGTTTGCTGCGAATTTTGCTTATCGTCAAACAGGCGGGCTGTTTCCAGAAGGACTGTTAAAAGGAAAAAGTGCTGTTTGTGTATCGACGATGCAAGGGCCAACCAACTACCCTTTGTTCTTTTTGCAAAATGCACACAAGATCTTAATGAAACGAGCCCTTTTACACTATGTCGGAATCAAACCTGTGAAGTTCTTTGAGTTCGGCATGATGGAAAGCCCAAAAGGAAAACATGACGTCAAATTAAAACGTATCTACAACTATTTCAGAAAAATCAGCTCATAAAATAGTTAGCGAAGTCACTTTTCTTCTAATTCAATCCTTTTATGTTTTAAAATAACAGTGAGGGTGGGAGAACTCTTCCTCGTCATTTGAAAAGGGGGATATGGATGAAGAAAACATTGTTTAAAGATGCAGCGCTTTTAACACTTGATCCAACTTTAGGTTTTTTAGAAAAAGGAGATTTATTAATTGAAGGGACACACATTTTAGAGGTCGGACCTTTCATTGAAGCAAATGATGCTGACATCGTCGATGCGTCCGATATGGTGATCATGCCAGGGCTTGTGGATACACATCGTCATGTGTGGCAGTCTGTTATCAGAGGCATAGGCACAGATTGGTCGTTGCAGACATATTTGAGCAAAATCTATTATGGAAACTATGGTGCGATGAGACGCCCATCCGATGATCGAATCGCAAATTATTTAGGGGCATTAGAGGCATTAGATGCCGGAGTGACCACATTTCTAGACTGGACGATGATCAATTCAATGGATCATACAGAAGAACTCATCGGAGGTTTGAAAGATGCGGGCATTCGAGCTGTTTTTGCTTTCGGTTCCTCTGGAGATGCTGAGTATTGGGATAGGGAGAGCACGCTCACCAATATGGAGGACGCAGCACGCGTGAAAAAAGCGCATTTTCAATCATCAGATCAGCTTTTGACGATGGGGCTTGCGATTCGTGGACCAGAGTTTTCTTCATGGGAAACTTCAGTATTTGAAATTGAAACAGCCCGGTCTCTAGATGCTTTATGCAGTATGCATATTGGCTTTGGGAACTGGGGAGCGGAGGATCGTTCAATTGAGCGACTTCACAAAGCGGGATTACTTGGACCTGATCTCAACATGGTGCATATCAATGCAATCGATGCGGATCAAATGAAGATGCTGGCAGACAGCGGAAGCTCCATATCCATTACACCTGAAATTGAGATGATGATGGGTCACGGTTATCCTGTCACAGGACTTGCGATCGAACAAGGTGTTCTTCCAACACTCGGTGTAGACGTGGTCACAGCGACAGGCGGTGATTTGTTTGCTCAAATGAAATTTGGACTTCAGGCAGAGCGCGCGCTCCAAAATCAATCATTGCTGATGGAGGGCATTATGCCAGGACCTGAACTTGGGATTTCTGCTCATCAAATGCTTGAAGCTGCGACGATCAATGGAGCTCGTGCATTACAGCTTGATCATAAAATTGGCTCGCTCACACCTGGAAAAGAAGCTGATTTCATCCTGATCGACCGAACAAGCATGAATCTTCTGCCGATGACAGATCCGGCTGGAGCGGTTGTCCAAACGGCACACCCTTCAAATGTTGATTCTGTCTATGTGGCTGGAAAAGCAGTGAAACGAAACGGAAAGCTTGTCGGTGTGAACCTAGAAGAGGTCAAACGGAAAGCTTATGCGGCAAGAGATCATATTCTATCGCATAAGTTTGAATCAACTCAATCATAAACAAATATATCCCCATAGGCAGTGGCCTATGGGGAATAAATTACAAGGATTCTTTAATGACCTTTTTGTAATACTGGACAGATAGGAATCCGAAGATAGAATATAACACCGTATAAATCGACATGACGATGAGCATTGGTGTCCACAGTTCACCGCCGAATAAAAACCAGCCTGACTGTACGGCAAAGTAGCTGTGCAGCAATCCGATGATGAGCGGAATCCCAAAGTTAAATAGCTGTTTGAGTCGTATGCCTTTTAATAGATCTTTCTCTGTAAAGCCAAGCTTACGTAAGATCGTGTACGAGCTTTGTTCTTCTTCACTTTCATTCATCTGTTTGAAGTATAAAATACAGCCTGATGTGACAAGGAAGCTTAGACCTAAAAATCCGAGGACAAACATCATCAGTCCCATTGTTTGTTTCTGCTGCTGAGCTGAAGCTAATTGAGACATGCTGTCATCACCCATTTTTAAAGAAGTAAAGATGTCATTGGCTTGTTCAATATGTTTCTCATCATTTACATTGATCGCAATATATTGGTTATTCTCAAGCTGAAGCTTAGGATCCTTGTTTTGGTCCAGCTGTTCAAAGACGTTTTGACTAACAACGGCAACAGGCATGCCGCCAGCAGTGAACCGGTAAGAGATTAAGTGATCTTTCTTCATATCAATGACTTTTAAATCAAGTGGTTTCTTTATCAGAAGTTTCACATCACCTGAGCTTTTAATCGGCATGACTTTTTTTAATAAATCATTGTAGCCGCTTAAAATGACTTCGTTGTTCTCTACATGAATGCTTGGTACGTTCCTCTCACTAATTACAGGAAATATCAATACTCCTGGACTCTTATTCAAACTGCTTAACTCCGTATCAATGATCTTCTTTGCGTCAAAATCCGCTTGAATGACCTTGAACTGCTTTTTTTCATATGCAATATGCTTGCCTGAAAGTGCACGAGTGAAGGTGGCTGCTTCCTTTTCAGAGCCCATGACAAAATGTGATGGAATCTGTTGTTCAGCCGTTTTTTCTGCTGAGTAATAGGAAATGTAGCTTAAAGATAACAACCCGATCGCAAGAGCAGATACGGTTGTAATAATCGTTAAAAGCAGTGCATTTGATTTTAACCGGAACATAATAGATGACAAAGACAGGACTTCATGAATGGCGAGATAGCCATTTTTTCTTTTCCGTACAATATTGGCAATGAAAGAAACAGAGCCTTTATAAAAAAGAAAGGTACCGATAATGACAGAGGCTAGAATATAAATCATGGCTGAAAATAACTCAAGCATAGACGTATATGAGCCGCTAAAAAGCTGAGAAGAAATATAATAGCCTGAGCTGATCAAGGCAATACCGAAAACCCCAATGATGATTTCAAACACAGAGATCTTTTTCACACGCTGCTCTGTAGAAGACGTGGTTCGAAACAAAGATAAAATTGTCTGTTTACTAATAAACCGTCTATTTCTTAGCATAATTAATCCATAGATGATGAAAAAGACGATAAGTGTCTGCAAAAGGGCCATGCCTGAAAAATGCAGGTTGGCGATGGCGTTCACGCCGGTTACTTTAAATAACACCATCAGCATGAGCTTTGAACCAATAAATCCAGCTATGATGCCAACAGCCATTGAGAACACGTAGAGGATGAAATTTTCTGCATTGAGCAGTTTGGCAATTTTTTGTTTCGTCATGCCAATGAGCTGCAGGAGACCTATTTCTTTCCCTCGGCGTTTAATAAAAATGCTGTTCGCATATAACAGGAAGATCCCAACGATGGCAATAAGCAGCACCGAAGCGGCTTTAATCGACGCACCGCCTTTAATGGACCCTTTTACATCATCAAGTGCTGGTGAGTACTGCAAGGTGACAAAAGAAAAGTAGAGCGCCACACTAAATACAAGAGCGAACACGTATAAGTAGTAATTTTTCAAATTTTTCTTCAGGTTTCGGAAGACGAGCTGATTAATGTTCATGCTTCACACCGCCTAAAACACCTTGCGTTTTCATAATATCCTCGAAAAACATCTTTCTCTCTAAAGCACCTTTATTCAACTGAGTATAAATTTGTCCGTCCTTGATAAAAATGACGCGTCTTGAATAGCTGGCTGCAACAGGATCATGTGTCACCATGACAATGGTCGCTTTTCGTTTTCGATTGAAATCTTGCAGTTTATTGAGTAAATCAGATGCAGATTTGGAATCAAGCGCTCCAGTAGGTTCATCCGCAAAAATCAGACTCGGCTCATGAATGAAGGCACGAACCGCTGATGTCCGCTGTTTTTGTCCACCAGAGAGTTCATTTGGGTATTTGTCTCTTAGTTCATAGATGCCCATGTCCTCCGCAAGCTGTTGAAAACGTTCGAAAGCTTCTTTCTTCGGCGTTTTGGAGATGGATAATGGCAAGAGGATATTCTCTTTGACCGTGAGTGTATCAAGTAAGTTATAATCCTGAAAAACAAAGCCAAGTTGCTTTTTTCTGAATTCTGCAAGCTGCTGATCTTTCATTTGTGTCATCTCAACATCTGCGATACGAATTGATCCGCTGGACACATGATCAATAGAGGACAATACGTTCAGAAGGGTTGTTTTCCCCGAGCCTGATGGCCCCATAATACTGACAAATTCTCCGGCTTCAATGGTCAAATCAATGCCACTCAGCACCTCTTGTTTGTTGAATTTATTTCCGTAGCTTTTATATATTTTGCGAGCTTCTAAAATGTTCATTTGTCGATCCCCTTTTCTATTTAATTGATATCTCTAGTATAAAAAGAAGCCCGCCGGACTTCCTTCGATTTGGCGAACAAAACAGACGAGCATGTGACATTGTTGTCACATGCTTGTTTTTTTAAACGGTTCATATGTTTTGTTTAAGTCCGTTTCTGATGATCACACATTCATTTTATCTGTTTTTCATTCTTATGTATCAATCTTCTTGGATTTTTCTTGGTATTATGACGTTTTGGAGCTTTACATGGTCATTTTATTCATGTAAGATATGCATATCAAATATATGCATAGTAAATCTATGTATTGGGAGTGATCAGGAATGAAAGTAAGTAAAGAGCTTTTAAAGGGAAGTACAGCTACCCTGATTTTAAGCTTGTTAAATGAAAAGCCAATGTATGGATATGAAATGATCAAAGCATTGGAGGAGAAGTCTGAAGGTATTTTCAGCTTTAAAGAAGGAACAATCTATCCGATTTTGCACAACTTGGAGGGGAAAGAATTCATTATCTCTTACTGGGGCGAAGGGAATGGCAATCGGAAAAGAAAATATTACAAAATAAATGAACAAGGAAAAGCATTTATGCAGGAAAAGAAAGAAGAATGGGATGTTTTCAAAAATGCAGTCGATGGCGTGTTGAACGGAGTGAAAATCGCATGGGATTAGAAAAAAAGTTTGAAAAATATATGAAGAATGTATGTAAACGAGTCAAAAATAAAGATGTCCATTCGGAAATCAAGCTTGAACTTATGGATCATCTATACACGCTAAAAGAGGAAGCGATGAATGCTGGGATGTCTGAAGAAGAGGCGGTGGATCAAGCGCTAGAGCAAATTGGGGATGCGACCATTCTTGGAGCGCAGCTTCATGAAACACATAAAACCGAAATGGATCTTAAAATGTTTCTTCTTGTATTAGCCGCTTGTTCTTTTGGACTGCTTATCATGTACTTTTTGCAGTTTCATTCGGGGTTTACAAATCTACAAGACATGAATATTTTTTATAAAAGTCTCGCCTTTTATTTAGTTGGACTAGTGCTTATGTTTGTTTTATTTTCCTTCGATTATCGGCGCTTATTGAAATACTCCTGGCATTTATATATAGGAACGCTTGGAATGGTGCTTCTGACGATGATTTTTGGGATAAGAGTAAACGGTGTTCTGTTTTTAAGATTAAGCGATATCTCAATCAATTTGACGGAGGTCGTACCATTTCTTGTGGCTGTTTCTTTAGCAGGTATCTTTCACTCTTGGAATTGGGAGAATGGTCTCAAAGCTTGGCTTGGAGTAGGGATTATGGCTTTACCAGTTATTCTAATCAGTGCGATTGGTTTTCTTCCTGCGACCGTTATCTGTTTTGTCATGTGTTTAACGATGATGTGTGTGTCTAGTGCTAGTTTAAGGCAAATCATTCCGCTGGCAGCAGCAGGCGGTATATATCTAATGTTTGAAATGTTTTCTCTTTTTCAAGCAGGTAGACAACTTTACACAGTCCATCAATTTAGTTCAAACGGACTTCAAATCATTCCTTCTGCAATGTCCGAGGTTCACACTGATTGGATGTTTACATATATCATTTTTTCATTTGGCTGGCTAGCAGGAGTCGTTGTACTTATGTTGTTTGTCATTTTTATTTACCGAATCTTTCATACAACAAAACGCGTAAAAATGGCTTATGGAAAAATGCTGATGACAGGTTTTGCAGCTGTGTTTGCAGCAAAATTGATTTTAAGCATTGTTACTAATTTCGGCTTTCTGCCTTTTTCTGGATTGTCCATGCCTTTCATGAGCTATGGCGGTTCTCATATTCTGCTTGAATTGATGGCTGTTGGGATGATTTTAAGTATTTATAGACGTAGAAAGGTGGGAGATATTGTGCGTCAAGAGGCAGAGAGCATTTCTTAAATAAAAGAATGAAATCTCTTCGCACTAGCTTGGGAGCCAGATGCGAAGAGATTTTGATTCGTCTGTTTTGTCACATGCTCGCAATATGCACAAAATCATTCTTTTTCGGAAAGATGAAGGTGAAGGTTGTGCCTTGATCTATCGTGGAGTTGACCTCGATCTTGATATGAAGAGCGTCTGCTCCTTTTTTTGTTAAATAGAGTCCCATTCCTGTTGAGGCTGTGTCATTGTGATGTCTAGTTGAGGTAAAGCCTTTTTCAAAAATACGTGGAAGGTCTCTTGGGTCAATTCCTCTGCCTTGATCTGTAATCGTCAGCATCACTTGGTCATCCATTTTCTTGCTTTCAATGGCAATATCGGACGATTGGCTGTACTTGACTGCATTTGTGAGTAACTGTCTGATCATAAAGGATAACCATTTTGTATCACTTAATACGTGACGTTCTTCTAGCGTGAGTTCAAAGCCGATCCCTTTTTGCATGCACCATGATTGGAGCGCTTTGATTTCCTTCGCTATGATGCTTTGCAGGTCCAGCTGTTCAATAAATAAATCATTTTCGATATGACGTATTCTGCTTTGATGCAGCTGGGCATCGAGTAATAAATGAATTCTGAGCCATTCGTACGTCATATTTGATTTCAGCGGCTGCTCTGTTAAGCGGTCAATCATCAAGTGCATCGCTGTGAGAGGTGTCTTCACTTCATGTATCCATGAGAGTAATTCATCCTTCTCTTCTTCAAGGGCAATTTGCTGTTCTGCTGCCATTTTTCGGTAGCGGGCAATTTGCTCAGACGTCGCATCATGTACAAGCTGTTCAAATGGGGAAGATGGCGTGAGCCGCATTTGATGATCAATATGATCATCCCATTCTTTCAGCCGCTCATAATACGCCGTTTCTTTACGGTATCGGAAAAAGAGAAAGACGATCATGAAAAACGTAGATAATAACACAATATAAAAAAGAGATGCCATTGGAATGGTCGTATCCAAATAAGCAACAAACAGAATGAGGAGCTGCAAACTAAGAAAGAACAGAATCCAGCTTCTTCGTTCTTTTAAAAATGCGTGCAGCATCATTGATCATCCTTTTCCTTTGCAAGATAGCCTTGGCCCACTTTTGTTTCAATGTAGGTGCCAAGGGAGATCTCATCTAGTTTTTTTCTAAGGCGATTGACGTTCACAGTAAGTGTATTGTCACTGACAAACCGTTCATCCTCCCACAGTGCTTGAATGAGTGATTCCCGGCTGACAATATGATTTTTATGGTGAATCAATTCCTTGAGAATAAATAACTCATTTTTCGTTAATTCAACTTCACCGTGATCATTTGTGACGGTGTTTTTTTCTAGATCAATCGTAGCGCCGCACCATACCTTTAGGCTAGCCGGTTCTGCATTATAATCATGCACGCGGCGAAGAACGGCACTGACTTTGGCAATAAGCACGTCAAAGTGAAAGGGCTTTTGTACAAAATCATCGGCACCGAGCTGCATTGACATGACCATATCAGCAGGATGGTCACGTGAGGAGAGGAAGATGATTGGTACATTTGAATGATGCCGAATCATCCGGCACCAATGAAAGCCATCGTATTTTGGGAGCTGTATATCGATAATGACGAGATCAGGCTGAACAGAAGTGAATTCCTGCATCACCTGTTGAAAATCGTGAATCCCATAAACATCATAGGACCAATTCACTAAACGTTCTTTGATTTCTTGGAAGAGGGTTGTATCATCCTCAATGAGTAAAATTTTAAACAAAACCAGCACCACACTTTTTGTATTCGCTTGTATGTCATTGTAGCGGAAAAAAGATGCTGCCGCTAGAAGCAGATAAGAAAAAAGCAAGGGAAGGGCTCCCTTGCTTCAGTTTATTTACCTAAAAAGTGCTTTTTAAAGAATGATAGTTGATACTCAAGTGTGAGCGGATCATTAAAATAGAATTCTTCTGCATTTGCCACATACACACGATGTTTTTTCACAGCTGGGATGGACTTGTAAATTTCACTGTTTTGATAGGAATTGTCCATTTCGCTGTTTTTACTAATGATCATATAGTCTCCAGCAAATTCAGGAATAACTTCTTGTGAAACCGCATAGTAGCCAGCCTTTAATGCTTTTTCTTTCACTTTTTCAGGCATTTTTAGTTTCATTGCTTGGTAAAGAATTTCTGTGCCGCGGCCCCATGCATCTCCAAACACGTAAAGATCTTTTGTGCCACTTTCAAACACAGAAACCGTCGCATCCTCGCCGATTTTTGCTTTAATTTCTTTTCCAGCTTCAGCTGCGCGTTCTTTAAAATCTTTTACCCATGCTTTGGCTTCTTTTTCTTTGTTTAATACTTTTCCAATTTCAATATGCTGCTGTAGGTAATCGACTTTGTTATACGTAAACAAGACGGTGGGTGCAATTTTTTTTAGTTTTTCTACATTTTTTGTATTGCTTAAGCCAATGATGACATCAGGCTTTAGCTTCATGATTTTTTCGACATTGGCATCCGACACTTCTTCCACATTTTTTAATTCCTTTTGGAAGCGTGGGTTCTTTTTTGACCAAGAGTCGACGCCGACCAGGTTCACACCAAGTGACATAACATTACCAGTGTAAGAACCAAGTACAACGACACGTTTTGGGTGCGCTGGCAGCTTCACAGGGCCATTTTCAGATTCATATGTAATTTTGTCTGATGCTGTTGATTGATTTCCTTTATTTGAGGAAGAGCTGCTGCTATTGCCACATGCGCTCAATGCAAGTACAAAGATGAGCATCAGAGGGAACAATATTTTCTTCATGAATGTAGACTCCTTTGAAATCGGCACATTAGCCGGGTATTTGATTGTATGAGTGATAATGATAATTATTATCACTTGGATATCATATCATAGAAGTGCGGTCTGTTGTCAATTACATTTTGATAGTTGGTGATAAAAAATAGGAGAGGAGATTTTTGGTAGAAAAAAAAGATCAAGGCAGCATGTGTCCTGATCTTTTTTCTTATTTAAACCAGCCTTTTTCTTTTGAGCGTGTAATGGCTTCAATGCGGTTTTTCACTTCTAGCTTATCTAAAATAATGGAAATGTAGTTTCGGACAGTGCCGCTTTTAATGCTGAGCTCCTTCGCAATTTCTTTTGTGTTTTTGCCGTCGGCAACGAGTTCAAGGACTGATTTCTCTCGATCTGTTAAAGGGTTTTCGTCACTATATAAGTCTTCCATTAATTCAGGGGCGTACACCTTTTTCCCTTTCATCACACTGCGAATGGCACTTGCCAGATCTTCACTTGGACTATCTTTCAGCATATAGCCGCTGACGCCAGCTTTGAGCGCCCTTTGGAAATAACCAGAGCGGGCAAAGGTCGTTAAAATGATGATTTTTACATTTGTTCCTTTGAGCTCTTCCGCTGCATCAAGTCCCGTTTTTCCTGGCATTTCAATATCCATTAAGCAAATATCAACAGGGTGTTTTTTGGCAAAATCGATGGCGTCCTGACCGTTCGTACCTTTTCCAACAACCGTCATATCGTCTTCTAAATCAAGAAGTGAACCGAGCGCACCGAGCAGCATTTGCTGATCTTCTGCGATAAAGATGTTGATCATTTCATCCCCTCCTTGTCTTTTGCTGCTGAATCATTTGGAATGCTCATGATCAGCTTTGTTCCGTCCTTTGTCTCAATACGCAGGCGCCCATTTGCAAATTCCAATCTTTCTCTAATTCCTAAAAGGCCATGCCCCTTCATTGGAGAGAGTGGATCATCGCCTTTAAATGTCCCGTCATCCTCAACGGTGATGATAGCTTCCTTTGATTTTTGATGAATGGTGACTTTGCAAACGGTCGCATCACTATGTTTGACGACATTTGTCACGGCCTCTTTGATGCACATGCTTACAATGTTTTCGTTAAGAAGAGAGATGTGTTTTGGCGCTTCCTTTTCATCATAAATCAATTCAATCCCCGCTGCTTCGAGAATTTGCTCGATGTTCGACATTTCATCCTTGATCCGAATACCTTTCATGGAGGAAACAATTTTCCGCACTTCATTGAGAGACGTTCTGGCTGTTTGCTGGATGCTTTTCAGTTCGGCGCGTGCCTGCTCTGGGTCTTTATAAACCAGTTTTCGGGCAAGATCACTCTTTAAACCGATGAGGGAAAGCTTTTGTCCAAGGGTATCATGCAGATCACGTGCAATGCGCTGCCTTTCTTCAATTTTTACAAGGTCAGCGATCCGTTCATTGGCATCTTCTAATTTCTCTTCGAGCCGTTCACGTTCCTTCCTGCTTCGAATGCTGAGAGGGAGGAGAATGGCACTAATGAGTGTAATGAGAACCAAGGGGATTTGCGTGAGAAACCAGCCCTTTTTTAAGATCAGACTGAAGTTTACAGCAATGGCGGCGCTCCCGACATGAATATAGTATAAGATATAGAAAGGTACTTTTCTTTTAATATGCCCATTGAAATAGGCGATGCAAAAAGCGAAATAAATGTAGCTGTAGAGCATGACATAGCCAGTAGAAATCGCAATCAAGAGAAGGCCTAATACATATAAAGACCAGCCTTTTGCGATAAAGGCAAAACGATAGACAGCGAAAAAGACAACGTTCAAAATAATGCCGATTACAATGCCTAAAGTCGAAGGAGCCTTAATGATAAAATAAAAGGGAAGGATGAAAAAAATGGCCCATATATAGGGAGAAATCCCATGTAATTTTTGAATTTTTAACTGTTTTTTCATCCGTGTGCCACCTTTTCCGTTTTCGTTCTTTTTCCTTACTTTATCAAATTCAACTTATGGTTGCATCCTGTAAATGACAACAAGCTCCTTCTAGTGTAAGAAAGAGCTTGCACCAATTATGCATTTTTCTTTAGAATGTCTCCTTTAATGACAGGTGCGGGCATCTTCTTAGATTGCCGTGCTTCTTTAAAGGTAACGAATGCTTTCGTTTCTTCATCCCAAAGTCTAAATTTCATTGATTCGATACTTGTTTTTAAAGTGATGGTTGGAACATTTTGAAGCGGCTCACTATGCTCATGTGCATGCTCCAAGTGATAATTTGGTACCCTCGGACTTAAATGATGGACATGGTGATAACCGATATTACCTGTTAACCACTGAAGAAGCTTTGGCAATTTGTAAAAAGAACTGCCTTCTACAGCTGCCTGCACATAATTCCAATGTTCATCTTCTTCAAAGTAAGAATCCTCAAATGTATGCTGCACATAAAACAGCCATACACCGATTGATCCTGAGATCAGGAAGATTGGACCTTGGACAAGCAGGAACTCCTGCCAGCCAAAAAGTAGACACGTTGCAGCTGCTAGCGCAATGATGCTCACATTTGTGAAATACGTGTTCCAGCGCTCTTTTTTACGAGCATTTTTGACGTTGAAACGGTTTTTTAAGAGAAAAACAAAGATCGGTCCTAAAATAAACATGACAAAAGGATTGCGATAAAATCTGTAGCGAAATTTCGTCCATGCAGATGCTTCTTGATATTCTTTGACTGTCAGGAGCCAAATGTCACCAGTACCTCGTTTGTCTAAATTACTGCTTGTGGCATGGTGAATTGAATGATCTCTTTGCCATTGAAGATAAGGGAAAAGGGTGAGTACACCCGTTATGAAACCAAACAGGTGATTCAGCGGCTTCTGTTTAAAAAAGGATTGGTGGCAGCAGTCGTGAAAAATAATAAAGACACGTACTAAAAAACCAGCTGCAATAACCGCAAAGAAGAGGGTTAAAAGGTAGGAGATGTTCAGGCTATAATAGGCAAGAAACCAAAGCCCCAAAAATGGAATAAATGTATTAATGAGTTGCATGATACTTTTTTTTGAATCAGCACCAGAGAATTGGCCAACTTGTTTTCTTAAAGTGGCTTGCTGCTGTGTGTTTGTTGAAGTCGTCATGAACGTTCAAGTCCTTTCCGTTTCTTTCTACTTCAAAGTATAGAAGGAAAGGTGTCATGCTCATAGTAGCACCCATCATGTATTTAATATGACATTTGTCATGTTGATTGCAGGAAAGGCTGACGGTATCAGGGTTTGTAAGCTTATTTTATTTTAAATAAAAAAGTAAAGGCGCTTAGCCTTCACTTTTTATGAACGTGCTTCATGAACTTTTAACTGCTTGCCTTTAATGGTTGTGTGGCGCATAGCATTTAGCACAAGAGGGCCTTTGCCGTTTAAAATATCGACATAAGTTTTCGTATCTTGAATGGTAATAATCCCAATGTCATCAAAGGCAACGCCTTCTATTTTGGCAATGGTCCCAACGAAATCAACGGCCCGCAGCTTTTTTTTCTTCCCACCGTTAAAATAAAGCTTCATAATATCTTTCTCAACGCCCGCCTGTTTATTTTCCTTTTGAACTGGCGTTTCAATCTTTTCTTCAAAGCCTTCTACATGCGGCTCTGCATCTTCCTTTGTTGGATAAGGCTGCGTTTTGAAATCAATACCTGCTTCCTGCTTTAATTCATCAATTAGAGGTTTTGCATTTTTCGTCATAAACGCAATGGTTTTTCCGCTTTTTCCCGCTCTGCCTGTTCTTCCTGTTCGGTGAATATAGCGCTCTTTTTCATAGGGGAGGTCATAATGAATCACATGTGTCATGTCACTGACATCAATGCCCCGGGCTGCTATATCGGTTGCGATCAAATAACGGAATTCCCCGTTTTTGAATTCATCCATAACAGCGAAACGGTCTTCCTGTCTCATGCCTCCATGAATTTTGTCACAAGGCACATCCCAATCATCCAGCTTCATCGTGAGTTCATTGACTCGATCCTGTGTATTACAGAAAATAATGCAGCTATCTGGATTTTCAATGACGATCGTACGCTGAAGAAGAGAGAATTTCGCTTCTTCTTCCGTTTCAATCACGGTGTGGGTGATTTGTTGTACAGACGTTTCCGCGCGTGCAATTTCAATCACTTTTGGTGATTGTAGAAACTGTCCACTTAATTTCTTCATCTCATTAGACATAGTCGCTGAAAACAGCATCGACATTCGCTTTGGCGGCAGATACTGAATAATAGAAGAGACTTGATCAATAAATCCCATGTTCAGCATTTCATCCGCTTCATCTAACACGAAAAATTTGAGGTTTTCTAATGAAAGAGTACCTTTCTCAAGGTGATCCAAGACTCGTCCTGGTGTTCCGCACACAATGTGGTTTTTTTGTGCAAGCTCTACTTTTTGGGCTTGAAAAGGGGCTTTTCCATAAATGGCTGCGGCTTTAATTCGTTTCAATCGTCCAAGGCTTGTAAGGTCCTGTTTTACCTGCATGGCGAGTTCTCGCGTTGGAACGAGGATGAGGGCTTGAGGTTTATTTTCAGCCCAATCGACCATTTCACAAATCGGCAGACCATAGGCTGCGGTCTTCCCGCTGCCAGTCTGAGATTTGACGATCAGATCCTGCCTTGAAAAAGCAACGGATAATGTCTCGTGCTGAACAGGTGTAGGTGTATGGAAGTGAAGTGCTTTTAGCGCTTGTTTTAAATCATCGCTTAATGGATATTGATCAAATTGTTGTAATGTCATCGTGTTCTCCTTTTCGTACATTCATACTTGTGACATCATACCATAATCATGACCGTGAATGAAAAGACATGAAAAAAAGCCCCGTAAAGGAGCTTTCAGCGTGTAGACAAACCCTCGCATTCGGTGTCAGATTTGCGCTCCGGTACTCACGAATGTAAAATTCGCTCCGTTCCGGTGCTCACTCTTCCTAGACTTCAAAGGTTTTCTATCACGCTGAAAAGAAAACAAAAGCCCCGTAAAGGAGCTTTTTGATTAAAGGAATCTGCGTTTTACTTTTTCCCAGTAGGAGTTGTCTTTTAATTTTACCGTTTTAATGACTTTTCCTGAAAGGCCGATGTCGATTTGTTTGACGTGTTTCGTGCCAAGCGCTTCGTTATCAAGACCGATAATCGGATGGTCGTTTCCGTCCTGCACAACCTTTAGCGTTAGCTTGCGGTCACTGCTTAAGATGAAAGGAGCGCCCAGTGTACGGTACGAGTTGTTGTTTAGCGATGCAAGCTCTGTAACTTGCATACAAGGGAGCATCGGATCAACCACGGCGCCGTTTACCGATTTATTGTAGGCTGTTGAGCCAGTCGGAGTAGAAATAATCATTCCGTCTCCTCTAAATGTTTCAAAGTGGAAATCATCTATATACACATCGATCACAAATGTTTTAATAATGCTTGAGCGGATCGACAGTTCATTTAAGCAATGGAACTGGTTTGTACTGTCAACGCTTACATCAATGATCGGATATTTTCTCACTTCAATCTGTTCAGTGTTCATGGCATCAATCATTTTATCAAAATGTTCTAATGAAAAATCGCAGTATAGATGCGAATTCTCTGTTTTTGATACCCCTACATACAAGCAGTCATCCCGGAAGTTCGTTTTGCGGACTGCTTGAAGAAATGTGCCATCTCCGCCAATTGAAGCAATAATATGGGCATCCTCTGCACGCTTGACGACTTGAAAGCCTTGATCGGTAGCGAGCTTCTCCAGAGAAGAAATGTGTCCATCCAATTCATGATCTTTTTTGTAAAAGAAAAATACATTGCGACGATTGTCTGTCATTGACGTTCTCCCCTTCGTTGTCAAAAGTAGATTTAGAGTAATAAAGGGCTTACATATGAAGCCTTGCTCACATTTTACACTTTTTTCATATGAAAGTAAAAACATTAGAAAAACCTTCATGATGGTGGCATTCGTTTTTAGAAATGAGTCAATGTAAGGGATTTGAAAAGGGCAGAATTTGAGCATAATTGAATAGCTGTTTTCTTATGAAAGAGTGGCTTAGGTGTTTTGTTGTGGTGAAGACCTAGCCTAATAGGTGCAGAGAGAGGATAAAAAAGCCAATTTTTCGTCACACGTATCTCTTGGCAGACGATGTAAAGTTGATCGTGAAAGAAGAGAGGTGCTATCATATGATGAAATGAAATGTAAAAAAACCACAATTCCTGTGAAACATTTCATGTGAATATTCGTATCAATGAAGAGAGACAAAAAGGAGGAGAAAAAGATGAATGCGAAAAGATGGGTAGCGTTAATCATTGCACTTGGAGTTTTCGGATTTTCAATTGTGATTAGTGTCACGACGGCTTTGTATGAAAGCTTCAATGACAATAAAATGAGCTATCAATTTGGGGATGAAATAGAAGAGAAGGTACTAGAGGATGGAAGCGGTGCTGGAAAAATAGCGGTTCTTGAGATTAATGGAACCATTCAAGATAATGGCGGCGCATCAAGTCTGTTAGGCGGAGAAGGCTATGATCATCGTGCATTCCTCAAGGAACTAGAAAAAGCGAAAGATGATGCTTCAGTAAAAGGTGTACTGCTACGCGTTAACTCTCCTGGCGGCGGTGTCTATGAAAGTGCAGAAATACATAAAAAATTAGAAGAAGTGAAAAAAGCGAAGAAGCTGATTTACGTCTCCATGGGCTCTATGGCAGCTTCTGGCGGCTACTACGTATCAACTCCAGCCAAAAAAATCTTTGCTTCACCTGAAACATTAACAGGATCGTTAGGTGTGATCATGCAAAGCTTGAACTATTCAAAGCTGGCAGATAATTTAGGTATTAAATACGAAACAATTAAGAGCGGAAAATTCAAAGACATCATGTCGCCAAATCGTGACATGACAAAAGATGAGCGCGACATCATGCAAAGCATGGTGGATAACTCGTATGAAGGATTTGTCAAAGTCATCTCTGAAGGACGCGGCATGTCAAAACAGAACGTCAAGAAAATTGCTGACGGCCGGGTCTATGACGGAACACAGGCGAAATCGAACGGATTAGTCGATGAGCTTGGATATTATGAAGATGCAATCAAAGCAATGAAGAAAAATGAAAAAGGGTTAAAAGGAGCGACAGTGATCAGCTATTCTCAAAGCTTTGGCTGGAACTCTCTCTTCAATATGAGCGCAAGCAAACTCTTTAAAAGTGAAATTGATTTTCTCAATCTAAAAGAAACACTGGCTGGCTCAAATGGGTCTAAACCGATGTATCTCTATTCAAAATAAAGGAGGGATCATAGATGGATTCTACATTCGATGAAGTAACCGAAAGCCGTAGCCAAGAAGAATCGAATCCGGCTCTTGCGAAACGTGCAGTGATTGAAGCACAGGCGTTTGCAGGCTTTTGGATTAGGTTTTGGGCGTTTATTCTTGATTGGCTCGTCGTCTGGGGTGTCAACCATTTGACGGTTTCTCCAATCTTTAGTCTGTTCGGCTGGTCCAAAGGAGGAGGATGGTTTTCTCCATTCTCCGTCACAACGACGATTGTATTCCTGCTTTATTTCGCCATCATGACGAAATTCTTTCAGCAAACACTTGGGAAAATGGTGTTTGGAATCAAAGTGGTCTCACTTCAGCCTGAAAAGAAGCTGGCATGGGATGTCATTTTCTTTAGAGAGATTGTAGGACGCTATATCAATACGCTCTTTGTTCTCTATGCTGTTGTTGGATTCACACCGAAAAAGCAAGGGGTTCATGATTACTTTGCTGATACGGTGGTCGTCCATGAACACCTATATGAAAAAACAGAAGCAAACGTATAATCAGAGGAGTTTGGCCGGGTACCGGTCAAACTCTTTTTTTTATGATTGGGTATAAAATCCAGAATGAGAGCCATAATCGTAGAGGAAGCATCATTTGTTATGAAGGAAGTGAGCACAGTGCTTTACGTTTGGATCGCAGCTTTTTTGTTCCTTGGAATCTTATTAATCTTCATGAAAGTGACCATTTCACTGGATTATTCACATGCAAATGACGATGACCATCTTGCACTGAAGATCATCACCTTATATGGAATCATCAGACTCAAAAAAGACATTCCGATGGTGAGGGTCAATCCAGAGGATCAAACGATTGATATACGTGAAAAGAAAATGGCGAGCGCCAAAACCCCTAGTCACGAAAAAGAATCCATACATAAAAAAGTGGGAAAACGTGATATGAAGCAGATCCTTCATCAAATGGAGCGCATCACAAAAGAGATCGTCGATTTAAACCGGATCATGCGTAAATTCTTCATTCGCATGAGAATTGTATCGTTTCACTGGTCAACATGGATCGGCTTTCATGACGCCGCTTTGACAGGTGTAGCAGCCGGCGGTGTATGGTCAGTGAAAGGAGCACTACTTGCCTTTATGCAGGAGCATCTCACCTTTAAGCATAAACCGGTATATGAAGTCATTCCTGCCTTTCAGCACAATGTGTCACAGACCCAGTTTACATGTATAGCTTATTTTCGTATTGGACATGCTATGCTTGCAGCCATTCGTTTACTTGTTCATTGGTTAAAAGGAAGAAAGGCGAGAAAAAATGCCTCTCTTCAAGCAACGAAGAATGAATCATCTGTTTAAGGAGGAACCCGAAAATGGCAGATCATCCAATCCAAGGTCTTATGAAGACAGCGATGGAAAACTTAAAAGAAATGATAGATGTAAATACGATCATCGGCGATCCAGTCGAAACCCCTGACGGCAGTGTCATCCTCACTGTGTCGAAGGTTGGTTTTGGATTTGCAGCCGGCGGCAGTGAATTTAACGGGAACCAAAAGAAAGAAAAACGTTCTGATGATCAAGAACGAAAAGAACCGAGACTCCCATTTGGCGGAGGAAGCGGCGGAGGTGTGTCTATTACACCAATCGCCTTCTTAATTGTCGGAACAAACGGCGTTCGAATGCTTCATTTGGATGAACATACACATCTGCTTGATAAAATATTGGATTCTGCTCCTCAAGCAATTGAACGTCTTCAGCACATGTTTAAGAAGGATGAACGGGAGAACCGTCATAAAGAACGAAAACTAGATGACATAGACCTTTAAAAAGTTAGCTGCGCTGCAGTTAACTTTTTTTTCAAAAGCGAAGATTAGGCTTTGCAGTTTTTTGCTTTCTCTACTATGATAGAACCATACATTTGATAAGGGAGGAATTGTTTTGGCATCGATCACATTTAAAGGGAGTTCTGTCACGCTTGTAGGAAATGAAGTAAAAGTAGGCGAGCAGGCTCCGGATTTCACGGTATTAACGAACTCACTAGGGGAAGTTTCACTTTCTGATTTAACAGGAAAAGTGACGATCATCTCAGTGATTCCTTCTATTGATACAGGTGTGTGTGACGCACAAACAAGACGTTTCAATGAAGAGGCAGCCGGTTTAGGTCCGGTCAATATCTATACAATTAGTGCAGATCTTCCATTTGCACAAGCACGCTGGTGCGGAGCAAACGGAATTGAAAATGTCGAAACATTATCTGATCACAGAGATATGTCATTTGGTGAAGCATTCGGTGTGTATATGAAAGAATTGCGTTTATTGGCGCGTGCAGTTTTCGTATTAGACCCTAATGGGAAAGTGGTTTACACTGAATACGTAAGCGAAGCAACGAATCACCCAAATTATGAAAAAGCCATTGAAGCTGCAAAATCACTGTTATAAAAGCAGCATCGACAAGAGCTCCGGCTTCATACTGGGGCTCTTTTCAATGAGAACATATAGCTTTTAACAAAGCGAGGAGAGAAAAGCATTGCAGAAAGATCAAGTAAGTACGATTTTCGAGCTGCTCGATACAGCTTCTATTCGATTAAAAAAGGACCAAAGCATTTCCTATATTGAGGCATTAGCTGAAGCAGGAGAAGCCTTTTTCCAAGCAAATGATCGAGACGGTTTACTAAAGGATTTAATAGAGAAAGCAGATTTTGCCTCTTATGATCATGAGCAGATTCGTAAAGCGTTTCAGCTCGCCGTATTGAAAGGACAAAAGGATATTTCCCATCCAAATCGTCAGATGACACCAGATACGATCGGGCTGTTTGTCAGCTACTTGGTGAATAAATTTTTAGAAGGACAAAAAGAGCTAGTTGTCTTTGATCCAGCAGCAGGAACAGGGAACTTACTGCTTGCTGTCTTAAATAATCTGACTGCAGAAACAAAGCGCGGCTTTGCGTCTGAAATTGATGATGTCCTCATTAAAATTGCATGGGCACAGGCGAACTTGGAAGAGAAGGAAGTCGAGCTTTTCCATCAAGACAGTCTTGAGCCGCTTTTGATCTCTCCAGTAGATGTCACTGTATGCAGTCTGCCAGTTGGTTATTATCCAAATGATGAGCGTGCAGCAGACTATGAATTAAAGGCAAAAGAAGGACATGCCTTTGCGCATTATTTATTTATTGAACAAAGCCTTCGTTATACAAAAGAAGGCGGCTTCTTGTTCTTCATCATTCCAAACGATTTGTTTGAAGGAAAAGAAAGCGTGCAATTAAAGGACTTTATCAAAGATCATGCATATATGAATGCATTAATTCAGCTGCCGGTCTCCATGTTCAAGGACAAAAAGCACGCCAAAAGCTTGTTTGTGATGCAAAAGAAAAAGGAAGGGCTCGAAGCACCAAAACGGATGCTGTTTGCCAATCTGCCGTCTTTCTCACAAAAAGAATCAATGTTGGGTGTAATGAGAAAATTAGACCAATGGTTTATAGAAGAAAAAGAAACGAAAGAATAGCCAGAGTGATGTCTGGCTTTTTTATTATTCAGAAAATATCGACTTATCGATGTAAGCGATAACAGTTCGAAGGTGCACTTGAAATGCAAAGTTTTCAATGTTTAAATGAAAAAGTCAGATATTTTTCGGACTTATCGTTAAACTATAAAAGACCCGTCATACAGGTTGAATATAGCACCGGAAAAAACGTGAAACCTTATATAACAACTGAGTAAAAGGAGCGACAAGAATGTCTAAAATTATTGCAATCAACGCAGGAAGCTCATCTCTTAAATTCCAATTGTTCGACATGCCAGAAGAAACCGTTTTAACAAAAGGTCTTGTTGAAAGAATCGGAATGGACAACAGTATCTTCACGATTTCTGTAGATGGAGAAAAGAAAACAGAAGTCACAGATATTCCAGATCATGCAGTAGCGGTTAAAATGCTACTTGAAAAACTAATTGAATTTAACATCATCAAAGACTTTAATGAAATTGATGGCGTAGGACACCGTGTTGTTCACGGTGGAGAGAAATTCAGCGACTCTGTTCTTTTAACTGATGAAGTCATCAATGACATTGATCAGCTTTCAGAGCTAGCACCACTGCACAACCCTGCAAACGTTGTAGGAATCAAAGCATTCAAACAAATTCTGCCTGACGTACCAGCGATTGCTGTGTTCGATACAGCTTTCCACCAAACAATGCCAGAGCAGTCTTACCTATACAGCCTTCCGTACGACTACTACAAAAACTTTGGTATTCGTAAATACGGATTCCACGGGACAAGCCATAAGTTCGTAACAGAGCGTGCATCAGAGCTATTAGGCCGTCCTCTTGAAGAGCTTCGTCTGATCTCTTGTCACCTTGGAAATGGTGCGAGTATCGCAGCAGTTGAAGGCGGAAGATCAATCGATACTTCAATGGGCTTCACGCCGCTTGCGGGTGTTGCAATGGGAACACGTTCAGGTAACATTGACCCTGCCCTTATTCCATTTATTATGGAGAAAACAGGACATACAGCTGAAGAAGTACTTTCAACTTTGAATAAGAAGAGTGGTCTTTTAGGTGTGTCTGGTCTATCAAGTGACCTTCGTGATATTGAAGAAGCAACAGAAGAAGGAAACGACCGTGCAGAAGTAGCTCTTGATATTTTTGCAAGCCGTATTCATAAATATATCGGTTCTTATGCAGCGAGAATGAATGGCGTAGATGCGATCATCTTCACAGCTGGAATCGGTGAAAACAGTTCAGAAGTAAGAGCACGTGTCCTTCGTGGTCTAGAATTCATGGGCGTTTACTGGGATCCTTCTCTTAACAACATGAGAGGCGAAGAAGCATTCATCAGCTACCCGCACTCTCCTGTAAAAGTGATCGTTATTCCAACGAACGAAGAAGTCATGATTGCAAGAGACGTTATGCGCTTAGCGTAATCAAAATGAAGAAGCTCTTTTCCAATAAGGAAAAGAGCTTTTTTCTGTTAAAAGCAGCATGCTATAATGTTGTCCAATACGAAGCAAAAGGGAGCGGTGCGAAAATGGGCGTGACAGAACATAAACGTGAGGCGAAAGCGAGGCTTTATGTGAAAGTCATTACGGTCAGTGATACAAGAACGAAAGAAACAGATAAAAGCGGCCGTCTGATGATTGATTTGCTTAAAGAACAGGGACATCTCATTCTTGCATATGATATTGTAAAAGATGACATTGGAGCGATCCAAGACGCTGTGCTAGAGGGAACAAGCGAACCCAAAATAGATGCCGTCTTGTTAAACGGAGGCACAGGAATTGCCGCAAGGGATGTCACCATTGAAGCGATCACCCCGCTTTTCTCCAAGGAGCTGCCTGGCTTTGGCGAAATTTTCCGCATGCTAAGCTATACAGAAGACATCGGTTCAGCCGCTATGTTGTCCCGGGCAGCGGCAGGGGTCGTCAATCAAAAAGCCGTCTTTGCCACACCAGGCTCTACTGGAGCTGTTCGTTTAGCCATGACAAAACTCATCATTCCAGAGCTTCCTCACGTCTTACGAGAGCTTGAAAAGGATCAAAAATAGCCCAAAATGACTCTGCCAAGAAAATTTGGCGGAGTTTTTTTCATAAAGGGGTTGAAAAAACAATTTTTCCTTGTTACAGTGTATACATACTAAATGCATGTTTATAAATTAAAACTTATTTTTATGCAAAAAAAACATTCACAGAATCAAAACAAGTGAGAGGAGCTTTTCAATCATGTCACAAAATAAAAAAGTCGTATTAGCATATTCCGGAGGTCTTGATACCTCTGTTGCAGTTAAATGGTTACAAGAGCAAGGATACGAAGTCGTCGCTTGCTGCCTAGACGTAGGTGAAGGAAAAGACTTAGCATTCGTTCAACAAAAAGCACTTCAAGTCGGAGCGGTTCAGTCTTACATGATTGACGCAAAAGAAGAATTCGCAGAGGAATTTGCACTAACTGCCTTACAAGCACACACAATGTATGAAGGGAAATATCCGCTTGTATCTGCATTATCTCGTCCACTTATTGCAAAAAAACTAGTGGAAGTCGCAGAGAAAGAAAATGCAGTAGCGGTTGCGCACGGATGTACTGGAAAAGGAAACGACCAAGTCCGTTTTGAAGTATCCATTAAAGCGTTGAATCCAGACCTAGAAGTTCTTGCACCAGTGCGTGAGTGGAAATGGTCTCGTGATGAAGAAATCGATTATGCACAAAAACATGGTATTCCAATTCCGATTAACTTAGACAGCCCATATTCAATCGACCAAAACCTTTGGGGCAGAAGTAACGAGTGCGGCATTTTAGAAGATCCTTGGGCTGCACCGCCAGAAGGAGCGTATGATTTAACGACGCCACTTGAAAAAACACCTGACACACCTGAAATCATTGAAATCACGTTTGAAAAAGGAAAACCAACAGCTATTGATGGTATTCAGTATTCCTTATCAGATCTTATTCTTCATTTAAATGAAGTCGCTGGTCAGCATGGGGTTGGCAGAATCGACCACGTTGAAAACCGTCTTGTAGGCATTAAATCTCGTGAAGTGTACGAATGCCCAGGTGCTGTCACACTTCTAAAAGCACATAAAGAGCTTGAAGACTTAACGCTAGTGAAGGAAGTCGCACACTTTAAGCCAATCGTTGAACAAAAAATGGCTGAATTAATATACAACGGATTATGGTTCTCACCTCTTAAAGGAGCACTAGATGCTTTCTTACAAGAAACACAACAGAACGTAACAGGTGTTGTACGTGTAAAACTATTTAAAGGCCATGCCATTGTTGAAGGACGTAAATCACCATATTCACTTTATGATGAAAATTTAGCAACTTACACAAAAGCAGATGAATTCGATCATGATGCAGCGGTAGGATTTATTAACCTTTGGGGCTTACCAACAAAAGTGAACAGCATCGTGAATAAAAAGGAGCAGGTTAAAGCATGAAAAAGCTTTGGGGAGGCCGATTTCAAAAAACACCAGAAAAATGGGTCGATGAGTTTGGCGCATCCATTCATTTCGACAAACAATTAGTCAAAGAAGATCTGACCGGCTCCCTTGCTCATGCAAGTATGCTGAATACATGCGGTATCCTGGGCGATGACGAGGCCGCTGCCATTAAAGATGGATTGAATACGCTCATGAAAAAGGCAGAGGCAAATGAACTCGAATTCTCAGTGGATTATGAGGACATCCATTTAAACCTTGAAAAAATGCTCATTGATGAGATTGGTCCGCTTGGCGGCAAATTGCATACAGCGAGAAGCCGGAATGATCAGGTTGCCACTGATATGCATTTATATTTGAATAACCAAGTAGAGCATATCATTGAACTGATCTCTTCCTTTCAAACAGTGCTTGTGGAAAAAGCAGAACAGCACGTTGAAACGATTTTTCCAGGTTATACGCACTTACAGCGTGCACAGCCTATTTCCTTTGCACATCATATGCTCGCCTATTTCTGGATGCTAGAGCGTGACAAAGCGCGTTTCCAAGATTCTTTGAAGCGAATTAACGTGTCTCCACTTGGATGCGGGGCGCTAGCAGGAACGACATTCCCAATTGATCGTGAATATACAGCGGAGCTGCTTGGTTTTGATCATATTTACGAAAACAGCCTTGATGGCGTAAGTGATCGGGATTTCATTTTAGAGTTCTTGTCTAACAGCAGCCTTGTCATGATGCACCTCTCACGTCTTTGTGAGGAAATCATTTTATGGTGCTCTCAAGAATTCAAATTCATTGAGCTTGATGACACATATGCAACAGGCAGCAGCATGATGCCGCAAAAGAAAAACCCGGATATGGCAGAATTGATCCGCGGGAAAACAGGCCGTGTATATGGCAACCTGATGGGGCTTCTCACCATTATGAAAGGCTTGCCGCTTACGTATAACAAAGACCTGCAAGAAGATAAAGAAGGCATGTTTGATACAGTCAAAACCATCGCCGGCAGCCTGCAAATCTTCACAGGCATGATTCAAACAATGACAGTGAACGAAGATGTCATGAAAAAAGCAACGAAAGAAGATTTCTCAAATGCGACCGAAGTGGCAGACTACCTTGCGAAAAAAGGCATGCCATTCCGTGAAGCACACGAAATCGTTGGCAAGCTCGTGTATACATGCATTCAAAAAGGCATCTACTTAAGTGATCTTCCGTTTGAGACATTTACAGAAGCGAGCGATCTTTTTGAAGAAGACATTTACACCGTTCTTGATCCTTATGTTGCTGTTGAAAAAAGAACAAGCGCAGGTGGAACTGGATTTAAACAAATTCAGCTCGCTTTAGAAAAAGCAAAAGCCTGCCTAGCATAACTGACCAAAACCATTCGTTTATACGGATGGTTTTTTGTAATGGAACAAGGAAATTGATCATCATTAGAGAAGTTGAAAGCATACCAGTGCCAAGCTAAAGAGGGAGTGACAGCAGTTCATGAAGAAAACGCTTCAGGCTTTGTTTGACCAGCCCATCGCCTCAGTTAAGACGTTAGGAGAACAGTACGACGGACGGGCCAATGATGTGTGGCTGATCTCCTTACAAGACAAAACGGAATATGTGGTGAAATCTCCTAAAATGACAAAAGCAGAAAGTGAATTTGTATATGGGATCAACATGATCTATGGGGTCAATGCCGATATGGGACAAGAGCATCTCGATCAAATCAATGAAAAGCTGGCTCTGACGAATTCCTTTCATATTCCGGAAGTTGTTCGTAAAGTGAAGATGGCGGGGAGACATTATGATGTCATGGAAAAAGTAGAAGGAACACCTTTAACATCTTTTAAGGGACGTTCATCAGATTTCTATTTGGATTACGGGAGGAAACTAGCACATCTTCATTCACATCGAACTCACTCCTTCGGTACTATATACGGAGCAGAAAAGAGACATTTGAGTGAATTCCATGCTCTTTTAAAAAGGGCTGTGTCTAAACTTATAAGCCGCTATTACGCTGATCAGCCTGAATTTCAGTGCTATGGAGAAATGGTGCAGCAAAAGCTAGACCACCTCAGTCCTCCTGATTCAGCCAGTCTCATTTTAATTGATTTAGATCCGTCGCAATATATTGAAAAGTATGATCAAGTGACGAGTCTAGTTGATACGGAATACGTCGTATTTGGACCAGCTGCGTTTGATTTTATTGCATTGGAATACCTTTTGACGAAAGAAGCTGCACACGATGTTCAGTTGGGCTATGAAGAGATTTGCCCGCTTCCTCGCCAGCTTTATGAGGTGAGAGAATGCTACCGTTTTGTTTCGCTGCTTCTTGATATTCATGGCTCGTGGGATATCCAAAAGTGGATGAATCATCCTTCATTTTTTCATTCTAAATAGAAATAGCAGAAAGGGTTCATAAGTGCGCCAGATGCTGGTTTATAGTAAAGTAAAGATAACAAAAGAAACACATGAACTTGCAACCTTTGTTTTAGGAGGAGATTGTGTGCGACACGCATTAATAACAGCGGGTTCTAAGGGACTTGGCAGGAAAGTCACCGAGTCTTTACTGAATATGGGGTATTCTGTGACAGTAAATTATCGAAGTGATGATGAAGCTGTGCGCCAGATGAAAGAAGAATTGCAGCAATATGAAGAGAAGCTTCAATTTGTCCAAGGTGACGTGACAAACAAAGAAGATTTAAAAAATATGGTCGAGCTGGCAGCCGAGCGATTTGGGCGGATCGATGCCTTGATTAACAATGCCGGACCTTATATTTTTGAACGAAAAAAACTAGCGGATTATTCCGAAGATGAATGGTATCAAATGATGGAAGGCAACCTATCTGCTGTGTTCCATTTGTTCCGTATGGTCATCCCAATGATGAGAAAGCAAAGCTTCGGCCGAATTGTCACATATGGCTTTCAAGGCGCAGACCATGCGCCGGGATGGATGCACAGATCAGCCTTCGGAGCAGCAAAAGTGGGGCTGGCGTCACTGACGAAAACCATTGCGATTGAAGAAGCCGAAAATGGCATCACAGCCAATATGGTTTGTCCAGGCAAAATCGTTGGAGACATGAAAGAATCGACAATAGAAGAAGCGCGCCAGATGAAAGACGATGAAACGCCGATTGGCAGGTCTGGTACTGGAGAAGATATCGGGCGCATCATTTCCTTTTTATGCGATGACCGCTCTGATCTGATTACAGGAACCGTTATTGAAGCAACAGGTGGTCTTAACGTCATTCACAGACATTAAGTTTTTCAGTTTTTTATACAGGGAATAGATGAAATGAGATCAAATTCGAAAGGTGGATATACTCACATGAAAGCTACATATCACGGACATTCAGTCGTACACATTGAAACAAACGGATACCATATTTGGATTGATCCATTTTTAAATGGAAATAAGCACACAGATATCAAACCGCAAGATGTCAAAGCGGATGTCATTTTGCTCACGCACGGGCATGGAGATCACGTCGGTGACACCATTGAAATCGCTAAAAACAATGATGCGCTCGTTATTGCGCCATTCGAGCTTGCCACTTATTTAAGCTGGCAGGGGGTGAAAACGCACCCGCTTTCGATTGGAGGCGGACGTGAGTTTGAATTTGGTAAAGTGAAGCTCACTCAAGCGTTCCATGGTTCTGCTATCATTGATGAAGATGCCAAAACGATTACGTATACAGGCATGCCATCAGGTATTCTATTTACCGCAGAGGGCAAAACGATTTATCATGCCGGAGACACTGCACTCTTTTCAGATATGAAGCTGATCGGTGAGCTGAATCATATTGAGCTTGCATTCCTTCCGATCGGTGATAACTTCACGATGGGACCGGACGATGCAAGAATCGCAGCCGAATGGCTTCGGGCGAAGCAAGTCGTGCCAATTCACTACAGCACATTCCCGCCGATTGAGCAGGACCCACATGCATTTGCAGACAGCCTCCATGGCGGCGTCGGTCATGTGTTAAACAGCGGAGAATCGATCGAGATTTAATCAACATAGCAAAAAGTCGGCACTCAAATGCCGGCTTTTTTGTTTACATGTATCGCGCTGAAAAAAGACAAATTGCTATTAAAAGCCTCCTGCCCTTATAATGAAAGTTAGATGAAAACGCTGAAAACAAAAAGGGTGAACGGGATTGGCGACAAAGCATGAACAAATTTTATCGTATATTGATTCATTAGAAGTCGGAGAGAAAATTTCTGTCCGGCGTATTGCGAAAGAAATGAAAGTGAGTGAAGGGACCGCTTACCGGGCCATCAAGGATGCTGAAAATAAAGGATTCGTCAGTACCATTGAACGAGTTGGTACCATTCGAATTGAACAGAAGAAAAAAGAAAATATTGAAAAACTGACATATGCAGAAGTGGTCAATGTGATTGACGGACAGGTGCTTGGAGGACGAGCGGGCTTACATAAAACATTAAACAAATTTGTCATCGGAGCGATGGAGCTTGATGCGATGATGCGCTATACGGCAGCTGGAAACCTGCTAATTGTCGGAAACCGGATCAATGCCCATAGACAAGCATTAGAGGCAGGAGCAGCTGTGCTGGTCACAGGCGGCTTCTCAACAGATGATGAAATCATTCAGCTCGCAGATGAGCTTGAGCTGCCGATCTTATCGACAAGCTACGATACATTTACCGTAGCAGCTCTCATTAACCGGGCCATTTATGACCAACTCATAAAAAAAGAGATTGTGCTTGTGGAAGATATTTTAACGCCGATAGAACGAACAGTGTATTTATCACCAGAGGATAAGCTTGAAAAATGGTATGAAAAGAACTATGAAACTGGCCACGGACGCTTTCCGGTCGCAGACGACCAAATGAAAATTCACGGCATTCTCACCTCAAAGGATATCGCGGGGCATGACCGCTCCACACCGATTGAAAAGGTCATGACGAAAAACCCACTGACAGTCATTGGAAAAACCTCTGTCGCTTCTGCTGCTCAAATGATGGTATGGGAAGGCATTGAGGTGCTGCCTGTTGTAGATGATTATGCGAAACTGATTGGAATGATCAGTCGTCAGGACGTGCTGAAGGCGCTTCAAATGATTCAAAAGCAGCCGCAGGTCGGAGAAAAACTGGATGATGTTGTCTCAAGAGGGTTTAAAGAGACCGATACAGAAAAACCAAAGGCAGATGCCGTGTATCAATATGAGGTCACACCACAAATGACAAACCAGCTCGGAAACATTTCATATGGCGTGTTCACGCAAATTTTAATTGAATCCGCCAATCGCTTCTTAAAGTCTCATAAAAAAGGGGAGCTGATTGTCGAAAGTCTCTCTGTCTACTTCTTAAAACCGGTTCAAATGGAATCCACGATACAGATCAAGCCGAATATTTTAGAAGTAGGACGCAAGTTTGGAAAGCTGGAAGTGGAAGTTTATCATCAATCGAATATCGTCGGTAAAGCCATGCTGATGGTGCAGCTCATGGAGAGAGGATAATCTGCTGAAAAAGACAAAGGGCTAAAATAAACATCATTTTAGCCCTTCTCTCTTATTATGCGTGATCTTTTTCGCCTTCCTTTAAAAAGAGCGGAAGGTAATGCTTGTAGGCTTTATATCCAGCCCACGTACTGCCGATACCGACAGCAACAAAAATAAATCCAATGACAAATGCGAGTGACGAGCGGTTTAAAAATAATTGATTCACACCGAAGAGCAGGACAAAGCAGCCAAGTGCCATACTGGATTTCGCCGACCAGAATTTCTTTTCGACTGGGCGGTTCGTACGTACATTCTTTGCTTTGTAGTATAAATAAAACATGGCAGAACAAATAATAAACACAATCAAAACAAGCATGTGCCAAGCCTCCATTGTAAGTGGTTACAACCCTATTTTAAACGTAAATAGGCTTGCTTACTAGAATAAATTGTCTATTTCTCACTTTTCCGTCAGGATAGATTATGATTTAATAATAAAAAGAGTATCGGATAAGAAGGAGTTTTTATGAAAAAAGAACTGATTAGAACCATATCATTATATGACACCATCATCATTCATAGACATGTAAGACCAGATCCTGATGCGTATGGATCGCAGTGCGGCCTTACGGAAATCTTGCGTGCCACCTATCCAGAAAAAAATATTTATGCGACAGGAACCCCGGAGCCAACCCTTTCATTTTTGTATGAACTTGATGAGGTGCCGGATGACGTGTACAAAGATGCCCTTGTCATTGTCTGTGATACAGCCAATCAAGCAAGAATTGACGATCAGCGCTATTCAATGGGCGACAAGCTGATGAAAATTGATCATCATCCAAATGAAGATCCTTATGGTGATTTGCTTTGGGTAGATACAGAGGCAAGCTCTGTGAGCGAGATGATTTATGAATTGTATTTAGAGGGGAAAGAAGAAGGATATCAGCTGAATACAAAGGCGGCAGAACTCATTTATGCCGGCATTGTAGGAGACACAGGCCGCTTCCTTTTCCCAAACACGACGAAAAAGACGCTCAAATATGCTGGTGAACTGATCGAATATCCATTTTCATCTTCAGACCTTTTCAATCAATTGTATGAGACGGATCTGAATGTCGTGAAATTAAATGGCTATATTTTTCAACATATTTCTTTGTCAGAGAATGGGGTCGCTTCTGTTTTCATTAAGCAGGATATTTTGGAATCGTTCCAAACGACAGCGCAGCAAGCCTCACAGCTTGTTGGAACACTTGGAAATATTGCAGGGATTAAGGCATGGGTCTTTTTTGTGGAAGAAAACGATCAGATTCGTGTTAGATTCCGTTCGAAAGGCGTCGTCATTAATACCATTGCGAAAAAATATCATGGCGGCGGCCACCCGCTTGCAGCTGGTGCGTCTATTTATGATTGGGCCGTGGCAGATGAGATTTTGCGTGATTTAGAAGAAGTATGTAAATCATCATCATGAGAGAGGGGGCTTCAAGTCCCCTCTCTCTTTTTTTGTCATGGAGAAGAGGGTTACTTGCATACAGGGATAAACCAGCAGCCGATGTCAGTTGAATCTTCATAGGCTTGGAGATTTTGATGCTTTAATTCTTTTTTAATTAAATGAGCCATCATTTCTGTCTCAGCATAAGCACACATGCCGTCCTTGATCCGGCTTGCTTTGTCTCGTGCCATTTGACGATAGCTATAAACCTCCATTGTCCTCACCTCTTTCTGTTTTAGATCTCGTTCTACTTTTAGTGTATAAAAATTAAGGGGGAAAAGCGATCATTGAGGGCAGAAATTCATAAAAATTCCACATGATCATTTATTCAGCAAATGAAATGCGCACTTCAAGTGAAAGCTTTGTATAAATTGTCAGCTCTGTCACTTTGGCGCGGTATGCCTTTTCCCGAATGGTATATTCTTTGTTTTCGACCGTGCGTTTTAATAATTCCTTTGTTTTATAGACACTTTCAATATCCTTTGTAATAACCTCTGAGATATCCTCCTTGACCTGATCTTCAAATTTTAGCGTATCTGGCTCTGGGATTTTATATTGCTCACGATTGACGAGATGGACATCTACGCTTTGGATCAGCAGCCGCTTCTTATTATCTTCATTTAACTTATGCAAATCTTCCCGATAGAGTGTGATTTGTTCTTTCAGACTGTCCATATGGTGCTGCTGGCTTCTCAGCAGTGTCACCTGCTTTTCCTGAAAGGTTCCGTATGTAAAGAGGAAAATGAGCCAGCTTACAATCGCGCCAAACATCATTCCCGCAAAAAAACGCTGCCAGCCTGGACGTTTGTACAGCTCCGGCACCCTCATGATGACACATGCTCCTGTGTGAGCCACGTGATAATAAGATAACCCGTTTGCGCACCGCCCATGGCAGAGACAATTAATAAAATCTGCTTGAAAATATCACGCGTGTTCCCTTCAAAAATACCTCGTTCAAAGCTATAAACAGCATCAAACGTTCCGCCGATAGCTGCGACAAGCGCCCAAATCTTTAAACGGTTGGCAAGACTCGTAATAATGGATAAAGGCGGCTGACCAGACAAATAAGCACCAACACCGCCTATAATGGCACCACCCAAAATGACCCCAAGTGCAATAAAATAACAGCTAATAAAATTTGGAATAAAAGCTTCCTTCACATCCATTTTGTCCACCTCACTCTATTCAATATATGGTGCGTGCGGGACAAGTATGAACGGACAGAAAAGAAAGAACATTTGTTTCTCATCGCATCGCGTTTTATAATGAAAGAATGACTTTAGACGAAAGGAGTGGATTAAGCATGTCTTATGTTCATCTTCAGGTCCACAGTGGATACAGCTTATTAAGCAGCGCAGCAAAAGTAAAGGAGCTTGTGCTGAAAGCAAAAGAACTTGGCTGCAAGGCGCTCGCTCTTACCGATGACCATGTGATGTATGGAACGGTTGAATTTTATAAGGAATGTAAAAAACATGGCATCAAGCCGGTCATCGGTTTAACAGCTTCTGTCTTCATAGATGAACAAGAGACAGAGGCTTATCCCTTGGTGCTCCTTGCCAAAAACAATGAAGGCTACCAAAACTTGATCAAAATCAGCAGTGTGCTGAAATCAAAATCAAAAGCTGGACTGAAAGAGAAATGGCTGAAAAGCTACCACCGCGGGCTCATTGCCATCACACCAGGCGTTTCTGGTTACATTGAAACGTTGCTTCAGCAGGATCAGCTAGAAGAAGCGCATGATGCGGCGAAACAATTGAAACATATTTTCGGTGAGGGACATGTATACATCGCACTTCAGCCATTTCAGCAAGACGAATCGCTTACAGGTAAACTGAGGGATGTCTCAAAAAGTGCGGACATTCCTC
Organism: Bacillus sp. FSL W8-0920; assembly: GCF_038593215.1. Lineage (NCBI taxonomy): Bacteria > Bacillati > Bacillota > Bacilli > Caryophanales > Bacillaceae > Bacillus > Bacillus sp. FSL W8-0920. Next base: position 2,631,987 of record NZ_CP151974.1, on the reverse strand, counting down.
TTGTTGCGACAGGAGATGTCCACTACATCAACTTGGAAGACAAAACGGCCTATACGTGTTTAAAGGCTATTAAAGCAGGGCAGCAGCTGCCTGAGGTTGAGGAAGACCGAGCAGAAAAGCATTTCAGAACCTTTGAAGAAATGAAGGAATGGTATACGCAGGATACGGAGCTGCTATCAAGAACGGTGGAGATCGCAGACCGCTGTGAAGTCGATTTAAATCTTGGACAGACAAAACTCCCATCCTATCCAACCCCTGATCAATCAACAGCAGATCAGTTTTTACGCAAAGTGTGTGCAGAAGGGATGAAGCAAAGAAAGATTGCTTCAAATGACGCGTATGTGAAAAGACTTGAGTACGAACTGAGCATTATCCAAAAAATGAATTTCAGTGATTATTTTCTCATCGTGTGGGATTTTATGAAGTATGCCCATGACCAAGGCATTGTCACAGGGCCGGGCCGTGGATCGGCAGCAGGTTCACTTGTTGCATATGTTTTGTTTATTACAGATGTTGATCCGCTCCGTCACGGTCTGTTATTTGAGCGTTTTTTAAATCCTGAGCGAATCAGTATGCCTGATATTGATATTGATTTCCCCGATACGAGAAGAGATGAAATCATTTCTTATGTAAAAGATAAATACGGAGACATGCATGTGGCGCAAATTGTCACGTTTGGAACCCTTGCAGCAAAAGCAGCCTTAAGAGATGTCGGACGTGTGATGGGGATTGATTCAAAGGCAGCGGACCGTCTCGCAAAGCTGATTCCATCAAAGCCAGGAACGACGCTGAAAGAAGCGCTAGCTGCATCTCCTGAATTAAAAACAATGCTCCAGCAGTCCGAAGAACTCAGGCAAGTCTTTCAAACTGCTTTAAAGGTAGAAGGCTTGCCAAGACATACCTCGACACATGCAGCCGGCGTTGTGCTGAGCGAGGAGCCGCTGACAGAGATTGTTCCTATTCAAGACGGCCATGATGGTGTGTATTTAACGCAGTATGCGATGAATTATTTAGAAGATCTCGGGCTTTTAAAGATGGATTTCTTAGGACTAAGGAACTTAACCTTAATTGAATCCATTAAAAACCAGATTGAAAGACAGGAAAACGTCCACATTAACTTTAGTGACATTTCATATGAAGATCAGAAAACATTTGAATTGTTATCAGCGGGAGATACAACTGGGATTTTCCAGCTTGAATCACAAGGGATGCGTCAGGTGCTGAGACGCCTTAAGCCCTCTAGTTTAGAAGACATCGTGGCAGTCAATGCCCTCTATCGCCCAGGTCCAATGGAGAATATCCCGCTTTTTATCGATCGAAAGCACGGCAGAGTCAAGGTCTCTTACCCGCATCCTGATTTGTATGACATTTTAAAAGACACATATGGGGTCATCGTCTATCAGGAGCAAATTATGCTGATTGCAGCGAAGATGGCAGGCTTTCAGCTTGGCGAGGCAGATCTATTAAGAAGAGCTGTTTCGAAGAAGGATAAAAAGGTCCTTGATGAAGAGCGGAGCCATTTTGTTGAAGGATGCCTAAAAAAGGAGTATCCTGTTAACATTGCAAATGACGTTTATGACTTAATCGTCAAATTTGCAAACTATGGTTTTAATAGAAGCCATGCTGTTGCATATAGCATGATTGGCTTTCAGCTTGCTTACTTAAAAGCGCATTATCCGTTATATTTTATGTGCGGACTTTTAACGAGTGTGATTGGAAATGAAGACAAAGTCGCTCAATATTTCTATGAGGCAAAGGAAAAAGGGATATCTGTGTTGAAGCCTTCTATTAATAAGAGTGAATTTCCATTTACGGTTGAAAAAGGGGAGATCCGCTACAGCTTAAGAGCGATCAAAAATGTCGGAGTGTCAGCTGTAAAGGATATATACAGGGCAAGACAGGAAAAGCCGTTTGAAGATTTATTTGATTTTTGCGCAAGAGTATCAGCAAAGAGTGTCAACCGAAAAACGATTGAAGCGCTCATTTTTTCAGGGGCGATGGATGAGCTTTATCCAAATCGTGCTTCGTTATTGGCATCAATAGATATTGCATTAGACCACGTGTCATTTTTAAATCCAGATGATCAGCTCGACTTTCTGGGGGATACAACCTTCTCCATTAAGCCAAAATATGCGGAGATAGAAGAATTGCCGCTTGTCGATCTCCTGCAATTTGAAAAAGAGGCACTTGGACTATATTTATCAAATCATCCTGTACAAGCGTACCGAGATCGCTTAAGAGAGAATGGTGCAGTGGACATCATCAGACTTTCTTCCTATATAAAGCAAAAGGTCTCAATGGGTGGTCTTTTGACAAAAGTGAAATCGATTCGAACAAAAAATGGACAATCGATGGCATTTATCACATTTGGGGATGAAACGGGAGAAATGGAAGGCGTCGTCTTTCCAGAGCAATTTAGAAAGCTGTCCCCCTTACTTGAGGAGGGCGCCATGCTTTATGTTGAAGGCAGAATAGATGTCAGAAATGACAGCAGCCAGATCATCGTGCAAGAAGCCGTTCTGCTTGAAGAGATGGGCACACAAAGAAAAGAGTCTGTCTACATTCGAGTGAAAGAAGAAAATCATACGCAGGAGCTGCTAGAGCAAGTAAAGCGGGTGATCTCGATGCACAGCGGAGAAGCAGATGTCTATTTGTATTATGAGAAGCAAAAAAAGACAGTGAGACTTCCAGATGCATACAAAGTTCATGCAGATCATGCTGTCATTTTCCAGTTAAAAGAGCTGCTCGGTGAACAAAACGTTGTGATTAAATGATGACAAATCGCCTGAATATGTTTTACAAATTCACCTATTGTGTTATCATTTTAAAGATTCTGTGTATTTAAAACTGCCAGTATGTGCTTATCAACTTAGCAATTCATTAAATCATTTTCCACTTGAAGGAGTGTTCATCACATGTCATTAAGAGAAGAAGCATTACATATGCACAAAGAGAATCAAGGCAAACTTGAATCAAAATCAAAAGTACAAGTGAAAAATGCGAAAGACTTGAGCTTGGCTTACTCACCTGGTGTTGCAGAACCATGTAAAGATATTTATGACGACACAAGCAAAGTGTATGATTATACAATGAAAGGCAACATGGTCGCTGTTGTCACAGACGGAAGTGCTGTTTTAGGGCTTGGAAATATTGGTGCAGAAGCATCTCTTCCAGTCATGGAAGGAAAAGCTGTATTATTCAAAAGCTTCGCTGGCGTTGATGCCTTCCCAATCGCGCTTGCGACAAACGATGTAGACAAAATCGTTGAAACAGTAAAGCTTCTTGAGCCAACGTTTGGCGGTGTCAACCTTGAAGATATTGCAGCTCCAAACTGCTTCATTATCGAAGAGCGCTTGAAAAAAGAGACAAACATTCCAGTGTTCCACGATGATCAGCACGGAACAGCGATTGTGACAGTAGCTGGACTTGTAAATGCACTGAAACTGTCTGGAAAATCAATGTCCTCTATCAAAGTGGTGGCAAACGGCGCTGGAGCAGCGGGAATTGCGATTATCAAGCTTCTATATCATTTCGGTGTACGTGATATCATCATGTGTGATACAAAAGGCGCAATTTACGAAGGCCGCCCGAACGGTATGAATGCAGTGAAAAACGAAGTGGCTAAATTCACGAACCAAGACCGTAAAGAAGGTTCATTAGAAGAAGTGATTGAAGGCGCTGACGTCTTCATTGGGGTTTCAGCAGCAGGCGCTCTAACAAAAGAAATGGTTGGCAAAATGGCAAAAGATCCTGTCATCTTCGCAATGGCGAATCCTAATCCAGAGATCATGCCAGAAGATGCACATGCAGCAGGCGCAAGTGTTGTAGGAACTGGCCGTTCTGACTTCCCGAACCAAGTAAACAACGTACTGGCATTCCCAGGAATTTTCCGCGGAGCATTAGATGTACGAGCAACTCACATTAACGAAGAAATGAAAATTGCAGCCGTTGAAGCAATTGCTTCTCTTGTTTCAGATGATAAATTGTCAGCTGAATACGTCATCCCTGAACCATTTGATGCACGTGTAGCACCAGCGGTAGCAAAAGCAGTAGCAAAAGCAGCAATGGAAACTGGCGTTGCAAGAATCAAAGTCGACCCAGAAGAAGTCGCTGAAAAAACAAGAAAATTAACGATTATCGGCGAATAATCAATTGGAAAAGTGTGCACGTTCTTTCTGAAATTGGAGGAAAGACGTGCACCATTTCCTCTCATACGCGAAAATTTTTTCATCCGGAATGATATTTTTTTGTAGACGTTCACAATTCACATATATCAACTGCTCAGCGCCCCAAACACATACTCATTTCTCATCAATTCCCCACTGAAAAAATTGAATGAAGGATGACAGCGTTTGACAAAAAAAGTACAATAGTTTCGGTACAGTTATGACATGTCCTATAATAGTGGATGTGCGTGTAAAGAAAAAACCCTTCAAAAAGGGAGGTAGTCATTTGTCAATCAAAAATATTTTCAGTAAAAAGAAAAAATATGCATCTGTACCCTCTGAACAGGCAAGTCAAGATGTGCCTGAAGGCATCATGACCAAATGTCCGCAATGTAAAAAAATAATGCTCACCAAAGAACTAGATAAAAATTTACGTGTTTGCATGAATTGCGGTAGACATTTGCAAATGAATGCAAAACAGCGTATTGACAGCCTTGTTGACGAAGGCACATTTGAAGAATTTAACGGGCACCTGATCTCAGAAAACCCGCTCGGATTCCCAGGCTACGAAGAAAAGCTTGAGAAAGACAGAGAAAAAACGTCTTTGAATGAAGCCATTGTCACAGGTCAAGGTGAAATTGAAGGCAAGCGTGCTGTGATCGCTGTCATGGATGCCACATTCCGTATGGGCAGCATGGGCTCAGTTGTTGGTGAAAAGATCACACTTGCGATCGAGAAAGCAAAAGCGGACAAGGTGCCATTTATCATCTTTACTGCATCAGGCGGAGCGAGAATGCAAGAGGGGATCCTCAGTCTTATGCAGATGGCAAAAACAAGCTCAGCATTAAAGCTGTTCAGCGAGGATCAAGGTTTGATTATCTCTGTGATGACGAACCCAACAACTGGCGGTGTATCAGCTAGTTTCGCGTCTCTTGGTGATTACAACTTTGCAGAACCTGGTGCTTTAATTGGGTTTGCAGGTCGTAGAATCATTGAACAAACCATTCGTGAAGACCTGCCAGAGGACTTCCAAACGGCTGAATTTTTAATGAAGCATGGTCAATTGGATGCTGTCATTCATCGTGCAGAGATGAAAGAAACACTAGGCCGAATCTTAGCATTACACAGCACAGGAGGTGAACGAGAGTGGCTGGAGAACTAGAATTTGAAAAACCTGTCATTGAACTTCGAGCGAAAATTGATGAACTGAAAAAGTTCACACAAAACTCAGAAATGGATTTAAGTGCAGAAATTGAGCGTCTTGAAACACGTCTGAGCAAACTTGAAGCAGACATTTATACAAATTTAAAACCGTGGGACAGAGTGCAGATTGCTCGTCATGCGATGCGCCCAACAACTCTCGATTACATTCAAGAGCTGTTTGACAACTTTTTCGAGTGTCACGGTGACCGTTTTTATGGCGATGATGAAGCGATCGTTGGAGGAATTGCCACGTTTAAAGGGCTTCCTGTCACGGTGATTGGCCATCAGCGCGGTAAAGATACAAAAGAAAACTTGCGCCGTAATTTCGGAATGCCTCATCCAGAAGGCTACCGTAAAGCGCTGCGCTTGATGAAACAAGCAGATAAATTTAATCGCCCGATCATTTGCTTTATTGATACAAAAGGAGCTTATCCTGGTAAAGCAGCTGAAGAACGCGGGCAAAGTGAAGCAATTGCGAAAAACCTATTCGAAATGGCAGGACTTCGTGTACCGGTTGTCTGTATTGTCATTGGAGAAGGCGGAAGTGGCGGCGCACTAGGCTTAGGCGTAGGAAACCACCTATACATGCTAGAGAATTCAACGTATTCAGTGATTTCACCTGAAGGTGCAGCAGCACTGCTCTGGAAGGACTCATCACTTGCGAAAAAAGCTGCAGAATCAATGAAAATTACGGCTCCAGACCTAAAAGAATTAGATATTATAGATGATGTTATTAAAGAAGTGCAAGGTGGAGCACACCGAGACGTGAAACAACAAGCAGCCTACATTGAAAAAACATTAAAACAGTCACTTACATCTTTGCTCAAACTAACACCTGAAGAACTAGTCGAACAAAGATATCAAAAATACAAAGCAATCGGGAAAGTATCGGTTGAAAATCAATATATTGGGGTAAACTAAATAAACGTACAGCCTTTTTGGCTGGCGTTTATTTTTTTTCATCCTTTTTCATGAAAACCGACCTCATGTAAGCGCTATTTGAAAATAATTTTCTTTTGTTTTCATAAAGTTTGAAACGTCTGAAAACCCAGATACGGTGGGCTTTAGAAGGCTGGATCTTCCTCGCTTTTGAAAGAATTGCTTTCATGACTTTCTTAACTTTTGTTTAAAAACGGTTTATTTAATTGTATAATAAGTACGGTTTTAGAAATACGTATTGAAAACATCCGGTTTTGCTCATGATTGTTTTCAAGCAGTGGAAATGGTATGTTTAATTCATATATGGTCTCTGAGGTGAAAAAGATGAAGCGTATAGGAGTTTTAACGAGCGGTGGGGATTCCCCAGGAATGAATGCAGCTGTGCGCGCAGTTGTAAGGAAAGCGATTTACCATAATGTTGAAGTTTACGGTATTTATAATGGATATTCAGGTCTAATTAACGGTAAAATTGAGAAACTTGAAATAGGTTCAGTTGGCGATATCATTCATCGTGGAGGAACAAAACTTTACACGGCAAGATGCCCTGAATTCAAGACAGTTGAAGGTCGTGAAAAAGGCATTGAGAACTTAAAAAAATTCGGTATTGAAGGACTTGTTGTGATTGGCGGAGACGGTTCATTCATGGGAGCGAAGAAATTAACTGAGCTCGGTTTTCCATGTGTAGGTGTCCCGGGTACAATCGACAACGATATCCCAGGTACTGATTTCACTATTGGCTTTGATACAGCACTGAATACAGTCATTGACGCCATTGATAAAATTCGTGATACAGCCACATCTCATGAACGTACATACGTAGTGGAAGTAATGGGAAGACATGCTGGTGATATTGCTCTTTGGTCAGGTCTTGCAGGCGGAGCCGAATCTATTTTGATTCCTGAAGCAGACTATGACATGGATGAAATTATCGCGAGATTAAGAAGAGGGCACGAGCGCGGCAAGAAGCACAGTATCATCATCGTCGCAGAAGGCGTAGGCAGCGGTGTTGAATTTGGTAAGCGGATTGAAGAGGAGACAAGCCTTGAAACCCGTGTATCTGTCTTAGGACATATTCAGCGCGGAGGTTCTCCAAGCGCATTTGACCGAGTACTCGCAAGCCGTTTAGGAGCATACGCAGTAGAACTTCTTCTTGAAGGAAAAGGCGGACGCTGTGTGGGCATTCAAAGCAACGAACTCGTTCACCACGATATTTTAGATATCTTAGATAAAAAACATACAGTCGATCAAAATATGTACCGACTTTCACAAGAGCTCTCTATATAAAACGAGAAGACCTTAGGAGGAACAGTAATGAGAAAGACAAAAATCGTTTGTACAATCGGTCCAGCAAGTGAAACTATTGAAAAGCTAACTGAATTGATTGAAGCAGGAATGAATGTAGCCAGACTAAACTTCTCTCATGGAGATTTTGAAGAGCATGGTGCACGCATTGAAAACATTCGTAAAGCAGGTAAAACATTAGGCAAGGATATTGCGATCCTTCTTGATACAAAAGGTCCAGAGATCCGTACACGTACAGTTGAAAACGGCTCAATTGAGCTAGTCGCTGGTGCAGATCTTATCGTAAGTATGGAAGACATTGTTGGAAATACGGAAAAAATTAGTGTGACGTATGAAGAGTTAATTCATGATGTAGAAGTAGGCTCAACGATTCTATTAGATGATGGTCTTATTGGTTTAGAAGTGAAAGAAATTAACATGGACCGCAAAGAAATCGTCACAAAAGTCATGAATACAGGCACGCTCAAAAACAAAAAAGGTGTAAACGTACCAGGTGTAAGTGTGAACCTGCCAGGTATTACAGAAAAGGATGCCAATGATATTCTGTTCGGAGTTGAACAAGGCGTCGATTTCATCGCAGCTTCTTTTGTGAGACGAGCTTCTGATGTTCTTGAAATTCGTGAGCTTCTTGAAAAGAATAACGCGGCTGACATTCAAATCATTCCTAAGATTGAAAACCAAGAGGGTGTTGATAACATCGATGAAATCCTTGAGGTATCAGACGGTTTGATGGTTGCACGTGGAGATCTTGGTGTAGAGATCCCGGCAGAAGAAGTACCACTTGTTCAAAAAATGCTGATCAAAAAATGCAATCGCTTAGGCAAACCAGTCATCACAGCGACCCAAATGCTTGATAGCATGCAGCGTAATCCTCGTCCAACTCGTGCGGAAGCAAGTGACGTGGCAAATGCCATTTTTGATGGCACAGATGCGATTATGCTTTCTGGTGAAACAGCAGCAGGAACATATCCAGTAGAAGCTGTACAAACGATGCATAACATTGCATCACGTTCAGAAGATGCACTCAACTATAAAGCCATTCTTTCTCGCAGAAGCGAAGAAGTAGATGTCAGCATTACAGATGCCATCGGTCAATCTGTTGCACATACAGCGATGAAGCTTGACGTTGCAGCGATTGTGACACCTACGGAAAGCGGTCATACAGCGAGAATGATTTCAAAATATAGACCAAAAGCACCAATCGTAGCAGTTACAGCAAACGAATCAGTTGCGAGAAAGCTATCTCTTGTATTCGGTGTATTTGCAAAGAGCGGCTCAAAAACGACGTCTACTGATGAAATGCTTGAGAATGCAGTCGAGAAATCGATTGAAACAGGCTACGTGAGACATGGCGATTTAATCGTTATTACAGCTGGTGTGCCAGTTGGTGAAACAGGTACAACAAACTTAATGAAAGTTTATGTTGTAGGTGACATCATTGCGAAAGGTCAAGGAATTGGCCGTAAATCTGCATTTGGACCGGTTGTCATTGCGCAAAGCGGAAAAGAAGCAGAGGAAAAAATGTATGATGGTGCAATTCTTGTTGCAAACTGTACAGACCGTGATATGATGGGTGCTTTAGAAAAAGCATCTGCCCTGATCACTGAAGAAGGCGGACTAACAAGCCATGCAGCAGTCGTTGGACTCAGCCTTGGCATTCCAGTGATTGTAGGTCTTGACAGCGCAACAACACTGCTAAAAGAAGGCGAAGAGATTACAGTAGATCCGGCACGCGGAGCGATCTACAAAGGCCGTGCAAGCGTCCTTTAATTGATACAAACGAGGGGAGTTGTCTGACTCCTCTCTTTTTTTATGTTACACTAAAAAAGTAAAACAGCTTTCGGGTGAAAGATACCCCATGAGGTGATATGGCTTGAAAAAATATTTGCTACTATTATTGATTCTGTTCCCTGCCGTGGAAATCAGTTTATTTTTAATATCAAGTAAAATCATTGGCATTTTGCCAACGATGCTGATGATCGTACTCACGAGTGCATTAGGTGCTTATTTTGCAAGAAAACAAGGAATCGAAGCTTTTCAAAAAGTGCAAAGAGATTTACAATATGGCAAAATGCCAGGGGTAGCGATTGTCGATGGTTTTTGCATTCTAATCGGCGGTCTGCTGCTACTCATTCCCGGCTTCTTATCAGATATCATCGGTGCGCTGCTGCTCATTCCGATGACGAGAAAGCAAATCAAGCCGCTTTTTGAACGCTGGCTTAGAAACATGTCTAATCGCAGTCGCTATACAATTATTCGCTAAAGAGACCTTGAACTGAAGGTCTCTTTTACTTTTGAATGCCGTACCGAATGTACTGATAGATATCCCTGAAAACACCTGCATTACGAAATGCTTGCCACACGACAAGGGAAGCAGGGCCAATGACGAGTCCGAGGAAACCCAACCATTTTAACCCGACAAATAGCGCCACAAGCGTGGCTAAAGGATTAAGCCCAATGGATTTGCTTAAGACTTTTGGCTCTGATATTTGTCTTTGAATGAGCACGACAATATACAAAATGCCGAGCCCGATGGCGAGTGAAAGGTTTCCTGTCATGGCGGAGTAAATGATCCACGGCAGAAAAACGGTGCCGCTCCCGATATAAGGAAGTAAATCGACAAACCCAATACATAAAGCAATGACAAGGGCGTGCTCGACTTTTAAGATGATCAGTCCAATGATGACAAGGCCGATGGTCATCGCAACAAGCAAAAGCTGCGCCTTCATAAAACCGGTAATGGCTTTTTTGATTTCAGATAAAATGGCTCGTGTATGCTGCATCCATTTTGCGGGAAAGATACGAGAACCATATTTTTTTAATGTAAACCAATCTTTCGTGATAAAAAAAGTCGCCAATGCAGAAAACAAAAGGGTTGCGGCTGCATCAGGCAAAAGACCTAAAAAAGCCGGGATGAGCTCGAGTGTTTTTGAAAGAAAAGTCCCTATTTTTGCGGCAGCTTCATCGCCTAGCGCTTGGATTTGTCCCAAAATCGATTCCTTTTGACCAGCTTGAAGTGTATTAAATTGGGCGGTTACATCATGGTACAAAGGCAGGATCTTATCTGTAAAAAACTGTTCCACAATCCCAATCATGCGATCAAGGTGACCAGGCAGAACCTTTGCCAAATAAGCACTTCCTGAAATGATTTCTGCTACTAAGAGTGTGATGAAACCGGCTGCAACTACTAAAAAGAGCAGTAGTACAATGACGACAACAAATCCTCTCGGCATTCCGGTGATCTCTTCTATTTTGCATACAGCAGGGTGAATCAGGCAGGATACAATAAGTGCAATCCAAAAAGGATATAAAAAAGGAAAAGACTGATATAAAAAGACAACCGCAAATACAGCAATGCTGATCATCATCAAACTTCGTAGAAAAATGGCCATATAGGTGTGATTCACACAATCCCCTCCAAAAAACAAGCATGTCCGATACTTCATTTTATTCAAAAAGATTAGTAATATGAAAAGGTCGCAATAAAAAGAAAGGAAGGGGCGGCGTATGTTTACTCAAGCAAATTTATTTTTGGTTCTTTTACTCGTTATTGCACTTATTGCAAAAAACAATTCATTAATTTTAGCGGTTTCTGTGCTCATTGGGATTAAGCTGATTGGTTTGGATCAAAAAATTTTCCCAGTTCTTCAGTCGAAGGGCATCAATTGGGGGGTCACCGTCATTACAATTGCTGTGCTTGTTCCTATTGCAACTGGTGACATTGGATTTAAGCAGCTTGGAGAAGCCATGAAATCCTCTTATGCTTGGATTGCACTTGGAGCGGGTATATTAGTAGCATTAATCGCAAAAAACGGTATTGTGCTACTCGAAAATGATCCGCATATCACAGCAGCGCTTGTGTTCGGGACGATTTTGGCAGTCAGCTTATTTAAAGGGGTAGCTGTCGGTCCGCTGATCGGAGCAGGAATTGCTTATTTGGCGATGCAGGCTGTGAAATTTTTCAGCGGTTGAAAAGAGAGTGGTTCATGCCACTTTCTTTTTTATTTTTTTCTTGCGTGAGCTTTTGCAAAAAAACATAATTAAATATAATAAAAGAAGCAAAATCCCTTTATTCCATGCCTGATATGGAAGACTGGAAAAAAAAATATCAAAAAAAATTATAGTTAAACATTTAACAAATGTCTGATTATTGTTTATAATGGGAATAGGCTTAATTTTGAACTCATTGATCACACAAGAGATATGAGGCTAAAAGCGCTCTAACCGTATAGGTAAATGTAAGCATTTTCTTTTCTGAACGTGCCGACTTATTCGGATTGGATAGCGCTTTCAAAAAGCGAGAATTCTGCAACGAAGGGGAATCTTTTTAAAAAGGGGAGATTGAACATGACAGCAACAAGAGGTCTTGAAGGTATCGTGGCAACAACTTCATCCGTAAGCTCAATTATTGATGATACTCTTACTTATGTAGGGTACAATATCGATGATTTAACTGAAAAAGCTACATTCGAAGAAATTGTCTACCTGTTATGGCACTTAAAGCTGCCGAATGAGCAAGAGCTGAGTGAGTTAAAACAGCAGCTCAACGAAAATGCTCACATTCCGCAAGAAATCATTGAGCACTTTAAATCGTATTCGCTGGATGGGGTTCATCCAATGTCTGCGATTCGTACAGCTGTATCCTTACTAGGATTACTTGATGACGAATCAGAGATTATGGACAAAGAAGCAAATTACAGAAAAGCCATTCGCTTACAGGCGAAAATTTCTGGACTAGTCGCTGCGTTTTCACGCATTCGTAAGGGACTTGAGCCTGTACAGCCAAAAGAAGAATACAGCTATGCTGCGAACTTCTTGTATATGCTAAATGGCGAAGAGCCGTCACCAGTAGAAATTGAGGCAATTGATAAGGCACTCATTCTACATGCGGATCATGAATTAAACGCATCGACATTTACAGCGCGTGTATGTGTTGCTACACTATCAGATATCTACTCTGGTGTAACAGCGGCTATCGGTGCGCTGAAAGGACCACTTCATGGCGGAGCCAACGAAGGCGTGATGAAGATGCTTTCAGAAATTGGCGAAGTTGAAAACGTAGATTCCTATATTCATGGTAAGCTAGAGAAGAAAGAAAAAATTATGGGCTTTGGCCACCGCGTATACCGTCAAGGTGACCCGCGTGCAAAGCATCTAAAAGAAATGAGCCAGCGTTTAACAAACCTGACTGGCGAGCCGAAATGGTATGAAATGTCTGTTCGCGCAGAGGAAATCGTGACATCAGAGAAGAATCTTCCACCAAATGTTGATTTTTATTCTGCATCTGTATATCACAGTCTTGGGATTGATCATGACTTGTTTACACCAATTTTCGTGATCAGCCGATTCTCTGGATGGATTGCTCACATTTTAGAGCAGTATGACAACAATCGTCTCATCCGTCCAAGAGCTGACTACATTGGACCTGATCTTCAAACGTTTGTTCCGATCAGTGAAAGAGACTAATGTTTATAGAATAAGCGGGGGCTGATTCTCACGAAGGCCAATCAGCCTCTAGATCAACAAAAAACGAATCACGTGAAAAACTTCTTCGCTTGCAGACATCAAGCCAAGAAGTTTCAAATATTCACTACATAACCTGGGAGGTAATATCATTGTCACAAGGCGAAAAAATTACAGTTACTGGCGGCGTATTGAATGTACCAAATAATCCAATCATCCCGTTTATCGAAGGGGACGGAATCGGTCCTGACATTTGGAAAGCAGCATCAAGAGTACTTGAAGCCGCTGTAGAAAAAGCATATAAAGGTGAAAAGCAAATCACTTGGAAAGAAGTATATGCAGGTGAGAAAGCTTACAATAAAACTGGAGAATGGCTTCCTGAGCAAACACTTGAAGACATTCGTGAATACTTAATCGCAATCAAAGGACCACTGACAACACCAATCGGCGGAGGAATCCGTTCATTAAACGTGGCACTTAGACAAGAGCTTGATCTATTCACATGCTTACGTCCAGTTCGCTGGTTCAAAGGCGTACCGTCTCCTGTGAAACGTCCAGAAGACACAGATATGGTCATCTTCCGTGAGAATACAGAAGATATCTATGCTGGTATCGAGTATGCACAAGGATCAGACGAAGTGAAGAAGTTAATTGACTTCTTGAAAAACGAATTAGGTGTAAACAAAATCCGTTTCCCAGAAACATCAGGTATCGGAATCAAGCCAGTTTCTGAAGAAGGAACTTCTCGCCTTGTCAGAGCGGCTATCCAATATGCAATCGACCAAGGCCGTAAGTCTGTGACACTTGTTCACAAAGGAAACATCATGAAATTCACAGAAGGTGCCTTCAAAAACTGGGGCTACGAAGTGGCTGAAAAAGAGTTTGGCGACAAGGTCTTTACATGGGCACAATATGATCGTATTGTAGAACAAGATGGAAAAGATGCGGCAAATAAAGCGCAAAGTGAAGCAGAAGCTGCTGGCAAAATTATTGTCAAAGACAGCATTGCAGATATTTTCCTTCAACAAATCCTAACTCGTCCAGCTGAGTTCGATGTTGTGGCAACAATGAACTTAAACGGAGATTACATCTCTGATGCTCTTGCAGCACAAGTAGGTGGAATTGGTATCGCACCAGGTGCGAACATCAACTACGAAACAGGACACGCTATTTTTGAAGCGACTCACGGAACAGCACCAAAATATGCTGGTCTTGATAAAGTGAACCCATCTTCTGTTCTTCTATCAGGCGTGCTTTTACTTGAGCACCTTGGCTGGCAGGAAGCAGCTGATCTAGTGATTCAATCTGTTGAAAATACAATTGCATCAAAAGTCGTCACTTACGATTTTGCTAGATTAATGGATGGCGCAACAGAAGTGAAATGTTCTGAGTTTGCTGACGAGCTCATCAAAAACTTGTCTTGATTCTTAAACTTTAAAGTTAAAGGGGAAAAAGGAAATGGCAAACAAGCGTAAAAAAGTATCTGTTATCGGAGCAGGCTTTACTGGAGCAACTACAGCATTTCTAACGGCTCAAAAAGAATTAGCGGACGTCGTATTAGTCGATATCCCGCAGCTTGAGAACCCAACAAAAGGGAAAGCACTTGATATGCTGGAAGCAAGTCCTGTTCAAGGCTTCGATGCAAACATTACAGGAACTTCTAACTACGAAGATACAGCCGGTTCTGATGTCGTGGTCATTACGGCGGGAATTGCAAGAAAGCCGGGAATGAGCCGTGACGATCTCGTGTCAACAAATGAAAAAATCATGCGCAGTGTGACACGCGAAATCGTTAAATATTCTCCAGAAACAATCATTGTTGTATTAACAAACCCTGTTGATGCAATGACGTATGCAGTTTATAAAGAATCAGGATTACCAAAAGAAAAAGTCATTGGACAATCGGGCATTCTTGATACAGCACGTTTCCGTACGTTCGTTGCTCAAGAATTAAACCTATCTGTTAAAGACGTGACGGGCTTTGTGCTTGG
The DNA here is from genome assembly GCF_038593215.1 of Bacillus sp. FSL W8-0920. Classification (NCBI taxonomy): domain Bacteria; kingdom Bacillati; phylum Bacillota; class Bacilli; order Caryophanales; family Bacillaceae; genus Bacillus; species Bacillus sp. FSL W8-0920. The sequence continues at coordinate 2,616,923 of NZ_CP151974.1, read as the reverse complement.
TGGACATGGCGATGACATGGTTCCTCTTGTTCGTTACTCTTATGCAGGCGGTATCCCGCTTGAAACTTTGATTCCTAAAGAGCGAATTGATGCAATTGTTGAAAGAACAAGAAAAGGCGGCGGCGAAATCGTGAACCTATTAGGTAACGGTAGTGCATATTATGCTCCTGCTGCTTCACTAGTTGAAATGGTTGAGGCGATTCTTAAAGATCAGCGCCGCGTCATGCCGACGATTGCTTACCTTGAAGGTGAATATGGCTACGAAGGCATTTACCTAGGTGTACCAACAATCGTAGGTGGAAACGGCCTTGAGCAGATCATCGAGCTGGAGCTGACAGAAGAAGAAAGAAGTCAGCTTGACCGTTCTGTTGAATCTGTTAAGAATGTCATGAAAGTATTGTCTTAATATGAATAAAAAAGAAGGCTTCTCTGATGAGGAGTCTTCTTTTTGTTTACAAAACAAATCTTGTCGAAATTTTAAATTGTTCTCTTGTTAAGCTTTCGTTAAAATGAAAGAGAAAGCATGACTTCTCGCTTTTCACATAAGATACAAAAAACGGATGCAGGGGAAATCACTAATTGGAGGCACAACATGAATAAAAAAATATTAGTTGTGGATGATGAAGAATCGATTGTAACACTTCTAAGCTATAACCTCGAAAGAGCGGGCTATGATGTCGTCACAGCAAGAGACGGGGAAGAAGCACTTGAAAAAGCAGCAAGTGAACAGCCTGATCTCATTGTATTAGATTTAATGCTTCCGAAGATGGACGGCATTGAAGTGTGCAAACAACTGAGAATTCAAAAAATGATGTTCCCTATTTTAATGCTGACAGCAAAGGACGATGAATTTGATAAGGTGCTAGGTCTTGAGCTCGGGGCCGATGATTACATGACAAAGCCATTCAGTCCTAGAGAAGTGGGTGCTCGGGTAAAAGCCATCTTGAGAAGAGCACAGCAATCTCAGCCTACCCCCACGCAAGAGGAGAAGGATGAGATCATTGCAGATCAAATCAAAATTGGTGAACTGCGTATTTTACCAGAACACTACGAAGTCTATTTCCAGGAAGAACGTCTAGAGCTGACGCCAAAAGAATTTGAACTGCTGCTTTATTTGGCGAAGCATAAAGGACGTGTCCTCACGCGTGATTTATTGCTAAGTGCCGTTTGGAATTATGACTTTGCAGGTGACACTCGTATTGTGGATGTCCATATTAGTCACTTGCGGGACAAAATTGAAAAGAACACAAAAAAACCAACATACATTAAAACGATTCGCGGCTTAGGCTACAAATTGGAGGAGCCAAAGTCAAATGAGTAAAATTAGAACCCGTCTGTTTTCGGGACTCATTTTTCTCCTTTTTATTGTGTTTGTGGCACTTGGTCTTTTCCTGGATCACATGTTCCATGTTTTCTATGAAACAAAATTAACGGAACGAATGGAAAAGGAATCGAGCTTTCTCCTGTCTTCTATGAATGGTGATGATTTAAAGGCGAAGCAAAACAAAGAGGTCCTCAATCAGGCAAAGCAGCATTTTGACATGAATGCGTCGATTGTGGATTTAAGGGGGAAGATCATACATACAACGGGTCAAGCAGAACAAAAGGCCGTCATTCAAAACACACTAAACAATGAACGTCTCCAAACAAAAGGGGTCGTTATTGACGATGAGAAGGATGCGCTGTTCCATTATGCTGTCCCGATCTTAAAACAAAACGAACCGGAGGGTTATTTATTTCTCCATGCGTCATACGAGCCTTTAAATGAAATTGACGGCCAGCTTTGGCTTGCCCTAGCCTTTTGTCTTGGCTCGGCGATTATCATTATCGTTTTCTTTGGGTACCGCATGTCGATGAAATATGTGAAACCAATTGATTATGCGACAAAGGTAGCTAAACAGCTAGAACGCGGGAACTATGATACGAATAATTATGAAGAGCTGATGATTGAAACAAGTGAACTGAATACTTCCATGAAGCGTTTGGCAGAAAGTCTTCAAGAAATGACAAGTGCTGGTGAAATGCAGAGAGACCGGCTGCAAACGGTCATTGAAAATATTGGAGCGGGGATTATATTGATTGATAAGATGGGGTATATCCACCTCGTCAATCGAACCTTCCGCAAGCAGTTTAAGGTGCAAAAGCACATTTACATGCACAAGCTTTATCATGAAGCGTTTACCCATGAAGAGATTATCGAATTAATTGACGAAATTTTCATGACAGAAACGAAGGTGCGGAAGTTTTTACGTCTAGCCGTTGACATTGAACGACGCTACTTCCAAGTGGATGGTGTACCCATTTTAAGTACAGACGATGAATGGAAAGGAATTGTCCTCGTGTTTCATGACGTGACAGAAACGAAGCAGCTGGAGCAGATGCGAAAAGACTTTGTTGCCAATGTGTCTCATGAGTTAAAAACACCGATTACGTCGATTAAAGGATTTTCTGAAACCCTTCTTGATGGCGCGATTGATGACAAAGAAGCACTGACAGAATTCCTTTCTATCATTTTAAAAGAGAGTGTCCGTCTAGAAACATTGATTCAAGACTTACTTGATCTTTCTAAAATTGAGCAGCAGCAATTCAAGCTGAATATTCAAGAAGCCAATGCGACAGAAATCATCCAAGAGATTCAAGTGCTGTTAAAACAAAAGGCTACAGAAAAAGGCATTCAATTACACGTGCGTGTCCCGAAAGAACCGGTCTATGTCATGGCAGACCCGCTAAGGTTAAAGCAAATCTTCCTCAATCTCGTTAATAATGCCCTGACCTATACACCAGAGGGAGGAAGTGTCACCATCTCAGCAAGACCGAGAAAAGGTGCCTATGAATTTGATGTAGCAGATACAGGGATCGGTATGAAGAAAAGTGAGATTCCAAGAATATTTGAGAGATTTTATCGAATTGATAAAGATAGAAGCAGGAATTCAGGCGGTACAGGTCTTGGTCTTGCCATTGTCAAACACCTTGTAGAGGCGCATGAAGGAACAATTTCTGTCGGCAGCAAACAAGGTAAAGGAACGACTTTTACAGTGAGCCTGAAATCGATATAGAGAAAAAAGGAAAGTCACGTTAAAATTTACATGATCTTTACAATGAATTCATGTTTTGTTAAACATTCATTGATAGGATGAATAGGAACCCCTTCATCCAAGGAGCCAATTTTGGAAGGACGAAAACACTTGTTGTTTTCGTCCCTTTTTTATGCAGGCTCGACTATTTTCTTTTCAAAATAAACTTTGATAAAATGAAGATACAATGTGTGAAAGAGACGGCTGAGATGGCTCAGCCGATGGAGGATTAAAACATGACAGACAAAAAGAAATTAGTATTAGTGGATGGAAACAGCCTCGCATATCGAGCCTTTTTTGCTTTGCCGCTATTATCAAATGATAAAGGCGTACATACAAATGCTATTTATGGCTTTGCGATGATTTTAATGAAAATGCTGGAGGACGAGAAGCCAACCCATATGCTCGTCGCATTTGATGCGGGAAAAACAACCTTCCGCCACGAGACATTTAAAGAATATAAAGGCGGAAGACAAAAAACCCCGCCAGAGCTATCAGAACAAATGCCATTCATCCGTGAACTATTAGATGCCTATCAGGTGAAAAGGTACGAGCTTCCTCAATATGAGGCAGATGATATTATCGGTACATTGGCTGTCGAAGCAGAAAAAAATGGCTTTGAAGTCAAAATCTTCTCAGGAGATAAAGACTTAACACAGCTCTCAACAGATCATACGACAGTCGCTATTACGAAAAAAGGCATCACAGAAGTAGAATACTACACACCTGCTCATATTGAAGAGAAATATGGCCTGCGACCAGATCAAATCATTGATATGAAAGGGCTGATGGGAGATTCCTCAGATAATATCCCAGGCGTCCCAGGTGTAGGTGAAAAAACAGCCATTAAATTGTTAAAGCAGTTTGAAACAGTTGAGAACCTGCTTGAACATATTGATGAAGTGAGCGGGAAAAAGCTCAAAGAAAAGCTTGAAGAATATAAAGAACAAGCAGTCATGAGTAAAGAGCTGGCGACCATTCTCGTAGAAGCACCTATTGATGTGTCGAGCAAAGATCTTGCCTACGAAGGTCCACACATGGATCAAGTGATCTCTCTTTATAAAGAACTAGGCTTTCAAACCCTGCTAGAGCGTCTAGGAGAAGCACCAGAAACAGATGAACAGGTTGAAGTAGACGCATTAGAAGTGAAAAAAATGACAGCTGCAGGAGGCGACATGCTGACAGATCATGCAGCCCTTGTGGTAGAACAGCTTGGAGATAATTATCACGAAGCAGATTTGATCGGTTTTGCGATCCATAATGAAAATGGTGCGTTTTTTATGACGAAAGAAGATGCGCTTCAATCAGATGCATTTAAAGAATGGGTACAGGATGAAACGAAGAAAAAATGGGTCTTTGATTCAAAAAGAGCAGTTGTCGCTCTCAGATGGCATGATGTCGACCTAAAAGGTGTCGACAATGATGTTCTGCTCGCTTCCTACGTCGTCAACCCGCAGAAATCATACGAAGACGTCGCAAGTGTAGCGAAGGAATATGGTCTGAATATCGCTCTTTCTGATGAAAAAGTATACGGAAAAGGAGCAAAACAGGCGATTCCACCTGAAGATGAACTGAAAGGACATCTCGGACGAAAAGCAGCGGCGATCTCAGCCTTGCATGATTTAACATTAGAAGCATTAGAAAAAAATGATCAGCATGAACTATATGAAGATTTAGAGCTGCCGCTAGCACTCATCTTAGGCGAAATGGAATCTCTTGGAGTAAAGGTAGATATAAAGCGCCTAGAGAAAATGGGTGAAGAATTAACGAAAAAGCTCAAAGAATATGAAGAAACCATTCACCGCTTAGCAGGAGAAACGTTTAACATCAATTCTCCTAAACAACTTGGTGTCATCCTTTTTGAAAAATTAGGTCTCCCAATTATCAAGAAGACAAAAACAGGCTATTCAACGTCTGCAGATGTGCTCGAAAAGCTTGAAGATAAGCATGAAATCATTCGGTCCATTCTGCACTACAGACAAATTGGAAAGCTGCAATCGACCTATGTAGAAGGGTTAATGAAAGTAACGCGCAAGGATACCCATAAAGTGCATACAAGATTTAATCAAGCACTCACCCAAACAGGAAGATTAAGCTCAACAGATCCAAATCTTCAAAACATCCCGATTCGTTTAGAAGAAGGACGGAAGATTCGTCAAGCATTCGTTCCTTCAAAAGAAGGCTGGCTCATGTTTGCAGCTGACTATTCACAAATCGAGCTGCGTGTACTCGCTCATATTTCACAAGATGAGAATTTGATCGAAGCATTTACGAGGGACATGGACATTCACACGAAAACAGCGATGGATGTGTTCCATGTCTCAGAAGAAGAAGTGACTTCCGCTATGAGAAGACAAGCCAAGGCGGTAAATTTCGGTATTGTATACGGAATCAGCGACTATGGACTTTCTCAAAACCTTGGGATCACAAGAAAAGAAGCCGCCGCATTTATCGAGCGCTATTTAACAAGCTTTAAAGGCGTGAAAACCTATATGGAAGAAATCGTTCAGGAAGCGAAACAAAAAGGCTACGTCACGACGCTTCTTAAACGCAGACGGTATATCCCAGATATCACAAGCCGAAATTTTAATATCAAAAGCTTTGCAGAACGAACAGCCATGAACACACCGATCCAAGGCAGCGCAGCCGATATTATTAAAAAAGCGATGATTGATATGGCGCGAAGGCTCAAAGAAGAAAACCTGCAGACAAATCTTTTATTACAGGTGCACGATGAATTGATCTTTGAAGCGCCGAAAGAAGAAATCGCCATTCTTGAAAAGATTGTTCCTGAAGTCATGGAAAATGCACTTCAGCTTGATGTGCCGCTAAAAGTTGATTTTGCTTCAGGTCCATCTTGGTACGATGCGAAATAAATAATAGAGAGAAAAAGGAGCGAGGAGCATGCCGGAATTACCAGAAGTTGAAACCGTCCGGCGCACTCTCAAGCGGTTAGTCGAAGGAAAGACGATTGAAACGGTCGATATCAAATGGCCAAACATCATCAAACGTCCTGGGGAGCCGGAAGAGTTCGCAAGAAGATTGGTAGGAGAAACCATACAAACCATTGAAAGAAGAGGAAAGTTCCTCCTCTTTCATTTAGACCATTATGTGATGGTCTCCCATTTAAGGATGGAAGGGAAATATCGTGTACATGAAGCGCATGAGCCTTATGATAAACACGTACACGTCGTCTTTACGTTTACAGATGGGACGGAGCTTCGGTACCATGATGTGCGTAAATTTGGCACGATGCATTTATTTCAGCCGGGTGAAGAGGAAAGGGAACTCCCGCTATCACAGCTGGGATATGAACCATTCGATGAACAGTTTACTCCTGAGTATTTATGGGAGCAATTGAAAAAAACAACCCGCGTGGTCAAAACAGCACTGCTTGATCAAAAGATTGTCGTAGGACTTGGTAACATTTACGTAGATGAGGTCCTGTTTAAATCAGGGATTCATCCAGAAACGAAAGCGAATCAGCTCAGCCTGGAATCTTGCAAAGTGCTTCACAAACAGATCATCGATACGCTTCAGGTGGCGGTAGATGCGGGAGGAAGTACAATTCGTTCTTATATCAACTCACAAGGAGATATTGGCACATTTCAATTGCAGCTTCTTGTATATGACCGGCGGGGAGAGCCTTGCCAAACATGCGGAAGCATCATTGAGAAAACAGTAGTCGGAGGGCGCGGTACACACTTTTGTGTGACCTGCCAAAAACGTCCTCAATAAAGCTTAGCCATGAGCATGCTTCCTTTTTGCGATGCATACGATAAAAAACATTCATTTTTCAGCAAGGTGTAGACTGACACACAGCCCACCTGCTCTTCATATAGTGAAGAAGAGTCTAAGAACGCCTAGAGACTCTTGATCATCGTTGCATGAACAGAAAGGAAGAGTTCAGGTATGATTTCGATTTCGCTCCTGTTTTTAGCTATTGCAGTCAGCATCGACAGCTTTTCTGTAGGCTTTACGTATGGTCTCCGCAAAATGAGGATCCCATTTAAAGCCATCGTCATTATTGCATGCTGCTCAGGGATTGTGCTGCTCATTTCTATGCTGATTGGCAGCTTGCTGATGACATTTCTCCCTGTCTCAGTGACCGATAAACTGGGGGGAGGCATCTTAATTGCCATTGGTCTTTGGGTCCTGTATCAATTTTACAAACCAGCGAAAGAGCGTGATTTGCTTCTTCATGAAAAGACATTGCTTAATGTGGAAGTCCAATCGCTTGGGCTTGTCATTCACATTTTAAGAAAGCCAACAAGTGCAGATATTGACCGATCTGGGACGATTAATGGAATAGAAGCGGTACTTCTTGGAATTGCTTTATCCATTGATGCATTTGGCGCAGGGATTGGCGCAGCGATACTAGGCTTTTCTCCAATTGTCATGAGTATCACGGTCGCAGTGATGAGCTCACTTTTTGTATGTATCGGTCTGCGTGCCGGTCATTACTTGGCAAATTGGCGCTGGATCGATAAACTCGCATGCTTACCAGGGCTTCTGCTCATATTAATTGGGGTTTGGAAGCTGTAAAAGGAGGAAATCAATTGACGCTTGTCATTGGATTAACCGGCGGGATTGCTAGCGGAAAAAGCACAGTCTCGCAGATGATAAAAGAGCAGGGCATCCGGGTTGTGGACGCAGATGTGATTGCAAAAGAAGCGGTCGCCAAAGGAACACCCGCCCTTCATCATATCGTTCAAACCTTTGGTGAGGGTGTCCTCCTGCCAAATGGAGAGCTAGACCGGCAGCGGCTGGGAGCCATTATTTTTTCTAATGAAGAGAAAAGAAAGCAGCTAAATGCGATCGTTCACCCAGAAGTGCGAAAGGAAATGCTCAGGCAGCGAGATGAAGGAATCGACAGCCGAGAAACATTCGTTGTCCTGGATATCCCGCTTTTATTTGAGAGTCAGCTGGAAAGTCTCGTCGATCGCATTATTGTGGTGTATACAACACCAGAATTACAGCTATCACGACTCATTAATCGAAACGACCTTAGCGCGGAAGAAGCGCTGAATCGGATTCACTCTCAGCAGCCTCTTGAGGAAAAATGTAAGAAAGCAGACCGGGTGATAGAAAATACACAAGATCTTGCTTTTATTAGAAAGCAATTGCAGAACATATTAAATGAATGGGAACATACTGATAAGTAAGAGTACATACACGTACTCTTCTTTTTTTATGCTTTTTATATTTCTCATGAAAAGAACAGCCCTTTTTAGAAAATATACGTTTATATACTGGCAATTACAATCTAATGTGATATACTAATTTCATAAATAAATTTATTGAGTATAACACATAATAGAGGAGTGACCTGTTCATGAAGGTAAAAGCAGCGATCAATGGGTTTGGCAGAATTGGACGCATGGTCTTCAGAAAAGCAATGCTTGATGATCAAATTCAAATTGTAGCGGTGAACGCAAGCTATCCTGCCGAAACGCTAGCACATTTAATTAAATATGATACAAATCATGGACGTTACGAATGCGATGTGACAGCAGAAGATGACGCACTGATTGTAAATGGGAAAAGAGTGCTTTTGCTCAATAACAGAGACCCAAAGCAGCTTCCGTGGGGAGAGCTTGGGATTGATATCGTCATAGAAGCAACCGGAAAATTTAATTCAAAAGATCAAGCGATGGGCCATATAGATGCCGGAGCGAAAAAGGTCGTACTTACAGCTCCAGGTAAAAATGAAGACATTACAATTGTGATGGGTGTCAATGAGGATGATCTTGATCCTGAAAAGCACGTCGTTATTTCAAACGCATCTTGTACAACAAACTGTTTAGCACCAGTTGTCAAATTGTTAGATGATGAATTCGGTATCGACAACGGTTTAATGACAACGGTTCATGCGTATACAAATGATCAAAAAAATATCGATAACCCGCATAAGGATTTGCGCCGGGCAAGAGCATGTGCCCAGTCCATTATTCCAACGACGACGGGTGCCGCTAAAGCGCTTTCTTTAGTGCTGCCGCACATGAAAGGGAAATTGCATGGACTTGCACTTCGCGTGCCAGTTTCCAATGTATCGATGGTTGATCTTGTTGTCGACTTGAAAAAAGATGTCACAGCAGAAGAAGTCAATGCAGCCTTCTCAAATGCATCAAAAACTTCTCTTTCCGGTATTTTAGATTACACGGATGAGCCGCTTGTTTCTACAGACTTTAATACGAACCCTTATTCAGCTGTCGTAGATGGACTGACAACGATGGTGATGGGGGATAGAAAAGTAAAAGTTCTTGCATGGTATGACAATGAATGGGGTTATTCATGCAGAGTGGTGGATCTTGTGAAGTTTGTCGGATCGCAGATGAAAGAGCTTTCTGCTGTTTGAAATGAAGAAGACGAACGTCCCTTTTCAAGGAATGAGAGAAAATCCCATTGAAAACACAGCTTGCAAAATGGGTCTAAACAAAGTATACTATTTTTCGTGAACTTCTTGTTCGCAGACTCATTCGGGTATACTTAAAGGGTTAGGACCTCTTTGGACTAACTTTCCCCCGTGGTATATGTCCGGTCCGGCTGCTTAGAACTTCACTCTTTCATTCTTGTTTAAGGGGGGTCCATGATGGAAACAATCGGACGTCACGTTATCTCCGAGCTATGGGGATGCGACTGTGATAAACTGAACGACATGGATTTTATTGAAAAAACGTTTGTAAATGCAGCTTTGAAATCAGGAGCTGAAGTAAGAGAGGTTGCTTTTCACAAATTTGCACCTCAAGGAGTAAGTGGAGTTGTCATTATTTCTGAATCTCATCTGACAATTCACAGCTTTCCTGAACATGGTTATGCGAGCATAGATGTTTATACTTGCGGCGACCTAGATCCGAATATCGCAGCAGATCATATCGGAGATGAATTAGGTGCTGAAACAAGAGAAAACATTGAAATTCCTCGAGGCATGGGACCTGTACAAGTGAAACAGGCGCAAGCCAAAGCACTGTAAACATAAAAAAAGATCGCAATGGGAGCTGGCCAAAAGCATTGAAATGCCTTTGTGTTATGCTCCTTTTTATATTTGTTTGATAGAGAAAATCCAACATTCCCCAACTTGCCTATACTTTTGTTCTAGGAAAACAAAGGTTTTTTTTATAAAATAAAGAAGAGGCATTATGGTAAAGGGGATACGTAGATGATTTTAGGACAAAAGTTCAAACGGTTCATGTCAAACCATACAGAAACATCTGACGAGCATCCAGTGTCAGAACTGAAAAGCCATTACTACAAATCGACGAATGCGCAAGTTTTTCAAGCGGTGGAAGCCATGCTTTCTGGGCACGCTTCCTATCAAGTGACATCTGTTTCAGCAGAACGAGGTGAAATCAGCGCAAACATCAGTATGCCGAAAAAAGCCTTTCTCGTAGCGACTGTCATTTCAATTCGTCCTTTTGAAACAGCTGTCGATTTTAATGTGACAACAGAAACAGCCTTGCCAACAGATTTTGGCTATAGTGAGAAAACGGTTTTTTCCCTTTATGATGAACTAGACAAACAACTTCCAAGAATAGATCGGAGCTGATGAAATGAAATGTCCCACATGTCAGCACCTTGGCACAAGGGTGCTTGATTCAAGACCAGTAGATGAAGGGAAATCCATCCGTCGTAGAAGAGAGTGCGAAAGCTGCCAATATCGCTTTACGACGTTTGAGAAATTAGAAGAATTACCACTGATTGTGGTGAAAAAAGAAGGAATTCGAGAAGAATTCAGCCGCGAAAAGATGCTGAGAGGACTCATTAAAGCATGTGAAAAGCGACCTGTTGCTTTAAAGCAGCTGGAGGATGTCTGCTTTAATATTGAAAAAGAACTGCGTAATCAAGGTATGTCAGAAGTGAAAAGTGAGCTTGTAGGTGAAATGGTGATGGACGAGCTGGCAAAAATTGATGAAGTGTCTTACGTCAGGTTTGCCTCCGTTTACCGGCAGTTTAAAGATATCAACGTCTTTATTGATGAATTAAAAGATTTATTAAAGAAAGAACGCTAAAAAAGAGCTGAAGATACTTCATGCTCTTTTTCCTGCGTAAAGCGTAAAACGCAAAAAGGGTGTACAATAGAAACAATTGCAATTCATGGGGAGGATCAGCATATGACAGAGCATTGGAAGGAAGTGCTAGCCGTCGATCCGTATGTCGTCAAAAGCGCTTCATTGCTCGGTGACATCGATAGACAGCTCATCACTCTTTTATATCAGCCGCTTATAGGCATGTCCGCTTTCAGCTTATATATGACGCTGTGGGGAGAGCTGGAACAAAATCGTATGTGGGGGAAACCCGCACCTCATCGGCAGCTCATGGTCATGCTGCAAACGAATTTGAATGATATTTTTGAGGAACGTTTAAAGCTTGAAGCGATTGGTTTACTCCGCACATATGAACAGGAAACGGAAGAAGGCAGACTGTTTACATATGAGCTTGTGCCGCCGTTAAGACCAGATGAGTTTTTCCAAGATGGTATGCTGAATGTTCTGCTGTACCATCGTGTAGAGAAAGCGAAATATATGCAGCTTCGTGATTATTTCTCATATCCCGGTGTTCCGGCAGAGGCAAAGAACATCTCGCGGTCGTTTGAAGAAGTTTTTCACGTATTGCAGCCAGGTGAACGCAGGATGACAGAAGAAATCAATCAGGCGTCATCACTTGATCAGGGCTATGAATATGTGACCGTTGGATCGAGTCAGCCGGCTCCTCTCTCAGACGAATCCTTTGATTTCGATTTATTGTTAGCAGGCATGTCTGATATGATGATTCCAAGAAAGGCTTTGACAAAGCAGGTGAAAGAAACCATTAAGAAGTTAGCCGTTGTATACGGCATCACCCCGCTTCAAATGCAAAATATTGTAGCAGGCGCCTGTGGTTCGGATCAAATGATCTCAACAGAAGAGCTGAGAAAAGCGGCAAGAGACTGGTACCAAATTGAATACAGAGGCGAGCAGCCAAAACTCATTGATCAAAAACAGCCGAGACACTTGCGTCAAGATGCTTCAAAAGCGCCAGTGGCAGATACGCCAGATGCCAAATTGATTGAAAAGCTTGATCATATTTCGCCTAGGGAGCTGCTAAAAGATATGGCTGACGGCATTGAGCCAACATATGCCGACTTAAGAATTGTCGAAGATATTATGCTTGAGCAACAGCTAGAGCCAGGTGTCATGAACGTTTTGATCTACTATACATTACTGAAAACAGATATGAAGCTGTCGAAAACATATATGCAAAAAATCGCCGCTCATTGGGTGAGAAAGAAAATTAAAACCGTAGCGGCGGCCATGAAAATGGCCAAAGAAGAGAACAGGCAAATGACAGAGTGGGCGCAGCAGAAAAAGCAGCGTAGCACATACGGATCAGGGAAAGTTGTCCGTGAAGAGAAGCTTCCTGACTGGATGAAAGAAACCGAAACGAAAGAACAGCCAGCAAAAGAACAAACAGACAGCCTGTCGACAGAAGACCTCGAACGAGAAAAAGAAAAACTGTTAGATCAGTTTAAAAATATGAAAAAGTACAATGCACATTAAGATGAGGTGAGATGAGGATGAAACCGATCGGTCGTTCATTTGAACAGCTAAAAGGGCGCGTAGATTTTCGTGTGAGATACAATCAGATTAAAGAGAGTGTGTTATCTGATGAAGATGTAAAAGCCTTTTTACAGGAGCACCAAGAAGACATACACGAAGACATGATCAATCGCAGCTTGAACCGGCTTTTTGAATATGTGCAGCAGTCGAAGGGCTGTTCATATTGCTTAGATGAAGAGAATGTCAATGCGATTTTAGACGGTTATCACCCGAAGCTTGTGATCAAAGGTCAGAGTATTGATATTGAATATTCCCCTTGTCCAGTCAAGCTGCGGCTCGATAGACAGAAAAAACAGCAAGAGCTCATGAAAAGCATGTACATTCCGCAAAATGTTCTTCAAGCGACGTTCGCTGATTTGAACGTTGTGGGAAGACAGGAAGTCATTCAAAAAGTAGGGCAATTCCTGCAAAGCTATGATGAGACGGGCAAAGGGAAGGGCCTATATTTACACGGAAAGTTTGGAGTAGGAAAAACGTATATTCTGGCAGCCATTGCGCAGCAGTTAGCGGAGAAGGAATACCCATCTCTCCTTGTGTACGTGCCTGAATTTGTGAGAGAGCTAAAAAATTCGTTAGCCGATCATACACTAGAATCAAAACTGAACATGGTCAAATCCACCCCTATTTTAATGCTTGATGATATTGGGGCAGAGTCGATGACAAGCTGGGTTCGAGATGAACTACTCGGAACGATTTTACAATACCGTATGGCAGAGCAGCTGCCGACTTTCTTCTCTTCTAATTTCTCACCAAGTGAACTGAAGCATCACTTTACGTACTCACAGCGCGGGGAAAAAGAAGAGGTCAAAGCCGCTCGTTTAATGGAACGGATTCTCTATTTAGCAGAGGCAGTCTTGCTCGAAGGAGAAAACCGCCGTCATTTATAAAAGCGTCTATCACCTGAAGGAGGAGCAAATGAAATGAACAAAAGAAAATGGCTGCTTTTTCTCGTGATTGCAGGTCTCGCTGTTTTACTTTGGTGGCTGAACAAACAGCATCTTCAGCTGGCGCCAAAAGATGTGAAAAATTGGGTGCTTCAATTTGGGATGCTGGCACCCTTTGTTTTTCTTTTCTTATCTCTTTTTCGCCCTTTTGTTCTCGTCCCTATTACGGTTTTTTCGCTGGCAGCAGGTTTGGCATTTGGCAGTGTTCTTGGGACGATTTATGCCCTCGTTGGTGCTACCGCCGGAGCAACATGCTCCTTCCTGCTTGCCACAACCTTTCGTGCAAAAAAGAAGGAAACACAATCAAGCAGCCGGAAGCTGAAAGCGGTGACGTCCCGCATTCAGGAGCATGGGTTTCTTTACATTTTGTTATTGCGTATTGCCCCAATCCATTTTGACTTTGTCAGCTATGCGGCAGCAGCTTCACGTGCAAATTATCGTGCATTTACGGCAGCTACCTTTTTAGGCTTAATACCGGGTACAGTTGCATTAAATGTCCTTGGCTCAAGCTTTGTCAGTGGCAATTATGCCGCTTTAGCAATCGTTTGTTTGATTTATCTAATTTTTATCTCAGTTCCGCTCATTTTAAAAAGAAAGATGCCTGATTTATTTTAGGCGTCTATTTTTTATGTTCTCCCCATATATATGTAACAGATGTCGTTAGGGGGGACAAACATGCTTGAAATAATCTTTGAAGATGAATATGATACCGCCGCTTTTTTACATCTTGCTGAACACCTGGACAGTCGGCATCACATGTCAATTCAACAAGGGAAAGACCGGCTTCTCATAGAGGCGAAGGAATCAAAGGAAGGACTTGAGTCCATTGTGCGGCCATTACTGGTTCACTTTTTTTTGGAATGCAAAGAAAATGAGCGCATGCGCAGCATTCTTGAAAACACGTATTTATTTAAAGATCCTGAAGAGCAGCACCAAATTCTTTCAATTGCCCACAGCATCATGAACGGGGATTTAGATGATATTCCCGGCATTCATCAAGAACCGTCAAGAGAAGCCCTGTTAACAAAGGAGCTCGAGACTATTTCTTTACAGCAAGGTATTTTTTCAATTGGTTCATTTATGACATTCAGACTGTCAGAGTATGACAGGAGGCTGAAGAACTATGTTGAAGTCTCCATTGAAGAATACAAAATGGAACAAGAATATCAAAACTTCATTCAATCGCTTCGAGACTATGTGATGGCAAAAGAACCGAAGCTCGAAAAAGTACATGTTGTGCATCAGGATCGCCTGATGATTTGGGAATTTCGGTACGCTTCTGAGCGTGATCAAAAACAATACATAGACAGACAGTTTGTAAGAGAGCATCCAATGTATATTGATTCGCAGCTGATTGCACCACTCGTATCCATAGCGCCCAAAAAGATTGACCTGTTTACAAATGATACAGGTCACTCGATGGTACAGACCATTCAAAATATTTTTCAAGAAAGGGTCGAGGTATTCCCGGCTCATTCATTTCAAGAACACAATGTTCAATTTGTCCATGACCATTTGGAACAGAAAAGTGAAAAGCTTTCTTGATTTTCACGAAAAAACGTTTTATAATACGGTGTAACTTCATACAAAGACCGTATTGATAAGGACATGAACAAATGAACACCCGCTTAAAGAGAGGGAAGCCGCGGCTGAAAGCTTCCTAGCAGAGGACCATTTGCTTTACCACCTTTGAACATCAGCTGTGAACGTTTTAGTAATGGCTGACGGGAATTCCCGTTATCGAACCACAAGCCGTGTTTGCTTATGAAAAAGTAAGCTGCAAATACGGGAAAAAGGGTGGAACCACGATTCCGTTTTATTCAACCTCGTCCCTTTCCAGGGGGCGGGGTTTTTATATTGCCAAAAAAAGGAGTGACCAGAGATGTCAGAACAAATTCAACTTACATTTCCAGATGGAGCAGTCAAGGAGTTTGACAAAACAGCTACAACAGAAGACATCGCGGCATCAATTAGCCCAGGCCTAAAGAAAAAAGCGCTTGCCGGTAAATTGAACGGCAAAGAAATAGATCTGCGTACGCCGCTATTAGAAAGTGGAACAATTGAGATCATCACAGATAAAAGTGATGAAGCACTCGACATTATGCGCCACAGCACAGCTCATTTGCTAGCACAGGCAATCAAACGCCTGTATGGAAAAGAGCATCACGTTCAGTTTGGCGTAGGTCCTGTGATTGAAAATGGCTTCTACTACGATGTGGACATCGATGTTGCCATCACACCGGAAGATTTACCAAAGATTGAAAAAGAAATGAAAAAAATCATTAACAGCAATCTGCCAATCGAGCGAATTGAAGTATCAAGAGAAGAAGCGAAAAAACGCTTTGAAGCGATTGGTGATCAATTAAAGCTTGAGCTGTTAGAGGCGATTCCAGAAGGTGAAGCTGTCACGATTTATGAGCAGGGTGAATTCTTTGACCTCTGCCGCGGCATTCACTTGCCATCAACAGGGAAAATCAAAGAGTTTAAACTGTTAAGCCTTGCAGGTGCATACTGGAGAGGTGACAGCAACAATCAAATGCTTCAGCGTATTTACGGTACAGCTTTCTTCAGCAAAGATGATCTAAATGAGCATCTACGCCTGCTTGAAGAAGCGAAAGAACGCGATCACCGTAAACTAGGAAAAGAGCTGAAACTGTTTGCGAACTCTCAAAAGGTAGGTCAAGGTCTACCGCTTTGGCTGCCAAAAGGCGCAACGATCCGCCGCGTTATTGAGCGTTACATTGTTGATAAAGAAGTACGCCTTGGTTATGAGCATGTGTATACACCAGTTCTTGCAAATGTTGAATTGTATAAAACATCAGGGCACTGGGCGCATTATCAAGAAGACATGTTCCCTGTGATGGAAATGGACAATGAAGATCTTGTTCTTCGTCCGATGAACTGTCCTCACCATATGATGATTTACAAAAACGAGCCGCATAGCTATCGCGAATTGCCAATTCGTATTGCAGAGCTTGGTACAATGCACCGTTATGAAATGTCAGGTGCTTTATCTGGCCTTCAGCGTGTTCGCGGTATGACATTAAACGATGCCCATATCTTTGTACGTCCAGATCAAATCAAAGACGAATTCATTCGTACAGTTCGCCTAATTGAAGAAGTGTATCAAGACTTTGGCTTGAATGACTACACATTCCGCTTATCTTACCGTGATCCAGAAGATACTGAGAAGTATTTCGACGATGATGCCATGTGGAATAAAGCGCAATCGATGCTAAAGGATGCAATGGACGAGCTTGGTCATGACTATTATGAGGCAGAAGGCGAAGCGGCATTTTATGGTCCGAAGCTTGACGTTCAAGTGAAGACAGCTCTTGGAAAAGAAGAGACACTGTCTACTGTACAGCTTGATTTCTTACTTCCAGAGCGCTTCGATCTCACATATATCGGAGAAGATGGCAAGCACCATCGTCCAGTCGTGATTCATAGAGGTGTTGTTTCTACAATGGAGCGTTTTGTTGCCTTCTTAATTGAAGAATACAAAGGAGCCCTACCAACTTGGCTGGCACCTGTACAATTCCAAGTCATCCCGGTTTCACCTTCTGTCCATTTAGACTATGCGAAAAAAGTACAAGAACGTTTGCAGCTTGAAGGTCTTCGTGTAGAGCTTGACAGCCGTGATGAAAAAATCGGATACAAAATTAGAGAAGCGCAAATGCAAAAGATTCCGTACATGCTAGTCGTCGGAGATCAAGAAGCAGAAAATGGCGCAGTCAATGTAAGAAAATACGGAGAGCAAGATTCAGAAACAATGGATCTTGAAGCCTTTGTGAAACATGCAGTAGCAGAAGCGAAAAAATAATCTTTTTCAAGCGAAGCAGTCAGTGATCTTTCTCCTTAGATCACTGGCTTTTTCTTTTTGGGAAAAATTCTTCACTAGTGATCCAGTCCCTTGAATGATACGTTTAGATAGTATGAAAGTATGGGTAAGTATGTACTATTGGTTCGAGTTAAATTGGGGGTATGAAAGCGATGATGAAAACAACAAACACTTTATCATCACAAGTATTGGAGCGATCAGCAGTACTTCGTGCATTGGAACACTCACTGGCGATGATTGAATTTGATGTGACAGGTGAAGTGCTATGGGTCAATGATATTTTTGCAAAAGCCATGGGATATTCAAAGCAAGAGATGATTGGTTTAAAACATAGACAGTTTTGTCCTCCTCATATTGCAGAACACGCAAGCTATCAAATGTTTTGGAAGCGTTTGAAAGAGGGGCAAGTCTTTCAGGAAAAGGTGCAGCGGACGACGAAGAATGGTGACAATTTATGGCTTGAAGCGACATATACACCTGTCCGCAATGAAGAGGAACGCGTAGTGGGTGTTGTGAAAGTCGCAACAGACATAACAGAAAGAGAAAGCACGATGAAACAGGTCGTAGGCGATTTAAAGGACATGTCTGCGAAATTAATGGAGCGAGCAGAAGTGGGCATCCAGCATAGTCAAAGAGTCAATGTCTCCTTTGATCATATAGCAAACGAAACAGATCAAAATATGAGCTTACTAGAAGGATTAACAGAGCAGGTAGAGTCCATCAGCTTCATCGCTACAACGATTAACAGCATTTCCTCACAAACCCAGCTCCTTGCATTAAATGCGGCGATCGAAGCAGCCCATGCAGGTTCCTATGGAAATGGCTTTAGTGTAGTGGCGGCAGAAATTCGAAAGCTTGCAACTGATTCAAAAGAAGCGATCGTCAAAGTAGATCAATATGTAAAGGCGATTCATGCGGAAGTAGAGAAGGTCAGCAGCGGAACGAGCCGGGCCAAGACAACGGTGTTTACAAATCGCGATCTTGTAAAGCAGGCAAGTGAGGAATTTATGAATGTAGGAGAAGCAGCCCGCAGCTTAGACAAGCAAGCGCAAAGTCTAGCGGGAATTGTGTAGTTTGAGCACACAAAAAACACCCAATCTCGTTAGGAGAAGGGTGTTTTCTCGTTTGTTCTATTTTAATATATCAAACAATTCATGTAAGTCTTTGATTTCATAATCTGGCGTTACATCTGTTTCGTTCTTTTTGCCATGTCGATTGATCCAAACGGTTTGAATCCCGGCTCGAGATGCCCCAAGAATATCTGTTTTTGGATTATCTCCCACCATGATCACATCGTCTTTTGTTAGATTTAACAGCTGAAGGCAGTGCTCAAAGATGCCAGGGTCAGGTTTGCCTTTCCCGTAATCTCCTGAAATGACAATTTCATTAAAATAAGGTGCAAGCTCAGGAACACCGGCCAGTTTTTCCTTTTGAAGACTAGGATCTCCGTTTGTTAAAAGGAGCAATTCATAGCTGCCTTTCAGACGGTCTAAAACAGGGTACGTTTCTTCATAGACAAATGGGCGTTTTCTCCGCTCTGCTGCAAAGAAATCAGCCAAATATTGTCCAAATGCCTCATCGTCAATTCCTGCTTCTTTTAAGCCATTGGTCCAAGCGTTCTTGCGATACTCTGGTGCAAGGGCATTCAATTTTTGAAAGCCTTCGCTAATCGGTTCACTAAAATTGGACCACAGTCCTTCGAAAGGATTAATTCCGATCATGACAGTATAATCATATGTTTCATAGGACGAATACAGCTTTCTTGCTTCTTCACGTACAATTTGTTCAAATGTTTCTGGATTCAGTCCATATTTCTTTTCCGCTTCGCGGCATGTTTCCTGAAAAGTGGTGTGAATGCTTTTTTCATCCCAAAGCAAAGTATCATCTAAATCGAAAAATACGGCTTTCATGATCTTCTCCCTTGTTATGTATATGTTACCTTCAATTGCAAGTGACGGCTCAAGTTCATTTTACAATAGAAGATGAGGGCAATAAAGAAAAGATTTGAGAGATATTTGAACATTGACCGCACATGATAGAATAGAAAGACAGTAAATAATACATACATCAATTGAGGTGGCAGGTTTGCTTCATTTAATTATTATGATGATCGAGCGTGTTGGGATCATCGTTATTTTAGGGTTTGTGCTTGCCCATGTGAAGGGCTTTCGCAATCTATTGCTTCATAATGAAGGGTTTCGAAAAAAGGCAGTCCTTGTCTTTATTTTTGCTTCTTTTAGTATTATCAGCAATTACACAGGAATTGAAATCCAGCAGCAGATGGTCATGAATCATGAGTTTTCCTATCATCTCGGCTCGTCAAGCTCAATTGCCAATACGAGAATCATGGGAATCGAAATGGGCGGATTAATAGGAGGGCCGTTTGTTGGCATTGGCGCAGGGCTTCTAGCTGGGATTCATCGCTATTCATTAGGAGGAAGCACGGCACTCAGCTGTGCGATTTCTTCGATTTTAGCCGGTGTGATTGCAGGCTATGTCGGCAGCAGGTTTAAGCGGAAGAATCGAATGGTGACACCTCGCCAAGCCGCACTTTTTGGTGTGGCAATGGAATCCTTGCAGATGATCGTTATCCTTCTATTTGCAAAGCCATTTGCTGATGCTTGGGGGCTTGTGAGTATTATTGCCCTGCCGATGATTTTTGTGAATGGAATTGGTAGCTTTATCTTTTTATCGATTTTACAGTCAGTCATTCGGCAAGAAGAGCAGGCAAAGGCGATGCAGACACACCGTGTATTTTCAATCGCCGATCAAACGCTGCCTTTCTTCCGCCAAGGGTTAAATGAACAGTCATGTAAAAGCGTGGCGGAGATCATTCATCGATTAACAGAAACAGATGCGGTCTCCTTAACCGATACAGAAAAGATTTTAGCGCATGTTGGAGATGGGACAGATCATCATATTCCATCGAAAAGCCTCATTACAGGACTGTCGAAACAAGTATTGATGAGCGGCAAAATTATGAAGGCACATTCGAAAGATGAAATCAATTGTTCAGTCACCCATTGCCCGCTTCAAGCGGCGATTGTGCTGCCCCTCACCTCCAATGGTCAAACGATCGGAACGTTAAAAATGTATTTCAATTCTCCGGTCGGATTAAGCAGGGTAGAGGAGGAGCTTGCAGAAGGCTTGGCGATGCTGTTTTCCACACAGCTTGAGCTTGGGGAGGCAGAAACCCAAAGCCGTCTGCTAAAAGATGCAGAGATCAAAGCGCTTCAAGCGCAAGTGAATCCGCACTTTTTATTTAACGCCATTAATACCATCTCTGTCTTGTGCAGAACGAACGTAGAGATGGCTAGAAAGCTGCTGCTTCAGCTGAGTATATATTTTCGATCCAATTTGCAAGGAGCCCGCCAGCTGCTCATTCCACTTCATAAAGAAATTCAGCATGTAGAAGCCTATTTGTCACTTGAACAAGCAAGGTTTCCAAATAAATACCACGTGACCTTTCAAATTGAAAAGGAGCTAGAGCAGGTGATGATTCCGCCATTTGTGCTTCAGGTGCTTGTTGAAAATGCAGTGAGACACGCATTTCCTAAACATCAAACGAGCTGTGAAGTCATCGTATCTGCTGTGATGAAAGATGGGCATGTCAATATGAAAGTGACGGATAATGGACAGGGAATCGAGAATGACAAGATGGCTCAGTTATTAAAAGCGCCTGTTGAATCCAAAGAAGGAACAGGTACGGCTCTTTTTAATTTAGATCAGCGGTTAAGAGGGATTTTTGGCAGACAAGCCGCTCTATCTATTCATAGCGGCCAAGGCACTGACATCTCATTTCGCATTCCAATGGACTATGTAAAAGAGGATGATTTTCGTTGATAAATGTATTAATCGTAGATGATGAAGTGTTAGCAAGAGACGAATTAAAATACTTATTACGCAGAACGAAAGAGGATGTTCAAATAGAGGAAGCAGAAAATATAGAATCAGCTTTTGACCGGATGGTGGATCATAAGCCGGACCTGCTCTTTTTAGACATTGATTTATCTGGTGAAAATGGATTTGATATTGCCAAAAGGCTCAACCGGATGTCTGATCCGCCAGCGATTATATTTGCGACAGCCTTTGATCAGTATGCGCTGAAGGCGTTTGAGGTCAGTGCGCTCGATTATTTAACAAAACCATTTGATGAAGAACGGCTTTTGCAAACGATCCAAAAGTTTAAAAAGTGGAAATCTGTTGAGACGCAAGACCACCAGCTATCAGATGAGAAAATCCCCCATCAGCAAAAGCTAGCCATTTCAGTCGATGATTCAATTGTCATTCTGCAAGTAGAAGAGATCATGTATGTAGGGCTTAGTGAGGGGAAAAAGGTTGTAAAAACAAAGGATCACATGTATGAGGTCACAGAACCGCTTGTGGTCATTGAAAAGAAACTCCCTGAGGCTTACTTTATGAGGGTTCATCGAAGCTATATCGTGAACACCTCTCATATGAAAGAAGTACAGCCGTGGTTTAATTCGACGTATAATCTGCATATGACAGACGGGTCGATTATTCCTGTCAGCCGCACTTACGCCAAAGAACTAAAGAAGTCGCTCCTGCTAGAGTAGGACGGCTTTTTTTATTTGTATTTCAATACTCGTTTTCTGCATTTCATTCATTGAATCCGGCGAGTTTGATTGTAAACGCTTCATTCATTTATTTCATGCCATATACTGAGGGCAGTCGAAGAAAGAGGTGAAGGGGCATGAGTGCCACTAAAGTATATGGATTTCTATCTCAAGCATTTATCTTTGCAACTGTAATGTTCGTTTCTAATCTCATTTCAATGTATTTACCAATTCCGATGCCTGCATCTGTGATCGGTCTGGTTCTATTATTTGTTTTGCTGACAACGAAAATCGTCAAACTGGAGCAAGTGGAGCAATTAGGTACATCATTGACAGGGCTCATTAGCTTTCTATTTGTTCCCTCTGGTATCTCGGTTATTCAATCACTAGGTGTCATGCAAGAAGTAGGTGTGCAAGTCGTCGGTGTCATTATCATTGCAACGATTATGTTACTAGCAGCGACAGGGCTATTCACGCAGCTTCTCATGCAATTATCAGACAAACCACAGAAACGTAAAGAGACAAAGGAGAGCAAATCGACTCCTTCTCATTCTAATAAACCAGCTTCAAGTACGCATTAAAGGAGAGATGCAGGATGGGTACAAGTACGATGAGTCCTTATTTTGGTATAGTCGTCTCATTGGTCGCCTTTGGAATCGGTACATTCTTATTTAAAAAATCAAAAGGCTTCTTCTTATTTACACCACTTTTTGTCGCCATGGTGTTAGGTATTTTATTTTTGAAAATTGGCGGTTTTTCCTATGCAGATTATAATGAGGGCGGCAAGATTATCAAGTTTTTCTTAGAGCCTGCGACGATTGCTTTCGCTATTCCGCTTTATAAGCAGCGCGCATTGCTTAAAAAATATTGGTGGCAGATTTTATCCGCTATTTTTGTAGGATCACTTTGCTCCATTACAATTGTGTATGTCGTAGCAAAAGGCATTCATCTTGATGCGGCTGTAATGAAAAGTATGCTCCCGCAGGCAGCGACGACAGCGATTGCTCTTCCGATTGCAAAGGATATTGGCGGAATTGCAGATATCACAGCCTTTGCGGTCATATTTAATGCAGTCATTGTGTATGCACTAGGTGCTTTCTTCTTAAAATGGTTTCGAATTAAAAATCCAGTGGCAAAAGGGCTTGCACTCGGTACATCAGGACATGCACTTGGCGTCTCTGTTGGGATTGAGATGGGTGAAGTGGAAGCGGCCATGGCAAGTATTGCTGTTGTGGTCGTAGGAGTTGTGACTGTCATTGTCATCCCAATCTTTATGCAATTCATTCTTTGATGACGTGATTGTTTTGAAAAAGCCTTGCCCAATTCGTTTAATCATGCTAAAATGAAAAAGTTGTTTCAAGAGTTCGGTTACTTGACGGACAAATGAAAATTGTGTAGAATAATTAACGAATTGAATAGATATCACAAGCAGAAGCACCCGCTTCTCACCTGATTGACACGTGTTTGTAGTTGACAGGTTGACCGTACATTTATTTTTTCATGCAAATGTTCGCAGTGTGGGTGTTTTATATGCCCACACTTTTTGTTTGCCTGTAAAACATACAACGAAATGGTCAAAATGAATTGTGAACTCAATTCAAAATCTCATGGAGGTGGCTCACTATTAGCAAAGATCAATTAGTTAATGAAGGTATTCGTGCGCGTGAAGTTCGTTTGATCGGACAAAATGGCGATCAGCTGGGGATTAAAACCCGCCAGGAAGCTCTGGAAATTGCTACGAAAGCCAATCTTGACCTTGTGTTAGTTGCTGCAAATGCAAAACCACCTGTTTGCCGAATCATGGACTATGGTAAGTTCCGATTCGAACAGCAGAAGAAGGATAAAGAGGCACGTAAGAATCAAAAAATCATTAGCTTAAAAGAAGTTCGGTTGAGCCCGACAATTGATGAACATGATTTTAACACGAAGCTCCGTAATGCAATCAAATTCCTTGAAAAGGGCGATAAAGTGAAAGCTTCTATCCGCTTTAAAGGGCGTGCGATTACGCATAAAGAAATCGGACAGCGCGTGTTAGACCGTTTCTCTGAAGCTTGCGCTGAAGTAGCAACAGTAGAAACAAAACCTAAGATGGACGGACGTAGCATGTTCCTCATGCTTGCACCAAAAGTCGAAAAGTAAAGTAACAGAGGGAGGAAATATCCAATGCCAAAAATGAAAACTCACCGCGGATCTGCTAAACGTTTCAAAAAAACAGGTTCTGGTAAACTTAAACGTTCTCATGCGTACACAAGTCACCTGTTCGCTAACAAATCTACAAAGCAAAAACGTAAATTGCGTAAGAGCGCAATCGTAAGTGCTGGAGATTTCAAACGTATCAAACAACAACTTGCAAACATCAAGTAATTTGGAATAGGAATCATAGGAGGGAATTACAATGCCAAGAGTAAAAGGCGGAACTGTGTCGCGTCAGCGTCGTAAAAAGGTTCTTAAATTAGCAAAAGGTTATTTCGGTTCAAAACATAGATTATACAAAGTAGCAAACCAACAGGTGATGAAATCTGGAAACTACGCTTTCCGTGACCGTCGTCAGAAAAAACGTGACTTCCGTAAACTATGGATCACTCGTATCAATGCTGCAGCTCGTATGAACGGTCTTTCTTACAGCCGTTTAATGCATGGCCTAAAGCTTTCTGGTATCGAAGTAAACCGCAAAATGCTTGCTGACCTTGCTGTGAATGACCTAAGTGCATTCAATCAGCTTGCTGATGCTGCAAAAGCACAACTAGACAAGTAAGTCATAAGAAAGATCATTCCGTCGAGGGGTGATCTTTTTTGCTCATCATGTGAGGTGAAATGAATGAATATCGCGTTGATTGTGCTGCTGATCTTGGTAAATGGCTATGGTTTCTTTCTCATGGGAGAGGACAAGCGCCGGGCAAAAGCGCATAAATGGAGAATTTCAGAGGCGCACTTATGGAGTGCTGCCGTGCTTTTTGGGGCTGCTGGATCGTATCTAGGGATGCAGTATTTCCGTCATAAAACAAAGCATCCTGCCTTTCAAATTGGCATGCCAATGTTAATCATGGTGCAGTTGATCATATTAGGATATATCAAGTTCATCTGAAAAAGGAGCAGACGCCATCAAGACGGCGTGTCTGCTCCTTTTTTTTGTTTGATTTTTTTAATGGGCTGATCCCAATCAATTTTTGTTTGAGGATAACGTTCGATAATGTTTTCCTCCAATTTTTCAAAGTCTTCTAATGTAAATTCACTTAGCTTCTCAGGTGACTCCGTCCAAACGTAAATGGAGTGGACAAATAGAGGATGATCCTTAGAAGGAACATGCTTCTCCCCTTCAAACAAGACACCTTTATAGACGAAATTAAAATTTTTACGTGCATTTTGTTGTTCGTCCATAAAATAAAAGCCTTCTTTTAATTGTGCTTGTTTCAGCTTTCTTCTCGGATTTGAGAAGAATTTTACCGCCATGTAGAAGATGTAGACAAGCAGTGCAACAAGAGCTAGTCTAATGAGGATTACAAACATGACAGGATGCACCTCCAATACCGTTATCTGATGTACTACGAATGAAAAGGCCAAAAGGTTTCAACTTTTTTTTAAAAAATATTTCGGAAAACGAAAAAATATTCATAAAAAGATCGTATTGAACGAAAAAGGTTTTGTATAATAAGAATGCACCATGAAGATAAAGGAGGATATATGGAATGACAAAGCTAGATCAAACATTAACTATGCTGAAAGACCTAACGGATGCAAAAGGGATTCCAGGAAATGAACGTGATGTCAAAAAAGTCATGCAGACATACATAGAATCATATGCAGATGAAGTCTCTAGTGACCGCCTTGGCAGCTTAATTGCTAAGAAGGAAGGAAACGCAAACGGACCTAAAATTATGCTTGCTGGTCACTTAGATGAAGTAGGATTCATGGTGACAAAAATTGATGACAAAGGCTACATTCGCTTCCAAACTGTCGGCGGATGGTGGTCGCAGGTCATGCTCGCGCAGCGTGTGACGATTGTAACGAAAAAGGGAGACATAACAGGTGTGATTGGCTCAAAGCCGCCGCACGTCTTGTCACCTGAAGCTCGAAAAAAATCGATTGAGATTACAGATATGTTTATTGATATCGGTGCATCAAGCAAAGAACAGGCAATGGAGTGGGGCGTTCTGCCTGGAGATCAAATCGTCCCTTATTTTGAGTTTACAGTGATGAATGATGAAAAAATGCTCCTTGCAAAAGCATGGGACAACCGTATCGGCTGTGCAGTTGCGATTGATGTCATGAAGAACTTACACAATACTCAGCATGAGAATATTGCTTACAGTGTTGCAACTGTACAAGAGGAAGTTGGCCTGCGTGGTGCCAAAACAGCAGCGGCTACAATCCAGCCTGATATTGGATTTGCCATTGATGTTGGTGTAGCAGGAGACACACCGGGCATTACTGAAAAAGAAGCAACAAGCAAACTTGGCAAAGGACCAACGATTGTTGTATTTGATGCTTCTATGGTATCTCATAAAGGGCTTCGGGATTTTGTTGTCCAAACAGCGGATGAATTGAACATTCCGTACCAATATGACTCTATGCCTGGCGGCGGGACAGATGCTGGCGGTATCCATTTAACAGGTCATGGTGTGCCATCACTATCGATCGGGATACCAAGTAGATATATTCATACCCATGCAGCGATGATTCACCGAGATGATTATGAAAATGCAGTGAAGCTTTTAACAGAAGTGATCAAAAGACTTGATCAAAAAACGGTTGAGCAGATCACGTACGGTTCTTAAGTAAGAAAGCCTTTCCTCAGTATAAGGGAAGGGCTTTTTTTATTTCATTGAATTTCCCAGGAAATGAACTGTCATTTTAAGTTACGCCAAAAGAACTGTTTTTGGCAGAAGAAGAAAAAATATTCTAGTGAATAAGGCACATGTGATCTGGCTTTTATTTTTGTAAGATGAAAGCAATAAAAAGGACAGAGCCTAAAGAATGCCCTGTCAAAAGAGAGTTTATGGAAGTAGGTGAAGCTACCTTAAGAATAAACACATTATTCTTATTTGTCAACTTGGTTTTAAAGGAAAGAAAAATCAATCAATTTATGTTATATTTGTAACAAATTGTTTGTGCAAAGGGGATGGTTAAATGAATGCGGTTACAATTGTCATAGCATCTATGTGTATTTTAGCGATTGCCTATCGTCTTTATGGCACATTTATGATGGTCAAAGTCTTAAAGGTGACAGATGATCATCCTACACCGGCTCACACATTAGAGGACGGGAAGGATTATGTGCCAACCAATAAATGGGTCACATTTGGGCATCACTTTGCTGCGATTGCAGCTGCAGGTCCGTTAGTGGGTCCGATTTTAGCTGCGCAATTCGGGTATTTACCGGGTCTTCTTTGGCTGTTAATTGGCGCAGTGATAGGCGGAGCTGTACATGATCTTGTCGTCTTATTTGCATCGATGCGAAAAAAGGGGAAATCGTTATCAGAGGTAGCGAAGGAAGAGCTAGGACCTGTCGCAGGATTTTGTACAGGGCTTGCGATGCTGTTTATCATTACGATCACAATGGCAGGACTGTCTATGGTTGTGCTTCATGCGTTAGAACGTAACCCTTGGGGGACATTTGCAGTCGGAATCACGATTCCAATTGCGATGGGGGTTGGTCTTTATTATAAAAAGACAGGCAATTTAAAACTGGCGACAACTGCGGGATTTATTTTGCTGATGGTTGGTGTATTCCTTGGGCCGAATATTCAAGGAACGGCACTTGGCGATCTTTTAACACTTGATACAAAAACACTTGCTCTTGCCTTGCCGATCTATGCTTTTTTTGCTGCGGCATTGCCGGTTTGGCTGCTGCTCGCACCGAGGGACTATTTAAGCAGCTTTATGAAAATAGGTGTTTTTATCGCATTGATTGCTGGAATCTTTGTCGTCAATCCAACGATTCAATTCCCAGCCTTTACGGAGTTTGTGAATGGAGGAGGTCCTGTTTTAGCTGGTCCTGTCTGGCCTTTTATTTCAATAACCATTGCTTGCGGTGCCATATCTGGTTTCCACGCATTTGTTGGATCTGGGACAACACCTAAAATGCTTGACCGCTGGAGTGATATGAAGCCTGTCGCTTTTGGCGCAATGCTAGTAGAATGTCTAGTTGGAATTATGGCGTTAATTGCCGCTACCGCTCTTCATCCAGGCGATTATTTTGCGATAAACAGTACGCCAGAAGTGTTCAGAACACTCGGGATGAGTGTCGAGAACCTTCCGCAGCTGAGTAAGGAAATTGGTCTTGATTTAGAAGGAAGAACGGGTGGAGCTGTGACATTAGCTGTAGGGATGGCGTATATCTTTACGGGAATTCCGTTCTTTGGTCATTTGGCGTCTTATTTTTTCCAATTCGTCATTATGTTTGAGGCCGTCTTTATTTTAACCGCTATTGATGCAGGGACACGTGTGGCACGATATTTGATTCAAGACTTCTTTGGCGAAGCTTATAAACCGCTTAAACGAAATGACTGGGTCCCTGGGTCGGTGTTCGCAAGTGCGCTTGCTTGTTTTATGTGGGGGTACTTGCTTTACTCTGGAGACATCGGGTCCATTTGGGCACTATTTGGGGTATCAAACCAGTTAATGGCATCGGTCGGTCTCATCATAGGAGCAACCGTTGTCTTAAAAATTGCAGATAAAAGGCGATATATGCTGACTTGTTTAATTCCACTTGCTTACTTATATGTGACAGTGAATTATGCGGGCTATTGGATGGTAGCAAATGTATACCTTAATCCCGAGGCAGCAGGTTACAGCGTGCTGAATGCTGTGCTGTCAATCATTATGCTGATCTTAGGATTTGTGATTATTGTGTTTGCGATTAAAAAATGGGTCGACATTTGGCGTGATCCAGCGCTTCGGATGGAAACACCGATCACTGGCTAAATGAAAAAGCCGGTTTGCTATGATAAGCAAACCGGCTTCTTTTATTGCTGCTGATGAGGCTTTAAGCCTTGCTCTAATGTTTCAAGAATCTCGTTTTTCTCGTTTTCTGATGCTTCTTGCCATAGCACTTCGAACAACACGCCAAGGCCTGGCAGCATTTTTTCCTCACCGCTTTGAATGGCATCTAAAATCGTATGCTCAAGCTGCTCTTGATTATGGCCAGTGATGTTTTGAATGACTGCGCCTCTTAAATTAAAATCCATTGCCCACACTCCTTTTTTGATGGTAATAGCCCTATTCTGTCTCAAAGACAGGTTTATTATGTAGTGTGCATGAGATATAATAAATTCATGATATTTAAAGGAGTTAAAGTCGCTTGAAATATATAGAATCAGCTAAAAACACAAACATTAAACAGTGGAAAAAGCTCCATACGAAAAAAGAACGAACGAAAACGGGGCTGTTTCTCGTGGAGGGAATCCACTTAGTGGAAGAAGCATTGAAGAGCGGAGTTGTGAAAGAATTAATGGTCACATCGCCTGATAAGCTTCCTTCTCATATTGATCCGGACATTGAACTTTATGAACTGAGCGAGGAAGCCTTTTTTGCCATGACCGAAACGGAAACGCCTCAGCACATCGCGGCAGTTTGTACAGTTCCTGTATTTGAAGAAAAGAAGTATGAACGACTTCTTCTATTAGATGCAGTGCAGGACCCAGGGAATCTAGGCACACTCATTCGGACAGCAGATGCTGCTGGACTTGATGCTGTGATCTTAGGCGATGGAACAGTGGATGCGTTTAACGGAAAAACGCTCCGTTCCGCACAAGGGTCACATTTCCACCTGCCCATTTTAAAGCAAAGCCTTCAGCAGACCATACCAGCATGTAAGGAGCAAGGCATTCCTGTATACGGAAGTGCTTTAAATAAGGCGAAAGCGTATAGAAGCGTAACGGCAGAAGGTTCGTTTGCATTAATTGTGGGCAATGAAGGCGCGGGTATAAACCCAGAGATTCTGCAAATGACAGACCATAATTTATATGTGCCAATGTATGGACAGGCAGAATCATTAAATGTGGCTGTTGCAGCAGCTGTTCTTGTCTATCATTTGCGTGGATAGTGTTGCAACATGCGCTTATTTTCACTATAATGAAACTAATATTTTAAAAACCATGATAGAGGAAGATTGTTTCAAGGAGCGGCCTTATAGGGAGAATGCATCGTAGACTGAAAGTGCATTTAAGGAATGCTGAAACAGGAATTCACCTCTGGAGTTGTCACCGGGACCGCAAGCTTTGCGTAAAGGTGAACCGGATTCGTTTGATTCCGTTATGTCAATGAAGCTTATTCGCACATGTATTTGTGCTTAACAAGGGTGGTACCGCGACCACAACTCGTCCCTTCTTTTCTAGAGGAGACGGGTTTTTTTATTGTCTTCAAACGATCAAACAGCCGTTTATCCAGGCGGTTTTGTATATCAAAAGGAGGATTACACTCATGCAAGAAACGTTAAAACAGCTTGAATTAGAAGCGATAGCGAAGGTTGAAGCAGCTAGCTCGCTCAAAGAAGTCAATGACATTCGTGTTCAATATTTAGGGAAAAAAGGGCCGATCACAGAGGTGCTTCGCGGAATGGGCAAGCTTTCCGCAGAAGAAAGACCAAAAATGGGCGCACTCGCAAACGAAGTGAGAGAGCAGATTGCTGGTGCTATTGCTGAAAAAAATGAACAGCTAGAAAAAGAAGAAGTGAAGAAGAAACTTGCGTCACAAACGATCGATGTTACATTGCCAGCAAGCCCAATCAAAATGGGGGCAAGACATCCATTAACGATTGTTGTCGAAGATATTGAAGATTTATTTATTGGCATGGGCTATACCGTTGAGGAAGGTCCTGAGGTAGAAACGGATTATTATAACTTTGAGGCGCTGAATCTTCCAAAGGAGCATCCGGCACGTGATATGCAGGACAGCTTCTATATTACCGAGGATACACTGCTCAGAACACAAACGTCACCAGTTCAAGCACGTACACTTGAAAAATATAAAGGACAAGGTCCTGTGAAGATCATCTGCCCTGGGAAAGTATATAGACGAGACAGCGATGACGCGACTCATTCACATCAATTTATGCAGATTGAAGGGCTTGTTGTCGATCACAATATTAGCATGAGTGATTTAAAAGGTACGCTTGAGACAGTCGCAAGAAAAATGTTTGGTGAAGATCGTGAAATTAGACTGCGTCCAAGCTTTTTCCCATTTACAGAACCATCTGTCGAAGTGGATGTGTCTTGCTTTAAATGCGGCGGGAAAGGCTGTTCTGTATGTAAAGGAACAGGCTGGATTGAGATTTTAGGAGCTGGGATGGTTCATCCAAATGTCCTGAAAATGAGCGGATTTGATCCAGAAACTTACCAAGGCTTTGCTTTTGGAATGGGTGTTGAACGGATTGCAATGCTCAAATACGGCATTGATGATATTCGCCATTTCTACACAAATGATATTAGATTCACAAAGCAATTCAAGCAGGACTAAGAGGAGGAAATCAACATGTTTGTTTCATATAAATGGTTAGAAGACTATGTCGATTTAGAAGGCATTCAGCCGGATGAATTAGCAGAGAAAATCACAAGAAGCGGAATTGAAGTGGAAGCCGTTGAATATAAAGGCGAAGGCATTAAAGGAGTTGTCGTTGGACACGTCGTGGAGCGAGAACAGCACCCGAATGCCGACAAATTAAACAAATGTCTCGTCGATATCGGAGAAGACGAACCGGTTCAAATTATTTGCGGAGCTCCGAATGTGGATAAAGGACAATATGTGGCTGTCGCAACGGTTGGTGCAGTCCTTCCTGGGAATTTTAAAATTAAAAAAGCAAAGCTGCGCGGCGAAGAGTCTCATGGCATGATTTGTTCTCTGCAAGAATTAGGTGTAGAAAGCAAACTCGTACCAAAGGAATATGCAGAAGGTATTTTTGTTTTCCCAAATGACGTCAAACCCGGAGATGATGCCCTTCAGGCACTTCAATTAGACGATGCGGTACTTGAGCTTGGCTTAACGCCAAACCGTGCGGATGCCCTGAATATGCTAGGTGTCGCCTATGAGGTTGCAGCCATTTTAGGGAAGGATATCAAACTTCCTGATACAGCACATGACACGTCTTCAGAAAAAGCAGCAGACTATATTTCAGTGAAAATTGAGGATCAAGAAGCGAATCCACTTTATGCTGCGAAGATCATTAAACATGTAAAGATTGGACCAGCACCGCTTTGGATTCAAACAAGATTGATGAATGCAGGCATTCGCCCAATTAACAACGTCGTCGATATTACGAACTTTGTACTGCTTGAATACGGTCAGCCGCTTCATGCATTTGATTATGACCGCTTTGGTTCAAAGCAAGTGGTCGTACGTAAAGCGACTGATAGCGAAAGCATTCAAACACTTGATGAGCAAGAGCGTACACTTTCATCAAAGCATCTTGTGATCACTAATGGGACGAAAGCGCACGCTGTCGCAGGCGTCATGGGCGGTCTTGAATCAGAGGTGCGTGATGAAACGACAACAATTCTTTTAGAAGCGGCATATTTCAACGGTCAAACAGTCCGTCAAGCATCTAGAGACTTGGGGCTTCGCAGTGAATCAAGCGCACGATTTGAAAAAGGACTTGAACCGCAGCGTACGAAATCAGCAGCCGAAAGAGCAGCGCAACTGATCAGTCTCTATGCAGGTGGTGAAGTGCTAAGCGGGACTGTGGAGGAAAACCACCTTGAAACAAGTATGAATGTCATCCAAGTATCTACTGAGCGTGTGAACAAGGTGCTTGGCATGAGCATTTCAAAAGAAGATATGATTCAAATTTTCAACAAATTGGGCTTTACAGTAGGCGAATCAAATGACGTTCTTGTTGTAACGGTTCCTTCTCGTAGAATGGATATCACGATTGAAGAAGACCTCACTGAAGAAGTTGCGAGATTATATGGCTACGATAATATCCCGTCTACACTGCCTGCGACAGCTGGTACAGTTGGCGGTCTCACGCCATATCAAGTGAAGCGCAGAAAGGTGAGACGCTTCTTAGAAGGCGCAGGTCTTTCTCAAGCGATCACGTATTCATTGACAAATCAGCATAAGTCTACAGCTTTTGCATTGAATCCAGCTTATAAAACGAGACTTTCCCTGCCAATGAGTGAAGAACGAAGTGTGCTTAGACAAAGTCTTCTGCCAAACTTACTTGATTCTGTTGCATATAACTTGGCAAGACAAGCTGATTCATTTGGTTTTTATGAAACGGGTTCTGTGTTCTTAGCAGAAGCTGAAGGAGCAAAACCGGTGGAAAAAGAGCATGTCGCTGGTGCGCTGACAGGCTTATGGCATAAAAATCTTTGGCAGGGCGAGAAAAAAGCCGTCGATTTTTATGTAGCGAAAGGAATTGCAGAAGGTCTATTTGAAAAGCTTGGTGTATCAGACCAAATCACATATGTTCAAGCAGAGCGTGAGGGTCTTCACCCAGGTCGTACAGCAGATGTTCATTTAAATGGAAAAGTCATTGGGTTTGTTGCTGCACTTCATCCAGTCATTGAAAAGGAATTAGATTTAAAAGAAACATATGTCTTCGAGTTTGATTTAACAGATGTGATGACGTCTGAATCGAAGGATATGAAATATACAGCGATTCCGAGATTCCCTGCTGTGACAAGAGATATTGCACTTGTTGTAGATCAGCATATCTCAAGCGGACAGTTGGAGCGGGTCATCTATGAGGCAGGCGGGGATTTACTGACTGATCTATCCGTCTTTGATGTGTATGAAGGTGAACACATGGAAGAAGGCAAAAAATCTGTTGCATTCTCTCTCCAATATTTAAATCCGGAACAAACATTGACAGAGGAAGAAGTCACCGCTGTTCATACAAACGTATTGAAAGCATTAGAAAATACGTATCAAGCCGTCTTGCGCGGTTAAAGAAAAAAGAGCTAAGGCCATATGGGCCTAGCTCTTTTTTATAACCATTTTTTCGCTTTTTGTGTGTTGGCAAAATGCAGCTTTGTAAATTGACGTAAAGCCTCTTCGCCGTGCAGCTTGATGAGCTTTGCAGCCGCCTTGTCTACATGAGGACCGGCTCCTTTTGGAATGTCAAACCCTGCTGCTTTAGATAACTTATCCATTTCAATTAAAAAAGAGTACCTTGCAATAATGGAAGCCGCAGCAACTGACAAATGAATGCCTTCTGCTTTTGTGCTAAAGTACGTCCGCTCCCGAATGATTTTTTTCCCAGCAAGATGCTTGAAATAAATACCCGGTTCTGCAAATTGGTCAATCAAAATAGCTTCAGGCTGTTTCCCATCTAATTTCTCCAGCACAGAGGTGATGACTTGGTTATGAAGAAGCGCCTTCATTTTCCCTTGGCTCATGCCCTTTTCCTGCATCGCATTGTATTTTTCATTTCGGAGTACGAGCAGGCTGAACGGAATGGTTTTGATGAGATCTTTGGCAATGTTGATAATTTGCGGGTCTTTTAGACCTTTTGAGTCTTTTACGCCAAGCTCTTTCATGAGAGCAAGCTTGCTTGAATCGACATAGGCGGCACAGACCGTTATCGGTCCAAAATAATCACCTGTTCCTACTTCATCTGAACCGATGACGGACATAGAAGCAATCCCTGACGGCGGACTATATTTTGTGACAGTCGGTGCTTTTGTGCTCTTCGTTTCAGCTGCTTTTAAATGGCTGAATTGACTGGCTTCAACTTCTGCTTTTTGTCCTTGAAACAGCACTTTTCCAGATCGATAGGCTGTAATCGTACAGCCAGGAACCTTTGCTTGAAAAAGGGCGCCTGGTGGTAACGTATCAGTTAAGTGGTGCGCATACGCGCTCTTCATTTTTTTAAGGTCTTCTGATGTTGCTTTTAAGACGGATTGGGGCACAGTGGATAACTCCTTTTTACCTTGATATCATTGATTTCTAAAGTGTACCATAACAGGGAAGGGCTCGTCTTTCCATTCAATGTCTAAACATGTTATGATAGAGACTAGGATTCTCGTGGAATGGAGGAGAAACGTTGTCTGACGGCGGTAAAACGAAAACAACAGTTGAGATTTACGGACAGTCCTATACGATCATCGGTCAAGAAACGAAGATGCATATGCGACACGTTGCTTCAATTGTTGATGATAAAATGAGAGAAATAAATGAAAAAAACCCATACCTTGATATAAACAAATTAGCTGTACTGACAGCAGTCAATGTCGTCCACGACTACTTGAAATTAAAAGAGCAATACGAAAAACTAGAGATTCAGCTTAAAGAAAAGGAATGAAATTACCGTGATCGATATCATCATTTTGTTTTTGCTTCTTATGGGAACGCTTGTCGGTCTAAAACGCGGGTTTATTCTTCAATTTATTAAATTGATCAGCTTTGTTGTTTCTATCTTAGTGGCTTCCATGTTTTATCAGTCACTTGCACCACAGCTTACGTGGATTCCAGCACCTAATTTTAGCGGCGGTCAAGCGCAGCTCGCTTTCTTTAGTGGGAATCTAGAAACAGCTTATTATAATACCATTGCGTTTATCATTCTGTTTATCTTGACCAAAATCCTGCTCGCCATCATTGGCGGATTGCTCACAACCATTGCAAGTATACCTGTGATTAAACAGGTCAACAAACTGCTTGGCGGTGTTTTAGGATTTCTTGAAACCTATCTATTTGTATTTATTCTCTTGTTTGTCGCTGCATTACTTCCAGTCGATGCACTGCAAACAATGTTGAGCAAATCCATATTAGCAGATGCGATCGTAAGCAACACCCCTTATCTGTCCGGTCTTGTTAAAGACTTATGGACGACGTATGGAGTTTAAAAACTTCTCCTTTCTTGGAGAAGTTTTTTCTCATTCCATGACAGAAAGTTGTAGGATGAAGGAAAAGTTTGTATATTTATAAAGGAAGATGCCAAAGCGGCTGGAGGATGAGAGATGAATAAAAAAGATATTATCAAACTTCTTGAAACAATTGCAGTATATATGGAGCTAAAAGGAGATAATCCTTTTAAGATTTCTGCCTTTCGTAAAGCAGCAGCGGCACTGGAGCAAGATGACCGCAGCCTTTCTCAAATAGATGATCTACTAGCATTACCCGGCATTGGAAAAGGAACCTTTGCTGTGATCACTGAGTATATCGAAAAAGGACAATCAGAAACACTCGAACAATTAAAAAAGGAAGTGCCTGAAGGACTTGTCCCGCTTTTGAAATTGCCAGGACTTGGCGGCAAAAAGATCGCTAAGCTTTACCAAGAGCTTGGCGTCCATGATGCACAGTCTCTAAAAGAAGCATGCGAAGCGGAAAAGGTACAAGCGCTTGCTGGTTTCGGCAAAAAAACAGAAGAAAAGATTCTCGCAGCTCTTGAGGAAGCAGGAAAGCAGCCGGAACGACTGCCAATTGGCTTTGCATTAGATGTGGCAGAGCGGATTGATTATGCGCTTGAAGAGATGAAAGGTATCATCCGTTTTTCAAGAGCCGGCAGTTTAAGACGTGCACGCGAAACCGTCAAAGATTTAGATTATATCATTGCAACAGACAATCCTGAGCAAGTCAGAGAGCAGCTCGTTGCACTTGATGATGTGAAAGATGTCATCGCAAGCGGTGATACGAAGGTATCTGTTGTGCTTGCCCTTGATTTTGAGATCAGTGTCGACTTCCGGCTTGTGACAGTAGACCAATTCGCAACTACACTGCACCATTTCACTGGCTCAAAAGATCACAATATTCGAATGCGTCAGCTTGCGAAGGAACGCGGAGAGCGCATTAGCGAATATGGTGTGGAAACAATTGAAACTGGAGAAGTAAAAACGTTTGAAGACGAGAGCGCTTTTTATGCACATTTTCAACTTCCGCTCATTCCGCCAGAAATTCGTGAAACCGGAGCGGAGATTGATACGTATAAAGAAAGTATGCAGTTTGTAGAACTGAAAGATATCAAAGGCGACCTTCATATGCACTCGACATGGAGTGACGGAGCCTTCTCTATTCGTGAAATGGCGGAAGCATGTATCGCAAAAGGCTATGAATACATGGCGATTACAGATCACTCGCAATATTTAAAAGTAGCCAACGGGTTAACAAAAGAACGTTTGCGTCTGCAAGCAAAAGAAATTGACAAGCTTAATCAGGAATTCGAGCATTTTCACATTTTCAAAGGGGTCGAAATGGATATCCTGCCGGATGGATCGTTAGATTATGATGATGACTTTTTAAAAGACATGGATTTTGTCATTGCGTCTATTCATTCTAGCTTCTCTCAGCCGGAAGAAGTCATTATGGAACGCCTTGAAAATGCCTTGCGTAATCAGCATGTCGATTTAATTGCACATCCAACAGGCCGTTTGATCGGCAGACGGGATGGCTATGCCTTAAATATAGATCAACTCATAGAGCTTGCGAAGAAAACGGGCACTGCACTTGAGCTCAACAGCAATCCGTCAAGACTTGATTTAAAAACAGAGCATTTAATCAAAGCAAATGAAGCGGGTGTGCACATCATGATCAATACAGATGCGCACAACATCGCCATGCTGGAACATATGGAAGTCGGTGTAACAGCTGCAAGAAAGGGCTGGACACCAAAAGCAAATGTCGTGAATACTTTTACTCTAAACGAGATCAAAAAGTTTTTAACGCGTGACAGGTAGTCGTTAGGAGGCTGGACCATGCTGCAACAAAAAGTGTTAGCATCATTAGAATTTCATAAAGTAAAAGAAAAAGTGATGTCCTATACCGCATCCACATTAGGAAAAGAAAGAGCGCAGGATTTAACACCTCTGACGGATATAGAAACCATTCAGCATTTGCTGGAAGAGGTAGCAGAAGCGCAAGATGTGATCCGCTTAAAGGGATCAGCGCCATTTGGCGGGTTAACAGATATTAGACGCGCAGTGAAAAGGGCAGAAATCGGCAGTACATTAAGCCCTTCTGAGCTGATGGAAATCGCAGGGCTATTATATGCGGTGAAAAATATGAAGCACTTTCTCACGTCCATGTATGAAGATGGAGTAGATATACCGCGCCTTCATACATATGCTGAGACACTGATATTACTGCCTGAAATCAGAAAAGAAATCGAAAGCTGTATTGGTGATAATGGAGAAGTGCTTGATCATGCAACTCCTGCACTTCGTTCATTGCGTATTCAATTACGCTCACTAGAATCAAAGGTCCGCGATAAATTAGAAGCGATGATTCGTTCACAATCGGCTTCGAAAATGCTGTCAGACACAATTGTCACCATTCGTAATGACCGGTTTGTTATTCCGGTGAAACAAGAGTACCGCTCGAATTACGGCGGAATTGTTCATGACCAGTCTTCATCAGGGGCGACCCTTTTTATTGAGCCGCAAGTGGTCGTGGATGTAAATAACACCTTGCAGCAAACCCGTTTAAAAGAGAAGCAAGAGGTTGAAAAGATTCTGCAAATGCTGACAGAGAGCGTGTCAGAGCACATTGGGGAACTGCTTCACAATGTAAAGGAACTGCAGACGCTAGATTTTATTTTTGCTAAAGCTAAATATGCAAAGACAGAAAAAGCCACAAAACCTGCTGTGAATGATCAAGGAGAAATCTATTTAAAACGAGCAAGACATCCTCTATTGCCCCGGGATCAAGTTGTCGCAAATGATATTGAGCTCGGTAAAGATTTTTCAACGATCGTGATCACTGGACCAAATACAGGGGGAAAGACCGTTACTTTAAAAACGCTAGGTCTTCTGACGCTGATGACACAGGCGGGCCTCCATATTCCAGTTGAAGAAGGCTCTGAAGTGGCTGTGTTCGACCAAGTCTTTGCTGATATTGGAGACGAACAATCCATTGAACAAAGCTTGAGTACGTTCTCATCTCATATGGTCAATATTGTCGATATCTTAAAGCATTTGACTTCAAATTCTCTCGTCTTATTTGATGAATTAGGGGCAGGAACAGACCCAGCTGAAGGTGCGGCACTTGCGATGAGCATATTAGATGAAGTGCATCAAACGAATGCACGTGTCATCGCAACGACTCATTACCCCGAGCTGAAGGCATATGGGTATAACCGGGAAGGCGTCACAAATGCAAGCGTGGAGTTTGATATTGAAACCTTATCTCCAACGTACCGCCTGCTCATCGGTGTGCCTGGACGAAGCAACGCATTTGAAATTTCAAAGCGTCTTGGTTTGCCAGATCACCTTATAGACCGGGCAAAAGCAGATATGCATGCAGAGCATAATGAAGTAGACCAAATGATTGCTTCATTAGAAGATAGCAAGAAACAAGCAGAAGAAGAACTGCATGAGACAGAAGTCTATAGAAAAGAAGCAGAAAAGCTTCATAAAGAATTGCAAAGACAAATTCTTGAATGGAATGAGCAAAAGGACAAACTGCTTGAAGAAGCTGAACAGAAAGCGAAAGAGAAAATTGAACAAGCATCAAAAGAAGCTGAAGATATCATTCAAGAGCTCCGTTCAATAAAAAGTGAGCACCGCTCATTCAAAGAGCATGAACTCATCGATGCGCGAAAGCGTCTTGAAGAAGCTGTTCCTGAGTTTGACAGGAAAAAGAAGCCAGAGCCAGCGAAAAAAGCAGTAAGACAGCTGAAGGCAGGCGACGAAGTCAAAGTGCTTACCTTCGGGCAAAAAGGAACGCTGCTTGAACAAACAGGCGACAAAGAATGGAGTGTCCAAATGGGCATTCTGAAAATGAAGGTAAAAGAAAAAGACATGGAATTTATCAAATCAGCACCTGAATTTAAGCAAGAAAAAGCCATCACGGCAGTCAAAGGGAAAGATTATCATGTCTCGCTGGAACTCGATTTAAGAGGCGAGCGTTATGAAAATGCCTTAAGCAGAGTCGAAAAATATTTAGATGATGCTGTATTAGCTGGTTATCCGCGCGTGTCTATTATTCACGGTAAAGGAACTGGCGCCCTTAGAAAAGGGGTTCAGGAATTACTGAAACAGCATCGAAGTGTGAAAAATGCTCGTTTTGGCGAACAAGGTGAAGGAGGATCAGGCGTCACCATCGTCGAATTAAAGTAAAAAGGAGAAAACGCATGAAAGCCTTTTGGGAAAATGAACTTGTGGAAATTGCCGCCTATTATAGCGTGGCCGTCCTGTGTCTCGTCTTATTTCTAACCATTTTTGAACTCGTCACCTCCTATAAGAATTGGGAAGAGATTCAGCGGGGGAACTTAGCCGTTGCCATGGCAACAGGCGGGAAAATCTTTGGGATTGCGAATGTGTTTCAGCATTCAATCGCTCAGCACAATTCCCTTCTTCAAATGATTGGATGGGGCGTATACGGCTTTGTGATGCTGCTTGTCAGCTATTTCATTTTTGAATTTTTAACACCACGTTTTAAAGTAGACAAAGAGATTGAAAATGATAATAGAGCGGTCGGGTTTATTTCACTCATCATTTCAGTTGGGCTGTCTTACGTAGTAGCAGCCGGCATTTAAGGAGACGACATGGAAAAGCTAGCAAAAGTATTAATCGTAGTTGCCTGCACTTTTGCGGTCATTGGTGCCGTTTATCTGTTCCTGTGAAATGAAAAAAACAGGCGTTAGAAAGCTGTCAGGGAATCCCTTGGCAGCTTTTATCTCATCAAAGGCGGCGAATGACATGAAGCACATTCTGCAA
This sequence comes from Bacillus sp. FSL W8-0920, assembly GCF_038593215.1. Lineage (NCBI taxonomy): Bacteria > Bacillati > Bacillota > Bacilli > Caryophanales > Bacillaceae > Bacillus > Bacillus sp. FSL W8-0920. The sequence continues at coordinate 2,576,304 of NZ_CP151974.1, read as the reverse complement.
AAAGACGAACTGATCAAGCGCATTGATACTTGTCTTCAAATGACATCCCTTCCAAGAGACATATACAAACCGTATATTGCACGTCCGTTTCAAACGTCAGGATTTTTTGATGATTTGAGCCCCTATATTCAAATCGATTCGAGTGGTTATATCCTCATTCAATATGAACGAGGCATTCAAATGCTGCATAAAAGAACAAAAGTGGCGGATGAAGTCATTTACTGGATTTTAGAAGACACGATTTTTCTCACGGTTTACATCGACATGATGAGGAAGTATCAAGTCGACAACATCCAGACGCATTTACCGAATGACCCTAGTATCCATCAACAGATCGTAGAAAGAGTCAACGACTCATTTCGTGCAATCGGTGGATTATATGAACAGTGGCATCATGAAGGAAAAAGAGCTTCTATCGAAACACCGGCGAAAAAGTAAACATGTGCAATTGAACCAAGCCCTATTAGAAAAAAGCAAACTGCCCTAAGGAAAAGTTTGCTATAATATAATAGTACGAAAGTTCAGGAAGGAGGGTTTTTATGCAGTCAGATAAACGTTGGCTTCTGCATTACCCGAATCAAATTCCCCACGAACTCACCATCCCAAATGAAACATTACAATCTTACTTATTCAGCTCCGCAGAGGCTGCACCTGAGCATACAGCCATTCATTTTCTAGGAAAGAACATCACCTATGAACAGCTGCAAGAAGACGTATTGAAACTAGCCAGTCATCTGCTGAAAATTGGCGTGAAAAAAGGCGACAGAGTAGCGATCATGCTGCCGAACTGTCCTCAATCGGTCATTTCTTATTATGCTGTTTTAATAGCAGGCGGCATCGTTGTTCAAACAAACCCGCTTTATACGGAGAAAGAACTGGAATATCAAATAGAAGACAGCGGCGCCAAAGTGCTGATCACGCTAGATTTGTTGTATCCAAAGGCTTATAAAATGAAAGCGCTGACAAGTATGGAGCACTTAATCGTCACCAAACTACAAGATTATTTACCATTCCCGAAAAACATACTGTTTCCTATTGTGCAAAGAAGAAAAAATAAAATGGTCATACAAGTGGAGAAAAATGACACCATTCATCACTTCGCGCAGATTATGAAAGAATCGGAAGGTGAACAGCAGGTACCCGCACTTGCCTTTGATCCGGAAGAGGATATCGCTGTTTTGCAATATACTGGCGGAACGACCGGGTTACCAAAAGGCGTCATGCTCACACATGAAAATATTTTAGCGAATACTGAAATGTGCGCTTCCTGGATGTATAAAACGACCAGGGGGAAAGAACGCATCCTCGGCATCATTCCGTTTTTTCATGTCTACGGAATGACGACCGTCTTAAATCTTGCTGTCAAAGAAGGGCATTCAATGATTCTACTTCCGCGATTTGACGCAGCTGATACCCTCAAAACGATTGAAAAACAGAAGCCGACGCTCTTTCCAGGTGCACCAACCATGTATATCGCCTTGCTGCATCATCCGAACATTGAAAAGTATGATCTATCGTCCATCACTGCATGTCTAAGCGGCTCAGCGGCACTTCCTGTTGAAGTCAAACAAAGCTTTGAAAAATTAACAGGAGGACGCTTAGTGGAGGGGTACGGACTTTCAGAAACCTCACCCGTCACTCATTCTAACTTTTTATGGGGAGCGAACAAAACAGGCAGCATTGGCTGTCCGTGGCCTAATACAGATGCCGGTATTTATTGCGAGGAAACCGGAGGCCTCAAAGAACCATATGAGCATGGAGAAATCATTGTTAAAGGGCCCCAGATCATGAAAGGATACTGGAATCAGCCAGAGGAGACAGAGGCTGTATTACGAGATGGCTGGTTTTTCACCGGAGATATAGGGTATATGGATGAGGACGGTTTTTTCTATATCGTCGACCGGAAAAAAGATGTCATCATTGCGAGCGGCTATAATATTTACCCAAGAGAAGTCGAAGAAGCCCTTTATGAGCATGAGCTTGTACAAGAAGTCGTCGTCGCAGGTATTCCAGATCCGTACAGAGGAGAAACAGTGAAAGCATTTATTGTACCGAAAAAGGATGCCTACTTAACAGAGGACGAACTTGATCGCTTTGTCAGGACGAGAATTGCCTCATTTAAAGTACCGCGCGTGTATGAATTTAAAGAATCACTGCCTAAAACAGCCGTCGGGAAGATTTTGCGCAGAGTATTAATTGAAGAAGAAAAAAGAAAGCACGCTTCTTCATCTGAAACGCCTGCCGATCAACCGAAAACATAACGGCTTCATCATCCGGTCCACCGGCCGGATGATTTGAATGTTGACCGCCTCCTCTGGTATGCTAAAGGTGGAAAAGAAAGAAGAAGATCACTTGACAAATCGCCCGTTTCTTTTTAACATAAAGTTATGAATGAATACTCATTCAATCCAGAAAGGGACGAAGCACATTGAAGCAGAAAAGACCGAAGTACATGCAAATTATTGATGCAGCAGTTGTGGTGATTGCAGAGAACGGCTATCACCAATCACAAGTTTCAAAAATTGCGAAACAAGCAGGGGTAGCAGACGGAACCATTTATCTTTATTTCAAAAATAAAGAGGATATTTTGATCTCATTGTTCAAAGAAAAAATGGGACAATTCATCGAACGAATGGAAACAGATATTCAAAAGAAACCGTCGGCGAAAGAAAAGCTTCTACTGCTCATTGAGGAGCATTTTCGTATGCTTGCGCAAAATCATCATTTGGCTCTTGTGACACAGCTTGAACTCAGGCAGTCAAACCTTGAGCTGCGGCAAAAAATCAATGAGGTGCTGAAAGGGTATTTAAATATGCTCGAGTCGATATTAGCAGAAGGAAAGAAAACAGGAGAATTCAGACAAAATCTAGATGTCCGCTTAGCGAGACAAATGGTATTTGGGACGATTGATGAAACCGCTACAACATGGGTCATGAATGATCAAAAATATGATCTTCCTGCACTCGCAGAAAACGTACGTGATCTACTCTTAAACGGAATACATCAATCTTAAAGACATTTTGAAAAAGGATGATTGACATGGAAAAGATACTCACCTTACATCATGAAGGACAGACAGCACTTATCACGATTCAGCATCCACCAGCAAACGCCTTATCTTCTCAGCTGCTCACCGAGCTTAATGACATGTTTGACCAGCTCGAAAAAAATGAAGAAGTAAGAGCCATTGTGATCCACGGGGAAGGAAGATTTTTCTCAGCAGGAGCTGATATTAAGGAATTTACGACGTTACAGGAAGAGTCTGACTACTCAAGCCTTGCAGACAGAGGGCAGCAGGTCTTTGAACGGATTGAACAATGTCCAAAACCGGTCATTGCTTCAATTCACGGAGCGGCATTAGGCGGGGGCCTTGAGCTTGCCATGTCTTGTGATATCCGAATTGCCACAAAAGATGCGAAGCTTGGACTGCCGGAACTAAACCTCGGCATCATTCCGGGATTCGGCGGTACGCAGCGCCTGCCGCGCTATGTTGGTTCTGCTAAAGCGCTGGAAATGATGGGTACAGCTGAACCGATTACAGGTGAAGAAGCATTTGCCTGCGGACTTGTTTCAAAGCTGGCAGAAACAGAGGAAGAGGCGCTCGAAGCAGCCAAAATACTTGCGTCAAAATTTGCAACGAAAAGCCCAAAATCACTCGAGTATGTGCTGGATTTATTGAATGCGACAAAATTGTATTCATATGATGGCGGTATGAAGCTAGAAGCCAAAAAGTTCGGTGAGATTTTCCAATCGAATGACGCCAAAGAAGGCATACAAGCCTTTATCGAAAAGCGCAAGCCGAATTTTAAAGGGGAATAAAGGATTCAAACGAAACAAGGGGGAGAAATGGATGAATATATTTGTTTTGATGAAGCGTACGTTTGACACGGAAGAGAAGATTTCCATTCAGTCTGGTGCAATTCAAGAAGATGGAGCAGAGTTCATTATTAATCCTTATGACGAGTACGCCATAGAAGAAGCCATCCAGCTTCGCGACGAGCACGGGGGAGAAGTGACCGTTGTGACAGTTGGCAGTGAGGATGCGGAAAAGCAGCTGAGAACAGCGCTTGCTATGGGCTGCGATCAAGCCGTTTTATTAAATGTGGAAGACGACTTAGAAGAGTGGGATCAATATTCAGCTTCTACGATTCTTTACCATTATTTAAAAGACAAAGAGGCTTCCTTGATTTTAGCAGGGAATGTGGCAATTGACGGTGGCTCTGGACAGGTTGCCCCGCGTCTTGCTGAATTACTTGGGTTTTCATATGTCACAACGATTACAAGTATTCAAATTGACGGCGGCTCTGCTTCGATTGAACGAGATGCAGAAGGTGATGTGGAAGTCATTTCTGCTGAGCTCCCGCTTGTCGTCACTGCGCAGCAAGGTCTCAACGAGCCTCGCTATCCATCATTACCAGGCATTATGAAGGCAAAGAAAAAGCCTTTAGAAGAATTGGAACTGGATGATTTAGATCTGGATGAAGACGATGTGCCATATAAAATCAAAACAATTGAACGTTTCTTACCGGAGAAAAAAGAGGGTGGCAAGGTGCTGAGCGGTGAGCTTCAGGATCAAGTCAAAGAACTGACGGATTTATTAAGAAATGAAGCAAAGGTCATCTAAACATCCACTTTACGATATCACGAGAACAAGGGGGAACTTGAAAGATGAGTAAAAAAGTTGTTGTACTTGGAGAAAGTCGTGACGGTAAATTAAGAAATGTGACATTTGAAGCCATTGCTGCCGCTCATCAAGTGGCAGATGGCGGTGAAGTCATTGGCGTGTTAATAGGGGATGACGTCAAAGACCAAGCGAATGAACTGCTATACTATGGAGCGGATCATGTCATGATTGTGGAGCATCCGCACCTTTCATATTATACGTCAGATGGTTTTGCGCAGGCACTTCAAGCCATATTAGATCAGGTTGACCCAGATGCCGTCCTCTTTGGCCATACGTCTATCGGAAAAGACTTGTCGCCGAAAATAGCTGCACGCTTGCAGACTGGTTTAATTTCAGATGCGATTGATGTAAGCGTTACCGGAGAACATCTTGTTTTCACAAGACCGATTTACTCTGGAAAAGCCTTCGAAAAAGTGATTTCAACAGATCGTCTGCTTTTGGCCACCATACGCCCGAACAACGTGGCACCTCTTGAGCGGGATGCCTCACGCAGCGGAGACATTACACCGGTTTCTGTCGATATTCAGAACCTGCGAACGATCGTGAAGGAAGTCATTAAAAAAACGTCAGAAGGTGTAGATTTATCTGAAGCAAAAGTTATCGTCGCCGGGGGACGCGGGGTCAAGAGTAAGGAAGGGTTTGAACCGCTGAATGAACTCGCTGAGACGCTGGGCGCAGCAGTCGGTGCCTCGCGTGGTGCCTGTGACGCAGACTACTGTGATTATGCCCTGCAAATTGGGCAAACAGGCAAGGTCGTCACACCTGATCTCTATATTGCGTGCGGGATATCAGGAGCGATTCAGCATTTAGCCGGGATGTCTAACAGTAAAGTCATTGTGGCGATTAACAAAGATCCAGAAGCTGAGATCTTCAAAATTGCCGATTACGGAATCGTCGGTGACTTGTTTGAAGTGGTACCGCTTTTGAATGAAGAGTTAAAAAAGATGAATATCCACTCGTAACGCTCATACACTCAGAATGCCTAGGTATTCTGGGTTTTTTTGTATGTAATCAATACACAAAGGAGCGGTTGATAAGTGAAGGGAACAGTAAAAGTGAATGACGTGATCGGACGTATTTCTAAACACATCTATGGACATTTTCAAGAGCATTTAGGAAGAGGGATTTATGATGGGATTTGGGTCGGAAAAGATTCAGAGATCGATCATATTGAGGGGATTCGTACGGATGTGTTAAAAGCCCTTCAAGCATTACATATTCCGGTGCTTAGGTGGCCGGGCGGCTGCTTTGCAGACGAGTATCATTGGGCAAATGGTGTAGGTGATCTCAGCGAACGAAAGCCGATGGTGAACACTCATTGGGGTGGTACGGTTGAATCCAATGAATTTGGTACACATGAGTTTATGAAATTGTGTGAGCTGCTTGAATGTGAGCCTTATATTTGCGGAAATGTGGGAAGTGGGACTGTTCAAGAATTAGCAGACTGGGTCGAGTACATCACTTTTCCAAAGGGAACACCTATGTCTGATTGGCGCATTCAAAATGGAAAACAAGAACCTTGGGATTTGACCTATGTTGGTGTAGGAAACGAAAGTTGGGGCTGCGGCGGGAATATGACGCCTGAATACTATGCCGATTTATATAAACGTTATCAAACGTATGTGAGAGAGTTTGCAGGTCAATCAATATACAAAATTGCGTGCGGAGCCAATTCAAATGATGTGAATTGGACAAAAGTATTAATGGAGCGGGCCGCACCTTGGATGGATGGACTCAGTCTGCATTACTACACTGTACCTGGTACGTGGGAGAAGAAAGGATCAGCGACTGAATTTGATGAGGATGAATGGTTTATCACGTTGAAAAAAGCCTATGAGATGGAACGGCTTGTCGTGGATCATGGAGAGATCATGGATCGTTATGATCCAGACAAGCGAATTGGGATGATTATTGATGAATGGGGAACATGGTATGACCCAGAGCCAGGGACAAATCCTGGGTTTTTGTATCAGCAAAACACACTAAGAGACGCACTTGTTTGTGCCCTTCATTTTCATATCTTTCATCGTCATTGCCAGCGGATTCATATGGCGAATATTGCCCAGACGGTCAATGTTCTGCAAGCAATGGTGTTAACGGAAGACGAAAAGATGCTTCTGACGCCTACGTATCATGTGTTTCACATGTTTCAAGTGCATCAAGAGGAAGAAGCACTTGAAGTGGAGTTCGTGTCAACGTCTTATGAACGCAGAGGAGAAAAAATACCTCAGGTTAGCGTGTCAGCTTCGCGTTCGTCAGATAAGATGCATATTAGCTTCTGTCACCTGAATCCGCATGAACAAAACGAAGTATCCCTTGCCATTGAAGGTATGGATGCAGAAACGAAAGTCACGGGCCGCGTGCTGACAGCAGACCGCATGAATGCGCACAACACATTTGATGATCCTCATGCTGTCCAGCCAGCAGAGTTTCAGCAATTTGCTGTAAAACCCGGTGAGTTGAGCATAGAGCTGCCGCCAATGTCTGTGGTGATGATTACGATTGATCTCGCTTGATCGCATATTTAGATGTTTGATGAGCAGGATGTTGGGGCATCATACATTGTAAACGAAGCGGAAAGGGAGTTATTTATATGCTTAGAACGATTCTCATGATTATCGGTGCAATTGTTGTCATTGGTGCGATTGTACGGTTTGTTTTTTAATTCATTTCATAAAAAATGATTCGTAAGCATTTCATTCGCAAGTCACATTGGTAGATGCTATACTAAAAAGCATAATTTACATTGGAGGAATGAATAATGGCAATCGTAAAAGCTACTGACGCAACATTTTCACAAGAAACTGCAGAAGGTGTTGTTATTGCGGACTTTTGGGCACCATGGTGCGGACCTTGTAAAATGATTGCTCCAGTTCTTGAAGAACTTGATCAAGAAATGGGCGATAAAATGAAAATTGTAAAAATTGATGTAGACGATAACCAAGAAACTGCTGGTAAATACGGCGTGATGAGTATCCCAACACTTCTTGTTTTAAAAGACGGTGAAGTGGTAGAAACTTCTGTTGGTTTCAAACCAAAAGAAGCACTTGCTGAGCTTGTTAACAAACATCTATAAACCTGTCTATGCCCAATCGGCATACTCACTAAAGCGGTTCTCGTAAAGACGAGAGCCGCTTTTCTTTCAACATGGTATAAAACAAATGTTCGTGATACACTAGAAGGAGTGAAAGAGGAAAACAAGGACGGATGAAAAGATGAACAAACTGATCAAAGAAAAGCTATCGGTCTTGCCAGATCAACCAGGCTGCTATTTAATGAAAGATCGGCAAAATACAGTCATTTATGTAGGGAAGGCAAAGGTCTTAAAAAATAGAGTACGCTCTTATTTCACTGGATCTCATGACGCCAAAACGCAGCGGCTTGTCAGTGAAATTGAGGACTTTGAATACATTGTCACCTCTTCTAATATCGAGGCACTCATTTTAGAGCTGAATTTAATCAAAAAATACGACCCAAAATACAATGTCATGCTCAAGGATGACAAAACGTATCCTTTTATTAAAATTACGAATGAACGGCATCCTAAGCTGATCGTCACACGCAATGTGAAGAAGGATAAAGGGAAATATTTCGGTCCATACCCGAACGTTCAAGCAGCAAGAGAAACGAAAAAGCTGCTCGACCGTTTATATCCTCTCAGAAAATGTAGCACCCTCCCTGACCGTGTCTGTCTCTATTATCATCTTGGACAATGTCTCGCGCCATGTGTGTATGACATTTCTGAAGAAACGAATAAGCAGCTCGTGGACGAAATCATAAGGTTTCTAAACGGAGGACATCAGCAAATCAAAAAAGAACTCACCGAAAAGATGCAGGAAGCCGCCGAACAATTAGAGTTCGAACGGGCAAAAGAACTGAGAGACCAAATCGCTTACATCGACTCAACGATGGAAAAGCAGAAAATGACGATGAGCGATTTATCAGATCGAGATGTTTTTGCATATGCCTATGACAAGGGCTGGATGTGTGTCCAGGTCTTCTTCATCAGGCAAGGGAAATTGATTGAACGTGATGTCAGCCTGTTTCCTATGTATCAAGACCCTGAGGAAGAGTTTCTCACATTTATGGGACAATTTTATGCAAAGAACAACCACTTTCTGCCGAAGGAAATTTTGGTGCCAGATAGCGTAGATCAAGAGATGATTGAACAATTGCTTGAGACGAACGTTCATCAGCCAAAAAAAGGAAAGAAAAAGGATTTGCTATTACTTGCCCATCAAAATGCCAAAATCGCCTTAAAAGAAAAATTTTCGCTCATTGAGCGTGATGAAGAGCGGTCCATTGGTGCAGTGAAGCAGCTTGGAGATGCACTAAATATTTATATGCCTTACCGGATTGAGGCATTTGATAACTCGAATATTCAAGGTGCAGACCCGGTTTCTGCCATGGTCGTCTTTCAGGACGGGAAGCCGTATAAAAAGGAATATCGAAAATACAAAATTAAAACCGTCACAGGTCCAGATGATTATGCATCGATGCGTGAAGTCATTAGAAGGCGATATACCCGCGTGTTAAAGGATGAGCTCCCGCTACCAGATTTGATTTTAATTGACGGAGGAAAGGGACAGATCAATGCAGCGATAGATGTGCTTGAAAATGAATTGAATCTGTCTGTTCCAGTAGCAGGTCTAGTCAAAGATGAAAAGCACCGGACGTCGAATCTGATGATGGGCGATACACTGGAAATTGTTGCACTAGAGCGGAATAGCCAGGCCTTCTATTTATTGCAGCGCATTCAAGATGAAGTGCACCGATTCGCGATTAGCTTTCACCGGCAGCTGCGCGGAAAAAATGCATTTCAATCTATTTTAGACGATGTGCCAGGTATCGGAGAAAAGCGTAAAAAACAGCTTCTTAAACATTTTGGCTCTGTGAAAAAGATGAAAGAAGCCTCTATCCAAGACTTTCAGGAGGCTGGTATCCCGAAACAAACGGCCGAGCTTTTAATGGAAGCTTTAAAAAAATAGATTGTACTTTTTCCAAAAGTCTGTTAAGATTGTGACTAAATTTAATAAATGAACGTGTTGTTTGTTGAAGATAGAGGTGCGAACTTCAAGAGTAAGCCTTCAGAGATCGATGGGATCTAGGAAGAGGGCTAAAAGGGGAGCGTCGCCGAAGTGAATAAAATCCACTCATTTTATTCGCTGGCTGTACATTGAAGAAATGTAGGGCTGTCAAGAATGTATTTCTTGGAGGGCTATCTCATTGTTTGCATCGTTTGATGATGATTATAAAGCAATGGGAGATCTGTTCTCTCATTGCTTTTTTTATTTGCAGTGAGCAGGCAGTCTCCAAAGCCGCTTCTTGCCTCTTCTCTCACACGTGATCTTTTGAAAAAGGGTGGTAGACATGGGACTAATTGTACAAAAATTTGGCGGAACGTCTGTTGGATCGACAGAAAAAATTCGCAATGCTGCAGAAAGGGTCATCGCTGAACGCGAGGCCGGACATGATGTGGTTGTGGTTGTGTCGGCAATGGGTAAATCAACGGATGTTCTAGTAGACCTAGCGAAAGAACTCACAGATCATCCGAGCAAAAGAGAAATGGATATGCTGCTCGCAACTGGAGAGCAAGTGACCATTTCCTTATTAACGATGGCGCTGCAAGCAAAAGGCTATGATGCGATTTCCTTTACAGGCTGGCAGGCTGGTATGAAAACAGAGCAGGTACACGGTAACGCAAGAATCGTGGACATCGATGAATCAAGAATAAAAGAGGAATTAAGTGCTGGGAAAGTCGTTGTTGTGGCAGGCTTCCAAGGAATTGCAGATGACCTGCATATCACAACACTTGGACGCGGTGGATCAGATACGACGGCTGTAGCACTTGCTGCCGCACTAAAAGCGGATAAATGTGATATTTACACAGATGTACCAGGAGTATTTACGACAGATCCGCGCTATGTACCGGCCGCGCGGAAGCTTGCAGGTATTTCATACGATGAGATGCTCGAACTGGCTAATTTAGGAGCTGGTGTCTTGCATCCGAGAGCTGTCGAATTTGCGAAAAATTATCAAGTCCCACTAGAAGTCCGTTCTAGTATTGAAAATGAATCGGGTACGTTAATTGAGGAGGAATCATCCATGGAACAAAATTTAGTCGTCAGAGGCATTGCATTTGAGGATCAGATTACACGCGTGACGGTGTGCGGTCTTTCAAGCGGTCTCACCACATTGTCGACCATCTTTACGACACTTGCGAAGCAAAATATCAATGTGGATATCATCATTCAGTCCGTCACAAGCACCAATCAGACGTCGATCTCTTTCTCTGTGAAAACGGATGATTTGTCTAAAACAGTTGAAGTGTTAGAAGAATATAAAGGAGCACTTGGCTACGAACAGATCGAGACAGAAAGCAAATTAGCCAAAGTATCTATCGTTGGATCTGGTATGGTCTCAAATCCAGGCGTAGCCGCTGAAATGTTCGCTGTGTTAGCGGAAAAAGACATACAAGTGAAAATGGTCAGTACGTCTGAAATCAAAGTCTCAACAGTGGTTGGCCGTGACGATATGGTCAAAGCAGTTGAAGCACTGCATGATGCGTTTGATTTATCAAAGGTAGCTGCCCATTCTTAAACAGGCAGAGAGGTGTATCTCTTGAAAGAGTGCACCTCTTTTTTATATCCGAAACCCCCCATGCTAGAAAGGAAAACGTGCGTAAACCCATTCACTAAGTATGCTATGATAGAAGAAGGCAAACAAAAAAGGCGTGACCTAAAGTCCGCGCCTTTCATAAAGAGTGTTAGCTAGGGTCTCTTAAATCCCATTTAACGGTTAAAATGACTTTATCAGCACGCTTTTTCACTTGTTCATAAGATTCAGCCACGTGCTCGTTCAGAAGCTGGATTTGTTCAGCAATAAAACCTGCTTCCATCTGAAAGCATGGCTCCTTTTGATAGGTAAGTCGATTTGATACAAGTGGTCCTTCGAGCTCAAACTCAATTTCCTGTTTTTTCGAATGGACCATCGTGAGAGTTCCCCATCCGGCATCATGGAAAAATTCGGGGATTTTCTCCCATGACTCTTGAGGGAATTTACGAGCAAGCAGCTTACCCGCAAAATACATCATAGATGAATGATCCTGACCCAAAATATCAGGCAGCAGAACTTCGCGTATCAGCTCGTAGGCAAATCCATTGACTTCAATTTCTTTTAGCTGTTCTAAGTTAGATTCGAATTTATTCATTGTACGGCTCCCCTCTTTCAACAATTTATTATAGCTTATGTGAGCATATGATGACAGAGTTTTCCCTGAAGTCTAAGAAATTCTTATTGTAGTAAAACGAATTTTGATTTAAAACTTTTAAATTTCGGAAAATTTTAATTTATGTACGCGGTTTCTTGACGCTTTTTTGACATAGGAGTAAAATGAAATTGTCAATAAATTTGAATAAAGTGCTTACAATTGAAAGAAGCGGGGGTAAGACAATTTTCAGCAATTGCACTTTTTACTAGGGGGTAAAGTAATGTCGGGGAACAAAGAATTTTTTTATCGGAGATTGCATTCTTTGCTTGGCGTCATTCCGGTCGGTCTATTTTTAATTCAGCACTTAGTGATTAACCACTTTGCGACGAATGGACCAGAGGCGTTTAACAAAGCTGCACACTTTATGGAACAGCTTCCATTCAGATATGCACTTGAGCTGTTCGTGATTTTCTTACCACTGATCTATCATGCTGTTTATGGGGTGTACATAGCCTTTACGGCACAAAACAATACGTCTCGCTTCAGTTACTTAAGAAACTGGTTGTTCAGACTGCAAAGGATTTCAGGTATCATCACATTGATTTTTGTGACTTGGCATGTATGGGAAACACGAATTCAAGCTCAGCTTGGAGCTGAAGTGAACTATGACATGATGGCGAATATTTTAAGCTCTCCATTTATGCTAGGCTTCTATATTGTCGGCGTTTTATCTACTATTTTCCACTTTGCTAATGGCTTGTGGTCATTTGCTGTCAGCTGGGGAATTACTGTTTCACCACGCTCACAAAGAATCTCCACATATGTGACATTAGGTATATTTATAGCGCTTTCATATGTAGGGCTAAGAGCAATTTTCGCTTTTGTTTAAGAGGAAATAGATTAGTAGAAGAGGGAGAGGGGCTACAATGAGTAATTCTAGCATCATCGTTGTCGGAGGCGGCTTAGCTGGTCTCATGGCAACTATTAAAGCAGCAGAAGCGGGAACAGCTGTTAAACTATTTTCAATCGTACCTGTAAAACGTTCGCATTCTGTATGTGCACAGGGCGGAATCAACGGAGCGGTGAATACAAAAGGTGAAGGGGATTCACCTTATGAGCATTTTGACGACACGGTGTATGGCGGAGACTTCTTAGCCAACCAGCCGCCAGTTAAGGCAATGTGTGAAGCAGCGCCGTCCATTATCCATTTACTTGATCGGATGGGTGTGATGTTTAACAGAACACCAGAGGGATTATTGGACTTCCGCCGCTTCGGGGGAACACAGCACCACCGTACAGCGTTTGCTGGAGCTACAACAGGCCAGCAGCTATTATATGCACTTGATGAGCAGGTTCGCCGCTATGAAGTAGCGGGGCTTGTCACGAAATATGAAGGCTGGGAATTCCTTGGCGCTGTGTTAGATGACGAGGAAGTATGCCGAGGCATTGTCGCGCAGAACTTAACAACAATGGAAATTGAATCCTTCCGTTCAGATGCAGTGATCATGGCAACAGGCGGTCCTGGAATCGTGTTCGGAAAATCAACGAACTCCATGATTAACACTGGATCTGCTGCATCTATCGTCTATCAGCAAGGGGCTCATTACGCAAATGGAGAATTCATTCAGATTCATCCAACAGCGATCCCTGGAGATGACAAGCTTCGTCTCATGAGTGAATCGGCTCGTGGTGAAGGCGGACGTGTTTGGACATATAAAGACGGGAAGCCTTGGTACTTCCTAGAAGAAAAATATCCAGCATACGGAAACCTTGTACCGCGTGATATTGCAACACGTGAGATCTTTGACGTATGTGTCGAGCAAAAGCTTGGCATCAACGGAGAGAACATGGTATATCTCGATCTTTCTCATAAAGATCCAAAAGAACTTGATATTAAACTTGGCGGCATCATTGAAATCTATGAAAAATTCATGGGTGATGACCCGCGTAAGCTTCCAATGAAAATTTTCCCTGCTGTTCATTACTCAATGGGCGGATTATGGGTTGACTATGATCAAATGACGAATATCAAAGGCCTATTTGCTGCCGGAGAATGTGATTACTCTATGCACGGCGGAAACAGGCTTGGTGCAAACTCACTGCTTTCAGCCATTTACGGCGGAATGGTCGCTGGACCAAATGCTGTGAAGTACATTAGCGGTCTTGAAAAGTCTGCGGAAGACCTATCTTCTGCAACATTCGACAGCGCCGTGAAGAAAGAGCAGGAGAAATGGGACAACATCCTCGGCATGGACGGAACAGAAAATGCGTACGTGCTTCATAAAGAGCTTGGAGAATGGATGACGGATAACGTCACAGTTGTTCGTTACAATGACAAACTCTTAAAAACAGATCAGAAAATCGAAGAACTAATGGAGCGCTACAAGCAGATCAACATCAACGATACAGCTTCATGGAGCAACCAAGGCGCTGCCTTCACACGTCAGCTTGACAACATGCTTCAGCTGGCAAGAGTCATTACGATCGGGGCTTACAACCGGAATGAAAGCCGAGGCGCACACTACAAACCAGACTTCCCAGAGAGAAACGATGAAGAGTTCCTAAAAACAACGATGGCTACGTTCAAAGGAAAAAATCAAAAGCCTGCATTCCACTATGAGGACGTCGATGTATCGTTAATTGCACCTCGTAAACGAGATTACTCGAAGAAAAAGGTGGAGAAATAAGATGAGTGAAAAAAACACGATTCAATTCATAATCACACGTCAAGATACAGCAGATGGAAAGCCTTATGATGAAGAATTCGAAATCCCTTACCGCCCAAATATGAACGTCATTTCCGCACTCATGGAAATTAGACGGAACCCGGTCAATAAACAAGGGAAAAAAACAACGGCGATCAACTGGGATATGAACTGTCTTGAAGAGGTGTGCGGAGCTTGTTCTATGGTCATTAATGGAAAGCCGCGCCAATCATGTACAGCCTTGATTGACAAGTTAGACCAGCCGATTCGTCTTCAGCCGATGAAGACATTCCCGGTTGTGAGAGATTTGCAGGTTGATAGAAGCCGGATGTTCAATTCCTTGAAAAAGGTGAAAGCATGGGTACCGATCGATGGCACGTATGACCTTGGTCCTGGACCAAGAATGCCTGAGAAAAAACGTCAATGGGCTTATGAGCTTTCGAAATGTATGACATGTGGTGTCTGCCTTGAAGCTTGTCCAAACGTGAATGATAAATCTTCCTTTATGGGACCTGCACCGCTTTCGCAAGTTCGTTTATTTAATGCACATCCGACAGGTGCGATGAATAAGTCTGACCGTCTAGAAGAAATTATGGGGGACGGTGGTCTTGCGAACTGCGGGAACTCCCAAAACTGTGTGCAGTCTTGTCCGAAAGGAATCCCGCTGACAACGTCAATTGCTGCACTTAACCGAGATACAACTTTACAAGCATTCCGTAACTTCTTCGGAAGCGATCACGCAGAATAACATCACATTCAGTCCTCTTTGCCAATCATGATGAGTGTTTAAGAGGCTGGATGCAATATTGAAACAAACGCCTCTTCCAATACGGGAGAGGCGTTTTGTTTCCAAATAAGGAGATGATCAAGTGAGATTGCCGTCATATATTGAAGCACCGTTTGAAGAGTGGAGGGCATCCTTTCGATTTTATGTCGAAACGACCGTTCGGTTTTCAGAAACGGATATGTTTGGCCACATGAACAATGTTACCCCTTTTGTGTATTTTGAAGAGGCGCGCATTGCCTTTTTTCAAAAAACAGGAATTGTTGATAAACGGATGAAACGTGTGCGAGAAACCATGACAGTCGTCGCTAACCTGCAATGTGATTACATCAAGCAGGTAGAGATTGGAGAGAGGCTTCGAGTGTATGTTAAGCCTGAGAAGGTCGGCTCAAGCTCACTCATTCTTCATTATTTAGGAGAAAATGAACAGCAGGAACCATGCTTTACAGGCTCAGTCACCATGGTGCAAATTAGTAAAGATACAGGCACATCTGTCCCATTTACTGAAGAAGAAAAAGAGACATTTAGGGCGCAGCGAAATGAGTAGCATGCTGGCTCATCAACGTGCACGCTTTATTTTGTTATAATAAAAGCACCATATCAAGAAGAAACAAGAGGAGAACATATGAAGATTTTTCAATATGACACCATTGATAGTACAAATAATGAAGCGAAAAGGCTCATGCAGCAAGGAGAAAAGCCCTCATTTGCTGTCTATGCACGCCAGCAGACAGAAGGAAGAGGCAGACTCGGCAGGCCGTGGGAAACACCTTTAGGGAATGTGGCAGTGACCATGACAGTCATGCCGCCAGAAGAACTCTCCACCCAGTCAACGATCGCCCCGCTAACAGCGCTAGCAATCTATGATGTGCTGAAACCACTCATAAGAGCGGACGATCAGCTGGCGATCAAATGGCCGAATGATATCCTCATTAATGAAGCAAAGGTATCCGGCACATTAATTGAAGCAGATCGCAGCGCCATTTATATCGGTGTTGGCATCAATGTAGAGACGAAGCCGGAGCATGTCCCGTACAAAACCATTTGCTTATCAGAGCTGACAGAGGTGAAAGCCGATCAGCTAGTGAAAAACCTGGCAGCGGCTTTTGAAAAATACCGTACACGCTGGCAGAATGAAGGGTTTGAAGCACTCACTGCCCTTTATAATAAACGGTTATATCGTCTAAACAAGCCGCTTCGCATTTCGTTAGATCGTGAAAAACAAACATGGGAAGAAGGCATTTGCTGCGGCGTTAACCGCTTTGGTCATCTTCAGCTAAAAGATGATAAAGGACAGATCAAAGCTCATTCTGCCGGAGATATTGATGCCCCGCTTCAGCATTAAAAAAAGCAGACGATGTTCTCGTCTGCTTTAGGCTTCTCTTTTAATATGAGGCTGCACAATATAATCTTGTTTCGTAAAGACAACCCCGTCTAGAATTTCTCTTGCAGTTCGAATGACTTTGACTCTATTTTGGGACACGTCAATGTCCGTTTGCATTATCCCGGCAGGATGCCCAATTCGAAGCGTATCATGTTGTCCATTATAAAGCTGTGCAGGAAGCGTATGTTCCATAAAACAGCTGGCTGACACGCAGACAGAACCGGTAATGGCAAGCGCTTGGTGTGGTCTTTGCATCGATAACATGCGTACGACGATATCCATATCGGCTGCTCGTCTCATCACTCCGTTTGTATCCACATAATCAGCAGGCTCGCTAATGATCGCAAGCTTCGGAACGGCTGGTGATTGTAATGTCGCCATGTCTTTGGGTGCAAAGTGACACATTTCAGCAGCGATGGAACGAATCTCTTCTAAATCATTCAGTAATGCGTCTGTAAACTCCTCAGGTAATTCGGTTCCTTTTAAATGAAGATCCTTCGCACGGACAAAGGCAATGGGATTTGCGATGTCAACGATCGAGATCGGAATCTCTCCGAATTTTGTCTGAATCGTATCCATGCGGTTCCCTGTCGGAAAGGTTTTACCAGTCACAGCGCCTTCAGGTTTTTCAAAGGATAGATAGATGGGAGATCCTGTCCCTTTTACACCTGGAATTTCTACATCTCCCTCAAATTTCACTTCGCCATTTTCAACCTCAACCTCTGCTACGATGACTTTATTTGTGTTGGTATTGAGGATACGTACAGTCGTAATGGGTTCAACCGCTTGAACAAGTCCTTTAATGATGGCGTATGGTCCAACCGCTGATGAGATATTCCCGCAGTTTCCTTTAAAGTCGACATATCTCTCATTGATGCTGACTTGTGCAAACGTATAGTTCACATCCACATCTGGACGTGTGGCTTTATCGATAATGGCCACTTTGCTTGTTAAAGAATTACCGCCGCCGATTCCATCGACCTGCAGCCGGTCAGGACTGCCCATAATGTCTAAAAGAAATGCCTCGAGCTCATCGTGTTCAAATGGTGAATTGTTTGCTTGAATGAATACCCCTTTACTTGTACCGCCTCGCATCATTGTGATTGGAACTTTTCTCATTGCTCTCACCCTCAATTTTTTAATGAACTGTTTATCTAATCAAAATGGTAAAGTATAATAAGAAATAAGTTAAATACATTATTTTAAGATGAATCAATAAATTTTTTTTATAACTAGTGAAAAAGGAGGGCACACCATGGATGAGAAAGACTGGCGGTTTCTAAAGGTGCTCTATGAAGAAAAGAACATCACAAAAGCGGCGGAGAAATTATTTGTCTCTCAGCCTGCCTTAAGCTATCGGTTGAAGCAGCTTGAAGAGGAGTTTGATATGAAGCTTTTCTTTAAAAGAAAACGAGGGATTGAATTTACGTCAGAAGGCGAGTACTTGGCTGCATATGCAAATGACATGCTCAAACAGCTTCAGCAAACAAAAGATGGTATGCTCAACATGCAAAAAAAGGTCAAAGGGACAATCCGGTTAGGGGTCTCAAGTAACTTTGCTCAGTATAAGCTCCCAGAAATTTTAAGAGAATTTTCTAAGCAGTATCCACATGTTCAATTCATGGTGAATACAGGCTGGAGTACGAAAGTCATGGATTTATTAGGCACATCAAGTGTTCATTTAGGGATTTTAAGAGGGGATTACGACTGGAATGGAGAGCGGTTTTTGCTTGATAAAGAGCGGCTTTGTATCATTTCAAAATCAGAAATTCAGCTAAAGGACCTTCCGAAGCTGCCGCTCATTGACTATCATACAGATAGTTCATTAAAACGATTGATTAACAGATGGTGGCAGGAAACGTTTGCCATGCCTCCGCTTGTGACGATGGAGACAGATCGCCAGGATACATCAAAAGAGATGGTCAAGCACGGTTTAGGCTATGCCATTGTCCCGGAAATTTGCCTCAGGCCAAGTGATGAGCTATTTGTAAAAGGTCTTTCGTATAAAGATGGACAGCCTGTTTTAAGAGATACATGGCTTATGTACCAGCCTGACTCCCTTCATTTATCTGTTGTGAAAGCATTCATCGAATTTTTAAGAAGCCAGCAAGGCTGATTATAAAAAGAATTTATAGAAGATACGAAAAAATCAATATTTTCATTATGAAAAAAGCTATTATATCCTTGAAATAGAAAGCGCTAACATTCAGATCACAAGTGCAAAGGGGCGCTTGCTGATCGTGTAAAGAAGAGGATGGAGGGATATATAGTGCTAGCTATTTTAGGGCTCTTAATGGTCGTGACTTTTACATTTCTTATTATGACAAAACGTATGCATCCGGTGGTGGCGTTAACCGTAGTACCGATCATCTTTGCATTGATTGGTGGGTTTTACAGTGGGTTAGGGGATATGATGCTCGATGGACTCAAAACGGTTGCGCCATCTGCTGCTTTATTGTTATTTGCCATTTTATTCTTCGGTGTCATGCTGGATGCTGGGCTGTTTGATCCACTGATTAAACTCATTTTACGTATTGTGAAAGGGGATCCTGTCAAAATTGCGTTTGGGGTAGCGATTTTGTCTATGCTTGTTGCATTAGATGGTGATGGGACGACAACTTACATGATTACCGTATCCGCTTTGCTGCCGCTTTTCTTAAGAATTGGGATGAACCCGCTGATTTTAGGGACGATTTCATTATTATCATTAGGCATTATGAGCGGTATGACCCCGTGGGGTGGTCCAGCTACTCGAGCAATTGCTGCGCTTGGCTTGGATGCAGCTGAATTTTTTATTCCATTAATTCCAACGATGGTAGCTGGCGGTCTATTCATCCTTTTTACTGCTTATGTGCTTGGGAAAAAAGAGCGGAAGCGAATTGGGGTTGCAGAAATTCAGTACAAAGAAGAGGTCTCGATCTCCCCTGAACTGGCAGCGTCAATCGAAGATGGCGTAGAAGATATAAAGAGACCGAATCTCATTTGGGTGAACTTCTTCTTGACGATTGCGGTGATGGCGACACTTGTTTTAGATATCGTACCGATTCCAGTTCTCTTCTTAATTGGATTTGTCATCGCTCTCATGATCAACTATCCAAAGGTTGAAGATCAGCGCGAGAGAATCTTATCACATGCGGGAAATGCCTTAACGGTCATTACCCTTGTGTTTGCAGCAGGAATTTTTACAGGAATCTTTTCGGGGACAAAAATGGTGGAGTCGATTGCCAACTTGGTGATTTACTTAATTCCGGATTCTTACAGTTCGTTTTTTCCGCTCATTGTGGCTTTAACGAGTATGCCATTTACATTTGTTCTTTCAAATGATGCTTATTATTTCGGGGTGCTGCCAATCTTGGCAGAAGCCGGCGCAGCTTACGGAATTGATCCAGTGGAAATTGCACGCGCCTCTATTATAGGACAGCCTGTTCATCTGCTGAGCCCTCTTGTGGCTTCAACGCTGCTTCTTGTCAGTATGCTGAACAAAGATATTGGCGATTTGCAAAAATACGCATTGCTGTGGACCGTGTTAACTGCCCTTTTTACAACGCTTATTGCTTTGTTAACAGGAGCCATTTCTATCTTTTAAATACGTGTATGAAAAGGACGACGTCTCGGGTAGGAGACTCGTCCTTTTTTGTGCGGATAAAACCGTACAAAATGGACGCTCATATGCAGGAATTCTCGATTTTAACGTCACCTACCTCGGGCAGCCGGCATATGATATCTCGACTATACAGAATCCCATTCTATAGAGACTAGAGCTCTCACCTTAGCAAGGAGGGTTACAATACTTGAAGGAGAAAGAGTTTCAATCCAAGCCGCTATTAACCAAAAGAGAAAGAGAAGTATTCGAATTGCTCGTCCAAGATAAAACAACAAAAGAAATTGCAAGCGAGCTTTTTATTAGCGAAAAGACTGTTCGAAATCATATTTCGAATGCCATGCAAAAGCTAGGAGTCAAGGGTCGTTCACAGGCCGTAGTCGAGCTTCTGCGTATGGGTGAGCTAGAGCTCTAAAGTCAGCCGGTTTTCCTTCCACTCTAGGAAGGAACCGGTTATTTCTATATGGTTTCCATGAGTCTCTTCTTGCATTTTCTCTGAAAAACGAGGAAAATAGGAATGTACGTTTTAATCAAAGTGAGATGCTATAGTGAGGTATCAATGAAATGGAAACGAATGAGTTCGACCATGTAGCAGAGATTGAAAAATCATTGCGCCATATTGCTGCAATTATTAAGCAAAAAGGCAGAGAAATCCTGAACCAATATACGATTACACCTCCTCAATTTGTAGGGCTTCAGTGGCTTTATGAATTCGGAGATATGACAATAGGTGAGCTATCACAAAAGATGTATTTGGCTTGCAGTACAACCACCGACTTAATTGATCGAATGGAAAAAAGTGAACTTGTCGAACGAGTAAAAGATCCTTCTGACCGCCGCGTGGTTCGCATTCATTTATTGCCTGAAGGCGAGCGGATCATTCAAGAAGTGATTGTTAAACGCCAAGAATACGTCAGTGAACTTCTAGGGGCTTTCTCAGAAGAAGAAGCCATCGTTTTCAATCAATCCTTAACGAAACTACAGCAGCAAATGAAAAGAAAATGAGGCGATTTTGTTGGATCAACCAATCGGCGTCATTGATTCCGGCGTCGGCGGTTTAACCGTTGCAAAGGAAATCATGAGACAACTGCCAAAAGAAAAAATCATTTACGTAGGCGATACAAAGCGGTGCCCGTATGGCCCTCGGAAAGAAGAAGAGGTTCTTCAATATACTTGGGAAATGGCACACTACTTATTAAGACATCATCATATTAAAATGCTCGTCATCGCATGCAACACAGCGACGGCGATCGCACTAGATGAAATCAAAGCAACGCTTGATATTCCGGTTATTGGCGTGATTCAGCCCGGCGCCCGCACAGCCATCAAGGTGACAAACAATCAGCAGATTGGTGTCATTGGTACAGCCAATACGATCAAAAGCGAGGCATACAAAGAAGCTTTGCTATCTCTAAAAGCAGGACTAGCGGTTCAAAGTTTGGCATGTCCGTTGCTTGTTCCCTTTGTGGAAAGCGGGACGTTTTTAGATCAGACAGCAGATGAAGTGGTGAAAGATTCCCTTGAACCGATGAAAGAAACAGGAATTGATACACTCATTCTTGGCTGTACACACTATCCAATTTTAAAAGAGTCGATTCAGCGCTTTATGGGCAGTGATGTGAGCATCATTTCATCAGGGGACGAGACAGCGAGAGAAGCAAGTACGATTCTTTCCTATAAAGGGCTGTTAAATACCTCTAAAGAAGCGCCTGTTCATACATTTTATACAACAGGGCAGCAGCAAAATTTTGAAAACATCGCTCGTGACTGGTTTGGCTACCTGCCAGGGAAGGTCGAAACCGTATCACTCGAACACGTCTATCAGCAATAACCCCCTTCTATTTGAAGTGGGTTATTTTTTTATGAAAAGGGTCTAATCCGCAGGAGGAGCTCGTATACATAGTAGTACAAACTACTAGAGGAGGGTGAAGTATGCTGAAAAAAGGATCTACAGCAGCTGTGACGTGTATCGCGTCAGCCATGCTTTTGTCAGGATGCGGATTGTTTCAAACAGATCAAGCGAAAACAGAGATTGACCCGCCACAAAACGTCACATATGTGAAAGAAAATAAAGAAGAGAAACAAACAGCGAAAGAAGGAAAAGAAGAGAAGAAGGCAGATACAGTCATGAGAGAATTATATTTAATTGATAAAAACGGGTATGTCGTTTCTCAATCCATTCCACTGCCGAAAAATGAGGGGAGTGCCAAACAAACCTTAGAATATCTCGTGGACGGAGGACCGATTTCTAACCTCATGCCAAATGGATTCCGGGCTGTTTTGCCGGCCGACACGAGTGTATCTGTCGACATTAAAGACGGAACGGCCGTAGTAGATTTTTCAAATGAATTCAAAAACTATAAAAAAGAAGACGAACAGCGCATCCTGCAATCGGTCACTTGGACGTTAACGCAGTTTGATTCTGTCGCCAAAGTCAAATTGAAAATGAATGGTCATGAACTAAAAGAAATGCCTGTGAACGGCACACCGATTTCAGATGATTTAAGCAGAGAAGACGGTATTAATATTCAGCACGAGGCTGCCGCTGATATGACATCGACAAAGCCAGTGACAGTTTATTACTTAGCTGAATCTGATGAACAGACGTACTATGTTCCTGTGACCAAAAGGGCGCCAAAAGATGAGGATGATCAAATTACAGCAGCCATTGATGAGCTCGTCTCTGGACCAAGCAAAAAAAGCCATTTGCTCACAGACTTTGATCAAGATGTAAAGCTGAATGATATCCCGAAAGTAAAAGACGGACATGTGACACTTGATTTCAACGAATCCATTTTCGGCAGCGCAGATGAAAAGAAAAAGGTGATTTCACAAAAAGTTCTTGATAGCATCGTGCTCACATTAACAGAGCTGCCGGACGTCAAAAGCGTATCCGTTAAGGTAAACGGCAAGGCTGAGCTTGTGAACGAAAAAGGAGCAGAGCTGACAAAGCCGGTTTCAAGACCAGAACAAGTGAATACAGGTAGTTTTTAACGGCACACATTGATATAATGGAGAAAAAGAGGCATGCATATTCGCTGCCTCTTTTTTATTCCAAGCGATTAGAACGAGCCGAGGTTGTCAAAGTTAGTAGGAGAACCCCGCTGGCATCCGCGCGGAATGTATATTGTAACGGAGGTAAATCATGAGATTAGATGAAAGACACTATGACGAATTAAGAAAAATTGAAATAGAGGCAGGCTACATTACGCATCCAGAGGGCTCTGTCTTAATCTCAGCGGGCAATACGAAGGTGATTTGTAACGCATCCATCGAAGACCGCGTACCTCCTTTTTTAAGAGGACAAGGAAAAGGCTGGATTACAGCAGAATATAGCATGCTTCCAAGAGCAACCGCTCAAAGAACCATTAGAGAATCATCTAAAGGAAAAGTGACAGGACGTACAATGGAAATTCAGCGATTAATTGGACGAGCACTCCGTGCAGTCGTTGACTTAGAAAAGCTTGGCGAACGCACGATTTGGATTGACTGTGATGTCATTCAAGCAGACGGGGGCACACGCACAGCATCTATTACCGGTGCTTTTGTAGCCATGACGCTTGCGCTTCAAAAGCTTCGAGCAGAAGGTGTCATCAAACAAAACCCGATCACTGATTATTTAGCGGCGATATCCGTCGGAATTGATTCTCAGCAAGGTCTTCTGTTAGATTTAAATTATGAAGAAGATTCTTCAGCTGAAGTAGATATGAATGTCATCATGACAGGCGCTGGACGCTTTGTTGAACTTCAAGGCACAGGCGAAGAAGCGACATTCTCAAGAGAACAGCTAAACGGACTGCTTGATTTAGCCGAAAAGGGCATCAAAGAATTAATCGAAAAGCAAAAAGCAGTGACAGGAGAAGTCATCGAATAAAGAGAAGGGTTTGATCAGGATGAAAACAGCCATCATTGCAACGCACAATGCGGGCAAAGCGAAAGAATTCAAAGCCATTCTTGAGCCAAAAGGATTCACGGTCAAAACACTAGCAGACATCGGCTTTACTGAAGAGATTGAAGAAACAGGACAAACCTTCGAAGAAAATGCCATCATCAAAGCCGAGGCGATTCAAGCCAAAGCAGGTGAAATGGTCATTGCAGACGATTCCGGTTTGTCGATTGACTATCTTGGCGGAAAACCTGGCGTATATTCAGCGAGATACGCTGGTGAACATAAAAACGATGCTGAGAATGTAGAAAAAGTGCTGAGCGAGCTTCAAGGCATTGAAAAAGAAGACCGTACAGCTAGATTCAGATGTGCCCTTGCTGTCAGCATACCGGGTAAAGAAACAAAGACGGTAGAAGGATCAGTAGAAGGTTTCATCGCAGAGGAACCAATCGGCGAAAACGGCTTCGGATACGACCCAATTTTCATCGTCAAAGACAAAGACCAGACGATGGCCGAGTTATCACCAGAGGAGAAAAACAAGATCAGCCATCGAGCGGTCGCGCTTCAAAAACTTTCATCACTGCTAGACGCAAATGAATAAGGGGGAATGAAGCCATGAAGATACTCATCATTAGTGACAGTCATGGACTCACAGACGAACTTCAAACCATTGCCAAACGACATGCGGCTGAAGTCGACATGATGATTCACTGCGGAGATTCAGAACTCGAAACGAACCACCCAGCTCTGGAAGGATACAAAGTCGTCAAAGGAAATTGTGACTTTATGGGCGATTTTGCAGAAGAGCTCCTGCTTTCACTTGATGGAGGCGGAAAACTATTTCTCACTCACGGACATCTGCATGGCATCAAACAATCCTTGCTTCAAGTCTACTACCGTGCAGAAGAGCTAGGCGCAGACATCATCTGCTTTGGCCACTCGCACATCCCAGGCAGTGAGCTGCTAAGAGGAAAACTGCTCATTAACCCAGGCAGTGTGCACCTGCCAAGAGTGCGTAAAGAGCGCAGCTACGCTATACTGACACTAGATGGAAGCGAAGCAAACGTACAGTTTTTCACAGACGAAGGTCAAGCCATACAAGACCTCGAAAACACTGTCACATTGGAAGGTATTTCATAAGGGTGCAGCATTTGCCCCTTATGAAAAAACTTTCGAAAAACCGTTGACTTTAAAGAACAATAGTAATATAATAAATCTTGTCGGTGAGGTACTCACCAACAGAACACTACATAACAACATGTCCCAGTAGCTCAGCTGGATAGAGCAACGCCCTTCTAAGGCGTCGGTCGGGAGTTCGAATCTCTCCTGGGACGTACTAATGTAAAAGCCTGAAATCCTTGATATGAAAGGATTTCAGGCTTTTTTGTTTCTTGGAATATAAGTTCGTTTATCGCTTCAAATTAGGGTTTTGGGAGCGGGCTGGGGGCGAATTTGTTTTTAAGTATTTCCGTTCCCTATTTTTGTATCAAAGAAGCTATCAAGATGGGTGGCTGATTTCTGATTAGCTTCTTCAATGACTATGAACGTAAATGGATCAAAATCAAAAATGTATAAATTGAAAATGGGCTTATATGTAGGGTTGCTACTTAATATATTGAGGTAAAGCAAAAACAAACGAAAAGCCCTTCCAATTTGGAGGGGCCTTCCTTTGTTAATTATCACTGTCCAATTCCCATAATTTTTTTTGACCGTCTGCTAAATATACTGCATTTGGTGTATCTTTATAAAGAGATATTTCTACTAATGAGCTTTTTCCTGTACTAATCCAATCATATATACTGCTTTCGTTATGAGTAGGCTGGGTCAAAACTTCTATTACCCTAAAAGCAACAGCATAGTATTCTGTATAATTTACATCATCGTCCTCTAAACCATTATCTGATTCATAGAGTGTGTCTGGTTTACCAACGATCTTTAATCCATTTTTCCAAACTAATATAAGTTCTTTCCCTCCATTTTCATCTAATGTTTTTATTAAAGAGTTATATTCCATAGTTAATCATCCTTTTCATTCATTCTAATGGTTTTGAAGGGACTATATGAGCACCGTTTTTTGAATAATGGATAGTACCTCTTGTAGTCTCTATATATTTCCCGGTTTTTAAGTCATAGGTCTGTCCTATTTTTTGACCGAAATTGACAACTTCCCTTCCATTTACCATCATTTCTCCTTTACCAGCATATTTATCAAGCAATTCTTGTGCTTTTTTATTGTCACCGTAAAAGATGCTTTTTTTCTTTCCATTAGCTAGCTCCTGTTTATAGTTAGGTGCATCAGGAATATGTTTCTCTTGAGCTCCTGGTTTTACTTTTGCAGGGAAACCATTTACTTCACGATACGGACCTTTTGGTACGGAGTGTTTGCCGAAGGAAGGTGTTTTGACAATCTTCTTGGCTACTTTCTCTCCTTTCATGATTTTAAAAACGTATTTTCCAACTTTAGCGATTTTAGCTCCTGGTATCATGTACAAGCTTGATACTAGACGGTCCATGTCAGCGACTTTATCACCTGTTACAGGATCTCTCCCTGTGATGGCTCGAATTGCATCATTTATTCCTGTAAATTCAACCGCCGTATTTAAGTTGTTTGAGGTTTGTTCTCCTGTTTTCATATCAGAAATCTTTGTGATGCTTTCAATATTCACTTTGTTTTGATCCGATATTCGTAACCGATATAGCATTCCATCTCGAATAACTTCAACTGTTTTGGCATTTGCGAAGTCAATCTTTTCATTTGTATTATATACTTTTCTATTTACGAACACGGCGTTTTGATTGATTTTATTAGATGGTTTCTTCTTCACAACCGTATCCACATTCGATCCCTCTTTTTCATTCAGCTTCTTGAGCATGATCATCATTGGGTTTTCTTTAGGGTTGTCTATTTTTTCATTCAATCCGTTGATGGTGCTCTTGATTTTTTCTTCTTTTCCATCTTTGAAAATAGAGCCCTTTTGATAACTGGTCATCTCAATTTTCGGGCCAGTGAACATCGTGCTTAAAGTGTCTATGTATTGCTTCATTGTGTGAAGGGAACTTTTTGTTTCATTTAGTGCACTTGTTTGTTCTCTGTCAAAAGCATGAAGTAGTCCAATGGTTTTGGACGTCTCAAGCCATGCTTTTTGATAGCTTTGTTGGAAAGTAGATTCGTCTACATGAGGCAAATGCACAATATGGTTTACTCTGCCAATGGCTTGATTCACATCTGATACGATATCAGAAATGGCCCGTTCGGCTTTTTTTAACCCTTGGTCAAGCTCGTGTTCAATGAATGATTGAGAGATAAAACCATTCGGGTTTGATTCAAAAGCATGAAGTGCCTGTTTTGTCTTTTTTAGCGCACCACTGTATTCTTCAATGATGATCTGAAAGAATTGCAAAAAGGGAATGTGACACTCCAAATAAAAAGCTTTTATCGCCTGTCCAGCTTCTCCCTTTAATGCGCCATCCAAGGAGATGATTTGATTGATTTGTTTTTCTAGGGACTTAACATTCTGTAATTGCTGCTTCAATTTGTTCAGCGTTTGGTCAATTCCATTCTTCAACTCAAAGACGTCAAGGGTTTTCATACCATTCTCCTTTAATTTCTCTACTCATTTACTTCCCTCTTTTTAATTCCAGTTGTTTTTGCTTTAATGTAGAACTTTGAGAGTGTTCACATAAAGAAAGGGAGCTGCATAGACGACAGCTTCCTAGATGAAGAGTTTAACTATTCTTTTTTCTGTAGTCTTTCACTAAGCTTGAAACCACTAAACCCATAACACTAAAAGCCACAATATAAAATAAAACATTTGTTACAGGTGTATCAATTTTCCCTAAGACCATCACAAGGGCGATAATAGCGCCGGGTAAAGTAATTAATAACATTTTGGATGGTTTGCTTTGCTGTGTCACTGAATGACCTCCTGGTTGATCCATTATCTAGGTATTTTAGTTAATTTTAGCATATAGAGATTATACGAACAATATAAGGGAGGGGAGAAACCCACTTATAGAGCGAAACAAAGGAAACCCACTTCTGCTTGTGGTCGAAATCAATCTAGACTTGCGTATATCTGATTTTGTGGAAATTATTTCAATAGAACCTTTTGTGTAATAAAATGTATATGATGTATACAAAGGGGTGAGATGGCGGTGAAGCATTTTTTAACGGCAATCGTAGTGGCTATCATTGTGGGGATCATTGTTTATGCTGCAGATGATCGTTTAAGTATGTTTCCGTTGATGCTGATTTTAGCGGTTACGATCTATATCGTAAGCAGGATTAGCGAAACATTTATTAAGAGATATTCAAAATAAAATAGTTAATAACACAGCCCCTCCATTGGAAGGGCGTTTTTTAATGAACCTTCCATTTATTTTTAACTAATGAAAAAGACATCGCAAAGGGATAAATGTTCAAAAGAGAGAATATTCATTTTCCAACTAAAAAAATTAAAGTGTATAGTAGAAGGAGAACCCTTTCATAGAACTGTTTGGAGAAAAGTTATGAGGAAACAAGAAGCTGGTTAGTCACGCGCTTTCAGGAGAAAGTTGATTTAGCGATCTTTTCTACTCGTTTTGGTGATGGCGTATACCCAAGCTTTTGGGGGATGGACGAGAATGGAGATGAAACTTGTCTCGTTACAGATTTTTTATTGACGATTAAATGAGGAAAAAGCACATAATCCCAAACGCCCTAGAAAAACATTGAAAGGAATGGTCACTTGTACAACATCAATCCAACAAACCTACTATATGAAAATGGAGAGAAATCAAGCAGCTCAGAAGGTGATCAATTATTCGCCAAACAGTTAGGCTATATCGAGATCACGAGCGGTCATATCGTTGCCTGCGATCCTTTTGTTTCAGAAGGGGACCAATCGTTTACGAGGAAGGTTGCTCTAGGAAAATATCCTATTCTACTTATAGTTAAGCGGTTGCAAAGCGGTGACGAACGCGTTGCCTATGCAATGGTCAAGTTCACAAACGAGCAAGCAACAGAATGGGAGCTTGCCACAAGAGCAGGGCAAGAACTCAATCAATTGAAAGAAGACGAGTTCTTCGGCTACGGTGTAAATACGGGAATGGGTTGTTTCATGGATGCGGAAGCAGCACGATATTTACAAGCTTATGAGGATAAACGGTATAAAGAGGACAATGATTTCTATCTTTATGAAGAATTTGCAGAAGCGCTTGAGCAAAACTACAAGCACACATGGGACTGGCTCGTCGCCCGTTTTCATGACAAGGTGGACATTGCCATGTTTACAACAGGTTTCGGCGATGGGATGTATCCAAGCTTTTGGGGGCTGGATGAAAACGGAGAGCCCTCTTGCCTTGTGACGAATTTTTCTATATCTCCATCAAAAAAACCCATGAATCATGGGTTTTTTTGATGGAGATATAGAAAAATATGAGTAACGACTGAAATTAATTAACAAAAATGTTAAATAATTCTAATGCGGAATTCTAATTTTAGAAATTTATAGGCGCATTGGGGAGATGGCAAGTAAATAAATATATATATAAGTAACAAAAACATGAAAAAAATAAATAACTATCCGATATTTGTTATGTAAACAAATTGAAGGAGTGTGGTTATCTTGAAAAAATGGCTTTTTATCTTCATTTTATTATTTTCTGCATTAAGTTATCCATTACAATCAATAAAAGCAGAAACGCTTGAATGGGAAAAACGAGAAGAGCTTCCAGATGCAAGAGTAGGAGCTGTAAGTGAAGTATATGATGGGAAAATCTATGTAATAGGTGGAACAGGTCCAAGTAAGGCATATTCTAATACTACTTATGTATATGATCCTAAGTTAGATAAATGGTCAGAAAAAGCTGGTATGAAGACAGGCCGCATGGGTGCTGCCAGTGTAATTGTTGATGATCGTATATATGTAATGGGGGGGAGAACAGAACAAGGATTAACAAATAGCGTAGAAGTTTATAATATCAAAATGGATTCTTGGGAAGATTCAGTAGAGCTCCCGTTTGAAAGAAAGGTATCTGCTTACAATTTATATGCAGGTGCTATTGATGGGAAGATCTATGTAGTTGGATACGATAGTGCATTAAAGGCAGATAGATACAACAATACCTATAGTTATGATTTGAAAACAAAAGAATGGACCAAAAAGAAAAAATTTAATTTTGAAGCTACTTCGGGAAATGCAGTGGTTGTGAAGAATAAACTTTACATTTTAACTGGATCAGAGGTCTTAGTGAAAGGAATTTATGAATATGATCCTATAGCAGATCAATGGAGGGGAGTTAGTAGTGGAGCTATTGCACCCTATTATTCTGCAGTCATGTATGAAGATTATATTATAAGAACGGGTGGAGTTTCTAGAGTTGCACTCTATGATTTAGAAACTAAAACATCAAAAACTATACCTAACACCTCTGCACCTTATCGTATGGGACATGTATCCGCACTTGTTGATGATACACTCTATGTAATTGGAGGAGTTGAACAAAGTTCAAGTGCCCCTACTAACGCTAGAGCAAATTTCAAATCTAATTTATCTATATCTTTAAAGAGTCTTAAAAACACTGAAACCGAAACCCCAGGCGACAAAGACCCAGAACCAACCACACCGCCTAAAGACGATACAACAGATGAAGACGGCGATGCTCTTCTCATCATCACAATGGTCAATGGCTTGCAGAAAGAGTATGACCTTTCAATGAAAGAAGTCAACGCATTCCTCTCTTGGTACAAAAAGCATGATGCCGGCGAAGGTCCTGGGTTTTATGAAATTGACGAGCATGACAACAACAAAGGTCCTTTTGAAAGTAAAAAGGACTATGTGGTATTCAACAACATTCTCATGTTCGAAGTGAATAAATATAAAAAGTAAATAACATCAAAGCCATCTAGCCAAACTAGGTGGCTTTTGCGTTTATTCGACAGCTTTCAGCAATTTTAAGGCAAATTTAAGATCGAATTTCATTTCAAATACATTAAATCTTTGTTACAATAAGACAGCTTTGCGCAAAAGAGACGTTCTAAGGTTCGACATTTTTTTAGCATTTTCTTAAAAAATTTATGGTTTGATATGAAACTCTTTTGATGATCCATGCGTCTCTATAAGTGTCAAAAGAAAAGAGGTTATCAATATGCTATTCAAAAAGCTATCAGAAAATAAGTCTGTAAAATGGATAGGATATACAAGCTTTTACTTACTTATTTTGCTATTATTGTTCTTTATTTACGGATTCCATACAGCAAATACGGGATCATTCATTTACAACGATTTTTAATTGGAGATTAAACTATGAAACTATTACACACGATTCAAGAATACCAACAAACGAAACCAACACAGCCAGCATTTGTTTCTCAACATGCTTCGATCACATATGATGAGCTTTGGCATCTATCAGACCAAATGGCTGGTGCCATAGATGCAGTCGCTACAGATAGTGCACCTGTCATTGTATACGGTCATATGGAGCCAGAGATGCTCATTTCTTTCTTAGGCAGTGTGAAATCAGGTAGACCATACATTCCGGTCGACATCTCAATCCCTGCCGAGCGTATCGTCTCAATTATTGAAAGCTCAAAAGCCAGTCTGTTGATTTGTGCAAATGAGCTGAATGTACTAGATGTAGAAGAACACATTGAAGTGAAAAGTGCGGCATCTCTTTTAGCTCTTGAAAAAGAAGCACCGCCATCCTCGCAGTGGGTTCAACAGGATGATGTCTTTTACATCATTTATACGTCTGGCAGTACCGGAAAACCGAAAGGCGTTCAGGTAACAGCCAATAATTTAGAAAGCTTTACAGAGTGGATGTGCCGAGACTTCCCAATTGGCGGGGGACGCACGTTCTTAAATCAAGCACCATTTTCTTTTGACTTATCAGTGATGGATTTGTATCCAGCGCTTCAATCAGGCGGCACGCTTTACTGTTTAGTGAAAGATCTAGTGAATAAGCCGAAGGATATGTTTGCAGCACTTGGTCAATCTGACGTTGAAGTGTGGACATCAACACCTTCCTTTGTGCAAATGTGCTTAATGGACCCTTCCTTTACAGGGGAGCTTTTACCAGAGTTGAAAGTTTTCTTGTTCTGCGGAGAGGCACTTCCTGTATCTGTAGCAAGTGCGCTCCTTGAGCGTTTTCCAAAGGCGCAGGTCTTTAATACGTATGGTCCGACTGAAGCAACTGTTGCGATCACATCGATTGAAGTCACGCAAGCGATTCTTGATCAGCACGATTCTTTACCAGTCGGCTACGCCAAACCGGATACAGATATCGTTATTTTAGATGAAGAAGGCAATGCACTTCCTGACGGTGAAAAAGGGGAAATTGTCATCGTGGGGCCAAGCGTCACGAGAGGCTACTTAGGTGAACAAGCCTTAACAGATAAAGTGTTCTTTGAATACGAAGGACGCCCTGCTTACCGTACAGGTGACGCAGGTGTGACGCAGGATGGTTTGATTACATGCCACGGCCGTCTGGACTATCAAATTAAGCTGCATGGATACCGAATGGAGCTTGAAGAAATTGAATATCATGTGAGCGAGACAACGTATGTCAATGCTTGTGTGATTGTGCCGTTCCAGCCAAACGGTCATGTGGAGTACTTAATTGCAGCCATTGTTCCAGCAGCGCATTCTTTTGAAAAAGAATATCAGCTGACAAGTGCAATTAAGAAAGAAATGGCGGATTCACTGCCTGCGTACATGATTCCAAGAAAGTTTGTCTATCTTGAGCAGCTATACATGACGCCAAACGGGAAGGTTGACCGTAAAAGAATCGCGAAAGAGGTTCTTCTATGATTCCGTTTAGTTCATTCTTTTTCTTCATTCTAATTGGTGTTCTTCTTTTGCCGACGATCATTCTTGGTCTTCGCGGCAAAAGAATGCAGGGCTACAACATGTTTGCAACGGTTGTGGCACTCGCCCTTATTTTCTCTAAGGATGCACATGGCGCGCTGCTACTCTTCTTGTTTACAGTGTGGCAAGTCTTGATCATCCGCCTGTACCTTTCGTACCGGTTGAAAGCGAACAGGGCGTCTGTCTTCTATATGGCAGTGGTGGCATCGATTTTGCCGCTTGTGCTATCAAAGGTTTTACCGTTCTTTTTAACTCATCAGCCGCATCAACCGCCGCCAATGAACTGGCTGAGCTTTTTAGGGATCTCGTACTTAACATTTAAAGGTGTTCAGTTAATTATCGAGACAAGAGACGGCTTGATTAAGAAGAAAATGCCGATTCATCGTTTGGTCTATTTCATTGTCTTTTTCCCGACGATTTCATCAGGTCCGATTGATCGTTACCGCCGGTTTGAAAAGGATATGGATACGCCGCCTGAAAAGGAAGCGTACAGTGATCTTCTATACGCCGGTATTCATAAAATTTTTATCGGCTTCTTATACAAGTTCATTATTGGTTATCTGATTCACACGTATATTCTCATGAATATTCATCACATTAGCAGCAGTCACTTTGTTCAACAGTTAACATATATGTATGCGTACAGTATGTATTTGTTCTTTGACTTTGCTGGTTATACAGCATTTGCTGTTGGTGTGAGTTATATGATGGGCATTAAATCACCAGAAAACTTTAACAAACCGTTTATCAGCCGGAACATTAAAGACTTCTGGAATCGCTGGCACATGTCCCTGTCCTTCTGGTTCAGAGACTACGTGTTTATGAGATTTGTGTTCTTTATGACAAAAAAGAAGTGGATCAAGAACCGTATGGCTGTATCAAATATTGGGTACTTTGTCCTCTTTCTATTGATGGGTGCTTGGCATGGTCTAGCACTTCAATATATTATTTACGGACTATATCACGCAGTTGTGATGTCCGGTTACAATTTATTCGAGAAATGGAATAAAAAACACAAGTGGTGGCCGGATAATAAGGTCACAATGGTTGTGTCGATCATTATTACATTCCATGTGATTTGTTTCGGATTTTATATTTTTTCAGGAAAACCATTTCATCATTAATGATTAAGGGAGTAGAAAATTATGGAATTTAAAAATCAAGTATACGGTATTATTGCAGAGGTTTGTCAGGATGACGTTGTGAAAGAAAATCCAGAGATTGCAATTTTTGACGAAGGTCTTCTAGATTCATTTGGTACAGTAGAGCTGCTTATGGCAATCGAAAGTCAACTTGGAATTACTGTTCCGATTACAGAGTTTGATCGTGATGTGTGGGATACACCGAATCACATTGCTGAGCAGCTGGCAGAGATGAAGTAATGAAAAAGCGTTTTTTTGGGCCGCTTATTTTAGCGGCTGTTCTATTCATTGGTGTTCTTCTTGTACCAAATGCATGGCTCTCACATCTGATCCCAAAAGATAAATTACAAAAGTCAGCCACAGAATTAGATCCGGGGATGTTCCAAGGGCTTTATTTACAAGACGAAATGCTAAAAGATCCAACTTATTTGCCGATCTATGGATCTTCTGAACTATCACGTTTTGATCCATATCACCCTTCAAATTTCTTTCATGAGAATCCTCAAGGGTTTACACCTTATCTTATTGGAAAAGGTGGATCGCAATCATTAATTCATGCGATGAACTTTGCAGCGCATATGGATGAATTAAAAGGGAAGAAGCTTGTGTTTATCGTGTCCCCGCAGTGGTTTGTGAAATGGGGATCTGACGAAAATCACTTTGCACCGAACTATTCAGCGCTTCAAGCACTGAATCTCGCTTATAATAAAGAAATTGATCCAGCTGTGAAAAAAGAACTGATCAAGAGAATCATGAAGTTTAAAGCAGTAAAGAACGACATGGTCATCACAGAGCTTTTTAAAGCAGAGCTTTCTGGAAACAAATTCGCTTATGGCGCGATTTCTCCTATTGCAAAAATGTATTATGGCATGCTTCAAAAGAAAGACATGTACTATACAATTGGATCGGGACATGAACGTAAGCTTCAACCGTCTCCATCAGTCAAAGGAAAAACATGGACTGAGCTTGAAAAAGAAGCAAGTGTCTTAGGTGCGGAAAAAGCAGGGAACAACCCGTTTTATATTAATCAAAAATTGTTTGACCGCAAGCTGAAACCGATCATGAAAAAGATGAAAGATTCCCGTGAAGGTCATTCTTATGCGGAATCACCAGAATACAAAGATTTTCAAATCATGCTGGATATTTTAAAACAGGCAGGGGCAAAGCCTTTGTTTGTGACGATTCCTGTTAACGGAAAATGGTATGATTATACCGGTTTTCCGAAAGAGGGACGTACAGAGTATTATGAGAAAATCAATCGTCAAATACGCGATAACGGGTATGAAGTCGCAGATTTGACTAAGCATGAGTACGATCCTTATTTCTTTAAAGATACGATTCATGTGTCTTATAAAGGATGGGTGTACATCGATAAGGCAATCGAAAAGTTTTACAAAGAGCAGTAGAATGCAGCAGCTTTCTGCTGCTTTTTGTTTGTCGAATTGGCGAATATCTTGTATAACGAAGGGAAAAGGGCTATGCTGTAAATGGAGGCGATATGATGAATCGTTCTGAGAAAAAAGAACTATTGAAGCGTTCAAAGAAGCATTTTAATGATCATGCCTTTTGGGAAAAGTTAAAAAAGACGGCACAAAAAGCTGGTGTCTCTCTTGTCTATGCTGTGCTATTACTTTACTATACATTGCAAAAACCTGAAGTACCTGTCAAAGCGAAGACCCTTATTATTGGGGCACTCGGATACTTTATCCTTCCAATTGACCTCATTCCCGATACATTGATTGGTGTAGGCTATACAGATGATTTAGGAGCGATCACATTTGCTCTGATTCAAGTAGCGGTCTACATTGATGATGATGTGAAAGGAAAAGCGCAGGACAGGCTGTCAAAATGGTTCGGTGAAAAAACCGATACGTCTCTGATTGATCAAAAGCTTGAAGATGGCGGGATGCCGTCTACACGCTGAAAAGAAGACAAAGGGCTAAAATCAAGATCATTTTAGCCCTTTGTCAACAATATGAAGCCTCCACAGTTGGAGGCTTTTTTTCATTATCCTAAAAATTTCACGCAAACTGGATGAGGGACTGAGATGTCTGATTGTAAGACAGTGAGTCGTCCTGTTTCTTTGTCGCGTTTGTATAACACTAGGTTGCTAGACTCTTGGTTTGAACCGACGAGGAATTCTTCAGTTGGATCAAGCACAAAGTCTCTAGGCCAGTTTCCTTCAGAAGAAGCAATCTCGACAAGACTTAATTGGCCGTCAGCGTCTGCTTTAAAAATCGCAATGCTGTCATGTCCGCGATTTCCTGCATAAACAAATTGGCCGTCTGAAGAGACGTGAATGGCACTGCCTTGATTGTTCTCTGTAAAGTCGCTTGGAATGGTTGCGATCGTTTGAATCTCTTCGAAATGACCATCTTCAAAGTAATGAAGCACAATCACCTCTGAGCTTAGCTCTGTCATCACATATGCCACAGGTTTCGTTGGATGGAATGTAATATGGCGAGGCCCGGTGCCTGGTTTTGTTTCAAATGTATGAGCAAGCTCAAGTTTGCCGTTTTCTTTCTTATACGTATAAATGCCATCTGTCCCAAGGTCAACAGACACTGCAAATTGTTCATCTGGTGTCAGACCCATAAAGTGAGTGTGCGGTTTTTCCTGACGATCTTCGTTAGGGCCAGTTCCTTCATGCTGCGCCTGTGACAGCGTGCGAATCACTGAGCCATTTTCAGCATCGATTTCATACATCTCTGCTGTTCCTTTATGATAGTTTGCTGTAAAAGCTGTTTTTGTTTGACTGTCCACGCTGACGTGACAAGGAGAAGCGCCTTCGGCAAGTTCTTGGTTGATGAAACGAAGTGTGCCGGTTTCAGCATCGATTTGATAAGCAGCCACGCCGCCCTGTGATCCTTCTTTCACAACAGCATACACAAATTTTTGAGAATCTGAGACGGTTAAATATGTAGGATTTTCAAGTTCAGCAGCCACTTCTACTTGTTCGATCTGCTGCTTGTCCGTATTTAATGTAAAAGTATAAATGCCTTTACTGTCTCCCTTTGTATACGTTCCGATATAACCTCTGATGTTAGCCATGTATTGCCCTCCTTCTATAAGATGCTCTCATTCTATCATAAATTCATAGGAAAACGCTTTAGAAAGGCATACCGAAAGAAAATCAAAAGCGCTGGAATCTACCAGTCTTCATTCAAAATAATGTGAAAAAATATGACAAACGTTTTCTCAAATGAAAAGCGTTCAGGTAAAGTAAATCAATTGAAGAAAAAATACAAAAAATTTTAAGTTTTTTTCATTCCTTGTCTAGCAAAGGTGTAAGCGTATACATTTAATTTTGATTAGTCTAAATTGTCTAATAATTTTAAAAATGCTGTTGACACTGTATGGAAAGCGGCGTAAGATGGGTTCAACAAAAGCTAAACAAACACGCAGAGCAAGCGTGAGGCGCTTTAATATAAAGTGTCTGAAAATTCAACTACTTTTTGTTTGAAAGAGAGGGTGCTCACTGAAAATGGAAGACCAAAAGGAACAGTGGATCTTTTTAAACGATGAACTCGTGAAAAAAGAGGATGCGAAAATTTCAGTTTATGATCATGGCTTCTTATACGGTGACGGTGTGTTCGAAGGGATACGCGTGTATAACGGAAATATCTTTCGAATGAAAGAACATTTAGACCGCCTGTATGATTCCGCTAGATCGATTATGCTGAACATTCCATATTCACTTGAGGAACTCACGGAAAAAATGATTCATACAGTTGAAAGGAACGGACTGAAGGATGCCTATATCCGTCTTGTTGTCTCAAGAGGAGCTGGTGATCTTGGTTTAGATCCAAACAACTGCGGGAGAGCCAACACAGTGATCATTGTAGAGCCGCTGGCCATCTTTCCAAAGCACCTATATGAAACAGGTATTGATATTGTGACGGTACCGACGAGGCGAAATCGTCCCGATGTACTGAGTCCAAAAGTGAAATCATTAAATTATTTGAATAACATCCTTGTCCGAATCGAAGCCCATATGGCCGGTGTGAGTGAAGCGCTGATGCTGAACGATCAAGGGTACGTGGCAGAAGGTTCTGCAGACAATGTGTTTATTTATAAAAAAGGTAAGCTCTATACACCGCCAGGTTATATCGGCGCTCTTGAAGGCATCACAAGAAATGCCATCATGGAGATTGCAGAAGACTTAGGCTATGAAGTGAAAGAAGAACCATTCACAAGGCACGATGTGTATACAGCAGAAGAAGTTTTTCTAACAGGAACCGCAGCCGAAGTGATTGCCGTTGTAAAGGTTGACGGCCGTACGATCGGTGAAGGGAAACCTGGGGTTCACACAAACAAACTTCTTGAACAATTCCGCAAGCGAGTCGTTGAAGAAGGAGAAAAAGTCGTTTTTACAGATGAAAACATTCACGCAAGCTAAATAGATATCGATAAACGTTGAAGAGGACTAGTAGTTTTAGAGTCAGTATCTACAGAGAGCCGGTGGTAGCTGGAAACCGGTGTTACTTTCTAAAGTGAACTCACCTCTGAGTGTCTGCTTGAAATGATAGTAGGGCAGACCGAGTGACATTGCTCACTCGTTACCAAAATGGATGAAAGATGTCCATGAGACGGCAGCAGATGTTGCTGTGAACAAGGGTGGTACCGCGAAAAACAAAGCTTTTTCGCCCCTTTGACCTAGTGAAAAGTAGTGTCATTGTGGGGTGAGAAGGCTTTTTTATATGGTTAAAATCTCGATCTTGAATAGAAAAGGGTGAAAAAACTTGACTGAAGCAAGACAAAGAGGAGGAAATCAAATGGGGACAAATGTACAAGTGGAGACGGAAACATCTAAAGCATCACAAACGATGAACGGTGCACTCATGCTAATTGAAGCACTCAAAAGAGAAAAAGTAGAAGTCATTTTCGGATATCCAGGCGGAGCGGTTTTACCGATCTACGATAAAATTTATGATTCTGGTTTATTTCATGTCCTGCCAAGGCATGAGCAGGGAGCGATTCATGCGGCAGAAGGATACGCTAGAGTATCTGGTAAACCGGGTGTTGTCATTGCTACATCAGGACCAGGAGCGACAAACCTAGTCACAGGAATTGCAGATGCGATGATTGATTCACTTCCTCTTGTCGTCTTCACAGGACAGGTGGCAACCTCAGTTATTGGATCAGACGCTTTCCAGGAAGCAGACGTGCTCGGCATCACAATGCCTATCACAAAGCACAGCTACCAGGTGAGAAATCCAGAGGAATTACCGGGTGTCATTAAAGAAGCATTCCACATCGCAACGACAGGGAGACCTGGCCCAGTCTTGATTGATATTCCAAAAGATGTGGCAGGCATTGAAGGAACGTTTGAATACGATCAGCCAATTGATTTACCTGGTTATCAGCCAAAAGTAGAGCCAAACTATTTGCAAATTCGCAAATTAGTAGAAGCTGTCAGTAGAGCGAAGAAACCGGTCATTCTAGCAGGAGCTGGCGTTCTTCATGGCAAAGCATCTGAAGAGTTAAGGCAGTATGTAGAGCAGCAGCAAATTCCAGTCGCTCATACACTGCTAGGACTTGGCGGCTTCCCGGCAAAGCATCCTCTTTTCTTAGGGATGGCTGGTATGCATGGCACATATGCAGCGAACATGGCTCTTCATCAATGTGATTTGCTCATTTCAATTGGTGCGAGATTCGATGACAGGGTAACTGGCAATCTCAATCACTTTGCGAAACATGCGAAGGTAGCACATATCGATATCGACCCAGCAGAAATTGGCAAGAACATTCATACCCATATCCCGGTTGTTGGAGACAGTAAGCTAGTCCTTGAAGAGCTGATTAAGCAAGACGGGAAGCAAGGAGAGTCAGACGAATGGAAAAACCAACTAGATCAGTGGAAGGAAGAATATCCACTCTGGTACGTTGAAAACGAAGCAGAGGGCTTTAAACCTCAAAAGCTGATTGAATACATTCATCAATTCACAAAAGGTGAAGCCATTGTGGCAACTGATGTTGGACAGCATCAAATGTGGGCAGCGCAGTTCTACCCGTTTGAAAATGCTGATAAGTGGGTCACATCTGGTGGCCTTGGTACAATGGGCTTCGGTTTACCGGCAGCCATCGGCGCTCAGCTGGCTGATCAAGAGGCAACGGTTGTGGCGATTTTAGGAGACGGAGGTTTCCAAATGACCTTGCAAGAACTTGCCGTTATCCGTGAGCTGAACCTTCCAGTGAAAGTGATTGTTCTAAATAATCATAGCCTTGGAATGGTAAGACAATGGCAAGAAATTTTCTACGAAGAACGCTACTCATATTCTAAATTTTCAGAGCAGCCAGACTTCGTTAAATTATCTGAAGCTTATGGCATTAAAGGAATCAGAATCTCAACAGACGAAGAGGCGAAAGAAAAGCTTGAAGAAGCGCTAACCTCTAGAGAGCCTGTTTTCATCGATGTCAATGTAGCGAGAGATGAAAAAGTATTCCCGATGGTAGCACCGGGGAAAGGACTTCATGAGATGGTGGGGGTGAAACCTTGAAAAGAATTATTGTGTTGACTGTATTAAATCGATCAGGTGTACTGAACCGAATCACTGGCCTTTTTACTAAACGACATTACAACATTGAAAGCATTACGGTCGGCCATTCTGAGATTCAAGATGTATCACGCATCACGTTCGTCGTCCATGTAGACCAAGAGAAAGACATCGAACAGCTAACAAAACAGCTGAACAAACAAATTGATGTTCTCAAAGTAACAGACATTACAAACCAATCAATCGTCCAGCGAGAGCTGGCTTTGATAAAAGTCGTTTCTGCACCAGCATCTAGAATGGAGATCACAGGGGTCATTGAACCATTTAGAGCTTCTATTGTAGATGTGAGCAGAGAGAGTGTCGTCATTCAGGTGACAGGTGAGTCTTCAAAAATTGAAGCACTCATTGAATTACTTAAGCCATACGGCATTAAAGAAGTCGCCAGAACTGGCACCACGGCCTTTGCGAGAGATAATCAGCAAAAGCCGCAACAAAATAAAACAATTTCAATTGTCTAAACAAAAGGAGAGAGTCAAATGGTAAAAGTATATTATAACGGTGATATTCAAGAAAACGTATTAAATGGTCAAAAGGTTGCCATCATTGGATATGGATCACAAGGTCATGCACATGCATTGAACTTAAAAGAAAGCGGCGTAGATGTCATCGTCGGCGTGAGAAAAGGCGGATCTTATACAAAAGCACAAGAAGACGGCCATCAAGTATTCACAGTAAAAGAAGCGGCAGCACAAGCAGACATCGTCATGGTACTACTTCCAGATGAGCAGCAAAAGAAAGTATATGACGAAGAAATCAAAGATCAATTAGAAGCAGGCAACTCACTTGTATTCGCACACGGATTCAACGTACATTTCCATCAAATCGTTCCTCCAAGTGACGTAGATGTGTATCTTGTGGCTCCAAAAGGTCCAGGACATCTTGTGAGAAGAACATATGAGCAAGGCGCTGGTGTACCTGCACTATTTGCCATCTATCAAGATGTATCTGGTCAAGCGAAAGATAAAGCACTTGCTTATGCAAAAGCAATTGGTGGAGCAAGAGCGGGCGTTCTTGAAACAACATTTAAAGAAGAAACGGAAACGGATCTATTCGGTGAGCAAGCAGTCCTTTGCGGGGGTCTTACTTCACTAGTGAAAGCAGGATTTGAAACATTAACAGAAGCAGGTTATCAGCCAGAGCTTGCATACTTCGAGTGTCTACATGAACTGAAACTGATCGTTGACCTTATGTACGAAGAAGGATTAGAAGGCATGAGATATTCAATCTCTGATACAGCACAATGGGGTGACTTCGTATCAGGACCACGCGTTGTGGATGCAAACGTAAAAGAATCGATGAAAGCCGTCTTGACTGATATCCAAAACGGAACATTTGCAAAAGAATGGATTGTTGAAAACCAAGTGAATCGTCCACGTTTCAATGCGATCAATGCTAATGAAAATGAGCACCAAATTGAAATCGTTGGAAGAAAGCTTCGTGAAATGATGCCTTTCGTCAAACAAGGAAAGAAAAAGGAAGCGGTGAGCGTCGGTGCGGAAAATTAATTTTTTTGACACAACACTTCGAGATGGAGAGCAATCACCAGGAGTGAACTTAAATGCACAAGAAAAGCTAATCATTGCAAAGCAGCTTGAGCGCCTTGGGGTTAATATCATTGAAGCGGGTTTTCCCGCTTCATCCCGAGGGGATTTCTTAGGCGTACAAGAAATTGCTAGAACGATCAAAAATTGTTCAGTTGCTGGTCTTGCGAGATGTGTAAAAGGTGACATTGATGCTGCATGGGAAGCGTTAAAAGATGGAGTGGAACCAAGAATTCATATCTTTATCGCTACTTCTGATATTCACTTGGAGCATAAACTAAAGAAAACACGTGAAGAGGTCGTAGAACAGGCTGTCTCCATGGTGAAATACGCGAAGGAACGTTTTCCAGTTGTCCAGTGGTCAGCAGAAGATGCATGTCGTACAGATCTTGCTTTCTTAGCAGAAATTGTAGAGAAGGTCATTGACGCTGGAGCGAGTGTCATTAACTTGCCAGATACAGTTGGATACTTAGCGCCAAAAGAGTATGGCAATATCTTTAAATATATGAAGGAACACGTTCCAAATATCGACCGCGTCAACTTGTCTGCTCACTGTCATGATGATCTAGGGATGGCTGTAGCAAACTCACTTGCAGCCATTGAAAATGGAGCAGATCAAATTGAAACGGCTGTCAACGGAATTGGCGAGCGCGCTGGAAATGCTGCTTTAGAAGAAATTGCAGTCGCTCTTCATATTCGAAAAGACTTCTACCAGGTCGAATCAACGATTCAATTGAATGAAATTAAGCGTACAAGTGATGTAGTGAGCAAATACTCAGGCATGATTGTACCGCGCAATAAAGCTGTCGTTGGTAACAACGCTTTTGCACATGAATCAGGTATTCACCAAGACGGTTTCCTCAAAGAAAAAACAACCTATGAAATCATTTCTCCAGAGCTTGTCGGCGTGACAACAGATGTGCTTGTCCTCGGGAAACACTCCGGAAGACATGCGTTTAAAGACCGC
Organism: Bacillus sp. FSL W8-0920; assembly: GCF_038593215.1. Classification (NCBI taxonomy): domain Bacteria; kingdom Bacillati; phylum Bacillota; class Bacilli; order Caryophanales; family Bacillaceae; genus Bacillus; species Bacillus sp. FSL W8-0920. The sequence goes on along the minus strand of NZ_CP151974.1, from coordinate 2,532,994 downwards.
ATGAAAACACTAGGCTTTAAACTAACAGAAGAAGAAATCAATAAGTTCTTCGAAACCTTCAAGAATTTGACGGAGAAGAAAAAAGAAATCACAGATGATGATTTGATTTCTATTATATTGGAAGAAAAAGTAGCAGACCGAAAAATTGGCTACGAATTTGAAAGTCTTCAAGTGCATTATGGAACAGAACAAATGCCAACAGCAACAGTTTCTCTGAAAAACCAAGAAACGCAAGAAGTCATTCAAGAAGCAGCTACAGGCGCAGGCAGTGTAGAAGCTGTGTACAACACGCTGGAGCGCTGTATGGAGGAAAGAATTCATTTGCTAGACTACCGTATTCAATCAAATGGAAAAGGCAGAGATGCACTAGCGGAAGTATATGTGAATGTTTCAATAGAAGGAAAAGAAACAGCTGGACGCGGTGTAGCGCAAGATGTGCTGGAAGCATCGGCGAAAGCCTACGTCAATGCAGTAAACAGGCATTTAATCTTTAAATCAAATCTCATTGAAATTGAGAAACATCACGCGATCTCATAGGAAAGGAGGTAGGTCCTCATGAAAAAGAAAATTGCACTTTTGCCCGGCGATGGAATCGGACCGGAAGTTGTGACATCAGCGGTCGCTGTCCTCAAAGAGACAGCGGCTCAATTTAGGCACGAATTCGAATTCGAAACGGCGCTCATTGGTGGTATCGCAATAGATGAAAAAAACAATCCGCTCCCAAAAGAAACGGTTGATGTCTGCAAGAGCGCGGATGCGATTTTATTAGGAGCAGTCGGCGGACCAAAATGGGATCAAAACCCACCAGAGCTTCGTCCGGAAAAAGGCTTGCTCGCCATTCGTAAACAATTGAACTTATTTGCTAATATTCGTCCTGTCAAAGTGTTCGATAGCTTAAGCGAGGCGTCACCGTTAAAACAGGATCACATTAACGGAGTCGATTTTGTCATCGTTCGTGAATTAACAGGTGGTCTCTATTTTGGTGAACCAAGCGAGCGCTATACAGATGAAGAAGGAAAAGAAGCTGCGGTTGATACGCTTCTTTATACAAAGGAAGAGATTGTCCGTGTACTAAAAGAAGCATTCGACATGGCGTTAACGAGACGGAAAAAAGTAACGTCTGTGGATAAAGCGAATGTTCTGGCTTCTAGTAAACTATGGCGGGATGCGGTAGAAGAAGTGGCTTCTCAATATCCAGACGTTGAATTTGAGCACATGCTCGTTGATAATGCCGCCATGCAGCTGATTTATAAGCCTGCACAATTTGATGTCATTGTGACAGAGAATATGTTTGGTGACATCTTAAGTGACGAGGCTTCAATGATTACTGGATCACTCGGTATGTTGCCATCTGCTAGTCTATCAAGCACCGGCCTTCATTTATATGAGCCGATTCATGGATCAGCACCCGATATTGCGGGGCAAAACGTCGCAAACCCTCTGGCAACTATTTTGTCGGCAGCAAGCTTGCTTAGAACATCCTTTGCATTAGAAGATGAAGCGGCTGCCATAGAAGAAGCTGTTGAAGCTGTTCTTGCCTCTGGCAAAAGAACAAAGGATTTATCTGCAAAAGAGGGAACGTATCAAACAACTGAAGACATCACTCATGCAGTTGTAGACGCACTCAAGCAGCGCGCGAAAACAATTGTATAAATAGAATCTTGTGGAATTAGGTAGAGGGAGGAAAAGGGTTATGCCTCGAACAATCATCGAAAAAATATGGGATCAGCACGTTGTCAAAAGCGGCGAGGGGAAACCAGACCTTTTATATATTGATCTGCACTTGGTGCATGAAGTGACATCGCCTCAAGCGTTTGAAGGATTAAGACAAAAAGGGCGCAAGGTGAGAAGACCTCAAAATACGTTTGCGACGATGGATCACAACATCCCGACTGTGAATCGATTTGTGATCAAAGATGAGGTTGCTAAAAAACAAGTGAGTGCTCTAGAGCGCAACTGTGCTGAATTTGGTGTCCGTCTAGCTGACCTTCACAGTGTAGACCAAGGAATCGTCCATGTCGTTGGACCAGAGCTTGGTTTGACACTTCCGGGAAAAACAATCGTTTGCGGAGATAGTCATACATCCACTCATGGCGCATTTGGCGCACTTGCTTTTGGCATCGGTACAAGTGAGGTTGAACATGTACTATCCACACAAACACTTTGGCAGCAGCGTCCGAAAACATTAGAAATTAGAGTAGACGGAAAGCTGCAAAAAGGGGTAACGGCCAAAGATGTCATTTTAGCAGTCATTGGTGCGCATGGCGTGAAGTTTGGATCAGGTTATGTCATTGAATACACTGGGGAAGTATTCAGAAACATGACGATGGATGAACGTATGACCGTTTGTAATATGTCGATTGAAGCAGGCGCAAGAGCAGGATTGATTGCACCTGATGAAGTCACCTTTGAATATTGCCGCGGCCGCAAATATGCACCGCAGGGAGAAGACTTCGAAGCAGCGATTAAAGAATGGGAAGAACTTAAAACAGATCCGGGTGCAACCTATGATAAAACGATTGTTTTAGATGGGAATGAGATTTCACCAATGGTCACATGGGGAATTAACCCAGGAATGGTGCTGCCTGTAGATGCATCCATCCCAGGACCTGAAGATTTTGCGCAAGAGGATGACCAAAAGGAAGCGATTCGTGCGTACGAATACATGGGGGTTCATCCGCATCAGCGTATTGAAGATATTACGATTGAGCATGTGTTTATTGGCTCATGTACGAACTCAAGAATGACTGATTTACGCCAAGCAGCTTCTATGATAGAAGGACAAAAGGTAGCTGATCATGTCAGAGCGATTGTCGTGCCTGGCTCTCAAAGCGTCAAATTGCAAGCAGAAGAAGAAGGTCTTCATGAAATCTTCCTTGAAGCAGGATTTGAATGGAGAGAATCTGGCTGCAGTATGTGTCTCAGCATGAATAACGATGTGGTACCAGAAGGTGAACGCTGCGCATCCACATCAAACCGTAACTTTGAGGGTCGTCAAGGAAAAGGTGCGAGAACGCATCTTGTCAGCCCGGCAATGGCCGCAATGGCTGCAATACATGGCCGGTTTGTCGATGTCAGGAAGTTTAATCAAGAGAAAACAGTCGTGTAAGGAGTTGTCATAGATGGAGCCTTTAGTCACACACAAAGGAAAAGCCGCTGTGCTTAACCGTATCAACGTAGATACAGATCAAATTATTCCGAAGCAATTTTTGAAGAGAATTGAACGAACAGGATATGGCCGGTTTGCCTTTTTCGACTGGCGGTATTTAGCCGATGGCAGCCCAAATCCTGATTTCGAACTGAATCAGCCGATTTATGAAGGTTCATCCATTTTGATCGCAGGAGAAAACTTTGGCTGCGGATCATCAAGGGAACATGCTCCTTGGGCACTTGATGATTATGGTTTCAAAATTGTCATCGCACCATCATTCGCAGATATTTTTCACCAAAACTGTTTTAAAAATGGGATGCTTCCGATTCGTCTTGATTATGATGTGTGGAAAACATTTGCTGCGTCATATGAGAACAAAGGGTATGAGATGACGGTTGATCTTGAAAAACAGCAAATAGAAGATCACGAAGGGAATATCACTCCTTTTGATGTGGATCCTCACTGGAGAGAAATGCTCCTGAATGGCTATGATGAAATCTCATTAACTTTACTACTAGAAGATGACATTCAAGCATTTGAAGATAAGCGCAGCAGCTGGCTGCGTGCGTAAACAACAAGAAGCCGTCCGCCCGAGGTGTGACGGCTTCTTTTTTGCATGAAAACCTCTCGTTACTTGTGTTTACTAACCTTCGTTGGTAAACTGATAAAAAATATGCGCCCGAAAGGAACGTAAGCATGAAACATGACAAGAAGAAAGATAATGTCATTTTGTTTCCTGGTCTGAAAGAAAGACTGATTGAAAAAGGAATGGCAGCATTAAAAGATAAACAGTATCAAGAGGCACTTCACTTGTTTTCAGAAGCAAAATCTTATGATGACGATGAAGAATCCGATATTCATCTCGGTATGGCGATTTGTTTTCTGGAGCTGGGCGAGCTGCAGGATGCAAAGCGTGTGTGTGAAAAGATGCTGCATGAAGGATATGGTCATTACTTCACCGTGCTTCAAGTGTATATGACAATCTTAATTCAGCTGAAAGAATATGAAGAAGTGAAGCAGACAATTGAAGCAGTACTTGAGGAAAACCACCTTCCAGCAGAAAGCGCGGAGCATTTTTACAAGCTGCTCGAATTTAGTAGAAAAATGATCGAATCGCCTGAACAGATTTTAGATGAAGATGAAGAGGACGGCAGTGAAATCAATATAGATGATCTGCTCGAGCGTCCAGAGGAGCAGGTGCAGTTCATCCATTCGCTGAAAGACCGAAACATCACGCCGCACATGGGTCTATTAAATACGATCCTACAAAAGCCTGATGGAAACCCTTTGGTCAAATCATTGATTCTGCAGCTTCTGTCAGATCATGATGTGGCAAAGCCGGTTCATGTGACGAAGTTCGGTGATTCTTTAACGCTTGTTCCTTCTGAGGCTGTTAAACCAGAGCAAATGCCGCTGCTTCAGCAAGTCCTTCGAAAGCTCGATGACACACTCGGCAATGAGAACCCAACCCTTTACCAAGGCGTGGAAGAGTTATGGCGCCGGCACTTATTTGTACTATATCCATTTCTTCCTAAATACACAGATCCGAATCTTTGGGCAGCAGCACTTCATAAAGTCGGCTATGAAATGCATGGGATCGAGATTGACCTCGAAGAATTGCATCTATTGTATGAATTTGATGAACGAGAGCTGAGAGAAGCTTGCACAATGCTGAAAGATATTGAAGAAATTTCTTATTTGTAATTTGTCGATTTAGTTGAAAGACGGACTTGTTATGTTATAATATAATGGTTGTATTTGTGCATATATCGTGCAGTTGTCGATTCCAATGGTTGAAAGACGATATGTATAATCAAGTCAAATGTTGTATACATAATACCGCTTCTTTAGCGGCGTGCGTGGTTTTTAATTGGACGAAGTCTTTATGATGCTTTAGAATGTAACAACGCACAATCTGAATAGATTTTTGGAGGGAAACACACATGTCAGTAAAATGGGAAAAACAAGAAGGTAACGAAGGCATCTTAACGGTAGAAGTTGATGCTGAAACATTTAACAAAGCACTTGATGATGCGTTTAAGAAAGTTGTTAAGCAAGTATCGATCCCTGGATTCCGTAAAGGGAAAGTACCACGTGGTCTTTTCGAACAGCGTTTTGGTGTAGAATCTCTTTATCAAGATGCATTAGATATTCTTCTTCCAGTTGAGTATCCAAAAGCAATCGACGAAGCTGGTATCGAGCCAGTTGACCGCCCTGAAATCGATGTTGAGAAAATCGAAAAAGGCGAAAGCTTAATCTTCACTGCAAAAGTAACAGTGAAGCCTGAAGTGAAACTTGGTGACTACAAAGGTCTTAACGTAGAAAAAGACGATGCTACTGTCACTGATGAAGATGTACAAGAAGAGTTAAAAGGTATGCAAAACCGTCAAGCTGAGCTTGTTGTCAAAGAAGAAGGCGCAATCGAAAACGGCGATACAGTTGTTCTTGATTTCGAAGGATTCGTTGATGGAGAAGCATTCGAAGGCGGAAAAGCTGAGAACTACTCTCTTGAAGTAGGGTCTAATTCATTCATCCCTGGTTTTGAAGAGCAGTTAGTTGGTCTTGAAACTGGAGCTGAAAAAGACGTAGAAGTCACTTTCCCAGAAGAATACCATGCTGAAGACCTTGCAGGTAAACCAGCTGTATTCAAAGTGAAAATTCACGAAATCAAAGCAAAAGAACTTCCAGCACTTGACGATGAGTTCGCGAAAGATGTTGATGAAGAAGTAGAAACTCTTGCTGAACTAACTGAAAAAACAAAGAAACGTCTTGAAGAAGCGAAAGAAAACGAAGCAGAAGGTAAACTTCGTGAAGAGCTAGTTGAGAAAGCTTCTGAAAATGCGGAAGTTGACATTCCACAAGCGATGGTTGACACAGAGCTAGACCGTATGATGAAAGAATTCGAACAACGCCTTCAAATGCAAGGAATGAACCTTGAGCTTTACTTCCAATTCTCAGGACAAGATGAAAATGCGCTGAAAGAGCAAATGAAAGAAGATGCTGCTAAACGCGTAAAATCTAACCTAACACTTGAAGCAATTGCTGCTGCAGAAAACGTACAAGTGTCTGATGAAGAAGTAGAAGAAGAGCTTTCAAAAATGGCTGAAGCATACAACATGCCAATTGAAAATATTAAACAAGCGATCGGATCTACTGACGCAATGAAAGAAGATCTAAAAGTTCGTAAAGCAATTGATTTTCTTGTAGAAAACCGTTAATATGGTGCATAATAATAAAACAGGGCGCGAGTGACTCGTGCCTTGTTTTGTACAATTTTTGACTTATCATCGCTTCTTTTGGAAACGATAGTGTAAGTCGCATCTTTCTGTTATACATATCTCGATGTGCAGTGTTAGAAACACATCATTACCGTCTTTTAGGAAAGTATGGTAAAATGCATACATACTGGACCCAGAAAGGTAGCTGACTGTTAGCTACAGGCAAGTGAAGAAGAATAAGGGGTGAAAGAATGTTTAAATTCAACGAGGAAAAAGGTCAATTAAAATGCTCGTTTTGCGGAAAAACGCAAGATCAAGTGCGTAAACTGGTCGCAGGACCTGGCGTATATATATGTGATGAATGTATCGAGCTTTGCACGGAAATAGTTGAAGAAGAGCTCGGCACTGAGGAAGAAGTTGAATTCAAGGATGTTCCGAAGCCTCATGAAATTCGGGAGATTCTTGATGAATATGTCATCGGCCAAGAAAATGCGAAGAAATCCTTAGCTGTAGCTGTTTATAATCACTACAAACGGATCAATTCCAACAGCAAGATTGATGATGTTGAGCTTTCGAAAAGTAATATCTCTATGATTGGGCCAACAGGAAGCGGTAAAACATTACTTGCTCAAACGCTTGCTCGTATTTTAAATGTGCCATTTGCGATTGCAGATGCAACATCTTTAACTGAAGCAGGTTATGTTGGTGAAGACGTAGAGAATATTTTACTAAAGCTGATCCAAGCAGCCGATTATGATGTAGAAAAAGCAGAAAAAGGTATTATCTACATCGATGAAATCGATAAAGTAGCAAGAAAATCAGAAAACCCTTCTATCACTCGTGATGTATCTGGGGAAGGTGTTCAGCAAGCACTATTGAAAATTCTTGAAGGAACTGTCGCTAGTGTACCGCCTCAAGGTGGACGTAAGCATCCTCATCAAGAATTCATTCAAATCGATACAACAAATATCCTCTTTATTTGTGGTGGAGCCTTTGACGGCATTGAGCAAATCATCAAACGCCGCTTAGGTCAAAAAGTCATTGGATTCGGTGCGGAAAATAAAATCGAAGATCTTGAAAAAGAAGTTCTTTTATCAAAAGTACTCCCAGAAGACTTGCTTCGCTTCGGTTTAATCCCAGAATTCATCGGCCGCTTGCCGGTTATTGCAAGCCTAGAGCCGTTAGATGAAAAAGCACTTGTAGAGATCTTGACGAAGCCTAAAAATGCACTCGTTAAGCAGTATACAAAAATGCTTGAGCTTGATGATGTAGAGCTAGAATTTGAAGAAGATGCTCTTAGCGAAATTGCGAAAAAAGCAATTGAGCGTAAAACAGGAGCTCGTGGTCTACGTTCAATCATTGAAGGCATCATGCTTGATGTGATGTTTGACCTTCCATCACGTGATGATATTGAAAAATGTGTCATCACTGGTGCAACAGTTGCTGATGGCGTGTCGCCGCGTCTTGTGTTAAAGGACGGCACAGTCGTTAATAAAGATACGAAAACATCTGCATAAGAGTAGTCTCACTCCTGAATCCTTTTGATTCAGGAGTTTTTTATTTATCGTGGAAGTTGTGTTTATTCCGTCCAGCTCTAGGAAATACTAGCAGACAGAAACCAATACATACGATAGATGAAGGAGGGAGCACCGATTGAGCTGGACAGGAATCGTTTTATTCATACAACTGTTCTTTGGTATCGTCATCGGGCTGTACTTTTGGAACTTACTGCGAAATCAGCGCACACAAAAGGTGACGATAGACAAAGAGTCAAAGAAAGAAATGGAGGCACTCAGAAAGATGCGGTCAATCAAGCTGAGTGAACCTTTATCAGAGAGAGTCCGGCCAAAGGGGTTTCAGGATATTGTAGGGCAGGAAGACGGCATTCGTGCACTAAAAGCGGCACTATGCGGGCCGAACCCACAGCATGTCATCGTCTACGGACCACCGGGAGTCGGTAAAACAGCCGCTGCCCGTCTTGTGATGGAAGAAGCGAAGCGTCACGCTGATTCTCCTTTTAAAAAAGATGCGGTCTTTGTAGAGCTCGATGCCACAACCGCGAGATTCGATGAACGAGGCATTGCAGATCCGCTTATTGGTTCCGTGCATGACCCAATTTACCAAGGGGCTGGAGCAATGGGGCAAGCAGGCATTCCGCAGCCAAAACAAGGAGCCGTCACACATGCTCATGGCGGGGTTCTGTTTATCGATGAAATTGGCGAACTGCATCCGATCCAAATGAACAAAATGCTCAAAGTGCTGGAAGATCGGAAAGTCTTTTTAGACAGTGCCTACTACAGTGAAGAAAATACCCAAATCCCGAATCACATTCATGATATTTTCCAAAATGGACTTCCGGCCGATTTTCGATTGATAGGTGCCACGACAAGAACACCTGACGAAATTCCACCAGCGATCCGGTCAAGATGTCTCGAAATTTTCTTTAAAGACCTTGACCAGCATGAACTGAAAATCGTCGCTGCCAAGGCTGTCCAAAAAATTCAAAAGGAATTAAGTGATGAAGGGCTGAACCTGTTAACCTCCTATGTGAAAAATGGACGTGAAGCCGTCAACATGGTGCAGATTGCCGCTGGCATGGCGGTCACGGAAAATCGAAAAGACATCACGATCGAAGATGTAGAATGGGTTATTCATTCGAGCCAGCTGACACCAAGATATGAACAAAAAGTACCGGAAAAGCCAAAAGTGGGGGTAGTCAATGGACTGGCTGTTTATGGACCAAACAGCGGTGCCCTGCTTGAGATTGAAGTGAACATCTGTAAGGCGCTTGAAAAAGGCAGTATCAATATTACAGGGATTGCAGAAGAAGAAAGCATTGGCAATCAATCGAAATCCATTAGACGAAAAAGTATGGCCAAAGGGTCAGTTGAAAATGTATTAACGGTACTTCGAAATTTAGGCATTCGGACAAATGAATATGACATCCATATTAATTTTCCAGGCGGTGCCCCTATTGATGGGCCGTCTGCTGGGATTGCCATGGCGACCGCAATCTTCTCAGCCATACATCAAATCCCGATTGATCATCTGACAGCCATGACGGGTGAAATCGGATTGCAAGGTCAGGTGAAGCCGATCGGTGGTGTGATACCGAAGATAAAGGCAGCGAAGCAGGCTGGTGCCACAACCGTCATTATTCCTTATGACAACCAGCAGTCGATCTTAAAAGAGATTGAAGGGGTCACCATTGTGCCTGTGAAGCACTTCCAAGAAGTGCTGGATCAGTGTTTGGTTAACCCGCCAGACGAGAAGAAAGATGGACTAGAAGAAGAAATGAAAAGAAAATCTGTTTAATCCCCATCACATATGGGGATTTTTTAGTGAAATAGATCTTTTTTTCTTTTTCAAGATAAAAAGAAAGGGTATACTACGGTAAGATCAACATTTCTCAAGTCTTTTACATTGTACAAGACTGAAACAGGTATATTATAATGATTCATACTAGTGACGGAGGTGTCAATCAACATGGCAGATGAAATCAAAAAGAATGTTCCGCTCCTTCCATTGCGAGGTTTGCTTGTTTATCCAACAATGGTCTTGCATTTGGACGTTGGACGCGAAAAGTCTGTTCAAGCATTAGAACAGGCGATGATGAACGATCATATGATTTTTCTAGCTACACAGCGGGAAATTTCAATAGATGAACCAGGTGAAGAGGAAATTTTCAAAGTCGGCACCTACACAAAAATTAAACAAATGCTGAAGCTGCCAAATGGAACGATTCGTGTACTCGTTGAAGGCCTAAATCGAGCGCAGATCGAATCATATGTCGAGCTGGAGGACTATACGTCCGTCGACATTAAAGAATTGACAGAAGAAGAATTAAAGGACGCAGAAGCAGAAGCCCTCATGCGTACATTGTTAGATCACTTTGATCAATACATAAAAATTTCAAAAAAAATCTCAGCTGAAACATATGCAACAGTGACGGACATTGAAGAACCGGGGAGAATGGCAGATATCGTTGCTTCTCACCTGCCGCTTAAATTAAAGGACAAACAAGAAGTACTGGAAACAGTAGATGTCAAAAAACGGCTGAATCGGGTCATCAGCTTAATTCACAATGAAAAAGAAGTGCTCGAGATTGAAAAGAAAATCGGGCAGCGCGTGAAACGTTCAATGGAACGAACGCAAAAAGAATATTATTTACGTGAACAAATGAAAGCCATTCAAAAAGAGCTTGGAGACAAAGAAGGGAAAACGGGCGAAGTCAGTTCTTTAATGTCTAAAATCGAAGAGTCGAGCATGCCGGATTCTGTTCGTGAAACGGCGCTAAAAGAATTGAATCGTTATGAAAAAATTCCTTCAAGCTCTGCTGAGAGCTCTGTGATTCGAAATTATATTGATTGGCTGATCGGCCTCCCGTGGGGCATCTATACAGAAGATCGTCTCGATTTAAAGCTTGCAAGTGAAATTTTAGATGATGAGCATCACGGGCTGGAAAAGGTCAAAGAACGGGTGCTTGAATATCTTGCTGTACAGAAGCTGACCAATTCATTAAAAGGACCGATTCTTTGCTTAGCAGGACCTCCTGGCGTAGGGAAAACGTCACTTGCCAAATCGATTGCCAAATCACTTGACCGAAAGTTTATCCGTATCTCCCTTGGCGGTGTGCGTGATGAGTCTGAGATTCGTGGACATAGAAGAACGTATGTAGGTGCGATGCCAGGCCGTATCATTCGCGGAATGAGCAAGGCAGGAACGATGAATCCGGTCTTCCTTTTAGATGAAATTGATAAAATGTCCTCTGATTTTAGAGGCGATCCATCTTCTGCGATGCTCGAAGTCTTAGATCCAGAGCAAAATCATAACTTCAGCGATCACTATATTGAAGAAACATTTGATTTGTCTCAGGTGCTATTTATTGCCACTGCCAACAATTTAGCAACCATTCCAGGTCCACTTCGTGATAGAATGGAGATTATCACGATTGCAGGGTATACAGAGGTTGAAAAAGCAGAAATTGTGAAAGATCACCTTCTGCCGAAGCAGCTAAAGGAGCACGGATTAAAGAAAGGGAACTTGCAGCTCCGTGAAGCAGCGATTTATGATACGATTCGCTATTACACAAGAGAAGCGGGTGTTCGTGGATTAGAGCGTCAGCTTGCGGCGATATGCCGTAAAGCAGCAAGAGCGATTGTGGCTGAAGACCGCAAACGCATCACAGTGACGGAAAAGAACTTATCTGAATTTCTCGGAAAAAGACTTTACCGTTATGGTCAGGCTGAAACGACAGACCAAGTGGGGGTTGTCACAGGACTTGCGTATACCACTGTTGGCGGAGACACCTTGTCGATTGAGGTATCACTTTCTCCGGGTAAAGGCAAGCTGTTGTTAACAGGTAAGCTTGGTGATGTCATGAGAGAATCTGCACAGGCGGCATTCAGTTATATTCGTTCGAAAGCAGATGAACTGAACATTGATCCTAATTTTAATGAAAAGCATGATATTCATATCCATGTTCCAGAGGGTGCGGTTCCAAAGGACGGGCCATCAGCTGGTATCACCATTGCGACGGCTCTTGTATCAGCCCTCACAGGACGACCTGTGTCAAAAGAGGTTGGTATGACAGGAGAGATCACGTTAAGAGGAAGAGTGCTTCCAATTGGCGGACTAAAAGAAAAAGCATTAGGCGCACATCGTGCAGGACTGAAAACCATTATTCTTCCAAAGGACAATGAGAAGGATATTGATGATATTCCTGAAAGTGTGAGAGAAGGACTAACCTTTATTCCGGTCTCGCATTTAGATGAGGTGCTTGAGAAAGCGTTGGTAGGAGAGGGAAGATGAAAGTAACAAAATCAGATATCGTCATTAGTGCGGTAAAACCAGAGCAGTACCCAAGCGGGGGACTGCCTGAAATCGCTCTTGCTGGACGATCAAATGTTGGGAAGTCCTCGTTCATCAACTCATTGATTAATCGTAAAAATTTAGCACGTACGTCTTCTAAACCAGGTAAGACTCAAACGCTTAATTTCTACATTATTAATGATATGCTCCATTTTGTGGACGTTCCAGGTTACGGCTTTGCTAAAGTATCAAAGACAGAGCGTGAAGCCTGGGGTAGAATGATCGAAACGTATATTACAATGCGTGAAGAATTAAAAGCAGTCGTCCAAATTGTGGACCTGCGTCATAAGCCATCAGTAGATGATGTGAACATGTATGAATTCCTGAAATATTACGGCGTTCCCGTGATCGTCATCGCAACAAAGGCGGACAAAATTCCAAAAGGCAAATGGGAAAAACATGCGAAAGTCGTCAAACAGACACTCGACATTGCCCCATCAGATGAACTAGTCCTATTCTCTTCTGAAACAAAAAAGGGAAAAGACGAGGCCTGGAATGCCATCCTTGCGAAGATTAATAACTAAAAAAAGGCATCTGTCATGAGCAGATGCCTTTTTATTGTATAAGTTATTTCCTTTTTAAAAATAATAAGAGGAGACTGACAGCAATCAGTACATAAGGCCAGTACAATTCAAAACCGGAAGTAGGGATCGAAAGGGAACTTAGCTGCTTTGTAATTTGCTGAAAGAAATAAAGGAACAGACCGAGTGCAATGAGAACAACACTTTCAATGCGATATTCTTTTTTCTGAGATGATTTCACAAAAAGAGCAAGTCCAACGATGAATACGATCATCGTAAATGTGTCTGGCCAGTAGTCCAATTTTGGCTGAAGAATAAAGTGTAGCGAAAGGCCCGTCATCAGCATACCGATAAACACATGAGCGCTTTCTTGCTCCTTCTTTCCTTGATATAAGAAAGCAAGGCCAAAAAGCAGTACGAGTGTATACCATTTCTCTTGATCCTTCCAAATGTCAAATTGACCTCCTGAGAGAATGGCATATAGCGCTACAGCCAGCAAAGTGAGCGGTAGCAAAATGGATTTCTTCTTCAAAGATGTCACCTTCTTTTAAGCAGATCATTTGTCCGCACGCGCCAAATCTGGTAAATTGCTTGAAGTGATGATATGGCATAATGAGTGTCGAACATTTTTCTACTATATCACAACATTTTTGAAATCTGTTCACAATTTTCATCCAGTTAAAAATGAATATATGTTATAATCACTATAAATAATAAATTCTATATTGTAATTATTATAAATTAGACAGGGCGTTGGGGGTGCAAGCTGAAGTTATGCATATTCTTGTTGTGGGTTTAGATTATAAAACAGCCCCTGTTGAGATACGGGAACAGCTGAGCTTTGAACCGAGCGAGCTCGGAACAGCGATGTCCAAGCTTAAAGAAGAAAAAAGCATTCTAGAGAATATCGTCATCTCAACATGTAATCGAACAGAGATCTACGCAGTGGTAGATCAGCTTCATACTGGACGGTTTTATATAAAAAGATTTTTAGCTGATTGGTTCGGTTTAGAAAAGGAAGATGTCTCGCCGTATTTGAAGTTCTATGAAAATGATGGAGCGGTCGAGCATTTATTCCGTGTGGCCTGTGGACTTGATTCCATGGTGATTGGCGAAACACAAATACTTGGTCAAGTGCGCTCTAGCTTTAAAGTAGCACAAGAGGAGAAGACCATTGGTACCGTTTTCAATTATTTATTCAAACAGGCGGTCACCGTTGCAAAACGGTCTCATGCGGAAACAGACATTGCGTCTAATGCCGTGTCTGTCAGCTATGCAGCTGTCGAGCTTGCGAAAAAAATCTTTGGACGTCTTTCTGATAAACATGTCCTGATTCTTGGTGCGGGTAAAATGGGCGAACTAGCGGCTCAAAACCTTCAAGGTCAAGGGATTGGTCAAGTAACGGTTATCAATCGAACGTATGAGAAAGCAAAAGAATTGGCGGGCCGTTTTTCAGGAGAGCCTAAAAGCTTAAACCAATTGGAAAAAACATTATCCGAAGCGGACATTTTAATTAGCTCCACTGGTGCGAAACAATTTGTCATTACAAAAGAAATGGTCGAAAGTGCAAATAAAAAGCGGAAGGGCAGACCTCTATTTATGGTGGATATTGCTGTGCCCCGTGATTTAGATCCAGCCATTTCTGAAGTAGAAGGTGCTTTTTTGTATGACATTGATGACCTTGAGGGCATCGTGGCAGCTAACTTAAAAGAACGCCGTGCGGTGGCTGAGCAGGTTGAGCTCCTCATTGAAGCAGAAATTGTGGAATTTAAGCAATGGCTGAATACGCTTGGTGTGGTTCCTGTCATTTCTGCACTTAGAGAAAAGGCGCTGACGATTCAAGCGGATACGATGCAGAGTATTGAGCGAAAGCTTCCGAATCTCACACACCGTGAAATGAAGCTATTAAATAAACATACGAAAAGCATTATCAATCAAATGCTGAAAGATCCTATCTTAAAGGCAAAAGAAATTGCCGCGGAGCCGAATGCAGAGGAAAAACTTTTACTCTTCAAAGAAATCTTTGATTTACAGGTTGAAGATGAAGAGCAAAGGGCGGAGCCGATGCAGGTGGAGCAAGGGTCATTTCAGCTGTTTAAACCAAATATGGCACAAGGCCTTGCTACAGTTGCCAGTGAGTGATTAAGCGATGATGGAATCCATTGTAGCGAGACTAGGCGAAGCGACGACCTTGATCTATGCACTAAGTGTCTTGTTCTATTTCATAGATTTTCTTCAACACAACCGGAAGGCTGGAAAAATGGCTTTCTGGTTGCTTTCTATTGTCTGGCTGCTGCAAACAGTCTACATGTTCTATATTATGATGGAAACAGACCGATTCCCTGTGTTGAATGTAGCAGAGGGGTTATATTTTTATACATGGGTGCTTGTGACACTTTCACTTGTTCTCACAAAAGTACTGCGTGTTGAATTTATCGTCTTTTTTACAAATGTCATCGGTTTTTCCTTGATGGCGATTCACACCTTTACACCATCGGATCTCCACTCAGCAGAACTAACGGGGAAACTGACGAGTGAATTGCTAGTGATCCATATTACGATGGCGATTTTATCATACGGCGCCTTTTCGCTTTCATTTGCTTTCTCTCTTCTCTATCTCTTTCAATATCGTTTGCTGAAAAAGAAAAAATGGGGAAAATGGCTTCTAAGAATTGAAGATTTATCGAAGCTTGATCATATGGCATACGTATTAAACATTATTGGCGTGCCGATGCTCTTACTTAGTTTGATTCTTGGCATCATTTGGGCATATATTTCGTATGATACGTTGTACTGGACAGATACAAAGGTGCTTGGTTCGTTTATTATGCTGTTTTTATATGGTGTTTACTTATATATCAGATTGGTGAGAAATATGCAGGGCAAAGTCGTGGCACTGTGGAATGTCGGTTCATTCCTTGTGCTGATGATCAATTATTTTCTGCTTGGTAGCTTATCAACCTTTCATTGGTTTCAATAAATAATGATGAGTCTTAAGGGCATTGTCGGGAGGAAGACGAATTGCGTACAATTAAAGTAGGTTCTAGAAGAAGTAAGCTTGCAATTACACAAACAAAATGGGTCATTCAAAAGCTGTCTGAACTAAACCCTTCTTATTCTTTTGAAATAAAAGAGATTGTGACAAAGGGTGATCAAATTTTAGATGTGACCTTATCAAAGGTTGGCGGAAAAGGACTGTTTGTCAAAGAAATTGAACAGGCGATGCTAAATCACGACATCGATATGGCCGTTCACAGTATGAAGGATATGCCGGCTGCTCTTCCTGAAGGATTAGTCATTGGCTGTATTCCTGAGCGTGAAGATGTAAGGGACGCTCTTATATCGAAGGATCATCTGCGTCTTCACGAGCTGCCGAAGGGTGCTATTGTGGGAACGAGCAGCTTACGGCGCAGTGCCCAGCTTCTTCAGGAAAGACCAGATCTGAACATTAAATGGATTCGAGGAAACATTGATACAAGATTGGAAAAGTTGAAAAATGAAGAATATGATGCCATTATTCTAGCGGCTGCCGGTCTGTCCAGAATGGGCTGGAGCAAAGAGGTCGTGTCTGAATTTTTATCTCCTGAGACTTGCCTGCCCGCAGTTGGCCAAGGCGCTTTGTCAATTGAGTGCCGCGGAGATGATGAAGAGCTATTGCAGCTCCTCGCTCAATTTACGAATGAATACACAAAGAAAACGGTTCTCGCTGAACGAGCCTTCCTCAAACAAATGGATGGCAGCTGTCAGGTACCGATCGCTGGCTATGCAACGATAAATGAGCGCGATGAAATTGAACTGACGGGTCTTGTGGCATCTGCTGACGGACACACGATTATTCGAGAAACTGTATCAGGCTCTGACCCTGAGGCAATTGGAACAGCATGCGCGAAGCAGATGGCTGATAAGGGAGCAAAGGATTTAATCGACAAGGTGAAAAAGGATCTGTCCTCCCAATGACCATAGGCCAATCGCTTCACGGACAGACGGTGCTTGTCACTCGAAATGAACGTCAAGCGGGTGTGTTTCAGCAGAAGATTGAAGAGCTGAACGGCCATGCTGTTTTAACCTCTCTTATTCGGTTTGAGCCTACGCTCACAAATGAAAAAGCGCAGGCCTTTTTAAAGGACTTAGAAAATAGCCAATGGCTTGTTTTCACGAGTGTAAATGGGGCGTCTTTTTTTCTGAGCTACATAGAAGACCATCATTTACATAAGAGTTTATCCCATTTGAAAGTGGCTGCGGTAGGTGAGAAAACCTCTGCCTATCTTGAGCAGCACGGCTTGAAGGTGGATGTCGTACCAGAACGATTCATAGCGGAAGAGCTCGCAGATGCGCTGCTTGACCATGTGCGTCCGGGAGAGCGTGTGTTTGTAGCAAAAGGACACCTGTCTCGAGATGTCGTGAAGAAAACGCTTGTTCCACTTGGCATAGAAGTAAAGGAATGGATTTTATATGAAACGGTCAAGGATGAGGAAGGAATTGCCGCTCTCAAAACGGCAATGACGAAGCAATCATTTGATTTTATTACATTTACGAGCTCATCCACTGTCCATTCATTTATGCATGCCATGGAGGCAGATGCAGCGAAGCTAGCTGCTTCTGACACCTGTTTTGTGACGATCGGTCCTCTGACAAAAGAGGCGCTGCTTCAATACGGGATTTCTTCTGAAACCCCAGATACTTATACGATAGACGGAATGCTTGAATTGATGTGCCGTTTATCTGAAAGGAAGTTGAACCAATGATGAAATTTAACAGACACCGCAGACTGCGGACAAGTGCAGGAATGAGAGAATTAGTCAGAGAAACCTTTTTAAGACCATCTGATTTCATTTATCCGATCTTTTTTGTAGAGGGAGAAAATGTAAGAAAAGAAGTCTCTTCAATGCCGGGTGTTTATCACATTTCAGTGGACCTTGTAAAAGAAGAAGTCCAAGAGCTTGTCGACCTAGGCATCAAATCAATTATTGTATTTGGTGTTCCAGATCATAAAGACCATGTGGGCAGTGAGGCGTATCACGATCATGGCATTGTTCAAAGAGCAACGCTTGAGATCAAAAAGCATTTCCCAAAGCTTGTGGTCATTGCAGACACTTGCTTATGCCAATATACAGATCACGGACACTGCGGAATCGTTGAAGATGGAGAAATTTTAAATGATGAATCTCTTCAGCTATTAGCGAAAACTGCTGTTAGCCAAGCGCGCGCAGGTGCAGATATCATTGCTCCTTCCAATATGATGGATGGATTTGTTATTGCCATTCGTGAGGCGCTTGATGAAGCTGGCTTTATTCATGTACCTGTCATGTCATATGCTGTGAAATATGCAAGTGCGTTTTACGGTCCGTTTCGTGACGCGGCGCATAGCACACCGCAGTTTGGAGATCGTAAAACATACCAAATGGACCCTGCAAACCGTTTAGAGGCACTAAGAGAAGCGCAATCTGACGTAGAAGAGGGAGCTGACTTCCTCATTGTGAAACCATCTCTTTCTTATTTAGACATTATGCGTGATGTGAAAAATGAATTTACACTCCCTATTGTTGCTTACAATGTGAGCGGAGAATATGCAATGGTCAAAGCCGCTGCTCAAAATGGGTGGATTTCTGAAAAAGAGCTTGTTCTTGAAATGCTGACAAGCATGAAACGTGCAGGAGCAGAACTCATCATTACGTATCATGCAAAAGATGCAGCAAAATGGCTCTCAGAATAAAGAACGGATAGACAGGAGGACGTTGAAATGGGACGTAGCTATGAAAAATCAAAGCAAGCATTTGAAGAAGCGCAGCATTTAATGCCTGGTGGTGTCAACAGCCCTGTACGTGCATTTAAATCAGTGAACACAGACCCGATTTTTATGGAACGAGGCAAAGGCGCCAAAATCTATGATATTGATGGAAATGAATACATCGATTATGTCTTATCGTGGGGACCGCTTATTTTAGGTCATACGAATGACCGTGTGGTTGAAAGCATTCAGCGAGTGGCAGAAAAGGGGACAAGCTTTGGTGCTTCGACATTAGTTGAAAATGAATTAGCTAAGCTTGTATCAGAGCGGGTTCCTTCTATCGAAGTCATTCGTATGGTCAGCTCTGGTACAGAGGCAACCATGAGTGCACTTCGTCTGGCTCGAGGCTTTACAGGCAGAAATAAAATTGTGAAATTTGAAGGCTGCTATCATGGCCACGGTGATTCTTTGCTCATTAAAGCAGGTTCAGGTGTCGCAACGCTAGGGCTTCCAGATAGCCCAGGGGTACCTGAAGGAACTGCAAGCAACACGATCACAGTGCCCTACAATGATTTAGAAAGCATTCAAGTTGCCTTTCAGGAATTTGGAGACGATATTGCAGGTGTCATTGTCGAGCCGGTTGCAGGAAATATGGGGGTTGTCCCTCCGCAAGACGGTTTCTTACAAGGGCTGAGAGACATCACAGAGCAATACGGAGCTTTACTCATTTTTGATGAGGTCATGACCGGCTTCCGTGTGGATTATCACTGCGCGCAAGGCTACTTTGGCATCACACCTGATCTGACGTGTCTTGGTAAAGTGATCGGAGGTGGTCTTCCGGTCGGCGCTTATGGCGGAAGAGCGGATATTATGAGACAAATTGCGCCAAGCGGTCCAATTTATCAAGCAGGAACGTTATCTGGTAACCCACTTGCGATGACAGCAGGCTTAGAAACCTTAAAACAGCTGACACCTGAGTCTTATGAAGAGTTTAGACGAAAAGGAGACCGGCTGGAAGAAGGCATTTCAAATGCGGCGAAAGCACATGGAATTCCATTAACGTTTAACCGTGCGGGTTCGATGATTGGATTCTTCTTTACAAATGAAGAAGTGGTTAATTATGACAAAGCCAAAACAGCTGATCTCGCTTTATTTGCTGAATTTTACAAGGAAATGGCCGACCACGGCATCTTCCTTCCCCCTTCTCAATTCGAAGGACTATTCCTGTCAACAGCTCACACAGATGAAGACATCGAATATACGATTGAGACAGTGGAAAAAGTATTTCAAAAACTACGTCGATAAACGAAAGCCGATATGGAGATATATCGGCTTTTTTGTGTTGCTGAAAACCAATCATATTTTCACTGCCCCTCACATACATCTGTATTGACATCTAATTTTATTTTGAAGGATTAGATGAAAGGAGGACACCGACTTGTCTCAAAACAATCGATTACAGTTTTCAGTAGAAGAATCCATCTATTTCAAAAGCGGACAGGAAGTCAGTGAGCTGCTGTCTATTTCTCTCGATCCTGACATTCTCGTTCAAGAAGTGAATGATTATGTTTCGATTAGAGGTTCACTCGAGCTAACAGGAGAATACAACATAAATCAAGAGGAGCTATTGGGTGAATTGAGTTCCTATGCATCATACAGAGAAGCTGATGAGGTGAAGGTCAGAGAAGACGGGACGGCGGAGCTTCTGCATCAATTCCCAGTCGATATCACGATTCCTAAAAACAAAATCAGTCATTTAAATGATGTGTTTGTGTTTATTGATGCGTTTGATTACCAGCTGACAGAAAATCGTTTGCTCACCATTCAAGCTGATCTGGCGATTGAGGGTCTATTAGACGAGGAAATGCCTCAAGCGCCTGTAGAGGAGCCGTATGAATTTGTTCATCGTTCTGAAGAAGAATATGGCGACGTGACCTACGATTATCAGCTGCAGCCAGAAGATGAAGAGCAAGAAGAGCTACAAGACTATGAACGTGAGATTGATGAGGATCAGGCTGTATTACAGCATGACACGCGCGCCGAAGAAGAAAAGCAGGAAGAAGAAATTGAGATAGAGCTGGTGAGTAGGGAAGAAGAAACCGAAGAACTGGAAGAACGGGAGGAAACGGAGAGCCAAGAAGAAGTGACGCTTGGTTATCGCTCCTTACCAGAAGCTCAGGTGCAAGAACCACCATTTTTTGAACCGCCTAAGCTCTTAGAAGAAGAGAAACGGGAGGATACATTCTTTGAGGTGGAAGTGAGAAAAGATCCCGAAGCAGCTGAAGAGCTGGAAGAAACGGTTCAGCCGTATCCAGTATTTGAATCACCGGCTTATCACGTGGAAGAGGAGCAAGAAGCGCAGGATGACACGTACCAGCTCGGACGGTTATATGAACGAGAAGCGCCAAAAGTATATGAGTCAGCTCAAGAAGAAGAGGAGTTTGAAGAAGATGTGAGAGAAACGTCTGGCAGTGAAAACTCTCTTTATTTAACAAAGCTGTTTGCTAAGCAGGAGGAGGAAGATTTTTCTCGCATGAAAATATGTATAGTTCAGCAAGAAGATACGGTCGATCGTATTTGTGAGCGATATCAGTTGAATGTGCAGCAGCTTCTTCGCACAAACTCATTATCGGTGGATGCGGAGCTTGAAGAAGGGCAGATTCTTTATATTCCTGAATATCAAAAAAGCAATGCCTAACAAGAGATGACCGATCGAGAAAATGTGGTGAGTGAACGTGGATGAGATCCAATCTGTCCTATACGAATACGGGCTTGAGGCGGAATACGTTGAACCTGTCAGTCCTGCTGTCGTCAAAGTATATACAAAGCAGGGCGTATTTGCCTTAAAGCGAGTAAAAGCCAACAGGCATATGCAGTTTACAGAGCAAATGCTTGAACTAGAATCAAAGGGCTATCGCTCTTTTGTGCCGATTTATCGGACGAAGAGCGGTTCTTTTTTCTCAAGTCATCGTGAAAGCCAGTACGCATACTATCTCATGCCTTGGCTGACGAATGAAAAGAGAGAAGAGCAGGACGATAAACATGAATATTTATTTCAAGAGATTGCAAGACTTCATAAGCGGACTGAAGTGATGATGGATATCACAGAGCAAGAGATCGAAGCGCACTACACACAAATCAAGACCAAATGGGAAACAGAGAAAGACATGTATGAACGATTCATAGAGCGGGCAGAGCAAACTTGGTATATGTCGCCATTTGAACTGGCTGCTGCGATGTATTTTTCAGAGGCGATGTCTGCCAGCGAATTTGCCCTCGAACGACTAGAAGACTGGCATGAAGAAATGAAAGATAAAGAAACAACACGTGTTGTGTTAAATCATGGGCAGCTGTCGATTCATCACTTTTTGTATAATGATGTGGGTACAGGACATTTCACCAATTTTGAGCGGTCAAAAAAAGCCGCCCCCATTTATGACCTTCTGACCTTTTACTATCGGACATTCAAAACCTATCCCACGTCTTGTCCTGAATGCACTTCCTTGTTTTATACGTACCAAAAAGGAAATCCTCTTCGGGAGGAAGAGCTTCATTTGTTTCTTAGTTACCTTGCTTATCCACAAGGTCTGTTTGATACAGTTAAAACCTATGAAGCAGGCGGGCAGGATGAGATGGAAAGCTGTCAACAGCTGTTAAGAGCGTATTGGCAGATGAAAAATTCAGAGCCGACCGTCATGAAGATTCACGAGATTGAGCAGGCTAGACGGCTTGAAGAAGAACAAAGTGCCTCGTCATCAGCGGAATGACGAGGTTATTTTGTGTGTACATAAGCGCGAGTCTTTAAAACCAATCAAGGTGAAAGGCGCAGGCGAGAAAAATGAGAATACCTAGGATGAGGACGTCAAATGTTGTGGGGAAAATGATCGTACGAAACCCTTGAAATATCGCAATCGGGAGAACGACTTGGGAGGCCACTGCCCGAATTTGTCTCAGCCAGGGGGGAAGTGTGTAAGGATTGATCTTTTTCAAAGCAAACGCCCTCCTTCTTCATTTTGTTATTATCATATGGGCAAAGAGGAAAAGGGTGCTTGCCCAATTTGTATAAAGAAGAAGAAAAGCGGAAAAGATGATTGACGAAAACAAAAGGCATTTAGTAATATAAATAAAAGATGAGTATGTGCTGATGAACGTGATATATCGTAAGCGTGGATCAGGAAGAGTACAAGCAAGACCCTAAAGAGAGGGAGACCATGAGCTGAAAGGTTTCCTAGGATGCACTTGTTTGGAAGGTCGCCTGTGAGCTTAATTTCTTGAATGAACAAGTAGAGAAATTCGGGAGAACCCCGTTATCCTTTAGAGTGTATGGGACACGTCTATGTGTTCCATGAAAAAAGGTGGTACCGCGAAAAAGCTTTTTCGTCCTTTTATAAGGATGAAAAGGCTTTTTTATGTTTCATCAGCCGAAAAAATGTGGAGGTTACATAAATGGAAACAAATAATCAAGAAATGCCAACAAAGTACGACCCAAATGCGATAGAAAAAGACCGCTATACGTACTGGCTTGAAGGGAAATTCTTCGAAGCACAAAATGACAAAACGAAAGATCCATATACAGTCGTCATTCCTCCACCAAACGTGACAGGAAAACTGCACCTTGGGCATGCATGGGATTCGACCCTTCAAGACATCGTGACACGTATGAAACGGATGCAGGGCTATGACGTTCTATGGCTTCCAGGAATGGATCATGCCGGTATTGCGACCCAAGCAAAGGTTGAGGCAAAGCTTCGCGAAGAAGGCGTAAGCCGTTATGACCTTGGCCGGGAGAAATTTGTGGAAGAAACGTGGAAATGGAAAGAAGAATATGCGGACTTTATTCGCAGTCAGTGGGCGAAAATGGGACTTGGTCTTGATTACTCACGTGAACGTTTTACATTAGATGAAGGTCTGAATAAAGCGGTACGCCAAGTGTTTGTTCAATTGTATGAAAAAGGGCTGATCTATCGCGGAGAGTACATCATTAACTGGGATCCAGCGACGAAAACGGCACTTTCTGATATTGAAGTCATTTATAAAGATGTTCAAGGCGCGTTTTATCACTTAAGATACCCACTTTCAGATGGCACGGGTTCAATTGAAATTGCGACGACAAGACCTGAAACAATGCTCGGAGATACAGCCGTTGCCGTGCATCCTGATGACGAACGTTATCAGCATTTAATTGGAAAAACAGTGGTCTTGCCAATTACAGGACGCGAGATTCCAATCGTTGCTGATGATTATGTCGATATGGAGTTTGGTTCAGGAGCTGTGAAAATTACACCTGCTCATGACCCGAATGACTTTGAGCTTGGAAACCGCCATGACCTAGAGCGTATTCTTGTCATGAATGAAGATGGCACAATGAATGCAAATGCACTGCAATACAAAGGAATGGACCGCTTTGAATGCCGTAAACAGCTTGTAAAAGACTTGCAAGAAGAGGGTATTTTGTTCAAAATTGAGGACCATATGCATTCAGTTGGTCATAGTGAGAGAAGCGGAGCTGTCGTTGAACCTTATTTATCTACTCAATGGTTTGTAAAAATGCAGCCGTTGGCAGACGAAGCCATTAACCTTCAAAATGGGGACGACCAAGTTCAATTTGTTCCAGACCGCTTTGAAAAGACGTATTTACACTGGATGGAAAATATCCGTGACTGGTGTATTTCTCGTCAGCTATGGTGGGGACACCGCATTCCAGCTTGGTATCATAAAGAAACGAAAGAAGTATATGTTGGACTGGAAGCACCAGAAGATATAGAAAACTGGGAACAGGATAACGATGTGCTTGATACATGGTTTAGTTCAGCGCTTTGGCCTTTCTCGACAATGGGCTGGCCGGATGCAGATAGTGAAGACTTCAAGCGCTACTATCCAACAAACCTGCTTGTTACAGGCTATGACATCATTTTCTTCTGGGTCTCTCGCATGATCTTCCAAGGTCTTGAATTCACAGGAGAAAAACCGTTTAAAGACGTTCTGATTCATGGGCTGATCCGTGACGAGCAAGGACGTAAAATGAGTAAGTCGCTAGGTAACGGAATTGATCCAATGGAGGTCATCGACAAGTACGGTGCAGATTCATTAAGATATTTCTTAGCAACTGGAAGCTCACCAGGTCAGGATCTTCGCTTTAGCTTTGAAAAGGTTGAATCCACTTGGAACTTTGCGAACAAAATTTGGAACGCATCACGTTTTGCTTTAATGAACATGGATGGCTTAACGTATGATGAGCTTGATTTAACAGGAGAAAAATCAGTTGCTGACCAATGGATTTTAACCCGCTTAAATGAAACGATTGAAAGTGTCACACAGCTAGCTGACAAGTATGAATTCGGTGAAGTGGGCAGACATTTATACAACTTCATTTGGGATGATTTCTGTGATTGGTACATTGAGATGGCGAAGCTTCCGCTTTATGGAGAAGATGAAGCAGCGAAGAAAACGACTCGTTCGATCCTTGCGTACGTATTAGATCAGACGATGAGACTTCTTCATCCGTTCATGCCATTCTTAACAGAAGAAATCTGGCAGCATCTTCCGCACGAAGGTGAATCGATTACTGTAGCGGCTTGGCCTGAGGTGAAGCCAGAGCTTTCAAACGAACAAGCGTCTGCTGATATGAAGCTGCTTGTGGAACTCATCCGTTCTGTTCGTAACATCCGCAGTGAAGTGAATACGCCAATGAGCAAACAGGTGGAGCTTTACATTAAAGCTTCTACATCTGATGTGCAGGAACGCTTAGAGAAAAACCGTTCATATATTGAGCGTTTTACGAACCCAAGTGTACTTGAAATTGGCACAGATGTCCCAGCTAGTGATAAAGCGATGACGGCTGTTATTTCTGGAGCAGAGCTCATTCTGCCGCTTGAAGGCTTAATCAACTTAGATGAGGAAATCGCTCGTCTGCAAAAAGAGCTTGATAAGTTGACAAAAGAAGTAGAGCGCGTCCAGAAAAAGCTTGGCAACGAAGGCTTTATGAAAAAAGCGCCTGAAAGTGTCGTAGAAGAAGAGCGTGCGAAAGAACGTGACTATGTCGCAAAACGCGAAGCTGTTCAAAAGCGTATTGAAGAGCTGAAAGCATAAGGTTGAAAAGACGGCTCCTAACAAAATGGAGTCGTCTTTTTTGAAAATTTCGGATGAAATGAGAGATGACATTGTTTACAACCTATCATGAAGCCATTGAGTGGATTCACAGTAGACTGGCCTTTGGTGTAAAACCGGGTCTTGAAAGAATGAAGTGGCTGATGAACAAACTAAGCCATCCGGAACAACGCATAAAAGCGGTACATGTTGCAGGTACAAATGGAAAAGGTTCAACGATTGCGTTTACTCGTTCCGTTTTACAGGCAGCAGGCTATTCAGTCGGCACCTTCACCTCCCCGTTTATTTTAACGTTCAATGAACGAATCAGCGTGAACGGAGCACCTATACAGGATGAAGAATGGCTGAGTTTGGTGAATAAAATCAAGCCTTTTGTTGATGAGTTAGATCAAACAGAGCTTGGCGCAGCAACAGAGTTTGAAATCATTACCGCATGTGCATTTGCTTATTTTGCCGATGTGCAGCAAGTAGACTTTGTCCTATTAGAGACAGGGCTTGGCGGAAGACTTGATTCAACAAATGTTGCCGTACCTATCTTAACAGCGATTACATCGATTGGTCATGATCATATGGCGATTCTAGGTGATACACTTGAACAAATTGCATCTGAAAAAGCGGGCATTATCAAAGAGGGTATTCCGATGATCACCGCAGTTCATCAACCGGAAGCACTTGCGGTCATTCAAAATATCGCAAAAGAAAAGAAGACGGAATGCATTTCATTACAGGATACTTGTACCTTCAGTCATCAGCAGCCAACAGAAACAGGAGAACGATTTACGTTAAGCACATCAAAAAGGCAGTATCCGCAGCTTGAAACAGGGTTAATCGGAACGCATCAACAGCAAAATGCTTCCCTTGCTGTTCTACTCATTGAATGGCTGGAACAAGAAGGCTATATTAGCGTGACAGAAGAGCAGGTATATGAAGGTATTCGGCATGCAGTTTGGGCTGGAAGATTTGAAAAAGTCAAAGACCATCCACCAGTTTATTTAGACGGCGCTCATAATGAAGAAGGGATCGACCGTTTAATTGAAACGGTACAAGCTCATTTTTCTAGTAAACAAGTGCATGTTTGTTTTAGTGCTTTAAAAGATAAGCCGTACAAGCAAATGATTCAAAAACTTGAAGCCATTAGTTCCTCTATCCATTTTGTTTCATTTGATTTTCCAAGAGCTGAATCAGCGGAAAAGCTTTATGCATGCAGTCAGTTAGAGGCAAAATCGTATGACGATGACCCTCAAACAGTGCTTGAGTTCATTCAGAAAAAAAGTGATGATCCTTCAGCGGTGATCCTTGTGACAGGCTCTCTTTATTTTATTTCAGATTTACGAAATCGTATTTTAAGGTAGTCAAAAGACGCAATTGCTTTTAGGCAATGTGCGTCTTTTTTCTTTTGAAATGTAAAAGATTGAGTTTACTAGGCACTCAAGGTAATTCGCTGATGACGGGAAGGAATTCTAAATGGAGTGAGCGGCATGGGCCGTTTATCCATGTTGCTCAAGCATTTTCTTCATAATGAAAAGCCTCGAGAACGATTTTTCAAATATGGTCCAAGTAGTTTGTCAAACCATGAACTTGTCGCGATCCTTTTAAGAAATTGCACAAAAAATTTGTTCTTCAATTATTCGCAAGACTTCTGCAATTATTTGGCGGTCAATATGTCATTCGTATACAAGAGGGCGAGGCGTAATTGTGTTGTGATGGAAGAGGTGAGATTTCTTACACATGAATACTTTGTTTGTCTTTATCTCAATACAAAAAATCAAGTTCTTCATCGATTGTCCACCCACGCAAAATGTTTAAAGAAGCCTTTAAACATCATAGTTTATTTTAGGTTTAATGTAATTATATGGTACAATAAATAAAAAATGTATCACATAATTTAATTTTTAAAAGGCTTTCCTGCAAGGTTCATCTGAAAGGAAGGATAGCATGTTTATTATCAGTGGAGTACTTCTTTCTTTTATGTTATTAGTAGTTGTTTTAATAGTTATAATCCTTTTTAAACGAATTATTTTAGGTAAAAGCATAGGTGTTCACTATACTCCCTTTGACAATATTACTGGAAACACCAGTATTGAATTTCATGAAGAGCAAAATGAAGACAATCAAGGTAATGATAAGGATAGAAATAAAGAAAAAAGGTTCTAGTCACTATTAAATAATTAATTATATCCACCTGTATAAAAAAGCCAATTATATAACGTCTATCAGGGACATATTCATCCCCTTATATTTAAATAAACATCTCTTCAAACGAATTTTATTTCTTTTTAACTAGAACATAAGTCCATATTCAATACTTATAGTAGGGGCTTGTTATTTCCTCTATTTAAATATTATATAATTGAGATAATATGTTGTGTTATTTTTAACACTCTTCTTTAAAAAACGGACGTAAAATAATTGCTTATTCAACATTCAGATTGTTGACAAAGGCTAAAATGATCTTTATTTTTTGTCTTCTTTTCAGTGTGATAGAAAACCATTGAAGTCTAGGAAGAAAATCTACTTTTGCGGAGCGCATTGAACATTCGTGAGCATCAGCGCGCAGGACAGACAACGAATGCGAGAGTTTGTCTACACGTGTATTTATAGGGGAATTTTATAAAGGAGTGATAAACTTCTATCTTGTGCTCTTTCTTGTTAGGATATTTGCTTTATTAACTTGTAATATTTGATCAAAAATTTGTGAGTTTGAAGGAAAAAGGGGAGGGTATTTGTAACACTTTTTTCTCAGATATCCGAAATCGTATTTTAAGGTAATCAAAAGACGCAATTGGTTGTATGTAATGTGCGTCTTTTTTTCTTTTGAAATGTAAATGAGAGGGGAAATCACATTTTCATTAGGTGTTCAAGGTGAATCGCTATGGTACAATCCGGGATATTCTATTTCCGGAAGGAGCCGCGATATATGATTGGCATTTTTGTGTTTCTTGCAGGCATCACCATGGGGTCGTTCTTTCATCTAGTTGGTGAAAGGCTGCCACTTAAGCGGTCTATTCTTCTTCCTCGATCTCACTGCACAGCCTGTAAACAGCCGCTATCCCTGCATGAGATGATCCCGCTCGTTTCTTATGCTGTATGGAAGGGGTCTTGTAAACATTGCGGCATTCGGCTATCTTGGCTCTATCCAACGATTGAAATGCTGTCAGGCGGTCTTTTTTTGTTCATTTATAGGATCGCTGGTGTTTCGTTTGAAAGTCTTTTCCTTGTGATTCTTTGTAGTTTATTCGTGATTGCTGTCGTGAGTGATCTTCTCTATATGAGGGTGCCGAACGAGCTGTTTCTCTTCTTTTTCCCTCTTTTCGTCATATACCGCACGCTGGAACCGCTTCTGATCTGGTGGGAAGGGGCGGCTTCTCTGATTTTTTGCATTCTTTTGTTTTCTAGTTTAGATTATTTTAAGCCGAATAGTCTGGGCGGAGCTGATATGAAGCTGTTCAGTGTGCTTGCGTTTTGCTTTGGCTTCAAGCCGTTCCTTCTCATGCTTTTTCTCTCATGTATCGCTGGAATGGTTTATGCAAAGGTCTTTTCCTTTCGAGTAAACGAGCCATTCCCTTTTGTTCCTTCGATCGCTATTTCTTTTTTGCTGTATCTCTGTGGTGCTCCTGTCTTGTTTCTATTTGGATAGTCGAAGGGGTGAAAAAATTGGCGAACACTTTTTTGCCCTGCCGACAAAAGTCTTGTTCTTTTTTTTTACTGCTATGGTAAAGTGTGAAACAGAAAGAAGGACGGGTTAAATTCGCACTGATTCATTGGACAGAAAGGTCTTTCTTACAAACATGTCAGAAAGCGGGGAATGACAGTGAAAAAAAGGCAGGCAAAAAAACAAGGGCTAAAGGTCAATATTAATGGCAAGGAAGAAATGGTGCATGAAGATGATCATCAGCCGCCAAAACAGCAAGAGGATCAAGTGACGTTTTCGAATTGGGAGGAAAAGAGACATTCGGAACAGGAGACAGCGGCTTCTCAGGAAGATTCGTCTAAACCGAAAGAAGAGGATTTCCAGTGGGATGATGCTGCTGATCATATTTATCATTCTGATCCAAAAGTCGTCACACCTTATCAAAAGAAAAAAAGCTCCTTTGATCAGAAGTTCGGTAAAAATCGTGGTCCCTTCAAGAGAGTGATGACAACGATTGTGTTTGCGGTCGTTCTTGGGACAGGCCTTGGGGTGTTTGCGCTTAGTTTAAGTCAAGATGGTACATCAAATCCTTCAGGTGGAGATATCAGTGTCTCGGCATCTGGTTCTGCAAATCAATCATCGATGAAAGCTGGCGGGGATGCGCCGAATGCAGGTACTACAGATGAATCAAAAGAGAACAAAGATGAAAAAAGTGCCTCTGGCAGTTTATCAACCTTTGTTGTACAGGCTGGGAAATTCTCTTCTGAAAAAGGAGCAGATGACTTAGTTGGCAGTTTAAAAGATGCAGGATATGCTGGGAAAAAGGTTTCCATGGATGATGGATATTATGTCATTGCCGGGCTTGCGACAGAGCAGGGGATGACAAGCGCTGTAGGGAAGAAATTGATTGATCAGCACTTTGAGGCGTGGGGAGGAAAGGAGCTCTCATTTCAAGTGCCGGATGAGCTGACTAGTTTAATAGAAAAGGCATCTGTATTATCATCCAAAGTGATTGCAGGCGATGAAGTGGATCAAAAGGAAGTCACGCAGCTAATTTCTGAGCTTGAAAGTGCCAAAACAGAGGATGCACCGGCTAAAAGCAGTTTGCTAAAAGCTGTGCAGCTCTTAAATGACCCAACTGCTGAAAATGGATGGAAATCTCAGCAGGCATTGCTTGATCAATTAAATACGTAAAATCATTTTTTAAGAAACGAAACTAGTCAAAAAATGACTAGTTTTTTTCTTTTGCATCCAACATAATGATGAAGGTACATGAAAAATGAATTTTCGTAAATTGTCGGTAAGATGTACATTTGCTAGGATGAATGGGTATCTTACTTCTTAGGCTAAACCCTGAAAGGATGAACAAACATGAACCAATTGATTCTCGCATCGCAATCACCTAGAAGAAAAGAATTGCTTGATCTAGCAGGGTTTTCTTATGACATTCAAGCAAGTCATTTAAAAGAAGAAATAAATCGAAACCTTTCCCCTGCTGAGAACGTCCAATGGTTGGCAGAACAAAAAGCAAATGATATTCAAAGATTAAATCCCAAAGCTGTGGTCATTGGTGCAGATACAATTGTTGCAATTGACGGCAAGTGTCTTGGGAAACCAAAAGATAAGAAAGAAGCGGCTTTTATGCTTCAATTATTATCAGGAAAGACACATCAAGTCTTGACGGGTGTCACGGTTCAGTCAGAGAATAGAAAAGAAACATTTTATGAACAGACAGAAGTGACATTTTGGACGCTGACTCAAAATGAAATAAACCGCTATATCGATACGGGCGAACCCCTTGATAAAGCGGGAAGCTATGGCATTCAAGGGAAAGGCGCACTGTTTGTTCAAAAAATAGATGGTGATTATTTTTCCGTTGTCGGTCTACCTATTGCGAAAATAGTCAGAGTGCTTGAAACCTTTGGAATCACCCCTTTTTGAAGACAGGAAGGAATTCTAAAAGGAGTGGTCACCCTGAACGATTTCCCTATGCTGCTAAAGCATCTCCCTCATGATGAAAAACCGAGAGAACGATTTATCAAATACGGGCCCAGCAGTTTGTCAAATCATGAACTTGTTGCGATCCTTCTAAGAACAGGCACGAAAAAAGAATCAGTTCTCCAAATTTCTGCAAGACTTCTGCAAACATTTGGCGGTCTTCGCTCTGTAAAAGAAGCCTCAATTGAAGAAATGTCGAAGATTAGAGGAGTTGGAAAGGCGAAGGCGATTTCTCTTTTAGCTGCTTTAGAACTCGGCACTAGATTACACCATCAAACGACGGATAACCGCTATGTGATCCGCACACCAGAAGACGGAGCGAACTTTGTGATGGAAGATATGAGATTTTTGACACAGGAAAATTTCGTTTGTCTTTATCTCAATACAAAAAATCAAGTTCTTCATAAACATACCGTGTTTATTGGAAGCCTGAATTCATCGATCGTTCACCCGCGTGAAATTTTCAAAGAAGCCTTTAAACGATCGGCCGCTTCATTTATATGTGTGCACAACCATCCATCTGGAGATCCGACGCCCAGCAGGGAAGATATTGAAGTTACACAGCGACTTTTTGAATGTGGAAAGCTGATTGGAATACAGCTGCTTGATCATCTGGTCATAGGTGATCAAAAATTTGTGAGTTTGAAGGAAAAAGGGTATTTGTAACACTTTTTTTTTCAATGTTTTACGATATAATAGAGTTTATGAGTTTTTCCCTAAAGGGAATTTTGGTTTAAGAAAGGAAGATACATACATATGTTTGGAATTGGTACAAAAGACCTTGGAATAGATCTTGGAACAGCGAACACGCTTGTTTTTATTAAAGGAAAAGGCATTGTTGTAAGAGAACCTTCGGTCGTAGCTTTGGAAACTGATACGAAGTCTATAGTGGCGGTTGGAAATGACGCGAGAAACATGATTGGCCGTACACCTGGTAATATTGTGGCACTTCGCCCAATGAAAGACGGAGTCATTGCAGATTACGAGACGACAGCAACAATGATGAAATATTACATTAATCAAGCATTAAAAGGCAAAGGGCTTTTTGCTCGTAAACCTTACGTGATGGTATGTGTACCATCTGGTATTACAGCTGTAGAAGAGCGTGCAGTTATTGATGCAACAAGACAAGCTGGTGCACGTGACGCATACCCGATTGAAGAGCCATTTGCTGCGGCGATCGGTGCTAACCTGCCTGTATGGGAGCCAACAGGAAGTATGGTTGTTGACATTGGCGGCGGTACAACAGAGGTAGCCATTATTTCTCTTGGCGGTATTGTGACATCACAATCAATCCGCGTGGCAGGAGATGAAATGGATGATGCGATCAGCAGCTACATCCGTAAAACGTATAACCTGATGATCGGTGATCGTACGTCAGAAGCTATTAAAATGGAAATTGGTTCTGCGCAGCCTGATGTGCATGATGAAATGGATATTCGGGGCCGTGACCTTTTAACTGGTCTGCCAAAAACAATCTCGATTACAGCAGATGAGATTGCAAAAGCGCTTCGTGATACAGTGGAAACAATTGTTGATGCGGTGAAAATGACACTTGAAAAAACTCCGCCTGAGCTGGCAGCAGATATTATGGACCGTGGAATCGTCTTAACTGGCGGCGGTGCATTGCTTCGTAATCTTGACAAAGTCATTAGTGATGAAACGAAGATGCCAGTCATTATTGCTGAAGATCCGCTTGACTGTGTGGCGATCGGGACAGGAAAAGCACTAGAGCATATTCATTTGTTCAAAGGAAAATCAAAAGATAATCGATAATCGGGCGTAAATAAAGAGGTGTAAGACATGCCGCAGTTTTTTATGAATAAAAGATTAATGTTGCTCCTTGTCTGTGTCATCGTACTGGTGGCCATGATTGGTTTTTCAGTGAAAAGCGGCAGAGGTGCTTCATGGCCGGAAAAATTAGTGGGGGATACGACAGGCTTTTTTCAAGGTGTCTTTCATAAACCATCACAATTTATTGCCGGTATTTATGGGAATGTACAAGATTTAAAGAACACATACGATGAAAACGAACGTCTTCGAAAAAAACTTGATGGACAAACCCAATATGAGGCGAAACTACAAGAACTAGAAGATGAAAACAAAAAGCTACGCAAGCAGCTCGGTTATGTGAACTCTATTCGTGATTATACGCCAATTCTATCAACGGTTATCGCGAGAAACCCGTCCCTTTGGGATAGCTTTATCATGATTGATAAAGGGAAAAAACAAGGCGTTGACAAAGATATGGCGGTCACAAATGAGAGTGGTGCGTTAATTGGGAAAATTGAAAGTGATAAGCTCAACAATTTTACTTCGACTGTAAGGTTGCTAAGCTCTACTGACCAAAATAATAGAATTTCAACGAAAATTTTTGCGAAAAAGGGCAAAGAA
This sequence comes from Bacillus sp. FSL W8-0920, assembly GCF_038593215.1. Lineage (NCBI taxonomy): Bacteria > Bacillati > Bacillota > Bacilli > Caryophanales > Bacillaceae > Bacillus > Bacillus sp. FSL W8-0920. The sequence continues at coordinate 2,499,375 of NZ_CP151974.1, read as the reverse complement.
GAACTCAACGGAATTATTAACGGCTATGACAGTAAGAAAAAAATGCTGACAATGAATATTCTGAAATCTGATGCAGATGGAGATGTCAAAAAAGGAGATCTTGTTGAAACATCTGGAGCAGGGGGCGTATTCCCTCAAGGCTTGACGATTGGTAAGGTGAGTGAAATCGAGCCAGATCATTACGGCCTGACAAAAATCATTTATGTAGAACCAGCGGCTGAACTTAACAATTTAGACCGTGTGATTGTGGTGAATCGCAGCTCAAGTACGGCAGATGCATCTGAATTGACGAAGGAGGAAGGCTCGTGAGACGTGTCCTTCTTGCTTTCGTCATGTTGTTTATCTTCGTATTTGACAGTATTTTTGTCGATCTAGTGAAGCTCCCATTTGTTTCAGACAATCAAATTTTAGCTCCTCATTTCATCTTACTCGCACTTGTATTTATGACGGCGTTTGTGAATCAAAAATATGGTGTGATTTTCGGTTTTATCTTTGGACTTTTATATGATATTTCGTATACAGGCATACTTGGTGTTCATATGTTTGGCTTTGGAGCGCTCTGCTATTTGCTAGCGAAAGCCTTTAAAGTTTTGCAAACGAATATGTTAGTGGTCGTCTTTCTGTCGATTATTGCTGTTTCCGTGATGGAGTTTTATGTGTACGGCGTTCAAGCGACAATTCAACCAGGGATTATGCCGTTTAATACGTATGTCATCGAACGCTTTATTCCAACGATTCTTTTAAATACTGCTGCGTCTCTCATACTTGTTGTGCCGCTTAGGCTCTTTTTCATCAACATGAAACAAGGACTGATCGACGAATAAAAGCAGGAGTTTGTCCAAATACGGCGAAATGAGTATGTTGTTGAGGTGAGCATCTTGAAAACTCAAAAACAGCAATATGTGACAATAAAAGGTACAAAAAACGGATTAACATTACAGTTAAATGATGACTGTTCGTTTGATGACCTTCTTTCTGGCTTGCGAGAGGTTCTTTTACTTGAGCAATATACAGATGGAAGAGAAGGTCATAAGGTTAATGTGCATATTAAGCTTGGTTTTCGGTATTTAACAGAGGATCAGGAAATGCGTTTGACTGAAGCAGTCTCTGAAAATGAACATCTCGTCATTCACTCTATTGAAAGTGACGTCATGTCAACTGAAGAGGCGAGACGATTAAAAGCAGAGGCTGACATTACCTCTGTAGCGAAAATTGTGCGCTCTGGACAGGTGCTGTATGTCGAAGGAGATCTTTTATTAATAGGAGATGTCAATCCTGGCGGAACGATTCGTGCAGGGGGAAATATTTTTGTGCTCGGTGCTTTAAAAGGCGTGGCACATGCTGGATGTAATGGGAATAAACAAGCTGTCATTGCGGCATCTCGTATGATTCCAACACAGCTTCGTATCGCACAAGTGTTTAACCGTGCACCAGATCAAAAAGAAGATGGAAATGAAATGGAATGTGCTTATTTAGATATAGATGGCAACATGATCATTGAACGCCTGCAGCAATTGGCTCATATAAGACCTAATCTGACAAGGCTTGAGGGAGGAATGTGAAATTGGGCGAGGCTATTGTGATTACCTCAGGAAAAGGCGGCGTTGGCAAAACAACAACATCTGCAAACTTAGGCACAGCACTAGCAATTCAAGGGAAAAAGGTGTGTCTAGTTGATACCGATATTGGCCTTCGGAATTTAGATGTCGTGATGGGGCTTGAGAACCGCATTATTTATGATCTAGTCGATGTAGTAGAAGGAAGATGTAAAATTCACCAAGCGCTTGTAAAAGATAAGCGTTTCGAGGATCTTTTGTATCTTTTACCCGCTGCTCAAACAAGCGATAAAACGGCTGTAGAGCCGGAGCAGATCAAAGAATTAATTCAATCATTGAAACAAGACTTTGACTATGTCGTCATTGATTGCCCTGCTGGAATTGAGCAAGGCTTTAAAAATGCTGTATCTGGTGCAGATAAGGCAATTGTCGTGACGACGCCTGAGATCTCAGCTGTAAGAGATGCCGACCGTATCATCGGCTTGTTAGAACAAGAAGATATCGAACCACCTCGTTTGATTGTCAACCGTATTCGTACACACATGGCGAAAAGTGGCGATTCAATGGATGTGGATGAAGTTGTCCATCACTTATCGATTGATCTTCTTGGCATTGTCGCTGATGATGATGACGTGATTAAGGCTTCAAACAATGGTGAACCGATTGTCATGGATGCTAAAAATAAAGTCTCGATTGCGTATCGTAATATCGCCCGCCGCGTACTAGGCGAATCTGTTCCACTTCAATCATTTGAAGATGAAAACAAAGGAATGTTTGCGAAGCTGAAAGCATTTTTTGGTGTAAGAGCTTAATAAGCATTCAGGTAAGATGAGACCGATTCGATCAGAATCGGTCTTTTTGTTGCATATCAGATGAGGTCGCCACATAAAATGTACAAACTGTTTGTATGTAAAGGGTGATCTCATGAAAAGAGTGGACGAGTACCGAAAGAAAATCGCGCAGCGCCGCAAAACGAAGCAGTCAGCTGCTCCATCTAAGAAGACGACTTTTAAGAAAAAAGAGGATATCCCTCCATGGGTCATGCTGACAGAGGAAGAAAAGCATTCAGGGTCGTCTTCCTTTGAATCGTCGTCTCATCAGCCGAAGAAATATCAGCATCCGCTATTTAACCCCAATGCCTTTGTGCTGAAATGTTTATTATCTGCGTCTCTTGTGTTGATTGCAGCCATTTCATTTAAAGGTCAGGCAGGGCCGTTTCAGCAGCTGAAGCCGATCATTACGCAGACCTTTGAGCAAGATTTTCAATTTGCTGCTGCCAATCGCTGGTTTGAGAAAACAGTTGGAAACCCCCTTGCCTTTTTAACAGACAAAAAGGAAGACCAAAAAGATGTACAAGCGAACCAAGAACTGGCCGTACCTGCTTCTGGAAAAGTACAGGAATCCTTTACGCAAAATGGAGCAGGTGTCAAAATCGAAACATCGGCTGAAGCGATTGACAGTATGAAGGAAGGCTATGTAGTAGAAGTGAAAAAGAAAAGTGACACAGGGCTGACAGTGGTCGTGCAGCATGCGGATAACAGCTATAGCTGGTACGGTCAATTAAAGGAAGCCAATGTGGCCTTATACGATTTTGTCGATAAGGGTGAGAAAATTGGCCAGATCTCACTTGATGATCAAGGAAAGGGCACATATTACTTTGCCATTAAGCAAAATGAACAGTTTATCGATCCTATTCAGGTGATGACCTTTGAATAGATGGCTGGTCATGCTGACGAAAATTCACTTTCATCCGCTGCTGTGGATTGTGATGGCGTTTGCGATCCTCTCTGGTCAAATCAAGCCGCTGCTTTGTCTGCTCATTATCGTCTTTGTCCATGAGCTTGGACATGCAGCGGCTGCTTGCTATTATCATTGGCGCATTCGGCGGATTTTTCTACTCCCGTTTGGCGGAGCGGTAGAAGTAGAAGAGCATGGGAACCGCCCGCTAAAGGAAGAGCTGGCGGTCATTTTATGCGGGCCGCTCCAGCATGTACCGCTCCAGCTAATGGCGTGGTTTTTCATGGAAGCTTCTCTTATTTCACACGACATTTTTACGATGTTCACTTTTTATAATATGGCGATTTTCCTTGTGAATCTTTTGCCGATTTGGCCGCTAGATGGCGGGAAATTATTCTTTTTGCTCTTATCAGCATATTACCCTTTCCAACGTGCACATGCCCTTGCCATAAAAGGCTCCCTTGTCTTTTTTAGTCTGTTGACAGGCGGATTACTTTTGTTTGCGCCGCTTCAATTCAACGGCTGGGTGCTGCTCACCTTTTTAGCCTATTCACTCGTGATGGAGTACCGGCAGCGGCATTATGTCAGGGTTCGTTTTTTACTAGAACGTTATTACGGTAAAAAAGAGCAAAAGGTAGAAAAGCTGATTCCGCTGAGAGCGAGCGCTGAGGAAAAAGTATATGAAGTCATGGCGCGATTCCAAAGAGGCTGTAAGCATCCGATTATTATTGAAAGAGATGGCGTGAAAATGAGCCAGCTTGACGAAAATGAACTGCTTCATGCGTATTTTTCAGATCGAAGAACCACCTCCTCCATGGAAGAGCTTCTTTTGCCGTACTAGTGATGAAAATACGTTGACATTCTGCGTCTAATTTGATATATTTTTTAATGTTATGGATATGTAGCACCCGTGCTACAACCGCGCGAAGCAGGTGTAAAGAGCCTAAGGCCCCCTGTATTCGGCGAGTCTGAGTTTATTAGGAGGTGCAGAGATGTACGCAATTATCGAAACTGGTGGTAAACAAGTAAAAGTTGAAGAAGGTCAAACTGTTTATGTTGAAAAACTAGCTGCTGAAGCAGGTGAAACAGTAACTTTTGAAAACGTATTGTTTGTCGGCGGAGACACTGTCAAAGTGGGTAACCCTTCAGTTGCTGGAGCAACAGTAACGGCTAAAGTTGAAAAACAAGGTCGCGGTAAGAAAATTACTGTGTTCAAGTACAAACCGAAGAAAAACAACCACAAGAAACAAGGTCATCGTCAACCTTACACTAAAGTTGTTATCGAAAAAATCAACGCTTAAGGCGTGTGAGTGATATGATCAAAGCAACCATTACTCGGTCGGCAGCAGATGAAAGCATTACGTCTTTTCAGATGACTGGACATGCCGAGTTTGCTGAAAAAGGTCAGGATCTCGTTTGTGCAGGAGTATCTGCTGTTGTTTTCGGCTCAGTCAATTCAATTATTGCACTGACAGGATTGGACCCTCTGCTTGATATTGGCGAGGAAGGCGGCTATTTCTCTTTTGAATTGCCGGCTGATACAGATCCAGTATCCTTTGAAAAAGCCCAGCTGCTTTTAGAAGGTATGGTCGTTTCCTTAGAAACAATCGAACGAGATTATCACGATTATGTGAGAATATCTACAAAAAAATAGGAGGTGAACTTCATGCTTAGATTAGATCTTCAATTTTTCGCATCTAAAAAAGGGGTAGGTTCTACAAAGAACGGACGTGACTCTGAGTCTAAACGTTTAGGCGCTAAACGTGCTGATGGTCAATTCGTAACTGGTGGTTCTATCCTTTATCGTCAACGTGGAACGAAAATCTATCCAGGTGAAAACGTTGGACGCGGAGGCGACGACACTCTTTTCGCTAAAATCGACGGAACAGTTAAATTCGAACGTTTCGGTCGTGACCGTAAAAAAGTGAGCGTATATCCTGCGGCACAATAATTGCTAAAAACTCCGGTCATTGACTGGAGTTTTTTTCACTTTTTACAAGTAGTATCGAAGATGAAAAAGAGATGCACTCCATCAATATCAAAGAACGTTTGCTGACTTTGCCTCATTTTCTCCTATAGATCAGAAAAAACAACCTTTCCTCACATAACTAGTGTTTTTCTATGCTGTCTTCTCTGTTATAATTCAGGGAGACATATTGATGATAAGACTCCTAAAAGAGAGACCAAACGATTGGGAGTGCGATAATGGAAGAGATATCAAGTAAACAAAACGAAAAATTAACTCACGTTGCATTAACAAATGAATTGATCTATCTGCTCAGTCGTTCAAGACATGACTGGATGAATAAATTGCAGCTGATCAAGGGCAACTTGACATTAGAAAAATATGACCGTGTGTTTGAAATTATAGAAGAAATGGTCATTGAAGCACAGCATGAATCCAAACTCTCAAATTTAAAAATTCCCCAATTGGCCTATTACTTTCTAACATTTAATTGGGAGTCGCATTTTATCACCTTAGAATACGAAGTGCTTGGTGAAACCCGAGACTTATCAGCATATGAATCGCAGCTGCTAACGGTATCACAGGAGTTGTTTTCGATATTCGATCAATCAGTTTGCCAAAAAACTGAAAATCATTTAACGGTCACGTTCCAAACAGATCATGAAGAGAATGATGTGATCTTATATTTTGATTTCAAAGGAAAATTAACAAGTTTGGATGCGTTAAATGCGTTTCATGACGCAAACTATCCATGTATGAGTGTAGTTCAATTTCATGTGACAAGTCATGAGTCCATGATCGAGCTTTGTTTGAGGCAAGAATGAGATATGTGATGCAGAGAAACGGAGGAAGTTATGTTTGTAGATCAGGTTAAAGTGTATGTTAAAGGCGGTGACGGCGGAAACGGTATGGTGGCGTTTCGTCGTGAAAAATATGTGCCAAAAGGCGGACCGGCTGGCGGCGATGGTGGAAATGGTGCAGATGTTGTATTTGAAGTAGACGAAGGACTCAGAACATTGATGGACTTTCGTTATAAGCGCCATTTTAAGGCGGATCGCGGCGAGCACGGAATGAGTAAAAACCAGCACGGCCGAAATGCGGAAGAAATGGTTGTCAAAGTTCCGCCCGGTACGGTTGTGACGGATGCAGAGACAGAACAAGTACTCGCAGACTTAACAGAGCATGGACAGCGGGCAGTCATTGCAAAAGGCGGACGAGGCGGACGTGGAAATTCACGTTTCGCAACACCGGCAAACCCTGCACCACAGCTTTCTGAAAATGGCGAGCCAGGTAAAGAACGTGACGTCATCTTAGAATTAAAAGTACTTGCAGATGTTGGACTTGTTGGTTTCCCAAGTGTCGGGAAGTCGACACTGCTTTCAATTGTCTCTTCTGCGAAACCGAAAATTGCAGATTATCATTTCACAACGCTTGTGCCGAACCTAGGAGTTGTCGAAACAGATGATAACCGAAGCTTCGTCATGGCGGATCTGCCAGGACTGATCGAAGGCGCGCACGAAGGTGTTGGCTTAGGTCATCAATTTTTACGCCACATTGAGCGGACACGCGTCATTGTCCATGTCATTGATATGTCAGCACTTGAAGGACGTGACCCGTACGAAGATTATGTGACGATTAATGAAGAGCTTGAGCAATACAATATGAGATTGACTGAGCGTCCACAAATCATTGTAGCGAACAAAATGGACATGCCAGATGCAGCTGACAATCTAGCGGCATTTAAAGAAAAATTAACGGATGACTATAAAGTGTTCCCAATTAGTGCGATCACAAGAGAAGGGCTTCGTGAGCTTTTATTTGAAATCGCCAATCAGCTTGAAACAACACCGGAATTCCCGCTTTATAATGAAGAGGAACTGTCTGATAACCGCGTAATGTACAGGTTTGATGAGGGAGATGCACCATTCGAGATCACAAGAGATCCTGACGGTACATTTGTCATAACGGGTAAAGCACTTGAGCGACTGTTTAAGATGACAGATTTCTCAAGAGATGAGTCCGTGAAACGATTCTCTAGACAATTGCGCGGAATGGGTGTCGATGATGCCTTGCGTGAGCGTGGTGCACAAGACGGCGACATCATTCGTCTGCTTGAATTTGAATTTGAATTTATTGATTGATCAAAAGGAGGGTCCAGTCCATGGGCTCTCCCGTTTTTAAAAGGGGAGAAAACAGGTGAAAGAAGAAACGTTCTATTTAGTAAGAGAGGATGTCCTTCCAGATGCGATGCGAAAAACGCTTGAAGTCAAAAAGCTTCTCGATCGCAAAAAAGCGGATTCAGTTGCCGATGCTGTTCAACAAGCGGATTTAAGCCGCAGTGCTTTTTATAAATACAGAGATGCTGTTTTTCCATTTTATACGATGGTGAAAGAGCAGATCATCACATTGTTTTTCCACCTTGAGGATCGGTCTGGGGCTCTGTCAAGACTGCTGCAAATTGTGGCTGACTCTGGCTGTAATGTGTTATCCATTCACCAAACGATTCCGCTGCAAGGAAGAGCGAATGTCACCCTATCCATTAGCACGGCTGGTATGGCAGATGATATCAATACAGTCATGAATCAATTAAGAAAACTTGAATTTGTCGAAAAAGTTGAAATTCTAGGTTCTGGGGCGTAAAAGGAGAGATCATAGCAGATGAAGCAATTAACTGTAGGTTATTTTGGACCAGAGGCAACATTTACTCATTTGGCCGTATGCTCTTGCTTTCCAGCAGATGCAATGCAGCGTGCCTATGCAACGATTCCGCAATGTATGGATGCTGTGTCAAAAGGCGAAGTCGATTTGGCGGTCGTTCCACTTGAAAATGCACTCGAAGGATCTGTAAACTTAACGATTGATTATTTAATTCATGAAGAAGCGCTGTCCATTGTTGGTGAAATGACAGCACCGATTCGGCAGCATTTGCTTGTCCACCCATCAAGAGCGGAAAGCTGGGAGACATTAGATGTGATCCAATCACATCCGCACGCGATTGCCCAGTGTCATCAATTTCTGAAAAAGCAGTACCCAGATATTCCGCATCGTCCAGTTGAATCAACAGGTTATGCAGCGAAATATATCAGTGAGCATCCGGATGAGGCTGCTGGGGCCATTGCGAATGAAATTGCCGCACAAACGTATGGTTTAACGATTGCAAAAAAAGACATTCATGATTATCCGCACAATCATACACGCTTTGTTATTTTACATAAAGATCCTAAAGCATCGTTCCCAATGAATGCAGGGTTCTCATCGAAGCCAAAAACGACCATTGTCGTCAGTCTGCCAAAGGATGACCAATCAGGTGCATTGCACCGCGTGTTATCTGCCTTTTCTTGGCGAAATCTCAACTTGTCAAAAATTGAATCTCGTCCAACAAAAACTGGACTTGGACACTATTTATTTATTATAGATATAGAAAAAGAAATGGATGATGTCCTTGTCCCTGGCGCGATTCAGGAATTAGAAGCGATTGGCTGTGAAGTCAAATTGCTCGGCAGCTACCAAACATATGAACTAACGAATGAAAAATAGTGTCCCTTATAGGACACTATTTTTTTAGTCTTTAATTAAAAAGCCAGCATCATCGAGCGCTTGGATGGCTTGGTCAAGCTGCTTTTGACTGTAAGAAGTGAGTGTATGTAAATGCACACCGTCTGTTAGTTCTGACAAGTAGGAGGCGCCCGTGTTAGAAATATGATGAACGAAATCAGCTACTTGCTTGCGAGTGCTGACGCGAATCGAGGCCGTTAGTTCACCGTAAACAGGGTGTTCTATAATCACATCTTTTACCGTCACCCCAAAGTCTACAATTAAGGTCAGTTCCTCTTCTGTACGAACAGGATCATGCTTGCAGGCGATGATTTGTTCAATTTCTCTTTCTGGCGCATGCTGAGATGCCATATACACATAGCCTTGACTTGTGGCAATAATGGGTTCGTTTTTTGCTTTCAATAGTGAGATATCTTGTACAATGACTTGTCGAGAGACAGCCGCCTTTTTAGCCAAAAAGCTTCCGGTGAGCGGTGTATCTGTCTCTTTTAGCCACTCTAAAATGGCGTTTCTTCTCTCTTCGCCAATGAGTTTCCTCTCTTGCTCCACGTCTTATGCTCCTTTCTTCTCCTTTTGCAATTGTTCAAATGTATGCAAAAGCTGATCGATGTCCTCTTTTGATGACTTCGATCCAAATGATAGTCGAATGAATTGAAGAGCATCACGGTCTGATACGTGCAATGCCTTCACAGCCGGGGAAGGATGATGATAACCAGAAGCACATGCGCTTCCAGTCGATATACAAATCCCATGCCGGTTACATGCTAACATTACATATTGTCCTTCAAACCCTTCAAAAAAACAACCAATAATATGAGGCAGCATAAGGCGATTGCCATTGTTCTGAAGTGTACGAACAGGAAGCTGTCTCATTTTCAGCTGCTGAAGAAAATAATCACGAAGCTGCTCATTTTGCTGTTTTTGCTCATCTTGCTTAAGTATCAATTGTTCGCTCGCAGCAGCAAAAGCACCGATGCATGGAACGTTCACTGTTCCAGGGCGGAAGCCATTTTCCTGAACTGCACCTGAATATAAAGGCTTCCAAGGAACGTGAGCGCCCATATAGACAGCACCAGCGCCCTTAGGTGCATACACTTTATGGCTAGAGATGGATACGGCATCAACCCCAAGCTCCTTGATGGACATACGAACCTTTCCGAATGTTTGCACGGCATCTGTATGAAAAAGAATGTGCCTTTCTTTTAAAATGGGTGCTAATTCAGCGAGCGGCTGGATAATCCCTGTTTCTGAATTAGCATGCTGGATAGATACTAATCCTGTTTCAGGCAATAATGCATCTTTGAGAATGTCCTGAGTGATGATCCCATCTTGATTCGGTTCAATGATCGTAACTTTCGCGCCAAGACGCTCTAAGCTCTTAACCGCATGATGAACAGAAGGATGCTCTACAGAAGTTGTGATGACATGCTGCCTGTCTGCTGGCAGACCATTTGCCATCGATTGAATCGCAAGAAGATTGGATTCCGTTCCGCCGCTTGTAAAGTAGATGCCCTCTGGTTCGCCCTCAAGAATGGCAGCGATTGATTGTCTGCTGTAAGTCAGTATGTCATTTGCTCTTCCGCCTGCATCATGTAGACTGCTTGCATTCCCGTAGCAATCTTTACTTAGCTGATGAAAAACATGCAGTGCCTCCTCCGAAACAGGTGTAGAAGCTGCGTAATCTAAATAAACCAATCCATCCATCTCCTATGAGAAAATTTTTTCTTGTATTTATTGTAGTGTTGTGTAATGATATGTGTCAAGACAGGTGTAAATGACAGGAGGGGCGATGGTGTCATCAATCAAAAAAATCATTGTGGTGGGATCAGGCATTGCAGCGCTTTCCTTTGCAAAAACCATTTCAGCAAGCTGCGAAGTCATCATGATGACAAAAAAACAATTTTCCTCTAGTAATTCCATGCTTGCACAAGGAGGAATCGCTGCTGCCTTTTCAGCACAGGATTCTGTTCATCAGCATGTACAAGACACATTAGCCGCCGGCTGTGATCACAATGATGAAAGGGCGGTACAAGAGATCGTACGTCTTGGAAAGCATATGGTGGAGCAGCTCGTAGAAGAAGGCTGTCCATTTGATCAAACGGAGACGGGCGTGCCGCAATTAGGTAAAGAGGGGGCGCATACGACTCATCGCATTTTGCATGCAGGAGGAGACCAAACAGGTAAAACCCTCGTGCAGTATTTAAAAAATCAGCTTGGCTCACATATTCATATATATGAAAATTCCCATGTCGTTGATCTGCTCGTTCACGAAGGAACCTGCATAGGAGTGGTCTGGAAAGATGAGAAAGATCGCGTACATACCATGACCGCAGATGCCGTTGTTTTATCCACGGGCGGCTGCGGCTCCCTATATGAAACAAACACAAATGACCCTTCTGTAACAGGAGACGGACTGATGATGGCTTATCGAGCCGGAGCACAATTAGCTGATCTCGAATTTGTTCAATTCCATCCCACCCTCTTGACGATCGCTGGAAAAGCAGTCGGTCTCGTTTCAGAGGCAGTCCGAGGAGAGGGAGCCTATTTAGAAGATGAAACAGGCAGGAGGATCATGAAAGGTGTTCACCCACAAGCTGATTTAGCGCCTAGAGATATTGTTGCTAGAGCTATTTTTCATGAGCAGCAATTAGGTCATGAGCTGTATCTCAATATCAGCGAAATTCCACATTTCTCAGTTCGTTTTCCAGCCATTGCTGCAATGTGTGAGCGTGCAGGTGTCGATATGGCAAGCGGCAGGCTCCCAGTTTCCCCTGGTATGCATTTTTTAATGGGCGGAATCTGCGTGAATGAATATGGAGAAACGACGGTTCCATCTCTTTTTGCTATCGGAGAAGCGGCCTGTACAGGCTTACACGGAGCGAACCGATTGGCGAGTAATTCTCTCTTGGAAGGTCTCGTTTTAGGAAACAAAGCGGCACGGAGAATTGAACAAGTACCTAAACAGAAAAAAACAATCCCCTCTTTCTCAATTCAAGAAATATGGTCCGTGCCAGAGATTTCAGAGAATCAGTTGAGACAATGGATGACGACATATGCCGCAATTGTAAGAGACGAAAAAGGGCTAAAGACCTTACTGCAAACATTACAGGAAGTCCCTTATCAGCAAATGAATGTGAAGGATATCACAAGTGAACAGATCGAATTAAGCAATCAATGGGCATTAGCGATTTGCCTTGTGAAGTCTGCATTACTTCGTACAGAAAGCAGAGGTGGTCATTATCGAATGGATTATCCAAATCGGAATGATGCATTATGGCGGGGTGTGCAAATTGTCCATGAAAAAGGCCACATTCACATGATGAAAAATGAAAGGATCGGTGCCAAATGGAACGTTTACAGTTAAAACAAATGCTGACTCATTTTTTCACAGAAGATATTGGTTTTGGAGATGTATCAGCTGATGGCATTTTTGGAGAAAAGAAAGGAACAGCCTATATCATCGCAAAACAATCGGGTGTATTGGCAGGTTCTCAAGTCATTGACATAGGGTACCGCCTGCTGAATGAACAGATTCAGACTGAGTTGTTCTTTAAAGAAGGTGATTGGATTCATTCAGGGGCAGTGCTGGCGAAAATAAAGGGACCAGTCAGCGACTTATTAAAAGGAGAACGGGTCATTTTAAATGTCTTGCAGCGCATGACAGGTATCGCCACTTTAACACATGAAGCAGTGCAGCGATTAGCGGACCCGTCGATTACGATTTGTGATACGAGAAAAACGACGCCCGGCTTGCGTATGTTAGAGAAATACGCTGTGAAGACAGGTGGGGGAAAGAATCATCGCTTCGGCTTATCAGATGGGGTAATGATTAAAGATAATCATATCGTCGCATGCGGCTCTATTCGTGAAGCAGTAGAGAAAGCAAGAGCATATGCCGGTCATATGGTGAAAATTGAAGTGGAAATTGAATCAGAAACGCAGCTAAAGGAAGCCATAGATGCAAAGGCCGATGTCATCATGTTTGACAACTGCTCTCCGGACGAAGTAAAACGTTTTAAACAAATGACGCCGGAGACAATTCTGACTGAGGCTTCAGGAGGCATCACGCTAGAGACATTGCCAAGTTACAGAGGGACAGGTGTCGACCTTATTTCACTCGGTTTTCTGACACATTCTGCCCCAGCATTTGATTTTAGTATGAATATGGAATTCAGTCATAAAGGGGGAACCACTCATGTCACTGCTTAATGTACTCGCGAATCAACATGCAGCCATGATGCCAGAAGAATATAAACACCGCTCTGTTGATGAGATGAAGCAGCGTGTATTAGACATTAAACGAGCCTTTGGATCAAAGCTTTTTATACCGGGGCATCATTATCAAAAGGATGAAGTCATCCAATTCGCAGATGCAACAGGAGATTCATTGCAGCTCGCACAAATAGCCGCGGACAACAAGGAAGCGGAGTACATTGTGTTCTGCGGTGTTCACTTCATGGCTGAAACGGCAGATATGCTGTCAAACAAGAATCAAAAGGTTCTATTGCCAGATATGAGAGCAGGCTGTTCAATGGCAGATATGGCAAACATGAAACAAACGGATAGAGCATGGGAGCAGCTGACTAATCTGTTTGGGGAGACAATTCTTCCACTTACGTATGTCAACTCAACAGCTGATATTAAAGCATTTGTCGGAAAGCATGGCGGGGCCACTGTGACATCATCAAACGCTAAAAAAGTGCTGGAGTGGGCGCTCACACAAAAAGAGCGCATTCTGTTTCTCCCTGATCAGCATTTAGGGCGTAATACGGCCTTTGATTTAGGCATTTCACTTGAAGAAATGGCTGTCTGGGATCAAATAGAAGAAAGGCTCATCACCGATCAGCCTCTTTCCCGCATCAAGATGATTTTATGGAAAGGCCATTGCTCTGTCCATGAGAAATTTACGGTGCGGAATATTGAAGAAACAAGAAAAAGAGACCGTGACATTCAAATTCTTGTCCATCCAGAGTGCACGCATGAAGTCGTCACGGCTTCTGATCTTGCCGGTTCAACGAAATTTATTATTGATACGATCAAGGAAGCAGCAGCAGGAAGCAAGTGGGCGATTGGAACAGAGATGAATTTGGTCAAGCGTATCATAGATCAGCATCCAGATAAACAAATCGAATCCCTCAATCCGGATATGTGTCCATGTTTGACGATGAATCGGATCGATCTCCCTCATTTGTTATGGTCACTAGAAAGCATAGAGAAAGGTGATCCGGTCGGTTTGATTCAAGTCAATGAAGACACGACAAAAGACGCTTTACTTGCACTGAATAAAATGCTCGCCATTAAATAATGAATCAGCCCCTCCTATCAGAAAACAAGTTTTTATCATATCGGCTTGTAAATAGGCATAAATTTATGGTGAAACATATTGTACTTCTGACATAACCGTTACGTTCACGTTTTGCATAGGAGGGGAAAACGTTGAAAATTCATATTGTGCAAAAAGGAGACTCCCTTTGGAAAATTTCAAAGAAATACGGAGTCGACTTTCAAGAATTGAAAAAACTAAATTCACAGCTCAGTAACCCAGATTTGATCATGCCGGGTATGAAGATCAAGATTCCATCTAGTGGTGTTCCTGTAAAAACAGATCATCAGAAAGCAAAAGAAATGCCAAAGCCGAAAGAACATCCGTATGTGAAAGAAAAGCCAAAAGATGTCGTGCAAGTGCAAGATACGAAGCCGAAAGAAAAGCCAAACGAACCTGTACCTTATGTACCGCCAGTGCCAAAGATCGAGCAGCCAGCTTTTCCACAAGTGGATGTGAATTATTATCAGACCAATCTCTACCAGCCATTCACGCCTCCTCCCAAAAAAGAACATCATGAGAAAAAAGATCACGTTCATGAAAAGAAAGATCATGTTCATGACAAAAAGGATCATAAAGATCATGTTCATTATGAGAATAAGGAGCATAAAGACAACAAGGACCATTTCCACCATGAAAATAAAGGTCATTTAAAAGATGAAGTGGCAAAGGGGTATGATCCGTTTATTCATATTCCGCATCAAAAGGAGGAGGGAAAAGATATGGAGCACAGCAATTACCCAAACCTTCCTAATTTCCCGCAAATGCCGAATGTAGGAGGCGCAGCGGTAGGGGGAATGGCTGAGAATAAGGAACATCATCACCATCACCATGACGCATATGATCCTTATTATGGTCATGGTCATTACATGCCGGCAATGTATCCATATCCGCAGCAAATGGTGCCAGCATCGCCAATTTTACCAGGGTCAGGTCTTTGCTATCCTGTCCAGCCATATTATCACCATCACATGATGCCATATCCATACCCAGCGCAGCCGTATTATCCTGCGTATCAAGCGCCAGCTTATTACGGAGAACATTATGAACATCATGCAAACGATGGGCATCACTGGCACCACCATATGCATCCAAATGCCAATGCCAACGCCAATGTCAATGCGAACGTGAATCAAGGCTTTTATCCAAATGTTTCAAATGAAGCTTATGGCAAGGAAGACTGCGGATGTGATGATGGCATGAAGCAGCATCAGCCATGGCCAGGACATTACCCGAATCCTGTACCTTATGGCCAAATGGGGGCTTATCCAGCTCAGCCTTATATGCAGCCATATCCAGGTCAATCTGTTTTTGCAAGACCAGAGGAAGACGAAGAAGAGTAATAACAGAAGGAGCGATCTCAATCGTTCCTTTTTTTGTTTATAACTGACAGCTTGATTTTTCCCCAAACTGTACATGCTAAAACAGAGCCTGTTTCGCGCTCATGAGATTGAATTTGTACAGGGGGTTTTTCATTTGAGACAAAAATGGCAAAAAACGATCGCATTAGTGCTTCTTCCTATTGGGTTAACGGCATGTGGTACAAATGACAATGCAGGTGTAGATACACGTCATAATCAATCAGGTCAGCCAGTCGGATATCATTCGAATAACCGTGCGGATGACAATAACCAAGATCATCAAGGGCCAGTTTCTGAACTCATGGAGGGAATGAACGGTGGGAATACAACGAATGTTGATTATCGCACCCGCCCTCAAGCAGATGATCGAACGCCTCTCGCAGGTGGTGACGGACGCTACAGTCATGGAGATATGAACTATCATAACCAAATGTCGTTCTCTGGCTACGATAAACAAGAGAATGTGCAGCGTTCAAGAAAAATTGCCAATCGCGTCAATAAAATGAACCACGTTGCAGACTCACAGGTGATGGTAACAGATGAAAATGTGTATATTGCCATTAAATCAGATGGACGTCTGACGTCAGAGGGCGTATCACAAGTGGAAGAAGCAGCGACTCGTTATGCGGATGGAAGAGCTGTCCAAGTCATTAAAGACGAGGGAGCTTTCACACGCTTTAGAGATATGAGAAGAACACAATTTGAAACAGGTCAAACAGGCATGACTCGATAAGTAAAAAAGGCTAAAGTTCCTCAAGAACTTTAGCCTTTTCTTAAAAATAAACCTTAATGCCTATATAGAATTCGTAAAAGAAATAACAGCCAAATCCAAGTAATAAAATACCAGCAATAATGGATGTCCATTTGATCATCGTTCGATTCATCACTTTTCTTGTTAAGGATACAAGGGTGAGAAGACTGATGTCATGAAGGAGAATCCCTGCCAAAATACCGCCTGATGCCAGCATAAATTCAGATGAATCTGTTTTTGTATATGCATCTGCCAGTACAGCTCCGAATACAGAAACCCAGAACACAAGGTTTCCAGGAGACACCGCGACAAGCAAGCCGTTTCTGTACGTTTTTGCGAAAGATTTATTGACTTTTTCGCCAGCTAAATGGATGTCTTGATCCGCATGTTTAATGGAATCGTATGCGAGCATCATTAAGAAGATAGCTCCGATCAGCCAGAGCGGGATTTGGACAAATGGCAGTGATAAAAACTGAGCAAATCCAGCATACAAAGCCAAGATTAGTAAGAGATCGATGGTCATGCCGCCTGCTCCTACAGTTAAACCATGAAAGAAGCCGTTTTTTAATCCTTGTTTTGTCATTTCAACCGTGATCGCTCCAACTGGTAGAGCAATTGAGAATCCTATGACGATAAATGTGAGAAATGTTTGCAATCGACTAGAACTTCCTTTGAAAAAGTCTGTATAAAAATTCTCCGTTTAGATTAATTATACATAATAGGAGAAAAGGATCAATGATTATTTCAGATTTTATCTAAATGTTTGAGGAGGATGATGTATATAAAGGTGTATATCAAGCTGGCTTTATCTCTTTTGTAGTGAAAAGGAACTATTTTCCTGAAACTCCTTTTTTTCATGGCATCTCTATGCTACACTGTTGTGGAAATGAATAAATGTGACTAGGGGTGCCCGCGGCTGGGCTGAGAGAGAAGTGTATGCTTCTTAACCCTTTGGACCTGATCTGGCTCGTACCAGCGTGGGGAAGTTGAAGATGATACATGTGTCTTATAAATGAGATTCATGTTTATTTCTAACGACGAAACCAGGTTCTGTTCATAGAGCCTGGTTTTTTTGCTGGTGCTGATTCCATCCTGTCCGGTGACAAGAAGAGAAGGAGAGAACAGCAAATGAAAGAAAAGAAAAATACCCTAACAACTCAATCGTTATTATCAAGCTTTGATGGCAGCCGAAAGGTGTATGAGAAAGGGTCAAGACCTGACATTTTAGTGCCAAAAAGAGAGATTGCCCTCTCACAAACGGTGACGCAGGCAGGAAACATTCAAAATGAACCGATTCGTGTGTACGATACGAGTGGACCTTACACCGATGAGCGTGCCCATATCGATGTTACAAAGGGGCTTCATCGTCTGAGAGCGGCATGGATCGAAGAAAGAGGGGATACAGAAAGCTATGAAGGACGTCATGTAAAACCTGAAGATAACGGATATCGCTCCAAAGAGAAATCGTCACATCAGCATGTTCTTACTGATTTTCATCATGAGCCGCTTCGCGCAAAACAAGGTGCCTGTGTGACGCAAATGCATTATGCAAAAAAAGGTATTGTGACACCTGAAATGGAGTTCATCGCGTTAAGAGAAGGGCTAAGTCCTGAGTTCGTGAGAGAGGAAGTAGCCAGCGGAAGAGCCGTCATTCCAGCAAATATTAACCATCCTGAAAGTGAACCGATGATTATCGGAAGGCATTTTCATGTCAAAATCAATGCGAACATTGGCAATTCAGCTGTGACATCATCCATTGATGAAGAAGTTGAAAAAATGACTTGGGCAATCAGATGGGGTGCAGACACTATGATGGATCTGTCTACAGGAAAGGACATTCATACAACGAGAGAATGGATCATACGCAATTGCCCAGTCCCAGTAGGCACCGTTCCCATTTATCAGGCGCTTGAAAAGGTGAATGGCGTGGCAGAAGATTTGACGTGGGACGTGTACAGAGACACGTTAATTGAACAAGCAGAGCAAGGAGTAGACTACTTCACGATTCATGCGGGCGTGCGATTAAGGTATATTCCGCTGACAGTCGATCGGGTAACCGGTATTGTTTCAAGAGGCGGTGCCATTATGGCAAGATGGTGTCTTGCCCATCATCAAGAAAATTTCCTTTATACCCACTTCGAAGACATTTGTGAGATTATGAAAACGTATGATATTGCCTTTTCACTTGGAGATGGGCTTAGACCAGGATCAATAGCTGATGCCAATGATGAAGCGCAGTTTGCAGAGCTGGAAACGTTAGGTGAATTGACAGAGATCGCTTGGAAACATGATGTTCAGGTGATGATTGAAGGACCTGGGCATGTTCCAATGGATAAAATCAAAGAGAATGTAGACAAACAAATGGAGATTTGCAAAGAGGCACCATTTTATACATTAGGACCTCTTACAACAGATATTGCTCCGGGATATGATCATATTACATCTGCCATCGGCGCAGCTATGATCGGCTGGTATGGAACAGCGATGCTATGCTATGTGACGCCAAAAGAGCATTTAGGGCTGCCGAACAAAGAAGATGTAAGAGAAGGTGTGATCGCCTATAAAATTGCTGCACATGCTGCTGATCTAGCAAAAGGACATCCTGCTGCTCAAAAGCGCGATGATGCTTTATCGAAAGCAAGGTTTGAATTTAGATGGCGGGACCAATTCAACCTGTCACTTGACCCAGAAAGAGCGATGGCGTTCCATGATGAAACATTGCCTGCCGAAGGCGCTAAGACTGCCCATTTTTGCTCAATGTGCGGACCGAAGTTTTGCAGTATGAAAATTTCCCATGATATTCGCAATCAATCAGAAGAAGTAAAAAAAGAGATGGAGAAGAAGGCGAAGGAGTTTATCAGCCAAGGAAGTCAAATATATTCATCCTAAAAAAGAACCTCGCACGCATGTTGTGCGGGGTTTTATCAGATCGCGGATAAGGCTTTTCTTAAGAGGTGGAAAAATGCCTTTAATGCAACCCCTATCATGTCCAGACTCGGAATGAGGGCATCTGTTAAATGAAACACGACTGTTTGTCTTTCAGGAGATGTTCGTTTCTTTTTCCGTTTCATAAAGAAAACCTCCTTTTTAAAATACTATACTTCTTTGCAAAGAAGAGGGATAGAAATATTGTTTGAATTTAAACAAAATTTAAACTTCTTGTGTTTGAAAGGAAAGAAGGAGGGGAAACGAGTTGAGTAGAGAATGAATGAAAAGAGCCGATCTATTTGGCCAGCTAACAAGAGAGAGTGGAAGGTGATCTTATGATGAAAGTATTTAAGGTAACATTTCATATGAACAATGGGGAAGTGCTTGATTTCGAGCTAAAACGTCCAGCTACCTATGATGTGTATAAGAAAATTGAAGAAGCCAATCATTGGTTTAAGCTGAATAATGAAATCATTAACTTATTAAATGTGAATAGCATCCATGTTGAAACAGATTGACACAGAAAAGCCGCTCAGTGAGAGCGGCTTTCAGATTGTTGACAAAGGGCTAAAATGATCTTTATTTTAGCCCTTTGTCTTCTTTTCAGCGTGATAGAAAACCTTTGAAGTCTAGGAAGGGCGAGCACTGGCGCGGAGCGAATTGAACATTCGTGAGCACTAGCGCGCAGGACTGACAAAGAATGCGAGGGTTTGTCTACACGCTGAAAGCCGCTCAGTGAGAGCGGCTTTCATTATGCAGAGAAATCATTCCGATTATTAAGCTGGCCGCGGGACAGCCAGTTCTTTTTATATAAATAAGCAATCACTTCAAGCCATAGACGCGGTGCTTTTTTCGGGAAAAAAGGTTTTTGATAATAAGCGTAAGCGGCTTTTAAGTCATCCCATTGGTGGCATGCTTTTGTTTGTGTGAAACGGGCAACGTCGATGACCCTGACCTGTCCTTCCTTTGTTAAGATCAGATTCCTCAGATGGATATCAGAAGGATTCAATCCTTTCTCGCGTGCTTCTTCTAGCGCATCATCGACTTGTTCAATCATTTGTTTTTTAATAGGAATCCCCTTTGTGAGGCATTCATAGAATGTATGTCCTTTAATATATTCCATTAAAATATATTGATCCCCAGATTCATAAATCTCAGGGTAGTAAGACGAACCAGAAAGTTTTTCATAAATGGCGGCTTCTTTGCGGGCAATATGCTGATAAGAAGGGAAAAAGACTTTTAACGCCATTTTCTTGCCGTTTTTTTTGTATGAAAAGACATAGGCACTTCTTCCTTTGCCGCACAGCTCAAGCTCTGCCGGTTTAAAGGCAAGCTTATGAAGACGTTTATCCTCATGATACTGAATCGATTCGGCTAATCTTTTGACTTCTGACATTGACTTCACCTTCTTTGGTTTCAGTTTATGCGGCTGAAAAACGAATGATGAAAAAACCGAGCATTCGATAAAGCAATGGATTGTATAAAACATACCATTTACGAATGAAGGATACAACGAAAGACTCTTCCCATATATTCATGTCATCGATTTGGTTAATGTTTAGAAAAATGGGTCAAACTACATATGTCATGCATCGATCTCATGTTTTAAAGAGGTGTAAATAGTGAAAGTGAAGATGAAATGTTTCGTTACAGGACTTATCATGACAAGTGTGCTTTTTTTCGCTACGGATATGGAAGGAAAAGAACACTTGCAAAAGCAGTCAAACTCGATCACCGTACAGCTTGAAAAAGTTTATCTAGACGGAGATGTGAGTATTGAAAGACACCGGGCATCATTAGAAGACAAAGACACATTCTGGTCGCAGTATAAAGGCTGGACGCTAGTAGAGCAGAAAGAGGATTTTGCGCTTTTTAGAAAGCAAATTGATGATATCTCTCCATTAAGTAAAGCAAATGGATATATCGGATTATCAGAGGACGGTGTGATTTCTACGTTTCATGGAAGGCCTGACGGCTGGGCGGAGCCCATTCATCTCTTTTTTCAAATTGATACGTCCCGTTTAGAAAGTCATGTGGAGGAGCAGCTTGAGCAAGGCATTCCTTTTCGAACAAAGGATGAATTTGAGCATGTGCTTGAAGTCATGAAGCCTTACCGAAATGAAATATCGTTTTAAAGCGTATAACAGCTTGCTGGTGTGAAGGCCGCAAGCTGTTTTTCGTAGTGTCATCGTAAAAATGCATTGAGCGAACGTATGTTAACTTTTATTGCGGTTTTCTTCTCGATTTATGTTACAATGAAGAACAGTCAAAGAGGTGAAAACGGTGATAGAGTTTGTAAAAGGGACCATTGATTATGTGTGCCCGCAATATGTTGTCATAGAAAACGGCGGAGTGGGATATCAAGTCTATAGCCCAAACCCGTTTATCTATCAAATCAATAAACAAGAAACGATTTATACGTATCATTACATAAAGGAAGACGCTTTTTCGTTATATGGATTTCAAACACGAGAAGAAAAAGCGCTGTTCACAAAACTGTTAAATGTCACAGGGATTGGGCCGAAGGGGGCTCTAGCGATTCTTGCTTCAGGAGATCCTGGCGCTGTCATTTCAGCGATAGAACGTGAAGATGAAGCGTTCCTGATTAAATTCCCTGGTGTTGGCAAAAAGACAGCTCGCCAAATCATTCTCGACCTAAAAGGAAAGCTAGCTGATGTTGTGCCTGAAATGATTGGCAATCTATTTAATCACGAGGACCATATTCAGGTCGAAACGCAGCAAACGGCATTAGACGAAGCGCTTGAAGCCTTAAGTGTTCTCGGATACGGTGATCGCGAAATTAAAAAGGTTCTTCCATTGTTAAAAGAAGAAAAGAATCTCACAACCGATCAATATGTGAAAAAAGCTTTACAAAAAATGTTGAAATAGGGTGATGTCTCATGGATGAACGGCTCGTCTCAACTGAAGCAGACAACCATGAATCAGCCATTGAGCAAAGTCTGCGGCCACAGACACTTAGCCAATATATCGGTCAGCAAAAAGTAAAGGATAACCTCAGCGTGTTTATTGAAGCTGCCCGGATGAGGCAGGAAACACTCGATCATGTCCTTTTATACGGACCGCCCGGACTCGGGAAAACAACGCTCGCCTCGATTATTGCCAATGAAATGAATGTTCAGCTGCGGACGACATCTGGACCAGCGATTGAACGTCCTGGTGATTTGGCGGCGATTTTAACGTCTCTTGAGCCAGGTGATGTGCTGTTTATAGATGAAATTCATCGCTTGCAGCGCTCAATTGAGGAAGTGCTTTATCCAGCAATGGAGGATTTTTGTTTAGATATCGTCATTGGCAAAGGAGATACAGCGCGCTCTGTACGGCTTGATTTACCGCCATTTACACTTGTAGGTGCTACGACCCGTGTCGGGCTTTTAACAGCGCCGCTTCGTGACAGGTTTGGAGTACATGCAAGATTGGAATACTATGAGCAAAGAGATTTGGCTCACATTGTTTCAAGAACAGCAGAGCTGTTCGAGATTGGGATCGATCTTCGCTCAGCCGAAGAGATCGCAAGACGTTCCCGCGGTACGCCGAGGGTTGCCAATCGTCTACTCAGAAGAGTAAGAGATTTTGCGCAGGTGCTTGGGAATCACGCGATTACCGAGGACATTGCAGAAGATGCCCTTGAGCGCCTTCAAGTCGACAAGCTTGGTCTTGATCATATCGACCATAAGCTGCTTTTAAGTATGATTGAAAAATTTAGAGGCGGGCCTGTTGGGCTTGATACGATCTCAGCGACAATTGGAGAAGAATCACATACGATTGAAGATGTGTACGAACCGTATTTACTGCAAATTGGTTTCCTGCAAAGAACACCAAGAGGACGGGTCGTCACAAGAGAAGCGTATGAACATTTTCAAATGGAGGTTCCGATTCGTGACTGAATTCCCTAAAATATTGATGATTTTAGGTGGTGTCCTTTTTGCCGCAGGATTAGGTTTTCAATTGGTTGGTAAGCTTCCAGGTGATATTTTTGTGAAAAAAGGAAATGTGACGTTCTTTTTTCCTGTGATCACATGCATTGTCATTAGCATCGTGCTCACGATATTACTGAATATCTTTGGACGGATGAAATAACGTTAACTAGTTAACTACAGAATAGGTGAAGGAAATGAAGCTAGAACTATTTGATTTTGATTTACCAGAAAGATTGATTGCACAAGTACCGCTTGAAAAACGAGATGCATCAAGACTGATGGTCTTAAATAAACAAACGGGTGAGGTGACACACGATACATTCTCACAAATTACCGATTATTTTCAAACGGGTGATTGTCTCGTTTTAAATAATACACGCGTTCTGCCGGCACGGTTGTTTGGAATGAAAGAGGATACAGGTGCAAAAGTTGAACTTCTTCTCTTAAAACAAGAGGAAGGCGACAAATGGGAGACACTTGTAAAGCCAGCCAAACGGGTGAAAAAAGGAACAGTGATCACATTTGGTGATGGACGGCTTCAAGCGGTATGTACAGAAGAATTAGAACATGGCGGAAGAAAAGTTGAGTTTCAGTATACCGGTATTTTTTACGAAGTACTTGAATCCCTTGGTGAAATGCCGCTGCCTCCTTATATTAAAGAGCAGCTTGACGATCGTGAACGCTATCAAACGGTGTATTCGAAAGAGGTCGGCTCCGCTGCTGCTCCGACTGCTGGTCTTCACTTTACAAACGAGCTGCTGGATGCGCTGAAAGCAAAGGGTGTGCACATCGCATTCATTACACTGCACGTGGGGCTTGGTACTTTTCGTCCGGTCAGTGCAGATCGTATTGAAGAACACGAAATGCACGCGGAATTTTACGAAATGAATGAAGAAACAGCGGCAGAGCTTAATCGCGTTCGCAAAGAAGGCGGGCGGATTATTTCAGTGGGGACAACGTCAACGAGAACGCTAGAAACCATTGCAAGTGCGCATGACGGTGAATTCAAAGCGTCAAGCGGCTGGACGTCAATCTTTATTTACCCCGGCTACACATTCAAGGCAATTGATGGCATGATCACGAATTTCCATCTGCCAAAATCCTCGTTAATCATGCTTGTCAGCGCATTAGCTGGACGAGAGCATGTCCTAAAAGCGTACAATGAGGCTGTAAAAGAGGAATACCGATTCTTCAGCTTTGGCGATGCCATGCTGATTCAATAACATCATACAACAAAGACAGGAGGGCTCATTTTTGTCGCAATTACCGATACGTTATGAGTTCATTAAATCATGCAAACAAACAGGTGCACGACTAGGACGTGTTCATACACCGCACGGCTCCTTTGACACACCTGTATTTATGCCGGTAGGTACACTGGCTACAGTCAAAACGATGGCGCCTGAAGAACTAAAGGCAATGGAAGCAGGCATCATCTTAAGCAATACGTACCACCTATGGCTCCGTCCGGGTCATGACATTGTGAAAGAAGCAGGCGGCCTGCATAAATTTATGAACTGGGATCGAGCGATTTTGACCGACTCAGGCGGATTCCAAGTCTTCTCTTTGAGTGAATTTAGAAAAATTGAAGAAGAAGGCGTCCACTTCCGTAATCACTTAAATGGAGATAAGCTGTTCCTTTCTCCTGAGAAGGCCATGGACATTCAAAATGCGCTTGGCTCTGATATTATGATGGCATTTGATGAATGCCCGCCATATCCAGCAGAATACGATTACATGAAACGTTCTGTAGAGCGGACAAGCAGATGGGCAGAACGCTGTCTAGAAGCACATCAGCGTCCAGAGGATCAAGGGCTGTTTGGAATCATCCAAGGCGGAGAATACGAAGAGCTTCGTAAACAAAGTGCAAAAGATCTCGTGTCACTTGATTTCCCAGGCTACGCCATCGGAGGCTTATCTGTTGGGGAACCAAAAGATGTGATGAACCGTGTACTCGAGTTCACAACGCCATTGTTACCAGCAGACAAGCCAAGGTACTTAATGGGTGTCGGCTCACCAGATTCCTTAATTGACGGCGCCATTCGCGGTGTAGATATGTTTGACTGCGTGCTGCCAACACGAATTGCTAGAAACGGTACGTTGATGACAAGCGAAGGACGTCTAGTTGTGAAAAATGCAAAATATGAGCGTGATTTCAGACCAATCGATGAAAATTGTGACTGCTACACATGTAAAAATTACACACGCGCTTATATTAGACATTTGATCAAAACAAATGAAACGTTCGGAATTCGATTAACAACTTATCATAATCTTCATTTTCTGTTAAAATTAATGGAGCAAGTGAGAGAAGCTATCCGTGAGGATCGTTTAGGTGATTTTAAAGAAGAGTTTTTTGAGCGTTACGGCTTTAACGAACCGAATGCGAAAAACTTTTAACGCATAAACGAAAAGGCTTTACAATGCTTTAGAAAGGGGTGAAATAGAATGGATGGTGGTATGGGTTCAATCATTATGATTGTTGTCATGTTTGCTGTGCTTTACTTCTTATTAATCCGTCCACAGCAAAAGCAACAAAAAGCTGTGCGTCAGATGCAGCAATCTTTATCAAAAGGCGATAAAATCGTCACAATCGGTGGTTTACACGGTGAAATCGACTACATTGATGAATCAAAAGTGGTCATCAAAACAAGCGAAAACAACCGTTTAACTTTCGATCGTCGTGCTATTAGAGAATTAGCTGACAAAGGCTAATCCTCCGATACATAGCCATAAAAAAAAGAGCGATATAGATCCGCTCTTTTTTTATTTGCCTCGAAGATTGACGCCAATCATTCCGCCGAGCATACAAATCCCTAGAAATGCCCCATGATAGATGAACTGCTCTGGTGAAAAGGTTTCTCCAAACCCTAAATATTGAAACAAAAATACAGTGAGGGAAAAGATTAGCGAAGTAATCGCACCAATGAACCAGCCGCGCTCCTTTGCCTTTCCTCCAGAAATGATCCCCCCTAATAAAAGTGCCACAAAGGACAAAATCATAATCATCCATTTAAACGATGATTCCTGCATACTTGTGAAGGTAAGCATGAGCGATACAAGTAAGCTTGTGACAATCATGACGATAAAAATGGCCATTAAGCCGGATAAAATCCCTTTTCCGATTTGTTTCGTTTCCTGCATGTGATTCGTCTCCTCTCCAATTGACCGAAGCTTGTCTTTTACTAAAATGTATTCACATAGAAGAAAAAATAGACATGTTTCTCACGATAAAAACAGAGGCTTTCTTTTCTACATAAATAAAGGGTTTTGACACAAGCTATGGTGGAGAAGGAGGGTTTACATCACATGCAGGACATCTTGATTATCTCCATGAGAACAATCATTTTATATTTTCTTATTTGGTTTATTTTTCGGTTAATGGGAAAGAGAGAAATTGGCGAATTGAGTATTTTAGATCTTGTCATTTTTATGATGATCGCAGAAATTGCGGTTCTCGCTATAGAAGAAGTCGAGGATCACATGTTACATACGGTATGGCCGATCCTGCTGTTAACCTTCATTCAAATCACACTTGCCTATCTCTCATTGAAATTCCAAGGTGTCCGGCGCTTTCTTGACGGCAAACCGGTCCTGCTCATCATTAATGGGAAAATTGACGAGGGTGCGATGAGAAAACAGCGATACAATTTTGATGACCTGCTCATTCAATTAAGAGAAAACAACATCGATAGCATTCAGGATGTGTCTTACGCCATTTTAGAGCCATCCGGAAAGCTTGCGGTTGTCGAAAAAGAAAACAAGCACACACACGGAGCGCTTGAGCTGCCACTTATTGCTGATGGCGTTGTACAGCACGATCATTTGAAGCAAATTAATCAAAATGAACAGTGGCTGAAAGATGAGCTTGCCAAAAGAGGCTATCATGAAATTGATCAAATTTCCTACTGCAGCTTTAATCAAAAGACGTTTTATATTGATTTGAAAGATGAAGTGATCAAGAAGAAATGAGCTAAAGCAGTTTCCCTATAAACGGGATACGGCGAAGCTCTTCTCGCTTCACTAGCCCTAGACAGATTAATAGAATGACATACATTACGCACGTAACAAAGATCAGCATCACAAGCTCAATCGGGGCAGAAAAGAGCCCGTTTACTTGAGATTTCAGCCAAAGGCTCACGGCTCCAGTGCCGATGATCACAAGAACGCATATCCCATATTCCTTCATTGGTAAATGAATAGGCAGTACTTTACCGACAGTTGCCGCATGAAGCAGCGTGACAAGGACGATGCCGATTAATATTGCAAGTGCTGCCCCCATAATGCCAAAGCCCGGCTGTGAAGCAAGAACAAAGATCATTCCTGTTTTCACAACAGCACCTATCAGACTATTCGTCATCGCCGCACCAGCTAAATTGAGTGCTTGCAAGACGGCTTGAAGCGGCCCTTGAAAATAATATAGAAGAAAAAATGGTGCCATGAATTTTACATAAATAGCCGCATGCGATGAACCATACATAAAGAGCGTTAAATCTTCTGCGTAAACGAAAAGAATAATACAGGAAATACCTCCGCTGAGTAGACAAAGACGCATCGCCTGCTTCAGCCTGTATTCGACCGTTTTGCGTTTGTTCTGCTCCATTCCTTCACTGATTGCTGGGACCAGTGCAGTGGAGAGAGAATACGTAATAAAGCTAGGCAGTGTCAAAAGGGTCAGCGCAAGACCAGTCAATTCCCCGTATTGTCTTGTCGCCTCGACGGCCGCATATCCAGCAATGGCAAGACTTTGCGCGACAACTATCGGCTCTAAAAACCATGAAATATTCCCGATAAAACGGCTGCCTGTTGTTGGCAGGGCAATACTCATCAGCTGCTTAAACGTGTCCTTACCGTCATGAATCGCCTTAAAAAATCGTTTTCGAATACGAATGGTCTTTTTATAACGAAAGGCAATCAGTAAATAAGTAAGTGAAATCATCTCTCCAATAACAGATGAAATCATCGCACCTGCTGCCGCATATTCAATCCCATAAGGAAGGAAAGCCGTTGTACATACTGCCACTAGAGAAATTCTTGCAACCTGTTCCAGTACTTGAGATATGGCAAGCGGGCTCATTTGCTGTCTGCCTTGAAAATATCCTCTTAGCACACTGGAAATGGCGATGACTGGGACAACGGGCGTAATGGCAAGCAGTGGATAGACCGTTCTAGGATCTGTCAGCATATTTTCTGCCATGATGGGTGCAAACCATAAAAAGAGCGGCGTGAATATCAGGCTGAGAGTCCCTGTTATCGCAAGAGACATGACAAGAATTCGTTTTGTTTTCTGTTTGTCACCCCGGGCTTCTGCTTCTGCGACAAGCTTGCTGATAGCGACAGGCAGTCCGAATTGTGTTAGCGTCACAGCGAGAAAAAAGGTAGGAGCAGCCATCATATAAAGCCCGACTCCTTCTTCGCCAATGAACCTTGCAATGACAATTCGATTGACAAAACCCAATATTCTCGTGATAAAACCTGCTAAAATTAAAATAATCGTGCCCTTTAAAAACGTTTGCTTCGTCAAATCAAAGATCACCTGCCTTCTCAAACGACATAGAATCATATACAATAAGATATGCGTGTATATCGTCCAAGCATGACAAGTCTCTCGATAAAAACTGAAAAGGGGGAGCGTCCCATTGACACAACATCCGGCTGCAATTTTCAAAGACCATTTAAAGCCTTTTCTGTTCAGTAAGCTTGAAGAATTCATCGTTTTGGGCTATAAAGATGTAGATTTAGAGGAATTATGGTCATACTTAGAGAATAAGAAGTGGAAGAAAAAACAAGAGTATCCGATTCATGAAATGGTTGCAGATATTTTATCTGTGAAAATTGGCGAATTTATGAACTATGCAACCGTTCAGTCGTTTAAAACGTCTGCTTTTTTGGACAGTGAAGATGGCAAGAATATGCTAGATGAACTGTTGAAATAAGCCATCTTAATGGATTCAGGTGTTTAAGGAGGAAATACATAATGAAAAAAGGGCGCATTCTTGCGTTTTTCTTAGTGGTTCTGTTAATCGGAACTGGCGTAGGCTTACTAACAAAGCCTGTTGCGAAAGATATGACGCTAGGGCTGGATTTACAGGGTGGATTTGAGGTCCTGTATGATGTACATCCAGTGAAAAAAGAGGATAAAATCACAAATAGTGTCCTCGTCAGTACAGTGGAGGCTTTAAACCGAAGAGCCAATGTGCTAGGTGTAAGTGAGCCGAACATCTCGATTGAAGGCAACAATCGTATCCGTGTGCAGCTTGCGGGAGTAAAAGATCAAAACAGAGCTAGGGAGATTCTTTCCACTGAAGCACAGCTATCCTTCAGAGATACGAATGATAAAGAACTCCTTAACGGGGCTGACCTGGTCGAAAACAGTGCAAAACAAACATTCAGTCAAACGAATGAGCCAATTGTGACGGTTAAACTAAAGGATGCGAAAAAATTTGGTGACGTCACAAGAAAAGTAGCGGCGATGGCGCCGAATAACCAGCTTGTCATTTGGCTTGATTACCACAAAGGAGATTCCTTCAAAAAAGAAGTCTCAAAATCAAACCATAAGTATGTCTCTGCGCCGAATGTGAATCAAGAAATTAACAGCAGTGACGTGCAAATTGAAGGGAAATTTACTGTCCAAGAGGCAAAGGACCTTGCAAGTATTTTAAATGCCGGGGCATTGCCAGTGAAATTAACAGAAAAATATTCAACATCTGTGAGTGCACAGTTTGGTGAACAAGCACTGGACGAAACAGTGTTCGCAGGAATTGTAGGAATCGCATTTATCTTCTTATTCATGCTGCTTTATTACCGATTACCTGGTCTTATCGCTGTCATCACACTTTCAGCTTATATTTACATTACGCTTCAAGTGTTTGATTGGATGGGTGCAGTCATGACGCTGCCTGGAATTGCGGCATTGATTCTAGGGGTAGGGATGGCTGTTGATGCCAACATTATTACTTATGAGCGGATCAAAGAAGAGCTCAAGCTCGGCAAATCAGTCCGTTCTGCTTTCAGATCAGGGAACCGCCGATCATTTGCAACCATCTTTGATGCAAACTTAACAAGTATTATTGCCGGCGGCGTGCTGTTCTTCTTCGGGACAAGCTCGGTAAAAGGATTTGCAACGATGCTCATCCTATCGATTTTAACTAGCTTTATCACAGCTGTCTTCCTATCAAGATTCCTTCTTGGTCTTCTTGTTGAAAGCCGCTATCTTGACCGGAGAAAAGGCTGGTTTGGTGTTCGTCAAAAAGACATTATGAACATTCATGAAACAACAGAAACCACCGAGCCAAAAACACCGTTTGATAAGTGGGATTTCGTCAGCAAACGTAAAGGATTTATGATTTTCTCAGCTACTATCACCATTGCGGGAATCATCGTTCTTTCCATCTTCAAGCTGAATGCGGGAATTGACTTTACTAGTGGAACTAGAATTGATATCCAAAGTGATCACAAGCTGTCAACTGAACAAGTCGAGCAAGACTTTAAAAAGCTGGACCTTGAGACAGACAGTGTCGTGTTATCGGGTCAAAAAGAAAATCAGGCAGCAGCGAGATTTGTCGGTGTGCCGAACAAAGAAAAGATTGCTGAAGTGAAAGATTACTTCAAAGATAAATACGGAACGGAGCCGAACGTAAGTACAGTGTCTCCGACTGTTGGGAAAGAACTTGCCCGAAATGCATTATATGCTGTCATCATTGCTTCAATCGGGATCATTTTATATGTCTCCGTTCGATTTGAATATAAAATGGCCATTGCAGCGATTATTTCACTGCTGTATGACGCGTTCTTTATCGTGGCCTTCTTTAGTATTACGCGTTTAGAGGTGGATGTCACCTTCATTGCGGCGATCCTCACAGTCATCGGATATTCGATCAACGACACGATCGTCACCTTTGACAGGGTTCGTGAACAAATGAAGAAGCGCAAACCAAAAACCATTGAAGATCTATCGTACATTGTGAACTTAAGTTTACAGCAAACCTTTACGCGATCTGTCAACACGGTATTAACCGTACTTGTCGTTGTAATCGCACTGCTTATCTTTGGATCAGCGTCAATTACGAACTTCTCCATCGCCTTACTTGTCGGTCTGTTAACAGGGGTGTACTCATCTCTATATATCGCAGCGCAAATTTGGCTCATGTGGAAAGGCCGTGAGATGAAAAAACCGGCGAAGATTGATACTGAGCAAGATATTTAATTGAGTGAGACTGCCTGAATGGCAGTCTTTTTTCTTTAGTTTTTCCGAAAATAAGACGATTCGAAAAAACATTCCGGGTATCATTGATCTTGAAATGGTCTTTTGCTATAATGACATACGTTTAGACAAGTATAGAAAGCAAGTGTCCGTTTGAGGCATTTGGCTTTGGAGGGGCTGTTATGAAGGTTCGGGAAACTGAACTGCCAGGTACCGGTCACAAAGCCGAAATGATCACAAGAAATAATGAGAAGCTTGCCATCATTACACACGATGACGGCAGGAGAGAAATGTATCATTTTCAAGAGGACGATCATGAAGAATCTATTTCTGGTATCTTGCTAAACGATGAAGAAGCAAGACAAATTGCAGCAATCTTAGGTGGCATGGTATATAAGCCGAAAGCGCTTGAAACTGTAGAAGTAGCCATTGATAAACTGATGATTGAATGGTTTAAGATTGAAAAGAATGCACCAGCTGTTCAGCAAACCATCGGAGACCTGAGTGTCCGCCAATATGATCAAGTAACAGTCATCGCTATCGTGAGAAAATCATATGAGAAAATGTTAAATCCAGGACCTGAAACGGTCATTGAAGAAGGGGATACCCTTGTTATTTCTGGAGAAAGACAAGAAATAAAGAATCTCATTTTAAAAAAACTCAGCAGCTAATTCATGTCCATGCTGTTAGATTTTCTTCCGCACTTTTCTTTCTGTGTTTAAAAAGGACTATGAAAAGGGAAGAATAAAAGAAAAAGCTTGGGGGATATGTAGATGAACAAACAACAATGGACCATCATACTCGCATTTATTTTCGTATTAATTGTCTCAGTATTTGCCGTGATCAATGTGCGGCCGGTGCAAGTTGACTACTTATTTGGATCGGCTGAATGGCCGCTGATCCTTGTCATTATTGGTTCTGTGCTCATGGGCGGACTCATTGTGGCTTTTGCAGGGATTTTCCAAATTATGAAACTAAAACGTGAACTAAAGGCATTAAAAGCTGAGCGTGCAGCCGCACCTGCACCTGCTGTTTCGAATAAAAAGATCGACAAAGACGTTCAAAAGAAACCGAATGTGACGCCTTTAAAAGAACAGCCAGCATCATTTAACCGGAAGGAAAAATAATCTTCCAGCACAATTTCATAAAATAAAAATTGAAACCCCTCAGGCCACTCTAGTATAATAGTGTGGTTGAGGGGTGAATTTATGTTATTATCCAAAATGCGCTGGGAATATGAACATCCAAGCGAAGAAAAAGTGAAATCACTCTCTGAAAATCTGAATATTTCAGCGCTGACTGCATCGCTTCTTGTAAAAAGAGGACTTGAAGAAGTAGAAGAAGCGAGGTCTTTTTTATTTGATCAAAAAGCCGAATTTCATGATCCATTTCTATTAAAAGGAATGAAAGAGGCAGTAGAGCGCATCAACAAAGCGATCGAAGAGCAGGAATCGATTGTGATCTTCGGAGACTATGATGCGGATGGTGTGACAAGTACGTCTGTGCTTTTACATACATTAAAAGAGTTGTCTGCGAAAGTAGACTTTTATATTCCAGATCGATTTAAAGAAGGCTATGGGCCTAATGAACAGGCTTTCCGATATATCAAAGAGCAAGGCGCATCGCTTGTCATCACCGTCGATACAGGCATTGCAGCTGTAAATGAAGCACGTATTGCAAAAGAAATAGGGTTAGACCTGATCATTACAGATCACCATGAACCAAGTGAGGAGCTGCCTGAGGCACTTGCGATTGTTCATCCTAAGCAGCCAGGCTGTGAGTATCCCTTTAAAGAACTTGCCGGTGTAGGCGTAGCATTTAAAGTGGCGCATGCACTTCTTGGAAAGCTGCCAACTCAGCTGTTAGATCTTGCGGCAATTGGGACAATAGCGGATCTTGTGCCGCTTCATGATGAGAATAGATGGCTCGCTAAAAAAGGGCTTATGCAGCTTAGGCAGTCGAATAGACCAGGGCTGAAGGCGTTATTGAAAGAAGCAGGTGCTACTCTTGAAGAAGCAAATGAGGAAACGGTCGGCTTTCAAATTGCGCCAAGGCTGAATGCTGTAGGACGAATTGAACAGGCCGATCCAGCTGTTCATCTTCTCATGACAGAGGATAAGGATGAAGCAGAAGAACTCGCTCGTTTTGTACAAGAACTGAATAAAGAACGTCAAAAAATTGTGAGTACGATCACAGAAGAAGCCATTCAAATGGTGGAAGAGACAGGTGATGACCAGTCTGCAATCGTAGTAGCGAAAGCTGGCTGGAATCCGGGTGTTGTCGGAATTGTTGCCTCTAAATTGACGGATAAATTTTCTCGTCCGGCGATTGTGCTTGGAATAGATGAAGAGACGCAAATGGCAAAAGGATCAGCGCGGAGTATTCCTGGCTTCGATCTATTTTTCCATTTAAGCAAATGCCGTGACATTCTGCCGCATTTTGGCGGGCACCCGATGGCTGCGGGTATGACACTTCGAGCGGATGATGTTCCTTTACTAAGGGAAAGATTAAATCAATATGCGAATGAAACGTTGACGGAAGAAGACTTTATTCCGATTCAGCGGGTTGATGCTGTATGCAAGGTAGACGAGTTGTCGGTTGAAGCAATTGAAGAAGTGGGGATGCTGTCACCATTTGGCATGCAGAATCCAAAGCCGTTCATCATGATTGAAGATGTGAGACTTGAAGAAATTCGAACAATTGGAGCAAATCAGAATCATATTAAAATGTCTCTGAAAGACGAAGACCAGCTGCTTGACTGTGTCGGTTTTCATCAAGGTCAATTAAAAGAAGAAGTTGTCACAGGTAGCCGCATTTCCGTCATTGGTGAAATGTCCATCAATGAATGGAATAACCGGAAGAAACCACAGCTCATGCTAAAAGATGCCCGAGTAGATGAGTGGCAGCTGTTTGATTTGCGCGGCAAAAAAGATTGGGAAAAGACAATCTCCACGCTTGACCCAGAAAAATATGTGGTGGTCTGTTTTGACGAAGAAACAAAACAGGAAGTCAAAATCCCGATTCATCATGTCCATGCAGAAAATGTTTCAACATTCGATGTAGAAGGCAAGTATGTTGTCTTTGCAGATGTTCCAGCAGATGAACACTTACTAAGGCAGCTGTTAGAAAACCAAAAGCCAGCTAGAGTTTATACGGTTTTCCAAAGAAAAGAAGATCATTTCATGTCCTCTTTCCCTAGCCGCGATCAATTCAAATGGTTTTATGGATTCTTGTTAAAGCGAGGAAGTTTCCCTCTCAAGGAGCAAGGAATGGAGCTTGCGAAACATAGAGGCTGGACAAAAGATACAATGATTTTTATGACAAAGGTGTTTTTTGAACTCGGTTTTGTTAAAATAGAGAATGGTGTGCTGTCAATAGTACGTGATGCCCCTAAAAAAGATTTAACGGCATCAGCATCCTA
Organism: Bacillus sp. FSL W8-0920; assembly: GCF_038593215.1. Taxonomy (NCBI): domain Bacteria; kingdom Bacillati; phylum Bacillota; class Bacilli; order Caryophanales; family Bacillaceae; genus Bacillus; species Bacillus sp. FSL W8-0920. The sequence goes on along the minus strand of NZ_CP151974.1, from coordinate 2,464,636 downwards.
TACAGCAAAACAACGATTGATGGAACTCGATCAAACACTAACATATTCCTCAGCTAAAGAGCTGAAGGAATGGCTGAATAGCATGATGAGCGAAGTCTCACCTGTGCTTTGACGTACGAGGAGGAAAAGGAAAAGATGGATTTAAAACAATATGTGACAGTTGTACCTGACTACCCAAAGGAAGGTGTACAATTTAAAGATATTACAACGTTAATGGATAAAGGCGAAGTGTACCGTTATGCAACGGATCAAATCGTTGAATACGCGAAGGAAAGAGACATTGATCTCATTGTTGGACCTGAAGCGCGTGGATTCATTATTGGCTGCCCTGTAGCTTACGCACTTGGTGTAGGTTTTGCACCGGTTCGTAAAGAAGGAAAGCTTCCTCGTGAAGTCGTTAAAGTCGAATACGGCTTAGAATATGGGAAAGATGTATTAACGATTCATAAAGATGCGATTCGTCCTGGTCAACGTGTATTGATTACAGATGACTTACTTGCGACTGGTGGAACAATTGAAGCGTCCATCAAGCTTGTAGAGGAATTGGGCGGCGTTGTGGCAGGAATTGCATTCTTGATTGAGCTGACGTATCTGGACGGCAGAAAGAAGCTTGACGGTTACGACATCTTGACGTTAATGCAATATTAATGGAGTTTTACGAAAAAAGCACTCGGTAAGAAGGGTGCTTTTTTCCTATCAAAAATCTTTTAGCGGACTTCTTCTCTTTACATCTATCGAATTTTTCTTGATAATAAACTACAATACAGTTTTCATTTAAAAAGGTGATTCCATGGCGAACGAACAAGTTTTAACGGCGCAGCAGGTCATTGACAAGGCAAGAGAATACCTGTCCGCTGAACATATTCAATTTATAGAGCGAGCATATGAATATGCTGAAAATGCACATAAGGAGCAATACCGGAAGTCTGGTGAGCCTTATATTATCCATCCAATTCAAGTGGCGGGGATTCTTGTTGACCTTGAAATGGACCCATCGACCATTGCAGGAGGTTTCCTGCACGATGTTGTCGAGGATACAGATGTGACATTACAGGATTTAAAAGAGCATTTTAACGAAGAAGTTGCGATGCTTGTTGATGGTGTAACAAAGCTCGGGAAGATTAAATATAAATCACAAGAAGAACAGCAGGCCGAAAACCATCGAAAAATGTTTGTGGCAATGGCGCAGGATATACGCGTCATCTTGATTAAACTGGCAGACCGTCTGCACAATATGAGAACGCTCAAACACCTTCCTCAGGAAAAGCAGCGTAGAATTTCAAATGAAACCCTTGAAATCTTTGCACCGCTTGCGCACAGATTAGGGATTTCAAAGATTAAGTGGGAGCTTGAAGATACAGCGCTCCGTTACTTAAATCCGCAGCAATATTACCGGATCGTGAACCTCATGAAGCGCAAACGAGCGGAACGTGAGGAATACTTGGACGAGGTTGTCAATGAAGTAAAAGATCGGGTGTCAGAGGTAAACATCAAGGCTGAATTTTCCGGAAGACCAAAGCATATTTATAGTATTTATCGCAAAATGGTCCTGCAAAATAAGCAGTTTAATGAAATTTATGATCTGCTGGCCGTTCGTATTTTGGTTGACAGCATTAAAGACTGCTATGCCGTGCTCGGGATTATCCATACATGCTGGAAGCCGATGCCAGGCAGGTTTAAGGATTATATTGCAATGCCAAAGCCGAACATGTACCAATCGCTTCATACAACAGTGATTGGGCCAAAAGGTGACCCGCTTGAAGTTCAAATCCGAACAGTGGAAATGCATGAAATTGCAGAGTACGGAATTGCTGCGCACTGGGCATACAAAGAAGGAAAAGAGTCAGCAGAATCAACGGAGGAAGCTGTCTTCCAGAAGAAGCTCTCTTGGTTTAGAGAAATCCTTGAATTCCAAAATGAATCGACAGATGCAGAAGAATTTATGGAATCATTAAAGATCGATCTCTTCTCTGATATGGTGTTTGTCTTTACTCCAAAAGGAGACGTCATTGAACTGCCATCGGGTTCCGTGCCGATTGACTTCTCTTACCGGATTCACTCGGAAATTGGGAACAAAACGATCGGTGCGAAGGTCAACGGAAAGATGGTCACGCTCGATCATAAATTGAAAACAGGTGACATTATTGAAATTCTGACATCAAAGCACAGCTATGGACCAAGTCAGGATTGGGTCAAACTTGCCCAAACCTCCCAAGCGAAGCACAAGATCAGACAGTTTTTCAAAAAACAGCGCCGTGAAGAAAATGTCGAAAAAGGCCGAGAACTCGTGGAGAAAGAAATCAAAAACCTTGAGTTTGATGTCAAAGACATCCTGACAGCTGAAAACCTGCAAAAAGTGGCTGACAAATTTAATTTCTCAAACGAAGAGGACATGTATGCAGCGGTTGGTTATAACGGAATTACTGCACTCCAAGTCGCCAATCGTTTAACTGAAAAAGAAAGAAAACAAAGAGATCAAGAAGAACAAGAAAAAACAGTTCAAGAAGTGACTGTAGAGCCAAAGACGTATCACGGGAAGAAACGAGAAGCAGGTGTAAGAGTCAAAGGGATAGATAACCTGCTTGTCCGCTTATCTAAGTGCTGTAATCCTGTTCCAGGTGATAGCATTGTTGGTTTTATTACGAAAGGCCGAGGCGTATCTGTTCACCGTGATGACTGTCCGAACGTGAAGACAGGAGAAGCGCAGGAACGGTTAATCCCGGTTGAGTGGGAGCATGAACAGCCTGCTCGAAACCGTAAAGAATACAATGTGGAAATTGAAATATTAGGATATGACAGACGCGGCTTACTCAATGAGGTGCTTCAAGCAGTCAACGAAACCAAAACGAACATCTCGTCGGTTTCTGGTAAGTCTGATCGTAACAAAGTGGCGACGATCCATATGGCGATCTTTATTCAAAATATTAACCATTTACACAAAGTGGTAGAACGCATTAAACAAATCAAAGACATTTACTCTGTTCGCCGATTCATGAATTAGAAAGGAAGTATATCGTCTATGAGGCTTGTTGTACAGCGTGTGACAAGTGCATCTGTGAAGGTAGAAGAAGAGATCACAGGAGCCATCAATGAAGGATATATGGTACTCGTTGGTGTCACACACGAAGATACAGAAGAAGATGTGCATTATTTAGCTGATAAGCTTGCACATTTACGTATTTTTGAGGATGAAAACGGGAAAATGAATCATTCGTTATTGGATGTAAAAGGAAGCGTGTTGTCTGTGTCTCAGTTTACCCTTTATGGTGATACGAGAAAGGGCAGAAGGCCAAATTTTATGAAAGCAGCCAAGCCAGATGCGGCGAACGCCCTTTACGAATGTTTCAATAAAGCCCTTAGAGAAAAAGGCATTCATGTAGAAACTGGCCGTTTTGGCGCGATGATGGATGTGTCATTGACCAATTCAGGACCCGTCACCATCTGGATGGATAGCAAAGAATAGATTCACTTTAGACTGTAGATAAACTCATGCAGGAGTTTGTTTAGAGTCTTTTTCTTTTGCGACCAAACAAAAAAGAGGCACAGTGGCCTCTTTTTTCTAGCGGAAATATTGTTTTAATCCTTCTGTCATTCCTTCTGTGACTCGTTCCTGGTAAGAGGCGCTATAAATGATGGCTTCCTCCTGAGGATTGCTTAAATAGCCGAGTTCATATAAAAGAGAAGGACGTTTGTTTTCTCTTAACACAAAATAATCTCCGAATTTGACACCCTTATCAGGGATTTGAGAGCGTTTAGCGACTTCTGTATGAACGTTTGTCGCTAATTGCTGGTCTTTTGCTGCTTGATAATAATACGCCGTACTTCCTCTGACACTTTGGTCCATAAAACTATCATAATGAAGACTAATAAATGCATCTGCATTTCTGTAATGAGATGTCGCGACCCTCGATTGAAGGCTGATAAAAGTATCTTCACTTCTAGTTAAATAAACATTTGCTCCAGAAGCCCTTAATTTGCCTGCCAGTAAATTAGCGGTTTTGATGGTAATGTTCTTCTCAAACGCACCATCTGCGCCAATCGTACCGCTGTCTTTTCCGCCATGACCTGGATCAAGAACAATCGTTTTTCCTTTTAAAGAACCAGTTCCTGACGATGAATCCTGCTGTGGTCTTGGTGCCTCGCTGCTATTTTTATTCGTTTGAACGACCCAGCTTGCCACATAACCAGTTCCGCCGTTTGATAATGTCACCTCGTACCAGTCACCTTGCGTGCGAACAATTTGATAGGCAGCACCTTTTGTGGCTCTTTCTGCAATCTGAGCAGAGGTAGAAGCACTTTTTCGAATGTTGGTGCCATCGTAGACAATGTACGCTTTCTTTTGGGAAGCCGATGAAGATGAGTTCTTTTCACCCTCCGAACTCGCTCCATTGCTTGTGACGATGTAATAGCTTGCTGCCCAGCCTTTCACGCCTTTTGCCTCAATTTCATACCAGCCGTTCTGCTCGCGCAAAATGGTGATCTGTGTGTTGCGGGCAAGTGAAGCGACGACTTGTGCATTAGGTGCCGCCGATTGCCTTACATTCAAGCTCGATACGCCAACTGTGCCTGTCTGTTTAGAGCGAGAGGACTCGCCAGCGCTTGATTGAGAAGCTTTTTGGCCGCCTGACACATAATCAGAGTGAACCCAGCCTACTGCTTGTTTATACGAAATTTTTGTCCATTCGCCGCTTGTCTGCAGCTTTTTAGCCGAAGCGCCTTGCGGGAAAGTTCCGACGACTTGATAGGAAGTCCCTGGGCCCGTCCGTATGCGAAGATCAGAGGCTGTCGATGTAATGGAACTGCTCTCTGCTGAGCTTTGATTTTGTGTCTTCGGCTTAGCAGACTTTTGGCCGCCAGATGATGTCGTAATCAGCCATGAGACGACCCATCCTTTTTGACCGTTCGATAGCCCGATCTGCACCCATTCTCCTTGTTTCGTGAGAATGGGATAGCTTTCTCCGCGCTTCACAACAGCTGCGATTCCATAGCTTAAACCAGGACCTGTTCTCACATTGATTTCATCTGTAGCGACCACAGCTTGATCTGTTTGTGCTGTAGCATGTGCCATAGGCAAAGTACTTGCGATAAGAACAAAACAGGTAAGAAGCATCATCATTTGATTGTGTTTTTTTAGATTCAAAACGGTGTTTTCCCCTCCCTTGTAAAACCGATGAATGTAAATTCGTTATGTAATGGACTAATTCCTTGCAGTTTCCCTAATAAAATTGAATCAATCTGTTTATACTAAATAAAAACGTGATAAAAGGATGTACAAACATGAGATTAAGCAGAAAATTAGGACGAGTGCAATATAATGGACATCGTGATATCGATCGCTGGCAGCACGACGAAATGGATCAACCAGGCTTCCTTGAAGAAACCGCATCTGAATACGGATGTACGTCAAAAGAAGAGCTGGAAAAGAAAAAGAGGCACGGCAAGGGTTGACAGAGTGGCAGCACCGACCTTATTATAATATAAATCAACACACTTGAAAATTTAAAATGTGGAACTGATGATAGAGAATAGTAGGGTAAATTGCGTGAGCAGAGAGGAATCGCCTTAGGCTGAAAGCGAATCCGCATGGCATTTATCACGAAAGAACACTCTGTAGGTTTCCTGCTGAACGCTCTAAAAATGAGTCAATAGGCGGAGAACGTGAATCTGCGTTAAGGATTTGAGCGGGGACATGGCTAGATCATGTTCCAACTAGGGTGGCACCACGGGTATAACTCTCGTCCCTACTATACACATAGTAGAGGCGGGGGTTTTTTATATGTCCACATAAAAAATGAATGATGGTCGTAGGAGGACGAAAAATGAGTTTTAATATTCCAAGAGGCACACAGGATATTTTACCTGGAGAGTCAGAACGCTGGCAGTATGTTGAACAAATTGCAAGAGATACATGTGCGGCCTTTCAATACAAAGAAATCCGCACACCGATTTTTGAGCATACAGAGCTGTTTGCACGGGGAGTAGGCGAATCAACCGATATCGTTCAAAAAGAGATGTATACATTTGAAGATAAAAAGGGACGCAGCATCACCCTTCGTCCAGAGGGAACGGCATCAACCGTACGTTCTTATGTTGAAAATAAATTATTTGCACAGCCGGCGCAGCCAACAAAGCTGTATTACATCGGACCAATGTTCCGCTATGAACGTCCGCAAACGGGAAGATATCGTCAATTTTATCAGTTTGGGATTGAAGCGATCGGTTCAAAGGACCCAGCCATCGATGCAGAAGTTATTTCCCTTGCGATGAGTGTTTATGAGAAAGCAGGTCTTTCAAACTTAAAGCTCGTCATTAACAGCCTTGGTGACAAAGAGAGCCGTGCAGACTACCGCAAGGCACTTGTCGAGCACTTTGAGCCAAGAATCGATGAATTCTGTCATGACTGTCAAACCCGTTTACATCAAAATCCGCTGCGAATTCTTGATTGCAAAAAGGATCGTGACCACGAATTGATGGCAACGGCTCCATCCATTCAAGATTACTTAAATGATGAATCACGGACTTATTTTGAAAAGGTCAAACAATACTTAACAGATATAGGCGTTGAATATGTCGTCGATCCGAACTTAGTGCGCGGCCTTGATTACTACAATCACACGGCATTTGAGATCATGAGTAATGCTGAAGGCTTTGGTGCGATTACCACATTAGCCGGCGGAGGCCGATATGATGGACTTGTTGAAGGAATTGGCGGTCCTGAATCACCAGGAATCGGTTTTGCTATGAGTATTGAGCGTTTCTTATCAGCAATCGATGCTGAAGGGATTGATCTTCCATTGCAAGATGGCATTGATCTATACATTGCTGCACTCGGTGATGATGCGAAAGATTACGCTGTTTCATTATTAAATCGTCTAAGAAAAGAAGGCATTTCAAGTGAAATGGACTATACAGGGAAGAAATTAAAAGGACAATTTAAAGCGGCTGATCGATTAAAAGCCAAGTTTATTGCTGTCCTTGGTGAAGATGAGCTGGCGCAGCACATTGTGAATGTAAAAGATACGACAACGGGTGAACAAATTGAAGTGAAGCTTGATGAGCTGATTCAAATGATGAAGGCCCACAAGAAGGCGTAAAGAAGGAGTGGAATGTTTGTGTTTGGTAGAACTTTTTATTGTGGAGAAGTAACAGAAGACCAAATCGGTCAAACCGTTGTATTAAAAGGATGGGTTCAAAAAAGACGTGACCTTGGCGGATTAATCTTTATTGATCTGCGTGACCGTACAGGAATTGTACAAGCTGTCTTCAATCCAGACCTTTCAAAAGAGGCACTTGAGACAGCAGAATCGATTCGTAATGAATATGTCCTTGATATTAAAGGAACGGTTGTCGCAAGAGAAGAAGCAACAATTAATTCAAATCTAAAAACAGGGAAAATTGAAATACAAGTCGAAACGGTCAGCGTGTTAAATGAAGCGAAGACCCCTCCTTTTGTGATTTCAGATCAAGCGGACGAGGTATCAGAAGATGTGCGCCTTAAATACCGTTACTTAGACCTTCGCCGTCCTGCTATGTTTGAAACGATGAAAATGCGACACGAGGTCACAAGAGCATTCCGCCATTTCTTAGATGACAACGGCTTTCTAGATATTGAAACACCGATTTTAACAAAAAGTACGCCAGAGGGTGCACGTGACTATCTTGTTCCAAGCCGTGTACACGAAGGAGAGTTCTATGCCTTGCCTCAGTCCCCGCAATTATTTAAACAATTGCTGATGGTCTCAGGAATGGATCGTTACTATCAAATTGCCCGCTGCTTTAGGGATGAAGACTTGCGTGCTGACCGTCAGCCGGAATTCACACAAGTCGATATCGAAATGTCCTTTATGAGTCAAGAGGACATTATGACGCTTGCTGAAGAGATGATGGCAAAGGTGATGAAAGATGTCAAAGGCGTAGAGCTGACATTGCCATTACCTCGTATGACTTATGATGAAGCGATGAATTCTTATGGTTCTGATAAACCAGATACACGTTTTGAGATGAAGCTTGTCAACATTTCAGACACGGTAAAAGACTCTGATTTCAAAGTCTTTAGCGGAGCTGTAAAAAATGGTGGAGCTGTGAAAGCCATCAATGTCAAAGGGGCTGCAGCGAATTACTCAAGAAAAGACATTGATGCCCTTGGTGCATTTGCTGCGAACTACGGTGCAAAAGGTCTAGCTTGGCTTAAAGCAGAAGGCACAGAATTAAAAGGGCCGATTGCTAAATTCTTTGACGAAGCAAAGCAAGCAGAATTAAAAGAGCAGCTTCAAGTCGAAGAAGGCGACCTTTTACTCTTTGTTGCAGATAAGACGTCTGTTGTCCATGACGCACTTGGTGCCCTTCGCTTAAAACTCGGCAAAGAGCTTGAACTCATCGATGAGTCTGTATTCAACTTCTTATGGGTCGTTGATTGGCCGCTGCTTGAAAAAGATGAAGAAGAAGGACGCTTCTATGCTGCCCATCATCCTTTCACAATGCCAGTACGCGACGATCTTGAATTAATTGAGACAAGCCCAGAGGACATGAAGGCACAGGCATACGATCTTGTCCTGAATGGCTATGAGCTTGGCGGAGGTTCGATTCGTATTTTCGAAAAGGACATTCAAGAAAAAATGTTTAGCTTACTTGGGTTTTCAAAAGAAGAGGCTTATGAACAATTCGGCTTCCTTCTAGATGCTTTTGAGCACGGTGTTCCTCCGCACGGCGGAATTGCGCTTGGTCTTGACCGCTTAGTGATGCTGCTTGCCGGCCGCTCTAACCTAAGAGACACGATTGCATTCCCGAAAACGGCAAGTGCGAGCTGCGTGCTAACAGATGCTCCAGGTCATGTGAGCGAAGCGCAGCTGGATGAGTTAAGTTTAGCCATTAAAACAAAAGCAAAACAGTAAAATAGACGCTTGGATATAGGCATGTAAACGCTTGAAAAAGCGGCATGCCTATGATATGCTTTCTTCAATCAATAAATAAAGTCCTGATACGTACGGTGGTTACCTAGTTTTGACCGAACATTTTTTTATACGGGAGCTTGCCTTTCCTTTCTGCATAAATGCCTCTTTAGAGGACTTATAAAGTCAGGAAGAAAGCACCCACCTGCATGGTGCGGGGTTCAAAACGAAGGAAAAGCTGGCGGCGTTGTCGGGACTTTTTTGTGTTTTTTTCTTTTTCAGAAGGATGACGAAGAAGGTTGAATATGATATGATTCTTTCGATTCATTTTAAATAAAGGTGGAGTGAGGCACTTGTTACATCAGTTTTCAAGAAACGAGCTTGCCATTGGCAAGGAAGGCTTAGATATATTAAAAAACAGTACAGTTGCAGTGCTTGGTGTGGGCGGCGTTGGTTCATTTGCAGTTGAGGCACTCGCTCGTTCAGGCGTTGGCCGTATTGTTCTTGTTGATAAAGATGATATTGATATTACAAATGTAAATCGTCAGCTGCCAGCATTGCTTTCAACAGTTGGTCAGCCAAAGGTTGACTTAATGCAGGCGAGAATCGCTGATATTAATCCAGAATGTGAAGTTGTTGCACTCAAGATGTTTTATACAGAGGAAACATATGAGCAATTTTTTGAATATCCACTTGATTATGTCATCGATGCGTCAGATACGATTCACTATAAAATTCATTTAATGAAAGAGTGTCTGAAACGCAATGTGAACATCATTTCGAGTATGGGAGCTGCAAACAAAACAGATCCGACCCGCTTCAAAATTGATGACATTTCAAAAACACATACCGACCCAATTGCAAAAGTCGTGAGAACGCGTCTACGCAAAGAAGGGATTCGTAAAGGAATTGAAGTCATTTTCTCTGATGAAAGTCCGATTGTCATCCGCGAAGATGTCAGAAAAGAAGTTGGAAATGATGAAGCGAAGATTCGTAAGGCACAAATGCCGCCATCATCCAACGCATTCGTCCCATCTGTTGCAGGACTGATCATGGGTGGTCATGTCATTATGCAGCTTTTAAAAGATATTCCAATTACACGTGTGAAGGATAAATAAACAGCCCACCTGCTAATTACGCAGGGGCCAGCGTGTAGACAAACCCTCGCATTCGGTGTCAGATATGCGCTTCGGTGCTCACGAATGTTAAATTCGCTCCGCTCCGATGCTCGTCCTTCCTAGACTGCAAAGGTTTTCTATCACGCTGAAAAGAAGACAAAAGGCTAAAATCAAGATCATTTTAGCCTTTTGTCAACAATCTGACAGCCCACCTGCTAATAGGCAGGGGGGCTTTTTTTATTTTTGGCGTTTTAAATTCTCATATACCTGTTTTAGTGCGCCTTCAAATTTACCTGTTTGCTTTGGTTCATAGTATTGCTTGTTTTTCAGCGGATCAGGTAAGTATTGCTGCTTCACCCAGCCGTTTTCATAATCGTGTGGGTATAAGTAATCGACGCCTCTGCCAAGTGCTGTGGCTCCTTTGTAGTGAGCATCCTTTAAATGAACAGGGATTTCACCAATTTTCCCTGAACGAATGTCACCAAGTGCCGCATCGATCGCCTTATATGCTGAGTTGGATTTAGGAGAAAGACACAGTTCAATGACTGCGTTAGCCAGCGGAATTCGTGCTTCCGGGAAGCCGATTCTTTCTGCTGTTTGAACAGCGCTTAACACACGAGGGCCTGCCTGCGGACTAGCTAAGCCAATATCTTCGTAAGCCATCACGAGTAATCTCCTTGAAATGCTTTCGAGGTCCCCTGCTTCAATCAGTCTGGCAAGGTAATGCAGCGCCGCATCTGCGTCAGAGCCTCTAATGGATTTTTGAAAAGCCGAGAGGACATCATAATGAGCATCACCATTCTTATCATGTGAGAAGCTCTTTTTTTGTAAACATTCTTCTGCTGCGGCAAGAGTGATCATAATATGCCCAGCATCATCTGCTTTTGTCGATAAAACAGCTAGTTCTAACGCATTTAAAGCAGAGCGTACGTCCCCGCCGCATCCATTGGCAAAATGATTCATCGCTTCATCGTCCACTGTCACCTCATAACCGCCAAGTCCGCGATGTTCATCCTGTAACGCTCTTGTTAATGCGGCCTTGATTTGCTCTGTTTCAAGCGGTTTTAGCTCAAATATTTGTGCCCGGCTTCGGATGGCAGGGTTGATCGCATGATAGGGGTTAGCTGTCGTTGCGCCAATTAAAATGATCATGCCATTTTCTAAATAAGGAAGAAGAAAATCCTGCTTTCCTTTATCAAGTCTGTGAACCTCGTCTAAAATGAGGATGACCTGGCCGCTCATTTTCGCTTCAGCAGCGACAGCTTCCATATCCTTTTTGTTATGAATGACCGCATTCAACGTCCGAAACGCAATGCTTGTACTGCCAGCGATCGCCGTCGCAATCGATGTTTTCCCGATGCCCGGCGGTCCGTATAAAATCATCGAGGATAAATGTTTTGCCTCGACCATTCGTCTAATAATTTGACCTTCTCCAACGAGATGCTCCTGCCCAATGATGTCTTCAATATGACTTGGGCGCATCCGGTACGCTAAAGGTTTCATGATTATCTCTCCTAAAGCAATGTCTTGTTTGTATAGAGTACCGAAATTTCTTCAAATAGAAAAGGGATGCGTCCTCTTATAGCGCTCAGAACCGGCAAATGAAAGTTGGCTAAAAGTATGATATAATTGCTTTTGGTCTATATAAGCGTATATGAAATCAGAAAAATAATTGATGACATAGAAATAGAAAACGCAGAGGTGTTTAACTTGAAAATTTCTACTAAAGGCAGATATGGTCTGACGATCATGATCGAATTAGCCAAAAAACATGGCGAAGGCCCTACATCATTAAAATCAATCGCTCAAAACAATAATTTGTCTGAGCATTATTTAGAGCAGCTTGTATCACCACTTCGGAATGCCCGTCTTGTGAAAAGTATTCGCGGTGCATATGGCGGCTATGTTCTTGCACATGAACCAAACGAGATCACAGCCGGTGATATTATTCGTGTATTAGAAGGACCGATTAGTCCTGTCGAAGTCATTGAAAACGAAGAACCAGCAAAACGTGCACTTTGGATTCGAATTCGTGATGCAGTAAAAGACGTACTGGACAATACAACTCTTGAAGACTTGGCAAGCTATAAAGATGACGAGGATCAAGAGGCGTATATGTTCTATATTTAGATCAGAGGTGTACCGGGAATGGAACGTATCTATTTAGATCATGCAGCCACAACGCCGATGGATCAGCGGATTGTGGACAAGATGATGCCTTACTTTACAGAGATATTTGGCAATCCCTCTAGCATTCATTCATATGGGCGCGAGGCAAGAAAGTGGCTCGATGAAGCAAGAGAAGTGATTGCAGGAGAATTACACTGTAAACCACAGGAGATCATCCTCACAAGTGGAGGAACAGAGGCGGACAACCTGGCGATTACAGGTGTGGCCATGGCAAGACAGCATGAAGGAAAACATATCATCACAGCAAAAACAGAGCATCATGCGGTGCTGCACACATGTGAACGCCTAGAGAAGCTAGGATTTGACGTGACATATTTAGATGTGGATGAAACTGGATTGATTCATCTTGAACAACTAAAACAAGCACTAAGAGATGATACGATTCTTGTGACCATCATGTACGGCAATAATGAAACAGGTGTGATTCAGCCAATCAAAGACATTGGTGAGCTTTTACACAATCACACTGCTCATTTTCATACAGACGCCGTGCAGGCGTTTGGAACAATGCCAATCGATGTAGCAGACCTTCATATTGAACTCTTATCTGCTTCTGGCCATAAGCTAAATGGTCCAATGGGAACGGGCTTTTTATATGTAAACGAAGGCGTGAAACTTTCTCCGCAAATTTTCGGAGGAGAACAAGAAAGAAAACGCCGTGCTGGCACTGAAAATGTGGCAGGGATCGTCGGACTTGCAGAAGCTGTTCAATTAACGAAGCAAAATAGAAGAGAAAAAGCCATGCATTATGGTAAGCTCAAAGAAATCATGCTACAAGTATTCGAAGAGGAATCACTCGACTTCTCTATCAATGGGCACCCGGAAGAGACATTGCCGCACATTTTAAATGTTCATTTCCCGGGCGTTTCTATTGAATCGTTACTTGTGAATTTAGATATGGAAGGAATTGCTGTTTCAAGTGGGTCTGCATGTACGGCTGGATCCATCCTTCCTTCACACGTGTTAAGCGCCATGTATGGCGAAGAAGCAGACAAGCTGACGTCCTCAGTCAGAATAAGCTTCGGTCTTGGGAATGAAGAGGATCATGTGAAGCAGGCGGCGCGCAAGATAGTAGCTGTTGTCAAACGCTTAGCCAAATAAACGTTCCTCTTTTGTTCGTGTGTGAAAAATGAAACAGCCAGGCACCTGAAGAACGAAACGCACATGCTGTTTCATTGAAAATGGAGTTGATGAAGATGACAAAAAGACCAGAAGACACAAGAGTTGTGGTCGGTATGTCCGGAGGAGTCGATTCATCAGTTGCTGCTCTTATGTTAAAGGAGCAAGGCTATGATGTAATCGGCATATTTATGAAAAACTGGGATGACACAGATGAAAATGGTGTATGTACAGCAACGGAGGACTATGAGGATGTCATCCGCGTATGCAACCAAATTGGAATCCCTTATTATGCAGTGAATTTCGAGAAGCAATATTGGGACAAAGTGTTTCAATATTTCCTTGATGAATATAAAGCGGGCAGAACGCCAAACCCTGATGTCATGTGCAACAAAGAAATTAAGTTCAAAGCGTTCCTTGAGCACGCATTGTCACTCGGTGCGGATTATTTAGCAACAGGTCACTATGCGCGCGTCGACAGAACTGGCGATGAAGTCAAAATGCTAAGAGGTCTTGATGCCAACAAAGACCAAACGTATTTCTTAAATCAGCTGACTCAGGAACAGCTTGATAAAGTCATGTTCCCAATCGGTGATCTAGAGAAAAAAAGGGTTCGTGAATTGGCAAAAGAAGCAGAGCTCGCAACAGCAACGAAAAAAGATTCAACGGGTATTTGCTTTATTGGAGAAAGAAACTTTAAAACGTTCCTCAGTCAATATTTGCCTGCACAGCCTGGCGTGATGCAGACGATGGACGGAGAAGTCAAAGGGGAGCACGATGGACTGATGTATTACACGATCGGTCAGCGCCAAGGTCTAGGCATTGGCGGCAGCGGTGATCCTTGGTTTGTCGTTGGAAAAGACTTGGAACAAAATATTCTGTTTGTCGAACAAGGTTTCCACAATCCACTTTTATATTCTGAAAGCATTTCAGCCGTCAATATTAGCTGGACTCGTCCTCATATTGTCGGTGAAAACGGTGAATTAATCTGCACAGCTAAATTCAGATACCGTCAAGAAGATCACCATGTGAAGGTGAAAATGACTGGTGAGCAAGAAGCGATGGTCATCTTTGATGAACCTGTTCGTGCTGTCACACCAGGACAAGCGGTTGTCTTTTATGATGGCGACGAATGTCTCGGTGGCGGAACAATTGACGATGTCTTTAAGGACGGCCAAAAGCTGTCGTATGTGTAACATGTTTTCAAAACCTCAACGTCGCTGTTGAGGTTTTTTAATGAAAGGATGAGAGAGCGAATGAATCATAACGAAATCGGCATAGAAGCCTTAAATCAAGGGAACATCGAAAAAGCAGCAGAAGCTTTTACGAAAGCCATTGAAGAAAGCCCGAAAGACCCGGTTCCATATATTAACTTTGCGAACTTGCTTTCAAGCATCAATGAATTTGAACGTGCGTTAAACTTCTTTCAAAAAGCAATAGAACTTGATCACGCCGCAGCTGCAGCCTATTACGGGGCAGGAAATGTATACACATTAAAAGAAGACTTTATGAAAGCAAAAGACTATTTTGAACAAGCACTTCAAGCTGGGATGGAAAATAGTGATTTATTTTATATGCTGGGGCAAACGCTCATCAAATTAGAGCAGCCGAAGCTTGCGATGCCTTATCTTCAGCGTGCCATCGAACTGAATGAAGATGATAATGAAGCAAGGTTCCAATTTGGCATGTGCTTAGCCAATGAACAATTGCTGGAAGAAGCGGTGACGACCTTTACCGAGGTGATCGCGCGTGATCCGCAGCATGCAGATGCCTTTTATAATTTAGGGGTTGCGTATGCATACTTAGAGAAAAAAGACGAAGCACTTGAGATGCTAGGAAAAGCGATTGACGTGCAGCCTGACCATATGCTGGCACTACATGCGCAAAAGCTAATTCAAGAGGCAGAATAGACGGAAGGAGGGAAGACCTGTGCAGGAACATCCAGATCAAATGAAGCTTGAGGACGAACCATTTTTAAAGGGGACAGTTCAAGCCGTTATTTTCCATAATGAAAGTAATTTATACTCGGTGTTAAAGGTGAAAGTCATTGAAACATCGGAAAACTTAGAGGAAAAAACAGCATCTGTCACAGGCTACTTCCCAGCACTTCATGAGGAAGAAACTTACACCTTCTATGGCAAAGTCACAAGCCACCCGAAATTTGGTGAACAGTTTCAGGCAACTCATTTTCAAAAGGAAGTACCGACAACAAAGCAAGGAATCATCCATTATCTTTCAAGTGATTTATTTGAGGGGATAGGCAAAAAGACGGCGGAAGAAATTGTAGGGCAGCTTGGCAGTCAGACGCTTCATAAAATAATGCGTGACCCAGCGGTTTTGTATGACGTTCCGCGCTTATCAAAAAAGAAGGCAGATAAGCTGGCCGCAGCGCTCCAGGAGCATCAAGGATTGGAACAAATTATGATCAGCCTGAATCAATACGGCTTTGGTCCGCAGCTCAGCATGAAGATATACCAAGTGTACGAGAGTGAGACGCTGCAGAAGATTGAAGAAAACCCTTATCAGCTCGTCAAGGATGTCGAAGGAATCGGATTTATTAAGGCGGATGAGCTTGGCGCTAGAACCGGTATCTCAGGAAATGACCCAGAGCGAATCCGTGCAGCCTTGCTTTATACAGTGGAGACAGTCAGCCTTCAGGACGGTCATACGTACATACAAACAAAGGATTTGATCGTCGAAACCCGAAAACTGCTCAATCAGACAGGCAATGAGTACAAAGTGACGGAAATGGACGTCGCCAATCAGATCATTGCACTTGGCGAAGGGAAAGAGATGATCATTGAAGATGAGCGCTGCTATCATCCGTCCTTATTTTATGCCGAGCAAAGTGTCGCCAAACGTATACAAAAAATCGTCTCCCAAACGGAATATGCAGACCAATTCCCTGAATCAGAATTCCTTCTAGCCCTTGGTGAGCTAGAGGAACGGCTGGGCGTCCAGTATGCACCGACACAAAAAGAAGCGATTCAAAAGGCGCTCATGTCCCCAATGCTGCTTTTAACAGGCGGACCTGGGACTGGGAAGACAACAGTCATTAAAGGGATTGTTGAGCTTTACAGCGATCTTCACGGTGTATCTCTTGATCCGAGTGATTACAAAAAAGATGAATCCTTTCCATTTGTGCTTGCGGCGCCAACTGGACGAGCAGCTAAACGAATGACAGAATCAACAGGGCTTCCAGCTGTGACGATTCACCGGCTGCTTGGTTGGAATGGGTCAGAGGGATTCTCGCATGATGAAGAACAGCCGATTGAAGGAAAGCTTGTCATTATTGATGAATCAAGCATGCTAGATATTTGGCTTGCGAATCACTTGTTTAAGGCCATTCCTGATCATATCCAAGTGATCATGGTGGGGGATGAACATCAGCTTCCGTCTGTCGGACCAGGCCAAGTGTTAAGAGACTTGCTTGCATCACAAGCTGTGCCAGCTGTTACCCTGACAGATATTTACCGTCAGGCAGACGGCTCCAGCATTGTTGAGCTTGCACATGATATGAAAAATGGCGTCCTGCCAAAGGATATTACCGCACGTTCAAAGGATCGATCTTTCATAAAATGCTCAGTTGATCAAATGAAAGAAGTGATTGAGAAAGTCGTCAGCAATGCTGCTCAAAAAGGCTATTCAGCTAAAGACATTCAAGTGCTTGCGCCCATGTATAGAGGAAAAGCAGGCATTAATGAGCTCAATAAAATGCTGCAGCACATTTTAAATCCTAAAAAACCAAAAGGCAGAGAAATCCCGTTTGGTGATGTGGTGTACCGGACCGGTGATAAAGTGCTTCAGCTTGTGAATCAGCCGGAGAACAATATTTTTAACGGTGATATTGGCGAAATTGTCTCGATTTTTTATGCGAAAGAAAACACGGAAAAAGAAGACATGGCTGTGATCTCCTTTGATGGGAATGAAATTACCTTTACAAAAAAGGATTTTCATCAATTTACACATGCCTATTGCTGCTCCATCCACAAATCACAAGGCAGTGAATTCCCCATCGTTGTGCTTCCAGTCGTGAGAAGCTACTATAGAATGCTTCGGCGAAATCTGCTGTACACAGCCATTACACGAAGTAAAAAGTTTTTAATTCTGTGCGGCGAGGAATCAGCACTGGAGTGGGGCGTGAAAAACAATGAGGATTCGCTCAGACAAACGTCCTTAACGATGCGGCTCGTGCAAACCGAAGAGGTTATGGATGCGGAGCTTGCAGCACTTCAAAAAGAACTGCCGTTTAGCGTGCATGATGCAAATATCGGTATGGAGGGAATCACTCCATTTGATTTTATGCATGAATAAAAGGCTTCCAGATGGGAGCCTTTTTTAGCATGAAAAGAAATCCTCATATTTCGTTCATGGAAGCCATTTCTTCGTATGAGTCTTGCAGTAAACGCACACGATAAGACTGTTCCGCAAAAGGTGGTTGAGCACATTTTGAGAACATGTCGAGAGCTTGAAGGAATGTCAATCTATACAGGTGAAACGTCTCATTCACTTGGTTCGATAAAAGATATTTGCTTATTAGCCGGAGGCAGCTGCGGAGGATATGTGTTAGATGGGAAAAAGAAAGACTGTGCACTCGTTCCATTCTCGGCTGGGGATCAGCTGACAGACAAAGGCTTATATGTGAGCTGCCAGGAGGGAATAGGCATGGATTCCTCCGCCCCATCCTTCTTATTTTCGAAATTGAAAAAGAAAATGATGCAGTCGCCTGATGGTGAAAATTTAGGCATTTTGGAAGATGTATACTTTTGCACAAATTCGGGCACAATCGTAGCATATGAACTCTCGGACGGCTTCTTTACAGAGCTATCAGGGATTCGAAAACAGCTTCAGGCTGCCGGAACCTTGATCAACGTTCAAAAGGAAGCACTTGTTCTAAACCGAACGTAAAGAGGTGCTGATTATGCTCATTTGCCCAAATTGCAAATGTAAAGACATCGGAAAAATTGGGGTCAATCAATATTATTGCTGGGGCTGTTTTATTGAATTGACGCTGTCAAAAGGCAAAATATCTACACACCAAGTGGAAGAAGACGGAACACTAAGCAGCTTAGATGATCTGTTTAGTGATGATGAACGTTCAATTCAACTATAAGTGTTAAGGGGGAATTTCGAATGGGCAAAATGACTTCTTCACTATTAACGCTTGGTGCAGGTGCACTCGCATATCACTTTGCAAGCCGATATGATATGCCATCAAAGCGGGATATGAAAAAGCTAAGAAAACGCGTTATGAGAATGATGTAAACAAAAAGACATCCGCCAAAAGCCAAAAGCGGATGTCCTTTTTTATGCCTGCCTATATTCTAATCGGCGCGCGAGTAATGATAAGCTGAAATTGACGACAAAATACATCATCGCTGCTAATAGGAAAATGGGCAGTAAGTAAGATTGGCTCTGACCGTTTAATATTTGAGCGTGATGCAATAGCTCTGGAAGGGCAATGACAACAGCTAGTGACGTATCTTTTAAAAGAGAGATGAACTGACTAACAATTGGCGGTACCATACGGCGTAAAGCCTGCGGCATAATAATCATTTTTAACGTTTGGATATAGGTTAAACCAGAAGACCTAGCTGCTTCGATCTGCCCCTTATCAATTGATTTTAAACCGCTTCGAATAATTTCTGACAGCATCGCTGATTCAAATACGGTTAAAGCTGCAATAGCCGAGGCTGTAATGCTCAGCTTAATGCCGATTTCGGGCAGTGCAAAATATGTGAAAAAGATGATCAATAAGAGCGGCAGGTTTCGAATGGTTTCGACGACGACTGCAAGTATCTTTGATAAAACCGGAATCTGAGCGAACCGCAATGTGCCAATGACTAATCCAATGAGAAAGCTCAAAATGATGGAGATAAAAGCCACTTTTAAGGTGACAGCAAATCCTTCAAGTAAAAAGGCGAGATGATCAGGCTGGTAGGCACCTAGAAAATCCATGATGTTTCCTCCTTTCTAGTGGCTTCTTGCTAATCTTTTTTCTAAATAACCAACGCCTAAACTGAGCGGAATCGTTAATAGTAGATAGAACATGGCAACAAAGATGTAGACATCAAATGTCACAAATGTTCTAGAAGCGATGAGGTCTCCTTGATACATGAGATCAAACCCTGCAATGACACCTAAAATAGAGGAGTTTTTGACAAGATTAATAAATTGATTCCCAAGAGGGGGAATGACAATTTTAATCGCTTGCGGCAGAATGATATACCGCATCGTCCCGCCATAGGATAGACCTGAAGCACGCGCTGCTTCCATTTGTCCAAGCGGTACAGCTTGTATCCCTGCGCGAATGGCTTCAGCAATAAAGGCAGAGGTATAAATGGCAAGGGCAATTGTGCCAGCGGTGAAGCCATCTGCTACAATGCCAAGCACGGGTAATCCAAAGAAGAAGACAAATGTAATCAATAATAACGGAATATTCCGAACAAACTCCACGTAAGCCGTTCCTAACCAGTTGAGCGGCCTAAGTGGCGCAATTCTCATAATGGCAATGAGTGTACCGATCAAAAAGCTTCCAATCAAAGCAATGACACTTGCACCAATGGTATATTTAAAGCCTTCTATATAAAGCTGAAAATTTTCAATAAGAATGGAAAACCGTAGCAATCAGTTCACTTCCTTCCTGATCAACAGGTGAGCCAATGAGCGGCTCACCCTGAGAGAATCATTCTTCACACGTCAAACGGTCATTCTTTGATCCATTTTTGATGAATCTTGTCATACTCTCCATTGTCTTTTAAGGTTTTTAGGGCTTTATTGATCGCAGCTGTTAATTTCTGATCACCTTTTTTCACAGCAATACCATAAGGCTCATCTGTAAAGGTGCCGCCGACGACTTCGTAATTTGAATCCTCATCTGCCATACCAAATAAGATCGCATTATCAGTTGTCAGCACTTGCCCTTGGTTTGATTTTAAAGCTGTAAAAGCCTCCTGATAGTTCTCAAATTCTAATACAGATGCTTCAGGTGCTTTTTCGCGGATATTTTGAGAAGAAGTAGATCCTTTCACTGCAAGCACTTTCGTTCCTTTTCTAAGATCATCAATCGATTGAATGTCGCTTCCTTTTTTCACAAGCAATGATTGTCCTGCTTCAAAGTAAACATCTGAGAAATTGACTTCTTTTTTACGCTCTTCGGTAATCGTCATAGTTGCGACGATCGCATGAATATCTCCTTTTTGCAGTAGAGGAATTCTCGTTTTTGATGTCACTTCTTTGAATTCTGCTTTTCCTTCATCGCCGAGCATTTCCTTTGCGATGGCTTTTGCAATATCGATATCAAACCCTTCGATATCTCCGTTGCTAGGATTTTTTAGACCGAAGAGACGTGTATCATTCTTGACCCCGAATATGATTTTTTTGTCTTTTTGAATGGCTTCTAAAGAGCTTCCTTTTTTTGCATCAGTCGAGCCTTTTTCAGCAGATCCGCAAGCAGCCAATGCAGCAATACAGCAAGTCATAAAGAGTAGTAGGCCAAAGCGTTTCATTTTTTTCATCAAATCATTCCCCCTAGTGATTTAAAATACGGCTTAAAAAGAGCTGAGCGCGTTTCTCACGCGGTTTCTCATAAAATGCAGCCGGTGTTGACTCTTCAAGAACTCTGCCTTCATCAATAAAGACAATACGGTCGGCGACCTCTCGGGCAAATCCCATCTCATGTGTGACGACAACCATGGTCATTCCTTCTCGGGCGAGCTGCTTCATCACATCTAGTACCTCTCCGATCATCTCTGGGTCAAGAGCCGATGTCGGTTCGTCGAACAGCATGACCTCTGGCTTCATCGCAAGCCCTCTTGCAATCGCAACACGCTGCTGCTGTCCGCCTGAGAGTCTTGAAGGGTAGGCGTCAGCTTTATCAGGAATGCCAACTTTATGTAAATAAAATTCGGCTGTTTCCCTCGCTTCTTCCTTGCTCACCTTTTTCACCTTCATTGGGGCAAGCATAATGTTTTCAAGCACCGTCTTATGCGGGTAGAGGTGAAAATGCTGAAACACCATCCCAATATTTTGCCTGACAAGATTGATGTTGGTCTTCGGATGCTGAACAGGCACTTCATTGACGAGTACCTTTCCCTCATCAATGCTTTCAAGACAATTGATGCATCTGAGCATCGTGCTTTTACCTGATCCTGAAGGACCGATGATCACGACAACCTCACCTTTTTGAATATGTAGGTTAATGTCTTTCAGTACATGGAACTGGCCATAATGCTTGTTGACTTCTTCGAATGTGATCATGAAGAACCTCCTCTTGTACATGATGGAATATTCAGTGTAGACATTTTAGTGACTTTGGATGGAGCTGTATGTTTCATGTGTATTCATTTTTAACAAAGTTAGGACAAATTTTATTTACATGGATAATTACAGAAGATGGATAAACAATAAGAAAAGAGGTGAAAAAGGTGAAGAAACGTCCGGTCCAATTTCTGATATATGCCGCAGGGGTCCTGCTTGTCCTTGCATCCTTGCTCATTTTACTGCAGCTCGACGAGTTATGGATGCCTATTTTTTTGTTGTTAAAGGCGGTTCTAATTCCGCTGCTCATTGCCATTTTTATTTCTTATCTGCTTTATCCGATAGTGGAAAAATTGCACGCGGGGGGCTTGCCAAGGACTGTTAGTCTCTTATTGATTTATGTACTGTTTTTTGGCGGGATTGGGCTTGCGGTTTATAAAGGAGCGCCTGTCATGATCAAGCAGTTAAATGAGCTGTCAGAACAAATTCCTGTACTTGCGGAAACGTATAATGGCGCTTTATCACATATTCATCATCATACAAACCATTGGCCCGACGGACTTCACGACCGCTTGGATCGCTTAATTGTTCAATCGGAGACATATGCAGCTAACGGCGCGGAGCGAATGATTCTTAGCTGTAAAGTATTACTTGATTACGCATTAGTTGCAGCGCTCATTCCTTTTCTTGTTTTTTATATGGTGAAGGACATGAATACGATGAAGCGGACTGCATGGTATTTGACGCCGCCATCATTTCGGAAGAGGGGACATGCGTTTGTGAAGGCAGTTGATGAATCGCTTGGTAATTATATTAGAGGGCAGCTGCTTGTCTGTTCATTAATTGGAGGTGCAGCAGCCATTGTGCTTTGGCTGTTTCATATCCCGTATCCGCTTGTCCTAGGTATGCTGATTGGCGCAACGAATGTCATTCCGTATTTTGGACCGATTATCGGTGCGGTTCCCGCTGTCTTTATTGCGTTTACCATCTCGGTTAAATCGGTTATGATTGTGCTGATTACAGTAGCGGTGCTGCAATTTTTAGAAAGCAACGTCCTTAGCCCGATCATCGTAGGAAGAAGTCTTCATATGCATCCTGTCGTCATTATGCTTGTCTTGCTAGCAGGAGGAGAGTTATTTGGTTTAATAGGCATGATTTTAGCCGTACCAACTGCCGCTATCATCAGAGTGATCATTGTGCAATATATCCTCATGAGACGAAGCGTTTATTGACAAGAGAAGCCGAGTTGTCTATAATAATTTCGATTCATACTACATACTGAATTCAATGACGGACCCGAGTACGTTAAAAAGCTGTTGCAGAGAGAGGCTTTATTTTGCTGAGAAAAGCCTTATCAGACCTTTAACGGAAGCTAGTCCCGAGTGCAGATAAACACTGCCGCTCTCTTCCGGCGTTATCGGATGTGAAGGTGATAGACGGAATAGGTCTATAATCAGGGTGGTACCGCGAGAGCATCTCGTCCCTGTGTAAGTCGTTTTGTGCTTGCATAGGGCGGGATGTTTTTTCGTTTGTGTGGAGATTGATGAATGATAAGGGAGGATTTTTTGAATGAAAACTTTAACTTCAGCTCAAGTACGCCAAATGTTTTTAGACTTTTTTAAAGAAAAAGGACATGCTGTAGAACCGAGTGCATCACTCGTACCGCATGATGATCCGACACTTTTGTGGATCAACAGCGGCGTGGCAACATTAAAGAAATACTTTGATGGCCGCGTCGTACCTGAAAATCCGCGTATTTGCAACGCGCAAAAATCGATTCGTACAAATGATATTGAAAACGTAGGAAAAACGGCACGCCATCATACGTTCTTTGAAATGCTCGGCAACTTCTCTATTGGTGATTATTTTAAAGAAGAAGCGATCGAATGGGCGTGGGAATTCCTCACAAGTGACGAGTGGATTGGTTTTGACCCGAATTTGTTATCTGTCACTGTCCATCCAGAGGACGAAGAAGCGTATGTTCTATGGAGAGATAAAATCGGTGTACCTGAAGAACGTATTATTCGCCTTGAAGGCAACTTCTGGGATATTGGCGAGGGCCCAAGTGGACCGAATACAGAAATTTTCTATGACCGTGGTGAATCGTACGGTGACGACATGAACGATCCAGAATTATATCCTGGTGGAGAAAATGAGCGTTATCTAGAAGTGTGGAACCTAGTGTTCTCTGAATTTAACCATAATCCAGATGGGTCATACACGCCGCTGCCGAAGAAAAACATTGATACAGGGATGGGTCTTGAACGAATGGTATCTGTCATTCAAAACGTGCCAACGAATTTTGATACAGATCTATTCATGCCAATTATTCGTGCAGTTGAGACCATTTCTGGAGAAAGCTATGGCGAGACAAATGAAAAGGATACAGCATTCAAAGTCATTGCGGACCACATCCGAACGGTTGCCTTTGCTGTAAGTGATGGAGCGCTTCCTTCCAATGAAGGCCGCGGGTATGTGTTAAGACGTTTGCTTCGCCGTGCAGTGCGTTATGCAAAAACCATTCACATCCATCGCCCGTTTATGTTTGACCTAGTTCCAGTTGTGGCGGAAATCATGAAGGATTTCTACCCAGATGTACAAGCGAAAGAAGAATTTATTGCGAAAGTCATCAAGAATGAAGAAGAACGCTTCCATGAAACACTGAACGAAGGCTTAGCTATTTTGTCAGAAGTCATCAAAAAAGAAAGAGACAAAGGCAGCACGCAGATTTCAGGTGAAGATGTATTTAAGCTGTATGACACGTATGGATTCCCTGTCGAGCTCACAGAAGAATACGCAGAAGATGAGAACATGACAGTGGATCGAGAAGGCTTTCAGGCTGAGATGGAGAAGCAGCGTGAACGTGCTAGAAATGCGAGACAAGATGTCGGCAGTATGCAGGTTCAAGGTGGCGCTTTAGGAGATATTAAAGTAGAAAGCACATTTGTTGGCTACGAAAATCTAACGGCAGATGCCCATATTGTCGAATTGCTTCAAAATGGTGAAATTGTTACAGAAGCACATGAAGGCGATATAGTACAAATTTTGTTAGATGAAACACCTTTCTATGCGGAAAGCGGCGGACAAGTGGCTGATAAAGGGACATTGAAAAGCGCTGAAGTGAACATTGACATCAAAGATGTGAAAAAGGCGCCAAATGGTCAGCATGTTCATGAAGGAGTAGTCGTAAGCGGTACAGCCAAAAAAGGACTTGAAGTCACTGCGGAAGTGGAATCAGCTCTTCGAAAAGGCATTGTGAAAAACCATACAGCGACACATCTTTTGCATCAGGCGCTAAAAGACGTTTTGGGCAGCCACGTGAACCAGGCAGGATCATTGGTGAATGAAAATAGACTTCGCTTTGACTTCTCTCACTTTGGACAAGTCACAAAAGAAGAATTGTCACAGATTGAAAAAATCGTGAACGAAAAGATCTGGGAAGGCATCTCTGTTGCTATTGACCTGAAGCCGATTGCTGATGCAAAAGAAATGGGTGCAATGGCGCTCTTTGGCGAGAAGTATGGTGATATTGTCCGAGTTGTCCAAGTAGGCGATTACAGCATCGAGCTATGCGGCGGCTGTCATGTGCAAAATACTGCGGAAATCGGGTTGTTTAAAATTGCATCTGAATCGGGTATTGGTGCTGGAACACGCCGGATTGAGGCGGTGACTGGTAAAGGAGCATACGAAGAATTAAATGACCAGCTGACGATTTTAGAGCAGGCAGCGAGTGAGCTGAAGTCAAATACGAAGGATGTACCAAAACGTATCGCTTCATTGCAGGCAGATTTAAAAGAGGTTCAAAGAGAAAACGAATCTCTTCTTGCAAAATTAAGCCAGGCTGAAGCAGGCTCTATTTTAGAGAAAGTGACAGAAATCGGCGGAGTAAAAGTGTTAACTGAAAAAGTAAACGCGAAAGACATGAACCATTTAAGAACAATGGTTGATGACTTAAAAGCCAAATTAGGATCAGCTGTCATTGTGCTCGGAGCCGTTCAAAACGGAAAAGTAAACATTTCAGCAGGAGTGACAAAAGACGTCATCGAAAAAGGTCTGCATGCAGGGAAACTTGTGAAACAGGCAGCTGAAATCTGCGGCGGAGGCGGAGGCGGACGCCCAGACATGGCACAAGCAGGCGGAAAACAACCGGAAAAGCTAGAAGAAGCACTGGCAATTGTCGAAGAATCTGTCAAATCCGTTTTATAATCAGGCGATGTAGTGTAGAATAATGGTATTAGATGAGCGGTTAGAAAAAAGCTTGCTAGTAGAATGTTGGAAGAGAGGTGCAAGAAGCAGTGAGTTCATTTGATAAGACAATGAAGTTTAACTTCTCTGATGATTCAGCTGAAACCAATGTGAATGAAGTGCTCATTAAAGTACATGACGCACTCCAAGAAAAAGGATACAACCCGATCAATCAAATTGTCGGATACTTGCTGTCAGGCGACCCTGCTTATATTCCAAGACATCAGGATGCTCGCAACCTAATTCGTAAACTAGAACGAGACGAATTAATTGAGGAATTGGTTAAATCGTACTTAGAGACACATAAAGAGGCGTAAAACATGAGAATTTTAGGCTTAGATTTAGGCACGAAAACCCTTGGTGTTGCGATCAGTGATGAAATGGGCTGGACAGCGCAAGGGATTGAAACAATTAAAATTGATGAAGCAGGCGGAGACTTCGGTCTCAGCCGCCTGTCCGAAATCGTCTCGCAATATGGAACGGATAAAATTGTACTTGGTTTTCCAAAAAATATGAACGGTACGGTCGGTCCTAGAGGCGAAGCCAGCCAATCATTTGCGAAAGTGTTAGAAAACACGTACAATGTTCCTGTTGTGCTTTGGGACGAGCGCCTGTCGACAATGGCAGCGGAAAAAATGCTCATCTCTGCAGATGTGAGCAGACAAAAGCGTAAAAAAGTCATTGATAAAATGGCGGCTGTTATGATCCTGCAAGGGTACTTAGACAGCTTAAATTAAAATGAGGTGAATCAAATGGAACACGGAGAAAAGCAAATTACAATCGTTGATGATAATGGAAATGAACAGCTTTGCGAAGTACTATTTACTTTTGAAAGCGACCATTTTAACAAATCATATGTTCTTTACTACCCAATTTCTGAGCAAGACAATGAAGAAATTGAAATTCATGCATCAAGCTTCACGCCGAACGAAAACGGTGAAGATGGCGAGCTAGAGCCTATTGAAACGGATGAAGAGTGGGACATGATTGAAGAAACGTTAAATACGTTCTTAGATCAAGAAGAAGACGAAGAATAGAACGAATAAAAGGCCTGTGAACGGATCTTAGTGATCTTTCTTCACAGGTCTTTTTTTACGATCAATATGTTAACTTTATTTTATTTTTT
This sequence comes from Bacillus sp. FSL W8-0920, assembly GCF_038593215.1. Classification (NCBI taxonomy): domain Bacteria; kingdom Bacillati; phylum Bacillota; class Bacilli; order Caryophanales; family Bacillaceae; genus Bacillus; species Bacillus sp. FSL W8-0920. The sequence goes on along the minus strand of NZ_CP151974.1, from coordinate 2,437,691 downwards.
GTTGACATAATAAGTCGTACCTTTTACTCTATTTTTAACAATGAATTGAGTGAGGGGTATGAATATTGAAAATCCAAGACATGATGCAAATGGCGCTAATGACTGCGGTTATAGGGATGTTAGGATTGATCCCGCCGATTTTACTTACGTTTACACCTGTACCCATCACATTGCAAACGGCAGGTCTTTTGCTTGCTGGGGGTCTGTTAAAGCCAAAACATGCACTGATCAGTTTACTTCTGTTTCTTTTGGTTGTGGCAGCAGGCGCACCTCTTTTGTCAGGTGGGAGAGGCGGAATAGGGGTCTTTTTTGGTCCAAGCGGTGGATTTTTACTTGCCTATCCAGTAGCTGCCCTCATGATTAGTTTGTGGATCAACCGACTAAAAAAAGTGACCGCTCTGCGTCTTTTTATGATCTATGCGGTATGCAGTATCGGAATTTTGTATGTATGCGGCATTCCTTTTCAAGCGATGATGATGGATATCAAGGTCACTCAGGCAGCTCTTCTTAGTCTGATTTATATTCCAGGTGATTTCATCAAAGCGGGCATATGTGCCGTTCTCACGGTGAAAATCATTTCGGCCATGTCATATCGAAAAAGGGATGTGCGTAAAGGGAGGCGTGCAGTTTGAATAGAATAACGGAATGCTATGCATCACATGCAGAAATGAACCCAGATCATATCGCCATGATTGATGGACAAGAAAGGATCACTTATCAAGATTGGTATGAGCGTGTCCGGCTATCAGCGCAATGGTTACAACAAACGGCTCATGAGCAAAAAAGAGTCGCTTTTTTATTATCAAATGGTGCTTCTTTTCTCCAAATATTTGCTGGCGCTGCTTATGCAGGGTGGACAGCTATCCCGCTTGATCCGAGATGGAGCCATGAAGAATGTGTAGAAAAGCTTTTGTTAAGTGAGGCAGCTCTCGTCATTATCGAGGATCGATATTTAAATAGATTTGAAAAGTACAGCGAAGACATGCAGGTTCTTTCTTTATCTGAATGGAAGGAAAAAATGAGCCTCATCACACAAGGTCCATTTAACAAATGCGACAGCGAGATCGACCCTATCTTTTATATGGGATTTACGTCAGGATCAACGGGTTCGCCTAAGGCCTTTATCAGGCGTCAGCAGTCATGGATCGAAAGCTTTCGAACGACAGCCGGTACATTTGGAATCACTCATCAAGATCATGTTCTGATAGCAGGTACACTCTTATCCTCTCACTTTTTATATGGTGCCATCAGTACATTATACTTTGGCGGCACAGTGACGCTTTTAGAAAAATTTACGCCAGTGAAAGCGAAAAAAACCTTACAGACAGGAGACATTACTGTGATGTATACTGTCCCGACAATGACAGAATCGTTGCTGGAAATAGACGCTTTTGCGAGAGACAATTCGCTTCTTGTCATATCATCTGGAGCAGATTGGGGCATTCCTTCAAAGAAACAACTCGTGACCAACTATCCGCATGTGACATTTTTTGATTTTTACGGCACATCAGAGCTAAGCTTTGTTTCCTACTTATCTTCAAATGACTTTCTACAAAAGCCTTCTTCTGTCGGACGGCCTTTCTCTCCCATTCAAATTGAAGTGAGGCGAGCTGATCAAACTGTCTGCCAGCCAAATGAGACAGGAAGAATTTATGTGAAGAGCCCGATGTCTTTTGCAGGCTACTTACATGAGGTGAAACCGCCGGAAGAGTGGATAACCGTTTATGATATGGGCTGGCTGGATGAAGACGGCTATTTGTATATGAGCGGCCGTGAAAATGGCATGATCGTCTATGGAGGGCTGAATATTTTTCCAGAGGAAATTGAGCGTGTGCTAAATGAACAGCCAGAGGTGAAGCGATCGGTTGTAGTTGGCGTTCCTGACCCATATTGGGGTGAAATTCCTGTTGCCATTATTGAACAAGGACAGCACACAAAGACGGTTCGGCAAGCTGTCAAAGAAAAACTTGCGGCCTACAAGGTGCCTAAAAAATGGCTTGTCATTGATCAAATAATTGAAACATCCGGCGGAAAAATAGCACGTGCCAGCATGAAAAAGTGGGCGGAGGAACAATTGTCATGCAAGCAGTAATCGTACAAGCAAAACGGACACCCTTCGGTGATAAAAACGGGATGCTGAAGGATTATCGTCCAGAGCAATTAGCTGCGCCTCTTATTCAGTATTTGTCTAAAGGGATGACACCGGACGACATCATATTAGGAAATGTTGTAGGAGGCGGCGGAAATATGGCCCGTCTGTCCTCATTAGAAGCAGGGCTTTCTTTAGGAGTGCCCGGTATGACGGTTGATAGGCAGTGTGCCTCTGGTCTAGAAGCAATCCGAACAGCTTGCGTCATGGTTCGATCAGGGGAAGGCTCAATGTATATCGCTGGCGGGACTGAGAGCATATCCAGATCACCAATGAAAGAAAGAGCACGCTTTTCTCCGGAGTGGATAGGAGATCCGTCTATGGGAGAAGCAGCAGAGCTAACGGCTTCTAGATTTTCCGTCACAAGAAAAGAACAAGATGACTATGCACTTTTAAGCTGGGAAAGAAGTATAGACGCAATCAAACGTGGTACATATTCTGAAGAAATCGTTTCGATTGACGGACTGAGCATAGATGAAGCGGCCGCGAAAATAAGACCGATGGCGAAACTGATCCAGCGGGCAAAGCCTATATTTTCACCGGGAAAAGGATCTGTGACTGCCGCCAATAGCTGCAAAGAAGCAGATGGTGCAGCAGCGGTCGTTGTGATGGAAAGAGCGCTAGCGGAGGCGAATGGATTTCAGCCAATGCTGCGATATGCCGGAAGTGCTGTGGCGGCGATGCATCCCGATTTTCCAGCTGCTGCGCCGATTGATGCGATGAAGAAACTTCTAGATCAAGAGAAAATCAAGGCAGAGGATGTCGCACTGTTTGAAATCAATGAAGCTTTTGCTCTGAAAATAGCGCTGATTGCTCGTACGCTGGATATTCCTTATGACCGAATCAATAAAAGAGGCGGTGCACTTTGTCTTGGGCATCCATATAGCGCATCGGGCGCTGCGATGATGGTGAGACTATTTTATGAAGCGCGCACCTTACAGAATGGAAGCTATGTCATGGCTGCTATTGGGAGCGGTGGCGGCGTTGGTTTAGCCGTATTATGTCAAGTTCTGTCATGACATGCATGAGCAAGTAATTGCCGAACTCCGTCGAATCATGTACTATAAAAGCTAGATGTGAGGAGGGCCATGCATGTTTTCAGAACAAAAGAAACGACCATTTTTCAAAAGGAAAATGGGGATCGTCCTGTTATCTGTCCTTGCTGTCATCATCATTGCAGCATTATCAGGCTTTTTATATGTTAAATCAGCACTTGGACCGGTCGATCAAAAAAGCAAACAAACGATTAATATTCATATTCCTAATGGGACATCAGTCCGTGAGATTGCGGGCATTTTAAAAGAAAATGGGCTCATTTCGAATGACACGATTTTTACTTATTATGCAAAATACAAAAATGCGTCCGGCTTTAAAGCAGGATACTTTCATTTGAAACAAACGATGGACGCAGACACGCTGATTCAAAAGCTGACATCTGGAGGGACAGACTACGCCTTTCAGCTTGTGATTCCAGAAGGAAAACAGCTGTCTGATATTGCGGCAGTTATTGCAAACCAGACGAATTTTTCAGCGAAGGAAGTGGAAGCGAAGCTAGATGATCCAGCGTTTATTCAAACGTTAATGAAAAAATATCCGAAAACGGTGACTTCACAGGTAAATGGCAAACAGGTGAAACATCCGTTAGAAGGTTATTTATTCCCTGCGACGTATCCATTTTATCGTGAGGATGAATCACTCGAAACGATCATTGAAACAATGATTAAACAAACAGATCAATACGTGAAAACGTATGAAAAAGACATGAAAAAGAGAAACATGTCCATACATGATGTGTTAACGATGGCATCACTGATTGAAATGGAAGCAACGGAAAAGACGGATCGTGCAAAAATCTCCAGTGTTTTTTATAACCGGTTGAAAAAGGACATGCCGCTTCAAACCGATCCAACCGTTCTCTATGCACTAGGTGAGCATAAATCCCGTGTTTATTACAAAGACCTTAAGGTGAAATCGCCTTATAATACGTATAACAACAAGGGACTGCCGCCTGGACCTATTGCAAATGCTGGCGAATCTTCATGGAAAGCCGCACTGCATCCAGATAAAACAGATTATGTGTACTTCCTTGCGAAGAAAGATGGAGAAGTCGTCTTTACAAAAACGTTAAATGAGCACAACAAAGCGAAAGCCAAATACATCACAGGCAGCAATTAATGTACATGTGAATCGAAAAAGACTGTAGACAATACAAGATTGCCTGCAGTTTTTTTCGTTGGAATATCCATTTTATAGGTTCGCAATTACCACTTCTTTGTGGTAAAATATATCGGGTTGTTTTACTTAGATGAACGAAAGATTGACGAGAAAGAGAGCTGCAACAGGCAGGACTCTTCTTTTTCAGGTCATGAAGGAGCTAGACAAATAATGACTATCGAAGATGATCAAATGAATGATTATATTGAACATTTAATTCACCCAAGTCCTGATGCAATCGCTCAATTAGAGGCATATGCAAAAGAGCATCATGTGCCAATTATGGAAAAGGTGAGCATTGAACTTTTACTGCAGCTGCTGTCGATGAAGAAGCCGAAGAAAATTCTTGAGGTTGGGACAGCGATAGGCTACTCCGCCATTCGAATGGCGACAGCTCTACCAGCTGCTGAAATTTTTACGATTGAGCGAAATGCGAAACGCTATGAAGAAGCGACACGGAACATTGAGGAATTAAAGTTAAAAGAAAGAATACACGTGTTCTTTGGTGATGCCATGGAATCGGCTAAAACAGTCCAAACGATGGCGCCCTATGATGTGATCTTTATTGATGCCGCAAAAGGGCAGTACAAACGTTTTTTTGAGCTGTTTGAACCGATGCTTGCTCATGACGGAATGATTATTACAGACAACGTATTATTTAAAGGCTTAGTGGCAACGAACTATGAAGAAGAAATAGAAGATAAAAGAAAAAAACAATTAATTGGAAAAATTGATCGATACAATCAATGGCTTATGTCAAACCCCGATTTCCAAACGTGCATTATTCCAGTGGGAGACGGGATCGCCATTAGTACAAAAAGAGGTGACCAATCATGAAAAAACCAGAATTGCTTGTGACGCCAAGCAAGGTGTCAGATGTACTGCCATTAATCGAGGCGGGAGCTGATGCATTCTTAATAGGCGAACAAACATACGGTATTCGTCTTGCAGGCGAGTTTTCAAGAGAAGATGTGAAACAGACGGCTCTGCTTGCACATGCGCAGCACAAAAAAGTGTATGTGGCGATGAATGCGATTTTTCATAATGATCGTGTGCAGCTGCTTGGAGATTACTTAACCTTTCTCGACGCATTAAACGTAGACGGCGTCGTCTTTGGAGACCCAGCTGTGATCATGGCCGCCAAAGAAGCAGGGGTAAGCCTGAATCTCCACTGGAGTACAGAAACGACTGGGACAAACTATTACACTTGTAACTACTGGGGCAGAAAAGGTGCAACGCGTGCTGTTCTTGCCAAAGAACTGAATATGGACAGTGTCATCGACATCAAAGAAAATGCCGAGGTGGAAATCGAAATTCAAGTCCATGGCATGACATGTATGTTCCAATCAAAACGTACGCTCATTGGCAACTACTTTGAATATCAGGGCAAACAAATGGACGTCGAAGGCAGAAATATGGAGGAAGGACTATTCCTTCATGATCAAGAGCGTCAAAACAAATACCCTATTTTCGAGGATGCAAACGGCACTCATATTATGAGTCCAAATGATGTGTGTATGATTGATGAATTAGAGGAATTTGTTGATGCAGGCATTGACTCATTTAAAATTGACGGAATTTTAAAGTCACTTTCTTATATGACAGAGGTGACGTCTCTATATAGAAAAGCAATTGATTTATTAGCGACTGACAAAGACGCGTATGAAGATCAGAAAGAGGACTGGGTGAAGCGGATTGAAGAGATTCAGCCAGTGAATCGTTCAATTGATACAGGGTTCTTCTTTAAAGAAACGGTTTATTAATATAAGAGGAGGCAGAGGAAATGGCACTATTGAAAGATGGTATTTCTGAAATGATTGACGGGAAACGTGTCATTACAAAAAAACCAGAACTGCTTGCACCAGCAGGAAACTTGGAAAAGCTGAAAATTGCTGTACATTACGGAGCAGACGCTGTCTTTATAGGCGGAAAAGAATTTGGACTTCGTTCAAATGCCGATAACTTTTCGATTGAGGAAATGGCTGAAGGTGTTGCATTTGCAAAAAAATACGGTGCACGAATCTATGTGACAACGAATATCTTTGCCCACAACGAAAACATGGACGGGCTGGAGGAATACCTTCAAGGGATTGAAGGCGCTGGAGTAGCGGGCATTATTGTGGCTGACCCGCTGATCATTGAAACGTGTAAACGTGTCGCACCGAAGCTTGAAGTCCATTTAAGCACACAGCAATCTCTTTCGAACTGGAAAGCTGTTCAGTTTTGGAAAGAAGAAGGGCTTGAGCGTGTGGTGCTGGCTCGCGAGACAAGTGCGCTGGAAATTAGAGAAATGAAAGAAAAGGTCGATATTGAAATTGAAACGTTCATTCACGGTGCGATGTGTATTGCTTACTCTGGCCGCTGCGTGCTCAGTAACCATATGACGGCAAGAGATTCTAATCGCGGAGGCTGCTGCCAGTCCTGCCGCTGGGATTATGATCTTTATAAACTAGAAGGTTCTGAGGAAGCGCCATTATTTGGAGAGGAAGACGCATCATTTGCGATGAGTCCAAAAGACTTAAAGCTTGTCGAATCCATTCCTCAAATGATCGAAATGGGAATTGACAGCTTGAAAATCGAAGGGCGAATGAAATCAATTCATTATGTGGCAACTGTCGTGAGTGTGTATCGCAAAGTCATCGACGCCTATTGTGCAGACCCGGACAATTTTGTCATTAAGCAGGAATGGTTAGATGAATTAGATAAATGTGCAAACCGCGATACAGCACCAGCCTTTTTTGAAGGTGTACCAGGAACGGATGAGCAAATGTTTGGCATTCATGGAAAGAAAACGACTTTTGATTTCGCAGGTCTCGTTCTTCATTATGATGAAAAAGAACAAATCGTCACATTGCAGCAGCGTAACTTCTTTAAAGCTGGTGACGAAGTCGAATTTTTCGGACCAGAAATTGAGAATTTCACATGCAAAATTGAGACGATTTGGGATGAAAAAGGAAATGAACTAGATGCCGCTCGTCATCCGCTACAAATCGTCAAATTCAAGCTAGATCAAAAAGTATACCCAAGCAACATGATGAGAAAGGGGAAATAACAGGCACATGAGGAGTAAACCAGTTGTCATTGGGATTGCTGGCGGCTCGGGTTCAGGTAAAACGAGCGTCACCAATTCAATCTATGAAAAATTTAAAGGACATTCCATCCTCATGCTTCAGCAAGATTTATATTACAAAAATCAAAGTCATATGCCATTTGAAGAGCGTCTGCTTACGAACTATGATCATCCGCTCGCATTCGACAATGACCTGATGTTTGAGCATTTGGAACAGCTCTTAAAGTACGAATCCATTGAAAAACCAATATATGATTTCAAGCTCAACACACGTTCAGAAGAGACTGTCCATGTTGAACCAAAGGATGTTATCATTGTTGAAGGCATCTTTGCACTAGAAGACGAACGTCTAAGAGACTTAATGGATATTAAACTGTATGTCGATACAGATGCAGATCTTCGCATCATTCGCCGCATTTTACGCGATACGAAAGAAAGAGGCCGTTCAATCGATTCTGTGATTGAACAGTATGTATCTGTTGTCAGACCCATGCATAATCAATTCATTGAACCGACAAAGCGATACGCTGACATCATCATCCCAGAAGGCGGCCAAAATCATGTGGCGATTGACTTAATGGTGACAAAAATTCAAACGATTCTTCAAGATCGTTGATTTAATAGGGGTGTAATCAAGTGAGCAAAGTGTAATTAGATGACTTTGCCCACTTTCTGCCCACAAATATTCTAAAAAATATCATTTGCTATTGCGTTAAACTGTATAACAGATTCTATTTTTGTTTCACGCATTACGTGCGAATAGACATCAAGAGTGGTTTTGGAGCTAGAGTGGCCCAAGCGCCTTTGTGCTTCTTTAAGGTCTATTCCTGCTGCAAAAAGCAAAGACGCATATGTGTGTCTAAGATTGTGGGGTGTTATTTTTGTAACACCCGCCTTTTTTATATAGGTGGCCATTCTATAATTGAAGTTTCGAGCCGGTTCAGGCATTCCAGAATTATCAGCAAAAACGAAATCTTCATCTTTGTATAGTTCGCCCACATCATTCTTTACTTGTTCCTGAACGTTCTTTAAAATCCTTAATTGCATTATGACTTGAGGTGGCACAGGTACATTTTGAATAGACGATTCAGTTTTGGGACTGAGTAATTCATAATTACTCTTTAAATCTTTTTCTCTAAAAAGAGTGTATCTCACTTTAATCTCCGATTTTTTAAAGTCTACTTTATCCCATGTCAATGCAACTGCTTCACCTATCCTCAAACCCGAATAAATGAGCAGGAGAAACATAGCTAAATCTCTGGGACGCCCTTTTCTGCTGACAACTTGAAGGAACAGTTTTAATTCTTCTTTCTCCCAAAATTTCATATCCTTTAAATCTTCATCTAATTCCTCTACTTTTTTCTCTTTTGCCTTTTTCGGAAGATTCACGGCATGAATTGGGTTATCCTTAAAGTAAGAATCTCGCACAGCTTCACTGATCATCATATTAAAAACTTGATGAATATTAGTTCATGTGTTTTTAGCATACTCTGGTGCGATCTTATAAAACAAGCCCTAAAAAGGAAACGGCACCAAAAGGCGTTAAAATGACCGTAGTGAAGCCGAATGCTGACGGGTGACTATGGGTCTATGATAAGCCGAACTGGTCAGCAAAGCACAAAAAAGTAAAGCCGGGTGAAGCATTTACGATTGATAAGTCCGTTACGGTCAACGGGTCAAAAATGTATAAACTGAAATCAGGTCTTTATATCACAGCTGCATCTAAATATATTGAAGTTAAACAGAAGTAAACAGAGAAGCCCTTCCTTATTGGAGGGGCTTTTTTGTCTTTATTCAGTTACCACAAGTTCACCTATATATTTTCGAAAACAAGCAGCAAAAGGAGGTTTTCACCTATTATGTGTCATGATTCTTATTGCTTATTTTTACATAAATATTGGAAAGTGAAAGGATATTTGCGATAATAAATTGAAATCACGTTGAATAGTGATTAAAAGTCAGCGTGTGGACTGTTTGATTTTTCTCTGAATTAGGAGGTGAACTATAATGAATGGCATAGATATATTGGAGAATGTCTCGAAAATTGGTCAATTAATACTGTTGTTATCTGGTTATGCTCTTCATCGGCGATTGTCGAAATTAAAAAAGGAACGTCCTCTTACAAAGTACGAGAGTTTTCTGAAAGTATTCGTAATGCTTGGTATATATGCTTGGACGCTATCATTCTTCCTTCTATTTATGTGGGGTTAACACCCAACTATTATGTGTCACGATATGTCGATTTTTGTAATAAGAGATTAACTCTCTATTAAAACCCTTTATTTTCTAAAAATGTATGATAAAGTTATTTCGAAAACTTAAAGGGGGTTTTAATATGAAGAGATTATTATTTTTCATGTTAGCATTAGTTCTGGCTGTAACTGCATTTGCGCCAGCTGCTGCCGCAAAGACACAAAGCACAAAGGGATTAGAAGGTTTGACAGAAGAACAAATCGATAAGTCTTTAAAAGAAATTGAATACATTTTCACAAAGATTATCGTTTCTGAGAAAAAGGGCTTCGTTATTAATGACGAAGAGCTTGCAAAGTCACCTTACTCGGCTGAAGTGAAAGATGGAATGGTCGCTTTTGCAAAATACATGAATCAAGAAGTGACTACAAAAAGTAACACAGTAACTCGCTGTGTCGAGGATGCAATTGGTGTCGCTAAGGGCACATTAAAGCATCTGCAAAAATCAATTGAAAAGGGAGATTGGATATCTGTATTAGGCGCTCTTGCAGTTATGAATATAGCAATTAAGCCGCCTATATTATTCGCATTCATGCTGGTTTGTGGTGCGCCAGTAGCCAAAATTGCTCCTGCTCAATATGAATAAGATTATTATGTGAAATTAGCCGTCCATTTGGGCGGCTTTTTTTACATTACTTGAACTTCCACGTTTTCTTCTCTTTATCCCATTGTATTTCATTTCTTGACATAAGGTTTTTAATCGCCTTACGAATCGTTGGCTTATCTTTACCCGTTTTCCTTTTAAGGTCATCCATCGAGGGATTCTTATCTGCTCATGTTGTAGATGATTCGGTAAAGTTTCCTTTCAAGATCGGTCATGGCGTACCTCCTGTAAAATGGAATATACGTTCGATTATAAACGGAAATAAATAGCCCTTCAAGTCGAAGGACTATTTCAGAATGGTTGATTTGCTTTTAATTATCATGTTATCCCCTGATCGTTCGTAGGAGAATTTGGCTGCGCTCTTATCGCTTTTGTATGGCACTTTCCAGAATACGGATAACTGCGAAATTGAGTCATTATCCGATCCAATCTTAGCAGCTAGATCTTCACTAAACATTTCCGTCATATTATAAGAGGTTTGAGCAGAATTCTTTGCATCAAATGACAAGTGAACAAGAGCAATTAATTTATTTGGCTCACTCGATCCCATATCTTCATTAATTTCAATTTTTTCAATTGAGGCAGTAGTGTAATTATCTTCTACAATAGATTCAATTTCATATTCAGCATCACTTTTCAAAGATTCTAATTCATCTTCTTCACCTGCTACTTCTGACTCGTATACCTGTTCGGAATCTGTTTCATTGTGCTTTGTCAGCAAACCACTTTCAAATTTAGAACTTAGTCGATCATCTTCAAATATTAAGTCTGCCGAGGCATCATTTTCAATTCCTTTTTCCCCTTCATATTCCCAAATGAAATAATTATCTTCTTTTATTTCTTCTGATCTAGCGGAACCACCAACAATTTTCTTAACTTCTTTAGGAGTCATACCTTCCTTTAATTGATTATATTTTTCAGGAGTTATTGATGCTATTTCTGAGCTTTCATATTTCCAAACAAATGAATTCAAAAATGATATTGATAACAATATAAGAAGACAAGTAATAAAAACGCCTTTTCCTACTTTCCTTGATTTCGAGAAAATTAATAGAATAAGTCCTACACAAATTCCTATAATCATTAAACCGGCAAATATTGAAATGAAAATTCCCATTTTGTTCCCCCTAAGAATGGCGCTCTTTTAAGTAAATAACCATTATATAACAATAAAGGAATTTATGAATAGTTTTCAACGAAATCTTCAAATATGATGACCACTCTTCAAGATCAGTCATGATGAACTTCCTTAGATATCAAAACTTACTTCTTTTCCATAGACGATTGCATCAGGCTTGTTGTTGTCATTCTTTAATACATCTTCGGCTTTTATTCTAATAGCCCTCTCATTTTCTTTTACAGGAATCCAGACCATGTTATTTTCCAATTTTAATTCTGGCAACATTTCTATAGATGATGGATTTGGTAATCCCATATATAAATCAAAATCTAAATTCACTTGGTGTTTTCCCTGAGTGACAGCAGTTCTAAATCCTCTCCAAGAGATTTGATCTTTACCTGTGTTTTCTGTTTCATAAAGGATTTGGGCATAAGTGAATTTATTTAGTTTCCCATCGAAATGTTCCTCCAATTCAGCTTTGAATTTATCAGTAAGATCGGTGACTGTAATAACTTTTATATTGTTGAAAACAATTTTCAAATTACCTATTTGGACCTTTTTATCGCTTATATCTTTTACATTGTTTAAAGTGATTGTTCCAGTATCAGGGTCGTATAAACTGTCACCAACTTTATCTAATGTTTTTGTTATTGGAATTATAGCTTTCACTCTCTGTGGTTGTTGTCCCGCTTTCTTTTGAAGTGGTGTTGCATCCACTTAACAATGTAATACATAGTAATAGGAAGAAACACGATTTTATGTGATTCAATATAAACCCTCCATAACAATTATTTTCCATAATAGTTTACCATAATATCCATAATTGAAGTTTAAAAACAAAGGGTTTTTGAAGAAGTATGAATCTAAAAACAGTATTCAAAAAGATTTCTGTTGCAAAATCTGTCTCTGCCCACAGATTGCCCACAAAAAAATATAATTGATCTAAAAATAATGAAAATAGCAACATAGTGGAACAGGGAGAAACTCTGAAAGCATTGGGTTTTTTCGTTATCAATAAATAACATATCAAGACCATTGACCTCATGGTGACAAAAATTCAAACGATTCTTCAAAACCGAGCAGAGTAAACGGTGGAGAAGAAAAAGACCTTTACATTGTAAAGGTCTTTTCAACATCATAATAAAGAGAATAAATACCATATTTCACTTGTTTCTAAAAGTAGAAGCTGCTTAAATATTTTAAGAAGTAACACTTTGAATGAAAGATTTGATATGATAGGAAAACAATGATGTGAAATAGATGTAGAAAAATGTCGTTTTCAAGCTGAATATTGAAGTGGTTTCGATTTTGTAAAAGTATATTAAAAAAACGACAAACAAATCATCACAAATTTTCAAACAATTCTTGATCAAAAAGCAATTATGTAATAATATAGCATAGACATATCGTACACTGACCATATTATGTATTGGGAAGATGGAGAATGGATAAGCTATTCTTCTACATATGATCGAAATGGCGAACGAGGTACAGGAGCTTCCTGTGCCTTTCCACAGTTTGTGCGATAAGATAGATCATCTTTTGACCGCTGCGGATGGTCCTATCTGAGAAAAGGCATAATAGTTGCATCTAAAAGGGCCGCCATGTAAGATGGACTTTTACAAATATGGGACAGAAGGAATGAGGGCATGAAGAAGTCCTCATTCTTGTATATTTCAGTCGTCACTCACGTGCAGAAAGTATGTATGATGAGGATTAATAGAAGGAGTGAATGATTCATGGCACAAGAGAAAGTATTTCCAATGACAGAAGAAGGAAAACGTAAATTAGAAGAAGAGCTTGAACATTTGAAAACGGTTAAACGTAAAGAGGTTGTAGAGCGTATTAAAATTGCTAGAAGCTTTGGAGACCTCTCTGAAAACTCGGAATATGATTCTGCTAAAGAAGAGCAAGCGTTTGTAGAAGGGCGTATCACTACGCTTGATAATATGATTCGCAATGCCAAAATTATCGAAGATGAAGGAAACTCAAATATTGTCTCACTTGGTAAAACAGTCACTTTCGTTGAATTACCAGACGGAGAAGAAGAGTCTTACACAATCGTCGGAAGTGCAGAAGCTGATCCGTTCGAAGGAAAGATTTCAAACGATTCACCAATTGCAAAAAGCCTATTAGGCAAACAAGTAGACGACAAAGTAACCGTTCAAACACCTGGCGGAGAAATGTTCGTCCAAATTGTAAAAATTTCATAATCACGTTTATACGATAAACACCTCGTCCACAATAGGGACGAGGTGTTTTTATGCGCAAAAAACGTAGAATTCAATGGACAGGTGCTATTATATTTATACTGCTGCTTGGTCTTCTCATCAGACTGGCAGAAATTCAACTGTTTTTCACAGAATCTTTTTCAAAGCTTGATATCAATTTAATACAAGAAAGTGTCAAACAGCGTACAGAAGAAGTGGTCATTTCAGATGGCCGCGGTGAATTTTTAGATCGAAACGGCGAGGCGCTTCTCACAAAAGAACAGCCTGCGGTGATCTTATTTCCTTTTCTGCAATATGATCTTCCTCATTTAAAACAAACCGCCTCTATTCTTGAGATGGAAGAAGATGAACTCAAAAAACAGCTGATAGAAACCAAAAAACCTCTGATTCTCAAAGATGACATCACGAAAAAAAAGCTGAAAGACATCAATGATATGAAATATTCAGGTGTGTACGGCGTATATATGAAAGAGAAGGACAAAAAAAGACTTGCCCTCCACACATTAGGCTTCACGAGCGAGAATCCAGAATTGCTCAGAAAGCGTTATCCTGACAAAAAAGAGCTTTCCATCCGTACAGAAATCGGCACTTTTGGGCTGGAAAGTACCTTTGACGAATTTTTATTACCCGAGCAAGACACAAAATTGTTATATCATGTGGACGGAAGGGGAAACCCTTTGTTTGGGATGGACGTCAAATATACAGCAGAGGCTCATTCATTTTATCCTCTTCAAGTTCAAACAACAATTGATGAAAACATGCAAGCTGACATGGAGAAGGTACTGAAAGACCAGGGCGTCGAAAAAGGCGGGGCCGTTCTGCTCGACATTGAAAGCAGCAGTGTGCTGGCGATGGCAAGTATGCCAAACGTCACAAGCAAAAACCGGCATGAAGCAAGAAATTACATGCTGACTGCCATGGCACCAGGCTCTGTCTTTAAAACCGCTGTACTTGCCGCAGCAATCGAAAAAAACCTCGACCAGCCACAAACGATGTATGACTGTCGAAAGAATTTATATGGAGAGCCAGAAGGAACGCAGGAAGTCCTGAATCTGTCTGAGAGCTTTTCGCAGAGCTGTAATTATACCTTTGCAACACTTGCTGACAAGCTGATCCAAACAGATGATCAAATCATTGAAAAGACGGCTGCAAAGCTTGGACTCATTGATCGAGCTGGCTGGGAAGGGGATGTCTATCATAAGCAGCATTTCAAACAGTTTGATCGTGAAGAAACCGGCAATGTGTGGGGGGATAAAAGAGACAAGCATGTTAAAAAGGCTATTGCCCAAACCGCAATAGGGCAAAAAAATGTCAAAACGACTCCTTTGCAAATGGCCAATATGATGGCGTCGATTGCAAGAGGCGGAGAACGAAAAGAAGTGAAAATCGCTGAAAAAGTGCTGTATCAAAACGGAACAACGATGCTAACCTTTCAAAACAAACGACCAGAAGGGGGCAGTATTGACCGCTATACAGCACAAAAACTGCAAAGGTACTTAAGGCAGGTGGTAACGTCTGACAAAGGAACAGGAAGAAGGTTTCGAGACCTTCCATTTGATGTGGCGGGGAAATCAGGCACTGCCCAAACTGGCAGTAAAGATAAAAAGGGGAATCCGCTTTATCATAAGTGGTTTGCTGGATACTTTCCGGTGGAAAAACCAAAATATGCTCTTGTCGTTGTTCACCTTGATGAGACAAGTGGGCGGGCTAAGACAAATGATGCGTTTTATGATATTGTAAAAAAGGTCAACGAAATTGAAAAGAAACAGACATAGAACATCCCTTCATGTCATGTTAAAATAGTAACGACTTAGGGAACAGAGGCAAAGGAGTGCAGAGATTTTGAGTAGAAATTCTCGATTTGAACATCGTGATAAGCGCAGAAAGGCCAATATGGTGCTTAACATATTAATTGGTATCGTTGTGGTGCTTATTTTGGTGGTCGCAACGAGTTTATTAATTTTTAATAAACCGAAAGACACAGATGTAGCGAAAGAACCATCTAAAACAGCGCCTGCAACAAGTGAAAATAAACAAAAATCAGATGAAGATGTGAAAGATCAAAAGAAAGACACATCCGATGATTCAGATGCAAAAAAAGATGACTCATCTGATCAAGACGACGATGCGAAGAAGTCAGATGATGAAAAAGAGCCTAATAAAGATGCGTTAAAAGACGCCAAAGAAACAGATGGCGGCAAAACGAGTGACGTAGACAAAACATACGAAAGCGATGACTGGGAGCCTGTAGGAACAGAGCAATCCGGTTCACATACAGCAACCTATGATTCTAACTCAAAAGACTGGAAAGAAATGATGAAAGCCATGTCCTATGCAACGGGAATTTCAGAAGATCAAATGACAGTTCTTTGGTTAGGAAATAACGGAGGCCCTCAAGATGCAAAGGGAACCATCCGTGACAAATCAACAGGCGAACGCTACCGCGTGGAAATCACATGGGTAGATGAAAAAGGCTGGAAACCTGTAAAGGTTGAAAAATTAAAATAAACATGAAAAAAAGATAGCAGCCATGCTATCTTTTTTTAGATATTCGCCTTAAAATGAACAACCGCTGTATACAAAATCCGGTCATCGATCACAGTCGTTTGATGACTGACAGAATGAACGGTCAGCAAGATTGCCTGATTATGTTCAATTTGTTTTTGGATCTTTTGTTCAAGTTCTTTTAAAGACGATGCTTCAAAGAATTCAATTTTATCCTTTAGAAAATCCAACTGGAAATCCATTTGATTCACCTCTCCATACTCTTCATTCATCTTAATCTCTCTCCTCTAAAAGAGCAAATATTTTTCTACCCCTCCCAGTATTTTTTAGTAGGAAAGAAACTGAAGATGTGGTAGGATAGGAACTGTTCGACGGATTAAAACATACTATACGCATAGGAATAAATAGATAAAGTGGAGGGAAAGAAAATGGGACGTGAGTTTCTTTCTTTATTTGATCATTGGGCTGACTCTTATGACGACACGGTAAGTGGTCATGATGAGCAGTATGAAGAAGTGTTTCGCCGGTATCCGGTTATTTTAAAAGAAATTGTTCTGCGTGCAGGTCAAGATGTTCTTGAGTTTGGAAGCGGCACGGGGAATTTAACAGCGGCACTGCTCGCAGCTGATAAGAACGTATTTGGCGTTGAACCATCAGACGCCATGAAGAAAGCGGCTCTTCAAAAGGGAATACCCGATGTGATTCATGATGGGGATTTTTTATCATTTCCAGCGCTGCCATTTGAGCCGGATACAATCGTCAGTTCATATGCTTTCCACCATTTAACGGACGAAGAAAAAAAACAAGCCATTCACACCTATAGCAACATCCTTCACTCAGATGGTAAAATAGTCTTTGCTGATACAATGTTTCAAAATCAAGCAGCACATCAAGCTGAAATTGACAAAGCGAAAGCGGCAGGATTCGATCAGCTTGCTGAAGATTTAGAAACAGAATATTATCCATCCATTGATGTGCTAAAGCAAATCTTTGAAGAAGAAGGTTTTAGTACGTCCTTTCATCAAATGAATGATTTTGTTTGGATCGTAGAAGCGAAGAAAAGGGAATGAAAGGATGTTTTTGATTTGAAAATCGCAGTCATAGGTGCAATGGAAGAAGAAGTGACGATATTAAGAGATCAACTAAAGAATGCTACACAAGAAAACATCGCTGGGTGTGAATTCACAACAGGTGTTTATGAAGATAAAGAAGTGATTTTATTAAAATCAGGGATTGGAAAAGTGAATGCAGCGGTCAGCACAACACTTCTGCTTGACCGCTTTCAGCCGGATTATGTGATCAATACAGGATCAGCTGGCGGTTTCCATCACACATTAAATGTAGGGGATATTGTCATCTCTACTGATGTTAGACATCATGATGTGGATGTCACGATCTTTAATTACGAATACGGACAAGTACCAGGATTGCCAGCTGCTTTTGTTGCAGACGAAAAGCTTGTGAAGCTGGCAGAGGAATCGGCTTTAGAGATCGATCATATCCAAGTGGCAAAAGGAACGATTGCAACCGGAGATTCATTTATGAATGATCCGGATCGTGTAGCGTTTGTGAGAGAGAAGTTTCCAGAGCTATATGCGGTGGAAATGGAAGCCGCAGCCGTTGCACAAGTTTGCCAGCTCTTTGGAACGCCATTTGTTGTCGTTCGAGCGCTATCTGATATTGCAGGGAAAGAATCCAATGTCTCATTTGATCAATTTCTTGAACAAGCAGCGATTCACTCAACCGACCTTGTCTTGCGTATGATAAAGCAAACTCAATAAAAGAAGGGGATTCCCCCTTCTTTTCCATACAAAGGAAGGGAATCATATGGCTGTCATAAAGGATATTACAGAATTAATTGGCCGCACACCGCTTTTAAAACTGTCAGGAATCGGCATCCCGGAAGGTGTAGAGGTATATGCAAAGCTTGAAATGATGAATCCGGGTGGAAGTATTAAAGATCGTTTAGGTGATATGCTCATAAGAGAAGCATTAGCATCTGGCAAATTGCGCCCTGGTGGAACCATCATTGAAGCAACTGCTGGAAACACAGGAATTGGGCTTGCCCTCAGTGCAAGAAAGCATCAATTGCGGACCATTTTTTGCGTACCAGAACATTTTAGTCAAGAAAAACAACAGCTCATGAAAGCGCTCGGTGCAGAGATTATTCATACACCAAGAAAAGAGGGCATGCAGGGTGCGATTGATCGAGCCCTTGAACTAGAGGCAAGCCTTGACAATGCCTATTGCGTTTTACAATTTAAAAACCAAGTAAATCCATTGACTTACTATAAAACACTTGGCCCAGAATTATGGTCCGATTTGCAAGGAAATATCGATGTATTCGTGGCAGGAGCGGGATCTGGCGGGACTTTTCAAGGGTGTGCTGCCTATTTAAAAGAGCAGCATCCTGCGTTAAAAACAGTTGTTGTCGAACCTGAAGGATCGATTTTAAATGGAGGAGATCCGGGTCCGCATAGAACGGAAGGAATCGGCCTTGAATTTATCCCAGATTATATGGAATCTGCTTTATTCGATGAGATATATACCGTCAGTGATGATGATGCTTTCCAAATGGTGAAAGTAGCTGCTGAAAAAGAAGGCGTTCTCATCGGGAGTTCTTCGGGTGCAGCGTTATTTGCCGCTTTAGAAGAAGCGAAGAAGGCAGCACCTGGGACAGTCATCGTCACCATTTTTCCTGACAGCAGTGAACGGTATTTAAGTAAAGGAATTTATGAGGGAGGAAAATAAAATGAAACGAAAAACAATGATGATACACAGCGGAACAACTGGTGATGAAAAAACGGGCGCTGTGTCTGTGCCGATATATCAAGTGAGCACATATAAGCAGCCGAAAGCAGGCGAACATACAGGATATGAATATTCAAGAACTGCGAATCCAACAAGAACGGCACTAGAAACCGTCATTCGTGACCTTGAAGGAGGAGCAAACGGCTACGCATTTGGTTCAGGAATGGCTGCCATTACGGCAGTGATGATGCTGTTTAACAGCGGAGATCATATTGTCCTGACAGATGACGTATACGGCGGAACGTACCGCGTCATCACAAAGGTACTCAACCGTATTGGCATTCAAGCGACCTTTGTTGACACAAGTGATCCTGAAGCAGTGAAAAAGGCGATTTTACCTGAAACAAAAGCGGTTTACATTGAATCACCAACCAATCCTTTACTGAAAATGACTGATCTCAAAGCGATCGGCCAATTGACAAAAGAAGCCAACATCTTAATGATTGTTGATAATACATTTTTCACACCTTATTTCCAAAGGCCGATTGAATATGGGGCGGACATTGTCCTGCATAGTGCCACTAAATATTTAGGCGGCCACAGTGATGTCGTAGGCGGGCTAGTTGTAACAGCGACTGAAGAGCTTGGGGAAGAACTGCATTTTGTTCAAAATTCTACTGGTGGAATTCTTGGACCGCAGGATTCATGGCTTCTCATGAGAGGAATCAAAACGCTTGGACTAAGAATGGAAGCACATCAGCAAAATGCACAGAAAATCGCTGAGTTTTTAGAACAACATCCAGCAGTCACACGTGTTTATTACCCAGGTCTTGATGCTCACCCTGGACATGAACTTGCAAAAACGCAAGCATCAGGCTACGGCGGCATGATCTCTTTTGACATTGGAAAAGAAGAACATGTCGATGTGTTTTTAAGTCAGCTTAAGCTGTTTACGATCGCAGAAAGCCTTGGAGCGGTTGAAAGCTTAATCTCTGTTCCTGCTCGAATGACTCATGCGTCCATTCCAAAAGACCGCCGCGAGGAGCTTGGCATCACTGATGGGTTAATTCGTATATCTGTCGGGATTGAAGATGTGGATGATTTACTGAATGATATGAAGCAGGGACTAAACGCACTAGTGAATGGATAGATTTACATGCCACTACCTTTCTTTTACTATGTTAAGCTATCAATAGACATGTTAAACAGGAAGGTGATTCAAGTGAAGAAAAAGTGGAGTGGTTTAGTGACAGATTACAAGCAGTACGCTTTTATTTTGCTTGCTGTCAGCACCTTTTTATATATTGGTACGATCATACCAAGCCAACACATCGAAGCATCTCCAAAAATGCTGATGATGGGAATTGATTGTATTTTCTTATTAGCAGCTTTTCTTTGTGTGAGACGCGCGATCTTTTTTCAAAAGAAACTGCAAGAACTAGATGAAGATTAATTCGAAAAGTCTCCTCATATACGTGAGGGGGCTTTTTTGATTGTATTGGACAATCGGACAAGAATAAATGTAGAAATTTAGTCAAACACACAAAAATCATCTATTTTACTAAAAACAGGTTTACAAAATGGTGCTTGCTGGATATACTAACAAAGTAATTAAAAACGTAAAGGAGGCTGAAGAATATGTTATTCGTATCTACTTGTGAACAATTCAACCAACAATTTCATCATGTCATCAGCCTGTGGAAGAGCTCGTGTCCTTCCTTTACCTTATACGGTGCACACGCTTCAAAACTGTTAAAGTAAACGAGGATTTTACGTATCATCCATTGCAGGTTGGAAGACACTGTCTTTTGATCTGCATTTTTGTGTGCCCACAGGTCAACTGACAAAGAAGATCTGCGGGCTATTTCGCGTGCTGCGAACTGAAGGGAGGTGAGCGTATATGACAATCCATTTATTTTTTATCACATTGACGATCCGACGAAAATACAAAGACATTGAAACAGTTCTTTATGAACAACAAATCGAAACATTTTATGAAGAAATGAAGCAGAAACAACTAAAGTACATGAACTAAAATACGAAAAGAAAAATGCGAAAAGGAGGAGATTGACATGTTTATGATGCTTGCAATACTTGATTGTTATACTATGGAGAAGGACCAGGTTTAGACACGCTCCACATTGATCATCTGCACATATGATATCCGTAAAAGGAGATTGTGAGGTGATCAACGAATGTCGATGTCACCATATATGAGGTTTCCGTCAGTGGGGCACGGATATGCATCCATTCCGCATTCCTTAAAGCATGGATACGGTAATCCGTACCGAATGCAAAGAGAGCAAGAGGAAATGCTCAGACAATATATGTATCAGTACCGAGCTTATTGGTATTAAAGAAAAGGAGCAGGAAACGTTATCGTTTCCTGCTCCTTTTACATTAGCAAATCCAGCTTGCACCGATGATGATCAACAAAATGAACAGTACAACAAGCAATGCGAATCCGCCTGCAAAGCCGCCACCGTAACCACCGCAGCCTCCAGCATAACCTCCACCAAAGCCCATAATCTAGCACCACCTTTATCTAATCAAGATACATTCATAAAATATGCAGCTCATGCAGAAAACGAAATCAATCTGAGCACAATTAATGAAAACGCCTATTCGGATTAAATTTTTTGAAGTTCTGCGAAACATTTTCTGAAAAGATGCCGTCTAATCAATAACAAATGATTAGGACTAGGTCTTAAACTTTGTTAGGTGTGAGCCGATATGAAAAGTAAGAAAATTCGTAAATAGTTTTATTTACTGGTGCAAAGCAGGTGTTAACATTGATTCAAAGCTGGATTGGAAAACAAATGAGGGAACCAAAAGGCTTGTTCTCAAAATGGGTTGCCCGCTATATGGAAAAAAATCATCATAATATCAATGAATGGACGATTCAACTCTTAAATATACAAGAAAATGACCGGATTTTAGAAATCGGTACTGGAAGAGGCATGACATTATCGAAGGTAGCAGAGAAACTTGATCGCGGTAAAGTATATGGAGTGGATGCCTCTCGTCATATGATCAAATATGCAAAAAGAAAACATAAGAAGCTTGTGGAACAGGATAAAGCCGTTGTGACTCTTGGTAAAGCCGAGCATTTACCTTTTGAAGACAGATCATTCAATAAATTATTTACGGTGCAGACCATTTATTACTTGAAGGATATTGAGCAAGTCATGAAGGAAGTGTACCGCGTTCTTCAAGTGGATGGAGAAGTATTCTTATCATTCCAACAGCAGGAACTGATGAAGGAACAAAAGCGGTCACATTCTTTTTCATCGTATAGTGAACAAGAGATCAGCCGCCTATTTTCAGCGTATCACTTTAGAGAAGTTTCGGTTTATCACTATGATACATACATCTGTATCAAAGCGTTAAAATGATGAAAATATTTCCCAGGTAATGAACAAGCATTCTAAAAGAGGCTCTTCGTGAGAGGAGCTTCTTTGCGTGTCATTGAATCATGTTTGAGCGAATTAAAAAAAGTCTCTTCATCAGAAGAGACTTTTGTATATGATGTAGGCGCCAGCCAGGTGTGTAAGGAATGATAGTATATATAAGGAATTTGTTTGTCGATTAAGGATACCTGTCTGGCTTATTTATTATATCGACACCGTTCTTCAAAAGTTTAGCTTTTTTTTCAATATTTTCTTTTTTATTTGACTGGAAGATACATTTTTCTCTCCGTGATAGACATTTTTCGCTTTTTTTATCAATTGTGCCATTTGGAGCAGGGAATTGCTTCAGAAGTAGAGAAAATTGTAGAGACTTCATTTTTAAACAAAAAGGGAGGAATGAAAATATGTCGGGAAACAAAGGTGTCGTTTATAAAGGAGCAGGAAATGTAGCAGTTGAGGATATTGGATACCCTGATTTGATTTTAAGAGATGGCCCGGGTGTACCGAAAGCCAATGTGGGGCGCAAATGTGAGCATGGCGTCATTTTAAAAGTAGTGACGACGAATATTTGCGGAAGTGACCAGCACATGGTGAGAGGTCGTACCACTGCGCCTGCAGGACTAGTCCTTGGTCATGAAATTACAGGTGAAGTCGTTGAGGTTGGACGAGATGTGGAGTTTATTCAAAAAGGAGACCTTGTGTCCGTTCCCTTTAATATTGCTTGCGGACGATGCGTCATGTGTAAGGAACAAAAAACCCATGTGTGCTTAAATGTAAACCCGGACCGTCCAGGCTCTGCCTATGGATATGTCGATATGGGCGGATGGGTTGGCGGCCAATCCGAGTACGTCATGGTGCCGTATGCAGATTTCCAGCTGCTGAAATTTCCAGACAAAGATCAAGCGATGGAAAAAATACTTGATCTGACGATGCTTTCCGATATTTTCCCGACAGGTTTTCACGGTGCATATTCGGCTGGAGTAAAGCCTGGTTCAACCGTATATATTGCCGGTGCAGGGCCAGTAGGTCTTGCCGCAGCGCATTCCGCTCAGCTTCTTGGCGCTTCTACGGTCATTGTCGGTGATTTGAATGAACAAAGGCTGGAGCAGGCCAGAAGCTTTGGCTGTGAGACGATCAATTTAAGAAAACATGATCGAATCGGCGAACAAATCACCAATATCTTAGGAGAGCCAGAAGTAGACTGTGCCGTCGATTGTGTCGGCTTTGAGGCTTCAGGTCATGGAGATCAAGGAGAAGCGCCTGCAACCGTTTTAAATACAATTATGGATATTACCAAAGTTGGCGGTAAACTCGGAATCCCAGGGCTTTACGTCACAGAAGACCCAGGTGCAGTGGATGCTGATGCAAAAGTTGGATCACTGAAAGTGCGAATTGGACTCGGCTGGGCAAAAGCCCATACCTTTGTGACAGGCCAAACCCCTGTCATGCAATATCACCGCAGTCTAATGAAATCCATTTTAAGCGGAAGAGCACAAATCGCCAAAGCGGTGAATGCAACCGTCATTAACCTTGATCAAGCCCCTCAAGGATACAGCGACTTTGATTCCGGTGTAGCGAAGAAATTTGTCATTGACCCGCATGGGATGATTTCTAAATAATGAATCAATGAGAATAATCGAAAAAACTTACGGGAGATTATATCCTGTAAGTTTTTTTATGTTCAATTTTAAAATGACCTGTACTATTCTCCTGCAATACATCTCATGTTAAAATATATGAATTGGAAAAATTATTCTACAGTTGAAGTTCATACCAGATAATTTAATTGATATTAAATGACTAGGGAGAGGTATTGATTGCTAAACGTACACAACATCAAGAAATATTATGAAGATAAACAGGTATTAAAAGGGATAACCTTTCACTTAAAAAAAGGAGAATCTTTTGGACTATTAGGTCCGAATGGTGCGGGGAAATCCACATTGATTGGCATCTTGACAGGGCTGATTCATGCCACAAGCGGCACCATAACGATTGAAGGTATAGATGTAAAAAAAGAAACAAAAAAGGCGCAGCAAATGATAGGAATTGTTCCGCAAGAGATCGCTTTATATTTACATTTGACAGCAAAAGAAAATTTAATGTTTTGGGGGAGAATGTATGGACTCAAAGGAAAAGAGTTGAAAAGCAGAGTACAAGAAACACTTGAGCTAATTGGTCTTAAAGATAGAGCAAATGATCAAGTGAAAGTATTCTCTGGAGGAATGAAAAGAAGAGTAAATATCGGTTGCGCGATATTACATCAACCAAAACTATTAATCATGGATGAGCCTACTGTAGGCATAGATCCCCAATCTAGAAGTCATATATTAGAAACAGTTAAGACATTAAATGGAGAAGGAATGACCATTATATATACTAGTCATTACATGGAAGAAGTTGAATTTTTATGTGAAAGAATGGCCATTATGGATCATGGGTCTATCATCGCTTTAGGGGATCAGCATGAATTAAGTGAGCTTGTCGGAAATCAAAGAGAAATTGTTTTGACCATAAAATGTGAACATGGACAAAATGATATAGATCGAGTGCGTCAATTCATACATGAAGTCGACCCTTTAAAGGAAATCGACGTTCAAGGAAATCAAATGAAAATATTTGATCAACATCCTCAGCAATTATTAAGTCATCTCATTCAAGGTGTGACCGCATTAAATATTCAAATTATTTCAGCAGAAATCGTAGAACCAAATTTAGAAAATGTCTTTTTGTATTTAACTAGTAAAAATTTGAGGGATTAGACTGTTTAGAGGTGAACACATGAGCATCTGGGTTGTACTAAAAGATCTATTATTGTTTTTTAGAGATAAGAAAAGCTTTTTTACACTTTTTTTTATGCCTATTATATTGATTGCTATTTTAGGTGCAGCATTTGGAGAGAATATGAAGCAAGAAAGTGAAGTCAGCATCAATTCATTTCGTGTAGGAGTTACAGATCAAGATAAGTCCGCTACAAGTAAAATGTTTCTATCGACATTGTCTAAGAATGAGCTCAGTGACATCATTGATGTAAGGGTCATCTCCAAAGATCAGCTAGAGAAAGATTTAAATAATAGAGAAATCAAAGTGGGCATCATCATCAAGCCAAATTTTGAAAAAAGCCTATTTAATCATGAACATGTGCAATTGAATATTTTGAAAGGACCAAATTCAGCCTTACAAGAAATAGTCTTAGAAAATGTGGTTCTACAATTCTTTCAAAATTATCATATGAATCGTATTCTGATGCCGTTAAATCAAGGTGAAAAAGTGGAAATCGTTTCTCATCAACTAAAGAAGGAACTGGTGAACGAAAGGGATATTCATATGAACAACCAGCCGATCACTTCTTTCCAATACTACTCGGGCGGGATGGGTGTTCTCTTTTTATTAATGACTGTTGTTTTCTTAGTTGGAAGTATGATAGAGGAAAAAGAGGAAGAGGTTTATAAAAGGTTAGTTGTATCAAAATTAAGCAATACTAGTTACATCGTTGGGAAGTTATTGGGTATTGTTTTGATGAGTATGATTCAACTTGCGGTCATTATTTTATTTACTAGCTTTGTCTTTAAGGTGAACTGGGGAGAGCCTTTTAGTGTTTTCATGATAGGATGCAGTTTTATAGTTAATGCTGCGGGCTTCGGGGTGCTGATTGGTTCTTTTATCAAAAGGGAAAAAACGTTTAACAGTGTGGGGATTTTAGGCACTCAAGTGTTAGCTGCTTTAGGTGGAAGTATGGTTCCCTTATACTTATTTCCACAATGGTTGATCAACATAAGCTATTTCTTGCCTAATTCTCTTGCACTTCAAATGTTTTTGAAAAGTATGGCAGGTGCTGATTTTAGTGAAATTCAAAGCGGGTTTATACTAAGCTGCGGGATGGGACTAGTTTTCTTCATCACTGCTTTAATTAGAATGTCTTTTGAAAGGAAGCATCGCTATGCATAAAATATCAGCCATTATTGCTTTAAAGCTAAAAGAAACATTAAAGTCCCCAGTGACCCTTATTTTTTTATTTGTTATGCCAATCGTATTTAGTTTTATTTTTGGAAGTACCGCATCTGATACAAAGAAACCTACAGTTGCTTTTATTCTAGAGCATAGTGATGGTAAACTGAATCAAGAAATTTTTCATATCCTTGAAAAGAACACTAAATTTCATTGGATAAAGACGACTGAAAGCGAAGCAAAAGATTTAGTTTATGATGAAAAGGCAGTTGCGTCAGTTAAAGTCGCAAGCCAATTAAAGAGCCAATTAAAAGAAAATAAAGAGATTTTTGATGTGACAGTTTATAAGAAAACTGAGGAATATGCAATCTTATCTCCCTATTTAAAAGAGACAGCGGCCATTATTTATCAGTTAAATCGAGGTGTAAAGGAGCAGAAAAGTGTTTCTCTTATCAGTGCACTCAACGAATTAAATGAATCTGGCAGCATGTCTTTAATTGAAAAAAAAGGTGGTCAAGCAAGCCAGCATCCAAATTTAATACCGCTTGGCTTTACCATCATGTTTATGATGTTTGCGATCTCAAGCTCGGCATCCTCTATTCATCTGGAATATAAAGATTATACATGGCAAAGATTGCTTTCAAGTCCCATCCAGAAAATATCTGTGCTATTGGGGTATTTCATAGCTTATTTTCTTCTTGGATGGATACAACTGGGTGTCCTTCTGACCATCTTATCAATATTCTTCAATGTATACTTAGGAAACTTTATGCTTATTTTAGTGTTTGGATCATTTGTTATAGGGCTTGTTGTGAGTTTAGGTTTTATGATTGCAACCTTATCTCATACAAAAAAGCAAGCTGAAGTATTTAGTGCAATTATCATTGTAGGAACTTGCATGCTAGGGGGTATTTATTGGCCATTAGATATCGTTCCAGACATGATGAAGAAAATCTCGTTGGCTATACCTCAAACATGGATGATGTCTGGTTTTGGTGAGATGATGAGCGGTACTGTCAATTACTCAATCTTATTATTAGACATAACAATTTTAGCTGCGTTTACGATTGTTTTTATGGTGATTGGTTTGAAAAATATACGATCCTATTAATCTCTTTGCATGAAATTACTTTTATCATTTAGAAAGCTTAAGCCCTCTATATAGCTATAGAGGGTTTTTATATACAATAACTCTTCAGTATTTTGGAGGCGGGGCAATGAAAGAAATAGAAAACGGCTCATATTACCCGTTTAAAAGGATATAATCCTCTGTTAAATCCACAAATGCTTTTAAAGCAGGGGACATCCATTTGTTTTTATGCCAAAATAGTTGAATTTTTGTTGAGAAACAGGGTTCCATCCAATTGATTTTGATGATATTGCCTTCCGCTATTTCTCTTTTCACAGAAATTTCGGGAAGTACAGCAATTCCTAAGCCAGCCATTACACATTTTTTTATGGCTTCTACATCTGCTAATTCTAGTTTACTTCTCGGTTTTGCTCCCGCTTGTGTTAATGAATGTTCAAAGGCGTAGCGATAATCACAGTCTTCAGTTAACAACAATCTTTGCTCGTTCAAATCAATTGGATATACTTTTTGTTTTTTGCTCAAAGGATTTGTTGGGCAGCATACAATGGCCATCGGTTCATCTTTTAATTCTTTTACAAGTAAATGTGAGGATACTACAGGATTCATGGACAATAAAGCGACATCAATTTGTCCTTCTAATAATAGATTTAGAACATCCTTTTCCGCTATTCCTGGGCGGAAGATCAGTTCGACTTTTGGATACTTTGTTTGAAAGTCCGTTAAAATATGAGGAAGCCGGTAGGTGCATTGTGTTTCAGATGCACATATTCTCAAAATGCCGCTTGGCTCATTCATTCCGCCAACAGCCTCTAATGCTTCCCCTGTTAAGCCTAAAATTTTATCCGTATAATGTTGAAATTGTTTGCCAGCTTCTGTTAAGATCACCCTTTTTCCAAGCCTTTCAAATAGAGGGGTTCCTAGCTCTTCTTCCAATGCAACAATATTTGCTGTGATGCTAGATTGAGCATAACCAAGCATTTGTGCAGTTTTTGTAAAGTTTAATACTTTTGATGCTGTTTGGAACATCATCAGTTGTTTGATCTCCAACTTCAAGCCTCCCTAAATCGGACGAGCCGATTGATATCATCAGAAAACCTCTATAGATTGATCATAACATTTTTACTATCATAAAAGTAAGCGCTTGCAAGTTGTATTATTTCAAATATTCAGATTTGCAAAGGGGAGATGGCTTTGTTTGAAGTGATTGTCAATTCAGTGAATGATTTTTTATGGACATATATTTTAGTAGTCATGTTAATCGGCATAGGAATTTACTTTACAGTGAGAATGAAATTTATGCAAATTGTCTTACTAAAAGAGATTTTCCGTTCTATTTTTGAAAAAGAGCCCAAAACCAAAAAGGGAAGTCATGAAATTTCATCTATGCAAGCTTTTTTTATTGGAGCTGCTACAAGAATTGGTACTGGAAATATGGCAGGCGTTGCGATTGCCATCACAGTGGGCGGTCCAGGAGCTATTTTCTGGATGTGGTTTGCGGCCGTTTTAGGGGGAGCTTCTGCGTTTGTTGAAAGTACACTAGCTCAAATTTATAAAATTAGAACAAATGATGGATTTAAAGGGGGACCAGGCTACTATATTCAAAAGCAATTCGGAATGAAGTGGCCAAGCAGGGTTTTTGCCTTTTCTGTTATTCTTAGTTTCGGCTTAATTTTTAACGCTGTACAAACGAATACAATTACAAATGCCTTTCAATATTCATTTGGGATCAGCCCAATTGCCATGGGGCTATTTGTCACAATTTTTACTGCTTGCATCATTTTTGGTGGTGTCAAGCGAATCGCTAATTTTACACAAATCATTGTGCCAATTATGTCGGCATTTTATATCATTTTAGCACTTTATGTGATTGTCACAAATATCGGTGCTGTACCCGCGGCATTAACAAGTATTATGAAAAGTGCGTTTGGGTTAGAGCAAATCGTTGGGGGCGGGATTGGTGCTGCGATAATGAACGGTGTAAAACGTGGGCTCTTTTCCAATGAAGCAGGAATGGGAAGTGCTCCAAATGCCGCTGCTGCCGCTAATGTTTCGCATCCAGTAAAACAAGGGTTTGTTCAATTATTAGGTGTATTTTTTGATACATTAGTTGTTTGTAGCTGTACTGCCTTTATTATTATGCTATCGACAGTAGAAACAGCTGGTGAATTATCTGGTATCGAAATTACACAAGCAGCAATGGCACAGCATTTTGGATCTTGGGCTAGTATTTTCTTAGCATTTGCTATATTTACTTTTGCTTTTAGTTCTATTGTAGGTGGCTACTATTATGGTGAAGCCAATATCAGTTTTATCCATAAAAGTGTAACAGCGCTATTGATGTATCGAATTATGGTATTAATGATGATCATGTTTGGGGCTGTGGCCAACATACAAATCGTTTGGACTTTGGCCGACTTGTCGATGGCCATTATGGCAATTGTCAACTTGATTGCGATTGCAATTCTAGGCAAGTTCGCTTTTGCCGCTTTGGATGATTACATTCAACAAAGATTGTTAGGCAAAGATCCTGTCTTTTATGCATCTAGCATACCAGGTTTAAAAGAAATAGAATGGTGGGGAGCAGAAAAACAAACTGCTAACTCCATAAACACAAATGAAGGAGTAGAAAAATCATGATGAATTTTGAATATCATTGCCAAACAAAAATGATGATGGGGACTGGTCAATCAAAAGAAATCGGATCTATAGTAGAAGATATTGTATTGCCGGGTGCCACAGTTATGCTGGTGACGGACTCTGGTGTGAAGAGCGCAGGGCTCGTTCAGCCTATTGAAGCGTATTTGCAGGAAGCTGGTTATTCTGTCGTTGTATTTGATCAAGTATCTCCAAATCCTAGAGATAGTGAATGTCTAGCTGGTGCAGAGCTCTTTAGAAAAGAACAAGCATCAGCGGTCATTGCGATTGGTGGCGGAAGTCCAATGGATACGGCGAAAGCGATTGCTTTATTAGGTCCAAATGGCGGCATTCCTGAAGATTATATATCAGGGAAGAAGGCGTATGCTAATCTATCTCCATTAATTTGTATCCCAACAACGGCTGGTACTGGTTCTGAGGTGACCCGTTCATCTGTCATTACGTTAGCTGCTTCACATAAAAAAATCACATTAAAGCATGGCTTGCTTCGGCCAACCATTGCGATTTTAGATCCTGCTCTTACATTGACGGTGCCAAAAGGCATAACAGCCGCAACAGGCGTGGATGCATTGGTACATGCTATTGAAGGCTATTCATGTAAAGTAACAAATCCTATTTCCGAAGCAATGGGTGCAAGTGCAATGGAGACAATTGTGAAATACTTACCCAAGGCATATGAAAATGGATCTGATCTAGAAGCGAGATATAAAATGCAGGAAGGGAGCTTACTAGCCGGCTTATGCTTCGGTTCAGCCGATGTCGCAGCCGTTCATTGCTTAGCAGAAGCACTTGGTAGTCTTTATGATACACCTCATGGTATCGCAAACGCGGTATTTTTGCCTTATGTTATGCAATTCAATGCAGTCGAAAACAAGGTATTACACGCAGAGCTTGCCAAAATAATGAGCTTTGCAGATAAAACGGATTCAGATGATGTGGCGATTCAAAAATTAATTGATGGCATGTATACATTCACAAAAAATTTAGGTATTCCAGCACTAAAAGATTTATCTTATGTAAAAGAAGAGGATTTTGAAAAAATGGCTGAATTAGCAGAACAAAACGGCTCTACATCAAGTAATGTTCGTACTGTTACGAAAGCCGACTACTTAGATATTTTAAAGGCGGCTTTTTAAAATCACCATATAGAAAAATAGAATCAATGAATTCCAAAGAAACACCCTCTTCATGACACGATCACTTGGAGGGTGTTCTTTTATGTTTCATGTGGCTAGGTATCGTCTATATATGAGTGGTATGATAGACGACAACATCTGATGGAGAAAGGGTTGGATAAACAATGAAATTTCACAATAAAACCGTTATCATCACAGGCGCAGCCAATGGAATTGGTGAAATGATCGCCTGGGGCTATGCAAAAGAAGGAGCACGAGTGGTGCTTGCGGATATAGATGAAGAAAAGGGTAAGCGCTTAGAGGAAGAGCTAAAAAAAGAATCATTAGAAGCTTATTTTAAGAAAACGGATGTGAGGCAAGAAAAGGAGATTCAGCAGTTCATGTCGTTTGCGGCGGAGCGCTGTAAAACGATTGATATTCTCATTAATAATGCTGGTGTCATGTGCACAGTATCGCCTTATGAATTAACGCTTGATGAGTGGGATCGTGTGTTACAGACGAACCTAAGAGGGACTTTTTTATGTGCAAGAGAAGCAGCACGTTATATAAAAGAGAATCCAAAAGGCGGTTCTATTGTGAACATTTCATCCACCCGCGCGACCATGTCAGAGCCTCATACAGAAGCATATGCCGCATCAAAAGGCGGAATATCTGCGCTGACTCATGCCTTAGCGGCTTCTTTTAGTTCGGATCATATCACGGTGAATAGCATTTCACCTGGATGGATTGAAACGAAGGATGAGGAGAATCTTCGAGAGATCGATCACCAACAGCATCTTTCCAATCGAGTCGGCACGCCAAAGGATATTGTGAAGGCCTGCTTTTATTTAACCGATGAGGAGAATCAATTTGTGACCGGCACAGATTTAGTCGTTGATGGCGGCATGACCAGAAAGATGATCTATGCTGATTAACTTGAAAAAACATTGACGCTTTGATCAAGGCGCAGTACAATATGTAACAATTCAACTGAAGATCGTGATGAAATAAAGACATAGCGCAAATAGAGAAGAGTACATCATGAGCTGTCCCGCACAGAGAACTCCGTGAAGCTGAGAAGGAGCCGGGCAGCATGATGGAACCAAGCCTCTTAGCTCTGCACCGGATTCCTTCAGATGATGGTGCAGCGATATTCTCCCGTTACAGAGATGGGTTCATGATGACCGGCTAAGGTTCATCTGGCAACAGATGAATAAACTGAGGTGGCAACGCGGAGTAAATCCCGTCCTCAAGACAGAAATGTCTTGGGGGCGGGATTTTTTTATGACAAATAGGGGGAAAAGTGATGAAAAAACATTGGCGGGATATGAGTTTGCTGCTTGGAGCCATCGGAATTGCGAACATAGGAGAATGGATTTATATGATTGCTCTCCATCTGCTCATTTTTCAAGAAACGGGCTCTGTGCTGGCTGTAACAGCTGTCTATATGCTGAGACCGGCTGCGGCTCTTTTGACAAACAGCTGGTCTGGCAGTTTGATTGACAGGCTGAATCAGCGGAAAGTGATGATCAGCTTAGATATCAGCCGAGCTATCCTGATCGCATGCATACCCTTTGCGTTATTTTCAGGACATCTGCTCATCCTGTATGTGATGGTGTTTCTCATTCAAATGGCACAAGCGATGTTTCATCCAGCGTCGATGGTCTATATGACAGGATTGATCCCGGCGAATAACCGAAAACGGTTTAATGCTATTCGCTCATTATTACAATCGGGTGGGTTTTTACTTGGCCCCGCTGCAGCAGGTCTGCTTTTTTTAGTCGGTACACCTGTTTTTTCAATTTATATAAATGCGATCTGCTTGTTGGTATCTGCTCTATTAACAATGTGTTTACCGAATTTGCTCAAACAAGATGCTGGCCAAAAGGGTTTTACCCTTTCAATGTTAAAAGAGGATGCGAGGCTTGTTCTTCGATTTAGTTTGACATCACGCCAAATTATGGCGGTGTATTTATTGTTTAGTGCCGCTATCACGGTACTTCCTACTGCCATAGACTCTCTTGAAACAGCCTTTGCAAAAGAAGTGCTTCTGCTAACTGATACACAATATGGTCTTCTTGTGAGTATAGCTGGGGCAGGCATTATCGCAGGCGCAGGTCTCAATTCGGTGATTGTGGAGAGGCTGCCTGTTTCGATCATGCTTGGGATTGGCAGTTTGTTGGTGGCATGTGGCTATCTCATTTATGCTTTTTCCAGCACATTGTTTATAGCCGCTGTTGGATTTTTTATATTAGCATTCTTTTTAGCATTTGCGAACACAGGTTTTATGACTTTCTATCAAACGAATATTCCGATAGAGGTGATGGGGAGGGTAGCCAGTTTTTATGCTTTAGTTGAAGCCATTCTGACGATCATGCTGACAGGTGTCTCTGGTGGGCTTGCACATGTTTTATCAATCCGAACCTCCGTTGTCACCGGGAGTCTATGTATGCTTCTTGTCTGTTTATTGCTATGTTTTGTCATCTTTCGTCCATTGACTGGCAAAAAGATAGTGCATCCTACTTAGAAAATTAAAAAAATTATGTTATGATTATTTAAGTAAGTTAATTAAATTGATGAGAAAAGGAGTCTTACACATGAAAGCACTACGCTGGCACGATCAAAAAGACATTCGACTAGAGGAAATTGATGAACCAAAAGTTGCTCCAGGAAAAGTGAAACTTAAAGTGAAATGGTGCGGCATTTGTGGTAGTGATTTACATGAATATTTAGGAGGACCTATCTTCATTCCAGTGAATGAACCTCATCCACTGACAAAAGAAAAAGCACCTATTACACTGGGGCATGAATTTTCTGGTGAGGTTGTTGAAGTAGGAGAAGACGTCAGCAATTACAAAGTAGGCGACCGAGTGGTTGTTGAGCCTATTTTTGCAACTCACGGACATCAAGGTGCTTACAACTTAGATGAAAACATGGGCTTTTTAGGACTTGCCGGAGGCGGCGGTGGATTCTCTGAATATGTATCTGTCGATGAAGAATTACTTCATTTATTACCAGACGAAATTTCATATGAGCAAGGGGCACTTGTAGAGCCTTCAGCAGTTGCTTTATATGCGGTTCGTTCTAGTAAAGTACAAGCTGGGGATACAGCGGCTGTGTTTGGTTGCGGACCAATTGGCTTGCTTGTTATTGAAGCATTAAAAGCAGCTGGTGCTACTGATATTTACGCAGTAGAATTATCTAAAGAACGCCAAGAAAAAGCGAAAGAGCTTGGAGCGATCATTGTTGATCCTTCTCAATATGAAGATGTTGTTCAAGAAATTGCACGCCGTACAAACGGTGGCGTCGATGTTTCTTTTGAAGTGACAGGTGTACCTGTTGTATTGAAGCAAGCAATCCAATCAACTAGAATTTCAGGTGAAACAGTCATTGTAAGCATTTGGGAAAAAGGCGCAGAAATTATGCCAAATGACATCGTCATTAAAGAACGTACAGTTAAAGGGATCATCGGCTATAGAGACGTATTCCCATCTGTATTAAACTTAATGAGAAAAGGCTATTTCTCTGCTGATACACTCGTTACGAAAAAAATCAAGCTTGACGATGTAATCGAGGATGGCTTCAATGCATTAATCAATGAAAAAGATCAAGTGAAAATTTTAGTTAGTGCTGAATAGTAAGACAACGAAGGGGAATGGCAAAAGCCATTCTCTTTTCTATTCATAGTGATCAATCAATGGAAAGAGCAGGACAATTTCCTTTAACATACTTAAAAAAGGTGAATAAATGGATCAAAAAAAGTCGATCAGGTTCTCGTGCCTGATCGACTTTTTTATCGTCCAAGAGATCTTCCGTACACGCTGACACGTTTCTCTAACAAGGCAAAAGCGAGTTCAAAGAAAATGCTCAGCAGCCAATAGATCAACGCAGAGACGAGATACGTTTCTAAAAACTGATAGCCGTCGTTCGCAATGATTCGGGAAATCCCCATGATCTCAAGTACTCCAATCGTAAACGAAAGAGAGGTGGCTTTTAATAGCTGAATGAGCTGATTGCCTAAGTTCGGCAGGGCTACCACAAATGCCTGCGGCAAAATAATGCGCATCATCGCTTGGCGTGTCGTCATCCCCACAATTTTTGCCGCTTCAAGCTGTCCTTTGTCTACTGCAAGAAGTGCACTCCGAACGACCTCTGTTAAATGGGCGGCTGAATGAAGGCTGAATGTAATAAGGGCAACAGCTAATGGAGAGACCATATCTGGATGAAAGGTCAGCCCGAATGTACCGCTCACTTTGGTTAGAACAAAAGGAAGTCCATAAAAGAAAGCGAACAACTGAACAATAAGAGGCGTTCCTCTAAAAAAGGAGACATAGAGCGTCACAAGCTGCCTGAGTACAGGAATGCGAAAGAGACGAATGAAAGCAAAAACAGATCCAATCATCAGGCTTACAGCCATGGAAACGAGTGCAATCAATAAAGTAAAAGGAACGCCTTTTAGAATATGAGGTACTTGGTCAATCGCAAATTGAATATCAATGGTTTGCATCAAATCGCCTCCTTAACGTGACAGGCTGGTGCGGCCTTTTACAAATTTCCTTTCAAGCAGCATGGTGATCAGTTCAATACTCATGCAAATAAGCCAATACACAATCGCAATGATCACATACACCTCAAACAGACCGATTCCGTAGTTATTTCCTAAAATGATCTTCACCTGTCCCATGATATCAATGAGTCCGATTGTAAAGGCAATTGCCGTGTCTTTGACGAGATCAATGGTGTAATTTCCGAGGTTCGGCAGTGCAATGAGGAAGGCCTGCGGGATAATGATCCTAATCAACGCTTGTGTATCTGTCATCCCAACAATGTAGGCGGCCTCCAGCTGATCCTTCCCGACAGATGAATACGCACTGCGAAAAACTTCAGATAAATAAGCGCCCGTATGTAAAGAAAACGTCATCATCACAAATAGCACACGATCCCAATGATTGATTTGAATCCCTGCCACAAGCAAAAGCTGAGGCAGTCCAAAATAAATCAAGAAAAGCTGAACAATTAAAGGTGTACTCCGTGTAAAAGATAAATAAATAACAGCCAATTGCTTCAGTACTGGGATTTGCTTGATACGAATACATGCAAATAGCAAGCCGATGATGATGGCAAAAAACAATGACACGATAATAATGAGAAAAGTGATTGGCAGGCGTTCAAGCACCTGTAAAAAAATGCGCAGCCAATCTCCAGCTGTAAACGTCATGACGCTTCATTCCTTCCTTCATTTTGATCGCCTTGCTCTGAGATGTCATCAATATCTTGAAAGAAATCAATCCCAAACCACTTTTTCGCCAGCTTAGGCAGTGTTCCATCATCAATCATCTCTTGTGTGATCCGGTCCAAATCTGCTGCAAGCTGCTTTTCGCTTGGCTGTAAGACAAGAAAGATAGGCTCCTTTGACACAATGCCGCCAACTTTGACCTTTAGGTTTAAATGCTTTTGAATGGTATCAAAGGTTGAAATGTTCATAAATGCTGCATCGGACCGTCCACTTTCAACGCGCTTTAAGTTAAGCTCATTTGAAGGGCTCTCAATAGTCGTCAGCGGAATATCCGGATCATGCTCTTGATTATATTGATTTAATATCGAACGCAAGCCTCCGCTAGGGCTGACAGGAGCCAGCTTTTTAGATGTCATATCATCAAGCGATCGAATCTCTTTGTCTGATTCATTCACAATTAAACCTGTCATCGAATAACCATACGGAACCTTAGGGTAAAGGAAACGCTTTTCACGTTCAGGATTACTAAAAAACCAATTAGCCGCCATTTCAAACTTCCCTGCGCCTACACCAATTAAATTCGATTCTTCCTCGCCAAAAATGTAATCAAAATGTACGTGAGGAAGTCTTTTTTCCACTTCATTTAAATAATCAATGTTATAGCCAATCGGTTCGTTTTGGTCATTTGTTGCTAAAAAGGGTGGATTGACCTCTGCACTCAGTGCGACTTTTACAATTTTTCTACCATCATCGGTCGTGGTTTTCACACTGCTGCAGCCCATCAGAGAAAGAAAAAACAGAAGGACACCGGACATCATGAATGCTATCTTTTGTTTCATTTGTCTTTCTCCGATTCTTGCCACATGCCGCGATGAATTCTTGATAAAAATCGTTTCGTTCGTTCATGCTGTGGCTTCAATAGGACGTCTTCTGGTGAGCCTTTTTCAACGATTTCGCCATCTGCCATAAAGATCACCGTATCCGCCACGTCCTTTGCAAAAGAAATTTCATGCGTCACAATGACCATCGTCATGCCTTGACTTGCAATATCTTTGATCATTTCTAGAATTTCTCCTACCATCTCTGGGTCCAGTGCCGACGTAGGTTCATCAAACAAAAGCACTGAAGGGTTCATCGCAAGAGCGCGGGCTATGCCAATTCGCTGCTGCTGACCGCCGGACAATTCACTCGGAAATGCATCCTTTTTATGAAGCAGTCCAATCCGCGTTAAAAATTGCTCCCCTACCTTTTCAGCTTCTTTTTTAGACATGTTTTGAGACACGATCAATCCTTCTGTAATATTTTCAAGTGCTCGTTTATTCTGAAACAAGTGATAATGCTGAAACACCATGGAGGATTGCTGCCTGAGTTTTAGCAGATCTTTTTTATGATATCGTTCAAATTGAATCGTGGCTTCACCAACCGTCAGCTCACCTTTGTCTGGAATATCGAGGCTGTTTAAGCTGCGAAGAAGTGTTGTTTTTCCTGACCCGCTCGGTCCAATAATGGCGACCACTTCACCTTCTTGTACGGTGAAATCAATGCCTTTTAACACATGGGTCTGCCCATAAGATTTATGTAGATTAGTAGCTGAAATCATAAAAGCATCACGTTCCTTTGACATATGTACTTAATATTGATAAAATTTAACACATTAAATCCTATAAGTAAAGTGTGTTTTATTTATTCCGATTGGAAAAATCAGATATGATAGATTGTGAGATATAGAGGAGTTGGATACGTTTTGTCTAAAGCATTATTTGTCGATACCGATTTTCAAAAAACATGGCTCAATCAACTAGAATCTCTTCGTGAAACGATCGAACAAACGGCAAAAGAACATGATGAAGGCGCTTATTTTCCTGAAAAAAATATTGAATCATTAGTAGAGATGGGCTATACGACGTTGTCTCTTCCTGCTGAATACGGAGGCGGAGGTCAATCTGTGAAGGATATGGTTCTGTTTCAAGAGACGCTCGGCAGTATGGACGGAGCGACTGCCTTATCAATCGGCTGGCACCAAGGGGTTGTAGGCGAAATTTACGAAAAGAAACAATGGAATGAGCAGCAGCTGCAATTCTTTGCGGAAGAAGTGAAGAAGGGCGCCCTTGTCAACCGTGCCGTGAGCGAGGCGCAGACAGGCAGTCCAACAAGAGGCGGGAAGCCTGGGACAACAGCCACTAGATCAGGTAATGAGTGGATCATCAATGGACGTAAAATTTTCACAACGATGTCACCGGCACTTACATACTTTTTAGTCGGCGTATGGATCGAGGAAAAAGAGGCCATGGGCTTCTTCTTAATTCACCGTGAGACAGAAGGTGTTTCAATAGAAGAAACGTGGAATGTTGTGGGCATGAGAGGAACTGAAAGTCATGATTTAATCTTAGATCAGGTGAAGGTTTCAGATGACATGCTTGTGGAGGTGCAAAAAGGGCCGCGGGGTGTTACGCTAAATCCTTGGATTGCACATATTCCTTCCTGCTATTTAGGGATTGCGCAAGCAGCAAGAGATTATGCTGTTCAATATGCCATCACACACTCACCGAACAGCATCAGCGGAACGATTAGTGATCTGCCAAATGTCCAAACACTGATTGGCGAAATCGACTTACTATTAAAGCAAGCACGCCACGTCATCTACTCAACGACCACTTTGTATGAAAAGCCAGAGAAAAGAGAGCTGTTAATCAATGAATTTGGTGCTGTAAAGCATACCGTCGTTAATCATAGTTTGCAAGTTGTCGATAAAGCTATGCGTTTAGTGGGTGCGAAAAGCTTAAGCCTAGACTGTCCACTGCAGCGTTACTATCGAGATATTCGTGCCGGGCTCCATAACCCGCCAATGGACGATATGACGATATCAAAAATGGCGAAACAGGCCATTCAAGAGAAAAAAGAGAGCTAATATATAGAGCAAAAAGCCGGATATAAACCGGCTTTTTTTATTTGAAAGAAAAGAGAACAAGCGTACCTTATGTCCCATCGCTTAAACATGTTACAATCATGGCAATCATGGGAAAAGGAGCGGTTGACTTGAAGAAAAAGTATATAAAATGGCTGTTTTCTAGCATCATGCTGATGGCACTTTGTATCAGCCAGCCTTCATCAACTGAAGCAAGATCACCAGCGTGGTCAGTAGATGAATTCTTTAAAAATCGGGAAGGCACGTTTGTGATTCAAGAAGTAAAAGAAAAGTCTCCTTGGGTGTATAACAAAAATAGAACGAAAGAGCGCTTTGCACCTCAATCGACATTTAAGGTAGCAAATGCTTTAATCGGACTCCAAACGGGCGCAGTGAGAGATGAATACGACATCAAATATTGGGATGGCGTAAAAAGAGAGATTGACAGCTGGAATAGGGATCATACATTAGGATCTGGCATGAGAGATTCAGTCGTCTGGTACTATCAAGCCATGGCACGTGACATTGGAGAAGAACGTATGAATCATTGGGTGAAAGCCATTCATTATGGGAACAAAGACATATCTGGCGGAATCGATCAATTTTGGTTAAGCAGTACCCTGCGAATTTCTCCTATCGAACAAGTTCGTTTCCTCAAACAGCTATATGAAGAGACTCTTCCATTTGACCTAAAGAACATGAGAACAGTTAAACGAATGATGGTACAAGAAGAAGAGAAACACGCCAACCTATACGGAAAAACAGGCTCTGGATCAGGTATCGGCTGGTACGTAGGCTTCATCAAACATGAAAATAAAACCTACATTTTCGCCACAAATATCGAAGGCACCGGCATAGAAGCAAAAGACATCACCTATCGCATTTTGAAAAAATATCATTTGATTGAAGCATCCGTTTAGGGTGCTTTTTTTATGTGAAAAAGGGGATTTATTGATAAGTTGATGATATATGGTTTAGTTTGAAAGAATGATATATTTATTGAAATATATTGAAGTATCATTTCAAATGTATTATTATATATGGCGTAATGTTACAAATGTTACAAATGTATGATAAGGAGATTAATATGAATCTAAAAAGAAAAGTAAATTGGAAAAAGAATATTGCAGCACTACTATCGTTTGTGATGCTTTTATCAATGTTTCCTTCTGATATTTTTGCAGAAGAACATGACGAAAATACAAAACCAAGTCATAACAGCTTAGAAGAATTAGATAATTCAAAAGCCCTAGAAATGGCAGGTATTGACGAAGATGAAATTGGAAAAGACGGAGAAATTCTTTCAGAAAGAACAGAAAACAGCAAGCTTTTTTATGAAGGAGAGGGTGTATTTACACAAGAGGTATATCCTGATCCAATTCATATAAAAGAGACCCCAGATGCTGAGTGGGAGGATATCTCTCCTGAATTAAAGACGAGCTCGAAAAAAGAAATAGAAACAGAAAATGCAAGATTAGAATCAACTTTTCAAAAGCAAATGAAACAAGGGCTATATGCCACATTTGAACACAAGAAGCATCAAATTGAATTTTCAATTTTAAAAGCTTCAGGGAAAAATAAATCAGAAATCGATTCCAAAGATTCATCTGCACAATTTAAAGAGAACACCAACGAGCTTACATATGAAGAGGTATTTCCAAATATAGATTTACGTTCATTTACCTTTAATGAAAATATCAAAGAAGATATTGTACTCAATCGATATGATGGCTACAATTCATTTACATTTAAAATAAAGACTGATCTAACTGGGGAAATCGAGGAAGACGGTTCTATCACATTTTATGATCAGAAGAAACGGACCATTTTTCAAGTCC
This sequence comes from Bacillus sp. FSL W8-0920, assembly GCF_038593215.1. Lineage (NCBI taxonomy): Bacteria > Bacillati > Bacillota > Bacilli > Caryophanales > Bacillaceae > Bacillus > Bacillus sp. FSL W8-0920. The sequence goes on along the minus strand of NZ_CP151974.1, from coordinate 2,396,600 downwards.
CAAAACCGTTTATGACTGATTCTAATTTAGATGAAAAGTCAGGTGAAGTGGCTCGCTCAGAAGATGTGAGCTTTAAATTAGAAAAAGAAGATGATGGCTATTTACTTCGTGTGACAGCAGATGAAAAATGGCTAAAAGATCCTGAACGAGTTTATCCTGTGTCTATCGATCCTTCGACTTCTTTATCTGTGTCAGCAGACACATTTATCATGAGTAAATACCCAACAACAAATTATTCATCCTCTACGCAAAAATGGGATGCTAAACTTAAAAGTTATGTACTGAAAACAGGTTATTATGATAAAACAACTGGTACAAACTATGCGTTTATGAAGTTTAATTCATTCAAGCCGATTCAAAATATGAATGTAACGAAAGCGACGCTCAAAACGTATGTTGCTCATTCATATTACGGGACGAAGGCTACTGGTCTTTGGCTGGATACAGTGAATGCCAACTATGATCATACAAAACTAACATGGAATAATAAACCAAGCTCCAAAAATATCGGCAAAGCCAATGTATATAAAGGACAATGGGCGAGCTATGATGTGACATCGACCATCAAAGCTTGGAATAGCGGAACAGCTAACTATGGATTTAAATTACATGCAAATGGAAATGGGCAAGACCATTGGAAAAAAATAATCTCATCAACAAACTCTACCAATAAACCAGTCATTGAAGTAACGTATACCATTCCGCAGGCAAATGCACCAACTGTAAAAGGTTTTAGTAATGGAAATGGGACAGGCTACTTCAATTTAAGTTGGAAAAAGGTGTCTGGCGCAAAAGGCTACAAAGTATGGCTGTACAACGGAAAAGAGTATGAAGCCATTTCAGTTGGAAATGTGGCATCATGGAGTACAAAAGGAAAGAATATATGGCCGACAGCAAGCGAGATTGCAGCAAAAAAATACAAACTCCATTTAGATGGAAAAGGCGGGACTGAATTAGCAGTTGATCCTTCCCCGGTTTACAAAAACTCAGGCGGCAATTATGCGGCAAGTAAAAATTATTGGGTAGCTGTAAGTGCGATTTTTGACCAAGGTGAAGGCGCAATGTCCGCAAAAGTAAAACCTGTCGTGCCGAATGTGGCTAGAGCGAAAGCACCTAGTACAAAAGGATTCAATAATAATAACGCAACAGGTTACTTTGATCTTTCTTGGAATTCAGTATCCGGTGCGACCGGTTATAAAATACAAATGTTTAATGGGAAAAGCTATGAGACATTGGATCTTGGGAATCAAACATCATGGTCAACAAAAGGGAAAAAAGTATGGCCGACAGCTGCTGAGATTAAAGTAGGTAAATATGCATTGCACCTCCAAGATGGAAAAGGTGCTGAGCTTCCAATTCATCCTGGTGCGACTTACAAAAATGCTGGAGGAGATGGGGCTCAAAAACATTATTCCTTCAGAGTGATTGCCTATAATAAAGATGGAGAAGCCATTGCTTCACCGCCAGCTGGACCAACTTTACCTGATTTATCTAGACCGAAAGCTTTATCTGGATATGCTTATACCAATACAAAAGAGAGCCAAACAGGTTATATCAATTTACATTGGGACAAAGTGAAAAATGCAAAAGGGTATAAAATTAACATCTATAATGGTAAGGCATATCAAACATTTGATGTTGGTGATGTCGATCATTGGACTACACAAAACAAGAACATTTGGCCGACTCCTACTGAAGTTAAAAGTGGGAAATATGTGCTTCATACAGATGGAAAGGGCGGAGAATTAGCGCTAGACCCATCACCAGTATATGAAAATGCGAATGGAAATTATAAAGGACGCAAGAACTACTCCTTTACTCTTTCCGCCTACGATGCAAATGGAGAAACCATTCCGACACCAGCCTTTAACCCGACATTCCATGAAGGGGCTGAATTCCTTGGAACAGAGGATTACTGGTCGATTATTGATATACCAGACGGCCAGCTAAATGGTGCGACTGGTAATGTGATTGTCAGTGAAGAAGAAATGTCGATTGATGGAAGAGGACCGGGACTTGGAATTGGTCGCACATACAATAGTTTAGATGCAGCTGACCACCTGTTTGGTCAAGGGTGGTACGCAGATGTAGAAACGAGTATCACGCCAACAAAAGAAGGTGCCATCTATCTTGATGAAGATGCCACAACTCATGTTTTTACAAAAAAAACAGATGGTACGTATCAACCACCAACAGGTATTTTCCTTGAATTAACGGAATCAAAAGATGAATACATGTTAAAAACGAAGGATCAAACCTTTGCACACTTTAGTAAAAATGGTGGGAAAATCACCAAGGTTGTAGATGGACATAAAAATACAACGACATACAAATATAACGAAAACAATCAGCTCACATCAATAGAAGATGCATCTGGCCGAAAAATAACAATGGAATATGATGAAGATGGTCATATCATCTCGGTTCAAGGACCAAAAGGAAAAAAGCTTTCATATGAGTATGATGCAGGCTTCCTAATGAAAATCATTGATTCAGATGGAACGAGCATCTCGTATGAATACGACAAAGATGGCAAACTGATTAAACAATTCTCTCAAAACAGCACAGAAGATCAGCCTGTTTTTACAGAATACCAATATGAAAATCATCGTTTAGTCAAGGCAATCAATGCAAAAAAAGAAACCTTTGAGTACGCATATGATTTATCTAAAAAGACACTCATGCTGACGCAGCCAAACGGTCGGAAAATACAGTATACGTATAACGAAGCAGCCAATCCAATTCAAGTTGTAGATGATGCGGAAGGGCTTAAAATTACCACTAAAACGAAATATGAAGGCAACCAAATCGTAGAAGAAACTGACCCAAATGATGTAGAAAAAGGAAAAGCTACAGAAAGCTATTCGTATGACAAAAATGGCAACGTCATTCAGGCGAAAGATGCTTATGGCACAGAAACCTACGAGTATAACAAAAACAATGATGTCACTAAAGTGAAAGATACAGAAGGAGATATCACAGATATCGCCTATGATGGATTAGATGCTGTATCTGAGACAGATCAAAGTGGAAATATGTCTTCAGCAAGTATTTATGATTCTTACGGGAATTTGGTACAAACGAGTAAAGAACTTGCTTCAGGTGCGAGTATATTAAAAAATAGCAGTTTTGAAGATACGCTAACTGGCTGGAAGCTTACCTCATCTAAGGATGACGGGAAACTAGCACAAACAGCTGGGAAAAGTGGTGCTTTATCTGGCGGCCGAGTATTAGAGATCAGTTCACAATCGACAACTGAAGGAACAGAACTTGGCTATTCTTCTGCTACTCAAGAAGTAATACTAGAGCCAAATACGACGTATACACTTAGTGGAAAAATAAAGACAGAGCTAACGAAAGCAAGAGCATTTTTTAACATCGATTTAAGAGATACAAATAACAAACGAATTCAATGGATCAGCAACGGCTACAGCACATTATCAGGCAAAAACGATTGGACAAAACGCCAAGTCACGTTTACGACGCCATCTCATGCAGGCAAAGCTGTAATCTATATGGAAGTGGATCATCGAGATAAGGCTGGAAAAGGAAAAGCCTGGTTCGATGAGATTCAGCTAGAAAAAGGAGAAGTTTCATCAAGTTATAATCCAGTCAAAAATAATTCCTTTACGGATAAAACAACAAGCTGGAGCGGAACAGGTGGTTCATTAGATAATGAAGAAGGCTTTAACGATGACGTTTCGTTAAAAATGACAAGAACCTCTACAACTCAAGCAAATGCCATCTATAAACAATCTGTACCGATTGAACAAAGTGTGAATGATCAATCTGTGTATGTCACATTGACTGGGATGTCTAAGGCTGAAAATGTCAAAGCCTCAATTGAGAATGATTACTCACTTCAAGCGTCCGTTACATATACAGATGGCACAACAGGAACGTTTAATGCGAAATTCCCAACCGGTACACAAGAGTGGAACCGAGCGGCGGTTGTCATACCAAAAACAAAACCTTTGAAAAAAGTCGACGTTCAGATTGTTTTCCAAAAAAGCGCGACTGGAACGGCTTGGTTTGATGATATCCGTCTAGTAGAAGGTAGTCTGTTAACGAAAACCACTTACGATGAGAAAGGGAACTATGCTGTTAAAGAAGAGGATGAACTTGGTTACTCATCTCAATCTGCCTACGACGAAACGGGCAAAAAGCTTTCTGAAACAGATGCGAAAGGCGAAAAAACAACATTCGAATATGACCAGGCTGATCAGCTGAAGAAAATCACTTTATCTAACGGGACATCCATTGTGAGAACGTATGATAAAGAGGGCAATGAACAGTCGAAAACGATTCGTGCAGAGTCAGATCAGACGTATCAATTTGAATACGACCTGATGGGCAAATTGACGAAAACCATTGATCCTTTAGGAAATGTGTTAAAAAGTGAATATGATGCGAATAGCAACTTAATCAAAACCATTTCTGCTAATGGACATGAAGTGTCTCTCACGTATGATGGAACAGACCGAGTGAAATCAAAGTCGTATAATGGAACAGAAAAATATCACTTTAGCTATGATAAAAACGGAAACGAAACAACGGTTGTCAACAAAGAACAAAACACAACCAAAAATCGCACGTTTGACCAACAAAATCGCATCACAAAGTTAACAGAGCGTGGCAGCAGCCAAACTTGGACGTATCCAGCCGATTCAGATAAACTGAAATCCTTTGAGTGGACACACGGAAATCAAAAAGGGAAGAACCAATTTAGTTACAATAAGCTTGATCAAATGACGCAGATGAAGGATTCGAGTTCTACGTATTCGTTTGATTATGATGAAAATGGAAATGTTCAGTCCTTTATTACAGGTAACGGCAGTGGTGCTAGCTTTGCTTATGATGAGCGCAACTTAATCAATGATTTGCACATTGGAACAAGCCAAGGCACGACGATCTTAAACGAAGCTTACGAATATGGTCAAAATGGAAACAGAATAACGGTTGATCAAGGAAGCAACGGGAAGATTCGTTATGAATATGGAAAATTAGATCAATTGATCAAAGAAAGTCATCCAGATGGCACGGTCATTGAGTACACATATGATGGGTTTGGAAACAGAAAAACAGTTACGACTGAAAAAAATGGCACTAAAAAAACAATCAACGCATCATTCAACATCATGAACCAACTGACAAAGGTAAATGATGAGACTTTAACTTATGACAAAAATGGCAACCGAACGTCTGACGGACAATTCCTTTATGAATGGGATGCAGAAGATAACATAACGGCCATCACGAAAAAAGGCGAAGACAAGCCATTTGTCACTTACAAATATGATGAGCGTGGATACAGAATTCAAAAAACAGTGAATGGAAAAGTCACCAATTACTTTTATGACGGCGACAGCCTGAATGTTTTATACGAAACAGATGGAGACAACGAAGTCACAAAAGCATACACATACGGTGACAGTGGACAACTCCTTGCATTCACGCAAAATGGAAACAAATATTTCTATCACTACAATGCACACGGTGATGTCATGGCCATCACAAATAGTGCAGGAAAAATCGTTGCTGAGTACGAATACGATACATGGGGCGTTCCAACAAAGGTAAAAGAAGATGAAGAAGTAAAAGGCAACCCATATCGCTATGCTGGTTACCGCTTCGACGAAGAAACAGGACTGTACTATTTAATCGCACGCTACTATGAACCAAGAAACGGCGTATTCCTATCACTTGACCCAGATCCAGGAAGCGATGGAGATTCACTAGATCAAAACGGATATACCTATGGAAACAACAACCCAGTCATGAATGTAGACCCAGACGGCCATTGGGTATGGTTTGTTGTCAATGCAGGATTTGCAGTATATGATGGATACAAAGCTTATAAATCGGGCAAGGGCTGGAAAGGCGCAGCTTTAGCAGCAGCATCGAATTTTGGACCTGGGAAGGTATTCAAGGTGTTAAAAGTAGTAAAGCGTGCTAAACGATCTTCAAATATTGCCCACAATGCTGCTAGGCATAGCAAATTAAAAGAACATTATAAGCAATCACAAAAATATGGCAAGGCAAAAGTTAGGCATTTATCTGGGGGACGTTACCGTTACTATGGCCACGTAACACCGGCTAAGAAAAAAGGGGAAATGGCGGGCAGAAGAGTAGTAAGAGAATGGAATTATAAAACAGGAAAAAAGAGAACATGGCATGAAACTATTGATCATCGTGGTAAAGTAAGACAAGTAAGACCACAAAATGGTAAAGTTAAAGTGCATTACCGCTTTAACAGTAAAGGTCAGTATATAGGGAAGTGGTAATTTATGGTCGAACCAGAAATGATAGACTGTATAAATAAAATACAAAAAGTCTTAAATGGGACTATGACTAGAGAAGAAGTTTCTGATTGGGCTGAGATTTATGTTAGTGCAGATGATCCTGAAGTCGATGATGAAAAAGTTTGGGATATGCTGATTCTTCTAAGTGGAATTGATTTGAAAGATGCTCCCAATTCCTATTTCCACACAGAAGAGGATTTGGAAGAATGGATAAGAAAATATAAATAGCTTTAGTAGAAATGTGCCTTTTAGTATGTTATTCACTATAAGGCGCATTTTTTGTTATTTATTTGTTGCCCAAATTTTAAACATGAGAAGATATGCCAAAAGGGTATATAGTTTTATGAAACCTTATAAACTTTTACGAAAGTTAAAGTAAGTGTATTGTTATAGAGGTAATACAAAAGAAGTCCAAGAATTAAAAATTATTCTACAAATATAAGTAAAAAGTAATTCAAGAGAATAATTGAAAATAAAATAATCAAAATTACAAAATGTCACTCATCATGAAATACGATTTATAAATGTGGTAAGGTAATTCTAGATTTGAAGAATTAATAACAGAAGGGGTAAAATAGAAAATTTTAAATCTGTCTTTCATCTTTATGTTACAGGGAACTTGAACAATGAACTACTTGAAGAATTTGAAGCAAATGCAAATTTTCTATTTAACATCAATGGGATGTTACTCGCAATAGAATCGAAAAACGTATGTTTCGATTCACAAGAATTTATCTGCAGTGTATAGGAAGATCTCATTAGCGTCTAAATAAGAATTTAAAACAATGAGAGATTGGGGAAAGGTCCATGAAAATCAGCCGTGATAAACAAGATTTATTCGATGATTTAAAACAACGTTATCAATACTTATTAGATTCAGCTTATCCAGATGAAATCGTCTCTTTTGAGGAAGAAACTGGTATATGTTCAGGTGATTTTTATATGTTTTTTTCACTTGTTGCAGGCAGCTTAAGTTATGTGATCGATCATAAACGAATACCGAAAAAACAGTTAAACGTGCTACGTCAGTCATTTGAAGAGCAATATCCCCAAATCAAATCGTATCAACAGATCCTTGAATCGTATCCTTTATTGCATTCCTATGTTCAATACCATGAAGAAACAAGAAAACGAATGATTGCACTTATACAATAACCTTTTAGAGGACAAACGATGACATGGTTTTTAGATAAAAAAATCCAGAAACAAATCCCTGATTTCAATATCAACCATCTAAAGCAAATCAATGAATTTCACTACTTTAAAGAGTATAATGAACATTACGACTTGATCAACTGTATTGTAATGCACATCCCATATGTATCCCCGAATCTACAAGCAGACATTCATCTGAAATTCACCAATGTCGCTTCTGTTCAAATCAAAAATTTGGAGTTAACAAACGATGACCATATTTTATTGGACATTCAGTTTTTGGATAGAGGCTGGGAAAATTTGAATTACTTTGTCGAAGACTTTGAAGAACAGTATTTTTCTTTTTATTGTCAAACGGTACAAGTCATACAAGTCGTATCAAATGAATCGGGCTAGTCTCTTTACATATGTGCGAATCAAGCTTCCCCATCCCAACACAGAAAGGTGCAATGACATTGAATCGAATCATGAAATGGCTCTTATTTGCGGTGGTCATCGCTGGATTATTGGTATGCGCATTCTTTGTGTTCCGTTTAAATCAGCCTAAGCCGACGACAAACATCCATTATGCAGACACACAAAACAAACAGCAAACACTCGATATGTATATGCCAAAGGGAAAAGATGAAGACAAAAAGAAGAAGCATCCAGTCATGATCTATCTCCATGGCGGCGGCTGGACAGGCGGAGATAAGAATAGAGTCGCTTCAAAGGCGGATTATTTTACTGGTCAAGGGTATGTGTTTGTTTCGATGAATTATAGGCTTCACCCTGATGCCAACTATGAGCAGATGGCAGATGATACGGCAAACGCCATTAAATGGGTCAAGGATCATGCAGATGAGTATCTAATTGATTCATCAAAAATCAATGTCATGGGTCACTCAGCGGGCGGTCATTTAACGGCACTGGTAGCCACAGATTCGACTTACTTAAAACGTGTGGGGCTGTCGCCAAAAACGATCAATTCTATCGTGATTTTAGATGGTCCGTTAAACATCAATCAATTTATCCAAGCCATTCCATCGTATAAAAAAGTATTTGGTAAACAGGAGAAGAACTGGACAAAGGCATCACCTGTCACTTATATGAATCAAGCGAATGTACCGCCTGTTTATTTGGTCACGGGGTGGGAAAATCCTGAGGTGTATCGATTTGCAGAAAAACTGAACCATGATAAAGGTTCTAAGTTTGTGTTTCGGGTCCATTCGCTGAGCCACAGTGATTTAAATAAATGGTTTGGATCAGACAGAGCGCCAAAAGAAGCGCAAAAAATGACAGAGTCTGTTATGACATTTGTGAACAAACAAAATCAATAACAAAGACTGTATGCTCGACAATCCATTTTGCCGCAGTATATGATAAAGCGTAAATGGTTTGTACCAAAGGAGTGTATGTTGTTGTCATCACGTATGGAAAATAAAGTGTTCAATTGCGAAAAAGAGCTGACGCTAAATATTATCGGCGGTAAGTGGAAAATGCTGATTTTATGGCACCTGGGCAGAGAAGGGACAAAACGGTTTGGTGAGCTAAAGTCGTTAATGCCTGGGATTACGCAAAGAATGCTTGTCAATCAGCTAAGAGAATTAGAGGAAGATCACATTGTGCATCGGGAGGTTTATCCTGTCGTTCCGCCAAAGGTTGAGTATTCTCTGACAGAACTAGGAGAAAGCTTAATGCCGATTTTAGAATCGATGTATGATTGGGGAAAACAGTATCTCGACAGCAATTTTTTAAAGGATGATAAATAGTAATACATGCAAAAGATACTGGTCGAAAGACAGTATCTTTTTTGTAACCATATGCGAAAAAGTATAGTATGTAAAAAAAAAGTGCGTACTTGGATTGCTTCCATCCAGTTGTTATACTCATTTCATCGTTCAAGAAGCCCTATTCACGGAGCTCTTGAAGATGAGATGAAAAAACGGGAGTGAACGTTCATGAAATTACAATTAGCGTTAGATTTAGTGAATATACCAGAAGCGATTGAGCTGATCAAAGAAGTAGAAGGATCTATTGATGTAGTCGAAATTGGAACACCTGTTGTGATCAACGAAGGCTTGCGTGCCGTCAAAGAAGTCAAACAGGCATTTCCAAACTTACGTGTACTCGCTGATCTGAAAATTATGGATGCGGCCGGCTATGAAGTGCAGCAGGCATCCGAAGCTGGAGCAGATATCGTGACCATTCTTGCAGCGGCAGAAGATATGTCCATTCAAGGAGCGGTGAAAGAAGCGAAAGCAAGAGGGAAACAGATTTTAGTTGATATGATTGGTATCAAAGATATCGCTGGCCGGGCAAAAGAGCTGGATGAGCTAGGAGTCGATTATATTTGTGTGCACACAGGCTATGACCTGCAAGCGGTTGGACAAAACTCATTTGCTGACCTGATGACCATTAAACAAGTCGTCAAACAAGCGAAAACAGCCATTGCAGGCGGAATTAAGCTTGATACGTTACCTGAAGTCGTGAAATTAAACCCTGATTTGATCATTGTCGGTGGCGGTATCGCAAGCCAGGATAATAAAGCAGAAGTGGCCGCACAAATGAAGCAGCTGATCGCACAATCATGAAGACCAGTGACTATGTGAAAGCCATTTTGAATGAGCTTTCTGAGCACTCGCCCGCTATTCAAGACGAACAAACGGAGCGACTTGTCTCAAGCATTTTAGCTGCAAGAAAGGTCTTTGTGGCAGGGGCTGGTAGGTCTGGTTTGATGGGAAAATCATTTGCCATGAGACTCTCGCATATTGGCGTCAAGGTCTATGTGATCGGTGAAACCAATACACCTTCCTTTACAGAAGAAGATCTCTTGATTGTGGGGAGCGGATCTGGCCGAACAGAGACTTTGCTTGTCCTTGCAAAAAAGGCGAAAGCAATTGGCGGAAAAGTGGCAGCTTTCACGCTTTCTGCTGAGTCACCTCTAGCTGATCTATCGGATAAAGTCATCTTACTGTCAGGTGCACCAAAGGATCAACAGGAAGGAAGCCATCATACCATTCAGCCAATGGGCTCGCTATTTGAGCAAGCGCTACTTCTGACATACGATGCGGTCATTTTACGTTTAATGGAAATAAAAGAACTCGACACTCATAAAATGTACGGTCACCATGCCAATTTAGAATAGTCATTTTCAAAGCCTTTCCTTTCTTAAAAGGAGAGGCTTTTTCATTCCAATCAAGATCAGAATCTTGACATAACCGATTTGTTGTAACTATAATTGTTACATCGTTAAAGAAAAAGCGTAAACATGGAAGGAAGATGAAGATGAAAGTACAAATCTGGTCAGATATCGCCTGTCCTTTTTGTTATATAGGAAAAAAACAACTAGAAACAGCGCTTGAACAATTCCCTCAAAAGGAACAGGTAGAAATCGAGTTTAAAAGCTTTGAGCTTGATCCACATGCACCTGCTCAGGTCGATTATGATGTCCATGATATGCTCGTTAAAAAATATGGGATGAGCCGCAGCCAGGCCATGGCGATGAATGAGCAGGTGAAGCAGGCCGGCAAAGAGAAAGGAATCGATTTTCAATTTGATCCACTCGTGTTGACAAACACCTTTGATGCCCACCAGCTGGCGCAATATGCTGGTCAAATGGGAAAAGGCGATTTCGTCATGGGAGAGCTGTTTCAAGCATATTTCACAGATGGAAAGCATGTTGGTGATCGTCAAACCCTTTTAGATATTGCAGAAAAAGCAGGTCTTGATTTGCAGGAAGTACAGCAAGTTCTAGGCGGCGAAGAGTTTGCTGATCATGTCCGAAAAGACGAACAAGAAGCGAGACAGCTTGGTATCAATGCTGTTCCGTTTTTCTTGATCAATGGCAAATATTCAGTGGCAGGTGCACAGCCAGCCGATACCTTCCTGCGTGCACTTGAAACGGCTTGGACAGAAGAAGCAGCTCAAGCTGAGAAAGAGGCTGCCAATTCATTTGAAGCAGCATGTGCAGATGGCGTATGCGCAGTGCCTGCCCCTAAAGAAGAGATCTAACCATATAAAAAATGAGCCTTCTCCAAAAAGGGCTCATTTTTTTCTTGCATTCATTTGTTTGATCGTTTCACCTGGAACCAATTCAGGTTCGTAAAAGGTTTGATGAGGGAGATTCTTCTTCCCTTGCACCTTTTTAATCATCCAGTCTGCTGCATCCCGGCCCATTTGCTCCTGAGGGTGCGTCAGTGTTGTCAGCTTCACATGGGCATTTTTCTGGGCAATATACGAATTGTCCTGTCCAATAATGGAAAGGTCCTCTGGAATGGACAGACCGATGTCACTGCATACATTGGCAACTTCTAATCCAACCTCATCGTTATAGCAAACAAGGGCAGTCAGCTCATGCTGATGCTTTAATAAGAAAGTTTTAATATCATCCCCCAAATGCTGCTTCGATTCTGTATCGAAAAAGAGTACGTGCTCAGGCAGGAAATTAAGCTTGGCTTCACCGAGCGCTTGAATATAGCCCTTCATTCGGTACTTTCCCTGTAAATCATCTGTTTTTGAGATCAGGCCGATTTGCTGATGTCCCGAGGTGATCAGCTCTTTTGTGGCTAAATAGCTGGACTTCACATCATCCAAACAGAGAAAAGGGACCTCTAACTGCTCATAATAGGCATTGATCATAATGAGCGGTACATCCTGTTCTTTAAAAGATAGGTAGTACGAGATGTTCGGGTTGTATAAATTGCTTTTCGTCGGCTCGACAATGAGTCCGTCCACACCAAAGGACAGCATCATTTCGAGCGCTTTTTTCTCCTGTTCTACATCATTATTCGTACTCGCCAGTAACAAAGAATAGTTCTCTTCGTTTAATCGGCTTTCAATGCCTCGAATGATGGAAGGGAAAATGTAATCGGATATGTATGTCGTGATAACCCCAATCGTTCTCATATGCGTATGTCCAGCAGGCTTTGTTTGATATTGATTGGTCACAAATGTGCCTGAACCCTTTTCACTTCGCAAAAACCCTTCACTCGACAATTCTAAGATGGCCTTTCGAACCGTATGCCTGCTCACTTGATACATCTCCTGCAGGCTTGATTCAGTTGGAATACGTTCCCCGATCCGGTAATCCCCTGTGAGTATTTTGCTTTTTATATCATCGATAATGATCTGGTACTTCTTTTTCATCGTTTCACTTCTTTCTCAGTTGATCATCTACTCGGATTGAGAAGAAATTGTATGGACATATTTTAACATGGTTGTCGAATCAAAAACAGGCGCTTCCCCTTTCTGTCGTACCTGCTTTAGAAAAGTGCAGGTTTTTGTCATATTGTGTATGTACAACTATATTTATTATTGACATATGTACGTACAAATATTATATTGTGAATGTGCACAGAGAATCAATGAATCTAGAAAACGAAAATTGAAACCGTTATCATTCATGGAGGTGAACGCAGAATGAATCATGAAGAGACGACCAAAGCCTTAAAAGAAGGACGGACATCTTTAGGGATTGAATTTGGTTCAACACGAATTAAAGCCATTTTAATAGATGAAGCGTTTCAGCCAATTGCCCAAGGTGCATTTGAGTGGGAAAGTTCTCTCCAGGAAGGAATTTGGACGTACAACTTAATTGATATCATTACAGGTCTTCAAGTAGCGTACCGAGAGATGAAAGAGCAAGTCGAGCAAAGGTATGGCGTGACCATTCAAACCATTGGCTCAATTGGGGTATCAGCTATGATGCATGGCTATGTGGCATGTGATCATACAGGAGAGGTCCTCGTTCCGTTTCGCACATGGCGGAATGCAACAACCATTGAGGCGAGTCAAAAACTGACGGATGTCTTCCAATTTCATATTCCAGAAAGATGGAGCATTGCCCATTTGTATCAAGCCATATTAGAAGAGGAAAAACACCTTGCCCGTTTAGAATATATAACCACTCTATCAGGATACATTCACTGGCTGTTAACAGGAAAGCAGGCCATTGGCATTGGGGATGCGTCAGGCATGTTCCCAATTGATGAACAAACGAAAGATTACAATGAAGAAATGCTCCATCAATTTGAAGACTTGATCGCAGAAAAAGGCTATCCGTGGAAGCTCCGTCACCTTCTGCCGCGTGTTTATTTAGCAGGCGAGGAGGCTGGCGTGTTAACGGCAGCAGGAGCAGCCATTTTAGATCAAGGCAAACATTTGCGGCCAGGCATTCCATTTTGCCCCCCGGAAGGTGACGCCGGAACGGGCATGGTGGCAACAAACAGTGTAGAAAAACGGACAGGGAACATTTCAGTTGGGACATCTGTTTTTGCCATGATTGTGCTAGAGCAGGAGCTAAAGGGTGTGTATCCAGAAGTGGATATGGTCACAACGCCGGACGGACTGCCAGTCGCAATGGTTCATGCGAACAACTGTACAAGTGACTTAAATGCTTGGATGAATATCTTTAGAGAGGCATTTGACGCACTAGGCGTGCAAGTGTCGTCAGGAAAGGTATACGAAGCCTTATTGCAGCAGGCGTTAGAAGCAGATCGAGATGGCGGCGGGCTCTTAAGCTATGGCTATTATTCTGGTGAAAATATTACAAGACTGCCAGAAGGAAGACCTCTTTTTGTCAGATCAGCTGAAAGCCGCTTTAATCTGGCTAACTTCATGCGTACCCATCTTTTTTCTGCTTTTGGCGCAATGAAAATAGGGATGGACCGTTTAAAAGAACATGAACAGGTTGCGATTGATCGGTTATTAGGGCATGGAGGGTTATTTAAAACACCGCTCGTTGGTCAAAAAATGGTGGCAGCAGCGCTTGATACACCTGTATCAGTCGTTTCTACTGCGGGAGAAGGCGGTGCGTTTGGAATGGCTGTCCTCGCTTCCTATATGGTCCATCATCAAAAGCAAACATTGGCTGAATTTCTCACGCATCAAGTGTTTGCCCATACATCAGAAGAACTGATAGAACCCGATCCACTTGATGTCAAAGGCTTTGGCGAATTTTTAAAGCGCTATCAAGACGGCCTTCCGATTGAAGAGGCGGCAGTATCACATCTGATGCCAAAGAAAGGAGTGACAACCGTATGCTAGAACGCTTAAAAGAAGAAGTATACGAAGCCAATTTAGATTTACCGAAATATGGACTTGTGAAATTCACATGGGGCAATGTCAGTGCGTGTGATCGTGACAGCGGTCTATTCGTTATTAAGCCTAGCGGTATAGCGTATGACCAATTATCAGCTAAAGACATGGTTGTGGTCGACTTTGACGGTGAAGTAGTGGAAGGGGAATACAGCCCTTCATCAGATACAGCAACACATGCTGTTCTTTACAAACACTTTGAAGAAATTGGCGGTATTTCACATAGCCATTCCATGTGGGCAACCGTTTGGGCGCAGGCAGGTCTCGATTTACAGGCAATGGGCACAACACATGCCGATACATTTTACGGCGCTGTTCCGTGTGCTCGATTTCTGACAGAAGAAGAAGTCAATCGCGGTTATGAGGTAGAAACGGGCCGGCTGATCATCGAAACGTTTGAGAAAAGAAACCTAGATGTGATGGCGGTGCCGGGTGTATTGCTTCAAGGCCACGGCCCATTTACGTGGGGGAAAGATGCAAAAAGTGCGGTCACAAACAGTGTGATTTTAGATGAAGTTGCCAAAATGAATTTGTTCGCAAAGCAATTAAATGAATACGCAGAACCTCTTCCGCAGCGAATTTTAGATAAACATTACTTAAGAAAACACGGCGAACATGCGTATTACGGACAAAAACCTTCAAGATAAAGAAAAGAGGGATTTCTATGTTAACAAGTCAACATAAAGAATGCTGGTTTATTGTCGGATCACAGCATTTATACGGAGATGAAGCACTGCAGAAAGTAAAAGCAGATGCACAAAAAATGACGGATGCCTTAAATGAGAGCGGTTTACTTCCTTATCCAGTGATCTTGCAGGAGCTAGCTGTCAGCGCGGATCAAATCACAAAGCTGATGAAAGAGGTCAATTATCGTGATGAAGTTGTCGGCGTCATGACGTGGATGCATACATTTTCACCGGCAAAAATGTGGATACGCGGGACCAATCTTTTGCAGAAGCCTCTTTTGCATCTTGTCACACAGTATTATGAAAAGATTCCGTGGGACACGATCGACATGGACTATATGAATCTTCATCAATCTGCCCATGGAGACAGAGAATATGGCTATATCAATGCACGTTTAAATAAACAAAACCAAATTGTTGCCGGTCATTGGTCTAAGCCGGATGTGCAGCAGCAAATCGCTGATTGGATGGACGTGGCAGCTGCCTATCATGAAAGCTTTCAGATCAAAGTGGCTAGGTTTGGTGACAACATGCGCCACGTGGCTGTAACAGAAGGTGATAAAATCGAAGCCCAGATTCAGTTAGGGTGGACCGTTGATTACTTTGGCATAGGCGATCTTGTCGAATATGTGAGTGCAGTAGAAGAAGCAGAGGTAGATGCATTATTTGCAGAGTATTTAACGCAATATGATGTGGATTATGGAACGTATTCAGTTGAAGATTGGGAAAAAAGTGTTAAGGTGCAAGCGCGCTATGAAATCGCTATCAAACGCTTTTTAGATGAAGGCGGGTACAATGCCTTTACGACAAACTTTGAAGATTTACATGGAATGAAGCAGCTGCCAGGACTTGCGGTACAGCGGCTAATGGCAAAGGGATATGGCTTTGCGGGGGAAGGCGATTGGAAAACTGCTGCGCTGGACCGGTTATTAAAAGTGATGAGTCATCATCAATCCACTGGTTTTATGGAGGACTACACGTATGAAATGACCTCTGGACAGGAAGCAGTGCTGCAATCTCATATGTTAGAAGTAGATCCAGCGCTCGCCCATACGAAACCTGTCATTGTCGTATCTCCGCTTGGAATCGGAAACAGGGAAGATCCAGCTCGCCTTGTGTTTGATGGAAAAGCAGGGGAAGGTGTTGTCGTTTCTATTGCTGACTTTGGAACTCATTTCAAATGGCTCATACAAGAAGTTGAAGCCTTTGAGCCGGAGGAAGCAGCACCTCATTTACCGGTTGCACGTGTGCTCTGGAAAATCAAGCCGAATTTTCAGGACGGCGTCAAAGCATGGATTAAGCAAGGTGGGGGTCATCATACAGTCGTATCCCTCAATTTAACGGTTGATCAAATTGTTCATTTTGCAAAACTTGTCAATGCAGAATATGTGGTTTTATAGAAGGGTAAAAGGTCTTCTACTGAGTGCAGTAGAAGCACGGGATGAAATGAAAGCGGTTAATTAAGTGAGGGGGTCATCCACTTGGAGAAAAAAGTGTCAAGTAAATTTATTTTCTTTTTCGGATCCTTTGCAGGCATCTTATTCGGATATGATATTGGTATTATTGCAGGGGCAGAAGGACATATTCAGCAAGAATTTCAGCTCAGCCCATTATGGCTTGGAATTGTCGTCTCTTCATTAATGGGCGGGGCGATTATCGGCTCCATTTTAAGCGGTCTGTTAGGGGATAAATTTGGTCGCAGAAAGCTTATTTTGGTCTCATCCGTTATCTTTTTTGTCGGAGCGATCGGATCAGCTATCGCACCAGAAGAGATTTCATTAACCATTGCACGTATCTTTTTAGGAACAGCCGTAGGAACTGCCTCATCTTTGGTGCCGGCATACATGTCTGAAATTGCTCCTGCTAAAATTCGCGGGAAATTGTCTGGGCTCAATCAGCTCATGATCGTGAGCGGACTATTGCTGAGCTATATTGTTGCATTTGTGTTTGAACCTGTTCCAGACAGCTGGCGCTGGATGCTCGGTAGTGCCGCTTTATTTGCCATCGTACTTTATATTGGGATGCTGAAACTTCCTGAATCTCCGAGATATTTAATTAAGCACGGAATGCCTCATAAAGCACGAGAGGTATTAGGATCACTACGCTCTTCTCGTGAAGAAATCGAAGCAGAGATGCAGGAAATTTTAGAAGTCGCAAAAGAAGAACGCTCTGGTATTCGTGAATTGTTCCAAAAGAAATTTAGAATGGCTCTTTTCATAGGGGTTGGGATGGCGACCCTTCAGCAAATACAAGGCGCGAACTCCATAGTGTATTATGCAACGAGTATTGCTCGGAATGTAGGCCTTGCACCTCAGGTTGCCGCAGGTTTTACAGTCATTGTCGGTGTCATTTTTGTCGTCACCACCGTGATCTTTTTACAATTTGTCGACCGGTTCGACCGCCGAACGATTCTCACCGTAGGGGGAACGGGCATGGCCCTTTCTTTCTTTGCACCAGCCGCATTAGGTGCACTTGGTGTGAGTGAAGGGATTTTAAACTGGGTGACATTGATTTCACTTTGCTGCTTTATCTTGTGCTACGCCTTCTCATGGGCACCGATCACGTGGATCATCATCGGCGAAATCTTCCCGCTTTCTGTCAGAGGTATCGGCGCAGGTATTTCATCTGCCTTTAACTGGACGGGATCGTTAGCCGTCGGACTCGTGTTCCCTATCCTGGCAGATAAATTCAGCTTTGGGGTTATTTTCTCCTCATTTGGTGTCATCTGCTTAATCGGACTATTGTTCACCCGCTTTGTACTAGTTGAAACAAAAGGAAGAAGCTTAGAGCAAATCGAAACCGATATGGCAGCACGAGTATAAAGAAAACCCTCTATCCCATGTGGATAGAGGGTTTTTTACTCAAGCGTCTGTTTTAGCTCATCTGGCAATAAATCAATCAATTGATCATAAGAAGATAAATCCAGCACTTCAAGCAGCGCATAATATTTTGCATAAACCTCACTCAGCTGATCAGGATGATTCGTTTCATATCGATTCAAATGCAATTGAGTCAGTTCAAGTGCAATGTCCAGCTTGTTTCGTTCGATTGGTTGTGTCGTATTGATCATATCGTTCACCTCGTGTTTGATGATGAGTGGGAAGGTTATGGGGCGGTACCGCAGCTAACCTTATATTCATTTTTCTCGACCTTTTTCGAATAGCAGACAGAAGGTGTCATCCCTGTTTCACTTTTCCAAGCCTGCCAGTAAACATCATAAAGCTGGCCATACTCAGGATCTTTGTACTTCGTTTTTTTCAAAATAGCAAAATAGCTTTGGTAAGGGTATCCTTCTTGGTAAATTGATTTCCGGATAGCGCCTTTTTCGGTTGAATTTGTGAAGATCATAGGTGATAGCATTGGAAGAGCAATGATGATGACAATAAATGTCATGAATAAAAAGAGTTTATGTTTTGTTTTCATAGATGTCCTTTCTGCGCAATATATCATTTGTATAATATGTTAAAAATGACCTTTTGTAAAGAAAGAGAAAACGAGATGAATAGTGGATTTTTTAAAAAATAGACAAGCATCTAATCACAAATGACGTCTCTTACATACGATAGAGTGTAAGTGAAAGACAAATTGAAGGGGTGTTGAGATGAGCCGGAATCGATTAGATGATTTTTTCTTTGGACCTCGCAGAGGAAACCATGGAGAAGATGAAACGGTTGTTTTCCCCACACGTCAAATTGTCAACACAAGAACGAATGAACAAACCATCAGAAAAATTCATCCAACGCATATCACAAACGTCAATAAAAATATCAAAAGAATTGAAAACTACTATCCTGTCACTGAGTCGACTCATAACGAGTATATCGTGAAAGAATACGATTGCGGCAGTGATATCAAAAACCCTTGCTGCCGTCCAGTGAAACGCTGCAAGTGGTAATGAAGGGGGCATCCTTTTATGGGATGCCTTTTTATTTTCAGAAGAAAAATTTTGATCAAAATCTCCTTTCAAGATAAAATTGGACGTATGAATCATTCTGTTGGGGGCGATGTTCTGAATATTCGATTGTTAATTCCAGATGATGCTGAAGAATATGCCGCGTTGAGACTAGAAGCACTACGATGACATCCAGAGGGCTTTGCGATGAGTTATGAAGAAGAGCAAATCGGTACAATACTTCGGTACAATTGATGTGGACCTTTGGCGCCTTTGATCAAGGGAAGCTTGTGGGCATGGTCACGCTCATCCAAGAAAACTTACAGAAATTAAAGCACCGAGCGAATGTGGCAGCGATGTATGTTACAGCGGGCGCCCGCGGAAAAGGAGTAGGCAAGACCTTGATGACAGAAGTTCTTTCATTCGCCGGAGAACGACACGACATCGAGCAAATGTATTTATCAGTCGTGACGACCAATCACTCAGCCAAACGCCTGTATCGCTCTATTGGATTTGAGTCATACGCGCTTGAAGAAAAAGCACTAAAATGGCCAGATCATACATATGCAGATGAGGAAAAAATGGTTTTATTTTTATCATAGTCTGGAGGAGATAGAAGTGGATCAACAAGCCATGTGCATCACATTAGCAGCAGGACCTAATAGTGAGCTGGAATCTTTTGCACTGCGTGCAGCACTTGAAAACTTCGGCGCGAAAGTCGATATGCATTGGATTGGAAGACCGAATGACCTGATTCATGTGTTATCTGGTAGAAATAGAAGAGAAATAGATTACCTTCTTTTATCGTTTCACGGTGAAGAAGGAGCATTGATCATGCCTGAATTAGGGGAAGATGTATACGAAGATGAGGAGCCTAGAGGCGCTGCTTTTGGAGCGGATGAAATCAAGCAGTATGCTTCATTAAAGGGGATTCACGTCATTTCTACAGGCTGCACACTAGGTGAGAAAAAATTAGCAGATGCCTTCTTAGCAGCAGGTGCCCTGTCCTATATAGCGCCGGATGATTACATTGATGGAGATGCGGCATTTATCTTTGTATTGACTATGCTTTATGAGCGCTTGAACAATACAAAGACGGTCAGAGCGGCTTTTGATCGAGCGAGTTCGATTGATGAAGAAACGAGATTATTTCAACTATATATGCAAAAATAATGATAGGGCTGAGAAATCAAGCCCTTTTTCTATTCCTCTTTTAAAATGTGTCTAAAGTGTGACGATTATGTTTTTTGAAAACTAAATTAGGTTCGCACAAAGTCTATCCTACAAACACACGTCATCAAGGCATGACGCCATCACGAGAGGGGAATTATTGTGTCAATGAAATGGAAAATCAGTCTCGTCCTATGCGGACTTGCAATCATCATCGGAATTGCTGCATTTTATCATAATCAGCAGGCAAGTGGGACGGAGAAGAAGAAGGTAGAACCAGATGCGAGCTATAAAGAAGTGGAGATAGTCACCCTCGTGAATGACGGGAGATACATGAGATATGCAGTCAACTATCCGGTCTTTCATCAAGAAAAGCTAGATCAAGAGATGAAAAGATATGCAGAAACAGCGCTAGACAAATTCAAAACATCATTTAGCGAAGCGAGCGATGTCGATGAAGAGAATCGATACGAATTAAATATAGATTACGAGATTATTCATTATGCCAAGCAAACTGCTGCGATTAAATTCAATACATATGAATTGAAAGGCGGAGTAAAAGGCGCACATCAAACGAAGATATTCAATTTTGATTTCAAGAAACAGCATTTTTTATCAATAGATGATTTATTTTTATCAAAGAAAGAAGATCTGCAAAAACTGTCTCAAATGACATTTGAGGAGTTAAAGAAAGATCGTTCTCTTGCTGAAAATGAGCATTTACTCAAGCAAGGAACGTCTCCTGCGGCAGAGCATTATCAGTATTTTGCCATCAAGGATCGTTTTATTGAATTCTACTTTCCAGCAGGGCAAATCGCACCAAGCGAACAAGGCCCTCAAGTGCTGGCGATTAAAAAAACCCTGCTTAAAGGAATGTTAAAGCCTGAATATATTAATAAAGAAAAGAACAAAAATGAGAAAAAAGAACCGATTCCAAAAAGAAAAATCGTAAAACTGCCAAAACAGTCAGCGTTTAATCCAAATCAAAAAGCCATTGCCCTTACGTTCGATGATGGACCAAATCCATCAACGACTTCAAAAATTTTAACAGCTTTAAAAGAAAACAAAGGACATGCGACATTTTTTGTATTAGGCAGCAGGGTTCAATATTATCCCGATATGCTAAATAAAATCAGAAAGGGTGGGAATGAAATCGGAAATCATTCCTATAGCCATCCTTTACTCACAAGACTGCCATTAAAACAAGCCGTCAAACAGGTAGAAGAGACCCAGCAAATCATTGAAAAAGCGAGCGGTTTTACACCGACTCACTTTAGACCGCCATATGGAGGAACAAACGGGCAAATCAACGCGGCTGTCAATATGAAAGTCACGCTTTGGGACGTAGATCCTGAAGACTGGAAATATCGCAACAGCCAGTACGTTGCTAACTACATTCTCACACATGCGTCTAGCGGAGAAACCGTCTTAATGCACGACATCTATGACACCTCGGCAAATGCAGCTGTCACGATTATCAAGGAATTAACCAAACAAGGATATCAATTGTTGACAGTGTCAGAGCTTGAGCAGTGGAAGGAATTGCGGGCGAAGAAAGGTGAATTGAATACGTAATGATCATGCGAATCTTAGTGGATTCGCATCTTTTTTTAAAGCCAATTATGAAAATAAAGGGAAATGATGTTAAAATGAGTGTGGAAAGGGAGGGCTTCGGATGGTATTGATGAGGTTGATCAGCCTATATATGCTGACAGCGTTTTGTTTGGGTTTTATCGTCAACTATGTACCTGGTTTGATGCTGCCCATTTATATTCTTGCGATGATCGGGCTCATTTTATGTCTCGTTCATATTGCGCTGCATTATATTCATAAAATCAGATATATGTTGCTTCATGAGAAACGGTAAGAATTCTCCAATTGCTTTTTCTAAAAAAACTTCCCTCTAAATGAGAGAAGTTTTTATTTTTTCGGTTTTTGATGTTCTAACAGTTGTATGATTTTCTCGTTTGACTTTTTCATTTGTCTTAATAAGGAAACGATATTCCCAGTAAATCCAATGAGGACAATAAGTAAAATGATGATGATCCACATGCTGTGGCCTCCAATCTGCTCACGAATGCTGTTTTGCTTCCTTAACCATTACCTTGTATCAAGGATACCGTATAATGAATGTATTGAAATGAACAGTTCGTGCTATTTATTCGACAATTGATGTGAACAGAGAATGATTGAGGGGGATTCATTTGAAACGAGTAGACGTAGTATCAGCTATTATTTATGATGAGGAAGAAAATATGTTAATGGTCAAAAACGTAAAGGGATATTGGGAAGTTCCTGGTGGTGCTGTAGAAAAAGGAGAACACCTGCATCAAGCCGTGATTCGCGAGGTGAAAGAAGAGACAGGGTATGTTTGCAAAGTAAATGAACTTCATTCGGTTCGAGAAGCATACTTTCAAGACAAAAAGCATCATGCGCTGATGATCACCTTCTTTGCCGAAATCACCGGAGGACAAATGAGTATTCTCGATCCGGATCATGATATCAAAGAAGTAAAATGGGTCAGCAAGCAAACTTTTCAAAAGCTAAATCCCAAGTTATATAACTGGCTAAAATTAAACGAAGAACCACAAGCTTTTTATCAATTTGAAGGAAATAGAACAGTTGGTTAACAAGTTGATATAGGTATGAAGGAGAGATATGGATGTTTTTATACTACGGCCCCACAGGAGCTCCAGTAGAAAATCCGGGAGAAGAATTCTTGAAAAGAATCTTCTTTCAAGAAGATGAAGAGTATTGGAAACAAGGAAATGGGGAATCTTCCATTGAGATTGAGGGAGATTGGGAAAGTGAAAGTCTAGTTTTCTTTTATACGGAACCGTATGGTTTCTTGATCATGAGGTATCCGAATTTTTTGGTTCCTTTTAAAAAGGGAGAAAAAATTGAAACCATCGAACATTTGGTCGCAGGATCCCCATTGTATGTGCCGTCGTGTAGCTACATCAATCGGGATCAAGCATATCAAATCGTTCATCATTTTTTGACGACAAAAACGTTTCCTGATTTTGTTGAATGGATCGAGTTGAGAGATATTGATTTTCAGGAGGATATGGAAAGCTAGGGGTGCCAGATGAAAGTGAGTACAGAAGAAAAATTACATAGCTTAGATGAAACTATGCATTTACATGTAGGGTATTATGAACATGGTTTTGATTATGAAGGCGTGTTTTTTTAAGAGTTTAGAAACAGGAAGATGGCTCTTGTTTTTTGATCAAAAAAGTTATGGAGTAACACTTTTGAAGGAATATGAGAAGTGGAATGATCTAGGGCTATTGATTGGAGAATCTCTGATTGAAGATGACCAAATTGAGGAGGAAGGTCATAAGCTTTTTGAGCGTTACTTAAAAGAAAACAGCATAGTGAAATAAATGGGGATAAAACATGACATAGTTTTCTTTTGTGTATGTGGGCTATATTGTGATGTTCAAATAAAAACAGACCCAACAAGGTCTGTTTTTTTAATAGGAGTTGGGAAAAGTTTGTTTTCACTTCCCCTTCTCCCGCTTCCGCTTCTCCTTCTCCGCCCGGTAAAACTCATGAAACATCTTCATCAGCGCCCGCTTCTCAATACGAGACACATAGCTCCGCGATATCCCGAGCTCCTTTGCTATTTCCCGCTGCGTTTTTTCTTTCTTTAAATCAAGGCCGAACCGGCCGACGATCACTTCTTTTTCCCGGCCGTCGAGAATGTCGATATACTCCTTTACTTTTTCAAGCTCCATGTTGAGCTGAATCGTATCAATCACATCTTCATTTTCGGATTTTAAGACATCAATTAAAGAAATTTCATTGCCTTCTTTATCCTGACCAATGGGGTCATGTAAGGAGACGTCTTTTTTTGTCTTTTTTAGCGCGCGTAAATGCATCAGAATTTCATTTTCAATACACCGCGCCGCATACGTTGCCAGCTTTGTTCCTTTTCCAGAGGAATAGCTTTCGATTGCTTTAATGAGTCCGATCGTCCCGATGGAGATGAGGTCTTCAGCGTCTTCCCCGGTATTTTCAAATTTCTTGACAATATGGGCGACGAGCCGAAGGTTATGTTCAATCAGCATATTTCTTGCGTGTTCATCGCCCTGTGCCATAAGGGCTAAGTATTTTTTTTCATCATCTCCCGAAAGGGGCTGTGGAAAGGCATTGTTTTTGACATAGGACACTAAGAACACCAATTCTTTGACCATCAATCCCATCGCTGTAAATACTCCTGCCACGATTTTCACCTCCACCATGTTTAGGCCACTGCCTATATCCTCAAATGTATGTGAAGGGGGGATTGTCTGTGTCTGTACGATGAAAAAATCATCTTTTTCGAAAAAAACGGGCTTCTGTTCGTCTGTTTTTGCTGCCTTGCTCATATGTTTGCGGTTTCTTTGCGGTGCTTGGCGGTCAAGAAGCGTGCTAAAATATGTAATATTAGACCGAAAAGGAAGGGGTTTTTTCGGAACATGGGGAAGGTTCTATCTTCACATGTAGGTATGAAAATTAATGAATGGTATCGAATGATACGGCAGTTCAGTGTTCCAGATGCGGAAATCCTGAAAGCAGAAGTAGAAGCAGAAATTGAACGGATGGAAGAGGACCAGCATTTACTGATTTATTATCAGCTCATGTGTTTTCGGCACCAGATCATGCTTGACTATATACACCCTTCAAAATATCAACCTT
Source organism: Bacillus sp. FSL W8-0920 (assembly GCF_038593215.1). Taxonomy (NCBI): domain Bacteria; kingdom Bacillati; phylum Bacillota; class Bacilli; order Caryophanales; family Bacillaceae; genus Bacillus; species Bacillus sp. FSL W8-0920. The sequence continues at coordinate 2,371,635 of NZ_CP151974.1, read as the reverse complement.
TCTCAGTATCTAATCTTGTCGATAAAATCGAAAACTCCAATCATGAGTTATCTGATATGCTGCATTATTACCATGCATTTTTTCGTGGCATGCATGAGTTTAGTCAAAAAGAATATTTAGAAGCCGTCAAATATTACCGAGTGGCAGAAAAACAGCTGTCTATGGTATTTGATGATATTGAGCAGGCTGAGTTTCATTTTAAAGTAGCAGAAGCCTACTATATTATGAAGCAAACGCATGTCTCGATGCATCATATTTTAAAGGCGCTAGAAATATACGATCAGCATGATGCCTATACTATTCGCATCATTCAGTGCCTGTTTGTGATCTCAGGAAACTACCAAGATTTAAAACGAAAAGATCGGGCACTGCCTCATTTAAAAAAGGCAAAACAGCTCGCATCACAAATTGATCACCCGCGGATATACAGTTCAGCGCTTTATAATTTAGGAAAATGTTACGGGGAGCTGGGCTACCTTGAGGAAGCAGAACGCTATTTAACGGAATCGGCTGATATTGCCTGTAAAGAGAAGCTTCCCACGCTTCCACATACACTCTATACGCTCGCAAAACTGCTTTTTAGACAAAATGAACAAGTAGCAGCACGCCGCATATTAGAAGATGGAAAATTAGCTGCAAAGAAGCATGAAGACCAGCTGTTCTGTCATATGTTTGAGTATCTGGATGCTTTATATGTTCAAGGAATAAATGAAAAACAACTGCAAAAAACCATTGATTATTTGGAAAAACTTAGCCTATACTCTTATATAGAGGATATCTCACTAGAAATTGCGACAGCCTTAGAAGCCTCTCAACAATACCAGAAGTCCAACCAGTATTATCAGAAATTATTATGGGCTCAAAATCAAATCCAAGAAGGAGAGTGTCTGTATGAATTCTAAGCAACGTTCGACAGTTGAAGAGAGAAACCAAACGTGAAACAAAAAGCGGGCCTGATGGGCCGGCTTTTTTTATGTGAAAAAAGAAGTCAGATATGCGGATCGTGACCATGAATGCTGAATGATTCATCAAAAAGCGGGCAATTTAATCTGTAAGAATGTTCTGTGGAGGCGGTCAAATGAGAGGGTTGCATGTCTTGATGTGTATATTGCTGCTATGTGCTTTTGTTCCTAATGAAGTAGAGGCACATACATTAAAACGAGTCGATCTCGAAAAAACGGGACGTGCCTTCTGGGACATGAGAGCGGAACGGAAAAAGATTGCGATCACCTTTGATGATGGACCTCATCCAGTTTACACGAATCAAATATTGGATGTGCTGAAGCAGCATCAAGTAAATGCCAGCTTTTTTGTCGTAGGAAGCCGGGTTCACGCATATCCAAAGATCGCAGAACGGATTGTGGACGAAGGAAATGAGCTTGGCAACCACACGATGAATCATACGTATTTTGACCTGTTATCATCAAAGGAGATCAAGCAGGAGCTAAAAGAATCAGCGGCTCATATCGCTTCACTCCAGCCTGGCGGGCCCTTATTATTTCGTCCTCCTGGCGGCCGCTTGACGATGAAATCTTTCCGCATTTTGTCAAAGCAAGGATATGATGTGGTCATGTGGTCCTTTACGCAAGATCCGAAGGACTGGTCAAGACCAGGCGCGCATAAAATTGCGAGCCGTATTATTGATCATATTCAAGGCGGCGATATCATTCTTTTGCATGATGGCGGGGGAAACCGGAAGCAGACGGTCGAAGCACTGAAACAAGTGATACCTGAATTAAAGGATCGAGGATATGAATTTGTCAAAGTGAGCGAACTGCTGCATCATGACAAAGCGTATGTACCTGTTCAACTGCAATAGGAAGTATTCGTCAAAAACAGTCATTCATTGAAACCAAAAGTCTTGTCGTTTACTATATGAAGAGGGCTTTTGGAGGTGAATGTTGTGAAGAAATATGTTGTCCTTTTCATCCTGCTTTGTGTCGCTGCTGGGTGCTCAAAGCCAGAACAAGAAAGTGTCATTGCATTTGGCGACAGCAATACAAAGGGATCAAACTGGGACTTCCGAGATTATCCAACATCTGAAAAATGGGTGAATCTCATGAAAAACGTCGAGCGCGGTCAAATTCAAGTGAAGAACGCAGGGATTGGCGGGCAGACGACTGAAGATGCGAAGCTTCGCTTTGAGCAGGATATTTTAAAGCAGAAACCAACTTACGTCCTCATCATGTTCGGTACGAATGATGCGGCGATTTTAGACGGGAAACATCCCCGAGTGACGAAAAAAAGATTTAAAGAAAATGTAACCTACTTCATTTCTGAAAGTAGAAAAGCAGGCATTACCCCGGTTCTCATGACTTGTGTACCTGTTGTAGAAGGCGGAAAAAAGGGCTTGTATTATTACTCTAGGTATAAGTCATCTTATTTTGCTGAGAGAGGCGGGGCAAGAGCTTGGCAAAATTCCTATAATGACATCACGAGAGAAATAGCCAAGGATCAGCAAGTACCGCTTGTCGACAACTGGAAAGCGTTCATCCGAGAAGCTGGTGAAGATAGTGACAATGCGTTGATTCAATCAGGTTTAATCGACCCTTCTGGCAATCATATGACGCCAAAAGGGGCAAGAATCATTTATAACGAAATCAAAGAGCGTGATGTCATCAAACATTTTTAAATGATGGCCATCTGCCTAAACAAGATCATCCATTTAGCATAGTCTAACAGTATATCTTCCTAGAAGGAGGTAACTGATATGTGGGGATGCCCTTATCCTTACCCTGCGTGTTCGCCTTATCCAGCTCAAGGAGCAGGAATCGGTTACGCTTTTCTTGTTGTATTCCTTGTGGTTATTTTGGTCGTAGGTGGAGGGTTATGGTTTTGGAATGAACAGCCTTGCAAATAAGACACCTCTTCTTTACTTGAGAAGGGGTGTTTTTTACGGAAAATAGTAGTAAGCCTATAGCGCAAGTGATATAATATCAGTCACCTGAGTTTAAAAAGAGAATGCTCGGGAGGCATGGTTCCTGTGATATGGAATTAAGAGGAAACAGAGAGCATATGCCCGAGCGAACGTCTTTTCATTTCTGTCTCAATTAATTCAATGAAGTCGCGATTTAAGTTCATTTCATTTGCTTTATAATACGATTCTATAAGTAAATCATCTGACAGCTTTTTCATACTAGAAACCCATATGATGGGAAAAACACCTCCCCTGAAAAAGTTGGCATAAAACTTGAGGAAAAGACATATCATCATAGGTTGATCGAATGTCTCTGAAGTACCTTTAATCTACCATGAATGGGAAACAAGAACAATCGTTCTGTTATCCACATGGTGAAGTGGATAACTTGTGGGTAGAGTGTTTATAATTGAATGAAAGCGTGATGAAATATAGGTGGATAATGTGTGTAAAATTATCCACAACTGTTGAAGGTCCTCGTCATATGTCGAAAACTTTTTCATTGTATTCGATAGACAGACAAATTGTGATTTGATTCGACACTATCGCTGAAAAACCAATGGAAGAAAGGGTGCAAATTGTGCTAAAGAAGTATTTCTTACCGGATGAATTTGTGAAAAGCATTTTCCACATTTCACCGCAAAAACTAAAAGAACGAAATGTAAAAGGAATTATTACCGATTTAGATAACACACTAGTAGAATGGGATCGTCCAAGTGCGACGCCCCGCTTAATTGAATGGTTTCAAGAAATGAAGGATCACGGGATACAAGTGACGATTGTATCGAACAATAATGAAAAAAGGGTCAAGCTTTTTTCTGAACCAGTTCATATTCCGTTTATTTATAAAGCGAAAAAGCCGATGGGAAGAGCTTTTAATAAGGCCGTCGCTGATATGCAATTGAAAAAAGAAGATGTGGTGGTCATTGGGGATCAGCTCATGACCGATGTTCTAGGCGGGAATCGTCACGGCTTCCATACGATTTTGGTCGTCCCTGTTGCTGCCTCAGACGGATTTATCACAAAGTTTAACAGGCAGATTGAACGCAGAATTTTAGGAGCCTTAAAGCGTAAGGGCCACATTCAGTGGGAGGAAGAGTAATAATGGAAAAGGTTGTTTGTATTGGCTGCGGTGTAGCCATTCAGACGGAAGATAAAGATCAATTAGGATATGCGCCGGCAGCATCTCTATTGAAAGAAGATGTGATCTGTCAGCGCTGTTTTAGGTTAAAGAACTACAATGAAATACAAGATGTTTCTTTAACAGAAGACGACTTTTTAAATATATTGCACAGTATCGGAGAGACAGATTCTCTGATTGTCAAGGTCGTTGATATTTTTGACTTTAACGGAAGCTGGATTAATGGGCTGAGTCGTATTGTCGGTGGTAACCCGATTTTACTCGTCGGCAACAAAGTAGATATTTTACCGAAATCCGTGAAAAAAGATCGTTTAATTCATTGGATGAAACGGGAAGCGAAAGAAAACGGATTGAACCCGATCGATGTTTTCTTAATCAGTGCAAGCAGAGGTCAGGGCGTACCTGAGGTGATGGAAGCGATCGATCATTACCGCGAAGGAAGAAATGTCTATGTCGTCGGCTGTACGAATGTTGGGAAATCCACATTTATCAATCGAATCATCAAAGAAGTATCTGGTGAAGAGAACGTGATCACCACATCCCAATATCCAGGTACAACACTTGATGCCATTGAGATCCCGCTTGATGACGGATCTGCTCTATTTGATACGCCGGGCATTATCAACCGTCATCAAATGGCGCACTATGTCAGCAAAAATGACTTGAAGATCTTAACGCCGAAAAAAGAATTGAAACCGAGAACGTTCCAATTAAATGAAGCTCAAACGCTTTATTTTGGCGGGCTTGCTCGATTTGATTATGTAAAAGGCGGCAGAACGTCATTTGTCTGCTATATGCCAAATGAGCTGAACATACACAGAACAAAGTTAGAGAACGCAGATGATTTATATGAAAAACATGCCGGTGAACTGCTATCACCGCCATCAAAAGAGGGGATGGAAGATTTTCCTCCACTCGTTCCACATACCTTTACCATTGATCAGCCGAAAATGGATATCGTCTTCTCAGGCTTAGGGTGGATTACGGCAAATGATGCAGGTAAGCAAATCAAAGTCTATGCGCCAAAAGGCGTGCATGTGTTTATGAGACGTTCGTTAATTTAAATGTTCAGAGGGGGAGAGACCTTGAAACCTTTATACGGAGTAATCGGTAACCCTGTTGGCCATTCAATGTCTCCGGATATTCATAATGCAGCATTAAAGGATGCTGGAATTGATGGACATTATCATGGCTTTCAAGTAGAAAATGATGACCTGAAAGATGCCATTAGCGGTATGAAAGCCTTAGGAATCAGCGGCTTTAACGTCACTGTTCCGCACAAGGTAGACATCATGCAGTACCTGGACAAAATTGATGTGACAGCTGAACGCCTGCGTGCAGTCAATACGGTGCGGCTCGAAGGAGGTCAGCTCGTCGGGTACAACACAGATGGGGAGGGCTTTCTTCATTCATTGCTTGAAGCCTTGGATCAGCCTTTATCAGAGCTGTCATTTCTAATGATTGGTGCTGGCGGAGCGGCAAATGCGATTTATACGACAATCGCTGACTATGCACCGAAAAGCTTTGATATCACCAATCGTACCATTGAAAAAGCTGAGGCTTTAATTGAAAGTGCAGATGGGAACTTCACTTCTAGTGCCATTACATTAAAGACGGCGGAAGAGCAGCTTGGGGAATATGATGTCATCATCCATACAACCTCAATTGGTATGCACCCGAATGTTGAAGAAACCCCGATTTCTTTAGTAAACGCAAAAAAAACAGCGGTTGTTTGTGATATTGTGTATAATCCAATAGAAACAAAACTGCTCAGAGAAGCAGCTGGGTTAGGTTTGAAAACAGTAGATGGTGTCGGCATGTTTGTTGGACAAGCAGCTAGAGCCTTTGAACTGTGGACAGGCATCACGCCTGACGCAAGAAAAATGAAGTCAATTGTGATACAGAAATTAGGAGGAACACCATGTTAAAAGGGAAACAAAAACGTTTTTTACGTGCAAAAGCACATCATTTATCACCTATTTTTCAAGTAGGAAAAGGCGGGGTAAATGACAATATGATCAAGCAAATTTCCGAGGCGCTTGAAGTAAGAGAATTGTTAAAGGTCAGCATATTACAAAACTGCGACGAGGACAAAACGGAAGTTGCGAAAGCACTTGTCAAAGGTGCAAAAGCTGAACTTGTTCAAACGATCGGAAATGTGATTGTCCTTTATAAAGAATCAAAGGAAAATAAACAAATTAAGCTGCCGTAAAGGTGGATGTGATATGAAAAAAATAGGGTTGTTTGGCGGTACGTTTGATCCTCCTCATAATGGGCATTTGCTGATGGCAAATGAAGTGCGTTTTCAAGTAGGGCTTGATGAAATTTGGTTTATCCCAAATCACAAGCCTCCTCATAAAACAGACCGGAAGCGAGCAGATAGTCGTCACCGGGTGAAAATGGTGGATGCGGCGATCCAGTCAAATCCACATTTTCGATTGGAGCTCATTGAAATGGAGCGAGAGGGTCCATCTTATACAGTAGATACGGTGGAGCTTTTAAAGAAGCGTCATCCTGAAGATGAGTTCTTTTTTATGATTGGAGCGGACATGGTCGAGTATTTGCCAAAATGGCATCGGATAGATGATTTGCTTCAGATGATTACTTTTATTGGGATGAAAAGACCGGGTTATACCCGAAATACAACATATCCTCTTTTATTTGCAGATGTTCCAGCTTTTGATGTATCATCGACATTGATTAGGCAGCGAATCATGCAGGAAAAACCTGTCGATTATTTGATACCGAAAGCTGTTGAGCGTTATATAAAGGAGCATCACTTATATGAATCGTGAAGAAGCATTAAGCTGTGTCAAAGAGCAGTTAACAGAGCATAGATATACACATACACTCGGGGTTATGGAGACAGCTATTTCTTTAGCGGAACGGTTCGGTGCAGATGTGAAAAAAGCAGAGATCGCCGCTATTTTTCATGATTATGCGAAATTTAGACCAAAGGATGAAATGAAGGGGATTATCCAGCAGGAACAGATGAACCCTCTATTGCTGGAATATTCGCCCGAGCTTTGGCATGCCCCGGTTGGTGCCTATTTGGTTAAAAAGGAAGCAGCTATTAACGACCAAGATATTTTAACGGCCATTGAATTTCATACATCAGGCAGACCAAACATGACATTACTTGAAAAGGTCATTTATGTCGCTGATTATATCGAACCAGGACGTCATTTCCCTGGTGTTGAAGAAGTAAGAGAGTTAGCAGAGCAAGATTTAGATAGCGCACTGATTCAGTCACTAAAAAACACGATCAGCTTTTTATTGAAAAAGAACCAGCCAGTCTATCCAGATACGCTTGCGACTTACAACTCACTTGTGCATAAGAACAATTAAGGAGGAATTTGGATGGATTCATCATCAATTTTAAACGTCGCGGCAGGAGCATGCGATGATAAACGGGTTGAGGATATTATTGCCCTTAATATGCAAGGAATCTCACTTGTTGCCGATTATTTTCTCATTTGTCACGGGAACTCTGATAAACAAGTGCAGGCCATTGCAAGAGAAGTAAAACATCTTGCAGAGGAAAGCGGAATCGAAGTGAAGAAGATGGAGGGCTTTGATGAAGCAAGATGGGTATTGATTGATCTTGGTGATGTCATTGCTCATGTGTTCCACAAAGAAGAAAGAGGATACTACAACCTAGAGAAGCTATGGGGAGATGCGCCGAGAGAAACGCTTTCACTTGGCATTAACTCATGATTTATCAAGGGTTTGCAGGTGTGTATGACGAGCTCATGACACATGCACCTTATGATGAATGGGTTCAGTGGATCCAGCAGAATATCAAACCGAATGCTGCCATTATTGATGTTGGCTGTGGAACTGGAGAGATTTCTCTTCGGTTAGCTGAAAAGGGTCACGCAGTCACAGGAATTGACCTCAGTGAAGAAATGCTGGTTTTCGCGCAGCAAAAAGCACAGGCGAAAAAGCAGTCCATTCAATTTTTACATCAAGATATGAGAGAGCTGACGGGTTTTGAGCAAGTCTTTCAAGCGGCGGTTATATGCTGTGATTCCTTGAATTACTTAAAAAACGAAAATGACGTCAAAAAAACCTTTAAAAACATGTTTCAGCTTTTAGAGGCAGATGGGGTTTTACTCTTTGATGTTCATACTCCTTATAAAATGGAAGAGGTATTCCCAGGTTCAACTTATGCCGATCAAGATGAAGAGATCAGCTATATTTGGCAGAGTGATAAAGGGGATGACATGTATTCGGTCATTCACGATTTAAGCTTTTTTGTAAAGGACGGAGACGTGTATCAGCGTTATGATGAGACACATGAACAGCGTACATTTCCATTTGAGACCTATGCGGCGTTCCTTGAGTCCGCTGGCTTTGAACAAATAGAAGTGACCGCTGATTTTACAAATGAAGCGCCCAGGGAATTCGCCGAAAGATATTTCATTTCAGCTAAGAAGCCAAAAACCATCGTTTAATGGAACGATGGTTTTTTAAAACCCTTTTTTCGCTTGTTGCAGAGTTGATTAATTTCTGCGATCATCAGTAAACACACTTGGCGGATATTGATGCGCAACCGCTTCAAGATCTTCATCGAATTTTTCATGGGTGTTTTGAAAAAGGCGGTGGAACATATCTTGAACACCTGCTTCAAGTGCTTTAATCCCTTCACCCGTAACGCCGCCTTTTACACACACTTTGTCTTGTAGTGTCGGAAGGGTATAGACTCTTTTTTCAATCAAACGGCCAAGCCCTACAAGCATATCTTCTGATAAGGTGGTGGCTTCTTCTTTAGAAATATCTGTTTCTTCAACGGCTGCTTCAATCATTTTCTGAACGAGGAAGCTGATAAAGGCAGGACCGCAGCTGACGATATCTGACGCCGCTCTTGTAATCGAATGATGAATTTCAATAGGTGTTGAAATGCAGGAAGCTAATTGTCTTAACGCTGTTTTCGTCGCGACATTACATGACGATCCAAATGTTAAAAGTGACGCACCTGATAAAGCGCGGTTCGTAATGCTTGGAATCAGCCTGGCTGTTTGACAAGGAACGATATCCTGAAGCTGTTCAGGATGAACCGGACTTGTAATAATGACAATGGTTTGGTGCTCTTTTAAAAGAGGGCTCAGCTCTTTTAAAAGAGGATAAATATCAAGCGGCTTGACACAAACAAAGATGAAATCTTTATCCATGACAGCTCCTGTAAGCTGTTTTGTTACTTCAAGCTCTGGGTGGTTCTTTTTTATATTGAACGCTTTTTCTATGGTCCGGTTTGTAATGGTGATGGATGAGGGATTGACTGCCTTTGATTCAATAAATGCCTCAGTAAGTATGGTACCCATGTTTCCTGTACCGATTATCCCGATATTCAAACGTTCTCCCTCCTTAGGCGCATAGGATCTGTTATCTTCTAAACAGTATGTTGAGCAATAGAAAAATATGATTGAAAGAAGCGTGAGCACGTGAAGCGACTCATTCCATTGAAAAAATACAGTCTTTATATCGGAGCTGGGCTCATGGGCGCGATCATCATCACTTTCTTCCTTTTGGCAGGAAATAAGGGGAGCACTAGAGAGCCAAGTGTATTGAAGGGCGATCAAGACAAACAAGTCACATTAGAAAACAAACAAGAAAAGACCGATAATGAATCATCCTCCATTTTTGTGGAGATCAAAGGGGCTGTAAAAAAGCCAGGTGTTTATACGTTTCAATCTGATGCACGGGTAGAAGAAGCCATTCGAAGAGCAGGAGGTTTTACTAGTAAAGCAGACACGATTGAAATTAATCAAGCAGCAAAATTAGAAGACAGTATGATGATTTATGTCCGGAAGCAGGGAGAAGCAGAGAGAGAGGCACAAACAGCAGGTGCAGACGCTCCATCGGGTAATGAAAAGAGTCAAGGTGTCAATGTGAATCAGGCTGATGCAGCGGAATTGCTAACCATTAATGGAATAGGGCCAGCTAAAGCAGAAGCTATCATTACGTACAGAGAGGAGCACGGAGAATTTCAACAAATTGAAGATTTGCGGAACATTTCAGGTTTTGGGGAGAAGACCATTGAACGGCTGAAAAATGAATTGACCGTTAAGTAGAATTGACGGTATAGAAGGAAGGCATGTACACTTAATACCAACCATCATTCTGGAGGGATCAGCTCGTGGAAAGAATTTCATGGAATCAATATTTTATGGCGCAAAGCCATTTGCTTGCTCTGCGAAGCACCTGTGAGCGGTTAGCTGTTGGGGCGACCATCGTCAGAGACAAGCGTATCATTGCAGGGGGATATAATGGCTCAATTGCTGGTGATGTCCATTGTGCAGATGTGGGATGCTATGTCATTGATCATCACTGCGTTCGCACCATCCATGCGGAAATGAACGCTATTTTACAATGTGCCAAATTTGGTGCACCTACAGCCGATGCTGAAATATATGTCACACATTTTCCTTGTTTGCAGTGCTGTAAAGCCATTATTCAAGCAGGTATTCGAACCGTTTACTATGCAAAGGATTATAAAAATCACCCATATGCCATTGATTTATTTGAGCAGGCAGGTGTTCAAACGGAACAAGTTGAACTCGATGAAATGATCATCGACTTAAAAAATCAAGAAAAATTAGCCTTTGTTGCAGATCTAATTGGCAAACTAAGTGAATCAGGACTTAGTGAATCAGAAATTCGCAATATGCATGAGAAGGCGAATCAATTATTTACTTCCTATGTTTAATTATTTGCCGTTTGGGGCAATTTCAGCAGCTGTTGGAATTGCTCTGGCTGCATATCATCTTCATATGTACTTCCTTCTCTTTCTTCTCATCATCTTCCTTCTCAGCCTACTGAAAAAAATCCCCAAACTCTTTCTCATGATCAGCCTATGTGGAGCCGTCTATACTCTTATTTTTATGGTTCATGAGTTTTTTGAAACGGAGCAACCTGTTCAAGAAAAATTCTTTTCCGGCTCTGTTGTGATTGAAACGATTCCGAAAATAGATGGCAATCGTTTTTCGGCAACTGTGTCAACAGAAGATGACCGGCTAGCCGCTTTCTATACCATTCAAACAGAGCGTGAAAAAGAGACGTTAAAAGACGTAGAGCCAGGTATGAGCTGTCATATGACAGGTGATGTTCGACCGCCTAAACACGCAACCATTCCTAACGGGTTTCAATACGATCAATTTCTACAATCAAAAGGCATTCGCGCTATTTTCTTACCGCAGTCAATCAAAGGCTGTACAACAAATGATCGTCCTTCCTATTATCTTCAAAAGATGAGGCAAAAGGGCTTAAAATTCTTAGAAGATCATGTGCCGAAAAACTCTGTAGGTATTGTACAGGCTCTTATTTTTGGAGACCGTGATTTGATTGATCCTGACACGCTAAGAGACTATCAAATGCTCGGTGTTATTCATCTGTTAGCGATCTCAGGACTGCATGTGCAAACGCTTCTTGCCTGTTTATTTTGGTGTCTGCTTCGTGCCGGTGTGACAAGAGAGACAGCGCGTCTTCTTCTATTATGCTTTCTTCCTGTTTATGCTTGTTTGACAGGTGCTGCACCATCAGTTTTAAGAGCTTGCCTTATGGCAGGAATCTATTTAGTGATGACAAGCCTGCCAAAAGAAATGAAACAGCCTTCTGCTGTCGTATTAAGCGCAACGTTTTTATTCTTATTAGCGATTCATCCTCTATATCTATTCGAGATCGGATTTCAGCTTTCATTCGTGGTTACGTTTTTTATTTTGTTATCGACCAGAATCTTATCGCAAGCGAAAAGCGCCGTGATGCAGTTGTTCCTTGTCTCATTTGTTGCACAGCTTGCCTCGCTTCCTGTTCTTTTATATCATTTTCAGCAATTTTCTTTGCTGAGCATCCCATTGAATATGATATTTGTCCCTTTTTATACAACAGTTGTCCTGCCTCTATCCTTACTCTTTTTTCTTTTGTCTATCATTTATCTTCCGCTTGGAAAAGTGTTGTTCCAGTTGCTTGATTCGGTCATCCAGCTAAGTCATCAGTTGTCAGCACATATGGCAGTTTTTGATGGGTTCAACCTGATTTTTATGAAATCGACTTGGTGGCATATTCTGCTTGAAGTGAGCGCCATTGTTTTTTTGCTGTTTGTGATGGAGTGCAAAATGTCCGTGAAATCCTATGCCGTGCCGATTATATTACTCATCGGTGTCTTGAGTGCACACTATTTCAACCCGAATTTTCTCCAAAAAGGGGAGGTCACGATGCTGGATGTCGGACAAGGGGATAGTTTGTTTATTCAGCTCCCTTACCGAAAGGGACATCTACTTGTGGACACAGGTGGCAGACCTTCTTTTGATGATGAACCATGGAAAAAAAGACGTAAAGTGTCTACGATCGGTGAACAAACACTAATCCCGTTTTTGCATTCTAAAGGTATAGCAAAACTTGATGTGCTGATTCTCACGCATGCAGATCAAGACCACATGGGAGAAGCAGTTCGTTTAATCAAACGAAATAAAGTAAAGCGGCTAGCCATACCAAAAGGTTTTGCCCGAAGTCCAGAAGATGCAAAGCTGCTAAAAGAAGCAGCTGAAAAAGGGATTATGATTGATGAATTAGAAAGAGGAGATCAGCTCCAAGTTGGAGAGCACATATTTGAGGTTCTTCACCCTTCGCAAGACCGGGTGACAAGTAAGAACAATGATTCACTTGTTCTAACTTTTAATCTTGGCGGGAAACGGTTTCTGTTCACTGGAGATCTTGAACATGAAGGGGAACGAGATATTATAGAAGCCTATCCTCACCTGCAAGCAGATGTCTTAAAGGTTGGGCATCATGGGAGCAAAGGGTCAACAAGTGATGAGTGGCTTCGGCATCTGGAGCCGTCGCACGCACTCATTTCGGCTGGTGAACGCAATCGTTATCAGCATCCTCATCAGGAAGTCTTGAAAAAACTAAAGGATCATCAAACGAAGGTGTACCGCACAGATCAAGACGGAAGTGTGACCTATGGATTTCTTGAGAAGGAAGGAACGTTTTACACGCATCCTCCATATGATATCTTACAAAAACAATAAAAAAACTGCCAAAACGGCAGTCATGTAGCAATCATGAAGTTAAGATCCAACGAGGTGTATAATGGTTGCCAAAATAAACATTGAGGCGAAAAATCCGAATGTGACGATAAAACCAACGGCTGAGTCGGTCACATCATTCCGCTTGCTTTGAACATTTTTTTCAAATTCATTCATTTTCATCCCTCCTGGCTAATTTTAGTATACTTGAACTCATTTGGAATTGCTAGAAGGTAAAGTAACCGTTTTCCATTTTCATGATCATTTTATGAATATCGTCTGAAGCAAGCTGACCCGGGAGCTTGCACCAGACGTTTACTATAAATGAGGAGGCGGTACTTTCAGCTTCCTCTTTACTAATGTCTTCGCACACTTTAGGATAGAGGAGGAAGTGAAAGAGAGGGATTCAATTTATGGTCTTTGAGGTTTGGAACAATTTAAAAAGAGGGGATATCCATCCCGTTTATTGCTTATATGGAAAAGAAACGTATTTACTGCAAGAAACAGCAGCTAAATTAAGACAAGCTGTAGTAGACGAAGAGACAAAGGATTTTAATTTCTCCGTCTTTGATATGGAAGAGGTGCCGCTTGAACAGGCTGTGACAGATGCAGAAACCTTTCCGTTCATGGGAGAAAGACGTCTCGTTGTGATCAAGAACCCTTATTTTCTTACAGCGGAAAAGAAAAAAGAGAAGATTGAGCATGAGCTTTCTCTGTTAGAAGCTTATTTAGAAAAGCCGGCGCCTTATACCATTCTCGTCTTATTGGCACCATATGAAAAGCTGGATGAACGGAAGAAAATCACCAAATTGCTAAAAAAGAAAGCGGCTATGGTTGAGGCAAAAGAGTTAAACCCAAAAGAAACAAAGGATTTCACCATTACGCTGGTGAAAACAGAAGGAAAGGCGATGACATCTGAAGCGGCTGAGCAGCTTGTGATGCTGTGCGGCGGAAGCCTATCCTCATTGTTTCAAGAGGTCAGGAAGCTGAGTACATATATTGGAGAGCGAGAAGAAATTGAATTAGCGGATGTCAATCAGCTCGTTGCAAGAAGCTTAGAGCAGAATATTTTCGAATTAATTAACCAAATTGTCAACAGACGCCGCTCTCAGGCCATGCAGATGTTTTATGATTTGCTGAAACAAAATGAGGAACCCATTAAAATATTAGCGCTTATATCCACTCAATTTCGTTTGATTTTACAGACGAAGTATTTCGCTCAGCAAGGATATGGGCAAAAACAAATTGCTTCAAATCTAAAAGTCCACCCATTCCGCGTGAAACTTGCTATGGATCAGGCAAGGCTGTTTTCAGAAGAAGAGCTGAAGCAAATTGTCAAAGAGCTATCAACGATCGATTATGAAATGAAAACCGGTAAAAAGGACAAGCAGCTATTGCTAGAATTGTTTCTGCTTCGCCTATTAGGCGCTTGAACATAAAAAAACGACCTTCTAAAAAGAGGGTCGTTTTTGTTTAGATGTATAATTGTCAGTCTGTCCTAATGGCTGAGCCGGTCAGGACGGACGTACAGTTAAACAGTGCCTCATTACTGAGGCGTTGCAAGCATTATGCAGAAAGTCCGTTTACTTGTTTAGCAAGTCTTGACTTGTAACGCGCAGCTGCGTTTTTGTGTACAAGACCAGTTTTAACGGCTTTGTCAATGCGTTTTGCAGCAGAAGAAAGAGCAGCTTTTGCTTGCTCAGCATCGTTGTTAGCTACAGAAACTTCAACTTGTTTAATCGCAGTACGCATCGCAGACTTGATTGTCACGTTGTGTGCACGGCGTTCGTTATTCGTTTTTGTACGTTTGATCGCTGATTTAATATTTGGCATGTGTTTCACCTCCTAAGATACAACCTAAACACAATTGTCTTAAGGTTAAATCTTCACAATAGAACAAGTTGTATTCTATCAAACACACCTTTAGAATGCAATATAAATGTAAAGTATTTTTCATTGATGAAGCGCTCGAATGTTTCTTTCAAGAGATGGAAAGACTACTGTTAATTACTTGGTGGAAGGAGTCTTTTTATGGAGAAACAGAAACTTGATTTAAGTGCTTATCAAATTCGGACAGACTTGGCTGTTGAAACAAAAGAGATACTAGAACAAGAGAACGATCCGAATGTTGTCAAAAAGGATGGAATTCAAGGGATTGTCGAAAAGGAAAAAGAAGAGCATGGCATCCGTATACGCACGGTGGAGATTACGAAAGAAGGGGAGGCGCTGACCAGCAAAAAGGCAGGAACATACTTGACACTTGAGGCGCAGGGCATTCGGGAGAAAGATTCTGAGATGCAGGAAAAAGTTGTCGAAGTCTTTGCCCATCATTTTGCTCAGTTTTTAAAAGATCGAGGCATTCAGACTGATGCGAGCTGTCTTGTAGTAGGACTAGGAAACTGGAATGTCACGCCAGATGCGCTAGGTCCGCTCACAGTTGAAAGTCTGCTTGTGACTCGGCATCTCTTTGAATTACAGCCGGAAAATGTACAGGAAGGCTACCGCCCAGTGTCCTCTTTATCACCGGGAGTGATGGGACTGACTGGTATTGAAACAAGCGACATTATACAAGGCGTGATCGAGAGGTCCAAACCCGATTTTGTCATTGCAATCGATGCCCTTGCTGCTCGTGCAGTGGAACGGGTGAATACGACGATTCAAATCTCTGATACAGGTATCCATCCCGGTTCAGGTGTAGGGAATAAGCGAAAAGAATTAAGCAAAGAAACGTTGGGAATTCCAGTGATTGCGATTGGCGTTCCGACAGTGGTAGATGCAGTCACCATTGCAAGTGACACAATTGATTATGTCTTAAAGCATTTTGGTAGAGAACTGAAAGATGACAGGCCGTCCCGCTCTCTTGTGCCGGCTGGTTTGACGTTTGGGAAGAAAAAAGTACTAAACGAAGAAGACTTACCAGATGAAGAAACGCGTCAATCATTCTTAGGTATCGTAGGAACTCTTCCAGAAGAAGAGAAACGGCAGCTGATTCATGAAGTGCTTGCGCCGCTAGGGCAAAATCTCATGGTCACGCCTAAGGAAGTGGATACATTCATTGATGATATGGCAAACGTGCTCGCCAATGGATTAAACACAGCGCTTCATCAAAAAATCTCTCAAGATAACATGGGTTCTTATAATCATTAATCGGTTCTACTTTCTCTAGCTCGCTCATAGTGTAATTACTAGAAAGCGTGCTGGAGGGAGTAAATCATGAAAAAAAGACCCCGCCGTCCTCGACAGTTGGTCGTTGCGATTAATGGAACAAAAGTAGTCAAAAGCATTTTCTTATTTATAGCCTCACTTGTTGTAGTGTTTGTGATGTCAGGGGCGTTGACATCTTTAAAACCTGAGCTGAGACCACAAGCCTCGCTATATGGTGTAGCAGATGAGCTTTCCGGGGCGTTTTTCGCCACATTAATGGGCATGGAAAACCAATATTTCGCCTCAGCCGTCCCGAAAGATCAAAAAGGGTTTCATTTCTCTGGACTGTCACTCAAGCTTGCGACCAGTATCAATTTAGAAGACCCGCGTAGTTTTCTAGGTAGAGAACTTCCAGGCTTTGAACATTTTGATACAAAAATCATCTTAGCAGGTGAAGGAACAGACTATACCAACATGCCAATGGAATCGCCGCCGCCAAGTGAAGTCATTCAAGATGAAAAAGAAGCAAATTTAGCAGAGCTGGACAAGCTCGACAAAGATGTGCCGAAAAAGCCTGCGAAAGAGCCGGACCGGTCGACAGGAAAACGAAAAGCTGTGTACATTTACCATACACATAATACGGAATCATATTTACCATTTTTAAAAGGAGAAACGAATCCAAACAATGCACGGCACTCAAAAGTGAATGTCACCCTTGTCGGTGACATGTTCGGAAAGGCGCTTGATCAGCAAGGAATCGGGAATACGGTCGACAAAACAGAAGTTGAAAAACGGCTTCTGCAAAAAGGACTAAAGTATCCCCAGTCTTATAATGAATCAAGACTGGTCGTAAAAGAAGCCTTAGCGAAAAATGATGACCTCGAATATTTAATCGATATCCACCGTGACTCAAGAAGAAAGAAAGACACTACTGCCGAGATCAAAGGGAAAAAATATGCGAGAATTGCGTTTGTTGTGGGAAAGAAGAATCAAAGCTATGAGAAAAACCTCAAGCTTGCGACGGAGTTCCACCATTTGATGGAGAAAAAATATAAAGGACTCAGTGTCGGTGTGTTTGCCAAAGGCGAAATTGGTGATAATGGAATTTATAATCAAGATTTATCCGACAAAGCCCTTCTTTTAGAATTTGGCGGAGTGGATAATAATATGGAAGAATTGAAAAATGCATCCAATGCAGCAGCTGATGTCTTCAGCGACATTTTCTGGGATGCGGAAAAAGTAAACGGCAAAGCAAAGGATGAGAAAAAACGCTCTTGAGGTGGTGACGGTGCATGGGATCATTTATGGGAAAAACCATTATTTTAGGACTGGTCTTGCTATTTGGCGTCTTTTTAGGAATGCAACAGGCAAATAATGGCATGCTGCAAATGAAGGGTTACCATGACCCGCAATTAAAAGGCGCTTTCTCCATCCAAATGAACGACGAAGAAGAACGAGAAGCCTCTATCTTAGGAACGGCTGTTACAGAAAAGGATCTTGCCGAAAAACAAAAGCAGCTTGAGGAAATAGAGAGCTTTAATGCCTTCTCCAAAGCAGGAAAGGTGTTGTCTGATGGCATGACACATGCAGCTCGTTCTCTTTATGATTGGGTAAATGGGAAATAAATAAATCTACACCATATGACTAAAGCCGCTAATCAATGAGCGGCTTTTCTTGATTTCGATTGAATCTTTACAGCCCTATTGATATAATCTAACCTAGCGCAACCCGCGTTTTATAGTAGGAGTGATAGATTGTGACAGATAAAGAAAAACGATTAGAACGGCAATCAAGAATTCGAAATTTCTCCATTATCGCCCATATTGACCACGGGAAATCCACATTGGCCGACCGTATTTTAGAAAAAACAGCGGCGATTACGCAGCGAGAAATGAAAGAACAATTACTTGATTCCATGGACTTAGAGCGTGAACGCGGCATAACGATTAAATTAAACTCTGTCCAGCTGAAATATAAGGCGAAGGATGGAGAAGAATATATTATGCACCTGATTGATACACCAGGGCATGTCGACTTCACCTATGAGGTATCTCGAAGCCTTGCTGCCTGTGAAGGTGCGATTCTCGTAGTAGATGCAGCACAAGGAATTGAAGCACAGACACTTGCGAATGTTTATTTAGCTCTTGATAACAACTTAGAAATTCTTCCGATTATCAATAAAATCGATCTGCCAAGTGCAGAGCCTGAGCGTGTAAGAGGAGAAATTGAAGATGTCATCGGGTTGGATGCGTCTGAAGCTGTTCTCACCTCTGCTAAGGCTGGTATTGGGATCGAAGATATTTTAGAACAAATCGTCGAAAAGGTGCCAGCACCTGCTGGGGACCCAGAAGCACCGCTTCAAGCTCTTATATTTGATTCTCTCTACGATGCGTATCGCGGCGTTATTGCGTACATACGAATTGTGGAAGGAACGGTCAAACCAGGTCAGAAAATCAAAATGATGGCGACGGGCAAAGAATTTGAAGTACTTGAAGTCGGCGTATTCACACCAAAAGCCATGCCGACAGATGAACTCACTGTTGGAGATGTTGGCTACTTAACAGCAGCAATTAAAAATGTCGGCGATACACGTGTGGGGGATACGATCACAAGTGCGGTGAACCCAGCGAAAGAAGCGCTGCCAGGATACAGAAAGCTGAACCCAATGGTTTACTGCGGTCTTTATCCGATTGATACAGCGAAATATAACGATTTACGTGAAGCACTAGAAAAGCTTGAATTAAATGATTCTTCACTTCAATATGAGGCAGAGACGTCCCAAGCACTTGGCTTCGGTTTCCGCTGTGGCTTTCTTGGAATGCTTCATATGGAAATCATCCAAGAACGGATTGAGCGTGAATTTAAAATCGATCTCATTACGACAGCACCAAGTGTTATTTACGATGTGTATATGACAGACGGAGAAAAAATCATCGTCGATAACCCGTCCAATCTGCCTGATCCGCAAAAGATTGAGAAAATTGAAGAACCATACGTGAAAGCAACAATGATGGTGCCGAATGACTATGTAGGCTCTGTCATGGAGCTTTGCCAAGGAAAGCGCGGACATTTCATTGATATGCAATACCTTGATGCAAACCGAGTGAGCATTGTGTACGAAATTCCTTTGGCGGAGATCGTGTATGAATTCTTTGATATGCTCAAGTCCAACACAAAAGGCTATGCGTCCTTTGACTATGAGCTGATTGGCTATCGTCCATCTACTCTAGTGAAAATGGACATCATGCTGAATGGTGAAAAAATCGATGCCCTTTCCTTTATTGTTCACCGCGATTACGCCTATGAACGAGGCAAGATCATCGTAGAAAAGCTGAAAGAACTCATTCCACGCCAGCATTTTGAAGTACCAGTTCAAGCGGCGATTGGACAAAAAATTGTGGCTCGTTCTACCATTAAAGCGATGCGTAAAAACGTACTTGCTAAATGTTATGGTGGAGACATTTCCCGGAAAAGAAAGCTTCTTGAGAAGCAAAAAGAAGGGAAAAAGCGCATGAAACAAGTGGGCTCTGTTGAAGTCCCGCAAGAAGCATTTATGGCTGTGCTGAAGATGGACGACAGCACACCGAAAAAATAACATCCTCCTCAAGGCAACCTGCTTTACAATGTCAGCCTTGGCGTTTATAGTCGAAAACAAACAAAGGTGCCGCAGCGATAAACTGCGGCTCTTTACCTGTAAAGAAGGTGTCATCAAATGAAAGCAGCATACATTCACATTCCATTTTGTGAGCACATTTGCCACTATTGTGATTTCAATAAATTTTTCATTAAAACGCAGCCAGTCGATGAATACTTAGCGGCTCTTGAAAAAGAGATGCAGCACACGATCGAGCAAAAGGGTGAGCAAGAACTCAAGACGATCTTTATTGGCGGGGGAACTCCGACATCATTGACCGTTAGCCAGCTAGACCAGCTTATGAACAGCATTCACCGTGTGTTAAAGCCGGCAAAAAACCTGGTTGAATTTGCAGTTGAAGCGAATCCGGATGAATTATCACTCGAGAAGCTGCATGTGTTAAAAGAAGCCGGTGTCAATCGGCTAAGCTTTGGCGTCCAAACCTTTGAAGATGATTTGCTCAAAAAAATCGGACGAGTTCATCAAAAGAAAGATGTTCTCACGTCCTTTGAGAGAGCTAGAGCGGTTGGATTTGACAACATTAGCCTTGACCTCATGTTTGGCTTGCCGCATCAAGAAAAGCATCATGTTATGAATTCACTTGAGACAGCTTTCTCTTTAGGAGCAGAGCATTATTCTGTCTACTCACTGATTGTGGAGCCGAAAACGGTGTTTTACAACTTAATGCAAAAAGGAAAACTGCATTTACCGCCGCAAGAACGTGAGGCTGAAATGTATGAACTTGTGATGGATGAAATGGAGCGCCATGGATTACATCAATACGAAATCAGCAATTACGCCAAACCTGGCTTTGAAAGCCAGCATAACCTGACCTATTGGAGCAATGAAGATTACTTCGGTTTCGGTGCAGGGGCACACGGGTATGTAGATGGCATCCGAAATGTGAACGCAGGACCAGTGAAGCATTACTTGGAACTGATTGAGCAAACTGGGTTCCCGTATAAAGAAACTCATCAAGTCACAAAAGCAGAGCAGATAGAAGAAGAAATGTTTCTAGGCCTTCGAAAAATCGAAGGGGTGAAAAGTGCCGACTTCCAAGCCAAATATGGTGCTTCACCAGAAGCTCTTTTTCCCTCAGTTCTTGAAGAATTAGAAGAAAAAGGTCTCATTGTAAAAGATGACATTGGAATTCGTTTGACAAGAAAAGGGAAATTGTTAGGAAATGAAGTATTTCAAGCGTTTCTCGGTGAGTTATAATTGACATTTTAATTTGAGTTTGGTAATTTTGTTTATACAATTAGCACTCGTTGAAAGAGAGTGCTAACAGGGGTGATGATGATGTTAACAAATCGTCAGCTTTTGATTCTGCAAGTCATCATTAATGACTTTATTCGTTCGGCGCAGCCAGTTGGATCAAGGACTCTTTCTAAAAAAGAGGACATCACATTCAGCTCTGCGACGATTAGAAACGAAATGGCTGATTTGGAGGAACTTGGTTTTATCGAAAAGACCCATTCTTCATCAGGAAGAATTCCTTCAGAAAAAGGATATCGTTATTATGTAGATCATTTGCTCTCTCCGCGAAAACTGTCGTCTAAAGATCTTGTGCTTATCCAGTCGGCTTTTCAGGAGAAAATTTTTGAGCTGGAAAAAACAGTTCAAAAATCGGCGGAAATTTTATCAGATCTCACAAACTATACATCGATCGTGCTTGGTCCAAAGCTGAGTGAAAATCGATTAAAGCAAATTCAGCTTGTCCCCGTTCAGCCAAATAAAGCCGTAGCAATCATGATTACAGACAGCGGACATGTTGAAAACAAAACCATTACCTTCTCTGAGCATCTCGATGTCTCCGATATTGAGAAGCTGATGAATATTTTGAATAGCCGCTTAGCTGGCGTTCCAATGGACCAGTTGAAGGACAGGATGTATAAAGAAGTAGTCATGCTTCTGCGCACACATTTAAAAGATTATGATCACATTTTAGATGCGCTTGGCAACACATTTACATCGACACAAAATGAATCAAAACTTTTCTTTGGCGGGAAGATTAATATGTTGAATCAGCCTGAATTTCATGACATCGACCGCATTCGCTCACTCATGATGCTGATTGAGCAAAAGAATGATGTCATGCAGCTGTTTCATCCAAATCAGCAAGGTATCACCATTAAAATCGGTTCAGAAAACAATTTGGAAGCAATGGAGAACTGTAGTTTGATCACAGCGACTTATTCGATTGATCAAAAATCACTTGGCTCCATTGCCGTCATCGGACCAACCCGCATGGATTACGGGCGAGTCGTTAGTCTTTTGCATCATGTATCAAAAGACTTGTCAAACGCACTTTCCAATTTGTATGATGAGTAGGGTGATAAAAAGATAGGGGCACTGCCCCTTCGTATTCTTGAATCTTTTGAGGGAGGTGAACACAATGTCAGAAGAAAAACAGACACCTGAGCAAGAAGCAGAGGTTGAAGCACAAGAAGAAGCAGTTCAAGCAGATACTGAGGAAGCAAAGCATGATGAACAGTCTGCCTTCCAAGAGAAAATCGATGAATTGCAGCAGCTTCTAGA
The DNA here is from genome assembly GCF_038593215.1 of Bacillus sp. FSL W8-0920. Lineage (NCBI taxonomy): Bacteria > Bacillati > Bacillota > Bacilli > Caryophanales > Bacillaceae > Bacillus > Bacillus sp. FSL W8-0920. The sequence continues at coordinate 2,349,235 of NZ_CP151974.1, read as the reverse complement.
TGAAAAAGAAAACAAGATTCTGCGTGTTCAAGCAGATTTTGAAAACTATAAACGCCGTGCTCGAACTGAAGTGGAGACCGTGCAAAAATATCGTTCTCAACATGTTGTCAGCGATCTTCTCCCAGCTCTTGACAACTTTGAAAGAGCGCTTGGAATTGATCCAGACAATGAGCAGGCGAAAAGTTTGTTAGAAGGAATGCAAATGGTTTACCGCCAGCTGGTAGAAGCGTTGAAAAATGAAGGCGTTGAACCAATTGAAGCTGTCGGCAAAGAGTTCGATCCAAACCTTCATCAAGCCGTCATGCAAGTTGAAGATGAAAACTTTGATTCAAATATCGTAGTAGAAGAATTGCAAAAGGGCTATAAACTCAAAGACCGAGTTATTCGTCCATCAATGGTAAAAGTAAATCAATAACTACATAATGGGAGGTCATCGATTATGAGTAAAATCATTGGGATTGACTTAGGAACAACAAACTCATGTGTTGCAGTACTTGAAGGCGGAGAGCCAAAAGTCATTGCAAACGCTGAAGGAGCACGTACAACACCATCTGTTGTCGCTTTTAAAAATGGAGAGCGCCAAGTTGGTGAAGTAGCGAAACGCCAATCAATTACAAACCCGAACACAATCATGTCTGTTAAAAGACACATGGGTACAGACTATAAAGTAGAAGTTGAAGGCAAGAACTATACACCGCAGGAAATCTCTGCAATCATTCTTCAACACCTTAAATCTTACGCTGAAGGCTACCTTGGCGAAGAAGTAACAAAAGCTGTTATCACAGTTCCTGCTTACTTCAACGATGCAGAACGTCAAGCTACAAAAGATGCTGGTAAAATTGCTGGTCTTGAAGTAGAACGTATCATCAACGAACCAACAGCAGCTGCGCTTGCTTATGGTTTAGATAAAACAGATGAAGATCAAACGATCCTTGTATACGACCTTGGCGGCGGTACATTTGACGTATCAGTCCTTGAGCTTGGAGACGGCGTCTTTGAAGTACGCTCAACTGCTGGGGACAACCGTCTAGGTGGAGACGATTTTGACCAAGTGATCATTGATCACTTAGTAGCTGAATTCAAAAAAGAAAATGGCATTGACCTTTCAAAAGATAAAATGGCGCTTCAGCGTTTAAAAGATGCTGCTGAAAAAGCGAAAAAAGATCTTTCTGGTGTATCTTCTACACAAATCTCACTGCCGTTTATCACAGCTGGAGATGCAGGTCCTCTTCACCTTGAATTAACGCTAACACGTGCTAAATTCGAAGAGCTTTCTGCAGATCTTGTAGAGCGTACAATGACACCTGTACGTCAATCATTGAAAGATGCTGGTTTATCTGCTAGCGAGATTGATAAAGTCATCCTTGTTGGTGGATCAACTCGTATTCCTGCAGTACAAGAAGCAATCAAAAAAGAAACAGGCAAAGAGCCTCATAAAGGTGTAAACCCTGATGAAGTGGTTGCTCTTGGTGCGGCGATTCAAGGTGGAGTCATCACAGGAGATGTCAAAGACGTTGTTCTTCTTGATGTAACACCACTTTCTTTAGGAATTGAAACAATGGGCGGCGTATTCACAAAGCTGATTGAACGTAATACAACAATTCCAACAAGTAAATCTCAAGTATTCTCAACGGCTGCTGACAACCAAACAGCGGTAGACATCCATGTTCTGCAAGGTGAGCGCCCAATGGCAGCAGACAACAAAACATTAGGTCGTTTCCAATTGACTGACATTCCGCCAGCACCACGCGGCGTACCACAAATCGAAGTATCTTTTGATATCGATAAAAACGGTATTGTCAACGTACGTGCGAAAGATATGGGTACAGGCAAAGAGCAAAACATCACCATCAAATCTTCTTCAGGTCTTTCTGATGATGAGATCGAAAAAATGGTCAAAGAAGCAGAAGAAAATGCTGAAGCAGATGCGAAGAAAAAAGAAGAAATCGAAGTGCGCAATGAAGCAGATCAATTAGTGTTTACAACAGAAAAAACATTAAAAGATCTAGAAGGCAAAATCGATGAAGAGCAAGTGAAAAAAGCAAACGACGCGAAAGATGCACTAAAAGCTGCGATCGAAAAAGGCGAGTTTGAAGACATCAAAGCGAAAAAAGATGAGTTGCAAACAATCGTTCAAGAACTAACGACAAAGCTTTATGAAGAAGCTGCAAAACAAGCACAAGCTCAGCAAGAAGGCGCTGAAGGTGCTCAAAAAGCAGATGACAATGTAGTGGATGCAGAATACGAAGAAGTAAACGACGATCAAGAGAAAAAATAATCACCTTTACTTTTGAAAAAGACTGCTGAAACGTACTCGTCAGAAAGTCAAAGTCAGGATCTCTTGGCTTTGACTTTTTTTCTTTCCAACGATGAAAGCAATTGAAAAAGGTCAAATCAAAATGATACAATCGTACTTATGTGAGAAAATCGGGAGTGTGAAGAGATGAGTAAGCGTGATTACTATGAAGTGCTTGGCGTGAGTAAGAGCGCCTCAAAAGACGAGATCAAAAAGGCATACCGCAAGCTTTCAAAAAAGTATCACCCTGATATTAATAAAGAAGCTGGCTCAGATGAGAAATTCAAAGAAGTAAAAGAAGCCTATGAAACCCTTTCTGACGATCAAAAACGTTCGCAGTATGATCAGTTCGGTCATACCGATCCAAACCAAGGCTTTGGCGGCGGCGGTTTTGGCGGAGGAGGAGACTTTGGCGGCTTCGGCGGCTTTGATGACATCTTCTCTAGTATTTTTGGCGGTGGAGCCAGAAGAAGAGATCCAAATGCACCGCGTCAAGGAGCAGACTTGCAATATACAATGACGCTTTCATTTGAAGAAGCAGCATTTGGGAAAGAAGCAACGATTGAAATTCCTCGTGAGGAATCATGTGAAACGTGTCATGGATCAGGGGCAAAGTCTGGGACAGAAGCGAAGACTTGTTCACATTGCGGCGGCTCTGGTCAATTAAATGTTGAGCAGTCAACTCCGTTTGGTAAAGTGGTCAACCGCAGAGTATGTAACTACTGTAGCGGAACAGGAAAACAAATCGATCACAAATGTTCTACATGCGGCGGCTCTGGTAAAGTGCGTAAGCGTAAGAAAATCAATGTGACGATCCCAGCTGGTGTTGACGATGGTCAGCAGCTCAGAGTGTCTGGTCAAGGGGAGCCAGGTGTAAATGGAGGACCTCCAGGCGATCTATTTGTTGTGTTCCATGTGCGTTCGCATGAATTCTTCGAGCGAGACGGGGATGACATTTACTGCGAAATGCCGTTAACCTTCGCACAGGCTGCATTAGGTGACGAAATTGAAGTGCCGACATTACACGGTAAAGTGAAATTAAAAGTCCCTGCTGGCACGCAAACTGGCACGAAGTTTAGACTCAAAGGAAAAGGTGTGAAAAATGTACGCGGCTATGGCCAAGGCGATCAGCATATCGTTGTACGAGTCGTCACACCAACAAATTTAACGGACAATCAAAAAGATATCATTAGAAAATTTGCTGAAGTGAGCGGAAATAAACCGGACGAACAAGAGATGAGCTTCTTCGATAAGGTAAAACGCGCATTTAAAGGCGAGTAAGACGGATAAGGAGTTGGTAGTATTGAAGTGGTCAGAAATTAGCGTCCATACAACAAATGAAGCGGTGGAACCAATCACCAATATTTTGCATGAAGCAGGTGCGAGTGGTGTCGTGATTGAGGACCCGCTTGATTTAGTCAAGGAACGTGAAAATGTATACGGTGAGATCTACCAGCTCGATCCGAATGACTATCCTGAAGAAGGGGTCATCGTCAAAGCCTATCTTCCAATGAACAGCTTTTTAATGGAAACGGTAGATGAGATCAAAGAAGCCATCAACAATCTTCTTCTATACGATATTGACCTTGGACGAAATACGCTGTCCATTTGTGAAGTAAATGAAGAAGAATGGGCCACCGCATGGAAAAAATACTATCATCCTGTGAAAATCTCTGAAAAATTCACCATCGTTCCAACATGGGAAGAATATACTCCGGTTCATTCTGATGAACTGATTATTGAAATGGACCCAGGAATGGCATTTGGAACAGGGACACATCCAACAACCGTTCTTTGTATTCAGGCGCTTGAGCGCTATGTGAAGGAAAACGATACGGTGATTGATGTTGGAACAGGCTCTGGGATTTTAAGTGTGGCAGCAGCGATGGTTGGTGCAAAGGACATTCAAGCCTTTGATCTCGACACCGTTGCGGTTGAAAGTGCAAAGCAAAACATCGAGCTAAATGGTGTAAGCGAACAAGTGACGGTCAAGCAAAACAACTTACTTGATGGGATTTCAGGTGAACGTGATGTGATCGTCGCCAACATTCTCGCAGAAGTGATTTTGCGCTTTACAGATCAAGCCTATGACTTATTGAAGAAAGATGGCTATTTCATTACATCAGGCATCATTGGACAAAAGAAATTACAAGTCAAAACAGCATTAGAAGAAGCAGGTTTTGACATTGTTGAAGTGCTGTCAATGGAAGATTGGGTCAGCATTATAGCGAAAAAATAAAGCGAGTAGGTGTCAGGACACGTATGCAACGATATTTTATCGACCTCACGAAAGAAGAAGTGATCGCAAAGGGATCTATCGTCATCAATGGTGAAGATGTACATCACCTTTCCAACGTCATGCGCATGAAAGCAGGGCAGGAAATCCTTTGCTTAACGACAGACGGCTTTGAAGCGCTCAGTAAAATTGATACAATAACAAAGGAAGAAGTCATTTGTCACGTTGAAGGCTGGACAAATCAGGACAGAGAGCTTCCGGTAAGAGTAACAATTGCGAGCGGTCTCCCAAAGGGAGATAAGCTTGAGCTGATTATCCAAAAAGGCACAGAGCTTGGCGCAAGCGCATTTATCCCGTTTCAAGCGGCTCGTTCTATTACAAAAATTGACCAAAAGAAGTCACATAAAAAACGAGAGCGCTGGGAGAAAATCGCGAAAGAAGCAGCTGAACAGTCCTACCGGAATATCATTCCTCGTGTTGATCCAGTATCAACATTTAAAGAGCTGACTCAATTAGCTGGTGAATTCGATAAATGTGTCGTTGCATACGAAGAATCATCGAAAGAAGGAGAGCAAAGCCGCTTTCAAACTGTGCTCCAACAGATGAAAGGCGGACAAACCTTGCTAGTGGTTTTTGGCCCTGAAGGCGGTTTAGCAGAAAAGGAGATTGAAGCGCTTGAAACGCATGGTGCAGTCATTTGCGGGCTTGGACCACGCATTTTAAGAACAGAAACAGCTCCTCTTTACGCGCTTTCTGCTATATCTTATCAAACAGAGTTATTAAGAGGTGAATCATGATGGGAACAGTAGCGTTCCATACACTTGGCTGTAAGGTCAATCACTATGAAACAGAAGCGATCTGGCAGCTGTTTAAAGAAGCAGGCTATGAAAGAAAAGAGTACGAATCAAAAGCAGACGTATACGTCATTAATACATGTACGGTCACGAATACTGGCGATAAAAAAAGCCGCCAAGTCATTAGAAGAGCCATTCGTCATAACCCGGATGGTGTCATTTGTGTAACAGGCTGTTATGCGCAAACATCTCCAGCAGAAATCATGGCGATTCCTGGTGTTGATATTGTCGTGGGAACACAAGACAGACATAAATTACTCGGTTACATTGAAGAATATCGCAGAGAAAGACAGCCGATTAATGGGGTTGGCAATATTATGAAAGCACGTGTGTTTGAAGAACTCGATGTTCCTGCTTTTACAGACAGAACACGTGCGTCATTAAAAATCCAAGAAGGCTGTAACAATTTCTGTACATTCTGCATTATTCCTTGGGCTCGCGGACTTCTTCGTTCTCGTGATCCAGAAGAGGTCATCAACCAAGCGCAGCAGCTTGTGGATGCCGGCTATAAAGAAATTGTATTAACAGGTATTCACACAGGTGGATACGGAGAAGACTTAAAGGATTATAACTTTGCAAAGCTTCTGAAAGAATTAGATGAACGTGTCAACGGCTTAAAACGAATTCGTATTTCATCTATCGAAGCAAGTCAAATTACAGATGAAGTGATAGAAGTGCTTGATCAGTCAGATAAGATTGTCAGACACCTTCACATCCCGCTTCAATCTGGCTCTAATACAGTGCTGAAAAGAATGCGCCGTAAATATACGATGGAATTCTTTGCAGAGCGTTTGACAAAGCTGAAAAAAGCATTGCCAGGTCTTGCTGTCACCTCTGATGTGATTGTAGGATTCCCTGGAGAAACAGAAGAAGAGTTTTTGGAAACATACAACTTTGTCAAAGACCATCAATTCTCTGAACTGCACGTATTCCCTTACAGCAAACGTACAGGTACGCCAGCTGCAAGAATGGAAGATCAAGTGGATGAAAATGTGAAAAACGAACGTGTCCACCGCTTGATCGCTCTTTCTGACCAGCTTGCGAAAGAATACGCATCAGCTTATGAAGGAGATGTCCTAGAGATTATTCCGGAAGAATCCTTCAAAGAACAAGAAGGAAAGCACAATCTTTATGTGGGCTATACAGATAACTATATGAAGGTTGTTTTTGAAGGAACAGAGGACATGATCGGCCGTTTGGTCAAAGTGAAAATTACGAAAGCGGGTTATCCTTATAACGAAGGACAATTCGTTCGTATAAGCGATGAAGTACAAACAGACAAAGTGAGAATGACCTCATAATCAATCAAACACCGGTGCCAAAAGGGCAAGCCGGTGTTTTATTTTGATTGATTCGGTAAAAGGCATAAAATCAATGTGTGAAATGGACGGATGAACGGGAAGAAAAGCAAAGAGCTTGCCACATTAAACAGCAGGCTGAAGTGCGCAATTTGCTGTGCGGGAGCGTTTGCAAGAAGGGCGACGAATTCTGTCATCATGGCGAGAAATGGGAGACATAAAAGCACTCCGAGCACATTAAACAAAACGTGTGCATAAGCCGTTTGACGTGCTGCATAGCCGCCAGATATGGCAGCCATTACGGCTGTAATACATGTCCCAATATTGGACCCTAACACAAAGCTGATGCCTTCCTGAAGCCCAACCGTTCCTTCATTCATAAACCCCATTAAAATGCCGATACAGACGGAGCTTGAATGAACAATCGCTGTGAAAATAGTACCAGAAAGCAGCGCCGTCCAGTCAGAATGCTGCATCATTTCGAGAAAGCGCAATGTCTCAGGCTGACTTGTCATCATACCTGCAATTTTAGAAAAGCCTTGAATACAAAAAAAGATCATCCCGAGTCCAAATATACTTTTTCCTGCATGCCTAAAAGATTTTTTGCCTAACATCATGCATATCAGACCAGCTAGGATTAAAACCCACATGAAAACATCCATTTTAATGGCGATAAATTCTGTTGTAAACGTAGAGCCAATATTGGTACCAAGAATCATTGGAATGGATTTTTTAAAAGAGAGAATACCTGTACTGACAAAGCCAATCACGATGACCATAAACGCTGAACTGCTTTGAAGAATCCCTGTAAATACGATGCTGACTAAGAATGCTTTTACCGGATGATCTGTAAAGAGAAGAAGTGATTTCTCAATACGAGACGACGCAAGCGCCATTAATCCTTTTCTCAGCAAACCCATTGACCATAAAAAAATGAAAATAAGTGCACAAAAATAAATGATCGCCATCATAGAAAAGTCCTCCTCTTACCAATGAATATATGGACTTGTCTACCTGCTCATGACGAAAATATATTTCCAAATCACTTAGTTGACCTCACACTAGGCTTATATTATAATGTCTAGGTACATGTTTTACATGTATATCTTTTTTTAATGCAGTCGATTGGTGTATTCGGAGGGAGGGAAAGAGAATGTCAAAAACGGTCGTTAGAAAAAACGAATCGCTTGAAGATGCTCTTCGTCGCTTTAAACGCAGTGTATCCAAAACTGGAACATTGCAAGAAGCAAGAAAGCGTGAATTTTATGAAAAGCCTAGCGTAAAGCGCAAGAAAAAGTCTGAAGCTGCTAGAAAACGTAAATTCTAAAGAGGGTGGATTTTATGAGTCTTCTTGAGCAATTAAATTCTGATATGAAGCTTTTTATGAAAAACCGTGAGAAAGACAAGCTTGTTGTCATTCGGATGGTTAAGGCTTCGCTCCAAAATGAAGCAATTAAGCTTAAGAAAGACAGTTTGACCGGCGATGAGGAACTAACCGTCCTTTCCCGCGAGATTAAGCAACGTAAAGACTCCCTCCATGAATTTTCGAAAGCTAATCGCTTAGATTTAGTAGATAAAGTTCAAAAAGAGATTGACATCTTAGACGTTTATTTACCTGAACAGCTTTCTGAAGAAGAACTGCAAACGATCGTGAAAGAAACGATTGCTGAAACAGGTGCTTCATCGAAGACTGATATGGGTAAAGTCATGAGCGCTATTATGCCAAAAGTAAAAGGTAAAGCTGATGGAGCTGTCATTAACAGACTTGTCAGCGAACAGCTGTCTCAATAAAAAAGTATCCTTCTATTGTTAGAAGGGTACTTTTTTTATACCTTCATCATTCTGTCATATAAAAATGAAACCTATGATACATTTGTAACGTATGTAAAGGAACAGTAAAATGGAAGATAGAGAGGAGGGATCACCAAATAGATGAAAAAAATAAAAATTTCTATTGCTCTCTTCAGTTGTTTTATAATATGCTTATTATTAGGGGTTCAATTGACCGCGAAATCAGTAGATCAGAAAGTTCATGTTATCCCTATTGAAGATACAGTAGAAAAAGGACTTTCTCAATTTATTGAACGATCATTTGAGCAGGCAAAGTCCGAACGAGCAAAACATATCATTCTAGACATCAATACACCAGGTGGTGCAGTCGATGCTGCGCTAGAGATCGCAGATGCCATTCGTGCGTCTGATATCCCTGTGACAGCGTTTGTGAATCATAGAGCGCTTTCAGCTGGGGCATTCCTTGCACTAAATGCCGATCAAATCTATATGACCCCAAATGGAAAGATGGGGGCTGCGGCGATCATTGATGGAGAAGGCAATGCTGCCGATCAAAAATCTGAATCGCTATGGCTTGCTGAAATGAGTGATGCTGCCGAAAAGCAGGGGCGTGATCCAAAGTATGCACTTGCAATGGCAGATGTAGATATAGACGCAAAAGAAGCTGGTGCACCAAAAGGAGAATTGCTCACCTTCAACACAGACCGTGCGCTTCAATTCGGTTATGCAGAAGGGGAAGCGAAAAATATGGATGACTTGCTTCAAAAGCTGAATTTAGCCGATGCTTCTGTTCAATACGATGAAGTGAGCTTTGCTGAAAAGGTTGCGCGCTTTCTCACGCACCCAATCGTCATTCCAATCCTTTTATCCATCGCAAGCTTAGGGTTAATTGTTGAGCTCTATTCTCCTGGCTTTGGGATTCCAGGCACCATGGGAGTGACAGCGCTTCTTTTATTCTTTTATGGTCATCTCGTGGCTGGTTTTGCAGGATATGAGACGTTGTTCCTGTTTATAGCAGGGATATTGCTCATGATTCTGGAATTGTTTTTGCCCGGGGGAATCGTAGGTGTCATTGGACTGATCTGTGTGGTTGTCAGCTTGTTTTTAGCAGCTGGAAGCTTTACAGAAATGGCGATTTCCATCTTGATTGCCACTGCTGTTTCAATCGTAGCAGTTATTTTATTGACAAAGGTGTTGGGGAAACGTATGAAATTTTTCAAAAAGTTCATTTTAACCGATTCAACCAATAAGGAAAGCGGTTATGTCTCAAATGAAACAAGAGAAGATCTTGTTGGGCAAATCGCGGTGACAGCAACCGCACTTCGTCCGTCAGGTACAATAGTATTTGGAGATGAGCGCATTGATGTTGTGTCAGAAGGTGCATTCATCGATAAGGATGAACAAGTAAAAATTGTGAAAGCGGAAGGCTCACGCATTGTCGTGAGGAAAGTATAGATAACTGATTTTATAGGAGGAATAAAATGGATCCATCTACTTTACTATTATTTGTGATTATCGCAGCAGGTCTGATCGTTCTATCGATCTTCTTCACCTTTGTACCGGTGATGCTGTGGATTTCTGCCCTAGCGGCTGGCGTAAAGGTAAGCATTTTTACACTTGTAGGAATGAGACTTCGCCGCGTTATTCCAAACCGAGTGGTCAACCCGCTTATTAAAGCACATAAAGCAGGTCTTGATGCGACGATTAACCAGTTAGAGAGCCACTATCTTGCAGGTGGTAACGTGGACCGAGTTGTGAACGCATTAATCGCAGCTCAACGCGCGAATATCGAATTGAACTTTGCACGCTGTGCAGCGATCGACCTAGCAGGCCGTGACGTACTTGAAGCAGTTCAAATGAGTGTAAACCCTAAAGTCATTGAAACACCATTTATCTCTGGTGTGGCGATGGACGGGATTGAAGTGAAAGCAAAAGCACGTATTACAGTTCGTGCAAACATCGACCGACTTGTTGGTGGTGCAGGGGAAGAAACGATTATTGCTCGTGTAGGTGAAGGGATTGTCTCTACAATCGGTTCATCAGATAATCATAAAAAGGTTCTTGAGAACCCTGATATGATTTCACAAACAGTTCTTGGTAAAGGATTAGATTCAGGTACTGCGTTTGAAATCCTCTCGATTGATATCGCAGATGTTGATATCGGTAAGAACATCGGGGCGATTCTGCAAACAGACCAAGCAGAAGCAGACAAAAACATTGCACAGGCAAAAGCGGAAGAACGCCGCGCAATGGCTGTTGCCCAGGAGCAAGAAATGCGTGCAAGAGTTGAAGAAATGCGCGCGAAAGTTGTAGAAGCAGAGGCTGAAGTACCACTTGCAATGGCTGAAGCATTACGTGAAGGTAATATTGGAGTCATGGACTACATGAATATTAAGAATATCGATGCTGATACGGACATGAGAGATTCATTTGGTAAAATGACAAAAGGTCCATCTGATAATGAAAACAAATAAGCATCCTCTCACGCTTTAAGGAGGGAGCCCAATGGACATTCTATTTGAAAATCCGTTACTAATTGCGATTATCATCGGTATCATCTCTGCTGTCTTTGGGAAAATCGGCAAACAAGAGGAGAACGAACAAAAGAATCAGCAAAACAAGCCAGCTCCTCAGCGTAAGCAGATGCCCCAAAAGCAAACAAAACAAACAAGTCCAGATCCAGTCGTGACGGATCAGATGGACGATTTCGGCGATGTACATGATCATGGCGGGATGAAGAAAAAAACATCTCAATCCTTACAGGACCGCTATACTGCTACACTTGCCGAAATGGAAGAAAGAAAAAGCGAGCTGAATAGAGAATTCCAATCGCTTGAAAGAGAACTGACAAGGCCAAAGGCTGCTTCTGCCGAAGTGAAGCCAAAGATCATTGAGAAGCTCAATCAAGATACAATTGTTCAGGGGATGATCCTTGGAGAAGTATTTGGAGAGCCGCGCGCGAAAAAGCCGCACAGAACGATGAAACGGCCATATAACAGATAAACGAGAAAGTCCCTTTATATAAAGGGGCTTTTTTTTGTTTGACCTGATGGAGATTTCTCGCAGTAAAAATGCTGAAACGGCTGTTTTGCGGGATTCATTAGCATGATCTGAACCGCTGAGGAATAGGATGATATAGAGGCTTTCTCATCAGTCTCACCATCTTTCAGTTTGATCTCATACACATGGGGCGGGAAGGGGTTCTAATTGAATGGGAAAAAGAAAAAATCGACTTAAAGCATGGCTGACAAGAACACTTGAAATCCCTCCAGACGTCATGATGGATCTTCCCCGTATTACGATGGTTGGCAGACTCCACATTTACATAGAGAATCATAAAGGGCTTTTGCTTTTCAGTGATCAAGAGGTAAGGCTGATGCTCAAACAAGGACAATGCATTATTTCAGGGAAAGATTTTGTGATTAAAACGATTTTGCCAGAAGAGATCTTATTAGAAGGGAAAATCGATGAGGTCCGTTATATTGATTCTTAACTGACGGAGGGGAGAAGTGTGAAGAATAAATGGTTCGCCTATTTTATTGGCAGAGTGGAAGTGGAAATCAAGGGAAACGGCATTGAGCGGCTCATCAATGAGTGCACGAGACAGGGGATCACAATGTTTCAAGTGAGCCGCCGTCAAGACAGCGTGCGCTTATTTATTCGCTTATCAGATGTACATGCCTTCAGAAAAGTACAAAGACATCATGAGGTAACATGTTCATTTCATCAAAAGAAAGGATTTCCGTTCCTTCTCCTATGGTCAAGGAAGAATATTGGGTTTACCCTTGGGATTGTGTTTTTTCTAGTGACAATATTGGCACTTTCAAACATGGTGTGGAAAATTGATATTAAAGGGGCCAATCCAGAAACTGAACATCAGATGAGAAAGCATTTAGACGAGATTGGTGTGCAAAAAGGGCGTTTTCAGTTTCTAATGGGAACACCTGAAAAAATTCAAAAATCACTGACCGCCAATATTCAAAGCATTACATGGGTTGGCGTTGAACTAAACGGTACAACATTTCAAATGAAAGTTGTGGAAAAAAATGAGCCGGAAAAAGAGAAATATACGAGTCCTCAGCATATTGTGGCCAAGAAGAAGGCGGTCATCACGAGAATGTATGTGGAAAAAGGGGAGCCGCTTGCCGCAGTTGATGAACATGTGAAGAAAGGACAAATGCTTGTCTCTGGCCTCATCGGCAGCGAAGACCAGCAAAAAACGGTTGGTGCTAAAGCGAAAATTTATGGTGAAACGTGGTATCGTTCTGAAGTTTCTGTCCCTCTTCAAACATCTTTTGATGTCTTTACGGGTAAAATGAAGACAAAGCACAAGCTCTCCGCATTTGGAGGTTCAATGCCATTTTGGGGCTTTTCCTTTAAAAAGGATGATTTTAAGCAGCCAAAAACAGAAACTGAAGTTCACCCACTCCATTTCTTAAACTTCCAGCTCCCATTTTCCTATGAAAAAGAAACGACACGCGAAAGCGAAAAAATAAACCGGACATACACAAATAAAGAAGCGGTTCAAGCAGGGATTAAAATGGGTAAAAAAGAATTAGAAGAGAAGCTAGGTCAAACAGGAGAGGTGAAAAATGAAAAAGTTTTGCACGAGACAACAGGGAATGGTAAAGTTAAGTTAATCATCCTTTACCAAGTAATAGAAGATATTGTTCAACCAACACCTATTGTTCAGGGAGACTAGAGAATGACAGAACATTTACTTGAAATTCAACAAAAATTAGATAGCCCAAACGAAGCCATTGCTTTATTTGGAAATCAAGATGCTTATCTGAAACTGATGGAAAACGAGCTGAATGTCTCCATTATTACGCGCGGAGAAAAGGTGTATGTTTCTGGTCAGGAAGCATCAAGAGAAACAGCGAGCCGTCTGATGACATCTCTCTTACATCTCATCCGAAAAGGAATTGAGATTTCTGAACGGGATGTCGTATATGCCATCAAAATGGCGCAAAAAGACAAGCTCAATTATTTTGAAAATATGTATGAAGATGAAATTACGAAAAATGCTAAAGGAAAGTCAATCAGGGTAAAAACCATTGGCCAGCGGGAATATGCTGCGGCGATGAAAAAAGATGACCTGGTCTTTGGAATTGGACCAGCTGGTACAGGAAAGACGTATTTGGCAGTCGTCAACGCCGTTCATGCACTGAAAAATGGACATGTGAAACGGATTATCCTGACAAGACCAGCTGTTGAAGCAGGAGAAAGTCTTGGCTTTTTACCAGGTGATCTAAAGGAAAAAGTAGATCCTTATTTAAGACCACTATATGATGCCTTGCATGATGTGCTTGGCAGTGATCATACGGAACGTTTAATCGAGCGCGGTGTGATTGAAATAGCGCCTCTTGCCTATATGAGAGGACGGACACTCGATGATGCATTTGTTATTTTAGATGAAGCGCAGAATACAACGCCTGCCCAAATGAAAATGTTTTTGACGAGACTTGGGTTTGGCTCTAAAATGGTCATTACAGGAGATATTACACAGATTGACCTGCCGAAGGGCATGCAGTCTGGCCTTGCAGCTGCAAAGGACATGCTTGCAGAGATCAAGGGCATCTCATTTATTGAGCTAGACCAGACAGATGTGGTCAGACACCCGCTTGTGGCAAAGATCATCGGAGCATACGAAAAGCAAAAATGACCTTAGTGACCCGATCGTCTTCATCGGGTCATTTTGTTTCGATCGTGGTTTAAAGTAAAAAAGGAGGTACTTTCCTTGAGAAAGAATCAGAAAGACAGTAAGCGCAAAAGACTGCTGTCTAAAAAAGAACCTCAGAAAATGGAGCGCTCACGTTATTTAAATGTTTTGCTATACGCTGGTTTAGCAGCCATTCTATTCGTGGTGCTCTTCTTCCATGTAAAGCCTGAATCGCTCGACTTAGATTTATTTTCAGTGAGCGAACAGACCATCTATTCTCCATCAACCGTCGATGATCAAGAAGCGACAGAAGAAAAGAAGCAAGAAGCAACAGATCAAGTAGAGGATCAATATACACTCAAAAAAGCGTATTCTGACAATCGTGTTGACCTCATCTCCTCCCTTTTCGAAGCCATTAAAGAAGAGAAGAAAGCAGCTGATGAAAAAGAAAATCCGCCATCAGATAAAGAAATGGTCAAGCGTGTCAAAGAAAAACTCACATCAGATATGCAGGAGGCTGTTTCAGACCAATCCATCAAAGCACTGCTTCAGGCAAGTGACGAAAATCTCTCTTTTACTAAGGATTCCATCATCACAGTGGTGAATTCACTGATGAGTAAAGAAATCACAGCAGCGAAATTACAAGATGAGAAAAAACAAGTGAAAACAGAGCTTGAAAATAACTCAATTCCATCCAAATACTTAAATGCGGCGAAAGAAATCGGTGAATTTGCGATCATTCCAAACTATGTATTTGATCCAGTGGCGACAGAGAAGAAAAGGCAAGAAGCCGCTGATAATATTCAGCCGGTTCAAATTAAGCAAGGGCAAATCTTAGTCGAAGAAGGAGAACTTATCGACCGAGAAGTGTATCGTAAATTAGAACTGACAGGGCTCTTAAATAGCTCCAATTTGATTAAACCTGTAAGCGGTCTTATGATCTTGATTGGTTTATTCTTAGCAGCGATTATTCATTCACTTGAATCGAGGAAAAAATCGCTTGTTCATAAGAATAAGTCGTTGCTTCTCTACTCGCTCATTTTCACCATTATTTTAGTTATTATGGAAGTATTCAGTCTCTTCCAGGAAACGAAGTATACGACGATAGGTTATGTGGTGCCAGTGGCGCTTGGCACGATGCTGATCAAGCTGCTTATCAATGAGCGGCTAGCGATCTTCTCTGGCCTTGTATTTGCTCTTTGCGGCAGTATGATGTTTAATCAAGGAGTAACCGGCGTCTTTAACTATGTGATCTGCGCTTATTACCTTGTGAGCGGGATGGCGGGCATTTTATTTTTGAGAAAGCATAATGCACGTTCAAAAATATTGCAGGCAGGGCTTTCGGTCGCTTTGGTGAATGTCCTTATGGTTCTATCCATTACGCTGATTCAAAACTCCTCACCATCAGGGCTTGAAATCGGTGTGAACCTTATGATGGCGATTGTGTCAGGGTTTGCATCATCTATTTTGGTCATTGGGCTAATGCCTGTGTTTGAGAGCATGTTCGGCATTCTTTCAACAATGAAGCTGATTGAACTATCAAACCCAAATCATCCGCTGCTTAAAAAGATTTTAACAGAGACACCAGGTACATATCATCATAGTGTCATGGTGGCAAATTTAGCGGATGCTGCATGTGAAGCAGTCGGAGCAAACGGTCTTTTAGCAAGGGTCGGCGCTTATTATCACGACATTGGGAAAACGAAAAGACCGCAATACTTTATCGAAAACCAAATGAATATTGATAATCCGCACGACAAGCTTTCTCCTCAGCTAAGTAAAAATATCATTATTGCCCATACGACAGATGGAGCTGATATGCTGAGAGAAAAGAAGTTTCCTGAAGAGCTTGTCGATATTGCCGAACAGCATCACGGGAAGTCGCTTTTAAAGTTCTTTTACTATAAGGCAAAAGAGCGTGATGATCAGGTGACAGAAGAAGAATTCCGTTATCCTGGGCCAAAACCGCAATCAAAAGAAGCGGCAATTATTTCTGTAGCGGACAGCGTGGAAGCGGCGGTACGATCGATGCATAATCCAAATCCAGAGCGGATCGAAAAGCTCGTCAAAGGCATTATTTCCGATAAAATGCAGGATGGGCAATTTAGCGAATGTGATCTGACATTTAAAGAGTTAAATATTATTAGTCAAACGATTTGTACAACATTAAAGGGGATTTTCCATTCTCGGATTGAATATCCAGATGCCCCGAAGCAGAAGGTGAAGTAAATGACATTGTTAATCGATTTAATAGATGAAACAGGACAAGTATCAAAAGAGCAGCTTGAAGAAGTGGAAAAGCTTCTTCAGTTCGCTGCTGATGCCCTTGAGGTCAAAGATCAAGCGGAGGTATCAGTGACGATCGTTTCGAATGAAGAGATTCATCAAATTAATAAAGAATACCGCGGAAAAGACGCACCAACGGATGTGATCTCCTTTGCACTCGAAGAAGAAGGAGAAGGGGAAATTGAAATCATTGGTGCTGATGATATTCCGCCTGTACTCGGTGACATCATCATTAGTGTGGACCGTACGAAAGAGCAGGCAGAGGAATATGGACATTCCTTTATGAGAGAGCTTGGATTTCTCACCATTCATGGGTTCCTGCATTTGCTCGGGTTTGATCATATGACAGAGGAAGATGAAAAAGAAATGTTCGCCAAACAGACAAAGATCTTGGATGATTATGGCCTTTCAAGATCTTCGTAAGAAAAGAAGGCCGCTTGCCCGTTTTTTTCGGAGCTTTTATTATGCATTTAGAGGAATATGGCGAACTTTCTTGAATGAACGGAATTTTCGATTTCATACAGTCGCAGCCATCATCGTGGTGATCTGCGGCTTTTGGTTTCACATTGAACCATTCGAATGGATGATCGTTTTGCTTTTATGCGGGGGGATGTTTGCCCTTGAACTTGTCAATACAGCCATTGAACATACAGTGGACCTTATGACAGAAGAGAGGCACCCGCTTGCTGAGAAAGCGAAAGACGCCGCAGCAGGCGCTGTTTGCGTTTACGCCGCGATTTCGGTTATGATTGGGTTGATGATCTTCTTACCGAAGATCATGCAATAGAACAATATTACTATTTATTAACATTTTTAGAAATGGGCGTGAAAATGTCACGTGAATTATGTAAAATATAAATGTGACAGTGGGTCCATTTCTTCTGAAAGTGGGAACTAGGAATGAACAAACAAGAGTTGATTTCAGAAGCAGTTAAAGCAAGAGATTTTGCATATGTACCCTATTCAAAATTCAAAGTCGGTGCAGCATTGTTGTCGAATGATGGAAAAGTGTATGGCGGCTGCAACATTGAAAATGCAGCATATGGTATGTGTAATTGTGCGGAAAGAACAGCACTTTTTAAAGCCTATTCAGAAGGCATCACATCGTTTCAAATGCTAGCGGTAGTGGCTGATACAGACCGGCCTGTTTCGCCGTGCGGCGCATGCAGACAGGTTATTTCAGAGCTATGTGCACCTGACATGCCAGTGATTCTAACGAACTTAAAAGGACAAATATACGAAACAACAGTAAACGAACTATTGCCAGGCGCATTTTCACCGGAGGATTTAAATGACTAACGAAAGCTTCAAATCAGGATTTGTATCCATTATTGGAAGACCAAATGTAGGAAAATCAACCTTTCTTAATCGTGTGATTGGACAAAAGATCGCCATCATGAGTGATAAGCCCCAAACGACACGAAACAAAGTGCAAGGTGTCTTAACAACAAACACGTCACAAACGATCTTTATCGATACACCAGGGATTCATAAACCTAAGCATAAGCTTGGTGATTTTATGATGAAAGTGGCTACAAATACACTGAAGGAAGTCGACCTGATCTTGTTTATGATCAATGCAAAGGAAGGCTATGGCAAGGGTGATGAATTCATCATTGAACGACTCAAGCAAACATCTACACCGGTATTCCTAGTCGTCAATAAAATCGACCAAATTCACCCAGATGAGCTGTTCCTTTTAATTGATGAATACCGCACACGTTATCCATTTAAGGAAATTGTGCCAATTTCAGCTCTTGAAGGAAACAACATTGACACGCTTCTTCAGCAGGTTGAAGGTTATCTTCCTGAGGGCCCGCAATTTTATCCAGCAGATCAAGTAACAGATCACCCAGAGAGGTTTATTATTTCTGAATTAATTCGCGAAAAAGTGCTGCATTTAACAAGAGAAGAGATCCCGCACAGCATTGCAGTGGCGATCGAATCCATTAAGCCAGATGAAAATGGCAAGATCCATGTGGCGGCGACCATTGTCGTAGAACGTGATTCACAAAAAGGGATTGTTATTGGGAAACGAGGCAGCTTATTAAAAGAAGTGGGACAAAAAGCGCGCAGAGATATTGAAGCACTTCTCGGTTCAAAAGTGTATCTGGAGCTTTGGGTAAAGGTTCAGAAGGACTGGCGTAATAAATCCACTCACCTTCGTGACTTCGGATTTAGAGACGACGAATATTAAAAAATTGCTGCTATTGTCATAAAATCTGACAATGGTGCGGTTCGATTAGTAAAAATTGTTTATCATGAAATGGAGGTAGCCTGGTCAAGATATAATTAATATGTTGGATGTAGCGTTGCTGCTTCTAATAAAGAAAGGTGGGGTTTTTATGTTGAATTTTACATGGAACGTATTTTCACAAACAGGAAGCGTTGACACGTATCTGCTTTTCAAAGAATTAGAAAAGGAGAACCTGGAAAGACCCGATGTACTTGAAGAAGAGATAGCACGATTTGATTTTCCAATCTTATAATTCTTGACCCCCTCCAATGCTCGGAGTGTAGACAAATGCTCATTAAAAGTGAAGGAATCGTCCTTAGAACAACAGATTATGGCGAAACAAACAAAATTGTCACGCTGCTCACTAGAGAACATGGGAAAATTGGTGTGATGGCAAGAGGCGCAAAAAAATCAAACAGCCGCCTGTCAGCCATAAGCCAGCCGTTTTTATACGGAACCTTCCTGATCCAATCATCAACAGGACTTGGAACGCTCCAGCAAGGCGAAATGATTGAAAGTATGCGAACCATTCGGGAGGATTTATTTTTGACCGCATATGCCGCATATATGACAGAGTTACTCGATAAAGGTACAGAAGAAAAAAAGCCAAACCCTTATTTGTTTGAGCTCCTGCTTCAATCTTTGCGTCATCTGAATGAAGGCACAGATGCTGATATTATCTTATTTATCGTAGAGGTCAAAATGTTATCAGTGATGGGAATGAAGCCCGAACTGGATCAATGTGTCCACTGTGGTCAAAAAGAAGGGCAGTTTCATTTCTCGATTAGAGACAACGGCTTTATTTGCCAAAATTGTTTTTCTAAAGATCCGTATAAAATGCCCTTATCTCCAGCAGCTGCAAGGCTGCTCCGTTTATTTCATTATTTTGATTTATCAAGGCTCGGTCAGGTTGATGTGAAACCGCAGACGAAACAAGAAATTCGTCAAGTGCTCGATCACTACTATGAAGAGTATTCAGGCCTTTATTTGAAATCAAAAAAATTCATGAATCAGATGGAATCCATGAAAAAGCTCATGGGCGGGGAAAACAAAAGTTGACATCTTCCATGACTTTTTGTAAGATCATCTAAGATAAAATATGTTGCATTGACAGAAAGAAGTACTTGCGCAGAATCCATAAAAGCGACCTTAGGGCGGTGTGAGCTAAGGATGGAGGCGTAACGAAAGGCATTCTTGAGCAACGTAAAACAAAGCGGCTGGATGCTACGATACCAGCAAATAGGGTGGAACCGCGGGAAAAACTCTCGTCCCTATGTTTGCAAGGAGCCTTGCGAGCATAGAGACGGGAGTTTTTGTGTTCTTTTGCGGGGTTCTAGACCCACCCGCCATACATAGCGGATGGTGTAGAAAAGATGGAGGTGCGATCATTGAATATTCAAGACATGATTTTGACGTTGCAAAAGCATTGGTCAAATGAAGGCTGCGTATTAATGCAGGCGTATGACACAGAAAAAGGTGCCGGAACGATGAGTCCATACACGTTCCTGCGAAGCATTGGTCCAGAGCCATGGAAGGTAGCGTATGTAGAGCCTTCAAGACGCCCGGCTGATGGCAGATATGGAGAAAACCCAAATAGATTGTATCAGCATCATCAATTCCAAGTAATCATTAAGCCGTCACCTGACAATATTCAAGAACTGTATCTTGAATCTTTGAAAGCGCTTGGCATTGACCCGCTGAAACATGATATTCGTTTTGTAGAAGACAACTGGGAAAACCCATCTCTTGGCTGTGCAGGGCTTGGTTGGGAAGTATGGCTTGATGGGATGGAAATCACCCAATTCACGTATTTCCAGCAAGTCGGCGGCTTAGAATGTAAGCCCGTTTCCGTTGAAATCACATACGGTATTGAACGTCTTGCTTCCTACATCCAAGACAAAGAAAATGTCTTCGATCTTGAATGGACTGACGGATTTACGGTGAGAGATTTATTCTTAATGGCTGAATATGAGCATTCTGTTTATACATTTGAAACATCTAATACTGACATGCTGTTTGATTTATTTACAACCTATGAGAAAGAAGCGCATAGCCAAATGGACAAAGGGCTTGTTCACCCGGCATACGATTATGTGCTCAAATGCTCTCATACGTTTAACCTGCTCGATGCAAAGGGCGCAATTTCTGTTACTGAGCGAACTGGATATATCGGAAGAGTGCGCCAGTTAGCAAGAAAAGTAGCCAAAACATATTATGAAGAACGAGAAAAATTGGGATTCCCTATGCTAAAAGAGGAGGCGGCTTCTCATGAATAAACAAGATGTATTACTCGAAATCGGCTTAGAAGAGATGCCGGCTCGTTTCATGCCAGAAAGCACAAAGCAGCTAGGCGAGAAAGTAAAAGTGTGGTTTGAAGAGCAAAACATTTCATTTGAAGATGTTGCTCTATTTAACTCACCAAGACGTCTTGCTGTACTTGTGAAAGGTGTCGCAGAAAAACAAGAAGACATCAAAGAAGAAGCAAAAGGTCCGGCTAAAAAGATCGCACAAGATGCGGAAGGCAATTGGACAAAAGCAGCGGAAGGCTTTGCCCGCGGACAAGGTGCTTCAACAGATGATCTCTATTTTAAAGAGATCAAAGGAGTAGATTATGTCCATGTCCAGAAGTTTCAAGAAGGAAAGCAAGTCAAAGACCTTCTGCCAGCATTAGGTGAGATCGCCGCTTCATTAAGTTTTCCAAAGAACATGAGATGGGGAAGCAAAGATTTACGCTATATCCGTCCGATTAAATGGATTGTTTGTTTATTTGGAGAGGAGATTGTACCTGCTCACATTGCTGGGGTGAAAAGCGGTCGCGAGACAAGAGGACACCGTTTCCTTGGTAAGGCAGCCACCATCGACTCGCCTGCTTCTTATGAGCAAACATTGCGCGATCAATTTGTCATTGCAGATTCAGATAAAAGAAAACAATCCATTACCGAGCAGCTAAATGCTCTATCTTCAGAAAAAGGCTGGGTGATACCTGTTGATCCTGAGCTTCTAGAAGAGGTCAACAATCTTGTAGAATACCCAACGGTACTATCTGGTTCCTTTGAAAAAGAATTCCTTGCATTGCCGGAAGAAGTATTGGTAACGACAATGAAAGAGCATCAGCGCTATTTCCCTGTGAAAAATGAGCAAGGTGAATTATTGCCTCACTTTATTACGGTGAGAAATGGAAACAGTGAGGCGCTTGAAAATGTCGCAAGAGGGAACGAAAAAGTACTTCGTGCCCGTTTATCAGATGCTGCCTTCTTCTATAAAGAAGACGAAAAACTAGTCATTGAAGACAATATTAAAAAGCTTGATAAGGTTGTATTCCATGAGAAACTTGGCACAATTGGCGACAAGCTCAAGAGAGTGACAGACATTGCGACGCGTCTAGCAGCGCATGTCGGTGCAAATGACGAAACGACAGAGCGTGTGGCAAGAGCCGCAAGTATTTCGAAATTTGATCTTGTGACTCAAATGGTCTATGAATTCCCAGAATTACAAGGAATCATGGGCGAGAAATATGCAAAAGCACTTGGTGAACATGAAGAAGTGGCAAAGAGCATCAATGAGCACTATATGCCGCGCTTTGCCGGTGATGAGGCGCCTTCCACTTTAATTGGTGCGATTGTGGCAGTAGCCGATAAGCTGGATTCTATTTGTTCCTTCTTCTCAATTGATGTCATTCCAACGGGCTCTCAAGATCCTTATGGACTAAGAAGACAAGCGAGCGGTATCGTTCAAATTCTGCTTGATCGTCATTGGAACATTTCATTCAAAGAGCTTTTGGCACTTGCTCAAGTAGAAGCAGCACATGAAACGGCTCTCATTGAATTTTTAACACACCGTTTAAAATATGTCCTCCAAGCAGAGCATATCCGTCATGATGTTGTCGATGCAGTACTGGATGTTGAAAATATTGAACCTTATGCAGTCGTGAAAAAAGCAGCTGTTCTTGAAGAGAGCGTGAAACAAGAAAGCTTCAAAGAAACAGCAGAAGCATTAGGACGCGTCATTTCAATCAGTAAAAAAGGGGAAGACGCAGAGATTCAGCCTGAGCTGTTTGAAAATGAGCATGAGCAAAAGCTATATGAGGCGTATCAGCAAGTAGAGACAGCTGTCAAGGAACATGTAGCAGCAGGGCAATACAGTGCAGCACTTGAGGCGCTTGATACGTTAAAAACACCGATTGTTCATTATTTCGATCACACAATGGTTCATGCAGATGATGAAAAGCTGAAGCGAAATCGTTTGGCACAAATGGTTAAACTAGCAAAAGTCATTCAATCATTTGCGAATATGAACAATTTAATAGTAAAATAAATACCTAAGAACGGTTGCCTTTTTTGAAGGGCAATCGTTTTTTACTCATTTAATTCACGGTTTTTGAGTGGATTTTTGTTTCATTCGGACAAAGATGCGCTATAATATGATGAGTTATGAAAATGATATACATAAAGTAAAGATTCGCTCTCTCTATTTAAAGGTGGTGAGTACAATCGAGTTAAATAAACGGCAAGAGCAGATTTTACAGATTGTCAAAGAGAATGGTCCGATCACTGGAGAGCATATCGCCGATCGGCTGAACTTAACTAGGGCGACCCTCAGACCGGATTTAGCCATATTAACGATGTCAGGCTTTTTAGAAGCAAGACCAAGGGTCGGCTACTTTTTCACAGGAAAAACAGGTACGCAGCTTCTAGCAGATAAGTTGAAAAAACTTCAAGTGAAAGATTTTCAATCCATTCCAGTGGTGATACATGAGAATGTTTCAGTTTATGATGCGATTTGTACGATGTTTTTAGAAGATGTGGGCACATTATTCGTTGTGGACGATCACTCTATTTTAACAGGCGTGTTGTCAAGGAAAGACCTCCTTCGCGCAAGTATTGGAAAACAGGAGCTTCCATCTATTCCTGTCCATATTATTATGACAAGAATGCCGAACATTACCGTTTGCCGCAAGGAAGATTTCATTATGGGTGTGGCGAAGCACTTGATTGAAAAGCAGATAGACGCACTTCCTGTTATAAAAGATACGGATAAAGGCTTTGAAGTGGTCGGCAGAATTACGAAAACAAACATGACGAAAATACTTGTTAACTTATCGGAGAATGAAATAATCTAATTACAGAAGACTGCGAGGGGATGTTATGAGTAATCGCGTAATTTTTGTGGTATCAGATTCAGTAGGAGAAACGGCAGAGCTCGTAGTCAAAGCGGCACTTAGCCAATTTGATGGCGGCTCATCAGACCATTCAAATATCAGAAGAATCCCGTATGTAGAGGATGTCGGTACGATTAAAGAAGTCATTTCACTGGCGAAAGCAGATAACGGAATCGTCTGCTTTACTCTTGTTGTGCCAGAAATGCGCCAATTCTTAATTGAAGAGGCAGAAGCAAACGGAGTCGTTTATTATGACATCATCGGACCACTGATCGATAAAATGGAGACTGCTTATGGAAATGAAGCGAAACATGAGCCGGGGCGTGTACGTCAATTAGATGAGGACTATTTTAAAAAGGTTGAAGCCATTGAGTTCGCAGTGAAGTATGATGACGGCAGAGACCCAAGAGGCATTCTAAAGGCTGATATTGTGCTCATCGGTGTATCACGCACATCTAAGACACCACTATCTCAATACTTGGCGCATAAACGGCTGAAGGTAGCAAACGTTCCAATTGTTCCTGAAGTAGATCCGCCAGAGGAGTTATTTTCAGTTGATCCAAAGAAATGCATCGGTCTGAAAATCAGTCCAGACAAACTAAATCATATTCGTAAAGAGCGTTTGAAATCTCTAGGTTTAAATGATCGCGCGATTTATGCGAACATTGAACGGATTAAAGAAGAGCTAGAGTATTTTGAAAAAGTGGTGGACCGCATTAACTGTCAAGTTGTTGATGTATCGAATAAAGCAGTTGAAGAAACGGCAAATGTCATTCATCAAATGCTGACCAAAAGAGGTTCCGAATAAACTCAGGATGCTCCTCCTGGGTTTTTCCTATGGTGGGAAACGGGTAAACAAAAACAATGGCATATTTGCTGCATTTGTATTATAATAAAAAATTGTGATAAAATGATTGATTTTAGGTTTAAGTTAAGTCAAGAACGAATAAACTAATATTGGCAGAAGTCAAGTGATTCTGAACATAACTTTTCGACAAAATGAGTTTTACTGTTGTTTGCTATATGGGGGAAAAGTATGGTCTTTTTGCTTCTCTAAAGCAGGAATAAGGTGGAGGGATGGAGAATTAGTCACCTGAATGAACATAAACAAGAGAGGACGATTTATGTCGATGCAGATGCTTGTCCTGTAAAAGACGAAATCCTTTCTGTCGCATCTCAATTTCAAGTACCTGTGACGTTCATTGCTTCATATGAGCATTTTCAAACCAAAAGATCTCCACTTGAAGATTGGCGGTTTGTAGATACACATAAGGAAGCAGCGGATTTAGTCATTGCGAACTCAGCTTCAGCGCATGATATTGTCGTCACCCAAGACATTGGTCTTGCCTCCTTACTGCTTCCAAGACAGGTCATTGTACTGTCTGAAAGAGGACGGATGTACACAAACGAAACAATTGATTTTGATTTGGAACGCAGACATGTTTCCAGTAAACAGCGAAGAAAAGGTGTATATGGAAAAGGTCCCAAAAAGCTTTTAGAAGAGGATAAAAAGCGATTTATTACGCAACTACAAAAAATCCTGTCGAATCATGAAGGATTTTTGAATTAAAAGGCGAATAATGTACGACGGAGTGTTATTAGGATGAGCAAACGTATACCAGATGAACTTTTGGAGCAAATCCAAAAAAACGCAGACATTGTCGAAGTGATTGGAGAATACGTACAGCTTAGAAAGCAAGGTCGAAATTATTTCGGTCTTTGTCCATTCCATGGTGAAAATACTCCTTCATTCTCTGTTTCAGCAGATAAGCAAATCTTCCATTGTTTTGGCTGTGGTGCAGGAGGTAATGTATTTTCGTTCCTCAGACAAATGGAAGGCTACTCATTTATTGAAGCCGTTTCACATGTTGCTGATAAGTACCATATTGATTTGCCTGATCATGTAGCAAATGCTCAGATCAGCTCCTCACAGCAAGAGGACACTGCAGATCATAAAATGATTGAAGCGCATGAGCTTCTTAAGAAATTTTACCACCATTTGCTGGTAAATACAAAGGAAGGTCAAAATGCACTCGATTATTTACGGGCGAGAGGCTTTACAGATGAAACAATTGCCAAGTTTGAGATCGGATATGCTCTTGACTCTTGGGATTTCGTGACCAAGTTTTTAGAAAAGCGAGGGTTTGATCCTGCGATGATGGAGAAGGCCGGTCTTTTGATTCAACGTGAAAACGGAACAGGCTTTTTTGACCGCTTTAGGGATCGTGTGATGTTTCCCATTCATGATCATCACGGGACAGTCATCGCTTTTTCCGGAAGATCGCTTGGTGATCAGCAGCCTAAGTATATGAATAGTCCTGAAACGCCACTTTTTCATAAAAGTAAGCTGCTTTATCACTTTCATGACGCGCGTATGCATATTCGAAAACGCGAACGGGCGGTTCTTTTCGAAGGATTTGCTGACGTCATTTCAGCTGTCACATCAGGTGTCGGCGAAAGTGTTGCAACAATGGGTACGTCTCTAACAGAAGAGCACGTAAAACTTCTCAGACGGAACGTAGAAGAGATCATTCTTTGCTATGACTCTGACACGGCCGGTTATGAAGCCACCATGAAAGCATCAGATTTGCTTGGAAAAAGAGGATGTAAAGTTCGCGTTGCCATGATACCAGATGGACTTGATCCAGATGATTACATTCGTAAATATGGTGGCGAGAAATTTAGGAATGACATCATAGATGCAAGTGTGACATTAATGACTTTTAAGATGAACTTTTTCCGTAGGGGAAAGAATTTATCTGATGAAGGAGACCGGCTTACTTATATGAAGCAGGTACTCCGAGAAATTAGCCGATTAAACGGTTCCTTGGAACAAGAGATTTACATGAAACAGCTTGCTGGAGAGTTCTCGATCTCACTTGATTCATTAAAGGAACAACTGGAGCTGTTTGAAAAACAGCAGCGTCAAGAAGCCAAAAGCACGCAGGAAGAAAGCGGGCTTGAAAAACGGCGTGCACATCTGTCAACACAGGTACGAAGAAAGCGCCTGCGGCCAGCATATGAAAATGCAGAGCGAATGCTGCTTGCTCATATGTTGAAAAGCGATGACGTGATCCGAAAAGTACTTGACAGAGTAGGGATTGAATTTAATATAGATTCTCACAGGGCGCTGGCCACGTACATTTATGCTTTGTATGAAGAAGGCAAAGAACCAACGCCGCAGCACCTAATGAACCGTATAGAAGATGATATCATCAATCAACTTCTGACGGATATATTCATGATTCAAGTTGGAGACGAACTAAGTGAAGCTGAATTAAGTGATTATGTAAAAAAAGTGTTGAATCATCGGAATTTGTCAATGATAAAGGAAAAAGAACTAGAACGTGCAGAAGCGGAGAGGCAAAAAGATTTCTTCAAAGCGGCAACACTTGCAAAAGAAATTGTTCAGTTGAACCGTTCGCTGAAGTAATACGTCTAATATTTATGACAAGACTTACGGCTGGCAATGAATCCTTTACGGGAGGAGCATAAGACCGCAAGCATCTTGCCTTCATCATTTTTTATTTTATTCCTATTTGCTCATCTGTTTGATAAAGAGAGAAAAGCAGAGCGGAAGCAAATCGCAAGTTACTTTAGAATTCGTTGCAAGCTTTGGAAGGAGGGATCCATAATGGCTGATAAACAAGCCCACGAAACCGAAACTGAATTAACCTTTGAACAGGTGAGAGATAAGCTCACTGAAACGGGTAAAAAACGGGGCGTTTTAACATACGAAGAAATTGCAGAGCGTATGTCTAGCTTTGAAATTGAATCAGACCAAATGGATGAATACTATGAATATTTAGGCGAACAGGGTGTAGAGCTCATTAGTGAAAACGAAGAGACAGAAGACCCAAATGTTCAGCAGCTGGCTAAAGCAGAAGAAGAATTTGACCTAAATGATTTAAGCGTACCACCAGGTGTCAAAATTAATGATCCTGTTCGTATGTACTTAAAAGAAATCGGACGCGTCAATTTGTTATCTGCTAAAGAAGAAATTACGTATGCTCAAAAGATCGAAGAAGGCGATGAGGAATCAAAAAGAAGATTAGCGGAAGCAAACCTTCGTCTCGTTGTCAGCATCGCGAAACGCTACGTCGGACGTGGTATGCTGTTCCTTGACTTGATTCAAGAAGGAAACATGGGTCTTATGAAGGCAGTTGAGAAGTTTGATTACCGCAAAGGATACAAATTCTCAACATATGCGACTTGGTGGATTAGACAGGCGATCACGCGGGCGATTGCCGATCAGGCAAGAACAATCAGGATCCCGGTTCATATGGTGGAAACCATTAATAAATTGATCCGTGTTCAAAGACAGCTTCTGCAAGACCTAGGCAGAGAACCAACGCCAGAGGAAATTGCTGAAGACATGGATTTAACGCCAGAAAAGGTTAGAGAAATTCTTAAAATTGCGCAAGAGCCTGTATCTTTAGAAACACCTATTGGTGAAGAAGATGACTCGCACCTTGGTGATTTTATTGAAGACCAAGAGGCGACATCTCCATCTGACCATGCTGCATACGAATTGTTAAAAGAGCAGCTTGAAGATGTACTAGACACGCTAACGGACCGTGAAGAAAATGTACTGAGACTACGTTTCGGACTAGATGACGGAAGAACACGTACGTTAGAAGAGGTTGGAAAGGTGTTCGGCGTCACAAGAGAGCGTATCCGCCAAATTGAAGCGAAAGCTCTGCGTAAATTAAGACACCCAAGCAGAAGTAAACGATTAAAAGACTTCTTAGAGTAGAAACTGGACGGATCTTGAAAGAGATCCGTTCTTTCTTCATCAAAAATGAAAACGCTTTTTTCAATCTGATTATATTTTACTGAATAAATAATAAATTTGCAACGTTCTTAGAGAAAAGATGTATAAAAAATACATCAAAATGTGCTGAAGGCTTCATTTCTCATCTTTGCATCATTTTTGTCTAATCTGTGAACTTGACCAAAGTTTTGTATCATAATTCGTTTACTTTTTGTAAAATTAAAGTAGAATTAGAATTGTTTGTATAGTCTTAAAGGGGTTTTCACAAAGGGGAGGATGAAAGAAATGAAACGGAATCCACTTATACCATTTTTATTGATTGCCATTTTAGGTATTGGACTCACTTTTTTCTTATCAATGAAGGGGCTGAAAGATGAAGACAAAATCGCCTCTGGAGGCGAGGAGCAAAAGCAAGAAGAAACAGCGAATGCGACGCCGGAAGAATTGTATAAGCAAAACTGTCTGAGTTGTCACGGGGAAAACTATGAAGGCGGTGCTGGTCCTGCATTAAAAGGTGTTGGAGACAAGCTTGAAGTAGCAGACATTAAGAAGAAAATTCAAGAAGGCGGCAACGGGATGCCAGGCGGGCTAATCCCGAATGAAAAGCTCGATGAAATGTCAGAATGGGTATCCAAAATTAAATAATGTTACGCAAAAAGCTCTTTTTGATCAGAAGAGCTTTTTTCATTTGAAAACGACTTTTAAAAAGTCCATAATTTATATAAGATAGACAAGTATGAACATTAAAGAAAAGTAGTGATACGTATGAATGAAATGAATTTATCAAAACGATTAAAAAGAGTCGCAGACTTTTTACCACATGAGGCTGTCTTTGCTGATATCGGCTCAGATCATGCCTATTTGCCGTGCTATGCAATCCTGCATCAAAAAGCAGTAAAAGCGGTTGCTGGTGAAATTACAGAAGGACCGCTTCAATCGGCGAAGCAGCAAGTACATAGACTTGAATTAGATGACCAGATCTCGGTCAGAAAAGGTAATGGTCTTGAAGTCATTGAAAAGGGCGAAGTGAATGCTGTAACGATTGCAGGTATGGGCGGAGCACTCATCGCAAGCATTTTACATGACGGCAAGCATAAGCTCACAGGCCATGAAAGGCTTATTCTTCAGCCGAATATCCATGCTCACCACATTCGTTTATGGCTCTATCAAGAGGGGTATGAATTGATGGGTGAAGTCATTTTAGAAGAGGATGGCAAAATATACGAAATCATCATCGCCGAAAAAGGCGACAAAGATAAAGCCTATGAAGGGATGTCAATTGAAACAGGCATGCTAGTTGGTCCGTTTCTTGCGAAAGAGCAAAATGACGTCTTCCGGCGCAAGTGGATGCAAGAGCTCCAGCATATGGAGAAGATAGAAAGTCAAATTCAGCAGGCAGCGCGAACAGAAGAGAACAAGGAGCGTCTTGAAGAGCTGCATGTAAAAATAAAGATTCTAAAGGAGGTTTTGACTGTTGGCTAAAACAGTAAACGGACATGAAATCATCCAATTATTTGAACAATTTTCACCAAAGGCATATGCCATGGAAGGAGACAAAATCGGTCTCCAGATTGGGACGTTAAATAAAAAGGTAAACAATGTCATGATCACCTTAGATGTACTAGAGAATGTGGTAGATGAGGCGATCGAAAAAAATGTGGATCTCATGATTGCTCACCATCCGCCGATCTTCCGTCCGTTAAAACATGTAGCGACAGATCAGCCAGCTGGACGAATCATTGAGAAATGCATCAAACATGATATTGCAGTATATGTGGCACATACGAATTTAGATGTGGCTGATGGAGGAGTCAATGACTTGCTTGCGGAGGCTTTAGAGCTTGAAGAAACAAGTGTGTTAGTCCCGACATATGAAGATCAAATCAAACAGCTTGCCCTCTATGTCCCGCAGGAATTTGAAGAAGCCATCCGGACAGCTTTAGGAAATGCGGGCGCCGGCCATATTGGCAACTACAGCCATTGTGCGTTTTCAAATGAAGGGACAGGCAGCTTTTTGCCATCAGAAGATGCGGACCCGTTCATTGGTGAGACCGGTCAATTGGAATTTGTTAAAGAAGTACGGATTGAAACCATTTTCCCGGCAAGTATTGAAAAACAAGTCATTCGTGAAATGATCAAAGCACATCCTTATGAAGAAGTCGCTTATAGTGTACACACGACAGACCTTCCTCCTATTCAAAAAGGGCTTGGCCGTATAGGGGAGCTAAGAGAGCCTATGACCCTTGGAGACTTCGCGCGATTTGTGAAGACAAAGCTGGATGTAAATGGTGCTCGCTTTGTAGGTGATCAGGACGCTGTTGTGAAAAAAGTAGCTGTGCTTGGCGGAGACGGAAATAAATACATTCATCAAGCAAAAAGAATGGGTGCTGATGTGTATGTGACAGGGGACCTTTATTTCCATGTCGCCCATGATGCCATGATGCTCGGGCTGAACGTAGTGGACCCAGGGCATTATGCAGAAAAGATGATGAAAGAGGGCGTAAAGGCGAAGCTTCAATCGCTATGTTCAGAGAAAAAGTATGATGTACAGCTCTTTGTTTCTGAATCAAACACAAATCCATTTCAATTTATGTAAACAAAAAACGTCAGAGCATAGAAGCTCTGACGTTTATTTATTTCTTTGTTTTCACGCGCGGTAGTATTTTCGAAAGAGGAACCGATCGTTCAATCTTCCAAGTTGATTCATCATCCGGCTCGTAGTTTTCTAAGAAACGGATCACTTCTTTTGTAATAGGCGTTGGTGTAGAAGCGCCAGCAGTAATGGCAACGGTATTTACGCCTTGCAGCCACTCCAGCTTGAGCTCACTTAGGTCACCAATACGGTAAGCCTGCGTTCCAGCAATCTCCATTGACACTTGTGCCAGACGGTTGGAGTTATTACTTTTTGGATCGCCGACAACAATGGTAAGATCGGCTTGGCCAGCTTGCTGAGATACAGCTTCCTGACGTACTTGTGTCGCAAGACAAATTTCTTGATGGTACTCGACGTGAGGATATTTCTCTTTTATGAGCTCCATCAGATCGTGGACATCCCACTGAGACATCGTTGTCTGATTGGTGATAAGCAATTTATCTGATGTTAAATCGAGCGCCTCAATGTCCGCTTCTGATTCGACAAGATGCACCTTGTCAGGGGCTACTCCGACAGCTCCCTCTGGCTCAGGATGACCTTTTTTTCCGATATAAATAATGTCATACCCATCGGCTGTTTTCTCTGAAATGAGTTCATGTGTTTTCGTTACATCGGGACAGGTTGCATCAATGGCGACAAGACCTTTTTCTTCTGCAATTTGACGAACCTCAGGTGAAACGCCGTGAGCAGTGAAAATAACTGTTCCGCTTTCAACCTGCTTTAAAATGTCCAAGCGGTTTGGGCCGTCCAGTGTGTAGATCCCATCTTCTTCGAAGGCATCTGTCACGTGTTTGTTGTGCACAATCATACCTAATATATAAATTGGGCGTGGCAAGTTTTTATCAAGTGCGGCATTTTTAGCAATGACCATTGCATCTACAACGCCATAGCAATAGCCACGCGGCGAAATTTTAATTACATTCATTTATTCGTCCTCCTGTAGGGAAGTGCTGCTAGAGAAGAACAATATAAAAAGCCGTGGAAAAACGGCTTTTTATCATTCTCTAGCTTCCATTATAGCCAAAGTAAGCGTATATATCAAAGATTGTTATACGCAGGGGACACTTCGCCGTTAAAAGATCACTAGACATATAGTTTTGGAACAGAGCTGCCAGGTCTTTTTTTCGGTTTTGCTTCAGGAGCAGGTGATGTGTGAGGAGCTGCTTTTTTGACGAGGATGTCCTCTGGTTCTTCGTTTTCTTCTATTTCATCATCTCCTGATGCAACCTCTTTTTGCACTTCTGTTTCCTCGCCGATTTCTTTAGGTTCTTCATCTGTACTTGTTTCATCATCATCTGCACTGCCAAGCTGGCTGTACAGCTTAATCATCGCAGGCAAATTTCTGACTAAAGGACCGTATTGCTGAATCATTGGCGTAAATTGCTGCGCCATTCCGAGCACCTTTTGAACATTTCCCAACATGCTTGAGAGGGTTGCAGGATTTGCGAAGCTCTGGATTCCTTGTAATCCCGCACCACCTCCAGAAACCCCTGCTCCCCCTGCGCCAGGAAGAAATTTAGAGAGCAAGCCTTTCATTCCTGCTCCGCCGCCTAGTGCACGGCTTTCGCCTCCTGGAATTCCGCCCATTCCGCGTACACCGCCTCCCTGTACAGACGGGGAGCGAGGCATCATTTGCTGAAATTGATTGCCTTGCCCTTGAAAAGGCTGTTCGATAGGAGCCTGTTGCCTCCTTTGAAAAATTCCGGGCTGTCCGCCATTTCCAAGATGCCGGCGTGAGGGACGGTGCGGCTGAAAATCGCCCATAGGCCTTTGCCCTAACATACTTGTACCTCCCTTACTGCATTCTCTTTCTAATCATAGGTTATGCAAGGAAGCATCAATTGGTTTCCTATAAGAAAAGCGGACATGGTTTTTTTGCTGAAAATCAGCTATAATGAGGAGATGAGCAAAAAGGCATTGCCTTAAGGAGTGAAAACATGAACGAAACAAAATTTACGACATATGAATTAAAGTCTTTTATAATAGATGCTATTCATGAACTGGGCTTTTATGAGCCAACTGATATTCAAAAAAGAATTATCCCTGCTGTGTTAAAAGGAGAAAGCGTGATTGGTCAATCACAAACAGGAACAGGGAAAACCCACGCGTACTTATTGCCGCTTATTCATTCAATTGATCCAAGCAAAGAGCACGTACAAGTCGTGATTACTGCACCTACAAGAGAATTAGCCAATCAAATTTTCAAAGAAGCCCAAACGATCTTAAAGAAGGCCTCTCCAGAAGAAGAAATTAAAGCAAAGCTTTACATTGGCGGAACGGACAAGCAGAAATCCATTCAAAAGCTAAAAAACCAGCCGCATTTGGTTGTCGGCACACCTGGACGTATTGCGGACCTCATTCATGAGCAGGCGCTGAACGTTTACAAAGCGACATCTCTTGTCATTGATGAAGCGGATTTAATGCTGGATATGGGCTTTTTAGAAGATGTGGACCGTATTGGTTCACAAATGCCAGAGCAGCTGCAAATGCTTGTGTTCTCAGCAACGATTCCAGAAAAACTAAAGCCATTCCTGAAAAAATATATGGACAATCCAAAATATGCCCATGTTGAACCAAAACGGATTACAGCTGAAAACATCCAGCATATTTTAGTCCCATCTAAACAGCGCGACAAGCTAAAATTGCTCCATGAAATGGTGACGAATGTACAGCCTTATTTAGGCATCATTTTTGCCAATACAAAAACAACCGTTGATGAAATCGCATCATTCCTACAAGAAAAAGGAATGAAAGTTGGAGTGCTTCATGGCGGATTAACGCCGCGCGAACGTAAAAAAGTGATGAAACAAATTGATGATTTAGAGTTCACTTATATTGTGGCATCTGACCTTGCAGCCCGCGGAATTGATATTAAAGGTGTCAGCCATGTGATCAACTATGAGCTTCCATCTGATCTTGATTTTTATGTTCACCGTGTTGGTCGAACGGCTCGAGCTGGTTCATCTGGAATTGCGATGACTATTTATGAGCTTGCTGATGAGGATGCACTCATTCAAATTGAGAAAATGGGCGTTGTGTTTGAAAACAAAACCATTGTTCATGGCGAATGGCGAGATGCAGATGACCGCTTGAAGCGTCAAAGACGTAAAAAAGCACCTAATGAAATTGAAGAAAAAGCAAAGCGTCTTGTGAGAAAACCGAAAGCCGTCAAACCTGGATATAAAAAGAAAATGACACGTGAGATGGACAAAATCAAAAGACAGGAACGTAGAAAGTCAAAGCGTAATGGAAAGTAGGGGGAAACATTGTTGAAGATTGGTTCACATGTATCCATGAGCGGAAAACATATGCTTCTTGCAGCGAGTCAAGAAGCTGCCTCTTATGGTTCGAATACGTTTATGATTTATACAGGTGCACCGCAAAATACGCGCCGTAAAAAAATTGAAGACCTCAATATTGAAGCTGGACAAGCGCATATGAAAGAGCATGGTATGACAGATATCGTCGTGCATGCACCATATATTATTAATATTGGGAACACCGTCAATCCAGCGACCTTTGAGCTTGGTGTGGACTTCCTTCGCTCTGAGATTGAACGTACAGAAGCGCTAGGTGCGAGGCAGATTGTTCTCCACCCAGGTGCACATGTCGGAGCAGGACCAGAAGCAGGAATCCAAAAAATCATTGAAGGTTTAAACGAAGTCATCGTAAAAGGGCAAAAGGTTCAAATTGCACTTGAAACAATGGCTGGCAAAGGATCAGAGTGCGGAAGAAGCTTTGAAGAGCTTGCCCAAATTATCGACGGAGTGACACATAACGAAGCACTTTCTGTCTGCTTTGATACGTGTCACACACACGATGCTGGTTATCCGATTGTGACTGACTTTGATGGGGTGTTAGAAGAATTTGATCGAATCGTCGGTATTGACCGAATCAAGGTTCTTCATATTAATGACAGTAAAAACGTACAAGGCGCAAGAAAAGACCGACATGAAAATATCGGCTTTGGTGAAATTGGCTTCGATGCACTGAACAATATTGTGCATCATCCGCAGCTTCAAGATGTACCAAAAATCTTAGAAACGCCTTATGTAGGTGAAGATAAAAAGAACAAAAAGCCACCTTACAAATTCGAAATTGCAATGCTAAAAGAAAAGCAATTTGACGAAGGCTTACTAGATAAAATTAAGAATCAGTAAAAAAGCATATAACATCATGAGGTGCCGCTAAATGCGGCCCTTTTTTGTTTAACTTGTAAACTGATTAAACAGATCATTGACAGTTTGAGCTGTGTGTTTAGATGTAATCGCTTCTACTTGCTTAAGAAGCCGGCTCCGCTCTGCATCATTAAAAATATTGATGTTCTTCCCATTCATGAGTTTGGCCACCTCAGCAGCTTGGTTTGACGTTAAACTGACACCATACTGCTTCGCATACCTTAACAGATCATTTGCTGTGATCTGATTGAGCCGTTGCAGGACAATTTTTTGAATTAAAATCAATTCCATTCCTCCCCTCTGTAACAATGTATGGGCGAAAACGGAAAATGTGCAAAAAATTTTATTTTACCCTGTGAAATGATAAAATAGTAAAGTGAATAAAATGTTCATTGAAAATTTAAGTTGTGTAGAGGGGAGAACGTATGGCAAATAGTAAACAGCATAGAAAGGAATCAGTGCCTCATTTTATATTTAGAATTTTCCTGATTCTAGTAGGAGCTACATGCGCAGCAGTCAGCATTGAATTATTTTTAGTGCCAAACAATATTATCGATGGAGGCATCATCGGCATTTCGCTTATTTTGGATTATCTCTTTACAGATAACCCATTCATCAATTTTGCGACGATTGTTGTCATTTTGAATATTCCATTTATGATATCAGGATACAAACATATTGGCAAAACCTTTCTGGTTTCCACAGTAATTGGGATTGTCAGCTTAGCCGTGATTGAATCTTCACTTCATCATGTAGAGGCATTTACAAATCAGCCAATCTTAGCCACTGTATTTGGCGGGCTATTACTTGGTTTTGGTGTGGGACTTGTCATTCGAAATGGAGGCTCAATGGATGGAACAGAGATTTTAGGCATTCTGCTAACGAAAAAAATTCCATTCTCCGTCGGTGAGTTTGTCATGATCGTCAATGTGTTCATTTTTATTTGGGCAGGCTTTGTCTTCGGACCAGAGCAGGCTATGTATTCTGTTATGACATATTATTTGGCAATGAAAACAATTGATGCTGTCATTCAAGGGCTTGATGAAACAAAAGCTGTCATTATCGTGTCAGATTATTATGATGAAATTTCAGATGCGATTCTTCATCGACTTGGCAGGGGAACGACAAAGCTGAGAGGGAAAGGCGGTTATACAGATGAAGAAAAAGATGTCATCTACGCCGTTGTCACAAGACTTGAAATCACAAAGCTAAAATCCATTGTATTTGAAATTGATAGTCAAGCATTTATTACGATTATGGATACGCATGAAACAAAAGGCGGTAAGTTCAAAACAGCCATTCATTAGCTTTTATTTTACTTTTTAATCTTTCTTTTATATAATGAAATGTATGTATGGACAGAGAAAATGGCAAAAGCCATTTTCTTTTTGTTGTATAAATCGTAATCATTCTTTTTATATTGATTAAAGGTGGAAAGATTCATGGCAAAGCCAATTATTGAAATGAAGGACATTTCGTACTCGTATGGACAGCGAAATGTCATAGATCACATTCATTTAACAGTCGAGGAAGGAAATTTTCTAGCACTTGTTGGACCGAATGGATCTGGTAAAACAACCTTATTAAAGTGCCTGCTTGGGCTCATTAAACCACAGCAAGGTGAATTAAAGCTATTTGGCACGCCTGCTTCAAAATTTAGAGACTGGGATCAAATTGGATTTGTTTCTCAAAAGGCGAATAGTTTTAATACAGGTTTCCCTGCTTCTGTTTACGAAGTCGTCGCAAGTGGATTGACGGCGAAAATAGGTTTATTCAAACGAATGAGCAAGCAGGACAAATGGCAAGTTGAGGAAGCCATTCGTTCAGTTGGGATACAAGATTTAAAGCACCAAAACATCGGGGAACTTTCAGGCGGTCAGCAGCAGCGTGCCTTTATTGCACGTGCGCTCGTCAGTCAGCCGAAGCTGCTCATTTTAGATGAACCGACGGTTGGGGTAGACCAGCGGACAGTAGAAGGCTTTTATCAGCTGCTCGAAACATTAAACAAAGAAAAAGGAATGTCTTTAATTCTCGTCACACACGACGTGGGCACCGTTTCTGATAAAGTCACCCATGTGGCTTGTTTAAATCAGACACTTCATTTCCACGGAGATGCAGCAACGTTTGATTCAATGGATGATCAGGCGTTATCTCAATTTTACGGACATGACATTCAAGTGATTCATCACGATCATCACCATCATGGGGGACATGAATAATGCTATTTCCATTTTTTCATTATGAATTTTTACAAAATGCGTTTATCGCAGGAATGCTGATCGGTTTTATTGCGCCCTTGCTTGGTGTATTTATCGTCGTGAGAAGGCTCTCGCTGATTGCAGACGCCCTCAGTCACGTATCACTTGCCGGTATTGCAGCTAGTTTATTTCTTGATAAAAAGTTTGGCCTCTTGACAGGGGTAAGCCCGCTGTACTTAGGGATGGCGTTTTCTGTTGCCGGTTCGTTATTTATTGAACGCCTGCGCTCTGTGTATAAGCATTATCAGGAGCTGGCGATACCTATTATTTTATCAGGCGGTATCGGGATTTCCGTCATCTTCATTTCACTAGCGAATGGCTTTAATACAGATTTGTTTAGTTATTTGTTCGGAAGTGTCAGTGCGGTGTCGAGATTAGATCTTTGGATTGTTGTTGGGATCTCACTCGTTGTGGTGTTAGTTGTCGTGCTTTTATATAAAGAATTATTTTTACTTTCTTTTGATGAAGAGCATGCAAAGGCTTCTGGTATTTCAGCGAAATGGATTCATTTTATTTTTATCTTAGTTGTCGCACTTGTCATTGCGGCATCGATGCGTATCGTAGGTACACTACTTGTCTCTGCGCTCATGACACTTCCTGTTGCGGCAAGTATCCGCATTGCTAAAGGGTTCAAACAGGCGATTTTCCTTTCGATCTTGTTCGGTGAATTGTCTGTATTGGCGGGATTGATCTTAAGCTATTATCTAGATTTAGCGCCAGGCGGAACCATTGTGATGCTGTCCATTTTGATTTTAATCGGATGTATTTTTATTGGAAAATTCAAAAGGGGGAATCATCATGAACGTACAAGAAGCGCTTGATTTATTAAAGGAAAAAGGCTACAAGTATACAAGCAAACGTGAAGACATGCTTCAACTGTTTTCTGATTCTGATAAATATTTGACTGCTAAAAATGTGCTGACGGCACTAAGTGAAGACTACCCGGGTCTTAGCTTTGATACGATTTACCGAAACCTGTCGCTATATGAAGACTTAGGTATATTAGAAACAACGGAATTGTCAGGTGAGAAGCTTTTTCGTTTTAAATGTTCCTTTTCTCATCACCACCATCATTTTATTTGTCTGACATGCGGTAAAACAAAGGAGATCGATGCCTGCCCTATGGACAAGTTAGACGCCGATCTAGAGGATTATCACATTAGCGGACATAAATTCGAAATATACGGAACGTGTCCTTCCTGCGAACCGAAGGAAGTTCACTCATAAAACAGCCAGCCGCAGAGCTGGCTTTTTCTCTTGTCTTTTTGAAAACGTTTTACAAAGGGCGGCTGTTTCATTAAAATGAGAACAAGGTACTGAAGAAATTTGTGTCTTTTGGAGTAAAGGGAGGGTCAAAAGTGGCGTATTATGTCGTGTTTGATGTAGGCGGGACGAGAACAAAACATGGATTAATGGATCGGGATGGGGGGCTGGTCACGAGCGGTGACTATGAAACGAATTGCCGTCAGCTTGAACCGTTTTTAGAAGCGATGGCGGATGTGGTCAAACAATATCAGAGAACGTCAGATGTCAGCGGAATCGCCATTAGTCTTCCGGGCTTTGTGGACAGTGAAACAGGTTATACAGAATTTGCAGGAGCCATCATTGCCTTAAATGGTCAAAATGTAAAAACTCTTTTAGAAGAGAAAACCTCTCTTCGTGTTGAAGTTGAAAATGATGCGAACTGTGCAGCTCTTGCAGAAAAATACAGTGGCCATGCGAAAGAGTGTGACAGTTTTATTTGTATGACGCTTGGCACAGGTGTTGGCGGTGGTATTTTCGCTGGCGGTCAGCTTGTACGCGGGGCTTCCTTCCGCGGCGGTGAATTTGGCATGATGCTGACAGAGACAGACAATGGACAATTTACAACACTCAACAGCAGTGCTTCAACAGCTGGTTTAATTCGCAGCTATAAAGAAAAGCAAGGAATTCCTCAAAGCACGCAAATAGACGGTCAAGCCATTTTTGAAAAGGCAAAGCATGATCCGTCCATTGAAAAGCTAGTGGATCAGTGGTACAAGCGAATCGCCATTGGTATTTACAATGTAGCAACTGTCCTTAATCCTGAGAAAATCCTCATTGGTGGCGGTGTAAGTGCAAGACCAGATTTGCTATCAAACATTGAGAAACATTTACATACTCTGCCTGCGTGGAAAAACATTCAAGTGAAGATGGAAACGTGCTATTACTTGAATCAGGCAGGCATGAAGGGAGCGCTGTACCATTTCCTCATGACAGAAGGGAAGCTTGCTCCATCAAAAAAGCCGATACATTAGAGTATCGGCTTTTCTGTATTAATAAGCAGTTTCCAAACGCTGCTCGTATTGTTTAATCCATTGAGATGCTTCCTGCCAGTTGTTGACACGTATAATCCTGTCGTCAATGGGCATTTGATTATATGGGGAGTTAAAAAGAATAACCGGGATGTCAGCCTCTTTTGCAATCATTGTGGCATTTCCATGATGATCCTCGAAAAACACATCAATTTTGTGCTTTTGAACAGCTTCGAGCTTATGATGACCGCCAACCAGCTCAATGTCATCATAGTGTACGTGATGTTTGTGAAACCACTCGTAGGTGATATCCGCATGATGCTGCCTTCTCGCTGTAATATAGATCAGCCTGTGTTGATGTTTCATTTGATCAAGCATCTCTTTTGCGTCCTTAGCAGGCTTTGCCTGTTTATATATAAGAGGCTCATGCTGATTCATCCAGCCCCAAAACTCTTCTTGAGAAATATTTAAAAGCTTCGTCAAATCATATTCTGTCATATCATCTAGTGTCATGGCACATTGGAACGACTCATTTAAATAGGGAACAAAGGTGTCCTGCGCCGTCACTGTGCCATCTATATCAATTCCTAAACGTAACATGCCCACACTCCTCATTTTTATACTCTTAAAGTGTAACATAATCAATTCACAATTCCAGCAAGTTTTAGCAAACATGAAACAGACATTTTTGCTCATACTAAAAAAGCTCCTTTCTATTAACCAAAAGGGGGAATTGATCATGGAAAGAGACGAAGATTTCAGAAGAAATGATCGTGAAATCGACACACACTTTAGTAATGATGATGGCTATCTAGAGGAAACAGCTGCTGAAATTGCAGAGCCATATCAGGCTTCAAGAGATCGAGTAGACAGACGAGAACGTGACCAAGTAGGTGACGATTCAGGCAGTAAGGGGATAGGCTATACAGCACTCGCGATTGCGATTATCTCGTTATTTGTCTTGCCGGTGCTATTAGGAGTAGCGGCAATCGTCGTTGGTTATATTGCAAGAAGAAAAGGAGCACATGCGCTTGGCGCATGGTCAATCGGGATCGGAATTGTTTCCGTCATCCTTGGCATATTTATCACCCCGTTCTTTTAACAAGAACAGAAAAACGCCTGACAGTGACGTCAGGCGTTTTTTGTTATGCGTTGGCTTTTGCTTTTTCAGCTTCCATTTTTGCATAATGCTCTTCAGCAATTTTATCGATTTCTTTTTTCAGTTCTTCGACCATTGTTTCTTCTGGCACTTTACGAACAATTTCACCTTTACGGAACAATAGGCCTTCTCCTCTAGCTCCGGCAATTCCGATATCAGCTTCACGCGCTTCACCTGGACCGTTTACAGCACAGCCAAGAACAGCTACTTTAATCGGTGCTTTAATCGTGGAGATATATTCTTCGACTTCATTTGCAATGCTAATGAGGTCAATTTCAATTCGTCCACAAGTTGGGCAAGAGATCAGTGTGGCTGCATTTGCTGCAAGACCAAATGATTTCAACAGTTCACGTGCTACTTTTACTTCCTCAACTGGATCAGCACTTAATGAGATGCGGAGTGTATTCCCAATCCCCATATTCAAGATAGCGCCGAGACCAGCTGCACTTTTAACCGTACCTGCAAATAATGTACCTGATTCTGTAATTCCAAGGTGAAGAGGGTAGTCAAATGCTTTTGCAGCTTTTTCGTACGCCTCAATCGCTAGGTTGACATCAGATGCTTTCATGCTGACGATGATATCATGAAAATCTAGATCTTCAAGAATTTTAATGTGGTGCAGTGCACTTTCGACCATACCATCTGCTGTTGGGTAGCCGTATTTATCAAGAATTTTTTTCTCTAATGAACCAGCGTTTACCCCAATACGGATTGGAATGCCTTTTTCTTTTGCTGCTTTCACAACCGCTTCGACTTTTTCTCGTCTTCCGATGTTTCCTGGGTTGATTCGAATTTTGTCTGCACCTGCTTCAATCGCTTTCAGTGCAAGCTTGTAGTCAAAATGAATATCGACAACTAGCGGGATGTTGATCTGTTTTTTTATGTCTGCAATCGCATTTGCTGCACGCTCGTCTGGGCATGCGACACGCACGATTTGACAGCCAGCTTCTTCAAGACGCTTAATTTCAGCTACTGTCGCTTCGACATCATGTGTTTTGGTTGTTGCCATACTTTGAATGACAACCTCATTATTTCCACCTATAGTTAAAGGTCCCACTTTGACGGGACGTGTTTTAGTACGATGTGTGACTTCACTCACTTGTCAATCGCTCCTTAGTGTACAAGCAATTCTTTGCCATGTACGTCTTGTTTTACAGTTCATATTGTAACAGTCTCTTTGTATGAATGACAAGGAATTAACGTTTTATCTCTTATATACCGGAAACTTATATGTGCTACCTGCCCGAATTTCGTTTGCTTTGACGCCTTGATTCAGCTCTTCAAAATCTTCAATGACTTCATCAAGAGGCTTACTTGTATGGACGATAGAGACGACGGTTTCACCTTGTTTCACTGTGACGTTCTTATATGCTTTTTTCTCAGGTGTTTGAAAGGCATTTGCAGGGACAGCTGGACCTTCTTCAACGGGAATGGTGCCATTTTTTAAATCAAAAAAGATAATAAAGAGGACAAACAAACTGATTAGCAAAAAAATAATACGCCGCATTTCACTCACCGCTTTTAAGAGTTTACTTCAGTCTATGCGTGTCCCGAAATGATAGAACCAATATGAGGAAAAAAGCTGGAAAGGGAGGTTCTAGTTCGTTCTAGTGTGTCTTGTATTGAATTTACGCTCGGCGGTGCTTTTTCAAGCTTCTATCACGATTATGATAAAATAAAAGCAGGGGGGAGAGTTTATGAAGAAAATCAGTCAGCATATATATGTGAGAGCGCTAACAGAAGAAGATGCACAATCACTACTCGTACTTGAACTTGAGAATCGCTCCTATTTTCAGCAATTTACACCTTTGGTCAAAG
The DNA here is from genome assembly GCF_038593215.1 of Bacillus sp. FSL W8-0920. Taxonomy (NCBI): domain Bacteria; kingdom Bacillati; phylum Bacillota; class Bacilli; order Caryophanales; family Bacillaceae; genus Bacillus; species Bacillus sp. FSL W8-0920. Next base: position 2,306,305 of record NZ_CP151974.1, on the reverse strand, counting down.
ATGATTTTTTCACGTTATCTCGTCAAATTGAACGAATTCAGCGCAGTGTGGAAAGATGCGTACAGGATGAAGCCTACATGCACGGTATTTTCTTAAATGAAACAGATGCCTTAATTGGGACAATCTCATTAAATTCTGTCGTAAGAGGCCCGGTAGAAGGAGCTTGGCTGGGGTATGTACTTGATGAAAAGCATGGCGGGAAAGGGTATATGACAGAAGCCATTCGTTTAATCATCGATTATGCCTTTGATGAGCTGCACCTGCATCGTATTGAAGCTGGAGTAAAGCCGAGTAATATAGGTTCCATTCGTGTGCTTGAAAAGACAGGTTTTGAAAATGAGGGACTCAATCGTAAAAAAGTAAAGATTAATGGCGTGTGGGAAGATCATTATTTGTTTGCGATCATTCATCCGGATGAATCATAGAGAATGCACATACATAAAAAGCTCCTCCAAGTTGGGGGAGCTTTCATATACTAAATTAATTTTTGACAAGTGGTTTATGTTTAGCGGGTATTTCCTTTACAACAAGGTATAAAAAGATAAAGTTAATGACCCAATTTAATAAAAATGAATTCGCAACAGGCGTGTTTAATGCACTCATGATGGCGAAAAAGACTGTTGTTAATGTGAGTGAGTAAGCAGAGAGCTTCCATAGCATTTGGAAGGACAGCTCTTTTTGCTGCATGCGTTTAATAAATGTACCAAGCATCGCAAGGAAAGTTGCGCTAATGAACATGAGAGCCGCAGTTGATAGATATAGCAGCACACAGATGACTGGGATAATAATCGCTTGATTCTGATTTGTGACGCGGGCAAGTTCGTCTTTTGTCAGCGTCCCACCAAGCAGCTGATACGGGATATCTGTCATTTGCCCATCAATAGCAATCACAGCTTTTTCTTTTAATAATGCGATGGCCGTTTGCTTTGATTCAAGCTCACTTGCTTTTATTTTTTCAGCAGGATCAAAAATGATCGTAATGCCGTTTTCTTCTTTTTCTATCGGTTCACTTTGATCCGCTTGAAGCTTTCCTTTTTCGATTGAGAAATCAGGTAAATCTTTTTTGATCACATGCTGAAATCCTGACATCGCATTCGAGATCTCTTGACTCATATGATAGCCCTGCGGAACTGCTGCGATGATCGAAAGGATAAAAATGAATAAAATCGCTTTGCCAATCCCTGTAAACCGTGCTTTCGCAATATCTTTTGGTGAATAAATGCCTTTTAACAATAGTTTAAATACGTTCAATCAATTCACTTCCTACATTCTTTTCTATTTCTCATATTGTATCAATGTCTATCTAACAAGTACAAGTATGGCCTTCATTGCTGGTTAAGATAGAGGGAATGAGGCATAATGTATACAGCAAATAAAAAGGAGGCGGCTGTGACTTGGACGTGCTGTATTGGATTCTGATCATTTGTGCATTTATCATTGCATTTGTTGGACTTGTTTATCCAATTATCCCTAGTGTGGTTTTTATGGTTCTCGGATTTATTCTATATGGTTTCTTTTTCAGCTTCGAGCCGCTGACACTGACGTTTTGGCTCATTCAAGCCGTATTTACCGCGGTATTATTTGCGGCAGATTATGTCTCGAACCTGATTGGGGTCAAGCGTTTTGGCGGCAGCCGTGCAGCTATTTGGGGAAGCACCATTGGGTTATTAGTCGGTCCTTTTGTGATTCCGATTGCAGGAATTATCATTGGTCCATTTATCGGAAGTGTTATAGCAGAGCTCCTTGTTCATCAAAAAGATGTGAAGACAAGTGTGAAAGTAGGATTAGGCTCGTTAATCGGATTTATATCAGGTGTATTTGCCAAAGGATTGATTCAAGCGCTGATGCTGGGCATCTTTTTATTTTATGTCCTTCGATAAATAGAAAAAGGGCGTTTAAAACTCTTTCTAAAGGGCTAAATACAAAATAAACACTGAAATGTTTCAGATCATGAGCAATAACGTTGAAACAAGCCAATTCTTTTGATACTCTTTGAGTAGGGTGAATTGCTTGCTTACGACCTAAGGAAGCATTTCAGTACATACATTTCTAAGGAGGAATTTAACCATGGCTTTTAAACTTCCAGAATTACCATATGCTTACGATGCATTAGAACCACATATCGACAAGGAAACAATGACGATTCACCACACAAAACACCACAACACATATGTAACAAACTTAAACAAAGCAATCGAAGGTGTATCAGCTCTTGAAGATCAATCAATCGAAGAGCTAGTGGCTAACCTAAACTCTGTACCTGAAAACGTACGTACAGCTGTACGTAACAATGGCGGAGGACATGCTAACCACTCATTATTCTGGACGCTTCTTTCACCAAACGGTGGCGGCGCACCAACTGGTGAACTTGCAGATGCAATCGAAAAAGAATTAGGCGGATTTGAAAAATTCAAATCTGATTTCGCTGCAGCAGCTGCAGGACGCTTTGGTTCTGGTTGGGCATGGCTTGTTGTGAACAATGGCAAACTTGAAATCACAAGCACGCCAAACCAAGATTCTCCTTTAACTGAAGGAAAAACACCAATTCTAGGACTTGACGTTTGGGAGCATGCTTACTACCTAAACTACCAAAACCGTCGTCCTGATTACATTTCAGCTTTCTGGAATGTTGTGAACTGGGATGAAGTGGCTCGCCTTTACAGCGAAGCTAAATAAACCATTTGATTTGAAAAGACCTGCTCTTTAGAGAAGCAGGTCTTTTTATATTTTCCCTCCTTTTTTTACATATCTGCCTTTTGATGAGACAGACTATTGTGTAGAAAAGGAGAATGAAATATATGAGCAGATTAAAGAAAATGTTCGGGGACATGGATGTTACAAGAGATTTAATGCTCCTCCTCACGATTGGCGGATTATACGCACTTGCCATTGCACTTTCTAATACGTTTGTAAACGTGTATTTATGGAAACAGTCTGGGAAATTCACAGATCTTGCGATTTACAATCTGGCTATTGTTGTGCTTCAGCCCATTACATTTTTATTCGCAGGCCGGCTTGCTAAAAAAATAGACCGGGCGTTTGTCCTTCGTTTCGGCGTGATCTTCTTAGCCGCTTTTTACTTAATTGTCTTAATAGCAGGAGAGCACGCGGCCGCGCGGCTTGTTTTATTAGGGAGTGTCCTTGGGATCGGCTATGGTTTTTACTGGCTTGCTTTTAACGTACTTACCTTTGAGATCACCGAGCCTGAAACAAGAGATTTCTTTAATGGGTTTCTCGGAGTCCTCACCTCTACAGCTGGCATGATCGGTCCACTGATCGCGGGTATTGTCATTTCTCAATTAACAGATGATACGGGCTATACAGTGATTTTTACTTTATCGCTAATTTTGTTTTCATTAGCGGTTGTGATGAGCTTTTTCCTCAAGAGAAGGCAGTCCAAAGGAAAATTTATCATCAAGCAAATATGGAAAGAACGCCATGCCGACGAGAATTGGCGTAAGATTACAACAGCTCACTTTTTTCAAGGGCTTCGTGAAGGGGTCTTTGTCTTCTTAATCAGTGTCTTTGTGTTTATCGCAACAAACAGTGAGCTTGCTCTCGGGACATTTGGTTTGGTGAACTCAGGTGTTGCCTTTTTCGCTTATTTCTTCGCTACGCGTTTGATTAAGAAAAAATGGCGTAAGAAAGCCATTATGCTTGGCGGGCTGATTTTATACGGCGCCTTGTTCTTAATCGTCTTTCACTTGTCCTATGTATCACTTCTCATGTATGCGGTAGCCATCGCGATAGGATATCCGCTTCTGCTTGTTCCATATGTTTCCTTAACATACGATGTCATCGGTCATGCAAGGTATGCAAGGAAAGCCCGAATTGAATATATTGTGGTCAGGGAGCTGTTTTTAAATGCTGGCCGTATTTGTTCCATTGTGTTGTTTCTTCTGTCTGTCACTTTACTTGGTGATGAGCTCGGGATACCTGCATCTCTTGTTGTGCTTGGAGCGGGACATACCCTCATTTATTTCTTTGTAAAAGATATTCATTTGAAAGAAAAAACTGCTGATATGAAAGAGGCAGACGGTCAAAAGCCAGTTTCTCAGACGAACCTTATTAAGGGAGAAAGGTAAAATTTCTTACCAATGGAACATCAAATTTCTAGATAAATAATAGAAAAACCGCTAAAATGATGATGGCACCTTTTATACACAAAAAGGGGTGCCATTTCTTTCTTGATAGAAAAGGTGATGTGATGAGAAACAAGAAAAACAAAAAAGACGTGAAGGAAGGGCGCAAAACACTTCCACTTCGGCTGAATTTACTATTTTTAGCTGCGTTTATTATTTTTACCGGTGTTGTTGTAAGACTCGGATTTGTACAAATTGTCAATGGAGAAGATTATAAAAAGCAGGCAGAAAAACAAGAGGATGTGAATGTCAGCTCATCTGCTCCGCGCGGAAAAATTTACGATCGAAACTATAATACGATTGTCAGCAATAAAGCGCTAAATGCCATTACATATACGAGAACCTCGACGACTTCACAAGAAGAGCGGCTCAAAGTGGCTACAAAATTAGCGGATATGATTCATGTGAGTACGAAAAAAATCACCGATCGTGACAAAAAAGATTTCTGGATTTTAACGCACCCGAATGAAGCGAAAAAGCTTGTTCAAAAGGAATCGGAATTAAAGGGTGACGATAAGGTCGCTGATGATAAATTATATGAGCTTCAGCTGAAACGCATCACGGACAAGGAATTAAATCAACTGACGAAAAAAGACTTACAAGTGCTTGCGATTAAAAGACAAATGGATGCAGGCTATGCACTTACGCCTCAATTCATTAAAAATGATGATGTGAAGCCAAGCGAAATTGCTTACGTCTCTGAGCATTTGGACGAGCTGCCAGGTGTGGATGTCACAACAGACTGGTCACGCAGCTATCCGTATAAAGGACTGCTTCGCAGTATGCTCGGCAGCGTGTCCTCAAGTGATGAAGGACTTCCGCAGTCACTTCTTGAACATTATTTATCGCTCGGCTACAGCCGAAATGACCGTGTAGGAAAAAGCTATCTAGAATATCAATATGAAGATGTCCTGCAAGGCCAAAAGGAAAAAGAGCAGAGTACAACTGATAAAGAGGGCAATGTGACAAGCTCTAAAGTGCTAACAGAAGGAAAGAGCGGGAAAGACCTAGTTCTCACCATTGATATTCAGCTGCAAAAAGCAGTAGAAAAAATCGTTGAAAAGAACTTAAGAAGTGCGAAACAAAGAGGCGGGACAGAGCTTCTTGATCGTGCGTTTGTTGTCATGATGGACCCTAGAAATGGAGAAGTTCTCTCCGTTGCGGGGAAACAGATTTCAAACAAAAACGGAAAATACAAATTTGATGACTACGCATTAGGAACAATGACTTCATCCTATGCGATGGGCTCAGCTGTAAAAGGGGCCACTGTACTGACGGGATATAAAACAGGCGTGATTCATATTGGAAGTACCCAGTACGATGAACCGCTGTATATCGCGCAGTCACCGCCTAAGAAATCCTATCAAAATATGGGACTCATTAATGATTTAACGGCACTCGAGCGTTCATCTAACGTGTATATGTTTAAAACAGCGATTGCCGTTGGAAAAGGGGAGTATCGTAAGAACCAGCCGCTCCCAATCGATCCGAAAGCTTTTGATACATTCCGTTATAATTTCAGTAAATTTGGTCTTGGTGTCAAAACAGGGATTGACCTGCCAAACGAAGCGACAGGCTACCGGGGAACGTCTACACAATCTGGTCTCCTGCTTGACTATGCAATTGGACAGTATGATACGTTTACACCGCTGCAAATGGCGCAATACGTTTCAACGATTGCCAATGGCGGATATCGTTTACGTCCGCAGCTTGTTAAAGAAGTGAGAGAGCCAGATCCGCAGCGCGGCATTGGTGCTGTAACAGAATCCGTCAAACCGGACGTATTGAATAAGCTAGACATGACAGGTGATGAGATCAAGCGTGTTCAGCAAGGCTTCAAGCTTGTCATGCAGAACCCAAGAGGGACGGCCTACTCGAACTTTGGCAACAAAAAATATAACCCAGCTGGCAAAACAGGAACCGCTCAATCATTCTATGACGGCCCAATTAAAAGCAAACGCGGCACACCAACATATAACACAACACTTGTTGCGTATGCGCCTGCTGATAATCCAGAAGTGGCCATTTCCGTCGTTGTACCATGGGTGTATCAAGACTACAATCAGCGCTATCCAATTACAAATGATATCGGTGAACAAGTATTAGACAAATACTTTGAGCTAAAATCAAAACAGGAAAGCAATGATACACAAGCGAAGAACAAAAATAAAATTGAAAATGAAGCAGAAACAAATGACTAGACCTTTTCTAGGTAAAAACGCTCACTTTTTGTGGGCGTTTTTTTACGTTTTCTTCAAAATTTTCGAGATAAATTGACAAAATACATAAAAAACATCGCAAGATCTCTACAAAACTTCGACATTTACAAAACCTTAACATTCCATTTAAACGAAATTAATAAAGAACCTTTAATGTATTACTCGTAGGACAAATTATTCAGGGGGTATTCTTGAAATGAAAAAGAACAAATTATGGCTGCTTACTTTCCTTACTATCGCATTGTTAGCATTCATCACAGCATGCGGAAACAGCAGCTCAAGCGGAGATTCAAAAGACAGTAAAGGAAATGCTTCAAACAAAGATGAGGCATCAGGTTCCATTACCATCTCAGGATCATCTGCGATGCAGCCTTTAGTTCTTGCGGCAGCAGAAAAATTCATGGATAAACATCCAAAAGCCGATATTCAAGTACAAGCCGGCGGTTCAGGAACAGGACTTTCTCAAGTGTCAGAAGGATCTGTACAAATTGGTAACTCAGATGTATTCGCAGAAGAGAAAGACGGAATCGACGCAAAAGCTTTAACAGACCACAAAGTAGCAGTTGTTGGAATGGCCGCAGCTGTAAACCCTGAAGTGGGTGTCAAAGACATCACAAAGGACGAATTGAAAAAAATCTTCACTGGTAAAATCAAAAACTGGAAAGAGCTTGGCGGGAAAGACCAAAAAATCACTCTTGTGAACAGACCTGACTCTTCAGGAACTCGTGCAACATTTGTGAAATATGCACTTGATGGTGCAACACCTGCAGAAGGAATCACAGAAGATTCTTCAAACACAGTGAAAAAACTGATTGCAGAAACGCCAGGTGCGATTGGATACCTAGCATTCTCTTATTTAACAGATGACAAAATTACACCGCTTAGCATTGATGGTGTGAAACCGGAAGAAAGCAATGTAGAAAGCGGTAAATATACAATTTGGGCTTACGAGCATTCTTATACAAAAGGTGAGCCAGATGGTCTAGCAAAACAATTCTTAGATTACCTCATGAGTGATGAAGTACAAAAAGAAATCGTCAAAGACCAAGGCTACATCTCAGTTGCTAATATGAAAGTAGAAAGAGACGCAACAGGCAAACAAACAGATAAGTAAGAGGTCTTGAATTGCTGATGAAGGAAAAGTGGAGCTTTTCACTTTTCCTTTTATGACATTCATAGGAGTGTAGAAAAAGATGAAGCAGATAGAACATACAGAAGCGAGCGATCGACTGATCAGCTCGAAGAAAAATAGGCAAATGGATGAAGTAAGAGGAAGTATTTTGGTGAGATTTTGCGCATTCTTAATGATTGCTGTATCAATCGCCATCACCATCTTCCTTGGCATTAAGGGTTTACAATCTTTCATTGTAAATGGTGTAAGCCCAATTGAGTTCTTAACCAGTATCAATTGGAACCCAACAGCAGAAAACCCGCAGTACGGCGCATTTCCTTTTATCTTCGGATCAATCGCCGTCACGCTCCTATCGGCACTCATTGCAGCGCCACTAGGCATCGCAGGCGCAATCTTTATGACAGAAATTGCACCTGCTTGGGGACGTAAAATCCTCCAGCCAGTCATTGAATTGCTTGTAGGGATTCCATCCGTTGTTTACGGATTCATAGGTCTTACAGTATTGGTGCCGTTTATCGGACACTTCAAGTCAAGCGGCTCAGGGCATAGCGTGCTAGCAGGAACGATTGTCCTGTCTATTATGATCCTGCCAACCGTTACATCCATTGCGACTGATGCAATGGGTTCACTACCAAAAAGTTTACGTGAGGGATCGTACGCATTAGGCGCAACAAGATGGCAAACGATTAGACGTGTGCTTGTCCCAGCAGCTCTGCCAACATTAATGACAGCGGTCGTTCTTGGCATGGCTAGAGCATTTGGAGAAGCCCTTGCTGTACAGATGGTCATTGGAAACACGCGTAATTTACCAGAGAGCATTATGGATACAGCTGGTACATTAACAACCATTATTACGTTAAACATGGGTCACACAACGTATGGAAGTGTTGAGAACAATACACTTTGGTCAATGGGACTTGTCCTTCTAGTTGTATCATTTATGTTCATACTCATTATCAGATACTTGTCGTCTAGGAGGAAGATTTAATGAATAGCAAAATGACCGATCGTTTTGCCACATTTATATTTGGATTATGTGCTGCCATTATTACGGCGATTCTCGTTGGTTTGTTTTCTTATATCATTTTCAACGGTGCAAAAGAATTAAATTTCGACTTTTTGACAACCCGCTCAAGTGCGATTGGCTCTGGCGGCGGCATCAGGGATCAGCTGTTTAACTCGTTTTATATTTTGTTTATTACGATGCTGATTACAGTACCGCTTGGCGTCGGCGGCGGAGTGTATATGGCAGAGTACGCTCCTCAAAACAAAGTCACAGACTTTATTCGTACATGTATCGAAGTGTTGTCTTCACTTCCGTCTATCGTCATTGGTATGTTTGGTTTACTCATGTTTGTGAATTTAACAGGCTGGGGCTATACGATTATTGGAGGAGCTCTTGCGCTCACTGTGTTTAACCTGCCGGTGATGGTCAGGGTGACAGAAGATGCGCTGCGCTCTGTACCGAAGGATCAAAAGGAAGCATCACTAGCGCTTGGTGTAACGAAGTGGCATACAGTCAAAACGGTCCTTATTCCAGGTGCGCTTCCGTCTATTATCACTGGTGCGATTTTAGCATCAGGAAGAGTCTTTGGTGAGGCGGCTGCTCTTCTTTTTACAGCAGGTCTCTCCACACCGCGCCTTGATTTCACAAACTGGAGTCCTTTTTCTGATACGTCACCGCTGAATGTGTTTAGACCGGCAGAAACATTAGCCGTTCATATATGGAACGTCAATACACAAGGAATCATTCCAGATGCAGAAGCCATCGCAAATGGTGCATCAGCTGTACTTGTGCTTTCAGTCTTATTATTCAACTTAGCAGCTAGATGGCTTGGTTCATTTATTCATAAAAAGCTTACGTCAAAATAATGTGAGAGAGGTGTGAAGGGGATATGGTTCAAATGCTAGCAGAAAAAAAAGAGATTGCAGCGAAAAAGGCTCCACTTCAGGCGGAACAGATTTTACAGGTGCAGGATTTAAGCATTTATTATGGTGAAAAAAGAGCGGTCAATCACATTTCATTCGAGATTGAGAAGAATGCAATTACTGCATTAATCGGTCCATCCGGCTGCGGGAAGTCAACCTTTTTACGCAGCATTAACCGCATGAACGACTTAATTCCAGGTGCGAGAAGTGAAGGGGCGATCATGTACGAAGGATTAAATATTTTGGATGACCGTATTAATGTGGTGAATTTAAGAAGAGAAATCGGCATGGTCTTCCAAAAACCAAATCCATTTCCTAAATCGATCTACAATAACATCACCCATGCGTTAAAGTATGCCGGGGAAAAAAGAAAATCTGTGCTTGATGATGCGGTTGAGGAAAGCTTAACAAAGGCGGCGTTATGGGATGAGGTCAAAGATCGTCTGCACCGATCTGCTTTGTCATTGTCAGGCGGTCAGCAGCAGCGACTTTGTATTGCACGTACACTTGCGATGAAACCTAGTGTCTTATTATTAGATGAACCGGCTTCTGCCCTAGACCCTATCTCAAATGCGAAAATTGAAGAGCTATTAGGCGAATTAAAAAATGATTATTCAATCGTCATTGTGACACACAACATGCAGCAAGCGCTCCGTGTATCAGACCGTACGGCCTTTTTCTTAAACGGAGATCTAGTAGAATATGATGCCACAGAACGTATCTTTACACGTCCTGCACAGCAAAAAACAGAAGACTATATCAATGGTCGATTTGGATAAGGCGGGTGGATTTGATGAATGCAGTAGCAACTAAAGCAGCAAAAAAAGAAGTGTTTCGTGTGAATGATATGAATCTTTGGTATGGACAGCATCATGCATTGAAGCATATTGACTTAGCGATTAGAGAGCATGAAGTCACAGCGATTATCGGCCCGTCCGGCTGCGGAAAATCAACGTTTATTAAAACGTTAAATCTTATGGTCAAAACAGTGCCAGGTGTGAAAATCACCGGGGATATGATGTATAAAGATGACAACATTTTAAAAGGTCGTGTCGATTTAGTGGAGCTGCGTAAAAATGTCGGGATGGTGTTTCAAAAAGGGAATCCATTCCCTCAGTCAATTTTTGATAATGTCGTATACGGACCAAGAATTCACGGAGTAAAGAGCAAGCAGCAATTAAAAGAAATCGCGGAAAAAGCGCTTCGAGATGTTGCACTTTGGGATGAAGTGAAAGATCGATTAAGTGCTCCCGCTCTAGGCCTTTCTGGCGGTCAGCAGCAGCGTCTTTGTATTGCAAGAGCCATTGCTACAAGCCCAGACATCTTATTAATGGATGAACCAACATCAGCGCTTGATCCTGTCTCAACATTAAAGATTGAAGAATTGATTATGAAATTGAAAGAGAAATATACGATTGCCATTGTGACGCATAACATGCAGCAAGCGGCTCGGGTATCAGACCGAACGGCATTCTTCTTAATGGGGGAGCTTGTTGAGGTCAATGATACGAATGTGATGTTTTCTGAGCCAAACGATCAAAGAACGAATGATTATATATCTGGTCGATTTGGATAAGAAAACCCCCCTGGAGGTCAGTGCCGCCAGGGGGGTTTTGTTGTTATTTTGTTAAGGCTTTGACAATCTGTTTGAATGTCATTCCTGTTTTTAAATTGAACTTGCCTGCACGAATTTCTTTATGGTAGCCGGCGTCAATTACGTAATCATTAAAATCTTTAGACGAGTTGATGATGCCGTCCTTTTCAAGCATGTCTGAAACATCACTTGTACTCATACCGTTTTTAATCACAAATTTGATCGATTTGCCTTTAGGCTTGTCCTCTTTTTGTTGATCACTTTTAGAATCTCCGTCTTCATTTGCCTTCAGCGCTTTTTCCTTATAGTCAAGAAGCTGCTGGTACGTTTCACGGCTGACAGTGACTTCTTTTTTGGAGTCTAAATAGTTTTTCACGTCAGTGTCTGTTACTTTCTGTGCGAGGGTTTCTTTTGTTGTTGTATCAGCTGCTGCCTCGTCTTTCCCAGTGAGGAAAAAGACAATCGCAAGAACCCCAGTTGCAAGAATCATACCTGCTGCAAACGTTTGGATGCTTTTTTTCGTCATACAAGCACCCTCTCGTTGTCTTTAATGATCATGTTGACATCTTCTACAGATACATGCTCAGCGCGCGCAATGGCCTCAGGAGACATGCCATTTTGGTGCTTTGAAATGATCTGTCTTGCGATGGATGGATCAATTTCTGAATGCTTGCGGACGACGATGTTTGTTTCAAGTAATTCTTCTTCAAGCACTTTCATTTTCTTTTTCAGTTTATAGATTTCTTGCATTGCAGATAGTTGAAGTGTTTCAAGTTCCTGCTCGACTTCTTTAATCGGTTCTCTTTGAAAATATGAGAATGCGATCAGTACAATACTGACAACAAGCAATCCGATAATTGCAATTTCCATGTTTCATCACCTTTTATTCATATTTTAATGCTGAAAGCCATAAAAGGCTTCCAAGATTGTTTCAAACAGTTTTCGACCCTTCTTTTTTATACCATAAAAAAGCTAGTTTCAAAAGGAATTGCTGAAGAAAATCACCTTTTTTTCATCTTTTTTCTTTTTATATGTAAAACGGGTATGAAAACCTTGCCTCGCTGTCAAAATAAATGAAAGCGGCGGGGAGAAGAGGGTCTCTCATGTATACAGTACGACAAAGGATCAGGTTTTATAGGGGAGCAGACGATTTTTCATGACATAAGCATGCGATATGTAAGTGGATGCACTCAAATTGAAATTGGTGAAAAAACATTCTAGCATTCCTAAGCTAGAAGTGGTATTATAGTTAGGTCTGAATGTGAATTGATTTTAGTTTGGAGGGAAAAATATGCGCGTAAATATTACTCTAGCTTGCACTGAATGCGGTGAGCGTAACTATATTACTAAAAAGAATAAGCGAAACAATCCAGATCGCGTTGAATTCAAAAAGTATTGCTCACGTGATAAAAAACAAACTGTACATCGTGAAACAAAGTAAGCAGCAGGGAATTTTCCTGCTGTTTTTTTATGATGGGAGATGATCTGTATGAAAAAGGAGCTTCGCCTTCAAACATTAGCCAAGCTTGATCAAATAAGCGCTGAAGAATTTGAGCGCAGCACGGCTTTACTTCATGAGCACTTATTGCAGCTGCCAGCATGGAAACAGGCGAAAACGATCGCTTTGACGATGTCTAGAGGAAAAGAGATACCGACAATGCCTCTAATTGAAAAAGCGTGGGAAGAAGGAAAAACAGTATGTATCCCTACCTGTTTTCCGAAAACAAAAGAGATGATGTTTTATGAATATACACCCGAAACAAAGATGACATCCAGCTACTTTGGGCTATTGGAACCAGACCCTCAAGTATCAACAGCTGTACATAAAGAAACCATTGATTTAATCATTGTGCCTGGGGTATGCTTCGATCAAAAAGGCTACCGGATTGGATTTGGGGGCGGCTATTATGACCGCTACTTAGCTGACTATCACGGGGGAACCATTGCACTTTGTCTGTCTTTACAGCAAATCAGGCATGTGCCGACTGAAGCGCACGACATACCGGTGTCTATGATTGTCAGTGAAAAAGGCACGTTATATCAAAAGTAAAAGTCCGCTGATTGTCCAAAGAACGGGCTTTTTGTTGTTTCATAAGGTCATGGCATTTTAGCTGATAGGAGGTCCGTTTTGAAAAAATTTCGTGGAAAGAAAAGATACTTCCGCAATATGTGGGAGGAAGTGAATACTTGTGATCTCAAACTTGATCAGGATTCATGGTTTTATTTTTGGCATACGCACCTTGATTTTTTTGGGGTCGGGGAAAATAGCTTAAAAATAAGAAGAGAGCATATCAAAGCCCATATCGCTTTATATCATAGGCTGTTAAAACAGCTTGAAGGCTTTGAAAAGCCATACCAAACATGGATTTGTATTCACGAACATGACCCTGGTTTAGACGCTGTATATGTTCATACACCAAATCCATACGACAGTTACTTCCCTCACAAGATGGAAGAGGTAGAGCCGAATTGTAAGCTGCCTCATACGTTCAAGGATTTAATCGATCTTCATCAATTTGACGTTTCTTATGATCAATCCGAGTGTGAAGAGGTCTATTATATTCAATCAAAAGAACAAGGGATTAGAGTGTGAAAGCATATCGCATGGTAAGCGATAAAAATGATGGTTCATGCATAAACACATCCTATTTAAGCCACGATACGAACATAGGAGGGAATATGATGAATAAAATGATTTGGAGCATTGTGTTCACATTGTTTGCATTCGTTCTCGTGCAAAATCGTTACCGGCTGATGAATTTGATCTTAGGTCAAAATCAAGTGCGTCACTTTGTTATTAAGTGGCTGATGAAAATCCCATATTTTCGGACGAAATTTATTCGCCAAGCATTCTAATCCCGCAGACGCCGGGATTTTTTTGTTCAGAAATGCGGATCAGAACGATTCTTGTTATAATAATGTAAAAAATGGAGCGCGAATGAATGAATGTCATAGATAGTTTATTTTGGCGAGTTGTTGATGAATTAAGACAAAAAGGGTACGAGATGATTCAAAGTCCGTTTCCAGAAGATGAAATATTTTTTGAAGCACCACGAAACTCAGGGTATGATCTCATCCGTCTATATAGAAAAGATGTGAATTTTAAACAGGAGATCGTTCGAGATATCGAAGAACAGACGTATCGGATGGATCAGCTGAGAGAGGCCATGCGTAAACGTTCTCTGCATCTCTTACAGCTCCAATTTACAGCTGACGACCCTGTAGATGATTGGGAGGACCTAAACGGTCAACCGCAAAAAAAGCAAAAGGTGACGGTTACACCTGTATTACTGAATGCAGACACTCTTCAACACGACGTAAATGAGCTGCAAAAATGGCTCAATACATCGCTGACAGTGGATGTAGAAGAGGCAAAAAGAGACACAGCTGAAGATGTCATTCAGCTTAAAGTGAGCGTACTTCAAGCATTTGATGATCAGGAAAAGCAGCGTGAACGAGAACGGGCCGTTTTTCAAAATGGCAGACCGATTTTCACCTACCTGTTCATCGCTGTTCAAGTGGTGATGTTTCTTTTACTTGAACTATTTGGAGGAAGTACCAATACGGCAACTTTGACAGCGTTTGGTGCTAAAAATAATGGGCTGATCTTAGATGGAGAATGGTGGCGCCTGATTACACCGATGTTTTTGCATATTGGCTTGACACACTTACTCTTTAATACATTTGCTCTTTGGTCTGTCGGAGCGGCTGTTGAGAAAATTTATGGCTCATGGAGATTTTTGCTCATCTATTTCATTTCCGGCATTTTTGGTTCCATAGCGAGCTTTGTCTTTAATACGGCCATCGCAGCCGGTGCATCAGGCGCGATCTTTGGATGCTTAGGTGCACTATTATATTTGGCAATTTCTAACCGCAAGCTCTTCTTCCGGACGATGGGGACAAATATTATTGTGATCATCCTCATCAATTTAGGGATCGGCTTTACCGTATCAGGTATTGATAACGCAGGGCACCTTGGCGGTCTGGTTGGCGGTTTTTTAGCGGCTTTAGCTGTCCGGCTTCCTAAACAGGTGAAGCCTGTCAAAATGTTTCTTGCTAGTATTGTTCTACTGTTGATTGGTGGTTTTGGATTGTATACAGGGTTTCATTCAGACGATCAAAAGGAAGCGGCAGCAGTAAGTGAGGCAGCAAGTTTATTTGATGACAAGAACTATAACGAAGCAAGTAAACGTCTAGAGGAATATGTATATCAAAAGGATGCATCAGCTGAGGCTCTACATATATATGCACTATCGGAAGCCCAGCTCGGACACCTTGACAAAGCGATTGGATTTTTACAAAAGTCGCTTAAAAAAAATCCAGATGATCCAAATAAACTGTATCATTTATCGTTGTTGTACGTAGAAAAAGGAGAGACAGCGAAAGCAGAGGATCTAATAGAAAAAGGGTTAGACCAAGATCCAAAAAATGATCAATTTTTAAAGCTGAAACAATATATTGAAAACACGCAAACACATTGAATGACTTGACTGAAAGCGCATTTATGAATACGCTTATCCTATCTGTTGATGAGAAGAAATGGTGAAAACAATGAAAACGTTATATGATGTACAGCAGCTGCTCATGAGATTTGGAAATTATGTGTATTTCGGAGATCGTGAAGTGGAATTAGATTTTATGGCAGATGAACTGAAGGAAATGTATACATCGGGCATTATTGACCGGACAGAATGGTTAAACGCAATGACGATTCTTCAAATGGAACTAGCCAAATTAAATCGAAAAACAATGTGAAGGTGGAGGGCATATGATCGGGGATTGGTTTGTAGGAGTAGATCTTGGCGGTACGACAATTAAGCTTGCGTTCATTAATCTATATGGTGAAATTCAGCATAAGTGGGAGATTCCTACGGATAAATCAGGGCAGACGATCACAGTCGATATTGCCAAATCAATTGACCACAAACTAGTCGAAATCAGTATGCCCAAATCAGCGCTGATTGGGATTGGAATGGGTGCACCTGGGCCTGTAGATAAAGTATCTGGGATTGTCTATAAAACAACGAATCTCGGCTGGACAAACTATCCACTCAAAGATCACCTAGAGGCAGAGACCGGACTTCCATCTGTCATCGAAAATGATGCGAATATTGCTGCACTCGGTGAAATGTGGAAGGGTGCAGGCGATGGTGCAAAAAACATCCTGATGGTCACACTTGGCACAGGTGTTGGCGGCGGCATTATTGTAAATGGTGAAGTTGTTCAAGGTGAGACAGGGGCTGGCGGAGAAATTGGCCATATTTGTGCCGTTCCATTCCAAGGAGCACCTTGTAATTGCGGGAGAACAGGCTGTATTGAAACCATTGCATCTGCGACTGGCATCGTCCGGCTTGCAAAGGATAAATTAGTAACAGAGCAGCATACATCTTCACTTGGCACGCTTACTTCGCTGACTGCTAAGGAAGTGTTTAAGGCCGCTGAAAGTGGAGATGATCTTGCCATGCGTGTCGTAGAAGAAGTGACGACTCATCTTGGGCTTGTGTTAGCGAATCTTGCCAGTGCGTTAAACCCAACAAAAATCGTGATTGGCGGCGGTGTTTCAAAAGCAGGTGAGCTCCTTCGCAGTAAAGTAGAGCGCGTTGTTAAGCATCACGCATTTCCGCCTTGCGCTGATGATGTCGAAGTCGTGATTGCCTCTCTCGGAAACGATGCAGGAGTCATCGGCGGTGCATGGATGGCAAAAAACAAATGGTTGTCTTAAACAAAAAAGTCATCATGATGTCATTTTTATTAAAAAAAGCGATAGATGGGCATGAAATGAAATGTTTAGCATATTCATAAGTTTGTCATGAGGAAAAAGACATTGATTTTCCAGCACATACAGGATAAGATATAGTTTAGTTATTTTTGAAGAAGCACCAATAATTAGGGTGTATCCCTAGCTTGAGTGCTCGCTTAGCATAAGGAGGTTACAATGCGAAAGAAAAGATTAAAGGCGATTTCATTTTTACTGATTGCGACATTGCTCATGTGGGTCAAAACCTATGTTATCTATAAATCTAGCTTCAATATTAAAATAGAAAATTTCATGCAGGAGTTCATCCTGTTTATTAATCCGCTTAGCTTTATCTTGTTTATCTTCGGAATCGGTTTATTTATGAAAGAAAAAAATCGCAATCGATATATCATCGTGACGAGCTTTATTCTGACATTTATTTTGTTAGCTAACATTGTGTTTTACCGATTCTATAGTGACTTTTTAACCATCCCCGTCCTATTTCAAACAAACAATATGGGTGACCTCGGGTCAAGTATTACCTCTTTAATTGAACCAGTCGATTTTCTAATGTTCGTTGATATTATCATTTTAATGTGGCTCTATAAAAAGCAGCCTTCCTTTAGAACGGATGTCACCATTTCACGAAAAGAACGAGCAGCCTATTATTTATTTGTGGCAGCGACTTTCTTCTTTAACCTTGGTTTGGCTGAAACAGAGAGACCAGAACTGCTCACTCGCTCATTTGACCGTGAGATGCTGGTAAAAAATATCAGCTTATATAATTTCCATATTTATGATGGAGTGCTGCAATCGAAGCAGTCTGCTCAACGAGCCCTTGCTGACAGCAATAGCTTAACAGAAATTGAAAACTATATAAGTGCAAATCAAACCGACCGTAATGAAAAGACGTTTGGTCAAGCAAAAGGACGAAATGTCATTCTTGTCTCACTTGAATCTACACAAAGTTTCGTGATCAATGAAAAACTAAACGGGAAAGAAATCACCCCGTTTTTAAACAAATTAATCAAGAAAAGCTACAACTTTACTAATTTCTATCATCAAACAGGTCAAGGGAAAACATCTGACTCAGAGTTTATTGTTGATAACTCTCTCTATCCACTTGGAAGAGGGGCTGTGTTCTTCACAAATCCAAGCAATGAGTTTACAGCCACACCTGAGCTGTTAAAGGATGAGGGGTACCATTCTTCTGTCATTCATGCGAATAACAAAAGTTTCTGGAACCGTGACCTGATCTACGATAGCTTTGGCTACGATAAGTTTTTTGATATTAAATCATTTGATGTAAATGAAGAAAATTCAGTTGGCTGGGGGCTGAAAGATGGTCCATTCTTCGAACAGTCAGCGGAATTGATGAAATCGATCCCGCAGCCTTTCTATACGAGATTGATTACATTAACGAATCACTTTCCGTTTGATCTAGATGAAGAAGATAAGCTCATTGATGAATATGATTCTAAGAGCAAAACGCTAAACAAATATTTCCCTACAGTGCGTTATCAAGATGAAGCACTTAAGCTTTTCTTTAAGAAGATGAAGGAAGCTGGGTTATACGATAACTCCATTTTTGTTTTGTATGGGGATCATTACGGAATTTCAGAAAACCATAACGAAGCCATGGGGCAATTTTTAAATAAAGAGATTACGCCATTTGAAGAAGTACAGCTTCAAAAAGTCCCGTTTGTTGTACACATTCCAGGGATCACAGACCAACATCCAAAAGAAATTGATACGGTAGGTGGTCAGGTCGATCTCCGCCCAACTGTACTCAATCTATTAGGAATTGATACAAGTAAACAAATTCAATTTGGCCATGATCTTTTATCGAAAGATACGAATAATTTTACCGTGCTTCGTGATGGCAGTTTTATTACGAAGGACAGTGTTTTCACAGATGGTGTTTGCTACAATAAAAAAACGGGTGAGCCAAGAGATGATGAGACTGTGTGTCAGTCTTATGAAGAGAAAGCAAAGCAAGAGCTCCAATTCTCTGATCAAATCATCTATGGGGATCTCCTTAGATTTTATGACCGGAATAGCCCGGACCATTCTCCATCCAAAAAAGAAGATGAAACTCAGCTAAAAAAGGCGTCCTAACATACGAGAAAACCTCTGTTATTTTTACATGCAGAGGTTTTCTTTTTTGGTCTGCCGGCTCATATAGTATGAGAGGAGGGATGTAAATGAAGACAACGTCGTTTGGGAAAATTGAATGGCACCTAGATGGAGAGGAAAAGGATCATGTAGCAAAGCAGTTAGGGATAGGGAATGCAGCTTTCCATTTATCCAATCAAATCAGCAATGAGTACCTCCTTTTACCGGGATACCGACTTCCGGAAGGCATCCATTCATTTTCTTCCATAGGTGAGCTGCAGAAATTTATTGCGCCTTACAGGCTGCAGCAATCCGATGATTGGATCAATGGAACCTTTGAATATGATAGTGCTCAATTAGAAGAAGAGCTGAGCTACTTGAAAGCCGCATTTCCTTTTCTTCAAATGAGCATCATAGGTCATTCAGTGCTTGATACACCTATTTATGAAATCCGAACAGAGCCTGTTCAGCATTTACATTCTATTCATTTGAATGCCTCTTTTCATGCAAATGAATGGATCACGACGTCTGTTTTAATAAAATGGCTGAAATCGCTGTGTTTGGCTGCATCTGACCCGGTGCAAGCAAGGCATCATGAAGCCGTTCATATTTTGCGAACCACAGCTCTCTCTATCGTACCATTGGTGAATCCAGATGGTGTGGATCTCGTACGAAATGGACCAGAGTCACTTGGTCTGAGCAGTGAAGAATTCACACCGCTACATGATGGATATGCTGACTATCAGGAGTGGAAAGCAAATATACGAGGGGTGGATTTGAACAATCAATTTCCTGCTTATTGGGAGATCGAATACTACCGTCATGAGACTAAGGCTCCGTCCAATCGAGGTTTTCCTGGGTATCAGCCGCTAACAGAGCCAGAAGCGAAAGCGATGGCAAATCTAGCGTTACGAAAACGCTTTGACAGGCTTGTTGCTCTCCATACACAAGGGGAAGAGATATACTGGGGGTTTCTTGGTCATGAACCAGCCATCTCAAAAGAAACGGTCAAACGATTCGAACAAGTAAGCGGCTATAAACCGGTTCAATATCTTGACAGCTATGCAGGCTATCGCGATTGGTTTATTTATCAATGTCACAATGAGGGGTATACAGTCGAGCTTGGCCTAGGAAAAAATCCTCTTTCCATGAATCAATTTGACACGATCTATGAGAAAACAAAGCGGTTGTTATGGGAAGCATGTAAGTGTTAAAAAGCACCTGTCAGGTGCTTTTTACATTTGAACATGAAGCAATTTCTTATTGTCAATAAAAATAATGTTAGGGCAATTGACGAAGGCCGCCTTGTGAGCTATTGTGAAAGGTATGGGTGTAAAAAAAAGGATATGTTTTAGGGAGATGTCGATCATTGAGTGCTCAAAGCCTGTGGAAAAGGAATTTCACTTACTTATTTATGTCTAAAATGTGCAAAATAACAGCTGATAGTTTATCTTTCAACACCATCTTGTGGCTTTTAGTACTAGGCGGAAAAGGGGCAATTGGAACAGCCTTTTTTATTGCGGTCAGCTTTGTTCCGCAAGCCATTGTTGGGCCGCTAATTACCCCAATGATGAAGCCGCATCAATTGAAATTTTGGATGTGTTTTGCTGATTTAACAAGAGGAGCGATAATTCTTGTGATTGTGGTCAGTTACTTTTATGGTTTCACGCCATTAGCACTTGTTATTGGCTGTATGCTGCTTCATTCGGCAACTGGTGGCTCCTACGAACCGGCGTCTGTATCAATTATTCCAAAGCTTGTCCATGAGGACCTCATACAAAAAGCGAATGCAACTATTCAATCAGCAAGTCATGTAGTCAGGCTTGTGACGGTCACGGTTTGTGGTGTCATGATTGCGTTTGTAGGGGTAGGATATACAATGCTTGTGATTATTCCTCTTTATCTCTTGTCCGCTTTACTTGTATTAATCATTACATATGAAACAGAAATCATCATTGATAAAGCCAAAAAAGGGGTATCATACGGCAAAAGATTGATTCGGGGATTTTCACTTGTGAGAAGGCATCATATTTTGTTCCCATTGGCGATTTTTTGTGTCTGCTCAAACTTTGCTGCCGCCCCATGGGAAGCATTGTCTGTTATTTATTTAACAGAGGATTTACATAGTGGACCCGTGATCTATTCATTTATTAAAGTCACAACGGCACTAGGTGCATTCTTGATGGGGTTTGTTTTGACAAAGGTAAAAGTGAACCGGTATGGGCTGCTGTTTATAGGTGCCGGGATTGTTGATGGAATCTCGTTTTTCATCACAGGTATGAACGCATTTTTACCACTTGTGTTTATATCAGCTTTTGCATTAGGTGCCGCCATCAGTGCAGTCAACGTGCCTGAACATACAATGATTCAATTGTCAGTAAAAGCAGAGGATCAGCCGCAAGTGTATGCAATTATCAATATGATCTCCTTCTTCATGATCCCGTTAGGCGCTCTCATTGGCGGCTATATGGCGACATTATTTGGTTCCGGATATGTCATTGCGGCTGGAGGCATCATTGAAGCTGTATCAGGGATATGCCTGCTGCTATTCACAAAAATTGGGAAGGTAGAGAGGGCGGATTTGACGATAGAACGGGACAAACCTTCTTTAAATGCAACGTGAGCATGGCATGATGGATTGCGAATAGGTTACAATGAGGACGAGAAAACATGAGGATTTGAGTGGAAAGGGGCAATAAACATGGCCATAGCAGATGTCACTATCATTCCAATAGGTACGGAAACACCAAGTGTCAGTGCTTATGTAGCAGATGTACAAAGAATTTTAGAAGGCTTTCAAAAAGAAGGGAAAATTAATTATCAACTAACACCAATGAATACATTAATTGAAGGTGAATTATCCGTTTTATTTGAAGTCATTCAGCACATTCATGAAGCACCTTTTGAAAAGGGACTGCACCGCGTAGCGACCAATATCCGCATTGATGACAGGCGGGATCAAACCACAACGCTTACAAGTAAAATAGAAAGCGTGAATAAGCACTTGAATCAATAAAAAAAGCCTGCTAAATGCAGGCTTTTTAATGTGCAGTTGGATAACCGCTATAGATGATGGTCATGACAGTAAACCAGCCAAAAACCAAAAATGTCGCGCCAGCAAAAGCGATGGCAAGTACGTTCACTTTTTTAAGTGAGCGATAGATCCCGAGTGCAGCTAAAATCGTGACTAGACCAAAAATAATGACGAGCATCATGTGAAAGTCCCCCTTTGTCATCAATCCCCTTGATTTCCTTTCTTTTCATTTTAACCGTTTTCATAAAGCTTGTCGAGTAGATTCCAGTTGACGATTGTTTGAATTTTTATTGTGTAGCCTTCATAATAAAAAAGAATGAATAAAGTAGGTGATGAAAATGAATTGGAGAAGAATGCCACTAGGCTATGTACAAGCGAATGCGTATATTTGGAAAAATGAGCACGGAGAATGTTTAATCTTTGATCCAGGCGGTGAAGCACAAAAGCTAATTTCCTATGTAAAAGAAAAACAGCTCACACCGCTTGCGGTCTTACTGACACATGCTCATTTTGATCATATCGGTGCCGCAGATGAAGTGCGCGCAGAGTGGGGAGTGCCACTCTATGTACACGAGAATGAAAAAGAATGGCTCACGAACGCTGAATTAAACGGTTCAGCTCGATTGATTGGAAATGGAATTACGGTCAAAGAAGCTGAAAAATTAATTACGTCAGAAGGAACTCTTCAAATTGGATCGTTTACATTAGAGATGTTCCACACTCCTGGGCATTCACCAGGCAGTGTGTCTTACTATTCGGCGGAAGAAGGATTTGTGATTTCTGGTGACACGCTATTTGAAGGCGGCATCGGGAGAACAGATTTAGTAGGGGGCAGTCAAGAAGTGCTGCTTCAATCAATTCATAACAAATTATTGTCTTTACCAGAATCAACTCTTGTTTTAAGTGGACATGGCGGAGAAACCACTGTACTTACGGAGCAGGAACAAAATCCATTTATCAATGGCTTTTCTCTTTAAACGTATGAAAAAAAGCATCTCTTTTTATAGAGATGCTCAGCGTGTAGACAAACCCTCGCATTCTTTGTCAGGTCTGC
Source organism: Bacillus sp. FSL W8-0920 (assembly GCF_038593215.1). Classification (NCBI taxonomy): domain Bacteria; kingdom Bacillati; phylum Bacillota; class Bacilli; order Caryophanales; family Bacillaceae; genus Bacillus; species Bacillus sp. FSL W8-0920. The sequence continues at coordinate 2,283,349 of NZ_CP151974.1, read as the reverse complement.
GCTCCGGTGCTCACGAATGTCAAATTCGCTCCGCTCCGATGCTCGTCCTTCCTAGACTTCAAAGGTTTTCTATCACGCTGAAAAGAAGACAAAGGGCTAAAATAAAATCATTTTAGCCCTTTGTCAACAATCTGAGCATCTCTTTTTATAGCGATGCTTTTTTTCAATTAATGTCCGGTACCGGGAACCATGATGAAAATCGAATAATATGTAAATCCGGCAAAGAAAATCGTCAAGTACGCTCCGAAAATGTAAATATACATTCTTTCGGATAAATTCAAGTAGGATAAAAATACAAAAAGAACGGTTTGACCGAAGAACAGCAACGATGCATCTTTCATATGCCCTAAATAGAACATGACAGCAAAAATACCCGTCCAAAAGCCAAGCACGCGGAACATGCGATTCATTTCTTTCCCTCCCCTTAAAAAAACCCCTTTGATTCATATTATAGCTGATCACCACTTGTTATGTAAACATTTACATTTTTGACAACGTGTGAACATTTATTTTACGAGTAGAAAAATTTTTTTGAAAAAGTGATCAAAATGTGTTTATGCTGAAATACATGAGGGTACTTACTCCATAAGAGAAAAGGTTAACGACCTAAGGAGGAAGACTAATGAGTGACATTACTTTTTATTCATACCCGAGCTGCACGTCTTGCCGCAAAACAAAACATTGGTTAAAGGCGAATCAAATTGATTTTAAAGAGCGTCACCTTTTCAGAGAAACGCCAACACTAGAAGAATTAAAAAAGATCCTTTCCTTAACAACAGAAGGAATGGATGAAATTTTAGCCACACGAAGTCAGGCTTTTAAAAGCTTAAATTTAAATATTAATGATTTAAAAGTAAACGAGGTTCTTCAGCTTCTCATTGAAAAACCAAAACTGCTCCGAAGACCAATTATCATTGATGGAAATAAATTAGTAGTAGGCTATAATCCAGGCGAACTCATGAAATTATCAAAAAAGAAAGCGATACATCAATCAGTTTCCTAATAAAAACGAAGATCAGCTGAAACATGCTTCAGCCGTCTTCGTTTTTGTGCTGAACTGGGCTAGCTGGGTTCGAACCAACGATCACGGAGTCAAAGTCCATTGCCTTACCACTTGGCTATAGCCCAATATCAAACGTGTAATGATATTGTTCACCATCTGCGGTCATTTATACATAAAAGTTGTATGTCACGAGTTTTAAGTGAAAAAGGAGCGGAAGAAGTAAATGAAAAATGAAAAATCTAAGCAATTATATGAATTTATCCTAAAAGAAGCCCCTGTCATGACCGAAGAATGGCTGAAAACAAGAACAGAAGAAGGCTCATTATATTCCAAACATGCTTCAGAGGAAACGGAAATGAAGTTGAAGGAACAGAACACAGCGTTTATTCAAACCATTGCAGCAACGCTTGTGACGCTGTCAGACAAAGTAGAAAATCATTTGAAAAAGTGGTCTGTTGATATCGCACGTGATCGAGCCGTTCACGAAGTGCCTTTATATGAAATCATTGGACAATTTAAGATATTTCGTCAGATTTTCTGTTCGAGAATCGAGAAATTCATACTAGAAACTGAGCTTGAAGTGACGCTCCAAGATGTATGCGGGTGGAATCAGCATTTTCATTCAACGTTTGATGATATGATCGAGCGTTTATCAGAGGAATACGACCGCGTGACACTGAGTCAGCTCAATGCACAAAGAGAGATGATTCAGGAACTGAGTGCTCCTGTTATTCCAGTTTCAAAGGAAATCGGAATTTTGCCGCTCATCGGGGAGATTGATACGTACCGGGCCAAAATTATTTTGGAATCCGTGCTAGAACAGGCTTCAAGACTGCGTCTAACGCATTTGTTTATTGATATATCAGGCGTACCGATCGTTGATACGATGGTTGCTTATCAGCTGTTTAAAGTGGTGGATAGTGCGAAGCTTCTAGGCATTGAGACGATTATTTCAGGCATCCGCCCAGAGATCGCTCAAACCGTTGTGAAGCTCGGCATTGATTTCTCAAAAGTAAATACAGAACACAGCCTTGCAAAAGCCTTGGAAAAAAGAGGATTTCGTATTTTTGAAGAACAGCCGCAAGAAGCCACATGACTAAAAAACCTGTACTTGTAAAAGTCAGGTTTTTTTATATGCACTTTTTTAAAAAACCACGTTTTCCATCGCAAGCTGATGATTTTTTCGATTGATTAGGCATTAAAATGATAAATTGCTCTTTTGTCAGACAGGTTCCTCTGACTTACAATATGGTCAGAGAAGGGAGTGGACCATTTGTATGGGATTGAATATTTGGGACAAGAGCTGCTAGAAGAAGCATGCCGCATGAGAGCATCTGATGTGCACATTGTTCCAAAGGAAAAGGAAGCGTCGGTATCTTTCCGCGTAGACTCAGATTTAATTCAGCAGCGAACCATTGATAAAAAAAGCGGCGAGCGGCTCATTGCTCATTTTAAATTTTTATCATCCATGGATATCGGAGAAAAACGGAGACCGCAAAATGGGTCATTAGCTGTGATGCTAAGAAGGGGTCAGGTGTTTATTCGGATGTCTACTCTACCAACTGTAAATGATGAGAGCTTAGTGATTAGAATATTGCCGCAGGATCATGTTCCAAAAATAAAACACCTGTCACTATTTCCGAAAGCATCCACCAGGTTATTATCCTTTTTGAATCATTCGCATGGGCTCATTTTATTTACCGGTCCAACCAATTCAGGGAAAACAACAACCCTTTATTCATTGATCCAGTTTGCAAAAAAGAATTTCAACAGAAATATTATTACACTTGAAGATCCTGTGGAAACGAGAAATGAAGAAGTGCTGCAGGTTCAAGTAAATGAAAAAGCCGGTATCACATATGCGGCAGGATTACGCGCTATTTTAAGACATGATCCAGATATGATTGTGCTAGGAGAAATAAGAGATGCTGAAACGGCTCGAACGGCAATTAGAGCAGCACTGACAGGCCATTTAGTGATGAGTACACTCCATGCGAAAAATGCAAAAGGAGCCCTTTATCGTATGCTTGAATTTGGTGTCACGATGAATGAACTCGAACAAACGATGGTGGCGATTGCTGCGCAGCGATTAATCGAGCTCACCTGTCCTTTTTGCGGAGAAACATGCCAGCTTTACTGTAAATTAAATCGACCGGTCAGACGAACAAATGTATTTGAACTGCTGTTCGGAAAGGAGCTTGGTGAGTGTATCAAGGAAGCTAAAGGAGAATATGCTCACTCGTCATATGAAACACTGCATAGATTAATTCGTAAAGGAGTGGCACTAGGCTATTTATCGAAAAACACCTATCATCGCTGGGTTTATGAAGAAGCAAGCCTCTAAAGCATGGTCTAAAAAGGATCAAGCGGAATGTCTATCAAAACTTGCTCAATTGATTCAGGCTGGATATACATTGATTGAGGCATTAACGATGTTGAATATCCAGTTGTCGAACAAGCAGCAGCAACAATTAGCACCGGGCATTCAGTGGCTGCTCGAAGGGGAGCCTTTTTATGTGGTGCTAGAAAGACTCCATTTTCAGCGGGAAGTCATCGCCATTTTAAGTTTCTCCGAAAAGCATGGAAGTCTAGCAAAAGCACTTGAACAAAGCGCACGGTTTTTAGAGAAAAAAATTAAACAGGTAGATACGTTTAAACGCATGTTACGTTACCCGATTTTCCTCATCTTTACAGTTTTGATCGTGCTCATACTCGTTTAGCAAATGATCATTCCTCAATTTTCTCTCTTGTACTCCTCGATGGATACCCGAATGTCATGGCTGATTCAAGGTATGTTTGGACTCTTTCAATTGCTGCATGTATCTCTCCTCCTCATCGGCTGTGTGTGTATCTGTCTGACTGGATACTATGCTTTCTTTTTTAGGAAAAAATCTACCCTTGAGAAGCTGAGGGTGATCAGCAGGTTTCCTTTTTTATATAAAGGAATGCGGCTGATGCATACGTATCTTTTCTCTCTACAGTTAAGCGGACTGCTTCAGGCTGGATTATCGATGTACGAGAGCTTGCTAGCTTTTAAGCAGCAAAGCTACTTACCCTTTCTTCAAGAAATATCAGAACAGATGATTAAAGAGTTAAGAAAAGGAGAGAGAATGGCACATCAAGTGAGCCTGTCTCCTTTTTTTGAAAAACGTTTTGCAGCCGTCATCGAGCATGGTGAAGCGAGCGGGATGCTTGCAAGAGAAATGTACACGTACAGTCAATTTCTATTAGAGAATGCAGAGCTGAAAATTGAAAAATGGATGTCGTGGCTGCAGCCGGTTATCTATGGACTGACGGCAATTCTTATACTCATTGTGTATTTATCTATTCTTTTACCAATGTATCAACTGATGGAGCAAGTGTAAGGAGGAGGGCAAAGACATGAATGATAAAGGATTTACTCTGTTAGAAATGTTAATTGTCATGCTTGTGATTTCGATTCTTTTACTGATTACCATTCCGAATATTACTCGTCACCACCAAACGATTCAAGCAAAGGGCTGTGAAGGGCTTAAATCAATGGTGAGCACTCAGGTGATGGCATATGAATTAGAGCACGATGGCAAGACACCATCTTTAGCTGAATTAGTAAAAGAAGGCTATGTTAAAAAGGGATTAACGTGTCCTAATGGAAAAGCGATTGTCATTCAAAACGGCCATGTGAAGCATGAATAAATTAATTTTTCATGAAAAGGGTTTTACCCTCATAGAACAGCTAATGATCTTACTGGTTCTATCGATTCTATTGTCGATCATAGGAGTAAAAATCCCAAATTTAATAGAAGACGCTGAAGCCAAAAAACAAGTGAACATCATGAAACAAGATTTTCAATTGGCTGCTAATACTGCATTTGTCAAAAAAACACGTGTATATGTTGAATTCCATCCGCCACATGTATCGTATCAAGTAATCGATCAAAAGGATGGCGAAGTCATTGCTTCTTTTCAGCAACAAAAGGGAAGCATTCAGGCTTCTACATTTACACAAGGTATCTATTTTAATGTAAACGGACATCCAAGCAGCGGCGGGTCTCTCATCATTCAATTTGGCAGTCAAACGTATAAGCTCACGATCTATTTAGGAAGCGGGCGAATCCATGTTCAAAAGCAATAGAGGGTTTAGTACGATAGAAGCGCTGTTTGCTTGTCATATCTTCCTATTTGCAGCCCTTGTGCTTATGCCGGCCTATGAAAAAATCATAATAGGGAAAAATGAAGTAAGAGCCAAACTTGAGGCTTACCAAATTTTGCATGAACAGATGAATGAATCGTTTATAGAGGGTACAAAATCTTCTGTCAAAAAGAAGCGAGGCGACATCACATATGTATTCAATTGGAGTAAAGAGAAGGGATGTGTATCATACAACATACAAAAAAAGCAGACCATATGCTTTCACCAGGTTGCTGAACGGTGAACAAGGTTTTACCTTTGTCCAGGCTTTATGGCAATTGCAGCTATTTTTGTTCCTTTCTTTTGGCTGTGTACTGATCTTTTCTACAGCTGAGAAAGCCCGTCCTTTTGAAGAGATTAACCTATTTTCGCAAATGGAGTGGAAACAGACTGTTCTGCAATTAGATGAGGAATTAAGCCGAGCAACGGCTGTTCGATCGGTGCAAGGAGGTAAAGCGTTAGAGTATGTATCTGATCAAGGGCGAGTCGTAACGATTGAGCCATATCAAGAGATGCTTCGGAAGCGAATGGATCAAGCAGGCCATCTCCCTTTATTGCAAAAGGTGAAAGAATTTCGCGTGAGAACAAATCAGCATAGAGCTATCCTTAAAGTCACAGATGAATCTGGTAAGGTGTATGAAGCTGTTTTTTTCATATATAAAGGGGTGGTTCCTACATCGTGAAAAGGGAAGGAGGATTTATCTATCCGCATGTACTGGCTGCAATTCTATTTTTTCTCTTGATCCTAGGGGCGATGACGATAGGGCTTCAAAAAGAGCTGAGAAGTGCAGAGCTGACGATTTCGTTTTATAAAAAACAGCAGCTTTTCAGGGTGGGTGCGAGTGAAGCTGCCCGTACATTCCATCGTTTGTGTGAACAGCAGCAAACTCATATTCACACTGAAGAAGGCCGCGTGACATTAAAGAAGATAACATGCGATCAAAAGAAAAAGCGTATCCACATGTTAGTCAGGGTGAAAACAAAAGATGGTTTATCAGATGAACGGGAACTCGTGCTGAATTGGAAGACCCGTGAAATCATGAAATGGGCAAACCGTGAATAGCCAGTGTATAAAATGATCCTCTTCCTGGTAACACTTGAAGAAAGAAGAGGTGAATGTGCTTGAAAACCAATGACTATGTAAAATATATGACACAGGAAATCATTAAATATATGAATACACCACGTGACGAACGGAAAGAACATAAACAAGAGAGAATGGAAACGAAACCGCCATTTTCACAGCGTTTATTTGGGGTTCTGCCGTTTGGGTTTTCAATGATGCTAAAAAAACGTAAGCGACATCGACAAAAGTAAAAAGCCGCCAGTAGGCGGTTTTTTTATGCCCCTTTAGCTGTATTCTTCCACAACAATCACTTTATTGACCTTGTTTGAGTAAGGGTTATAAGAAATAGTGACAAATACCCCAAATTCTTTGGTGTGGTCTTTTAACGTAATATGATACTGTTTCACAGATTCCTTCTCACGATGACGGTCCCATACTTTTTGTTTGAATAAGACTTGCGTTAGCGGATATCGTTTCTTTGCTTCTTTGACTGCCCGCGTTTCCCATTGATCTGCGGCGGCAGTGAAACCTCTCGCATCCACAGGATTGGCGTCTTGTATCATAGGACCCAACAGTAAACTGAGCATGATTATCATCTTTCCATATTTCACTTCACATCACCTCACCTGCTATTATTCTGACCAAATGCTGCACTTTTATGTAAATTTTTAAGAAGTACAAATGTCACACAAAAAAATATTGAATACGGCGAAAGAATGAGAAAATGGAAGAATTTTCTCGTAATCATTCTTGTTTAAGAACAAAATGGACTAATTTGGCGTTTTGGGTTTTATAGGTATTTCCTTATACTGTATGTAATCGTTCTTATTAAAGAACAATCGTTCAAGGAGTTGGAGAATGAATGAAACAGTCGTTCTTTGTACTTTTTTGTGCCATTTGTTTGATTTTCACGTCACTCTTGATCTCAACAACGAACGCTTCTTTTAACGATATTGAGCACTCAAATTTTGTCATGAAAACATGCGAAAATTTTGAACAGACGGACCAGCATTGTCAGCCTTCCAAATGGGATAGAAGTCATTTGGAACTCATTGATCAAACGATGATCAAAGGAACAGTCTGCGCGCCTCAAAGCTTGAGCATGACACTAAAAAATAGTGGACAACCTATTGCACACTCTGAATGGAAATGGGAATTACATAAAGTGAAAAGTGAGCAGAAGCCGTTACAAGATGGTCATATTCTTGAAAAAGGCTCTATACAGTCCCTTCTTTCTCAACAAACAACGACTGTCACGACAGATAAAGCAAAAACGAATGGAATCTATGTGTTTAAAATCTATTACCCTAAAGGTTTTGAAGGATCTGGAGAAGCATTTATATGGTCTAAACATATGCAGCTTACAAAGTGTCAAGAAAAGGCATCCTAAATGGAGCTGTCTTCTAAATGAAACAATGATAGGCGAAGGGGAGAAGAGGTCATGAAAAAATGGATGAAGATGTCTGGAAGTATTCTTTATGTGGTGGTGTTCACGGTGATGATTGCATGTATTATTGTCGTATTGTCATCAAGAACTACAGGGGGAGATCCTCAAATTTTCGGTTATCAATTCAAGCAAGTATTATCTGGCTCAATGGAACCAGAATTTTCGACTGGCTCACTCATTGTCGTAAAAGAAGTGACTTCACCGGAGGCACTTAAAAAAGGGGATATTATCACATTTCAAACGAAGCAGGACCAGTCTTATGTGACCCACCGAATTGTTGGGGTGAAAGGAAAGGGAGCAAATAAAGCCTTTGAGACGAAAGGTGACCACAATATGTATCAGGACGGCACGCTAGTAAAAGCGGATCAGGTGGCTGCGCAGTATACGGGTGTGACCATTCCATATGCAGGAAAGCTTCTTTCGTATGCAGGGACTTCGGCTGGAACCGCGTTGCTGCTCATTATACCAGGTGTGATGCTGCTCGTTTATTCGACTCTTCATTTTGTAGGCGCTGCAAAACACCGAAGACACACGGCCGATTTACAGATGTCAGAGGAACAAGCTTAAATTTTCGTTTGTAACCTAATTAGGTTTCAATAAAACAATTTATTAGGGGGTTCATTCATGGCAAAGAAAAGATCAATTCGTTTAGGTGTATTATCAGGGGCTTTAGGCCTGGCATTAATTGGTGGGGGGACATGGGCGGCGTTTAACGATGTAGAAACGGCAAATGCGGTCTACTCGACAGGAGAGCTGGATTTATCTGCAAAAGAGAACTCCGGCGCCATCAACCTTTCAAACTTAAAACCTGGTGATCGCATCAAGAAAGAATTTAATTTTGAAAATAAAGGATCACTTGCGATCAATCAAGTGCTGATGAGTCTTGATTACAGCCAGTTTCAAGATGGAGCTTCCTCGAAAAATGGCGGTAAGAATACAGCTGAAGAATTTCTCAGTCAGTTTCAGGTGAGTGTTCTGACGGTTGGAGCCGAAGGTGGAAATGGTTATCCGAAAAATATTATCTTAGACGCTGCAAACCTGCTTGACTTGCATGAACTAACGGCAAAACAGGATCAGACTGCATTTGAAAAGCTTCGTCATGCCGTCGATGAGAAGTTTTTACATGAAAGTGGGAAGATTAATGTAGCAACTGTTGATGGAACAGTGGCTCCAGAGTATGACGGCATACCAAAGAACCCGTTTGATTACGATAAAATGGAAATGATCATTGAATTTGTCAATGACCAGACGAAGGATAAAGCTGGTCACTATATCCAAAATAAATACCAAGGCGATGCGATTCAAATTGATCTTTCCTTCGAAGCGACTCAGTGGAATGGTTTAACGATCAATCCCAAAAAGCATACGGATGAAAAAGGCTACGTGAAAGAAAACGAAAAAGCACACAGCGAAGATAAAAAATAAAGTCAGTCTTTAGACTGATATCAAGTTCTGCATAGCAATTGGAGGAGTATGCGCTAAAATGTGCGCTTTACTCCTCTTCTTGCTTTTTTCTCCAGATTTGATAATCTAAAAATTCACGAAATTGCTTTTTCGAAACCCCTGATGTCATTGCATCTCGAACTAGTTTTTCCCATTCACTATCTAATTGACCATCGTATTCGGTTTCATCTTTTTCGTGTAACAGTGTATGAACCGAGACGTCCAGAACAGCGGAGACTTTTTCAAGAAATTGAATGGAGGGGTTTGTTTGCAAGTTTCTTTCTATTGAGCTTAAATAAGACTTCGCTACCCCAGCCTTTTCGGCCAGTTCTGATAGTGAGTAGCCTTTTTCATTGCGGTATTGTTTAATACGCTGGCCAATCAATGTCATCACCTTCCTTTCGATATTATAGCACATTCAGAAAGGTTTGATAGAATGACTTCTTACCAGAGGGTGAGACTCAGAGGACTTTTCACTTGATTTGAGGAATTGACGGACTTCTTCTACTGTTAGCCCTGCTTTACGAGCTTCAAGTAATAATTGAACCCATTCACTGTCTAATATGTTCGTTTTCTTTTCCATACAAATACCCTCCTAAAATACTGAATCATGTATTTCAGGCACTTAACGCATGAAATGGAAAGACACAGGTGGTAAGACCTCATAGTTTGCTTGCGTCATTTTTCCGCCCAATACAAACAGACAAACGTTGCTTTTGGCTGATCGAAAATTGTACGTCACATGAAAGGGAGGGGACCTATAGGTCAACCTCCTCTTTTTTGCTGTAAGTAAAAAAGTCCGCCATTTTCAATCGTTAGACTGATTTTTGGTTCGTATAAAGTTTTGAGTGCTTGTCTTTCTATTTCATATTCTACAGACGTGTCTGAAGTCCCTTCATAAAATTGGTTTAAAAGTTCAGTGTCTTCTTTCCATTTTTGAACAGCTCTTACCGCCCAATCATCTGGTTCCTCATGGGCGTAATGCTCCATTAAACTGTAGAGCCGTTTGACTCCGCTTTCTGGCTTGATCATTGTACTCATCGTAAAGCAGTAATCGGGAATTTGAGATGACAGCTCACGGGTTTCCAGCTTTTCTTGAAATTGTTCCACGACTTCTCCGCGTATTAGGTGAAGTCCTAGTGATAAAAGCTTATCCTTCTTTCGATCTGCGAGATAAGAAATTTTCACATTGAGACCAAGCCAGGGCTCGAGTGCGATCTGGTTGGCCATGAGAGGGGTGACTCGTTCATAGAGACGGATAAATCGGCCCTGCTGTTTGACAGCTTCGAAAATTTGAAATAAACGAGGGGAGCCGAAGTGGATAAATTCACCCTCAATGGTATCATCCACTTTTTTTTGATCGGTGATGAGGGTCAATTGCCGCGGCTCCGGAACACCACCAGTTTTTTCAAGCCAGTGCCAATAAAAAGGGCGGTTCATAATCAATTTATCCATATCGATGGTTAGTTGTACGGTCATATGTCCAGCACTTTCTTCTAGTATGTCGCATTGATTTGCCTGAAAGAAACGGAGAAGAAAGGTATGTATGTCACGCTGCTTCATTGATCAACTCTCCTTTATGAGCCTTGCTGTCTTTTTTCTAAAAGCGGTGTTTTTGCTTCTGTTAAATAGGAAGCAAACTGAGTTAATTTCTTTTTCATGTCACCGTCTGATTCGTGCTGAAAGAGAATCTGATGCAGTTCTGATTCGGCATCTTTGATATCGATTCGCGTTAAAATATCATCTAGATCGCCAATGACGTTTTCAAACAGCTGAATTTTTTCATATAAAAGCTTTAAGATGTGTTCCTCAACGGTACCGTTAGTTGCCATATTGTAAATGTGGACATCTCGCTCTTGTCCAAGGCGGTGGATACGTCCAATCCGCTGTTCTAAACGCATCGGGTTCCACGGAAGATCGTAGTTGATGATTTGGTTACAAAACTGAAGGTTGATTCCTTCGCCGCCGGCTTCTGTAGCAATTAACACTTGCGCCCGTTCTCTAAATAAATCTTTCATCCAATCCTTTTTGCCCCGCTTAAAGCCGCCCCGAAAAGGAACGGAGCTGATGCCATTTTGCTGAAGAAACCATTGTAAATAAATTTGTGTCGCGCGGTATTCGGTGAAAATAATGACCTTTTCATTTAACTGTTGAATAAGCCTAACGACTTCAAGCGCCTTTGTGTTTTGCTGCACTTGATTGATTTTCTCCATAATTTCCGCTATAGCAGAAGATCCAAGGATATGTTTTTCATCTTCCTGCATTTTTTTAATTGTCATATAGACCGCCTCGCGGCTTGAACAGCATTCTCGTTCCAAGGTCATGATGGAAAACATATGTTTAGTATAGGACGGGTTCTCTTTCAGCTTGCAGATTTCATCATATAATGCTTGTTCCGTCGGAGAGAAATCAATGGAAATCGTTTTGACATGCCGTTTTGTCCACTCGATGCCCGTGTCTTGCCTTCGGTTACGAATCATCACTTTATTCACAAGCTGTTTTAAACGGTCATGGTCTTCTAACTGTAAATCCTTTTTGGCAAAGACATCTTTAAACTGATGTTCATTCCCTAGGTGACCTGGCTTCAGAAGGGAGACAAGATTAAATATTTCTCTAATACGGTTTTGGATAGGCGTCGCTGTCAGCAGCAAGCAGAATTTCTTATTTAGATTTCTCACAAATTCATAGTTTTTCGTTTTATTGTTTTTCAGTTTGTGTGCTTCATCAATAATGACCATATCGTAGGCAATGGATAAAATAGTGTCTCGATGCGGCTGTCTTTTGGCTGTATCAATGGAGGAAACCACGACGTCACACTGCTCCCACACATAGCTCTTTTTTTGTTCGACAGCATCAATATAAAATTTCGTCCGCAGCTCCTGTACCCATTGAGATACGAGAGAGGCGGGGACGAGTATGAGAATTTTTTTGGCAAGTCCACGAATCATGTATTCTTTGATAATAAGTCCTGCTTCTACGGTTTTTCCAAGTCCCACTTCATCTGCTAAAATGGCTTTTCCGTTCATCTCTTCTACGACTCTTCTGGCTACTTCAAGCTGATGTTTTAAAGGCGTGAATGCAGGCAGATGGGCAGGAGCTTGCAGTCCTTCAAATGAATCAATGGCTGTGACTTTTTGGACCTGCGTCGCTAAACGGTACATTTCCCAGTTCGCCCAGGGGCCGTCTGCTGCAAGCCGCTGCTGAAATTCACTTGCCCATTCTTGATCAAAAATCGTTTGAATATTCAATGTGGTCGCCTGCCTTTCTAGTAGGTTGAGGATAAAATTGTTCTGTATTTAAACGCTTCATTTTTTAAGAGGTCTTGAAAAGACTAGATATTTGAATAAAAGCGAACGATAATGAATGGTTATTTAAAAAATGTTAATGATTTTTCTGTTGCTCTTCATCCGTTTCTAATGGTAGGATGTTGGTAAGTGATCTAGCAAATAAGTCACCCATTTTGATAGTATGTCCAATAAATGTGAAGAATATGAGCGGATGATGGTATGGGGAGAGACTTGGCGGTTATTTAGCACTGGCAGGCGCCGAAGGAGCAAGCTGAATCGTTTCAGTGAATCTCTCAGGCAAAAGTACTCTTACCGGACGCAACTCTGGAGAGTGTTTGCTCATCGTTTTTTTAGCAAACCACCAAAGGGGAAAACGCACAATGATGTTGTGCTGTAAACTTTCAGGTGCAAGGACAGAGACTTCTTTTTGATAAAAGGGAGCGCTCTGTCCTTTTTTGCTGTGATTTTTTTCTGAAAATTCAGCTTGTGATCTGCACTGAAAGAAAAAAGGGGGAAACGATTGATGTTGAAACGAACACCGCTTTTTCATGCGTATGAAACGTTTGGCGCAAAAACCATTGACTTCGGGGGCTGGGAATTACCTGTCCAATTTTCTTCCATTAAAGAAGAGCACGAAGCTGTTCGAACAAAGGCAGGGCTTTTTGATGTGTCTCACATGGGTGAGGTGGAAATCAAAGGTCAAGATGCCCTTCCTTTTTTACAAAGGTTATTAACCAATGATGTGTCTAAGCTGACAGACGGCAAGGCACTATATACAGCCATGTGCTATGAAGATGGCGGGACAGTGGATGATCTGCTCGTCTACCAAAAAGAAAAGAACGATTATTTGCTTGTCATTAATGCATCAAATATTGAAAAAGATGTGGAGTGGCTGCTTCAGCATCAAGGTGAGAACGACGTATTGATCCAAAATGTCTCTGATCAAATCGCTTTGCTAGCCCTTCAAGGACCTCTTGCCGCTGACATCATGAAAGATGTGGCGGATGAAGAAGTGACATCGCTTAAGCCGTTTACATTTTTATCAAAAGCTGTGGTTGCTCAAAAAGAGGTGCTTGTTTCAAGAACTGGCTACACAGGAGAAGATGGCTTTGAAATCTACTGCCAGTCAGAAGATGCGGTCCACATTTGGTCGGCTTTATTAAAAGCAGGCGCATCAAAAGGATTAATACCGTGCGGGCTCGGTGCACGTGACACCTTGAGATTTGAAGCAAGACTTCCGCTTTATGGGCAGGAGCTATCAAAGGATATCTCTCCATTAGAAGGCGGGATTGGCTTTGCTGTCAAAACGGATAAAGAAGCCAATTTTATTGGCAAGGAAGCGCTCAAGAAGCAAAAAGAAGAAAGGCCGAAGCGAAAGCTTGTCGGCATTGAAATGATAGATAAAGGGATTCCGCGCACAGACTATCCGGTCTTTTCAGGAGAAAAGCAGATTGGGGTAGTCACAACGGGCACACAGTCCCCAACATTAAAGAAAAATGTCGGGCTTGCTTTAATTGAATCTGCTCAGGCGCAGCTTGGAACAGAGATAGAAGTACAAGTTCGCAAAAAACGTCTAAAAGCGAAAATCGTCGCAACACCATTTTATAAAAGAGCCAAATAACGAGGGGGAATAGAGGATGAAGCATAGGTATTTGCCGCAAACCGAGCAAGATCAAAAAGAAATGCTGGATGTCATCGGCGTTCAGTCGATTGATGAGCTTTTTTCAGATATCCCAGAAAAAGTGAGATTTAAAGGAGCATACAACATTAAAGCAGCCGCATCTGAAACAGAGCTTGTAAGGGAATTATCCCGATTAGCTGCAAAGAATAAAGATACGGTCTCCTATGCATCGTTTCTTGGTGCCGGTGTATATGATCATTACCAGCCTGTCATTGTGGATCATGTCATCTCACGTTCTGAATTTTATACAGCATACACACCTTATCAGCCGGAGATTTCGCAAGGTGAACTACAAGCCATTTTTGAATTTCAAACAATGATTGCTGAGCTGACGGGTATGGATCTTGCTAACTCCTCGATGTATGATGGCGGGACAGCATTAGCTGAAGCGGCAATGCTAGCTGCTGGGCATACAAAAAAGAAAAAAGTGGTTGTTTCTGAAACGGTTCACCCTGAAGCAAGAGTCGTGCTAAAAACATATGCCAAAGGACAGCACATCGAAGTTGTTGAAGTGCCTGCGAAAAAAGGGCAGACGGACCTAGCAGCATTAGAAAAGGCTGTCTGCGAAGATACAGCAGCAGTTCTTGTGCAATATCCAAACTTTTTTGGTGTCGTCGAACCGTTAAAAGACATTGAACCTATTGCCCATCAAGGGAAAAGTTTGTTCGTTGTCTCTAGTAATCCACTTGCACTCGGGTTACTGACGCCGCCAGGAAAACTTGGAGCAGACATTGTCGTTGGTGATGCGCAGCCGTTTGGTATTCCAGCAGCGTTTGGCGGGCCGCATTGCGGATATTTTGCTGTGACGAAAAAGTTGATGCGAAAAGTGCCAGGTCGTTTAGTTGGGCAGACAGAAGACGAAAATGGTGTTCGTGGGTTTGTACTAACCCTTCAAGCGCGTGAGCAGCATATTCGGAGAGATAAAGCGACGTCTAATATTTGTTCGAATCAGGCATTAAATGCATTAGCCGCTTCCGTTGCCATGACAGCACTCGGAAAAACAGGCATCAAAGACATTGCCTATCAAAACGTACAAAAAGCCCACTATGCGAAGACGAAGGCAAAAGCATATGGACTGCTTGCTGATGTAGAAGGGGCCCATTTCAATGAATTTGTAATCAAATTACAAGAACCTGTAAAAGAAGCCAATAAACGATTGCTTGAAAAAGGAATCATCGGCGGCTATGACTTAGGGAGAGACTACTCAGAGCTTCAACATCACATGCTTGTCGCCGTGACAGAGCTAAGAACAAAAGAAGAAATTGATACGTTCATGAAGGAATTGGGGGATCGCCATGAATAAACAAGATCAGCCGCTTATTTTTGAATTATCCAAAGAAGGAAGAATTGGTTATAGCCTGCCTGATTTAGATGTACCTGAACAGGAGATCCCAGCTTTATTTGATGACACGTATATCCGTCATGATGATGCTGAGCTTCCTGAAGTATCTGAGCTTGATATTATGCGTCATTATACAGCATTATCAAGACGTAATCACGGGGTCGATTCCGGATTTTATCCTCTTGGCTCTTGTACAATGAAATATAATCCAAAGATTAATGAAAAGGTTGCACGCCTTGCAGGCTTCGCGCAAGTCCATCCACTACAAGAGGCAGACACTGTGCAGGGAGCATTAGAATTGCTGTATGATCTAGGTGATCATCTTGAAGAAATTACGGGGATGGACGCTGTGACATTACAGCCTGCGGCAGGAGCACACGGGGAATGGACAGGGCTCATGATGATCCGTGCGTACCATGAAGCAAGAGGAGATCATAAACGAACAAAAGTCATTGTGCCGGATTCTGCTCATGGAACGAACCCAGCATCTGCGACAGTGGCTGGGTTTGAAACCATTACCGTCGCATCTGATGAGAATGGGCTTGTTGATTTAGAGGACCTGCGCCGTGTTGTCAATGAAGAAACTGCGGCTTTAATGCTGACGAATCCGAATACACTCGGCCTATTCGAAGAAAATATTTTAGAAATGGCTGAAGTCGTTCACGGAGCTGGTGGCAAGCTTTATTATGATGGAGCGAACTTGAATGCCGTTTTGAGCAGAGCAAGACCGGGGGATATGGGATTTGATGTCGTTCACTTAAATCTTCATAAAACCTTTACAGGTCCACATGGAGGCGGAGGCCCTGGTTCAGGTCCTGTAGGCGTAAAAAAGGATTTGATCCCGTACTTGCCAAAGCCGGTGCTTGTGAAAAAAGAAGGCCGCTTTTACTTCGATGATGATCGACCAGAATCAATTGGCAGAGTGAAGCCGTTCTATGGTAACTTCGGCATTAACGTCAGAGCATATGCGTATATTCGCTCTATGGGCCCAGACGGCTTAAAGGCTGTCACTGATAATGCCGTGTTAAATGCGAACTATATGATGCGCCGCTTAAGTACTCATTTCGATTTGCCATTTGACCGTCACTGTAAGCATGAATTTGTCCTTTCAGGTAAACATCAGAAAAAATTAGGTGTGCGCACACTGGATATTGCCAAGCGATTACTTGATTTTGGCTATCATCCGCCAACGATCTACTTCCCGCTCAATGTAGAGGAATGCATCATGATTGAACCAACTGAAACAGAATCAAAAGAAACACTTGATGCCTTTATCGAAGCGATGATTCAGATTGCAAAAGAAGCGGAAGAGAATCCAGAAGTCGTGCAGGAAGCGCCGCATACAACGGTCGTCAAACGAATGGACGAAACAAAGGCTGCCCGGAATCCAGTTCTCGTTTTTGAAAGATAAAGAAAAAAGACTCAGGGGGGATCATGCTCCCAGAGTCTTTTTTGTTAGTTCTTCGTTTTGATGCGGCCGCCCCATTTTTTAAAGCCGCCTTTTAAATTATAAATCTCACGACAGCCGTTTTTACGTAAAGTTTGCGCTGCTTTTCCGCTTCTCAAATTGTTTTGGCAATAAAGATAAACAGGCTTGTCAGGACGAATTTCATTTTTGCGCTGCTTTAGCTGGGAAAGGGGGATGTTTCTTGCCCCTAAAATATGTCCGCCATCAAACTCATTTGGCTCTCTCACATCAATGAGTTGAGCTTTGCGGTAACCTTTAATAAATTCTTCTTCCGTCAGCGTTTTCATAATACGCTGCTGATAAATGTAGCTGCCGACAGAATAAAGAACGAAAAGTCCACAAAGTGAGAGGACGATATAGTTGAACATTGACAATACAACTCGACTCCTTCTTGAGCATCAGCACAGTGGCCTGTCTGATGGTACGTTTTAGACAAATACTATTATAGTAAAGCAAAAGAAACTTGTCATCATAAATGGTAAGAATTATTTTCAATTCGTTCCCTATTTGATAGACTGATGGAGAGAGAATATCGGTGGTCATGACCATCATCTAACATTGACTACGTAAAAGAGAAGGGATTTTTATATGCAAAAAGAGAAATGGTGTTTCATTGATACAGGAAATCAAGACCCTGCCTTTAACATGGCAATGGATGAAGCCTTGCTTTATTGGCATAGTGAGAAGCTGATCCCGCCTGTCATCCGCTTTTATGGATGGAATCCTGCGACATTGTCTGTTGGGTATTTTCAGCATGTTGAAAAAGAAATTAACATGGAAGCAGTCGAGCGCTATGGCCTTGGGTTTGTCCGCAGACCAACTGGAGGGCGGGGGGTTCTTCATGATCAGGAGCTGACCTACAGCGTGATTGTGTCAGAGGAACATCCAGAAATGCCGGCGACGGTGACAGAGGCGTACCGCGTCATTTCAGAAGGCATTTTAGAGGGCTTTAAAGAACTGGGACTCGATGCGTATTTTGCCATTCCTCGAACAGATAAAGAAAAAGAAAGCTTAAAAAATCCAAGATCGTCTGTATGCTTTGATGCCCCTTCCTGGTACGAGCTTGTCGTAGAAGGCAGAAAGGTAGCAGGCAGTGCTCAAACGAGACAAAAAGGAGTGATCCTCCAGCACGGCTCCATCTTAATTGACCTTGATGAGGACAAACTGTTCGATTTATTTCTTTATCCAAACGACCGTGTGAGAGAGCGGATGCAGAGAAGCTTTAAAAACAAAGCGGTCGCCATCAATGAAATCTCAGACCGAACTTGTACAATAGACGATGCGCGTGTGGCGTTTAAACGAGGATTTGAAAAAGGATTAAATATTGAGCTTGTGCCTTATGAGCTGACAGATGAAGAGTTAGCATTTGTCCACCATCTTGCCAAAACGAAATATGCCTCAGACGAGTGGAATTACAAGCGTTAGGACAAAGGACACTCCTTGTTTTTTAAAGGGCGATGGTGTAGAATTGTTATGATTATTAAGTAAAGGTGCATTATGGAGGGGTTTTATGACTACACCTAGTATGGAAGATTACATTGAACAAATATATATGCTGATAGAAGAAAAAGGATATGCCAGAGTCTCTGATATTGCAGAAGCACTCGCTGTCCATCCCTCCTCTGTAACAAAAATGGTTCAGAAGCTAGATAAAGATGAATACCTCATTTATGAGAAGTATCGTGGTCTAATTTTAACCCCGAAAGGCAAAAAAATTGGAAAACGTCTCGTATACAGACATGAACTGCTAGAGCAATTTTTAAGAATCATTGGTGTAGACGAAGAGAAAATTTATGATGATGTAGAAGGCATTGAACATCATCTCAGCTGGAACAGCATTGACCGCATCGGCGATCTCGTTCAATTCTTTGAAGAAAACGACGAGCGATCTGTTCAGCTGAAAGCGATTCAAAAGAAAAACGAACAAACAAATCAAGAATCTTAAGAAAAAGGACACCCATGCTGAGGGTGTCCTTTTTGATTAAAGTTCTAATTGAAAGCATATGCTCTTACACTATTAATAGCGTGATATCAAAGGGGGCTCCTTGATGAAGATAGATGGTGTGTTCTCAGGTGGAGGCATTAAAGGGGCAGCACTTGCGGGTGCCTATGAAGCGCTTGAAGCAAGAGGATATCAATTTGTCCGCCTTGCTGGTACAAGTGCTGGAGCGATCATTGCTTCACTCATCGCAGCAGGCTTTACAAGTCAGGAGATTCGGGAGCTTTTAGATGAAATGGATGAACATCACTTGCTTGATAGGAGATGTCAATTCATTCCGTTTAAAATGCTTAGGTGGGTCTCCATTTACTGGCGCCTCGGTCTGTACAAAGGCGACCGGCTGGAAAAATGGCTGACAGATGTGTTGAAACGAAAGGGGGTCACCGTATTTGGGGATCTCAAAAAAGATTCGCTGAAAATTGTTGCCTCTGATTTAACAAATGGGAAAATCCTCGTTCTGCCAGACGACCTTCCTTCATACGGCTTAAATCCAGAGCGCTTTTCTGTTGCAAGGGCAATCCGGATGAGTTGCAGTCTGCCGTATTTTTTCGAGCCTGTCAAACTAAAGTCATCAAAAGGCATTTGTACCATTGTGGATGGAGGCGTGCTTAGCAATTTTCCAATTTGGTTGTTTGCCGAAGAGAAAAAAAGACCATTCGTCGGTGTCACATTAACCCCAAACGAAAAAGAACGCCCTCAACACTCCATCCGCAATGCGTTTGAACTGTTTGGCGCTCTTTTTGAAACGATGCGTGGTGCTCATGACGAAAGACACATTGCCACAAAACACGAACGTCATGTTATTTTTATTCCAGTGGAACACGTCATTGCCACTGATTTTCAGCTGATGACAGAAAAGAAAAAGGCGCTCGTCGATCTAGGTAGACAGAAGGCCGAGCAATTTTTAAAAAGCTGGACATTTTAAAACAAAGCGCGATTCTTCTTTTTGTTTTTCTTGCCTTCAATCACAGTTAACTGTGTTTGGCTTTTCTTTTTGAGAAGGACGGGCTTAGACTTGTGGTCAGTCGGCACGCTTCGCAAATGAGTGACCCGATTTTTCATCTGGCTTTTCGTTTTTGGTTTAGGCTGCTGGTAGCGACGTTTTGATTGTTTGACTGCTTTACGATAAAGATTGCCTTCTGTTCCAGTTCTTCGATTCATCAGCCATCTAAATAGGAAAAACATAACCGCTCCAATGATCACAACTGATAGCAGCATTGTAAAAAGTCTGCCTGGATTCGTTGTGAGTAAATACACAAATCCCAAAACACCTAAAGCGAAAATAATGGTAAAAGCAGGATGTACTCGGCGATTCATAACTGTCCACCTCCGAAGGAATTTACCGGATTTATAAGTTAGATCACTTGATGAGCAGAATCTGACGCTTGTTTCAGAGACGCTTCCTCTAAACGAAGAAGTTCATTAAAACTTGCAATGGCTACCTCGACTTGATCGTCAGAGGGTTCTTTTGTTGTGAGCAATTGCAGCCAAAGGCCAGGATAGCCAAGCGCTTTCAGCACAGGCACTTCTCGGAGTTTGTTCGTAAGCTGAAGCACTTCAAATGAAATGCCGAGAACAACCGGAATGAGCGCCAAGCGATTCAGAACTCTCACCCATAAAGGATCTGTCGGTACGAGTAAATAGACGAACATTCCGACAATGACAGTGAATAAAATAAAGCTGCTACCGCATCGATAATGAAGCCGTGATTGTTTTTGGACATTTTCCACTGTGATGTCAAGATTCTGTTCATAGCAGTTTATGACTTTATGTTCTGCGCCATGATATTGAAATACCCTTTTAATTAAAGGGGTCATGGAAATAAAGTAAATATAGCCTAATAACAGGACCAGTTTAAAGAATGTTTCCACTGCGATTTGTGCGAAATTCCCTGAAAAGACGGGCCGCACAAGTTCAGCTAAAAAGACAGGTACTAGGGTAAAGACAAATTTACTAAAGAGAAGAGAGAGAACTCCGATCACAGCAATGCCGAAAATCATAGATAATTTCGAGCTTTTTTGTTCTTTTTCAAGAGTATGATCTTCTGAAGGATCTAAGTCATAGCGCTCGCTGGAGAAGTTCAAGTGCTTACTGCCATTTGCGCTTGCTTCAACAAGTGCAGCAACACCCCTGACAAAGGGGATTTTCTTGAGAAAGGCGGTTCGTTTATTGGAGGTCCGGGGAAGCTTTAAAAACTCAATGGACTGATCCTTACGCCGAATCGCTGTCACATAGTTCTTTTTACCTCCGAACATGACACCTTCGACAACTGCCTGCCCTCCATATGCTGGAGGTTTTGTTTGATTGGACATATTTCATCAACCTGCCTGTTTCCTGTAATTTACATGCATTTCCTTATACCTTTATTGTACAGGAAATGAGGGGAAATCACTAGCGCACAGGTCGATTATCTACTAGAATTCTATCTACCTCTTTTTAGCCAGTATACCCTGTTATAAAAATTTTACACTCACGGATGGAAATCCTTTTTTTTTATGACATTTTGGACATACTACTTGCTGGAGGTGTTCACAAATGAAACGTGATGAAAAGAAAAACCAAGAAGAGAACAATCAGTCTGTACAAACGTCATCGCTATTGGCAAGAGCAGCTGCGACAGGCTTTGTTGGCGGTGTTTTTTGGGGCTTTATCGGGTTTCTGACCCATATGTTTCATTTCTCAGAGGTGAGTCCCAATATGCTCCTTCAGCCTTTTGTGCTCGGAGAGTGGAAAAAGGGCGGACTTGGTACTTTTATCAGCATTGTGCTTTTAGGGGTTTTATCGATCGGAGCAGCCTTTATTTATTATGGGCTTTTGAAACGGATCAAAGGCTATTGGATGGGGCTGATATATGGCGCGCTTTTATGGCTGCTCGTTTTTTACGTATTTAATCCCATTTTCCCAGATGTAAAGCAAGTCCAGGATTTGCAGCAAAGCACCATCGTCACGACATTTTGCCTATATATTTTATACGGTATGTTTGTCGGATACAGTATTTCGTTTGAATATAATGAATTAACGAGTCAAAAGCTTGCGAGGGCACTCGGGAAAAAGACAGAATAAAGTGTAAATCACCTATTCATATGATAAAATATTTTTGGAAACGAAAGGTTTCTAAGGAAAAAGAAACAGATCTCGATATAGATTGAATTAGGGTGAAGGAGTGGTTGTATGCCTCATTTTCTTGTACTGAATGGGCCCAATTTAAATAGGCTTGGCAAAAGAGAGCCGGCTGTTTACGGAAGTAAGACGCTGACAGATTTAGAGACAGATTTGTTCCAGTTTGCAGAAAGAGCCAATATCCAGTTAACGTTCTTTCAATCAAATCACGAAGGAGATTTGATTGATGCGCTCCACGAAGCAGAAGACCAGTACGATGGAGTCGTGTTTAACCCGGGGGCTTTTACACACTACAGCTATGCCCTGAGAGATGCCATTGCAAGTATTTCTTTATCCGTCGTTGAAGTACATATCTCAAACGTTCATAAGAGAGAGGAATTCCGCCATCATTCTGTACTTGCTCCAGTATGCCAAGGGCAAATCGTTGGTCTTGGTTTAGAAGGGTATAAATTGGCGATTCGTTATTTAGTGAGTGAAGGGGGAGCAGTATCATGAAACTTGAAAAGTTAAGAACACTTTTATCTGAATTAGAGATCGATGGTCTAGTCATTACGAGCAGCTTTAATTTACAGTACATGACCAGCTTTACTGGCTCAGCCGGTCTCGCCGTTGTTTCAAAGGACCGGGCAGCTTTTATCACGGATTTCCGTTATACAGAGCAAGCGAAGGACCAAGTAAAAGGCTTCGACATTATTGAACATAAAGGAAACATCGTAGAAACCGCAGCTCAAACGGCAAAGGAATTTGGGATCAAACGCCTTGGGTTTGAACAAAACCATATGACATTTGCCACTTACCAGCAGTATGCAGGTAAAGCAGGTGATATTGAGCTTGTTCCGGTCTCAGAATCAGTTGAAAAGTTGCGCTTGATTAAGTCTAGTGAAGAGATTAAGATATTAGAGGAAGCTGCGAAGATTGCAGATCACGCCTTTGATCATATTCTCACTTACATCAAGCCGGGCTTGACGGAAATTGCTGTCATGAACGAGCTTGAATTTTTCATGAGAAAAGAAGGCGCTGAAGGATCTTCATTCGATATGATTGTCGCCTCAGGTGTTCGTTCAAGCCTGCCGCACGGAAGAGCGAGTGAAAAGGTGATTGAATCTGGTGATTTAGTCACACTCGATTTCGGTGCTTACTATAAAGGATATTGCTCTGATATGACAAGAACGATCGCTGTTGGCACACCGAGCGATAAGCTAAAGGAAATTTATCATATCGTATTAGAAGCAGAAAACGCTGGTGTGGATAGAATCAAGCCTGGCTTAACAGGAAAAGAAGCTGATCGCATCACACGTGACATCATTGAAAAGTATGGCTATGGTCAATACTTCGGGCATTCAACTGGCCACGGGCTAGGGATGGAAGTGCATGAAGCGCCGGGCCTTTCCTCACGATCAGAGGTCGTCTTAGAAAAAGGAATGGTCGTGACAGTTGAGCCGGGAATTTACTTACCGGATGTCGGCGGCGTGAGAATTGAGGATGATATTGTCCTGACAGCTGACGGCAATAAACGATTGACCCACTCACCGAAAGAACTTATCATATTATGATGGTGAAATGTAGGAGGATGACAAAATGATTTCAGTAAACGATTTTCGTACAGGCCTGACAATTGAAGTGGACGGCGGTATTTGGCGTGTAGTGGATTTCCAACACGTAAAGCCAGGGAAAGGCGCAGCGTTTGTTCGTTCGAAACTGCGTAACCTGCGTACTGGTGCTATTCAAGAAAAAACATTCCGTGCAGGCGAAAAAGTAGCGAAAGCTCAAATCGAAACAAAAACAATGCAATACTTGTATGCAAATGGCGACCAGCATGTCTTCATGGATACAAGTTCTTATGAGCAGCTTGAACTAAGTGAAACACAAATTAAAGATGAGCTGAAATATTTGCTAGAAAATATGTCGGTTCATATTGTGATGTACGGTGCTGAAACACTTGGAGTAGAACTTCCAAACACGGTAGAACTAGAAGTAGTAGAAACAGAGCCTGGTATTAAAGGCGACACAACATCAGGCGGATCAAAACCTGCAAAAACAGAAACTGGTTTAATCGTCAACGTTCCTTTCTTTGTGAACCAAGGAGATAAACTAGTCATTAATACATCAGACGGTTCATACGTGTCAAGAGCGTAATGAACGAAGAAAGACTGTAAACCTCGTGTTTACAGTCTTTTTTTATTGTAAAACATGTAAGACTCCCCAAAAGGCAGGCCTTCTCTCAATTCTCTCATTCATCTCTTTTCCTTCCTGAAAAACAAGACTACTTCCAGCTAGACAAGCATATAGTGTAAAAAAAGCTGGAGGTTCTATATGAAACAATTTCTCCCAGGTCTACATCCATCAGTCGCTGCGATGGCAGGCATGAGGTTTTTATCGGCAGCGATTGAACTGACGGCCGCCATCCTCATTTTAGTCACAAATGACGTTCGAAAAGCGGTTGTCATCAATAGTATATTGGCGATCATTGGGCCGCTCATTTTTATTATCACAATGACGATTGGAATCTATCAAATCGCAGGGCAGTTATCCTATGCCAAGCTCGTCTTTATTTTCATTGGTGTCGTATTTATTCTTGTTGGGATCTATAAGTAAAACGGCTTGGCATAATTAACGTCTCCCATCATACATTTTAGAGAAGAAAAAAAGGAGGGGAATTCGTTGCGGAGTTTGTTGGATATTCTCCCGCACTCGATTGGACAAGAACTTAGACTGCTAAAAGAAGCAGAATGGGATCAAATAGAAGAAATCCGCATTCGCACGGATCGTCCTATTGAATTAATGCAAAGAGGAAAACCGCGCTTTCTTTCTTATCGCACAACAGGAGAAGATGCGTCTCAGCTATTAGGCAGGCTGAGCAATTATAGTATGTACACACTTGAAGAAGAGCTAAAGCAAGGATACATCACCATTTCAGGCGGACACCGGGTGGGACTTGCAGGAAAGGTGATCGTTGAAAACGGCATTGTCAAAGGATTAAGAGATATCTCTTCTTTTAATATCCGCATCGCAAAAGAAAAAGTCGGGATTGCGCTTCCCTTTCTTCCCTATTTATATGACGAGCACTGGTGCAATACACTGATCATCGGTCCACCGCAAACAGGGAAAACGACATTGTTGCGGGATATAGCAAGACTGGCTAGTACAGGCACAAAAGCAATTCCTCCTAAAAAAACAGGCATTATAGATGAGCGTTCAGAAATCGCTGGGTGTATAAGAGGGGTGCCGCAGCACCAGTTTGGACACCGGGTTGACGTGCTCGATGCATGTCCAAAGGCTGAGGGCTTGATGATGATGATTCGGTCTATGAGTCCAGAGGTCATGATCGTCGATGAAATCGGAAAAAGCGAGGATGTGCAGGCACTTTTAGAAGCGATTCATGCCGGAGTCACCATTATCGTTTCCGTTCATGGCTATTCACTTGAAAATGTGTATAAACGTCCATCATTGAAGCCGTTATGGGAGCTTCGAGTGTTTGAACGTTATGTTGAATTAAATCGCAAGGACGGTCCCGGCACGATCGGGCGGATATATGACCAAGGCGGAAAAGAGATGAAATGGAGGCGGGGAGTGGACGTATGTTAAAGCTCATTGGCGCTATCTTGATTGTCGCGGCTACGACTTGGGGAGGGTTCGAGTTTGCCAAACGATATAGCGACCGGCCGAAACAAATTCGGCAGCTCCGGTTTGCGCTCCAGTCTCTTGAAGCTGAAATTATGTATGGTCAAACACCGCTAGCGCGTGCAGCAGAGCAAATTGCGTCGCAAGTAGGTCCTCCTGTGAATCGGTTATTTGAACAATTTGCAGAAAAGCTGAAAGTCGGAACCTTTTCCGCACGGCATGCATGGAATGAGAGTCTTGAGGATGTTTGGAAAAAAACCGTCTTAAAAAAAGGCGAATATGAGGCACTGAAGCACTTTGGAGAAACACTTGGCCAGCATGATGTCACGTCTCAGCAAAAATATATCAAGCTTGCTTTAGGTCATTTGGAATCGGAGGAGAAGGAAGCTGAAATCGCCCAAGCCAAAAATGAAAAAATGGTCAGAAGCCTCGGATTTTTATGCGGATTACTACTGATTCTTTTATTGATGTGAGAGGAAGGGAGTCGAGAGCATGGGCGTTGATGTAAACGTCATTTTTCAAATTGCGGGAGTAGGCATCGTTGTGGCATTCCTCCATACGATTTTAGATCAAATGGGGAAAAAGGAGTACGCTCAGTGGGTCACGCTGCTTGGGTTTATCTACATTTTGTTTATGGTGGCAACCATTGTAGATGATTTGTTTAAAAAGATTAAAGCCGTATTTCTATTTCAAGGATAGGGGAGGGCTTACAAATCGACATCATACAAATTGTTGGACTTGGTTTAATCGCTACTTTTTTAGCATTAATCGTCAAAGAACAAAAGCCAACCTTCGCCTTTATGCTTGTTGTATTTACAGGGTGTGTGATCTTTCTTTATTTAATAGATCAAATCTATGCCATTATTTCGATGATAGAAAAAATTGCGGCAAGTGCCGGCGTCAATATGAAGTATGTTGAAACCATTTTAAAAATTATCGGCATTGCCTATATTGCGGAATTCGGCGCCCAGCTGACAAAAGATGCTGGACAAGGCGCCATTGCATCAAAAATAGAGCTTGGCGGCAAAATTCTCATCTTGGTCATGGCAGTCCCCATTTTAACAGTCATCATTGAGACCATCTTAGGTATGATCCCGTCCATGACTTAATTGAAAAGAGGTGATGACAATGAAACGGGTGACAGCTGTTATGGGACTGATGCTTTTCTTCTGGCTGTTCGCTCCGCACGCAGGTGCAGAAGAAAAAGAGCCGTTATCAAATGAAGCACCAGCAGCAGAAGAAGTGGCAACTGGACAGGCTGATGCACTTGAGCTTCATTCCATTAGTGACTTTTGGGAAACCATATTGGACGAGTATGGCGGCTTTCTGCCAGAAAGCCAAAAAGGAACAGTGAAGGAAATGATTGATGGCGATAAAGAGCTGTCTCCCCAGACATGGCTGAAAGCCTTTGTTCATTATCTTTTTCACGAGGTCATCGCAAACGGAAAGCTCCTTGGTACACTGATTTTACTCACCATCTTTTGTTCGCTTTTACAGCTTTTGCAGAATGCATTTGAACAAAGCACTGTCAGTAAAGTCGCATACGCACTTGTTTATATGGTGCTGATCATTATTGCACTCAACAGCTTTCATGTGGCGATTTCTTATGCAACAGAAGCGATTCAAACGATGACCAGTTTTATTCTTGCTCTTATTCCTCTGTTATTAGCACTGATTGCTTCATCAGGCGGGCTTGTCTCAGCCGGATTCTTTCATCCTGTTATTTTATTTTTAATGAATACGAGCGGCGTTTTTATTCAATATGTCGTTCTTCCGCTTATTTTTTTATCAGCGATATTGAGCATTGTCAGTACGCTGACTGAACAATACAAGGTTACCCAGCTTGCCCAGCTGTTAAGAAATGTGGCGATAGGCGGGTTAGCCGTTTTTTTAACTGTCTTTCTTGGCGTCATTTCTGTGCAAGGTGCATCTGCTGCGGTTACGGATGGTATCGCACTTCGTACAGCCAAATTTATTACCGGAAATTTCATCCCCGTCCTTGGCAGAATGTTTACAGATGCGACGGATACCGTCATCAGTGCCTCTGTATTACTTAAAAATACGGTCGGACTTGTTGGCGTTGCTATTCTCATTTCAATTGCCGCTTTCCCTGCGATCAAAGTGCTCTCGCTAGCCCTTATATATAAGCTTGCCGCAGCCATTCTTCAGCCATTAGGAGGCGGACCGATTATCAGCTGCCTTGATGTCATTTCAAAAAGTGTGCTTTATATCTTTGCTGCACTTGCTGTCGTGTCGCTCATGTTCTTTTTAAGCATTACCGTCATTATCACTGCTGGCAACCTGACCATGATGATGAAGTAAGGAGGGGACACCTTTTGAGTTTTCTCACGGAATGGATCACAAGTATTATTCTCTTTATCTTATTTGCGATTGTCATTGATCTTCTGCTTCCCAATTCAAGCATGCAAAGATATGCCAAAATGGTCGTCAGCCTCCTGTTGATTGTGGTGATGCTCAATCCGATTTTTGCTTTATTTCGGGCAGACCCTGACCAAATTTTCTCAGAATTGATGAAGGGAAAGGAAGAAGCACAGTCAGAAGAAATAAAAAATCAGATGAATTTAGAAAAAAAAGAAATACAAGCCTCTCAGCGTGCATATATTTTAAAGCAAATGGCTGTCCAACTAGAAAAAAGCGCAAAGGAGCCACTGGAGAAGGAGAGCTACGAAATGAAACACGTAGAAGTGTTGGCAGATGAAGAGCACCTGGATCAGAATATGGAGGCGGATCAATTTCGCATCAAAGCAGTTCTTTCCCCGCTCACAGGTGATGATGTAGAAACGGTGGCAAAGGTGGACATTGATCTCTCCAGGCAAAAGGAGGAAAGCGCTGGATCTTCTAGCAAAGAGATCAAGAGGGTGAAAGAGACGCTTGCTGATGTTTGGAATACGAGTCCTGAGCACATTGCGCTGAACATTGAGGGAGGTGACGCAGCAGATCATGAATAACAAGGACTGGAAACAAAAGCTGAAATCATTCTTGCAGCCGCCTGAAAAAGGTGAAGGGAAACCAAAATTAACGAAGCACCATTACTTGCTGCTTGTATTCATCATCGGCGTATCTTTCATGTTAGTCAGTCAGATCTTGTCACCGCCATCAAGCAAAGAACAAGCTGCTGTTCCTACTTCTAAAAAAACAACCTCACAAGAGCAGGAGGTATTCAAGCCGGCATCGTCAAGTAAATCAAAGAATTCGATTGAAGATGTGGAGCAAGAATACGAAAATCAGCTGAAAGAAATTTTAGAGACCATTATTGGCGTTGAGGATGTATCGATTGTGGTCAATGTAGACGCCACTTCTTTAAAAGTGTTTGAAAAAAACAAATCCAATAAAAGCACAACGACCGAAGAAACAGATAAAGAAGGCGGCGTGCGAAGTGTCACCGATCAAACAAAAGAAGAAGAAATCGTCATCATCAAAAATGGCAATGAAGAAACGCCAGTCGTGGTGCAAACGAAAAAACCAGATATTCGAGGTGTTCTCGTTGTTGCTCAAGGAGTAGACAACGTTCAAATAAAGAAAACCATCATTGAAGCGGTTACACGAGTGCTTGATGTACCGAGCCATAGAGTGGCTGTTGCCCCTAAAAAAATCAAGGAGGATTCGGAATGATGTTAAAAAAACAAACGGTTTGGCTATTAACGATGCTAAGTTTAGTTGTCGTCTTAAGTGTGTACTATATCATGTCTCCACAAGGTGAAAATGCAGTGACAGTAGAAGAGATGAAATCAAAAGGAACGGAAGAGAAAAAGACTGAACCAGAAAAAGGAATGGACAAAGGAACGGAAAAAGGCGCTGATGAGAAGTCCACTGACAAAGAAACAAATGGTAAACAAGAGGATATCGAAACAAGCGGTGAAGAAGGAAAGGCTGTGTCAGAGCAAACAGACGATGAGCTTTTTACAACATACAGATTAGAGCTTGAAGATAAACGAAGCAAACAGCGTGAAGAGTTCAACGAAATCGTATCCAGTGATGATGCAACAGCACAAGAAAAAAGCGAAGCGTATGACCAAATGACAGCGCTTAGTGAGGCAGAAGGAACGGAGCGTCAGCTCGAAACCTTAATTAAAACAAAAGGTTATAAAGATGCGCTAGTGAGTGCAGAGGGAGATAAAGTGAGCATCACAGTTCGTTCTGACAAAAAATCAAAGTCCCAAGCGGCCGATATTATTGATATGGTCACAAAAGAAATGAGAGGTCTTGATAACGTAGCGGTCACTTTTGAGCCCTCCAATGAATAAAAAATGAACAGGCGCCCTTTGCCGTAAAGGGCGTTTTTTGATGCGGTTTGGTGCCCTCTCCAAGGTGCTCTCACAAAGCGCTTCGCCACAATAGTAGTTGAATTCAATGAAATCCTCCTGTAAGATGGTTATAGTATGTACTTTTAGTACTAGCCTATAAAGAAAAAGATAAATCCATACATAGGGGTGCAAATCCATGTTAAAAATTGAAGAAATTCATGAACTGATTAAATTAATTGACGAATCAACAATTGATGAATTTACGTACGAAAACGAAGGTGCAAAAATCAAACTGAAGAAAAATAAAGAAGTCGTTCAGCAAGTAGCGGCACCAGTGGCTCCTGTCCAAGCAGCTCCAGCTCAACAAGCTCCTAAAGCACAAGCTCCAGCTCAGACCGAAGCCCCTGCACAAGAGGCAGCTGCGTCTGAAAATCTGCATAAAATCACATCCCCAATGGTTGGCACATTTTATGCTTCATCTTCACCAGAAGCAGATCCATATGTGACATCAGGTTCTAAGGTGAAGGAAAACACAGTTGTGTGCATCGTAGAAGCGATGAAACTGTTTAATGAAATCGAAGCAGAAGTAAAAGGTGAAATCGTCGAAGTATTAGCTGAGAACGGTCAGCTTGTAGAATTCGGACAACCCCTCTTTCTAGTGAAAGCAGAGTAAGGAGTACGATCATGATTAAAAAGCTATTAATTGCAAACAGAGGAGAAATCGCAGTTAGAATTATCCGCGCTTGTAAAGAGCTTGGAATTGAAACAGTTGCGGTATTTTCTGAAGCGGATCGCGATGCGCTTCATGTTCAAATGGCTGATGAAGCATATTGCATCGGACCGACTGCTTCAAAAGATAGTTATTTAAATGTCACGAATATTGTTAGTGTAGCCAAATTAACAGGGACAGATGCCATCCATCCAGGATACGGCTTCCTTGCTGAAAATGCAGATTTCGCAGAGCTTTGCGAGGAATGCAATGTCATCTTTGTTGGGCCAACTGCGTCAGCGATTTCCAAAATGGGAACGAAAGATGTCGCAAGGGAAACAATGAAAGATGCTGGCGTTCCGATTGTTCCTGGTTCTCAAGGAATTGTAAAAGATCTTGATGATGCTGTTTCAACAGCAGCAAGTATTGGGTATCCTGTGATTATAAAAGCAACTGCCGGCGGCGGTGGTAAAGGAATCCGTGTGGCTCGTACCGAAGAAGAGCTTATTAACGGTGTCACCATCACGCAGCAGGAAGCAGCGCAAAACTTTGGTAACCCTGGCGTCTATTTAGAAAAGTTCATTGAAGACTTTAGACACGTTGAAATCCAAGTGCTTGCAGATCAGCATGGCAATACCATTCATTTAGGAGAGCGTGATTGCTCGATTCAAAGAAGAATGCAAAAGCTTCTTGAAGAAACGCCATCACCAGCGCTGAATGCAGACATCCGTGAGCAAATGGGTGAAGCAGCCGTAAAAGCTGCAGAAGCTGTTGAATACACTGGTGCTGGAACAGTCGAATTCATTTATGATTATAATGAAGAGAAGTTCTACTTCATGGAAATGAATACCCGTATTCAAGTAGAGCATCCTGTAACAGAAATGGTCACAGGTGTTGACTTGATAAAAGAACAAATTAAAGTCGCATCAGGTGAGAAGCTTTCTCTTACACAAGAGGATGTCGTATATGAAGGATGGGCAATCGAATGCCGTATTAATGCAGAGAACCCAGAGAAAAATTTCATGCCTTCAGCTGGTGAAATTAAAATGTATCTTCCGCCAGGCGGTCTAGGAGTACGTGTTGATTCTGCCGCTTATCCGGGCTATGTGATTCCGCCATATTACGATAGTATGATTGCAAAGGTGATCACATATGGTAAGACGAGAGAAGAAGCGATTGCGAGAATGAAACGCTCGCTTCAAGAATTCGTCATTGAAGGAGTCTACACAACGATCCCATTCCATCTAAGGTTGCTTGAGCATGAAACATTTGTGAGTGGTAATTTTAATACGAAGTTTTTAGAAACATACCAAATCATGAAATAATCACAGCTTTCGGAGGTGAATGATCGTGTCAGAAAACAATTTGCTTGAAATGAACCTTGATGAAGATCAATTGGGAAAAGTGCAAATTGCACCAGAAGTGATTGAGGTCATTGCTGGGATCGCCGCTTCAGAAGTCGAAGGCATTGCCGAAATGCGCGGCAATTTCGCTGCTGATGTAGCAGAACGCTTTGGTAAGAAAAATCACCGTAAAGGTGTGAAAGTAGATGTCTCTGATGAAGGCATCACAATCGATGTATATTGTGTGGTTGAATTTGGCCTATCCATTCCAAAGGTATCCACTGCTGTACAAGAAAATATCCGTCAAACTCTTTTGAACATGACTGCTTTAACGATTAATGAAATCAATATTCATGTCGTTGGTATTCAATTTGATACTAAAGCATCTGAGGCTGAAGTAGATCAAGAAATGTAAAAAAAGAGTTCAAGTGAAACCAAGGAGGCATTGCCTCTTTGGTTTTTTAAAGCCCATTTTTGGGTCATTTCCGAATAATAAAGATCTCACACGTTGATTGATTCGTTTTTCGTCACAGCTCGCATGGATCTTGGTGCGACCACGGTCAAAATATGTTATGATCTCTGTATGGCTTAACGACAAGCGGATAAAGTGGTTAAAGGAGTAAATAATGAAAAGAAGAACTGCAAGAGAAAAGGCGCTACAAACATTATTTCAAATTGATGTGAGCAATATTGATCCGAAAGAGGCCATTACACATGCGCTGGATGAACAAGAATCAGATCCTTTTTTCGAGGAGCTGGTTTTCGGTGTGCTTGAACAAAAGGACAAGCTCGATGACATGATTTCACAGCATCTAGTGAATTGGAAACTCGATCGTATTGCAAACGTAGACAGAGCCATTTTAAGGCTGTCTGTGTACGAGATGGTGTATCAAGAAGATATCCCGGTTAGTGTCTCAATGAATGAAGCGATTGAACTGGCCAAATTATTCGGTGACGATAAAGCATCGAAATTTGTAAATGGAGTACTTTCAAACATTAAAAACGACCTAAAGCAGCAATAGGAGGATTCGACATGACAGCAACAATCATCGATGGGAAAGAAACAGCAAAAGAAAAGCGTGAGCAATTAGCAAAAGAAGTAGAAGAGCTAAAACAAAAAGGTGTCACACCTGGTCTTGCCGTTATTCTAATCGGTGATGATCCGGCTTCACTTTCTTACGTACGCGGGAAGAAAAAAGCAGCAGAAGCAATGGGGATGCATTTCCAGCTAGATCATTTAGATGCTTCTTTAACAGAAGAAGCATTGCTTCAGCTGATTGATCAGTACAATGCGAACGATCAATTCCACGGGATTCTTGTTCAGCTTCCACTGCCAAAACATATTTCTGAAAAAGCCGTGATTGAACGTATTTCGCCTGAAAAAGATGTTGATGGTTTCCATCCATTGAATATCGGGAAAATGCTCCTTGGGGAAGACACATTCCTTCCATGCACACCAGCAGGCATTGTTGAATTACTAAATAAAACGGGCGTCAGTCTTTCTGGAAAAGAAGTCGTTGTTGTCGGACGTAGCAATATTGTCGGTAAACCAGTAGGACAATTACTGTTAAACGAAAACGCAACGGTTACTTATTGCCATTCAAGAACAGCGAATATTTCAGAACATACGTTGAAAGCGGATATTTTAGTTGTTGCCGTCGGTCGAGCAAACTTTATTAAAGCTGACCAAATTAAAGAAGGCGCTATTGTGATCGATGTAGGAGTCAATCGTTTGGATAATGGAAAGCTTGTTGGAGATGTTGATTTTGAAGAGGCAAAAGAAAAAGCTTCTTATATCACACCAGTCCCTGGCGGAGTCGGTCCAATGACGATTACGATGCTTGCACATAATACGGTTAAATCAGCAAAACGTACATTAGCATAAGCTTTATCCATTCATCCACCTGCATGCTGCTGGTGGATGAATGTGCGTTTTTGAAGAGGAGGAATACGTCATGAGTGAAAAAGCCTTTGTGACGGTCACAGCCCTTACAAAATACATAAAAAGAAAATTTGATGTTGATCCGCATTTAGAAGATATTTGGATCAAAGGTGAGCTATCCAATGTCAAGATTCATTCAAGAGGACATGTGTACTTCACCTTAAAAGACGAAAACGCACGCATGCAAGCTGTCATGTTTCAGCGCTCTGCGGCGAAGCTGCCTTTTTCACCTAAGAGTGGAATGAAGGTGTTTGTACGCGGCGGAATTCAAGTCTATGAACCAAGCGGCAACTATCAATTATATGCAAAAGAAATGCAGCCTGATGGTGTTGGTGCTCTTCATCTCGCTTATGAAGAGCTGAAGAAAAAGCTAGCAAGTGAAGGCTTATTTGATGCGCGCTATAAAAAGCCAATCCCTGAATATCCAGAGGTTGTTGGTGTCATTACGTCTCCAACAGGAGCGGCTGTTCGAGATGTCATTACGACCATTAATCGGCGCTATCAGCAGGCGAAAATCATTGTGCTTCCGGCGCTCGTTCAAGGTGAGCATGCGACCCGTTCCATCGTAGAGCGGATTAAGGAAGCGAATGAAAAACAGCTCTGTGATGTCTTGATTGTCGGAAGAGGAGGCGGTTCGATTGAAGAGCTTTGGGCTTTTAATGAAGAAGCTGTCGCAAGAGCCATCTTCGCATCAGACATTCCAATCATATCTGCAGTTGGACACGAAACAGACTTTACGATCAGTGATTTCACTGCAGATATGAGAGCACCCACACCAACAGGAGCAGCCGAACTTGCTGTTCCAAGCACGACCGATTTAATTGAACGAATCAAATCAATCGATATACGGCTAACAAGAGCGGTAAAGAATCAAACCTCACAAGCGAAGGATCGTCTTGTGGCGCTGCAATCCTCTTATGCCTTCCGTTTTCCAAAACGATTACAGGAGCAAAAAGAGCAGCAATTCGATTTGGTATTTGACCGTTTTCAAAAACAGCTATCGAGGCAAATTGAGCTAAAACGCAGTCAGCTAGATCGCCAGACATACAGGCTGAAGCCGCTTCACCCTAAAGAGCAGCTGCTTCAAGCGAAAAAACGCCACGCCAATGAAACAGAACAGCTCATTCGCAGTATGAATGTGCAAATGAAAACAATTCATTCGCAGTTCCAATCGGTTCTTGGTAAACTAAATGCATTAAATCCACTTCAAGTGATGGAAAGAGGCTATAGCTTAGCCTATAAAGAAGATGAACTAATAAAAAGTGTGAACCAAGTAGAGACGCAGGATCAGCTGACCATCACGATGAAGGATGGACGTCTGATTTGTGAGGTTATTGAGAAGGAGGGGCAATCAACATGACAGAATCCAATAAACAAAAAGAAGAACAAATGACATTTGAAGAGGCGATGAAAGGTCTTGAGGAGATTGTGGGAAAGCTCGAAGAAGGAGATGTACCACTTGAGCAGGCCATTCATTATTTCCAAGAAGGGATGACCCTTTCGAAGCTTTGTCATGAAAAATTACAGCATGTTGAAAAGCAAATGGATTTCATTTTAAAAGAGGACGGTGAGCTAGCTCCCTTCTCAGTGAAGGAGGCCGATGCTGGTGACAAGTAATTTAAATGAATTTTTAACAACACGAAAACAGGCCATTGAAGATTATTTATTTACATATGTTCAGGAATTGACGATTCCTGAAGACCTGAAATCTTCTATGCTCTATTCTCTTCAAGCGGGCGGGAAAAGGCTTCGACCTGTTCTCGTTCTTGCTCTTCTAAATGCCTACGGTAAAAACGAAGAAGACGGTATACCTGTCGGCTGTGCGGTTGAGATGATTCATACGTATTCATTGATACATGATGACCTTCCTTGCATGGACGACGATGACCTTCGCAGAGGAAAACCGACAAATCATAAAGTGTACGGAGAAGCAACAGCGGTTCTCGCAGGTGATGCCCTTTTAACAGAAAGCTTCCGCCTGATTACATCTCAGCTGTCTAGCAGTGTCTCTGCTGACAAAAAGCTCAGAATTGTGGATGAGCTTGTAAAGTCAGCAGGTGCTCTAGGAATGGTTGGCGGTCAATTTGACGACATGGAAGCAGAGCAAAAGCAAGTATCGCTTGCTGAACTAGAATCCATTCACGCCCGTAAAACAGGAAAACTCCTTACGTTCAGCGTCGCAGCAGGTGCAATGCTAGCAGGAGCATCAGATGACGATATCGAAAAGCTAAGGGAATTTAGCTATCATATTGGCATTGCGTTTCAAATCCGTGATGATATTTTAGATCTCGAAGGAAGCGAAGAAAAAATCGGAAAACGGGTCGGCTCTGATACAGCAAATGAAAAGTCGACATATCCTTCTTTATTAACGCTTTCAGGAGCCAAAGAAAAGCTGCATGAGCACATCACACGTGCAAAAGAAATTGTCTCAAATCTTCAATTAGAGCAGCAATTGTTGCATGATTTATGTGATCTAATTGCCTCAAGAGATCATTAAAAACAGCCTAGATTTGAGGGTCCTCGAGCAATTGTGGTAAACTGTAAACAGTTTATTATGATGAGACAACTCTTATTCCCTATTGGTTTTCAAAGGAATGAGGCATTATAGATGTATATAGAAATTTTGTTGAAAGCGAGTTGATCCTAATTGGATCTTTTATCAATAAAAAATCCAACGTTTCTAAAAGGAATGTCAAATGCAGAATTAGAGGAGCTTAGCGCTGACATTCGCATGTTTTTAATTGAGTCCTTAGCTAACTCTGGTGGGCATATCGGTCCGAACCTAGGAGTCGTTGAACTGACTGTTGCGCTTCATAAAGTATTTGACAGCCCAAAAGACAAATTCCTCTGGGATGTTGGACATCAGTCTTACGTTCATAAGCTGTTAACGGGAAGAGGGGCGGAGTTTGATACACTTCGTCAATATAAAGGGCTTTGCGGTTTTCCTAAACGAAATGAAAGCGAGCATGATGTGTGGGAGACAGGTCACAGTTCAACCTCGTTATCTGGCGCGATGGGTATGGCGGCAGCGCGTGATATCAAAGGGACAGATGAATATATCCTGCCGATTATCGGAGACGGTGCACTAACCGGAGGTGTGGCGCTAGAAGCTTTGAATCATATCGGTGATGAAAAGAAAGATATGATTGTGATCTTAAATGACAATGAAATGAGTATTGCACCAAACGTCGGTGCGATTCACACAATGCTTGGCAGATTACGTACAGCTGGCAAATACCAATGGGTAAAAGACGAACTTGAATATTTATTCAAGCGCATTCCAGCTGTAGGTGGAAAGCTTGCTGCCACAGCAGAGCGTATCAAAGACAGCCTCAAATATCTACTTGTATCTGGCATGTTCTTTGAGGAAATGGGATTTACCTACTTAGGTCCTGTCGATGGACATTCGTATGAAGATCTTTTTGAAAATCTTGAATATGCAAAGAAAACAAAAGGTCCGGTTCTTCTGCATGTCATCACGAAAAAAGGAAAAGGCTATCAGCCGGCAGAATCCGATAAAATCGGGACTTGGCACGGTACAGGTCCATACAAAATTGATACAGGTGATTTTGTAAAACCGGCAGCAGCAGCTCCTTCTTGGAGTGGTCTCGTTAGTGAAACGGTCAGAAAGCTGGCGCGGGAAGATGAGCGGATTGTTGCGATCACGCCTGCGATGCCTGTTGGTTCAAAGCTTGAAGGCTTTGCGAAGGAATTTCCAGAGCGGATGTTTGATGTAGGAATTGCCGAGCAGCATGCAGCCACAATGGCAGCTGGGCTTGCGACGCAGGACATGAAGCCATTTTTAGCGATTTATTCAACGTTCCTGCAAAGAGCCTATGACCAAGTGCTACACGATATTTGCCGTCAGAACCTTAATGTATTTATTGGCATTGACCGTGCGGGACTTGTCGGTGCAGATGGAGAAACCCATCAAGGTGTGTTTGATATTGCCTTTATGCGTCATATGCCGAATATGGTGCTCATGATGCCAAAAGATGAAAATGAAGGACAGCACATGGTCAATACAGCCATTCAGTATGATGACGGTCCTATTGCTATGCGCTTCCCGCGCGGTAATGGGCTAGGTGTCAAAATGGATGATCAGCTGAAAACCATTCCGATTGGGTCCTGGGAGGTTCTTCGTCCAGGGAAGGATGCTGTGATTTTAACATTTGGTACGACAATTAAAATGGCGCTCCAAGCTGCAGAAGAACTTCAAAAAGAAGGGAAATCGGTTCGTGTTGTCAATGCTCGTTTTATTAAGCCTCTTGATGAAGCGATGTTAAATGACATTTTTTCTGAAGGTATTCCAATTTTAACGATTGAAGAAGCTGTGCTCCAAGGCGGATTTGGCAGCAGCGTCTTAGAATATATACACGATAAGAAAGCATCTCATATAAAAGTAGAACGTATGGGCATTCCAGATGAATTTATTGAGCATGGAAGTGTTGATGCCCTGCTTGAAGAAATTGGTTTGACGAAAGCACAGGTTGCTGACACTTTACGTGACCTGCTTCCCGCAGCACCAAGAAAAGGAATTGGATCATGACATCAAAGAAAGAACGACTTGACGTTTTATTAGTCGAACAAGGACTAATGGAAACGAGAGAGAAAGCAAAGCGTGCCATTATGGCAGGGATCGTTTACTCAAATGAAAACCGTTTGGATAAACCAGGAGAGAAAATCGCTCGTGATACACCGCTCACTGTGAAAGGGAACCCTCTGAAATATGTGAGCCGCGGCGGATTAAAGCTGGAAAAAGCGCTAAAAGAATTCGACTTAACCGTTGAAGGGAAATTGCTAATTGATATTGGTTCATCAACAGGTGGATTTACAGATTGTGCGCTTCAAAATGGAGCAGTCAAATCATATGCTGTTGATGTTGGCTACAATCAGCTTGCGTGGAAATTAAGGCAGGATGACAGGGTAATCGTCATGGAGCGCACCAATTTCCGTCATTCCGTCCCAGCAGATTTTACTGAAGGATTGCCAGAAGTAGCATCAATTGATGTCTCTTTTATTTCACTTAAACTCATCCTTCCGGCTTTAAAGCACATTCTTGTCCCGGGCGGAGACTGTATTGCACTCGTCAAGCCTCAATTCGAAGCAGGCAGAGAGCTTGTTGGGAAAAAAGGCATCGTGCGAGATCCATCGGTCCACCTTGGTGTACTCGAAGAGATGAATGAATTTGCTGCAAAAGAAGGCTATGATGTGAAGGATGTATCATTTTCGCCTATTACTGGCGGAGACGGGAATATTGAGTTCCTTCTCCATTTAGTGCTTCATCCCGATCAAGAAGAGAATGCGGCACTTCAGGTTTCAGAGCTTGAAAAGATCGTCAAGGAAGCCCATTCTGTATTGAAAGAAAAGAAAAACAGTCCTGAGCCGGCTGACACATGAGATTGAAACAAAAGGAATAATAGCTCGCTATTATTCCTTTTTACATGGTCAAAAGATGAGAATTGGCCGTTTCTCACGTAACGCTTGTTTTTTGAACTGTGGTTCATATAACATAGAACGTAAAGACAAACTGAGATCAAACGCCTAGGGGGGTCAAAAATGAATAAAGGTCAAAGGCATATTAAGATTAGAGAAATCATCGCGAGCCAAGAGATTGAAACACAAGATGAACTAGTCGATATTTTAAAATCCGATGGATATAACATTACACAAGCGACCGTTTCAAGAGATATTAAAGAATTGCATTTAGTGAAAGTGCCAACGAACAATGGAACATATAAATACAGCCTTCCAGCGGATCAGCGGTTTAATCCGCTGTCTAAACTAAAGCGATCTTTAATGGATGCATTTATTAAAATGGATGCTGCCAGTCATTTAATCGTCCTCAAAACCATGCCGGGTAATGCACAGGCGATTGGGGCTTTAATGGATAATTTAGATTGGGAAGAAATCATGGGAACCATTTGCGGAGATGACACCATTTTGATCATTTGCCGCACTCCAGATGATACGGAAACAGTTTCAAGCAAAATTTTAGAGCTTCTATAAAGAATCAGGTTTACAAAAAGAGGTGTCAAATGAGTGTTAGCAGAACTAACCATTAAAAACTTTGCAATCATTGAAGAGTTAACAGTTTCATTTGAAAAAGGACTCACAGTCCTAACAGGGGAAACAGGTGCAGGGAAATCCATCATGATTGATGCTGTCTCACTTCTTGTGGGAGGTAGAGGGTCGTCTGAATTTGTTCGTTATGGTGAGAAAAAGGCTGAGCTGGAGGGGCTTTTTCTTGTACCAGCAGCTGACCACCCTGTATTTGCTTTATGCGAAGAGCATGGAATTGACGCAACGGATGAAATGATGATTCTTCGCCGTGATATGAACAATAACGGGAAAAGCATATGCCGCATCAATGGCAAGCTCGTTACAATCTCACTTTTACGCGAAGTAGGACGCCTTTTGCTCGATATACATGGACAGCACGATAACCAGTTATTGATGGAGGATGAAAATCATCTGCATTTACTCGATCAATTTGGAGCAGAAGAAATTGCACCTGCTCTGTCACAATATCAAGAAGCATATGAGCAATATACAAAGACAGCCCAAAAACTAAAACAGCTCTCTGAGAATGAGCAGGAAATGGTGCACCGGTTAGATTTACTGCAATTTCAGCTAGAAGAGATTGAAGCGGCACAATTAGAGCCGGGAGAAGATGAGAAGCTTCAAGAAGAGCGCCATCAGATCAGCAACTACGAAAAAATCTTTTCCTCACTCCAAAACGCCTATAATGCCTTGCGCAATGAGCAGGGGGGACTTGATTGGGTTGGCATGTCATCGAGCGAGCTCGAGCAGGTTTCTGAGATCAACGACGATCTGAAAAAGCTATCAGAACAAGTGTCGAACTCTTACTATTTATTAGAGGATTCGACGTTCCAAATGCGAAGCATGCTGGATCAATTAGAGTTCGACCCAGCACGTCTTGATTTAATTGAGTCTAGGCTGAATGAAATGAAGCAGTTAAAACGAAAGTACGGGACAACGGTTGAGGAAATTTTGGAGTATGCGGCGAAGATTGAAGAAGAAATCGATCAAATTCAAAATCGAGACAGTCACCTGCAGACGCTTAAAAACAAACTGGATGCAATGAGCCGTGACGCCCTGCTTGAAGCACTTAACGTTTCGGAGCTTCGTAAAAAATGGGCCAAAAAGCTAGCGAAGCAAATTCAAACAGAACTAAAGGATTTGTATATGGAGAAGTCGACGTTTGATACATCCTTTTCCATTCGGTATGCGCCTTTTAGCAGCACGGATAATCCGCTGCTAGATGGAAAGCCCGTCCAGCTTGGAAAAAACGGAATCGACCAAGCTCAATTTGTGATTTCTACTAATCCTGGCGAACCGATGAAATCTTTATCAAAAGTTGCCTCGGGTGGAGAAATTTCACGTGTTATGCTCGCCGTGAAAAGTATCTTCTCGGCCAAACAAGAAGTCACTTCCATTATTTTCGATGAGGTCGATACGGGCGTAAGCGGCAGAGTTGCACAGGCGATTGCCGAAAAAATTTACAAAGTGGCGGCTGGCTCACAAGTGCTCTGCATTACGCACCTCCCGCAAGTAGCAGCAATGGCTGACACGCACCTCTTCATTTCTAAACGCTCTAAAGCAGGCAGAACACTGACAAGCGTCAAACCATTAAGTCATGAAGAAAAAGTGAGTGAAATTGGCAGGATGATTGCGGGTGTGGAAGTCACTGAACTGACAAAACAGCACGCAAAAGAATTGCTGCATCAAGCAAATGATGTCAAAACAACAGGGTAGCTGAAAAACCAGCTGCCTTTTTTATATTGTGTCAAAATCGCTGTATATACCCACGAAATCGTCTTTTTCTTTTATCAATTTATCCAATCATTTTCTATAGCTGCCGGTTATAAATCAAAGCGAAGAAGGCAAAAGTAAAGATGTAGCCAAAACATGAGTGTTCTGGTGTGGGTAAGGAGCGAGGAGAGTGAAAAATGAATGCCCGAAAAGATGAGAAAAGCCATTGGTGTAATTCTCCTTGTTTCTTTAATAAGTACAGGGTTTATGAGCATAGTGAAGGAATACATCAGCATTCCAACAAATGTTGCTGTATTTGAAAAACAGAAGCACTCAATTGACACATCAATAGAAGCGTCAGCCAATGCTTCTTCACAAGCCTTTAGTCTTTCAGAGAAAAAGAATCAGCTTGAAGTAACAGGACAAAAGGCGGGAAAAGCCGAAATTGTTTATGATTTTAAAGGATTTCCTATTAAGAAAACAAAAGTCGACGTTCTCCCTGAATTAAAAGTCGTTCCTGGAGGACAATCCATTGGCGTCAAGCTCCACTCTGTAGGAGTTCTCGTTGTAGGTTTTCATCAAATCACAACAGCAGACGGCAAAAAATCACCAGGCGAAGCCGCAGGCATTCAATCAGGGGATATGATCATTGAAATCAATGGTCAAAAGATGGAGAAAATGAATGACCTCACCCCCTTTATCCAGAAAGCAGGGAAAACAGGTGAAACGCTTCGTTTACTCTTAAAAAGAGACCATAAAACTTTTCAAACAACATTAACACCCGCAAAAGATGCAAGTGAAGGCACCTATCGAATTGGTCTTTACATTCGAGATTCCGCAGCAGGAATCGGCACGATGACCTTCTTTGAACCATCTTCTAAAAAATATGGTGCCCTAGGGCATGTCATTTCTGACATGGATACAAAAAAACCAATTGTTGTCGACAATGGTGAAATTGTCAGATCAACCGTAACATCGATTGAAAAAGGCACAGGAGGCAATCCTGGAGAAAAATTGGCAAGATTCTCTTCCGAACGAAAAACGATAGGGGATATATCCCGCAACAGCCCATTTGGTATCTTTGGTACGTTAACCGAAAAGCTTGAAAATCATGTATCAGATAAACCGCTTCCAGTCGCTTTATCAAATGAAGTAAAAGAAGGTCCAGCAGAAATTTTAACCGTTGTGGATCATGATAAAGTGGAGAAGTTTGATATTAAAATCGTCAGCACGACTCCGCAGAAATTCCCGGCAACAAAAGGGATGGTATTGAAGGTAACAGATGAGCGTCTTTTAAGTAAAACGGGCGGTATCGTCCAAGGTATGAGCGGAAGCCCTATCATCCAAAACGGAAAAGTCATCGGGGCAGTCACACACGTTTTCGTCAATGACCCGACAAGTGGCTACGGCGTACACATTGAATGGATGTTGTCAGAAGCAGGCATCGATCTTTATCAAAAAAACAAAAAAGCAAGCTGATCATCAAACTGCCGCGAATCTTCCGGCAGTTTTTTTCTTCCCTTTCTTTCTCTGCCATCATGTTATAAAATAAGGAAAAAGAGATTTTTCGACAAAATGGAAAATGGTATGTTGTCAAATTGCAATAATCGTCGATTCGTTAAGAAAAACGTAGAAAAAGCTAGATAATGCTCTATTATTCGGAAAATTAAAGTTTTTTAAAGGGGATAGCATGCTTTTGTCGAATTGAACACTCAGAAGAGAAATGCAAAAGACTAAAGGAATCGACATTGGGGAGGAAAGAACGTGGAGAAAATTAAAGTGTGTGTAGCTGATGACAATCGAGAGCTTGTTGGCCTTTTGACAGAGTATATTGAGGGACAGGAAGATATGGAAGTACTTGGCGTGGCGTATAATGGTCAGGAATGTCTAACATTATTTAAAGATAAAGAGCCCGACGTTCTCCTCTTAGATATTATCATGCCTCATTTAGACGGTCTTGCTGTACTGGAACGCCTCCGTGAAAACAATGACATGACCAAACAGCCAAGTGTGATTATGCTAACGGCGTTTGGACAAGAAGATGTCACGAAAAAAGCAGTTGATCTAGGCGCATCTTATTTCATCTTAAAGCCATTTGATATGGAAAACCTAGTCGGTCATATTCGTCAAGTCAGTGGAAACGGCACACAAGTCACCCATCGATCTTCATCTATCCAAAACAGTGTCCTTCGAAACAAACCTGAACCGAAACGCAGAAACTTAGATGCGAGCATTACAACGATTATTCATGAGATTGGCGTCCCGGCTCATATTAAAGGTTACTTATACTTAAGAGAAGCCATTTCGATGGTGTACAATGACATCGA
The DNA here is from genome assembly GCF_038593215.1 of Bacillus sp. FSL W8-0920. Taxonomy (NCBI): domain Bacteria; kingdom Bacillati; phylum Bacillota; class Bacilli; order Caryophanales; family Bacillaceae; genus Bacillus; species Bacillus sp. FSL W8-0920. The sequence continues at coordinate 2,239,339 of NZ_CP151974.1, read as the reverse complement.
GCTTCTCGGAAGCATCACAAAAGTGTTGTATCCAGACATCGCGAAGAAATTTAACACGACCGCGAGCAGAGTAGAACGAGCGATTCGTCATGCGATTGAAGTGGCTTGGAGCAGAGGAAACATTGATTCCATTTCCTCACTCTTTGGTTATACAGTCAGCATGTCTAAAGCAAAACCAACCAATTCTGAATTTATCGCAATGGTGGCTGATCGTCTGCGCTTAGAGCATAGAGCAAGCTAGTTCATTTTCATAAAAAAACGTTTCTTCAAAGAGACGTTTTTTTATTTTGAAAAATATTGTCAAAAATTGGTTGTATTGATACAATCATCTTATTGTCTCATTTAAACAACTCAGCTTGATTTATTTTCAGAATAAAATGAACAATAAAGCATGAAAGAAATGGGTATGACATAAATTAGTGGTAATCAGCTACGCCAATCAATTGTTTGGTCTTCAAAATAGAAGAAAGAAACGCTCATTCTAAGAAAAAGGATGAGAGGAAAAGGTCTGATGGATTTGGTAAATAAAGCAAATGAGATCGAAAGTTCTATTTCTATTGACCTGATTGGTTGGCGTTTTAAAGTCACTGGCTTCTTAGAGATTGTGCCATTTGAACTGAATATTCCCATTGTCGAATTTAATAATTTTCACATTCTTTTACTATGCTATAATAATGAAAAGAAGAGGGTGAGGTTATGGGAAAGCTGAAAATCCACTCTGCTGAGGTAGCGAACGAAATTAGCAAGTGGACGAGGGTCATTTCTCAAAATGACCTAGAAAAATCTGCTATCTATAAAGAGAAAATTCAGAATTTGCTAAAAAATACAGACGAAGACCGCGAAGTTCTCCTGTATTATCAGCTTGTGAATGGCCGACATGAAATGTTACTTGGAAATATTGAAAAAGCCAATCACATTATGAAGAGTGTCGGAACGCTCGATGAGAAAGCAGATGACATTATTAATTTTTATTTTTACTTTTACAAAGGCCAATATGCTGCATATGTGAAAAAGTATGATGAAGCCATCAGCTTTTACAAAATTGCAGAACAGCGTCTAAAACGTGTGAATGAGGACCTTGAAGTAGGGACTTTTCATCATAAGGTTGCTTCAATCTATTACGAACTGAAACAAAATTTCATATCCATTAATCATATTAAAAAAGCCATCGATACGTTCAAAGCGCATGAAGAATATACAGCGCAGGCGATTGACAGCTTGATTTTACATGCAAGTAATTGTATCGATTTGATCCAATTTGACGAAGCGGAGGAAAAATACCAAGAAGCACTTGAGAAAAGTAAACGCATTAACAATGAAGTGCTGATTGGGAAATGCTATCATAATTTAGCCGTTCTTTATTATGCGAAGCATGATTACGAAAAAAGCGCACAATATGCCAAAAAAGGGATGGGCATTCAAATTCACCGTGACAATAGCCATTATTACATCCAATCTTTATACGTTCTGGCAAATGCCTTGGTTCATCTAGGAGATCAAGTGGCGAAAGAATATATTAAAGAGGGCATTCAGTATAGCTGCGATATCCAAAATAATGAATATATAGTAAAATTTGAAATTTTAGATTTAATGTGCGAAAATAGTGGAGCAGCAGACGTATTCTCTGAAAAATTAGACTACATAGAAAAAAATAGATTATATGTGGAGCTTGAGGATTTGTCTGAACAAATATCGAAATACTTCAAGGAACGAAATGACTATCAAAACGCCATTCGTTTTCTTGAAAAGAAATTCGATGCACAAATACTTCAAAAGAAAGTGGAGGTTATCTTATGAAAAAGTTGTTGTTAGGTTTAACCGTCGTTACAGCAGTCGCAGTTGTTTCTTCCCTTTTTGCTCTTGACGCAGAGACGACAGAGCAAGCCATCAGAGCGATTACGTGATCGAATTTATACAGAACCTCTTCGTACGAATCAGAAGAGGTTTTTTTATGTGCTTAAACTGGAAAAACGAAAAGAGACACGTCATAATGAAAGGAAGCATCATACTTAGAGGTGACCTATGACGAAAATTTTTGCACACAGAGGTTTTAAAGGAATCTACCCTGAAAATACCATGATAGCCTTTGAGCATGCACTCCATTCTGGAGCTGACGGAATTGAGCTGGATGTTCAGCTGACGAAAGATGGCAGGCTTGCTGTCATTCACGATGAGAAGCTGAACAGAACAACGAATATGAAAGGCTTAGTGAAAGACTATACATATGAAGAGTTAAAAGCAGGAGATGCGAGTCATTCTTTTTATGAAGAAACCGGTGCTGTATCCATTCCTCTTTTGGAGGAAGTATTGGAGCTCGTGACGCAGCAATCATCACTCATCATCAATATTGAACTGAAAAACTCTATTTATCGATATCCAGGTATTGAAGAGAAGGTAAAGGAGCAAATTGAACACTTTCAAATAGAAGATCGTGTACTTGTCTCATCGTTTCATCACGGCAGTTTAGCTCTTTTTCACAAGCTGATGCCGCATGTTGAGCTTGCTGTTCTCACGATGGATGTCATTCATCAGCCAGAGATGTATATAAAAACAGTACCTGCAAGAGGTTATCACCCGAATATAAAGGGCGCAGGGGTAACAAAAGAAGTCGTATCGGCTCTCCATGCCGCCCAGCAAGTGATCAGACCATTTACAGTAAACAGTGAAAAGCAAATGAAAAACATGTTTTCCTTAAGTGTCGACGGAATTTTCACTGATTTCCCTGATAGAGCCGTCAAAATAAGAGAAGAAATGAAATAAAGACCTGCGATCAATAGCGGGTCTTTTTTCATGTTTATCTCTGTTTAAAGCGGGTGGTCACTTTATTTCGTTTGCGGTCTCTATATAAAATAAAGCCAGCGACTACGTAAAGACCTCCTCCTAAAAAAAACAACCCTGCAATTCCTTGCAGCCATAAAAATGGAAATGGTGCAATGATGATACCGAAAACAGTGTCACGCAAAAGCTTAATCCCAAGTGCAGCAAGCGCCCCAGGTATTAAAATAATCACTAATGCAAGTATTCTCCCCATCAAATGTCCCCTTAAACGTCATTTACTTCCATTGTCTAATTCAAAAAATATTTTGTCAAGAAAGGAAAACGTGGTAATATAAGAGTTGTGCAATTTTTTGCAACGGAAAAATATGGTGTGCAAATTTTTTCATATAAAGGGGTAACGGGATGCAGAGAGTCTTGATTGTCGGTGCAGGACAGGGTGGATCAGCTTTGCTTGAAACATTGCTGAAAACAAATATGATTCAAATCGTTGCAATCGCCGACCTTGATCTTGAGGCACCGGGGATGGTAGAAGCGAAAAAGAATGGAATTGATACGACAACGGATTGGAAAGAATACATAAAAGATGACATTGATATCATCATTGAAACAACGGGCAGTTCAGCTGTGCTGAAAGAACTGATGGAAGAAAAAGCAGAGCAGTCTGTCATTGTTCCAAGTTCGATGGCATACGTCATATCAGAATTAATGTCAGAAAAGCATCAGCTTATACAAATATTAAAGGAACAAACCTATAAACATGACCGCATTTTTAATGCAACGAACGATGGCATGATTTTTATTAATATGGATGAAGAAGTCGTTCTGTTTAATCGATCGGCTGCCAAAATGGTTGGACGTTCGCAAAAAGATGCGATTGGCCGGCACATACGTGAAGTGATCCCGAATACAAAACTCCCCGATATTTTAAGATCGAGGGAGCCAGAATTTCATCAAAAACAATTTCTGAATCAGCAAATACAAATTGTCACAACGCGTTTACCGATTATTGATGACGCAGGAAGAATGCTAGGCGCTCTATCCATTTTTAAAGATATTACAGATGCAGTGGAGCTTGCGGAAGAAGTCACAAACCTGAAAGAAGTGCGCACAATGCTTGAGGCCATCATTCAATCATCAGATGAAGCGATATCCGTCGTAGATGAGCAAGGGAAAGGAATTTTAATCAACCGAGCTTACACGAAAATGACGGGGTTAACAGACAAAGAGGTTGTGGGCAAACCAGCAGGTGCGGATATTTCTGAAGGGGAAAGCATGCATTTGAAGGTGCTTGAAACAAGAAGGCCGGTTCGAGGCGTCAGAATGAAAGTCGGACCTAATAAGAAGGATGTGATCGTCAACGTAGCGCCAGTGATCGTTGATGGTATTTTAAAAGGCAGCGTCGGCGTCATTCATGATGTATCAGAAATTCAATCACTCACGAATGAATTAAATAAAGCAAGACAGCTCATCCGGACACTTGAAGCAAAGTACACTTTTGAAGACATTATTGGAGAAAGTGAGCAAATGCTTGTGGCGCTTGAGCAGGCAAAGCTAGGGGCTAAAACCCCAGCCACCATTTTACTTAGGGGAGAATCAGGTACTGGGAAAGAGCTATTTGCACACGCTATACACAATGAAAGTGACCGGAAATATAATCGCTTTGTAAGAGTCAACTGTGCTGCCTTATCAGAAACTCTTTTAGAGTCAGAGCTTTTTGGCTATGAGGAAGGCGCATTTTCTGGTGCGAGGCGCGGCGGGAAGAAAGGGCTGTTTGAAGAAGCGAATCACGGCAGCATCTTTTTAGATGAAATTGGTGAAATGACGCCAAGTACACAAGCGAAATTATTACGCGTGATGCAGGAGAAAGAAATTGTTAGAGTAGGCGGAACAAAAGCGATACCAGTTGATGTGCGTGTGATTACCGCAACAAATGTCAATATTGAAAAAGCGATGGCAGAAGGGAAGTTCAGAGAGGACTTATATTATCGGATGAACAGATATCCGATTTCGATTCCGCCACTAAGGCAGCGACTTGAAGATATTGACTCCTTAAGTAAACGCCTTATTCAGAAAATCAATTTAGACTATGGTCGAAATGTGAGCGGCTTAACGGAAGGGGCGCTCGATAGACTTCGATCCTACAGCTGGCCTGGGAACGTAAGAGAACTGGAAAATGTCCTTGGACGAGCCATGATCTTTTTGAATCCGCAAGAAGAATGGATCGATGAAGATCATATTTCCTTCATGGAATCAGAAGAGCAGGAAGAAAAAGAGCAGCAGGAACTGGCTGTCAGTCAATTTGAGGGAGAGACCCTTTCGGATGCTGTTGAAGCGTTTGAAGCGCAGCTCATTAAACAAACCCTTGAAAAGCATCAATTCAACCGCACGAAAACAGCGAAAACGTTAGGGATTAGCATTCGGAATCTTTACTATAAAATGGATAAATATCAACTTGCAAAAGATAGCATGCAATAAAATGCACGTTACCTGCAAAAAGCTGCATGTATTTCATGCGAAATGCCTTATTTCGCTGCGTTTCAAGCTGGCATAGAACTTGCATATAAAAACCATGAACCCGAGCATAAGGAAAGGTGGGCATATATGAAGCTTGACGATCTGATTATGAAAGCCGCCCAGTTGCAGAATAAAACTGCTGCTGTGGCTCATGCAGAAGACGAAGAAGTGCTTCATGCCATCAAGATGGCAATTGAACGAAAGGTCGCTCGCTTCCTGCTGGTTGGGAACAAGCGCAACCTGAAGGAGCTGGTGAAACAGCATGAGATCAATGAAGACTGGATAGATATTATTCATTCGGATTCTCCTGAAGAATCAGCCAAAATTGCCGTGCAGGCAGTGAGTGAGAAGCATGCAGATATATTGATGAAGGGGCATGTCACGACAGCCGTTCTATTAAAAGCGGTGCTGAATAAAGAGTACGGGCTGCGGACGGCGAGTGTACTATCACATGTCGCGGCATTCGAGGTGCCGGGCTTTGATCGGTTTATTTATGTCACAGATTCTGGGATGAACATCGCGCCCGATTTAAACATGTTCAAAGAGATTACGATCAATGCTGTTCAAGTAGCGCAAGCTGTCGGAAATGACATGCCAAAGGTGGCCGTGTTATCTGCGGTAGAGGTCGTGAACCCGGCAATGGATTCCACTTTGACAGCGGCAAGCCTGGCGCAAATGAATAAGCGAGGTCAAATTTCTGGCTGCCTCATTGACGGGCCTCTGGCATTAGACAATGCCATTTCTCAAACAGCAGCTTCTCATAAAAATATTACGAGTGATGTCGCCGGTCATGCAGATATTTTGCTTGTGCCAACGATTGAAGCAGGGAACATTCTTTATAAATCTCTCATCTACTTTGCACATGCAAAGGTGGGAGCTGTGGTGGCAGGAGCGAAGGCACCGATTGCTTTAACAAGCCGGTCGGATACAGCCGAAAGTAAGCTTTATTCAATTGCACTTGCCATCTGTACATCAAATTAAGCGAAAGTTATAGGAGGAATAAACAATGGAACTTTTTAAATATATGGAACGATACGATTATGAGCAGCTTGTATTTTGTCAGGATGAACAATCTGGCTTAAAAGCGATTATTGCCATTCATGATACAACACTTGGCCCAGCACTAGGCGGGACAAGAATGTGGACGTATGAAAACGAAGAAGCAGCAATCGAAGATGCACTTCGTCTAGCAAGAGGCATGACTTATAAAAACGCAGCAGCAGGCCTGAATCTTGGCGGCGGGAAAACAGTCATCATCGGTGACCCGAGAAAAGATAAAAATGAAGAAATGTTCCGTGCGTTTGGACGCTACATACAAGGATTAAATGGCCGCTATATCACAGCGGAGGATGTCGGTACAACGGTAGAAGACATGGATCTGATTCATGAAGAAACAGACTTTGTGACAGGTATTTCTCCTGCATTTGGTTCATCCGGAAACCCGTCTCCTGTTACGGCTTACGGTGTATATAAAGGGATGAAAGCTGCTGCCAAAGCTGCATTTGGAACCGACTCACTAGAAGGAAAAACGATTGCAGTCCAAGGTGTTGGGAATGTCGCCTACAATTTGTGTAAACATCTGCACGAAGAAGGCGCACAGCTAATTGTCACAGATATCAACAAAGACTCTGTAAAACGAGCTGTAGAAGACTTTGGCGCAAAAGCTGTAGACCCTGACGATATTTATGATCAAGCATGTGATATTTATGCCCCTTGTGCACTTGGTGCAACGATTAATGATGTAACGATTCCTAAGCTGAAAGCAAAGGTCATCGCAGGTGCAGCGAATAACCAGCTGAGAGAAACGCATCACGGCGATCTGATTCATGAAATGGGTATTGTGTATGCACCTGATTATGTGATCAATGCAGGCGGTGTGATTAACGTTGCTGATGAGCTTTATGGCTATAATGCAGATCGTGCGATGAAAAAGGTAGAAGGTATTTACCAAAATATTGAACGCGTGATTGAAATTTCAAACCGTGATGCCATTCCAACTTATAAAGCGGCAGACCGATTGGCGGAGGAGCGAATTGAAAGAATGCGCAAATCAAGAAGTCAATTCCTGCAAAATGGCCAACATATTTTAAGTCGTCGCTAATTTGAAGAATGAGTTGAAACGGAGGTTTTGTTTTTGCTGACAAAAGAATGGCGTATTCTCACAATTAATCCTGGCTCTACTTCAACAAAAATTGGTGTGTTTCACAATGAACGATCTATTTTTGAAACGACACTCAGACATACAGATGAGGAATTAAAGCAGTTTCCTCATATCATTGATCAGTTTTCATTTCGTCAAGAAACAATCCTGAAGACGCTGCATGAACAAGGAATGAACATCTCAAAGTTTGATGCAGTTTGTGCGCGCGGCGGTCTTCTTCGTCCGATTGAAGGTGGCACATATGAAGTCAATGAGCAAATGGTGCAAGACTTGAAAGAAGGATATGCTGGCCAGCATGCATCAAATCTGGGCGGTATCATTGCACGAGAAATTGCACTTGGTTTGAACATCCCAGCTTTTATTGTCGATCCAGTTGTAGTGGATGAGCTAAAGCCAATTGCTCGTATTTCAGGGCTGCCAACGATTGAAAGAAAAAGCATCTTCCATGCATTAAATCAAAAAGCAGTCGCAAGAAAAACAGCTGCATCCTTTGGGAAGCGCTATGAAGATTTGAACATGATTATTACACATATGGGCGGCGGCATCACCATTGGTGTCCATGAAAAAGGTAAAGTCATTGATGTCAATAACGGATTGCATGGCGAAGGACCTTTTAGCCCAGAGCGAGCGGGGACCCTGCCAACAGGTGACCTCGTCAATCTTTGCTTTTCTGGTCAGTACAGCCAAGAGGAAATGCTGAAACGCATTATTGGTGAAGGTGGTCTTGCGGGCTACCTTGGTACGACAGATGCTGTGAAAGTTGAGCGCATGATTGAAGCAGGCGATGAACGGGCGGCGCTGATTTATGAAGCGATGTGCTATCAAATTGCCAAGGAAATCGGTGCGGCTAGTGCTGTCTTAAAAGGCGCAGTTGACGTTATTGTGTTAACAGGCGGACTTGCGTACAGCAAACAAATTACATCAAGTATTAGAGGTCACATTGACTGGATTTCAGATGTTGTCGTGTATCCAGGCGAAAATGAACTGCAATCCTTAGCAGAAGGTGCACTTCGTATTTTAAAAGAAGAAGAATCTCCGAAAGAATACCCAAATGATCAACGGATGAAGAAAGGAGTGACTAGTCATGGCAACTGAATATGACCTCGTCATTCTTGGTGGGGGCACAGGCGGCTATGTAGCGGCCATTCGTGCCTCACAGCTTGGATTGAAAACAGCAGTTGTAGAAAAAGAAAAGCTTGGCGGAACATGTCTGCATAAAGGATGCATTCCGTCTAAAGCGCTGCTTAGAAGTGCTGAAGTCTATCAAACCGTCCAACGTGCTGCTGATTTTGGCGTTGAGGCAAATGGCATCGCCTTGCAGTTTGCCAATGTACAGAAAAGAAAAGCAGAGATTGTAGAGAAACTAGCAGGCGGCGTCAAACATTTAATGAAACAAGGGAAAATTGATGTTTATGAAGGGATCGGCCGTATTCTTGGCCCATCTATCTTTTCGCCAATGCCAGGAACCATCTCCGTAGAAATGGCAAATGGAGATGAAAATGAAATGCTTATTCCAAAGCAGGTCATCATTGCGACAGGTTCAAGACCGCGTGTGCTGCCTGGACTTGAAGCAGATGGGACGCATATTCTTACATCAGATGATGCACTTGAACTGCCAGAGCTTCCGCAGTCGATGCTCATTGTCGGCGGCGGGGTGATCGGAATCGAGTGGGCTTCCATGCTCAATGATTTCGGTGTGAAAGTGACTGTGATTGAATTTGCAGACCGCATATTGCCAACAGAGGATCATGACATTTCTAAAGAAATGGAAAAGCTTTTATCTAAAAAAGGCATCACCTTTGTGACAAATGCGAAAGTACTGCCAGATACCGTTAAAAAGCTGGAGAATCTCGTGACGATTCAAGCAGAAAAGGATGGAGACATTCAGACGTTTGAAGCGGAAAAACTTCTTCTATCAGTCGGCAGAGTACCAAATATTGAAGGCATTGGTCTTGAAAACACGGAGATCCAAACAGAAAAACAAGGCATTGTCGTGAATGAACATTATCAAACGAAAGAATCGCATATTTATGCAATAGGAGATGTCATTGGTGGGCTTCAGCTGGCACATGTGGCTTCACACGAAGGCATGATTGCAGTGGAGCATATGGCTGGTCAAGATCCAAAGCCGCTCGATGAAACACTCGTTTCTAAATGTGTTTACTCTCACCCGGAAACCGCGAGTGTTGGACTCACTGAACAGGCGGCAAAAGAGCAAGGCTTCGAGGTCAAAATGGGGAAATTCCCATTTATGGCGATCGGAAAAGCACTTGTGTACGGGGAGTCAGATGGATTCGTCAAAATCATTGCTGATCAAAAGACAGATGATATTTTAGGGATTCATATGATTGGTCCTCATGTCACAGATATGATATCTGAAGCTGGATTAGCCAAAGTACTTGATGCAACGCCGTGGGAAGTCGGGCAAACAATTCACCCGCACCCAACCTTATCAGAGGCGATTGGCGAGGCTGCCCTTGCTGTTGACGGGAAAGCGATCCATTTTTAATCAAGGAGGGAAATAAGATGAGTAACATGCGTCATCATGAATTAGGATTATCTGATGAACAAGCAATTGATATATATAGAACAATGCTTCTAGCAAGAAAAATTGATGAACGGATGTGGCTTTTAAACCGTTCAGGTAAAATTCCATTCGTCATTTCTTGTCAAGGGCAGGAAGCGCAGCAAGTCGGTGCTGCTTTCGCTCTCAATAGAGAAGAGGATTACGTCTTGCCTTACTACCGTGATATGGGTGTTGTCCTCGCATTTGGAATGACAGCAAAAGATTTAATGATGTCAGGTTTCGCAAAACAAGACGATCCAAACTCTGGCGGAAGACAGATGCCAGGGCATTTTGGACAGAAATCAAATCGAATTGTGACAGGATCTTCACCTGTTACAACGCAGGTTCCTCATGCAGTAGGGATTGCACTTGCTGGACGACTAGATCAGAAAAACTTTGTCAGCTTTGTCACGTTCGGTGAGGGCTCTTCAAACCAAGGTGATTTCCACGAAGGTGCTAACTTCGCTGCTGTGCATAAGCTGCCTGTTATTTTCATGTGTGAAAACAATAAGTACGCGATTTCTGTGCCGTATGACAAACAAGTAGCATGTGAACGCATTTCAGATCGTGCGATTGGGTACGGAATGCCTGGCGTAACCGTTGATGGCAATGATCCGCTTGAAGTATATGCCGCTGTCAAAGAAGCGAGAGACCGTGCAGCAAGAGGCGAAGGACCAACGTTGATAGAAACGATCTCTTACCGTTTAACTGCGCATTCAAGTGATGACGATGATTCAAGCTATCGAGAAAAAGAAGAAGTGCTCGAAGCGAGAAAGAAAGATCCGCTCATCCAATATGAAACGTATTTAACCGAAGGAAACGTCATGACTTCAGAAATGAAAGAAGAGATGACAAAAGAAATCATGCAAATCGTAAACGAAGCCACTGATGAAGCGGAAAACGCTGCTTATGCTGATGCTGAAAGCGCACTTCGTTACGTGTATGCGGAGTAAGGGGGAAGAAAAATGCCTGTTATGTCATATATAGACGCCATTACACTGGCGATGAAAGAAGAAATGGAGCGAGATCCGAAAGTGTTTGTGCTCGGAGAGGATGTCGGGAAAAAGGGCGGCGTATTTAAAGCGACAGCGGGTCTCTATGAGCAATTCGGAGAAGCGCGCGTCATGGATACACCTCTTGCAGAATCAGCTATTGCTGGTGTAGGGATTGGAGCAGCGATGTATGGAATGCGCCCAATTGCTGAGATGCAATTTGCGGATTTTATCATGCCTGCTATTAACCAAATCATTTCAGAGGCTGCGAAAATTAGATACCGCTCAAATAACGATTGGAGCTGTCCAATGGTCATCCGCGCACCTTATGGGGGCGGAGTTCACGGGGCGCTTTATCATTCACAATCAGTTGAAGCGATTTTTGCCAACCAGCCTGGTTTGAAGATTGTCATGCCTTCTACGCCTTATGATGTAAAAGGTCTTTTAAAAGCTGCGGTGCGTGATCCAGATCCTGTATTGTTCTTTGAACACAAACGTGCCTACCGTCTCATTAAAGGAGAAGTACCTGAAGAGGATTACACACTCCCTATTGGAAAAGCAGATGTGAAACGTGAAGGCGATGATATCACGGTCATTACATATGGCCTCTGCGTCCATTTTGCGTTGCAAGCAGCAGACCGCCTTGCAAAAGATGGCATTTCTGCGCATATTCTCGATTTGAGAACAGTGTACCCGCTTGATCAGGAAGCCATTATTGAAGCGGCATCAAAAACAGGCAAAGTGCTTCTTTTAACGGAAGATACAAAAGAGGGCAGCATCATGAGTGAGGTAGCGGCGATCATATCAGAGCATTGCTTATTTGATTTAGACGCACCAATCAAACGTCTAGCCGGACCAGAAATCCCGGCAATGCCTTATGCACCGACGATGGAAAAATTCTTCATGGTCAACCCAGATAAGGTTGAAGCTGAAATGAGAGAGCTAGCGGCGTTTTAAGAAAGAGGAGGGTTTCAAGTGGCAATTGAACAAATGAAAATGCCTCAGTTAGGTGAAAGTGTAACAGAAGGAACCATCAGCAAATGGCTCGTTTCACCTGGCGATCATGTGAATAAATACGATCCTATTGCGGAAGTTATGACGGATAAAGTGAACGCAGAAGTCCCGTCATCTTTTACAGGAACGATTACCAAGCTATCGGCTGAAGAAGGCGATACACTGCAAGTAGGAGAAGTGTTCTGTGAAATTGAAGTAGAAGGTAGCTCACAGCAGAGTGCGAAAGAAGAAACGGCACCTGAGCAAAGTGAAGCACCTGAAGCAGATCAAACAAAAGAGAATCAAAGTCAAAAGAAACGCTACTCTCCAGCAGTCCTTCGGTTAGCAGATGAGCACAGCATTGATTTAGCGGCAGTGCAAGGAACGGGAGCAGGCGGACGAATCACAAGAAAAGATTTACTTCAGCTCATTGAAAACGGCGGCATGCAAGAGAAGACAGCACCTGGCAATGAACAGGCGGTCAAGCCAGAGCCTGTGCAGCCATCAAAACCAAAAGCGGCGCCTTCCATCTCTACAATGCCTGGTGATGTTGAAGTGCCAGTCACGCCAATCAGACAGGCGATTGCGGCAAATATGCTGAGAAGCAAACATGAAATTCCGCATGCATGGACGATGATGGAAGTTGATGTGACAAACCTTGTGACTAGAAGAAATCAGCTCAAGGACCAATTTAAAGCAAAAGAAGGCTTTAATTTGACGTTCTTTGCGTTCTTTGTCAAAGCAGTGGCTCAGGGCTTAAAGGAATTCCCAGAAATGAACAGCATGTGGGCTGGAGATAAAATTGTGCAAAAGAAAGCGATCAATGTCTCGATTGCTGTTGCGACTGATGACGCTCTTTTTGTTCCAGTGATTAAGGATGCAGATGAAAAAACGATTAAAGGCATCGCCAAGGAAATTCATGAGCTTGCTTCCAAGGTGAGACAAGGTACGCTGAAGCAAAGTGACATGGAAGGCGGCACCTTTACTGTAAACAACACGGGATCATTTGGTTCTGTACAATCTATGGGAATCATCAATTATCCGCAAGCGGCGATTTTACAAGTAGAATCGATCGTGAAGCGTCCGGTGATTGTAAATGGTATGATTGCAGCAAGAGACATGGTCAACCTTTGTCTCTCATTAGATCACAGAGTTCTTGATGGTCTTGTATGCGGCAGATTCCTTCAACGGATTAAACAAATCCTTGAAGGCATTGATGAGCAAACATCTGTTTACTAAAACAAGAATGTCCCCCTCCCGCTAAGGAGAGGGGGATTTCCACATGATGAGAAAGGAGCGATGGTATGTCTGGACTAGACTTTTTTGCGTTTTTAACGATTGGACTCATGTTTATCACGGCAATTGCGTTTGCTTTTCTTCGATATATTTCTAAATCACGCAATCATCCTGAAAGATTACTACTGATCATATCAATCGTTTCAATGATTCAAGTTTTGTATTGCTTGCTGATTGTCGGTGGATTTAAAGGAGCAGCGAATAGCCTCTTAGGAATTTCTCTTCTTGCCGGGACGCTGCTTGGCTATGCACTTGAATATTTATACAGACGCTATATCAAAAAAACGCCCGAAAAAGAATGATCTCGGGCGTTTTCTTTATTCTGCTGGAACAATAAAGGTCAAATGTTGTTTTAACACTTCTAAAAAAGCAGGGGCTGTCATGTACACTTCGCCATCTGTATCAGCATCCATTTCCTCTTTTGTGTGAATCTGAATATTGGATGCTTGAATGAGAGACAGATCGCCGGTGAAATCCTCCAGCTCTTCCCGGTTCATAGAAAAGATTTCTTTTAGAGCAGAGAAGCTCGTATTTCTGCAAATTAAGATTTCTGCTTTCCCATCATCAATCGCTGCACTCGGCAAATCAATTTTATTTGTCCCGATGAAATGTCCATTCATGACAAGAACGATGACAGCGTCCTCTTCCCAGCTTTCCTCCTCTGTTTCAATTCGTACGTGAAAAGGATCTGTTTGCTGTAAGGTGCGCAAGGCACTTGTGAAGTAGCTAATTTTACCGAGTACGGCTTTTTCCTTGTCATTAATATTGTTGGATGTGTCTGCAATCAGCCCGATGCCCCAAAAGTTTAACAAGTATCGATCTCCTGCTTTGATTAAGTCGACCTTTTTTTCTACGCCGTCTACAATCATTTGAGCGGCTTTCTGCATTTGTTGCGGAATACCAAGCGTTCTAGAAAAGTCATTGCATGTCCCGCCTGGTAAAATCGCTACAGCTGGCCTTTTTTCTAAACCACCGATGCCATTCATACATTCATGCACAGTTCCATCTCCACCTAATATGATAAGCAATTCTATCGTCTCATCAATTGTACGACAGAATTCATAAGCATCATTTGCCTGCTTTGTTGGTTTAAGAATGAGTTCATCAATATGTAGAGAAAGAAGAGGTACTGTTTGTCCGAGAACTTTTTCCATGTTTTTTTGTCCAGCATTTCCATTATAAATGAGCATCGCTTTTTTGAATTGTGCCATCACGCAGTTCTCCCTTTCATCTCTTTATCATCACTTTTCCCCAATTTCGCGGCGTATAAACGATGTTCAGAAAAAGTGGGGAATGAGAAGACAACACATTTGCCCGCAGGCGTTTTCCTTGATATGATGTTGTTAAAATGGTTTTGGCATGCTAAAGGAGTGAACGGACAATGAATATTGATTTTAATTTATTTATGAATGATATTGTGAAACAAGCGAGAGAAGAGATCAAACAGGCTGGCTATAATGAGCTTACATCAGCTGAAGAAGTGGATGAAGCCCTGTCTAAAGAAGGCACGGCACTTGTGATGGTGAATTCAGTATGCGGATGTGCTGGCGGTATTGCAAGACCAGCTGCAGGCTATTCTGTTCATTACGATAAGCGACCAGATCAATTGCTGACAGTGTTTGCTGGACAAGACAAAGAGGCAACCGCAAGAGCCCGTGAATATTTTGAAGGCTTCCCGCCATCTTCACCATCCTTTGCATTATTAAAAGATGGAAAGATCATTAAAATGGTCGAACGTCATGAAATTGAAGGGCACGAACCAATGGAAGTCGTGTCAAAGCTTCAAGCTGCATTCGATGAGCATTGCAAAGAAATTTAACATGTGACGTTTGAATGATGACATATAAAGCAGTCCGGTCTTTAGATCGGTCTGCTTTTTGTTTTATAAGACCATTGAATCAAAATAATTTTAGCGAAATACTATTGCATCTTAAAAAGAAAGTGTTTAAAATACATTATAGTGAATAAATATTCAAAACAATACATGATTTTAAATACTAGGAGGCACTATCTTATGAAAAAGTGGTTATTATTACTTATGACAGCTGGTCTTGCAGCTGCACTCGCAGCTTGCGGAACTTCTTCTAATAATTCAAACGCATCAGGAGATGACAAAACACTCGTTATGGCGACATCAGCAGATTATCCGCCATTTGAATCAAAAGACGGAGATAAAATTGTCGGTTTTGATGTTGATCTTGCAACAGCACTAGCGAAAAAGAACGGCTACAAGCTAGAAATTCAAGATATGGATTTCGCAAGCCTTGTATCCGCCCTTAAAACAAACAAAGCTGATATTGTCCTAGCAGGCATGACCCCAGATGAAAAGCGTAAAAAACAAGTAGACTTCTCTGATGTTTATTACAATGCTAAAAACTTAGTTGTCTCAAAGAAATCTAGCGGGATGAAAACAGAGAAAGACTTAAAAGATAAAACAGTCGGCGTTCAATTAGGTTCAATCCAACAGGATGAAGCAAACAGTTTGCAGAAGAAATATAACTTAACAGTTGAAGATCGTAATAAAATCTCTGATATCATTCAAGAGATCAAAGCAGGCCGTTTTGATGCAGCTATTATTGAAGATAAAGTAGCAGCTGGCTATTTAAAGAAAGAGAAAGACTTTCAGGCTTTTGACCTTAGTGGGTCAACAAATAATGGTTCAGCCATTGCATTCAAGAAAAATAGCGACTTAACAGCTAAATTTAATAAATCATTAAAAGAAATGCAAGACAATGGCGAACTTGATAAATTAATTAAAAAATGGTTTGCTGATGAAAAATAAGTCAGGAAAAGGATCAGCGTCATTCACGAAAATTCAGTAGAAAGCGCTGAAAAGTTCAACTCATGTTGAACTTTTTTCCTGTTTTATTTTTTGATTTCGTATGAAGGTATAAAAAAGGAGACTGTCATGTTAGATTTTAAAGATGTAATACCTCAGATGCCCTTTATTTTAGAAGGGCTTAAGGTCACACTTTCTATTGTAGTGGTATCACTTTTTCTTGGATTTATTTTAGGGATTTTATTAACGCTTTGCAAAATTAGTGTATTTAAGCCGCTCATTTGGCTTGCAGATTTTTATACATCCATCTTCCGAGGCACACCGCTTGTGCTTCAATTGCTCATTATTTATTTCGGTCTGCCTCAGCTTCTTGGGTTTCAAATCGATCAATACTGGGCTGCTGTAGCGGCATTTTCACTAAACTCTGCGGCTTACGTATCTGAAATTATTCGCGCTGGTATTAATGCCATTGATAAAGGTCAAAAAGAAGCAGCCGTTGCTTTAGGCATCCCTTATGCTAAAATGATGAAGGACTTATTGCTTCCGCAGGCATTTAAAAATATTTCACCTGCACTTGTGAACGAAACGATTACACTGACAAAAGAATCAGCTATTGTGACAGTCATTGGACTGGGAGATGTCATGAGACGAGCCTATCAAGCAGGTGCCGTCACGTATAATTATCTTGAACCGCTTATTTTTGCGGGTCTCATCTATTATGTCATCGTGCTTGTTCTCACCTTTGTCGGCAAATCGGTGGAAAGGAAGTTAAAATCAAATGATTAACATAGAGAAACTCACAAAATCTTTTGGCAAAAATGAAGTATTAAAAGGGATCGACACCACCATTAAAGAAGGGGAAGTTGTCGCAGTCATTGGACCATCTGGTTCAGGAAAATCGACGTTTCTTCGCTGCATCAACTTGCTCGAAAAGCCGACTTCTGGTGTCATTACGATTCAGGATACCGAAATCACAAACCCAAAAACCAATGCACTCAAAGTGCGTGAGAACATCGGAATGGTGTTTCAGCATTTTCACCTGTTCCCGCATAAAACGGTGCTGGAAAATATCACATATGCGCCAATGAATGTGAAGAATCAATCGAAGGAAGACAGCATCAAACAAGCTGAAGATCTGCTGAAAAAGGTAGGACTTTTAGAGAAAAAAGATGATTTTCCGAACCGTTTGTCAGGTGGTCAAAAGCAGCGTGTCGCAATTGCACGTGCGCTTGCAATGACACCAGACATCATGCTGTTTGATGAGCCAACATCTGCACTAGATCCAGAAATGGTCAAGGAAGTGCTAGAGGTCATGAAAGAGCTGGCTCAATCTGGTATGACTCTTGTGATCGTCACACATGAAATGGGCTTTGCAAAAGAAGTGGCTGACCGCGTGATCTTTATGGACGATGGGAAAATTGTAGAGGATGCAAACCCTGTGCAATTCTTTGAATCACCGTCGTCACAGCGCGCGAAAGACTTCTTACAAAAAATATTATAAAGAAAAAAGAGAGGGAGACTTAACATCTCCTTCTTTTTTTGATTATAATGGGGAAAGTAAAAAAGTTCATCATTTCACAATAAGTGAATAGAAACAAGACAGAAAAGAGTGACTCATATCATGTTTAAAATCGGCTACCGAACGCTGAAAACAGCATTAGGAACAGCGATCGCCATTTATATTGCGCAACTGCTTGGCCTTCAAAATTATTCCGCTGCCGGGATTATTACGATTCTGTGTATTCAGGTGACAAAGAAACGGTCGCTTCTTGCATCAGGCGCCCGCTTTGCCGCATGCAGTCTTGCCATTTTATTTTCTTATCTATTTTTCGATCTGATTGGGTATCATCCTTTTGTGATTGGTCTGATGCTGCTTGTCTTTATTCCGACAACCGTATTGCTCCGCATTAAAGAAGGAATTGTCACAAGTTCAGTCATCATCCTCCATTTATACATGTCGGGCGGGATTACCCTTCACCTCATCTGGAATGAGCTGCTGCTGATTACGATTGGTGTTGGCGTGGCACTTATCATGAACCTGTATATGCCAAGTGTCGATAAAAAGCTCAAACGCTACAGCGAACAGATTGAAGACAACTTTGCAAAAATTTTTGAAGAAATCGAGCAATACTTAATGACAGGGAAACAAGACTGGACAGGCAAAGAAATACCAGAGACACATCAATTGATTAAAGAAGCGAAAGCTCTCGCATATCGTGATGTTGAAAACCATGTCTTAAGACATGAAAACCTGTATTATCATTATTTCAATATGAGGCAAAAGCAGTTCGAAATCATCGAGCGTGTGCTTCCGAAGATCACGTCCATTTCCATTACAACAGAGCATGGACAAATCATTGCAGAATACATTAGAGACTTACGCGAACATATTCACCCAGGGAACACGGCGCATAAGTTTTTAAGGCGCCTCATTGATATGAAAGAAGAGTTCGATAAGCTACCGCTGCCGCAAACAAGAGAAGAGTTTGAGGCAAGAGCTGCACTGTTTCATTTCCTCGGAGAAATGGAACAATATTTAGTATTGAAAAGCTATTTTAAAGGGATGAAAGAATAGAGACGCATGAGTTCCTCCTTCATTGGTCAATCTAATGAAAAAGGAGGAGCCTATGCGTCTTTTATTTTATACCGTATTGACCATGTCCCTTTCACCTATCTGGCCGCTCGGACAAAACCCGCTTCCAGGAGACCCTTATGTCATTATTAATAAACAAACAAATGAACTTGCCTATATTGATCAAGGACAAATCCAAAAAATATATCCTGCTTCTACAGGGAAAACGTCCGATTTAACGCCAGAAGGGGAATTTACCATTATGATCAAAGCGAAAGATCCCTATTACAGAAAAAAGAATATCGAAGGCGGTGCGAAGAATAACCCTCTTGGCAGAAGATGGATTGGATTTGATGCACGAGGAACAGATGGTAGAACATACGGAATTCATGGGACGAGTGACGAAACATCGATAGGGAAATTTATCACGGCAGGCTGTGTGAGACTTCATAATCAAGATGTAGAGCTTCTATTTGACCAGCTTCCGGTTGGGACAAAAGTGTGGATTACAACATCAACCGATTCATTTGAAAAGCTTGCCAAAGACAAACAGGCCATTCGTTGATTGAACGAATCACCTGCTTGTCTGCTTTTATTGAAACCTTATAAAAAGGTTGCGGCTCCTGCTAAAAGTGAAGATATTAGCAGCAGGCTAATCATGAGCAATACCATGAATTTCATCATTTTCTGAGACATATCGCACCCCTATAACCGAAGATTTTTTGCGACGAACGCACCTTTCTTTATTCTAGCTCGTTTTTTCAAATGCGACAAGTGATCAACAAAGGAAGTGAACGGATGAATCAAATCGACCATATTGCCATTGCGGTCTTTTCTATAAAAAACACATCTCGAATTCTTCAACAGCTGTTTAACTGGCATTTTTCAGACATACAAGAGATTCCTGAGCAGGAGATTAAAGCGTCCTTCGCTTCACTTGATCATGTGCACATTGAATTAATTGAACCGATGTCCGGTAGCAGCAAACTACATACCTTTTTAACAAAAAGAGGAGAGGGACTCCATCATATTGCGCTAAAGTCAGGTGACATACAGGCGGACCTTAACCGTCTTGATCATCTTGGCGTGGAGCTTCTCCAACAATCAGCACAGATAGGCGCGAGCGGGAAGCGGATTGCTTTTATTTCACCGAAAGAAACGTCCGGTGTGTTATTCGAATTGTGCGAGCCCTTGAAAGGAGAGGAACATGGCAATGAATGAATCGTTCAATGACTTGGCTAAATGGCGCGAAAAAGCATTCATGGGCGGCGGCGTGAAACGTGCAGCTGCGCACCGGAACAAAGGAAAACTAACGGTTCGTCAGCGGCTGCATGAACTTCTTGACGGGGGCAGTTTCATGGAAATTCAAGGATTTGCAACAGGCCGCATGTCAGAGCATGTCGGTGATGGCGTCGTCACTGGAACTGGACTCATTCATGGAAAGCCGGTATGTGTTTATGCACAAGATGCAACAGTGCATGGAGGGTCTTTAGGCGAAATACATGCCAAAAAAATTGCTTCTCTAATGGATCTCGCAGCTAAAAATCAGATGGCGGTCATCGGTCTAAAAGACTCAGGTGGTGCGAGAATTCAAGAGGGTGTGGTATCATTAGAAGGATACGGACAGATTTTTAAACGGAATGTGCTGTACTCTGGTCAAATCCCGCAAATATCCGTTATTTTAGGCTCTTGTGCTGGAGGAGCAGTCTATTCTCCTGCCTTGACTGATTTTGTGTTCATGACAGAACAGACAGCTCATATGTTTTTAACAGGTCCGAAAGTCATAGAAAAGGCAACAGGAGAAACGGTCTGTCCTGACCGTCTTGGCGGTGCAAGTGTTCAGCATCAGACAAGCGGGAATGTGCACTATACTGGCAAAGATGAGAAAGAAGTGTTAAAAGCGGTTCGAACACTTTTAACGTACATACCAACGAAACAACAGACTGTCATGGACGCTGAAACGAGTAGGCAAGACGCAGCTGATCCAGGCAACATCTTGCCGAAGGATCCATCACGCACCTATGATGTCAAACAAGTGGTGACAGCGATCATCGATTCAGGCTCATTCTTTGAGACACAACCTTGTTTCTCAAAAAATATCGTCACAGGGTTTGCCAGATTACAAGGGGCTTCAATTGGTATAGTTGCTAATCAGCCAAAGGTGCTGGCAGGAAGCCTTGACCTTGATGCTGCTGATAAAGCGGCCAGGTTTATTCGATTTTGCGATGCGTTTCATATTCCGCTCTTAACACTTGTAGACGTCCCCGGCTTTTTACCAGGTGAGAAAGCCGAGCATGCGGGAATTATCCGTCACGGCGCAAAGCTTTTATATGCGTACGCTGAAGCGACCGTTCCAAAAATCACGGTGATTTTAAGAAAGGCGTATGGCGGTGCGTATGTCGCAATGAATAGCAAGGGATTAGGCGCTGACTTTGTTTATGCATGGCCAGCGGCAGAAATAGATGTCATGGGGAAAACGTTCGCTGACGAAATCGTTCATCCTGCTTCGCGCAAGGTTGAAACGGAGCCAAGTGTATTCAAAGCGGCTCAGGCAGGGCTGATAGACGATATTTTCATGCCGTCTGAAACGAGAGAACGATTGATTCGCTCATTTGATTTGCTTCGCAGGAAGGAAGAAGATAGACCGTTAAAAAAGCATGGCAACATGCCGCTATAAGAGGAGGAGCATCATCATGATCAATGAAAAACGTTTACTAGACGAATTTTTAGAACTAGTTCAGATTGATTCGGAAACAAAACACGAAGAGAAAATTGTGGAAGTCTTAAAAGAAAAATTCTCGCAGCTTGGACTAAAAGTGGTGGAAGACGACTCAAAAGCGAAAACAGGCCACGGTGCAGGCAACCTTATTTGTACACTGGAAGGCACTCAAGAGGCTGATACCATCTATTTCACGTCTCATATGGACACAGTTGTTCCGGGTAATGGCGTAAAACCAGTCATTGAAGACGGCTATGTGAAAACAGATGGAACAACCATTCTTGGTGCTGATGATAAGACAGGACTTGCGGCAATGTTTGAAGCGATCCGTGTGCTGAAAGAGAAGAATTTACCGCATGGAACGATTGAATTTGTCATCACAGCAGGTGAGGAATCAGGACTTGTCGGAGCAAAAGCGTTAGATCCGAAGTTGATGACAGCGGCATACGGCTATGCCCTTGATTCAGATGGCAAGGTCGGAACCATTATCGTTGCAGCGCCAACACAGGCAAAAGTACGCGCAACCATTTACGGGAAAACAGCTCACGCAGGTGTCGCGCCTGAAAAAGGTGTGTCTGCGATTACCATTGCATCAAAAGCCATTGCCAGTATGCCGCTTGGCCGAATTGATGAAGAAACAACGGCGAATATCGGTCGTTTTGAAGGCGGAACGCAAACGAATATTGTGTGCGATCAAGTCGATATCCTTGCGGAAGCACGCTCTTTAGAACCTGCAAAAATGGAAGCCCAAGTAGCGAAGATGAAAGAAGCCTTTGAAAAAACCGCTAAAGAAATGGGCGGAAGTGCCGATGTACACATTGACATCATGTATCCAGGCTTCAAATTCTCTCACGGCGATCAAGTCGTAGAAGTGGCGAAAAAAGCGGCTGCGAAAATTGGCCGTCCATCAGAACTACAGACGAGCGGCGGAGGCAGTGATGCAAACGTCATTGCAGGAAACGGCGTCCCAACTGTCAACCTAGCTGTTGGATATGAAGATATTCATACGAAAAATGAGAAAATGCCGATTGAAGAATTAGTCAAAACAGCTGAAATGGTTCTCGCCATTATCGAAGAAACGACAAATCCATCGTAAAGGCAGGAGACTCTGTGAGCACGCAAAAAATCATTATTTTCCAAGTGGGGCAAGAGGATTTTGGCATCAGTGTAGAGCATATTCGTTCGATTGAGAAGGTCCCTTATTTACAAGAAGTATCGAACCTTCCTAAAGAAATAAAAGGACTCATGTCTTTAAGGGGAGAGGTCATTCCTGTCAGTGACACAGGCGTGATGCTTCACGGAAAGCCTCTTGATGTGAACGAACAATCCAAGGTGTTGCTATTTGAATTAAACGGACAAATGGTAGGCTGTCTTGTCTCGGATGCAAAAGATATTATTGATATCGAGCTAAGCGAGATCAAGCCATTTCATATGAACACGAAAGCCTCTGAATATTTTTTCGGCGTTGTGGAGAGAGAGAACAAGATGATTTTACAAGTGGACCCGAATAAGTTCCTTGGGAGAATTGAGGATCTCGATCAATTGCCAGAACGGTTAAAAGAAGAATTGGCATAAAGATAATCCCCTTATCAAATGATAAGGGGATTATTTTTATTCAGCAGCTGGGCTAGCTTGGTCGTTTGCCTCAGCTTTTTTTGATTTTGATTTTTGGTACATGACATTTAAAATAATCGTTTGGATTGTGAGTAATAATCCGCTTGTCATCCAGTATAAAGGAAGGGCAGCGGGTGCATTGATTGAAATAAACAGCATCATGATTGGGAAAATCATGCCCATCACTTTGGCTTGCTTCAGCGCAGCCTCTGTCTGGGTGCCTGATTGCTTCGCAAACCTTTGCGTAACATAAAATTGCAAGAAATACATAGCGCCTGCAAAGATCGCGACCAATAGATCGGTTTGTCCTAAGTTAAACCATAGGAACGAATGTGTTGCGATCTCAGGTGTTGAGCGGATCGCTGAGTAAAAGCCAAGAACAATTGGAATTTGAATCAGCATAGGCAGACAGCCCATTGCCAGCGGGTTCACATTGTTCTCTTTGTATACTTTCATCATTTCCATTTGTAGTTCTTTTTGTTTTTCAGGTTCTTTCGTTTTCTTCAATTTGCTTTGAATTTCGTCAATTTGAGGCTTCACTAGTGCCATTTTCTCCTGCATGACTCTTTGCTTCTTAAATTGGTTCGCAAAAAGAGGGAAAATTAGCAGACGGACGATCAAGGTCACGAACATAATCGATAAACCATAATCATCATGGAAGAAGTTCGCAAGCCAAATGATCAGCTCAGAAAAAGGCTGGACAAAATAATGATGGAAAAACCCATCAGAGCTCGTATTCGTTTGCCCACTCGCTGCAAAAGCAGGTGAGGCAATCATCATTAAACATAAAGTCGTACAAATCGTTAATAAACGTTTCAATTCGTTTCCTCCTCATTTTTAAAAAAATTAATTAGAGAGAGGAAGCGAATGGTCTTCATCATCGTTTGATGATCGTTTCATTCGAATGACTTTACTAATCCAAGTTGTAATGCGATCATATATGATAAACAGAAAGTCTGTTCGATTCAATAAAGATGCGTCCAACTCTTCCAAACGATGTCCACCGAGGTGTTCGTTCATACGGCAGTCTTTTAATAAAAAAGCAATGCCGATGGCCGTCAGCGCTGGAAGAATAATCGTAAAGAATTCAACAAGGAAAAAGACTTCATTGAATGTATCAATAATCATGATTATCACATCCATTTCATTACTCACAGTGTACTATACACCATATGAAATGTCTATTGGAACAAACATCAAGTCGATAGATTTAGGAGGCAGGCAAATGGCTGATTCTCAAAGGAAGGGTCGAATCATTTTTCATATTGATATGAATAGTTTTTATGCATCAGTCGAGATGGCGTATGATCCTTCTTTGAGAGGGAAACCATTAGCCATTAGCGGAAATGCGAAAGAGCGTAAAGGGATTGTGGTCACGTGCAGCTACGAGGCAAGAGCGCTAGGTGTAAAGCCCCCGATGCCGTTATGGGAAGCGAAGCGGCTTTGTCCGGGGCTGATTGTCCGTACACCAAACTTTGACCGGTACCGAAGCTCCTCACAAGAGATGTTTACGATACTAAGAGAATACAGCGATTTAGTCGAACCCGTATCCATTGACGAGGGCTATATTGATTTAACGCATACGCCATATGCCGAGCATGCGGTGAAAACGGCTCATGATATTCAAACGAGGCTTGTAGAGGAGCTCATGCTTCCTTCAAGTATTGGCATTGCACCGAATAAATTTTTAGCGAAAATGGCGTCTAATTGGAAAAAACCAATGGGCATCACCATTTTGCGTAAACGAGATGTACCCCAAATGCTATGGCCGCTGCCAGCGGGTGACATGCACGGAGTTGGACAAAAAACGGCTGATAAATTGAAAACGATTGGCATTCATACCATCGAAGACTTAGCGAAAGCAAATGAGTATACACTAAAGGAATTACTGGGTATCAATGGACCGAGATTAAAGCAAAAGGCGAATGGTGAACATGACGGCAACGTGGACCCAGAAAGGATATACGAATTTAAATCCGTCGGTAATTCGTCAACCCTTCCTCATGATTCTGACGATCCAGATGAACTTGTCGCGTTAATTGATAAGCTGTCACAATCTGTGAGTGCAAGGTTAAGGAGAAAAGAAGTGATGGCCAATCGGCTGCTCATCATGATTCGGTACGCAAGCTGGAAAAATATCACGCGAAGTGTCACCCTCACGAATCCGACCGATCGGAAGGAAGACTTATTTGAGGCAGCAAGGCAGTTATTCCTTAAACATTGGAATGATCAGCCTGTGAGACTCTTAGGTGTGACGGGGACAGACCTTGTAGAACGAAAAGCAGCCGTTAAACAGCTTGATTTATTTTCCTATACAGAAGATGCAAAAGAAGAGCCTCTTCAAACCGTTTTAGAAGGACTGAAAGAAAAGTATGGAAAATCACTCGTTCAAAGAGGGATGACCATCAAGGAAAAAGAGAGCAAAACAAGTGGAACAAGTTTTAATAAAGACTTTTTTCAGGACGAAAAAGGAAATGACTAGCCTGAAAACTTGATAAAAGAGGTGGTGTTGTGGTAATTTCAAAGGGTACATCATTTCAGCAGTAATCAATATAGTGTGTTAGAAGGGACGTCAGAATTATGTCAAAACAACAAATCGGTGTGGTTGGACTAGCCGTTATGGGGAAAAACCTTGCCCTTAATATTGAAAGCCGCGGGTTCTCCGTGTCCGTTTATAACAGATCTAGCAGCAAAACGGAAGAATTTCTTCAAGAATCAAAAGGGAAAAACGTTGTAGGCACATACAGCATCGAAGAATTTGTTCAGTCGCTTGAAACACCGCGTAAAATTCTTTTAATGGTAAAAGCTGGTGCAGCAACGGATGCAACCATTCAATCATTACTTCCTCACCTAGAAAAAGGTGACATCTTAATTGATGGTGGAAATACATATTACAAGGATACGCAAAGACGTAATCAAGAGCTTGCGGAAAGTGGTATCCACTTCATTGGTACAGGTGTTTCTGGCGGTGAAGAAGGTGCACTAAAAGGTCCATCGATCATGCCAGGCGGTCAAAAAGAAGCGCATGAGCTAGTGAAACCAATTTTAGAAGCGATCTCTGCGAAAGTAGATGGCGAGCCATGTACAACGTATATCGGCCCAGATGGAGCAGGACATTATGTCAAAATGGTCCATAACGGCATCGAGTACGGAGACATGCAATTGATTTCTGAATCATACTTTATCTTGAAGCATGTGGCTGGCTTGTCAGCAGAGGAGCTTCATGAAGTATTCTCAGAATGGAATAAAGGCGAGCTTGACAGCTATTTAATCGAAATTACAGCTGATATTTTCACAAAAGTGGATGAAGAAACAAACCAGCCGCTTGTGGATGTCATCTTAGATAAAGCTGGGCAAAAAGGAACTGGAAAATGGACGAGCCAAAGTTCTCTTGATCTAGGTGTTCCGCTTCCAATCATTACTGAGTCTGTTTTCGCGCGCTACATTTCAGCAATGAAAGATGAGCGTGTTGAAGCAAGCCAATTAATCGAAGGTCCTAAGCCAGCGCAATCAGCAGAGAATAAAAAAGAGCTGATCGAAGCGGTTAGAAAAGCCCTATTCATGAGTAAAATTTGCTCATATGCACAAGGTTTTGCGCAAATGAAAGCAGCATCTGATGAGTATAACTGGGATTTAAAATATGGTGAAATTGCAATGATCTTCCGTGGTGGATGTATCATTCGTGCAGCCTTCTTACAACAAATTAAAGAAGCATATGACCGTAACCCAGAACTGAAAAACCTATTGCTTGATCCTTACTTTAAGGATATTGCTCAAAGCTATCAATCATCTCTTCGTAAAGTCATTTCACTTGCAGTGGAGCAAGGAGTTCCTGTTCCTTCATTGTCAAGTGCACTTGCTTACTTCGATAGCTATCGCACAGCCGTCCTGCCAGCGAACTTAATTCAAGCGCAGCGTGACTATTTCGGTGCACATACGTATGAGCGCACAGATAAAGAAGGCATCTTCCATACAGAATGGATGAAATAAATATAGAACGACTGAAAAACCTTACCCTTTGGTAAGGTTTTTTTGTGTTTGCATCTTTTCGGCTAAAAATGCGAAAAAGAGGGATGCTATGTAAAAAAGAAAAGAAAGTAGGGGTCGAAGTGGGCATTTTATATGCACTTCTCCCAGCGATATTTTGGGGAAGTATTGTTCTCATCAGTGTCAAACTTGGCGGGAATGCATACCAGCAAACCCTCGGTATAACGCTTGGCGCATTTCTCTTTTCAATTGCAGCCTTCTTTATCAAAATGCCAGAGCTGACACCGCTTATTTTTGCGGTTTCTGTCATTTCAGGCATCTTTTGGAGCATTGGACAAATGAATCAGCTTTCAAGTGTTGCGTTTCTCGGAGTCTCGAAGGCGGTTCCTTTATCAACGGGCATGCAGCTTGTGAGCACTACTTTATTTGGCGTCATAGTCTTCAAAGAATGGCAAACGATGACGGTCATACTCATTGGTTCTTGTGCCATTTTACTGATTATTGCAGGTGTTGTGCTGACATCGCTCGGTCAAAAAAAGAATGGCGGCGGGAACGGTGGAGGCAATTTCAAAAAAGGGATCATGATTCTGCTCATCTCAACCGTTGGCTATGTCGGATATGTTGTTATTTTGAGATGGTTTCATATTGATGGCTGGTCTGCCCTCGTTCCGCAATCGGTCGGCATGCTGCTTTCATCCTTGGCGATTAGTCTCAAGCAGCACCCGTTTAGTAAATATACGTTTAGAAATATCATTGCCGGCCTTGTTTGGTCGACAGGAAATCTCGGACTTCTTTTAGCTATTCCGCTCATTGGTGTCGCCGTAAGTTTTTCGATGTCGCAGACAGGGATCGTTATCTCGACATTAGGCGGCATTTACTTATTAAAAGAGAAAGCATCCAGAACAAGCTTTGTCATTGCAGGCTGCTTGATGATCATTGCAGGCGGAGTGCTGCTAGGTTTTACAAAATAGGAGGGTAAACGAATGTATCCAGATTTAGAAGGGAAAACAGTCCTGATTACAGGAGCTGGTACAGGAATAGGTCAAGCGATGGCGCGCCGGTTTGGACAAGAAAAAGCCAATGTGGTGATCAATTATTTCTCAGATCAAGAAAGTCCAGATGAGACCATTGCGGATATTCAAAAAAATGGCGGACAGGCTGTGAAAATCAAGGGAGATGTCTCAAAGGAAGAGGATATGCAGGCGATGATTGATAAAGCCGTTGATACATTTGGCAGTCTTGATGTCATGATCAATAACGCAGGCATTGAAAATGAAGTGCCTTCTACCGAAATGACGCTAGATAATTGGAACAAAGTCATGTCGACCAATTTAACAGGTATGTTTCTCGGCTGCCGCGATGCACTGAAGTATATGACAGATCACGGAATAGAAGGATCAATCATCAATATGTCGTCTGTTCACCAGCAAATCCCTTGGCCTCATTTCGTGCATTATGCAGCAAGTAAAGGAGGCGCCAAGCTGCTGACAGAAACACTGGCACTAGAATATGCCCCTAAAAAAATTCGTGTAAACAGTATTGCACCAGGCGCCATCGATACCCCGATCAATGCGGAAAAATTCGATGATCCCGCATTGAAAAAAGGTGTGATCGAGCTGATCCCCATTGGTTATATTGGAAAGCCTGAAGAAGTGGCAGCATGTGCTGTCTGGCTGGCGTCAAAAGAGGCAAGCTACGTCACAGGCTTGACACTCTATGTGGACGGCGGCATGACAAAATATCCTGGCTTCCAAGCAGGAAAAGGATAAGAAGAAAGGCAAAGAGCGTACACACACATACGCTCTTTTTTTATATAAAATACAGACAAATAGATCTAAATGTCTAGACATTTAAAAATAAAAATATATAATATTAACTGGAAGCGCTTTTATTACAACAATGGGGTGAGAGAAATGAAACGTATTTTATTAGCATGCAGTTCAGGAATGTCTACAAGTTTACTAGTTACAAAGATGAAGGCTCATGCCGACTCAATAGGGGACGAGGCAGAAATTTGGGCAGTTGGGCAAGATCAAGCGAAAAAAGAAATGGCGAATGCGGATGTTGTGTTAATTGGACCGCAAATGAGCTTTTTAAAAGGGGATCTTCAAAAAGAAGCAACAAAATACGGAATTGCAGTAGAGGTCATCGATATGCAGGCGTACGGGCTTGCCGATGGACAAAAAGCGTATGAACAAGCCGTTACATTGATGGAGGAATCGTAAAGAATGGAAAAGAAAACACTTGAAGGGCTCACGGAGGAACAAGTCAGTTTTCAATTGATCTTACACAGCGGTAATGCACGCAGCAAATTGCTTCAATCTCTTAAACAATTTCGAGAAGGTCAAGAAGATGAGGCATTTGGTCTTATGAAAGAAGCAGAAGAAGATTTACGTCATGCACATGGCATCCATTTTCAACTCGTGCAGCAAGAGGCAGGCGGGGAGAAAACGCCTTTCTCCTTATTGCTCATGCATGCCGAAGACCACTTAATGTCGACTATGACGATCAAGGAGCTTGTGGGAGAGCTCCTGCCGATTTTCCAATCACTTAAACAATAAAGGGTGTAAACAAGGGGGGAAACCAATGTTTGATAAAATAAGTGCTATTTTGGTTCCAATTGCTGGGAGACTGAACAACAACCGCTATTTAGGTGTATTACGGGATGCCTTTATGCTTGCGTTCCCGCTTACTATTTTTGGTTCCATTATGGTTGTGCTAATGAATTTGCCATTTTTAGATAAAATCATGAGTCAAACCGCACTGGAAGGCGTCCAGTCTGCACTGAATATCGCGCCAAGTGCGACCATCAGCATTATGAGTGTGTTTGTTGTATTTGGGATTGGCTACTATTTATCGAAAAGCTATGATGTGGAAGCAGTATTTGGCGGAGTGATTGCATTAGCCTCTTTCCTACTTCTGACACCATTTTTACTAGAACAAGAAGGCGGTGCATCTATTGCAGGCGTGATTCCAGTCGATCGTTTAGGAGCAAAGGGGATGTTCCTTGGCATGATCACAGGCTTTTTGTCTGCTGAAATTTATCGTTATTTTGTCCAAAAGAAATTTGTCATCAATATGCCGCAGGGGGTTCCGCCAGCTGTTGCTAAGTCTTTTGCTGCACTGATCCCGGCTACTTTGACACTCACAACCTTTTTACTGATCAATATCATCATTACACAAGGCTTCAAAACAAACATGCATGACCTGATTTATCATGCGATCCAGGCACCTCTTGTCGGACTTGGAAGCGGTATCATTCCGACCCTGATCGCTGTTTTCTTTATACAAATTCTTTGGTTCTTTGGGCTTCACGGCCAAATTATTATCAACTCTGTCATGGACCCCATTTGGAATACGTTGTCCATTCAAAACCTAGAGAGCTATACAAAAACTGGTGAGGTTCCAAATATCATCAGCAAGCAGTTTATCGAAATTTATACGGTTGGCATGGGCGGAACCGGTATGACGCTAGCTGTTGTGTTTACGATTTTAATTTTCCTGAAAAGTAAGCAATTAAAACAGGTAGCAAAGCTCGGCCTAGGACCAGGATTATTTAACGTCAATGAACCGATTATCTTCGGTTTACCGATTGTCATGAACCCGCTTATTCTCATTCCATGGATTTTGGCGCCAATGGTTATTACATGTATTTCTTATTTTGCGATGGCATCAGGCATTGTACCACCGCCGACTGGCGTGAATATTCCCTGGACCGTGCCGATCTTTATAAGCGGAATAATGGCAACCAATTCACTGGCGGGTGGTCTGCTTCAGCTGTTTAATCTGATGATCGTGTTTGTCATTTGGTTCCCGTTCCTGAAGTTTATTGACCGAATGAATGTGAAAAATGAAAAAATAACCACAACGGAAAAAACGAAGACAACCAACATCAAAGGTGAAGGAGACTCAATACATGTCGATGGAAAATAACAAGCAATCATATACATTCCCAGAAGGTTTCTGGTGGGGATCTTCTGCCTCTGCCACGCAAACAGAAGGCAGCGTCCCTGGTGATGGAAAAGGACCGAATATTTGGGATCATTGGTTTGAGCAAGAGCCGACTCATTTTTTTGATGGCGTAGGACCGAACGTGACATCTCAATTTTACCGAAAATATAAAGAGGATATTCGTCTGATGAAAGAAATTGGCCACAATTCATTCCGGTTGTCCATTTCATGGTCACGTCTTTTGCCTGAAGGGACAGGTGCGGTCAATGAAGAAGCAGTATCTTTTTACAATGATGTGATCAATGAACTGATTGCACATGATATTGAGCCGTTTGTGAACCTGTACCATTTCGATATGCCAATGGCGCTGCAGGAAAAAGGCGGCTGGGTCAACAGACAGGTAGTAGATGATTATGTGAGCTATGCAGAATTGTGCTTTCAATTATTTGGCGACCGGGTGAAAAAATGGTTTACCCATAATGAACCGATCGTTCCTGTAGAGGGCGGGTATATGTATAGCTTCCATTATCCAAACGAAGTCGATTTCCAAAAGGCTGTGCAGGTCGGTTATCATGAACTTTTATCAAATGCGAAGGCGATTGCGGCTTATAAAAGCCTGCAGCAAGGCGGTAAGATTGGCATCATCCTCAATCTTACCCCATCTTATCCGAGAAGCCAGAATCCACGCGATGTAGAAGCAGCTGAGGTGGCGGATGCTTTCTTTAACCGGTCCTTCCTAGATCCTGCGGTGAAGGGACATTTCCCAGAGAAACTAGTAGAGGTCTTAAAGAAAGAAGGCTTTATGCCGAGTATGGAAGAAGGAGACCTTGAGCTCATTCGAGAGAATACCGTCGACCTCCTTGGAATCAACTATTATCAGCCAAGAAGAGTGAAGGCGAAAGAGCATATGCCGCATCCAAATGCTCCATTTATGCCAAATCATTATTTTGATGCGTTTGACATGCCAGGAAGAAAAATGAATGTGTATCGAGGCTGGGAAATCTATGAAAAAGGCATTTATGATATATTGAAAAAAGTCCAAACAGACTATGATAATATTGAATGCTTTATTTCTGAAAATGGAATGGGTGTCGAAGGAGAAGAGCGGTTTAAGGATGAAGAAGGAATGATTCATGACGATTACCGCATTGACTTTATCTCTGAGCATCTTAAATGGGTGCATCAAGCCATTCAAGAAGGAAGTAATGTAAAAGGCTATCATCTGTGGACGTTTATGGATAACTGGTCATGGTCGAATGCCTATAAGAATCGCTATGGATTTGTCTCAGTTGATCTTCAAGAAGACGGAAAACGTACAATTAAGAAAAGCGGATACTGGTTTCAATCGGTATCAGAAAATAACGGTTTTTAATCAAGATACTTGCTCTTTCCTTGAAAAGGGCAAGTATTTTTCTTATGTGACGGTAAGTGGATGAAACAAAAAGGGCTGGTACCTTTTAAGCTCACTAGGCTTAGTGTAGAATGAGAGGAAGCTATGAAAAAACAAGTCAGTTGGTGGTGTGAGATGAAAAAGTACGAACTCATTTCAGAAGAAATCAGAAAACGAATAGGAACAGCATATTATCCAGAAGATCAACCCATTCCAGATGAAAACTCGCTTGCCGCTGAATTTCAATGCAGCCGAATGACGATGAAGCGTGCGCTCGATCTTCTCGTAGCAGAAGGTCTGCTCTTTAGAAAAAGAGGTCACGGTACATTTATTGTGAAGGCAGCGCTCAATCAAGGGGCTATTAATGTATCAGGACATGAAAATAAAGGGTTCACAAAAGTCATGGCGGATAAAAACGTCACGACTCAAATCATTCACTTTGATGTCCATTTTCCAAGCAAAGAGGTGGCAGCCCACCTATCCATAGACTCCACCACACCCATTTATGACATCATCCGTCTCCGTCTTGTGGACGAGGAGCCATACGTATTAGAAAAAACGTTTATGCCCGTCAATCTTATTAAGGGAATAGATGAAGAGGTTCTATTGGGATCAATCTATGGCTACATATCAAATGATTTGAATTTAAAAGTGGCAGGAGCGCATAAGAAAATTAGAGCGGCTAAATCAGATGAGCTTGACCAGCAATATTTAGGCTGTGACCCAACGGATCCTGTGCTAGAGGTCGAACAGGTTGCTTATTTAAACACAGGCCGGCCGTTTGAGTACTCCTTTAGTCATCACCGCTATGATAAGTTCGACTTTTCAACAGTTGAACTTACGAAAACAGGACGTTAAAAAAAGAGCAGAACCCCCAAGGGAGACTGCTCTTTTTTATATTATTTTATATATTCCACCAATGATACCCATCTTTTTCTAGAAGCTGATCGGCTTCTTTCGGTCCCATAGAACCAGCAGGATAATTTGGTTTTAATGTTTTGTTTTCTGCCCATTTCTCAGAAATCGGATCCACAAAGTTCCAAGAAAGCGCCACTTCATCCCAGTGAGCAAAGTTCGTAGCATCGCCTAGCAAGCAGTCGTGAATCAGCTTTTCATAGGCTTCTGGTGTGTTCATGATGTCGTTATAGTTTGTTTGGTAGTCGAGCTTAATCGGCTTTGCAAATGTACCGCCATCAAGCTTGCGAGCGTTCAGGTGAAGGGTAATGCCTTCATCTGGCTGAATGTGAATGACGAGTAAGTTTGGATGCATGGAATTTCCGTTACCATAGTACAGGTTCATTGGAATGTCTTTAAATTGAACAACAATTTGAGTAGATTTCTTTTCTAAACGTTTTCCAGTACGAATGTAAAATGGCACGCCGGCCCATCTAAAGTTATCAATGAGCAGTTTCCCTGCAACGAATGTTTCCGTGTTTGAGTTCGGGTCAACATTTTGCTCTTCAAGATACGAAGGAACCATGCCGCCATCAACCGTACCAGCATCATACTGTCCGCGGACAAAGAATTGATCGACCTCATCTTTAGAGAAAGGACGAAGAGCGCGTAATGCTTTCCGTTTTTCACTACGGATTTCCTCGGTATTCAGCTTAATTGGCGGCTCCATTGCTAAAAGTGCAACCATTTGAAGCATATGGTTTTGGACCATGTCTCTTAGTGCACCTGAACTTTCGTAATAGCGGGCCCGGTCTTCAACCCCTAATGATTCACTAGATGTAATTTGAATGTTTGAGATATATCGGTTTGTCCAAAGTGGTTCAAAGATGGCATTTGCAAAACGGATGACCTCAATGTTTTGAACCATTTGTTTACCGAGATAGTGGTCAATACGATAAATTTGATCTTCAGAGAATGCATCTCGAATTTCTTCATTTAACTTTTTCGCACTTGGCAAGTCATGGCCAAATGGTTTTTCGATGACAAGTCTTGACCATCCAGTTGTTTTTGATACACCTTCACTTTTTAGGAACTTTGCAATCGTTCCGAAGAATTCCGGTGCCATCGCTAAATAGAACATCCGGTTGTTTGGGATACTGTACGTATCTTCAAGGCCTGCTAGAAGTGTGTTAAGCGATTGATAGGAAGCAGGGCTTGATACGTCAAAGTCGTGATAATAAAAATGTGAACTGAATTCCTCTATTTTCGCTTCTGCATCATCAGAAGAAACAGATTCTTTCACCACAGCTCTTAGATCCTCATGAGACCACGGACGGCGTCCAACACCGACCACGGCGAATTGATCGCCAAGTTTTCCGCTATGATAAAGTCTATGTATAGAAGGGTAGAGCTTGCGTTTGGCAAGATCTCCTGTTGCGCCAAAAATGACAATGACTGCTTTTGGATTGTTAGTTTCTGTATTCACGAAAAGTACCTCACTTTATTCGTAGCATTGTTGTAAAAACCGAGAATGTATGTACATTTTCTTTATTTTAAAGGTTCATTGTTCGTAAAGCAAACATTTGATTCGACTTTTTCTGCTCTCGTTTGACTTTTTTCGAAAATTCCGCTGAATTCACATTTACCTTGTCTTCATGTATTCTATATGAATAAAGATATTGTATACCGGCTTTAGGAGGAAAAGTAATGGAACTGCTCTTTTTAGGAACTGGTGCAGGCATTCCTGCGAAAACTAGAAACGTCACTTGCACTGCGCTAAAGCTTTTAGAAGAAAGAAAAGCAGTGTGGCTTTTTGATTGCGGAGAAGCGACGCAGCATCAAATATTACATACAACGATTAAACCGAGAAAAATTGAGAAAATATTTATCACTCATATGCATGGTGATCATGTATACGGTCTCCCAGGACTGCTCGGCAGCAGATCCTTCCAAGGCGGAGAGGATGAACTAACGATCTATGGACCTAAGGGCATCAAAGCGTTTGTGAGCGCAACACTTTCAGCTACACAAACGCATTTGACATATCCGCTGCATATTATAGAGATAGATGAAGGGATCGTATTTGAAGATGATACCTTTCAAGTAGAAGCAAGACGAGTATCTCACGGTATTCCAGCTTACGGCTATCGGGTAGTGGAAAAAGATGTACCAGGTGCATTAAAAGCCGAAGACCTAAAAGAAATCGGTGTAAAACCTGGACCTTTGTATCAGAAGTTAAAAAATGGGGAAACCGTGACACTCGAAGATGGAAGAATCATTGATGGAACCGATTATTTGGAACCCCCTAAAAAAGGGAGAATCGTTGCATTTTCAGGAGATACCCGTTTATGCGAGAATATAACAAGGCTTGCCAAGGATGCGGATGTGTTAGTCCATGAAGCAACATTCGGTAAAGAAGATGCTGATCTAGCCTACAATTATTATCACAGCACAACAGAACAAGCAGCGAAAACAGCGCAGGAAGCAAGCGCAAAAAGATTAATTTTGACCCATATTAGTGCACGTTACCAAGGAGAAGAGGCACTAAAACAACTATTGAAAGAGGCCCGCGATATATTCCCGCTGACAGAAGCTGCGCAGGATTTCTCTTCTTATTCCATTGACCGCACCCTGTAAAAATTGGATGAATCGTCAAAAAAAGTTGTGTGATTTTTTTGATATTTATAATGACTCTCTTTTTCAGGTAGTGGTAAAATGGTGAAGAAAAAACAAATGACGAATGAAACTATGAAGAATACGGGAGGCACAATCAAAGATGAGCGGTTTTACAGCGTTAAGTGAAGCAGAATTAAATGACCTATATGCAGCACTACAAAATGAGTACGAAACGTATAAAAGTAAAAACTTACACTTAGACATGTCTAGAGGAAAACCTTCACCAAAACAGCTCGATTTGTCTATGGGCATGCTCGATGTTGTGACATCAAAGGATGCGATGACGGCTGAAGATGGCACAGATGTGCGTAACTATGGCGGTTTGACAGGTCTTCCTGAAACGAAGACATTTTTTGCAGATGTGCTCAATCTGAAACCAGAACAAATCATCATCGGCGGTAATTCCAGCCTTAATATGATGCATGATACCATTGCCCGTGCCATGACCCACGGCGTATATGACAGCAAAACACCTTGGGGAAAGCTGCCAAAGGTAAAATTCCTTGCACCAAGCCCAGGATATGATCGTCACTTTTCCATTTGTGAGCTATTTAACATAGAGATGATCACGGTAGATATGAAAGCTGATGGACCTGATATGGATCAGGTCGAAAAATTGGTCGCAGAGGATGAAGCGATTAAAGGCATTTGGTGTGTACCAAAATATAGCAACCCAGATGGCATTACGTATTCAGATGAGGTGGTTGACCGCCTTGCTTCGATGAAAACAAAAGCAGACGACTTCCGCATTTTTTGGGATGATGCATACGCAGTTCATCACCTAACTGATACGCCTGATACGTTAAAAGATATTTTTCAAGCAGTAGAGGAAGCAGGGCACCCAAATCGTGTGTTTATGTTTGCGTCTACTTCTAAAATTACATTCCCAGGCTCAGGTATTGCACTCATGGCATCTAGCCCGGATAATGTGAGCTTTACTCAAAAACAATTATCGATTCAAACGATTGGACCAGACAAAATCAATCAATTAAGACACCTTCGTTTCTTCAAGAATCCAGAAGGCTTGAAGGAACATATGAGAAAACATGCTGCGATCATTAAGCCAAAGTTTGACCTCGTTCTTTCTATTCTTGATGAAACACTTGGCGGGAAGGACATTGCAGAATGGCACAAGCCAAATGGCGGATATTTTATTAGTTTAAATACGCTTGATCATTGTGCAAAAGCTGTTGTGCAAAAGGCAAAAGAAGCTGGTGTGACCATGACAGGTGCAGGCGCGACTTATCCTTATGGAAAAGACCCGCTTGATCGTAACATTCGCATTGCGCCAACGTTCCCATCACTTGAAGAACTAGAGCAAGCGATTGACATCTTTACATTATGTGTTCAGCTTGTCAGCATTGAAAAGCTGCTGTCTAAAAAAAGCCAGTCAGCTCCAACGGCATAAAGAAAAAAACTCCTTGACGCAAAACTAGTCAAGGAGTTTTTGTTTTTAATTGGCTGTTTGATAATAGGAAACAGGTTGCTTCGCTGCGCACCATACATCATAGATTGCAAGCTGCACAATATGCGGTTCATCATGATGAATATAGTGCGAGCTGTTCTGCGCTTGAATCCATCCGCTTTGGGATGACAACGACAGCATCCGTTTATGAAGTCTGAGCCAAGCCTCGTGCGCTGGATGAAACAATCGGCTCTTACCTGATGAAATGACAAGAAGCGGCATCATCCCATAATGGGTTTGTTCCTCTTTTATTGTGCTGAGCATTTGCTGAAAGTCCTCATGCGTACATTCTGCTGTAAATTGCGCCATATATGAGGTGCGTTCTTCTTTTGATAAAAGAGGGAGGATGACCTGTTCTTGCTCCTCACTTGCCGGGTCTAACAGCACCATGCCAATGACCTCATCTCCTCTGCGGCTTGCCCATAACCGGCTGACAAGAGAGCCAAATGAGTGAGCCACAATGAGAAAGGGCGGCTGAATATTGGCTTCTTCTAGCAGTGCATCTAAATCATCTGCAAGATCATGCAATGTTCTTCCTTCACTACTGTCACTGCTTTTTCCATTTCCTAATCGATCATATAAGAAAACCCCAAGCTCAGGATCAATATCACGGGCCATATTCGACCACGTATCACCCGTAATGCCGTAGCCTGCTTCAAAGATAATGGTGGCTTGCCTTTTGCCCTGACGATGTTTTGTATAAAAATGATGTCCATCTATATGATACATTCTTTCAATCATTGCCGAGTTCATTCTTCCATCTCCTCTAAGTGGTTCTTTAGCTAAAAGACGGCACAAAAGGCAGATATGTTTCTCTTAAAAACAAAAAAGATGCCTATTTCAAAAAATAGACACCTTTTTCCTATGCATTTTTACCAAGCGCGGTCATATTGACGCGGGCCTTCGATGGATGTACGAAGCTCTTGGGCAGCTGTTTTTGGAAAGTATGGATCCCGTAAAAATTCTCTACCTATAAAAATTAAGTCTGCACGCTGATTTCGTAAAATCTCCTCTGCCTGTACACCAGATGTGATCAGACCGACAGCACCTGTTTGAATACCGGCACCTTCTTTGATTTTTTCTGCGAAGGTGACTTGGTAGCCAGGGAATGTGCTGATTTTTGCCTGTACGACAGCGCCTGAGCTGACATCAATTAAGTCGACACCTTGTTCCTTCAGCCATGTAGCAATGCCAATGTAATCGGCAATATCAAGTCCTTTTGTCGTGTAGTCAGAGGCAGACACACGGACAAATAATGGTCCGTTCCATACTTCATTGACTGCATCGACGACTTCTCTTAAGAAACGATAACGGTTCTCTGGTGAACCGCCATAATCATCTGTTCGATGATTTGCCAGCGGTGAAAGAAATTCATTAATCAAATAGCCATGCGCCCCATGAATTTCAATGATGTCAAAGCCGGCTTTTTTTGCCCGGACAGCTGCATCCTGAAACGCCTGAACGGTATCTTTGATTTGATCGACGGACATCTGGGTAGGGATTTTAGACTGTTCATCAAATGGAAGGCTAGATGGTGCCAGGATGTCACCATCTAGTTCAGCTTTACGTCCTGCATGAGCCAGCTGGATGGCTGTCTTGGTTCCGTATGCTTTGATTTGTTCGTTTAATGAAGCGAAGCCTTCAATGTGCTCATCACTCCAAATGCCGAGGTCTTGATCACTAATTCTTCCCTCGGGGGAAACGGCACTTGCCTCCACCATGATCAGGCCAGCTTGACCTTGGGCACGGGAAATATAATGTGTAAAGTGGAAAGGCTGTAATTTCCCATCACGATCATAGGATGAATACATACACATCGGGGACATTACGATGCGGTTTTTCAGCGCAACACCTTTTAATGTCCAAGGTGAAAAGAGTTTTGTTTCCAAATACCTTCGCCTCCTCATAGAATTGTATAGCCGATTATAACAGCCATTCAAACTTTCGTCATAAAAGGTGCTCAAAGAATATAGCTTTTATACACGTTTTTGTATAATGGAGAAATAGAGAAAGCAAAGGGGGAGAACGAATGAAATGGCAAACAGAGAGTGAACGAAAGGAACTGCTCACAGCTCTTATGCAGTATGAAAGCATATCGGGTACAACTGGAGAAGTGGCGTTAGCAGAATATTTATATTATTTACTGAGGGAGCGGCCTTATTACAAGCAGAATCCTGATCATTTGGCTTTGCATCCGATGAAAGATGGCCGGTATTATTTAACGGCGCTTGTAAAGCGCAGTTCGCTTTCTCGTACCGTTTTGCTGCTTAGTCATTTCGATGTCGTCGATACAGAAGATTACGGTGAATTTCAAAACATGGCATGCAAGCCTGAAGAGTTAATGGCATCATTTTCTCAAAAAAGTGCGCTTCTCCCAAAAAGAGCAAGAGAAGATCTAGCTTCAGGTGACTGGTTATTTGGAAGAGGTGCCATGGATATGAAGGCAGGTCTTACGGTACAGCTGTCCATGCTGGAAAGAGCGATGGCAGAGACATTTGATGGAAATGTCCTACTCGTCACAG
Organism: Bacillus sp. FSL W8-0920; assembly: GCF_038593215.1. Taxonomy (NCBI): domain Bacteria; kingdom Bacillati; phylum Bacillota; class Bacilli; order Caryophanales; family Bacillaceae; genus Bacillus; species Bacillus sp. FSL W8-0920. The sequence continues at coordinate 2,199,470 of NZ_CP151974.1, read as the reverse complement.
TCCCGGATGAAGAAGTGAATTCTCAAGGAATGCTTGAAGCTGTTCCAAAACTAAAGGAGCTTAAGGAAAAGCATGACCTTGACTATACCGCGTGCTTAAACAGTGAGCCTATGTTTGAAAAGTATCCAGGTGATGAACATTATTATATGTATACAGGCAGTATAGGGAAGGTGCTGGCCGGATTTTTCTGCAAAGGAATTGAAACGCATGTAGGAGAGCCGTTCTCAGGCTTAAATGCGAATTTTATGGTATCTGCATTAAATCGGCTGTTAGAGCTGAATAGTGATTATTGTGAGGAAGTAGATGGTGAAGTCACGCCGCCCCCAACCAACTTAATGCAAAAGGATTTAAAAGAAGCCTATTCCGTTCAAACACCTCACACAGCTGTTTCTTTATTTAATGTGCTGATGATGAATCGTTCAAGTGAAGAACTGCACGGACTTCTTTATGACACGGCGAAACAAGCAGCAGACCAAATCGAAGCTGATATTAAACAAAAAACAGCAGAATTTCAGCGCTTTAAACCTTTTACACCGATTGATACGAGGATTACCGTTCTCACGTATCATGAGCTGTATCAAAAAGCTGCTGAACGCTCAGGTAAACAGGAGGTTGAACGCATTGTAAACTATGCGTTCGCCAATCGAGGTGAGCTTGGAGATCGTGATTTTTCAACCAAAATCGTCTCTGAGCTGACGACGCTTTGTAAGGAAGATGGGCCGCTCATTGTTCTATTTTATAGTCCACCATTTTATCCAGCGGTTTCCTCAACGGAAGATCCGCATATCCAAGCAACCTTAAAGAGGATTCAAATAGAGGCAAAGAAGAGTTATGGACTTGAAATAGAAGAAGTGAAATATTTCCCGGGATTATCTGATTTAAGTTACTTACAGCTCGAAAAACAGGAAGTAGGTCATTACACGACCAATATGCCGCTTTACCAAAAAGGCTATTCTTTACCAGAAGGAGAAAAGGGAGCACTTTACGTTCCAGTTATTAACGTGGGTCCATTAGGAAAGGACCCGCACAAATGGACAGAGCGGCTGCACATCCCGTTCTCATTCGGCATTTTGCCAGAATTACTAGAATCAGCGATTCATGCTTTGTTAGAGAAAAAGTAAGTAATGTTTATGTATGAGGCCTCTAGAGCCTTTGAAAACTTATGTGCTTTTGAGGGGGGGAATGTAGAGTAAATGGAGGTTAATGAGAGAAGAAGAAGGGTGGAGAATGTTTCATTACTTTAAAATAGATAAAGGGAGCCATAGGCTCCCAATTAGGATTATACTCGTCTACCCTCATAATGAGCTGTCCAAGTTCCATCAGAATTTTTAGTGATGCCTTTTAGATACCATTTAATCCCATCTTGTTCGAACGAATTGGCAAAAATACCAGTATTGTTGGTAATATCCCATGTGTAAAGTTGAGCTTTAAAATCACTTGTAACGTGGACATCCTCTGCGTTAGAATGTGCACTTGTAGCAAATGCAGGTGCTGCGGAAAAAAGTAAAGCGAGTGACAATGCGGATCCAGTAAGAACCTTAACTAATTTCATTTAAAACACTCCTCTTCCTCATTTTTGTGGTACATATAAGTAATTCTATATTAGGTAATATATTCCTTGTTAATATTTGTTAATTATTTGTGAAAAATCACTCATTAGATAAAAATAAAAAGCACCTGTCATCAAAACAGGTACTTTTCTCTATCATTTATACGTGCTTGCTGAAAACACTTCGTTTAATTCTGCTGCACGTTTTGTTGCGGTTTTGACACAATCGACAACGGCTTCTTCAAATTGATAGGCAGCAAGTGTGTTCAGGCCGGCTTCTGTCGTTCCGCCTTCACTTGTGATTTCTTTGCGCAGTTCAGCAGGTTCTTTACCGCTGCTTTCAAGCATGTTTGCGGCGCCTGCAATCATTTGGCAGATGAGCAGCTTCGCTGTTGCTTGGTCCATCCCAAGTTCCGAAGCGCCTCGCTCCATTCCTTCAATCAAATGATAAATGAAGGCTGGACCGCTTCCTGCAATAGCTGTAACAGCATTTAGCTGTGATTCATCTAATACCGTCACATGACCGATCGTTTCAAACAGCTCGATTGCTTTATTCTTTTGATCCTCTGTCACTTCTTGACTGACAGAAATGCCTGTTGCTGATTGCTGAATGGCGGCTGATGTATTTGGCATCGCGCGAACCACCGCAGTCTTCTCGCCAGCATAGTGTTGGATCGTTTCAATTGAGATGCCTGCTAAAATCGAAATGATCAGCTGCCCTTGTAAATGAGGCCGAACTTCAGATATCCCGCTCTCAGCATCTTTCGGTTTTAAAGCAAATACGAGAATATCCGCTTCTTCATAAATAAAAGAACGAGAGAAATCCGTTTTGACCCCATAACGCACCTTTAATTCTTCTAGACGTTTTTCATTCGTTTTGTTTGTGACAATAATATCTTCGTTTGACATGATGCCGCTTTTTAATAAACCTTTCATCATCGACTCTGCCATTGAGCCTGCACCAATAAATCCAATTTTACTCATAAGCCGCTCCTCCTTGTAGAAAATAAAAAAACCTCTCGCCTGAAAAGGACGAAAGGTTTTTCGCGGTACCACCCTCAATTAGCATGCAAATATGCATACTCAGCTCTAGTCCCTTAACGCGGGAAACGTTTAGGTTTGCCTAACAGCTCAAAGGGCAGGTTCAGCAAATAAGAGGATGGTGAGGTCTTACAGCCGGTGGACCTCACTCTCTTGCATCATTATTTTGCTTACTAATCCTTGTCATCACGCATTTTATATTTGTTGTTCATTATGCAACGATGGACAAGTTTGTGTCAATAGGGACAGATAAAAAAATTGACCGCCTAAACCGCATGACAGTCTGCCCTTTGCAGGATACAATGAATAAAGAAGACGAAGTGACAATGAATCATGAGTCAAAAAGCAGGAGATGACATAAAAAAGTGAAAGAAGACATCATTCAACTATCTATCCCGACCCCTTTTGCTGTTGGGGATGTACATGCATATATTTTAAAAGGAGAAGCTGTGACCTTAGTGGACTGCGGGCCGATGACAGAAGAGGCGGAGTACGCCTTTGTCACGCAATTACATGAGCATCGTTTATCAATTGACGATATTGATCAAGTGGTGTTGACCCATCATCATGCAGATCATGTCGGTCTTTTAAATTTGATGAAACCTCATGTCCGTGTGATCGGACATGAGTTAAATGAGCCGTATATTAGCCAGGACCCTGTGTTTAAAGAGCGTCAAATTGCTTTTATGGAACGATTTTTTCAGCAGTTAGGTGTGCCGCTTCGCCGAGGTGAGTGTGAAAGAATCGTGAAGCAATCTTATACATATTCTTGTACTGCACATGTAGATGACGTCATCAAAGAAGGCGATCGATTGAAAGGACATGAACACTTCTTTGTGATGGAAACACCGGGACATGCACAATCTCATCTTTCCTTTCTAGATGAAACAACGGGCCACTTCATTGGTGGAGACCTACTTTTGACGACTATTTCTTCAAACCCGTTAATGGAAGCGCCGTATGAAGGGGAGGAGCGCCAAAAATCGCTGCTTCAATATAAAGCATCACTCAATCGATTACTTCATCTGCCGATCAAGACGATTTATCCAGGACACGGGCAGCTCATCACGTCTCATCATGAATTGATCGAAGAAAGATTTAAGAAACAAGAAAAGCGGGCAAATACGATGTATCAGCTGCTTAAACGAAAAGAAATGACTGCCTTTCATCTTTGCCGCAAGCTATTTCCAGTGCTGTATGAAGAGGCCTTGTTTTTAACGATGTCAGAGACAGTAGGGCAGCTTGATGTCCTCTTAGAGGCTGGACAAATTGAAGAAGTGCAAAAAGATGGAATTCTCTACTACAGGGCAAACTAAGGAGTGAAACGCATGGGGCGATTAACAGGAAAGAGAATATGGATTACTGGCGCATCTGGTGGCATTGGTGAAAAAATGGCGTATTTGGCAGCAGAAGAAGGCGCAGAGATCATGATTTCAGCAAGACGAATTGAAAAGCTGACGGGTGTAAAAGAAAAGATTATGAGTGCTGGCGGAGTGTGTCACATCGTGGAGCTAGATGTCAGTCACCTTGAGGACATTGATCGCGCATATGAAGAAGTGGGGGCTGTTGATATTTTGGTGAACAATGCCGGTTTCGGTGCGTTCGATCTCGTTGAAGATGCGTCCATTGAGGAAATGGTGTCGATGTTTGAAGTAAACGTGTTTGGTTTAATCGCTTGCACGAAAAAGGTCATTCCAGAGATGAAACAAAGAGGACATGGACATATTATCAATATTGCCTCTCAGGCAGGAAAGATTGCCACCCCGAAATCAGCCATTTATTCCGCATCCAAGCATGCCGTCCTTGGCTTTTCAAACAGCCTCAGAATGGAGCTGTCAGACATCGGCATTCACGTCACCACAGTGAATCCAGGCCCGATTGCCACTGACTTCTTTACCATCGCCGATCGCAGCGGTGAATATGTGAAGAATGTGGAATTCATGATGCTTAGTGCGGACAAGGTGGCTGGGAAGGTCGTATCCGCTATGATGACGAAAAAAAGAGAGATTAATCTGCCTGGATGGATGAACGCTGGCAGTAAATTGTATCAATTATTCCCATTTTTATTTGAAAAAGTAGCACGCAAAGCGATGATGAAAAAATAACAAAAAAGAAACCGGTTGTGAACTGGTTTCTTTTTTTTTGAAGTAAGCTGCCATTGTGACCGTCTTTTTATCTCCGCCTTGCTGCTTGCTGAAGCGGGTCCCACACACTGTTAAAAGGCGGTGCATAGCTAATATCTAAATCTTCAAGATCTGTTATGGTTAGCTGTTGGTAAAGAGCAGTTGCCATCACATCGATCCGTTTATCTACACCGTTTCTTCCGATGATTTGGGCACCGAGCAAGGTGTAGTCATCACTTCTGTAAATCAGTTTGATTTTCATTTTCTGCGCATCTGGATAATATCCAGCGTGATCCGTACTGTCAATGGTGATGGTGGAAAAAGGAATGTCAGCTGCTTGTGCTTCTTTTTCAGATAAGCCCGTTCGTCCCGCTGTCATGCTCATAAATTTCATGACGGCAGTTCCAGTCACCCCTTGAAACGCCCGGTCTGTTCCCGTCATATGAAAACCAGCGATTCTCCCTTGTTTATTCGCCGTTGTGCCGAGCGGGATATAATCGAGTGATTGTTTGATGCGGTGATAAGTGGCTGCGCAATCCCCGGCAGCATAGATGTCTTTTACATTGGTTTGCATGTATTCATTTACAACAATGGCACCATTTGAAAGCCGTTTGATTCCTGTTTTGTCTAAAAAAGAGGTTTGCGGGGTGACGCCGATGGCCATGATAACCATATCTGTTTTTATGGTTTGTTTGTCTGTTTGAACAGCTGTGACACGTGACTCGCCCTCTAATGTCTGCACGGTTTCCCCGAGAGTTACGTGAATGCCTTGGGCATCCGCCTCTTCTTTCAGGTGCTTTGCCATATCGGGGTCAAAGCCCGGACCAATTGTTGAACCCCGCTGAATAATATGTACATTTTTTCCTAGTTCCTTTAAATTTTCAGCCATCTCTAAGCCGATATATCCACCGCCAATGATCGTGACATGTGTGATATCTTGTTTTAAGTGGTCTAAAATGGACAGCGCATGCGGAATGGTTTTTAATACGTGTACGCCTTCTAGCGGCTGATTATTTAAATCCAGTTTAACAGGGCTTGCTCCTGTCGCAATTAAGAGGCGGTCATAGCTTTCGGTAAAGGGTTCTTTTGTTTTCGTATGATGACCTGACACCGTTTTTTGCTTTGGATCAATGGAGGTCACTTCGTGTAAGCATCGAGCATCAATTCCGTATTTGTCGCGAAATGTTTCAGCGCTGCGTGCAATCAGCTTGCTGTGGTGATCAATGAGACCGCCGATCAAGTAGGGGAGGCCGCACTGTCCATATGAGAAAATCTCTCCTTTTTCAAAAGCGACAATATGTGCATCTGGATCCTCTCGATATATTTGCATAGCACAGCTCATTCCTGCTGCATCTCCGCCAATGATCACATATTTCATTTGGTGTGCTCCCTTCTATCTATCGAACTGAATACTCTTATTTACCCTCATTTTCCTTTTTTTAATGCTTTTTTTCGCAAAAGAAGCAAACTTTAGTGGAAAAATAAAGACAGCGCCTTCATTTTAAGCTACAATCGGATTATCGTCTTTTTGGTTACGAGTTTAGTGAAGATTGGTGGGAAAGACTTTGAGTGACACGCGACTAGATTTTAATACTTTATATACACGTCATACAAGAGAGGCTTGGTCTGCTCTTGGAGAATATATGCCGGTATCTGTTTCAGAAGAGGAAGCAAGAGCACTTCAAGGATTAAATGACTATTTATCGCTTGAAGAAGTTCAGGATATTTACATACCACTTATTCGTTTTCTGACATTGCATGTCTTTGCAGAAAAACAAAAAAATCAGCATGTGAATGCCTTTTTAAACTACCCGCATCATGCGAAAATTCCTTTTCTCATTGGGATTGCTGGAAGTGTGGCTGTCGGGAAAAGCACAACGGCCCGTATCATCGAAACGCTTTTATCGAGGCTTGGAGATGGACTGAAAGTGAGTCTTGTGACAACCGATGGCTTTTTGTATCCTCAAAAAGAATTAAAGGTTCGAGGACTCATGGAAAAGAAAGGCTTCCCAGAAAGCTACGATGTCAAAGCCTTGTTGTCTTTTTTAAACGAATTAAAATCAGGGAAACAAACTGTGCATGCCCCGGTATATTCGCATCTGACCTATGACCGGCTTGATGGTGTGTATGAAACGGTGGAGGATGCCGATATTGTTATTATTGAAGGAATCAATGTGCTGCAATCCCCAGCGCTGGATGATCTGAAGGATGAACCGCGTGTGTTTGTATCAGATTTCTTTGATTTTTCGATTTATGTAGATGCTGCTGAAACGCAAATTCAATCATGGTATAAAGAACGGTTCCGTTTGCTGAGGGAAACAGCTTTCCAAGATCCTGAATCCTTCTTTCATCAATACAAAGATTTGACGGATGAAGAGGCAGATCACATGGCAAGCACAATTTGGAATACCGTCAATCGCCCTAATTTATATCAAAATATTTTACCGACAAAATATCGAGCTGATCTCATTTTGAAAAAAGGTGATCAGCATAAGGTGGAAGAGATTGCTATCCGCCGAGTATAAAGAAAAACCGCTCAAACGAGAGCGGTTTTTTTAATGATCTCCACTGACTTTCACAGCGATGGCAGCTGCGGATCGCTTTTTCAGGCGGTAGTATCCAATGAGTAGGAACGGAACACCTGCGATGGTGATGATCGACAAGACTGAAAAAATGGAGAAGGGATGGGCTGCGCCAAAATAGTCAATGCACAGTCCGCCGACAAATGGTCCGATGACGCTGCCGAGCTGAGAAAATCCCATCGCGCCAAAGTACGACCCCTTTACTTCTGGCTTTGCCACATTGTCTACAAATAGATCCATCATCGCAAACAGCAGAACCTCTCCAATTGTAAACACGACAATGATGAAAGCAAGCATGCCGAGACTCTGTGAAAAAGCAATGGCAAACAAACTGCCCGCAAGAAGAATATTCCCAGTGGTGAGCGACAAAATGGTGGAGTAGCGTTTGGCGATCATGATGAGCGGATATTGTACGACAATGACAACAACTGCATTTAAAGATAAAAGGTATCCAAACAGTTTCGGACCATCCTCAATCATAGGCGAAGCGGATAAATATTGAGGCAGCGTTGAGCTCAAATGCGAATACCCGAACGAACATAAGGTAACGCCGATGAGGATAATGCTAAAGACCGTATCTTTTTGGATAATGGAAAGGGCTTTTTTGACCCCAATTTGTTTCGTGTTTTCTGGAGCAGCAACTGGATGTTTCTGAAATTGCCAGGCCAGCGTTAATCCGTATAACAAATAAATGAAGGCAGCGACGAGAAATGGAAAGGTTGTTTTCGATGACCCGAGATATAAGCCAAGCAGCGGACCGAAGATGACCCCTATGTTAATGGCTGTATAACGTAAATTAAACACAAACAACCGAATACTTGACGGGGTGACATCAGATAAGAGCGCCTTAGATGTTGGTTCAAACAGTGCCCGGCACAGTCCGTTTAAAGCGTTCATGATAAAGAAGACCCAAATGGCATCTGCAAATGCAAAGCCAACAAAGACAAGTGTCCAACCGAAGATTGATAGAAGCATGACCTTTTTTCTTCCGATACGATCAGAAATATATCCACCGTAAAAACTCGCAACGATCCCAATCAGAGAGCTAACGGCAATGATTAATCCAGCAGAAGAAGCTGAGGCGCCTTTGACTTGTGTTAAATAAACGGCCAAAAAAGGAATGCTCATGGACGTCGCCATTCGGCCAAATATGGTGCCGATGATGATCGTCCAACTAAGCGGATGTAGCGTACGTAAGTTATTTTTCATGCTGTTTCTCCCCTGAGTTTGTAAGATGTTCCAATCATACATGAAAAATTGTGCAAATTAAATACACAATTTGATGGAGGGGACATCCGCCATATGGCAGAGAAGTTTGATTGGCTCGTATTTGGAGACGCGTGCTTTTTTCTGCTGGTGCTTTTATGCCACTGATTCGCGCGGTCATTTGACCCCATTTAATCAAGGTCGATCGCGACGATTTGCTGCAAGGACAGGTTGAGAACATCTTCATCATTGACGATTTTTATGCGCTGCGTTTCATAATGAATGGCTTTGACCCAGCCCCAAAACTGTTCTTTTCTATCTGCTGCGGCATATGTCACGCAAATCGCTTGATCCTCAGTAATCGACTGTGTGATCAAAAAATTCATTTCTTCCAGTTGATCGGTGCTCAGCGGGGGAGGGGTGTATTTTTTTTTCTGCCGTTTTTGAGCAAGCAGCTGCTCCCGGTGCTCTGGAAGCATCATTCGGCTTGATTCCCACATGAGGTTGTATCCAGGTGTTAATTTATTGGGATTCATGGCTGTTCGCCTCCGTTATTTGTAATGTCCGCCAATTTTTTCGGCGCGGTGATACGCCTGCCCTGCGCTTGTCAGTGAAGAAGCGTGCAGCAGGGCAGCAGGTCCATACTTTATGTGGATCGCATCAAATACTTTGCTGAGTTTGTCTTTTTGAACATGATGATCAAATAAAGTTAGCTGATACTGGCTGTCAGACTGCAGCTGTGAGAGAGTAATACCGACACTGCGAATGGGCTGACCATCCCAGTGCTGCTGGCATAGCTGAATGGCTGCCTCTGCAATATCTGTCCCGTACTGTGTAGGTGAATGAAGCTTGATTTGTCTATGAAATCCGGTCGGGTGAGAAAAATCAGCGCCTCTCACGCCAACAGACACTGTTTGCCCAAGATAATGCTTAAAGCGTGCACGTCTTGCCACCTCTTCGCTCAATTCAAGAAGAGCGACTTTGATATCCTCAAAAGACGCATAATCATGGGGGAGAGTCATATGATGTCCCACCGCTTTTTGCTCATTATGTGTGTGAACGGTGACCGGAGAGGGATCATGTCCTAAAGCTGTTCGCTGCAAAAGCTCTCCGTTTATTCCCCAGCGTTTTTTAAGCCGGTCTAACGGATAAGCAGCAAGCGTCCCAATGGTACTGATGCCCATTCGTTTTAAATGGTGCTCCATTCGTTTACCAACGCCAAATAATTTTCCAATCGGAAGCGGCCATAAATCAGTCGCAACACTGTCTGCGCGAAGTTCATAAATGCCAGATGTGTTTTTTTTAGCAAAATGGTCACAGGCCATTTTAGCGAGCACTTTATTAGGACCGATGCCAACACGTGCGTAAATACCCGTCTGGTTCATAATGGTTGTTTGTATATTTTGAGCGATCTCACGGGGAGAACCGAGTAGTGTCAGGCTGCCTGTAATATCGAGAAATTGTTCATCAATTGAATATGGTTCGACAAGATCTGTGTATTGTTCAAGCAGCTCTGTGATCATGACAGAGATATCAAGATAGCGCTGCATACGAGGGCGTACGACGACAGCTTCAGGGCATTTCTCCTGTGCTTCCCATAATCTGGATGCATTTTGAACGCCCCGTTTTTTAGCGAGCGGGCAGGCGGCAAGTACGACTCCGCTCCGCCGCTCAGGATCTCCAGAGACGATGAGCGGCACATCCTTCAAGTGGGGAGCCTCCACTTTTTCGACTGACGCATAAAACGATTGCATATCCACAAGCAGAATGGCTCGTTCATTCATTATTTTCACCCCTTAGAACGTATGTTCTGTTTCTATTTTAACCGTCAGGAGGCGAAATTGATACTGGTAAATCATTCAAAGAAAAGAGTATAAATCCATACAAAAAAAGACGAAGTGGAAGACACTTCGTCTCATTTGATGCAACATATTTTAAGCATGTGCCAAGTTGTGGGATGTTTGGAGGGGCTCAGAACGCAAACGATAGGCCATCAGTTTTTTCTTAGGCTTATGTGTAAACTGCCGCACCACATCCACGTGGTCATCGTAATGATACAGATAAAGGGTCACATCATGCTTGCCAAGCTTTGTTTGCATGGTAAGAGGCGCCGGCCCTTCCTGCGGATGAAGAAAGCGCTCTTCATCACCAGGATAAATATAATAGCGTTCAATAAAGATCGCATCATTAAAATGTTGAATAATTTCAGATGTTTGTTGATCATTGAGCGGACGATCTTCAAACATGATCGTTGTTTGATCACTTGTTACTTTTGCATGCACTGCATAACGACTAAAAAGGCGTTCCACAACACCAGAAGGCAGCGAAGTGACAAGAAGCTTTAAAAGACTAAACACAACAAGTGAAGTAACAATCCAAACCAATATCATCATCTCCAATAAACATTTGTTACATTTCCTATATGAACCATCTTAACATACCAAAAGAATGAAACTTTCGCACAAAAAGTGAACTTTTTGAAATAAGTGTGAAGATTTACAAGGAGATGACGGCGAAAGAACGAAATCAACAAAGCTGAAAGGAAAAAAGGCTGCCACGTAATCTTTACAAACAATTAATCGGACAGGTAGACTATTGAAACAACAGTTTTTTGTAAAAAAAGAGAGCGGTAAGCCAAAAATGAAAAGGGGCGAGGTCATCATGATACGTCAAGTGAAGCCGTCAGATTTTTACGCCGTCACATCCGTCATCCAAAGCTGGTGGGGAGGTAAAGATTTGCGCGCAACATTGCCGAAGCTATTTTTTGAACATTTTCAGCAAACAAGTTTTGTCGTCGTTGAAAAAGGTGAACTGATTGGCTTTTTAGTCGGTTTTTTATCGCAATCTCGTTCAGATGAAGCGTATATTCACTTTGTTGGGGTACATCCAGATCACCGGAAATTAAAGATCGGAAAAATGCTGTATCAAGCCTTTTATGATGTGGCAAAACAGGAAGGAAGAACAACCATTAAAGTGGTAACAGCACCTGTAAATAAAGTATCAATTGCCTATCATGCAAAATTGGGCTTTCAAATTGAAAAAGGGGATAAAACTGTAGAAGGAATCTCCGTGTTTTCAGAATATGAAGGAATAAATGAAGACCGTGTTTTATTTGTGAAAAAGTTAGAGGCGATGTCATGATTGTCAATTTAGATCAAACAATAGGAGATGTAGCAAAGCAGATCTTACATATTCAACTAGCTGCATACCAACAAGAAGCTGAACAAATTGGCTATGCCGATCTTCCGCCATTAAAAGAGACCATTCAAGATGTAATGAAAGCAAAAGAGCAATTTATTGGTTTTGAGCAAAAGGGAATCTTACTAGGTGTTGCCTCTTATGAAGAGCAGAAAGATTATTTGATCATTAGTCGATTGGCTGTACATCCAAAAGCGCTAAAGCAGGGTATTGGAACAAGACTTATGTCTACAATTATGGAGAAAAATGTCCCTATAGAACTGACCACTGGGCAAAAAAACACCCCTGCAAAAAGGCTATACGAAAAGTTAGGATTTGTTGAAACAAATGTGATTCATGTTGCAAAAGAGCTCACCTTATCAAAAATGAAATGGACACCGAGGCGAAAGGTTGAGGTTGTCGAATTCAAAAAAGAATGGCATGAAGAATTCCATCAAGAAAAGTAGCGACTCAAGCAAATCATTCAAAAGAGCTGGATAGAAGGACATCATATTGGTAGTACGTCAGTTGAAGGACTTGTTGCCAAACCCATTATTGATATCTTAATAGAAGTAAGTCATATAAAAGAGATCGATAGAAAAAGAGAGAGATTTGAACATCTTGGATATCAAGCGCTCGGTGAAAATGGCATAAAAGGGAGACGTTTTTTTCAAAAGGGTGGCTTGAATCGTACGCATCATGTCCATATTTATGAGAGAAATCATCCTGATGTGAAAAGGCATTTATTGTTTCGAGATTACTTAAGGGCCCATCCAGAACGAGCTGTAGCGTATGCGTCTGTCAAGGAACAATTAGCAAATCAGTATCGGGAAGATATACAAAGCTATATGGCAGGAAAGAATGAAATCATAAAAGTAATAGAAAATGAGGCATATCGCTGGGATAGAAAAGGAGGAGAGGAAGCTCTTAAATAAGCTACCTCTTTTCCTCGTTAATTAGGAAGCTGAACATTGCCTTTTACAGTATAGGCCTGTGAAGCAGCAGTAGATGGAAGAGCGGGTAATTTATCCTTTACGATGACCCCGCGGATATCTGTGATTCGAACAGGAAGAGATTTAGACCCCATATTAAATCCAAGGAAATGGTTGTAGTCTGTCTTTTCCATGTTCACCCATTGTCCATCTTTGTAATATTCCATTTTCATAATCGGATATTTATGATTGCGCACTTGAATCGCAGCCCACCACTTACTGCTACCTTCTTTTATTCTGTAAACTACATTTCCGCTAATCGGTGCTTTTACAATTTTCCAACTAATTGGGATTTTCCCATCTGCCATATTGCCGATTTTGGCAAAGGCATTATGAGAAAGATCAAGAGCTCCTTTCGCTCCTTCTGGATATTTATCGGTTACATACACAACGGTTTTTCCTTTTGGACCCTTTACTTCAAGGTAAGCCCCTGCAAGTGCCGCATTTATCCCTTTATAGTTATAGTCATGGGGATTTAAAGCCGTAATTTTCATGTCAGATGGAATAGGATCTAATAATGCGGCGCCCCCTGAGTAACCAGATCCCGTATAAGTTGCATAGCTTTCTCGTACTTCATCAAGGACAGATGCCGCTTTCATGTTTGGCACAGCGAAACTCAACATCAATATCAGTGCCCCGATGAAGCAGAGAGATAATCTTTTTTTCACGATCTAAAACCTCCTGTTTATTCTTTTAAAATTGGTAGCGTCATAAGTATAATTCTAAAAAACAAGAAGCAAAAAGAGCCAATAGATAGATATAATCATAGTGAGAAGAGCGTGTATTTCAAAGAATATGACTTTCGGATTTAGTCGTGTGTCATGTTTTATGGTGTTTTATGTGTTACAATGTAAGCATCAATTTAAAAAGGATGTTCGCCATGTATATTCACATCACAGAACAGGCTAAAACATATATAGAAAAACAGCAAACAGGAAACGAAACTAAGGAATTACTGCTTCGCTACGATTCAGAAGGTTGTGGCTGTGCAGTGAGTGGCGTACCAATGCTTTGGTTAACAAGTGAAAGAACAGGTGAATGGGAACAACTTAAAAATAGCCAACATTTAAAACTATATATACACATTGCACAGAAGGTATTTTTTGATGAGGAAATGACCATCGATTTTAATGAAAAAGCCAATACATTGATGCTGAAAAGTCCTCAGCAAATACTCAGTCCAAGAATGGGCATACTTGTAAAGTAAGGTGGAAACGTAGTGGATCAGAAGCTTAGAGTGATACAAAACACGGCACAAAATAAAACATGGGTGTCGTTTTTAAATAACAATCATCCCTATACCCTTTTGCACTGGTCAATAGGTGGAATGGATTCGGTGAAAAAGGATGTTTGGCTTCTTCAGGATGAAGTCACATTTGAAACGGAAGAATTCCCAACGCTCGAATTAGCTGTCAATTGGATCAAAGAGAATATGGAACAGGTAACAGATGTATTATAAAAGCCCTTTTTGACAAAAGGGTTTTTTTCGTGTCTTCATCATCTCATTAAACAACTGGGAACGTCTAATCTGAAAAATGATCTTTTGCAACGCAAAAAAACTGTTTTATAACAACCAATTCGACAAAACGAGAAAAATAGACATGAAAAAATCGTGGATATAAATGCCGAAAAATAGGCAATGGAAGCGGTTATTGCGGGATACCGAAAACTTTGCGAAAAATGACATTTCATATTTCTTCCATTCGAGGAAATATGATAGAATACAACATGTATCGTATATGAGAAGGGAGGTGCTAAAGTGAATTGAAGCTCAAGCTGTCATCGCCTCAGGTTGGAATTAAAATAAACGAATGGTATAGGCAGATTTGCGGATTTCATGTCATGAAAGCAGAGAAGCTGAAGGCCGAGATCGAGCAGGAAATTCTGGAGATGGAGCAAGATCAAAACTTGTTGCTGTTTTACCAGCTGATGGATTTTCGCCATAAGGTGATGCTTGAATATTTTGAACCGGCAAAGAAAGCCTCAAATGATGAAGAAATTAAAAACCTGCTAGAAACGATCGAACATTCGCAAACGAAATTAACGGACATGCTTGAATACTATGTTCATTTTTTCACAGGAATGTTTGAGTTTGAACAGCAAAACTATTTAAGTGCCATTGCCTATTACCGTTCAGCAGAAAAAAAGCTCAATCTCATATCAGATGATATAGAAAGAGCAGAATTTTACTTTAAATTAGCTGAAATATACTACCACATGAAACAAACCCACTTTTCGATGCACTATGCCTTGCAAGCGTTAAATACGTACTCTGCCTACAGAACGTACACGCTGAGAATCATCCACTGTGAATTTGTCATCGGTGCAAACTATGATGATTTGAAATGCTATGAACATGCATTGCCCTACTTTAAAAATGCTCTAAATCGAGCACGATCGATTGGAAACCCTCGAGTCATAGGTTCGGCCCTTTTCAACTTAGGTAACTGTTATTACCAAATGAACGATCTTGCGGAAGCAAGCCGTTATCTGAAAGACTCTCTTGAAGTGTTTGAAAAGGAGAATTTAACCCATCTTAATCGCTCTCTAGACCCACTATTTATGCTCACCCAAATCCTGTTTAAACAAAAACAAATAGAAGAGTCGTTAACCCTCTATCAAAAAGGTATTATGAAAGCCTGTGAATTAGAAGATGAAATTTACATCTGCAAATTTCAGTTCTTAAAAGCATTATACGTTGATGCAGAAATAACGATCATAGACGATACATTAGACCTGCTCGAGGACAAGCGCTTATACCCAGACATTGAGGAATTGGCACTTGATGCGGCTCATTATTACAATGAGCTTGGACTGTATGAAGCATCGACACGGTTTTACGAACGGAAGATTCAAGCCATATCAAAAATTCAAAATGGGGGTCATTTATATGAAAACGAGTTTGATAGTTCTTTTATTGGCAGCAACTGCAGGATTATCGGTCATGAGTCAGCAGCAATCGGAAGAGAGTCATATGGAACTGGCGGGCAGACACCATACAACAGTAGTGACTATCGCATAAGTTAGCTCAAAAAGAGGAGACGAACCACTGTTCATTCTCCTCTTTTATCTTCATTTGATTCAAATGGTTGAAGGAATACTTGAACTTCTTGTTCGTAAGCTTCTTTATTTTCACTAAAAGACATCGCGTGTGCCCCGTGCGGCGCTATAAATAGTTGTTTATCACCTTTTTTTCGAGCATATAGCTGCTGACTCTGCTCGCATGGAATATAGTCATCATGAAGACTATGGATAAAAAGCACAGGTTCTCTCACTTGATCGATCACATCCAGCGGTGACACTTGCCGAATGCTGTATCCATCCCGCCATTTTAACACTCGATCACTTAGTGGAAGAATCCATTGACCTGAAAGACGAAAATCTGTTTTTAATCGATAGAGAAGCTGATCCTCAAAAGAAGCAAAAGGACAGTCAGCTATGTAAAAATTGGCGCTTGCTTCCGGCTTTGCGGCATATAACAAAGTCGTGACTGCCCCCATAGATTCTCCATGTATTCCGATAATGGCATTTTCCCCAAGTTTTTGTCTAAGCCACTTCACGACCTTCGCTAAATCTTCTTTTTCGTAGTATCCATAACTCGTGGTTTTCCCGCCACTCATTCCATGTCGTCTATGATCATAAAGCATCACATTCCATCCAAGCTTTTGGAATAATTTCATATACTTAACGGAATTTATTAAACTGACTGTGACGCCATGACAAAGTACAATGGTGCGTGTTGTATGAGAATGCGGATGCGGCACAAAATAGCCATGAAGCTCATAACCAAATGCTGAAGGAATACACACTTTCTCTTTGTTAAGCTGTTGAAACTCTTCATGATGATAATGCCCTTCATCTGATTCTCGTTTGATGAGCTCTTCATCTGTTAATTTTCGAATATACATCATTTTGTTGGTGAAAAAAATGCCGATTGCAACGAGCGGACATAATATGAAGGCAAGTATAGCGATCCATTTTTTCATCTAGCTGATTCTTCCTTTCCGAGGTTTTTCCTATGACGATCATACCACATGTTGGGAGATTGGCGTGACTCTTGCTCAGGAAATAAAACGGATGATACACTTAGAGGCAAAAGGAGAGAGGCACAATGAAAAAGAACAATGATCAAGCGAAATTAAAGGACGGCATAAACGAAAATCTCAAACAGCAGCTTCTTCAAATGAAGCAGAATCTGGCCGCCGAGACAGAAAAAAGAGAAGAACAAAAACGACAAGACCTCCTTCGGCAGCAGAAAGAAAAAGAAAAAAACAAAAGCTTCTCCGAGCTGCTAGATGAAAGTCATTTGGACTGGAGAAAATATAAAAGCTAAAAAAGGGAGCACTGATGCTTCTTTTTTTATGTCATCATTGAGGTTGATCAACACGCAAGTGCTTCCGGTTCCTTCGATTCCTCCTTCATTTAAATCCCTTTTTATAACAAATATAGTATTTAAGACCCTTTTGATAGAAGGTCGTACTACTTATAATGAAGGTGTATTACAATATTTGGGAACGGAGATGATTTACATGAAAATGAGAAAAACAATGGCTGGAGTCGCTTTATCTTTAGGATTGCTTTTACCTGTTTCTGGACAAGCTCTTGCTACAAATGAATTAACGAATGCGGATTTGCGTACAAAGGCTACTTCAATTGTAGATTGTTCTGTAACTCCTTTTAAAGGCGCAAGTAATCGATTATGTATGTATTCGGATAATGGTTCTTTTGCAAATAGTTTCAGTCGTTTTGGTACGACATTTTATCTTAAAGGCAAATCTGGAAATTATGCATATTACGAAAGTGCAAGATAAGACAACGGGGCCTTTAGCCCCTCTTTGCTTTTGTCTGTCGAATATGAAAAAGAGATCACATCAGATGATCTCTTTTTATCTCATTTAAACCGGTGCGCGTCGTACATAGATGATTTTGTATAGTAAGTCAATGCTTTTACTTCTTGGTCACTTAAAGAACGTGCATTGGCCGCTGCCGCATTTTCTTTTAATTGTTCCACCGAGCTTGCGCCAAATACAACGGAACTGACCGCAGAATGCTGAAGCAAATATTGAATGGAGAGCTCTGTGAGTGATAGGTCATAAGCGACTTTCTTTAAAGAAGGAATGATCTGCTGTAGCTCGTCAAATGAATATTGAAGATAGCCGTTTTTTTGAATCGCTGCACTTGTTTGTGAAAGTGGTTTTTCGGTTAAAAGCCCTTTTGCTAAAGGTCCTCTTGCCACAACACTAATGCCTTGTTCTTCAAGAAGAGAGAACCATTCCTCTGGACGGCGGTCGAGTAAACTATATTGCATCATGACGCTGACGATGTTTGATTTTTTGGCGTATTCTTTAATGACGTTTGGACGGATAGAAGAGATGCCATAATAGCGAATAACGCCTTCTTCCACTAATTCTTCAAAAGCCTCAATCGTCTCATCGATAGGGTCATCGATCGTGCCTCCGTGCAGTTGGTATAAATCAATATAATCTGTTTGCAGCCGCTTGAGGCTTTGTTTTACGGCTTCTTTTATGTATGCCTTTGAAGGGTCCCAGTCCCAGCCAGATTTGCCTTTTTCAAAGCGGTTGCCGCCTTTTGTGGCCAAAATTAAATCTTGCCGCCTGTTTTTAATCGCTTCCCCGACAATTTCCTCATTTGTCCCAAAATCATATAAATCGGCTGTATCCAAATAATTAATTCCAAGATCAATGGCTTCATCTAATAAAGAGAGCGCTTTTCCTTTTTCTGTTCCTAGGGACATACATCCTAGAGCCGCTTCGCTCACCAAAAGATCCGTTGTACCAATTCGTCTTTTTCTCAATTCCATCACACTCCTATTCCTTCACATTAAGTGAAAAAAATCTGGAATTCAAGCTAGGTGACTTCAAGTGGCGCATTGAAGCAAGCGTCCGCATTTCGCTTCTCTTAAATCATCTATGTTAAAATGAATGAAGTAAAAAGTGAAAGTAGAACGAGGAGCTGACAAAATTGAAGGACTTTGAAGAAAAAACATTATCGACTAAAGAATTATACAACGGAAAAATCATTGATTTGGTTCTTGAAGATGTACAATTGCCAAATGGAAAACAAGGCAAACGCGAAATCATCAAACATCCTGGTGCAGTAGCCGTCATTGCTCGGACAGACGAAAATAAAATCATCTTGGTCAAGCAATACCGTAAAGCACTAGAGAGAGCCATCGTTGAAATTCCGGCTGGTAAATTAGAGCCAGGGGAAGAGCCGGCACATACAGCACTACGAGAATTAGAAGAAGAAACAGGATACACCACTCAGAAGCTTCAAAAGCTGACAGCCTTTTATACATCACCAGGTTTTGCAGATGAAATCGTCCACATGTATCTTGCAGATCAGCTAGTTCAGCTTGAAGAAAAAAGAGAGCTGGATGAAGATGAATTTGTTGAAGTGATGGAAGTTTCATTAGAAGAAGCCTTGCACCTCATTGAAAAGCAGCATATTTATGATGCAAAAACAGCCTATGCCATACAGTACTTACAACTGCAAGAGGTACTTAAGTCAACAAAATGAGGGAGTTTTTTGCAGACATCCATATTCATATCGGCAGAACAAGAACAGGCAGAGCTGTTAAAATTACAGGTGCAAGGTCACTGACAATTGACCAAATTTTCATTGAAGCAACGCAAAGTAAAGGGATGGGGATGATTGGTGTGATTGATGCACAATCTCCAGAAGTCCTAGAAGAATTAATAGAGGGTGTAGAAGAAGGCAAGTACACTGAACTAAGTGATGGCGGTCTATCATTTGAACAGACCGTGCTGCTTTTAGGCAGTGAATTAGAAATTAACGATAACCATTCAAAAGGTCCAATTCACGTGCTTGCATTTATGCCCACACTGCGCAAAATGACTGAGTTCTCCGCATGGCTCGCGCTACATATGAAAAATGTGCATTTAAGTTCACAGCGCCTCTATGTGGATGGGAAAACACTTCAGCATAAGGTCAAGGAGCTAGGAGGCTTATTTATTCCTGCTCATATTTTCACGCCGCATAAAAGCTTATTTGGCAAAGGAGTCAGCACGTCTTTAACGGAAGTATTCGATCCGGACCTCATTGATGCTGTTGAACTAGGACTTAGCTGCGATACGTCAATGGCATCCCAGTTAAGCGAACTGAACCGTTATCCCTTTTTAACGAATTCAGACGCTCATTCTTTAGGGAAAATCGCGCGAGAATATACAAAAATCCGCATGGACCATACCTCTTTTGCCGAATTCAAACTAGCCCTTGAAGGGAAAGAAGGGAGAGCCATCACAGGAAATTATGGGCTCGCCCCGCGTCTTGGGAAGTACTATCATACAACCTGCGAGAAGTGCGGAGTAAGACCTCGCGCGCTAGATCAAGAAAAGTGCCAAGCATGCGGACATACCCGGATGACAAAAGGAGTGAGCGAGCGTTTAAAGGAGCTTGCTGACCAAGAAAGTGACAATGGAACAAGACCTCCTTATGTTCATCAGCTTCCACTTCAATTTATTCCGGGTGTTGGAGCCAAAACGCTGGAGAAGCTAAAAGCCGTGTTTCACACAGAGATGAATATCCTTCATCAAGCAACAGAACAAGAACTAAAAGCTGTCCTGCCAGAAAAAACAGCCAATTACATCATCAAAGCAAGAAAAGGTGAAGTCGAACTGATCGCTGGCGGGGGCGGAGTATACGGTAAGGTGGATATCAATCATGAATCAAGTTAACTGGACATGTGAAACGTTTGAACAATTGACAAAAGAGGATCTTTACCTAATCTTAATGGAAAGAGTCAATGTGTTTGTTGTTGAACAAACATGCCCTTACCCTGAAATTGATCACCGGGACCAAGAAGCGCTTCATCTGATGGCAAAAGAGAACGGCACGATTGTGGCTTATTGCCGAATTTTTCAAAGCGGAATCATGTACGAAGAGGCGTCCATTGGCCGCGTTCTTGTGACAGAGGCAGGCCGAAAAAAAGGCTATGGAAAAATGCTACTTAGCAAGGCTTTGGAAAAGCTGAGTGAATTAGGTGAAACAAGTGTCAAAATTCAGGCGCAGGCCTACCTGAAGTCGTTTTACGAATCCTTTGGTTTTAAGGCCGTTTCAGATTGTTATGATGAAGATGGAATTCCCCATCTTGATATGGTGAAAACAGAAAGATAGGCGTGTATACGTCTATCTTTTTTATGTCACATCGTGTATCATAACGTCAACGAAAGGGGTTTTGCCAAATGGGAAAAAGCAATGCAAAGAAAAAACGAGAACATATTGAAAGGCAGCACAGCCGAAACCCGGAACTGTCGAGAGGAAACATGCCGCACTTTAGTACACATGAAAGAAAAACAAAAACAAAACAAGAAGCCTTGCAGCACATGATGAAAAAACATAAAAGAAGGAATGCTTATGATCACTATCAAGAGGATCATAAGCATTTTTATTTTGCTTTTTTGTGACAACCAATTCAAATAAATGGAAAAATTTTAAAAAATAGGACAAACGGTCGTTTCTTTTTGTCTAAAAATGTAGTTAAATGACAAAAAGATGAAAGGGAGAGTGAGTATTGTGAACATCAAGTCAATTGGAGCAGGGCTTTGTATGGCAAGTATGATGCTGGCATCGGTCACGTTCGGCGCCTCACATATTTCTGCAAAGGAGCAAGCGAAAAAAGAGTACATGATCGGCTTTTCTTCTTCCGTTCAAGATCATACACAAAAACAGCTTGTTGAAGAAGCTGGTGGACATGTAAAAGAATCCATAGAGCAGATAGATATGATGAAAGTTTCCTTGAATGAGGCATCGAAAAAGAAACTAAATCAGGCAAAAGAAGTGACCTTCATTGAGGAGGACCAAAAGGCAAAAACAAGCGGTCAAACGTTCCCATATGGCATCAAAAGCATCAAAGCACAAAAGGTACATAAACGGGGATACGCTGGACAAAATGTCAAAGTAGCCGTTCTTGACAGCGGCATTGATGGCAAACATGAAGATCTACATGTCACCGGGGGAGTCAGCTTTGTTCCAACAGAGTCAGATCCGCTTGTTGACCCGCATGAACACGGGACGCATGTGGCGGGCACAATTGCAGCGTTAGATAATAAGGTAGGTGTCGTTGGTGTTGCGCCAAAAGCTTCAATCTATGCGGTCAAGGTGGCAGATGAAAATGGTGATGGCTACTATAGCTGGATCATTAAAGGAATTGAATGGGCCATTGAGAATGACATAGATGTCATCAATATTAGTATGGGAGGAGCAAGTGAATCTGAAGCGCTGAAAGAAGCGGTAGATCGAGCATATGACAAGGGTATTCTCATTGTGGCTTCTGCTGGGAATGAAGGAAGTTATGGCTCTCTCAACACGGTTGACTATCCAGCTAAATACAGCTCAGTGATAGCGGTTGCTTCTGTTGACCAAAGAAAACAAAGAGCTTTTGATTCATCTGTAGGCGAAGAAGTGGAAGTTTCAGCACCAGGCGTTTCAACGCTCAGTACCATTCCCCATAATGAATATGGCTACAAGAGCGGGACATCCATGGCATCACCGCATGTAGCAGGAGCTGCGGCTGTCATTCTATCAAAACATCCGAATCTGACAAACGATGAAGTGCGCGAGAGACTTTCAAAAACGGCTACACAGCTTGGAGATCCTTTTTACTATGGTGCCGGGCTTGTGAACGTACAAAAAGCGGCACGATAAATGAGAAGAGAGAGCAGTGTTTAGGCCGCTTTCTCTTTTTTCTTTCAATAAAACTGTCATGTTTCGTAATCTCTCTCATAGAATCTAGTAACCTTTACTATTTGGGAGGAAGACGCATGCGGAAAAAGTCTTGGAAGGAACATCTTCTTCAGCACGTAAAAGACCATCTATCGATTTATTTGTTTGTCTCTGTACTCTTTTTAATGGGCGTGATTTTTGGGGCCATCATCGTCAATAGTATGACAATTAGTCAGAAAGAGGATTTATTCTATTATTTAAATCAATTTTTTGGTCAGCTGACAAATGAGAAAGCAGCAGAATCAAAAGAAATGTTTTTGCAAAGCTTTTTGCATCATATGAAATATTTAGGTCTTATGTGGATACTAGGGATATCTATCATTGGCCTGCCGCTCATCTTTCTCATGATCTTTTTAAAGGGAATTGTCGTTGGGTTTACAGTTGGTTTTCTAGTAAATCAAATGGGGCTGAGTGGTTTTTTCCTTTCGTTCGTATCGGTTCTTCCGCAAAACATATTACTTATTCCAGCCTATTTAGTGATTGGGACATGTGCGATTGCGTTTTCCATCCGTCTCATTGGGCAGCTGTTCATGAAAAAAACCATCAGTCAAGCACCTGTGCAGTGGTTCGCCCGGTATGCATCTGTTCTACTGATGATTTTAGCACTTGCTGCACTTTCGTCCTTTTTTGAATCGTACGTCTCCTTCATGCTCATGAAAAAGCTGGCAGGTGTTCTTTTTTCATGATTTTATAATTGTTATTAAATAATAATCAATTTATTTATCAATTTAAAATGATTATAGTTGGCTCCCAGCACATCATTTGATATAATGATCAAGTAATGTGGCGTAGGAGGGAAAGTCAATGGAAAATCGGATTGATCGAATTAAGAAACAGCTTCATTCTTCCAGCTATAAGCTCACGCCACAGCGTGAAGCAACAGTAAGAGTACTGCTTGAGAATGAAGAAGACCATTTAAGTGCAGAAGATGTATACCTCCTCGTAAAAGAGAAGTCTCCTGAAATTGGTCTTGCTACTGTTTATCGAACGTTAGAATTGCTAACTGAACTGAAAGTTGTTGATAAAATTAACTTTGGAGACGGCGTTTCGCGATATGATCTTCGCAAAGAAGGAGCCGCTCACTTCCATCATCATCTTGTCTGCATGGAATGCGGGACAGTCGATGAGATAGAAGATGATTTATTAGAAGATGTTGAAGAGATTATTGAACGTGACTGGAAATTTAAAATTAAGGATCATAGATTGACATTCCATGGTATTTGCCACCGGTGTCATGATGATGAATCCGGCAAATAATCCGAATTGGAACCTTTTCATTTAAGATGAAGAGGTTTTTTGCATTTTCGCTGTATATTCCTTGTCCCACCTGGCATATGCTGAAGTAATGAGAAGCTCGAGAAAGGACATGAGAATCATGCGAAAATGGCTCAAAACAACAGGTGAAGTGATGAAGGTATTTATCTTGTTCACTGGTTTTACCGTCCTGTTCTATTATGCTATGATATGGATAAATTCAGAATATGAAAGCTACCATCGTTATGATAAACCAGAGGGTGCAGCAATTAAAGTGATGGAAATGGATCAGCCGAATCAAGACAACTGGCAAGACCGATTGATTTATTTTTATCAAAACGGGGAGTAGAAATCATTGAACGATCAATTATCCGACTTTATTCATTTTATGACAGTAGAGAGAGGACTCTCTGAAAATACCATTGTTTCTTATAAACGAGATTTACAGAACTACTTGTCTTTTTTAATGACACATGAGCAGCTGACGGATATAAAAGATGTCACACGCCTGCATATCATTCATTATTTAAAAAAGCTAAAAGAGGAAGGGAAATCGAGCAAAACGTCAGTGCGGCATCTCTCCTCGATCCGGTCCTTCCACCAATTTCTGCTCCGGGAAAAAGTGACAACAGATGATCCATCATGGAACATTGAAACGCAAAAAACAGAGCGGAAATTACCGAAAGTTCTCTCACTAGGGGAAGTCGAAAAGCTGCTTGATACACCAAATCAGCACACTCCATTTGACTACCGTGACAAAGCGATGCTCGAGCTCTTATATGCGACAGGCATTCGCGTCAGTGAAATGCTGGATCTGACCCTTGCCGATGTTCACCTCACAATGGGCTTTATCCGTTGTTTCGGTAAAGGAAGAAAAGAGCGGATTGTGCCAATTGGTGAAGCAGCTGCAAGTGCGATTGAAGAATATCTCGAAAAGGGAAGAAGCAAGCTGTTAAAAAAACAGCCGGCAGATGCCTTATTTCTCAATCATCACGGGAAAAAAATGTCGCGGCAAGGTTTCTGGAAGAATCTGAAAAAAAGAGCTCTCGAAGCAGGGATTCAAAAGGAACTCACACCCCATACACTCAGGCATTCATTTGCCACGCATCTGCTTGAAAACGGTGCAGACCTAAGAGCTGTGCAGGAGATGCTCGGACATGCCGATATCTCGACAACACAAATTTATACACATGTGACGAAAACAAGACTGAAAGATGTGTATCACAAATTCCATCCAAGGGCATAAGTAAAGCATGACACGGTGAACGTGTGTCACGCTTTTTCATGTTTGCACCGTTTATGGTTGTCAACCGGCTTGTAAACGGTTTATACTTGAGATGTCAGACCTCTCTTTTTGAAAGGTTAAAAGACAAGAATATTGAAGGAGGCGCTTTTTAATGCCTGATTATCAGTATAAACGCATTTTCCTCGTCGTAATGGATTCAGTAGGAATTGGGGAAGCACCTGATGCTGCTGAATTTAATGATGTAGGTGCAGATACACTAGGACATATTGCTGAAAAAATGAACGGGCTTCATATGCCGAATATGGCGAAGCTTGGGCTGAGTCATATTAAAGAAATCAAAGGAATTCCAGCGGATGAGAAGCCGCTTGCGTATTATGGAAAGATGCAAGAGGCATCAAATGGGAAAGATACAATGACAGGACACTGGGAAATCATGGGTCTTTACATAGACACACCGTTCAGAGTTTTTCCAGACGGATTCCCAGATGAACTATTAAATGAACTAAAAGAAAAAACAGGCAGAGGCATTATTGGAAATAAACCTGCGTCTGGTACTGAAATTTTAGACGAGCTTGGCGAAGAGCACATGAAAACAGGCGATCTAATCGTTTATACATCTGCGGATTCTGTGCTGCAAATTGCTGCGCACGAAGAAGTGGTGCCATTAGATGAACTTTACCGTATTTGTGAAATTGCACGTGAGCTCACATTAGATGAAAAATATATGGTTGGCCGCATTATCGCCCGTCCATTTGTCGGGGAGCCTGGCGCATTTGTCAGAACACCGAACCGTCATGACTATGCTTTAAAACCATTTGACCGAACAGTGATGAATGAGCTGAAAGATGATGGGCTCGATGTGATTGCGATTGGCAAAATCTCTGATATTTATGATGGAGAAGGAATCACCTCTTCTCTCAGAACAAAATCGAACATGGACGGAATGGACAAGCTGGTTGATACACTTAAAACAGACTTTACGGGACTCAGCTTTTTAAACCTTGTTGATTTTGACGCCCTTTACGGACATAGAAGAGATCCAGAGGGTTACGGAAAAGCACTAGAGGAATTTGACGCCCGTCTTCCTGAAGTGTTTGATCTGTTAAAAGAGGATGATCTTCTTGTCATTACAGCAGATCATGGAAATGACCCGGTTCATCACGGAACAGATCATACAAGAGAATACGTTCCGCTCATTGCTTACAGCAAAAAGCATCAAGGAGCAAATGAACTGCCAACTCCAAAAACCTTTGCTGATCTTGGAGCAACGGTCGCAGACAATTTCAAGACAACGATGCCAAAATACGGCACAAGCTTTTTATCTAAACTCAAATAGGGGGGAAATCTCGTGGGAGCACAGTTTTCAGAAGCGGCGGCATACATTAAACAAGCATCGACATACGTACCAACAGTTGGATTGATCTTAGGTTCAGGGCTTGGCATTTTAGCAGATGAGATTGAAAATCCAATCAAATTGAAATATGAAGATATTCCTGGATTCCCTATTTCAACAGTAGAGGGTCATGCAGGACAGCTCGTCATCGGGACGCTGAAAGGCACTGTCGTATGTGCGATGCAAGGACGTTTTCACTTCTATGAAGGATATGATATGAAGCAAGTGACGTTTCCAGTCCGTGTGATGAAAGAAATTGGCATTGAGACATGCATCGTGACAAATGCAGCCGGCGGTGTGAATACTTCATTCCATCCAGGCGATCTCATGCTGATTACAGATCATATCAATATGATGGGGACCAATCCATTAATTGGTCCAAATGACAGTCAAGGCGTTCGTTTCCCTGATATGTCTGCCCCATACGATAAAGATTTGCTGGCACTTGCAGAAGAAACAGCTCAGCGGTTAGGCATATCTGTACAGCAGGGTGTTTATGCAGGGATGACAGGTCCTTCATATGAAACACCGGCTGAAGTTCGTTTCCTTAGAACACTTGGCGCAGATGCTGTAGGCATGTCGACGGTTCCAGAGGTGATTGTTGCGCGTCATGCAGGAATCAAAGTGCTAGGTATTTCATGCATTTCTAATGCGGCATCAGGTATTTTAGATCAGCCGCTGTCTCATGATGAAGTCATTGAAGTAACCGAAAAAGTGAAAGCGAGTTTCCTTGATTTAGTAAAAGACATTGTCAAACAACTCTCATAGCATGTTTTAAGAAGCCTTCTGTTTATCGACAGAAGGCTTTTTTTATGGCAATCATACGATCTCTGAATAAAACAGCCTCGATGAGGAAAAAATAGAAAGGATTACGATAATGGAGGTCTGCCACTTGAAACGTCATATATGTGCATTGTTTATTTTAATGATCCTTATCTCAATGGTTTCACCATCAGCGATAGCAAAAGAAAAGATTGAAAAACCAGAAGAAAAACAAACATCAGAATTGGTGCACGAAGCCAAATCAGCCATCTTAATAGAACGTGACACGGGAAAAGTGCTTTACAACAAAAACAGCGATGAAAAGCTGGCACCCGCAAGTATGACCAAAATCATGACGATGCTTCTCATCATGGAAGCCATTGATCAAGGAAAGCTGAAAATGACTGACAAGGTAAGAACAAGCGACTATGCAGCTTCAATGGGAGGGTCACAAATCTTCCTTGAACCTGGAGAAGAAATGACCGTGAAAGAAATGCTGAAAGGCATTGCGATTGCGTCTGGAAATGATGCTTCAGTTGCCATGGCAGAGCATATTGCAGGATCTGAAGAACAGTTTGTGGAGCAAATGAACAAAAAGGCAAAAGAACTCGGCCTCACCTCTACGGTCTTTCAAAACCCAACAGGACTTCCTGAAAAAGACCATTACAGTTCAGCTCATGATATGGCAAAAATGGCAAAAGAGCTGTTGAAATATGAACAAATCACCAAATTCACCGGGGTCTACGAAGACTATCTCCGTCAAAACACCGATAAAAAATTCTGGCTTGTGAATACGAACCGATTGATTAAATTTTATCCAGGTGTCGATGGGTTGAAAACAGGTTTTACAGGCGAAGCCAAATACTGTTTGACCGCAACCGCTAAAAAAGGAAACATGCGCGTCATTGCAGTTGTCTTCGGCGCAAGTACACCGAAAGACAGAAACGCTCAAGTGGTCAAAATGTTAGACTATGCATTTAGTCAATACACCACACACCCACTTTACAAACGAGGACAAGATGTAGCTGAAATCAAGGTAAGCAAAGGGACAAAGAAAAAAATTCAGCTTGTCACCTCTGAACCAATCTCCCTTTTAACGAAAAAAGGCGAAAATGTGGATCAGATTAAAAAAGAAATCAAATTGTCTCAGGATGTTACGGCTCCATTCTCAAAAGGAACGGAACTTGGAACCATTGTCTTGAAAAAAGACGGAAAAGTGCTGCATGAAAGCCCTGTACAAGCCAAAGAAGGAATGGAAAAAGCGGGCGTTTGGACATTCTTCAAACGAGCGATGGCTGAATTTGTGAAATGGAAATAAAATGTGAAAGACTGCTGAAACAGGCAGTCTTTTTGCTATGAGGAAGTAGAAAAGAACATCTAAATGTGACGAATGGTCACTAGTTTTGTCATGGTGAAGGATTTACTTGATAAAAAAGAGAAACAATCTTTATCCGAAATTAGAGCAAGGAGGAATAAAAAGATGAGCCTTGATATTGATTTTCAAGTAAAAGAGAGCGTACTTTGCATTCGATTAACAGGAGAGCTCGATCATCACTCCGCAGAAACATTGAGACAAAAGGTGACGAATTATTTGGAAACAGAGGACATTCGCCACATCGTGCTCAATTTGGCTGATTTAACGTTTATGGACAGCTCAGGTCTCGGAGTGATTTTAGGAAGATATAAAGAAATTAAACAGCTTGGCGGAGAAATGGTCGTCTGTGCTATTTCGCCAGCAGTGAACCGGTTATTTGATATGTCTGGCTTATTTAAAATCATCCGTATGGAGCCTTCAGAGCAAACGGCATTGCAAACATTGGGGGTGGCATCATGAGGAATGAAATGAACCTGACCTTCTCTGCTTTAAGTCAAAATGAATCCTTTGCGAGGGTGACAGTCGCGGCGTTTATCGCCCAGCTTGATCCGACATTAGATGAATTAACAGAAATCAAAACCGTTGTGTCAGAGGCGGTGACAAACTCCATTATCCATGGCTATGATGGGAATCCAGATGGCAAGGTGCATATCGAAGTCACACTTGATGACCATGTTGTGTACCTCACCATCCGTGACGAAGGGATGGGCATTACAGATCTTGAGGAAGCAAGACAGCCGCTTTTCACGACAAAACCAGACTTAGAACGCTCTGGAATGGGTTTTACCATTATGGAGAATTTTATGGATGATGTCATGATAGACTCATCTCCAGAAATGGGCACAACCATCCGTTTAACAAAGCATCTATCAAAAAGCAAAGCGCTTTGTAATTAAAGGAGCTGCTCATATGGATGTGGAGGTAAAAAAGCAAGCAAAAAAAGCCCAGCTGTCAAATGATGAAGTCAAAGAGCTCATCAAAAAAAGCCAAGACGGTGATCAGCAAGCAAGAGACCTCCTCGTAGAAAAAAACATGCGTCTTGTTTGGTCCGTTGTTCAGCGCTTTTTAAATAGAGGATATGAACCAGATGATTTGTTTCAAATTGGCTGTATTGGACTGCTAAAATCTGTTGATAAATTTGATTTGTCATATGATGTGAAGTTTTCGACCTATGCTGTCCCAATGATCATTGGTGAAATCCAGCGATTCATTCGAGATGATGGAACAGTCAAAGTCAGCCGGTCACTAAAGGAACTTGGTAATAAAATCCGGCGGGCAAGAGATGAATTGTCTAAGTCTCACGGAAGAATGCCGACCGTCCAGGAAATAGCCGAATATCTTGATATCACACCAGAGGATGTCGTCCTCGCCCAAGAAGCGGTCCGAACGCCGTCGTCGATTCATGAAACGGTGTATGAAAATGACGGGGACCCGATTACATTACTTGATCAAATTGCCGATCATTCAGAAGAAAGATGGTTTGATAAAATCGCGCTGAAAGAAGCGATCAAGGAATTAGAAGAACGAGAAAAACTCATTGTGTACTTAAGATATTATAAAGATCAAACACAATCTGAGGTAGCGGAGAGACTCGGCATTTCACAAGTACAAGTCTCGCGGCTCGAAAAGAAAATTTTAAAACAAATCCAAATGCAAATGGATCAAAAAGAGAGCTAGCCAATTCGGCTGGCTTTTTCGTGTGGTAATTACCGGTAAATCAAGTTCTCTCGGTATGAGAACCATTTTTCACCACATACTATTTTTAACCCATCGTATAGGAAGTGACTTGGATGGACGGACAAATCTTTCTTCGGCTGCGCCATCGCATTAAGACCGGTAATGATCAGCTCATTTATTTAGAAGATATCGCCCAAATCACTGGTGATGAGTTTGCTGTACAAAAGCTTAGCAAGATGCCGATATATCATGTCAGTAAAAAGGATCGTCACATCGCCGTTCTTGATATCATGCATGTGGTCAAAACGATCAAAAAAACATGGCCAGACATCGACATTCAAACCGTCGGAGGCGCTGAAGCCATTGTTGAAATTGATACAGGCAAACGCCAGCTTTCTCCGATTTTATTTGTGTTCGTGTGGCTCCTATTATTTGTCGGAGCGGCGCTTGCCATTATGAATTTCCACGAGGATGTCAGTATGCGGCTCGTTCATATCCGCCTATATGAAATGATCACAGGAAAAACGGTTGAGCATCCTTATTTATTGCAAATTCCATATAGCTTTGGACTAGGCTTTGGCATGATTTTATTTTTCAATCATGTATTTAAAAAGCGTTTAAATGAAGAACCAAGCCCGCTCGAAGTGGAGATGTTTAAATATCAGCTCGATCTCGATCATTATGTCGCCCTTAAAGAAAATAAAGAGACAATGAAAGATATCCATGATCGGTAAGTGGCTTTTTGTCGCGTTAGTTGGACTTGGCGGCGGTTTAACGGTAGGAGCAGGGTTTGTGGCATTTCTCACAGTGCTTGGCATCATCCCTCGTTTAATGCAATTAACGAAAACGCAGCGCTTCATACAAGGATACGAGGCAGCTGTCATCACCGGGGCGGTCGTTGGCGGCTGGGCAACCTTGAGCGAGGTGCATTTGCATTTATCCAAATGGCTGGCGCTCCCGATCGGTCTTTTAGCAGGCATTTTCGTCGGCATGCTTGCAGCTGCGCTGACTGAAGTATTAAATGTACTTCCTATATTAACGAAAAGAATTGGAATGGACGGGAAAATTGTTTTGCTTCTCATGGCCATTGTCTTAGGCAAAGTATTTGGTTCACTATTCCATTGGCTGATTTATATTTAAAAATTTGGAGGGAACAACCGTGTCGAGTTTAAAAGAGAACTATCCATCTAAGGTGAAAACGTATCAGCCTAAACCTCCTTATGTCCTCAACTGCATCAAGGCTTTTCTTGTTGGCGGATTGATCTGTGCCATAGGCGAGGGGCTGCAACATTTCTATATTCACTTTTTTGATTTTAATGAAAAAACAGCAGGGAACCCAACAGTGGCGACCCTCATTTTAATTTCTTCTATATTAACTGGTATCGGTATTTACGATAGAATCGGCCAGTTTGCCGGAGCGGGATCGGCTGTTCCGGTGACAGGATTTGCAAACAGTATGACAAGTGCTGCCCTTGAGCATAGAAGTGAAGGGCTTGTTTTAGGGGTTGCCACAAATATGTTTAAGCTCGCTGGGAACGTCATTGTATTTGGTGTCGTCTCGGCATATGTCGTAGGGATCATTCGATACGTCTTGGAAAAGATGTTTTCGTAGGAGGAATGAAACGTGAAACTAACAGGTAAACAATCTTGGGTTTTTGAGCACAAGCTTTACGTCAATGCAGAGGGAACAGCTGCAGGGCCGAAAGAAAAAGAAGGACCGATTGGTCATTTAATTGATAAAACGTATGACGAAATGCATTGTGATCAAAAGAACTGGGAAATGGCTGAAAGAAAACTGATGGAAGATGCGATATCCAGTGCTTTATCAAAAGCAAATTTGCAAAAAAGCGATATTGATCTATTGCTGGCAGGAGATTTACTTAATCAAAACGTCACAGCAAACTATGTGGCGAGAGAACTAAAAATCCCGTTTCTATGTTTGTTTGGGGCATGCTCAACCTCAATGGAATCGGTCGCCATTGCGTCAGCACTCATTGATGGCGGTTTTGCCAATAGAGCCATTGCAGCGACAAGCAGTCATAATGCAACGGCAGAACGCCAATTTCGTAATCCAACAGAATACGGCGGACAAAAGCCAGATACAGCCACAAGTACCGTCACTGGGAGCGGAGCCGTTATTATTAGCCAGGAGACCTCTCCAATTCAAATTACAAGCGCTACAGTAGGCAGGGTGATGGATCTTGGAATTACAGATCCATTTGACATGGGATCGGCCATGGCTCCGGCAGCGGCAGATACCATCAAGCAGCATTTAGAAGACCTCGGAAGAACGGTGGACGATTACGATCTGATTTTAACAGGGGATTTATCTGGTATTGGTTCACCAATCTTAAAGGATCTTCTGAAGGAAGAAGGCATTCAGCTTGGGAGGAAGCATGATGATTGCGGTTTAATCATCTATACACCCGATCAAAATGTATTCGCTGGTGGGAGCGGCTGTGCTTGTTCAGCTGTTGTGACATTTAGTCACATTTTTCAAGAAATGAAAGCAGGAAATCTGCAAAGAGTACTCGTTGTGGCAACCGGAGCGCTTCTAAGTCCAATGATGGTCCAGCAAAAAGAGACCATTCCAACCATTGCGCACGGTGTCGTATTTGAGCGTGCAGGAGGAGAGAGCTAATGGATTATCTTATCGCTTTTGTTGCAGGCGGACTTATTTGCGTCATTGGTCAGCTTTTACTAGACATACTCAAACTTACGCCTGCACATGTCATGACCACCTTTGTTGTGGCGGGCACCATCTTAGACGGATTCGGTATTTATGATAAATTTATTGAATTTGCGGGTGCGGGCGCAACCGTACCAATCGTCAGCTTTGGTCATAGCTTGCTTCATGGAGCGATGCATCAGGCAGATGTACACGGGTTCATCGGAATCGGGATCGGTATTTTTGAATTAACTTCTGCTGGAATTTCAGCTGCGATTTTATTCTCATTTATTATCGCTCTTATCTTTAAACCGAAAGGATAACCTAATATGGGGCAAAGACGAAAAGTCATTTTAGTGACAGACGGAGATATATATGCTGCCAAAACCATTGAGCTTGCTGCTAAAAATGTCGGTGGGCGATGTATTTCCAGCTCAAAAGGAAATCCAAGCAAACGAACAGGACCTGAACTTGTGCAGATGATTTTAAAAACGCCGAATGATCCAGTGTTTGTCATGTTTGATGATTCTGGCCTGACAGGTGAAGGAACAGGGGAGATAGCGATGAAGCATGTGGCGCGTCATCCTAAAATTGAAGTCATTGGGGCGATCGCCGTTGCATCCAAAACGCATCAAGCTGAATGGACAAAGGTTCATGTTTCCATTGACCGGGAGGGTGAACTGACAGAATACGGTGTCGACAAGCATGGTCTTCCCGAAATGGAGCCTCATAAAATGAGCGGAGATACCGTGTATTGTCTTGACTCGCTCGATCTGCCGTTTGTTGTTGGAATTGGAGATATTGGCAAAATGGGACGGAAAGATGATCTGAGCAAAGGATCTCCGATCACAATGAAAGCAGTTGAATTAATTTTAGAAAGGAGTGGTTTCCATGAAGAAAGACAAGGTAAACGTGTACCGAGATCCGAAGAAAAATGAAGATTACTTTAAAGAAAATGTCGGAATGGGTCTCAGCTTTGACCTTGGCGTGCGGAAAATTTATATACACGATCAGGAAATCCAACTTTACTATGTAAATGGACTGTGTGATACACAGTATGTCATCTACTTATTAAAAGAGCTAGTTGAAATCAATGACAACGAACCTGAATCAGATGACATGGCCCGTGTGATTGAGAATCGTCTTGTCAATCAGCAGGTCTCAAAGGTTGAAACACTTGATGAAGCGGTAGACCAAGTGCTGTCGGGCCTTGTGGCAGTTGTAGTTGAAGGTGAAAACTACGCATTTATCATTGATGTTAGAAGCTATCCTGGCAGAATGCCTGAGGAGCCGGATACAGAAAAGGTTGTCCGGGGAGCAAGGGACGGCTTTGTTGAAAACATTATTGTGAATACAGCGCTGATTCGAAGAAGAGTACGGGATGAAAAGCTGCGATACAAAATGCTCAAAGTAGGCGAACGTTCAAAAGCGGATGTCTGTGTTTGCTATATTGAAGATATTGCAGACCCGGATCTTGTAGATATTATAGAAAAAGAAGTATCAGGAATCAAAGTCGATGGGCTGACGATGTCTGATAAAACGATTGAAGAATTCATTATTAAACAAGGATACAATCCCTTTCCCCTTGTACGTTACACCGAGCGTCCAGATGTCGCCGCTAACCATATACTAGAAGGGCATGTCATCATTATTACGGATACATCTCCTAGTGTCATCATTACGCCAACCACCATTTTTCACCACGTTCAACATGCAGAAGAATACCGCCAAGCACCTGCAGTTGGTACGTTCCTAAGATGGGTACGCTTTTTAGGCATTTTATGTTCAACGTTTCTTTTACCAATTTGGTTTCTGTTTATCCTTGAACCAAGTCTTCTGCCAGATAATTTAAGCTATATTGGCTTTAACAAACCATCCCATATCCCAGTGATTTTACAAGTATTTCTAGCTGATTTTGGGGTAGAATTTTTAAGGATGGCTGCAATTCATACGCCAACTGCATTGTCGACCGCCATGGGGCTGATTGCGGCTGTTTTAATTGGGCAAATTGCCATTGATGTCGGTTTATTTACACCAGAGGTCATTTTATACGTCTCACTAGCGGCAATCGGTACATTTACAACCCCAAGCTATGAGCTGAGTGTCGCCAATAAGATTGTACGACTCATCATATTAGCGCTCGTGGCGATCTTTAAGCTGAATGGACTCATCATTGGTTTTACGTTGTTACTCATCTACTTAACATCCATTCGTTCATTGCAGACGCCTTATATGTGGCCATTTCTTCCTTTTAACGGGAAGGCTTTGTGGCAAGTGCTGATTCGGACGTCTGTTCCTGGCTCAAAAGTAAGGCCAAGCATTGTTCACCCTCAAAACAGATCAAAAATTCCGCCAAATTCTTAACGCTCATTGAAAGTGGCTGAAGATTGTGATATTGTATTTTTAACTTTGAGAAACGGCAAAAAGGCAGCTCACGCAGCTGTCTTTTTTCAGCCGAGGCGGAGAAAGAGGGAATGACATTGTATTTACACGGCACTTGCAGACAAAATGAACTCGGTCATTTAGAAATTGGTGGTGTTGATGCCGTTTCTTTAGCTGAAACGTATGGGACACCACTTTATGTATATGATGTGGCTTTAATACGGGAGCGTGCAAAAAGCTTTCAAAAAGCATTTATAGAAGAAGAGTTAAAAGCGCAGGTAGCATATGCGAGTAAAGCATTTTCCTCCATCGCGATGTTTCAGCTTGCCAAGGAAGAAGGATTATCTCTTGATGTCGTATCAGGCGGGGAGCTTCACACAGCCATTTGCGCTGGGTTTCCGGTAGAAAAAATTCATTTCCATGGCAACAATAAAAGTAGAGATGAATTAAAAATGGCGTTAGAGCACGAGATCGGCTGTATCGTTGTAGATAATTTCTACGAAATGAAGCTCATTGAAGAGCTTGGTCAAGAGCTGTCAAAACAGGTGAAAGTGCTGCTCCGTATCACACCAGGTGTCGAAGCGCATACGCATGATTACATTACAACAGGCCAAGAGGATTCCAAATTTGGCTTTGACCTTCACAATGGACAAGCAGATGAAGCGGTGAAACAAGTGCTTGGATCAGAAGTGATCGAACTGTTAGGCGTTCATTGCCATATCGGATCACAAATATTTGATACAGCTGGTTTTGTCCTTGCAGCAGACAAGATCTTTTTGAAGCTGGAAGAATGGAGAGAATCATTTGGTTTTATTTCGACCGTGTTAAACTTAGGCGGCGGCTTTGGCATCCGTTATACAGAAGAAGATGAACCACTTCCTGCGACAGAATACGTCGAGAAAATTATCCAAGCTGTAAAAGAGAACGTGACACGCTATGAGTTTGATATACCGGAGATTTGGATTGAGCCAGGCCGCTCTCTTGTTGGTGACGCAGGAACAACGCTTTATACGATCGGCTCATCAAAACACGTACCTGGCATTCGCGATTATGTTGCGGTAGATGGGGGAATGAGTGACAACATTCGTCCAGCATTATATCAAGCGAAATATGAAGCGGCAAGTGCCAACAAAATGAGCCAATCGCACAATCAAACAGTTTCTATTGCAGGGAAATGCTGTGAAAGCGGAGATATGCTTATTTGGGATATCGATCTGCCAGAGTTATCACAAGGAGATTTATTAGCTGTCTTTTGTACCGGAGCTTACGGCTACAGTATGTCAAATAACTATAACCGCATCCCGCGTCCGGCTGTTGTATTTGTAGAAGACGGGGAAGCGCAGCTTGTGGTTGAACGTGAAACATATGCGGACATTGTCAAACTTGATTTACCTTATCAATCAAAAGTGAAATCATCTACGTAAAAAAGCTGCCTGTACATCAGGCAGCTTTTTATAATGACTTATTTACCTCCAGTAAATACAGAGACGATCGCGTTCCAAATGGAGACAAAGAAATCCCAAATCTTTTGAAGTAGGTTTTTCCCTTCATCTGATTCTATGAATTTCGTAATCTTGTCTTTTGCTTTATCGATTTGAGATCCTACCTGGTTCCAATCGATATTGATGTTCTTCATTTTATCGAATAGTGAAATAAGCTGATCCTTTTGATCTTGCGTTAGATTTAAGTTTAAATCAGAAGCAGCCTGATCCACTTTTTCTTCTACTTCTTTTGTTGTTTTAGGGACACCATTTTTCGCAATGTCATCTTTGATTTTTGCAATAAGGGCAGAAGCATTGTCTTTCCCGATAGAGTCACCCAATTTAGACGTTGTCACAAGCTCTTCGTTTGCTACCTGCTTCACATCTTCTGGAATGGCTTTGTCGCTAGACACTTCATAGGCTTTTAATAAACCTGTCAGTGCGGCTGTCCCAGAAACTTCAAACGGTGCAGTCACAACAACCTTGGCATCCTTGACACCGGCTGTCATTAAAGCATTTAAATACATCTCATCTGTAATGGTCTTGATGTTATGTGTATCCACAGTCAGACCAGTACCTGATTTTTCAATGGTGATAGATGAAGATGATAATGCTCTCGTCCCGATAGAAGAACGGGGGATATACTTTCCTAAATATTCATGCTCTTCTTTATTGGTTACTTCAATTTTTGTCGCATTTTCAGGTGGATTCAACTCGTCAAGCACCTTTTGGCGATCAGCCGGAGTTAAGTCTTGCCCAAGTGTGACGATGACATCGCCGACAGCTGCATCCGCTAAGCTGACTTTTGGCGCACCAATGAGGAAAAGGAGCGCTGCCATCATACTAAGCATTGATTTTTTAAACATGTTGACCTCCTTCAAGTCGAAAGGGTTCCTCTTTCAAGAGAAACTCATCTTTTGAGTACACGTAAAGAAATGTACTCCATCATATAGACGTAACAAATCGATTCGACGTTTCAATTTTCTTTTTAAGATGTTTTCCTTTTCCAATAAATAAAGACCTGTTGCTCATTCTGTTATCAATTTAATAGGAAAAAAGGATCAAGCTCTTCTATTGTATCAATCCTAAGAAAAGAGGTAAATCACAATCAAAGAGCAGGGGATGTTTAACATGACCGAAAATGTGCTATAATGAGCGTTGTTTAACCTGAAAGGAGAATGTGAAAAATGGCAAAAAAAGGATACATACAACTAACGAATGGTAAGAAACTTGAGTTTGAACTATACCCAGAGGCTGCTCCAGGTACAGTAGCAAACTTTGAAAAATTAGCGAATGAAGGCTTCTACGATGGATTGAAATTCCACCGCGTCATCCCAGGCTTCGTAAGCCAAGGTGGCGATCCAAACGGTAATGGAACAGGCGGTCCTGGTTACACAATTAAATGTGAAACAGAAGGGAATCCACATCAACACGAAAGAGGTTCATTATCAATGGCGCATGCTGGTAAAGACACGGGCGGCAGCCAATTCTTTATCGTCCATGACCCGCAGCCGCACTTAAACGGTGTTCACACTGTTTTTGGCAAAGTAATATCTGGTATCGAGGCTGTTCTAGATATGGAACAAGGCCAAGGAATGGAAAAAGTCGAAGTTTTCGATGCTTAATCCAAAACACCGCTTAAACGCGGTGTTTTTTTATTATCAATCTGATTTTACGGTTATTTGTTCCGTGAGGCGGTAGGTGATGAACCAATAAAAAAGGGCAATAGCGCTAACAGAGGCGCCAAATAAACATACTCCGCTCCAGCCATTGTTTGCGTATATGCTAGTGGAAGCAATGGAACCAGTCGCACTGCCGATGGAGTAAAAAATCATATAAGCAGCAGTGAGCCGGCTTCTCGCCTCAGGCAGCACTGTGAAAATCATACTTTGGTTGGTCACATGTACGGCCTGCACAGATAGGTCAAGAATAATAATACCGATGATTAATAAAATGAGTGAATATTCAGTGAAAAAGATAAAAAACCATGAAACGAATAATAGGACAAGGGCTATACAAGT
Organism: Bacillus sp. FSL W8-0920; assembly: GCF_038593215.1. Lineage (NCBI taxonomy): Bacteria > Bacillati > Bacillota > Bacilli > Caryophanales > Bacillaceae > Bacillus > Bacillus sp. FSL W8-0920. The sequence continues at coordinate 2,160,776 of NZ_CP151974.1, read as the reverse complement.
TGTTAATTGTCCTAAGCCTCGATCAGCAAGGCTTCCTGCCCGAGTAGCGCCTAATGCTCCGGCAACTCCAGCAAGACCAAATGCACCGATCGCCGTATGTGAAAGATTGTGTGGCGAGCTGCTGAGAGACAGCACGAGCGAAGTCCACAACGTACCAAACACGATAAAGATCAGAAAACCCAGTATGCCTCGGATGCGCAGAATTTGTTCTTGTCTGAACAATGTAAACATTGAAGCAAGCAGCTTCATATAGGATATTGACGCTCTCTCGCTATCAGCCCGCGGGAGATACCGGTATAACACGGAGGTTATGATGAGCATCATAACGGCAGACACGAGATAGACTGACCTCCAGCCGGCGAGATCGGTTAGTACACCAGCAAACGTTCGTGCGAGAAGAATACCAATCACAATGCCACTTTGAACCAAGCCCACGATACGGCCTCGTTCTTCAGGAGCAGCCCATGTCGCTACGAACGCTACGAGTACCTGAGTGACCACAGCAAGCATGCCGACGGAAGCCAGCCCTATAAACAGGACGGTGGCAGTAGGGGCGATGCCGACTACAATCAGAGATAACACGGATACTAGCATCTGAGCCATGATGAGCCGCCTTTGATTGAACAGGTCACCAAGTGGTACGATCAGTAGCAGTCCTAGTGCATAACAAAGCTGAGTAATCGTAATGACAATGCCAATGGATGAATAGGTGATACCAAACTCGGATGCGAGGGAGTCTAATAACGGTTGTGCAAAGTATATGTTTGCAACTGCCATCCCGCAGGCTGACGCAAAAAGCAGAGCCATATAGCGAGTCATCGCTTGCTTCGGTTTGTTTTGTAAATGAGCCGTTTCCAAATCAAGATGTTCTATGGAAGTGATTCTTTCTTTCACCATGCATGTCGTCGTCTCCTTTTGTACTAAAAAGTATAATATACTGATCGATATATTATGATTCCTGTTAAGGATAACCAACAAAACATTTTAAAGTCAATACTTTCATCTTGAAAGAGGAAGGAAATTTGACAATCATACGTCGATAAAATAAAATTATAATGTACCGATTGGTAATCAAATAGACAATAATATCAAAAAATAGATACCTGACTTTGTGAAGAAATTTTAATGTTGAAATGAGGAATTGCTGATGGTTCGACAACGGGAATTTGACAAGGAAAAAGCATTGGATGAGGCAATGGTGCTTTTTTGGGAAAAGGGGTATAGGGCCACTACATTAAGCGATTTGACTGAAAAAATGGGAATACAGCGGCCAAGTTTATACTCAGCGTTTGGAGATAAAGAGGAATTATTTGAGGCTGCATTACGCAAATATACAAAGCAGCATGCTGCCCATATTCGAACAAAACTTCAAAACAAACTTTCTGTCAAGGAAGCATTTCATACATTATTTGCAGATTTAGTAGAAGAGGAATATAGAGATGGTCCGAGTAAAGGGTGTTTTTGCATCAATACAATAGTGGAACTTGCGCCACACGAAGAGAAATTTGAAATTCTGACAAGAGAGCATCAGATGTATCTTTCCGTTATTTTCGAAGAAAGAATTGTTCAAGGTATTCGCTCGGGTGAGCTCAAAAGTAGCCTGAATGCTAAAGCTTTAGCACAAACACTGGTCGTTTCTTTCATAGGACTGACCGTCCTCATGAAATCTCGTCCAGAACGTTCATTTGTAGATCATTCTGTAGCGACGATACTTTCCATATTAAAATAATGACAACATGCTATGGTATCCTCCTTCAATAAGAGTGATAGCGTATTTTGAACTAAATATCAAAATACGCTTTTTCTTTTAGGACAGTGGTGGACAAAATTCGATTTTGTGATATGATAAGAGAACAAACATTCGTATTTGTGGGTGTCGCCACATTGTCAGTACAAATCTAAAAAGCGTGGTCAGGCTGAAAGAAAGCAGGAGATAATTTGAAACCATTAACAAAAGAAGAAAAAAATCAAATGATGATTGCCATTCAGCGTTACTTTGCCGAAGAACGAGAAGAAGAAATTGGTGAATTAGCAGCCATCAATATACTAGAATTTATCACAAAAAACCTTGGAAGCTACTATTATAATCAAGGGGTTCGTGACAGCCGGAACATCGCTGTTCAGAGATCGCAATTGTTAGAGGAAGATTTATTTGCACTCGAAAAAAGATGATCATCAATAATGTGCGCCTTGCTAACTGATAAAGAGGAAAGAGACCCCCTTAATAAAGAACGCATATTCGTATCATATGTAATGATGAAAAGGTGGAACCAAAAGTCCATCTCAATCGTTATATAAGTAACCATTAATGGAAAACAGCTTTTTTGGTTTTATTTCATCAAAAGAAGGAATAAAACATACAAATAGGCGAAGTGCAGATGATGGAGGTTCTAAATATGGGGAAAATTAAATTGAAAATGGCCATCTTATTTGTTTTACTGCTTTGTTTAGGCGCAGGTTATTTATACATGAATGGCATGAAAATTGAAGATGTGCCAACAGCCATTGGTGAAAGCTTAACAAATAATGATAAAGATTATACCATCTATGAATATACCATTACGAAAATTGACGGAGATGAATATTACGGTCAAGCAAAAAACGGCACAAAAATCATTTTTAGTGGAAAGAAGTTCGAAGATGATGTGGCCGACTTGAAGAAAGGTGATCGTATTAAAGCCTACTTTAGTAATGAAAAGAGAATAGATGGTCTTATAAAAGTAGTAAAAGTCGTTAATTAACAAGTCTCCTTTCCTATAAGGAGGCTTTTTTTGTGAGAAATCTTGATTGTTGCATTTGACAACAAGGATCGCTATAATAGCCCCTAAGGACAGCTAAATATCGATTGTATCCTTCGGGGCAGGGTGAAAATCCCGACCGACGGTAATAAAGCAAATGCTTTACAGCCCGTGACCCGTTAATTTATTAACGGTTGATTCAGTGAAAAGCTGAAGCCGACAGTGAAAGTCTGGATGGGAGAAGGATAAAGAAAGCTATGAACGAAAAATATTTATCGATCATAGTTTTATTTCTGATGCAAAAAAGCCACAGCCCCGGAATTTTTCCGGGGCTTTCTGTATGTTCATGTAGTGAATAGACCGGCATGCAGTGTTTATTAGGTGATCCCTCATCTACCTTGTATGGACCATAAAAAGCGACGAAGGTGCTCAATCGATCACATGTCCCTAACATCGCTTTTTTAAAAAGTGAGAAATACAAATGAAAAGAAAGGGAGGATCACATGTTTACGGGGATAATTGAAGAAGTAGGTGCAGTTCAGTCATTAAGCAAAAAGTCAGCAGATGCCATAGAAATTGTCATTCAGTGCAGCCGTGTGCTAGAAGATGTTCACCTCGGAGACAGTATTGCGATCAATGGTGTATGTCTTACAGTCACAAGCTTTACAAAAGCACAGTTCGCAGCAGATGTGATGCCAGAAACGGTCAAAGCGACATCACTGGATCAGCTGACATCAGGCAGTCCAGTGAATTTAGAGCGGGCCATGTCCTCGAATGGACGATTCGGAGGTCATTTTGTCTCAGGCCATGTTGACGGGACGGCAGTCATTACCCGAATAGAAAAGAAAAGTAATGCTATTTACTATGATTTAGAGATGGACAAGACCCTCACAGATATGCTCGCGCAAAAGGGTTCGATCGCAATAGATGGTGTCAGCTTAACCATTTTCGATTTGCAAGATTCACACGTCACAGTCTCTATTATTCCTCATACGCTTGAAGGAACTATTTTCCCGACTAAATCTATGGGAGAGATCGTGAATATAGAGTGTGACATGATCGGTAAATACATCTATCGCTTTTTAACAAAAGAACAAGGCGGAAAGCAGCCATCCCGATTGACCCCATCATTTTTAAAAGAGCACGGATTCTAGGAGGCGATTGTATGTATCATTTAGTAGAAGAAGCAGTAAATGCTCTGAAAGAAGGAGAAATCATTATCGTAGTGGATGATGAAGACAGAGAAAACGAAGGAGATTTTGTGGCACTTGCTGAGCATGCCACGCCTGAAGTGATTAACTTTATGGCTTTACATGGAAGAGGTCTCATTTGTACACCGGTCCATGCGTCGATTGCCAAACACCTGAACCTGCATCCAATGGTAGAACAAAATACAGATGCACACCATACAGCTTTTACAGTGAGCATCGATCATGTGACAACGACGACTGGTATTAGTGCTTTTGAGCGCTCTACGACCATGCTTGCCATGTTAAATAAAGACGCAACACCAGAAGAATTTGCCCGCCCAGGTCATGTATTTCCGCTCATTGCAAAAGAAGGCGGCGTACTAGAAAGACCAGGTCATACAGAGGCGGCGGTAGATCTTGCGAAACTGGCAGGTTCAGAGCCAGCGGGTGTCATTTGTGAAATCATGAATGTAGATGGCTCAATGGCGCGTGTTCCAGAACTAAAAGAAATCCAAAAACAGCACGGTTTAAAGATGCTGACAATAGAAGCATTGCAAACCTATTTAAATAATAAAGAAACAGCAGCTATCGAAACAAAATAAAAAATCACAAAAAAGGATGATCAACATATGAATACAATACAAGGGCATGTAGTAGCAGAAGGATTAAAATTTGCAATTGTCGTCGCGAGATTTAATGATTTTATTACAAGTAAACTGCTTGACGGAGCAGAAGATACATTGCTCAGACACGGAGCAAACGGTGACGATATTGATGTCGTGTGGGTACCGGGTGCTTTTGAAATTCCGTACATGGCAAAAAAACTAGCTGAAACAGAGAAATATGATGCTGTCATTACACTTGGAACTGTAATCAGGGGCGCAACAACTCACTACGATTATGTTTGTAATGAAGCCGCTAAAGGAATTGCTCAAAGTGCCATGTCAACAGGAGTACCGATTATCTTTGGTGTACTAACAACAGAATCCATTGAACAAGCTATCGAAAGAGCCGGTACAAAAGCTGGAAATAAAGGCAGCGAATCGGCTGCAGCTGCCATTGAAATGGCGAATCTCAACCGTACCTTTCGTTAATTTAGTGAAAAAGAGTTTAAAAACGGTATAAAAATGTTTATAATGTGTGATGAGCAAATGATTCGTGAGACATTTGCTGGACATAAGGATAATTTGAATATTGAGGGGTATATATGTTAATTCGTTATAAGAGGTCTTTTGAAAAAATTGCCATGGGGCTACTCTCCTTCATGCCGGGTGAGAAAGACGTCAAACAGCTTCAGCAGACGATGAAGTCATATGAAATGGATGAAAATCGGCAGCTGTTCCTTTGGAAAGATGGCGAGGATATCGTAGGTGCTATTGGTGTGTTGAAAACAGACGACCAAGTACAAATCGAGCATATTAGTGTGAATCCATCCCATCGAGATCAAGGAATCGGCAAGGAAATGGTTTTAGCCGTGGAAGAGGTATTCAAAACCAAAACACTCATTCCAAATGAATTAACGCAAGGCTTCTTTCATAGGTGTCACAGCGAAACAAATTAAATATCACACATGTAAAAGCAGAGGCTACAGTCCTCTGCTTTTTTTACGTTCGATTTGCTTTTTTCGTTCAAGCAATACATCTGTCCGGTCACGCAGTCTATGTTTTTCGATCAAAAATGTGTGGGATAAGTTGCTCTCCTGGCCAAAGATCAGTCCGTCTTTTTGAGCCATTTCTTGGCATAGAGACAGGAGCGCTTCATCTTTAATCGGGAGCATCACACTTTCGTAGGGCATGTCTTCAGCCATTTTCTTCTTCAGCGTTCTCAGAAGTTTGAGAAACGCCTCATCATCCAGACCGAGGTTCGATAATACGGGCCGGTTTGCTTCCAGCAAGTGGAGGCTATTTGAAATGAGCCGTTTTGCACCTTTTCCATTTCCCCGTCTTTGATGATACAAAGCAACGGCAAGCTGAATGAAGCCAACCCAATATTCTTTGCGCTGCTCAGGCGGGTCTTCCTTCCAATATTCCTCAAGAATTTCATGACACTCAAAATAATCTCTTGTCGTATGAAATTCATGTAAAAAAGCCACGTACGCTTCAGGATACACAGTGGTCATCTCCTTTTCCACTCTCAGTCTAACATATTGAAAAGAAAAGAAGAAAGAGCGCCCTTCGTGAAAGGACGCTCTGTTTCTTTAATAAACCCAAGCCGCGCCAACGATGATCAGCAAGATGAAAAGCACGACAATAAGCGCGAAACCTCCGCCAAAGTTATAGCCATCTCCCATAATGATACGGCCTCCTTTTTCATCAGTTCTGTTTACAATGGTATTCTATGTATAAATGCCCTAAGTGGTATGGGCGAAACCACTGTTTTTCTTATTTTGCCTAGGACATCATGGTCGAAATTATATTGGACGAGAGCTTTATCCTGTCTTATACTAAAGGTTAGCCGGTGAAACGGTACTTAGAAGACAGTAGAAATGGTGAGAAAAAATGCTGGAATATCAGGTGAAAATAGATTCGTTTGAAGGTCCATTGGACTTACTTTTACATTTAATCAACCGGTTGGAAATTGATATTTATGATATTCCCGTTGCTAAAATTACGGAGCAGTATTTATTATATGTCCATACCATGAGGGAGCTTGAACTTGATGTGGCAAGTGAATATTTGGTGATGGCTGCAACCCTCCTGAGTATTAAAAGCAGAATGCTCCTTCCGAAACAAGAGGAAGAGCTATTTGATGAAGACTTGCTTGAAGAGGAAGAGGACCCTCGAGAAGAGCTGATTGGCAAACTGATTGAATACCGAAAGTATAAAGATGCAGCACAAGAACTAAAGGAACGCGAGGAAGAAAGGCAAAATGCCTTTACAAAACCTCCGAGTGATTTAAGCGAATTTGCAAAAGAATCGGAAGCGAAGGACACAAACCTGCATGTCACGGTGTATGATATGTTAGGTGCGTTCCAAAAGGTATTGAACCGAAAGAAAATAACGAAACCAGCACCATCTAGGATTACAAGACAAGAAATCCCGATTGAAGACAAAATGAATGAGATTATGAACCATTTAAGAAAAACGAAAAAGCGGACCAATTTCATGACTCTATTTCAACATGATCAAAAGGAGCACCTTGTCGTGACGTTTCTTGCTGTTCTTGAATTGATGAAAGGTCATCAAATCATGTTAGAGCAGGAAGGAAACTTTGAAGACATTTATATTATAGGGAGTGAAACGATTCATGACGCTTGATATCGTGAATTGGAAAGCCATCATAGAAGCGCTGCTTTATGCAGCAGGTGACGAAGGCTTAACAAAAAAACAGCTCATGTCTGTTCTTGAAGTAGAAGAGGCAGCGTTACTCGATATGATGTCTGCCGTAAAGGAAGAATATCAAAAACAAGAACGAGGAATTGAGCTCATTGAATATGCAGATTCATATATGCTGCTGACGAAAAAGGAATACAGCATTTATTTGAAAAAATTAGTCGAGACCCCATCCAAAGGTTTGTCTCAGGCAGCGCTTGAAGTACTCGCAATCGTTTCTTATAAACAGCCGATCACACGCAGTGAGGTAGAAGAAATCAGAGGAGTCAAATCAGAGCGGGTGCTTCATAGTTTAGTAGCCAAAGCGCTGCTCTGTGAAGTTGGACGTGCCGATGGCCCTGGGCGAGCAATTCTTTATGGGACAACACCTACCTTTTTAGAGCAGTTTGGCTTAAAGGCATTGGATGAATTACCGCCACTTCCAGAGAATGTGGAAGCAGATGGTGTACAAGAAGAAGCTGATCTATTTTTTGAAAACTTCAATCAAACATTTGAAGAGATAAAATAGTTCAAAAGAATGAAAAATGTATGATAAAATATAAAAAAGATTTTAGGTCTAACATCTATTGATGTCAGATAAAATGGTCATAAAGCCATGAGGGGAAGGTAAACACAAAACAAATGGCACATATGAATGTAAAGGCTCAAGTTGATCAAGCAGGCGTCTTTTTATCAAAGGTTGCAACTGAAATGAATGGTTTTCTGAACGAAGCTACCTTATCAAGTATGAAACGATTAAACCCTGAAGCGGAAGCCTATTATTGTGACATATTGAATACATTACGGAAGCTTGCAGTGTACAGCGAGGATGCAGCGGCAGTTTGCAGGAAAATCAGCCAGCAGCAGACATTCCCGCAGCAAGCCGCGCAGCAGACGCTTCACCGTATTTATCATCAATGTATTGAAGAGTTTTTCACGCCGAAAAAGGATACATGGTATGAAGACAGCCGTTCCGCATATACAGGAAAGAGCAGCATTGTTTTCCACCATGAAGTATCCGCTGAGATCAAACGATTATTTTCTTCATTAGAAAAAGATTTTTTAGCGATGAGAGAAGAGCTAGAATATACGACATCTCATCAGCAAATGAAAATGGTATAAGCAAGAGGAAGGAGCGTCTCTACATATAGAGACGCTCAGCGTGTAGACAAACCCTCGCATTCGTTGTCAGTCCTGCGTGCTGGTGCTCACGAATGTCAAATTCGCTCCGCGCCAGTACTCGTCCTTCCTAGACTGCAAAGGTTTTCTATCACGCTGAAAAGAAGACAAAGGGCTAAAATAAGGTTCATTTTAGCCCTTTGTCGACAATCTGAGCGTCTCTACATATAGAGACGCTTTTTTTTTATGGACGAGGCATCATAACTTTTTCAGCCGCGCATACACTTGTACAAAACGGACAAGGACGTGAATGAACATGCCCTATTTAAAAATTGGAACAGCAGTCCTTCTTCTATTTACACTCTTACTGCCTTTTTCCTCACATGCCAAAGCAGATATGTCATTATCAGTGAGTGCAAGAAGCGCCATTTTAATAGATGGACAGTCAGGCAGAGTCCTATTTGGAAAGGACGAGCATGAAAAAAGAAGAATCGCCAGTATTACGAAAATTATGACGGCAGTATTAGCCATTGAATCAGGAAAAATGAAAGACACCGTCAAAGTATCAAAGCGCGCGATACAAGCAGAGGGCTCATCGATTTATTTAAAAGAAGGGCAGAAGGTGAGCCTAGAAGACTTGACATACGGGCTTATGCTGCGTTCTGGAAATGATGCAGCTGTTGCCATTGCAGAGCATGTGGGCGGCAGCTTAGAAGGATTTATTTTTATGATGAATCAAAAAGCATCTGAACTAGGAATGGAGAATACGAATTTTCAAAATCCGCATGGACTCGATGATCATAAACATCATTATTCATCAGCCTATGACATGGCTATCTTAACAAAATACGCCACGGAGCATAAACAATATCAAAAAATTGCAGGCACGACTTTCTATAAAGCAAAAACGATGGAAGGCTATTGGAAAAATAAAAACAAGCTGGTCACCGGATTATACAAATATTCAACTGGTGGGAAAACGGGATATACGAAGCTTGCAAAACGCACACTTGTCTCTACTGCGGCAAAAGGGGATGCGGCACTTATCGCTGTGACCATTAATGCGCCAGATGATTGGAAGGATCATATCTCTATGTTTGAATATGCATTTGATCACTATAAAACGTACGTACTTGCTGAAAAAGGAAGACTCGCTTCATTAAAAGGAACCTTTTACGAAAAAAAAGCATTTATCAAACGTGATGTGGACTATTTTTTAAATGAAGATGAGAAAAAGCTAGTAGAAATTGAAACGGAAATGCTTACTCCTCAAAAGAAGTGGAAAAAAAACGCCGAGGCCATCCCGGATGTTGTAGGGAAAATGACGTTTTTATTAGATGGACAGGTGATCGAGCAAGTACCGATTTTTTATGAAAATAAACGAAATCGAATGCCTCAAAAAAGCTTCCAAGAAATGTTTAAGTCTGTCTTTCAGACATCTATAGGCGGATCTTCATGGTCAATCTAATTTGGGTATTCCTCACTGTCATCGGTCTTGTGTACGCGATGTTCAACGGAACGATGGAGGAAGTAAACGAAGCTGTATTTAAGGGATCAAAGGAAGCAGTGACCATTTCAATTGGTCTGATTAGTGTCCTCGTTTTTTGGCTCGGGCTGATGAAGATTGCAGAAGAGGCAGGCTTGTTACATTTCTTTAGTAAATTGTGCCGTCCCTTTATTTCAAAGCTATTTCCGGATATTCCGCCTAACCATCCTGCGATGGGATATATTTTGTCCAATCTGATGGCGAATTTCTTTGGTCTCGGGAATGCCGCTACACCGCTTGGGATTAAGGCAATGGAGCAGATGAAAGCATTAAACGGCGGGAAAAATGAAGCAAGCCGGTCCATGATTACATTTTTAGCGGTCAACACATCCTCTATCACACTCGTGCCAACAACCGTCATTGCAATTAGAATGACCTATGGTGCAGATCAGCCAACAGACATTGTAGGGCCAACCATTTTGGCGACACTCATTTCAGGCATTGGTGCCATTCTCATTGATCGCTATTTCCACTATCGCAGAAGCAGGCGGGGGTGATCTCGTGTCATTTATTAACTGGCTGTCACTTGCTTTGATCCCACTGATCATCGCAGGAATTTTAATTGCGGGAACCATTAAAAAGGTACCGACCTATGAAACATTTGTCGAGGGCGGGAAAGAAGGTATTCAAATTGCCTTTTCAATCATTCCTTATTTAGTCGGCATGCTCGTGGCCATTACGATATTCCGCGCGTCTGGTGCGCTTGATTTTGTCATGGGACTGTTAAAACCCGTGTTTACAGCGATCGGCTTCCCGGCAGAAGTAGTGCCGCTTGCGTTTATTCGTCCGATATCTGGCACAGCTGCACTCGGGATGACATCAGACCTCATTGCGACATATGGACCAGATTCATTTATCGGACAGCTCGCAGCTGTCATGCAAGGGTCAACTGATACCACTCTCTACATTTTAACGGTCTATTTTGGGGCAGTCGGTATAAAAAAAATGGGAGATGCGCTGAAAGTAGGTCTGTTAGCGGACCTCATTGGCATCATTGCATCTGTCATCATCGTCAGTTTGTTATTTAGCGGCGCCTAATGAGGCGCTTTTTTGTCTTTCAATGGATGGAAAATTGCTTTTTAGCTGAAATTAAACAGACGAATCGCTTATTTTTCCACGAATGCTTGTTTGTTTTAAGTCAAGCAAGTAAGATAGTACATGAGGTGAAAGACAAAATGGAACGTTTACAGAAAGTAATTGCACATGCCGGCGTCGCTTCTAGACGAAAGGCAGAAGAATTAATTAAAGAAGGACGAGTTACCGTTAATGGTCAAACAGTGACAGAGCTCGGAGTAAAAGTGGGCTCTTCAGATAAAATTGAAGTCAACGGATTAAAGCTTGAAAGAGAAGAACCGGTTTACTTTATGCTTTATAAACCGCGCGGCGTCATTTCAGCTGCCGAGGATGATAAAGGACGTAAGGTTGTCACAGATTTCTTTGATGACGTCCCGCAGCGCCTTTATCCAATCGGCCGCTTAGATTATGATACGAGCGGTTTGATTTTAATTACAAATGACGGGGAATTTGCCCATAAGCTCATGCATCCGAAATACGAAATTGATAAAACATATGCAGCGAAGCTAAAAGGCATCCCATCAAAGGAATTGCTTAGAAAGCTAGAAAAAGGGATTATGTTAGATCATAAAAAGACTGCACGTGCTCGTGCCAAGATGCTTTCTATCGATAAACGAAAGCAGACATCTATCGTTCAATTAACCATTCATGAAGGCAGAAACAGACAAGTGCGCCGCATGTTTGAAGCGATCGGTCATGATGTGTTAAAGCTAAAAAGAGAGCAATATGCGTTCCTTCATATTGAAGGCATGAGACCAGGAGACCGCAGAGAATTAACACCGCATGAAGTAAAGCGCCTGAGAGCAATTGCAGATCACGGGAAAAGCGCTTTTTAATTTTCACATAAACTTCAAAAAATGAAGAAGCATCAAAAGAAGGAGAATGCTATAATTTACCTGAATGTCTATGGGGAAGGGGTACTTCAGATGAAAAAAAGACGGTTTTTCATACGGACAGGCATTCTCCTCGTGATGCTTGCTGCACTATGTTATACCATGTATAACTCAGTATTTGCCAAACAGGATCGGGTCAAAGAAGGAACTATTGCGCCAAACTTTGTCCTTCAATCTGTGGATGGGGAACGGATTGAATTAAAGGACTTAAAAGGCAAAGGTGTCTTTCTTAATTTTTGGGGGACCTGGTGTGGTCCATGTAAACAAGAATTCCCTTACATGGCAAATCAATATGAAGTGTTCAAGGATCGCGGTGTGGAAATTGTTGCAGTCAATGTTGCAGAATCCAATATTGCCGTGAAGAATTTTATGGGGTCCTATGGCGTGAATTTTCCTGTTGCCATGGACAAGGATCGTCAAGTGACAGAGGCATATGATATTACGCCGCTGCCAACCACATTTTTAATTAATCCTGAAGGCAAGGTAATCAAAGTCATAAAGGGAACCATGACAGAACGTAATGTCTATGATTATATGAATTTGATTAAACCAAAGGGGTCATAGAATGAAAGAGGTAAAATGCGAGTGTGGACATATTAATCCAATCGGTACTGTTTTATGTGAATCCTGCGGGAATCCTATTGCGGCTAAAGAGAAAAACTCTTCAAAGCTGCTTGATATGAGATATGACGGCAGTGCGAGACGCTCGCAAACATACAACAAAACGATTGTTGATAAAGTATGGAACTTTTTTTCTTCCGTTAAGGTGGGTGTGTGGCTGATTGTCATCACACTGCTTGCTTCCTCATTAGGAACGATTTTTCCGCAGGAGAGATTTATTCGGCCAGGTGCATCTGCTTCCACCTATTATGAAGAGCAATATGGGTCGTTTGGCAAGCTGTATTACACACTTGGATTCCATGATCTTTATAATTCTTGGTGGTTTTTAGCTTTAGTTGCATCCATCGGAATCTCCCTTGTCATTTGCAGTCTCGACCGGGTTATTCCTCTTTATCGAGCACTCAAAAACCAAGGGGTTATTAAAAAAGAAGGCTTTATGAGAAGACAGCGTCTGTTCAGTGAGACAGACAAAACGTTAGATCAGCATACATATGAAGGCATCAAGAAAGCAATGAAACAAAAGCGTTACCGCGTGCGAGAAGAAAACGGACATATTTTAGCGGAAAAAGGCCGCTTTTCACGCTGGGGCCCTTACGTCAATCACATTGGATTAATCATCTTTCTCATTGGATCGATGCTCCGGTTTGTCCCAGGCATGTATGTGGATGAAACGCTGTGGGTTAGAGAGGGTGAAACTGCCCCAATTCCAGGCACAGATGGTCAATATTTTTTGAAAAATAATGCGTTTTCAATTGACCGCTATGAAACTGGAAATGAAAAAGAAGTGTTTGAGAATGCGATTGAAAGAGCTGGCGACGGTCAAGTAGTGAAAAGTTATAAAACCGATGCCACTTTATACAAACGTGAAGGGGAAGTTGTGTTTGGTGAAAAGCCCAAGCTGAAGCAGGTATCAGAACATGATATTAAAGTGAACGAACCGCTCAAGTTTGATCATTTCTCATTATATCAAGTGGATTTTAAACAAAATGAACTCGATCAAATGGTCTTTCAGCTGATTCGTAAAGATACTGAAAAATCTTTCGGAACAGTGAAGATTAATCTGCTGGAGCCTAAGTCAGAATATGATCTTGGTAGCGGTTACAAAGTCAAAGTGATGAGCTATCTCCCTGATTTTTATTTTGACGATGATGGAACGCCGAGTACGAAAACAAGGAATCCGAATAATCCTGCTTTCGTGTTTGAAATGGTTTCTCCTGAAAAGCCTAAAGGTGAAAAAAGCTTTGTGGCGATTCAAGAGACAGTAGAGGGCTCTGATAATAACCTATATAAAATGAAGTTTGATCGAGTGGAAACGAAAAACGTCACGGGATTGACGGTGAGAAAAGATTTAACTCTTGGGGTGCTCATCGTAGGCGGGATCATCTTCATGATTGGTGTCGTGCAGGGGATGTATTGGCAGCATAGAAGAATTTGGCTGTCTGCAAAGGATGGAAAAGTATTCGTGGCAGGACACACAAACAAAAACTGGTTTGGGTTAAAGTCTGATCTTGGCGTGATCCTAAGTGACAGTGGCATCAAACAGCCAGTTGATCAAAAAGAACTGCCTGATACAACAAGTATCAGCAAAAGCAAGGGGGAAGGATTAGATGGCAGCAGTCAGTGAAAACCTGTTATTTGCAGCTTTTCTATTGTATTTAGCGGCAGTTCCTTTTTTTGGTGGTGCCATTAAAGGAAAAAAGAAAGTTGATGGACCGCGCAGAAATAAGGCGGCACTTATCGGTATTACGCTCACCATCATCGGTTTTTTAAGTCAATTTGGCTACTTTATTTCAAGGTGGATGGCGTCTGGTCATGCACCAGTCAGTAATTTGTTTGAATTCACAACGGCTTTTGGCATGATGCTTGTGCTCGCATTCATCATTTTATATTTTGTGTATCAAGTGTCGGTACTTGGTTTATTTACACTTCCAATCGCTTTATTGATTATTGCCTATGCAAGTATGTTCCCATCTGATATATCACCGCTAATTCCTTCATTACAAAGTAATTGGCTTTATATTCACGTGACAACAGCAGCACTAGGGCAAGCTATTTTAGCGATCAGCTTTGTGGCAGGTGTCATCTTCTTATTAAAGCATGTCGATCAAACAAAACCAGGTAAGAAGACATTTGGTTTAGAGCTTGTCATGTTTATGATTGTTGTGACACTTGCATTTATCGCAGTCACGTCCATCTTTAGAATGACAGGATACGAAGCGAAATTTAATTGGGTCGATAAAAATAAAGAGGAAAGTGTGATGGTCTATGAGCTGCCAGCTCTAGTTGGACCTCATAAAGGAGAGCTTGTGACGCAAGATCGTTTGGAACCGTTTGTTGATTTGCCGCCTGTTTTTTCAGGAAGAAAGGTCAATACGGTGTTATGGTCATTCGGCACGGGGCTGATTTTGTATGGACTGATTCGCTTGATCATTCGCAAACGACTGAGTGCTCTGCTTCAACCGCTCGTGAAGCAGGTGAACCTAGATTTAGTCGATGAAATTGGATACAGAGCTGTTTCCATTGGTTTCCCTGTATTTGCGTTAGGCGGGCTCATTTTTGCAATGATCTGGGCGCAAATTGCATGGACTCGGTTCTGGGGCTGGGACCCGAAGGAAGTATGGGCATTGATTACGTTTCTCTTTTATGCAGCCTACCTTCATCTTCGCTTATCCAGGGGCTGGCATGGCGAAAAGTCCGCTTGGTTAGCTGTCATCGGATTCGCCATCATTATGTTTAATCTCATCTTTGTCAATCTTGTGATTGCAGGGCTTCATTCTTACGCGTAATCACATGAAAAAGGCCAACTTTTTATGAATCGATTCGGCTTTTTGTTAAAATGAATGTAACAACGGAGAAAGCAGGAGGATTGTCTAATGGAACACACAACTCAAACGAAAATATTAGTCGTAGATGATGAGGCAAGAATTCGCCGCCTTTTAAAAATGTATTTAGAACGTGAAAATTATGAAATCGATGAAGCGGAAAATGGAGATGAGGCCATTCAAAAGGGACTCCAAACAGATTATGACCTCATTTTGCTCGATTTAATGATGCCTGGTACAGATGGGATCGAAGTGTGTAATCAAATTCGAGACAAAAAAGCGACCCCAATCATTATGCTGACGGCAAAAGGAGAAGAAGCCAACCGCGTGCAAGGGTTTGAAGCAGGTACGGATGACTACATCGTCAAACCTTTTAGCCCGCGTGAAGTTGTTTTACGTGTGAAAGCATTGCTCAGAAGATCTTCTCAAACGTCTTATCTCAATACTGGGACAACAACAAAAGACGTCCTTGTGTTTTCTCATCTTTCAATTGATCACGACGCGCATAGAGTGACAGCTGATGGCAAAGAAGTCAGTCTCACGCCGAAGGAATATGAGCTTTTATATTTCCTTGCGAAAACACCGGATAAGGTTTATGACAGAGAGAAGCTGTTAAAAGAAGTATGGCAGTATGAATTCTTTGGAGACTTGAGAACAGTCGATACCCACGTCAAACGACTTCGCGAAAAGCTGAATAAAGTGTCACCAGAAGCTGCGAAAAAAATCGTGACGGTATGGGGTGTCGGGTACAAATTTGAGGTCGGCGCTGAATGAAACTGTGGAAAAGTGTCGTTGGAAAGCTATGGTTAACCATTCTCTTCCTCGTCCTCATCGTTTTATCTATTTTAACCGTGCTTCTTTTAGAGTTCATTGAAAATTACCATGTAGAAGAAGCAAAGTCAGATTTAACGCAAATGGCAAATAAAGTGGCGGTCATTTTAGAAAGCCATGACGATCAATCACTCGCAAGGTCGATTACATCAGAGCTTGCTGACAAATTGACGAGTATTGCGATTATCCAAGAGGACGGGCTAGAGTGGTATTCGTCTGAAAAAGACGGGAAGCTTCCTGCGATTACAAAGAAACAAATTGAAGCAGACGGTGATTTGAATCAAGCACTAAAAGATCGTAAAAAAATCAGTAAACGTGCAGAACCAAATGCAGGCAATCATAAGGATGAACGAATTGTTGTCGGTGTTCCATTTGAGGCAAACGGAAAAAAAGGCATGGTCTTTCTTTCTCAATCATTACTTGCGGTAGAGCAAACAACAAAACATACGACGCGTTATATCTTCCTAGCAGCCGGAATTGCCATTGTTCTGACCACTATTTTCGCGTTCTTCTTATCAACACGTGTCACCTATCCTCTTAGAAAGATGAAAGAGGGAGCGCAGGATCTGGCGAAAGGGAAATTTGATACAAAGATTCCTATATTAACGCAAGACGAAATTGGAGAACTGGCCATCGCCTTTAACCAAATGGGCAAGCAGCTTAAATTTCATATCACAGCTTTAAATCAAGAAAAAGAGCATTTGTCCAATATTTTAAGCAGTATGGCTGATGGTGTCATCACCATCAATATTGATGGAACGATCCTCATGACGAATCCTCCTGCAGAACGATTCTTGCAGGCATGGTATTACGAGCAAAATATGAAGATCAAAGATGGAGATGAACTGCCTCCAGAAGCGCGAGAATTGTTTCATACAGCCGTCAGCACGGAAAAAGAGCAAATGATTGAAGTCACACTGCAAGGACGTACTTGGGTTCTTCTCATGTCTCCGCTTTATAATCAGCAGGACGTTAGGGGAGCAGTTGCGGTCCTTCGTGATATGACAGAGGAACGAAGACTTGATAAGCTGAGAAAAGACTTCATTGCCAATGTCAGTCATGAACTTCGTACTCCAATTGCTATGCTGCAAGGATATAGTGAGGCAATTGTAGATGATATTGCTGGCTCAGAAGAGGAAAAGAAAGAGATTGCGCAAATTATTTACGACGAATCACTTCGAATGGGACGTCTTGTGAACGATCTTCTAGACCTAGCGAGAATGGAAGCTGGCCATATTACACTGAATCTTGAATCAACAGATACAGAAGAGCTGACCGAGAAGATTTACCGCAAGTTTCTTGGTATAGCAAAAGAAAAGCAAGTTGATCTCACATATGACATTCAAGTGGATGAACCGTACTTTGTACTCGATCCGGATAAGATTGAGCAGGTGTTTACGAATCTTATTGATAACGCCATTCGTCATACACCAGAAGGCGGAGAGGTTCACTTCTCGGTTCAATCGGTGGAAAGCGGTTTGAAAATGGATGTGAAAGATTCAGGAAGCGGAATCCCGGAAGAGGATTTGCCATTTATTTTCGAACGATTCTATAAAGCGGATAAGGCAAGAACAAGAGGGCGTTCTGGTACTGGACTTGGTCTTGCGATTGTGAAGAATATCGTAGAAGCACATCAAGGCTCCATTCATGCACATAGCAAAGCGGGTACTGGTACACACTTTACCTTTTATATTCCGAGAAAAAAGCAGGAACTCGTCTAATCCTGACGAAGAATCTTGTTACATGAGAAACACTTCTTTTCGAAAGAAAAAGAAGTGTTTTTTTATTTTCATATTTTTAAGGAGAAGTTAAACAAAAAGCCCTTCCCAAATTGTCGAACTTGTAATATATTTGTCATAAAGTTGTAATGTAACGTTTTTTAAGAGTCACTCGACAAAAATAAGTGAACGGAGGGGTTTCCTATGCAAGAAACCTTTCAAAAAATATATGATTCGTACCATCAAGATTTGTACCAGTTTTTATTTTATATGGTTAAAGATAAAAATCAGGCAGAGGATCTCGTTCAGGAGGTTTACATCCGGGTACTTCACTCATATAAAACTTTTGAAGGAAGAAGCAGCGAGAAAACATGGCTGTTTTCAATTGCGAGGCATGTGGCAATTGATTGGTTTCGCAAACAGCAAACCATTAGACAACGGGTACTCGGCACGTTTGATTGGGATAAGCAGGATGTAAAGGACCCAGACTTGCTCCCAGACGAACTAGCTGTACAGGATGAAAATGTAAAAGAAATCTATGCCGCACTTGATCAGTGCACGATTGATCAACGAGCTGTCATCATTTTAAGATTTATCCAGGGCTACTCAATCATGGAGACGGCAAAGGCGCTAAAGTTCTCGGAAAGCAAAGTCAAAACAACGCAGCACCGAGGCCTGAAAGTGCTCCGAAAACATATGGAGCTTTTGAAGGAGGAGCTAGTGAATGAAAACGAACAGGTCCGATTGGAGCGAAGAACGAATCAAGGTGTTACTAAGTCAGCTTCCAAAGGTGGAGGACAACCGTTCATCTAAGCAGATATACCAGCAGATGCTGATGGCAAGCGGGCAGAAAAAGAAAAGTGCCAAATGGATCGGTCCAGCGGTCGCAACCGTTGTGGTTTTATTTATGGCGTTTTTAATTTCTCCTCATTTATTTCAGCCGGCTGCTCAAGATCATCATCAGCAAATGAAAATGGACTCAAGTGCTGACAAAAGTCAGGTAAACGCCACATTAGAGGCGGTCAAACAGACTAATGGCCCCTCACACGTTGTGTCTCGTAAGCAGCAGCAAAAGTTTATGACCATAGCATACATAGATGAATCGACCTCTCAAGTGGTTCCGATTAGCATTGAAAAAGAGGATGAGTATGATCATTTGCAGGATATGGTGAACACATATGAACAGGTGCAGCTGCCTGAAATGACAAAGCCTCTTCAATCTTATATGGATATGGTGGACCTTCGTGAAAAAGGAGATACACTTGTTTTTCAATTAAAAAGTGATTTGTCCCTTGATACGTTAAAAGAAGCCAGCAGGTTTAAAGATATGGTAAAAGAAACGCTAAAATGGAGCAAATATGAGCAGGTGCAAGTCAAGACAGCCAAAGGTTCTCACCTTCAACTAGGAGCAAATGGAAGCGTTGGAACAATATCGATTGAAAAACAAACAAAGCACGCTTATTATGTTTTAGAGAATAAGAGCGGGACTTTTTTGGTGCCTTCAAAAACGCATTATTCATCGTATGAAGATGCGGTAGAAGCTATGAAGCGTACAAGCGATGCAGGACTTAATCCATTAATTAAAGACGAACCGATTAAAGAAGTGACGTCTAAAGGAAAACATGTGACCATTACGTTTGGAGCATCAGCGCAATTATCGGACTCAAATGATCATATTTTACTCATTGAAGGTCTGCTGCTCTCAGCGAAAGATTTTGGTTTTACAGAGGTCACCATTCAACAGGCGGGAACAGATCAAGTTGGTCCGTATGAATTAGAAGAACCGATAGAGGTGCCGGCTCTGCCGAATCCAGTTGTCATAAAAGACCGTTAAAGGACGCAAGAAATTGCGTTCTTTTTTGATGTATAGAAAATAGCTTCCTTGCTGTATACTAAGCTGTCATAAAAAGAACCTCAAAGAAGGGGAGTCACTAATGAAAAGGTATTGCTTCATATGTGCCAGCTGTTTTTTGATGATCTTTTCACCTGTTGCTCATGCACAGGAAACAAGCGAATGGGTGGAGCCGATAAAAGGAGAAGTCACAGATTTGTTTGGGACAAGAGGCGGCTCGCACATGGGATTAGATATAGCTGCGCCAGAAGGAGAATCCATCTTTGCTGCAAGTGAAGGTGAGGTCTCGCGTTCGTATGTATCTGCTACATATGGCGAGGTTGTGTTTATCCAGCATCCAAATGGATATGAAACCGTCTATGCACATTTACACGAGCGTTTTGTTAAAAAGGGTGACCATATAGAAGCAGGACAGCCGATCGGCATTATCGGCAACACAGGGGCGTCTAGAGGCACTCATTTGCATTTTGAGGTGCACAGGGGGCATTGGTCAGTCAGCAAAGAAGATGCGGTAGATCCACTCACAATCATTGCAATGGATCGCTTCCAAGAGCCGGCTCTACATGTAAACGGACAAGAGAACAATACATATCTCATTAAACAAGGAGATACCCTTTGGTCGATTGCAAAGGCGCATGAGATGACTGTGGAACAATTGAAACAGATCAATGAGCTGACTACTCATCTCATCCGAACGGGAGATCGTTTAATGGTTTCAAAAAAATAAACCTCATGCATGTGCATGAGGTTTATCATGATTTTTTATAGGTCGATCAGACGGACAGAAAGTATATCGTGCACTTCGGTTAATTCTTTGACAATTTCGTCCTCAAGATGCTTGTCGAAAGAAAGCATCATGATGGCTTCGCCGCCTTTTTCTTTACGTCCTACCTGCATTGTCGCAATGTTGACATCGTGGTCGCCTAAAATTTGTCCAACCTTTCCAATTACACCAGGTGCATCAGTATGCTGGATGTAGACAAGGTGTCCATCTGGATAAAAATCAATATTAAATCCATTAATGGAAACAACGCGTTCTCCTAAATGCGGGATATAGGTTGCTTTTAGAGTAAAGGTTGAAAGGTCGCCTTTGACTTCAATAGAAATGCTGTTTTCGTAACCAGATTCACTGGAAGAAATCTTTTCACTAAAGCTAATGCCGCGTTCTTTTGCCACCATTCCAGCATTGACTTCATTTACAGTCGAATCAACACGCTCTTTTAAAAAGCCTGACAGAAGACTTTTTGTAATAAAGGATGTTTCGAGTTTTGAAATAGAGCCTTCGTAAGAGATGCCTACTTCTTTTACAGGTTCTCTCATTGATTGAGAGACAAGACGTCCGAGCTTTCCTGCAAACTGATGATAAGGCTGAATTTTTTTGAACTCGTCTTTTGTCATCGCTGGTAGGTTAATAGATGACATAACAGGGAGTCCTTTTGCAAATTGAAGTACTTCTTCAGATACTTGCGCCGCTACATTTAATTGTGCTTCCTTCGTCGATGCGCCAAGATGCGGAGTCGCAATGACGAGCGGATGGTCTACAAGCGGATTATCAGTAGGAGGTTCTACCTCAAATACATCGAGTGCAGCTCCTGCAACATGGCCGCTTTCAAGCGCTTCAAGAAGGTCACGCTCGTCAATAATACCACCGCGTGCACAGTTCACTAGGCGAACGCCTTTTTTCGTTTTTGCAATTGTTTCTTTATTGAGAAGTCCTCTTGTTTCTTTTGTTAACGGGGTATGTACAGTGATGATATCTGATACTTCGAGTACTTCATCAAGTGACTTGGCATTGACACCGATTTTTTCTGCGCGTTCCTTTGTCAGAAACGGGTCAAATACGTTGACTGTCATGCCAAATGCTCTTGCACGCTGGGCAATTTCGCTTCCGATTCTGCCAAGTCCAACAATCCCAAGAGATTTTCCATAAAGCTCTGCACCAACATAGGCACCTCTGTTCCATTCTTTTGATTTCACAGAAATGTTGGCTTGTGGAATATGACGCATGAGTGAAGAGATCATCGCAAATGTATGCTCAGCTGTGGAGATCGTATTACCGTTTGGTGCATTGATCACAATGACGCCATGCTTGGTTGCTTCATCAATATCAATATTGTCTACTCCCACACCGGCACGGCCGACAATTTTTAATGAAGTCATTTTTTCATAAAGCTCTTTGGTCACTTTCGTCGCACTTCTGACAAGTAAGGCATCAAATGTGTGTAATTCATCTTCTGCTTCTGTTACATTTTTTTGGACAATTTCAACAAAATCTGATTCTAAAAGTGGTAAAAGACCATCATTGCTCATCTTATCTGAGACTAATACTCGAAACATCGTAAGATTTCCTCCTAAAATAAACGTCATAAATATCTGATAATTTACCATATTCCTTTTCGCTGTGTCAATCAAATTAAAGCAGTAAAGCGAAAAAGAAAACACGAACATTTCTTAGTGTCTTTATAAAGAATGGACACCTTTAAACAAAAGATAACCAATTTTTTCGTATTTGTCATTATAATTTTTAAGTTTTTTGCGATTTCTTAAAACTGATGAAATTGCTCAGGATTTTTATCTGTACAAATGCTCATATATCATATATAATGATGTCGAATTGAATAATGATCAATCTTCGGGGCAGGGTGCAATTCCCTACCGGCGGTGATGAGCATAGTCTCTAAGCCCGCGAGCCTTTTTTGGCAGGATTCGGTGTGATTCCGAAGCCGACAGTATAGTCTGGATGGGAGAAGATGGAGGTTCGTAAACGTTGAAAACTTGGTTTTTCACACGTTTATTTGTCTAGCCTAAATTCCCCGCTCCTGTTTTCATGAGCGGTTTTTTTGTGGCTGAAATTGAACAATCCTCTTTTCGAAAGATTTGATCGAAAAGGAGAGAGAATATTGAATCAAAGTAAAGTAAAACGTTTAGTCGTCACCAGTATGCTTAGCAGTATTTCGTTCGTGTTAATCTTATTGGATTTCCCTTTCCCAGGGCTTCCAGCGTATTTGAAAATTGATTTCAGCGATATCCCAGCGATTATTGCGATTTTAATTTATGGGCCAGGTGCAGGAATTGCCGTTGAGGCATTAAAAAATGTTCTGCATTATCTCATTCAAGGCAGTATGTCCGGCGTTCCAGTTGGGCAAGTCGCGAACTTCATTGCAGGCACACTATTCATCTTACCAGTCGCCTTTATGTTCAAAAAAATTAAATCAGCAAAAGGAATGGCTTGGTCAATGATCATGGGTACATTACTTATGACTGTGATGATGAGCATTTTAAATTACTTCTTATTCCTGCCAGCTTACACATGGTTTTTAAACGCACCTGAACTATCAGATCATGCGCTCAAGACGACCATTACAGCAGGGATTTTACCTTTTAACTTTATTAAAGGAATCATCATTACCATCGTATTTAGCTTCATTTTTGTGAAAATGCGTCCATGGTTTGAAAATAAACGCCGACTTCAAAATAGTTAATATAAAAAAAGCCCCTGCATAAGGGGCTTTTATACTATTCATGCTTAAGTGGGTCACCCTCGAAAGATTCGTCCGCAACTTTGATTGAGTCAGTTGGACATCCTTCAAATGCATCAAGCATATCTTCTTCAAGTACTTCTGGAACTTCTACAGTCCCTTGGTTGTCGTCAAGCGTAACAAATGCAATGCCTTCATCATCATAATCATAAATGTCTGGAGCAGCTGCACCGCATGCGCCGCAAGCAATACATGTGTCTTTGTCTACAATTGTATATTTTGCCATGTTAAAAAAATACCTCCCAAATAGTTCGATGGAACACATGGTTTAACCTTTTTAGTTTCACCGATAAAAAACAATTTCCTCAAACCTTATTGTAATGATTTTAAATTCACATTTCAACTGTAAAGTGATTGAGAATGCTTATCACATAAGGGTTTGTTCATAACTTTCCCCCATAAATTGAGTTTAAACATTTCTTCTTGTATGAAATCTGTTAAAATAAAGGGAGAAAATATTCGAATTTTGTCAGGAAGACAGGTGCTTTGATGAATGACTCTTCATTATTTGGATGTCATGTTAATGGACAGCGTATATAAATTGAACGGCGAACGCTCCATTAGTGCTGTCTACCATCTTTTTAAAGGAAAAAAATCATCTCAAACCATACAGGATGCCAGCTTGTTTGAGCTTTCCAGGTACTTCGGCTGTTACCCGGGGTTTACGAGGGATCAGCTGAATCGTTCTGCTTTAAAGCTTGAAGAGAAGCACTATATTAGAAAAAACGATGAGACACTGAGTATCACTGAAGCAGGGCAGCAAATGCTACACCAGCATTTCTCTGAAAAACCGATGCCTGCTTATTTTCATGGTGCCAAATACCACGATAAAGCAAAGATGCTATGGATGAGGCTCTCTTTACTTGTACAAGTGCTTTCTCACCATATGGCTGGATCACATCAATATGTTCCAATACAAAGAGATGTCTCAGTTCAAAGCTGGACGAAATCTTTTTTGAAACAGCATCAGCAGAAAAGCAAGCTTTCAGAAGAGCTGCATCATGAACTAGAAAAACTCCTAATGAACCTAAGTGATCAAGAGGCACTGATTTTTGTTTACTCATTGACCTCACATGAACGAATCGGGCGTACGTATCAGCAAATGGCGGAGTGGATGAAAGAAGATGTGTGGTATGTGTACTTGCTTTTTTGGAATGTACTCCATTATTTTATTCAATCTGCCCAAAAAGGTGAGGCGCCGACTTTGCAGAAGCTCGTAGGTGACCTTGAATTTAAACGCGTGTTAACAACTTCTACTCACAAAACACTTGAGCTTGTCCAAAAAGGATTTGATATTGAACAAATTGCTCACATTCGTTCATTAAAAAAGGCAACGATTGAAGATCATATCGTGGAGCTGTCGATACATGAGCCAAGCTTTTCAATAGATCCCTATGTGAGTATAAAAGAGCAGCGGGAGATCCTTGCTGTAGCCAGAGAACTGCAAACAAATAAAATGAAGCTGATTAAAGAAAAACTCGAGCATCCATTTACTTATTTTCAAATACGATTGGCACTGACAAGGATGGTGAAAGCAAATGGATAAGCTTCATCAGACGCTCATGCGATACTTTGGCCACGATACATTTAAAGCAGGTCAAGAGGACATTATTCGAAGTGTACTGCATCAAAAAGATACGGTTGCCATGCTGCCTACTGGTGGAGGAAAGTCACTTTGCTATCAAATTCCCGGTTATATGACAGACGGGCTGGTTCTGATTATTTCGCCGCTTTTATCGCTTATGGAGGACCAAGTCGAACGAATGAAAATGCGCGGAGAAAAACGAGTGGCGGCGCTTAATAGCACATTGTCTTTTCAGGAGAGGCGACATATCATTCGGCATTTGCCATCATATAAATTTCTATTCGTCGCACCTGAGGCATTAATGTCAGAAGTGCTGCTTGAACAGCTCAAATCGATGCGTATTGGTCTGTTTGTCGTCGATGAAGCGCATTGTATATCAGAATGGGGGCATGATTTCCGTCCTGAATATTCGAAGCTCGGAGAATGGAGAGAAGCGTTAGGTCATCCTGTGGCTTTAGCTCTTACAGCCACAGCAACGAAACAAACGCTAAAAGATACTGTGCAAACGCTAAGATTGCAGCATCCAGACTTTCATATTCATTCTGTCAACCGTCCGAACATTGCTTTAGTCAAAGAAATGCACGAATCGAAAGAAGCAAAAGAGAAACGGGCCATTGAGCTTGCGGATTTTTTGCAAGGACCAGGCATTATTTATTGCCCAACCCGGCAAATGACAGAAGAGCTTGCTCTCTGTATGAAACAAAAAACCAATCAGCGTGTTGAGTTTTATCATGGCGGAATGGACGCAGGAGATCGTATGCTCATTCAGCAGCAATTTATCAGCGGTCAGCTTGATCTCATTTGCTGTACGAGTGCTTTTGGCATGGGAATCGATAAAGCAAATATCCGGTTTGTCATTCATATGAGCCCTCCGCAATCGATTGAAGCATTTATGCAAGAGATTGGAAGAGCGGGAAGGGACGGGAAAAACAGTGTGAGCATTCTTTTATATACAGAAGAGGATGCAGATATTCAGCTACACTTGATCCAAACAGAAGGATTTGACGAACCAGAAATTGATTTCTACTTATCACAACTGACTCAAATGCAGACAAATGATGAAAAAAAATTACGTGAACGATTGATGGAAACAGGGCTTCAGGAGACGCGTGCAAGAATGCTGACGCACTATTACATGATGCATGAGTCCGAACAGCGCCCGGCAATTCTGATGAATCTAAAAGAAATATTGCAGGACAGACAAACAGAAAAGCTAAAAAAAGTGTGGCAATTTAAAGAGCGGATCATGGATCATGACTGCTTTAGACAATCTCTGTTATCATACTTTCACGAACAGCTTGATCAAACAGAGCGCGCGTCCTCTAAGCATTGCTGCTCTTCTTGCGGACTGAACCTGTCTGATTATGAAAAAAAAGAACAATCATTGGAGCTGAATGAAATGAAACACTGGAAGACTGTGCTGGATCGTATGTTTCATCTGACAAAAGAGGCGCAGCATTGATTGAACAACATCGCCGAATCATTGAAAAATTAACCGATCGACAAGTCGTAGAACAGCTGTATTTCACGCAGCTGCTCATGCTTATCGTTTCTTTTTTACTAGGCATATTTATGTTTGATCAATGGACGGAATTTACAGCCCTTTGGCAGATTCGTGATATGCGCATTCTGACATATGGAATTGGCGGTGCTTTGCTCGTCATTATTGTGGATGCAATTGTCATGAAGGTGTTTCCTGCTTATATGTATGATGATGGTGGTTTAAATGAAAAGATGTTCAAAAACCGAAGCATCCCGCATATTGTTTGGTTAGCACTTCTCATTGCCTTTTCAGAGGAAATACTATTTCGCGGAATTGTTCAACAGCAATTTGGACTTGAGATTGCCAGCATCGTGTTTGCGCTACTTCACTTTCGCTATTTATCAAAAATACTCTTGTTTATCCTCGTGGGTTCCATTAGTATTTTTTTAGGACTTTTATACGAGTGGACGGGGAATTTGTTTGTTCCTGTCATGACACATTTTGTCATTGACTTAGTCTTTGCTTGTCAAATTCGTTTGAAATATAAGGGGAGGGATGAACATGGAAGAAATGTCGAGAATGCAGAGAAAGAAGGAGCAGCTCACAAACAACCATGACGACAATGTAGAGGAAATTCTTGAAGAAAAAGTACATCCTTCTGATGACTCTCACTTTCCTACACGAGAAGACTTTCATGAATATAAGAAGCAGCGTACGAAAAAAGTGCGCAATCCTTTGTTTACGACATTGGCTATTATTTTTCCAATCATCGTCATCACTGTTTTCTTTCTATTGATCTACTACACTTCAAAGGAAATTAACGATAATAACAATCAAGATGTCTACATTGATAAAACCTCAAGTGCTGACACAGACCCAGTTCCGTCAGCACTAGCCGAAACAAAAAATGACGCAACCGCTGATAAAGCGGATGCGTCTGATGAAGAGAAGAAAAAGAAAGATGAAGAAAAAGAAAAGCAGCGATCAAAAGAAAAAGCAGAGCAAAAGAAAAAAGAAAAAGCTGCTAAAGAGAAAGAAGAGCGTGAAAAAGCCGCAGCTGCGAAAAAGCGTGAGCAGCAGCAGCTAGCCCTCCAAAAACAGCAAGAAGAGAAAAAACGAAAAGAAGTCGAAGAGAAAAAGAAGCAGGAAGAAAAGCCAGTTCGTGTCGTCCAGCACACTGTTGGCCCAGAGGAAAACCTGTATCGAATCTCGATGAAATATTACAAAAGCCGATCAGGTGAAGAGAAAATAAAAGCCTACAATCATTTAAATGGGAACAGTGTATACAGTGGTCAAGTACTCAATATTCCATTGGAAAACTAATTACCTGACATGAACGAATGAAAAAGCACATACATATGTAGAAAAAAGGGACAGGGTGTATGTGATGACTTTGCACGCAATCAGCCACTATATGGATCAGCCGACACAGAAAATGATGGAAACGTTGATCAAAAGAAAGCACAAATATGAGGGCTTTGCCAAGCAGTGTAGAAGGTGGCAATGGACAGCCCTTTTGTCACTGGCGATTCTTTTGTTTTATTTTGTGATAACGGCAAATAAGGGAGGCTCGCTTCAGCCGGAAGCGATGATTGCAACGCTGCTCAGTCATGAGGTCTTTCTATTTTGGATAATGGCTGAGGTGTTTGCTTTTTATGCATCTTATTATTATAAGAAAAAAGAAGAAAAGGCTGAGGATGAATATCATCGCCTTAGATGTGAGATTATACAAAAAAGCACAGACTTATGGCCGCAATCAGACCAGTGGAAAGAGCGTGAAGCGGTTTTTCGCTATATGCAGCAGCAATATGACATTAATCTCTATTATGAAAGTAAATAAATGTGTAAAAAGACGTTTTAATAGTTGAAACGTCTTTTTTCATTCAAGCGTCTTATGAACGACACATATGCAAGGGAGCCATTTATGATGAAATATGCCATCGGATTTACTGCCGCCATTGCGGCTGTTACAACAGGTGTGTGTGTAACGGCAAAAATGGTGAAAACGGCAAAACAAAACAACATCAAAAAGCATTACTTTACAATAGAAGCACTTCAATCAGATCGACCAGCAGTGATTTTCTTTATTTCTGATACACACCGGCGGCTGATTAGTGATTCATTATTAGCTGAGGTCACACAAGAAAAACCGGATGTCATTATGATAGGCGGGGACTTAGCAGAAAAAGGTGTACCCTACGCCAGAATTGAAGAAAATGTGAAACGTTTATCAAGAATTGCGCCCGTTTATTTTGTTTGGGGAAATAATGATCACGAGCTGCACCAGCAAAAGCTTAAAGAGATTCTTCATGCTTACGATGTGACGACCCTGCAAAATGAAACAGCTGTGTGGGGTTTCGAAGGCCAGTCAATCAAAATTGGAGGCATCGATGATATTCGGCTTGAAAAGGCGGATTATGAAGCGATACGACCTGAGTTTGTGAAAGATGACGTAAATATTCTCTTATCACACAACCCAGATGTACATCATTTAATGAGTGAAGATGAGGGGATCGACCTTGTTTTGAGCGGTCATACACATGGAGGTCAGATTCGAATTGGGAAATTTGGTCCGTATGAAAAAGGAAGAACAGGTCAGGTCAAAGGCGCATTTTTTCTCATTAGTAATGGCTATGGAACAACAAAGATTCCAATGCGTCTCGGGGCAGAACCGGAAACGCATCTGATCTATTTAATGCCTGTAAAAACGCGATGACTGGCTGCGCCCTCAATATTTTCCATAAAAGTCACCGTAAGCATAGCTTCATGCTTGTCTTCCGTCTTGACACAGTGTAAACTGAATACAAAATTAAGAACCTATGACTCATCATCTCATATACTACAGTATGATGTGTGTTTAGAAGAGGCAGGAGGGAACGTTATGCGACTGGAGCGTCTGAATTATAATAAAATCAAAATTTTTCTCACACTAGATGACCTGACAGACCGGGGTCTTACGAAAGAAGACCTTTGGAAAGATTCGTTCAAAGTCCATCAGCTGTTTAAAGACATGATGAACGAAGCGAATCAGGAGCTCGGTTTTGAAGCGAGTGGACCGATTGCTGTTGAAGTATTTTCACTTCAGGCGCAGGGGATGGTCGTCATTGTCACAAAGAGTCAGCAGGATGATGCTGATGATGATGAGTTTGATGAAGATTACATTGAGATGCAAGTCAAGCTCGACGAGAGTCATCATGTGCTCTATCAATTTGCCTCGTTTGAAGATGTGATTCAACTGTCCCATAGTTTAAGTCGTATTGGACTTTTAGGGGGTACAGTTTACCATTATGAAGGTCAATATTTTCTCAGCCTAGATGATTTTGAAGAACTATCAGCTGATACCGTCATTTCCATTTTAGCGGAGTTCGGTTCACCTACGACATTAACGATTCATCGGCTAAAAGAATACGGAAAAGTGATCATGCAAGATGATGCAGTGAAAACGATTCAAATGTATTTTTAATCACTTTTTTCTATTATATTTAATACTGTTGTGATGAAACAACAGTATTTTTTTATATCCTTTTTATATTTATAAACGCTGATATTTTATTTTGATAAAAAACGTTTTTTACCTTTGCTTTACCAGTACGAAGGTGTATACTATTGCTTGAAAGGGAGCAGTAGATCATGAAAGATTTCTAGGGGGTTTATTTTAATGGCAGCCGATCAAAACGCCGCTCATAACGCAGAAGATAAGCTAGATGTTTTAAAGTCAACTCAAACCGTCATACATAAAGCGCTAGACAAATTAGGGTACCCGCAAGAAGTGTATGAATTGCTGAAGGAGCCAATTCGTCTATTAACTGTGAAAATTCCAGTACGAATGGATGATGGATCAGTGAAAATTTTCACTGGTTACCGCGCGCAGCACAATGATGCTGTTGGACCGACAAAAGGCGGTATTCGTTTCCACCCGAACGTTACTGAAAAAGAAGTAAAAGCGCTTTCAATTTGGATGAGTTTAAAATGTGGTATTGTGGATCTTCCTTATGGCGGAGGAAAAGGCGGTATTATCTGTGATCCAAGAGAAATGTCATTTAGAGAGCTTGAAAAACTAAGCCGCGGCTATGTTCGCGCAATCAGTCAAATCGTTGGTCCAACAAAAGATGTACCAGCTCCAGATGTGTTTACAAACTCTCAAATTATGGCATGGATGATGGACGAATATTCTAGAATGGATGAATTTAACTCGCCAGGATTTATTACCGGAAAACCAATTGTTCTTGGAGGATCACACGGACGTGATACTGCAACAGCAAAAGGTGTGACGATCTGCATCAAAGAAGCGGCGAAGAAAAAAGGAATTGACATTAACGGGGCACGTGTTGTCGTACAGGGATTCGGAAATGCAGGAAGCTACTTGGCTAAATTCATGTATGATGCCGGAGCGAAAATCGTAGGGATTTCAGATGCTTACGGCGGGTTATACGATGAAGATGGTCTTGATATTGACTACTTGCTTGACAGACGTGACAGCTTTGGAACCGTTACTAAATTATTTAACGATACCATCACAAACCAAGAGCTGCTTGAGCTCGATTGTGATATCTTAGTACCTGCAGCCATTGAGAACCAAATCACTGAAGATAATGCGGCAAACATTAAAGCTAAAATTGTCGTAGAAGCAGCGAATGGTCCAACGACACTTGAAGGAACAAAAATTCTTTCAGATCGTGGAGTACTGCTTGTCCCAGACGTACTTGCGAGTGCGGGTGGTGTAACGGTTTCTTACTTTGAATGGGTGCAGAATAACCAAGGGTTCTACTGGACTGAAGAGGAAGTCGAAACTCGTTTAGAAGATATGATGGTGAAATCATTTAATAATATTTATGAAATGGCGCAAAACCGCCGCATCGATATGCGTCTTGCTGCATATATGGTCGGCGTACGTAAAATGGCTGAAGCTTCTCGATTCAGAGGCTGGATTTAAGCGGCTTATTTGCATCGCGCCCAAAAATCTCCTATCCTTATATAGGAGATTTTTTTATGGAATGGGAACAAATCATCAACAGCTAGCAATTGTTATTGCATTGAAACGACAGGAGTGGAACAAATGAAACAAGAAAAAGCGATCATAATAGGAGGCGGCCCTTGCGGATTATCAGCTGCCATCGCATTCCAGCAAATCGGAATTGATGCACTAGTCATTGAAAAGGGGAATGTCGTTAACAGTATTTATCATTACCCAACACATCAAACCTTTTTCAGTACAAGTGAAAAGCTTGAGATTGGTGATGTCGCTTTTATTACTGAAAATCGCAAGCCCGTTCGTATCCAGGCGCTTTCTTATTACCGAGAAGTAGTCAGACGAAAAAACCTGCGTGTGCATGCCTTTGAAAAAGTAACCGCTGTGACGAAAAAAGATGGCCATTTTACCGTGAGCACATCAAAAGACGACTATTCATGTGATTATGTCGTGATTGCTACTGGCTACTATGACCATCCAAACTATATGAATGTCAAAGGGGAAGACCTTCCACATGTGTATCATTATTTTAAAGAAGGACACCCATACTTTGATAAAGATGTAACGGTGATCGGCGGGAAAAACTCAAGTGTCGATGCTGCGCTAGAACTTGTGAAATGCGGAAGCAGAGTCACTGTACTTTATCGAGGAACTGAATATTCATCTAGCATCAAACCTTGGATTTTGCCAGAGTTTGAAGCACTTGTGCGAAATGGAACGATTCGAATGGAGTTTGGAGCACAGGTGAAGGAAATTACAGAAGAAGAAGTGATTTTTACAAACCAGCAAGAGCAAACGGAGCGAGTGAAAAGTGATTATGTTTTTGCCATGACAGGCTATCATCCAGATCATTCTTTCTTAGAAAAAATGGGTGTGACAATTGATCAAGAATCAGGCCGCCCAGCATTTGATGAACAGACGATGGAGACAAACGTAGAAGGTATTTTCATCGCAGGAGTGATTGCAGCTGGAAATAATGCCAATGAAATTTTCATTGAAAACGGGAGATTTCATGGGGGGCTAATTGCAGAAGAAATTAATAAAAGAATGAACGCATAAAAAAAGAACTGGATCCTTCCAAGGGATTCGGTTCTTTTTGATATAAAATGGGATTATATAGAAGAATATTTTCATAAAAATGGGCTCGAGTCATATAAAAAAAGGGTAAATCATGGTACGATAATGAAGGATAATGTAGGGAAAGAGGTCTGGTTATGATCGCAATCATCTCAGCAGGTTTAGCTCCCGGCATCGCACTTTTAAGTTATTTTTATTTGAAAGATCAGTACGACAATGAGCCGGTACACATGGTCATCAGATCTTTTATGCTAGGTGTTATACTTGTGTTTCCAACCATGTTTATTCAATATGTCCTTCAAGAGGAGCATATCGCAACGAACCCTATCTTGATTTCATTTGTGACGTCGGGCTTCTTAGAGGAATCTTTAAAATGGTTTATTTTAATGGTCAGCGTCTATGCGCATGCCCAATTTGACGAACACTATGATGGAATTGTATATGGAACCAGTGTCTCACTTGGTTTCGCAACACTTGAAAATATTCTTTATTTGGTCGGTCACGGGGTTGAATATGCATTCACCCGTGCTTTATTACCCGTCTCAAGTCATGCTTTATTCGGTGTTGTGATGGGATTTTATATCGGCAAAGCCCGCTTCTCTGATAAAAAGGAGCAGCGCAAATGGCTGATCCTTTCTCTAACGCTTCCTGTGCTTTTTCACGGCCTATATGATTTCATATTGTTAGGAATGAAAAATTGGGGATATATCATGCTGCCATTCATGATTTTTTTATGGTGGTTTGGCCTGCGAAAAGCAAAAAAAGCTCGTTCAGTGAAAATGGTGCAAAATTTAATGTAGAAAACGTCTTATCAGTTGATAGGGCGTTTTTTTGACTTTTCATCCATTTCTCTCCTGTGATGAATGTATAAAAATAGGGATTGGAAGAAATATATATTCAAACATCAAAAGTACAGGAGGATCAAATATGGACAAAGCTCGTTTCGTGAAACAAATCGTCCTTATCTTCTCAATCGTTCTACTCGCAACATCACTGATGACAACTGAAAAAAGTGAAGCCTTCACCAGTCAAGTCATCCAGCGAGGTGCGACAGGAGAAGATGTAGTCGAGCTGCAAGCACGGCTCCAATACAATGGCTTTTACAATGGCAAAATTGATGGTGTATATGGCTGGGGGACGTACTGGGCCGTTCGCAACTTTCAAAGCCAATATGGTGTAAAGAAGGTCGACGGACTTGTAGGTAAACAAACAAAAAGCCTATTAGTTCAAAAGACAAAATACTATAAAGACTTTGTTCAGCAGCAGCTGCAAAAGGGGAATGAGTTTACCCATTATGGCGGGAAACCTCTTGATCAGCAAACAAAAGCTCCTGCGAAAAGAAGCTCACAAAAAAAGACTGCTCAAGGTGCGAAAGAGAATCAAAAAAGTCAAAGCGGAGCACCTGGAAAGTCTGCGAAACAGTCAGGCAATCAGCAAGCAAATCAAACACCGAAACAAACGGCAGCCAACATGCCAGGTGGTTTTTCTAGTAATGATATTCAGCTCTTATCACAAGCGGTTTATAGTGAAGCAAGGGGCGAGCCGTATGAAGGACAGGTGGCGATCGCTGCCGTCATCTTAAACCGTTTGAACAACCCGACTTTTCCAAATACAATCGCAGGAGTTATTTTTGAACCGCTTGCGTTTACAGCTGTGGCGGATGGTCAATTTTATATGTCACCAAATGAAACTGCAAAAAAGGCTGTGTTTGATGCCATTAACGGCTGGGACCCGTCTGAGAGCGCCGTCTATTACTTTAATCCTGATACAGCAACAAGTCCATGGATTTGGGGAAGACCACAAATTAAACGAATTGGGAAACATATTTTCTGCGAATAGAAAGAGGTGTAAATAAATGATCAGAGGAATATTGATTGCCATTTTAGGAATTGCTGTCATCTCAACAGGTTATTGGGGCTATAAAGAGCATCAAGAAAAAGACGCAGTGCTGCTGCACGCAGAGAACAACTATCAGAGGGCCTTCCACGATTTAACGTACCAAGTGGATCAGCTGCACGACCAACTTGGGGCAACGCTTGCGATGAACAGCCAATCGTCGATTTCACCGGCACTTGCAGATGTATGGAGAAT
This sequence comes from Bacillus sp. FSL W8-0920, assembly GCF_038593215.1. Classification (NCBI taxonomy): domain Bacteria; kingdom Bacillati; phylum Bacillota; class Bacilli; order Caryophanales; family Bacillaceae; genus Bacillus; species Bacillus sp. FSL W8-0920. The sequence continues at coordinate 2,126,317 of NZ_CP151974.1, read as the reverse complement.
GTCATCAGAAGCACATAACAATGTGAGTCAGCTTCCGCTCACATTAATGCCTTTTAACAAAACGGAAGAATTTTTGGCGAATGTCGGAGACTTTAGCTACAAATCATCAGTTAAATCCTTATCAGATGAACCATTAAACAAAAATACGCACAAAACCATTACGTCCTTATATCAGCAAGCATCTGATATCCAAAACGAACTGAGACAAGTGCAGCACCTCGTCCTCAATAAAAATTTAAAATGGATGGATGTTGAAATGGCACTTGCTGATGGTGACCGAAAAAATGATAACACCATCATTGACGGGTTGAAAACAGTCGAGAGAAATGCAGATGCATTTGCAGATGTCGATCTCGGACCGACAAATGTGTCCACAGAAGCAGAAACACGCGGCTACAATCATTTAAAGGGTAAAAAGATTTCAAAGAAAGAAGCGATACGCATTGCCCAGCAATTCGCACCTGATCATAATCAACATTTTAAGGTGAGAAAAAGCGGAAGCAAAACCAATCGAGATGTGTACAGCTTATCGATGTCAGATCCTGATAGTAAAGCGAATTTCTATTTAGACTTGACTGAAAAAGGAGGACATCCAGTCTACCTTCTTCAAAATCGAGACGTGAAAAAACAGAAAATCAGTTTAAACCAAGCATCAGAAAAAGCACTCAGCTTCTTAAAGAAGCAAGGATTTGATGCAGAGTCATTCCATTTAGATGAAAGTGCACAATTTGATAATATCGGTGTATTTACCTATGTACCTCTTCAAAAAAATGTACTGCTGTATCCAGATAGTATACGCATGAAGGTCGCACTAGACGATGGTGAAGTGGTTGGATTTTCAGCGAAAGACTATTTAACGAATCATAAAACAAGAGACATCAAAGCACCTAAAATCTCGCAAAAAGAAGCGAAGAAAACGCTCAATCAGCATGTGAAAATCGAAGATACTCATGTAGCGATTGTTCAAAACGATATGTCAGAGGAAGTTTTATGCTATGAGTTCCTAGGAACGATAAAAAATGATACGTACCGAATGTTCATTAATGCGGATACTGGAAAAGAAGAACGAGTAGATAAACTAAAAAACGCAGAACCTATATATAAAGACCTATAAAAAAGGAAACGAGGAAAAGGCGAATAAGCCTTTTCCTTTTGTTTTATACATGGTTTAATATAGGAGAGGATATGATTTCACAGATGAAAAGAGTGATGAGGAATGTTACAAATAGGGGATGCAATCACAATTGAATATGTCAATGAGAACAAAGAAGTGAAAACTGCAAAATCGAAAGTTTTGGAAAATAATAACGATGATATTTGCATTAATTATCCAGCTGATAAAGAAACGGGACGCACGATCTATTTAAACCAGCAAACAGAAATCACCGTTTTCTTTTTCGATGAAAATCAAATTCCATACAAATGCACAAGCGAAGTCATCGGCAAGAGGAAAGAAGATATTCCGATGATCGTCATTTCCATTCCGCCAAAAGAAGAAATGATTCGGCTTCAGCGTAGAGAATACCTGAGAGTCGATACAATGGTCAAAACCGCGATCACGCAAACGGGTGAAGAATCCTTTGACACGTTTATTGTCAATATGAGTGCTGGCGGCTTAGCAATTGCTGTTCCTGAAGGTGTCTCATTGAAAGAATACGAAGAAGTGATCACAGAGTTTGAACTTCCGCTGAAAGAGCCTGTTAAAATTAAAGCGGTTGCAGAGATGAGCCGAGTTTATCAAGATGAGCAGACTGGCAAAACAAGAGCGATCATGGAGTTTTCTGAGATCACAAATGATCAGCAACAGCACATTATGAAGTACTGCTTCCAGCAGCAGCTTTTAACACGTGTGAAAAAAGCATAAGAATAAAGGATGTTAAAAGCTTCCATACTAGAGGTAATAGAATCTAGCGTGGAGGCTTTTTGTATGAAAACAATGGAAAGATGGCTATTTAAAGCGGTGCTCATTCAGCTTGTCTTATTATTAGCCGTTCAGATCACACTTCATTTGACAAAAGGAGAACTATTTTTGTCAAAAGTCGTGCAATACGAGGGTGTAAATAACATGAGCATTGAAGATTGGATCGAGACGTTTAAGCAGAAGGATTGATAGAAAATTCCCCCGTTTGACCGGTGATCGTGTTACAATTCATAAGGGAGATTCAATCAAGGAGAGGTATTATGAAAAAGAAATTATCTATCGCAATTGACGGTCCTGCAGCAGCAGGAAAAAGCACTGTGGCAAAAATTGTCGCAGCAAAAAAATCATATATTTATATCGATACAGGTGCCATGTACCGCGCGATTACGCTTGCGGCACTTCACCATGGTGTAGATCTTGAAGACGAGCAGGCGCTTGATGCACTACTAAAGAAAACGGTGATTGAACTTGTCTCAACAGGCGAGGGTCAAAAAGTGCATCTAGACAATACCGATGTGACAGAAGAGATTCGCACAGACCGCGTGAGCAACCAAGTATCGGTTGTCGCAAAGCACAGAGCTGTTCGGGAAGAAATGGTCCGCAGGCAGCAAGAGCTTGGTAAAAAAGGCGGTGTCGTGATGGACGGAAGAGACATAGGTACTCACGTTCTTCCAGATGCCGAAGTGAAAATTTTCTTGCTTGCATCTGTAGAAGAAAGAGCAAAACGCCGCTTTGAAGAGAATCAGAAAAAAGGCTACGATGTCAATTACGATCAGCTGATCGAAGAGATTGCAAGACGTGACAAGCTTGACTCTGAGCGCGAAGTTTCACCGCTTAAGAAAGCGGATGACGCCATTGAGATTGACACAACTTCTCTTACCATTCAAGAGGTAGCAGGTAAAATTTTAGATGCAGCAGACCGTGTGGAGAAACTGTAAGAAATTTTAGAAAACTTTTATAAGTTAGAGGTTTATCTCTTGACAAACAAGGTCTTTTATTAGAAGTTTATACTAATACTATTTTTATTGATCATTCAAGCAATTCTGTTGATTTGAATGTTTCTATAATACATACTCGGCTGGCAATCATCATGCTTAAGACACATATTCACCCAGTCGTTTTAACTAAGCTGTGTAGGTTTGGACCAAGGAGGTTATCGAAATGACAGAGGAAATGAATCAAATCGATGTTCAGGTACCAGAGGTTGGAGATGTAGTGAAAGGGATTGTTTCTAAAGTTGAGGACAAGCATGTCAATGTAGATATCGTCAATGTGAAACAACCTGGGATCATCCCAATCAGTGAATTATCAAGTCTTCACGTTGAAAAAGCATCAGATGTCGTGAAAGATGGCGACGAATTAGAGCTTAAAGTAACAAAAGTCGAAGACGATGCTTTGATTTTATCGAAACGTGCTGTTGATGCAGACCGCGCTTGGGAAGACCTAGAGAAAAAGTTTGAAACAAAAGAAGTATTTGAAGCTGAAGTAAAAGACGTTGTAAAAGGTGGTCTTGTCGTAGACATTGGTGTGCGTGGATTTATTCCTGCATCTCTTGTAGAAGCGCACTATGTTGAGGACTTTTCAGACTACAAAGGTAAAACACTCTCACTTGTCGTGGTCGAACTTGACCGCGAAAAAAATCGTGTGATTCTCTCGCACCGTGCAGTAGTGGAGCAAGAGCAATTAGACAAAAAGCAAGACTTCTTGCAAAAACTTGAAGTAGGCAGTGTGATTGATGGTAAAGTGCAACGCCTTACTGATTTTGGTGCATTTGTAGACATTGGCGGCATTGATGGATTGGTTCACATTTCTCAACTATCCCATGCGCATGTTGAAAAGCCATCTGACGTAGTGGAAGAAGGCCAGGAAGTCCAGGTCAAAGTACTTGCTGTTGATCGTGATAACGAACGTATCTCACTATCTATTAAAGAAACATTACCAGGACCTTGGAGCCAGATTGGTGAAAAGGTAAAACAAGGTGATGTGCTTGAAGGAACTGTCCAACGTCTAGTAAGCTTTGGTGCATTTGTTGAAATTCTGCCAGGCGTCGAAGGACTTGTGCATATTTCTCAAATCTCTCATAAACATATCGGTACGCCGCATGAAGTCCTTGAAGAAGGGCAGACTGTGAAAGTAAAAGTGCTTGATGTGAATGAAGATGAAGAACGCATTTCACTAAGCATCCGTGATTTAGAAGAAAATCCTGAAAAACAAATCGAAGAGAATTATCGTCAATATCAGGCGAAAGAAGAAAACACAAGTGGATTCCAGCTTGGTGACCTGATCGGAGATAAGCTCAATAAATTAAAATAATTTGGTGATCAAAATTGACGCGAGCAGAAAGAAAGAAGCAGCATATTGAACATGCCTTGTCCACTGGACAGCATGCAGCAACAGGTTTAAAAGATGTTTCCTTCGTTCACGCCAGTTTACCAGATCTTGCAACATCACAAATTGATACACATTCAACAATTGGCGGACTGACTTTCGGTTCGCCAATTTTTATCAATGCAATGACTGGCGGAGGCGGAAAATCGACCTATGAGATTAATCGCTCTTTATCGATCGCAGCGAAGGAAACCAATATTCCGGTGGCAGTTGGATCGCAAATGGCTGCACTGAAAGATAAAGAAGAAAGACGTACGTATGAAGTTGTTCGTAAAGTGAATCCAGATGGAATTGTCTTTGCGAACCTAGGCAGTGAGGCAACGATGAAGCAAGCGAAGGAAGCCGTTGAGATGCTGGAGGCCAATATGCTCCAGATTCATTTAAATGTGATTCAAGAGATTGTCATGCCTGAAGGAGACCGTGATTTCAGGGGGGCACTTGAGCGCATCGCAGCCATCAATGAATCAGTTGGTGTGCCTGTTGTCGTAAAAGAAGTTGGATTTGGCATGAGCAAGGAAACGGCCAAAAAGTTATTTCATGCTGGGGTTGCGGCCGTTGATGTAGGCGGATTTGGTGGTACGAACTTTTCTAAGATCGAAAATCTTCGCCGCCAAAAAGCACTTCATTATTTTGATCAATGGGGGATTCCAACTGCAGCGAGTCTTGCTGAAGTACATACAAGTTTTCCAGATCAAACGATTTTAGCCTCGGGAGGTATACAAGACGCCCTTGATGTAACAAAATCAATCGCACTTGGCGCATCCGCTGCTGGTCTAGCTGGCTTTTTCTTAAAATCACTGACTGACGGAGGGGAGAGCGGTCTCATCGCGAATATCATAGATCTTCAAGAAGATGTGAAGATGATGATGACAGTCCTTGGCGTGAAGACCATTGAAGAGCTGAGACAAACCCAAGTTGTCATTTCAGGTGAAACGAGTCATTGGCTCAAAGAAAGAGGCATCGACACAACGTACTATAGTTTAAGATCAAATAAGAAAAAGGACTAAAAGCAAGTTTAGCCCATAAACATCTAAGGCATGTGGTCATCACATGCCTTTTTTTATTGATTTCTTTTTCGCGCACTATCTGGACCTTCTAATGCTGTTGCCCCTTTATAATGAATGGATTGATCACGGTCAGATTCCACTCTTTTTGATGCCTTTAAGCGTTTTTCCTGTCTATCTTTTCCCATCATACATCCCTCCTCAACCATTAGGGTGTCACCTCTTGTTTATTTCATACAATGCCCCAAGCGATCTCTTACGTTTAAAAATTGGGGATTTTCCCATAATGTAATTGAGGTGATGAGACGTTGGAGGCTTTGTACTATTATTGGTCCATATGGTTCGTTTGGATTATCGTGACATTTATTATGGAAAAAAGCTCATGGCGCAATGTGCTAGGCGTCTTTGTCCTTGTCCATATTATATGTAGTCATTTCATGATATCCATATTTGATATGAGCCTGAATGCGGGGTACTTGATGACCTTTTTATATGCATGTGCGGGTTTCGTTATATTCCGGTCTGGGCATCAAATAATGAGAATCATACAATTAGGTTCTATGGTGAGCGCATATGCCTTTTTTATGATTTTTGCATTATATGATCCGGTTTGGTTCACGCTAATAAAAGTGGATTGGGTCGTATTTGCCTTGCTGATCTTGATGTCTTTGACATATGGACATCATTTCACAGAACGAGTCACCTTATGGATGATGGCTGTATGTCTTGGCGAAGCCCTTTATGCGCTCACAATTCACCGCCTGACATCATCGATTGTCATAGGAGATCTCTCTTTTCTGTCCCTTGTTGTTCAAGGGTCCATCTTCCTATTAGGTGTCGATCAGCTTGAAAAGCTCTTGAACGCCCGTTCATCAAGAAAACCAGTAAAAGGGGCTGCAAAATCAACATGACGGATTATACGTTTCCTGTGATTATTGGTGTCATCTTTGGGATGGCGGCCAGGCTTTATATGTTAAGAACAGATTACCGGCAATACCCTACGTATATTCATGGACAAGTGATTCACATTGCGCTTGGTTTTATCGCTTCAGGACTTGGTGCGATCATTATGCCTGCACTCATTCAGGAGGAATTTACGGCGATTACCTTTCTCACGCTGGCGGCCACGCAATTCAGAGATGTCCGCAATATGGAAAGAAATACGTTAACTCAAATGGATTCATATGAGCTAGTCTCAAGAGGCAGTACATATATAGAAGGCATTGCCATTGCCTTTGAAAGCCGAAATTATATTGCGATTCTCACGGCACTGATTACGACCACAGCCTGTATTTTCTTCTCGCTCGTTATAGGGACAGTGGTCGGTATTCTTTGTTTTTTCTTGGCAAAGCTATTAATGTCTGGCAGCCAATTAAAGGATATTGTCAACATACAAAAAGGAGAGCTTCGCTTTGATGGGGCAGGGCTTTATGTGAACGATATTTACATCATGAATATCGGACTGCCCGAAAAGCAAAAGCTCATATTAGAGCATGGGATGGGCTTTATTTTGACACCGAAAAATTTCAACGCAGCCACAACGATTGCCAACCTTGGGCAGCGGCAAGCCATTTTATTTGATTTATCCAATGTACTTGGTGTGTATCGCGACTCCGGTGAACCATCACTCTGTCCGCTCGCAAAGCGTGATTTGAATAACGGCACACTTGGCGTGTTCATTTTACCGCAATGGTATCGTGAAGATCTCGCTGTCCGTGTATTAGAAGAAGTACCCATTTTAGAAAATGCCATCAGAATGCCGACAGAGTTCATAAAAAAGAAAGTGAGGTAATAGGGCATGGCGAACACCATTGAACAATTTATACTCGCTGTGGCTACAACAAATAAAGAGCGGGTCATGGGCGGAACAGCCGTTTTTTTCTGTGAAAATAAAGAAGAACTCGACATGTACGCCATGAATTTAGAGGCCATTTTAGATGGAATTGCACACGGAATTGGAGAAGATCTTTACTTGATTGTCAAACATTTTTAAGTTATTCATTGTGGTCTGATTAAAAATTGATATAATATATAAGTTGAACCCTTCATGTTTGAAGGGTTTATTTCATAAAACTGAATGAAAATTTTAAATCCCGGTTGAAACATGATGATGAACATATTGAATCGCGGCTGGATTGAAAGGAAGGGTACTATGGGTAAACCTGTCGTAGCCATTGTTGGAAGGCCCAACGTTGGAAAATCTACAATTTTTAATCGAATCGCAGGCGAAAGAATATCGATTGTAGAAGACACACCTGGTGTAACAAGAGATCGTATTTATAGCTCTGCTGAATGGTTAAATTATGACTTTAACTTAATAGATACTGGTGGAATTGATATTGGAGATGAGCCATTTTTAGCGCAAATTCGCCATCAAGCAGAAATTGCAATGGATGAAGCGGATGTCATTATCTTTATGGTGAATGGCCGAGATGGTGTGACATCAGCGGATGAAGAAGTCGCAAAAATTTTATATCGCACGAAAAAGCCAGTTGTACTTGCTGTCAATAAACTGGACAACCCTGAAATGAGAAGTGACGTGTATGACTTTTATGCACTAGGGTTTGGCGAGCCATATCCGATTTCTGGAACGCACGGATTAGGTCTTGGTGATCTACTTGATGCTGTTGCAGAACACTTTAAGAACTTACCAGATACGCAGTATGACGAACAAGTTGTCCAGTTCTGCTTAATCGGTCGCCCGAATGTAGGGAAATCTTCTTTAGTGAATGCGATGCTCGGAGAAGACCGCGTCATTGTCAGCAACATCGCTGGTACAACAAGAGATGCTGTCGATACGATGTTTACGTACAATCAGCGTGATTTTGTCATTGTTGATACAGCAGGTATGAGAAAAAAAGGAAAAGTATACGAAACAACAGAGAAATACAGTGTGCTTCGTGCATTAAAAGCCATTGATCGTTCTGATGTTGTCGCTGTTGTTCTAGACGGTGAAGAAGGCATTATTGAGCAGGATAAACGTATTGCGGGCTATGCACACGAAGCTGGTAAAGCCGTTGTAATCGTTGTGAACAAATGGGACGCTGTTGAAAAAGATGAGCGTACGATGAAGGAATTTGAGCAAAACATTCGTGAGCATTTTCAATTCCTAGATTATGCTCCTGTCTTGTTTATGTCTGCTCTCACGAAAAAGAGAATTCATACGTTAATGCCGTCCATTATTACAGCTAGTGAAAATCATGCGATGCGCGTTCAAACGAATATTTTGAACGATATCATCATGGATGCAGTAGCAATGAATCCAACGCCGACTCATAATGGACAGCGCCTGAAAATTTACTATGCGACACAGGTGGCGATTAAGCCTCCGTCCTTTGTTGTGTTTGTAAACGATCCAGAGCTTATGCACTTTTCTTATGAACGTTTCCTAGAAAATCGCATTCGAGATGCGTTTGGTTTTGAAGGAACACCGATTAAAATATTTGCGAGAGCGAGAAAATAAAAAGGGTGAGCAGAATGAAGAAAATTTCAGTACTTGGAGCAGGAAGCTGGGGAACAGCCCTTGCTCTTGTATTAGCTGATAATCATCATGATGTACACATGTGGGGACATAGACAAGAGCTCATTGACCAAATCAATGAGAAACATGAAAATCATGATTACTTGCCAAATGTCGCACTGCCGGTGTCTATTCAGGCGACGACAGACATGAAGCAGGCGTTAGAGGGGACAGACGCTATTATTGTCGCTGTGCCAACAAAGGCCATTCGTGAAGTGTTGAAGCAGGCAAATGAGCTGATTACGTCGAAAGTGCCGTTTGTCCATGTAAGTAAAGGAATTGAACCAGATACACTTCTGAGAATATCTCAAATGATTGAACAAGAAGTCCCGGATGAGAAAAGAGAAGCTGTCGTCGTCTTATCAGGACCGAGCCACGCCGAGGAAGTAGGCTTGCGTCACCCGACAACTGTCACTGTCTCATCAGAAAATATTGAAGCGGCTCAATTTGTTCAAGATTTGTTCATGAACAACAACTTTAGAGTTTATACAAACCCTGATGTGATTGGTGTAGAAATTGGCGGCGCACTGAAAAATATCATTGCTCTTGCGGCAGGGATCACAGATGGGCTTGGATATGGTGACAATGCAAAAGCGGCGCTCATCACTAGAGGACTCGCTGAAATCGCACGTCTCGGTACAAAAATGGGAGGGAATCCTCTGACATTTGCCGGTTTAACGGGCGTTGGAGATTTGATCGTGACATGTACAAGTGTTCATTCACGTAACTGGCGCTGCGGAAATCTGCTTGGTAAAGGGTATAAGCTTGAAGAAGTGCTTGAAAAAATGGGGATGGTCGTCGAAGGCGTCCGTACAACAAAAGGCGCTTATCAGCTCTCCAAAGAATACAAGGTCAGCATGCCGATCACAGAGGCACTTTACCACGTCCTGTTTGAAGGGAAAAAGGTCGACGATGCGGTCGAATCATTGATGGCACGTGTGAAAACACATGAAATGGAAGACCTTGTGAACATGTTTGAAAACCAAACAAAATAAATGGAAGACTGAACTTAGGCATGTAGAGGATGCAAGAAGGGGAAGACTTGCATAACATAGCAATGAAGTTTGAATAGAGCTTTGCCTCTACAGAATGAGGAAAAATAGTCGACCTAATGACTGAAGCGGAGTCCCCCTCTTTGCTTCAGTTTTTTTATGCGCTTTTTTCTGAATGATTGGAAAAATGATTGATATTTACCTTATTTTTGGTTTAGAATGAAATATAAACGCTTACAATTTGTTCGTTTTAAAGGGGGACAGGCACGATGAGTTTTGCTTTAATCAAGATGTGGTTTGCACTTGGTTCAATGGGGCTCATGTTTTTAGCTGTAGTAACCATTTATTTCAGTCGATTTAAGCTGAAGAGCCGGTTTCTTAAAATAACAGCCTCGACCGTCGCATACAGCTTGATGCTGATATCAGGTATCATTGTGTTTTTAGTTGTATTTAGCGGGCCGGTCAATGAATAAAGAAAAAGGAAGAATGTGATGATCAAAGCAAAAGTCAGTGTCACGTTGTTAGCACTTATTTTACTAACAGGATGTCTGTATCCAGAAAATCGCAAAACTGAAAACCGTGTGCCGTACGAAGAGCAGCTGCAAAGCGTTCAGACAGCGATTGAGGAATTTCAAAAAGCAACAAATGGTCTTTTGCCGATTGAAACGAAAGAAGCAGACACGCCGATTTATCAAAAGTACGTCATCGACTTTAAGCGCTTGTCACCAAGATATTTACACGATGTACCGTCTACATCCTTTGAAGGCGGAGGGGAATATATGTATGTCCTCACAGACGTCGAAAAAAACCCAACTGTGAAACTGCTTGATGTCAAAATGACGCAAACCATCAGTGAATTACGGCTTAGAATCAAAATATATCAAGATGAACATACATATCCGCCATACGGCAAAGTAGTATCAAACAATTTATATACGTTAAATGAAAAAAAGCTAGGCTTAAAATCGCCGCCTACGGTCATGAGCCCGGTGACAGGGAATTCCCTCCCATTACTGATTTCATCAAATGGCGAAATCTATGTGGATTACCGCAGTGATTTTGTTCATATTTTGAAGAATACGAAACGAAAGCTGAAACCAGGTGAAAACATTCAAGATGTCTATTGGCAGGAAACCCCGTTTGTACCCGCGTTTTCTGTCCCATATACCATCAACAAAAAAGGTGAGCCTGACTTTTTAGAAAAAAAGACGTCATAAACAAGAATGAACCTTTTTCCTCTGCATATAAATGAGGAGAAAGGTTTTTTTATGGCTAAACATACTCTCAAAACAAAAAAAGGTGTCATATTCAAATAGGACAACGTCATACACATATATTGTCCAGACACCTTTCAAGCAAGTTTGATTGAAGAATAGAGTATTTTATTTGAAAACGAGGATAGCAAGTCCGGGAGGGGATCACTTGGAAAAAGTCGATATTTTCAAGGATATCGCTGAACGAACAGGAGGCGATATATATTTAGGAGTCGTTGGCGCTGTTCGTACAGGGAAATCTACGTTTATTAAAAAGTTTATGGAGCTCGTGGTGCTCCCGAATATCAATAATGAGGCAGATCGTGCAAGAGCACAGGATGAATTGCCGCAAAGCGCAGCAGGAAAAACCATTATGACCACTGAGCCAAAATTTGTACCGAATCAAGCGGCATCGATTCATGTGAGTGACGGTCTTGATGTCAACATCAGGCTTGTAGATTGTGTAGGATACACAGTCCCTGGTGCGCGCGGGTATGAAGATGAAAATGGTCCAAGAATGATCAACACGCCGTGGTATGAAGAGCCAATTCCGTTCCATGAAGCAGCGGAAATTGGCACACGCAAGGTCATTCAAGAGCATTCAACCATCGGTGTTGTGATTACAACGGATGGTTCTATTGGAGAAATTCCAAGACATGATTATATTGAATCTGAAGAACGTGTGATTGATGAACTCAAAGAGGTAGGAAAGCCGTTTATTATGGTGATCAACTCTGTGAGACCCTATCATCCTGAAACAGAAGCGCTGCGGCAGGAACTGAGCCAAAAATATGATATTCCAGTACTCTCCATGAGTGTAGAAAGTATGAGAGAGCAAGACGTCCTTAGTGTGCTTCGTGAAGCATTATATGAATTCCCAGTCCTAGAGGTGAATGTGAACCTGCCAAGCTGGGTCATGGTGCTGAAAGAAGATCATTGGCTGAGAGAAAGCTATCAGGACTCAGTGAAGGAAACCGTAAAGGATATTAAAAGATTAAGAGATGTTGACCGTGTTGTTGGCCAGTTCAGTGAATTTGACTTTATTGAAAGAGCGGGCTTAGCAGGGATTGAAATGGGTCAAGGGATTGCGGAGATTGACCTGTACGCCCCAGATGATCTATATGATCATATTCTAAAAGAAGTGGTTGGTGTAGAAATTAGAGGGAAAGACCATCTTCTAGAGCTCATGCAAGATTTTGCGCATGCGAAGACAGAATATGATCAAGTATCAGATGCCTTAAAAATGGTGAAGCAGACGGGATACGGAATTGCGGCCCCGGCCTTGTCAGATATGAGTTTAGATGAGCCAGAAATCATTAGGCAGGGCTCGAGATTTGGCGTAAGACTAAAGGCGGTTGCGCCATCTATTCATATGATTAAGGTAGATGTAGAAAGTGAATTTGCACCGATTATCGGAACAGAGAAACAAAGTGAAGAGCTCGTCCGCTACTTAATGCAAGACTTTGAAGATGATCCGCTTTCGATTTGGAATTCAGATATATTTGGGCGCTCACTCAGCTCCCTTGTCAGAGAAGGCATTCAAGCAAAGCTGTCACTGATGCCAGAAAATGCAAGATATAAACTGAAAGAAACACTTGAAAGAATCATCAACGAAGGATCAGGCGGTTTGATCGCGATTATTCTATAGCATGTGAGACCTCTCATTGACAGGGGTCTTTTTTTGCGTAAGGAATGAGTCATAAAAAGACAATTGTATAAAGATTAGTCAGATTCAGGCTGAAATTAGGAATATTCGTTCGTAAAAGTGCCCTTAATCCTTGACGAATAAGGATTCTTCCCTTTAAAATGCTTGATATGGTATTTCATATGTGTTAATCTACTTACAGAAAATCTTCACTTTGTTGGACAAACATTCCTTCAAAGAGTTGTTTTCTAATGAAAAGCCATGTATACCGCTTTCTAGACGCTCTTTTTTTCGAAAAAAGTGTATAGAAAGAAGATGAATTGTGAAGAAATGATAACAATCTACTGAATGCATATTTTTGGGAGGAGGTGAAAGGCATGAACAAGACAGAACTTATTAACGCGGTTGCTGAAGCAAGCGAGTTATCTAAAAAAGACGCGACAAAAGCAGTTGATTCTGTTTTTGATACAATTTTAGATGCACTTAAAAATGGTGACAAAATCCAACTTATCGGTTTTGGTAACTTTGAAGTACGTGAGCGTTCAGCTCGTAAAGGACGTAACCCACAAACTGGTGCAGAGATCGAAATCCCTGCAAGCAAAGTACCTGCTTTCAAACCAGGTAAAGCACTTAAAGACGCGGTGGCAGGTAAATAATCGTTATGTGTAATGATCCTATTGCAGGAGTTATACATATACAGTTTCACACTGGTCTAGAAAAGCCCCTTTCATAAGGGGCTTTTCCTTTTGAATCAAAAGGTTCGTTTAGAACGCTCTCCTTTGCTTTTAGGATCTGAAGTGTGCTAGAATCTGATTGAAATGTAATCGCCTTTGGAGGATATAATACATGAGTGAAATAAATAAAGAACTAATCGAACACGCAGTACGCGATATATTAAAAGCCATCGGAGAAGATCCAGATCGTGAAGGACTTCTTGATACCCCTAAACGAGTAGCAAAAATGTATGAAGAAGTGTTCTCGGGATTAAATGAAGATCCAAAAGAACATTTTAAAACCATTTTTGGTGAAGACCACGAAGAACTCGTTCTTGTAAAAGATATTGCTTTCCATTCAATGTGTGAACACCACCTTGTACCTTTTTACGGAAAAGCGCATGTCGCTTATATTCCGCGCGGCGGAAAAGTGACAGGACTTAGCAAACTTGCAAGAGCTGTAGAGGCTGTTGCCAAACGCCCGCAGCTTCAGGAACGCATCACATCAACCATTGCAGATAGTATGGTGGAAACACTCAATCCGCATGGCGTGATGATTGTCGTTGAAGCAGAGCATATGTGTATGACGATGCGCGGAGTGAAAAAGCCAGGCGCAAAAACAGTGACTTCAGCAGTACGCGGTACATTTGCAAATGATGCAGCGGCAAGAGCAGAAGTACTTTCCTTTATTAAAAACGACTAATTCAATAGATAGATGGAAGGTGAACAGATTGAGTGAAAATAAAGCATCTGATTTTGTAGTGATTAAAGCCAATGAAAATGGTGTAAATGTCATCGGCCTAACTAGAGGCTCTGATACAAGATTTCACCATTCCGAAAAGCTCGATAAAGGTGAAGTCATCATTGCACAATTTACTGAGCATACGTCAGCGATCAAAGTAAGAGGCGATGCTGTCATTCAAACAAGCTTCGGGGAAATTCAAAGCGAAGCAAAGAAATAAATACTTGAGTGCACTTGATAGCATAAAAGTGAGAGCTGATATGGTATAATAAATCTCTATACAATGTGCAGGGCTACATATGAAACTGTAATTTTTGGGACAAGGGTGATATCTTTGCAAGACATCTACGGAATTTTATCTAATCTAAATATAAAATTAAATAAAAAGCTTTCTCATCCTTATTTGGCGAAACATTTACGTGCGCCACTCATCGATGAAGATAAGCTCCTTCTTTTTCATGCAATGTTTGATGAAGCTCAAATTGATGCAGAGAAAAAAGAAAATTATATTTTAACGGCGATGCTTGTGCAAATTGCCCTTGATACCCATGATGAAGTCACAACTGCTGCAGCGATCAAACAAGACGAATTCAAAAATCGTCAGCTGACGATCCTGGCAGGAGACTATTTCAGCGGTCTCTATTATTCTCTTCTCTCTGACATGAAAGACATCTACATGATTCGCACGCTCGCAACGGCGATCAAAGAAATCAATGAACATAAAATTAGACTGTATGATCGATCCATTCAAGATGCAGCGCACTTTTACAAAAGTGTAGCAACGGTTGAGTCTGCGTTATTCCAAAGGGTTTCTGAGCATTTTCAATTAACGCATTGGAATGAGATTGCAAGTCGTTTCCTTGTTTATAAGCGTTTCATGAAACAAGCAGAAGATGACAAACATTTAAAACTTTTTTTGAACGATAGCTATACGGACGCCTATACATGTTTTGACAACTTTGAGAATGAAGGCTATGAAAAGGCCAAACGATCCATCAAGGAGCATCTTGTTTCATCTCCGGTCGTTCAAAAAGAGCTATTAAATCGCCTGGATCATATGAAAAATGAACCTGCGTATCATCAGAAAGTGGAAGAAGGGTAAGTCATGCAGCAATCAAAAGAACAGCGAGTACACGGTGTATTTGAAAAAATTTATAAAAACTATGATCAAATGAACTCCGTCATCAGCTTTAAGCAGCATAAAAAGTGGCGCGATAAAACAATGAAACTGATGAATGTTCAAAAAGGAGCCAAAGCATTAGACGTATGCTGCGGAACAGCCGATTGGACCATTGCGCTTGCTGATGCTGTTGGAGACAAAGGCGAAGTCAAAGGCCTTGATTTTAGTAAAAATATGCTGAGTGTTGGAGAAACGAAGGTGAAGACTGGGGGCTATAATCAAATTGAATTGCTTCACGGCAATGCGATGGAGCTTCCTTTTGAGGACAACACATTTGATTATGTCACGATCGGTTTTGGCCTGCGGAACGTCCCTGATTACTTAACAGTGCTAAAAGAAATGACAAGAGTCGTGAAGCCTGGTGGAATGGTTGTCTGTCTAGAGACATCACAACCTGAAATGATTGGGTTTAAACAAGGCTACTATGTCTATTTCAAATACATCATGCCGCTCTTTGGTAAACTGTTTGCCAAAAGCTATCAGGAGTATTCATGGCTTCAAGAATCAGCCAAAGCGTTCCCTGGCATGAAAGAACTGGCGGCTCTTTTCGAAGAGGCGGGTCTGTCTGATGTCTCGTATCATCCATTTACAGGCGGTGTAGCAGCAACACATATCGGAAAGAAGCTTTGAATAAACGATATTTGGGTGAAAATAATGAAACTAAAAGCAATGATCTCTTTTTTAAATCATGATATCGATATTATTGAAAAAGAGCTTGAACAAACAGTTCGCTCTGATTATGCATTATTAAGTGAAGCGGGTCTTCATTTGCTGCAAGCGGGCGGAAAACGAATCCGCCCCGTTTTTGTTCTCCTTTCAGGCATGTTTGGCGACTATGACATTAATAAAATTAAATATGTTGCCGTTGCGCTTGAGCTCATTCATATGGCATCGCTCGTTCACGATGATGTTATTGATGATGCAGAGCTGAGAAGAGGCAAGCCAACGATTAAGGCAAAATGGGACAATCGAATTGCCATGTACACAGGAGATTATATGTTTGCAAGATCTCTTGAGTATATGACAAAGATCAATCACCCAATGGCGCATGAAATTTTGTCAAAGATGGTCGTCGAGCTCTGTCTTGGTGAAATCGAGCAAGTGAAAGACAAATACAATATGGATCAAAACCTACGTACATATCTAAGAAGAATCAAACGAAAAACAGCCTTGCTCATTGCAGGCAGCTGTCAGTTAGGTGCGATAGCAGCAGGTACAGATGAGAAAACACATAAAGCCCTTTACTGGTTTGGCTACTATGTCGGTATGTCCTATCAGATCATTGATGATGTGCTTGATTTCACATCAACTGAAGAAGAGCTTGGTAAGCCTGTTGGAGGAGACCTTTTACAAGGAAATGTCACACTCCCGGTCTTATATGCACTGAAGAATCCTACACTCGAAGGACAATTAAAGCTGATTAATAGTGAAACAACGGAAACCCAGCTAAAACCTGTGATTGAACACCTCAAACAAACAGATGCGATCGACCGCTCGATTCGAGTGAGTGAAATGTATTTGAAAAAGGCATTCGAACAGCTAGACAAACTTCCTCGAGGACGAGCGAAAACGTCACTCGCTTCCATTGCCAAATATATTGGAAAACGAAAATTCTAATCAACATATTGTTGATTGGTTTTTTTGTGAAATTTTTTGTCAAAAATTGATTATTATATAAAAAAATGATACGATCACTTTGTAACAATGTAAGCCTATACATACATAAACGACGGGGTGGAGAACGTATATGGACAAAACATTTCTTATGGTCAAACCTGATGGTGTGGAAAGACAATTAATCGGTGAAATTGTGTCAAGATTCGAAAAAAAAGGGCTTCAGCTTGTTGGTGCAAAGCTAATGAGCATTCCAAAAGAAGTAGCAGAAACACATTACGGTGAGCATAAAGAAAAACCATTCTTCGGGGAATTGGTTGACTTTATTACGTCAGGACCAGTATTTGCAATGGTATGGCAAGGTGAGCAGGTAGTAGATGTCACAAGACAGATTATCGGCAAAACAAACCCGAAGGAAGCGCTTCCGGGCACAATAAGAGGAGACTATGGATTGACGGTTGGAAAAAACATTATCCATGGCTCAGACTCACCAGAAAGTGCTGAAAGAGAAATCAACTTATTCTTCAAACAAGAAGAACTCACAAACTGGAATCAAACCATCTCAAGCTGGATTTATTAAAATTCAAGCCAAGGTGTTCATCAAATGAGCACCTTGGCTTTTTTATATGAATATTTCTACACGAAATTTCGCATGAGAAGATACAAATTTTCGATAAAAACAGCTATACTAGGACAAAGATAGATGAGACAGGAGAGGACTTTGATGGATCAATATCAAGTGTTTGTCGGAAAATGGAAAAAGCTAACCGGGGTGGATCTGAATTTATATAAAGAAGCACAAATGAAACGAAGATTAACGTCACTATATGATAAAAAAGGATATAGAGATTTTGAAGCGTTCGCGTCTGCCCTTGAAAAGGATAGAGCACTATTAGACGAGACGATGGATCGAATGACGATCAATGTGTCAGAATTTTACCGAAACTATCAGCGCTGGGAAGTGCTTGATCAAAAAATTCTTCCGCTGCTTTTGAAAAACAGCGGGACCCTAAAAATATGGAGTGCAGCATGTTCGACAGGAGAGGAGCCGTATACACTCTCAATGCTGCTATCAAGCCATCCGCTTGTGAAGGACTTCCAAATTATTGCAACTGATATTGATGATAAAGTGCTGCAATCAGCTCAAAAAGGAAAATATCATGAACGATCACTGCAAGAGGTACCAGATCAAATCAAGCAAAAATATTTCACAAAAGAAGATTCTTCATTTTACACTGTGAAGGATGAGGTGCGAAAGCACATTCAATTTAAAAAACACAACCTTTTAGCAGATCCTTATGAAAAACAGCTTGATCTTATCGTGTGCCGAAATGTCCTTATCTACTTTACAGAAGAGGCAAAAGAAGAGATTTACAGGAAAATGAGCAGCAGTTTAAAACCAAATGGCGTATTATTTGTTGGTTCAACTGAACAAATTTTTCATCCAGAAAAGTTTGGACTCACATCAGCTGATACTTTCTTTTATCAAAAGAAGGGGTTGTAGCTGACTTTTTAGTAGTAAGTGTGTTATCATAGTTTTACTTAAAAGCGTTAATGCGATGAAGGGAGATCAAGTCATGAGATACTTAACAGCAGGTGAATCACATGGACCACAATTGACCACAATTATTGAAGGCGTTCCAGCGGGACTTTGCATAGAGCAGGATGACATCAACTATGAATTGGCTAGAAGACAAAAAGGTCACGGCCGCGGCAGAAGAATGCAGATTGAAAAAGACCAAGCGAAAGTGTTAAGTGGTGTTCGTCACGGGAAAACATTAGGTTCTCCTATTGCACTTGTCGTTGAAAACAACGACTGGAAGCATTGGACAAAAGTGATGGGGGCAGAGCCGATCACAGAAGAAGAAGAGAGTGAAATGAAGCGTCAAATTTCACGCCCTAGACCAGGACATGCGGATTTAAATGGTGCGATTAAATATGGACATCGTGATATGCGAAATGTATTAGAGCGTTCATCAGCCCGTGAGACAACCGTGCGCGTAGCAGCAGGCGCAGTCGCTAAACAAATCTTGGCTCATTTAGGAATCAAGGTAGCTGGCCACGTTCTTGAAATTGGCGGAGTGAAAGCAGCTCAAACGGCATATGAATCAATTGAAGATTTGCAAAAGGTAACGGAAGAGTCACCTGTTCGCTGCTACGACAGTGAAGCAGGTCAAAAAATGATGGATGCCATTGATGAAGCGAAGAAAAACGGTGATTCAATTGGCGGAATTGTGGAAGTCATCGTTGAAGGAATGCCGGTTGGAGTCGGAAGCTATGTTCACTATGACCGCAAATTAGACAGCAAGCTTGCAGGTGCTGTTCTGAGTATCAATGCTTTTAAAGGGGTCGAATTTGGTATCGGCTTCGAGGCGGCTTCTAAAAATGGTAGTGAGGTCCATGATGAAATCATCTGGGATGAAGAAAAGGGCTATACGAGAAAAACAAATCGCTTAGGTGGTCTTGAAGGCGGAATGTCAACTGGTATGCCAATTGTCGTAAGAGGGGTCATGAAACCAATCCCAACGCTTTACAAACCGCTTCAAAGCGTTGACATTGAAACAAAAGAACCTTTCTCTGCAAGCATTGAGCGTTCTGACAGCTGTGCTGTTCCTGCCGCAAGTGTTGTCGCAGAAGCAGTCGTGGCTTGGGAAATCGCCAATGCTGTAGTGGAGCAGTTTGGCCTTGATCAAATTGACCGCATTAAAGAAAATGTTGAAAAAATGCGCCAGCTTCAGAGGGAATTTTAATGAAAACACTGGAAGTTAAGACGTCTTCAGCCACTTATCCTGTATACATCGGTGATGGGATTAAACGCAATATCGTCGACTTGATGACTTCCACGGGGCATTCCTATACGAAGCTCTTAATCGTGACAGATACAGCGGTTGATGCCATTTACGGTGATGAAATGGTTCGATTACTTAAGCAGAAGTGGTCTGTGCATAAAGTGGTTGTGCCAAGCGGAGAGCAGTCGAAATCTTTTGCTGAGTTTGAGCATATTCATACGAAGGCCATTCAGTTTCAGCTAGATCGCTCCTCGTGCATCATTGCGCTTGGAGGCGGCGTAATTGGCGATTTGGCTGGCTTTGTTGCTGCTAGTTATATGAGAGGCATTGATTTTATTCAAGTTCCGACGACACTACTGGCACATGACAGTGCAGTTGGCGGGAAAACGGGGATTAACCACCCGCTCGGTAAAAATTTAATCGGTGCCTTTCATCAGCCGAAAGCCGTGATCTATGATACGAGCATGCTTGAGACACTATCTCAAACTGAAATGAGGTCAGGCTTTGCTGAGGTCATCAAACATGCCCTCATTTCAAGTGAAGACTTTTTATCAGAGCTGATGTCTATTCGTTCTTTGGCGGAATGTTCAAAGAGCGAGCTGGCACATATGCTGTATCAAGGGATTGAGGTCAAAGCGTCGATTGTTCAAAAAGACGAAAGAGAACAAGGCGTGCGTGCATTTTTGAATTTAGGTCATACACTTGGGCATGCCATAGAAGCAGAGTATGGATACGGCGTTATTACGCACGGAGATGCTATTGCAATCGGCATGCAGTTTGCGCTATATGTGAGCGAAAAGAAGCTGGGACTCAGCCTCAATCGGA
This sequence comes from Bacillus sp. FSL W8-0920, assembly GCF_038593215.1. Taxonomy (NCBI): domain Bacteria; kingdom Bacillati; phylum Bacillota; class Bacilli; order Caryophanales; family Bacillaceae; genus Bacillus; species Bacillus sp. FSL W8-0920. The sequence continues at coordinate 2,105,731 of NZ_CP151974.1, read as the reverse complement.
CGGAACTAAAAGAGTGGATGAAAGAACTCGGATTTCCGGTACAAGTCACTCAAGATATTTCCACGAAAACATTTGTTGACCGGATGATTGGTGATAAAAAGGCAAGAGGCGGGACCGTTCAATTTGTTTTATTAAAACAGGTTGGAGATGCTGTCTTGCAGTCTTTCACAAAAGATGATCTGCATCAATGGCTCGAAGAATGGAAACGGGAGGAGGGATGTCTATGATGTTTCGCGGGATACGTGGGGCTACAACTGTGACAGAAGATACAGAAACAGAAGTGTTAAACAAAACGAAACAGCTGCTAGAAGCGATTATTTCAAGAAATCAAGTAGATCCAGAACGTGTCGTGCAGATCTTAATTTCAGCTACACAAGATATTCACTCCGTTTTTCCAGCAAAAGCCCTTCGTCAGTTTGAAGGGTGGACGTATGTGCCTGTTACTTGTATGCAGGAGCTGGACATTCAAGGCGGTTTAAAACATTGTATTCGTGTGTTAATGACGGTCCAAACAGACACAAAGCAGGAAGATGTGCAGCATGTGTACTTGGAAGAAGCTGTGACGCTTCGCCCTGATTTACAGTTGACAAAAAACAAGGAATTATAATACGATATGAACAGCCGAAGTTTACACACAGGTGTAAACGGCATTGCAAGTTTAGAGAAGATGAGAATGAGACTAGGGTAGTTGAGATGAGTAGAGTTGAGCAGAGATACGATACGTCTATTTCATCATACTGCCTAAAAGAGCACCCCTCTTTTAGGCTTATTTCGTATACTCATACAAACCCTCTATATGTCCCCTCATTCTCCTTAATCCCATTTAAGGAGTGTGCTTATGAATTCCCAATCAAATTTGACCCGATTTTTAAGGGACAGCGAGTCCCACAAAACGATCCCGATTGTTGAAACCATTACAGTTGATACGCTCTCACCGATTCAAATTGTCGAAAAACTCAAGGCAGATATTGTGTATCTACTAGAAAGCAAAGATGAGTCTTCTAGCTGGTCGAGATATTCCTTCATCGGATTACATCCTTTTTTAACCTTACATGATGATCAAAACGAATATATTGCACGTGACGCGGCAGGGCAGGAGGTCATGAAAAAACAAGAACTGAAAGACTTATTAGACTGGATGAAAGAGCAATATCAAATCAAGACACCAGACGTTGACATCCCGTTTACAGGCGGGGCAGTTGGGTACTTAAGTTACGATCTTATTCCAAGCATTGAACCATCTGTCAGGCCGCATCTAAGCGCCCCAACGACAGACAATTGTACACTATTTGTCTGCCAAACGATGATTGCCTTTGATCATGAAACGAATCATGTTCATTTTATCCAATACACCCAGCTAACCGGAAATGAAACAGAAGACGAAAAAATACGAGCTTACAAAGAAAATCAAAAGCGGCTTGAACAGATGATTCACAAGCTCCATACAAAGGTCGATATGAAAGAACTGATTTTATCAGGGAATATGAACGAATCACCGTCCTTTGAACATGTGACATCAACCTATGAAAAAACACAATTTCTAAAGGACGTAGAAAAAATAAAAAAATACATTCGAGCGGGTGATATTTTTCAAGGCGTACTCTCACAGCGCTTTGATATCCCAGTGTCAGTGAGTTCATTTGAATTATACCGTGTGCTTCGCATTGTGAATCCATCTCCATACATGTATTTTATGAAATTAAAAGACCGTGATTTAGTCGGAAGCTCACCAGAACGATTAATTCATGCCAAAAATAGGCACCTAGAAATTCATCCTATTGCAGGCACTAGAAAAAGAGGAGCAACAAAAGAAGAGGATGCCGCACTGGCAAGAGAGCTGCTAGAAGATGAGAAAGAAAAAGCAGAACATTACATGTTAGTAGATCTAGCCAGAAATGATGTCGGCCGCGTAGCAGAATACGGCAGCGTGTCCGTACCGACCTTTACAAAAGTTGTGAACTTTTCACATGTCATGCACATCATCTCCATTGTGACAGGGAAGCTAAAGCAGGATACACACCCAGTTGATGCACTCATGTCCGCATTTCCAGCAGGCACATTAACAGGGGCACCGAAAATAAGAGCGATGCAATTATTAAATGAAATGGAGCCTGAGCCAAGGGAAACGTATGGCGGCTGTATTGCCTATATTGGGTTCGACGGTAATATCGATTCTTGTATTACCATTCGTACCATGAGCGTCAAAAATCAGATCGCTTCCATACAAGCAGGTGCTGGCATTGTCGCAGATTCTGTGCCAGAAAATGAATGGGAAGAGACATGTAACAAGGCAGGAGCGCTTCTGAGGGCCATTCAGCTTGCTGAACATATTTTTTCAGAAAAGGAGAGTGTGCAGGATGAATCAGCGACTATCAGCTCTTGTTAACGGAGGCTTCCTATCAGAAAATGAAGCACATAGACTAATGCATGATATGATGAGCGGCTCTTTAACAGATGCTGAAGTCGCTGCAAGTCTATCGATTTTAGCGCATAGAGGAGAAACAGCTGAAGAAATGACAGGCTTCGTGAGGGCCATGCGGCAAAAAGCAGAACCAGCGGAAAGATCGCTTGATGTCGTTGACACATGCGGCACAGGAGGCGATGGACTCTCCACATTTAATATATCAACTGCAGCTGCTATTGTAGCTTCCGCCGCTGGTGCTAAAATCGCAAAACACGGAAATCGTTCAGTCTCTTCAAAAAGCGGAAGTGCCGACGTGCTAGAGTGTCTTGGGATTCACATTCAATCCACTCCAGAAGAAACAAGAAGGCAAATACAAGAGAAAAACATGGGCTTTTTATTTGCACCACTGTACCATTCATCTATGAAACAAGTAGCAGCAGTCCGCAAGCAGCTTGGCTTCCGGACGGTATTTAATCTATTAGGACCGCTTTGCCACCCGATGCAAGCCAAAAAGCAAATCATCGGTGTGTATGCAAAGGAAAAGGCAAAATTAATGGCAGAAGCCCTTGCCCCATTAGAGCCAGAGCATGTCCTGTTTGTATGCGGGGAAGACGGGCTGGATGAACTAACGATTACAGCCAATTCATATGTGATTGAACTCAAAAAAGGTGCCATGACAGAATATACGCTAAACCCAGAAGACTTTGGACTGGAAAAAGGATACTTATCAGATATTCAGGTCCAATCACCGGAAGAGAGTGCGAAATTGATTCAGAATATATTGAATCATCAAACAGGAGGGGCGCCGCTTCATATTACAGCTCTGAATGCCGGGGCGGCTTTATATGTCGCAGGCAAGTCAGAAAGCCTCATGGCAGGAACATTAAAAGCATTAGAAACGATTAAAAACGGAGCAGCCAAAGAACAATTGGCTCGTTTAAAACAAAAAACGAAAGAGGAAGAGATCTATGCTTAATCAAATCATTGCACGTAAAAAAGAACATATCCAAACGTTGCAGTTACCTGTGGATGGACACTTTGAAAGACGATCATTTAAAGAAGCACTCATGAACCCTCACCGCTCGATTGGGCTGATTGCTGAGGTGAAAAAGGCTTCTCCTTCCAAAGGAATCATTCAGCCAAATTTTGATCCTCTGCAAACAGCAAAAGCCTACGAAAAATCGAATGCTGATTGCTTATCAGTCTTAACAGATGAACCATTTTTTCAAGGGAAGAACGAGTATCTTTCCTTAATTAAAGAAAAAGTCGCACGTCCAATTTTAAGAAAAGACTTTATCATCGATTCCATACAAATAGAAGAGTCAAGACGTATCGGTGCAGATGCCATTTTATTAATTGGGGAAGTACTTGAACCGCAACAGCTGCATGAATTCTATGCTGAAGCGAAGGAAAAAGGACTAGATATTCTTGTCGAAGTTCATGCAGCAGATACACTGGAACATATCTTAAACCTATTCACCCCCGAAATCATTGGCGTGAATAACCGAAATTTAAAGACATTTAAAACAACAGTTGAGCAAACAAAAGAGATTGCACCACTTGTTCCAAAGGATGTCTTGCTAGTAAGTGAAAGCGGTATTCAAACATTTGATGATCTGACCTTTGTCAAAAAACATGGAGCGAGTGCTGTCCTTGTAGGTGAATCATTAATGAGAGAACCCTCACAAGAAAAAGCCGTTCAGACGTTATTTGGAGAATGACCACGATGAAGCCTTTTTTAAAATATTGCGGGGCGGTCTCACTAGAAGATGTAGAATGCATTGCGCAATCTCAAGCAGATGCGATCGGATTTATTTTTGCTCCAAGTAAAAGGCAAGTCGATCCAGATCAAGTGAAACAATGGCTCACCGATTCGCAGTGCAGGAAAAAGATTACTGGTGTATTTGTAAATGAAAAAATCCAAAAAGTGTGTGACATCACAAAGCATATTCCTTTAGATATCGTGCAGCTGCATGGAGATGAAACAAGAGAGGATGCAAAAGAAATAAAACAACAAACAGGGGCGGTAGTGTGGAAAGTCTTTCATCACGATCCCGATATAAAAGAAACACTTGATCAAATGACGGCATTTGCGCCGTTTGTCGATGGTTTTCTCATTGATGCGAAAGTAAAAGGGATGAGAGGCGGTTCTGGCACAGCTTTTACATGGGAAGCGGTACCTGTATACAATCAGCAAGCAAAACGACTGAAGAAAGCATGCATCATTGCCGGCGGAATAACACCAGAAACACTGCCAGAGCTTCTTGCCTATAGCCCAAAAGCGATCGATCTTTCAAGCGGCATAGAAGAAAACGGGAAGAAAAGCAGCGCTAAGATCAAAGCGCTTGAAGAAAGGATGTTAAACGATGTACGCATATCCAAATGAGCTTGGCAGATATGGAGAATTCGGAGGGAAATTTGTTCCCGAGACGCTCATGCAGCCACTCAAAGAAATCGAACAAGCATTTAACGAATTAAAAGAAGACCCAGCCTTTAAGCAAGAATATCTTTCTCTATTGCAAAACTATTCAGGCAGACCGACTGCGCTGACATATGCTGATCAATTATCTGCATACCTCGGCGGCGCAAAAATCTATTTAAAAAGAGAAGATTTAAACCATACAGGTGCTCATAAGATCAACAATGCACTTGGTCAGGCACTGCTTGCAAAAAAAATGGGGAAATCAAACATCATCGCAGAAACAGGCGCTGGACAGCACGGAGTAGCAGCTGCAACGGTGGCCGCCAAGTTTGGATTATCGTGCACGGTATTTATGGGAAAAGAGGATGTGGAGAGACAATCTCTCAATGTATTCCGAATGAAGCTCCTTGGCGCTGAAGTCATACCTGTCACAAGCGGAAACGGCACATTAAAAGATGCAACGAACGAAGCGATTCGTTACTGGGTCCAGCACTGTAGTGATCATTTCTATATGATCGGTTCAGTTGTAGGACCTCATCCATATCCCCAAATCGTCAGTGAGTTCCAGCGGATGATTGGTGATGAAGCAAAAGAGCAGATGCTGAAAAAAGAAGGCAGTCTCCCTCATAAAGTCATTGCTTGTGTCGGCGGCGGAAGTAATGCTATTGGAATGTACCGAGCGTTTTTGGATGATGAGATTGATTTGATTGGTGTAGAAGCGGCTGGAAAAGGAATCGATACGCCGCTTCATGCAGCAACCATTACGAAGGGGACAAAAGGGGTCATTCATGGATCTTTGACCTATTTAATCCAAGACGAATTTGGCCAGATTATTGAGCCCTATTCCATTTCAGCTGGTCTAGATTATCCCGGGATCGGACCAGAGCACGCATATTTACATGCGAGCGGACGCGTTCAATATGTGAGTGCTACAGATCAAGAAGCACTGGATGCACTAAAGCTGCTGACAGAAAAGGAAGGAATCCTGCCAGCGATTGAATCAGCACACGCTTTAGCCAAGGCGTTTGAGATGAGCAGGACAATGAGTGAAGATGAAATCATCCTTGTCTGCCTATCAGGAAGAGGAGATAAGGATGTGCATACATTAATGAATGTGCTTGAAAGTGAGGGCAAAACCAAATGATCACATTTCGATTAGAGCAAGACGAGAAATTATTCATCCCATTTATTACAGCAGGGGATCCGTCAGAAGAAATCACGATCGATTTAGCTGTGTCCCTTCAAGCAGCCGGTGCACATGCGATTGAGCTAGGTGTTCCTTATTCCGATCCGCTAGCAGACGGTCCTGTCATTCAAAGAGCCTCCAAAAGAGCTCTAAATCATGGCATGAATATCGTAAAAGCGATAGGATTAGCAGGGAAGATGAAAAAAAACGGTGTAAAAATTCCTGTAATTCTATTTACGTATTATAATCCTGTGTTACAATTAGACACAGAATACTTTTTCGCTTTACTGCGCAAAAATCATATTTCGGGACTCTTAACACCCGACTTGCCTTTTGAAGAAAGCAGTGAGCTGCAAAAGAACTGTCAAACATATGACATTTCATATATTTCGCTCGTTGCACCAACCAGTAAGGAACGATTAGTAAATATAGTAGAGCAGGCAGAAGGTTTTGTGTATTGTGTTTCATCTCTTGGTGTAACAGGTGTCAGACAAACCTTTGACGAATCGATTACTGATTTTATTCAACAAGTGAAACAGCTGAGTCACATACCGGTTGCGGTCGGTTTTGGTATCTCAACAAGAGAGCAGGTAGACGCAATGAATAAACTGAGTGACGGCGTCGTTGTAGGCAGTGCACTTGTAAAAAAAATTGAAGAACTTCAGGATCAATTGTTAGCAAGTGATACTCGTCAAGACGCTTTAAGAGAGTTTGAAACCTATGCAAAAACATTTGGTCCCCTCTATTCATTCAAATGAGGTGAAACTTTTGCAAATCAAAGATCAATTAAAACAACTAAAACCGTATCAACCTGGGAAACCAATTGAAGAGGTCAAAAAAGAATATCAATTAGACAAAATTGTGAAATTGGCTTCAAATGAAAACCCTTTTGGATGTTCCGCTCATGCAAGAGAGGCGATACAAGCTGAGCTTGAACATTTAGCGATCTATCCAGATGGATACAGCGCAAGTTTAAGAACAGAGCTCGCTGAGTTTCTTCAAGTAAATGAAAAACAATTAATATTCGGGAATGGCTCAGATGAACTTGTGCAAATTATTGCTAGGGCATTCCTTGACCAACATACAAATACCGTCATCCCAGCTCCGTCTTTTCCGCAATATCGTCACAATGCAATCATTGAGCGGGCAGAGATTCGAGAGGTGCCGCTTTTAGACGGAGGAGCTCACGATCTGAAGGGCATGCTGGATGCGATTGATGAGAACACGAAGGTCGTCTGGGTATGCAACCCGAATAACCCGACGGGAAATCATTTGTCAGAATCTGAGCTTGTGGCGTTTTTAGATCAAGTACCAGCTCATGTGCTTGTAGTACTAGATGAAGCATATGTCGAATACGTTCGTGCGGAAGACTTTCCGAACAGCTTATCTTTATTACACAACTATCAAAATGTTATCGTACTCCGTACGTTTTCTAAAGCGTATGGACTGGCCGCGCTTCGAGTAGGCTATGGCATTGCATCAGAAGAGTTGATTACTGCGATTGAACCAGCGAGAGAGCCGTTTAATACGAGTCGTATCGCTCAGGCAGCAGCTCGTGCAGCGATAAAAGATCAGGACTTCATTCAATCATGCAGACAAAAAAATGAAGCAGGTCTCAAGCAATATCAAGAATTTGCTGACCGTTTTGGACTATTTATTTATCCGTCTCAAACAAACTTCGTGCTGATTGATTTTAAAAGAGATGCAGATGAATTATTCAATGCATTATTGAAAAAAGGCTACATTGTTCGTTCTGGTAAAGCACTTGGTTTTCCAACGTCTTTACGTATTACGGTCGGAACAATGGAGCAAAATGCAGAAATTCTAAGTACACTTGCTGATTTAATGCAAGGCATTCGAGCGTAGCATAACCATAAAGTCATATCCTTTTACAGGATATGGCTTTCATTGTACCAACCTCATACATATAAGCTGTTGAAATGGCTTTTTTAATTTTCACGAAAAAACAGGTGATGAACATGAATGATGCAAATGAAACAATATTAATTGCTGGACTTGGTTTAATTGGAGGTTCCATCGCACTGTCGATTAAAAAAGAGTATCCTCATAAAAAAATTGTTGGATACGATGTGTCCAAAGAACAAATGGTTGCAGCAACAAAGCTGGGTATCATTGATTTAGCAGCTGATTCATTTGCGGCAGGTTTGGCTGAATCTGCGACTATTATTTTGGCAACACCAGTTCAGCAAACAGTCAAGATGCTTCGTGATATTGCAAACTCTGGAATTGAGAGAGAGCTTACAATTACCGATGTTGGCAGCACAAAGCAAAAGGTTGTCCATTTTGCTGAAAAAACGCTTCCTAAGCACTATCAATTTATTGGTGGACATCCAATGGCAGGCTCTCACAAGTCAGGTGTTATAGCAGCGAAAGACTTTTTATTTGAAAATGCGTTCTACATTTTAACGCCGGCAAAGGAAACAAACCGCGACGCTGTTGATCGTTTGAAGGACTTGTTAAAGGGGACAAATGCTCATTTTATTGAGATGACCCCAGAAGAACATGATGGTGTAACAAGTGTGATTAGTCATTTCCCTCATATTGTTGCAGCCAGCCTTGTGCATCAAGCACATCATTTTGAAGAACAATTCCCACTTGTCAAACGGTTTGCTGCTGGAGGCTTTCGTGACATTACACGTATTGCGTCAAGCAACCCTGCAATGTGGCGAGATATCCTTCTGCACAACAAAAACAAGATTTTAGACCGGTTCCATGAATGGAAAAAAGAGATCGATCGCATTGAGACCTTTGTACTGCAAGAAGACGCTGAAGGCTTGTTCTCTTATTTTCAAGAGGCAAAGGAATATCGTGATGGGCTTCCTCTGAGGAAAAAAGGTGCCATTCCTGCTTTTTATGACCTTTATGTGGATGTTCCAGATCACCCTGGGGTCATTTCGGAGATTACAGGACATTTAGCAAATGAGAGCATCAGTATTACGAATATCCGTATTATTGAAACGCGGGAAGACATTAATGGGATTTTACGCATTAGTTTTCAAACAGAAGACGACCGTAAACGTGCAGAGATCTGTATAAAAAATAGAGCGAATTACGATACATTTTATGCTGACTGAGGTGACAAATATGAAAATTCATAAACATGCTCCTATGAATGGAGTCATTCATATTCCAGGTGATAAATCCATTTCTCATAGATCAGTGATGTTTGGTGCAATTGCTGATGGGACGACAGTGGTGAAAAACTTTCTCCCTGGAGCCGATTGTTTAAGTACGATTGACTGTTTTAGAAAAATGGGCGTTGAAATTGAACAAAAAGGGACAGATGTTGTGATCCGTGGGAAGGGACTGAAAGAGCTCAAGGAGCCGTCTGACGTCCTCGATGTCGGGAATTCTGGTACAACCATTCGATTAATGATGGGAATATTAGCTGGTTGTGAGTTTCACAGTACACTGATCGGTGATGAGAGTATTGCTAAAAGACCAATGCAGCGAGTAACAGGTCCACTTAAACAACTAGGAGCGAAAATAGATGGCAGAGCAAACGGCGAGTATACGCCACTTTCTATTCGTGGCGGCCATTTAAAAGGTGTCTCATATGAGTCTCCGGTGGCAAGCGCCCAAATTAAGTCCGCTGTCCTTTTAGCAGGTCTTCAAGCAGAAGGAACAACAACATTAACTGAACCGCATAAATCAAGAGATCATACAGAAAGAATGCTCTCTATGTTTGGTGTGAAACTAGACGAAGATGAACAAAGTGTTTCCATTGTAGGCGGTCAAACATTAAAAGCAACAGATATATTTGTTCCTGGAGACATCTCCTCAGCTGCATTTTTCCTTGTTGCTGGATCTATTGTTCCTAACAGCCGAATTGTCTTAAAAAATGTCGGGCTAAACAAAACAAGAACGGGTATTATTGATGTTCTGAAACAAATGGGTGCGAATCTTGAGATCAATGAAGTAGATGCAAAAGGCGGAGAGCCATATGGAGATTTAACGATCTCTACCTCTTCATTAAAAGGCATCGAAATTTCTGGTGATATGATTTCAAGACTTATTGACGAGATTCCAATTATAGCGCTTCTAGCGACACAAGCAGAGGGAACAACGATCATTAAAGATGCTGCTGAGTTAAAAGTAAAAGAGACCAATCGAATTGATACAGTCGTGTCAGAACTTAAAAAACTCGGTGCTGATATTGAAGCAACAGATGATGGTATGAAGATTCATGGTAAAACCACGCTTCAAGGCGGCGCAGCCGTGTCAAGCTACGGAGATCACCGAATTGGTATGATGCTGGGGATTGCTGCTTGCATCACAAAGCAAGCGGTTGAGATTGAAGATACAGATGCTGTACGCGTCTCATACCCGAATTTCTTTGAACACATTGAATACTTAACCAAAACAGTCTGAGGATGTCCTCAGGCTTTTTCTTTCCTTATGCATATTTGTAAGGAATATAGCATAGCTTGTCTCAAGATGAAAACCTGGAAAAAAATCATTTTATCTGATCAAAAAATGAATTTCAGGTGTTTTCAGTTTACAAAACTTCCGTTTCGTAAAGGATGAAATGAAAACCAGTCTTTAAAACACAAAAATGGGTTCATTTTAAAAGTGCAACATATTTGCTGGATGAGTACCTGTCGATTATGATATGAAGTAACAATAGTTTAGGTTTTTGGAAAACAGAAAGGAACGGTTTGATTTGAATAGTTCATTACAAGAAGCCATAAAATTAGTTGAGGCGGGTGAGACTGAAAAAGGACTTCAAACACTTGCTCAGGCAGAAAAGCATTTGCATGATGAAGAAAAGGCGCAGGCAGCTCAGTTATATTATGATTGGGGAGATATCGATAAAGCGAGAAATCTCATCAGTGATTTACATGATTTATATCCAGAGGAAACGGGGTTAACATGTTTTTATGCAGAACTGCTGATTGACTCTGATGAAGAAGAAAAGGCGATTTCGGTATTAGAGACGATTCCTGAGGATGATGATGCCTATCCAGAGAGCCTACTGTTAATGGCAGATTTGTATCAAATGCAAGGACTATTTGAAGTCAGTGAACAAAAGCTCTTAAAAGCAAAAGAGCTGCTGCCAAATGAAGCCATTATTGATTTTGCGTTAGGTGAATTGTATTTTTCGCAAGGTCTTTCAAAGAAAGCGGCCGACTATTTCTACAAGGTCGCAGATCAACAACATGAGGTTGGCGGCGTCAATGTTTATCAGAGGCTCGCTGAATCACTCAGCACAGCTGGAGAATTTGAAGATGCGCTTGAATGGTACGAAAAGGCAGTGAAAGATCAAACAGATCCGAATACACTTTTTGGCTACGGATTTACAGCGATGAGGGCTGGACGAACGAAAACAGCCATTCAGCAGCTTTCAGAACTAAAAGATATTGATCCATCTTATTCGTCTCTATATATGCCTTTAGCGAAAAGTTATGAGGAAGAAGGACTATATCACGAGGCTTTAGAGGTAGTAAAAGAGGGTATTAAAATTGATGAGTATAACAAAGAGTTATATTTATATGGTGCAAAGATTGACTTGAAAAATGGGGATTCAGAAGATGCGAAAAAGCTGCTTCAAGAAGCACTTGCTCTTGATCCGGGATATATTGAAGCGGTCCAAACATTGCTCGCGATCTATTTAAATGAAGAGCTTTTTGATGAAATTCTGGATGTCATAAAAGAGGTTAAAAGCTTTGGGGAAGATGATCCAAAATGGAATTGGTATGCTGCATCTGCATCTGTTGGACGAGAAGAATACAAAGAAGCAGCTGAGTACTTCAAGCTGGCTCTGCCTGATTTTGATGAGGAACGTGACTTTTTATATGAATACGCATCGTTCCTTTTAGAAGAAGGCAGACAAAAAGAAGCATTGCCGCTATTACGTAAAGTTCTTCAGAAAGATGGCACGAATGAAGAAATCGAAGAAACGATTTTAAGAATTGAAGACGAAATTTCCTTATAGTTTGCAGGAATGAAGAACTGGTTTGTTGAATAATTCATGTATAGCAATTTAATTTACGATAGAGGAGGGAATAACATGCAGACCCCTGTTTCTGTCAATGAAAAGAAGGAATTCATCCGGTGGTTTTTAAACCATTATCAGTTAAAGCGAAGAGAGTGCGTTTGGATATTAAATTATTTAATGAGTCACGACTCTTTGATGGAAAAGGTTCATTTTGTAGAGCAAGCAGAATTTTGCCCAAGGGGAATCATTATGTCAACACACTGTGTGGATGAAGTTCCCTTTAGATTTTATAAAGAGAATATCATGACGACAGATGCTGAAAAGTCATTTCATGATATTCGTTTGAATAAACAGCAAGATTTGTTTATTCAATTGAATTTCCGTTCTGCTTATCGTTCGCCGGAATATGCAGCTGTGCTTGAAACAAATCCTCATATTCCAAAGGATCTTTATGAGAATGAAAAAGATAAGGATCTTGCGGAGAAAGTGCTTGAACACTCAATCGCAACTTTCCAAAAAGAACGGCTTATGAAAGAGATAGATGAAGCACTTGACCGTCATGATCAAGAAACATTTAATAAGTTAGCAAGAGAATTAAGCCTATTGTCATAAACTGAACGAATAAGCCTTGCCCTATCCAGGCAGGGCTTATGTCATGAAAGAGGGGAAATTGATGAAGTTTCAAGCGGAGGATGCAGATCGCTTTTTGCAATCTAGAGATTACATTGATACCGCTATCATTCCATTAGTTGGAATAGATGTGAATCAAATCAAACAAACCGTATCTTTAGGGGAGTTTACCATTCTTGTAACAGAGGAACTTGAAAGACAGCTGAAAGGGCGGGTCTTTCTTTTTCCACCACATACATATGTAGAAGCCAATGACCGAAAACTAGAAGACATCTTCACGATGAAGCAGTCGCTAGAAGATCATTTTCAGCATGTTGTGTTGATCTCATCTGATCACCAATGGAAAGAGCATGCGGCGGTTAGTGAATCACTATTTTTGTTAAAGCCGGTTCCGCTCGAGCATTTAAAGGTAGAATTAAAGCAAAAAATTGTTCAAGACAGTGTAGAACAAATTTTGAACTTTTTGTTACAAAAGTGGAACCCTTCATAAAAACCCTTACATTTGCATTGTACATAGCTTTTTAGGATGTTGACCTTGTGAATAGATTGATATATTATGAGGGTGTCCTAGTTTTATGAAATTTTTTCTAATTCAGTTATAAAGTAGCTGACGACCTGAGGGGGGGAGAAAAAAATGAGCGAGAAGAGACATGGAGTGTCCAGGCGTCAATTTTTGAATTACACGTTGACCGGCGTGGGGGGATTTATGGCCGCTGGAATGCTCATGCCTATGGTTCGCTTTGCGCTTGACCCTGTGCTAAAAGGAACAGAGGATCAGGATATGGTTCAAGTTGTCAGTGTAGATGAACTGACGAAGGAACCGAAGCGCTTTGACTTTAAAATTGATCAAGTAGATGCATGGTATGAGTCAAAGGAATCTAGGTCAGCATGGGTGTACAAAGAAGGGGATGAAATTGTCGCTTTATCGCCTATCTGTAAACATTTAGGCTGTACAGTGAACTGGAACAGTGATCCGAAAAATCCAAACAAATTTTTCTGTCCATGCCACTATGGGCTGTACGACAAGGATGGTACAAACGTACCCGGAACTCCGCCACTTGCACCGCTTGATCATTATAAGCAGCAAGTGAAGGACGGATACCTCTATCTTGGAAAAGCTGTGCCGAAAGGGGAAGGGTAACGATGCTTAACAAGATTTATGATTGGGTAGATGAGCGGCTAGACATTACACCAATATGGAGAGATATTGCGGATCATGAGGTGCCAGAGCATGTCAATCCAGCACATCATTTCTCCGCTTTTGTGTACTGTTTTGGCGGTTTAACGTTTTTTGTGACAGTCATTCAAGTCCTTTCGGGCATGTTTTTAACGATGTATTACGTGCCGGATATTAAAAACGCCTGGGAATCTGTCTATTATTTACAAAATGAAGTGGCATTTGGTCAGATTGTCAGAGGGATGCACCACTGGGGTGCGAGTTTAGTTATTGTCATGATGTTTTTACATACGCTAAGGGTCTTTTTCCAAGGGGCGTATAAAAAGCCTAGAGAGCTCAACTGGATTGTTGGTGTGCTCATTTTCTTTGTGATGCTTGGACTTGGTTTTACAGGTTATCTCTTGCCATGGGATATGAAGGCGCTATTTGCAACGAAGGTTGGTCTTCAAATTGCAGAAGCGACGCCTTTCATTGGTAAAGAGATCAAAACGCTGCTTGCAGGTCATCCTGACATTGTAGGGGCACAAACGCTGACGAGATTTTTCGCTATCCATGTCTTTTTCTTGCCAGCGGCATTATTTGGGCTGATGGCTGCCCACTTTATTATGATTCGTAAGCAAGGAATTTCTGGACCGCTATAAAAAATTTGCGTTTGATGAATGTTCAATGAGGAGGGGATGACTTTGCATAGGGGAAAAGGGATGAAGTTTGTCGGAGACTCTAGAATTCCGGCAGAAAGAAAACCTAACATACCTAAAGACTATTCCGAATATCCGGGAAAAACAGAAGCCTTTTGGCCGAACTTTCTTTTAAAGGAATGGCTTGTAGGTGCCGTTTTTTTAATTGGATTTCTTGTCCTAACTGTGGTTCATGCACCTCCGCTTGAGCGGATGGCTGATCCAACAGATACCGGCTATATTCCGCTGCCAGACTGGTATTTCTTATTCTTGTACCAGTTATTAAAATATGAATTTGCTGCAGGTGGCTATACGGTAGTTGGTGCGATGATTATGCCTGGGATTGCGTTTGGTGCACTGTTGCTCGCACCATTTCTTGATTCTGGTCCTGAACGCAGACCGTATAGAAGACCGGTTGCAGTGGGGATGATGATCCTTGCAGTCGGCGCAGCAACATATTTAACGTGGGAGTCTGTTGCTACTCATGATTGGGAAGCAGCGGCAAAGCAAGGTGAAATTAAGAAAGAAGCAGAAATTGATACCTCAGCGGAAGAGTATAAAATTTATCAGGAGCAGACATGTATCTCCTGTCACGGGGATAACATGCAGGGCGGAGCAGCCGGACCGTCACTTGTTGACAACGGTCTTGCACCTGAGGAGATCGCTAAGATTGCTGTTGAAGGTAAAGGCAACATGCCTAAGGGTATCTTTAAAGGCAGCGATGAAGAACTTGAAAAGCTGTCTAAATATTTATCTGAGGTCAAATCTAAATAATTCAGTTGTTTAAATGCAAGTACAAGGATATACTCAAAAGAGAAAAAGCTGGCGCTGTCAGCTTTTTTCTGATTTTAATAGATCGTGAGTGAAGAGACGTATGAGATGGATTCAATATCTGCTAGCCACGCGCTATATGCTTGTGCTAGTCTTGATGATCAATTTCCTTGGCACTGTGTACGGCTACTATTGGTATATTCCACAGCTTGTAGAGACGCCGGCTATCTTTTTAGCTTTTGTTCCAGACAGTCCAACGGCAAGCTTTTTCTTTTTATTTGTTCTACTTGCTTTTTTGATGAAACGAAACGCTCCTTATTTTGAAGCACTTGCCCTCGTGACCTTAATGAAGTACGGGTTATGGGCTGTAGGAATGAATATCTTTGTCCTTTTATCTGTGGATGATTTTCCGTGGGAAGGGTACATGCTGATTGGGTCCCACTTTGCGATGGCGGTTCAAGCCGTATTGTTTGCACCGTATTATCGTTTTAAAATGCGTCATTTGGTGGTAGCTGGCATATGGATTTTACATAATGATGTGATTGATTATGTATTTGGTATGATGCCGCGTTATTCTATGCTGTCTGCCTATACAAACGAGATCGGCTACGTCACGTTTTGGTTAAGCATTGCCGTTCTTCTTGTTTCGTATTATTTCGTCCTATCGAAAAAATCGGTCAAGCTCGAACTCCCTTAACAATATTGGTCTAACCTTGTCCTTTTCTTCATACGCTGTATGGAGAAGGGCTAGGAGGGACTTGCATGAAACGAAAGCCAATCGCGATGATTCTATTATTTTTTCTCGTATTACAGCCATCTGTTGCCAAAGGCGAGGAAACAGCCGCTAGTGTGCTGCAAGAATTAACGGAACTATCAGATTCAATCTTTCAATTAACGAGACAAGCTAAATATGATGAGGCGTTACAGGTCGCATTGTATGTTGAAAAGACATTTAAAGCTGAGAATTGGCGCGGAACGCTGACAAATACGCAGATTCGGCAAATTACAGTTGGCTATCAAGATATCATAAAAGGGCTGCCGCAGGAAGAATTGAATGAGCGCGAAAAGCTTCGTTATGCCTCTCAGTTTAGAATGCTGCTCGATGCGATCCAGTCAGACTCTGAGCCACTTTGGGGTTCGCTGGAGAAGCCCATTATGGGGTCTTTTCCTACGTTGAAAAAAGAAGTGAAGGATCCGGAATCAACGACGTTTTATGAAACTTGGAATGAGCTGGTTTCTTTATACGATATGATCTATCCGAGTTTAACCATTGATGTTTCGCCTGAAAAGCTGCAAACGATTAAGCAGCATATGGAAGTGATTGAGCAAGGTGAATTTTTAAAAGCATCAAGTGGGACAAAGCTTGAGCGCCTCACGAAGCTTGAAGAGGATTTATCGAGTGTATTTGCCCACGTTGATCAAGATGAGGCTGACCCATCGCTTTTATGGGTCATTTTAACAACGGGTAGCATCATTTTATTAACGTTAACGTATGTTGGATTTCGGAAATACCGTGCTGAAAAAGAGAAGAAGCAAAAGCGACAAGCTGATTATCCGAAATCATAAAAAAGAAGCACCATTTTTGGGCTTCTTTTTTTAATGCGGATTGAGCGGCTTTTTGTGTTCATCTAATGTGAAGCCTTCACCAAGCACATCATGCACGTCACTGACGGATACAAACGCATGAGGATCGACTGAGGTCACGACGCTTTTGAGATGGACAAGCTCGTTTTTTGGGACGACGCAATAAAGAACGTTGCGCTCCTGTTTTGTATAGGAACCGACCCCTTTTAAAATGGTCACACCCCGCTCCATTTCCTCTGTGATTTTCTTTTGAATGATGTCATCTTTTTCAGATATGATCATGGCACCTTTGGCTGCGTAAGCGCCTTCTTGCATGAAGTCAATGACCTTCGCAGCAACAAATACTGCGACGAGTGTATACATGGCTTCTTTGTAATTTAAATAAGTAAGAGAAATCGTAATGACGCAAGCGTCGAAGATGAACATTGTTCGTCCCATAGCTACTTGATAATGCTTGTTGATGAGTCTTGCGATGATGTCCACACCGCCGGTAGTACCGCCGAACTTAAAGATGATCCCGAGGCCTGTTCCGATAAACACACCTGCAAAGAGTGCGGCTAGGGCCAAATCGTGCTGGAGAGGCATATGTATTTGAAAGCGCTGGAAGATGGCAAGAAAGACAGAAAGACTGACAGTACCTACAATTGTATAAGTAAACATCGTTCTGCCGAGCATTTTCCAGCCGATAAAAAAGATCGGAATGTTTAAGACAAGGTTTGAAATGGATGGGTCAATGTGGAATAGAAAATATAAAAGCAGTGTAATACCTGTAAATCCGCCTTCCGCCAAATTGTTCTGCATATTAAAATGAACAAGACCGAAAGAAAAAATCGCAGATCCTATTAAAATAAAGACGATATTTTTAAGACGAATTTCTTTTAGCAAGAGACCACTCCTTTTTTTGCTTAGACAGCGATAATATTATATGGTATGGGAGAGAAACAAGCAAACTGAGTTTTAAACATTTGTCAAATATTTATGATTTCGCTAACATGTAAGAGATGGATAGGAGGATGAGCTTGATGACGAAAGAAAAAACGCTGCGTCACGTGCAGCAAGAAGTAGATGATTACATAGGACAATTTAAAGAAGGCTATTTCAGCCCGCTTGCCATGATGGCCCGTCTGACAGAAGAATTAGGCGAGCTGGCAAGAGAGGTTAACCATTACTATGGAGAAAAGCCGAAAAAAACAACGGAAACAGAAAAAAGCATGGAAGAAGAAATTGGCGATGTTTTGTTTGTGTTAACATGTCTCGCTAATTCACTAGATATATCACTAGAGGAAGCACATGATCGTGTGATGCATAAATTCAATACAAGAGACAAAGACCGCTGGACGAAAAAAGAAGGGAAGTAGAGACGATGACGAACCAAACCATCAAAGTAGTAATCGCTGGAGCAAGAGGAAGAATGGGGATAGAAGCTGTGAAACTGGCAGAAGAAACGAGCCATTTTGAGCTTGTGGCAGCCCTTGATCACGCGCACGAAGGAAAAAAGTTATCTGATGTGATTCATACGACATCTGAGGCGCCGATTTATACAGATATTGATGTGTGTCTTTCAGAGACAGCACCTGATGTATTAATTGATTTGACGACACCAGAAATCGGGAAAGTACATACAAAAAAGGCGCTTGAACATGGCGTGCGTCCAGTCGTCGGAACCACTGGTTTTTCTGAAGCTGACCTGAAAGAGCTCCAGCAATTAACAGAAGAAAAGGGCATAGGCTGTATTATTGCGCCAAACTTTGCTGTCGGTGCGGTCTTAATGATGAAGTTTGCCAAAATGGCAGCGAATTACTTTCCTGACGTTGAAATCATTGAGCTTCATCATGATAAAAAACTTGATGCTCCGAGCGGTACTGGGCTTAAAACAGCTGAAATGATTGCAGAAGTCAGAGAAAGCAAAAAGCAAGGACATCCAGAAGAGAAAGAATTAATCGAAGGTGCACGAGGCGCAGATTATGACGGTATCCGTCTGCACAGCGTAAGACTTCCGGGTATGATCGCACATCAAGAAGTACTGTTTGGAATGGACGGACAGACGCTCACCATTCGTCATGATTCTTATAACCGTGCCTCATTTATGTCAGGTGTAAAGCTTTCAGTTGAACAGGTTATGCACATTGATCAGCTTGTCTATGGTTTAGAAAATATCATCGACTAATAAGGAGTGGATTCCTGATGAACATTGCTTTAATCGCTCACGATAAGAAAAAAAGTGACATGATCCAATTTGCCATTGCGTACCGTGATATATTGGCAAATCATACACTTTACGCAACAGGGACAACAGGTTTGAGAGTGAAAGAAGCGACGGGGCTTCCCATTCATCGTTTTCAGTCAGGACCACTTGGAGGAGATCAGCAGATTGGTGCTTTAATTGCTGATAATGCAATGGATCTTGTGCTCTTTTTTAGAGACCCGCTTACCGCGCAGCCGCATGAACCGGATGTATCTGCACTTATTCGGCTATGCGATGTGTATACCATTCCACTTGCCACCAATATGGGGACCGCAGAGATTTTAGTCAGGAATTTAAATAAAGGTACGTTTGATTTTCGAGATGTAGCAAAAAACGGAGGAACAAATGAAACGACTTGATATCCTTGCATTCGGAGCCCATAGCGATGATGTAGAGATCGGTATGGGCGGAACGATTGCAAAATACGTAAAAAAAGGGGCGCGTGTCGGAATTTGCGACTTGACCCAGGCTGAATTATCCTCGAATGGAACGGTAGAGAGCCGTAAAGAGGAAGCGAAAGCGGCTGCCGCCATTTTAGGCGTGTCAACGCGAATCCAGCTCACGCTGCCAGACAGAGGTCTTTATTTAAATGACGAAGCAATGAAGGACATTGCGGGCGTGATTCGTACATACAAACCGAAGCTAATTTTTGCTCCGCATCACCAAGATCGGCATCCAGATCATGGTCATGCGGGTTCACTTGTAGAAGAGGCTGCTTTTTCGGCAGGTATACATAAATTTGAAGATTCATACAAGCAGCCAGCGCATAAAATAAGTCAGATGTATTATTACATGATTAATGGCCATCATCGTCCAGATTTTGTGATTGATATTTCTGAGGAAATGCACCAAAAGATTGATAGCTTGCATGCATATCAAAGCCAATTTGTAAAATCGGCGCATTCAGTGGAGACACCTCTTGTGAACGGGTATATTGATTTTGTGAAAATGAGAGAGTCTATGTATGGAAGAGAAGTCAATAAAGCTTATGCAGAAGGGTTTATCACAAAGAAACCACTTTTGATCGATGACGACTTACTTGGGGGGTAATTATGAAAAAACTAAAGGTCGGAATCACTTGTTATCCAAGTGTCGGCGGATCGGGCATTATTGCGACGGAACTTGGAAAACGTTTAGCTGAAAAAGGGCACGATGTTCATTTCATTACCTCAAGTATTCCGTTTAGGCTCAATAAAGTGTATCCGAATATTTATTTTCATGAGGTGGATGTCAATCAATATGCTGTTTTTCAATATCCACCTTATGACCTTGCACTAGCTAGTAAATTGGCGGAAGTCGCAAAACGAGAGAAGCTCGATATTATTCACGCGCATTATGCGGTCCCTCACGCCGTCTGTGCGTTCTTAGCGAAGCAAATGACGGGACACACAGTGAAAATCGTTACCACGCTTCACGGGACGGATATTACGGTTTTAGGCTATGATCCATCTTTAAAGGAAGTGATTCGGTTTGCCATCGAATCATCAGACCGGGTAACAGCTGTGTCGCATTCATTAGCTGCACAGACGTATGATCTGATTAAACCGGATAAAAAAATCGATACGATCCATAATTTCGTCGATGAGCGTGTGTATTTGCGTGAAGATCATGAAGTGCTGAAGAAACATTATGGTCTCATGCAGGACGAAAAGGTCATCATCCATGTATCGAACTTCCGAAAGGTAAAGCGCGTGCATGACGTGATTCATGTCTTTAAAAAGATTTCTGACCAGGTGCATGCAAAGCTGCTGCTGATTGGTGATGGTCCTGAAAAGTCGGTTGTATGCGATCTTGTGAAAAAGCTGGAACTAACTGATCGTGTGTTGTTTTTAGGAAAGCAAGAGAAGGTAGAGGAGCTTTATTCAATTAGTGATTTGAAGCTGCTGCTTTCTGAGAAGGAGAGCTTTGGGCTTGTACTTCTTGAAGCAATGGCCTGCGGTGTCCCTTGTATTGCAACAGATGTTGGCGGAATACCAGAGGTCATTGAACATGGAGAGACAGGTTTCCTTGTCCCGCTCGGCGATATAGAAGCGGCAGCTAAACACGCAGTCTCAATACTCAAAAACAAAGCGCTTCATGAGCAAGTGTCAGCGGCGGCCCAGTCTAGCGTTCAAGCCCATTTCTCTTCTGAAAAAATAGTGAGTGAATATGAAGAGCTTTACCTAGAATTGATCGAAGGTGATGATGAAGATGAATGAACCATTCACACATGCGATCCCTATTTTACATACACTGCACGAACATGGGCATCAGGCTTACTTTGTCGGCGGAGCAGTGAGAGATGTCCTGTTAGGCAGGGAAATCGGTGATATTGATATAGCAACCGATGCAACGCCTGATACGGTCGAGTCTTTATTTGAAAAAACAGTTGATGTTGGCAAGGAGCATGGCACTGTCATTGTGTTACATGATGGGGTCAGCTATGAGGTGACGACGTTTCGAACTGAATCAGAATATGAAGATTTTCGCAGACCGAAAGAAGTGGCGTTTATCACATCCTTGAAGGAAGATCTTTTAAGAAGAGATTTAACAATCAATGCGATGGCCATGGATATAAATGGGGAGATTATTGACCATGTAGAGGGAAAAAAGGATATTGAGCGGAAACGAATTCAAACCGTAGGAGATCCTGCGTGCCGCTTTCAGGAAGATGCGCTTCGTATGATGAGAGCGGTCCGTTTTTTAAGCCAGCTTGGCTTTGAGCTCGCTCCTGAGACGGCTGAAGCGATGGAAAAAGATAAGCGCCTCCTTGCCAACATATCCGTTGAACGCAAAAAGATTGAAATGGAAAAGCTTTTAAAAGGTCGTTATTGTGAGCGGGCGATCAAGATGCTCGTTTCTACCAAATTGTATGAAGAATTGCCGGGTCTCAAAAAGGATCGTCTGCAAGCATCCTTTCAGTCATTTCCGTATTATTTACTGGATGGACTGGAAGAGGTATGGGGGGCTGTTATCCATTTGCTTGGCTTAGATGAAGCGGAGGCTGTGCTCTTCTTAAAAGAATGGAAGCTGTCAACAAAGCTTTTGAAAGACGCTGTGGCTATTAGTCAATACGTCGATTGTGACTGGGATGCGGAGAAGATGTTTGAGGCTGGTGAACACGTGCTCTTATCTAGCTTGAAGATCTCACAGCTAAAACACGAGCGCCGCATTTTCTTTGACGAGCTGGAGGCAGCGAAGCGTTCTTATGATGCACTGCCGATTAAAACGCTTCAAGACCTCGCTGTTTCAGGAAAAGATTTAATGGCCTTTCGGCAAAAGACATCAGGAAAATGGATCGCAGAAGAGCTTGATTTGGTGAAAAAAGCCGTTCTGCACAATCATTTAGAAAACCGAAAAGAAGCCATAGAGGAGTGGCTTACAGCATGCGATCAGCAATTAGAAAACGATTAATCGAACTATTTACAGCATCTAGCCAGGATTTTGTCTCAAGTCAACAAATATGTGATGAGCTTGGCTGTTCTCGAACGGCTGTCTGGAAGCATATAGAGGACCTCAGAAAAGAGGGCTATGAGGTAGAAGCCGTCAGAAGAAAGGGATATCGCCTGCTACGTAAACCGGACAAAATTAGTGAGGACGAAATTCTGTTTGGTCTCGACACAGAGAGCTTTGGCAGTCACATTTATTTTCAGAAAGAAGTCGCCTCCACCCAGCTGATTGCCCATGATCTTGTAAATGAAGGTGCGCCCCACGGCACGCTCGTTGTCAGTGATCATCAGACAAACGGGAAAGGCCGCCTTCAAAGAATGTGGCATTCACCAAATGGGACAGGCATCTGGATGAGTCTCATTCTAAGACCTGAAATTCCGCTGCACAAAGCGCCGCAGATGACGCTTTTAGCATCTGTAGCCATCGCAGAAGCCATTGCAGAGCAAACAGGACTCAGTCCATCTATTAAATGGCCAAATGATATTTTGTTAAACGGGAAAAAAGTCGTTGGCATTCTGACTGAATTAAAAGCAGAGGCGGACCAGGTTCATGCGGTGATTATTGGCCCGGGAATTAATGTGAACCAAACGGCTGATGACTTTCCGGATGAACTAAAGGATGTCGCCACGAGCCTGCGAATGGAATTGAATGAAAAAGTGGACCGTGCTGCGCTCATCCAACAGATCATGTCCACCTTTGAAAAAAGGTATGCTGATTATATGAAGCAAGGATTTGCGCCCATTAAACAATTATGGGAATCGTTTGCGATGACGATCGGCCAGCATATTGTGGCCCGCACCGTCAATGGGCAATACACTGGAAAAGCGCTCGGAATCAATGAAGAAGGTGTTTTATTGCTTGAAACGGAGGAAGGGATCCAAAAAATCTACTCCGCAGACATCGAGATCAAGTCAACTTAAGTGGAACACCCGGCACATTTTTGATATACTTCGTGTGGGCAGTATCTGAAAAGAGCTGTACCTGTTAGAAACAAAAATTTGATAAATTTCTGCCTTGATCCTAAGGGACTTGGACAGAGGGATGATTCGCCACGCATGAGAGATCAAAACATGTGATGTGAGGCAAGCCATCTCCTCTCCAGAATGAGGAGGAACAAATGAAGACAAAGCTAGATTTTTTCAAAATGAAAGAACAAAATGAACCAATTGTAATGCTGACAGCATACGACTATCCATCTGCAAAGCAAGCAGAAAAAGCGGAAGTCGACATGATCTTAGTCGGTGATTCACTTGGGATGGTTGTACTTGGACTCGATTCGACAGTACAAGTCACGATCGATGACATGATTCATCATACAAAAGCAGTGAAAAGAGGCGCAAAAGACACATTTATTGTGACGGATATGCCATTTATGTCTTACCATTATTCATTAGCAGAAACATTGAAAAACGCAGCACGCATCATGCAAGAAAGCGGTGCGGATGCCTTAAAGCTAGAAGGTGGAGATGGCGTATTTGAATCCATTCAAGCTCTCACAAGAGGCGGGATTCCTGTCGTCAGTCATTTAGGCCTCACACCTCAGTCAGTTGGAGTACTTGGCGGGTATAAAGTGCAAGGAAAAGACCACGAAAGTGCGCAGAAATTGATTGAAGACAGCTTAAAATGTGAGGAAGCTGGTGCGATTGCACTTGTGCTTGAATGCGTACCTGGCGAACTGACAAAACGAATTACCGACATGCTGAAAATTCCTGTGATCGGGATTGGTGCAGGGGCTGAGGCAGACGGACAAGTTCTCGTTTACCATGATGTGGTAGGATACGGGGTGTCTAGAACACCTAAGTTTGTGAAACAATACGCGCAAATTGATACTGTATTAGAAGAAGCGCTTATTCAATATACGAAAGAAGTAAAAGGACACACATTTCCAGAAGACAAGCATACATTTCATATCAAAGAAGAAGTCCTTGATGGTTTATATGGGGGTATCAAAAAATGAACATTGTCACCCATATTCACGAGTTGAAGGAATTGATCAAACTGCATCAAGAAAAACAGCATTCCATCGGCTTTGTCCCAACGATGGGTTTTCTTCATGAAGGACATCTGACGCTTGCGAAAGAAGCAAGGGATCAAAATGACATTGTGGTAATGAGCATCTTTGTCAATCCTTTGCAGTTTGGACCGAACGAAGACTTTGAATCCTATCCAAGGGATATGGAAAGAGATCAGCGCCTTGCAGAAGAAGCAGGGGTAGATATTTTATTTACACCTGATGTGAAAGAAATGTATCCAAATGAACCATCAATCACGATGACGGTTCAAAAGCGGACTGATGTCTTATGCGGGAAAAAACGTCCAGGACATTTCGACGGCGTTGTGACTGTGCTGACAAAGCTATTTCATCTTGTAGCACCAACAAATGTATACTTTGGTTTAAAGGATGCACAGCAAGTCGCTGTGATCGATGCGATGATCAAGGATTTCTTCTTTGATCTTCATCTTGTCTCAGTGCCGACAGTTAGGGAAGAAGACGGTTTAGCGAAAAGTTCAAGAAATGTGTACTTGTCTGATAAAGAAAGACAAGAAGCTCCTGCTTTGTACCGCGCATTGAAAAAAGGACAGTCAGCGGTTGAAAAAGGTGAACGTGACGTCAGTCGCATTTATCAGTTGGTAGAAGAAGAAATTCTTCAAACGAGCGGGGAAATTGATTATATTGAGATTTACTCCTATCCAGAGCTTGAGCCGCTTCAGCAGTTAGCAGGTCAGGTCATCATTGCGATTGCGGTGAAATTCTCACGGGCAAGACTGATTGATAATGTGATATTCCATGTTCCTGAAAGCGGTGAAAAGCATGTATAGAACCTTTATGACTTCTAAACTTCATAAAGCGACAGTAACAGAAGCAAACTTACATTATGTAGGAAGCATCACCATTGACGAAGATTTACTTGATGCGGCAGGTATGATGGCAAATGAGAAAGTACAGATTGTCAATAATCATAATGGCGCGAGACTTGAAACATATATTATTCCCGGTGAAAGAAAGAGCGGTGTCATTTGTCTAAATGGCGCAGCAGCAAGATTGGTTCAGCCGGGTGATGAAGTGATCATTATCGCTTATGGGATGCTTTCAGAAGAAGAAGCAAAGACACATACACCAAAAGTGGTCGTGTTAAATAAAGAAAATCAAATTGAACAAATGATTGGGCAAGAGCCTGCGAGAACGATTTTATAACGCATGCTGCAATGAAACAGAACAGTTTAAGAAAAGGAGCTGTTCTGTTTCAGCTATTTTTGCCCAGAGCGTGTTTCACTTCGAGTGGAACGAGGAATTGAGGTGTCCATTTTATGGCCGATCAAAGGTTTGTTGTCGTTGATATTGAAACCACCGGAAATTCACCTAAAAAGGGTGATAAAATCATTCAAATTGCTGCGGTGGTCATTGAAAATGGACAAATTGTCGAACGGTATTCAAAATATGTGAACCCGGGAAAAGCGATCCCTGGATTTATTGAACAGCTGACAGGCATTCAGCAGCATATGGTAGACGATGCAGTGTTTTTTGAGGACATTGCCCAAGAGGTGTATGATCTCATTCAAGGCGCTTATTTTGTTGCGCACAATGTTCATTTTGACTTGAATTTTTTAAATGATGAACTAAAAGCATGCGGGAAAAATGAGCTGGATGTGCTAGCGATTGATACAGTTGAAATTTCTAGAATTCTTTATCCAGAGCTTGAAGGCTATAAGCTCACTGAATTAAGCGAAGAGCTCATGCTTCCACATGACCACCCGCACAGGGCGGATAGTGATGCGGAAGTTACTGCCATGTTATTTTTAACCTTACTCCATCAATTAACACATACACCGCCAAATGTGCTAAAGCAGCTGCGCAGATTATCCTCTTATCTCTTAAGTGATATAGGACTTTTAATCCAGCAGCTTGAAACGAGTGATGCTAGCCGCGAAGATTCTTTGGTAGAAGTCGGCTCTTTTGCTGTTAAAGATGTCACCAATTCTGAAAAGGATACGACAGATTCAGTAGGGGAAGACGATGAACAGCTATTTGAGGAGATCAAAAAGAAGCTTCCCCACACAGTGGAAGGCTATGAAGTAAGAGAAGGCCAGCTCAAGATGATGAATAAAGTGAGAGATGTGTTTCATGAAAGAGCTTATGCTTTAATTGAAGCGGCACCAGGTATTGGAAAAACGCTCGCATACCTCATACCAGCTGCATTAGAAGCAAAGAAATCAGGAAAACCTGTCATTATTAGTACATATTCCATTCTTTTGCAGCAGCAAATGCTTCAGCGTGATGTGCCGATTTTAAATCAATTGCTTCCATTTGAGCCAGCAGCCTGTGTATTCAAAGGTCGGGCGCATTATATTTGCTTAGATAAGTTTGAGCATGTGCTGCATGAGGAAGATGATAATTATGATGTGGTCTTAACGAAGGCGCAAATATTAATGTGGCTCCTTGTGACAGAAACGGGTGATTTATCTGAACTAAATTTACCGTCGGGAGCTGCCAATATAAAAGACCGGATTTCGTGTGTGCACATGCCGTTTACATCGAAAAAGCGCCGCTTTAAAGAATACTGCTTTTATGAGCGTGCGAAAAGAAGGGCCAAAACAGCTGATTTAATTTTAACGAATCATCGCCTGCTCTTATCACAAACGGAAGCATCATCTATCTTTCAGCATGCTGACGTATATGTGATTGACGAGGCTCACCAATTTGAGAAAACAGCCAATGAAACGCTAGGGGATAGTGCGTCGTATATTCAGCTTCATGCGAAATTAACGCAGCTTGGCTCCATGCAGGGCGGTCTGTTAAAGAAGCTCAAAAAGAGATTTCACGGTGCCGGCTTACAGACGGACACCTTTATCGAAATGGATGAGTATCTTCATCAGCTTCAAATGGAAAGTGACGCCTTTTTTAGTACCGTTCATTCTTTTGTCAAAAGGACAAAACCAAAAGCAGACATCAATCGTCTCATTCATAGAGTCCGTCATCATTCGAAGCATGCGCAGTGGAAACGGATTAAAGAGACGGCAAGTAAGCTTTGTTCTTTGTTAATTGCTTGTGAAAAGCTGTATGAGCAGCAAAAAAGCGAGCTTCTTCAAAAAAGTGATCAGTTGACAGAGCACTTTGCGTTTGAAGCAGAGGAATACGATCAAGTGATGTCGTTTATGCATACATTTTGCAGTACGCTGTACCGATTCATTTTTGAACCGAAAAACGATGAAACGGTTTGGATTGAGATTGATGCAAAAGGTGCCAAAAATGCTGTCTTTATGCATGCACAGCCGCTAGATACTGGAGAGCTTTTAGCGGATCGATTTTTTATGAACAAAAAAAGTGTTGTCCTCACATCGGGGACACTCACAATCAATGGGCGCTTTGATTATTGCTTAGAACGATTTGGTCTGCAGGATTTTTATCCGCATCTTGTACAGATTGAGTCACCGTTTGAACTTGAAAAACAGCTCAAGGTTATCGTACCAGCTGATATGCCGCCGATTACGAACCGTGATGAGCGCGACTATGTAAAGCAATCAGTACGGTACATTAAGATGATGGAAAAGCAGCATCAAGCGAAAATATTGGTGTTATTTAATTCACATGAGATGTTAAAAGCAGTGTATGATGAACTGAAAACAGAAGGGATGCAAGCCGCCCTTTTTGCTCAAGGTCTGACGGGCGGTAGCCCTGTTAAATTAACGAAGATGTTCAAATTAGCAAAACATGCGATTTTACTTGGTACGGGTAGTTTTTGGGAAGGTGTCGATTTTCCAGGATCAGAGCTGACAACAGTCATTATGGCACGCCTCCCGTTTCGGCCGCCTGATTCACCGCTCATTGAAGCAAAATGTGATGCCGCTAAAAAACAGGGAAAGAACCCGTTTAAAGCCGTTGCACTCCCAGAAGCTGTGTTAACCTTTAAACAAGGTGCAGGACGCTTGCTGCGCTCTGAAAAAGACATAGGGACATTGCTCATTTTAGACCGCCGAGTGAAAACCGCGTCATATGGAAAGCTATTTTTAGAATCACTCCCTCATGCGCCAGTCCACGAGATGTCAAAAGAATCACTTGAGGCGTATATAGAGAAACTCAACAACGAAAAGCCGCTGTCATAAGCGGCCTTTAGCTGGTGTGGGTTTGGAGTTAATTTATCGTAACGGCTTTTTGTGTTCCGTTGTAAAAATAGTATCGGTTCCTGCGCCGAAAAGTATGACTAACAATATTTACGTACCGAGGAGGAATTAGAAGTGGAAAGTAAAATAGAGGTACTTTCAACTGTTCACATTAAGCATTCAGAGGACCTGTATAAAATTGTTGACTTATTGAACAGAACGCTTAAAAGAGAAGATCTCATGTTTGGATTGGCATTAGATCAAGAAGATCAAAATCAAGCGATATTTACAATATATCGCACATAGGGGAAGCTTGACATGAAAAAAATAGTTTGGATCATTTCATCCGTTGTGGCTCTCGTTTTGCTCATTGGCATCATCAGCTTTACGTGGATTTATCAGATTGCCATGGGGCAAAAGGAACAAGGTCATGAGGCGGCGATTGAACGAGCAAAAAAACAAGCAAACATCGTACAAGTGGAGCAAGTAGAAACCTTTGTCGGAAAAGAAAAACAATTTATTGTTGAAGGGAAAAACAAACAAAACGAAACAACCTATGTTTGGGTACCTGCCAGCAAAAAAGAAAAAGTGATTGCAAAAAAAGCAAAAGACGGTATTACCTCAAATCAAGCAGTACAAGCTGTTCAAAAGGAGAACACAGTCTCTAAGCTAAAGGACGTTCAATTAGCAAGAGAAGGTGACGTACTCCTTTGGGAAGTGACGTACTTAAATGAAAACAATCAATACAGCTTTAGCTATGTCGACTTCTCAACAGGACATGTGGAAAAAAATGTAACACCATAGTTTCTCCTGTCTTGCGTTGACCATGCTGATTTAGAACGGTTATAATAAAATGTATGAAAAAAGAATCACACCTATCGAAAAGGTGAGCTTCTTTCTGGCTTTGGAGGGAATTATGTTGAAAACAACGATTAATCAAGTGTTCAAACATGTCGATGAAGATGTAACCATCGGCGCATGGATTGCCAATAAACGTTCAAGCGGTAAAATTGCATTCTTGCAGCTGCGTGACGGGACAGGCTTTATTCAAGGAGTCGTAGTAAAAGCAGAAGTGGAAGAGGAAGTCTTTAAGCTTGCGAAATCAGTCACTCAAGAAACATCTGTCTATGTGACAGGACAAGTAACAAAAGACGAGCGTTCACCTCTTGGTTTTGAATTGCAAGTGAAATCCATTGAAGTGATTCACGAAGCAACTGACTACCCAATTACACCAAAAGAGCATGGAACAGAATTCTTAATGGATCACCGTCATTTATGGCTTCGTTCTAAAAAGCAGCATGCCATTATGAAAATTCGTAACGAAATCATTCGTGCTACATATGAGTTCTTCCATCAAGAAGGCTTCGTGAAAGTAGATCCGCCAATTTTAACTGGAAGTGCACCTGAGGGCACAACGGAGCTGTTTGCGACGAAATATTTTGATGAAGATGCGTACCTTTCTCAAAGTGGACAACTATACATGGAAGCTGCGGCAATGGCACTCGGAAAAGTATTCTCATTCGGCCCAACATTTAGAGCTGAAAAATCTAAAACTAAACGTCATTTAATTGAGTTTTGGATGATCGAGCCTGAGATGGCTTTTGTCGAATTTAATGAAAACCTTGAGTACCAAGAAAATTATGTGACTCATGTGGTTCAAAGTGTACTTGAAAACTGTAAAGTGGAACTGCATACACTTGGCCGTGATACAGCAAAATTAGAAAATATCAAAGCACCATTCCCGCGCATCACTTACGATGAAGCAATTAAATTCTTGCAAGAAAAAGGCTTTGACGATATTGAATGGGGAGATGACTTCGGCGCACCTCACGAAACAGCGATCGCTGAAAGCTACGATAAACCAGTGTTTATAACTCATTATCCAACATCATTAAAACCATTTTACATGCAGCCTGCACCAGATCGTGATGATGTTGTTCTTTGTGCAGACTTGATTGCACCAGAAGGCTACGGAGAGATCATTGGCGGTTCTGAGCGTGTCCATGATCTAGAGCTGCTTGAAGCAAGATTGAAAGAACATGGGCTAGATCAAGAAACATACAAATGGTACACAGAATTAAGACAATATGGTTCTGTACCGCATTCAGGTTTTGGTCTTGGACTTGAACGTACTGTTGCTTGGATTAGTGGAGCGCCGCATGTGCGTGAAACCATTCCTTTCCCAAGATTATTAAACCGTTTATATCCTTAAGACGTGAAAGCCTCCAACATATGGAGGCTTTTTCAAACGTTTTTTGAAGGGGCACGTGAAATAAAACGTGATATACTTAAAGTGAAGAGGTGTATCCGATGAATAGGCAGCAATTTATTAATATGCAGCAAATGGGTTCGACCAGTTTGCCTAATTTGCTGATTGCTCATTATGAGCAGTTAGGACTGAATGAATCACAAATGATGGTGATGCTTAAGATTAAAATGAATGAAGAACAAGGTGTGTTCTTTCAAACATTTGAAGAGCTATCCCATGGCATGACCATTTCAGCTGAAGAGTGTGCGTATATGGTTCAGCATTTAATTCAAAAAGGATTTATTTCGATTCAGCCGTTTGAAGACGGGTCTGGTATTCAGCATGACCGTTACTCAGTTGAGCCTTTATGGGGCGTGCTGTATGACTTTTTAGAGGCAAAACAAGCGAAGGAAGGTCAAAAACTTCACGTACAGGCTGAAAAGTCTTTATATGCTTTATTTGAAGATGAATTTGGCAGACCGCTCTCTCCTCTTGAAGGAGAAACACTCTCGATCTGGATGGATCAAGACCATCATGATGCTGAAATGATTCGCCTAGCATTAAGAGAAGCGGTTTTATCAGGAAAATTAAATTTCCGTTATATCGACCGAATTCTGTTTGAGTGGAAAAAGAAAGGGCTAAAAACAGCGGAAGAAGCAAAAGAGCATAGCCAGCATTTCCGTTCTCAGCAAAAAGCGCCACCATCAAAAGAAGAGACGTCAACATATAAGCGACAAGTTCCTTTTTATAATTGGCTGGAACAATAACCAATGAAGGAGAAGTCATGTTATCAAAAAAACAAATCAATGAATGTTTAGATATTATAGGAGATATGTTTCCAGAGGCCGAGTGTGAGCTTGTTCATTCGAATCCATTTGAACTTGTGATCGCTGTAGCACTCTCTGCGCAGTGTACCGACGTGCTTGTCAACAAAGTGACCAAAACGTTATTTCAAAAATATAAAACACCAGAAGACTATTTAAGTGTACCGCTTGAAGAATTGCAGCAAGATATTCGTTCGATTGGCCTTTATCGAAATAAAGCCAAAAACATTCAAAAGTTGAGCAAAATGCTGATTGAAGAATATGGCGGCGAAGTGCCAAAGGATCGGGACGAGCTTGTGAAGCTTCCTGGGGTGGGCCGGAAAACAGCAAATGTCGTTGTTTCGGTCGCTTTTGGGGTGCCGGCAATTGCAGTGGATACACATGTAGAACGTGTTAGCAAGAGACTGGGAATCTGCCGCTGGAAGGATTCTGTTCTCGAAGTAGAACAAACCTTAATGAAAAAAGTGCCAGAAGAAGATTGGTCTGTGACGCATCACCGCCTGATCTTTTTTGGCAGATATCACTGCAAAGCGCAACGTCCGCAGTGCGAATCTTGTCCGCTTCTTGATATGTGTAGAGAAGGGCAGAAGAGGCTGAAAAAAGGATTGGTGAAGCTGGCATGAGCGGGGCAGTTGTTTTTTTCTCATATGTCGAAAAACTAAAAGGGAAAAAGGTAGAGATGAAAGGCGATCGAGTAGACATCCTTAGAGAGCATCCACTCGCATATGATCTATCTTCAGAACCTTTAAGAGATGAACTTCCATGGCAGAAAACAGAAGAATTTGTTCCTGTGATGTTCGAACTGTGGAATGAATTAAAAGGAAAAATGCTTCCTCGTTTTCAAACAAGAAAGTCCCGGTGTGAAGAAGATGATATGCTTCAAGGGATTGTCAGTATGATTGCGATGTTTTACTGGATCAAAGGGGAGAGACTGCAAACGCTTGATTGGGAACATATTAAGCAAGAGACATTTCCTGTTGCTCCTATTAATTGGACAGAACGTTTAGAGTTCATATTGGTAAAACCGACTCAATATCACTGCTTCATTCAACTAGACGAGCTATACACAGAACTAAAAAAGCAGTATGGAAAATATGAAGCACTTAAAAAAATCAGACAAAACCGTTAAAAAAGCACTTGCCATATAGGCAAGTGCTTTTTCATTATTCATTTTCTTTTCGATTAGGAGAAGTTGATTGCGAACTTGAGTTTTGAGAGTTCGTTTTCGCATCATCTTTCTTTTTATCTTTATTGTCAGTTTGTGAATTGCCGTTCCCATTTGTATTGTCTGAGCCATCATCCGAAGAACCATTATTTCCGTTTTCCGTATTTCCGCCTTGATCCTGATCTTTATCTTTGTCTTGATCTTTTTTATCATCTGGCTTTTGCTCATCAGTGCCTGGGGGTTGATTTTTGTTATCGTCAGTCTGGTCTGTCTGCTCGTCGTCAGGCTGCTGCGGTTCTTCTTCTTCTTTGTTCTCATCATCTGCTTTTTCTTCCTTATCTTCATCATCCTTGATGGTGAGGAAGGTAGAAGCTGCTTTACTTGTGACATCCTCTACAGTGGCTGTCACTTGGAATTTATAAGTAGAGCCAGGCTTTACATCAGAGATGACCGCTTCTTTAGCAGAACTGTTTTGAATTTCTTTATAGCCGCCGTTATCTACCGCTTGTTTTACATTAAATGTAGCATCTGCGTCGTTATCATAGCCCCAAGTCAGTGTGATGGATTTTTTCTCTTCATCATACACTGCTTTTAAGTCAGAAGGCTTATCAGCTTCTTTTTTCTCATATGTGTCAGACACTTTTGTCGGAACCGTACCTTTTACAAAGTATTCTGTTGTCTTCTTCTCACTAGGTGTATTTGGTCCGGCCAATTTCGCTGGATCCGATCCTTTTTCAACCGTAGCTTCTACGACACTGTCTGGTTTTTCAAATGAGCCGCTTCCATCATCAATTTGAGAAATTAATCGCTGGAAGACGAGTTTGGCAACACGCTGCTCATAATCTGTGAGCCACATTTTGCCGTCCGCATCTTTTGAGTTACCGATTCCAGTCCAAACGGCTGCTGTATATTGCGGCGTATAACCAACAAACCACGAATCTTTCGCACCGCCAGAAGGAATATTGTATTTATTGATATCATCTTGTGTAAAGTTCGTTGTACCTGTTTTACCAGCTACTTGAACGTTCGGTACTTGTGCAAGTGTCCCAGTTCCAGATTGGACAGCAGTTTTCAGCATATCTGTGACCATAAAGGCTGTGTAATCACTCATAGCCGCTTTGGAATCTGGCGTTAGGTCCAGCTTTGTACCGTCATTAAATTCAACAGACTTGACAGCATGCGGTTCGTTATAATATCCATTATTACCGAATGCACTAAAGGCCCCAGCCATTTTTAGAGAGGACACACCATCATCAAATCCACCGATTGAGTAAGATTCTGGAATGTCAGACGGTAAGTCCATACCTAAATTATTGGCGAATTGAACGGCATTGTCTGTCCCAGCTTCTTGGAAAGCTTTTAGGGCAGGGATGTTTCGTGATTGTGCCAAAGCACTTCTCATCGACATTTTCCCTAAATGTCTTCTGTCAAAGTTATTAATTGGTGTACCGTTTGAGTACGTATACGGTGCATCATCAATTTGCTGGTACGTTGACCATTTTTTGTTTTCAATGACTGGACCGTAATCTAAAATTGGTTTGATTGTTGAACCTGGCTGACGCTTTGCATCAGTCGCATAGTTAAAGCCGCCGGCTGGTACATCACGTCCACCGCCAATAGCGCGAATTTCACCATTTTTCGTATCAAGCAGAGTAACACCTGCCTGCATACCTTTCGTAAATCCAACTGAATCTCCATTGATAATATCATCTAGGTGATCCTGTGCTTTTCGATCGAGTGAAGTATAGATTTTTAGTCCATCTGTTGATACATCCACTTTGGCTTTTTTCTGTACTTCTTCCATGACTTCTTCAATATAAGCAGAATACTTACTTGAGTTCTGGCTCTTATATTTATCAGCAGGGATGACAGTTTTGCTGACAGGGGTTGCTTTTGCAACTTCATAGTCTTTCTCTGAAATGTAGCCTTGTTTTTTCATGAGCCCTAGCACGATATTGCGGCGTTTTTCCGCTGCCTCAGGATTTTTCACTGGGTTATAAGCAGAAGGACTCTGCGGCATACCTGCAAGTGTGGCAGCCTGTGCAACCGTTAGTTTATTTAAATCTGTCACGCCGAAAAATTGTTCAGCCGCTTTCCCAACACCGTAAGCATAAGGTGAGAAGAAAATGCGGTTTAAATACATTTCTAAAATTTCATCTTTAGAGTACTTTTGCTCAAGCTGAATCGAGAGCCATACTTCCTGTACTTTACGTTTTAACGTTTTTTGATTGTTAAGTAGAGTGTTTTTCACAACTTGCTGTGTAATTGTACTTCCACCTTCAGCTCCAAAACCGTCCTCGACGTTTGCGACAAGGGCACCGCCAATACGGATTGGGTCAATCCCGTGGTGTTTATAAAAACGTGCATCTTCCGTTGCGATAAATGCTTCTTTTACCACATCGGGTATATCTTTAATCGAGACATACGTTCTTTTTTCCGCACCGACTTCTGCAAACACTTTCTTGTCTATGTCATAAAGCTTTGAAGAATACGGTGTTTTGAGCTTACTATCATCAATTGAAGGAGCGCTCGATGCAAAAACGGCAAAAGTTGTGATTCCGGCCACTACACAAAGAAGACCGATCACGAGTAAAGATAAAAATATTTTTTTAAATAGACCTGCTTTCTTTTTGCCTTTTTTGTTCTTTTGCTTCTTATTGTTTTCTTGACTTGCTTTACGTCGCTGTTCACGACTTGTAAATTGATCAGACATCACATCTCAACCTTTCGTGTTAAACCTTTTTCGAACGTCATTGCTACTCACTTTCATCCGAAAAATGAAGTGTCTCCACTACTTTAATATAATCAATTCTTGGCGAATATCCAAGTGTCATTAAGTGGCCGGCTTCCATTAATTCATCTTTACTAATGGATTTCCGGCCGTTTAGCTTCTGCCGCTCCCAGAAGAAAAAGAGATCTGGAGCGGGCAAATAATAAACGGAGCCAAATGCGGATATAATAACGAAACAAATGCCGCCTAGCTTTTCAACCTGTTTCATATGCTCAATTTGATGGTCGTGGAAATTTTTGAGCGGAAACGAGGTGGTGCTTTTGGTCTCCTTTGCTTCAAAATCGATATAGCGCCCTTTGTACACTCCATTATAGTCTGTTGTGGATGATTGCTTAAAATAGGCTTCTTTGATCACAGCAGCGCTTCTTTTTGGATAATCCACATTCACAATCTGAACGGGGGTAGGCTTTTTATGAATGACTGCGATCCCATTGACCAAATAGTACTGGTTGGTTTCATTTAAGTCAGCCTCAAGCGTCATCCCGCGGTTACTATAAGAGGATTCGCCGCTGATTCTTTTTTTTGTCCCAATTGGTTGAATGGGCTGATACGATTTTCCGTTTGGATACCGAATCATCAAGTTTCAGCCTCCTTTTAATGCATTTTGTATTGGAGAGATACCTATGTTGTCACAAGAAGAGTACATCATCACTCAGCATATATTGCGTGAAACGAAAGTGAAAAATAAAGACAACCTGACGAGGACAAATGCTTACAAGCGCTTTTATGATCGTCATCCAGAGATGAAATGGTCGCTGCTTGCTTCCTTTGTCTCGAGAAATGCTGGATGGTCTATGACGGATCTAAAGGGCGAGCTCTTCCATCCAGGTTTAACAGATCAAGAGGGGCACCTTTTTTTCACAGCATATGAAAGAGCGAATTGGCTGATCTTTTCGGATGCTTACCCTCAGCTTCTTTTGTATGAATGGTCTAAGCGGTGCGGCAAACCTTTGTTCCATCTGCTTCCGTATTTTTCTGTATCTCGTTTTATGAGCACTGAGTGGGAACGTTTTTGGCTAAAGCGTGACACAGAGCGCCTGCTTTATGCACTCATCATAAATGAACAATATACTATACAATCTCCTATTATACAAAATCCTCTACTGAAAAAGAATGTTTTTCACTCGATTCAATATCTGTTTAGTGAGTGGGGACATTTTCAAACCGTTGTTTTTCCAACGGTGGACGGGCATTTGTACGGGTTAACCATACGGAAGTTTTCCCACGTAAAGGAGCGTATTTCATTAGGGAAAAAACTAGCGAAACTATTATTTCGGGCCGATTTATTTTCGGATTTTTATCATTTTTTGCATACTGTTCCGCATACCGGATCACGGTTTGATTTTGAGCCGTTTTTAGGGATCGCTAGAAGGTCAACACCTTTTCTTCGAACTGTTTATCCAGTGATGACACATTCATTAGACGATCAAAGAGAAGATTGGTTTCAAAAGAAATTGAGCTCATCTTTGTTTGATGCAGAGACATTGCCAAAACAAATTGAGCTGACCGACTGGTATTTTCATAAAAAAAGACAGCTTCGTTTTCTTTTCTCATTAGAGCACTATTTTTTGCATAAATAAAAAGCAGGGGGTACCTGCTTTTTTTACGTGGATGGTCGATTAGGACCGCCGAGTTTTTTATCAAGCTGATCTGTACTGTTTTCTTTCCCTTTTGGCTTTTGCTCTTTTGGTGCTGACTGCTTTTTCATGAAATCTACCTCCTTTGTCCTTAGAATTTACACAATCGGACGCAATCATACAAAGAAGGACAAGCATATGTCGAAAAGGAAGAAATAGCGCTCATCTACACTTAGATTGGCGATTTGCTTCTAGTTTTGTCATGTGTGAAGGAGGGTGTGAAAGAAAAGAGAATGTAACGAGAGACGATAAAGGAGGAATCTGATGATGAGCGAATTTGTATCAAAAGAATCCATTTTGCAGTTATTAGAGGAAATCGAGCGAAAAATTGATGCGGTGGAAGAAGAGCTGTCTCTTGCTGTGAACGAAACAACACGTGCAGCCATAGAGGAGCAAGAACAAATGATAGACCGGCTTGAATCAGAAGTAAAGGACTGTGAAGTGAAGATTCACGCAGCTGAGTATCAACTGGCGGCAAGACCGGCATACCACGCAGGGTAGCTTTCTATTTGAGCAATAAGTAAACGTTTGATAGGATGGTTCATAGAGGTGAACACTTTGGATAATCAAACATTACTTGAACATACACAAGAGCTGAGAATATGGATCGAAGAGGCGTATGAGCAGTACCAAAAGGGAAAGGCTGAAGAGGAATACCCCGTATATGATTTTCACACAGAAATTCAGCCGGCCGTTGAGTCATTTGATCAGAAAATGGAAGAGTGGCTCACTGCTGCGATCTCGTTTATTCATCTAGCGAAGCCTAGATATTTACACGAAGAACAGCTTGAAGCCGTCAAAGAAAATGGGAAAGAGGTTGTCCTGCAATCTTATTTTGGCAAACAGCATGCACCCCGTGTGAAAAATTTAGTTGAGTCAGTGATTTACACACTGAACCTTTTAATAGAAGAAATCAACAAGCGCAGCTGAAGACATCGCTGCGTTTTTCTTATGGCTGCTTTAGGCACATCTTCTGCTTTTCGTCATAATATGTGAGTGACAAGACTATGCGCTGAGAGCGAGAGGAGCGAGATATATGATCCCTTATTCAAACCAGCAGCCGTATGAATTCAATCCATTCAATCAAGGGCCATTTCCGTATCCAGAAATGCAGCAGCAGCCTCCGCAGCCTCCAGAATATTTTATGCCGCCACATCAAGGTGGAATGAGCCAGGCATCACCTGCTGTCCATCCGCCGCCTTATGGATATCAAGAAAATGTGCCGCCTTTTCAGCCGCCCGAAGCGATCAATCAACCCCAGATGCAGCCACCAGGCATGATGCCCATGCAGCAGCCTATGAACCCTTATCCTTTGCCAAGACCGCAAAAACAGCAATCATCTCAATTTAAAAGTGTGCTATCGCAATTCAAAAAAACGAATGGACAATTCGACTTTAACAAAATGTTTGATACAGCTGGGCAAATGATGAGTACGATGAATCAAGTAGGCTCATTAGCGAAAGGATTTACGAGCATTTTTAAAGCATAGTTAAAACCCAATAGAAGGATCTATTGGGCTCTTTGCTTTGGTGCCGTCACACGAAGCGTTTGATCTTTCCACACGCTTTTCATGTTCGTTTCATCTATTTTTGCCGGCATTAAAATGGTTTTTGTAAAGCTCGAATACGAGGAAGTTGTATCCGTTTTAATTGTTTCCTGTACGGATAAGTGTAAATATTGGGCTTTTACTTCTAGTGCGATATCGCCTTCGACAAAATGGTCGGGAAATTGGATTGCGATATACACAAACTGCTCATCCTCTGTCACATCGGTCGTAATCGATGCAAGTGAATGCGATGTGGTCATGAGTGCCTCCGCACTATTTAATATCTCATGAAACGGGGAGGATGCGAAAAATTGTTCAATCGCTTCATAGAGAATATCTTCATTTGCCAGCAATTCATGTTTCTTTTCGCCTTCATGTTCCATTTGAATCACCTCTCATCTACAGCCTATGCAGAAAGGACTCAGGCGGTTATCAATTGATGAGAGGAAAAAATTATGATTAAATAGTGTTGAATGAAGCAAGGTGTAGGATCGCAGCGTTTCATACACGGAATAGATATAGAAGCAAAGCTTGAAGGGAGCAATTGACATTGCTGAAAAAATTATTCGGTTTCGGGAAAAACCAAGATGATGTAAAAGAAGAAATCATTTATTCTCCAGCTGATGGAGAGTTAATGGATATGACGGATGTACCAGACCCTGTTTTTTCTCAAAAGATGATGGGAGACGGCGTAGCAGTCAAACCAAATAGTGGCACGATTGTGTCACCAGTAGAGGGTGAAATCATCCAGCTCTTCCATACAAAACATGCAATTGGCATTCGAACACTCTCAGGGCTTGAGCTTCTGATTCATATCGGACTTGAAACAGTGGGATTAAATGGTGAAGGATTTGAAGCGCACATCAAAGAGGGCGATAAAGTGAAGATCGGTGACCCTCTCATTACGTGTGATTTAGAACTGATTGAAGAGAAAGCGGCAAGTACAGTGACACCGATTGTCATTATGAATGGTGACTTGATCGAGCATCTCGATAAAGAGCCAAAGGGATCTGTTGAAAAACAGACATCTAAGCTTTTTACCGTTAAATTAAAATAATCAGGACACAAAAAAACTACCCAATCGCATGAGGGTAGTTTTTTTGATGACATTAATCTTCCATCGGAACCCAGCCTTGACTTGCTTCCATAACAGACCACAATCCTTCTGGGATCAAATATTGATCTTTTTGGCTGCGTTTAATAACAGTTTCAATCTCGCTTTCTCTGCCTTCTTTAATCTTCTTTGCCCAATCTGTGTCGACGATTAGCTCACGTGCGACAGCGATAAGCGGAATTCCTTGGTTATAGGCACTTAGTGCATCTTCGGCTGTAATGACGCTGCCTACACCGATGAGCGGAAGGTTATCGCCGCAGCGATCTTTTAGCAGCTCCATACGCGTCTTATCCGTATCTGCACCGCGTCTTGCTTTAGAGTCAATCTCCATTAAAGAGATATGCAAATAATCAAGGTTTTTAGTTTTAAGAACATCGACTAAGGTAAACGTCTCTGTCATCGTTAAACCAGGCGTTTCTGGTTCTTCAGGGGATAATCGATATCCAAAGATTAACGGTTTTTTCGCATGCTTTTCAATTGCTTCTTTCACTGCATCCACAACAGCGATAGGGAAAGCTAGACGCTTTTCTTCATTTCCTCCCCACTGATCTGTCCGCTGGTTGCTATGCGGAGAGT
Source organism: Bacillus sp. FSL W8-0920 (assembly GCF_038593215.1). Classification (NCBI taxonomy): domain Bacteria; kingdom Bacillati; phylum Bacillota; class Bacilli; order Caryophanales; family Bacillaceae; genus Bacillus; species Bacillus sp. FSL W8-0920. The sequence goes on along the minus strand of NZ_CP151974.1, from coordinate 2,065,247 downwards.
AAAATTGCTGTAATAGATAACCGTTTGCACCGTGGATTTCCACGCCGTCAAATCCTGCTTCGACCGCTCGTCTTGCCGCTTCTTTAAAAGAGTCAATGATATGAACAATTTCCTCTTCTTTTAAAGCGCGTGCAATCTGTTTTCCATCTTTAAACACGTCACTTGGCGCAACCACATCACCATTTGGAACTAAGTGAGGGAGAGCCTGAGAGCCGCCGTGATGAATTTGAATGATGGCTTTTGTTCCCTTTGCCTGAATCGCAGAAGCTAGTTTTTTCAGGCCGGGTATATCTTCATCTCTTGCGATAGAAGGCTGTCCTTCAAATGCCTTACCATCTGGAGTCACGTTCGCACATGCTGTGATCACCATGCCCATATCACTAGATCTAGCTGTAATGAAATCAATTTCCTCTTTAGAAATAGTGCCATCCTCGTGAGAACCGAAGTGTGTCATTGGCGCAACGACTAACCGGCCATTAATAGACGCACCTCCTGGAAACGTAAATGGTTCAAATAAAGGCTCAAAATCTTTTTTCATACGATTTCCTTCTTTCTTGAAATGTTTTCTCTTCTGAAGTGTAATTGATATGGTTACATGCAAACAAATAATTTGCTCAGAAAAACATTTCAAAAATTGTCGTCTGGTCATGCAAACAAATAATCGGTGCACTAGAATTAAGAGGTGGAACGTAATGGAAAGGAAAATAATGACTGATCTTATTGATGAATTAAAAGCAGATGAACAAGTTGTACATTGGCATGAAATAAATGAGAACACCGCAAAGACATCGATAATTTCGCAGCAGGTCGCTGAAAGATAAAAGTCGCGTTAGAAAAAAGGACGTGAGTGAGCTCTATATACATCAAAAAGAAGCCAATGAGCGTGTCATGGCAGGGTGGGATGATCGGAAATCAATTAGGAGATGAAGATGCCCATAGCATGCAGGGAGAACTTTCCTATGTTTGTTGATTCGTCATGGCTTTATTCTGAAATGAAACCCACAAAAAGTGGGTTTCATACAGTAAGAAATAGAGAGAGGTTCATTCTTTAAAAAAGAAAGAACTTAGAAGGGGCTTGGGATGAAATCATTTCAATCTTCTTTTGTTTTTGGAATTGATCATGATCAAATAGTGAGAGAGAAGCTCATGAGATCCCAGAGGCTTCCGCTAAATATTCAATTAGATGCAGGGCACGCATAGAATGAGAGAGACCTTCACGTTCTATACCAAGTTTCATCTGCAATAGGCAACCTGGATTGGTTGTGATGACAACGGTTGCGTTTGTAGCTTTCGTATGCTTCATTTTTTCATCAAGAATCTGCATGGAAGCATCATAATTTACGATATTATAAATGCCTGCTGATCCGCAGCACATATTTGCTTGCTCCATTTCGATAAATTGTATTCCAGGGATACTTTTCAATAATTCCAAAGGTTCTTGATTTACTTTCTGAACATTGGTCATATGACAGGAGTGCTGATAGGTCACCCTTTCGCCATGACGGGGCTGTAAGTCTGGCAAACCACCGCAAGCTACAAGTACCTGGCTTATATCTCTTGATTTAGCAGAGAAAGCAGCAGCTTTTTCGGCCCACTCTTCGTCATTCGAAAGTAAATGTCCGTACTCATAAAGCTGGGCGCCGCAACCTCCTGCATTATTAACTATAAAATCGGCATTTATTTGTTCAAATGCGAGAATATTTTGCTTTGCTAGGTGACGTGCTTCGTCCATTTCTCCAGTATGAGCTTGTAGTGCTCCGCAACAGGTTTGTTTCGGAACCACCACAACATCACAGCCTACTTCTGAAAGTAACTTTATAGATAGTTGATTTATAGTGTGGAACATAGAGTCCATAATACAGCCAGTAAAAAATGCAACAGTATATTTTGCTTTTAGCTTTGCCTTCACTTCGGTTGATGCTCGACTACGCTCTATAGGGGAAGTAGGAGTAGGAATAATCGACTCAAATTCGCCTAAGTTATATGGGGTATTTTTCATAATGCCAGACGCCCGGGCAGCTTTTTGTAATCCGCTTGTTTTGTATAGCCAGATAGAATGACCAGCTACATTCATCATCTTTTTGTTCGGAATGACTTTTTTCAGCATCACTTTTCGTAATAGACGTACTGGTAAGGAAAATTTTTTACGTTTTACAATTGCTGCACGTGCCGCTTCTAGGATCGAACCATATTCTACACCTGTGGGACAAGCTGTCTCACACGCCCGGCAGCCCAAACACAAATTGAGTGGTTCTTCAAGAACGGATAAATCTGTAATCTTTCCTTCACCAACCATCTTTACTAGATTAATCCGACCACGAGGTGAGTGAGTTTCTGTACCGAAAGTTACATATGTTGGGCATACAGGTAAACAATAGCCACACTGAACACAATTTTTTGTTTTGTCATACTGAAGTTCTTCTCTTAATTCATTAAGTGGTACCGTCATGTTATCTCAACTCCAATTTTTGTCCTGGCTCAGGGAATATCTTACCAGGATTCATAATATTGTTCGGGTCCCATGCTTTTTTTATACGTTTCATCATATCAAGTCCAACTGCACCGAGTTCCATTTCCATAAACGGTGCTTTCATCGTTCCAATCCCATGCTCACCTGAAAGTGTCCCACCAAGCTCAACAGCAGCCGTGAAAATTTCTGCTACAGCTTGTTCAACACGAATCATTTCTTCCTGATCTGTTTTATCACAAATAATATTCGGATGAAGATTACCATCACCAGCATGACCAAACACAACAAGGTGAATACCGTATTTATCACGTATGTTCAGTAATCTTTCACACATTTCAGGTATTTTACTTCGAGGGACGGTAGCATCCTCAGAGATTTTAGTTGGCTTAATCCGCGCGATGGCCGGTGATACAAGCTTACGAGCTTTCCAAAGCTCTGTTTCCTCGGCTTTATTCTTTGGAATTGTTACTTCTCTCGCCCCTACAGTACGACATAATACAGCCGCTTGTTCCATTTCTTCTTTCAGAGAGAGGGGGTGGCCGTCAAGTTCAATTAATATAAGTGCTGCTGCGTCAGTGGGTAAACCAAGAGGTTCAAAATTCTCGACTGCTACAATAGAAGACTGATCCATTAGCTCCATTTTAGATGGCAAAATACCGGAAGAAAGAATTTTGGAAATGGCACTTCCAGCATCAACAAGGTTATCAAAAATGGCCATAATGGTCCCACTGGCCTGTGGTTTAGGAATGAGTCTCAATATTGCTTTTGTTATAATACCAAGTGTTCCTTCTGAACCCACAATGAGTTTCGTTAAATCGTAACCGGTAACATTCTTTACTGTTTTACCGCCGGTTTTGATGATTTCTCCTTCCGGGGTAATGATTTCAAGACCAATGACATAATCTTTTGTCACGCCATACTTCAGTCCTCTTGGGCCACCTGAGTTTTCTGCTAAATTACCAGCAATCGTAGAAACGTGAGAACTGCTTGGATCCGGTGGATACATGAGTCCTTTTTGTTCGGCAGCTTTATGAATGTCTGATGTCAATACACCTGGAGAAACAATTGCAATAAGATCTTCTTCATGAATTTCAAGCAAATCGTTCATAATAGATAAATCTATGACAATTCCTCCTTTAACAGGAAGAGGACCTCCGCTTAGGCTCGTTGCCTGACCTCGTGGGCAAATAGGTATTTTTTCGCAATTAGCAAACTTCACAAGGGAGGCTAATTCGTCTACGCTTTTAGTCTGAATGACGATATCGGGTAAATAGGTTCCAAAAGAACCATCGAATGAATAACTAAAACGATCACTTTCATCTATGAGTATTCTCCCCGTTTTTATGATTGCTTCGATGTTCTCTATATGATAATCGGTCACTACTTTCATTTAATCCTCATCCTCTCGTTTTGCTATAAAGTGTAATCTTTTATAAACAAGCTTATTTTCTCTTCTGCATTTTTCAAATGAATCATAGACAGAACTTTGGCTAACTCAGGCTCTTCTGCTTCGATTGCAAGCAAAATATCTCGATGTTCTTTGTATACAGCTTCTCTTTTAAGTTTTAACTCTGTATTTGGGCGAAGAGTAATTTGTAATGTTTTTTCATAAAGGGAAGCTAGGTTATTTTGTGTTTGAATCATAATAGGATTTTGTGTAGCTAAAGTAATAGAGTTATGAAAATCTATATCTTCCTTTCTAGCAGTTGTAGTATTCTCGATTGATTTTTTCTCCCATTCGTCTAATATTCTTTTCATGTTTTCAAGTTGTTTTGGCGTGCGACGGAGGGCAGCTAAGTAAGCAACTTCAGGCTCTAGCACTTTTCTCATTTCAAAGAGATATTTAATATTGTCAATATCATCAGTTTCGATATGAATTCTTTGAAGCAATGTTGAATTGGCAGAATCTTCTACGTAACTTCCCCCACCTTGACGTGAATAAATGACACCTGCAGCACGAAGCATGCTTAACGCTTCTCGAATTGGAACTCTGCTTACTCCAAATTGTTCAGTTAGTTCCATTTCGGTTGGCAGCTTTGAACCTGGAGGAAACTCTCCATTTTCAATCATAGTTAATAATTTACGAGCAATTATCTGCGAAACTTTTTCTTTTTGAGACACGATACCAACCTCCATAAAATTTTAATTTGTATGATGAATTTTAAATTTTAAATTTACAAAACGTTCATTTATGTATAAAATGATAAACAAACTTACTAGGTTTTGCAATAGTTGTAATACAAATTTTCAAATTGCGACAATTTAAGCATTGCTTTCAATGTTTTCGAACTGAAATGAAAGCACTTACAAATCTGAATATTTTAAAGTTCGTGGCTTACTCCACTTTATATATATTGAAGTTCATCATTTCAATACTTACACGCTTTTATACATTAGGAGGAATGGGTATGAACAATGCAGTTTCATTAGAAAAGCAAACAACTCGAAAAGTCACTAGACGACTCGTACCATTTTTAATTATTCTCTATATTGTTGCGTTCCTTGATAGGGCAAATTTAGGTTATGCTGCTTTAGAAATGAATCAAGCATTAGGACTAACGAGTCAGATGTTTGGAATTGCTTCTGGTATCTTCTTTATAAGTTATTTTTTGTGTGAAGTGCCGAGTAATATCATGTTAGAGAAGTTCGGAGCAAAAAAATGGATTGCACGAATTCTTATAACTTGGGGGATTGTAGTTGTTTTAACTGGATTCGTTCAAAATGCTACACATTTGTATATTTTACGTTTTGTACTCGGTGCATTAGAAGCGGGATTCTTTCCGGGAGTTATTTTGTATTTAACTTATTGGTTTAGAGCAAAAGAGAGAGCAAAAACAATTGCTATGTTTATGACAGCTATTGCTATTTCGTACATTATTGGGGCTCCACTTTCTACATGGATTATGGATAACATCCAATGGATGGGGCTTGATGGATGGCGTTGGATGTTCGTTCTTGAAGGTGTACCAGCTGTTATTTTAGGGATTGTGACGTTATTTTATTTAACGAATAGACCAGACCAAGCAAAATGGCTTTCGAGCGAGGAGAAACAATGGTTAATAGCTGAATTGGAGAAAGAAAGAGTAGAAAAAGCAAAGGTAGATGCTGACAAAAAACTAGTTGGACACAAACAAACCTTAACTAATCCACGAGTATGGTATCTAGCAATAATTTACTTTATGTTTAACATTGGTATATATGGTGTAGGCTTTTGGCTACCTCAAATTATTAAATCTCTTTCGGAAGTCCTAACTAATGTGCAAATTGGATTACTTACAATGATTCCTTATATCGCAGGAGCTATTGTAATGAATATCTGGTCTCGTCGTTCTGACCGTTCTGGAGAGAGACGTATTCATGCGGCTATTCCGTTGATTGTGGGCTCATTAGGACTGTTTGCATCTGGAATGACCTCAAATCCGTTTCTTTCAATTGCATTTATGGTTATAGCTGTATCAGGCATGTACAGTTTCTATGGGCCTTTTTGGTCTTTGGCAACTCAATTTTTAAGTACTTCAGCTGCTGCTGTAGGAATTGCTGTTATTAATTCAATTGGAAATTTAAGTGGATTCGTTGGACCTTATGGTATTGGGATGATTCAAGATGCCACAGGAAATGTAAGTGTTGCATTGTTCTTCTTAAGTGGATCTTTGCTAGTAGCTAGCGCTCTGTTGTTTGCAATGCGAAAAAGCCAATTAAAAGTTTCACAAGATAATTCACATATCTCAACAAATCAATAATCTTTTCGTTTGATTCAAGTTCAATAGATTTGAAGAATGAGTTTTACTAAACTCAAAATGATTACTTATGGGGAGTTGTTAACAATGTCTTTAATGCCATACACATATTTTATGCCCACGCGAGTAGAATGTGGCAACGGAATTTCAAATAAAACGGGAGAAATGATTAGTGAATTAGGGATTAAGAGAGTACTGATCGTTACAGATAAAGGTATACGTTCAGCTAATCTTTTAGAAGGGATTGAGAAGTCACTTCAGGCTGTTCATTTGGAATATGAAATATATGATGAGATAGAGCCAAATCCATCAGATGATACGATTCATAAAGGAACAAACTGTCTTAAACAGCATAAAAGCGAGGCTGTATTAGCTGTCGGTGGTGGTAGTAGCATCGATACAGCGAAGGGGATAGCCGCAATGGCTACTAACCCTGGTCATATCTTTGATTATGAAGGGGTAGGAAAAATCACCATACCGCCTCTACCTATCATAGCCATTCCCACTACAGCAGGAACAGGAAGCGAAGTAACAGCCTCGACCGTTGTTACGAATAAAGATACATTATTTAAATTGGCAGTGATTAGTCCGAAGTTATTTCCAATTTTAGCTATATTAGACCCTGCTCTTACATTGCATCTCCCACAAGGGATTACAGCAGCAACAGGGATGGATGCGCTAACACACGCGATAGAATCATATACATCTAAATCTGCTAGTCCTGTTAGTCAAGGATTTGCTATACAGGCTATAAAAATGATTGGTGAAAATTTAACTAAGACTTATTTTGTTGGAACAGATATAGAAAGCAGGGAGAAAATGCTTGTTGGTTCAATGATAGCAGGGGTGGCATTTTCTCAATCACTTTTGGGAAATGTCCATGCCATATCTCATACGTTTGGTGGAGTTTTTAATATTCCTCATGGTATTGCAAATGCTGCATTATTGCCGTTCGTAATGAAATATAATTTACCAGCGTGTGCAGAACAGTATAAAGATATCGCAATTGCTTTAGGAGTAGATGTTAGCGGATTATCTACTCGATTGGCAGCAGAAAAAGCAATTGAAATTGTTATCCAAATGAATCAGTCGATGAATATCCCTCTTAATATAAAAGATTTGGGTGTTTCACTTGATTATTTACCAAAATTAGTAACCGATTCGATGAGAAGTGGTAATGTATTAAGAAACCCTAGACTGACAAAGGCTGAAGATATTCACTTGATTATTGAAAAAGCATATTATGGTGCGTTAGATGAGATGTAATCTACAAAAGATTGCAAGTGTAATGACAAACTAGACGCCTGAAATTTAGATTTTATAGCAGTGCTTGAAGATAATTTATTTAAGGGGGAATTTTTTTGTTAAAAGTCAATTCTTTAGTTGAATTAGAGAAATTAAAAATGTATGTCAATGGTGAATGGACAGCTGCATTAGATGGAAAAACATTTTCAATAACAAACCCATCAACTGGTCAAATTATTGCTCAAGCTCCAAAAGGGGGGCATCAAGAGACAAAGCTGGCGATTGAAGCTGCAGATCATGCTTTTAAATCCTGGTCCAAATTAACGGCAAACGAACGTGCTCACTATTTACTGAAGTTGTATGATCTTATGCATGAATATCAAGATCAATTAGCAGAAATCATCAGTTTGGAAATGGGAAAACCTTTTACGGAGGCAAAAGGAGAAGTAGCTTTTGCAGCTAGTTATTTACAATGGTTTGCTGAAGAAGGAAGAAGGATTTATGGAGAAACGATTCCTGCTTCTGCTGTTAACAAAAGGTTAATGGTTATCCGCCAGCCAATTGGTGTCGTTGCAGCAATTACTCCATGGAATTTCCCTTTAGCCATGATGACTAGAAAAGTAGGTCCTGCGATGGCAGCTGGGTGTACATCTGTTGTGAAACCAGCTGGACAATCTCCTATTAGTGCGATTGCGTTTGGAAAATTGGTAGAAATGGCAGGAGTGCCAAAAGGAGTTGTAAACATCGTAACAGGTGCTTCAGGCCCAATTTCTGATGAAATTTTTGAAAACCCAACAGTTAGAAAGATTTCATTTACAGGATCTACTGAGGTTGGGAAATTATTAGTGACCAAGTCTGCTGCACAATTGAAGCGGTTGTCATTGGAACTTGGTGGACATGCACCATTTATTGTTTTTGAAGATGCTGATTTAGAAGCTGCTGTTACAGGTGCGGTTGAAAGTAAATTTAGAAATACAGGGCAAACGTGCGTATGTGCAAATCGAATCTATGTCCAAAGCTCTGTTATAGATAAGTTTTCAGAACTTTTTGTAGAAAAAGTGAAAGCTCTTAAAGTTGGGAATAGTATTGATCCAAGTGTACAAGTTGGACCCTTGGTAAGTCCCGAAAGTTTAGAGAAAGTGGAAGAGCATGTAAATGATGCTGTTTCTAAAGGAGCTCGCCTTCTTTATGGCGGACAACGCCTTAAAGGTGAATTGTCTGAGGGGTTGTTTTATGAACCTACCATTTTGGGTGAAGTAAATTCAAACATGCTTATTACGAGTGAGGAAACATTTGGGCCAGTTGCTCCAATTATTCCATTCGAGACAGAAGAAGAAGTCGTTCGATATGCAAATTCGACAGAATATGGTTTAGCTGCGTATTTCTATACAGAAAATTTTAGTCGATCCGTCAGAGTTTCTGAAGCTCTAGAATTCGGGATTATTGGTATGAACGATGCAGTTCCTGCAGTTGCTCAAGCTCCATTTGGAGGAATTAAAGAGAGTGGAATGGGGCGTGAAGGCGGACATCAAGGGCTGGACGAATACTTAGAAGAAAAATATATTTCCATGGGTATTAAATAAAAAATGGTGTAATGACGAATAATAAAAAAACATTGTAACGATCAATATTCAAGATACTTCTGAGAAATTCTTATGAATGATAGTGAAAATGTTAGCAAAATAAATGAGGAAATTGCAATAGGAACTGAGCAGGCTGCTGCGCGTGTGAAGCAGACGGTGGTTTCAGCAGATCAATCGAGTAATGCGCTACAAACAGTTACAAAGAGTACGGATCAGTTGGCAGTAACCTCTAATAAATTAGAGGAAAGAAGTCAAACTCTTTAATGGATGATATCCGAAAGAGTTCTCCTGTTTTCGGATAATAAAGTTCTTTGATTGTAACCGTATTTAAGATCATAATGATCTTAAATACGGTTTTTTATTGTGAACATGGCAAAAAGAACGAGTAGGCAAACAGAAGAGGAAATTACACGATAAGTGTAGCTTTGAAATTTAGGATAAGGGGCGCAACTTAATTATCCTTATACACATACATGGAATATCAGTTCGTAGACTCTGCCAAAATTGTCTCACCTGTTCAAACTTTTGGAAACAACTGTTCAGCTGGTTGCAATTGTTTATTTGCTTCATACCGTTCTCGGACCAGATGTTTTTAACAACGAGTGTTCCAGTTTTTCTCTCCCCGATAATATCGGCTCGTCCAATGAAACTCTCGCCATATAATAGAGGCAGTACAGCGTACAACAGCAACAATACGAGCTTCGTGTCATAGCTGACGGAGAACCTCTTTGAGTTGTGCTACATGATCTCTGCCTCATCGGGATCAAGAAAGCGCAACAAGGCATTTAAAAGAGCTCAGAACGGTTGATTTTGAACATACCAGTTAAAAAAAGTATTGAGCTCTCGAAATATGCTGAGCTCGAAAAAAGAATAACTCGTCTACTTCGGAAAGCTGGACAATGAAATTATTGCCCGGGAAAGCGCAAAACATGACAACGTTCGGCTCTCGGCCGAAAATAAAAATTGTTTAGCACTTTTATTGTAGAAAAGTCATGAATCCTGTAAAATAACGTTAGATATTGAATGAGGAGCGTAGAGCATGTATAAAGGTCTTTTCTACTTGTTTTTTCTTGTTGTCATTTTGGTCGCATTTGTGTTTTCAAACTATAAGGATGTTTTCCTTGCAAACTTTTAAAATAGGTTAATGCATTAGTACATGTACACCTCTTAATTCATACATTGTTAATGTAAGAAAATTAAGGAGAGGGGAATGCTACATGTACCATCATCATCATTGCCAACCGAATGTTACACAGCCAATTGTTCATCCGACGAATCATTGCTGTACACACAGTGATTCAACAACAATTGTGCCGCATATCCATCCGCAACATGTGACAAATGTACACCATCAAAATTTCAAACATGTTCACTACTTCCCGCATACGTTTTCTCAGGTGGACCCAGCAACACATCAACACTTTAACTGCGGTGGACCTTGCTGTAACAGATAAAGTGGAATGGGACTTTTATAAGTCCCTTTTTTTAAAAGCAGGTGAAAAAATGAAAATTATTGCTGTCACAGGGTACAAGCCATTTGAGCTTGGGATATTCAAACAAGACGAGCCTGCACTTCAATACATAAAAGCGGAGCTTCAAAAAAGGCTGACAGCTCTGATTGAAGAAGGCCTGGAATGGGTTCTCATATCAGGCCAGCTTGGGGCAGAAATCTGGACAGCTGAAGTGGTATTTGAGCTTCAAGAGGAGTATCCAGCGTTAAAACTTGCCGTCATTACGCCATTTTATGAACAGGAAGAGCGCTGGAATGAACAAAACAAAGAGTTGTATGAAGGAATTCTTGCACAGGCTGATTTTGTAGAAAGTGTCACGCATAGACCATATGAAAGTCCGGCACAATTTAAACAAAAGAACCGTTTTTTTATTGAAAAAACAGATGGACTCCTCGTTCTTTATGATCCGGAGCATGATGGCTCGCCAAAGTACATGATCAAAGAAGCGGAAAACTATACCGATTACCCCATTATGTACATCACAATGGATGATTTGAGAGCGCAAGTTGAGGCGGAAGATCCGTTTTTTGACTAAAAGCAAGAGAAAATTTGACAACGTCACGTATTTCTGAAAAAATATACTATGAATTCACGATATGAGGTGAAAAAGATGCTTGCTGATAAAGTAAAGCTTTCTGCAAAAGAAATTTTAGAAAAAGAATTTAAAACAGGTGTCAGAGGATACAAACAAGAAGAAGTCGATAAATTTTTAGATATGGTCATTAAAGACTATGAGTCCTTCAACCAAGAAATCGAAAAGCTTCAACAAGAAAACCTCCATTTGTCTAAACAGCTTGAGGAAGCCGTTGAGCAAGGGAAAAGACAGCCTGCACAGTCTAATACAACAAACTCTGATATTTTAAAAAGACTATCTAACCTTGAGAAACATGTTTTCGGCAGCAAACTTTATGATTGAGCCTTACTGAAAAAAGCTTGTGCCTGATGTCATTGTCGTTTATAATAACGCTTGTTGATTAACGTTCGGGTAATCGCTGCAATGCTTTTAGACATTGCAGAGGAAAGTCCATGCTCGCACGGTGCTGAGATGCCCGTAGTGTTCGTGCCTGGCGAAAAAATAAGCCAGGGCAGCCTGGGAAAGGCTGACGGCAGGAAAAATGCCTACGTCCTTTTAGGATATGGCAAAGTATCCTTGAAAGTGCCACAGTGACGAAGTCTCACTAGAAATGGTGAGAGTGGAACGCGGTAAACCCCTCGAGCGAGAAACCCAAACTTGGTAGGGGAACTTTCTCAAAGGAACCAAACGGAGAGAAGGACAGAGAATTCTGTAGATAGATGATTACCACCTGAGTACGAGGCATTTGCCGTTTGCAGTACAATGGAACAAAACATGGCTTACAGAACGTTATATCCGTTATGATAAACATGATGAAAACAAAGCTCTCCTATTTCAACATATGGAGAGCTTTTATCTTGGAATACATAAAAGGACGAGAAAACAGGTGATAAATCAATGAAAACCTATACACTTATCGCAACGGCTCCAATGGGAATTGAAGCGATTGTTGCAAAAGAAGTAAGAGACCTTGGCTATGACTGCACAGTAGACAACGGAAAAGTGATTTTCGAAGGAGACGCTCTTGCGATTTGCCGTGCGAACCTTTGGCTGCGTACAGCAGACCGCATAAAGGTACAAGTTGCTGAATTTTCGGCAAAAACCTTCGATGAGCTGTTTGAACGCACAAAGGCGATTGACTGGGCCTCTTTTTTACCGAAAAACAGCACGTTCCCAGTCATCGGTAAATCTGTGAAATCACAGCTTGCCAGTGTGCCGGATTGCCAGCGTATCGTCAAAAAGGCAATTGCGCAAAAGCTCATATCCTCTTACAACATACAGTCTGAATGGCTTGAAGAAACAGGACCTGAGTATAAAATTGAGGTTGCCCTTTTAAAAGATAAAGCTGTGCTCACGCTTGATACATCTGGTGTAGGTCTTCATAAACGGGGGTACCGCATGGATCAAGGCGGAGCACCTATTAAAGAAACCCTTGCGGCTGCACTCGTGCTATTAACGAACTGGACACCTGACCGTCCGTTTGTTGATCCTTTCTGCGGATCAGGAACAATCGCCATTGAAGCGGCCATGATTGGGCAAAACATTGCCCCAGGATTTAACCGGGAATTTGCGTCTGAGTCATGGGAATGGATTGGTGAAGATGTATGGAACAAAGCGCGTCACGAAGTGGAAGAAAAAGCAAACTATGATCAGCCGCTCCACATTATTGCAAGTGATATCGACCACCGGATGATAGACATTGCAAGAATGAATGCAGAAGAAGCGGGACTAAGTGAATTGATTGAGTTTAAACAAATGCAAGTGAAAGACTTTCAAACAAAAGAAGATTACGGTGTGATTGTCGGAAATCCGCCTTACGGAGAACGACTCAGTGATAAACCAGCGGTTGAAAAAATGTATCAAGGAATGGGCGAAGCATTTAAAAGCCTAGACACATGGTCCATTTACATCTTAACGTCACATGAAAAGTTCGAAGAGTGCTTTGGTAGAAAAGCAACGAAAAAGAGAAAACTGTTTAATGGTTTTATTAAAACAGACTATTACCAATATTGGGGAAAACGCCCGCCTAGAAAACAGACAACTGAATCATAAAAAAATGTCACACCTACAGAAGGTGTGGCTTTTTTTATCCCAGAAAGGTATAAACCTTCACGGGACGGAATAAACTGAACTTGATTTTAAAAAAAGAGGTGTCTCCATGATACAATATGATCAATTTCAGTTAATCCAAAAAGCACTCGCTTCGACTGCTCAACAAATTGAAGGGCAAGAAGGTGGACAATCTGCTCAGCTGACTGCAGCCATCGAAGATTTAGCGCTTGCTCAGGCTTACATAGAGCGTTCTGAGCACGCATTTTTAATGAAGGAAACCTATCAACATCGTTTGCGGTCATAAAAAAAGATTGTCATTCCCCAGCATAAATGTTACTATAGAATGTCTGAATGATTCAAAAGTTGGGGGTTGAAGCAGGTGACAGCATCTCGTTTGCCTTTTTCATTATCAAAAGAACATAATTTTTACGAAGAACTGGGCAACTGGATTGGTGATGTGTTCTATGACATTTTGCCAGAAAAGGGCTTTGATCTTCGAGATGAACAAATATTCATGGCTTTTCAACTAGAAAGAGCCTTTAAAGAAAAAAGTGTGATGTTTGCCGAAGCTGGGGTAGGCACAGGCAAAACCATCGTTTATCTATTATTTGCGGTCACATATGCAAGGTATACAGGGAAACCTGCGATTATTGCATGTGCAGACGAAACGTTAATTGAACAGCTAGTGAAACAAGAGGGCGATATCTATAAAATTGCCAATCACCTTGATATTCAAATAGATGCGAGATTAAGTAAATCGCATGATCAATATTTATGCTTAAAGAAATTAGAGAAAACCATGCAGCGTGAAGATGATGAGAAGTGGCTCGATATTTATGAATCGCTTCCTTCATTTGTTCATGAATCACATGGCATGCAAAACTTTTATCCGTATGGTGATCGAAAAGAGTACCCAGAGCTATCCAATGATGAATGGTCACGCATTGGCTATGACTCGTTTCAGGACTGCTTGACGTGCGATATGCGTCATCGCTGTGGTCTGAATTTATCAAGAGATCATTACCGGAAAGCAACAGACCTCATCATCTGTTCTCATGATTTTTATATGGAGCATGTGTGGACGAAGGAATCACGCAAACGTGAGGGTCAGCTTCCGCTGCTTCCAGAACATAGCTCCGTTGTATTTGATGAAGGCCACCTTCTTGAATTTGCTGCACAAAAAGCACTGACATACCGCGTGAAGCAATCAATGCTCGAAACCTTTTTAGAGCGCCTGCTACAAAACGATATACGCGAAGAGTTTGCCGAGCTCGTTGAAGATGCACTTGCTACAAACGATGAGTTCTTTTATCTCTTAAAAACACATGCCAAAGAAATCAAGGGCTCACATCGACTTGAAATTGGACGTGTGGATGAGGTGAAGCGTTCAGCAAGTGAATTGTGTGATTTACTTGAAAAAATCGGAGAAGCACTCGTATTTGAATCAGAGATGTATACAATCGATCAATACGAATTGTCTGTTGTGGAAGAGTACATTGAACAAATGGCGTATTCTCTGTCGCTTTATCAAAAAAATGCGATTAGCTGGCTTGAAAAGCAGGAATTAGATACGACATTTGTTGTGATGCCAAAGACTGTCGCAGAGGTGCTTGGTGAAAAGGTATTCTCGCAAAAAAGACCATACATTTTCTCTTCTGCTACATTGTCTGAAAATCAATCCTTTGATTATTTAGCTGAAAGTCTTGGGATTAAAGATTACTTATCAATGAGTGTCGCTTCGCCGTATGATTACGATGAACAAATGAAGATTTATTTCCACGGGATTCAGCAGCTTCAAGAGCAAGAAGTAAAAGGACAGCAAGTGATCACTCAGCTGAAAGATAATGGAGGACGGTCTCTCATTTTGTTCCCTTCATTTGATGAACTTCATTTCTTTAGAAAGCAGCTTGAGGCATCGAATGAATCACTGCCTTTCGACGTGTACTTTGAGGGAGACGAGGAAATCAGTACAATTGTTCAAAAGTTCCAAGCAGATGAGACGTCTGTGTTATGCTCTGTTCACCTTTGGGAAGGATTAGATATTCCAGGTCAATCATTAACAAATGTGATCATCTGGGGACTTCCTTACCCGCCTCGTGATCCGGTATTTGAGGCGAAACGGAATGAAGCAAAGGACGCTCGTGCTGAAGTCGATCTTCCGTATATGCTGCTGCGCTTACGACAAGGAATTGGGAGACTGATTCGGACAAGCCAAGATGCAGGAACCATTCATATTTACTTTGACCGTAAGGAAGATAAAGAGCTTCAAAGTAAAATTGAATCCGTTCTGCCAGTAAATCCAATCATCACATCCTAAATAACATATGAACGAGAAAAGAGAGGAGGATACCATCTGCGTATCCTCCTTTTTGATTGACAAAAGAACATTCCTTGAAGTAGCCTTGAAACGTACATACATATTTTATCGATTGGGGGAACAAACGTATGAGTCTTGAAGCAAAAGAGAAAGCGTTTTATCAATTACTAGGAAAAATCGCCCACTATACGGAGGCGCTCCATTTACTTTATTGGGACTCTAGAACACAGGCGCCTAAAAAAAGCGCCGATTTCAGAGCTGAAACGATCGGTCAATTATCAAGTGATATTTTTAATATGAAGACTTCTGATGAAATGAGAGATCTTCTCCACGCATTAAATAAACACCGAGATGAGCTGTCAAAAGATACACAAAAGGCGCTCGAATTATCACAAAAAGAGTATGATGAAAACAGCAAAATTCCGAAAGAAGAATTTAAAGAATACTCGATTTTACAATCAAAAGCAGAGCATGTTTGGGTAGAAGCAAGGGAGAAATCAGACTTTTCACTCTTTGCACCATACTTAAAACAGCTCATTGATTTTAACAAGCGTTTTATTCAATATTGGGGCGTGAAACAAACGCCATATGATGTGCTGCTCAATAATTATGAACCAGATATGACGGTTGAA
Source organism: Bacillus sp. FSL W8-0920 (assembly GCF_038593215.1). Classification (NCBI taxonomy): domain Bacteria; kingdom Bacillati; phylum Bacillota; class Bacilli; order Caryophanales; family Bacillaceae; genus Bacillus; species Bacillus sp. FSL W8-0920. The sequence goes on along the minus strand of NZ_CP151974.1, from coordinate 2,049,126 downwards.
CAGCTAGATCAAAAGTTTGGTGCACTTCGTGATGCCATTGTTCCTCTCGTGAAAAAAATCGAAGCCTCTCCTCATAAACCGGATACTTCATTTTTATCGAAAAGCTTTCCGATCGACAAACAAAAGGAACTGAGTCTTTTCTTCTTAAAAGAATTAGGGTATGACTTTGACGCAGGACGTCTGGATACAACAGTTCATCCGTTTGCTGTGACATTGAGCAGAGGGGACGTTCGTGTGACGACCCGTTATGATGAGCATGATTTTCGGATGGCGATCTTTGGCACGATTCATGAGTGTGGTCATGCCATCTATGAACAAAACATTGATGAGGCGCTGAGCGGAACGTTATTATGTGATGGCACATCAATGGGGATCCATGAATCACAGTCTCTTTTCTTTGAGAACTTTATTGGCAGACATGAAGACTTCTGGAAAACGTATTATCAAAAGCTTCAAGAAGCGTCTCCTGAGCAGTTTAAAGATGTCCCTTTAGAAGACTTTGTGCATGCAGTGAATGAATCGAAGCCAACTTATATTCGAATTGAAGCAGATGAGCTTACATATCCGCTTCACATTATCATCCGCTATGAAATTGAAAAAGCGATATTTAATGAAGAAGTGGCAGTCGAAGACCTGCCTGCACTGTGGAATGAAAAATATAAAGCATATCTTGGCATTACGCCTCCTAATGATGCACTCGGCATCTTGCAGGATGTTCACTGGTCTGATGGAAGCTTTGGATATTTCCCTTCATATGCCCTTGGTTATATGTATGCGGCGCAACTAAAGCACCAAATGATCAAAGATTTACCGAATTTTGATGAGCTGATTCAAAATGGGTCTTTTGCACCGATAAAAGAATGGCTCACAACACATGTTCACCAGCATGGAAAACGCAAAAAGCCTTCTGAAATCATTCAAGATGCGACTGGTGAGGAATTAAATGTACAATATTTAATCGATTATTTAACGGATAAATATACGAAACTGTATTTATCTTAAATAAAAGGCACCCTTTGCTTAGAAGGGTGCTTTTTTGATGCTTGAATATTCTAAAAACGAACGTTTTGACCTGATCTATTATTTAAGTTCGGTATTTTTCTAGAAAAGTGCTTTCCAAGCGTCTGAAATCTTGTTATAATTTGAACACTATAACACTCATATAATCGCGTGATGATGGCACGCAAGTTTCTACCGGACACCGATACCGTCCGACTATGAGTGAGCAAATGAAACAGCTCTTGTTTGAGCTGAAGATCCGTGGATCGTTTTCGCATTGCTTGCTCCTCATGGACAGCAATGCTTTTTTTATGCAAAAAAATGAAAATGTTTGCCAATATGCTGGGAGGAAGAATGATGGAATTGTTACGTCAAAAAATTGAGAACGAAGGAATCGTTCTGTCAAATCAAGTGTTAAAGGTAGATGCCTTTTTAAATCATCAAATTGATCCTGTGTTAATGCATGAGATCGGGCAAGAGTTTGCTAGATTATTCAAGCATGATGGCATTACAAAAATTATCACAATCGAATCTTCGGGCATTGCACCTGCTGTGATGGCAGGACTAGCTCTTCAAGTACCCGTTGTTTTTGCTCGAAAACGTCAATCATTAACACTAACAGAAAACCTATTAACAGCGAGTGTGTATTCTTTTACAAAAAAAGTAGAAAGCACGATCGCTGTCTCAAATACGCATCTCGGTGAAAAGGATTGTGTATTAATCATTGATGACTTTTTGGCGAACGGTGAAGCCGCTAAAGGACTTGCCGCAATCGCAAAGCAGGCGAAGGCAAAAGTAGCCGGATTTGGGATTGTCATTGAAAAGTCATTCCAGCCGGGAAGAGATGCACTTGTTCAAATGGGCTACCGCGTCGAATCCCTTGCACGGATTGAATCACTTGAGGAAGGGAAAGTCACGTTTGTACGAGAGGTACAATCATGAGTGCAGCTAAAAAAGCCAAAACGCTCTCGCTAGGGATTCAGCATGTGCTGGCGATGTATGCAGGGGCCGTTCTTGTGCCGCTCATTGTGGGAGATGCACTCGGCCTCACACCTGCACAACTGACTTACTTAATCTCAGCAGATATTTTCATGTGCGGGGCTGCCACGCTCCTTCAAGTTTGGAAAAACCGTTTCTTTGGTATCGGTTTGCCTGTTGTATTAGGCTGTACATTTACTGCGGTTTCTCCTATGATTGCGATTGGCTCTAAATACGGGATTTCGTCTATCTATGGAAGTATTATCGCTTCGGGGTGTATCATCATTCTGCTTTCCTTTTTCTTTGGGAAGCTTGTGAAATTTTTCCCGCCTGTCGTGACAGGGTCTGTCGTCACCATTATTGGCATTACCCTTATTCCAGTAGCGATGAACAATATGGCAGGGGGAGAAGGAAGTGCTGATTATGGTTCTTTTGAAAATCTAGGCCTCGCCTTCCTTGTGCTGTTTATCATTGTGCTTCTCTATCGATTCACAAAAGGCTTTATGAAGGCGATCGCCATTTTAATCGGTATTCTCCTTGGGACAGCCGTTGCTGCATTTATGGGGAAAGTGGAAACAGCTGAGGTGGCGAACGCACAAGTTTTCCGTATGATTGAACCATTTTATTTTGGCATGCCTACCTTTGAATTTGCACCCATTATGACGATGACGTTAGTTGCCATTGTGTCACTAGTCGAATCAACAGGTGTTTATTTCGCATTAGGTGATTTAACAAACCGCTCATTAAAAGAGAAGGACTTAGCGAAAGGCTATCGCGCAGAAGGGATTGCTGTGTTATTAGGTGGTATCTTTAATGCTTTTCCTTACACAGCCTACTCGCAAAACGTTGGGTTGATCCAGTTGACAGGGGTCAAGAAAAATCAAGTCATCGTTGTGACAGGCGCATTGCTCATGTTATTTGGACTTTTTCCTAAAATTGCTGCATTTACGACGATTATTCCAAAGTCAGTTCTTGGCGGCGCAATGGTTGCCATGTTTGGGATGGTCATTGCCTACGGTATTAAAATGCTCTCGCGTGTGGATTTTGCCAAACAGGAAAACCTACTGATTGTTGCTTGCTCAGTGGGGATTGGCTTAGGTGTCACCGTCGTGCCGCAAATGTTTGAGCATCTGCCAGAATCAATCAAATTATTAACAAGTAATGGCATCGTGGCCGGTAGCTTTACCGCTATTTTGCTTCATATTATTTATCACATGATTCCTTTTAAAAAAGAAACCGGGCAGGACCTGATGGAAGAGCCTAAGAAATCTGTTGTGTAAACACTGAAAGCCCGCATCTATTGGATACGGGCTTGTTGTGATTAGCGCTATTAATGTTGTACCGGCTGCATTGTTTCGTTAATGACTGCAAATGTATAGCCCCTTGCTTTTAGCTGTGTAATCAGGCTATCTAAATAGTTTGTGGTAGAGGGTTGATCATGCATTAAAATAACTTTTGGTTCCCATGGTTTAGTTTTCTCAAACAATTGCAGTTGATTCAATACCTCTGGAACATATTGTGAGTTTTTATATCTCCAGTCAAGACTATCAATCGTCCAATCCCAGTAAATAAAGCCATTTTGGTTTAAACGTACTTTTTGATGATATGTTAAATTTGGAACACTGCCATAGGGTGTTCTCACAAGACGGGTGTAAACGCCTGTAACAGAAGCAAGAATGCGCTGAGCTTCTCTCATTTCATTTGCGGGAGACTCACTGTTCTGATAAAAGCGGTTTATATCATGCGTCATGCCATGAAGCCCTAATTGATGTCCTTCTTGATAAAGTCTTTTCACAGCTGCTTGGTGTGCTTGGATTTGCGGTCCAAGCATGAAGAATGTCGCCTTCACGTGATGTGCTTTTAATACATTTAACAGCTGATTTGATGTAGCAGTAGGACCATCATCAAATGTTAAAAAGACCGTTTTATTCGTTGTCTGTTGGTTTGGATTGGTCTTAACATGTGTATCCAATGTTCTTGTAGAATGATCTTTTGCTTTCAGACTGATGCTTGTGTCTCGGAAGTCACTGCTGGCAACAATTTTTGCTTGCCCATTTGTCGCCTGCAAATGGGGTTTAGACATATCCCAGATAAAAAAGAGAAACAGTGTAAGAAGCACTAAACCAATTATCTTCGAGAGAAGTATCGTGTTGTAGGGTGTCTGTTTTTTGGACACCTTTTTCATTACAATCACTCCAGTCAATTAAATTTTGTGCCGAATCATGTAGTAGATTCTATCTTTTTTCACTGTTTTTCATGGTGTTCATATTGATTAAGTATACAGGAAAAAAACACCTTTTTATATATAATAATCAAATAAATTAGCATTTCATGGTTATTGCTTTGTATTGATCAGAAAAAAAGGTGATCCATTCATGTTTAAATGAAATCATTCTGAATAATGATCGAAACGTTGATATTTATACGCTAAGATAGCATCAGATTTAACCATTAATGCGAAGCGAAAGGGAGATTCCGTATGAAAGTGTTGTATAATGACGATTTCATTGAAAAAAAGGATGCTCATGTGGATATTGGAGATAGAGGCGATCAATCGCGAAATACATAGAGAAAAGCTCTTACCCCTACAAAATAAAGAAGAAACAAAAGAAATCAAAGTCAGTACAACTGAATCAGAGATTGGCTACTATGTAAAAGGTGAATGTGAAAAGTCATGTGCTTATTCCTTTCATACAGCTTGTGATTCAACAGGATTTATTTTTGGATCACTGGTCACAGGTGGCAATGTTCATGATACTCGTATGTTAAATTCACTCGTATAACAGGTGACAGAGAAAATCGGAAAACGAAATGTAGACACGGTAGATGCTGTATATAAAACACCATATATCGCTAAGTTTTTAATGGATCAAGAGATAAGACCTGTCAAGCCTTACACTCGTCCGAGAACAGAAGCTGGTTATTTAAAAAAAGAATGAATGCGTGTATGGACGCATATTTTGATTGTTACATGTGCCTAAACCGGCAAATTCTCTCTTACCGTACAACGGCTAGAGAAGGATATAAGCAATATGTGTCCGATTCAGAGGTATGTAAAACTTGTTCTTTTCAAGATAACTGTACACAAAGTCAAAATCATACCAAACAAATTCATCGGCATATTTGGCAAGACTAAATGAACCAAACTACCTAAGACTCACTGAAATGAATAAGAACATCTAAGCAAAGCGGAGAGAAATAATAGAACGCGTCTTTGCAGATTCAAAAGAAAAGCATGGTATGCGTTGGGCGAAACTTCGTGTACTAAAAAAAGTTTCAATGCAAGCGATGCTTACTTTCGCTGCCATGAATCTTTAAAAATTAGCAAACTGGACATGGAAAGAACCATGTCCAGCGTAAGACATCAGATAGATTTTATCGAAATAAGTGAAAACCCCACTTTTACTTGAAGTAAAGGTGGGGTTTGTCTACGGTCTAACACCTCTCATTTGAGAGGTGTTTTTTTGCATAAAGCTATGTTAAATAACTCTATTAATAATCGGTTGAAGAGAATTTTTGTTCTTTAGATATAAAATAAGATGAGAGTGAATTGTTAAGAATCGTATTGAATGACATCAACCAAGAAATAGATCTAAACGAATAGGATGATTATTGAAATCTGTCTGCTCTCTACATATGAGACCTATGATAAACTTGGTTTATTAAAATTTTCCAAATGGACGTTAAAATTAAAAAGGTGGGATAAGCAAATGCTGGGATTACCAAGAGGGGAAGTCTTTTTAGTCCCTTGGTCTATTGAGTGGACAAAAGAATTTGAAAGAGAAAAGCGAAAGATAATAGGTGATATTGGTCAATACACAGTCAATGTACACCATATTGGAAGTACAGCAGTAAAAGGTTTAAGCGCTAAGCCAATTATTGATATTGCAATTGAAATAGATCATTTTTTTGATGGAGAAAAATGTGTAGTAGCTTTGGAAGGACTCGGTTACTCATATAAAGGAACAAATGTATTACCTGAAAGACACTACTTTAATAAAGGAGAACCAAGAACACATCAAATCCATATGTACCAAAGAGACAATAAGTATTTACTTGAACAGTTAAATTTCAGAGATTACTTGAGCAATAACGAGCAAGCTAGAAGTGAATACCAACAGCTTAAACTTAAATTATCAAGTTTACATGAAAATGACAAACACAAATACGCAGATGAAAAAACTGATTTTATTAAGTCAATCCTTGAAAAGATTTAGGTGAAGTTTTGCGCTTTAGGTGTTGATAAGAGAGGAAATTCAAAGAGAGTCCTTTTATTTTTTACTGAATCAATATTATTCTTGAACATAGCTTACATAAAAAAAGCAGGTTCGCTTGGCTTGGAACGAACCTGTGAAGGAGGAAAACTACATCATGTTTTCACCTATATTATCCAATATTTATCAATTGTCGTCAAGACAAAAAGTTAGACGGAGGAAAATGTTTTGACTGAATTGTGACGGTTCGGCATGTATATCCTTTTTTCGATAGGGGATATTAACCGAAAAAAGAGGTGAAGCCGATGGCGTACATTCTTTCAGTTGGAACGAGTCACCCGAAGCATCACGTGGATCAGAAAACAGCTGCTGATTTTGCTAGGTCTCAATTTAAACGATCGTTTAAAGATATTGACCGGCTGCTGAGAGCTTTTCAAAATGGAGAAATTCAGAGCAGGCAGTTTGTGCAGCCCATTGAATGGTATCAGACGCACCACTCTTTTGAAGAGAAAAACAATATCTATTTGGAAAAGGCACTGGCTCATGCAAAGGAAGCGATCATACATTGTCTTCAAGAGAAGGCGTTTCTAAAAAAACCAGTCCCGGTTGAAGAGATCGATGCATTGTTTTTTATTTCAAGTACCGGCTTATCGACCCCAAGTCTTGACGCAAAGCTCATGAACGTCCTTCCTTTTTCTCCTTATACGAAACGAGTACCGATCTGGGGCCTAGGGTGTGGGGGCGGTGCGGCAGGGCTGTCGCGAGCTTATGAATACATAAGGGCATTTCCAGAAGCAAAGGTACTTGTCGTTGCCTGTGAGCTGTGCAGTTTAACCTTTCAGCCGCAAGATCAATCAAAAAGCAATTTAATCGGCACCTCCTTGTTTGGAGACGGGACGGCAGCGGTTCTTTTAGCTGGGGAAAAAGCTGCGCTTGAATATGCCCATTTAAAAACGGTCCCTAAAGTACTAAGCACGCAATCCGTCACGATGAAGGATTCTGAGGATGTGATGGGCTGGGAATTTACAAGTGACGGCTTTCGGGTTATTTTCTCCCGTGACATTCCGAGTTTGATTTCCGGCTGGTTAAAAGAGCAGGTGGATCAATTTTTAGAGGAGCAAGGATATTCAACTAATGACTTATCCGTATTTCTAGCCCATCCTGGAGGAAAAAAAGTGATTGATGCCTATGTTGAAAGTCTATCTTTACGAGAGGATCAGCTGTTTTCTTCAAAAGAAGTACTCAAACAACACGGAAATATGTCCTCTGCCACAGTTTTGTATGTCATCAAGCATTTCCTGGAACATCAATCAGCTGAAGAGGGGGAGATGGGACTTTGCGGGGCGCTTGGTCCGGGCTTTTCCTCAGAGCTGCTGCTTATGAAGTGGGAGGAGGTCTTGTCATGATCATTTGGCTTGTCATCGGTTTCTTCGTTTGTCAACGGCTCATTGAAATGCTTGTGGCCAAAAGAAATGAAAAGAAAGTAAAAGCACTAGGTGCCATTGAATTTGGTGCTAGTCATTATCCCTATATGGTCGCTATGCATACGGCTTTTTTTCTCTCACTTATAGTTGAGATAGGGCTTTTACATAAGGGGCCGTCCGGGTATTTTCTTGTGCTGCTCCTTTTTCTCATGGCTACACAGGTCATTCGATACTGGGCATTATGCTCCCTTGGGACGTACTGGAATACGAAAATTTTAGTCGTACCAAACGCGATGATTGTAAAAAAAGGACCGTATCGCTGGTTGAAACATCCTAACTATGTAGTCGTGGCGATTGAGCTTTTACTGATCCCGCTATTGTTTGATGCGTATGTCACTGCCATTTTGTTTACATGTTTAAATGCATGGATGATGGCTGTACGAATTCAAACAGAGGAGAAAGCATTAAATCAGTATTTGCTAAATTAATATTGAAAATCATTATCAATTGTGCTACACTTTCATTAATGATAAGCATTCTCAATCATGAAGGATGGACGGTGATCACATGACAATGATTTTCTTACTCGGTACGGTGTGTGTGTACAGCCTATTAATTGGCTTCGTATTAAAAGGTGTCTCCAAAAAATCTGCTTCCTGATTCCAGTCAACTGCGACTGATCGGGCAGCAGATTTTTTTTATTTCCTCAGATCAGAAGAAAAATCTCTTTATTTTGTGTAAAATGGTATCACATACATAACTGACTTTTCTAAAAACAAAGGGGTTTATCGTCATGAAAGACTTGTCTATTCGAGATTCGCTCGTTCAAACTACAGGAGCTTTATATCAAAGCTTTCTCAAAAGGGATGATCATGAGCGCGCTGCCAAACTTGCATCGATTATCAAAAAGGAAGCAGAAGAAGAAGTATATATCGCATTTACCGGCCACTATTCTGCTGGAAAGTCATCACTTGTGAATCATCTGCTTCATGATCACATTTTGCCAACGAGTCCAATCCCAACAAGTGCAAACTTGGTCGTCGTGAGGAAAGGGGAAAGTGAAGTGCAGCTTCACACCTCTGATGGCCGTTTTGCAAAAATGAGCGGCTCCTATGATAAAGAAGCAGTACAGCGTTTCTGTAAGGATGGAGAACAGATTGAGATGGTGGAAATTAGCGGTGACTATAGAGGCCTTGAAGAAAAAGTGGCACTGATTGATACGCCAGGAATTGATTCCACGGATCATGCCCACTTTTTATCTGCTGCGTCTATTCTTCATCAAGCAGATGCTCTTTTTTATGTCGTTCACTACAACCATGTTCATTCTGAAGAAAACATTCGTTTCATTCGCTCCATCAAAGAAAAAGTGCCAAATCTCTATTTCATCGTGAATCAAGTGGACCGGCATGATGAGCATGAGACAGCATTTGAAGACTACAAAAATCAAGTGGTTGACATGCTCCTTAAAGAAGGCATTGAAGAAGATCATCTATACTTTACATCTGTAACCGATGAGACGCATCCAAGAAATGAAATGATTCGTTTAATCAAAAAACTGCAAGAATTACAGACGTTGCCGAAAGCCTCACTTCGGGCTTATACGGAGCAGAAAATTGAGCATGTCTTAAAAGAACACATTGACTCGATAAAAGAAGAGTTGCAAGGTGAGGAGCTTGAGTCACAGCTCCAAGAAAAAAGAAAAGAAGTAAAGGATTTGGAAGCGAAAAATCACTTCATTGAAAATGGAGCCAAGCAGTTAGAAGAAGAAGTATCTACTGAAGTCGAGAGCATTTTGAAAAATGCCAACCTAACTCCATTTAAAATGAGAGAACTCGCAAGCGACTATATTGAATCAAAAGCACCTGGCTTTAAAGTGGGACTGCTTTTTGCTAAAAATAAAACTGAGCAGGAAAAAGAAAAACGGGCAACTGACCTCTTAACAGATGTCAAAGCGAGAATGAAGGCAGAAGTGGACTGGCATATTGCTGAGCTACTAAAAAAAGAAGTCAAGAAACATCAGCTTGGTGAAGAGTTATTAAATCAAGTGATGGCGTTTGAAACACCTGTACAAGAATCACTTCTTGAAAGTGTGATTCATCATGGAGCAACGTTCTCCAATGAATACGTACTGCAATATGCAAAAGATGCTGGCGAAGCCTTGAGAAGACAGGCTAAGCAGCAAGCGATGCCACTGATTGAACAAATGGTGGAGTCGCTCAAAGCCAAGCTTATGGAAGATCAAGCAGAGCAGCAAGAAAAATGGGTTCAGTCTGCAAAAGAGCTCCAAACACTCGAGCAATGCACCAGAAAAAATGAACAAATGAAGCGAGATATTCAGGATGTATGGGATATATGGCAAAATGGAACGGATGAACAGATCGAAGAAGATTGGTTTTATACGAAAAAGAGACAAATGCAGCATGATCTGCTAAAGCAGGAGCAAGCGACCATTCATCCTGCTGAGAGCGACCAAGAAAAACCGAACAAGCAGATTGATCAGCCTCAAATGCGTCAGTCACAGCATGTCACGACGGCACAGTCGATTGACCAGTTTGAGCAGCTTTCTCAGATTTTATTGCCATTAGATGCGCTCCAATCTCAAAGAAAGTCCTTTGAAAAACGAACAAAACGGCTGCAAGCGAAAGAATTCACACTCGCTTTATTTGGGGCGTTTAGTTCGGGGAAATCTTCCTTTGCAAATGCACTCGTCGGGAGAAAGGTGCTGCCATCCTCTCCCACGCCAACAACGGCAACCATTAACAAGCTAACGCGGCCGACGGAAGATCACCCGCATGAAAGTGTCAAAGTGGTGTTCAAAACAGAACAGGATATATTAGAGGAGCTCAATCAGATCCTAGGATTTCCGATCTCAGAAGAAAAAGGGGAGACGTTTACATCCAAGCTCAAACGAACGCTTAAAAAAAGACAGCTTGAACAAGATCACCGCGTCATTGTTGAACATTTTTTACAAGCACATACCCGTTTCGTTGATCACATTACTAAGCAAACGCCGCTTCATGTCACCCTTCAAGAACTGAGGCCATATGTGGCGGAAGAAGCTGTTTCTTGTGTGGTGAAGGAAGTAACGGTTTATTTGAGTACACCTCTAACAGATAAAGGGCTGACTATTGTTGATACGCCAGGCGCTAGCAGTATGAATAAGCGTCATACAGAGATCGCCTTTCAATATATGAAGGACGCAGATGCGCTTCTTTATTTAACTTACTACCAGCACTCTTTTTCGAAGGCAGATCGGTCATTTTTACGTAAGCTTGGGCTTGTAAAAGATTCATTTAGCATGGATAAAATGTTCTTTATTATCAATGCAGCTGATCTCGCAAAGGATCAAGCAGAGCTTGACACCGTCTTTGACTATGTGAAAAATGAGCTCACAAAAGAAGGGATAAGAAACCCAAACCTTCATCATGTATCCAGTAAGGAAGAGATCGAAGGAAAGGGAGAGACAGCTTATAATCAATACGCAAAGCTTAGAAAGCAGCTCGACTATTTTATAGAGGAAGAACTAACGAAAGATGCGATCGAGCTGTTATATTTTGAAGCACGTACGTTATGTAGAACGGTCGACAAACTGCATGCGACGCTGCATCAGTCAGAAGATGAGAAGCAAGCGGAAAAGAAAAAGATAGACGCATCCTATGAAGCGATTCTTGATCAAATGAGTCAGATAAAGCAATCTAAGCTAGTGACAGAAAGCGTGAAAAAGGACTTACATGAGCAGCTCTATCATATTGTGCAGCGCCTCTCATTATTTGCGAATGATCTCTTTAAGACAGCCTTTTATCCTGGAATATCTCAAGGGAATTTCGGACAGCAATTGAAAGAAGCACTTGAGAAGGCACTAAAGGATTATGAATTTGAATTTGTACAGGAGTTAAAGGCGCTTGATATCCGAATGGAATCGTTTATTCATCAATACTTCCAAGAGGAGTGGGAGAAAGGATTGCAAGCGGCATGTGCAGAAGACCCTTACTTTTCTCTCTCACTGTCGCCGCCTGAAGAGAAAAATGCTGAGCTGAAACAAATTGAAATCGAAGCTGAACTAACGCCATTCGAACCGCTCTTAAAGAAACAAAAATCACCGAAAGTTTTCTTTGAACAGAATGGAAAGGCTGCGTTTATTGAAGCGATTCGAGACATTCTTCATCAGTTAACCACGAAATGGGCTGATAAAGAAAAAGAAGAATTACTGAGCAGGTACGACATGATGGTGAAGACGTTTACGGAAAGATATGAAACAGAAGCGCTCGAGCAGCTAAGTGAACAAAAACAAACATTTATCACGAGCCTAACGACAGATGCCAAAGAGCAGGCCGTCATTGAACAAGTTTATGAACAAACAGAAGAATGGAAGAACCAGTTGAAAACCATTTGATTCATGGTAGACTAAATAAAAAAGAAAGCAGTTGATAGAAAATGACGAGCGTACACGAAGAGATTTCAGCACACTCACAAAAGCAGCATGCTCATATTCAGTCCTTTCTTGAGCTTGAACAGAAAAGAGAACAAGCAATAGAGATGGCTGTTGTCAAATGTGAGCAAAACGAGCCATTTACAACAGACGAGATCAACGCCATTACGTCGAAGATGAATGAGCTTGCACGAGGCGGTATTGTTCCGCTTCGTAAGCTTGTGACGAATGATATGGTCAGAGAGTATGTCGAGCAGAAACAGAAGTAAAGAGTAACTTTCTCTTTTTTGGTCATCTTAATGAATGTACCGAGAAAGGGGAATGATCATGAAAAAAAAGCAACAGACAAAGCAGCAGGATGAGCGTGACCCTAAACAAAAAGACATGCCGTCCTATGCAGAAGCAGAAACGAAAAAAATGCAATACGGTCAAAAGTAAACGGGCTGCCTCTTCTTTTGTAAAAGAAGAAGGCGCCTTTTTCATGTCTAGTTTTGTGTTCTGTGATAGAATGGGAGTATTGTTTTGAAAAGGGAGTTTAAGAGAATGAATAAACACGTACTGCTTGTAGATGGAATGGCGCTTTTGTTCAGATCGTTTTATGCGACGGCTGTCCATCGCAATTTTATGATAAATGACCACGGTGTACCAACAAATGGAGTGAATGGCTATTTGAAGCACTTATTAACAGCTGTACAGACATTTGAGCCAACTCATATTGTGTGCTGCTGGGATATGGGAAGCCAAACCTATCGAAACGAATTGTTTCAAGAGTATAAAGCAAATCGAGGAGAGGCGCCTGTCGAGCTCATTCCGCAATTCGATTTAGCAAAAGAAGCTACAGAAGAACTAGGAATTGTGAACATTGGTTTAAAGGGCTTTGAAGCAGACGATTGTATTGGTACACTTGCTACGCTTTACCAAAAAGAAGCACGTGTGACTGTCCTAACTGGTGACAAAGATTTGCTGCAAATTTTGAATGAACAAGTGACTGTTGCCCTGATGCAAAAAGGAATTGGCAATTATAAGCATTATACAAAAGCCTTATTTGAAGAGGAAATGGGAATCTCGCCAAAGGCACTCATTGATATGAAAGCACTCATGGGTGATGCAAGTGATAATTATCCAGGTGTCAAAGGAATCGGAGAAAAAACTGCTTTAAAATTTATTCAAACATATGAAACGATTGACGGTTTGTTAGAAAATGTCCATGAACTAACGGCTGCGCAGCAAAAGAAAATGCAAGCAGGATTAGAAGATTTGAAGCTTTCTCGTCTATTGGCAGAGATTAAATGTGATGTCCCGCTCAGCTGTCCAATGGATGAGACGAAAATGAACATCAATCAAGAACGTGCTGCTGCTATGCTGAGGCACCATCAAATCAAAGGAATCGAACCGATGATGAATCGATTAAGTACAATAGAGATCAGCTAAAGCCGATCTCTAAGGTTCATCTTTTTGTATTGCTTTTCTTTGCTCTATTTTCCAGCTGAGATAGTGGCTGTTTATCTTTTGTTTGCGCATCACCTTGTGGGGTTGTCCCATTTGTGACACGACCTTTATTTTCTTTATCCAATCAGTATCACCTCACACACATTAGCATAACCGAAAAAAAGCGATTCATCCTTTAGATAGGTGAATCGCTTTTCTGGCGAGCTGATCTGCTATTTGATTTTCCTTACTCGGAATCCATTTAATAAAAAATAAATCAAACTGGCTTTGAAGCTCGATCATCTCTTTGATAAAGTGCTGAAAGGCTGGATTTTTAGCAAATCCTACATTGGCTGCGCGGTCAACTACTTGTGAATCTGTTCGAAATGAAACGGTACGCAATCCTTTTTCTGCGCATATTTTCATCCCCTCGATCAGAGCAGAAAATTCTGCTTCGTGATTGCTCATGGGTTCAAGAGGAATGGAGAAGGACTCAGCCTTTCCATTATATTTGATGAAAATGCCGATGCCAGAGGGACCCGGATTCCCTGCACTCGCACCGTCAATGTATATTTCTGCTGGCACATCATTTCACCCTTTCATCAAGCGGAACCATTTTTTTCGCTGCATACGCGTAAGGTGTTGCAATCGCAGCGACGATAAATTTAATGACATATGTCGTGATGAAGATTTCTATCCATACATGAAATGGATACGTGCCAAGAAAGGCAATGGTCGTGAAAATCAATGTATCAAGAAGCTGGCTAATCATCGTACTTCCGGCATTGCGCACCCAGAGCGCGCCATCGGAAGGAAATATGCGGCGAATAAAAGAATATACATAAACATCTAGCATTTGACTGATGATATAAGCAGCGAGACTGCCAAGTGCAACCCTTGGCATAAAGCCAAATATGGTTTCCAGCGATGATTGTGAGATATCAGATGGAGCGGGATGGAAAAGCAAGGCTTCCTGCATGACAACAGTTAGTGTTAAAAGGGTAGCAAAACCAATCCAGACAGCTTTTCTCGCTTCATTTTGTCCATATTTTTCATTCAATACGTCCGTTGCAAAGAACACACTGCCATATAAAATATTTCCAAGTGTTGCGGTTAGGCCGAATAATTCAACGGTTTTGACAACTTGTAAATTTGCGGCAACCGTCGCAAAGCCAATCCAGACAAAAAGGCCCATCTTGCCAAATCCTTTATAAAATAGAAGAACAATGATAAAATTAATGATCGCAAATAAGATCCAAATACCTTCATTAAACAAGTGACATGAACTTCCTTTCTCATTGTAAATGTAACTTTTTGATTATAGCATAACGTATGTTTACCTTAAAAGCACGGGAAGGCGATGTGATCAATGAAACTAAGAGCACACTACACAATGAAAGTGAAATCAATTGGGTCCATTGCTTTTTACCAAGAAGATTGGTTGGAGCTAAAAGAGGCCTTGAGGTTAGCAAAACATATTGACAAAAAAGAACCACAGTCACTTCTGTCATTTGAAGATGAAAAAGGGGCTATGTGGTCTATAAAAGAGCTTGAAAAGCTAAATGAAGAATTAAAGCTTGAACCTGATCAGCTTCAAGTCTATTTTGATGCAAGTTTTCACAAAGAAACCGGTGACTCTGGTCTTGGTGTTGTCGTCTACTATAAGCTAGGAAAAGACGCTTATCGATTGAGAAAAAATCAGCCTTTCCAAGGGAGTACCAATAATGAAGCAGAGTATGCGGCTTTATTTGAGGCAGTAAAAGCTTTAAAAAATCTGGGGGCAAGCAGAAATTCTGTCACGATTAGAGGAGATTCACTTGTTGTCATGAATCAGTTAAAAGGAGAATGGCCTTGTTATGATGATGTACATAACAAATGGCTTGACCGAATTGAAGCGGCTTTAAAAGAGCTGAAGCTGACGCCAACCTATGAAGCCATCGATCGGAAACAAAATGCAGAAGCGGATCAGCTTGCAAGACAGATTCTTGCAGACGTCCCAATCGAAAGTACATTGAAATTAGAAGCAGACGGAGCTGAATAATGTGGATAAAAAAACAGCAGTACAAGAATTGACCGATCTTCAAGACACGTATTGTTCAGATTGTTTGATTAAGAAGCATTTTCGAAAAGAATTTGGCAAAAAATATGCCCATTCCTTTTGCATACAGCAATGCACTGTTGGAGAGAAAATAAAAGAATATGGCCAAACGCTGCTCAAAAAATAAACGAACGGACCGGTTTTCCCTGCTCAAACATTCGCTCTTGAAAAAAAACGGATAGAATGTGTAAAAAAAGAACATATTCCGAAAAATGAGCCGATATAACTATAGAAAGTTTTGGTTGAGTTACTTTTTGACTAAGTGACGGATATTAGAGGAAAAGGGGAAGGCCGGTATGAATAATAAGGAGTTCGAAACGGTATTACATCGAACATTTCAAGAGGTGTACAGCGATCTAGAGCAACTTGTAGATGTAGCAAAGAAGGGAAGACCTTTTCTCGAAAAAGATATCTCTGAAATTGAACAACGACTGAAGCAAAATATTTTAGCAATTGAAATTCAGCTGAAAATCAAATAAGAGAGGCATAAGCCTCTCTTTATTTTGCATCATTGATTTAGTTGATTAGATTTTTGTTACGTTTGCAGCTTGAGGTCCACGATTACCTTCAACGATTTCAAAAGAAACTTCTTGTCCTTCTTCTAAAGACTTGTAACCGTCACCTTCGATAGCTGTGAAGTGAACGAATACATCGTCTCCGCCTTCAACTTCAATGAAGCCGAAACCTTTTTCATTATTGAACCATTTTACTTTACCGTTTTGCATATTGCTTTTTCCTCCTAGTACTGTAGCATACCTTTTGGCATACTAAAAAAAATTTTCATCACCTAACGACTTTGCAGTTGTTAAATGATGGTTCCACTATACACCATCAAAAGTAAAGCGTCAAGCGGGAGAGCCAAATTTTGAGCAGAATGTTTGATTTTTTTTGACAAATAACAATAATAGCTAAACCGTCCCCATTTTCTGAAACTTTATGCACAGTTTGTCCGTATATAAAAAAAATACAGAAAGAGGTGCTATCATGAATCGTTATACACTCGAAGAATTTGTTCAGAATACGCAGCAGGAAGATAAGGGAGAAGGGGTCTTCGAACTTGAAACATCAAGACTTTTAGAAATTAATTTGACTGATACCATTTGGGCAAAAACAGGTTCCATGGTTTCGTACCGAGGCAAAATTAAGTTTGAACGTGAGGGCGTGTTTGAACATGGCGTCTCAAAGATGTTCAAAAAAATGCTGTCAGGAGAAGGCACTTCACTCATGAAGGCAACAGGTGATGGGAAATTATATGTAGCAGATCAAGGCAAAAAAATCTCAATTCTTCGTTTGGCTGAAGGCGAATCCATTTTTGTGAATGGGAATGATTTGCTCGCATTTGAACCTTCAGTCCGTTGGGATATCAAATTGATGAAAAAAGTGTCGGGGATGCTTGCAGGCGGATTATTTAATGTCAAATTAGAAGGACCAGGCCTTGCTGCGATTACGAGTCATTATGAGCCGCTCACATTGATTGTTCAGCCGGGTGACTCTGTCTATACAGATCCAAATGCGACAGTTGCATGGTCAGGGGATTTAAAAACTGAATTTGTGACAGATGTTTCATTCAAAACCTTTATTGGCAGAGGAAGCGGAGAGTCTATTCAAATGAAATTTAGCGGAAGCGGCTTTGTTGTCGTGCAGCCGTTTGAAGAAGTGTACACAACAAATGGAAATCAAGGATAAAGAAAAAGGTGTCCGTCAATGACGGACACCTTTTTATGATAATGCGCGAGCATACGTTTTGTTATTCGTGATGATATCTGATTGCTCAACGATATCTTCCAAAATGGTTTGAGAAGAATGCTTTAAGTGAAGATTTTTCATGTTTTGTTTCATGGTTTCTAACTTTTCTTCATCTTGAAGCAAGTTGGTCACAGATTCTAAAATGTCTTCATGTCTGTTGATGACGATGGCTGCCCCATAATCTTCAAAGAAATGAGCATTTTCCTTTTCTTGTCCAGGGACAGGCTTGTAAAGAATGACTGGGACGCCGATTGCAGTTGCTTCTGTTAAAGTAATGCCACCTGGTTTTGTGATCATACAATCTGTTACTCTGAACAATTCATCAATTTGTTCCACATATCCAAGCGCCTTCAATTGATCTGGATGTGCTTGTTCAAGATCGCTTAGTGATTGTTTCAGCGCTGCGTTCTTTCCACATACAACAACAATTTGTACTTCACTGTCTAGAAGCAATGCTTCACATAATTCCTTGACATTTTTCAGTACACCATGAGCACCGGCCATAATCAGAAGAACTTTTTTGTTTGATGATAATCCATATTTTTTATAAATCTTCGATTTTGGCACGTCTGCTTCAAATTGTGGTCTAATAGGAATGCCTGTCACTTTGACATCGCTTGGATGTGTGCCGATTTCCACTAATTTTTGTTTCACATAATCGGTTGCAACATAGTACCGGTCGATGTTTTCATGTACCCAAATCTTATGAAGACAGAAATCTGTCATGACATTAAATGTCGGGATGACTTTTCCTGTTTTGTTCCGGTATTCAGGAACAACAATCATCGGGAATGTAATAATAATCATATCCGGATTGTGTAATTGAATAAGTTCATCAAGACGCTTATTTCCCATTTTTAAATAAATGTTAAATTTGCGTTTATTGTAAATTTTATCTACACCGTAATAAAACAAGCGATAAAATTGTTTCCCAATGGAAAAGCTCTTCAAGTATAAATATTGAGTCACTTCCGACACAATGGGGTTTGATTCTTGATACAAATTAGAAACTACAACATGCTCAAAGCCTTGAGATTTGCACTCATCATACAGTGTTTTAGCCACCTGCATATGTCCATTTCCATAATTTGCGGTCAAGATTAATATTTTTTTATTGGTATTCAAGAATATTCACCTCAAATGTAATCAACAACAACAAAACTTCGTACGAAAACTATTAATCTCATAGGTCTACATATACATAAAGATAACATATAAACAGTCAGAGCATATCATTCGTTACGAAAGAATTAAACTAATTTTAAAAAACAACAAGACTAAATTGATAATGGAAGACAGAGCCATTTGTATTTTAACACATTTTGGCCATTTATCATCAGACTACAGTCTATTTTATTCCCAAACGTATGGTGTTTCTTGATAAACATAATAATTGAGCCAGTTCATAAACAGTAAAGTGGCATGGGCTTTCCAGCGATTCACTGGGACTAATGTGTCACCATCTTCTATAAAATAGTGGACAGGTTTTTGGACTGTATCATCCTTCAACAAATCTCTTTCATATTCCTGCTTCAATGTGTCCGTATCATATTCAGGATGTCCAGTTAAAAATACTTGTTTATCATCATCTGAAACAATTAAACAAACACCCGCTTCTTCAGAGACACTCAATACTTTCAAATTCGGCGTGTTTTTTAATTGTTCTGTATTAATATCTGTATGCCTCGAATGTGGGACATAGTATACTTCATCGAAACCTCTGACTAATCTTTCTTTTTTCTCTTTCACAAGATGCTCAAATACACCAAATTTTTTCTCAGCAAGCTTGATTTTCTCAATACCATAATGGTGATATAGGCCTGCCTGTGCACCCCAGCAAATGTGAAGAGTAGACGTCACATTCGTTTTACTCCAGTCCAAAATGTCCTGCAGCTCTTTCCAATAGGATACTTCTTCAAAAGCTAAATGCTCAATTGGTGCGCCGGTGATGATCATTCCATCAAATTTCTTATGGCGAATCGATTCAAAGGTCGTATAAAATTCATCTAGATGCTCTCTCGACGTATTCTTCGGTGTATGCGTACTTGGAATCAAAAACGTAAAATACACTTGCAAAGGAGAATTTCCGAGCATTCTTAGCAGCTGCGTTTCAGTTTGTATTTTTTTTGGCATTAAATTTAAGATCACGATATTCAAAGGACGGATATCTTGCTTGAATGCCCTTGTCTCATCCATGACGAAAATGTTTTCGCTCTCTAGTATTTGTTTTGCCGGCAGATGAACTGGTATGTTAATAGGCAACTCGCCACCCCCTGAACCAAAGATAATTTCATTTCATTATAGGAACTTTCTGGCGATATTTCAATGTTTCAATTATGTTACAATGAAAAACAGAGCAAAAACAAAGCTGTTTCTCGAAAAAAAGGAGGCCGTTTATTTATGATCACAAAGCATTTATCAGATATTGACATCGCCCAAAAGGCAAAGCTGAGACCTATTCAAGACATCGCAGCAAAGCTGCAAATACATGACGAAGAATTAGAATGCTATGGTTTCACAAAAGCGAAAATATCTTTGACTATTTTTGACCGTTTAAAAGAACAAAAAGAAGGACATGTGATCCTTGTCACATCGATCAATCCAACGCCAGCAGGTGAAGGGAAGTCCACCGTCACAGTCGGGCTCGGTCAAGCCTTCGAAAAAATAGGGAAAAAAGCAATCATAGCAATGCGAGAGCCTTCATTAGGTCCTACAATGGGTATAAAAGGCGGTGCAGCAGGTGGAGGATATTCACAGGTGCTACCAATGGAAGAAATCAATCTTCATTTTACAGGAGATTTTCATGCCATTACTTCTGCACATAATGCCTTATCTGCGTTCATTGATAACCATATCCATCACGGAAATGAACTTGGCATCGATGCGCGCCGCATTGTATGGAAGCGAGTGCTTGATTTAAACGATCGTGCTTTAAGACAGGTCGTTGTCGGACTTGGTGGACAGGTAAATGGGTATCCTAGAGAAGACGGGTTTGACATCACGGTTGCCTCCGAAATGATGGCCATCCTTTGTTTAGCAGAAGACTTAACCGACTTGAAAAAACGTCTTTCTTCTATTGTTGTTGCCTATAATCAAGACGGGGAGCCAGTCACTGTTGGTGCACTTGGATATGAAGGTGTTCTGACGTTACTTTTAAAAGACGCACTCAAACCGAATCTTGTACAAACGATTGAAGGAACTCCGGCCCTCGTTCATGGCGGTCCTTTTGCCAATATTGCGCATGGATGTAATAGTTTAATTGCAACTAAAATGGCGGCGAAATTAGCCGATTATGTCGTAACAGAAGCTGGATTTGGAGCAGATCTTGGAGCAGAAAAGTTCCTGCACATTAAAACAAGAGCTGGTGATTTCGAGCCTGGTGCAGTTGTCATTGTGGCGACTGTCAGAGCATTAAAGATGCATGGCGGAATGAAGAAAACAGAACTCAAAGAAGAGAATGCACAAGCTGTATTAAAAGGTATACATAATTTAGAAAAGCATATTGAAACCGTCCAAGCTTTCGGTCTTCCGTACATTGTCGCAGTTAACAGATTTATCACTGATACAAAAGAAGAGATTCAAGCGATAGAAGATTGGTGCCACGCACATGGCCACCCAGTCCAAGCTGTGAATGTATGGGAAGAAGGAGGCGAAGGCGGGACAGCACTTGCCGAAGAACTCGCAACACTTATTGAAAAGAAGAAGAACAGCTTTTCCTATTTGTATGAAGAGCATGATTCCATCGAAGAAAAATTATCTAAAGTTGCCAAAGTGGTTTACGGAGCAGACGGGGTCACACTCACTTCAAAAGCAAGAAAACAGCTGGCAGCCATCGAGGAAAACGGCTGGGGGCATTTACCGGTTTGTATGGCAAAAACGCAATATTCACTTTCAGATGATCCAGCTTTAATTGGGAGGCCTAAGGGCTTTACCATTACGATTCGTGAGTTAAAACCATCTGTAGGAGCAGGATTTATTGTTGCTTTAACTGGAAGCATTTTGACAATGCCTGGATTACCTAAAAAACCAGCGGCGCTCGAGATGGATTTATTAGAAGACGGCAGTGTGACAGGACTCTTTTAACCGGAAGCATAAAAAGCGATTTTATAAAAGAAGCATGTTACGATAGGAAAAAGTGAATCCTAGGAGGCTATGAGATGTCAATTTATGATATTCAGGTCAAGACCATTAACGGTCAAGAAAAATCAATGGCAGATTACAAAGGAAAAGTACTCATTATTGTCAACACAGCAAGCAAATGTGGACTGACTCCTCAATTTAAACAACTGCAGGAGCTATATGATCAATATCATGAAAAGGGCCTTGAAATTTTAGGATTTCCATGTAACCAATTTATGAACCAAGAACCAGAAGGAGAAGAAGCCATTCAAGAATTCTGTTCTTTGAATTATGGGGTGACCTTCCCTATGTTTGCGAAAGTAGATGTCAATGGTGACAACGCGCACCCGCTCTTCAAACATTTAACAAGTCATGCAAAAGGTGTACTTGGCACAAAAACAGTGAAATGGAATTTCACAAAATTTATCGTGGATCAAAACGGAGAAGTCACTGAGCGGTTCTCTCCGAAAACATCACCAAAAGAATTAGAAAGCTCCATCATCGCTCTTTTGGACAAATAAGGTGCTCACCGTCATGCAGAAAAAACAATTGGAGGCAGTTGCCTCCTTTGTTTCAGATCGGCTGAAATATGAACCGACTGGACACGATGCGGCTCATATTGATCGTGTGCGGCAGCTTGCCTGCCAGATTGCTAATCAGGAAGGCGGCTCTCTGTTTGTGATCGAAATGGCAGCGATTGTTCATGATGTCATAGATGAAAAGCTGCCGGGTGAATGGAAGCTTTCACCAAAGCAGCTTGAGCTTCAGCTCCTTTCTTGGGAAGTTCATACGCGAGATATTTGTTATATCATGGACATCATTACAACGATGTCTTTTCGTCATCGACATAAGCAGAATAGACCAATAACGTTAGAAGGGGCCATTGTTCAAGACGCAGATCGGCTCGATGCGATAGGAGCAACCGGTATTGCGAGGGTGTTTACTTATGCAGGCGCAAAAGGGGAACCCCACTATACAAAGGACACGCAGCAGGGCTCCGTGCTAAAACATATGGAAGAAAAACTGCTCAAATTAAAAGACTTAATGAACACTCGTTCTGGAAAGCAGCTTGCTGAGGAGCGGCATGATTTGATGAGCCTATTTATCAAGACATGGAAAGAAGAATGCGGCCTTACAGATGAGTAGGGTCTTTATGTGTGTAAGGAGGATGTATAGATGAAAATAACAGCGATAGAACCGACGCCAAGTCCAAATACGATGAAGGTCATTTTGACAGAAGCACTTGCCGGCGGGAAAAGCAACAACTACAAAAAGGATCAAAAAGACGAAGCGCCAGAGATGATTAAGCGTATTTTGAACATTGAAGGTGTAAAAGGTGTTTATCATGTCGCAGATTTCTTAGCGGTTGAGCGTAATGCAAAGTTTGACTGGCAGGGCATTTTGCAGCAGGTCAGAGAAGCCTTTGGTCAAGAAACAGAAGGCCTTCAGGAAGGGTCGCAGTCTGGCGGTGACACATTTGGCGAAGTCAAAGTGTTCATCCAAATGTTTAATGGGATTCCGATGCAAGTCAAATTAACGGACGGTGAAAGAGAAGAGCGGTTTGGCATGCCTGAACGCTTCCAAGCAGCCATTTTAAAGCTCAGAAGCAGTTCAGACAATGTCGTATTTGAACGTGTGTGGAAAGAACATGGCGTTCGTTTTGGTGACTTTGCAGATATCGGCCAGGAAGTGACAGAAGAGCTCCAAGCAGCCTATGATGACGAACGTTTAGCCCGCTTAACAGAGGCAGTCAAAGAAGGACAAGAAGCTGTAGATCGACAGGTGAACCGAAAGGCATATGATGTGACAGAAGAAATGCTGCGCGAGGAAGATTGGAAAAAGCGTTTTGCCCATTTAGAGCAAATGCAGCCAGAGCAAAAGGATATACCTGTTTTAATGAAAGCAATGGAGGACCCTAAAACATCGATTCGCAGACAAGCCGTTGTGAATGCTGGAATGATTGAAGATCCTGCTATTCTGCCTATTTTATATAAAGGGCTTAAAGATAAAACAGTGACGGTCCGCAGAACCGCTGGAGACTGCATTTCAGACCTCGGTGACCCGAGCGCTATAGAAGCAATGATCGAATCATTAAAGGATCCAAGTAAACTTGTTCGCTGGCGTGCAGCGATGTTTCTTTATGAAGAAGGTGACGAAACAGCACTTGACGCATTAAAAGAAGCTGAGCAAGACCCTGAATTTGAAGTCAGCCTTCAAGTGAAAATGGCGATTGAGCGCATTGAGCACGGAGAAGAAGCGAAAGGCTCAGTATGGAAGCAAATGACAGAAAGTAGAAAAAATGCATCAGAATGATGAGACTTATGAGCAAGCTGCCAATGATAGGTAGCTTGTTTTTCTAAAATCATAGACGGAAAAATTTTTTTAGAAAAATTATTTTGAATATTGTTGAAATATACGAAAAAACTCTATATAGTAGTACCAATATAGAATATTGGAGGTCAGATTTTATGACACGAACCATGCTGAACACTAGCTTCAGCAGCTATGCTGGTCATCGGTCATTCATCGGTGGCTAAATAAACAGAAAATTTGTAAAATAAAATCAACTCAAAATCATACAGTCAACAAGACTTGTAGTATAGGAGGCTTTTTAAACAGATGGCAGAACTTCGTAGTAATATGATTAAACAAGGAATTGACAGAGCACCTCACCGAAGCTTACTAAGAGCAGCGGGGGTAAAGGATGAGGACTTCGGCAAGCCATTTATTGCTGTTTGTAATTCCTATATTGATATTGTCCCAGGACATGTCCATCTTCAGGAATTCGGAAAGATTGTGAAAGAAGCCATTCGTGAAGCTGGCGGGGTCCCATTTGAATTCAATACGATTGGGGTCGATGATGGAATTGCGATGGGCCATATCGGGATGAGATATTCACTACCAAGCCGTGAAATCATTGCTGACTCTGTCGAAACCGTTGTATCTGCTCACTGGTTTGATGGAATGGTTTGTATTCCTAACTGCGATAAAATTACACCGGGGATGATGATGGCAGCAATGCGTGTCAATATTCCGACGGTCTTTGTCAGCGGTGGACCGATGGAAGCGGGTAGAACAAGTGATGGCAGAAAGATTTCCCTCTCTTCTGTATTTGAAGGTGTCGGTGCTTACCAGTCAGGTAAAATTAACGAAGAGGAATTAAATGAATTAGAACAGTTTGGCTGTCCGACCTGCGGATCTTGTTCAGGTATGTTTACAGCAAACTCAATGAACTGTTTAGCAGAGGCACTTGGAATTGCTCTTCCTGGAAATGGAACGATTTTGGCGACATCACCAGAGCGAAGAGAATTTGCGAAAAAGTCAGCAAAACAACTAATGGAGCTCATTAAAAAGGATATTAAACCACGTGATATTGTGACTGAGAAAGCAATTGATAACGCATTTGCATTAGATATGGCACTTGGTGGTTCAACGAATACAGTTCTTCACACACTGGCGATCGCAAATGAAGCAGGTGTTGAATATTCACTTGAACGCATCAATGAAGTAGCAGAGCGTGTGCCTCATTTATCAAAACTTGCTCCAGCTTCGGATGTTTATATTGAGGATTTACATGAAGCAGGCGGTGTCACAGCTGCGCTAAATGAATTGTCCAAAAAAGAAGGCGCCCTTCATTTAGATACAATGACCGTCACAGCGAAAACGATGGGTGAGAACATTGCAGGTCACGAGGTTAAAGACTATAACGTCATTTATCCAATCGACAAGCCATTTACTGAAAAGGGCGGCTTAGCGGTTTTATTTGGAAACCTTGCGCCAGATGGAGCCATCATTAAAACGGGCGGAGTACAAGATGGGATCACACGTCACGAAGGACCTGCGATCGTATTTGAATCCCAAGAAGAAGCTCTTGAAGGCATCATTAATAGAAAAGTAGAAGCAGGACATGTTGTCATCATTCGCTATGAAGGACCTAAAGGCGGACCTGGTATGCCAGAAATGCTTGCTCCTACTTCACAAATTGTCGGGATGGGTCTTGGACCAAAGGTTGCTTTAATTACGGACGGACGTTTTTCCGGCGCTTCTCGCGGCTTGTCTATCGGACACGTCTCTCCTGAAGCAGCTGAAGGCGGCCCGCTTGCCTTTGTTGAAAATGGTGACCATGTCGTGGTTGATATTGAGCAGCGCATTTTAAGCGTAGAGGTTCCAGAGGAAGAATGGGAAAAACGAAAAGCGAACTGGAGAGGCTTTGAGCCAAAAGTGAAAACGGGCTATCTTGCCAGATATTCAAAACTTGTGACATCAGCCAACACAGGCGGAATTATGAAAATTTAATCTGAAATAGAACATTTGAAAATTGGCTCTCTCTATAGTATCCTTTATTCACAACATAAGGATTTTAGAGGGGGCTTTTTTATGTCAATGGCATATGAAGAATATATGCGCCAGCTCGTTGTGCCAATGCGCCAAGAGCTGACAAGTGCAGGATTCCAAGAACTGACGACGGAAGAAGAAGTAGAACAAACGATGCAAGAAGCTGAAGGAACAACATTTGTTGTTGTTAATTCTGTATGCGGCTGTGCTGCCGGCTTAGCACGCCCAGCAGCGACTCAAGCTGTGATGAAGGCAGAAAAAGCGCCAGACAAAATCGTCACAGTATTTGCTGGGCAGGACCGGGAAGCAACGGCAAAAATGAGAGAATACTTCACTGGTGAAGAGCCATCATCTCCTTCTATGGCCCTTTTAAAAGGAAATGAACTCGTTCATTTTATCCCACGTGACGAAATTGAAGGTCATGAAATGGAAGATATCATGAAAAATGTCTTAACTGCATTTGAAAAACATTGCTAATACACGTGTTGAAATGCCCTGTAACTAGATCAGGGCATTTTTTCTTGATCATGATGGAGGAACGATATGCTCATTACAACAAGCTTTAGAGTAAATGAACAAACGATTAAAACAGCGAAGGCTCTTGCAGAGGATTTACATGGTGAGTATGTAGAAAGACGCAAACAATCTGTCAAGCAGCTTGCGATGAAACGAGGAGATGTCCTTGTTGTCGGAAAAGAAAGATTTGAATGGTATCAGCCAAATGGTGAAAAGTTCTTCTTTCATCCAAGCTCAGCGATGTTCAGGGTGAAGCGGCTCTTGCGCGAAGAAAAGGATCCTTTAATTGAAGCAGCACAGCTAAAGCCGGGAGATTCCTTTTTAGATTGCACACTTGGCTTAGGGTCTGATGCGATTACTGCAAGCTGTGCGATAGGCAGGAATGGAAGGGTCGTCGGTATTGAAAAGAATCCCATTACGGCGTTACTAGTGAAAGAAGGACTGAATACATGGGAGACGGGGATAGAGGAAGCTGATGAAGCGATGAAACGGATTTCTGTTATCAGTGGAGACAGTATCGAGCAGCTAAAGAAGTATCCTGACTGTTCATTTGATATCGTCTATTTTGATCCGATGTTTGAGGAAACGATCCAAGAATCTACAAGTATAGCGCCGCTACGTCATGCGGCAGAGCACGACTTTGATCACGAAGCAGCCGTGCAAGAAGCATTAAGGGTGGCAAGAAAAAGAGTGGTGTTAAAAGATCATTGGAAAAGCACACGATTTAAAGCGGACTCTTACCAATTTCACGTCATCAAACGAAAAACAGCCCAATTTCATTATGGGTATATCGAGAAAGAAAAAAGCCCTCTCTAAGGGCTTTTCAGCGTGTAGACAAACCCTCGCATTCGGTGTCAGTCCTGCGTGCTGGTGCTCACGAATGTCAAATTCGCTCCGCGCCAGTACTCGTCCTTCCTAGACTTCAAAGGTTTTCTATCACGCTGAAAAGAAGACAAAGGGCTAAAATCAAGATCATTTTAGCCCTTTGTCAACAATCTGAAAAGCCCTCTCTAAGGGCTTTTAATCCGTAATCTCCATATAGACAAAATAAAACAGTGTCAGCAAGGAAGCTGTGACGAAAAAGCCTTCAAGCATACCCATTCCTCCCAAATTTTAGTTGCCATTACTGTCATTGTAAACGTTTTATTATGAAAAAGAAAGTCTCAAATCAGTGACCAAATTGAATGACTGAAAATTCATTATATGCTAGAATAGCAGTATGATAACTTATGGAAGGAATTAGATATCATGAAGATGTGGATGAGAAAAACGCTTGTTGCGCTCTTTACCATTGCAACTTTTGGTTTGGTCTCTCCTCCGTCGGCTTTGATGACAGACAAGCCATCTGAACTTTCTTCACCTGATAAAACGCCTTATACAGCGGTTTATGATACATCAGGCTGGGAACGATCGCAAGAGGCAAGCAAAGAGCAGGTAGACCCCTTTGAGCAATATAAGGAAGAGGTTCTATCAAGTGCAGAAAATCAGTCATTTCTCAAATTCGGCCGTAAAATCACACCTGTCATTGAAGACGAGTACAGAGAAGAGATTCAACCGAAAATTGAACAAGTGTTAACCGATGTTTTAACAAATTTCAAAGATGACGAAAAATTTCAAGATGTTGTGTTAACTGATCAGCCTTCAAGCGGAAATGGCGAAAAAATCTTTCACATCTACAACCGGAAGACTGGAGAAGATTTGCTCCGTTTTCATGTGAGAAGAGATCAGCCGCCACACAGCGGATATTGGTTTAACTTTCACTACCATACAGCAGAAGATGGATTCCAGACGCATCATGAACTCGGTAATATTTACTGGGACAAAAACACCCCGCCGAGCTGGATGAGCCACTAGAAGGAGATGTCATGCCAATTGAAAAAGTATACAATGAACGAAATGGTGCAGATTACAAAACGAATGTTAAACGAACGCGGAGTGAAAATTGAAGATATTGCACACATTGTGCTAAAGCTTCAAGAAAAATATCATCCAAACCTTCCACTTAGTGTCTGTATTGAAAATGTTGAAAAAGTGTTGAATAAAAGGGAAATTGTCCATGCGGTTTTAACAGGACTTGCCCTTGATCAGCTGGCAGAAAAAAAGCTGTTGCCAGAACCTTTGCAGCACTTAGTTGAAACAGATGAGCCGCTATATGGAATTGATGAGATTATTCCGCTTTCCATTGTCAATGTATATGGATCAATCGGCTTGACCAACTTCGGTTATTTAGATAAAGAGAAATTTGGTATTATCAAGGAATTAGATGAAGGTCGTCCAGGTGAAGTGCATACCTTCCTTGATGATCTTGTCGCCGCGCTTGCCGCAGCAGCAGCTAGCCGTATTGCTCACTCACACCAAGATATTAAGGACGAAGAGCAGGATCGAGTGAATCAAGTATAAAAGAAAAACATGTCTGCTCATGATTATGCAGGCATGTTTTTTTGGTGTTTAAACAAAAGCGGAAATAAGGTAAACTACAACAAGAACATAAATAAAGGATGAAAAAAATGAAACAATACAAAGAGTTATGCCGTCATGTATTACAGCACGGGGATGAAAAAGGTGACAGAACGGGAACAGGTACAATCAGCACGTTCGGTTACCAGATGAGATTTGATTTGCAGGAAGGATTTCCGCTGTTAACAACAAAGAAATTGCACCTGAAATCAATTATTCATGAGTTACTGTGGTTTTTAAAAGGTGATACAAATGTCAAATATCTTCAGGAAAATGGTGTCCGTATTTGGAACGAATGGGCAGATGAAAATGGCGAACTGGGCCGTGTATACGGAGCTCAGTGGCGATCTTGGGCTAGTGGGGACGGTGAGACAGTGGATCAGATCACAAAGCTGATCCACGATATCGAGCATAATCCGAATTCAAGAAGACTGATCGTCAGCGCTTGGAACCCGGCTGAAATTGATCAAATGGCACTGCCACCATGTCATTGTCTGTTTCAATTTTACGTATCAAACGGGAAGCTTTCTTGCCAGCTTTATCAAAGATCGGCAGATATCTTTTTAGGCGTGCCATTTAATATTGCTTCATATGCTCTTCTCACGATGATGATTGCCAAAGTCACAAATCTTGAGCCAGGAGAGTTTGTTCATACGCTAGGAGATGCACATATTTATCAGAATCATCTTCCGCAGGTGAAAATGCAGCTAGAGCGCGAGGAACGCACGCTTCCGCAGCTTCGCATCTCAAGAGATGTGAAGAGCATTTTCGATTTCACGTTCGATGATTTTGTACTTGAGAACTATGATCCGCATCCGCATATTAAAGGAGAAGTCAGTGTATGATTTCGATGATTGTGGCGACAGGAAAAGACAGAGTCATTGGTCAAGATAATCAAATGCCTTGGCATTTACCAGCTGATTTAGCGTATTTTAAGAAGGTCACAGGCGGCCATACGATTGTCATGGGCAGAAAAACGTTTGAATCCATTGGACGAGCGCTGCCTAACCGCCGAAATATCGTGCTCACAACAAGTTCTTCTTTTGAAGCAGAAGGATGCGAGGTTGTCCATTCCATTGCCGATATTTTGGCAATTGGGGAAAGCGAGACCGAGTTATTTATCATCGGCGGGTCTAAGCTGTATGAAGAAATGATGCCATATGCGGATCGTCTATATATCACGCATATTCACCATGCGTTTGAAGGAGACCGCTACTTTCCTGATTACAATGAAAACGAATGGACGGTTGTATCACGCAAAAAAGGCCATCGTGACGAAAAGAACCCCTACAATTATGAATTTGTCGTATATGATAAAAAAGGATAAATGAGTAGGAGGAGTACGGTTGTTTCGTTATTGGTTTTTAACGCTTTATGTTGTTGTATCCTTTTTTAAAAGTATGAGGCATTTGCATGCCCATGAATTAACTGATCCACGCATTTCCTATACGAAACGAATGCATCTCATTCATGAGCATGCAAAAAGGTTTGCCCGAGGATGTATTGACCAGTCAGGATCAGTTATGACCATTCACCAGCAAAAGAAGCTGCCAGATGGACCCGTTATTTATATCACACAGGCACTGAATCCAGTCACAACCACATTATTGATTGGTCACCTTGAAAAACCATTTGCTTTCATGGCAAAGCCGAATCTTTTTCGATATCCCATTTTAAAACAATGGCTGAAGAAGATGGCGGTTATTCATCAGAATCAATCTGATGATGCCTTATTAGAAGAAGCAAAGGAAAGAATCTTATCGGGGCAGAGTGTATTGCTTTCAGAATCATATCGTCACATGGCAGAGGCACTTGCTGAAGATTGTGATTGTCCGCTTGTACCGGTTGAAACAAGTGGAACGGATCGTCTATTAACTGGGAAAGTCGTGAAAAGGCTGCGCCCTGTTAATGTTGATATTCATATTAAAGCACCTGTCATGATGAGCGATTACGCCCAAAAGCGCGCATAGAAAAACCAGCATCCACTTTCGGATGCTGGTTTTTTTCATGCAGCAGGAATGTTCACACAGTAGAAGAGAATGCAGAAGAACATTGATGCACTGCCGCCGAGAACAAAGCTGTGCCAAATGGCATGATGATAGGGGATTTTCCGCCAAATATAAAAGATGGTTCCGACTGAATACAATAGACCGCCTAACAGCAAGAGGCCAAATCCTGCGCCCGTTAATCCAATGTAAAGTGGTTTGATGGCAATGATAATCATCCAGCCCATTAATAAATAAACGAGGGTGGACACAATGATAAACCGTTTGACGAAAAAGATTTTAAAGACAATACCGCCAGCAGCAAGAGCCCATACAATTGCAAGAAGCGTATAGCCGAGTGCGCCTTTTAATGGTCCGAGTAAAAAGGGCGTATAGGTACCAGCAATCAATACATAAATAGCCGAGTGGTCGAGGATTTCAAATACATCTTTTGTTTTTTTGTGCCGAATGCTATGAAGCAAGGTCGAGCTTAAATAGAGCAGCAGCATGGATGCCCCAAATATTGAAAAGCTCACGATCTCTGTGATAGTGCCGTATTGAACAGCGAATAACACGAGAAAAACAATGGCTGGTATGGATAAAATAACGCCAATGCCATGTGTAATGGCGTTTGCAATTTCTTCTTTTACAGTAAACAATGGATGTCCTCCTTTTATTGAACCGGTATATAACCATCAAGTGACTTCAGGAATGAAAGACCTTCAAGTGTAATCTTTGTGCCGGCCCTGCCTTTTCCTTTCGTCACGTATGCTTTTTTCTCAAGGTCATCTAATCGGCTCCTCACCTGCTGAGGGGTCAGCGGGATGTCGCCTTGCTTGCTTAATTCAGACAAGATGCGTCTGCTGGCTGCTTCACCTTTCTCATTGAGAGATTTAATGGCTTCTAGCAGGAAAACAAACTCTTGTTTTTCCATTAGTGTGAGCTGATGATCTTCCTTTTTTCCTTTTACCTCCGGCGAAAGAGGGGTTAACACAAAAGGCGGCAGGTGGTGTAAAAATACCGTTTGCCCCTCGAGAATGACTGCAGCATAATGAACGATATTTTTGAGTTCCTGTACGTTTCCTTCAAACGGATACTCCTGCAAGGTTTCCCAAACACTTGGATCAATATCAGGCGCCATGCTCAGCTCCTGAAAGAAAGCAGTTGTTAACACAGGAATGTCAGTTTTTCGATCTGCTAATGACGGCAAGGGCAAATGGAAAACATTTAAGCGATAAAACAGCTCAGGTAAAAAGGTAGATGAAACCCTCAATGCCTCTATTGATAAAGACGAAGTGGCAATGATTTTTGTTGCAGGAGATGTTTCTAGAAAACGAACAACCTGATGCTGCATAGGAATACTTAATGCGGCGATTTCGTCTAAATAAAGGATTTGACGGGTCTTTTCCGTGAAGGCTTTCTGCAAGGTATCTTCATCTAAGATGGGGCAATATAGATGTGTCAGTGAAGCGTTTGGAGCCGATGCATGAGCAATTTCATGGGCAAATCGTGTTTTGCCTGTGCCAATGTCTCCTGTGATCAAGACAGGCTGCTCGTGCTTTGTGAATTGCTTTGCCAGGTGAATGGCACGCTTCATTTCTTGATGCTCTCCATATATAGATGTAAACGAATGTGTGGTCATCGGGTGATTCCTTTCTTTATGGTTCTAATTGGTTCTATTGTAACACCCAATAAAACCAAATGTACAGAGAAACGAAAAAGTTTGTGAAATTTATGCTTGATCTATGATCTATTGGTTTATTTTTTGAATATTCATGTTATAATGACAAATTAAATAAGGTTAAAGAGAAAGGATCTTGTACATGAAACCGTTGCTCAAAGAAAACACGCTAATTCAAGTGAAAGACATTTTAAAGGCCCATCAAAATTTGAAGGATGTAGTCATTCATACACCTCTTCAAAAAAATGAGCGACTTTCTGAACGATATGAATGTAATGTCTACTTAAAAAGAGAGGATCTGCAAGTAGTTCGTTCCTTTAAATTAAGAGGCGCTTTTAATAAAATGAGCCAGCTTCCAAAAGATAAACTAAAAAACGGCATTGTCTGCGCAAGTGCAGGAAATCACGCACAAGGTGTTGCCTATTCTTGTAAATATCTAGGTATCCACGGAAAAATCTTTATGCCTGCTACGACACCAAGGCAAAAAGTATCTCAAGTAGAGCTTTTCGGAAAAGAATATGTTGAAATTATCTTAACCGGAGATACGTTTGATGATTCATATCATGAAGCAGTTAAATGCGGAGATGAAGAAAAGCGTGAGTTTATCCATCCGTTTGATGATCTAGATGTGATGGCAGGACAAGGAACGACTGCTGTAGAAATATTAAATGATATCGAAGTGGAGCCTCACTTTTTATTTGCAAGTGTTGGAGGTGGAGGTCTGTTATCTGGAGTTGGTACATATATCAAAAATATCGCCCCAGAAACCGAAATCATTGCCGTCGAACCACTTGGCGCAGCTTCACTCCATGCCTCTCATGAAAAGGGCAAGGTTGTGACACTTGATTCCATTGATAAGTTTGTAGACGGAGCAGCGGTTCAGCGGATTGGCGAAAAGACGTTTACATCGCTACAATCTGTTGTCGATAAAATTAGTCTTGTACCTGAGGGGAAAGTATGTACAACCATTTTAGAGCTTTATAATCAATGTGCGATTGTAGCAGAGCCGGCAGGCGCACTTCCGATCGCAGCGCTGGATGCCCATCGCGAGGAGATTAAAGGGAAAAATGTTGTCTGTATTGTCAGTGGAGGAAATAATGATATTGGCAGAATGCAGGAAATCAAAGAACGGTCGATGATCTATGAAGGGCTTCAACATTATTTCATTGTCAATTTTCCGCAAAGAGCAGGTGCGCTTCGGGAATTTTTAGATGAAGTATTAGGGCCAAATGATGATATCTCCCGCTTTGAATATACGAAAAAGAATAACCGAAGCAAAGGACCCGCGCTTGTTGGCATCGAATTGAAAGAAAGAGATGACTATGCGGCGCTCATTGAACGGATGAATAAAAAAGGATTCCATTATGTTGAAGTGAATAAAGATCAAGATTTATTCCACCTATTTATTTAGGCGTAACAGAACATTGGAAAAGAGGATTGATCATTTGTGCTGCTCAAAACAATATGTTTTAGACGGATGGATGGAGCTCAGATCAAGGTAACAGAAGTTCCTGTACTAAAGGGAGATGAGCCGTATCGTTTCATGCTCACCTTTAGACTTGAAGCTTTCTTGAAAAAAGTCTATGTATCTAAAGGAAAGAGAGCTGTGTACTCTTTCAGAGAGGATGTGAAACGTAACGTCAAGTGGAGCACATATGAGCAGATCTATCAGGAGCCTACACTGAAACACAATGCGTAAAAAGGAATCTTTGTCAAAGGGAGTGAGCGGCTGTTTTAAAATGGCTGCTGCTCAGCTTGGCAAGGATTTTTTTCATGAAAAGAAGAAAATGTGACAATTTCAAAAACGTCATGACAGTTGTTTTCAAGTTTGCACGAAATAAGGTAATATCATAAGTAAAGACTAAGACAGCAAGGATGAGACGATAGTGAAACAAATTAAAATTGTAACAGATTCAACAGTGGACCTTCCGCAAGAAAAAATCAATGATCTTTCCATTCACGTGATTCCGCTCAATATCTCCATTTCTGGGGTTGATTATATTGACCGAGTGAATATACAGCCAGATGAATTTATTGAAAAAATGGAGGCCGCTGAGGAATTGCCGAAAACGTCTCAACCTGCGATCGGTCAATTCGTCGAATTATATGAAAGGCTGACGGCAGATGGAAGCGAAGTCATTAGTATCCATTTAACGGGTGGGATGAGTGGTACGGTTCAAACTGCTGAAAGCGCTTCGAAAATGGTAGACGGAAACATCACGGTGATTG
The DNA here is from genome assembly GCF_038593215.1 of Bacillus sp. FSL W8-0920. Lineage (NCBI taxonomy): Bacteria > Bacillati > Bacillota > Bacilli > Caryophanales > Bacillaceae > Bacillus > Bacillus sp. FSL W8-0920. The sequence continues at coordinate 2,014,488 of NZ_CP151974.1, read as the reverse complement.
ATTCAAACTTTATTTCATATGGATTAGGGTTTCAAGTCACCAAAGCAGCCGAACTTGCACAAAATGGTGCAAGCCGTGAAGACATCATCAAAGAAATGGATAAAATCCGTCTTGGAACAAAGCTATTTGTCACAATCGATACATTAGAAAATCTCGTGAAAGGTGGAAGAATTGGAAGAGGGAAGGCGCTGATCGGCTCACTTCTTCACATCAAACCAATTGCCAGCTTAACAGACGGGGTATACACACCAGAAGCAAATGTGAGAAGCTATTCTGCTCTTGTCCGCTATTTAACCAAACAGTATGTACAGGCGGTGAAAGGAAAAACAGTTCAAGCCATTGGGATAGCGCATGCAGATGCATTAGAACTCGCTGAAAAGCTCAAATCAGCGCTGCTTGATCATACACCTGAAGCACCTGTTGACATCGCCTACACAACACCAATTATTTCGTGTCACACTGGAAAAGGTGCAATAGGCTTTACTTTTTATACCGATTGACTTGAAAAAGGGGATGGACGTACCATGCTTAAAAAAAAGGGAGCCTCACTTGGTGCGCTTATGATCATAAGCGTGCTTCTTTTAGTCTCATGTTCAAATGGACAAATCAAAGATGCGTTAAATTATCAAATACAGCCGTTTGAATATGAAAATCAGGATGGGCAAAAGGTGTCATTGGATGATTTGAAGGGGAAAGTATGGGTGGCAGATTTTATTTTCACAAGCTGTGAAACGATCTGTCCGCCGATGACTGCACATATGACAGAGCTGCAAAAACGGTTAAAAGAAGAAAAATTGGATGCGCATATCATTTCCTTTAGCGTGGACCCGGAGGTGGATTCACCGAAAAAGCTAAAAGAATTTGCAAAAGCATATCCTTTATCCTTTAAAAATTGGGATTTCCTCACTGGTTACTCGCAGTCAGCAATTGAAAAATTCGCAATGAAAAGCTTTAAAACCATTGTGAAGAAACCTGAAGATGAAGACCAAGTGATCCATCAGTCATTGTTTTTCCTAGTTGATCAAGAAGGAAAAGTGATGAAAAATTATGATGGTGTACAAAACACGCCATATGAAGACATCATCAAGGACATCAAAACGCTGATCCGAAGCTAGCATAAAGATGTTCAAATGAGCAAAAACATGATACACTTTTTTAATCAGAAAAAGGAGGGACATCATCGTTTGAAGGCTCGTTTGATTTTGATTGTGATGTCTCTAGCTTTTGTTCTTTCTGCATGTTCCGCGCAAGAGGCTGGCATAAAGGATAAACTAGAAGACACACAAGACGTAAAAGAACATATTACCATCGCAGCGGTTGGAGATTCCTTAACAGAAGGAATCGGAGATCAACAAAAAAAAGGATATGCAGGCATGACCCGTGACAAGTTAGAAGCAGTGGACGGCGTGCAATCTGTCACATTAAAAAACTATGCCATTAAAGGCAGTAGAACGGTAGATTTATTAAAAAGATTAAAAGAAAAAAAGGTGCAAGACGGTCTGAAAGATGCTGACTATATTTTCTTTACGATCGGCGGCAATGACTTAATGCATGTCGTTCGTCAAAATGTACTCAATTTGACGTTTGCTCCTTTTCAAAAAGAGCAGGGGCCTTTTGAGGAGCGCTTTAAAACCATTCTTGCTCAACTGAGAGAACATAATGACCATGCGAAGATCATGTATGTAAGCATGTATAATCCCTTTAAATTCAGTCTCACTGAGCTGAAAGACATTGATGAAGTCGTCAAAGACTGGAATGCCATCGCCAAAAAAGAACTAAAAAAAGATGGCAACGCTGATATGATCAATGTAGCAGATTTATTTGAGGAAGATTCTGATGAAAAATTACTGGCAGATGATGATTTCCACCCAAACCAAAAGGGGTACTCTCTTATGGCAAATCGTTTATTCTCCAAAGTGAAAAAAGAAGGACTGCCGAAGGAATAGGGTGAACGTATGAAAAAGTGGAAAAGCTTATTTTTTATTTTACTTGCAATCAATCTATTGATTGTACTTGCCTGCGGTATTTTGATGTTGCTGCCAGGCGGTCAATCCGCTTCAACTAAAGAATTGAAAAGCGAGTATTCTTTTAATATATCTAGCTCAAAGGAATCACTCACCAGCTTTATCAATGATTACTTGAAAAATCAAGGGTCAAGCGATATGCCAGACTTTCATGTGGCGATCGATCAAGATGTAAAAGTAACAGGCGCCATTAAAGCTTTCTCTTCGACGATTGATGCAAACGTCTCATTTACGCCAACTGTCGAAGATAATGGTGATGTGCTTTTGAAAGTGGATGGCCTTTCAATTGGACAATTGAGCATTCCGATTAGTTTTGTTCTAAGCTACATGGGCCAGTTCTATGAACTGCCAGAATTCGTTCATGTGAAACCGGATCAAAAAACGGTTGAAGTGCGCCTTTCAGAAATGCCGTTGACGAATGATATGTATGTGAAAGCAAACAAAATTGATCTAGAGAACGATGAAATTGAGTTCTCATATTATCATCCAAAGCAATAGAAAGTGAGTCAGGAGTGAAATCATGAAGCGAGTCTATCAATATTTTAGTTTACTGTCGTTTTTATTTGCTGCGTACTTTGGCATCACAGCTGCCACTGATTTAAGAGCAGAAAATATCGATCAGTTTTACTTAAATATTGCCTATTGTGCATTATTTCTAGGTATCATGATTCTTGCTTTTGATTTTCAAAAGCAAGAAAAAGCTGAAGATGTCTCGTAAAGAGCCTTTCCTTTATGGAAAAGGCTCTTTTTTATATTTGCTGAGACAAGACCACCTTCGCCATAAGCTCTGGCTCTCCGTTAGCAAATCCATGAAGCAGAATGAGGTATGCGCGATTTGCTTGCAGATGAACTTTTGGGATATCAAGCAGTATACTTTGAGTGCCGGCGGCTTTCAATTCAAAATGATATTTATTCGGGGAGAAATGATGAATGTGAGTGCTGTTTACATAGTGAAGCTCCTTAGCTAACACCCCTTGATCACGTTCATATATATCAATGGAAGGAAGGTCTGGAGAAAGGTGGACAAATGTAAGGGCTGACAGGTCCTTATGTTGAATTAGAGGGTCTTGCCGCTCTGTCAGCAGCGCAAAACCTGCATGTGCACCCGTGATACATAGGGTGTAAATCTCGTCACGTTTAATTTTCATACGAGAATGAAGAACTCTTTGTTTTGTAGCTAGCTTGAACACTTCTATCTCATACATTCCCTCATCCCACTCCATATAGGCTGTTAACTGGCTGTAAGGCATTTTTTTCAAAACCTCATTCCGGTTCACATAAACAGCGAGCTCACTAAGATCTGGGGCAGCGTGAAAAAGCCGAATAAAGGCTTTGGATGAAGGGCTGCTTTGAGGGTGCTCGAAGCCCGCAGCGAGTGGACGGTATGGATAGTTATGATAAAAGAGCTGCTGCATGTATCAATCCCTACTTTCTTATGCGATGGTGTTTTTTGTAGCGTATGCATGAAAAAGGCGATCTGTATAGGCAAACGAAGCATAGAAAAAAGCCTGACGTTTTCCGTCAGGCCCGCATGTTAAGAAGGAGAAGAATATTGATGATATTCAGCTAGCTTAATGAACGTTTTTTCATCCTCAATGAGACCACAAACACCGCACTGGACTTTTATTTGAGGACCTTGATAGCTCATGTGAAAAGGAGAAAGCTGCTCTCCTTCGTATCTTTCGACAACTGCTCCGGTCGCAGGGTCCAGCTTCACAGGTTCTGAAAGCTGCTCAATCAGATTAAAGCGCGTTCTGTTCGTTTTACAGTTTGGACAAAGATAAGGGCTTGTCATGGTTCATTCCACCTCTTTTTATCCGTAGCATGTCCAGTGCGCTAAATTCTATGCTTCATCCTTTTGACTTTTATCCAGCTTTTTAAATAATTTGATCATTGTTTTTAGTTCCTCATCGTCGAATGACTCAAATCGCTCCATAAAGTATTCTGTTTTCTTTTTCTCAAAATGCTCAGTAATTTCCTTACCCTTATCGGTTAAGTGGATTTTGATGATGCGGCGATCCTCTTTAGAACGGATACGGGTGATCCAGCCCTTTTCTACAAGTGTGTCGGTCACAGCTGTGATATGGCTTGCTGACACTCCTAGAATGGACGCAAATTCCGTTACTTTTTTTGCACCTTGCTCACGAAGCAGATTTAAAATGAGAAATTCATTTCGAGATAATTCGTTTTCGAGCAGGCTGTTAATCTCATAACGGATCTGCTTAAATACGGTTCTCAGTAAAGTATCCATTTCATACATCATTTTTTTTCTTTGTTCCAATCATTAAACCCCCATTATATTTTAAAATACGACAAAATGCTTTTTTATCATTTAGGTAGACGAGTCGTATCATTTTCATTATTTTTCATCATGTTATAATATGATGATACCATTTTTTAAATGAAGGGGGCACTAATATGTCTGAAAAACAAGAATTAGCCACATTTGCAGGAGGCTGCTTCTGGTGTATGGTTAAACCTTTTGATGAACAGCCGGGCATTATCAAAGTTGAATCAGGGTATACTGGCGGACATACAGTGAATCCGACCTATGAAGAAGTATGTACAAATACAACGGGGCATAGAGAAGCGGTTCAAATCACGTTTGATCCAGACGTATTCCCGTATGAAAAGCTATTAGAACTGTATTGGCAGCAAATAGACCCAACAGATGATGGCGGGCAATTTGGTGATAGAGGAGAGTCCTACCGCACAGGTATTTATGTTCATCATGATGAGCAGAGAAAGCTTGCAGAGGCATCGAAAGAGAAGCTGAACGAAAGCGGCATCTTTCAAAAGCCAATTGTGACAGAAATTTTAGATGCTGCTCCTTTTTATCCCGCAGAGGAGTATCATCAGCACTATTATAAAAAGAACAAAATGCACTACGAACGATATCATGTCGGTTCTGGCAGAGCGGGTTTTATTGAGTCCCATTGGAGTGATAAATCATGACAAACGATAAAGAAAAACGACTAAAAGAATTAAACCGAATGCAGTATGAAGTCACACAAAATAATGGCACTGAGCCGCCATTTCAAAATGAATTCTGGGATCATAAAGAAGAAGGCATTTATGTAGATATTATTTCAGGCAAGCCGCTTTTTTCTTCTTTAGATAAGTTTGATGCCCATTGCGGCTGGCCGAGTTTCACAAAGCCGCTTGAAGATGAGGAAGTAGCCGAGAAGGTGGATAAGAGCCATGGGATGGTGCGGACAGAGGTGCGCAGCAAGACAGCTGATTCTCATCTAGGTCATGTCTTTCCTGATGGACCAGGACCAAATGGTCTTCGGTATTGTATTAATTCAGCCGCTTTGAAGTTTATCCCAAAAGATGCTCTTGAAAAAGAAGGCTATGGGGATTTGAAACATCTATTTGATTGATCTATTGAAAAATCGTCACATGGAAGGCATCTGCTTCCGTGTGACGATTTTTTATTTTTTATGATGCGTGTGATGTAATTGTTCAATGATGCGGAATAGCTTTTCTTTTGTAATGAGAGGCGCTTCATTGGATGTGTAATTGGTTAAGTCGACTTTTTGAAAGGAAGCATGCAGTTTTGGTCTTGGTAAAATGGCATAAAATTGTTCATGCTCAAATAGTGCATCTGCTTCGTGCGGAAATGTAAGCTCTTCGTGAAGCTTTTCTCCAGGTCTTTTCCCGACAACGAGAATTTCCGGAGATGAGACCTTGATTTGAGCAGCATATTCATGAAACGCTTTTAAGAGATCAGCAAGCTGTAATGACTCCATCTTGAGAATGAACGTTTCGCCTCCTTTCATCATGATGGCTGCTTGAAGTGTGAGGGAGACAGCCTCTTCGATGGACATAAAAAAACGTGTCATATGAGGATCAGTTACGGTCAAAGGTTTTTCATTTAACAGCTGCTGGAGCATGATGGGAATGACGGAACCTCTTGATCCAAGCACATTGCCAAAACGCACAGAGCAAAACAATGTTTTTTGGTTCAGAATACTTTCGTTTGCTTGGAAAAATAGTTTTTCTGAAATTAATTTTGTTGCACCCATGGCATTTGTCGGAGAAACTGCTTTGTCTGTGGAGATGTTGACAACATGACTGACTTCATGTTCGATTGCAGCCTCAATGATGTGCTGCCCGCCGATAATATTTGTTTGCACGGCTTCAAACGGATTGTCTTCACAAGTAGGTACTTGTTTTAAGGCGGCTGCATGAAAGATGATATCAACGCCTTTGACGAGCTGTCTCACGCGGCTTGCATCTCGTACATCGCCTAAAGCGAAGGCGACTTCTGGGTGATCCGCATACTCATTTTTCATCATGTATTGTTTGCTGTCATCTTTGCTGAAGACGATAATCTTTTTTGGAGAGCATGATGTTAATTTTTTCACAATTTGACGTCCGATTGAACCTGTACCGCCTGTAACTAATATCGTTTTGTCACGAAAAAAAGCCTTCAAACTCGTTTCTATCTTTTTGGACATATCTAATCCCCCAACTCTCATTTCTCTACTTTGCATCATATGTGAAAGAGTGGTATCCGTTTGAGGAAAAGAACCACTTTCTATATAAATTAGGTGAACACATTATAACCATCTGCATGACGTTTTAATAGAATATGGAGAGATAAGAGAATAAGTAGAAAAAAGAGAGACCTGAACACTTCAGTACTGCGATCAGCTCGGAAGAATATGTAGAGAGCTTTGCGCGAGGGGAGAAGGGAATACATGTATAGGGGAAATCGTATTTTAGCCTTGATACCAGCTTTTAGAAGCAGGCGCGATCAGCATGATGAACACATTCGCGTATTGGCGGAGCGGCCGCTCATCTATTGGACCATTCAGCCGTTACTGCAAATGATTGAGTTAGACGAAATCATCGTCTCTACAGAGGATGTCAATACACAAATCATTTCTTCTCACTACGGAGCCCGTGTGATAGAACTTCCAGACAGTCATGTAACAGAACAAACACCGTCACTCATAGCGGTGAAGCATGCGCTTGCTTACTTAGAGCGTGAGGGGAAGACCTTTGATATTGTTCTATATTTGCATCCATCGTCTCCTTTAAGACATCCGGAAGATATTGAGAAGTGCTTGCAGCTTCTAGTAGAAGGGAGCTATGACTGCGTGGCATCTTTTACAGAGGCGCTAGAAAACCCAAATGAGACATGGACACTGCATGAGAATAATGAAGCCACTTTATATAAGGACAATCATTACTTTTTCATGCCAAAGCATGAGCAGCCATATACGTATGGCCGTTTAAATGGAGCAGTGTATGCTTTTCATGTTCTATATGCAAAAGAATGCATTCATTCCTTTTTAGAAGGATCTGTTGGAGCGTATATCATGGATTCCCAAAAATCACTTGTGGTCAAACAGGAAGAAGATCTTGAGAAAGCGGAGAAAGTCTTATTGGCTCGCAGAGATGCGGAGGGTTAGGTATAAGAAGAATTTCAACGAGAAAAGCGCCCGGTCATAGGGCGCTTTTTACGATCTCATAAAGTCTGTGTGGAAATGACTCAAATGTATTCCAGGAAACGACTTGTTCGTAATTGTTTCGTGCGATTGCTTTTCTTTTCTCGGCATTTGATCCATAATATTCAACCTGTTCTAGCAAATCGTCCTCATCTTTATAAAAAGCGAAGCTTGAAAAAGCTTGAGGCGGTTGTAGATCCGTCAATTGAAAGCTTCCAGCTGCAGCGATATCAAACGCTCTGTTGTTCAGGCTTACATTTTGAACCATGGCTTTGTTTTTGTTATAAGCAAATTGAGCCGGTCTGTGCGGGTTAAGAACAATCGCTGATTGCTGATAGATGTCCGCCAATTGCTGAGGGCTCAGCCAATTGGTCACTAATGTGAGATCGCGATCATGTCTTCGTGACTTATTTAAATGACGATGCCATTCCTTACCTGCAACGAGAATTCGCCATTTTTTTTGTTGTAAGAGTGTATCAATGGCTTTCATGCGGTTGGGATAAGGGTAGCCAATGAGTGCAATGTCGTAGATGCACATCTTTTCAGACGATTCATTTTTTTGAAAAATATTTGTATTTGCCGGAATGGGAAAGTAGTAGGCGTGACCTATGCCCAATTGCTTGTAAAATGGCAAAGCTCCTTCATCAATTGTTAATATGAGCCGCGCATCACGCGTGCAAGCAGCTGACACATCTGTATAAAAGGGATCTTCTGTCATCCACAAAACGATCGGGATCTTTTCTTGTTTGAATTGATAAAGCACTTCGCTCGGAACATGATCACCGATCATCATCAAAACAAAATCCGGAGAAAATGTCCGGATTTTGTGCATGTGAGCGGGTAGAGATTCTCGGTCAATCTTTACACATGAAAAGGGGGAATCAATGAAGCTCTCTTCTACCCATTGATCAAACATATGATAGATTCCGCCGTAGCCAGAGCTGATATAAAGAAGCTTCATGATGGCCCTCTCATATTAAGACGTGAACGTAACACTTTCAACTTTATCTACATCTAATAAAGTCGTTGCAGAGCCTGTTGGTGTGACTGAGCTTTCTTGTGTAACAAAGACAACACCCGTTGACGCATCGAATGATACGAATTGAACTGGCCCGATTAAGTCTCCTGAGTCAGTGACAATGCTAATGACGGTTCCTGGTGTAAGTCTTGCAAAAATCCATCTTGCTGGCTGCGATACATCAAGTGTTGTAGCAGAATCTGAAGGTGATGCCTCAGCTGCCACTTCACTTAATAAATCATTCAATTTTTCTTCCATTTGAACTCCTCCTTCTTCAAGATTAACTGTTAATGTACGAGTAAGTGGTTTGAAAAACACTTTCAATAGTTCTTTTTTTAATTCGGCACGCTTGTCGCTCATTTTTTTCCCATCCTTTCTTCATCAATTCAAACTCACCCCTATGTATATGCCGTTCATTTTTTTTGGTATAAGCAGAACGCTGATTCCTTGTTCTTTTTATCATTTAATCACTTCACACATTTTTAAAAATGTTTTCAAATGCTGAGGCTAAATGAAGTGAATCTCATACTCTAGTAAAGATTAAATGCGAAGAGAGAGGGATTATGAATGGAATTTGATCAATTATTAAATGGTTGGAACGAAGAATTACTAGAAGCAGAAGGAGTACTTGAAGTCATCTTGATTTTACTTCTTCTTCGTCTATTAGAAGAAAGTGAGGAAGAGAGTGTGTCAGACATCAAAGAATTACTTCGTCCGTGGCTTGAACTTGGCATTCCAGTGCCACGCGTTCATTTAGTCAATGGAGATGTCCTTCAAAACGTAGTTGTTGTGCAGCTCTTTGATACAGTAGCGGTCTTTAAAAACGCGACAAATCAGCTAAGAGTGAATGTTCCTTACGTGAACATCGTCAGCTGGGGGGCTTTTTAATCTAATTAAAAAGGATAATGATCATGAAAGTATCGGTGATTTTAACAAGCTACAATAAACCTGATTTCATTGATCGTGTGCTAAAGAGTATGGTGGAACAAACGTATTCAAATTGGGAGCTTCTCATTATGGATGATGGCTCAGAACAAGGCACCATCCAAAAGATCCAGCCCTATTTAGAAGATGAGCGCATTCATCTGTATTCACGCACGGTTCATCCTGCAAAACGGCTGTTAACCGTACGGTATGCGACACTAATTAATGAAGCGCTAGCTCGTATAACAGGTGAGCTCATTTGTTATTTAACCGATGATACCGTGTATCATCAAGATCGTTTGCAGAAAATGGTGGATGTTTTTCAGTCGAAGCCTCATATCGATATTGTGTATTCCTCGCAGCGGGTCGTGCATGTTGATAAGCAATTAGTTGAGACGATGAACTTTGTGCGTGAAGCAGACCAAATATTGGAGCATGCGTCCTTTCAAGTGGACCATTGTTCGGTCATGCACAGAAGGCGTTTGCTTCCGCTAATTCATGAAAAATACGGACAATATTGGGCTGATGAGCCGAAACACTGGCATCATGCAGATTCTGTTTTTTGGATGAGGCTGAATGATTTTGCTGCTTTTTTTCCATTAAGAGATGTACTTGATACAACGTATAAAACGCCTCATTCCTTTCATCATTTGTTTTCGAGTATGCCGTATGATCTCATTGACGGAACGGTGATTGAAAAGGAAGGGGATTACTACCAAATCGCAGGCGGGAATCTTCATGAAATTGAAAGGTGCTGGGTGAACGAAAAAAACAGACGCGCCATTCGGGTTCCATCGTTATGTGCGATGAAATATGAGATGAAAGACATGCTGGCAGTACCTAATTATACAGTTGTCACAGCAGATCATGGGAAAACGTTCTATTATATTGAAGGTCAGAAAAAAAGGCGGTTTGCTTCAAAGCGTGACGTGCAATATTTTCAGTTTCATCCTAAGGATATCTATACGATTTCAAATGAACGGCTTCAGATGTATGAAGAGGGCGGCATGATTCAAGTGTCACCAGTATTTAATCCGCCAAACAGGCGGCTCTTTAAATGGAAACAAGATGTCTATTTACTGATGCATCATACTTTTTGCCGTATTGACCCTGAGGTTGTAAAGCGATTTGCTTTTTATCATCAGCCAATTAATTTATACCCTTCCCAATTTACATTATTTCAAGAAGGAAAGCCGATAATGCCGCTGTATATGGAATCGCTGCAAGAATTCGATATGTCTCTTTATCAAACATCAGGGCGAAAGCACTCCTCATAAGAGGGGTGCTTTTTTGACGCTATTGACAAAAAAAGCAGGAAGTTGCAAGGAAAAAGCGAAACATGAAAGGACTGGAGAACGTGTGATGAAGATGATCAAGCCGCTGAAAATTCGGCAATAGATGCCAGTTTTTCGGCACTGAAAGTGAGGGGGAAAGAATGGGGAAGGTTGTCGAAAGAGCGGACTGGTTTGAATTAATTTTAGAAGCCATTGATGAAGCCATCCATGTTGTAGATGATCAAGGAATGACGATCTTTTACAATCATAATGCCGCTAAGTTTGACTGTTTACAAAAAGAAGAGGTGATTGGCAAGTACATCCTTGATGTGTATCCCTCTTTAACAGAAAAAACAAGTACGCTCATGCATGTTTTGAGAACAGGGAAGCCCATTTATCATTCGCTGCAAACCTATTTGAATAAAAACGGCGAAAGAATTGAGACCGTCAATACGACATTGCCTATTATTGAAGACAGCCAGTTAATAGGTGCGGTCGAAGTCGCAAAAGATGTATCGAAGCTGTCAGCCCTTTCGAATCGTTTAGATCAAAAAAAACGAATACACGATGCGGCTGGGGCAGAACAAATGCATGATTTTTCTTCATTTTTAACAAATGATCCGCTCTTAAATGAAATGCTTGAAAAGGCAAAAAAAGCTGCTGCTTATCCGTCATCAGTTGTTGTCTACGGGGAAACAGGGACAGGGAAAGAAGTGCTCGTTCAAGCCATCGTTCATGAATCTGATCGGAAAAACCAAGTGTTCATTCCGCAAAACTGTGCGGCACTCCCAGAATCGCTACTTGAGAGCCTATTGTTCGGATCTGTCAAAGGGAGCTATACAGGCGCAATTGATCGCAAGGGGCTCTTTGAATTAGCTGATGGAGGCACGCTTTTTCTTGATGAACTGCAAGCGATGCCGCTCACGCTGCAGACGAAATTATTACGTGTGTTAGAGGATGGCGTGGTGCGCCGCATTGGAGATGCAAAAGCGATTCAAGTAGATGTAAGACTCATTACTGCACTCAATATGGACCCATTTGAAGCGGTGAAAAAGCAAATTTTAAGAGAAGACTTATTTTATAGACTGCATGTGTCATCTTTTCATATCCCGCCGCTTCGTGAGAGAAAGCAAGACATCCCGCTGCTTTCCCGCCATTTCATTCAAACCTATCATCAGCAGTTTTCAAAAAACGTCAAACGCCTTTCTGAAGAAACAAAGCAATTGTTTATGGCTCACCACTGGCCGGGGAACGTTCGAGAATTAAAACATACCATTGAGCATGCCGTATTGATGATGCCAAAGGAAGCGGAAGACATCACACCTTCATACCTTCCTGCTCATTTACGTACGCAGAAGCTTGAGGAAGGAACACTCAATGCCTCCTTAAAAAGTCAGGTTTCTTCATTTGAACAAACACTCATTCAAGAAGCTTTAAACAAGCATCATGGCAATATTAAAAAAACCGCTGCCGCTTTAAAAATCCCTCGACAAACACTGCAATATAAACTGAAGAAATATGCAGATGCCGAAATATAGGCATCACCATCCATTGAATATCACGGGTAAAGCTCCTTCTATAAAGAATAGGGGCATTTTCCCATGTTGGCACATAACTTGCATAGTATAAGGTGAATGCTGATAGGGGGAATGGATATGAATCAAAAACTATATGAACCGGCGCGTCATTGGAAGGACATTGAGCTTTGGAAAGATGTACCTGAGGAAAAGTGGAACGACTGGATTTGGCAGCTGACGCATACCGTGAAAACGCTTGAAGATTTAGAGAAAGTCGTAAACTTAACAGAAGAGGAAAGAGAAGGGGTGAAGATTTCCACCAAAACCATTCCACTTAACATTACACCCTACTATGCCTCATTGATGAATCCAGACGATCCAAGATGTCCAGTACGTATGCAATCTGTGCCAATTGCTGAGGAGCTTCATAAAACAAAATATGACCTGGAAGACCCGCTGCATGAAGATGAAGACTCACCTGTCCCGGGGTTAACACATCGGTACCCAGATCGTGTGCTCTTTCTTGTAACAAATCAGTGCTCCATGTATTGCCGCTATTGTACGAGAAGACGTTTTTCCGGTCAGATCGGTATGGGCGTGCCAAAAAAGCAGTTAGATGCTGCCATTGGATATATTAGAGAAACACCTGAGGTGCGGGATGTGTTAATTTCCGGCGGAGATGGGCTCTTAATCAATGATCAAGTGCTTGAATACATTTTGAAAAACTTACGAGACATTCCGCATGTTGAAATCATTCGCATAGGAACCCGCGCGCCGGTCGTCTTTCCGCAGCGCATTACAGATGAGCTGTGCGAGATTTTGAAAAAATATCATCCAGTTTGGCTGAATACCCATTTCAATACAAGCATTGAAATTACGAAAGAAGCAAAAGAAGCGTGCGAACGTCTTGTAAATGCCGGCGTGCCTGTAGGTAATCAGGCCGTCATCCTTGCAGGAATTAACGACAGTGTGCCGATTATGAAGAAGCTGATGCACGATCTCGTGATGATACGGGTCAGACCATATTATATTTATCAGTGTGACTTATCTGAGGGCATTGGCCACTTTAGAACACCAGTATCAAAAGGTCTTGAAATCATAGAAGGCTTAAGAGGGCATACGAGCGGCTATGCCGTGCCAAGCTTTGTTGTGGATGCACCAGGAGGCGGAGGAAAGATCGCCTTGCAGCCAAATTATTTATTATCGCAAAGCCCTGACAAAGTCGTCCTTCGTAACTTTGAAGGTGTCATCACCTCTTACCCTGAACCAGAGCATTACGTCGCAGGCCAGGCAGATGCGTATTTTAATGAAATTTATGAAGAGAAACAAGACCCGGCAATTGGTATTACCGCACTATTTGAGGATGAGGCGAAATCGTTTACGCCAGAGAATTTAAGCCGGATGAAACGAAGAGAAGCATATGAGACAAATCCTGAGCATGACACACTCAAAAACAAACGTGAAAAACGAGATGAATTAAAAGAGAAAAAATATCAAGCGCAGCTCAAAAAAGATCAAACTGTAAAGGAGGAGAAATAACCTTGCTGACATGTGATTGGTGTGAGGAAAACAAAGCAAACGCAGAGCAGACAACAGTCTATTGGGAACTGATCACTGGCACACAATCCATTGAAATCATCGAAACACCGTCCATTTCCTGCACGCACTGCGGTATGACATATCAAAAGGATGAGACGGTTAAAGGGATAGAAGATCAATTAATTTTAGTGGATCAGACAAAACTTCCAGAAAAAATTTCATACGAAGAATTAATGAGCATGGAGCGGTTATTAAAGCGAAATTACTTTGACTTTTCATCATAAGTTGTACCTCCGCCTATACAAGTCATCAAATTGCTGTATAATATAACAACAAAATAGAGTGTCGCGGAGGGAAAAACAGGTGAAGTCGTTTTACCATTATTTAATGAAGTACAGACATCCAAAACCGAAAGATGAAATCAGCCATTTTGCAAATGCCGCTTATGAGGATCACAGCTTCCCGAAAGCGTCCACTGATTATCATGAGCTGTGTGCCTATTTAGAATTAAATGGCGATTATTTAAGCTCAATGACAACATTTGACGAAGCGTTTGAGCAATATGAAGTAGAAGTCAAAAAAAAATAACACACAACCGCTTTTTCCAGATGGGAGAAGCGGTTTTTTGATGAGAAATAAAATGGCGTTTTGCATGGTGTGGTTGCCCATGCAGAATTCCTTGCGCCGGCATACGATACTTTAAGACCAAAAGTCGGGCAAGGGGGAGACAGAATGAAGGCGAAAGCACCAAAATATCAAGTAGGGGATATTGTCGTCGTTGTCATGTACGGCACAGTTGGAACGATTACAAAAGTCCATCAAATTGACCAGCACTATTTGTATGAGGTCAATCATAATGAGGTGCTTTATTTTGAAACATCACTTCAGCTTTACGATGAGTACGACGGGGTGATTGTGGATACAGAAAAGCTGGACATTGAATATGAGTTCCTCATTGGCGATGTTGTATATGTAAAAGATTACGGAAAAGAGCTATTTAAAATTATTGGGCATCGGACTGAAATATGGCGATACCTTGATGATGGCTGGGAAGATGTCATTTATGAACTCACGAGGCTAAAGGACGGAGAGTGGCTGGAAACAGAAGAGGAAGACTTAACGCTTGTCCTAAGGAAATATGAGATGGACCAGTTCGTTCATCAGCTTCTTTTTGTGCATTACGTCGGTGAAACCTCAAAAGAAATGGAAGAAGATATGGTGCAAACAGCTCTATTACAATTAGAAGAGAAACAAGAAAGCGAAGCATCACTAGAATTTCTCGCTGTATCTATAGTGGATGAGCTTCTTGATATTTATAATGACTATAAAATTCTCTACGAATTTTTCGAAGATCCAGAATACAAAGATATGATGGATTTTATATTGGAAAGTTTACACGAGCATTTTGGTTAAAGAAAGACTTGTCCTAACACGAATAAAAAATAAGGCACACAGAAAAAAACAATCACATAAAACCATCCCCTCAAGATACGGCCCATCACCTGATCAAACATTTCTCCATCTAATATGCTGAACCATTTCATTGCCTCAAACCCCTTTTCTTTTTGTTTACTGCATTTATATGTATGGAATGAGCCATTATGACAAACTGTAATAAAAAACAGGCGTCGTTCATACATCATAAAAAAGGAGGCGGAATGTCATGAAAGAAGCAGATTTGGTGATCGATACAGAGGAAATTGCGGAATTCTTCTACATGGAGCTGGTCAAAAGAGGGTACATACCTGCGGAGCTGGAAACGTTTGAGCTGGCTGACATTACGTTTGAATATATGCTGAAAAAAACAATGATAGTTGAAGAAGAGGCGTGGTAGGCACTATACTTTGAAGTGATTCTGAAGAGAGGGAGGAGAATCTTTCGCGTGTATATCCTATTTCTTTTAATTTTATTTGGTGCCATTGCTGCGCTCATGGTATCTGGAGTGGGTCAAGCATTGGACAACCAGATCATCTTATGGTTTGAGAGCATCAGACTCCCTTTTTTAAATGATGTCATGCTGACTTTGACGGACTTTGGCATTAGTGCGCTGCTCGTGCCCATCATGCTCATTTTTAGTGTCGCTTTATTCATGTATAAGCGCTATTACTCTATCATGATGCTTTTTCTATTATATCTCACAGAAAAGACCATCAACCATGAACTAAAGGGGCTGTTTGCTAGAGAGCGTCCGGCCTTTGATCATCTTGTCAATGAAACGTATTACAGCTTTCCGAGCGGACATTCGATGAATGCAGCCACAATCTATCCGTTTATAGCTTATCTATTAGTTGAAATGATTCCATGGCTGAAAGAAAGACAAAAAATCGTCTACTTGATCACAGGGGTCTGTGTTGTTTTGATTGGGATCAGCCGAATGTATATCGGCGTTCATTTTTTGACAGATGTTGCAGGCGGTTTTGCGATAGGACTTGCTTTATTTCTCATTTGTAAAAAGATTGACGAAAAATTGTCTGCCGTTCGACAAAAATAGAAGAAGGAAATTGACAGACCCCAGCCAATTTTATATAAAAGGGGAGGGATTTGAATGCAATTGACGTTGAGATTTTTTCAAAAGAAACCTTCAGCATTTCACTTAACCATTTATCAGACACCTGAATATGGCGCTGCAAGTGGGCATCAGCCTGTGTACCGGACAAAGATTGGCGGCAGAACACACCTGGATGTTCTGGAAAAAGCATTCTCGACATTTAATGTACATGATACAGTCCCTAGTGATTACAATGCACGGTTTATCACAACAGGTGATATTGTTGTGATTGATGATAAGAAAAAGGGAAAATGCTATTATCAGCTTTTTCCGGCAGGATGGAAACGCAGTAAACGACTGTTGACGATGAGTTAAATAGAGATTTTCGATGCCAGCTCGAGCTTTAGCTGGTATTTTCTTTTTTGGGCTCAATCGTTTATACTAAATAGGACAAAACACATAGTAAACGTAAGTGGAGGCTAAAAAAATGAGTGTACATATTGGAGCAGAAAAAGGACAAATTGCAGAAACGGTATTGCTGCCAGGCGATCCGCTTCGTGCGAAATATATTGCAGATACATATTTAGAAGATGTCAAATGCTATAACGAAGTGCGCGGAATGTATGGTTATACTGGAACCTACAAAGGAAAGCGCGTTTCTGTACAAGGAACCGGAATGGGCGTACCTTCTATTTCGATTTATGTGAATGAACTCATTCAAAGCTATGATGTTCAGAACTTAATCCGCGTTGGATCTTGCGGGGCTATTAAAAGGGATGTCAACGTACGAGATGTCATTTTAGCTCAAACATCTTCAACAGATTCACAAATGAATCGTGTGGCGTTTGGACCGATTGATTACGCACCTTGCGCTGATTTTGGACTGCTTAAGAAAGCATACGACACAGCAGAAGCAAAAAATGTCGCTGTTCGTGTCGGTAATGTATTTACAGCAGATCAATTTTACAATGAAAAACCACTTGAGCTCATGGCTCAATACGGAATTCTAGCAATTGAAATGGAGACAACCGCTCTATATTCGCTTGCAGCAAAATTTGATCGTAAAGCGTTATCCATTCTGACAGTGAGTGATCATGTTCTCACAGGAGAAGAAACAACGGCTGAAGAGCGTCAAACGACATTTGACGAAATGATCTTAATTGCGCTAGACTCCGTTTTATAATAGTATAAAGGGTGTGCTACGATGTAGCGCATCTTTATTTTTTTAGAAGAGCAAAAGGAAGGTATGTCATGAAGAAAAGCTATAAAATACTCTCAATCGCATCGATTCTTGGTTTGACAGCCGCACTATCGGGCTGCCAGTTGCTGGATCAAAAAAGCGGTACATCTGAATCGAACAAAACAAACGAACAAAAAAGCGCAGAAAATTCATCTACCCAGCAAAACTCAAACAATACAGCAGATTCATCGGATCAAGAGCTGACGTTAAAGAGTGAATATTTCAATGACATCAAAGTGGTAAGCGGGCTGAAAACCATTCAAAATCCTGCAAACGTGCTAGCACTTGTCAACAAAGAATACGCATTACCAGGAACCTATAAACCTTCTGATCTCGTTGTTCCAAAAGTAGAATTCTCTTTTTCAGAGGATATTGAAAAACGATATATTCGTAAAGAAGCAGCAGAAGCACTTGAGACATTATTCAAAGATGCGAAAAAGAAAAACTTTGAGCTGGCTGCCGTATCTGGCTATCGCTCCTATGACCGTCAAAAGGTCATTTTTGATAGTGAAGTCAAGTTAAAAGGCAAAGAAAAAGCGCAAGAAGCAGTAGCTTTACCAGGCGAAAGTGAACACCAAACAGGCCTTGCAATGGACATTTCCTCAAAAAGTGCCGGCTTTGACATCTCTGAAAAGTTTGGTGAAACACCTGATGGCAAATGGGTGGCTAAAAACGCCTATAAATATGGTTTTATCATTCGTTATCCAAAAGGAAAAGAAGACATGACAAAATATGAATATGAGCCGTGGCATCTGCGCTATGTTGGAAAAGAAGCAGCAAAAGCGATGCATGATCACGATTTAACATTTGAAGAGTACATGAATAAAGTGAAGAAAATTTAATCAAATAAAAAGGCCTCCCAGCTATTCGGGGGGCCTTCTTTATTCTTCTTTTAAAAAAAGAACAATCCTGCTAATGCGAAACCTGTAATGAAACCAAGCCCGATGCCATAAGCGGCACCCCAGCCGTAATACCCTCCGTAATAACCAAAGCCAAAGCCGCCGCGAGAACCGCCGACTGGACGAATATACACTTTGCGGTTTGTCACCCGCTCAATGCGTCCGACATGTACTCTGCCATTACGATCTGTGATTCTAGCGACTTTCCCCATATGCTGCTGACAAAGCTTTTGATAGCGCTCCATATTTTTCCTCCTTATGACAAACTCTTTTCCCTCTTATCCTATGCGAGAGACCTCATAGAGTTTGGACAAAACATATAGGAGATTCGCTCATTTTATACGGTACATTCAAATAGAATGTGGCTTAGCTGCTTTCGGTGTGCTTGAATCAGATCGTAGTGTGTTTGCATCGTTTCGTAAAGAGAAGGCGGGATATATTCAGATAATTCCATTTCTGTCGGCTCCTCTTGTACCATGTGATCATCAAATGAGAGAATTCGAACGTCATGAAATCCTGCTGCTTTTAGCTGCTCCTTCCATTCTTCAAGTGAAAAGAGTGCGTGAAACCCGTAAAAATCTCGAACGGCGGCAAGCTCCTTCGGTGTAAGGGGTGCTTTTAATACTGCTTCATTCGCAACAAGTTGACTTCCAGGGGCAAGCACGCGTTTAATCTCAGCAAGTGCCGCTGGAAGGTTGGTAAAGCTCAAAACAGATTCACTGATCAGAAGAGTGAACGCTTCATCTGGAAATGGCAGCTGTTCGATCGATGCTTGCAGTGCGTGGATCGGCAGTTCTTCTCGCTCAAATCGCAGATTAGCCTTTTCAATCATCAAAGGGTGTGTATCAATCGCCTCCACCTGATAACCGATATTGCCTAAATATGCCGCCGTTTGTCCAGTCCCGCATCCCGCATCCAGTATGCGCGCATCAGGCATCAATTTTATATGCTCAAGCATCGTTTTTGTTAACTCAATTCCGCCAGGATGGGCACTAGATACGCCAAAATAGGCAAGCATTTCTACATAATCACTCATAAAATCCCTTCTTTCCTTATCAAGTTCCTCTTTAAAGATTATGCAATGCAAGGTCAAATGGCTTATCTTTTCAAAGAGAACTTCGATCCTTTGGTTGACGGATGAAGCATCGTCCTTGATAATAATGAAAGGAGATAAAGGTGGTGTTTTTTTGAAAAAACAATTTAAGATCGTCATCGCTATTTTGGTGACAGCGGCACTGTCCTCAGCGATTACATTTGTGATCACAAAACAAGGGACTGTCAATGTCTCAGGAGATGAGAAGTTTAGTAAACTCATGGCTGCGTATACGAAAGTAAAAGATGAGTATTACGAAAAAACGGATGATCAAAAACTAGTAGATGGTGCGATTCAAGGAATGATCGCATCACTTGATGATCCATACTCTACATATATGGATCAGGAGGAAGCCGAAGGATTTAACAACACCATTTCTTCATCATTTGAAGGAATTGGTGCTCAAGTAGAAGAGAAGGATGGACAAATTTTAATTGTCGCACCGATTAAAGGCTCTCCTGCTGAAAAAGCCGGGTTGAAACCTCATGATCGTATTTTAAAGGTGGATGGAAAAAGCACAAAAGGCATGTCGGTCAATCAAGCAGTCTCTCTAATCAGAGGGAAAAAAGGAACGGATGTCAAGCTTCACCTTAACCGCCAAGGAGTGGGAAATGTTGATGTGACCATCACAAGAGACACCATTCCAGTTGAAACAGTGTATGCAAAACTCACAAAAGACAAAATAGGAGAAATCCAAATTACGTCCTTTGCTGAAACAACGTCAAAAGAGTTAGATAAAGCCATTGATGACCTCGAGAAAAAAGGGGCAAAAGGGTTTGTCATTGACCTGAGAGATAATCCAGGCGGCATTATGACAGAAGCGATTGAAATGAGTAATGACTTTATCGATAAAGGGAAAGTCATCATGCAAGTTGAAGAAAAAGGGAAGAAAGAAGAGTACAAGGCTGAAAAAGAACGCAAAGTTCATCAGCCGGCAGTTGTCCTTGTAAATGGTGGCTCAGCCAGCGCTGCAGAAATCATGGCGGCGGCTCTGCACCAATCTTCAGGTATCAAAATTATTGGTGAAAAGACATTTGGTAAAGGAACTGTTCAAAATGCGCAAAGCTATAATGATGGTTCTAGTGTCAAGTTAACCATTGCCAAGTGGCTAACGCCGGATGGTTCGTGGATTCATAAAAAAGGAATTGAACCACAGGTCAAAGCATCGCTCCCAAGTTATGCAAAGCTGCCATACTTAAGCCCGAAAAAAACGTATCAGCTGAATGACAATGGAGATGAAGTCAAAGCGGCTCAAAAAATGTTCCAAGCGCTTGACTACAAAGCAAAAGCAAATGGTGAGTACGATCAAGCCTTCCAGACGATCGTCAAAAGCTTCCAAACAGACAACGATCTGAAAGCAGACGGAATTCTGACGGGAGATACAACGACAGTACTGATGACAAAGATCCAAGATAAGCTAAAGAAAAATGATACTCAAATGAAAAAAGCCATTGAAGTCTTAAAAAAAGAAATGAAATAAAGAAAGAGCAGTCCTCATAGGGGGACTGCTCTTTTTATATTTACGCGTTGTTTCCCATCGCTTCTGTTTTGTCTTGATCTTTTTCAAATAGTTCATTCATGACAGAATTGGATGTGACCTTCTTTTGGAAGAATGGATTCAAAATCAGGATGACCACAACGTTTGCTAGTAAACCAAGAAACCCTTCATAAAGACCGAACGTGACTTGTGAGATATTGGCTGTAAAGGTGACGATGATGCCAACAACTAACCCCGCAATCGTTGCTTCTCTCGATTGTTTTTTCCAGAACAAGCTGATCGCAATGGCTGGGAAGATTTGAACCATTCCTGAAACACCAATGAGCTGAAGCGTCACAAGTGCTGTTGGGAAGAGCATTCCGAATAATAGAGCCAGTCCGATCACGATAAACACCATTGAACGAGTGATGATGGTCAACCTTTTAGGTGATACATTCGGATGAATTAAGTCACGATATAAATTATTGGCAAATAAATTCGATGCACCAATGGCCATGATCGAGCATGGAATGAGGGAAGCCAGTGCAATCGTTGAATAAGCAAGACCCTGCATCACGCCGCCATATGACGTTTGAATTAAATGAAGAAGTGCAAATCTTGGATTCGTATCTTCTGGTAAGACCAAAAAGGCAATAAATCCAAGGAAGATGACCAAAATCAATACGATGTTATAAAGAGGCAAAAACATGCTGTTTTTACGGATAGCATCTGCACTTTTTGCTGTAAATACCCCTGTTGCCGCATGTGCCCACATAAACAAAGCAAGGGCAGAAACACCTGAAGCGGTAATGAACCATAAAATGCCTTTAGGACCGCCGTCAGGAATTGTCAGAAGCTGTGGAGCTTCTTTAGCTAACGTATTCATCATCGGAGTCCAGCCGTTAAAATGAATGATTGGCAGTGAAACCACCATAAACAGCATGATGACCCAAACGAGAATATCCTTAATAATGGCTGTATATGTAGGACCTTTAATCCCGCTGAAAAATGTATAAAGTGCGACTAAAATAAATGAAATAATAACAACTGCATTCACATTAATATAACTAGTTCCAGCGACAGTTAACGTATCTTGAATCCCGCTCAGTTGAAGACAAATATAAGGAATGAGCATAAGTACTCCAATAATTGCAATTAGACTGGATAACAGCTTGCTGTCAAAGCGCTCACGTGCATAATCAGCGAGCGTTGTGAGGTTGTGATTCTTCGCAACCGTCCATAGCTTTGGTAAGAAGAAATAAGCAATAAAATACGCTAGAACTGAATAGGGAATAGCGAAAAAAGCGACACTTCCAGCTGTATAGGCTGTACTAGTGAGCCCTAAAAAGGTATAAGCTGTGTATAAATCTGCGCCAACGAGGAACCAGACGAGCAGCCCGCCAAATTTTCTCCCGCCGACAGACCATTCCTCTACTGACTGTCTGGATGATTTATCACGGCCAGCGGCAAATCCAATGACCACGACGATGAAAATGATACTTGCTGTAATCAATAAAGCTGTTAAATTTCCTTGCATTAGTCAGTTCCTCCATTTGAATGTTGCATGCGGTAAATGATGAATGTGCAGACTGGTGTGAGAACAATCCATAGTAAGAGCCAGAAGTGGAAAAAAGGCAGGCCTATCACAAATGGATGGATACGATTCGCAAAGGGCAGCAGTGCGAGCTGTCCGATGAATGGAATCGCTATAAGTAGTGCCAGTATCAATTTTTTATTCATGATTTCCTCCTGAATTTTTTGTAATTTCATAATAATAGCAGTTGTCAGATTAGATCACAAGACCATTTTCAGAAAAAACAATCATTTCGCTGAATATCATACTAATATAACGCTTTCATTCTTAAAAAGGAGAAAAAGTGGAGGTGAAAAGGGGTAAAGTGAAAAGAAAATATGCAGAAATAATATTGAAACCAAATAAAAAAACCTCAGCATGAAAGCTGAGGCCTTGCCAATTTTAAAGGAAATCAGATACTTCTTCGATGTCGAAACGATTGCTTTTATGAGCTTCTTTCGCTGCTTTACCAACTGAAATCAGCATGACTGGCTCATATCGGCCGCTTACATTGAATTCTTTGATGTAGGCGTCTTTACTGAAACCACCCATTGCGCATGTATCATAGCCCATTGCTTTTGCAGCAATCATTAATTGCATAGCAGCTAATGAAGCATTTGAATACGCAGCTTCACGTGCATACTGCTCGCTTTGGTATGCGCCATTGATTTGAGTCATCAATGTTTCTTTGATGTCTTCAGTAATGAAGCCTTGTTCTGCCAGCTCACTGTAGATTTTTTCACCATTTTGATTGGCTTCAAGATCACCTAGTACAGCAATAACAGCTGATGCTTGTGAGATTTGCTTTTGGTTGTAAGCGATTGGAAGTAACTTCGCTTTAGATTCAGCACTATGGAAGACAGTGAAATGCCAATGCTGAAGGTTCCACGCGGATGGTGCTTTTGTTGTGATATCAAGAAGCTCTGTTAACTCTTCTTTTGTCATTTCATGAGTTGTATCGTACTCTTTTACTGAAGCTCTTTGTTTTAAAATGTCAATCGTTTTTTGATCAGTCGCCATGTGGATATTTCCTCCCGTTTTTGCAAATAATATGGTACAATAACTAAAAAGTGAGAAACTTACTTATTGTAACTAGAGATATATTTTAAATTGTATACCGTTAGTTTGTCAAACAATCATGAAAAGAAAGGCTGAAATTTATGGAATTTCAATTATGTCCACACATTCAGCAAGCTTTTTTACTGCTAGGCAAAAGGTGGAACGGTCTCATTATTCATGTATTGCTTGATGGTCCAAAGCGTTTTAAAGACATGACGGACATTATCCCATCCATCAGTCAAAAAATGCTCGCAGAGCGTTTAAAGGAACTTGAGCAAGAAGGGATTATAGAGCGAACTGTATTGCCTGAGACGCCTGTGAAAGTCATTTACTGTTTAACTGAAAAAGGAAATGCGCTAAATGATGTGTTTCATGAGGTATCTAGGTGGGCAGGGGAATATACAGAATCTCATGAAAAAAAGGAACAAGCCTAGTTTCAGGTTTGCCCAAACGTTTTGACTCCTGATGAATATGCTGATCTTAGGCACATGACAAAGGAGGAGAAATGCATGTACCCTCATACTCCGTATTTCCGAGGCGGCGCCCCTGGCATTCCGCCATATGAATCCAGAGTCCCTTTATTTTTTGGTTTTGGCGCTCCTTTAGTCGGCGGACTGCTTGGCGGGTTTTTAGGAAGTGCGATTTTTAATTATCCCCGTCCATATTACCCGCCACCACCACCGCCTGTTCCACCACCTTATGGCGGAGGATATCCACCATACTATTAAGAAAAAAGAGTAAGCCTGCTTCTATATCAAAGCAGGCTTTTTATAATGGAATATCGATTTCAGAAATCCCCGGATCATCATGCTTTAAAAACATAATCTCCAAAATACCGTCCTGATACGAAGCCTTCGTTCCTTTTCTTTTGACAGCAGCAGGGAGGACGACTTTCTTCTGCGTGCCTTCCTCAGGAAAATGATCAATAAACAGCAGGTTGGCTGTATGTTTAATTTTTACTTTTTCTGTGCTCGGCCGAGCAAGCTCAATCTTAACGAACACGTGATCAGTGGTTTCGAACACTTCCACTTCGGGTTCTTTTTCTTTTTTGACGTCTGTTTCTCTCGTTTTTTGATGTTGAGAGAGTGGGTCCTGAAAAGGGAACTGAGCAGGATAATTGGATCCGAATACACTTTCCATCACTTGATTGACGTACTGCTCGACGTCTTTAGGGTCTGAATTCTTTAAGGCTTCTTTTGAAAATTGCTTTTGAAAAGGGAATAATCGGTTCCAGTCAAACATGCAAATCATCCTTTCTAAATGCCCTGAATTAGTATATGCCCATTCACTTGAGTGCGTGCTATAATATACGATAGGTTTAGAAAGGAATGGTTAGATTGAACGAACAACAGCAATCAAAAGGTGTTCTCTATACGGCAGCATCTTTTACATTATGGGGATTATTCCCGTTATATTGGAAACTGATGGAACATATTTCGTCAGGCGAAATTTTAGCGCACAGAATTTTATGGTCATTTGTTTTTATGTGCGGTATTCTTCTGTATTTAAAACAAGTCCGGCCGGCGATGCAGACAGTGAAGGGTCTCATGCTCGATGGCAAGGCACTTTTTTCATTACTATTATCTGCTATTTTAATATCGGTTAACTGGTATGTGTACATTTGGGCAGTCAACCATCATCTTATGCTAGAAGCTAGTTTAGGGTATTATATTAATCCGCTTGTCTCTGTTTTACTAGGCATCATTTTCTTGAAAGAGCGGCTCAATAAATTACAAACCATTGCGATTTTAATTGCCGCAGCTGGGGTGATTCTTTCTACGATTCAGTACGGTTCATTTCCTGTCGTGGCAATATTACTTGCCTTTAGCTTCGGTTTTTATGGATTGATTAAAAAAAGAATGAGCTTCACGAGTGCCATTGGTTTGACAATTGAAACGCTGCTTCTAGCCCCGGCAGCTCTTGTGTACTTATTGTTCTTCTTAAAAGAACCTGTGGTGACAATGAATCCTAACAGCTTCGGATCGCTTGGTCTCTTATTCTTTGCAGGGGTCTTTACTGCGGTACCGCTTCTTTTATTCTCTGAAGGGGCAAAAAGAATTCCTCTTTATCAAGTGGGTATTTTACAGTACATTGCACCAACGATTACGCTGTTTTTAGGGTTATTTGTGTATCACGAGCATTTATCTTCAGCTAAAATTGTGACGTTTCTTTGTATCTGGGTGGCGATTTTATTGTTTACGACCTCTCAATTACGCATGAAAAAAACTGCGAATTCTCATTAAGTCCTACGAGCAGTTTGCTTTTTTTTGAAGGCGGATCATGTCATAATAAGTTGTTACCAAAACTGTAGAGGTGATTACATGTCATCAGCCAATGAGCTTACAGCTGCTTATCAATCTTTATGGAAAAATCGTCAGCTTGATGTCGATGATATGTCTTCTTTACACGAGGCAATATGTGATGATTTAAGCGATGCGCGCACTCATCCGAGGGCGAGAAAATCATTTCATCAAAAATATGTACTCGCTGTAGAGAGAATATTAGAAAGTGGGCTTCGGCATGATCATCAGCTGCAGCTGATCAGCTTACATACAAAAAAGCTGCGCGAATTAATTCAAAATGAAGGAAGGAACCACTCATGAAACCAATTCAAACGGAAGATGTCACAGCACATCTTGAATCGTTTTTAAATCGTCCAGTCTTCGTTCATCTTGAAACGACCACTGGTTCTTATTCAGCTCATGTAAATGAACAAAATATGACGGTCGTTGCCTATATCCGCAATGCGAAAGTCGTCTATTCACAGGCGAAAATAAAAGGACAAGGTCCGTACCGTGTTGGAATGAAAACAGAAGATGGCTGGATTTACGCAGAAGGATTAACGGATTATGTGTTTGATGACCATGGCCGCCTGCTGTTAGCTGGGCACTTGCCAGACGGGAAACTAGCGATCTCATTACAAATTAGTGAAACACCATTTCAGGTGTAGAAGAAAGGGTGACGAGTCATGAATGAACATGTACTAGTGATGCTGCCTCACCCAGATGATGAATCGTTTGGGGTTGCAGGTCTCATTGCACAAAGTAGAAAACGCGGCATCCCAGTCACGTATGCATGCGGGACACTTGGGGAAATGGGCAGAAATATGGGCAGCCCAACATATGCTAACCGTGAAACACTTCCTGAATTAAGAAAACAGGAATTAATCAGCGCCTGCAAAGAAATGGATATCACAGACTTACGTATGCTTGGACTTCGTGATAAAACATTGGAATTTGAAGACGACGAGTATTTAGCTGATGTGATGGAAACCATCATTGATGAAGTCAAACCTACACTGATTGTGACGTTTTATCCTGGACACGGTGTACATCCTGATCATGATGCGACAGGGGAAGCGGTGATTCGCGCTCTTTATCGTAAGAAAAAAGAAGATCGTCCTGTCACATACTGCATGGCCATTACGAAAAATAGAGAAGAAGTGCTTGGAAATGCAGATATTACGATCGACATTACAGATGTAGCAGATATCAAATTAAATGCACTGAGAGCGCATAGAACGCAAACAGAAGGCATGCTGAGAGAGCTTGAACAGAAGCTGAAAAACAAAGAACCTGTCGTCCAAAAATGGTTCGATGAAGAAATTTTCTGGACGTACCAATGGAATGACTAAATAAAAAAAGCAGCTGACATTGATCAGCTGTTTTTTTGTGTCGTATTTAGTGATTGGGCGCTTGTTGAAGCAATCGTTTTTCAATCAATCTGAGACGGATAAAGAGGACAATGGCACCAGCGGCAAGTCCGGCAATGAGACCAATCCAATACCCAAATGCCCCATACGAGGTATAGGTGCCAATCAGATAGCCGGAAGGAAGGCCGATCACCCAGTATGAAACAAATGCGGCAATGAGCGTATAGTTAACATCTTTATAGCCGCGCAGCGCCCCTTGAATGGGTGCTGCAATGGCATCTGACAGCTGGAAAAAGATCGCATAAATCAAAAATTGCTGTGTCAACTGTAAAACAGCCGATTCAGCTGTGTATAAACCAGCAATCTCTGGTCTAAATAATAAAATGAGTGCTGCCGTACACAAGGAGAATAATACCGCCGTTCCAATTCCGATATAGCTATAGCTTTGCGCGTCTTTATAACGCTTGGCACCAGCTTCAAACCCAACGACAATCGTTAAAGCCATCGAGATACTGAGCGGTAAAATATATAAGATGGAAGCAAAGTTCATCGCAGCCTGGTGACTTGCAATAGTCACAGTATCAAAGTGACCCATTAATAACGTAACTGCTGCAAAGATACTCGTTTCAAAAAAAATCGCAAACCCAATAGGAAGACCGATTTTCAGTATTTGCCCCATACGGGAGATATTGATTTGAGGCAGTTTCTGAAACAAACGAAATGAGGCAAATGGTTCTGCTTTCATGACAATACAAATACTCATGATGAAAATCGCCCAATACGTCAACGCAGAAGCAAGACCAGCTCCCGCACCGCCAAGCTTTGGAAAGCCAAAATTCCCAAAAATAAATACATTGTTTAACACAAAGTTAATCGGAAGTGCTGTTAACGTGATAAACATCGTTACACGTGTTTTCCCTAATGCATCAATAAATGACCTGAGCACCGAATAACCAAACAGCGGGATGATACCAAAAGCAAGAAAACTTAAGAAATACCGCGCAATATCCTCTACGGATTGCTCAAGTCCAAGTCCCCCTAATACGTAAGGGATGCTAATTGTTCCAATTGCAATCACACAGATACTTAAAATAAAGGATAAATAAATCGCCTGAAAGACAGCCTTAGGAACATCTTTTTTATGCCCTGCGCCCATCAGCTGAGCGACAATTGGCGTAACGGCCATTAATATACCAGCAAGTCCTGTATAAACGGGTGTCCAAATACTAGAACCGATCGCAACACCCGCAAGGTCTTCTGCACTCACTTTTCCAGACATCACGGTGTCTAAAAACGTAATAAGCGAAAGACCCGCTTGAGTGATTAAAATCGGAATCAAAATGGTTAAAAATAGTGTCACCTTAGCTTGAATGCTATTTGTTTCTCTCATCATAAGTTCCTCTCTGAACAGAAATAACGAGAGGATTATATCATGCTATGTAAAAAAATCAATTCTCTGTCGGATTATTTTTCTTAGATGGCTTCGTTTTTTTAAACATTTGGGCATAAATAAAGGAAAGACTGACAACACCTAAAATGCTGCAAGCATATTGAATCACTTTCTGAATAGTCATATTAAGTCACCTCCATAACAATAGAATGCGCATAATTTGTTATTTTATGACAACGAAAAGGAGGAGGGAAAAGGTCAAATGATCAATCGTACGAATGAAGAAGTGCAATTTAAAGTGGGCATGAGAACACACTTGATGAAAATTATGAAGGATGCAAGTGACATTATCGATTCCCTTGATGAGATTGAGCAATGTCTACTTTGTGATCTCGAGTCATTACATGATGAGTTTGATGAAATGCATGCAGAGGCTTCCTCGTTTTATTTACAATCGTATATGGAAGAATTCACACCTGGATTTGCTCAATTTTCGTTAGCCATTGAGAGCTTATCAAAACAAAAGCACGGGGCACTGATTGTGATACAAAGGCGGGATGAGGTCGAGGATTTTATTCAAAGAGGGACAAATCTTCATGCGAAAATTAGTGCTTCATTAATTGAAAGCATTTTCTACCCAGGAAATCCACTTCATGATGGTGCGCTTTTAGTCAAAGAAAATACGCTCGTATCTGCGGCAAATGTGCTCCCGCTTACTTCAAAAAAAGTCAGTCCTTCTCTCGGGACAAGACACAGGGCTGCGATTGGACTCTCTGGCATGACCGATGCACTTGTTCTCGTCGTTTCAGAGGAAACGGGTAAAATGTCATTTGCGAAAGAAGGAGTCCTTTATCCGCTCACTGTAAAAGAACCTGAAATCAGAAAATAAAAAACCAATCGCTGCATTCTTCATTCGGAAGGATGCTTTTTTCATTTGAGGAGAAAAAACAGGCAATTAAGTAAAAAGTCATTTGATACAGAAAAATTTGTCATGTAGAATAGAACTATGAAACTAGCAGCGTGCTTGTTTTGACAAATTTCTAAACGTCAACTTAAAAATTCCTTAAAAAATGTTTATAAATACAGCAAACGGCCGATACAAACGATATGGCTTTGTTTTAGCATTTTGAGTTGACTGCTTTAGCCTATTTGTTATTGCCCAACGTCTACATGTCGAGTAATATAATAGAAATAAAGATAAAATAGTGCAAGAGAAGCAGAGTCGTTAAATGCTAAACTTAAAACTAGTACATAAGTCTTGTTGAATGAAATCATGAAAGGCGGAGATTTATCTATGAAGAAAAAAGTAGTAACCGGCCTCACAGTTTCAGCGATCGCTGGCTCAGCTGTGTTTGCTGCACCGGCAGAAGCACAGACGATCAAGGTGAAAAGCGGTGACTCACTTTGGAAGATTGCCGAACAGTACAATACAAGTATTTCGGAGCTTCAATCTCTTAATCAACTAAAAACGACGATGATTTTTGCAGGACAAAGCTTGAAAATTCCTGGCGCAAAAAGCAAAAAATCCAGTTCGTCAACTGGTTCAAAAGCAACGAAATCAAATGCTTCAACGACATCAAGCTACACAGTAAAGCTTGGAGATTCTTTATGGCTTATTGCGAAAAATCATAAAATGTCAGTGGCAAGCTTAAAAAGTCTAAACAGCTTAAACAGTGACTTAATTCGTCCTGGACAAAAGCTAAAGGTATCTGGAAGCACGAAGACAAGCGGGAGCCAGTCATCAAACTCCTCTTCAAATTCCAGCTCAAACAATAAGACAACGAACTCAAATAGTTCATCTTCATCAAGTACATACAAGGTCAAATTAGGGGATTCTCTTTGGAAAATTGCGAATTCGCTCAATATGTCGATTGGTGAAATCAAAACATTGAACGGATTAAAATCTGATATGATTTATCCGAATCAAGTATTGAAAGTAAAAGGGACGGCTGCATCAAAACCAAGTCAGCCGAAACCTACTAAACCAAGCAATTCAAACAGTAACCAGTCTTCAAGCGGGAAAGCAACATCTTATACTGTAAAATCAGGCGATTCTTTATGGAAAATTGCGAATCAATTTAAAGTGCAAGTTCAGTCCATCCGTACAGCCAACAGCTTAAAAAGCGATGTGCTTAGAATTGGACAAGTTCTCAAAATTAATGGTGCAGCTTCAGGCTCAACTGGGTCGAATGGTTCTACGTCTAACGGCTCGACAAAGCCGGTCAACAATAACAAACCCGATGTGCCAATGAATGCAAAAATCACGACGATGATTCAAGAAGGTAAAAAGCTGACAGGCATTCCTTACAGATGGGGCGGCAATACACCATCTGGATTTGACTGCAGCGGCTTTGTTTATTATCTCATTAACAAGGTTTCGTCTGTATCGAGATTAAGCACTGCAGGCTACTGGAGTATGATGACACCTGTGAGCACACCTCAAGTTGGCGATTTTGTTTATTTCACAACGTACAAAGCGGGTCCATCTCATATGGGACTATACCTTGGCGGAGGAGATTTCCTTCACGCAAGTGACAACGGAGTGGGGATCTCAAACTTAAGCAATCCATATTGGAAAAAAGCCTATTTAGGTGCAAAACGTTTCTTCTAAAAAAGCCGATTTTCGGCTTTTTTTGTTTGCCCATTGATCAGGTTGTCCATACTGATATTAAAAGGGGGCAATCATATGAAAAAGTCAGTGTGGTTGATCATGATGTGTCTGGTCTTTGTTGCAACAGCTTGTCATGCACCGCCGAAAAAAGAAACGACAGAAGAAACCATTGAAGTTGCAGCACCTAAGCAAGCACCAGTTACCACGTCACTCATCAATGAAAACGGGCAAAAAATAGGGAGCATCGAAGTAAGAGACTCCTCAGAAAACGGGCTGGATTTACATGTGAAAGCGAAAAATCTGCCGCCAGGTCCTCATGGCTTCCATATTCACGAAACAGGAAGATGTGAAGCGCCAGATTTTGAAACGGCAGGGGCTCACTTTAATCCAACACACCGGGAGCATGGCTTTGATAACCCAAAGGGTCATCATGCTGGAGATATGCCTAATTTAGAAGTTGGGGCAGATGGACAAATTGATGTTGTCGTGAATGTACCAGATGTGACGTTAAAGGGAGGATCGAACCAATTAATCGATCAAAAGGGGCGTAGCTTTATTATTCATGCAGAAGCAGATGATTACTTAAGCAACCCTTCTGGAAACTCAGGGAAACGCATCGCATGCGGAGCGATCACAAAAGAAATGGTAAAATAACAGATGTCTAGCCTTTATGTATTGAGTGCATAAAGGTTTTTTTAGTATACTTGGTGAGGAAAATGATCGAAGAGAGGAATTAATCATACATGTTTAACGAACAATTACTCCCAGAAGAAATTCAAGCAATGATTGAAGCAAAAGCAAAAGGACTAGAAGAAGAATTCCGTCCGCTTATTGGAACAGGCGGCTATGAATCACAGGACACGTCTATCATACAAGATGCGATGATTGCACTAGCACTCGGCAAAAACGTTCTTTTAAAAGGGCCGACTGGTTCAGGTAAAACAAAATTAGCAGAAACTTTATCTGCTTTCTTTCAGCAGCCGATGCACAGTGTGAACTGCTCGGTTGATCTTGATGCAGAAAGCTTGATTGGCTATAAAACCATTCACAATGATGGTCAAGTTGCTTCTATTGAATTTATTGAAGGACCTGTAACGAAAGCAATGAAAAAAGGCCATCTTTTATATATTGATGAAATCAACATGGCAAAGCCAGAAACCCTGCCTATTTTAAACGGTGTACTCGACTACAGAAAAATGATGACAAATCCATTTACAGGAGAGGTCGTTCGAGCAGATGAAGGCTTTGGCGTGATAGCGGCAATCAACGAAGGTTATGTCGGCACAGTGCCTTTAAATGAAGCGTTAAAAAACCGTTTTGTTGTCATTGACGTTCCATATATCGGCGGCGGCATCTTAAAGGATGTACTGCAATCTCAATCTGTATTAAAGGATGAACGTTTAATCGATCAATTCGTGCAGCTCTCATCAGACCTCATTACACAGGCACACAACGGGCAGGTGAGTGAAGAAGCAGCATCCATTCGCGCCCTTCTAGACACATGTGATCTTGCGCAATACATCCCGCCGCTTCGTGCAGTTGAACGAGGGATTGTTGAAAAGCTAGAAGATGACCGGGAAAAAGCAGCGGTAAGAAATATTGCCCAAACATTATTCGAGTGAGGTTCTGAGTTTTGAAATTCATCAAATTTAATGACAGCAGAATCGATTCATTTTTATTTATGGAATTAACGGATTTAGCCAAAACGTTAGCAAAAAGTGATGATGTCGAGCTTGAATACGGAGTGCAGTCCTACTATGATCCTTTTGAAAAGAAAATTTTCATCAGCCATTTTTGGGATGACCGTAAACAGGAAGACATGACAGCCGGACTGAAAAGTGATGTATTCCTCCGTGCAGTAGGAACCGTTTATAGTGATCTGACTGTCTTTCAGGAAATCATTCGCTATGCTCATACAATGTCCATTCCTGACCTGTGTAAACAATTGTTTATGCTCTTTGAAGATATCCGGATTGAAGAGCGGATTAAACGTGACCGCCCAGGAACAAAAAAGGTATTTAAACGAAGAAGAGAGCTATACCGGCGTCATTTTAAGACGCAATTAACGATTAACCAAGAGCGGAGCATTTTAACGGATGCACTCTATTGTGCAATGTATGTGAAGCTGACAGCGGATTCACCGCTAGAAGAAATTCCGCCTCTTCACGAGCGGATCAACCCAATGATTCCATTTATTGAATCAAGTCTTGAGCGTGTATATGAAGCGCGTTCAACCGGAGATATCGCAGTCATCGTCAAAGAATTAATGGAAGGCTTTGATGAGCTTCTTGATAAAGATATGCTGAATACGTACTTTTTCTTCCCGGAATTGGACTATGAAAAAGCGGCAAAAGAACCGCTGTTTCATGACTTAAAAAGAAAACCTAAATTAAGCGAGGACATCAAAGTTGACCGGGAAAAAGAGGGCGATGAAGACATCCACCAAGAGTATATGGAAGTGTGGCATCGAGAAACAGAAGCGCCGTCAAAAAGCTTCCTTCAATTTGATTTAGAGCACGGCGGGAAAAGTGATCTCGGGAAGGATGCAGCAAGAGAAGGCGATGACGGAGATCAAGCACTTGGCACTGTCCAAGGCTCTGCCAAGCAGACTCACCGAAAAGATTATTCAAAGCTTGAGGCGCTGGAAGAGGCTGAAGGCGAGGAAAGCGGAGCGGATGCTCATGAGAATGGAAAAGAGAACAAATATGCGTTTCCAGTCATGATTTCACCAGATCCTCCCGCGCCAGAACAAATCAATGTATACAAGCAGCACGCCAAGGAGATTGAGCCTTATCAGAAACGGTTAAAACAGATGATTCAAAAAACGCTCGAACATAAAAAAACATGGCCAAAAACGGATCTTCATGCAGGACGTCTGAGTAAAAAGCTCATTCGTTATTTTACAGAGTCGAATCCGCGTCTTTTCTATAAAAAACAGGCACCTTCTTCGGAGATTGATGCTGTTTTCACTTTATTAGTGGATTGTTCTGCCAGCATGTTTGACAAGATGGACGAGACGAAAAAAGGCATTGTTCTATTCCATGAAGCCTTAAAGTCCGTTCAAGTCCCGCATCAAATTGTGGGGTTTTGGGAAGATACAAACGACGCATCAGAAACAAGTCAGCCGAACTATTTCAACACAGTCGTGTCGTTCAAAGATTCTTTATTTGATGCAGGTCCTTCCATTATGTCTCTTGAGCCAGAAGAGGATAACCGGGACGGGTATGCGATTCGCCAAATGACAAAAATGATATTAAAACGAAGAGAAGAGCAAAAGTTTCTCATTGTTTTTTCCGACGGAGAGCCAGCTGCATTCAGCTACGAACAAAATGGGATCGTCGATACACATGAAGCAGTTCTTGAGGCGAGGAAAAAAGGCATTGAAGTAATCAATGTGTTTTTATCCAATTCACCGATCGAAGAAGCACAGATGAAAACCATTCAAGATATGTATGGCAAGTTCAGCATTTTTGTACCAGATGTCGATACATTGCCAGATGTTTTATATCCGTTACTGAAGAAATTACTGCATAAAAGCATTGGGGCATAAGGTTTTGCCCCTTTCTTCAAAATATTTTTCGGAATGATTTAAATTTTTTGTTTTTCTGTGAATTTTTTATCTTTAATTGAACAAAGAATGTAGAAAGTAATCCGAAACAGTGGTAGAATATTATTGGAAGCGTTTTATTACATAAATTTGGTCATTGTGTTCTGGAAGTTATATCGAGATAGTGTTCAATCACTTGATGATCAAAGTTGGGGGTAGTGTTCAAAATGTTTCAAAATGATGTGAAACAACCGTTGAGTTGGGAAGAATTTCATGGTCCGAACCTCGGCTATGTGCTCGAGCTCTACGATCAGTATGTCCAGGATCCTACTAGTGTTGATGAAGATCTAAGAGGCATATTTGATGAACTTGGTGCACCACCGAGTGAAATGAAGGAGGAAATTGGGAAAAAAGAAAATAGCGTAGTTACTTCTGAACAAATCCAAAAGATAGCATCAGTCGTTAAACTGGCAGAAGACATCAGAACGTATGGCCATTTAAATGCTTCCGTCAATCCTCTTCGCAAAGAAAAGGAATTACAAGAGCTGTTTCCTTTAAAGGAATACGGTTTAACAGAAGAAGACGTCAAGAATATTCCAATATCTATTATTAGTCCTGACGCACCAAAACACATTTCAAACGGCATAGAAGCCATTAACCATTTGAGAAATACGTATAAGCGTACCATTTCATTTGAGTTTGATCACGTACATGATTTCGAAGAACGGAACTGGCTCTCAAAATCAATCGAGTCTGGTGAACTATTTAAGAAAAAACCAGCCGATAAACTAGTTTCTGTATTCAAGAGATTAACAGAAGTTGAGCAGTTCGAACAGTTTCTTCATAAAACATTTGTTGGGCAAAAGCGCTTCTCAATAGAAGGATTAGACGCACTTGTCCCAGTACTTGATGAAATTATTTCAGAGTCTGTTACACAAGGGACTTCAAATATTAACATTGGAATGGCACACAGAGGCCGTTTAAATGTATTAGCACATGTGTTAGGAAAACCATATGAGATTATTTTCTCAGAATTCCAGCATGCGCCAAATAAAGAGCTTGTTCCATCAGAAGGCTCTATTGGCATCAGCTACGGGTGGACAGGTGATGTAAAGTACCATCTTGGAGCAGATCGTCAAATTAAAGACGAAGATACAAAGAGTGCGAGAGTCACGCTTGCTAATAACCCAAGTCACTTGGAATTCATTGATCCAATCATTGAAGGAAGCACACGTGCTGCTCAGGAATTACGTACTCAAAAGGGCTATCCAGTACAAGACGTTGAAAAGGCATTAGCCATCTTAATTCATGGTGATGCGGCATTTCCTGGGGAAGGAATTGTGGCAGAAACATTAAATTTAAGTCAACTTGTAGGCTATCAAGTGGGCGGAACAATCCATATCATTGCAAACAATATGATCGGATTTACGACGGAAAGCAATGAATCTCGTTCAACGAAATATGCAAGTGACCTTGCAAAAGGGTTTGAGATTCCAATTGTTCACGTCAATGCAGATGATCCAGAAGCATGTTTAGCGGCTGTTCAATTAGCTGTAGAATACCGCAAACGCTTTAAGAAGGATTTCTTAATTGACTTGATCGGTTACCGCAGATACGGTCATAACGAAATGGATGAGCCTTCTACGACTCAGCCGATGCTGTACGATGCAGTCAGAAAGCATAAAACGGTCAAGAATATCTTTGCAGATAAACTTGTCACAGAAGGTCTTCTAACGAAAGAGCAGCGTGAAGAAATCGAGCAGGCTGTAGCGACGAGAATAGAAGAGGCCTATCAAAAGGTGCCTTCAAAGAAAGAGCATACGATTCAAGAAATTGAACTGCCAGAACCAGTATCAAATGGCTTCCCAGCAGTGGATACATCCGTAGAGTTTGATGTATTACGAAAGCTGAATGAAGAATTGATCAGCTGGCCGGACGATTTCCAAGTATTTGGTAAGCTTAAACGGATCCTTGAAAAACGTGCAAAAGTGTTTACAGATGACCGTAAAGTAGAATGGTCACTTGGGGAAGCACTTGCATTTGCATCTATATTAAAAGACGGTACGCCAATTCGAATGACCGGACAGGATTCAGAGCGAGGTACTTTTGCTCAAAGAAACCTTGTTCTTCACGACAGTCAAACTGGAGATGAATTTATTGCTCTTCATGAGCTGAGTGATGCAAACGCATCATTTACTGTTCATAATAGTCCACTGTCAGAGGGCTCAGTCATCGGGTTTGAATATGGTTATAATGTCTATTCTCCTGAAACGTTAGTCATTTGGGAGGCTCAATTTGGAGACTTCGCAAATGCGGCTCAAGTGTATTTCGATCAATTTATTTCAGCTGGACGCGCAAAATGGGGACAAAAATCAGGTCTAGTGATGCTCTTGCCTCATGGATATGAAGGACAAGGTCCTGAGCATTCAAGTGGAAGAACAGAGCGATTCCTGCAATCAGCTGCTGAGAATAACTGGACAGTGGCGAACCTCACAAGTGCAGCGCAATACTTCCACATTCTTAGAAGACAGGCGAAAATGCTGCTTCGTGAAGAGATTCGTCCGCTTGTCATCATGACACCGAAGAGTCTGCTTCGTAACCCGAACACATTGTCTGAAGTCCAGGAATTAACGGATGGACAGTTCCAACCAGTTCTTGAACAACCAGGCCTTGTGCATGATCACGAAAAAGTATCGCGACTCGTGCTATCTAGCGGGAAGGTATCAATCGATATTAGTGATCGTTTTACTCAAATGGAAGAGCCGAAAGATTGGCTTCACATTGCGAGAGTCGAACAACTATATCCATTCCCAGCCAAAGATATTAAAGCGATTTTATCAAAACTAACAAACTTAGAAGAAATCGTATGGGCGCAAGAAGAACCACAAAATATGGGGGCTTGGGGATACATTGAGCCATATTTACGTGAAATTGCGTCTGAAAAAGTAAAAGTACGTTACATCGGCCGAAGAAGACGTTCAAGTACGGCTGAGGGTGATCCAACTGTGCATAAAAAAGAACAAGAACGAATTGTATCTGATAGCTTGACTCGCAAAAACTAAGGGGGAAATGAAAAATGGCGGAAATTAAAGTACCTGAATTAGCGGAATCGATCTCGGAAGGAACGATAGCTCAATGGCTAAAGCAGCCAGGCGATTATGTGGAGCAGGGAGAATACCTGTTAGAACTTGAAACAGATAAAGTCAATGTCGAACTGACAGCAGAAGAATCTGGTGTACTGAAAGAAGTGCTGAAGGATTCTGGTGACACTGTACAAGTTGGAGAAGTCATCGGAACAATTGCAGCGGGTGAAGCTGGCGGAAGCGAGTCCGCAGCTCCAGCACCTGAGCAAGAGTCTGCACCAGCTTCGAAAGAAGAACCGGCAGCTGCTCAAAAAGAAGAAGCAGTGAAAGAAGAGCCGAAATCTGGTAATGGTAGAACCATCGCTTCTCCTGCAGCTAGAAAACTAGCGAGAGAGAAGGGACTAGACTTATCTGAAATTCCAACCGTAGATCCGCTGGGCAGGGTACGAAAGCAGGATGTCGCTTCTTATCAAAAAAATGAAGCACCTGCAAGTGCACCAAAAGCCGCGCCAAAAGCAAATGCTGCGGTGCAAAATGAACAACCAGGAAAGCCAATTGAACGTGAGAGAATGTCGCGCCGCAGACAAACGATTGCAAAACGTTTAGTTGAGGTTCAGCAAACGGCTGCAATGCTGACGACATTTAATGAAGTAGATATGACGGCTGTGATGGACTTAAGAAAACGCCGTAAAGATGCCTTCCTTGAACAAAATGATGTAAAACTTGGCTTCATGTCTTTCTTCACAAAAGCAGTTGTAGCAGCACTGAAGAAATATCCGCTGCTTAACGCAGAAATTCAAGGTGATGAGCTCGTCTTGAAGAAATTTTATGACATCGGCATCGCTGTTGCTGCTAACGAAGGACTTGTCGTACCGGTTGTCCGTGATGCAGACAGATTGTCGTTTGCAGGGATTGAAAAGGAAATTGGTCATCTTGCGAAAAAAGCACGAGATAACAAATTGTCTCTAAATGAGCTGCAAGGTGGATCATTCACGATCACAAACGGCGGAACATTCGGTTCACTGCTTTCAACACCAATTTTAAACAGCCCTCAAGTTGGAATTTTAGGGATGCACAAAATTCAGCTTCGACCTGTGGCAATTGATGAAGAACGTTTTGAGAACCGTCCGATGATGTATTTAGCTCTTTCTTACGACCACCGGATTGTCGATGGTAAAGAAGCAGTTGGATTCCTTGTCACGATTAAAAACTTACTTGAAGATCCAGAGCAGCTATTACTTGAAGGATAATCTTCAATTTGAAAAGCTAGCACCCATTAAAGGTGCTAGCTTTTTTTCTTTTCATTTTCAGTATTTCCTCTCTTTGACCAATACGTCGCAAGCCAGGAACCAGATAAATTATGCCACACACTAAAAATGGCACTTGGTACGGCTGCAAGTGGCGAAAAGTGTGCTGTCGCTAGAGCTGCACCAAGTCCAGAGTTTTGCATGCCTACTTCAATCGAGATGGCTCTTCGAGAAGGGATATCCATTTTGCACCACTTTGCGATAAGGTAACCAAATAAAAGACCAAGTCCATTATGTAAGATCACAACGGCCAATATTAGCAGCCCAGATTGAAGAATCTGCTCTTTATTTGCACTGACAACCGCTGCAATGATCACTACAATTCCGGTGACAGATACAAGCGGCAATGCTTGAACCGCATAGGTCACTTGTTTTTTGAAAAACAATTTAACGATGACACCTAAGATAATTGGGATCAACACAACTTGTACAATTGACAAAAATAGCGCTTCTGGCGATACAGGTAACCATGATCTTGCAAAGAGTAAAATAAAGACAGGTGTTAAAAATGGAGCAAGAAGGGTCGATATGGTGGTGACGGCTACAGATAATGCCGTATTTCCTTTCGCCAAAAAGGTCATCACATTGGATGCTGTACCGCCTGGGCAGCAGCCCACAAGAATAACGCCTACTGCAATTTCAGAAGGAAGCTGTAATCCGTAAGCTAATAGAAAGGCGATAAGCGGCATGAGTGTGTACTGCGCCAGAACCCCAATCAGCACATAGAGAGGTTTTCGAAACAGCTCTTTAAAATCTTCAGCAGACAGGGTAAGCCCCATCCCAAACATAATAATACCGAGTAAAAAAGGAATATAAGGTCCAATCTTAGAAAATTCGGCAGGAAAGGCAAATCCAAGACACGCAAATAAAATGACC
Organism: Bacillus sp. FSL W8-0920; assembly: GCF_038593215.1. NCBI lineage: Bacteria > Bacillati > Bacillota > Bacilli > Caryophanales > Bacillaceae > Bacillus > Bacillus sp. FSL W8-0920. Next base: position 1,974,438 of record NZ_CP151974.1, on the reverse strand, counting down.
CAAATTGCAAAGGTTCTTCCTGCAAAGTGACTAATGGTTAATAAAATCTTCATTCATTGCTTCAGCTCTCTTTCTATACATATCGTTTCTATTTTAAATGAATTTTCTGAAAAAACAACCCATTCTTTTAGTGGTGATAATAATATTATGTAAACTATAATTACTCCATATAAGCAAATGCCTACATGGAGTAGCGTTTTTAAAAAGGGGTCCATTTCACTTGCTGAGCTTGCTTAAGGCGTGCTTCTGGCTCACGCCAGTCAACGATATTCCACCAGCGATCTACATATGTCGCTTTTTCATTCAGATATTGCAGATAGTAGGCGTGCTCCCATACGTCAAGAGCTAGAAGAGGGATCACATCCCATTGTGATAAAAATTGATGGCGTTCTGCTTGTAAAATCTCTAATCGCTGAGATCTTGGTGCCCATACGAGAATGGCCCATCCAACACCTTCAACTTGTTTGGCTGCAGCTGAAAATTGGGATTTGAATGCATCATAGCTTTCAAACGATTGTTCAATAAAACGAAGCATTTGACCAGTGGGCTTTCGTTTGCCTGAAGGACTCATAGAAAACCAAAAAATGCAATGTAAATAGTGTCCCGCACCATTGAAGGCTAGCTCCCGTTCCCAATGCTTGATCATTTTAAAATCATTGGTTCTTCTTGCTCTTTTTAAGGCAAGCTCAGCTTGGTTCAGACCATCAACATATGATTGATGATGCTTCTGGTGATGCAAATACATCACCTCTTTTGAAATAAACGGTTCTAGTGCATCATACCGGTAAGGGAGAGGGGGTAATTGATGGCCGCCAACTGCCACATCTCGCATTGCATCTTGTGGAATTATATCCTCTGCAATACTTTCAGCCAATTCGTACCACTCTTCTTCACTGGAATGTTCATCATTCATGATGAACGATAAATGTTCTGCTTTCTGACGGGTGTTGTCATCTTGAACTGCACCTTGAATGGAGCTAAGCCAATCTTTAAGCTGCATGCGATATTCTTCCTTATTCATTTTTACGCCTCATTTCTTCTAAAAATGTGGAACAAGCCATCATTGGAAAGACAAATGGATAGCTATGATAGGTGATGTAAAATTGCTTTGGAAGACCAATACCTACTGGATAGTGCAAGGCTTCACTCGAGTGCTGATGTTGAATCAAAAATGAGATGGCTTTTAAAATCACTTTGTCATCTGGCTGCACATATTGTAAAAGTGCCTCAGCAGCCCAAGCTGTTTGAACCACTGTTCCAAATGGAAGCGGGACGTACCTTTTAACCTCTGCACTTTTACACGATTCTCCGAAGCTGCCATCTTCTAATTGAATTGTTTTTAAAAATCGACATGCTTTTTGAACAGCAGAATGCGATGAGGAGATGCCAGCAGCCTTTAGTCCTGTTAACGCAGCCCAAGTACCATAAATATAGCAAACGCCCCATCTTCCGAACCATGATCCGTTTTTCTCTTGATGATCAAGCAGCCATTTCACACAATGATCTTTTTGCCTTTGCATGAGTGGTGACATGCTATTCTCTTCAAGAGCAATAAGATGGAGCACACGACCTGTAATATCAGGCGTAGAAGGATCAATGGCCGCATCCTCAGCAGATTCGAGCGGGAGATGACGAAGCAAGAAGTGATTTTGATTTTTTTCAAAAGCTGAAAAGCCGCCATCCCGGTTTTGCATGGAAAGAAGCCAATCAAATCCTCGTTTCCACTGAACGGGAGCGTAAGTTTGAGGAATGGCTTTTAACACAATTTGCGTATCATCGCAATCTGGGTTATTTGTGTTTAAATCTGAAAAACCAAAGCCTCCCGGAGCCGCATGCCGGTTATGGATCGCCCAATCTGCTTTCTTCATTTGCTGCCGGTTCAGTAAGTACGTAAAAGACTTTTTGATCACTGGATCATCTTGTGTTCTGCCTGCTCGCTGAGAAGCATAACTGACAAGCGCTGTATCCCAAACAGTGGATGTAGAATTCTCAGCATATTTCCTGCCCCGACAGTCAGTGACTAGCTGTTTCATCCCTTTGACTGCTTTTAAAATGAGATGATGTCCCGGAGAGTATCCAAGACTCATGAGTGCATAGACCATAAAAATACTGGCACTTAAATAGCTATAAAGCGTGCCATCTTTTTCAAGGCGTTCAAACATATACCGCTTCGCTGCCTCATACCCGAAAAAGTCGAGCCGGCTGTCGAGTGCAGTATACGACCGCATGTATGCTAGAAAGTGGTGAGTGGAACGTTCTTCTCTTGCCATAAACCAGTCAAAAGGATTTTTAGACATGTTTGCATCGAGATGTGCTAAGCTTGGAAACTGTTCATGAGAGGCATATCGTTTGTTGAGTGCAATCATCATTGGGACAAAATGAATTCTTGCATATGCACTAAGATGATAGAAGTGAAGCGGGAAATATGTAGGGATGAGTAAAAATGAAAGTGGTGCATAGAAGTATGGCCAAGGGTGCATGCCATTGACAGCAAGCATCCACTTTGTCATAAAATGAACGTCCTTCAAACCGCCATTTGATCGAATAAAATGTGCTGCTTTTTCCATATGCGGCTCATCTTGTTGATACCTGCCTGACACGAGCATCCCGCAGTAGCCTTGCACAGTCGCGGTTACATGTCCCGCCTGATCATGATACAAAGAAAAAGAACCATCCTCATTTTGCTTTTCACGTATAGCTTCTGCCAATTGATGAACCAAAGCCTGATCCGAATCACCGACCGCCTTTAACAGCATAATCAAAAAAGCATTTGTCATCATTGGCCCTTCAAAGCAGAAGACAAAAGCGCCATCTTCTCGTTGTCTGCGCTGCAGTTGCATGTGCAATTCATCAATATATTCGTTTACTTTTGTTTTAAAATCTTGCATATTCGGCCATGCTCCTTTCCTTTATTACTATATTCAGGAGCCTGCCTGTCACATGCAATCACAAAAAAGCCGATGACATGGTCACCGGCTCAGCGTGTAGACAAACCCTCGCATTCGTTGTCAGTCCTGCGTGCTGGTGCTCACGAATGTCAAATTCGCTCCGCGCCAGTACTCGTCCTTCCTAGACTGCAAAGGTTTTCTATCACGCTGAAAAGAAGACAAAGGGCTAAAATAAAGTTCATTTTAGCCCTTTGTCGACAATCTGAGCCGATGACATGGTCACCGGCTTTATAGGCGTCATTAGTCTTGGAGATTAATCCACACACTTTTGACTTCTGTATAGTTGTTAAGGGCGTATGATCCCATTTCTCTGCCAAGACCTGATTGCTTGTATCCTCCAAACGGGGAGGCAGCATCAAAGACGTTATAGCAGTTGACCCAAATCGTGCCTGCTTCAAGACGTGCAGCAATGTCATGGGCATGCTTTAAGTTTTCTGTCCAAAGTCCTGCGGCTAATCCATAGTCAGACTGGTTGGCTCTTTCGACCACTTCATCAATGGAATCGTAAGGAATTGCAGATAGGACAGGTCCGAATATTTCTTCTTTTGCGATGGTCATGTCATCTTCTACATCTTTAAAAACAGTAGGGGAGACAAAATAACCAGCCTCATAAGGGCAATCGCCACCGACAACGGCTGTTGCACCTTCTGATTTACCTTTTTCAATATAGCCTAACACGCGCTCGTGCTGTTCTTTACTTACGAGAGGTCCGATTTGCGTATCTTGATGAAGACCGGCTCCTTGTTTGAGGGATGTCGCATATTCAGCCATTTGATCGACAACCTCATCATATTGGCTCCGGTGAACAAAGACCCTCGAACCTGCACAGCATACCTGACCTTGGTTAAACATGACCCCATTTAAAGCACCTGGAATGGCTTTCTTTAAATCGGCATCTGGCAAAATAATATTTGGTGATTTTCCGCCAAGTTCTAATGTGACCCTCTTAATGGATTTGGCTGCTTTCTCCATGATGAGTTTCCCAACACTTGTTGACCCCGTGAAGGCAAGCTTATTCACATCAGGGTGATCGGTTAACGCATTCCCGGCTGTTTCGCCAAATCCAGGTACGATGTTAATCACACCTTCTGGGAAGCCGGCTTTATCCACTAATTCAGCTAAATAAAGCGCAGAGAGGGGTGTTTGTTCTGCTGGTTTTAAAACGATGGTGCAGCCTGTCGCAAGTGCAGCACCCATTTTCCACATGGCCATGAGCAGCGGGAAGTTCCAAGGAATGATTTGTCCAACAACGCCAACAGGCTCATGACGGGTATAATTAAAGTATCCTTGGCTGACAGGAATGGTTTGTCCGCTTATTTTGGTTGTCCAGCCCGCATAATAGCGCATATGCTCGATTGCGAGAGGGATATCTGCATTGGTTGTTTCATTAATTGGCTTTCCGTTATCTAAAGTTTCAAGCTGAGCGAGCTCTTCTTGGTTTTCTTCCATTAAATCAGCAAGCTTGAACATGAGCCGGGCGCGTTCGGCGGCAGACATGGAGCGCCAAGGACCATGAAAGGCTTTTTTGGCTGCTTTTACTGCCTCATCAATGTCTTTTGCACCTGCTTCATATACATCAATAAGGGTTTCACCTGTGGCTGGGTTAGGAGTTGAAAAGGTTTTGTTATCGTGACTTGTGACAAACTGACCATTAATGTAGAGTTTTTTCGTCCCTTGGAGAAAAGATTCGAGTTTTGAACTAATTTGAAGTGTTGTAGAGCTCATAAATAAACAAACCTCCTTAAAGATATGGATTGTTCTGCGAGTTCTAGGTGAAAAAGCGGACCTGAAGCAAATGATCTAGTATACGCACATGGATGTAAACGTATACATTCATCATATTACACCACATGTTTGAAAGCAATCCATAACACTCATTGCATTTCATGAAAAATTGGCTACAATAAATGTATAGATGAAAAAAGGAGTTTTTAAATCATGATCCATCAAAACTGGCAAACGGCTCAAACGTTAAAACAAGTAAAATGTATACATACGAATGCGAAAAAATATATGGTCGACCGTGCACTAACGGCTGGAAGCACATATGAAGTGAAAAATGAAACAGAAGAATTCCTGTTTGTCGTTGATAATACAGGTAAAGTAGGCGGGTATTATAAAGAGTATTTCGAAGACTTTTCTGCTGAATGATTTTGATGAACATCACTCATACTAAGAAAAACAGTAAAGGGTGATGATGATGAAAAAGAAGCAAACAGATGAGCAGAATCAACAAAATGCTTGGCATGATAACGAAGATGCTGATATGGCAATTACGCTTGAGCAGATTTCCGATGTATATGCCGAGGGAACCATTGAAACACCAAAAGACGAATAGTCCAGATTGTTGACAAAGTGCTAAAATGATCTTTATTTTAGCACTTTGTCTTCTTTTTCAGTGTGACATGAAATCTTTGCAGCCCTAGGAAGGACGAGTACCGGCGCGGAGCGAATTTGACATTCGTGAGTACCGGCGCGCAGGACTGACAAAGAATGCGAGGGTTTGTCTACACGCTGACAGTGATTTGAAAAAATCACTGTTTTTTTATTGGTCACAATTCAACCATTTTTCTCAAAAAGAACTGAAACTTTTTTCCTGCTTTAACTGTCTAAATAAGTAGAGGAAAGAGCATCGAATCAAAAAGAAAAAGTTAAATGAAATTTAATCTATTCGTAATGGAATAACGATCATTTATAGCGTATTCTATAAGTGAGAACAAAACGTACCCACAGAGCGTGTGGTCGTTTTTTCATAAAGGAATTTGATGGAGGAAGAGGGGGTTTACGTGGGTATTTTTTCTGTCAGTAAACAAAATGATAAGAAATTCGAATCCTTACTAATTGAAGGGGAAAGAATTGAAGCTGTTTACAGACTGCGTCACGACCAAATTTGTTTCACCAATAAACGACTGATCTTTGGCGATAACCGCGTATTTTCTAAGAAGAAAGTTAGGGTCTCCTTGCCATATCGATCAATTGAAAGTTTTGCCATTCAAGAAGCTGGCGTGTTTGATCAGGACACAGGTATGCTGCTTGTCACAAGCTCAAAAGTATTTGAACTCGATTTTTCAAAAGAGACGGATTTGAGTGATGTTCAAGCCATTTTGACAAAACATATTTGCTGATCAACCTTGCGATTACATAGATCACATGCACTTTTCTCATTCTACGTATTTATTTTAATAGATCGCACATTGCCTGAGCCCTTCCCCATATTTTCTGGGAAGGGCTTTTTTGTTCAGGTGTTTGAATGATAGCAAAAAAGGATAAAGATGAAACAGATACAGAAAGGGGAATGAACAATGAAAGTATTAGTTGCTGGAGCAAATGGACATACAGGTAGACTCGTCATTCGTTATTTAAAAGAAAAAGGACATGAGCCGCTTGCTCTCATTCGAGATGAAAAACAAGCGGATGCGCTAAAAGAACTAGGTGCAGCGCCTGTCATCGGTGATCTTGAAAAGGATGTGACAGATGCTGTGAAACAAGCAGATGCTGTCATCTTTGCAGCTGGTTCAGGCTCCAAAACAGGTGCAGATAAGACGATTGCAGTGGATCAAGAAGGTGCAAAACGTCTTGTCGACACAGCGAAAAAAGAAAACATTCAGCATTTTGTGATGCTGAGTTCCTTTAATGCCGATGATCCAAACCAGGGAAAAGGGCAAGGAAGTATGGAAATTTATTATGAGGCGAAAAGAAAAGCAGATGAACATCTAAAACAGTCTGGACTTTCCTATACCATTGTCCGTCCAGGTGCCTTGCTGCATGAGGAAAAGACAGGAAAGATTGAAGCTGCGGAGCATATTTCAGATAATCAAAACATTGAGATTTCAAGAGAGGACGTAGCCACTGTACTAGTGGAAAGCTTAACAGAATCCAATGTGAAAAATAAATCCTTTGACTTAATTAAAGGGGATAAACCAGTAGAAGAAGCACTTCGCACCCTGTAAGAGAAGCAAGCTGCTGCCAATAAGGCGGCGGCTTTTTTGATGTTTTCAATTCCCTTGCAGCGGGAAGGTAATAAGAAAGGAGTGATTGACCGTGGGCTTAACGAAAGAACAAAAAGCTGATTTATACGAAAGATTGAATCAATTAAAGGAAGATGTAAAAGGGTCAAAAAAGAAAGAAGAATCTATGCTAAGTGAATCGAGCGAGATTTCAAATGGTGTTGGGAACCATATCGCTGATCATGGGAGCATTTATTTAGACCGCATGACCGAACAAACGTTGGACCAAGTTGATGGCCAGCTTGAAACTGAAATTGATGCAGCACTGAAACGAATGGAAGACGGAACATATGGGATTTGTGAGAAAACAGGGAAAGACATTCCATATGAACGTTTAAAAGCAGTTCCCTATACACGTTATTCAATCGATGTGAAGAAAAATGAAGAAACCACTCAAGACCCAAACGAGTTTGACCGTAATTTCTCAGATCAAATGCGTGATTTAACAAATAGACAAACAATGGATCAGATGCATTCAGATACGTATGAACGATTAGAGGAAGAGCAGGATGTTGACATAGACGAAGAAAAATAGGATAATAAATCGAAGTTACATTTTTTCAGAATAATTTTTTCTTATGTATGCAATGACAAATATCTTGTATACATGAGTATTTCATAGAAAAAAGATCTCTTGAAATTTAATAAACTTTCGTGTAATATAGTTTAAAGGCTGCGATGCGCGTAATGTTAATTAAGTTTTAACCTTTAAGCTGTAATAGGGAGTTTTATATTGAAGCCGGAATGTCATGCCTCCTTAGAGAGGAAGACAGGAACGTTTCTGCAAACACCCACTTTGAGGAGTGGTGGTTTAAAACTTTCTTACTTAGATTACGGCATCCGCAGCTTTTCCTAGGATGATTCAAGCCATTTTCCATTTCGGAAAATGGCTTTTTATTTTGTAAAAAGACGAAATTCGACTGATCGCCTGTAGAGGCAAGAATCTATGTTAAAATGGACAAAACAAATGACGGAGAGGGAATTGAATGTTAGAACAAGCAGAAGCACTCCTGAAACAATATTATGGCTTTGATGCCTTTAGAAAAGGACAGAAACAAGCTATTGAAGCGATTGTAAATAAACAAAAGGATACCGTCTGCATTATGCCGACAGGCGGAGGGAAGTCAGTTTGCTATCAGATCCCTGCGCTAATGATGGAAGGTACAACGATCGTAGTATCTCCGCTTATTTCTTTAATGAAGGATCAGGTTGATGCGTTAAATGAGATGGGCATACGTTCTTCCTTTTTAAACAGCACTCTGTCCGCAGCTGAAATGAATGAAAGGCTGAAAAAATGCGAAAACGGGGAATATGAACTGCTTTATATCACACCTGAACGCTTACAAAATGAACGTTTTTTTCAGCTGTTAGATCGGTTAACGATTCCTTTAATCGCGATTGATGAAGCGCACTGTATATCCGAGTGGGGACATGATTTTAGGCCAAGTTATCGCTTCATTCAAGAATGCTTGAACAAGCTGTCAAAAAGACCGGTGATTGTCGCATTAACAGCTACAGCGACGAAAAAGGTACACCAAGATATATGTGAACAGCTTGGCATAAACGGAGAAGAAACCGTCTTTACTGGGTTTGCTAGAGAAAATTTGTCCTTTCAAGTGATCAAAGGAGAAAACAGTGAACGTTTTATCACACAATATATGAAGAAAAACAGTCTTGAGTCTGGCATTATTTATACAGCCACTCGTAAAGAAGCGGATAATATTTATCATCGACTAAAAAAACAAAAGATCAAAGCTGGCGTTTATCATGGTGGATTGGATGATCATACGAGAGAAGAGCAGCAAAACCTCTTTTTAAATGATGATATCCAGGTGATGGTCGCCACATCAGCATTTGGCATGGGAATCAATAAGTCGAATGTCCGTTTTGTGATCCATCATCAAATTCCAAGGGATATTGAAAGCTACTATCAAGAAGCTGGGCGTGCTGGCAGAGATGGGCTTGAAAGTGAATGCATCTTACTGTTTTCACCTCAAGGTGTAAGAGTGCAGCGCTTTCTCATTGAACAGTCAATAGAAGATGAGACGCGCTACCAGCATGAGCTGCTTAAATTAAGGCAAATGGTGGATTACTGTCATACTGAGCAATGTCTGCAGCAATTTGTGATGGATTATTTTGATCAAACAGCTAGTTCGCCTTGTGGTAAATGCAGCAACTGCCTTGATGAAAGAGAGCGTGAAGAGGTCACAAGAGAAGCACAGATGGTGTTATCTTGTACAGTGAGAATGAATGAGCGCTTCGGTAAAATGATGATCGCCCAAGTATTGGCAGGCTCTAGAAACAAAAAAGTGCTAGAGCTAGGTTTCGATCGTCTCCCTACATATGCTTTAATGAAACAACATTCGGCTCAGCAAATCAGTGACTTCATTGAATTTTTAATTACAGAAGAGTATTTGCACATGTCTGAAGGAGCTTACCCAACACTGAAGGTGACCCATAAAGGGAAGAAAGTGTTAGTTGGACAAGAGGCTGTGTATAAAAAGCAGGCGATCAAAGCAGAAGCCATTCAAGAAAACGATGCATTATTTGAGCGATTGAGATCGCTAAGAATGAAGCTAGCTAGAGAGCAAGGTGTTCCGCCGTTTGTTGTCTTTTCTGATCAAACATTGAAGGAAATGTCAGCGGTAGAGCCTCAAACAGATGATGAATTACTCCAAATTAAGGGGATTGGCGCTCAAAAAAGAGAGAAATACGGAGATGTTTTTTTAGAAGAAATTCGTTTATTTATAGAAAAAGAGAAAAAATAAAGAGTTTGAAGAAGAAAAATAAATATTTTTCGCTGCACTTGGACACGTTTTCAGCAGGCCGTTTTTGATCCTTTTAAAACCTTGATATGGCAGGGAATCAAGCCGTTTTGTGGTCTGATTTACCAATGGAGAGAGATGTTTCATGTAAAGGAACTGTAATCTAAAACATATCGTTTTGTTATTGAATTGACATTTACATATGTTACGATAGCACTCGTTAGCCGCCATAAAAAGCTAACAAGGGAGGATTTACTTTATGAAGAAGACTATTATGTCCTTGGTTGCTGTTGCAGCAATCTCAACAACAGCATTTGGAGCGCAGCAAGCTTCTGCAAAGGAAATCACTGTACAGAAAGGTGATACACTTTGGGGAATCTCACAAAAAAATGATGTGTCTCTAAAGGACCTAAAGGGTTGGAACAATTTATCTACTGATATGATCTATGTAGGTGATAAATTGACAATCTCTTCAAAAGAGAAAACTCAGGAGCAGTATAAAGTCCAGAAGGGGGACAGCCTCTGGAAAATCGCTCAAAAATTCAATGTGTCAATTAGCGATATTAAGTCTTGGAATAACTTAAACTCAGATATAATTATGGTTGGTTCAACACTAAGTGTTGCTGGCCAAAGCTCGGCTCCGGTAAGCTCAGAACCTGTTCAAAAACAGGAACCTGTCCAAAAAGAGCAAACAACGAAAAAAGCTGCTCCTAAAAAGGAAACAGCTAAAGCAGAATCATCTTCTGCTAGTCAGAGTGTACAAAAAGAAATGACTGTTACAGCTACGGCTTATACAGCAAATGATGGTGGCATCTCAGGTATTACTGCAACAGGGGTAAACTTAAACAAAAACCCAAATGCAAAAGTCATTGCAGTAGATCCTAATGTCATTCCATTAGGAAGTAAGGTTTATGTTGAAGGCTACGGTGAAGCCATCGCAGCAGATACTGGCGGCGCAATTAAAGGTAACAAAATTGATGTACATGTACCAAGCAAATCCCAAGCGAAAAATTGGGGCGTAAAATCAGTCAAAGTAAAAGTACTTAACTAGTAAATAATTGTTTTTTGGAAGAAAGCATCAGGTGGCGGCCTGATGCTTTTATTGTACCCTTTTTTTGGTCAAAAATACACATATTTTTCAGAAAAATTTGCATTTTCGACAAAAAGTAGCGCATATCTTATGATACACGCTGGTTTTTTTCGTTAGCTGTCCACCCAATAAATTTCTCCGCTTTGTTCTTTCCAATTGATCTGGACATCAAATTGATGCTTTTCATAAAAATGAATTAAGCGATCTACGTGATCCCAGTCTCTTTTGACGAGGTCGCCAGTAATCACGGGTATGTTCTGCTCTCTTGCGATTTCTTTTAAATGCTTCATGCAGATGGAGCCGTATCCATTATCTGGCGGGCCTTTAATATCGGCAATATGAATCTTTCCTTCTTCAGGATATTCCGCAATTAAGGAAAAATCAGATTGTCCGCGAAAAGCTTTTTCACAATCACTGAGCATAATTTTACATGTATCTGCACTTTCAATGGCAGAGACGATCAGCCACTCATCTTCTTTCGCTTGATCGATGCCAATGATCTTTGCTTTTTTCGAAATATCTTTCATATTTTCTTGCATTCGATACATTTGGAACTGCAATTGCTGTAATTCTTGCTCTAACGTCTTCACATCGTTGGCTGTTTCCTGTAAGATTGACAAGTCCATTACTCCTTTCCTATCAGAAATGATCAAAATCACATAAATTCCAATTTTAAAGGAAGTGGATGGATCTTTCAAGCCGTTAGAACGCCTGCAACCTGCAAGTTTGTCTAAAATTCGACGAAGACAGCGAATTCATTGACTTTATAGAGAAATTTAAATAACATACTCTTAGTCGGAACTAATAAAGAGAGGTTTTCAAACATGAACGAACAGAATCAAAAACCGAAAAATTTTACTGGTATTGTGATCATTTTAACAATTGCCATCAACGGATTAATCGCTTTATTATTTTTAATGCCAAAATCAGATAAATTTAGCCATCTGGATATTACATTTTTGCCGTTACTTAATGCCGTGATGAACAGCTTTACGTTTATCTTTTTACTTTCAGCACTCATCATGATTAAACAAAAGAACATTAAAGCGCACAGACGATTTATCTTTGCTGCATTTTCAACGACACTTGTCTTTTTAATTTCGTATGTGACCTATCACTCAATGGCAGCTGATACCCATTTCGGAGGAGAAGGGATTATCCGTCCAATTTATTTCTTTATTTTAATCACACATATCGTCTTATCAGCAGTCATTGTACCGCTTGCCCTGATTACGCTGTTTAGAGGCGCACAGATGCAAGTCGAGCGTCACCGTAAAATTGCTCGCTGGACCATGCCGCTGTGGCTTTATGTCAGTCTCACTGGCGTCATTGTGTATATGATGATTTCTCCATACTACAGCTAACGTATGTCCAACTGGACATACGTTCTTTTATTTACAAGATGCAGTGCTTTGGATAAAATGGGAATTGGGTATCCGACTTGCACGGTATCTTCCCATCTATAGACTCACATCATTTCTGGCCGTTTGCTCGTTTGGAGAACAACAATTGAACGAAACGGGGGTTATATGATGACTGAACAACTGCAGTATAAACCGGGGCTTGAAGACATTGTGGCAAGCGAAACGTCTATCTCATACTTAGATGTGCAGCAAGAAGAGATTGTAATTCGCGGGTATGACCTCATCGAGTTGGCACAAAAAAAGACCTATTTAGAAACAGCCTATCTGCTTATTTATGGAAGATTACCAGATGCGATGGAATATCACCAGTTTCAGCAAGACATTTCCTCACAAACGAACTTACATTCAACCATTCAAACCATTTTAACAAAACTGCCAAAAACCACACATCCGATGGATGCCATGAGAACGTGCATATCTGCTCTTAGTGGGTACGATGATGCGTTACAAGATCGATCAGAAGCATGCCAGCAAAAGCGTGCTGTTCGATTACTCGGCCAGCTACCGGCCATTGTCGCTGGAAGCTATCATATTCTCACAAAAGACGCCGCTATTTCTCCAGATCAGACCAAATCCTACACTGAAACCTTTTTAACCATGCTAACCGGACGCACGCCAACCCAAGACGAAATCACCGCTTTTGACCAAACACTCACATTATATAGTGAACATGAGCTGCCTAATTCAACGTTTGCCGCTAGAGTCATCGCATCCACACATTCTGATATGTATGGTGCTTTTACTGGAGCAATTTCTTCATTAAAAGGTGACTTGCACGGAGGAGCGAATGAAGCTGTCATGCATATGCTTCTCGAAGGGAAAACAACGGAAGGCTTCCTTGCGCTGATTGAGCGAAAATTAGCAGCAAAGGAAAAAATGATGGGCTTTGGCCATAGGGTATACATGAGAAAAATGGACCCAAGAGCCGCTCTTTTAAAACGATCATTGAAAACGCTTACGGAATCAAAGGGAGATACAACGCTTTATGACATGTGTGTAGCAGGAGAGGCATACATGAAAGAGAAGAAAAACCTCTATCCGAACCTTGATTATTACGCCGCACCTATTTATTACGTGCTCGGGATTCCAATTTCACTTTATACACCGATTTTCTTTGCTGCAAGGGCAAGTGGATTAGCTGCTCATGTCATTGAACAGCATTTGCATAATCGCATTTTCAGACCGAGAGTCCGTTATTTAGGGCCAAGAGGATTAAAAGTTTCAGATGATGATGGAAAAATGGGGGAATGAACATGAATAAAACAGCAGTCGCCAATCAAACGGATCAGCTATTAGAAGAAATCGCAGCCTATGCAGTAGACGGGGAAATTACGAGTAAAGAAGCCATTGAAACGGCACGCTATGTGCTTATAGACACACTTGGCTGCGGAATGCTGGCGCTCAATTTTCCTGAATGTACGAAGCATCTTGGACCGATCGTCCCTGGAACCGTTGTACCTAATGGAGCAAGAGTTCCAGGTACTTCCTTTGTGCTAGATCCTGTTCAAGCGGCTTTTGATATAGGCTGTATGATTCGCTGGTTAGATTATAATGACACGTGGCTTGCAGAGGAGTGGGGACATCCGTCAGATAACTTAGGCGGGATATTAGCTGTGAGTGATTACATCAGCAGAACACGGCTTGCAAACGGGGAAGAGCCGCTTTCGATGAATGACGTACTACATGCGATTGTCAAAGCACATGAAATTCAAGGCGTACTGGCTTTAGAAAATTGTCTGAATCGCAATGGCTTGGATCATGTCCTATTTGTCAAAGTAGCAACAAGTGCTGTTGTATGTGCATTGCTTGGCGGAACAAAGGAAGACGTGCAGCATGTTTTATCGCAAGCGTTTGTTGATAATTCTCCGCTTAGGACGTATCGCCACGCCCCAAACACAGGGTCGAGGAAATCATGGGCAGCTGGGGATGCAACAAGCCGCGGGGTGAGACTTGCAATGATGACACTCAAAGGGGAAATGGGCTATCAAACGCCGCTTAGTGCAGAGAAGTGGGGCTTTGAAGATGTTCTGATGAAAGGGAAATCTCTCACACTCGCTCAGCCGCTAGGATCATACGTCATCGAAAATGTGCTTTTCAAAATTGCTTATCCTGCTGAGTTCCATGCCCAAACGGCTGCAGAGGCTGCTATGATCCTGCATGACGCTGTAAAAGGTCGATTAGATGACATTGACCGAGTAGAGATTACAACACATGAATCAGCGATTCGGATTATCGATAAGAAGGGACCGCTGTATAATCCAGCAGACCGCGATCATTGCTTGCAATATATTACTGCGATTGGATTAATCTATGGTGAGCTCACAGCTGACCATTATGAAGAAGAAACGGCGCAAAATCCGGTCATTGATCGTCTCCGGGATCAAATGGTCGTCAAAGAAGATAAACAATATACAGCGGATTATTTAGATCCGAAAAAGAGATCCATTGCAAACAGTGTGCAGATCTTCTTTAAAGACGGGACGATGACAGACCGAATCGAAATTGAATATCCACTTGGTCATCGCAGAAGAAGGCAGGAAGGCATTCCTCTGCTTGAAAAGAAATGGCTCTATCATTTGAAGACGAGATTTCCACAAAAACAAGTGGATCAAATTGTGTCACTCTGTCAAAATCCAAATCAATTAAAAACAACAACCGTACCAGCATTTATGGACTTATTCGTCATATAAGGGAGGGAATTAGTGTGTGGATCGTGAATGATGAATCAAGTCAAGTAGATTTAGCCGCAGCCTTTCAAGAACAAATGCACAAATCAGCTTTATTTCAAATTCCAGGCGTTCACGATGGAATGTCTGCGCTCTATGCAAAAAAAATGGGCTTCCAAGGGCTCTATTTATCCGGAGCCGCCTTTTGTGCCAGCAAAGGATTGCCTGATCTCGGCATGATCCATTCAACGGAAATGGCTGAAAAAGCAAAGGAAATCATTCGAGCTTCTCAGCTGCCGCTTTTGGTCGATATGGATACTGGCTATGGCGGTGTATTGAATGCTGCAAGGGCGGCAAAGGAAATGGTAGAAAGTAAGGTGGCAGCTGTTCAAATTGAAGATCAGCAAATGCCAAAAAAATGCGGACATTTAAACGGAAAATCGCTCGTTCCAGTAGAAGAGATGATCGCAAAAATCAAAGCCATCAAACAAGCGGCACCAACGCTTTTGGTGATTGCGAGAACCGATGCAAGGTCCGTAAATGGGATGGAGGATGTCATCCGCAGGGCCAATCTTTACGTAGAAGCAGGAGCTGACGCTATTTTTCCTGAGGCACTCATCACAGCAGAGGACTTCACGCATGCGTCAAACAATATTAAAGGACCGCTCCTTGCAAATATGACGGAGTTTGGCAAGACGCCTTATTATCATGCAGACGAATTTTCTGTATTTGGCTTTCAAATGGTCATTTACCCTGTGTCATCACTCAGAGTCGCTGCAAAAGCGTATGAGCGTTTATTTACAGAAATCATGGAGAAGGGGACGCAGCAAGGAATGCTAAAGGACATGCAAACGAGACAAGAGCTGTATGAAACGATTCATTATGATGAATATGAGGAAATGGATCAGCATTTAGCGAAAACGATCCTGCCGGAAATCGGGAAAGAACATCGATAAAATGAAAAGCACTTCCATTTAGGAAGTGCTTTTTTTACGATGATGGTGAGGATGACGAAGCCAATTTCATCTTTTCTTCAACTGTTTTCGTTTTTTCTTTTACTTTTTCAGCATAAGTGAAGTCACCGAAGCAATATGGGTAGCGGAAGTTATCTTTGTTGCCTCCGCACGTATAGACTTCTGGGTTTCGTTTCACTTGCTTTTTAGAGTATTGTTTTGCCAATTTCTCGGAATGTTTTCCCCCGTTTTTTGCAACAAAATCAATATAGCCAATTCCCATATTATAGCTTTGAATAATGGTTTCCAAATCAACGCCTTTTTTCTTCCCATGCTTGTACATAGTAGAAAAATGATGGACTCCTTGTCTAATGCTTTTCTGAGGGTCATTGATTTCATTTCGTTTCAAACCAAGAGATTCAGAGGACTGCATTGGATCTCCGCCTCTGCCTTTTGATTCTTGATACATCATACCGAGGATTAACGCGGTATATTGATCTAAATCTTGATCTCTTAACTCTGTTTCTACAAGCGGTTTGAAATCATCCAATCTCGACAAAACAATTGATTCCGTATCAATCGGCAGCTTTTTTAACTCCTTTTGATTAAAGGACATGACAATGGCTGCTAATACGAAAACAAACAGAAAAATCGTGAAGCAGCCTGAAATGGCAAAACATCCTGTTTTTTTCTTTTTCAAGGTCAGTTCACCCCTGTTTTGCCCCGCTTTTAAAAGGGAAGTACAGCCTTTTTATTATGCCATATCCTGCACAAGATACCAAGTGAAAACCTTATAATCAATCGTACCCAAATGTAAATTCGGGTCTTGTTTTCAGTCTGTAGCAGAAATAAACAAAACCGATAATCAGCCAAAGCAAACCAATGATTAATGCATTTGTACTGATGTTCGTTAACAGCCATATACAAAAGGCCGTCCCGAACAGAGGAATCACTGCGTATCTCAATGTATTGAGTACACCTCTTTGTTTTTGTCTAATGAAATAGTACGCAAAAACAGATAAGTTCACTAATGTGAATCCAATCAACGCGCCGAAGCTGATAAAGGAATAAATGACTTCAAGTTCGCCAACGACTGCGGTTAAGGAGAAAGCACCAATTAATAAAATATTAAAAACAGGCGTTTTTAATCTCGGATGTATATATCCGAAGAAACGCTTCGGTAACGACTCATCTCTACCCATTGCATATAATAGCCTTGCTGCACTTGCATGTGACGATAAGGAAGAAGAGATAACAGCGACCATTGTGCCAGCTAAAAAAAACGAGTGGAGAAAGGCGCCGCCCACAAAATCCGCAATTTCAAGTGAGGCAGCATCGGGATGCTTGAACTGCTGAAAATTTGGAAATACTTGCTGCAAAAAATAAGACGTCAAGGTAAACAGTACGCCTCCAATGGCGACGGTTAAGAAGATGGCAAGTGGGATCGTCTTTTTTGGCTTAATGGTTTCCTCAGACAGGGTCGAAATCGCATCAAATCCTAGAAACGAAAAACATAAAATGGTTGCTCCTGAAAAAATAAGCGCTGGATCTAAGCTCGCCGAATAAAAAGGCCGGGCGGACAATAATTCCCCGCTGCCTGCATTTTGCGTGAGCCCATACATAATAAACCCAACAAAAGTGACGGCGACAATGACCTGAAAGGTCACAAATAGTGCCGTGATGTTGGCTGTAAGCCGGATACCGATTACATTGACAGTCGTTATGGCGATAGCAAGTATGGAGATCCAAATGTAATGAGGTACATCAGGAAAGGCTGCGGTTAAATAAGCACTTCCAATCGCAAAATTCACCATAGGCAAAAATAAATAATCCAGTAAAAGTGTCCAGCCTACAAGAAAGCCAACATGAGGATGAATACTTTTTTGCGCGTATGTATAAGCAGATCCTGCTTTTGGAAAAGCCTTCACCATATTCCCATAGCTAAGCGCTGTCAATAGTAATGCAAGTAACGTAAATATATAAGCTGTAGCGACGTGTCCTTTCGTCAGCTGAGCCACAATGCCGTATGAATCAAATACGACAAGTGGATCCATATAAGCAAGCCCGATCACAACAAGTGGAAAGACAGTCAGGCTGCGTTTTAGTCTTGGCTCTTCAGTCAATTTGCCTATCAGCTCCTCTAAAAAAATGAATAAATAATGCTCATTTTAAAAAGAATGCTACCAAGTGTCAATGCTATTTGAGTAAATCTTTTTTCTAAAGTGTGCTCTCTTTGCATGCCGGACGTTTTGGTATATGATGATACATAGAATAAGTCGTGATTTGACGGACAAGAAAGGTGAAGCAAAATGAAGGAAGAACTGAATACAAATCAAGAACAGGAACGGATGGAGCTGGATGAAGAAAGTCTATTTCTTGTCTCCCAAACCTTTAAAGCTTTATCTGATCCGACACGTATTCGAATTCTGCACCTGCTGTCTCAAGGTGAACACTCGGTAAATGATATAGCAGAAACACTGAATCTCATGCAATCAACCGTTTCTCATCAGCTGCGCTTTTTAAAAAACCTTCGTCTCGTGAAATCTAGACGAGCAGGGACCTCGATTTTTTACAGCCCTGAAGATCAGCATGTGATGGAAGTGCTTGAACAGATGATTCACCATGCACAGCACGATTGATAAAAAACCTTCCTACTTTCATATAGGAAGGTTTTTATGCATGATGCACATGTGTCGATCGTTTATTTGCTTTCATCATGTGAAAAGAAAAAACAACATAGTAAGCAGCTAAAAGAAAAAAGCTGAGCATGGTCATCGCATCATCGCTCACGATGTGCTGATACAGTTCAACGACACTGATTTTGGTCATCGAATGGTTTGTGAGCTCAACCAGCTTAAAACTAAGCCTGGATAAAAACAAACACAAAATGAAGCTTTCAATCCATTTACTCGTTTTCATATACAGCCGGCCATTTTCTTCTTTCATACGAATCGTCTGATAGGCATGAACAGCTAGGCTGCTTCCAAAAAGCATACCAATAGCGGCATAGATGAGGATATTATGATTTTGCCATCCTTCTGATAGGAGAATAAGGGCTGAGAGACCAAAGAGATACATTCTCATCAAAAGCCTGATGGGGCGTACAAGCTGAAAGCGTCTCATTCGATTCATTCGAATCATGATGCAGATCAACATAATGCTCCCAATCACGAACAATTGCCACACGTTATGTGTCATGATGCAACCTCCTCCTGCACGTGCAGGGATGTAAACGAATGCTGGCTGTTACTTATCTTTACCATTCTTTCTTTTTTTATCAAAACAAAACCTACATTTATGAAAAAGAGGAAAAGTCATGAAAATCGACCGCATTTTATCTACTGTGATGCTGCTCATTAGCAAGAAGCAAGTACAGGCGAAAGATCTTGCTGAACTTCACGAAGTGAGTACGAGGACCATTTATCGTGACATTGATACCATCAATCAAGCGGGAATCCCTGTTGTCACAACCCAAGGAGCAGGTGGAGGCATTTCACTTGTTGAGGATTATCGTTTAGAGAAAAAATTATTTACCGATGATGACATCGAGGTCATTTTAACAGCCCTCGAAAGCATGACGAGTGCCTATTCCTTTAAAGAAAGCGAACATGTACTGAAAAAAATCAAATCGCTTATTCCCACGCATACGGGTGAAAACGAAAAGCAGCATCATGTCTTCATTGATTTAAGCTCCTGGGGAAAAGATAGCCAGGCAGAAAAGAAGCTCCAGCTCATTCATACAGCTGCGTCAGCGCACCAATACATTCAGTTTACTTACCGCAATGCGAAAGGTGAAACACTTCCACGCAAAGTGGAGCCTTATACGCTCGTTTTAAAAGGGAGGCATTGGTATTTGTATGCGTTCTGTTGTGTAAAAAAAGCTTTTCGTCTGTTCAAGCTAACTAGAATGACGGGTCTTGTCACCATTTCAGGGTATTTTCAACCGAAAAGAATCAAAAACGAAGAAAAGCCTTGGAATGATTCTTGGCAAGAACAACCGTCGGTCAGCTCTGTCACGCTCAGGTTAACGGAAGCATCAGTGGGGAAAGTGAAGGAGTGGGTAGATGAGAACGAATTGAATGTTTGTTCAGACGGCACTTACCTTGCCACCATTACCGTACCTCTTGATGATTGGTTAAATAGTTTCCTATTCCATTTAGGTCCAGATGTTGACATTCTTTCCCCGAAGCATGTCAAAGAAGCGTTTGACATTCAGTTGAAACAATTTCTCAAACGAATAGAAACTTGACACAATGTTGTCAGGTTTCTTTTTATATGATAGAAAAAAAGGAGATGAGAATGTATGTACGATATCGTGACATTAGAGAAACAATGGATGAAAGGGTTGTCTGTTCGAACAACAAACGAAATGGAGCAAACAAAAGAGCGGAAGATTGCTCCACTCTGGCAACAATTTTTTGCGCAGCAGCTTTACGGAGGGCAAGCGCCCGTCATAGGATTATATTCAGATTATGAAAAAGATGAGCATGGCTCTTATTTATTTACTGCTGGGCAATTCGTGGATCAGCAGGTAGAACATGTCATAGAGATTCCTGCATCGACCTACGCAAAATTCCGAACGAGAAAGGGACCTATTGAAGAGGTTGTGTTGGAGACATGGCAGCAGATTTGGGCGTGGGATGAGCGCCATTACCGCACATATACAGGCGACTTTGAATGGTATGATGAAAGATCTATAGATCCAAAAGAAGCGCAAATTGATATTTATATTGCGGTTGATGAAGAAATGCTTGCTAAAACTAATATCATTAGTTAATATAAAACTAACGACATTAGTTTTAGGAGGACATATGATGAGATTGACAACTTTTGATCGCCTGCACCAGCTCACATTGATGCCGCGTCTATTTCCGGTAAATTGCTATGTATTTGAGGAAGAAAATGGACTGATATTAATTGATGCTGCTTTAAAAATGGCAGCAAGCTCGATCATTGAATTTGCGCACAAAAAAGACAAGCCAATCGACAAGATTATTCTCACTCATAGTCATATGGATCATATCGGTGCACTAGATGAAGTGAAAAAGGCTTTTCCAGAGGCAGTCGTTTATTTATCAAAACGCGATGCCCTCCTTTTTGAAGGTGATTTTTCCTTGCTTCCTGGTGAACCTCAGCAAAAAATTAAAGGCAGTTTTTCAAAAGACATTCACACAAAACCAGATGTGCTTGTCGAAGAAGGGGACGAGATTGGGTCACTTAAAGTCATCTCAACACCAGGACATACACCTGGAAGCATTTCTTTATACGATGAAAGGTCAGGGATTGTCATTGCAGGAGATGCACTTGTGACAAAAGGCGGTTTATTCGTAACGGGTGAGTTTCGCTTGACCTTCCCGTTCCCGGCTTTTGCCACTTGGGATGCAGAAACAGCACTCAAAAGTGCCGAAAAATTGCTGGCACTTCCCTTATCTTGTCTTGCAGTAGGACATGGTGATCTTATCATGGAACCTCATGCCAAGCTTCAAGCTGCCATAACAAAAAGGCAGCAACAGTTAAAGAAAGGGGAGCAGTAAACCGTGTCTCCAAGAATGGGTATCACGCAAGAAAAAATCATCGATACAGCGGCCGCATTTGTTGATGAAGAGGGCTTTTCTGCATTGACCATTGCTACATTGTCTAAAAAGCTGAACATCAGACCACCTTCTCTTTATAATCATGTATCTGGTCTTCTTGAAATTCAGGCGGCACTCGCAGAAAAAGGGCTGTCCATGCTACGTGAAGAAGGTATACACGTAACAGAGGGATTGGATAAAGAAGAAGCTGTGTTAGCCTTTGCCAAACAGTATGTTGAATTTGTCCGCGAACATCCAGGCCTTTATGAAGCGGCCTTTTCACATATGGAGGAGAAAAAAGTAAGAAGTGAGGCAGAGCGCCTTGTTGAATTTGTCCAATCCATCATGGCCCGTTTTGGTGTCAAAGAAGAAGAGATGACACATGTGGTCAGAGGACTAAGAAGCTTATTGCACGGCTTCGGTGATATTTCAAATAAAAATGGATTTCAACGAAAAGAACAGCTTGAAGACAGTGTGAGCTATGCGGTCAAGCTTTATATCTCAGGTGTGTTGCAAAAAGAAGATCTGTCTCATTGACAGGTCTTTCAGATTGTTGACAAAGGGCTAAAATGATTTTTATTTTAGCCCTTTGTCTTCTTTTCAGCGTGAATTGAAAACCCTTGAAGTCTAGGAAGATCGAGCACTGGAGCGGAGCGAATTCAACATTCGTGAGCACCAGCGCGCAGATCTGACAACGAATGCGAGGGTTTGTCTACACGCTGGAAGATCTGTCTCATTGACAGGTCTTTTTTTGGTAGTGAACCGATATGTTAAAGAGGCGACCATCTTGAACCAATTTTTTGACAAAAAAAGAATATACATTTGACAGTTTTGTGAAACATGGTATGCTTGTTATGTGAAATAATTCACATAGAGGAGTAGAGGCAGATGAAAAGAAAGCCTGTTTATGTGGAAACAACCATTCATGCACCGATAGAGAAAGTATGGGAATATACGCAAAATCCAAAGCTTCATGAACAATGGGATTTGCGCTTTTCAACCATTTCATTAAATGAACCTCAAAATGAACAGCCCCAATCCTTTTTGTATGAAAAGCATCTTGGGTTTGGTTTAAATGTCACAGGGACAGGAGCTTATCGAACAAGAATGATGGATGAACGGAATGAGCGGGCATCCTCACTTCATTTCAAATCGTCACACCCATTGTCTTTTATCAAAGAAGGCAGCGGCTACTGGAAGTATATGAAAACAAGCGACCACATTGTGTTTCAAACTCAATTTGATTACAAAACGAAAGAAGGAAAAGGATGGACATGGGCAGACCGGATTCTTTTTCGCCCAATGATCGGGTTTATGACAGCCTTTAGTTTTGGGGCATTAAAGACGTGGCTTGAAAAGGGAACACATCCCCGTTTGTTGCTAGAGAGAACACTTGCTCATTACGGGATTTGTTTGCTGTTTGCCATCGTCTGGCTATGCCAAGCGGTCATTCCTTTTTCACATTCGGCTTTTGATCATAGCACGAGTTTCCGATTGTTTTATGCGCTTTTAGGCGTATCATGGCTAATTCCCAAGCTAACAAAGAAATATCTATTCATTTTTCAAAGTATGTTTCTTCTCATCATGCTTTGTATAGGGGTCCTATCCCCGCAAACGACGCTTCATGAGCCGCTTGTGATGAGTGCATTTTTCATTTTGTCGATTGCAGGTATGATCAATCTAAAAGATTGTGTAGATGTATTTTCCATCAAACGAAAAAGGGGAGGTAGACATGGTCGTTCATCGTCATCAAGTAAAAGATTACGATAAGCTGCATCCAAAGCTAAAAGAGAGATACAACCGCGCGTTTTCTGCTGATGGTACGATGGAGGAAATAGGCGGTGGGTCAAGACTCATTCGGTTGATCTTCAGAATGGGTCCACTGTTTCGTTGTTTTTTCCCCGAGAGAGGGAGAAACATTCCTTTCCAAATAGTCAACGAGCCCTTTGTGACAAATAAGGGGGAGGAAGGGATGCACTGGTATCGAACGTTTTATTTCCCAAAGAAGGAGCGGCACTTTGATGCTGATATGATCATTGATCAGAAGAGTCATACAGTACTAGACTACTTTGGAAAACCTAGATTTCTTGTGTCAGAGCTTCATTTTACAGTAACAAAGCATGGTTTCTTACACATCCAATCCGGCCGGCAGAAGTTTTTTATATTCGGCAGGGAATGGCCGCTGCTTTCATGGCTTTATGGTGTGTCAGATGTAACGGAAGGCTACGATGAACATGCAGGTGAATATACCATTGATGTCCACGTGAAAAATCGCCTGTTTGGTACTCTTTTTACATATAAAGGCCGTTTTACAGAAAGGATGTTTCATGATGAATAAGTGGCATTTGACATCCAGTCTGATCTTCATGTCTTGTTTTATCGCCACCCGTTTCATGACAGGCCGGGTAGCAGAATTTTTTGTTCTCATGGCAATTCTATTTTTTGTTCCCTCTGCCTTACACTTTTTTGAGAAAGAAGGGAAGAAACACAAGCCAGAGAGGCTGATCGGCTTTTTAATGAGAGCCTTTCCACTAGCGGCTCTTTGTGCAACCGCTGCTTTTATCTATCATTCCGCTTGGTTTGCATCGGGATGGCTTTTATATACAATCTTATTGGCGTTATTTGGCTTTTGTCGTTTGCTGAAAAGAGGAATCTTTCCACTTCATGAGCTGATGATTGATGGCGCATGGATGTATCTCGCTTTAGGCGGTCTGTGGTTTTGGCTGTACACAGCAGATATACAGGTGATGACATTTTCGCCGATCATTGTTCTTTTGACCGCTATTCATTTTCATTACTCGGCTTTTTTTATCCCGCTTTTTTATGGATTTTTAGGAAGGCAGCGAACAAAAGAGACAGCTTTATACAAAGCGGCAGGCTGGGTGATTTTGCTGTCGCCTGTGATGATTGCTGTTGGGATTAGCTTTTCCCGTCTATTTGATACGTTCAGCGTCATTCTTTATGTGATGACCCTCTACATATATGGCATCCTTTGTATGAAAACAAGATTTCGGTCAACTTTGGCAAAAGGTCTTGTTGTGTTTTCTAGCTTAGTTTTAATGGGGACGATCGTGTTATCACTTCTTTATTCCGCTGGTATGCTGATGCGTGTGACCTACATCAGCATGGATCAGATGATTTGGTTTCATGGCAGTATCAATGCTTTTTTGGTGATTTTGCCGGGTTTGATTGGCTGGCTGATTGAAGGGCCGAAGGATCAATTAAAGCAGAAGAACTTCCCGATTTCCAAAGTGTATGGCCGGTTTCAACTGATCTCTTTTCAAGAGGAAAGCGTGCATAACCATGAGAAGCTGGGTTTAGTCGATTCGCTTGATGAATTAAATGGAACGACATTTTCAGCTGATAGGGTCTCACCTGTGATTCGCAGATTTTATGAAGACCCTATGGCTTTTACATTAAAAGCAGCCGTCAACTTTCATTGGTGGGTAAGGCCGTTCGTCTTTTTACTTCAGCCGCTGTTTAAGAAAATAGGTCAGCTATATTTGGGGTTATCTCGTCATCCATATGAGATGCAGGGACGTCTGACTAGATTTCAACATCCGAAGGAAGAAAGGGAAAATGTTCGGGCTTGGATACGTCAAAATGTAAAAGGAGAGCAAGTCTTTTTTGCACTTTATGCTCTTCATTACGATGCAGCTGCGGGTTATATGAATATTGCGCTGCCACTTCCGTATTCTCAGCTGACAGCTATTTTAAAACCTTTTAATGAGAAAGAAGATTTTCTATTAAAAAGCGCATGTCCAAAAGGCAGTACCGGTGACGAAGGATTGTATTTGCATACGCCTTTTATCACCATGAAACTGCCAATGGAAGAAAGCTTTCATATGAAGCCGGAGACAGATCAAAGTCTCACAGCGGTACATCAAATGAAGCTGTTCGGTATTCCTTTTTTAACGATTCATTATCATATTGACAGTGAAAGTCATCATGTTAGTCAATGATGTCGCATGGTTCACCGTGCCGAATGATGTTCACAATCGCTTGCCCATCACTCGGATGATGATCTGCATACTGGACTGGCAGCAGTGCAAAAAATACATAGTAGACTGAGAAGTAAGCAAATTGATAGAAAAATTGGTGCTCTGGCAGGAAATCATTGGCGATCATTGTGTTCAGTATGAGAACACTGAGCAGGTTGCATAATGAACCGCCTAAGTAGACAAGAATGTGCGACAATCGGTTGTTTTTCCTCATTTCTTCATAGTGGCAAAATGCATCTAGAAAATAGATTCGTCTAATTTCAACGACGCCTACTTTCAACACTTTTTTCCCTCTGCCAAGCGCAAAGGAAACCTTTGCTCCAAACATCCACGCGACCACAATATGGCCAAGCTGATGCAGGATGGCAACGATAGGAAGAATGACAAAAAACGACCAGCAAAACGTCCACATATCCGATAATGTAAACAAGTGTGAACCCTCCCCAATATATTCGGGAGGAAGCAGTAGGATTATTTGCCATTTTACTGAATTCATTTTCAGGATGCAAACATTTAATACACGACAATAAATTTATTATGTAAACTATAAAGGTGATTTTAACGCTGTATAGGCTTTTTGAACCTCCTCTATGACAAAATGAATGTGCTACAATGAATAATCAATAGATTACGTTACCTTTTATGAAGAGGAGAGAGTCAGATGGCAGATATTGAACAGTTTTTGGCGTTAGATATTCGCGTTGGGACGATCATAGAAGCAGAATTTTTTGCAGAGGCAAGAGTGCCTGCATTGAAGCTCAAGATTGATTTTGGTGAAGAAATTGGTGTAAAGCAATCTAGTGCTCAGCTGACAAAGCGTTATACAGCGGAAAATCTTACCGGCAAACAAATCGTAGCGGTCGTTAATTTCCCGCCAAGAAGAATTGCAGGGTTCAAATCAGAAGTGCTTGTCTTAGGAGGCATGCCGTCAAAAGAAGACGTGGTGTTGTTAGCGACAGATGAACCGGTTGAGAATGGAACAAAAATAGGGTAAGAAAAAAGACATCTTCCTAAGAAGATGTCTTTTGCGTATTGAGGCGGAATAACCACACGCCACATTCGTGTGTGTCTCAAAGAGACATGTTACCCGACTTACACAATTCAGCTCATCGCTTGATTAATATAGCATGGGATGAGCTTGAATGCAACCTTTAAATGAATTCTTTCAGATTTTCTTGTCATTTCACAAGATGAATGACAAGAAATCGATTATTTGGATTATTTTTTCAAAATATATTGAAAAGTCAGATCAGATTTTATAAAATGAATTCATCTTAGTTTGTTTGGTCAATAAACTAAGATGAATTTCAAGTATTGATCCCTTATATTGAAGGAGATGATTCTGTCATTCGACTGTTCTGCTGCGCATTTGGGCTAAGCTGAAAGGAAGAGATGTTCAGCTACATTTTTATAACAAATTGAAAGCGCTTTATATTCCCTGTATTGATTGCTGCTGCCCTCCGTCATCTGTTTGTTAGAAGAGGCTAAGTGAAGAAGGGAGAAAGCTCATGGTTAGTGAGAATTTAAAGAAGATTCGTATGTCTGAAAAAGTGGGATATGCTTCAGGGGATTTCGCATGTAATTTGATTTACGCAACTGTTTCTACGTATCTATTATTTTTCTATACAGATGTGTACGGTTTATCAGCGGCAGCAGCAGGGACGATGTTTTTGGTTGTTCGCGCCATCGATGCGCTTGCAGATCCATTTATTGGTGCATTGGTAGACCGGACGAACAGCCGTTTTGGTAGATTCAGACCTTATTTGTTATTCGGTGCGTTTCCTTTTGTCGTACTTGCCATTCTTTGCTTTACAACACCTGATTTTTCCGAAATGGGTAAACTCATTTATGCCTACATCACGTATGTTGGTTTATCGCTTACATACACATTCATCAACGTTCCTTATGGTGCTTTAACTTCCGCAATGACAAGAAATAACCAAGAGGTTGTCAGTATTACGTCCGTTCGTATGGTGTTTGCCAATCTAGGTGGTCTAGTTGTTGCTTTTTTTGTTCCTTTTCTTGCGACCTTTTTAAGTGATACGACAGGAAATACAGCACTTGGCTGGCAGATGACGATGGCTTTTCTCGGCGTTCTTGGCGGCGCATTACTGATTTTCTGTTTTAAAAGCACGAATGAACGTGTCACGCTTCAAAAGCCAGAGGAAAAGATTAAATTCAGTGATATCTTTGTCCAATTACGAGTGAATCGCCCGCTTGTTGTATTAAGCATTTTCTTTATTATTATTTTTGGTGTGAACTCGATCAGCAACTCTGTTGGGATCTATTATGTGACGTATAACCTTGGCAGAGAAGATTTAGTGAAATGGTACGGACTCATTGGCAGTCTGCCAGCTTTAATGGTGCTGCCATTTATTCCGAAGCTGCACAAGCTGTTAGGAAAGAAAAAGCTGCTTAATTATTCTTTATCGCTGAATATCGTAGGTCTTCTTGCCCTACTTGTGATACCGCCGAGTCAAATCACTTTAATACTGATTTTCAGGCTTGTTGCTGCTGCGGGGAGTATTACAGCGGGTGCTTACATGTGGGCGCTCATTCCTGAGACTGTTGAATATGGCGAATATAAAACTGGAAAAAGGATGGGCGGACTGATCTACGCAGTCATTGGATTTTTCTTTAAATTTGGGATGGCATTAGGCGGGATTGTTCCGGGGCTTGTACTCGATCGATTTGGCTATGTTGCAAACCAAGTGCAGACGCCAGAAGCATTGCTTGGCATTTTAATCACGGTAACAGTGATTCCTGTATGCTTACTGATTTTAGCGATGATTGATATTAATTTTTATAACCTAGATGAAGAAGAGCACCAAAAAGTCGTGAGGGAGCTTGAGAATAGGGATCAAGTATATATCGATCATATGGATGATTTTAAAATGTAGGTCGTGAAAGAGGAGGAAGTTGAATGAAAATCACCAATCCAGTACTCAAAGGATTTAACCCGGACCCAAGTATTTGCCGTGTAGGAGAAGATTATTACATGGCGGTCTCTACATTTGAATGGTTTCCAGGGGTACAAATTTATCATTCGAAGGATCTTGTGCATTGGCGGCTTGCCGCGCGTCCTTTGCAAAAAACGTTGCAGCTGGACATGAAAGGAAATCCTGATTCTGGCGGAGTATGGGCACCGTGCCTAAGCTATGCAGATGGTCAGTTTTGGCTCATTTATTCAGATATCAAAGTAGTGGATGGTCCATTTAAAGATGGTCATAATTATTTGGTTACGGCAAGTGAGGTTGATGGTGATTGGAGTGAGCCGGTTAAGCTTAATAGCTCTGGCTTTGATCCCTCTTTATTTCATGACCAAAGCGGGAAGAAATACGTCTTAAATATGCTGTGGGATCATAGAGAAAAGCACCATTCCTTTGCGGGTATTGCCTTGCAGGAATATAGCGTGACGGAAAAGAAACTCATTGGTCAGCGGAAGGTCATTTTTAAAGGCACACCGATTAAATTGACAGAAGCACCGCATCTTTATCACATCGGTGATTACTATTATTTATTAACAGCAGAAGGAGGCACTAGGTACGAGCATGCGGCAACAATTGCCCGTTCCCCGCAGATTGAAGGGCCTTATGAGGTTCATCCTGATAACCCAATTTTAAGTGCTTTTCACTCACCTGAACATCCGCTTCAAAAATGCGGTCATGCTTCCATTGTTCAAACGCACACAAATGAGTGGTATCTCGCTCATCTGACTGGCCGCCCAATTCAATCAAGCAAGGAATCTATTTTTCAGCAAAGAGGGTGGTGTCCTTTAGGAAGAGAAACAGCGATTCAAAAGCTTGAATGGAAGGATGGCTGGCCGTATGTTGTGGGCGGAAAAGAAGGAGCGCTGGAGGTTGAAGCGCCAGCGATCAACGAAAAGGTTTTTGCTCCTACCTACCATACAGTCGATGAGTTTAAAGAATCAACGTTAAATAGACACTTTCAAACATTAAGAATTCCTTTTACTGAACAGATCGGTTCATTAACGGAAAAACCTCAGCATTTAAGGTTATATGGTCACGAATCTCTAACATCTAAGTTTACTCAAGCCTTTGTTGCAAGGCGCTGGCAAAGCTTTTATTTTGAAGCAGAGACAGCTGTGTTGTTCTATCCAGAGAATTTTCAGCAAGCCGCTGGTCTTGTGAATTATTACAATACGGAAAATTGGACAGCGCTTCAGGTGACATATGACGAGGAACTTGGCCGCATTCTTGAATTATCTGCCTGTCAAAACCTTTCCTTTTCTCAGCCATTGGCACAAAAAATCGTCATTCCAGAGGAGGTCACCTATGTGTATTTAAAAGTGACCGTTCAGAAAGAAACATATACCTATTCTTATTCATTTGATCAAAAAGACTGGAAGGAAATTGATGTGATATTTGAATCTAGCCACCTATCTGATGACTTCATTCGAGGAGGAGGATTTTTTACAGGGGCATTTGTCGGCATGCAGTGCCAGGATACAAGTGGCGAGCGTCTTCCTGCTGATTTCAACTATTTCCGTTATGAGGAAACAGAATAAATAAAAAAAGACAACACGGTAAGAGCTGTCTTTTTTATCTATGAATCTGTCATGGTGAGAGGGTGGCATCTTGCAGGAAAGCTTCAATGACGAGAGATGTCATCCCTAATACTGGTGCGTTGTGTCCTAATGACGATGGAAGCAGCTCGACATGTGAACTGAATTGAGTATCCATCCTGGAGGAGACCTCCTCTTGAATCACACGTAGAACCGTTGGCTGCGCTTCAATCACCTTGTTTCGTAAAATAATCGCTTGCGGGTTAAAGGTATGGAGGACGTTTGTGAGACCAACCCCAAGGTAAAAGCCAAAGTTGCGCAGGGCATTGAGGGTTTTCATGTCATTTAACGTCGCCAGCTTTTCCAATTCTTGATGAGAGATGGGCTGATCATTTGTTTGAAGGGACTGAAACAAGGCTTTCTCAGATGCATACAGCTCCCAGCAACCACGGTTTCCGCAGCTGCATGTTGGTCCATTAAAGTCGATGGTCATATGTCCCATTTCACCAGAAAAGCCATATGCACCTCTGTATAAATGATGATTGATAATGATCCCGATTCCAATGCCGGTGCCGATGCTGGCATAGATCAAATGATCATAATGTTTAGCGGCACCAAAGATTTTTTCACCATATGCACCGGCATTTGCTTCATTTTCAATGAAGACGGGTACTTGGAATGCGTCTTGGAGCGTTGTTTTCATGTCAACATTTTTCCATTTAGAATGCGGCGTAAACACGATTTGTTGATCGGCATCCACTAGCCCGGGTATACATAGGCCAATACCTATGAGCCCATATGGGGAAGAGGGGATTTGGGCCTTCAACTGCTGTATTAATTCAGTTAATATGCGTATGGTCACATCAGGAGCGCTTGATGGGAGCTTGATCTGTTCTTCTTGAAGGATGGACCCTTCAAGGTCGGTTAAAATGCCATTGACATAATCAACGCCGACATCAATCCCGATGGAGCAGCCAGCACGTTTATTAAACATCAGTAAAACCGGTCTTCTCCCGCCGCTAGACTCACCTTGACCGATCTCATAGACGAGTTGCTCTTTCATTAATGTACTCACTTGAGAGGAAACAGTCGATTTATTTAACCCAGTGCGTTCAGATAATTTAGCTCTAGAAATTGGCGCATGCTGGAGAATTTCTTTTAATAATAGCTTTTGATTTATTTTTTTCACAAAGTTCTGATCAGCGATATCCATGTTATCCACTCCATTTGTTTCGTCTTTAGATTAAGTGAAGAAAAAAGCTGCTTTTCTACGCATGTAATCTGTAAGAAGGATGATTTTAACTTTATTATAACGAAAATATTTCTAAAAAACTAAAAAATATGGAAAATTCAAAGTGAATGGATCATCAATTGAACATTAGTTTGTTGAATCAACTTACAAAGTATATTCATAGGAGGAATAAAAGATGGCCAACTCAAATATGAAAACGTTACACAGCTTAGAAGGAATCGGAAAAATACAATATGAAGGAAAACAATCAAAAAATCCACTCGCTTTTAAACACTATGATCCAAGTGAAATGATTGGCGGAAAAACAATGAAAGATCACCTGCGCTTCTCAGTCGCTTATTGGCATACATTGACTGCTGATGGAACAGACATGTTTGGAACTGGTACGATGCAGAGAGTCTGGGACTCCTATAGCGGAATGGATTTAGCAAAAGCTAGATTGGAAGTAGCCTTTCAACTGTTTGATCTATTGGATGTTCCGTATTTTTCCTTCCATGACCGTGACATTGCACCGGAGGGAGATACGCTTCAAGAGACGAATCAGCAATTAGACATCATTTTAGAAAGAATGAAAGAATACATGCGGGATAGCGGAGTCAAGCTGCTGTGGAATACAGCCAATATGTTCAAGCATCCTAGATTTGTACACGGCGCAGCGACATCTTGTCATGCAGATGTCTTTGCCTATGCAGCCGCACAGGTGAAAAAAGGCATCGAAACAGCTAAAGAACTTGGCGCAGAAAATTACGTTTTCTGGGGAGGACGAGAAGGGTACGATACTCTGCTGAATACAGATATGAAAAGAGAGCTTGATCACATGGCGTCATTTTTGCATATGGCTGTTGATTATGCAAAGGAAATTGGGTACACTGGCCAATTTTTAATTGAGCCTAAGCCAAAGGAGCCAACCACTCATCAATACGATGCAGATGCAGCGACATCTATTGCCTTTTTAAAGCAATACGGACTAGATTCACATTTTAAATTGAACATCGAGGCCAATCATGCGACGCTTGCTGGTCATACGTTTGAGCATGAATTACGCGTCTCAAGAATACATGGATTGCTCGGTTCTGTGGATGCCAACCAAGGGAATACGCTGCTTGGCTGGGACACGGATGAATTTCCAACCGATTTATATGCCACAACTCTTGCCATGTATGAAATTCTGCAAAATGGCGGACTAGGAACTGGCGGTCTCAATTTTGATGCAAAAGTGAGAAGAGCTTCTTTTGAGCTTGAAGATATTTTGTATGCCCATATTGCGGGAATGGATGCATTCGCAAAAGGACTGCGGGTGGCTCATAGACTCATAGAAGACCGTGTGTTTGAAGATGTGATCAAGCACCGATATCGCAGTTTTTCTGAAGGGATTGGCCGTGACATTTCAGAAGGAAAGGCAAACTTTCATACATTAGAAGAGTATGCGCTCAAGCACCCTTTAATCAGTAACGAATCGGGAAGAGAGGAACAGTTGAAAGCCCGGTTAAATCAATACTTGTTAGAAGATTGATTGAAGAAGCGGACCTGTTTTGAAGGAGTGAAGACATGAAGTATGTGATGGGAATTGATCTTGGAACGAGCGGAGTCAAAGCCATATTAGTCGATGAGAATGGAAAGGTGTGCGGCGAGGCCACTAAGCCTTACCGCCTCATTCAAGATAAACCTGGATATTGTGAACAGAACCCAGAGGAATGGGTTGAGCAAACAGTGGCTGCGATGAAAGAACTGATGGCAAGGCAGCCTGTCCTTTCAAAGAAAGTAGAGGGCATCAGCTTCTCTGGACAGATGCATGGTCTGGTTCTTTTAAATGAATCCCGCGAGGTGCTCCGCCCTGCAATTTTATGGAATGATACACGAACGACAGCGCAATGTACACATATTACAAAAAAACTGGGGGAACGGCTCCAACAGATCACGAAAAATCAAGCGCTTGAAGGATTCACACTGCCAAAATTATTATGGGTAAAGGAGCATGAACCAGAAATTGATCAACAAATCGACATGTTTTTACTCCCAAAAGATTATGTCAGATTTCGATTAACAGGTTCTGTTCATATCGATTATTCTGATGCGGCTGGCACCTTGTTATTAAATATTGGAGAGCAAGCGTGGAGTGAAGAAATTTGTCAGGCATTTGAT
This sequence comes from Bacillus sp. FSL W8-0920, assembly GCF_038593215.1. NCBI lineage: Bacteria > Bacillati > Bacillota > Bacilli > Caryophanales > Bacillaceae > Bacillus > Bacillus sp. FSL W8-0920. The sequence goes on along the minus strand of NZ_CP151974.1, from coordinate 1,941,092 downwards.
ATTCCTCCTCATATTTGTCCGCCACTGATCTCATCAGAGGAAGAGGTTGGTACACTATTTCCGCACATTGCACGTGAGACGGGGATCGAAGAGGGTGCAAAAGTCTTTGCTGGCGGGGCAGACAATGCTTGCGGAGCAATTGGTGCTGGTATTTTATCCTCTGGCCGCACGTTATGCAGTATTGGCACATCTGGGGTCATTCTCTCTTACGAAGAGGATCATGAAAGAGAGCTTCAAGGAAACCTGCATTTGTTCCATCATGCAAAAAAAGACGCTTTCTACACAATGGGTGTGACCCTTTCAGCAGGATATAGCCTTAACTGGATAAAACATTTACTGGCTCCAGAGGAATCGTTCCAATCACTTTTAGAGGGTGCGGTTTATGTCGCGCCAGGAGCAAATGGATTGCTCTTCACGCCATATTTAGTCGGGGAAAGAACACCTCATGCGGATGCTATCATTCGTGGAAGCTTGATTGGATTAGACAGCCGGCATGAAAGGGCACATGTCGTTAGGGCTGTGCTAGAAGGGATTACTTTCTCGTTAAATGAATCGATCGCTTTATTCAGGCAAGCTGGGAAACACATAGATTCAATTGTTTCCATTGGAGGCGGTGCGAGAAGCCGGACATGGCTTCAAATGCAAGCAGACATTTTTCAGGCAGAGGTCATCCAGTTAGACAATGAACAAGGGCCTGCTTTAGGAGCAGCTATACTGGCCGCCGTTGGCTGCGGTTGGTATCCGTCGCTTGAAGCATGTGCAAATCAGTTTATTCATCAAGCTGCTGTCTATGAGCCAGAGCAGCAGCTTGCAAGTATATATGATGATCTGTTTCATCTGTATCAAAAGGTCTATACACAAACAAGAGATATCCATGCTGGGTTAGAACAATACCGTTCCGTCTAGCAAAAAGGGTGACATGAAAGGAGGTGATGAGTTCGCTTCATCTTAGAGAAGGCAGAACAATTTTAATGAAAAAAGGAGAGGGATTGAAAATGAACTTGAAAAGATTGAGGCTATTGTTTGTGATGTGTATTGGATTTGTGCTGACACTGACGGCTGTACCAGCTCATGCGGAAACGATTTATGACAATAGAATAGGCAATCACAGCGGGTACGATTTTGAATTATGGAAGGATTACGGAAATACCGCAATGACACTCAATAACGGCGGGGCATTTAGCGCGCAATGGAACAATATCGGAAATGCTTTGTTTCGAAAAGGGAAGAAGTTTGATTCCACTAAAACTCATCATCAACTTGGCAACATCTCCATCAATTACAACGCAGCCTTTAACCCAGGCGGGAATTCCTACTTATGTGTCTATGGCTGGACACAATCTCCATTAGCTGAATACTACATTGTTGAGTCATGGGGCACCTATCGCCCAACAGGAACGTATAAAGGATCATTTTATGCCGATGGAGGCACATATGACATTTATGAAACGCTACGTGTCAATCAGCCTTCTATTATTGGAGACGCTACCTTTAAGCAATATTGGAGTGTACGTCAAACAAAACGTACGAGCGGTACTGTATCCGTCAGTGAGCATTTCAGAAAATGGGAAAGCCTAGGTATGCCAATGGGGAAAATGTATGAAACAGCATTAACTGTAGAAGGCTACCGAAGCAACGGAAGTGCGAATGTAATGACCAACCAGCTGATTATTCGATAAAACCAAATGAAAAAAGCCAGCAGTTTTTTGCTGGCTTTTCTTCTGTCTATGATCATTTTTCAACTTCCACTCTGCCCGAAAAGAACGTCGCACCGCCGCCCATATCTGCCAGCCGATCAGGTGTTAGCCCGTTAACTAGATGCTTTTTGCCTTTTTGATCTGCCCATAATCCTTGGCTGACCACAACACCAGGTAATACATTGTGACCGACTGACACGACAAGCTCGCATTCTCCTCGGTCATTGAGCACACGCACCATGTCACCATCTTCAATTTTTCTTGCCTTTGCATCTTGTTCATTCATGTGAAGCTTCGGGAACTTCTCAAGCTTTTGATGCTTTTCATGAAGTGAGAAGGTCGAGTTAAGAAAATTATGATTCGGTCCCGGTATAAAGGTAAGCGGATATTCGCTTTCCTGATAAAGGGGCACGTAGGTAGGAAGCGCCGGATATCCGTCTTTTTTCATTTGTTCAGAATAAAGCTCAATTTTGCCGCTCGGGGTAGAGAGCTTTAAGTCTTGGAAAGGTCCTCGTTTTGCTTTGATCCATTTCTTTTCTTTTAATGCCTCGTATGAAATGTCCTCATAATGGGGATTTTCTGGATGATGAAGGGCTTGTTCCATGAGTTCCGCATCTGTCTCGCGGAAGGCTTCATCTTCAAAGCCCATCGCATGGGCTAACAAGCGAAACACTTCTGTATTGGATTTGCTTTCTCCATAGCGTTCAATCACTGGCTCTTGAATTTGAATATAATGGTGCCAGTATGATGTATAGAAATCCTCATTTTCAAAGGCGGATGTGGCCGGCAGGACAATATCTGCATACTTAGCTGTCTCTGTTAGAAATAGGTCGTGAACGACTGTAAATAAGTCATCTCTCAGCAAACCTTCTCTTACTTTATTCGCTTCAGGCGTCACAACAGCTGGGTTGCACGAGTAGACAAAGAGTGAATCAATGGAAGGCGCTGCATTCGTCAGCACACTGCCTAGCTGATTCATATTAAATGATCTTGGCGTGCGTTCCTTTAATAAATCCGGCCGCTGAAGAGCTGTTTCATTATAGCTGAGAAAAGAAGAGTTTGATTTCATCGCACCGCCGCCCTTGTGGAGCCACTGACCAGTCAGGGCAGGGAGGCAGGAAATGGTTCGAATACTCATTCCGCCATTATCATGGTGCTGCAAACCATTACCAATGCGAATGAGAGACGGCGATGTTTCTGCGTACATTCTTGCAAGTGTAAGGATGTCCTCTTTAGAAACCCCCGTGATGCCCTCAACAGTGTCTGGATCATACTGCTTCACATGCTCACGCAGCTCCTTATGACCGGTTGTATAAGTTTCTAAAAAGGCTTCATCTGTTAGTCCTTCTTTAAAAAGAACATGCATGATGCCAAGGGCAAGGGCACTGTCAGTTCCAGGTCGAAGCGGAATGAACCAATCTGCCATCCGTCCGGTTTGGTTCTTGTGTACATCAATCACGACAATCTTTGCTCCTTGCTTTCGCGCTTTTTGTGCGAGGGTGATTTGGTGCATATTGGTCGACACGGCATTGATGCCCCAAAAGATGAATAGTTTCGTATGAATGGTCTCTTCTGGATCTGTCCCAATGCTTGCACCCATTGTATATTTATAGCCAGTCGTTCCTGCTGACTGACAGATGGTCCGGTCTAATTGACTTGAACCAAGACGATAGAAAAAGCGGCGGTCCATGCCTTCTGCATTCAGATTGCCCATATTCCCATAAAAGCTGTAAGGCAGAATACTTTCTGGACCTTTTTCTTCAATCAGTTTTGTCCATTTTTGCCGAATGGTTTCAATGGCTTCTTCCCACGTAATCGGAGCAAATTGTCCATCGCCTTTGCGGCCAACACGCTTCAAAGGAGTGGTCAGTCGCTTTTCATCATATAAACGGGCTGTGACATTCCGCACTTTATTACATATGTTGCCTTGGGTGACGGGGTGGTCTGGATCTCCCTGCACTTTTACGATCTTTCCATTTTCTTTATGTATCAAAAGACCGCACTGATCCGGGCAATCTAACGAACAAACTGATTTGAATATTCCGTCTTTCATTGCTGTATAATCGGTCATGAATTTTTGGCTCCTTTTCTGAAATCCGTTATCACTTTATATGGACTTTATTTTAGCATGTTCGGAGGTGGAAGGTAAGAAAGAGATGATGAATTGAAGAAAATGAAAAAAAGCCCCTCAAAAGGGACTTTTAAAAACGGGTGACCTGTACAGGAAATTCTTTTACCCCAAAAACAAATGTGCTTTGAATAGGTTTTAGCTGATCTGCCGCACAGGTGATGTCTTGAAACGTCTGGAGTAAAATCTCAAGGGCAATGTTGCTCTCAAGGCGGGCAAGCGGTGCACCGAGACAAAAATGGATGCCAAAGCCAAAGCTCATATGCGGGTTTGATTTCCGGTCAAGACGGAACGTATCCGGATCGTCAAATTTCTGTTCATCACGATTTGCTGAAGCAACCCAGCTAATGAGATAGTCTCCTTTTTTAATTTTCGAGTCTGCAATCTCAACATCCTCGGCCGCGATTCGCCCAATGGCTTGAACAGGCGGATAATAGCGTAGCGTTTCCTCGGTCAATTGAGGAATAAGAGAGGGGTCTTGCCGTACTGCTTCGGCGATATGCGGCTGCTCTGTTAGCAGTCTTACTGCATTTGTAATCAAATTGGTCGTTGTCTCATTACCAGCAACAAGTAATAGAATGCAAAAACCAAGTAGTTCATTCTCGGTTAAACGCTCACCATCGATTTCTGCTTGAATAAGAAGTGAGATCAGGTCATCAGCAGGGGATTCTTTTCGTTTTTGGATCAAGTGAGCAAAATAAGTGGACAGCTCTTCTTCTGCGCGTTTCTGCATATCCACTACTGCTTGAATGGCTTCTTTTGATTCATCCTTTGCACCTGCTACTAGGGCATCAGAATGTTTCTTAATGAACGCTCTATCCTTTACCTCTGCGCCGAGAAGCTCAGCAATGATCATGACAGGCAGGGGAGCTGCTAGATCTTCCACGATATCAAACGTACGCTGATCCTTGACTTGTTGCAGCAGGTCATGTGTCAGGTCTTTAATGTTATCTTCTAATTGTTTAATCGCTTTTGGCGTGAATGCTTTATTGACGAGTGCTCTCATTTTTGTATGCTTTGGCGGGTCCATCGTTAAAATACTCGTTTTCGTTGTGCTTCTTCCTCGCTGTGATGAGAACACTTTTGGCTGCTTCAGAACAGACTGGATATCCGCATATCGAAAGAGATCCCAGCACTTTCTTGTTTCATCATATCTAATATCACTCTGGGCACGTAGCTCATTGTAAATAGGGAATGGGAAAAGAAGGTCATCGGTCGAACGGATTTCTTTCATTGGAATGACATTGATATAGTTTTCTTTCACTTTCATTATGAACGCTCCTTTTTCACTTAGTTTCCCTTTCACGGTATCACCCGTAAAATATCATTTCAACGGACATGTTTTCTAAAATATGTCAATAGTCTATTCGGAAGATTCAAGCACATTCATCGTATAGGAAAATAGAAAGTCATTAAAAATGATAGCGCTTTCTAAAAAATAGAATTGAAGTCACCGAAACCAAAAATAAAATGGGGAATTCAGTCGAACGAAAGGGTACTATGATGCAAATACGAATAGTACTTTTGGTCTAAAATGTTGTTTTGCAAAAGCGCAGTCAGTATACATACAGCAAGCGGTTGAACGCGTATTCGGGACTTTTGAAAAGCGCTGGCTCTTTCTTGACACGATTTCTCATCATGTTACGATAACTAACGTGCGAAAAACACGAACAAAAAGCGAACAAGGGAGAGGATCAATATCATTGATCAAAAGAAAGTTGCTTTCATTGGAGCAGGTTCTATGGCGGAAGGAATGATTGCCGGGATTGTGCGATCAGGACAAATGCCGCTAGGCCAAATTTACGCAACAAACAGACAAAATCAAATTCGATTGAATGAACTAACGACACGTTACGGAATACAAACAGCCACAATGGATTCTTTTCCTTTTGAAGAAATGGATATGTTGATCCTGGCCATGAAGCCAAAGGATGCTGAAACAGCACTTGAATCGTTAAAACCTCATATTCGGAGAGACCAGCTGATCATGTCTGTCCTTGCAGGCGTGAAGCAATCGTATATTGAAGATATGCTGCATGAAGGACAGCCCGTGATGAGGGTCATGCCGAATACGTCAAGTACGATCGGGGCTTCAGCGACCGCTTTATGTGCGGGACGTTATGTGAAAGACGACCATATCAGCATGAGTCAGGCTCTTTTATCTGAAATGGGCGAAGTGTATACCATTCAGGAAGAGCAAATGGATATTTTCACTGGAATTGCCGGAAGCGGACCAGCCTATTTTTATTTCTTAATGGAAAGAATCGAAGAAGCAGGAGAAGAAGCCGGTTTATCTAAGGAATTGTCTCGCCAAATTGGCGCGCAGACACTTCTCGGTGCTGCGAAAATGCTGCAAGAAACAGAGGAAGACCCTTCTACTCTGAGAGAGAAAATTACGTCACCAAATGGAACAACAGCTGCAGGACTGAATGCATTAGATGATTTTGGCGGAGGAGAAGCAATCAAGCAGGCCGTCAAACATGCTGCCAATCGATCAAAAGAGATCAGCAAACAGCAAAAACAAAAAGTATCTATATAATAAATAGAGCTCAGGTACAGGAGTGATAAGGTGTACGCAGATAAAGAGAGAAAACGAATTGTTGTAAAAATCGGAAGCAGCTCTCTTACTAGCTTTCAAGGGGAGATTAGTTTGAAAAAACTAGAAAACCTCGTCAATCAAATTGTGAAACTCAAAGATGAAGGACACGAAGTCATTTTGGTTTCATCTGGTGCGGTTGCAGCTGGTTACCGAAAACTAGGATTTATCGATAGACCCAAAACACTGCCGGAAAAACAGGCATCTGCCTCAATTGGGCAAGGCCTTTTAATGGAATCATATTCTACTTTATTTTTATCACACGGTTATATTGCCTCACAGCTTTTAATCACAAGAAGTGATTTTTCAGATGAAACGCGCTATCAAAATGTGCGCAACACGATGAATGTGTTATTAGATCGAGGCATCATTCCGATTATCAATGAAAATGATACAGTGACGATTAACCGCTTGAAGTTTGGAGATAACGATACATTGTCTGCAAAAGTAGCTGGCCTCATTGACGCGGATTTCCTTGCCATTTTATCTGATATTGATGGCTTGTATGAAGAGAACCCGCATACAAATCCGAATGCGAAAAGAATTCTTGAAGTCACAGACATCACAGAAGACATCGAAGCAGCAGCTGGAGATGCAGGGAGCAGTGTGGGCACAGGCGGAATGAAATCAAAGCTCGATGCGTTTAAAATTTCAATGGCAGCTGGCATTAACGGCTTTTTAGGCAAAGCGGATACGCCTCACATTTTAGACAAAGCCATTAATGGAACAGAGGACGGCACTTATTTTACCGCTGATGAAAATTTAGCACCGCTGAATTACAAGAAGCAGTGGATTGCCTTTCATTCTGGACCAAAAGGCGAGATTGTTGTTCAAAAGAAATCGCAGGAACACCTCATGCATAGGGAGAAATGCCTTGATTCGGGTGGCATTGTCAATGTAAAGGGTTCGTTTAAAAAAGGCGATGTCGTCCGCATTTTAGATCAAGATGGAAGAGAAATCGGGCTTGGTATTGTGAATTATCCATCTGACGAACTTGCACTGAGCAGTGACTCGTTGCAGGATGAAGTGGTTCATGTCGTCGATCTTGAAGCTTTTGTTTGTCATTTAGATTTATCGATACCAGTTTGCTAACCAAAAGGGAGGAATTCCATGACACTGACAGCTGAAGTTGTCACATCGGTCAAAGAAAAAGCAAAAAAAGCAAAGCACGTTTCAAAAAAACTAGGTTTACTTCATACAGAGGATAAAAACGAGGCACTGCTGAAACTAGCAGAAGCGTTAGAACAAAATAGCACGTTCATCTTGCAAGAGAATCAAAAGGATATAGATGCCGGGAAGGAAAAGGGCTTCTCAGAGGCACTCTTGGATCGTTTAATGTTAAATGAAGAAAGAATTCATGAGTTTGCCGAAAGCTTGCGGCTTGTGACGAGATTAACAGATCCTGTTGGAGAAATATTGGATGAATGGACTCTTGAAAACGGCTTGCATGTGAAAAGCCGAAGAGTACCGCTCGGCGTGATCGGGATGATCTATGAAGCGAGACCGAACGTCACTGTCGATGCAGCAGGGCTTGCCCTTAAGGCAGGCAACGCAGTGATTTTAAAAGGCGGTTCCTCCGCTATTTCTTCCAACAAAGCCATTGTAAGTGTTATTCATGAAGCATTAGATCAAACAAAGATTCCGCGTGATGCGGTGCAATTGATAGAACAAACAGACCGTTCATCGGTTCAAGCGATGCTTCATCTAAAAGAATGGATCGATGTCTTAATTCCGCGAGGCGGAGCTTCTTTAATTAAAACCGTGGTTGAACAATCTACCATTCCTGTCCTTGAAACAGGAACAGGAAACTGTCATGTCTTTATTGATCAAACAGCCAATGTGAAAAAAGCCATTGAGATTGTCATCAATGCAAAAACGAATCGTCCGGCTGTATGTAATGCACTTGAGACGCTAATCATCCATCGCGATTGGCTGAAAGAAAATGCGGCATCGTTGAATGAAGCTCTGCTAGAGCACCATGTCACCGTACATGGCGACGAGGAAGCACTGTCTCATTTTTCAAACGCCATTCCTGCTGAGGAAGTGGACTGGACAGATGAGTATTTAAGTCTTGATCTTGCAGTAAAGGTAGTCGATTCCATTGAGGAAGCGATCCACCATATTGAAGAGTACGGTACAAAACATTCAGAAGCCATCGTGACAGAGGATGAAGAGCAGGCACTTAAGTTTTTAAACGAAGTCGATGCGGCGGCGGTTTATCATAACGCATCTACCCGTTTTACAGACGGCGGTGCACTTGGATATGGCGCTGAAATTGGCATCTCCACTCAAAAACTGCACGCAAGAGGTCCGATGGGACTTCCAGCACTCACGACAACGAAGCTGCTTCTGTCGGGTGACGGTCAGATTAGAAGCTAGAAGAGATATAAAAAACACTACCTTTTTTCATGGGGTAGTGTTTTTTTGATGCAGATATTTATTAGCTAGAGCAGGTTTTCTTCATCACTTTCTCAAATTTAAAAAATTCAAATTCTTCAGGTGCTGAAGGCTTAGTTTCTTGATCAGCTGCATGAGGTGCGTTCGGATCTGGATGTTTCATATGATAAAATTCCACAATTTGAAAGCCGCACTTATTGACATAGAAATGAATGTTGCGTTTTTCAAAATACGGGGTCACAACCTCCCAAACAATCGTTTCTGGATATTGCGCCTCGATGGCTTTCCATGCTGCCTGACCAATGCCTTTTCCGTGTGAGGATGAAGAGATGTATAATAAGTCAACTGAGTTGTGGTGGGTCTCTTGGTTGATTTTAATGACAACACCGCCTGCTTTTTCGCCATTTAGCATAATATGGTAAACGATGTGTTCATTCGAATGAAAAGATTCATCAATCACTTCACCTGGAGGAGTCGGTCCATCATGCGCATCGCCAAATGCGTCGATCACACCAGCTGTAAAAGCTTTCTGTAGCTCATTTTTCATAAAAGGGAATTCCTCTTTTTTTGCAAGTTCTAATGCCACTTCATGTTGAGTGATGTTGTTCATGTTTTTATCCTTTCCAAGCGTAGTGGTGTTCTGCATGTTATCATAAAGGGTGGAGTAACTCCATAGTCAAGAGGGGAGCCTTAGTTATGATAAATGATGTGCAAAAAACATTTTTTACTGGAGAATTTGCCAAGCTATTTGATGTAAAGAAAGACACCTTGTTTTATTACGATAAAATTGATTTATTTAAGCCAGCTGGTGTTCATGAAAATGGGTACCGATACTATACACTTGAGCAATTTGATCATTTTATAGCGATTCAATCCCTTCGAGCTGTGCAATTTCCGATAAAAGAGTTAAAACAATATTTCACTGAGCCTTCCCGAGAAAGGCTCCAAAGCCTAGCAGCTGAACAAATAGAAAAGGTCAAACAAGAGATTGAAAAACTTCAAGATATCCAGTCTTTTCTTATGCGGGTCATGGAGACGACGCAGGAACTATCATCTGTCAAAATGGGGGAGGTCTTGTTTCAAGAGCTGCCAGAAGAACCAGTTGTATTAAGTGCACCGAACCCGATTGACATGAATACATCCGTAGAAGAAATATCTCGTATTGTTGGACATTTTCTAAAGGAAATTGGCATAAAAGGGGCTGCGGCAAATGGGGCTGTCTTAAAAAAGGAGCAGTTCCTTCAGCGTCACTATCATCAGTCAGATCAGCTGTTTTGCCGAATGGAAGCGCCGGAAGCAGTTAAAAAACCTGCCGGCCTTTATGCGGTGATGTATGATCAAGGATCATACGAGGAGATTGATTCTGCTTATTCGCGCTTGTTAGATGAAATTGAAAAAGAGGACATGATGCTAGATGGAGATGTATTTGAGGAGTATTTGCTTCATTCACTCATGTCTAAAGATGAAGCAGAGTATATAACGAAACTCAGTGTAAAAGTGAAAAAGCGTTTAGATTAACCAAAAAAGGATAGACCGCATGGATGCGTGTCTATCCTTTTTTATATTTAACCCACTTGATTCTCCGTAAATTGGCTCATATATAAGTCTGCATAGAAGCCATTTTGTTTTAAGAGTTCGCTGTGCGTTCCTTTTTCAATGATGGTGCCATCTTTCATGACTAGAATAACGTCGGCATCCTTGATCGTCGAAAGTCTGTGTGCAATGACGAAGCTTGTTCTGCCTTTCATCAATTCATTCATCGCTTTTTGAATGTGCATCTCTGTCCGTGTATCCACACTGCTCGTCGCTTCATCTAATATTAAGATTTTTGGATCAGATAAAATCGCACGGGCGATGGTTAACAGCTGACGCTGACCTTGAGACAGGTTGCCGGCATCTTCTGTTAAGAGTGTGTCATATCCGTCTGGAAGCGTGCGGATGAAGTCATCAGCATAAGCATGTTTGGCGGCTTTAATGACATCCTCTTTTGAGACGTTCTGCCTGCCATAGGCAATATTGTCGTGAATCGTCCCTTCAAAAAGCCACGTATCCTGAAGAACCATCGCAAATAAGTCGCGTACTTGATGACGGCTGAGGTCAGTTGTTTTGACACCGCCGATGCGGATAGAGCCTTGATCTAATTCATAGAAACGCATTAAAAGATTGATGATGGTTGTTTTTCCTGCTCCTGTTGGCCCGACAATCGCAACCGTTTGACCTTCTTTGACATCTAAAGTCAAATCTTTAATAATCGGATGGTCTTTTTCATATCCGAATTGAACTTGTTCAAAGCTCACATCGCCTGAAAGTGATTCAAGATCAATCGCTGCATCTTCCTCGGGACTTTCTTCTTTCTCATCCAGAATTTCAAACACCCTTTCAGCAGAAGCAATCGCTGATTGAACCAAGTTGGCGACACTTGATGCTTGCACTAGCGGTTGAGACATTTGCTGCGTGTATTGAATAAACGCCTGCACATCTCCGACACGAATATTCCCGTTAATCACAAGAATACCGCCGGCTACACTGACTGCCACATAGCCGAGGTTCCCGATAAACGTCATCACTGGCATCATTAAGCCAGAAATGAACTGTGCTTTCCTTGATGATTCATACAACTGCTCGTTTAATTGATCAAATGTATCGATCGCTTTCTTTTCGTAGCCATACGCACGAACTGTCTGATGCCCTGTGAACATTTCATTAATATGTCCATTGATCATCCCGAGCTCTTTTTGCTGCGCTTTAAAATGCTTTTGAGAAAATGACGTAATGCCGCGAATCGCAAACAGGCTGAGCGGCAGTGTTAAACAAACAAGCAAGGTCAGCAGCGGACTAATCAATAGCATCATGACGACAATCCCAATAACTGTAATAACAGATGTAATCACTTGGGTAAGTGCCTGCTGAAGCGAAGTATTAATATTATCGATATCATTCATTACACGGCTCAGCGTGTCCCCGTGGGTTGTTTTATCAAAATACCGAAGGGGGAGACGTGTGAGCTTGTCATTTGCTTCTTGCCGTAATTCAGCAATGGTCTGTTGGGAGACACCCGCCATGACATATTGCTGAACGAATGAAAAGAGAGCAGCAACGACGTATAGCACGACAAGCAGCCATAAGATTCGTGAAATGACATCAAATTGTACAGCTGTTCCTTGTGTAAAGCTGTCAAACAGGGAAGAGGTGGCATCCCCGAGTAGCTTTGGACTAATGACGTTAAAGACGGTTGAACCGACTGCTGCAATGAAGACAATGATCAATTGAATCTTCCTTGGTTTTAAATAGCCAATCAAACGAAGCAGTGTTTTCTTAAATTCCTTTGGTTTTGCGACAGGTCCTCTAGGGTGGCCGCCTTTATGGCCCATGCCGGAAGACATTTTTTTACTCATCCTCGCTCCACCTCCTGACCTTCCTGTGATGCAACAATCTCTTGATAGACAAGGTTCTCCTTCAGTAATTGTTCATGTGTTCCGATACCTGCGATTTTCCCATCATCTAGTACGATGATTTTATCACTATGCTTCACTGTGCTGATTCTTTGCGCCACAATGATGAGGGCTGCATGCGCTTTTTCAGCTTCTAATGATGCCCGAAGCTTCGCATCTGTTTTGTAATCAAGTGCTGAGAAACTATCGTCAAACAGATAGAATGACGGCTTTCTCACTAGCGCTCTTGCAATAGAAAGACGCTGCTTTTGACCGCCAGATAGATTCGATCCACCCTGGTCAATTTCCGCATCGATGCCGCCATCTTTTTGCAAAACAAATTCTTCTGCCTGCGCCGTTCGCAGCGCCTGCCAGACGTCTTCATCGCTTGCATTCTGCCTGCCGAAGCGCACATTATCGGCAATGGTTCCGCTAAATAAAACCGCTTTTTGAGAAACATAGCCCATCTGGCCTCTTAGTTTCTCCTGAGGCAGCTCTCTAATGTCTACACCATCTAGTGTAATCCGGCCTTCAGTTGCTTCGTAAAAGCGCGTCATTAGCTGGAGAAGGGTGGTTTTCCCTGATCCTGTACTTCCGATAATAGCTGTCGTTTCGCCAGTTTTGGCTTCAAATGTAATATCTTGAACAGCCGGTTTTTCAGCATTTGAGTAATAAAATGACACATCCTCAAAGTGAATGGATTGTGCTGGCGCGCGCAGGTCATGAACCGTTCCTTCATTGTCTTGAATTTTCGGTTCCATGTTTAACACTTCATTCATCCGTTTAGCTGATGCTTGTGCTCTTGGGACCATAATAAAGCTCATTGACAGCATAATCAGTGCCATCAAAATCATCATCGCATATTGGATAAAGGCAATGAGGTTCCCTACTTCCATCTCTCCGGCATCAATTCGGTTTGCACCTAGCCAGACAATGCCGATATTCGTGAAGTTCATGATAATCAGCATAAATGGAAACAAGTAAGCCATTAAACGATTGACTCTAAGGCCGGTATCCTTGTAGGATGTGTTGGCTTCTTGAAAACGCTCCTTTTCATCATCTACTCGGTTAAAAGCACGAATGACCCGGATGCCTGAAAGAGATTCTCGCATAATTAAATTCAGCCGGTCTGTTTTTTTCTGAAGCTGGCCAAAGAGCGGAATGGCTTTTCTCGACACCAAATAGATAAATCCGCCAAGAAGGGGAAGTGCTGCTAAAAAGATGAGAGACAGGACAGCATCGCGTGATACAGCTAAAATAATTCCGCCGACAAGCATAAGCGGGGCTCTCGTCATCATTTGTAAAATCATGATCGTGACATCTTGGACTTGTTTTACATCATTTGTTGATCTTGTAATAAAGGAAGACGTTCCGATCTTTTGAAATTCTTCTAATGAAAATTGTTCGACATGCACAAATAGCTGTCTTCTCATATCACGCCCGAAGCCAAGTGCAGTCTTTGATGACAAGTAGGACTTCCAGATCGTGAGTAAGATGGCAAGTAAAGAACAGGCCACCATCCAGCCGCCAACCTTCCATATGTAAGCAATATCTCCTTGGACGATCCCGACATCGACGATATCTGCCGTAAGCGTCGGTAAATACAGCTGGAGCATACTGCTTAAAAAGGTGAGGATCACAATGGACACAACGGACAGCCGATACGGCTTTAAAAACGATAAAATTGATTTCATACGAATACCTTTCTTCCATATAGTGTGTTGTTCTGTAACTCATCATATACAAAGAGGGATTATTTCCACAAATGAAATGTCTTGTTTTAATGAATTATTTATATTGTTCAATTTTAGAAAAGAAATCCTTCACAAACACATAAAAATCATGAGCAGAAGGAGACATTTCTCGTGATTTAGAAGCAATAATTCCAACCGTTCTTCTCACTTGCGGAAAATCGATCGGAATTTTCACTGTAAAGCGCGGTGTGGTTTCATAAAAGGCGCTTTCGGGTAATAAGGTAACGCCCATACCCGCTGATACGAGACCTTTAATGGCGTCTAAATCTTCTCCTTCTGATGAAATGGTTGGCTCATAACCTGCCTGCTTACAAGCATCAACCGCAATTTGTCTCAGGACATATCCTTCCGGAAATAACACGAAATGATCTTTTCTTAAATCACTTAAATGAATACTCCTTTGTCCGCTAAAGGGGTGGCTGACAGGCAGCAAGGCATAAATGCTTTCTGAAAACAAAATATGTCCTTCTATTTGAGGATCGTTTGTCGGTACGGGTCCTAAAAAGGCGAGATCAATATCTCGATTTTTTACAGCTTCAATGAGAAATTTATAGGATCCTTGACGAAGTAAAAAATCGACCTCTGGGTATTCCTGTTTAAAGGCGGAAATGACAGAAGGTAGCACTTGGCTTGCTAGGCTAGTAGGAAAGCCGATATTGACGGTTCCTTTGTGTGGATCTAAATATTCATCAATTTGCTCTTTCGCATAATCAATGGCTTTTAGAGCCGTTCTGACATGATCTAAAAATTGTCTGCCGATCTTCGTTAATTTGATATTTCGTCCTTCTCGTTCGAATAAGGCCACTCCAAGCTCTTCTTCTAAATTCGCAATCTGCCGGCTGATCGCAGATTGGGCAACATGTAAGTTTTCAGCCGCTTCTGACACGTGTTCACGGTCTGCGACTTCTACAAAATAACGTAACTGACGAAGCTCCATTTTTACACTTCACACCCATCTATCTCAAAAAGAGATTGTTTTCATCTAAATTATATATTGTTTATATTAATTTGAAAACTTAAAATAAGTTACAGAGTTTGTGAGATTTTATTACTGTGAAAAAACGGATCTTTTAAACGGGGGAGAGAAACGATGACTTATAATCAACTACCACAACCACAAGGTCTCTACCGTCCTGAATTTGAACATGATGCATGTGGGATCGGACTGTACGCTCATTTAAAAGGGGAAGCGACACACAGCATCGTCAAAAAGGGATTACAAATGCTGTGCCAGCTTGATCACCGCGGCGGGCAAGGCAGTGATCCGTATACAGGTGATGGTGCCGGCTTAATGGTACAACTACCAGACGCTTTCTTTAGAAAAAGCTGCAAAGACTTTGCACTTCCTGAAAAGGGCCGTTACGGGGTAGGAATGGTCTTCTTTTCAAAAGAGGATGACGAGAAAACGCGCCAAGCCATCGAGCAAAAAATCAACGGGTTCATTAAACAAGAAGGTCAAACATTAATTGGCTGGAGAACAGTTCCTATTGATGCCGGGAAAATTGGTACTGTCGCAGCGAAGAGCTGTCCGGTTGTGAGGCAAGTCTTTATCGGGGCAAATGACAAGATCATAGATCGTTTGTCATTTGAAAGAAAATTATATGTCATTCGTAAGCAGGCTGAGAACTGGGGGACAGCAGAGGAAAAGCAATTTTACTTTGTCAGCCTGTCGAGTCAAACCATTGTATACAAGGGGCTTTTAACATCAGATCAAGTCGATGCTTTTTATCTTGATCTTCAGGATGAAACATTTGTTTCTGCATTTTCACTTGTTCATTCACGATTTAGTACAAATACATTTCCTACATGGGAAAGAGCCCATCCAAACCGCTATTTGATTCACAACGGTGAAATCAACACATTAAGAGGAAACATCAATTGGATGAGAGCAAGAGAACAACAATTCGTATCTGAAGCTTTCGGAGACGATTTAGACAAGATTTTGCCAGTGCTGAATGCAGACGGAAGTGATTCATCCATTCTAGACAATGCCTTTGAATTCTTTGTGCTTGCAGGCCGAACACCTGCTCATACAGCGATGATGCTGATTCCAGAGCCATGGACTGAAAACACGCACATGTCGAAAGAAAAACGGGCATTTTATGAATACCATAGTTCTCTTATGGAGCCGTGGGATGGGCCAACAGCTATTTCCTTTACTGATGGTAAACAAATCGGAGCCATCTTAGACCGAAATGGATTAAGACCGGCAAGATACTATGTTACAAATGATGATCATATCATTTTCTCTTCTGAGGTCGGTGTGATCGACACAAATGAAGAGGATGTGAAGTATAAAGATCGTCTTGAGCCAGGTAAAATGCTCTTAATTGATTTAGAAGAAGGGCGAATTATTTCTGACGAAGAAGTGAAATCGACGATTGCGAATGAACTTCCTTATCAAAAATGGCTTGATGAAGAAATGGTGCACGTCAATCGCTCGGAAGAAAATTCAGAAAATTCTAGTATAATGGATGATTTATTGACGCGCCAGCGTGCCTTCCATTATACGTACGAGGACATTCAAAAGTATTTAATTCCTTTACTAGAAGAAGGCAAGGACCCAATCGGTTCAATGGGAA
Organism: Bacillus sp. FSL W8-0920; assembly: GCF_038593215.1. NCBI lineage: Bacteria > Bacillati > Bacillota > Bacilli > Caryophanales > Bacillaceae > Bacillus > Bacillus sp. FSL W8-0920. Next base: position 1,924,507 of record NZ_CP151974.1, on the reverse strand, counting down.
GCGACACTCCGCTTGCTGTGTTATCAGATCGTGCGCAGTCTCTGTTTTCTTACTTCAAGCAGCTGTTTGCACAAGTGACGAACCCGCCGATTGACGCCATTCGTGAGCAGCTTGTGACATCTACGATGACGTGGTTAGGTGCTGAAGGAGATATTTTACATCCGAATGAATATTCATGCCGACGAATTAAACTGTATACACCCGTCTTAACAAGCGGGCAGTTTAACGGTTTGAGAACAATTGTTCATAATGCCTTTAAAAGTAAAACGATTCATACTCTTTTTACCGATGATTTAAAGCGCGGGCTGGATGCGATGTTTGAAGAGGCGGAAAAAGCGATCCGCGAAGGTGTATCTTTATTAATTCTTTCCGATCGTGAAATGACGGAAGAAAAAGTGCCGATTCCACCACTTCTAGCGCTAAGTGCACTGCATCAGCATCTTGTGCGTCAAGGCTTACGGACAAAGGTGAGTCTGATCGTTGAATCTGGAGAAGTCAGAGAGGTTCATCATTTTGCCGCACTGATTGGCTACGGAGCAGATGCGATCCATCCTTATCTTGTGTATGAAACGTACAAACAGCTGATTGCAGAAGAAGCGATCTCTTTCAGCTTTGATGAAGCAGTCACAAAGTTTGGTAAAAGCGTAACCGAAGGTGTCGTCAAAGTCATGTCTAAAGTGGGTATCTCCACTGTGCAAAGCTATAGAGGAGCCCAAATCTTTGAAGCCGTTGGTATTAGTGAAGACGTCATTCAGGCGTATTTCACGGGAACAGCTTCTCAGCTTGGCGGGATTGACCTTGAGACCATTGCACATGAAGCAAAACTTCGTCATGAAGCAGGGTATCAGGCAGCGACTGACCAAACACTCGAATCAGGAAGTGACTTCCAGTGGAGAAAAAATGGTGAGCACCATGCCTTTAATCCAAAAACGATCCATACGCTTCAGTGGGCATGTCGCAATGAAGATTACGATCTATTTAAGCAATATACAAAGGCAGCGGACGAAGAAAGAATCGGTTTCCTTCGAAATTTATTTGCTTTCCAGCCAAAACAAAAACCAGTTCGTTTGGAAGACGTTGAATCTGCTGAATCCATCGTGCGCCGATTCAAGACAGGCGCCATGTCATTTGGATCTTTAAGTAAAGAAGCGCACGAAGCACTTGCGATTGCCATGAACCGAATTGGCGGTAAAAGTAACAGCGGAGAAGGCGGAGAAGATCCTGCACGCTTTACAGTTGATGAACGCGGCGATGATCGCAGAAGTGCGATTAAACAAATTGCTTCTGGCCGCTTTGGCGTAAAGAGTCATTATTTGGTCAATGCAGATGAACTGCAAATTAAAATGGCACAAGGGGCAAAGCCTGGAGAAGGCGGACAGCTGCCAGGAAATAAAGTATACCCTTGGGTCGCCGATGTACGCGGCTCTACACCAGGCGTCGGATTGATTTCACCACCGCCGCATCATGATATTTATTCCATCGAGGATTTAGCGCAGCTGATCCATGATTTGAAAAACGCGAACCGTGATGCCCGCATCAGCGTCAAGCTTGTGTCTAAAGCAGGCGTTGGTACGATTGCAGCAGGTGTTGCAAAAGGAACGGCGGATGTCATTGTGATCAGTGGATACGATGGCGGCACAGGAGCTTCGCCGAAAACGAGTATTAAACACACAGGACTTCCTTGGGAGCTCGGTTTGGCAGAGGCGCATCAAACCCTTGTGTTAAACGGCCTTCGCGAGAGAGTCGTTCTTGAAACGGACGGAAAGTTAATGACTGGTCGCGACGTTGTCATGGCTGCGATACTAGGAGCAGAAGAATATGGCTTTGCGACAGCTCCACTTGTCGTATTGGGCTGCGTGATGATGAGAGCATGTCATTTAGATACTTGCCCAGTCGGCGTCGCTACACAGAATCCAGAGCTTCGAAAAAAATTCATGGGGAACCCTGACCATATTGTGAATTTCATGATGTTTATTGCAGAGGAAGTAAGAGAAATCTTAGCGGAGCTCGGCTTTACATCAATGGATGAATTAATTGGACGCACGGATGTTCTAGGAGTTAGCGAACGAGCAAAAGCTCACTGGAAAGCAGGCCAGCTAGACCTTGAAACACTGCTTTATCAGCCAGAAGGAGCTCGTACATTCAGAACACCGCAAAATCATAAAATTGATGAATCACTGGATATGAATGAAATCCTCCCTTATGTACAGGAAGCGTTGAATCATCAAACACCGGTTGATCTATCATTGAATATTCGCAATATCAATCGTGTGGCCGGAACCATTACTGGAAGTGAAGTGTCTAAACGCTACGGGGAAGAAGGCTTGCCAGAGGATACGATCACACTAAGGTTCACTGGTTCCGCAGGACAAAGCTTCGGCGCATTTGTGCCAAAGGGCATGTCTCTCTATTTAACAGGTGATTCAAATGACTATATCGGCAAAGGACTCTCTGGAGGCAAAATTGCGGTCAAAACATCTGATCACTTTGTACAAAATGGACATGAAAACGTCATTGTTGGAAACGTCGCATTCTACGGAGCGACAAGTGGAAAAGCCTATATTAACGGGCGTGCAGGTGAGCGCTTTGCCGTTCGTAATTCAGGCGTGCAGGTGGTTGTTGAAGGAATCGGTGATCACGGCTGTGAATACATGACTGGCGGACGTGTCGTCATTTTAGGAGACGTCGGAAAGAACTTCGGCGCAGGAATGTCTGGCGGCGTAGCTTATGTCCATACATCCGATGCGAAACAGTTCAAAAGAATGTGCAACATGGAAATGATCATGTTTGAAAAACTCACAGATCACGATGAAGAGCAAGAAGTGAAACAGCTGATTCAAGAGCACCTTCACTATACAAACAGCGCAAAAGCTTCGGCACTTTTAGAAAACTGGGCGCAAGAAAAGGATCAATTCATCAAGGTCATTCCGAGAAATTACAAAATGATGCTTCAAAGCATTGAAGAACAAAAACAAGCGGGCCTTAGTCATGAGGAAGCGGTCATGTATGCCTTTGAAGCAAACACAAAACCGAAAAATCAAGAAACGGCAAACGGGCAAAAAGCAGCCCTCGCTCATTAAGAAAGGGGAGAGGACAATGGGCAAAGCAACAGGTTTTATGGATTATAAAAGAGAAAAGCCAAATGAACGTGACCCTCTCACTCGTCAAAATGACTGGAAAGAATATTCAGCTCCTTATACAGATGACGTATTGAAGAAGCAGGGCGCTAGATGTATGGATTGCGGCACACCGTTTTGTCAAATTGGGATGGAGATCAAAGGCGGCGTGTCAGGCTGCCCGATCTACAATTTAATTCCAGAATGGAACGACCTTGTGTATCGAGGCAGATGGAAAGAAGCGCTCGAAAGACTGCAAAAAACAAATAATTTCCCTGAATTTACTGGGAGAGTGTGTCCAGCGCCTTGCGAAGGGTCATGTACAGTCGCCATCAATGATCCAGCTGTTTCGATTAAAAATATCGAACGCACCATCATTGATAAAGGCTTTGAAAATGGATGGATCACACCGAGAATTCCTTCAAGCCGTACAGGCAAGAAGATTGCCATTGTCGGCTCAGGACCAGCAGGACTTGCAAGTGCTGATCAATTAAACCAAGCAGGCCACGCCGTCACAGTGTTCGAACGGTCTGATCGCCTTGGCGGACTGCTGACATACGGCATTCCAAACATGAAGCTGGACAAAGAAGTAGTGGAACGAAGAGTCAAACTGCTAAGACAAGAAGGCATTGATTTTGTAACGAACACAGAAATTGGCGTCGATGTCACTGCCGATGAACTGAAAGAGCAGTTTGATGCGGTCATCCTTTGTACAGGTGCACAAAAGCAGCGTGACCTGTTGATTGAAGGCCGGGAAGCTAAAGGGATTCACCTAGCGATGGATTATTTGACCCTCGCAACAAAAAGCATGCTGGATTCAGGATTTAAAGACAAAAACTTCATTGATGCAAAAGGAAAAGACGTGATTGTCATTGGCGGGGGAGATACAGGTGCAGATTGCGTTGCAACTGCACTTCGCCAAAAAGCAAAAAGTGTTGTTCAGTTCGGGAAGCATCCGAAGCTCCCAGATACACGTGTAGGGGATAACATGTGGCCTGAACAGCCTTACGTCTTCTCACTCGATTATGCTTATGAAGAAGCACAAGCAAAATTCGGGGAAGATCCGCGTCAATATTCCATTCAAACCACAAAAATTGTGGCAGACAAAAATGGGAAATTAAAAGAGCTTCATACGATTCAAATGGAAAAGGTGAAAAACGAACAAGGGAAGTTTGAATTTCATGAGATTCCAGGGACAGAAAAGGTATGGCCGGCTCAGCTAGTCTTTATTGCAATTGGTTTTGAGGGAACTGAACAGCCACTCGTGAAACACTTTGGCGTGGACAGCAAAAACAATCGCATTGACGCAACGTATGGGGAGTATACAACAAATGTAGAAGGCGTATTTGCAGCGGGAGATGCAAGACGCGGGCAAAGCTTGATTGTCTGGGCAATTAATGAAGGCAGACAAGTGGCGCACGAGGTAGACCGTTATTTAATGGGGAGTTCGGTTCTGCCAAAATAGGTCAAACAAAGGGTGTTTACACATATAAAGAAAAGCCATGACCGAAGAGTGGTCATGGCTTTTTATGAATCAGATATTTTGATTTACTATCACTTTTTTCCGCTCTAGGCAGTGAGCTGATTTGAAAAGCCATCTTTCATGAGGTGACATTCAAGCACCAGATCATGGATGCGTCAAAGTATATGACTCATTGCTTGAGGTAGACGACGTTTTACTTTGTAAACGGTTTAGATCCTTCCTTTCATGTGCATGCTGTAGGTAAATGCACTTTGAAAGGAAGGTATGTTTGTGCCATTTTTTAATATTTTCATTGAACTGTTTATCGGATTTTTTGCCTTATTTTCTATAATAAAATTATTAGGGAAAACACAATTTGCACAAATCACGCCGTTTGATTTTATTTCTGCACTGATTTTAGGCGAAATGGTCGGAAACGCCATTTTCGACCCAGAAGTCAAGATTCAGCACATTTTGTTTGCTGTTGCGGTATGGGGCGTTCTTCTCTATACAGTTGAATGGTTTTCACAGCGCTTTAAAGGTATTCGAGCCTTTTTAGAAGGAAGACCGACACTTGTCATTGATCAAGGGAAGATTCACTACAAACGTTTAAAGAAAAATATGCTGGATCTCAATCAGCTACAAACACTGATTCGCGCGAAGGGTCATTTTGCTTTGAATGAAATTGAATATGCCATTTTGGAAACAGACGGCTCGGTAAGCGTTCTTCCGAAAATGAAATACGCAACAGCCACCGCAGAAGATGTGAACGTGAAGGGAAAAGAAGTCAAATTACCTAGAACTTTTATTATTGACGGTGAAATTTTAAAAAAAGATTTACAAGAAGCTGGCTTTGATGAAACATGGCTGAGTGAGCAATTAAAAAAGCAACACATTTCTTCCTATCGAGACGTTCTATTTTGTGAATGGATTGAAAATGAAGGCATTTATGCAATGAAATATGAAAAGTCTAAAAAACATCCATAACATCTATAAGTGGGTGTTTTTTTGTGCGTGTCATGAATAGGATCAAAAAGAATGTTTGATTGAAAACGTTCACAAAGAGGAGGAGATGTACGATGAAGTATGGAAAGGTATGGCTTGTAGTCGTCTTGTTTTTATTACTATTGAACTCAGCTTCACTTCAAGCAGCCGGACATCAGAATCAAACAAATCGCGTCCTTGTGGTCGATCAAAAGGGAAATGGCTCGTTTCGAACCGTTCAATCTGCCATTGATGCGATTCCAGTGAACAATCAACAGCGCGTAACGATCTATATTAAAAATGGTGTGTATAAAGAAAAAATCCTGCTTCCGCAAAATAAACCTTACGTGTCCTTTATCGGGGAAGACCAATACAAGACGATTCTGACGTATCATGATACAAATGCAAGCACTGGTAGCACAACAAATAGCTCAAGCACAATGATTCGTGCGAACGACTTTTACGCAGAAAATATCACCTTTCAAAATACGGCCGGCAGACATGCTGGTCAGGCGGTTGCACTATACGTGTCCGGTGACCGGGCTGCGTTCAAACAAATACGGGTCTTAGGCTATCAAGATACGCTTTATGCAACAGGTACAGGCCGGCAATATTATGAAAACTGCTATATCGAAGGCACGGTCGATTTTATTTTTGGATCAGCCACAGCCGTGTTTAAAAGAGCTGAAATAAAAAGTCTTGGAAATGGGTATATTACTGCAGCATCCACAACAGAAGCGCAAAAGTATGGATATGTATTCATCGATTCTACGCTCAAAAAGGGGACGGCTGCTGCTCAATCGGTATATTTAGGACGTCCGTGGCGGCCTCATTCTGCTGTGACATTCCTCTATACAAATATGGATGATCATATTAAGGCAGAGGGTTGGCATAACTGGGATAACCGTGATAACGAAAGAACAGCAAGATATAAAGAATATGGATCGACAGGAGCAGGAAGCAACGCAGCAACCCGCGTAAAATGGTCCAGTATTTTATCGAAAAACGAAGCAAGTCAAATCACAGTGCAAGCTGTTCTTAGCGGAACCGATGGCTGGAATCCAGAAAAAAGGTAAAGAGCTTGTCAGTTTTCGTCAAAGAAAGCTGACTTTTCTGTTTAAAAAACCTTTGAGAACAAACGTTCTTTTGTGTATAATGAACATATTCTTCTAAAATTGGCTGCGACTAAAAAGGAGGGATTGTATGAAGCGTTTTTCACAGATCTTGTTTTTACACATATGTATCCTGTCGATTTTATTTCTCCCTTTTTCAGCAAAAGATGATCAACTGACAGCTCGTGACGACTCACTGCCGTGGGTGACAGCTTTAGATGAATTTATACGAACAGCACCTGATTTAGAGGGCGCGATCTCTGGCATCAGCGTCCGCGATACTTCTGACTCCTCTCTTCTTTATGAACATCAAGCCGATATTCGTCTTACTCCTGCTTCTAATATGAAACTGCTCACATCAGCCATCGCCCTTGATATACTAGGAGAAACACACACATTCCCGACAGACATCTGGATAGATGGTTCTATTCAAAAGAAAACGTTACATGGCAACCTGTATCTACGCGGTACCGGGGATCCGACTTTATTAGAAGAGGATTTTGCAGCACTTGCCAAACAAGTGAAAAAGGCCGGAATACATACAATTCGCGGACAGCTTGCGGCAGACGATACATGGTATGATGACACAAGATATTCGATTGATTTACCTTGGAGTGATGAGGATCAATATTACGGTGCACAAATCTCTGCTCTCACGGCTTCACCGAATCAAGATTATGATGCAGGAACCGTGATTCTCGAAGTAAAGCCAGGCAAAAAAGCTGGGCAAAAAGCAACCTATGACATGGATCCGAAGACTTCTGTCCCTCAAGTCATCAATCAAGTAAAAACCGTGCTAGAAGAAGGGAAAAAGAAGATTTCTTTTAAGCGCTCTCACGGCACCAACAAAATCACTTTGACTGGCACCATTCCGGTGAAAGCGAGTGTATCTAGACAATGGGTAGCATTATGGGAGCCATCCTCTTATGCGTTAGATTTAATGAAACGAGCGTTAAAGGCGGAAGGGATTCACGTAAAAGGACCGCTTAAAATAAAACAAGTTCCTAAAAAAGCCAAGAAAATTGCCACCCATTCATCGATGCCTTTATCAGAGCTCCTTGTTCCCATGATGAAACTCAGCAACAATACCCATGCAGAAATGTTGCTGAAGGAACTTGGAAAACAAGTGAAAAGCAAAGGGAGCTTTGAAGATGGACTGGATGTGATGAATGAACGGCTTCCTGCATTCGGCATCGATCCATCTCTTGCAGTGCTGCGAGATGGGTCAGGCATCTCACCTATTAACCTTGTTTCTGCCAACCAGTTCACGTTATTTCTAACAAACATTCAAAAGGAAAAATGGTTTAAGACCTATGAACATGCGCTTCCGTTAGCAGGGGCAAGTGACCGAATGGTGGGAGGGACGTTAAGGAACAGATTAAAAGAACCTGCTACACTAGAAAAAGTACGTGCAAAAACAGGTTCATTAACTACGGTCAGTACACTTTCTGGATATATTGACACAAAGAGTGGAAAGACGGTCGCTTTTTCCATTTTGTTAAATCATCTTGTTGATGACGAAAAAGGGAAAGAGATAGAAGACCACATTGTCAGCATTTTAGCTGAGAATCTTTAGATAGAGAAGGAGAACCATCATGACGTTAGATAACAATCAATCTTTAGTAAAAACCATGTCCATTTTTCTCGTCCCGCTTTTGCTTAGCAATATTTTGCAATCAATCGGACAGCTTGTATCCATTGTCCTTGTCGGCAGATGGATTGGAGAGGATGCAGTAGCTGCCATTTCTGCATTCTTTCCGCTTTTCTTTTTACTCGTTTCTTTTTCCATCGGAATTGGATCGGGAAGTTCAATCCTTATTGGACAAGCGTATGGAGCAAAAAATGAACAAAGATTAAAAGAAATTATTGGCACAACGCTTTCATTTACTTTTTTAATCGGACTTTCTTTAGCAATCATTGGAGGTTTTTTTGCAACAGATATCTTAAATCTCATGGGAACACCTGCGAATATCGTGGAGGAAAGTGCGGCTTATGCCAGAATTCTATTCATCTCAATGCCGATCTTATTTCTTTATTTTGTTTACACGACTTTCCTGCGAGGGACAGGGGATTCAAAAACGCCTTTTTATTTCTTAATGATTAGTACGGCAACGAATATTTTGATGCTGCCGATTTTATTATTTGGCTGGCTGGGACTGCCGGCATTTGGTTTATACGGTGCTGCGTATGCTTCTGTGATTTCAACCATTGTGACGTTTATTATTCTACATATCTACTTATATAAAACAAAACACCCGCTTCGCATCGATGCATCGGTTAGAAAACATTTATTGATGAAAGGGGATCTACTAAAAACATTATTAAAGCTCAGCATTCCATCGAGCATTAATATGATCCTTATTTCTTTATCAGAAATTGCTGTTATTTCCTTTGTCAATGATTATGGATCACAGGCGACTGCTGCCTATGGTGTTGTCAATCAAGTTGTGAGCTATGTGCAGATGCCGGCAGTAAGTCTTGGCATCGCGGTCTCGATCTTTGCAGCACAATTCATCGGCGCAGGGAATATCAACCGATTGAAAGATGTGATAAAAATCGGGTTAGGGCTCAATTTTGCCATAGGCGGATTCATTATTATCATTGTTTATCTCTTCGCACCGCAGATTTTATCTATCTTTTTAACAGATTCTAAGACGATTGACATTGCCTATAGCTTAGTCGTCATTACATTATGGAGCTATCTTATTTTTGGAACAGCCCAAATTGTTGCAGCCACGATGAGAGCAAGCGGAACAGTGCTATGGCCAACGATCTTTAGTATTTGTTCCATTTGGCTTGTAGAAGTACCAGTCGCTTATGTGCTATCGCACTACACAACCCTTGGCATCAAGGGCATCTGGATTGGCTATCCTGCGGCTTTTTTCGTGAACTTACTCCTTCAATACGGCTACTATCAGCTCGTATGGAAGAAAAAACAGATTGTAGCGCTAGTGCAGTCATAATGTAAAAGTGTGAAGCAGCATATACATACGAAGATCTATCACTTTTCAGGAGGTCTGATCTTCTATGTATTTGAATCAAAGAAATGAACTGAGCGCGTACAATATCGGTGATTTTTCTTATGCCGGACCAGATTTCCAAGTGCTGACGTGGGGGGAAGGAACAACATTAAACATTGGAAAGTTTTGTTCCATCGCAAACGAAGTCAAAATTTTCCTTGGCGGTGAACACCGTACAGATTGGGCCACAACGTATCCGTTTAATCAAATTTTCAAGGAAGCTTCTCACATTAAAGGACATCCAAAGTCAAAAGGAGATGTCCACATAGGACACGACGTCTGGATTGGTTATGGAGCAACAATCATGTCAGGAGTATGTATAGGGAACGGAGCAGTGATTGGTGCAAATAGTGTCATCACAAAAGATGTGCCTCCATATGCGATTGCCGCAGGAAATCCGCAGCAGCTCATGAAATACCGGTTTTCATCTGAAATCATCGAAAAACTTCAGTTATTAGAATGGTGGAATTTAGAGTTTACCGTCATCCAATCTATTTTTCACCTCTTACAATCTGATGATATTGAACAATGTATAAATGTCATAGAAGACATAAAAAAGAAAGGCTGAAAAAGCCTTTCTCATGCTGTCGAGAAAATCTCGACAGCTTTATTTTTTTCTTAGATATTTTCCATCTCTTTCCTTGAGAGCTGTACAAGATCGAAAAATCATCAAAAAGTGATCTCCAGACATGTATGGGAGAGGAACACAAGAAAAGATCAGACAAAATCGTCTGTCTGCCTCTGGAAAAGAGCTATATAAAAAAAGAAAAGAAAAATAGAGCGAAGCCTTGCAGATTCAAAACAACTGCATGGGCTTCGCTATTGCCGGTTGAGAGGAAAACAAAACGTGTGTGGGATGCCTTTTTTATTCAACCTAACGATTGTAGAAAAACATGAGTTTCTCTACAATCTGAAGGCTAAAGTAGCCCTTCTTTTTTTCGTTAACTGAGTCTTATGATTGTTAGGGATGCCCCGGTTGCACCTCCACCAATTAAAATAGCTGTTACAACTGCCCCAAACAATTGCAATGATATCGTATTTCCAGCAGTTAAATTCACAATCAATGTGTTACTGATAAATGTGGTTGAGACCACCGGTGATTGAATAGAACCTGGGATGACAGTGGCTCCATTAAGAAGTAGCCGTGCACTAACTAAAAGTGCAACTGTTGTATTAATTTGGTATGTGATATAGTATTTACCTGTTTGTTGTACAGTAAAAGTATCATTTGAACCATTCGGTGCAAATCCATTGATATTTTGATTACTTGGTAAAGCAATGTTCGTACCACCAAGAACAGTAATGATTGTAGGCCCCGTTGTATTTCCGGCATAAAGAGCCGTTTGAGTTGGACCAGTAGGCCCAGTGGCTCCAGTAGGACCGGTATCTCCGGTTGCACCAGTAGCTCCAGTAGGACCGGTAACTCCGGTTGCACCAGTAACTCCAGTAGGACCGGTATCTCCGGTGGCCCCAGTAGCCCCAGTAGCCCCAGTAGGACCGGTATCTCCGGTGGCCCCAGTAGCTCCAGTAGAGCCGGTAACTCCGGTTGCCCCAGTGGCTCCAGTAGGACCGGTATCTCCGGTTGCACCTGTTGGTCCAATAGGACCGGTAACTCCGGTGGCCCCAGTAGCTCCAGTAGAGCCGGTATCTCCGGTTGCACCTGTTGGTCCAATAGGACCGGTACCTCCGGTTGCCCCAGTAGCTCCAGTAGAGCCGGTAACTCCGGTTGCACCTGTTGGTCCAGTAGGACCGGTAACTCCGGTTGCCCCAGTAGGACCGGTATCTCCAGTTACACCAGTAACTCCAGTAGGACCGGTATCTCCGGTTGCACCAGTAACTCCAGTAGGACCGGTATCTCCGGTTGCACCTGTTGGTCCAGTAGAGCCGGTAACTCCGGTTGCACCAGTAACTCCAGTAGGGCCGGTACCTCCAGTTACACCAGTAACTCCAGTAGAACCGGTAACTCCGGTGGCCCCAGTAGCTCCAGTAGAACCGGTATCTCCGGTTGCCCCAGTAGCTCCAGTAGAGCCGGTAACTCCGGTTACACCAGTAGGACCAGTAGGGCCGGTACCTCCAGTTACACCAGTAACTCCAGTAGAACCGGTATCTCCGGTGGCCCCAGTAACTCCAGTAGAACCGGTAACTCCGGTGGCCCCAGTAGCTCCAGTAGAACCGGTAACTCCGGTTGCCCCAGTAGCTCCAGTAGAGCCGGTATCTCCGGTTGCACCTGTTGGTCCAGTAGGACCGGTAACTCCAGTTACACCAGTAACTCCAGTAGGACCGGTAACTCCAGTTACACCAGTAACTCCAGTAGAACCGGTATCTCCGGTGGCCCCAGTAGCTCCAGTAGAGCCGGTATCTCCGGTGGCCCCAGTAGCTCCAGTAGAGCCGGTAACTCCGGTGGCCCCAGTAGCTCCAGTAGAGCCGGTAACTCCGGTTGCACCTGTTGGTCCAGTAGGACCGGTAACTCCGGTGGCCCCAGTAGCTCCAGTAGAGCCGGTAACTCCGGTTGCCCCAGTAGGACCGGTATCTCCAGTTACACCAGTAACTCCAGTAGGACCGGTAACTCCGGTTGCCCCAGTAGGACCGGTATCTCCAGTTACACCAGTAACTCCAGTAGGACCGGTAACTCCGGTTGCCCCAGTAGCTCCAGTAGAGCCGGTACCTCCGGTTGCACCTGTTGGTCCAGTAGAGCCGGTATCTCCGGTTGCACCAGTAACTCCAGTAGGGCCGGTATCTCCAGTTACACCAGTAACTCCAGTAGAACCGGTAACTCCGGTTGCCCCAGTGGCTCCAGTAGGACCGGTACCTCCGGTTGCCCCAGTAGCTCCAGTAGAGCCGGTAACTCCGGTTACACCAGTAACTCCAGTAGGGCCGGTATCTCCAGTTACACCAGTAACTCCAGTAGAACCGGTATCTCCGGTTGCCCCAGTAGCTCCAGTAGAACCGGTATCTCCGGTTGCCCCAGTAGCTCCAGTAGAGCCGGTATCTCCGGTTACACCAGTAGGACCAGTAGGGCCGGTACCTCCAGTTACACCAGTAACTCCAGTAGAACCGGTAACTCCGGTTGCCCCAGTAGCTCCAGTAGAACCGGTATCTCCGGTTGCCCCAGTAGCTCCAGTAGAGCCGGTAACTCCGGTGGCCCCAGTAGCTCCAGTAGAGCCGGTAACTCCGGTGGCCCCAGTGGCTCCAGTAGGACCGGTACCTCCGGTTGCACCAGTAACTCCAGTAGGACCGGTACCTCCGGTTGCACCAGTAACTCCAGTAGGGCCGGTATCTCCAGTTACACCAGTAACTCCAGTAGAACCGGTAACTCCGGTTGCACCAGTGGCTCCAGTAGGCCCGGTATCTCCGGTGGCTCCCGTTGAGCCAGTAGAGCCGGTATCTCCGGTGGCCCCAGTGGCTCCAGTAGGACCGGTAACTCCGGTTGCACCTGTTGGTCCAATAGGACCGGTAACTCCGGTTGCACCTGTAGAGCCGGTAACTCCGGTTGCACCTGTTGGTCCAGTAGAGCCGGTAACTCCGGTTGCACCTGTAGGACCGGTATCTCCAGTTACACCAGTAACTCCAGTAGGACCGGTAACTCCGGTTGCACCTGTAGGACCGGTATCTCCAGTTACACCAGTAACTCCAGTAGGACCGGTAACTCCGGTTGCACCTGTTGGTCCAGTTACACCAGTAACTCCAGTAGAACCGGTAACTCCGGTTGCACCAGTGTCTCCAGTAGGACCGGTATCTCCGGTGGCCCCAGTAGCTCCAGTAGAGCCGGTACCTCCAGTTACACCAGTAACTCCAGTAGAACCGGTATCTCCGGTGGCTCCAGTAGAACCGGTAACTCCGGTTGCACCTGTTGGTCCAGTAGGACCGGTACCTCCGGTGGCCCCAGTGGCCCCAGTAAGGCCGGTAACTCCGGTTGCACCTGTAGGACCGGTATCTCCAGTTACACCAGTAACTCCAGTAGAACCGGTAACTCCGGTTGCACCAGTGTCTCCAGTAGGACCGGTATCTCCGGTGGCCCCAGTAGCTCCAGTAGAGCCGGTATCTCCGGTTACACCAGTAGGACCAGTAGGGCCGGTAACTCCGGTTGCACCAGTGTCTCCAGTAGGACCGGTATCTCCGGTGGCTCCAGTAGAACCGGTAACTCCGGTTGCACCTGTTGGTCCAGTAGGACCGGTAACTCCGGTTGCCCCAGTGGCCCCAGTAAGGCCGGTAACTCCGGTTGCACCTGTTGGTCCAGTTACACCAGTAACTCCAGTAGAACCGGTATCTCCGGTGGCTCCAGTAGAGCCGGTAACTCCGGTCGCACCAGTGTCTCCAGTAGGACCGGTACCTCCGGTTGCACCTGTTGGTCCAGTAGGACCGGTATCTCCGGTGGCCCCAGTAGCTCCAGTAGAGCCGGTAACTCCGGTTGCACCTGTTGGTCCAGTAGAGCCGGTACCTCCGGTGGCCCCAGTAGCTCCAGTAGAGCCGGTACCTCCGGTTGCACCAGTAACTCCAGTAGGGCCGGTATCTCCAGTTACACCAGTAACTCCAGTAGGACCGGTATCTCCGGTGGCTCCCGTATCACCAGTTGATCCTGCTGCAGCCAGTAATGTGTAGTCTGGGGAAGTATCTGGTGTACCTGTCGGTGGTGCAGTATTTACTACATACGTACTGCCATTAAAGGTCACTACTTGCCCTACTTGGTAAGTAGGGCTGATTACCGGATCAAACGCTTCAATACCTGTTAACCCTGCACCAGTATCTCCGGTTGGACCAGTGGCACCAGTAGGGCCAGTATCACCAGTGGCACCAGTAACTCCGGTCGGACCAGTGGCTCCAGTAGGACCGGTATCTCCGGTTGCACCAGTAGGACCTCTTTTTACAATTTTATTATTTGTTTTTTTCCGTCCTTTTGCTTTAGCACAAGTGCTGTGATGTTTAACAACTTTGTTCTTTTTACATTCTCGTTTAAGAAGAGGGCAGTCATCAAATAGAGGTCTATCGTGACGAGATTTTCTGTAATGAGGTTGCCAATCATGCTTTTTTCCGCAAAAGGGACATTTGTTGTCGTACTGATTATACAAATTCCCCATCTCCTACAAGTTAATATTTTATTCTATGTGGAAATTTAAAAAGCGAAATTAAGTTAAATGATATTTTTATTTCGAAGTTCATCGAATCAAATTATTTAAAAGTTAAATTGTTTTATGTAAATTTATCCTCTGTGACAGAAGGAGGCACTATTAAGGAATCTTTTGAACATAGTATAGATTTAGCAAAAAAGGCGGAGAAGTGGGGTTATCATAGATACTGGCTGGCGGAACACCATAATATGGAAGGTGTTGCTTTCTCTATTATAAAATGGGGGAATGGAAACTTTAAGGAAAAAAATAAAGCTGTCTAGATTTTTTCGACAGCCTTAACGCATAAAGGCCAAAGCCTTTATGCGTTTTGTTTATACATATCTTACAGCATTTGCAGCTCGAGTATCTGTGTTAACTGTTGTTATATTTGACTGTGCTGTAATAATGATATTAACAGTATATACATTATTACCCGTACTAGTTACAGTATCAACGAAAGTGGTGGAAACTACAAAGCTTTGTGCCCCTGCGCCTGATCCTGATCTAAAGAAAGGAACTTCTGTTAACAATGTTCCGTTTCTCCTTAATCGAGTATTTCCACTTATACTATAATTCGCTGTAGTGTTAGCTGTAATATTTGCTGATAGGTCAATCTTTACTCTTTGACCACTTGTTACAGGAACTGTAAGAGTGAGTACTGTTATTTCTGAATTCAACGGAGGAAATACTTGCTGCTGTGTTGCTGTTTGGTCAAAGAAAATTTGTGAGGTTGGTCCAGTATCTCCGGTTGGACCGGTCGCTCCGGTGGCACCAGTGACTCCCGTTGGACCGGTAGCTCCGGTTACACCTGTTGGTCCAGTAGCTCCAGTAGCTCCGGTCGCACCAGTAGCTCCAGTAAGGCCGGTCGCACCAGTTGCACCAGTAGCTCCAGTAGGGCCGGTCGCTCCGGTCGCACCAGTAGCTCCAGTAAGGCCGGTCGCACCAGTTGCACCAGTAGCTCCAGTTGCACCAGTAGCTCCAGTAGGGCCGGTCGCTCCAGTTGCACCAGTTGGACCAGTATCACCAGTAACTCCGGTCGCACCAGTGGCACCAGTAGGTCCAGTAACTCCGGTTGGACCAGTGGCACCAGTAGGTCCAGTAACTCCGGTTGGACCAGTGTCTCCAGTAGGTCCAGTAACTCCGGTTGGACCAGTGGCACCAGTAGGTCCAGTAACTCCGGTTGGACCAGTGTCTCCAGTAGGTCCAGTATCTCCGGTTGGACCAGTGTCTCCAGTAGGACCGGTAGCTCCGGTTACACCTGTTGGTCCAGTTGGACCAGTATCTCCGGTTGGACCAGTATCACCAGTGGCACCAGTAACTCCGGTTGGACCAGTAGGGCCGGTAGCTCCAGTTGCACCAGTGGCACCAGTAGGGCCAGTATCTCCGGTTGGACCAGTTACACCAGTATCACCAGTTGCACCAGTGTCTCCAGTAGATCCGGTATCTCCAGTTACACCTGTTGGTCCAGTATCACCAGTAACTCCGGTCGGACCAGTGGCTCCAGTAGGACCGGTATCTCCGGTTGGACCAGTGGCACCAGTAGGTCCAGTATCTCCGGTTGGACCAGTGGCACCAGTAGGACCGGTAGCTCCGGTTACACCAGTTGGTCCAGTTGGACCAGTATCTCCGGTTGGACCAGTGTCTCCAGTAGGTCCAGTATCTCCGGTTGGACCAGTGTCTCCAGTAGGACCGGTAGCTCCGGTTACACCTGTTGATCCAGTTGGACCAGTATCTCCGGTTGGACCAGTATCACCAGTGGCACCAGTAACTCCAGTAGGTCCGGTAGCTCCAGTTACACCTGTTGGTCCAGTATCACCAGTTGATCCTGCTGCAGCCAGTAATGTGTAGTCTGGGGAAGTATCTGGTGTACCTGTCGGTGGTGCAGTATTTACTACATACGTACTGCCATTAAAGGTCACTACTTGCCCTACTTGGTAAGTAGGGCTGATTACCGAATCAAACGCTTCAATACCTGTTAACCCTGCACCAGTAGCTCCCGTTGGACCGGTATCTCCGGTTGGACCAGTATCACCAGTGGCACCAGTGGCACCAGTAACTCCGGTTGGACCAGTGTCTCCAGTAGGTCCAGTATCTCCGGTTGGACCAGTGGCTCCAGTAGGTCCAGTAACTCCGGTTGGACCAGTAGGGCCGGTAGCTCCAGTTGCACCAGTTGCACCAGTAGGACCGGTATCTCCGGTTACACCTGTTGGTCCAGTTGGACCAGTATCTCCGGTTGGACCAGTGTCTCCAGTAGGACCGGTATCTCCGGTTGGACCAGTGTCTCCAGTAGGGCCAGTATCTCCGGTTGGACCAGTGTCTCCAGTAGGGCCAGTAACTCCGGTCGCACCAGTGGCTCCAGTAGGACCGGTAGCTCCGGTTACACCTGTTGGTCCAGTTGGACCAGTATCTCCGGTTGGACCAGTATCACCAGTGGCACCAGTAACTCCAGTAGGTCCGGTAGCTCCAGTTGCACCAGTGGCACCAGTAGGACCGGTATCTCCGGTTACACCTGTTGGTCCAGTTGGACCAGTATCTCCGGTTGGACCAGTATCACCAGTGGCACCAGTAACTCCAGTAGGTCCGGTAGCTCCAGTTGCACCAGTTGCACCAGTAGGACCGGTATCTCCGGTTACACCTGTTGGTCCAGTTGGACCAGTATCTCCGGTTGGACCAGTGTCTCCAGTAGGACCGGTATCTCCGGTTGGACCAGTGTCTCCAGTAGGGCCAGTATCTCCGGTTGGACCAGTGTCTCCAGTAGGGCCAGTAACTCCGGTCGCACCAGTGGCTCCAGTAGGACCGGTAGCTCCGGTTACACCTGTTGGTCCAGTTGGACCAGTATCTCCGGTTGGACCAGTATCACCAGTGGCACCAGTAACTCCAGTAGGTCCGGTAGCTCCAGTTACACCTGTTGGTCCAGTATCACCAGTTGATCCTGCTGCAGCCAGTAATGTGTAGTCTGGGGAAGTATCTGGTGTACCTGTCGGTGGTGCAGTATTTACTACATACGTACTGCCATTAAAGGTCACTACTTGCCCTACTTGGTAAGTAGGGCTGATTACCGGATCAAACGCTTCAATACCTGTTAACCCTGCACCAGTAGCTCCCGTTGGACCGGTATCTCCGGTTGGACCAGTGGCACCAGTGGCACCAGTAGGTCCGGTCGCACCAGTGGCTCCAGTAACTCCGGTTGGACCAGTGTCTCCAGTAGGTCCAGTATCTCCGGTTGGACCAGTGTCTCCAGTAGGTCCAGTAACTCCGGTTGGACCAGTAACTCCGGTCGCACCAGTGTCTCCAGTAGGACCGGTAGCTCCGGTTACACCAGTAACTCCGGTTGGACCAGTAGGGCCGGTAGCTCCAGTTGCACCAGTTGCACCAGTATCTCCGGTTGGACCAGTATCACCAGTGGCACCAGTAACTCCGGTCGCACCAGTGGCTCCAGTAGGTCCGGTATCTCCGGTTACACCAGTAACTCCAGTTGGACCAGTAACTCCGGTTGGACCAGTGGCTCCAGTAGGTCCAGTATCTCCGGTTGGACCAGTGGCTCCAGTAGGACCGGTAGCTCCGGTTGGACCAGTGGCTCCAGTAGGTCCAGTAACTCCGGTTGGACCAGTGGCACCAGTAGGTCCAGTATCTCCGGTTGGACCAGTGGCTCCAGTAGGTCCGGTATCTCCGGTTGGACCAGTGTCTCCAGTAGGGCCAGTATCTCCGGTTGGACCAGTGTCTCCAGTAGGGCCAGTAACTCCGGTCGCACCAGTGGCTCCAGTTGGACCGGTAGCTCCGGTTACACCTGTTGGTCCAGTTGGACCAGTATCACCAGTGGCACCAGTAACTCCGGTCGCACCAGTGTCTCCAGTAGGACCGGTAGCTCCGGTTACACCTGTTGGTCCAGTTGGACCAGTATCTCCGGTTGGACCAGTGTCTCCAGTAGGACCGGTATCTCCGGTTGGACCAGTGTCTCCAGTAGGGCCAGTATCTCCGGTTGGACCAGTGTCTCCAGTAGGGCCAGTAACTCCGGTCGCACCAGTGGCTCCAGTAGGACCGGTAGCTCCGGTTACACCTGTTGGTCCAGTTGGACCAGTATCTCCGGTTGGACCAGTATCACCAGTGGCACCAGTAACTCCAGTAGGTCCGGTAGCTCCAGTTGCACCAGTGGCACCAGTAGGACCGGTATCTCCGGTTACACCTGTTGGTCCAGTTGGACCAGTATCTCCGGTTGGACCAGTATCACCAGTGGCACCAGTAACTCCAGTAGGTCCGGTAGCTCCAGTTACACCTGTTGGTCCAGTATCACCAGTTGATCCTGCTGCAGCCAGTAATGTGTAGTCTGGGGAAGTATCTGGTGTACCTGTCGGTGGTGCAGTATTTACTACATACGTACTGCCATTAAAGGTCACTACTTGCCCTACTTGGTAAGTAGGGCTGATTACCGAATCAAACGCTTCAATACCTGTTAACCCTGCACCAGTAGCTCCCGTTGGACCGGTATCTCCGGTTGGACCAGTATCACCAGTGGCACCAGTGGCACCAGTAACTCCGGTTGGACCAGTGTCTCCAGTAGGTCCAGTATCTCCGGTTGGACCAGTGGCTCCAGTAGGTCCAGTAACTCCGGTTGGACCAGTAGGGCCGGTAGCTCCAGTTGCACCAGTTGCACCAGTAGGACCGGTATCTCCGGTTACACCTGTTGGTCCAGTTGGACCAGTATCTCCGGTTGGACCAGTGTCTCCAGTAGGACCGGTATCTCCGGTTGGACCAGTGTCTCCAGTAGGGCCAGTATCTCCGGTTGGACCAGTGTCTCCAGTAGGGCCAGTAACTCCGGTCGCACCAGTGGCTCCAGTAGGACCGGTAGCTCCGGTTACACCTGTTGGTCCAGTTGGACCAGTATCTCCGGTTGGACCAGTATCACCAGTGGCACCAGTAACTCCAGTAGGTCCGGTAGCTCCAGTTGCACCAGTTGCACCAGTAGGACCGGTATCTCCGGTTACACCTGTTGGTCCAGTTGGACCAGTATCTCCGGTTGGACCAGTGTCTCCAGTAGGACCGGTATCTCCGGTTGGACCAGTGTCTCCAGTAGGTCCAGTATCTCCGGTTGGACCAGTGGCACCAGTAGGTCCGGTAGCTCCAGTTACACCTGTTGGTCCAGTATCACCAGTTGATCCTGCTGCAGCCAGTAATGTGTAGTCTGGGGAAGTATCTGGTGTACCTGTCGGTGGTGCAGTATTTACTACATACGTACTGCCATTAAAGGTCACTACTTGCCCTACTTGGTAAGTAGGGCTGATTACCGGATCAAACGCTTCAATACCTGTTAACCCTGCACCAGTAGCTCCCGTTGGACCGGTAGCTCCGGTTGGACCAGTGGCACCAGTAGGTCCGGTCGCACCAGTGGCTCCAGTAACTCCGGTTGGACCAGTAGGGCCGGTAGCTCCAGTCGCACCAGTGTCTCCAGTAGGACCGGTAGCTCCGGTTGGACCAGTGTCTCCAGTAGGACCGGTAGCTCCGGTTGGACCAGTGTCTCCAGTAGGTCCAGTATCTCCGGTTGGACCAGTGTCTCCAGTAGGTCCAGTAACTCCGGTTGGACCAGTATCACCAGTGGCACCAGTAACTCCGGTCGCACCAGTGTCTCCAGTAGGTCCGGTATCACCAGTGGCTCCAGTAACTCCGGTTGGACCAGTAGGGCCGGTAGCTCCAGTTGCACCAGTAGGGCCGGTAGCTCCAGTTGCACCAGTAGGGCCAGTATCTCCGGTTGGACCAGTTACACCAGTATCACCAGTGGCACCAGTAGGACCGGTATCTCCGGTAGCTCCAGTGGCTCCAGTAGGACCGGTATCTCCGGTTACACCTGTTGGTCCAGTAGGACCAGTAGCTCCGGTTACACCAGTGGCACCAGTAGGGCCGGTATCTCCGGTTACACCAGTTGGTCCTGTTGGTCCAGTAACTCCGGTTGGACCAGTGGCACCAGTAGGTCCAGTAACTCCGGTTGGACCAGTGTCTCCAGTAGGTCCGGTATCTCCAGTCGCACCAGTGTCTCCAGTTGGACCGGTATCTCCGGTTGGACCAGTGGCACCAGTAGGTCCAGTAACTCCGGTTGGACCAGTGGCACCAGTAGGTCCAGTAACTCCGGTCGCACCAGTGTCTCCAGTTGGACCGGTATCTCCGGTTACACCAGTTGGTCCAGTAGGGCCGGTAGCTCCGGTTACACCAGTTGGTCCTGTTGGTCCAGTAACTCCGGTTGGACCAGTGGCACCAGTAGGTCCAGTAACTCCGGTTGGACCGGTATCACCAGTGGCACCAGTAACTCCGGTCGGACCAGTGTCTCCAGTTGGTCCGGTATCTCCAGTTACACCAGTAACTCCAGTTGGACCAGTATTTCCGGTGGCTCCCGTTGCACCGGTTGCCCCAGTAGCGCCAGCAGGTCCGGTGGGTCCTATAGGCCCAGCGGGACCTCTTCGTCCAACCCTTTGAATTGGTTTTGATTGTTTTTCTCCTTTTGCACTGTGACAGAGAGGATTTCCTTGAGGTCTATTTTGTTTCGAAAGTTCTTGTTTGATAAATGGACAGTCTCTTCTTTGAGAACGGTCATGACGTGATCTTTTGTAATGAGGCTGTTCATGATATTTACCGCAAAAGGGACATTTGTGATCGAATTGATTGTACAAATTGCCCATCTCCTAAAATTGATATTTCATTCTATGTGCAAATTTTTAAATTGGAAGTAAAACCTAGAAAATCATCATTTCGAAAATCATCGAATCAAATCATTTAAATGTTTGATGATTTTATGTTATGGTGTTGAAAGTATGAAACTAGTATGATTTTTGACAGAAATGGGGACATCATTTATGAGTCAATCAGTTTTACAGCGTACAGCTTATTCCGTTTTAAATTTATCCTCTGTGACAGAAGGGGGCTCCATTAAGGAATCTTTTGAACATAGTATGGATTTAGCAAAAAAGGCGGAGAAGTGGGGTTATCATAGATACTGGCTGGCAGAACACCATAATATGGAAGGTGTTGCAAGTTCAGCAACGTCCGTTTTAATTGGGTATATTGCTGGCGGAACCGAAAAAATTCGAGTAGGATCTGGTGGAATTATGCTGCCAAACCACTCTTCACTTGTCATTGCTGAACAATTCGGCACACTTGAGACATTATATCCGGGGAGAATTGATTTAGGTCTTGGCAGAGCACCAGGGACAGATCAGTTAACGGCAAGGGCGCTTAGACGTAATCTTCATAATGGAGAAGATTTCCCTGAGCAGCTAGAAGAACTTCGGCAATATTTTAAACCAACCGGACAGGTCAAAAAACATGTAAGAGCCGTTCCGGGAGAGGGTCTAAACATTCCGATTTGGCTGCTTGGTTCAAGCGGTTTTAGCGCAAGACTTGCAGGAGAGCTTGGATTGCCATTTGCCTTTGCGGCACATTTTTCACCTAAAAATACAATTCCTGCTTTAGAGTTGTATAGACAGTCATTTAGACCTTCTGATGTGTTGAAAGAGCCTTATGCCATGGTGGGGGTGACAGCTTTTGCTGCAGATCAAACAGAGCGGGCTGAATATTTGGCAACCTCTCATTATCAGCGGTTTTTGAGTCTCATTCGAAATACTCCAGGAAAACTCAAAGCGCCTGTCGACAGTATGGACGGCCTTTGGAGTCCATATGAAAAAGCGATGGTGGATGAACAATTAAGTTCGACAATGATCGGGGATAAAGAAAAGGTGAAAAAAGAATTGGAAGCCTTTGTTGAAGCTACTCAAGCAGACGAAGTGATGATTAATTCGGATATGTTTGACCATCAAGAAAGAATGCGTTCATATGAAATCATCAGCGAGATCTTCCAAGAGGCACAAGAAAAATAAACATAAAAAAGAACTGCACAAAGCAGTTCTTTTTTTACTTATGCTTTTGTAAAAATACGAAATGGTTGTCCAATTGGCAGTACAGTACGGCCAAAATGAGTATTGAGCACAACTGCTGCTGAACCATAAAAAGAAAGCAGGGAAATGATCAATTCTGCAATACCGGCAATGGTATGAGTCACATCGTACATCACACCAAATGAGCTTAGGGAAAGACCAAGGAATAAGAAATCAATAAAGACGAAAATCAAAAATAATACTTTATGTGTTTCCATTGCACCAATCGTCATAAACAAGCTGAAAATTAAATATCCGATAAACGCAAAACCTAGTTGTTTTGGATCTGCTGCTTCCGCAAGCGTTTTCCCAAAAACGCCCGCTTGAATGAGCCAAGTCGTACCAACGCCCATCCAAAAAAGACCGAATGCGCCAAAGGCAGTGGCTCCAAAAATATTTTGATGCTTTGAATCTTGTATGGACGCGATCAGCTGCGCGATGCCTCCAAGGAAGATAGCCCAAGGTAAAATAAGGGAAGTGCCATCTGTAATTCCTAGTTTTTGTGAGGACGCAACGAGCGTCACCATTGCTAAACCAAACAAACCAAGTGGTGTTGGGTCTGCAATTGATAATCGATAAGCTTGAACATTCTGTTTTTCCATAATGACCTCCTACAATTTGCACTTACAAAAGATACTCGAATTAGACCGAAACGTCAAGCTCTTTTTTAGTAGACACTTGCAACGTCTTCCAAATAAATCTATATTTAATACATATCAAATGTGATAGAAAAAGAGGGATAAAATTGAGTAAAGGCTTAGCTGGAAAAACGATTGCCATTTGTGGAACGAGAAAAACAGAAGAAATGCGTACACTTGTCGAAAAGCAAGGGGGACAAGCCGTTATTCGTTCTCTTCAAGGAACCGTATTTTTAGCCAAAGAGGAGTTAAAACCAGGCATTGAAACCTTTGTGAAAAAAGGCGTCGATTGGGTGATTTTAACAACGGGTGTCGGGACTGATACATTAATTGAGAGTGCAGAAGAGCTTCATTTAGGGGAAGAATTTATGCACATTCTATCAAATGCACAGATTGCTTCAAGAGGATACAAAACCTATGCTGCACTCAAAAAACGCGGAATTCAGCCAGACGTATCTGATGAAGATGGAACGGTGCGTGACCTAATCTCAAAGCTTGAAGGCAAAGAGTTTCAAGGCAAACGTGTCATGGTGCAGCTGCACGGAGAAAACGCTCCGGCTCTCATGAAGTTTTTACATGACAAAGGGGCAGATGTATTGCCGCTTTTACCTTATCAGCATACACCACCTGAACCAGAAGCCGCAGAAACATTGCTTCAAGAAATGAAAGATGGAAAAGTCCAAGCCGTCTGTTTTACAACCGCTGTTCAGGTGCACGCCTTTTTCACACTAGCGGCAAAATGGGGAAGAAAAGAAGAACTCCAAGCGCTATTCGAGCAGCCCGTACTGGCAGTAGCTGTTGGAAAAGTCACAGCTGAAGCTTTAAAAGAAGAGGGAATTGACCGGATTCTCGCCCCGTCACTTGAGAGAATGGGTGCAATGATTATGGAATTATCTCAATATATGAAAAAACAATCCTTACACTCATAGAAAAAACGCCTTTCACTAGATCAGTGGAAGGCGCTTTTCATTAGATTGTCCGTTTTCGGTTCGTACGAATTTTTTTTAAGACGAAATAGAGAACGATTAGGACAATCGCAATGGCCATAATAGGAGTGGTATAAGCGTGAGCAACACTTTGAATGTGGTCCCACTTTGTCCCAAGCTGCATACCGAGATAGATAAATAAGATCGACCAAGGGATGGCTGCTAGTCCTGTCAAGAGGACAAATTTCAAAAAAGGCATTTTGGCAATACCGGCTGGAATGGAGATGGCATGGCGGACAATAGGAATAAAGCGCGCTGTAAACACCACACCGGTTCCATATCGATCAAACCAGCGCTCTGCAGTGGCGATATGATGTTCATGGATGAATAAGTATTTTCCGTACTTTGTTAAAAAAGGTCTTCCGCCATAAAGACCGATCCAGTATATAAAACACTGTGCGAGCGTACCTCCGATGACGCCGGCGATAACAGCTCCAACAAAACCGATTGTTCCTGTTGACACCATATATCCGCCATAAGCAAGAACAATTTCGCTCGGAATGATTTCAATCATCAGACCTAGTGCTACACCTACATAACCAAGGCTTGTCAGCCAAGTTAAAATTTCATTAAACAAGGTTCCCATTCATTTCACTCTGCCTTTAAATACGAATTTTCTTCAAGCATCCATATAAAAGCCTATGCTTGTTTTGTTTCTCTCATGAGTCTGCTTTCCGCTTACCTCTCTGAAGGTCAAACCGAAAAACGCCCATCTAGCAAACTTTATCATACCATATTTGCTCGCACCTAGACGATCTACTTGCTGAACACTTGTTATCATGATATCAGGAAAGAAAATATGAACAGGCGGCTTCCGTTTTTTTCAACAGATCATGATATAATTTGTTAGATGAAACGAACGGGTGGTGCATTAACATGTATTTAACAATCGAAGAAACAGCTGAATACTTAGAAGTATCAGAGGCGTATATTGAGAAATTAATTCAGCAAAAAAAGATCCGTTTTGTATTTGACGGAGAATCATATCTCATTTATCAAGGACAGTTTCAAACGCATATGAAGCAGCTTGAACAATACAAAGAGCTCGTCCAAGAGATTTTAAATGAACCGATTCCTGAAGATCCAGATGTAAAGGATGAAGATTAGATTCAAAGGAAGTGAATGGAGTGGAAAAAGTCGTCTTATGTGAAGCCTGTCAAAAAAACGCAATGAATGTGGTAGAAGATACTGATGAACCGAAACAACCTTATCAATTATGTCAGCCGTGTCACAAGAGACTAATCAACAATTCTTTACGACCGATTGAATGGTATAACTTAGCCGTTCTCCATTCTCCTAAACAATTTTTACTGCATGATGACTTTTATGGAGAGGATGGACAGGCTTTGCATGGTGTCATCGTCACCAAAGAAGATAAAGCCCCCACATTACAAGACGTGCGGCAAGATTTGGCGTCTTTAATAGACTTCTCAATTACTAGGTGGTTTCTTGAGGATGATGTCATTGATGCGCTGAAACAGCATGATCAGCAAAGGACCTTAGACTCTGTTCAAAGCCGGTTTGAGGAAACTCAGCATATCGAAGTGAAATCACGCATGTTAGAAATCGTGGCTGATGTTTTAGGTACATCTGCCGCTGGGTGGGTAAGGGAACTGGTGAATCAGGCTGACGAAGAATTTCTTTATCCACTTTCTTGGGCAGCGGCCAGCAGTTTGCCCGAAGATGAAGGTTTACAACATGTGATAGAGAAATTGAAATCGATCAGTGAAAAAGAATTACCGACAGCTGCTTTTATCTGTCTGTACCGTTTCCACTCTAACAAAGTATTAAATTGGATGGAGGTCACTTGCACTCATTTTCACGTTCATTGGGGAAGGCTGGCAGCTTTAAGCTGTCCAACCTGGGATAGAATGAAAACATGGCTAGACAAAGGAAGACCTTTCAGTTTAATTGCCCTTGAAACAATGACACACTGTGCTAAAGGGAATAGACCGGTCCTTGTGGAACAATGTTCACCTAAGATCCTTCACACAGATAAAAGTGAAGTAGAGAACACGTTAAATGACTATCTTCAAAAAGACTGCGTTCCAAGAGTCAAAACGAACGTGTCTACCATATTGAACAACAAAGAAGATATTTTCGAATAATTTCCAACTCCTTTATTGACTGACACCAGTTTGCACAATTTTCATATGGCATTTAACTTGTACATCCGCATCAGGATAGATTTCCTTCCATTTTTCTGGTGTCATAGCTTTGTCTTTTGATCGATACCTTAAGCCTAGCCCAAGCGGATCAATATGTTGCTTTTTAAAGGACTGAACAAGGTCTTGTCCTTGCTGGGCGACACGTTTTTCAACTTCTTTTTCGACATGGTCCAATATATTCGGTTTATCAATTTTCTTGGATTTCATGAATTCTTTTAATTCGCCCTTCAGCTTGATATCAATCGTGATATGAGGCTTTTTTGTTAGGTTATTCGTTGGTTTGATCTGGTAGGACACATGTGATTTGATATTTTCAATGACGACATGGGTCTTTTCTTGATCAGCCAATTGAAACTCGTAGATACCATTTTTATGATTTTCAATCATCGCTTTAAATGTGAACGTGTCTTCTCCAGGGATATGACCGACCATTTTTTCCTGATCAAACAGAGCAACTCCTGTGACTTTAATGGCGTTGCTAGTTTTCTTGATGTAAGGCAGGTAAGCATCGACTCCTTTTGCCAGCATCTGATTCATGAAAATATGCTGATTAGTGACAGGTTGATTGCCATTTCGCATATTTTGGGACAACAGATCAGAGAGATACACACCTATATTTAAGTTCGTTTGATTCATTTTTGTATATAATAAATCTTCAACTTCTCCGCCTACAATCGCAAACACTTGGCGTGAACCAATGATAGGATCACGATAAATGTAATTCATTAAATCGATCATGCCGACTTCCTTTGCTAATTTTTCACTGACTAAAATAACGAGCACCTGACCCATGACGACTGGAAAAGGTGATTTTTCTGATACGAGAAACTGAATATTACTAATGGTATTTGACCTTGCGCTTAATATTTGATAACTTCCTTGCTCCTCACTTTTAAAGACAGGGAAGACAAAGAAGCCCTTCATTTCTCCATCTTCGATTAAATCAAATCCTGCCGCCTGAGAGATATTTAATTCATCTAAAAGGCGAGGCTGTGCACAGCTAGTTAAGAAGAGACTAAACAACATGAGACCCGTGAGTATATAACGTTTCATGCTCGTTTTTTCACCCACCTTTTTTTCAACATCAGTCCAATAACCATACAGACAATCAAGCCATATACAAGAAAGTATCCGCTATATTCCACCCATTGGTTAAATGTTTCAAAAGAAGTCGCCCCCGTAAAAAATGAAAACATGACCAGAATGAGGATGCTGAGCGCGATGAACGTGACGCGCTGGCTTGTATGAAGCACTTGTTTTGCCATTCGGCTCGCGGCCCACAGTGGAATCGCGATATTCGGAATGATTAAAAGCAGCCAAAGAGACACTTCGATAAATTCAAAGCGTTGGATAAACGGGAGCTTCACAATGCTTGTTAACGTTAACGTCGGCCATTTTGTTAATTTAAGCTGAGCACTTGAGTAATACGCAATGGAGACGAGAAAGACGAGTAAATTTAAGCATGTCGTAAATAATGCCCCCATGTGAGCAAATTTTTGAGACGTCTGCGCATGTTTAATAAAGGGATAATAGACAAGCAGTGTGCCAAAACCAAACATGGATAATGAAGCATCTTTGACTCCCATCAACAGCTGCGAAAATGTATGATCAAACATCGGGAACATGAAACGAATGTGACTATATTTCATGGCATAAAAACAAATAAACGTCATCCAATACGTCAGTACAATACTAAAAAATGCCCATCCAGCAATCGTTCTAAACCCGCCGGTATGAATGTAATACACGAGCAGCAGAAGTACAGACGCAAACAATAGACCAGGAATTTCTTTAAACAGCCATACATGGATCACATCCATATAATGGACGAGAACGGTCAACGACAAAGAAGCAAAATATAAGATATAGAGAATGTTGAATAATTGCCCAACCCACTTGCCAAATACATATTGCGTGATATCACCAAATTCATCCGAAGGGGCCTTTTTAAACATCATGTACATAAGAAAGATCATGACATTGACACTGAAGCCAGAAATCAGAATGGCGATCCATCCATCATTATTCATAGAACGAACAAGGTTTGTTTGAAAGTTTAAAATGCCAACACCAACTTGATTAGCATTAACGAGAAAAAACACAAAAAAAGGGGAAACTTGAAATTTCTCTTTTACAGAAGAAGAACTCATGCTTTCACTTCCTTATTCATAAAAATCATTTTTCCCCTTACGGCCTTGCTTAGGCTTTTGCCGATGGATGGTTTCATTTTTCGGGCGTAAATTTTCCGGTCTTTTATTCAAAAAACGAAGCTGAGGGCGAATCAAACTGCCCTTTAGATCTGTCAGGCGCAGCGGAAAAATAGGCTCTAGATACGGACGTCCAATAGACGTTAATTTCATTAAATGGGTGAGAAGGAATGATCCCATCACTGCAATACCTAATGCACCCCACACCTGTGCCGCAAGTAGAAAGGGAAATCTCAGCAGCCGAATGGCACTGCCCATTTTGTAAATAGGGGTGACAAATGAGGCAAGAGCAGAAAGGGCAACAATAATGAGTAAAATATTACTTGTTAATCCTGCTGCCACAGCAGCCTGTCCAATGACAATCCCTCCAACAATCCCGAGCGTCTGACCGACTTTAGCCGGAAGCCTTGAACCCGCTTCTCTTAGTAATTCAATCGAAATCTCTAAAAATAGCGCCTCAATGATTGGAGGAAATGGAACAAGATAGCGGGAGGCCACAATGGTTTCTAATAAGTCTTTTGGAATTAGCTCATAATGAAACGTTAAAACGGCTACATATAAAGGTGTCGCAAAAATGGAAAATATCACAGCAAATATGCGTAACAGCCTAAAGCAAGAAGCCGCAATCCACGACATATTGTAGTCTTCCATAGTGGAAAAATACTCAAGTAAAATCGTCGGGGCAAGCAAGACATGAGGCGAGCCATCCACTAATATGGCAATTTTCCCTTCTGATAAACCTGAAGAGACGCGGTCGGGTCTTTCTGTATTTAAAAACAACGGAAAGATCGTATTGGACACATCATAAAGCATCTGTGCAAGGTAATTTGCATCTAAAATTTGATCAAAATCAATGTCTTCAATACGCTGGAGAACGGTTTCAATGTTTGTCGGATTAGCAATCTCTTCAATATATAACACCGCTACTTTTGTTTGCGAAAGCGTGCCAACCGTCTTTTCTGACACTTTCAGGTTCGGTGTCGGCAGCCGCCGTCTGACCAAATTTAAATTGGTATCCAAAACCTCCACAAATGCTTCCTGTGCACTAATAATGCCAAATTCTATCTCGGGCGGACCTACTTGTCTGCCTTTCTTTTCTTCAATCGGGATCAGAAGCGCTTTGCCCCAATCCGTTTCGAGCCGAATGGCCAAGTTACCTAAATGAAGCGCTTTTTCCACTTCCTGAAGATCGGTCGTGATGACGGACTGTTCAATGGGAATTCGTTCTTTCAGCTCCTCAAGAGTAGGGGTGAGATGTAATTCTTTCATGCAGGGCAAAATTTGTTCATGGAGTAGATGCCCATTAATTAAAGAACGAAAAAAAGAAATTCGATAAAGAAACCCTTCACTTCGTGACAACTCGTTTGTAAAATCAGAGGAACGTGACAATGCCTCAAATACTGAATTTGGGTCTTTTTGATGTTGTTTGTTTTTCTTCAGCACTTGAACCATCTCCTTCCGCAATTTGCCTCTATTATCCAACCAATTGCCGGAAGATATGCATGAAAAAAGCGTTCAGCTTGATGTGCTGGACGCTTCTTTTCCATATTGAACCGCTTCTAATAAAAAATCTACGAGATGAACAGCACGCATGCTGTTCGATTGTCCTGAACGTTTGATACCTGCTGCCATTTGCAGCTGGCAGCCTGGATTGGACGTGACAATCGCAGTCGCAGCTGTTTGACTAGCTTCTGTCATTTTATGATCTAAAATTTGCATCGACATTTGTGGCTGCAAGATATTATAAATTCCGGCGGATCCGCAGCAGCGGTCGGCATCCTTCATTTCTTTAAATGATACCCCTTGAATTGCCTTCATGAGCACCCTTGGCGTTTGCTGTACACCCATTCCGTTCCGCAAATGACAGGAATCTTGATAGGTGATGACTTGCTCTGGCAAAGCAAGCGGCGTACGGCCGTGAAATTCCAGCTCCACGAGAATGTCTGATATATCCGTGATTTTCTGTGAGAAGGCTTCACCTCGCTTTTGAAAAGACGGATCATCCTTTAGTAAATGATCATAATCACTTAAAAAGGCACCACATCCGCCCGCATTCATGACAATGGCATCTGCCTCAACCTCCTCAAATGCTTCAATATTCCGCCTTGCTAGCTCTTTCGCTTGCTCTTTTTCTCCACTATGACCATGAAGTGCACCGCAGCACGTCTGAACAGGAGGGACGACAACGTCACAGCCGGCCAGCTGCAAAAGCTGGATGGTCGCTTCGTTTGTGCTGGAAAAAACGGTGTCCATTAAGCAGCCAGTAAAAAAGGCGACACGCTTTCTTGCTGTGCCAATGGCCTTGTATTCTAACGCACGGTTTTTTTGTTGTCGCGGCACCTTTGGAAGGGCCTCTTCCATCAGCTGTAAATGCGGCGGAAGTACCTTTAGCATGCCAGACTTGCGGGCGGCCGTTTGCAGACCAGAGGTTTGATAAAATCGCAGTAGTCCAGCCGCTTGACGCATTCGGCTTTGGGAAGGAAAGAGTCCTTTAAACACAACACGTCTCACAAATTTGACAGGAAGGGATTGTTTCTTGTGCTGCTGAATGATGTCTCTTGCATCCTCAAGTAAACGTCCATATTTGACGCCTGAGGGGCAAACCGGTTCACATGCACGGCAGCCAAGACAAAGGTTCAATGAATGTTCGACGTCTTCATCAGGCTCAATCACGCCGTCTCTTACCGCCTTCATTAAAGCAATTCGGCCGCGGGGTGAGTGCGTTTCTTGTTGACCGGATTCAATATAAGTAGGGCAGGAAGGGAGGCAGAAGCCGCAGCGCATGCAATTGAGCAGCTCCTTTTCGTCCATTTGCTGTTGAAATGTTTGCTGAATCTTTGTTTGTTTAGAGGAATTCATGAGACCACCACTCGCTTCCTTGCCGCTTTTCCAAACACCTTATCAGGATTCATGATATTTGCTGGATCTAGCGCTTGTTTGATCGCTTTCATTGCAGCGATTCCTTCTTTTTTGACCTTTAGCTCCAAATAGGGGGCTTTCATTAGACCCACACCATGCTCACCCGTAATGGTGCCACCAAGGGAGACTGCTTTTTCAAAAATGGCCTGAAATGCTTCTTCAACCCGCTTCATTTCTTCTTCATTTCTTGCATCAGTTGCACAAGTAGGATGCAGATTTCCGTCACCTGCATGACCAAATGTACAGATTTTCACGTCGTACTCTCTCGCAATGTCTTCGATCGCGCGCACCATGTTCGCAATTTCAGAACGGGGCACTGTGGCATCTTCTAAAATGGTCGTAGGGCTTAAACGGGCGAGGGCAGATAAAGCGGCTCGCCTCGCTGTTAAAAGGGCACTTGCTTCTTCTTCAGAGTGTGCGATATTCACTTCTTTTGCACCGTGCTGCTGACAAACCTTTGCAATGCTTTGCATATCACGGGAAACAGCCTCAGGATTGCCGTCCTGTTCGATTAATAGCACCGCTTGAACGTCAGTCGGCAGGCCGATTTTGGCAAAGTCTTCGACGACTTCTAGTGTCGGCTGATCCATAAATTCTAACGTGGCGGGGATGATACGCTCTGCAATAATCGCCGAAACTGATGCAGCTGCTTCCTCAAGGCTTTCATATAAACAAAGCATCGTTTGTTTAGTTTCTGGAAGCGGCAAAAGCTTCAGCGTGGCTTCAGTGACAATTCCGAGCGTTCCTTCTGATCCAACAAATAAACGGGTCATATCATACCCGGCCACGTCCTTTGCGAGCTTGCCGCCCGTTTTGATGATGTCACCGTTTGGCAGAACCACTTCAAGTCCAAGTACATAATCTCTCGTCACACCATATTTTAACCCCCGGAGCCCACCTGAATTTTCATTAATATTGCCGCCTAACGTCGAAATTTTCATCGAGCTTGGGTCTGGTGGATAGAAAAGGCCTCTTGCCTTTACTTGGTGAATGAGTTCCTGTGTGATCAAACCAGGCTGGACCGTTGCAGTCAGGTTTTCTTCGTCAATTTCGATGAATTGGTTCATTCTTGTAAACAACATCACAAGTCCGCCTTGTGTCGGACAGGTGCCTGCACAAAGGTTCGTACCGGATCCTCTTGGCACAATCGGCACCTTATATGAGGCGCAGAGCCGAACAATTTGCTGGATCTCCTCAGCCGCGTGCGGGCTTACGATGACATCTGGCATATGCTGAAAATTAGGCGTTGCATCATAAGAGTAGGCAAGCCGATCGGCTTTACTGCGCTGTACATGAGACGCACCGACAATCTTTTTTAATTGACTAAAAAATTCAGAATTTAACATACGCATTCACTCCTACTGATTAGACATACCGTTTCTTTCAGTATAAAAAAAGAATCGCCTCATGCCTATGGACGATTCTACAAAATATCGGGCTTCTCGCCTCGTTTATTTGGATGATGATCTAATAGCATCAAGGCTAAATAAAAGAGCATCGCATCCTGCATGCGTTTCGGATCAAGTGTCGTTAAATCTTGGATACGTTTTAGCCTGTAATGCAGTGTATTGATATGTACGTGCATCGCTTCCGCAGTATATTTCAATGAGCAATCTGACGTCATGAGTACACGCAATGTTTTCACTAGTTCAGGGTAGGGGAGAAGCGGGACAATCGTTCGATCAAGGAACACTTCTTTTGTTTCCTGACTCACTTCTTCTATAAAAAGTTCAAGTGTTAAATCCTCATCAAACACAATCGGTGTATCTGCATTCGCCATTTTTAAAGCACGAAAGGCTTGATGAAATGATTGCTTCATCATCTGTCCAGCTGCAGGTTTTCCCGCACCTATCAAAACCTTTGACTTAGGATGTGCGGTGAGCGCAGCATGGATGTGAAAAAGACGCTGCCGCAAAGTATCACGGTCATTTGCCGAGGTTTGTAGCATGAGCAAAAAGCGGGCATGTCCCCAGCGGACGATCATTTCCTGATTGGTGAGATGCAGCATTTCCTTCACTTTTTTGTATTGATCCTGCTTCATAAACGATTCATCGTGACAATCAATGAGGACGACCGCACGCTGCTTATTGATATCAAGCTGAAGCCGCGCTGCTTTTTCAGTGAGATCGATGGCTGTCTCTGGCAGATGAAGCCAGTCGAACACAAACGCTTCAAGCTGCCGTTCATCGGTTTCTGTTTCTAGAAAAAATTCATGTTCTTGAATAAGCAATTCGGTCATTTTTCGTAATATTTCGCCAAATGGAGAGACATGGACAGGATTTCCTGTCATCCCAATTACACCAATGACCTCTTGCTTAAAATAA
Organism: Bacillus sp. FSL W8-0920; assembly: GCF_038593215.1. Classification (NCBI taxonomy): domain Bacteria; kingdom Bacillati; phylum Bacillota; class Bacilli; order Caryophanales; family Bacillaceae; genus Bacillus; species Bacillus sp. FSL W8-0920. The sequence goes on along the minus strand of NZ_CP151974.1, from coordinate 1,890,550 downwards.
ATAGGCAGATTGATGCCAGCTTTGACCCCTTTCATTCGCTGCTCATCATCCTTTGTAAGGATTCGTTTTTGTCCTTCAAAGGATGTCAAATATGCCCCTTCATGAAATTGACCAATGCGCGCTGGATCTGTTGCCGCTATGATGGTGCCGTTTGTTTGTGTAATGATGATTTCCTCAGTCAGCACCTTTTTGACCTCGTCTACGATTTTTTCTGCCAGTGTCATTGTGAGCAAAACGTACCCCTCCGAGATGTATCTTTTGACACTATCATACCATCATATGCTGAGTCATATCTTTCTTTTCATGAGTTATGCTAAAATAATACACGCACATGAAGGAGAAGAAAGGAGACATAGCCATGTCGCTACAAAATCGCTTACAAGATCTATTGAAAGAAGGACAAGCGCTGACAGACTTTGAATATGACGAAGCGGCGCGCCACAATTGGCCTTTAGAGGGTGCAAGAATAAAGGAAGAGGCACGCTTTAGCGATGTATATATTGAGCGTGTAGACAAAGAATCCGAGGACATGATTCAATCAGAGGGCACCTCATTTCTAAACACACCGCTTACATATGTAAAACAACATCAAAAAGAATTCATTTATATCGAATCAAAGTGGTTTGATGTGGTGAGAGTCGATGGATTAGCCATTGAATGGGACGAAGTATTTCAAACGTATACCGTGTTATTCGGTTTCAAACGTCCTAAAAAAGACACAGGCATTCTAAAGGACATGCTGGCTTCATTAAATGGTGCGCAGCTTCAATTTAATGGGCAAGACGGCTTGTTTGATGTGAATTTACAGCTTCTTGAGCTTGAGGACATCCATGAAGATATGCCCTTCATTGAAGTCATCTCAGCCGTGTACCGCTTTTTATTCCGCCTGATCATGCAGCTTGAAATGAATGAATCAAACAACGGCTCAAATTCCTGAGCCGTTGTTTTTGTGATCCATCTATTTTGATGAAGGCGTGACAAACCGTACATCATGCTCTTTTCCATATTGAAGATAATCTTCACTTGGCTGTTTATTCGTCACGACGACATCAAGATCTTGCAAATGACAAAATGTGGTCAAAGCGTAATGATTAAATTTACTATCATCCACTAATAAAAACGTTTTGGCACTTTTTTCAACAACCGTCTTTTTAATATCCGTTTCAAGCGGGGACGAATTCGTGACGCCGTGATCAATGGATAAACCAGTTGATGCGATAAAGGCTTTATTGACATTGTAAGTTTTCAAACGCTCTACACTTTGATAGCCAACGAATGAATTCGTTTTTCTCTCAAGCATCCCACCGGTGGAAAAGATAGTGAGATTCTCATAAGGCATCGCCTGTGTGATGAAATCTACATTATTGGTCACAACAGTCACCTGTTTCTCAGTCAAATAGGGAAGCATCTCAAGTGTTGTCGTACCAGAATCAACAAAAATCATATCCCCATTTTCCACAAAAGCAGCTGCTGTTTGACCAATCAATTGCTTTTTACTCAGCTGATGGGTCTTTCGCTCCTGATATACTACTAATGTTGAATGATTCACAGCCACTCCGCCATATACTTTTTTGAGCACGCCGGACTCGACCAATGCTTGTACATCTCGGCGTATCGTGTTTTTTGAAACGCCAAAATGCGCCACAAGCTCATCCAGTGAGGCAGATTCCCGGTCAAACACATACTCTTTGATTTGCTGAATCCGTTTTGTTTTGATCATGCTACATTTCTCCAATCCAACCGTATGTCCTTTTTCCATTATACCAAATGGCTTCTCTTTTCCCCATCTCGATAAAAGCGTATGATAGAGAAAAGAACGTAACGGAAAGGACTTTCACTTCTATGAATCAATCAAACAACCCATTTTCAAAGCTTGCGAATTTTAGAGAAGTAGGGGGACTTCACACAACAGATGAAATGGTCATCAGGGAGGGGATGATTTATCGATCCGCAGATTTGTCCCGTCTGACGAAACAAGATATCGAGACGTTTTCGACCCTTGGGATTCAAACTGTTTGCGATCTCCGTACAGCCTCAGAACGCAAATCACATCCGCCAAAGATCAAGGAACATAACAAAATCGTCCATATTCCCATGCATCCTGACAGTAAGATGCCAAGTAAATGGACCATGTTTCGTATGCTGGTAGCAGAAGGGAAATCTTTCACTTTCACACCGATTATGAAGGATTTATATCAAAGCATGCTCACAGAGCGTAAAGAAGAAATTCAGCAACTGTTCACACTGCTTTCAGATAAAAGCAATTACCCGCTGATGCTTCACTGCACAAGCGGTAAGGACCGGACAGGCTTTTTATCTGCCCTCATTCAATTAGCAGCAGGTGTACCGATGTCTGCCGTTTTAAGTGAATACATGCGCTCTAACGAAGGGGTGAAAATGCTTGTCAGAAGGCAGCAGCGATTTGTCCGGATGATGAGTTTATATCGGGTATCAAAAGAGCAAATTCAGCCGCTTCTCGGTGTGCAGCAAGATTATCTGGAAGATGTGCTAAACGAAATGATGAAGACATACGGGAGTGCAGAGCGGTATTTAATCGAGGCTTGCGACATCCCTGAAGTCCAGCTCAAGGAAATGAAAAACATCCTGCTGACACCATCTGCTGGCATTCGATCTCAAAAAGCGGAATAAACTGATGATGAGGTGATGCAAAAAATGGTGAAAAAGATCTGTATGACGTGTCTAACACTAATTTTAATGTTTGTATTCTTATTGATTCCTTCTAGCAGTCTAGCTCGTCCAATCCCAAAAGGGAAGCTTGAAAGCACAAGAGAGATGCGCGCAGTATGGATCGCATCGGTTTATAATTTAGATTGGCCTTCAAAGAAAGGACTGCCTGTCAAAGAGCAAAAAGAAGAGTTTATTCATTTGTTAGATGAGATCAAAGCGATGAATATGAATGCCGTGATCATGCAAATTAAACCGACAGCAGATGCCTTTTACCCTTCGGCATACGGGCCGTGGTCCGAATATTTAACCGGCACGCAAGGGAAAGATCCCGGGTATGACCCGCTTGAATTCATGATCGAAGAAGCTCATAAACGTGGGCTCGAATTTCACGCTTGGTTTAACCCGTATCGCATCACAATGAATCATACCGATCTCAGCCGTTTATCAGCCGATCACCCGGCAAAAAAACATCCTGATTGGACCATTGCGTACGGAAATCAGCTTTATTTCAATCCAGGCATTCCAAAAGCTCAGGAGTTCATTGTCGGCGGTATAGAAGAAGTCGTGAAAAACTACGATATTGATGCAGTGCATATGGATGATTATTTTTACCCGAATAAAATAGCCGGTGTGCCGTTCCCAGATCAAGAAACGTATGAAACATATGGAAAAAAGGCATTTACGCATATAGAAGATTGGCGAAGAGATAATGTGAACCAATTGGTCAAGCAAATCAACGACACCGTGAAGAAAGTAAAGCCGTATGTGAAATTTGGTATTAGCCCATTTGGAGTATGGCGCAACATAAAGGATGATCCGACTGGTTCAAATACCACAGCAGGGATGACCAATTACGATGATTTGTATGCTGATACAAGAGAGTGGATTCAGCAGCATGATATCGACTATGTCACCCCGCAAATTTACTGGAGCATCGGTTTTCAGGCAGCCGCCTATGACGTGCTCACGAAATGGTGGTCAAATGAAGTGAAGGGAGAGCCTGTTCACCTGTACATTGGTCAGGCGACGTATAAAATTAATCAAAACAGTGATCCTGCTTGGTCAGATCCAGAAGAATACTTTCGGCAGATCAAACTAAACAGACAGTCACCTCTCGTACAGGGAAGCATGCACTTTAGCCTAAAGGATATCAACCGTAACCCTTTAAATGTCAAAAATCGATTGATAGAAGATGCGTACCGTAAACCGGCTCTCATTCCAGAAATGCCTTGGCTTCATCAGAAAGCGCCAAAAAAACCAATCATTCAATCTATTAAAAAAACAGCAGATGGTGCAGCTTTACAGATCAAAAATGATCCGCAATCTACCGCATCCTATTATGCAGTCTATCGATTGACGACGAAAGGAACATATGAGTTGCTTCAAACTGTTAGAAAAGAAACTGGTACGCTGACATCTGTCAAAGATCTTTCAGTTCACCAGAATAAGAGTAATACTTACAAAGTAACGGCTCTCAATCGTCTTCATCACGAAAGCAAACCTTCTACAAAAAGAGTGAGATAACGAAAAAGCATGAATGAGGATTTTCTTCGTTCATGCTTTTTTCTATTATTTTTGTTTTAATTTTCTGAATTCAGCCAAGCTTGGCATGAAGCAGACACTTGATTAATAAATATGATAGAAAAGAGCCAAAGGGGGAAACACGATGGATTTTGAATTAACGAAAGAACAGCAAATGATCCGGCAGATGGTCAAAGAATTCGCCAAGGAAGAAATTGCACCACTCGCTCAAACCATTGATGAACAGGCTGTATTCCCAGCCCAAACTTTTCAAAAAATGGGGGATCTCGGCTTGATGGGCATTCCTTTTCCAGAGAAATACGGAGGCTCAGGAGGAGATACAATCTCATATGCGCTCGCTGTAGAAGAAATCGGAAAACAGTGTGCCAGTACAGGTCTTAGCTATGCCGCGGCCGTTTCCTTAGGCGCAAGCCCGCTGTATTATTTCGGTACAGAGGAACAAAAAATGGATCACCTCTTCCCGCTGGCATCTGGAACAGCACTCGGTTCCTTCGGATTGACGGAACCAAATGCAGGATCAGATGCTAAAGGGACAAAAACAAAAGCGGTCAAAGACGGACAAGAATATGTGATTAGCGGGGAGAAGTGCTGGATCACAAACGCCAATTTTGCCAGAACCATTATCGTTACCGCCGTATCGGATCACGATGAGCACGGCCGTCCAATCATCTCCGCCTTCATTGTAGAAAAAGGGCAAAAAGGGCTGACCATTACAAATCCATACGACAAAATGGGGGTGCGCGGTTCAGATACGGCTGAAATCATTTTAGACAACGTACGTGTACCAGCTCATCATATATTAGGAGATCCAAATAAAGGCTTCAAGCAATTTTTATACACTTTAGACGGGGGGCGAATTTCGATTGCTGCCTTATCTGTTGGGATCGCACAAGCTGCACTAGATGCTTCTCTCTCCTATGCAAAGGAAAGAAAGCAATTTGGGCAGACCCTTTCTTCCTTCCAAGCCATTCAGTTTAAGCTGGCAGATATGGCGATGCAAATAGAACTCGCTAGACAAATGGTGTGGAAAGCCGCCTGGCTGAAAGATCATGGCAAGCCATTTACAAAAGAAGCTGCCTATGCCAAACTTTTCGCTTCAGAAATGGCGACAAAAGCAAGTCTTGATGCTGTCCAAATTCACGGAGGAACAGGCTATATGAAAGAGTGCGGGGTAGAACGGCTTGTGAGAGATGCCAAGCTCATGGAAATTGGAGAAGGCACCTCTGAAATTCAGCGTTTAGTCATCGCAAGACAATTGTTAGCTTAATTCTTTTATGAAAACGCTTACTATTGGTGGAGGAGGAAATTCATGATGTCGATTCATCCACAAACGATTGGCTCCCTATTAAAAGAGAAAAAGGAGCAGCACCCAGCACATGAAGCCATTGTGTATCCAGAACGTTCATTACGTTATTCATACGAAGCGTTTTTTAAAGAGGTCAAGGAAACAGGGAAAGGTCTTATGGCATTAGGCGTTCAAAAAGGAGATCATATCGCCATTATGGCACCCAATGTACCTGAATGGCTCATGCTGCAATTCGCCTGCGCTTCTATTGGAGCCGTTCTTGTCACCGTGAATACGAACTTTCAATCACAAGAACTCGCTTACTTACTAAAGCACTCTGATAGCAGCATGCTGTTTATCGTAGACGGGTTTAAAGAGACATCATATGTCAGAATGCTTGAAGACCTCATCCCAGAGCTCCAAACAGCTCATCAGGGCGAGATCACTTCAACAGCATTTCCATATTTAAAAAGTGTCGTTTATATTGGCGAGCACACGCCAAAGGGCATGCGCAGCTGGGACAGTATTCAAGCTGCTGCCAAAAGAACGGAGGATGATGAATGGGAGAAACGAATGGAGGAGCTAACGCCTGATGACGTCATTAATATGCAATATACGTCAGGGACAACCGGCTACCCAAAAGGTGTCATGCTCAGCCATACAAACATCGTCTGCAATGCCAGTCAAATCGCAGATTGCATGAAGCTCACCCGTGAAGACCGCATGTGTATCCCCGTGCCGTTTTTTCATTGCTTTGGGTCTGTTCTTGGCGTACTTGCTTGTCTCGCAAAAGGTGGCACGATCATTCCAATTGAATCTTTCCACCCAGAGCGAGTCCTTCAAACAGTGGAAAAAGAGAAGTGCACGGTTCTTCACGGCGTCCCGACAATGTTCATCGCAGAGCTTGATCATCCGAATTTCCACAAGTACAATCTGTCCACATTACGCACCGGCATTATGGCAGGATCTCTCTGCCCATCCCATGTGATGAAAGCCGTCATTGAACAAATGGGTCTGAAGGAGCTCACGATTGCCTACGGCCAGACTGAAAGCTCGCCTGTCATTACCCAAACAAGAACGGATGATTCATTTGAAAGGCGGGTTCAAACAGTCGGTCGGGCGCTTCCTCACATCGAGGTAAAAATCACCGCCCCAGGTACCCCATATGAAGTACCAAGAGGAGAACAAGGCGAGCTGTGCACGAAAGGCTATCACGTGATGAAAGGCTACTATAAAAATGAAGAAGCCACAAATGAAGTCATTGATGAGGACGGGTGGCTTCATACAGGAGATTTAGCGGAGATGGATGAGGATGGCTATGTGAAAATCACAGGACGGCTGAAAGATATGATCATTAGAGGCGGGGAAAATGTTTATCCAAAAGAGATTGAAGACGTTCTTTACACGCATCCAGCCATTCTTGATGCACAGGTCGTCGGTATTCCTGACGAGACTTACGGAGAAGAAGCCGCCGCATTCATTCGGCTCAAACAAGGTCGCACGGTGACGATTGAGACATTAACCAGCTACTGTCAGTCACAAATGGCACGCTACAAAATTCCGAAATATTTTTTCATCACAGACGAGTATCCGATGACCGCCTCAGGGAAGATTCAAAAATTTCGTCTGAAAAAACAGGCACTTGATCTAATAAAGGAGTGAGGGCAGCGATGTTCAAAAAAGTATTGATCGCCAATCGAGGCGAAATTGCTCGTCGAATTATTCGGACTTGTAAAAGGCTCGGGATCAACACCGTGGCTGTTTATTCAGAGGCAGATCAGCATGCACTTCATGTGCAAGAAGCAGACAGCGCCTATCTTATTGGAGGTGCAAAAGTATCTGAAAGCTATTTAAACATGGAAGTGATCATCGAGGTAGCCAAGCAGACAAATACAGACGCCATCCACCCTGGGTATGGCCTTTTATCAGAAAATGCCGCCTTTGCAGAACGCTGCCGCAGCGAAGGAATCGCTTTTATTGGTCCATCTGCACAGGTCATTCAGCGCATGGGGAATAAAATTGAAGCGAGAAAAACGATGGATCATGCGGGAATCCCCATTGTACCTGGCGTTTCAGCACCTCTCCATGACGCAGAAGAAGGAGTCAGTAAAGCGCAGTCACTCGGTTATCCGATCATGCTCAAGGCATCAAGCGGAGGCGGAGGTATCGGCATGCAGCTTGTCCGAAATGATGAGGAGCTGCGTAAAGCTTTTGAGGGAAATCAAAAAAGAGCGCAAAGTTTTTTTAACGACGGGACGCTTTATATGGAAAAGGTCATTGAAGACGCGCGGCACATTGAAATCCAGGTCCTCTTTGATTCATTTGGCCACGGGGTTCACTTATTTGAGCGCGACTGTTCACTCCAGAGAAGACACCAGAAAATCATCGAAGAAGCACCAGCTGCCTGTCTCGATGAATCCGTAAGACAAGAGATGGGACGGGTGGCGGTGAAAGCAGCCAAAGCCATTGGCTATGAAAATGCAGGGACAATTGAATGTTTAGTCGATCAAAACCAACAATTTTACTTTTTAGAGATGAACACGAGATTACAAGTAGAGCACCCTGTCACAGAAGAAATTACAGGTATTGATCTTGTCGAGGAGCAACTGAAAATCGCTGCATCAGAGCCGCTTTCCTTCAATCAGGGGGACATTCATCAAATCGGGCATGCCATCGAGGTCAGAATCTATGCGGAGGATCCCGTCACCTTTTATCCGTCACCAGGAACAATCACTCGGCTATCTATACCAGAAGCTCCCTATATACGCCATGAATCAAGTGTGACAAGCGGGAGCGTCATTACCCCATATTACGATCCAATGATTGCGAAGATGGTCGTTTACGGTGATACACGAAAACTTGCAATAGAACGATTAAAACAGGCGTTACAAGCATATGAAATAGAAGGGATCAAAACCAACTTACCGCTTTTGAGGGAAATGGCTGAATCATCTACTTTCTTACATGGCAGCATCACAACCGATTTTCTCATGAAAAAAAGGGAGGGGAACCGTTCATGAAAACGGTCACGATACAAATGGCGGGAAACTTATGGAAGCTTCTTGTGAAACAAGGCGATGAAGTGCAAAAAGGGCAGGAGGTCGCTATCTTGGAATCAATGAAAATGGAGATTCCAATAGTGGCAGAAGAGGCAGGTGTCATCAGCAAAGTGTATAAAAGAGAGGGAGAATTTGTCGATGAAGGGGAGGTTCTTCTAGAGCTGACAGAATAGGGGGAAGCGAGATGGCATTACCAAAGCGTGTACTTATTAGGGAGGTTGGCCCGCGGGACGGATTGCAAAATGAATCCACTTGGCTGGACACAAGTGAGAAACAAAGATGGATTGAACTGCTCACAACAGCCCGGCTTCCTTATATTGAAGTCACCTCATTTGTTCATCCTAAATGGGTCCCAGCCTTAAAAGACGCCAAAGAGTTAGCCCAATCCTTACACAAAAGAGGCGACATCACCTATGCAGCACTCATTCCTAACGAAAAAGGCTTAGCTCACTTTTTTGAAGCAAATCTTGACACAGGCGCTATGTTTATCTCCTCGAGTGAAACACATAACAAAAAAAATATGAATCAATCCATCCACGAAACACTTCCTGTCATCAAACAAATGACAGCTGATTTAAAAGTAGCAGGAAAACAGACACGCGCATATATTTCCACCGTGTTTGGCTGCCCTTATGAACATCAAGTGCCGATGGATCAAGTGTTGCGGTTAACGGATATGCTGCTTTCTTATGGCATTGATGAAATATCACTCGGTGACACCATTGGAGAAGCCCATCCGCTTCAAGTAGAAAGACGCTTAGACATTTTACTTGAACGTTTTCCTGCTGATAAAATCGCTCTTCATTTTCATGATACGAAAGGGATGGGTCTTGCCAATATTTATACGGCATTAAAAGCTGGAATCACCACATTTGACGCCTCTAGCGGCGGGCTAGGCGGCTGTCCATATGCGCCTGGCTCTAGTGGAAATGTCGCGACAGAAGATGTCGTGCATATGCTTCAAAAACTAGGAATTGAAACCAATATCGATTTTCCAGCATTGATAAAAGCGGCAGAATGGATCGAATCAAAAGTAAATCGAACCCTGCCTAGTCATTGTTTACGCGCTTTTCACTCTCATACTACTTCATAAAGGATGAATGTGACATGACATCATTGGTCAATTTTACGATACAAGATGAACAGATTGGAATCATGACCTTAAACAGACCAGCACAAGCAAATTCCCTATCTGCTGCGATGCTTGAGGAGATCAATCAACTCATTCAAGAAATCAAACATGATGAAAGCATCCGCTGCCTGCTCATGACAGGAGCTGGTTCTAACGTTTTTTGCGCAGGTGCTGATTTAAAAGAGCGACGATTGATGACAGAAGAAGAAGCAAAAGCGGCAGTTCTGTCAATTCAGCAAACCTTTACAGAAATTGAATCCCTTCCTGTACCTGTCATTGCCGTCATGAATGGACACGCACTTGGCGGAGGACTTGAGCTCGCACTGGCTTGTGATATTCGCATCGCACGAGCCGGAGCAAGACTCGGTCTGCCAGAAACAGGACTAGCTATCATACCAGGGGCAGGAGGGACGCAGCGGCTTCCTCGTCTCATCGGACTCGGTAAAGCAAAAGAACTCATTTTCACAGGTGCTTCATTACAAGCTGAAGAAGCCATTCAAATTGGACTAATTGAGCACCTCTCTTTAGCAGATTCCCTTATGAATGACGCCATTTCTCTCGCAAAACAAATCGCCAAAAACGGCCCAATTGCTTTAAAAGAAGCGAAACGAGCGATTCAAATGAGTCTTGATCATGATCTGCGTACAGGTTTGATGAAGGAATACGAAGCCTATGTCCGGCTCATTGATACAGAAGATCGAATGGAGGGCCTTCAAGCTTTCCAAGAAAAACGAACGCCTCAATACAGAGGCAACTAGCAAGAAAGGGGAATGGGCATGATTGAAGAATATGAAGTGAAAAAACAGCGGATTGTCAAAGGAGGAGCTGAACGATACCATCAAAAAAACAAAGAAAAAGGAAAATTGTTCGTCCGTGACCGGCTCCAGTTGTTATTAGATCAGGATTCGTTCATTGAGGATGCGATGTTTGCCGAGTGTAAAGATGAGCATTTACCAGCAGATGGTGTTGTTACAGGGACGGGGCGGATGAATGGGCAAACCGTATGCGTTATGGCAAATGATTCTACTGTCAAAGCTGGATCATGGGGCGTCAAAACGGTCGAAAAAATCATCAGAATCCAAGAAACAGCAGAAAAGCTCAACTGCCCAATGCTGTATTTAGTCGACTCTGCGGGTGCTAGAATCACCGATCAAATTGCGATGTTTCCAGGCAGAAGAGGAGCGGGACGCATTTTTTATAACCAAGTGAAGCTGTCTGGACGTATCCCGCAAGTTTGTTTACTATTTGGTCCTTCTGCGGCAGGAGGTGCTTACATTCCTGCTTTTTGTGACATCGTTGTGATGGTCGAAGGGAATGCCTCGATGTATTTAGGCTCTCCGAGAATGGCCGAAATGGTGATTGGAGAAAAAGTAACACTTGAAGAAATGGGCGGGGCAAACATGCACTGCAGCATATCAGGATGTGGTGATATTTTAGCCAAAACCGAGGAAGAAGCCATTCAAATCGCTCGCGACTATTTAACCTACATGCCTGCCAACTATACAGAAAAACCAAAACTGGCAGCCGCAAAAGCACCTAAAGCATCTGAGAGGACCATCCAAGACCTTATTCCTAAAGGGCAGAATACCCCTTTTGATATGTATCAGCTCATTGATTTACTCATTGATGAAGGATCATTTTTTGAAATCAAAAAACTGTTTGCCGCAGAGCTGATCACAGGCTTTGGCCGCATGAACGGGCAGCCTGTCGGTCTTATTGCCAACCAGCCGAGGGTAAAAGGCGGGGTGCTGTTCCATGACTCAGCTGACAAAGCTGCCAAGTTTATTCAGCTATGTGACGCCTTTCATATCCCGCTCCTTTTCCTTGCGGATATACCGGGATTTATGATCGGAACAAAAGTGGAACAAGCTGGCATTATTAGGCACGGGGCGAAAATGATCTCCGCTATGTCAGAGGCAACCGTTCCGAAAATATCGGTCATTGTGCGTAAAGCATACGGTGCAGGTTTATATGCAATGGCAGGACCAGCGTTTGAACCAGACTGCTGTCTTGCTCTTCCATCAGCGCAAATTGCTGTCATGGGGCCAGAAGCGGCTGTAAATGCTGTCTATGCAAATAAGATTGCCGAATTGCCTGCTGAAGAGAAAGCTGCATTTATCCAAGAGAAACGCAAGGAATATCAAGAAGATATGAATATATATGAGCTTGCTTCTGAAATGATTGTCGACGGCGTCATCCCGTTCGACCACCTGCGAGATGAGCTTTGTCATCGATTACAAGCCTATTCCTCAAAAGAGATGACATTTACAAGACGAAAACATCCGGTCTATCCGGTCTAAGGGGGCAGCCTCATGATGAACCTGAAACCAGTATGGAAACCGGAAGAGCAAATGATCAAACAGACACGTCTTTACCAATGGATGCACTCACTTGGTTTTTCTACTTATGATGCATTCTACAAAGCTAGTATCGAGCGTACCGATTGGTTTTGGAGAGAAGCTGAAAAGGCGGTCGGTATCAAATGGAAGATGCCGTATGAAGCCGCATTAGGTCAAGATTCACTCATGTGGCCAAACTGGTATAAAGGCGGCCAACTCAACATAACCGAAACGGCCGTGGACAAATGGGCAGAGAACGAAGAAGCGCAGCATCAGCCAGCCGTGATTTGGAAAAACGAGATGGGCGAAGAGAGGAGATGGACGTATCTCGATCTTCAGGAAAAGGTGAATCGCCTCGCTGCTGGCTTTTTGAAGAATGGGCTTCAAAAAGGAGATGTGGCAGTCATTTATATGCCGATGCTTCCTGAAACGGTCGCTGTCATGCTAGCCTTTGCAAAAATTGGCGTTATCTTTAGCCCCGTCTTCTCTGGATATGGAAGCGAGCCTCTTGCCGTACGTATTCGTGCGTCAGGTGCAGCCATTGTCGTTACAGGCTCAGGCATGACGCGCCGCGGGAAGAAGATCAATATGCGGGAATGTGCAGCAGAAGCCATAGGCAAAACCACGACCGTCAAAACCGTTATTGTACACACTTCCTCTGACACTGAATATGAAGGAGATATTAGGTTAAACGATTTGTTAAAAGAAGACCCGATAAGTGAACCGACCTATCTCACAAATAAAGAGCCTCTCATGATCTTATACACTTCTGGAACGACTGGTACGCCAAAAGGAGCGGTCCATACACACGCAGGATTCCCTGTAAAAGCAGCTTTTGATGCCGGTCTTTGTATGGACGTTGCAAAAGGAGACCGCTTGTTTTGGCTCACAGACATGGGCTGGATGATGGGGCCATTTCTCGTCTTTGGCGGCTTGATCAATGGAGCTGCGATTGTTTTATATGACGGCGCACCCGATTATCCAGATGAACAGCACCTCTGGTCATTCATTCACAAGCAAAGGGTCACCCACTTTGGCCTTTCACCTACGTTTGTTCGATCTGCGATGCAGCAAAATCTTGCAGGTATAAAGCTGCCGCATGTCAAAGCCATCATATCTACAGGTGAGCCATGGAATGAAGCACCATGGCAATGGCTTTTTGATAAAATTGGTCATAAGCATATTCCAATTCTAAACTATTCGGGAGGAACAGAAGTCTCAGGCGGAATTGTAGGAAGTACGTTGCTTCGCCCAATTAAACCAGTCCTTTTTAATGCGGCGATTTTAGGAATGGCAGCTGATGTATATAATGAAGCAGGTGAGAGCGTCATAAATGAAGTAGGAGAGCTCGTTGTGAAAAAGCCATGGGTTGGCATGACATGTGGGTTTTGGAAAGATCCTAAGCGTTATGAAGACACGTATTTCAAACGATTTGATGGGGTGTGGATACATGGTGATTGGGTGGTGCAATCAGAGGATGGCACGTTTCATATCACTGGCAGGTCGGATGATGTCATTAATACAGCAGGAAAACGTGTCGGTCCAGCAGAAATTGAATCCATTCTTGTCAGTCATCCGGCAGTACACGAGGCAGCTGTGATTGGGGTAAAGGATGAGGTGAAGGGGGAGGCACTCGTATGCTTCATCGTGACCAGCCCGCAGTCTTGTGACGAATCAAAACTGATTCAAGATCTCAAATCACATGTTGGTTCATTTGCGGGAAAAGCGCTCACGCCAAAGGAAATTCATCTTATTTCAGCTTTACCGAAAACAAGAAACGGAAAAATCGTCCGGCGTTTATTAAAAGGAGCTTATGAACAGCAGCCTCCACCAGATCTTTCTTCTTTAGACAATCCTCATGTGTACAAAAGCATTTGCGAGTACTTGAAACGGAAACAGAACAGCGTGTAAACAAGAGCCATCGCATCGGTGTTGAGGTCTGCGTGCCGGTACTCGTTCTTCCTTCCTAGGGATGAAAAAAGACAGGAGAGTGTCCTGTCTTTTTCTATTGCACATGAAAATTCGTGCCATCTGTTGTTTCTTTGACAATCCCTGCCCGAACAACAAAATCACCGAAATGTTCTTGGTCTTCTCGTTCTTTTGCATAGCGGGGGAGAAGAGCGCCAAGCTCGTTTAAAATCTCTTCCTCACCAACATTTTCACGGTACAGCTTACTTAATCTGCTGCCATCAAACGCAGCGCCAAGATACATGTTGTATTTGCCAGGTGATTTGCCGATAAAACCAATTTCACCTAGCGCATGGCGGGCACAGCCATTTGGACAACCAGTCATACGAATCGTGATTTCTTTATCACTTAAGCCGTTTTCTTCAACAATCTCTTCAATTTTGTCAATCAAGCGCGGGAGGTAGCGTTCTGCTTCTGCCATTGCTAAGCCGCATGTTGGAAGAGAAACACAGGCCATTGAACTGCGGCGGAGTGCAGAGTGCTGCTGACCAGCTGATAAACCGAACTCCTGTATGAGTTGCTCGATTTGTTTCTTTTTATGAGAAGTGACATTTCCAATGATCAAATTTTGATTCGCTGTTAAGCGGAAGTCACCCGTATGAATTTTTGCGATTTCACGAATGCCCGTCATCAGCGGATAATCATCATAATCTGTGATACGTCCGCCTTCTACAAACATCGTATAATGCCATCTGCCATTAATGCCTTTTACCCAGCCATAGCGGTCCCCATTATGATCAAAGTGATAATCTCTTGCGCCTAAAAGGGCAAACCCGAGGCGGCGCTCCAGCTCTTCTTTTACATTCTCAAGACCAAGGCGGTCCACTGTATATTTAAAGCGGGCATTTTTTCGCACGGAACGGTTTCCGTAGTCACGCTGAATAGTAATCACTTGTTTCGCAATCTCTACAACTTGTTCCGGTGTACAAAAGCCAATTACTTTTGCAAGCTGAGGATAGGTCGCTGTATCACCATGAGTCATACCCATTCCGCCGCCAATTGCGACATTAAAGCCGATTAATTGCTCATTTTCGATGATCGCAATGAAGCCTAAATCCTGCGAAAAGACATCAATATCATTAGCAGGAGGGACCGCCACACCAATTTTGAATTTCCTTGGTAAATAAAGCGGGCCATACATCGGTTCAACTACTGTATCTGGCGTTGCCGCAACCTTTTCCTCATCAAGCCAAATTTCGTGATACGCTCTTGTTTGCGGAAGCAGGTCATCACTTAATTTTTTCGCCAGCTCGTAAACATCATGGTGCACTTCTGATTGATAGGGGTTTGATGTACACATGACATTCCGGTTCACGTCGCCGCAAGCAGCAATTGTATCAAGCATAGTAGAATGAATGTCTTGAATGGTTTTTTTCATATTCCATTTTAAAATACCGTGAAGCTGAAAGGTTTCACGAGTAGTCAGCTTTAACGTACCGTTTCCGTATGTGTGAGCAAGCTCATCCATCACTAGCCACTGCTTAGATGTGGCGATTCCACCAGGCAGGCGTACACGCAGCATAAATTGATAGGCAGGCTCAAGTTTTTGTTTCTGCCGTTCATTTCTGAGGTCCCGATCATCCTGTAAATAACTGCCGTGATGTTTCATCAGGCGGTTGTCATCATCAGGAATTCCCGCTGAAATCGGATCAAGCATTACTTCTTTTAACGTACCCCGTAAATAATCACTTTTTTCTTTGATTTCTTCTACGTCGCTCGGAGGTCCATCCGGCGCTGTTAATGCTGTCTTCACCATGTAAGTAAAAGCTCCTTTCTTTCAAGCATCAAGTCCATTAATATACGTCGCGCTGATAGCGTTTTTGCTGCTGCAAGTTAGCTAGATAGCTTTCTGCTTTCTCTTTGCTCATCGCTCCTTCTTCTTGGATAATCGATAGAAGGGTACGATGCACATCATGCGCCATATGCTTTTCATCTCCGCAAACATATACATACGCACCTTGCTCCAGCCACTCGAATAATTCTTTACTTTGCTTCTTCATTTGATGCTGAACATATACTTTTTCCTCTGAATCTCTTGAAAAAGCCACATCCATTTTCGTTAAGACGCCATCTTTTAACCACTTTTGCCATTCGGTTTGATATAAGAAGTCCGTCACAAAGTGCTGATCGCCGAAGAATAACCACGACTTTCCGCTTGCACCGATTTCTTCTCGTTCCTGCATAAACGAACGGAAAGGGGCGATACCTGTGCCTGGTCCCACCATAATGATCGGTGCATCAGGGTTTTCAGGAAGCTTAAAGTTTTG
The DNA here is from genome assembly GCF_038593215.1 of Bacillus sp. FSL W8-0920. NCBI lineage: Bacteria > Bacillati > Bacillota > Bacilli > Caryophanales > Bacillaceae > Bacillus > Bacillus sp. FSL W8-0920. The sequence continues at coordinate 1,874,270 of NZ_CP151974.1, read as the reverse complement.
ATTGTGCTGAATATAAACAGGCAGCGTATCACCTGGTTCTAAGCGCTCTGCACATAGAATGGAGCAGACACCTTGACGTTCTCTCCCGTGCGCATCATATCTCACAGCACCGATCGTCAAGTGAACTTCTTCTTCATTCGCTTTCAGGCTGCTTGCAATCGAATAAAGGCGGGCAGGAATTTTTCTTAAAATCGCAGTAAAGTCTGCGGCTGTTCCTTCAAAAGGACCGAAGTCGCGCGCAGCATCGACTAAATCTCTTCCTGCTAAATACGCTTTTAACTTTTCTTCATTTCCTTCTTCTAAAAGGGCATGAAGAGCTTCATTTTTCGTCAAGTCCGCCAACTTTTGAAGAAGAGGTTTTGTTAATACGGTAATCTCAAAATGTGAGGTAAGTGCTTCTTTTAAAGGAAGAGTGTCACCGTTTTTATGAACAGTTACGGCTTCCTCTGCATTCCATCCACATGTCGTGATCAGTTCATCAACAAGCGCAGGATCATTTGTTGGATAAATTCCAAGGCTGTCACCTGGTTCATAAATAAGTCCTGATCCTTCTAGTGAAAGCTCCAAATGGCGGGTCTCTTTGTTCGAGCCGCGGCCATTTAGATTGATATTTTCAAGTACTTCCGCATAAAAAGGATTCGTTCTTGAGTATTCAGTAGCTGCTGTTTGGTTGCTCTCTCCTGCTGATTCTTGCGGGAAGGCTGCGGCTTCACCTTCGCTAAGTGACGATGTCACCCCTTGAAGCCATTCAGAAAACGGCTCATCATAATCAAGGTCACAATCCACTCGGTCTGTCAGGCGCGTCCCGCCAAGCTCTTTGAAGCGCTCATCAAATTCTTTTCCAGTCTGACAGAAGAATTCGTAGGAGCTGTCGCCAAGTGAAAGAACAGAAAAGTTTAAATGATCGAGCTTTGGCGCACGTCTACCATGGACATATTCATGGAAAGAAAGGGCATTATCAGGCGGATCTCCCTCGCCATGTGTGCTGACGATCATCAGTAAATTGTGTATTTTTTTCAGATTATTTGGTTTAAAATCTGACATAGAAGAGAGCGTCACTTGAAAACCTTTCTCCTCAAGATGCTGCGCTGTCTTTTTCGCTAATCCTTCGGAATTACCTGTTTGTGAGCCATAAATGACGGTCACATCTTTACTGACAGGCTGCGCAGGTACTGCGGCAGAAGGAGAAGGGGCTAGAGTAGCTGTTTCTGATCCGGTTAGAGCTGCCTGTGCTGATAAATAACCGGTAAGCCAAATTTTTTGTTGATCTGTTAAAGACGGAAGCAGCTGATTAAGCAAGTCTGCCTGCTGCTGACTAAACGGACTGTTCAATACATGAAGTTGCAACGATATCCACCTCACAAGGAATATAAACATAGATTAATTCGATAGGAATTATATATATAGGTTCAATTTGAACTTTACCGAAAGTTTGCCATTAAGTAAAATATATAATATTGATTGTCATGATTAACATTTCTAATACCTTTACAAGGTAAATGAACTTGAGGGTAAATCGGTTTAACTGTATAAAGCATCTTAAGAAAAATGGGTCGTTTTGTTCTAAGAATGCTAGCATGAAGAAGCGATGCAAAGAATTGAAAAGGGGTGAATGAAATTTGATACAGCTAAAGTTTAAAAAAATAAAATGTTTTCGGCTTGTCATCTTGATTTTTCTCATTTTATTAGTAGCGTGCAATTCTCCGAAGGGAAATATAAAGGATTCATACAATCAGAATAAAACAACAGCACCTTTTTCAAAAAAAGGCATACTGCTATGTAAAGAGGAGACGAGTTTACTTCTTATAAACAATAAAACGCCTCTAAAAAGCGATGATTCGTTGAATACTCATCTACTTATTGATAAGTATAAAGATGATCTCATCATTATCGATTTAACGAAAGTAGATTCTAAAGAGCTGTCACAGGGGCAAACGATTGAGATTTGGTTTGATGAGTTACAAGAATCGTTTCCTCCAAAAGCAACCGTCGAAAAATACAAAATCATTATGGATAAGAATAAATAAGAGAGTAGTAAGCAGTTCTTAAAATTCGAAATGGGTTCTTACTAAATAAAAAGGGGAGAAAAACCCTAGAGTTTTCCCCCCTTCTCGATTTATGCAGTTGGTAACCCCATCACAGCTTTCACTTCTAAATATTCCTCGATGCCGAAGTCTCCCCATTCTCTTCCGATACCTGATTGCTTGAAGCCGCCAAATGGGGCAAAGTAATCTGTTTCGGCATTGTTAATGGTGATTTGGCCAGCACGAATATGTTCAGCGACATATTTTAATGTTTTTTCATCTTTTCCAACAACATACCCAGCAAGGCCATACACTGTATCATTGGCGATCTCAAGGGCATGATCCAGGTCCTGATACGTGATGACACTCATGACCGGTCCAAAGATTTCTTCTTGTGCAATGGTCATGTCATTTTTCACATTGGTGAAAATGGTATGCTTGGCGAAATATCCTTTATCGATTCCGTCCGGCTTTCCGGTTCCCCCTGCAAGAAGGGTAGCACCTTCTTCGATTCCTTTTTCAATATAAGATTGCACGGTATCCCATTGCTTTTTAGATACAAGCGGGCCTGTAGCATGATCTTCTCTCGGATCACCCACTGTAAACTTCGGCAGGGCGTTCAGCAGCGCTTTTTCAAACTTGTCTTTCATTGATTCTGGAATAAGCACACGCGTAGCTGCAGAACACACTTGACCTGTATTCATCGCAATATGATGAACAGCGGTTTCTGCTGCTACATCCACATCTGCATCATCTAAGACGATAAGAGGGGATTTCCCGCCAAGCTCAAGAGCCACTTTCTTCACATTGTCCGCCGCGTTTTCCATAATTTTAGAGCCGACGGCACCTGATCCGGTAAATGAAACAAAGTCAATATCAGGATGTGAGCTAATGCCGTCACCAATCACGTCACCCGTTCCGTTTACTAAGTTGAAGACTCCTTTCGGTACACCAGCTTCATCCATAATTTCTGCAAGAATCATCGCAGCAAATGGTGTAATTTCCGCTGGCTTTAAGACAACTGGTGAGCCTGCCGCAATGGCACCTGCGATTTTAAGAGATGTCTGATTCGTTGGGAAGTTCCACGGTGTAATCAATCCGCTGACGCCAATCGCTTCTTTTATAATGGTATGTCCGCCGCGGTCCTCTGTAAATGTATAAGATTTAAGTGCTTCCGCTGCTTTAGAAAAATGTTCATAGCCCATTTTGTAATGAACTTCTTCGGATACTTTTAGCGGTGCACCGAGCTCTTGTGTCATCACTTCTACAAGTTCATCTTTGCGTTTTTCGTAGCCGCGCACAATGTTTTCCAGCATCTTCACTCGGTCATTTCGAGATGTTTTGGAGAAAGAAGAGAAGGCGGCACGAGCTGCTTTCACTGCCTTATCTAAATCTTCTTTTGTTCCTAAGCTAATGGTGCCAATGACTTCCTCTGTCGCAGGGTTGATGACCTCCGTCGTTTCGTTTCCTGTTGATGCAATCCATTCTCCGTTAATAAAATGTTTCTCTTGATTTCTCATTCTGACATGTCTCCTTTTTGTATATGATTCATTCAATATTCTGTTTTCAGCTGATATAAAACTGTACCCACTGTGAAAAATCTAAAACGAACAAACTGCAAAAGAAAAAGTTTCTGATATAATACGCAAAGTGGGACATATGTCCTTTTCAACCGGCAGGCATGTATCATTTAATGGAACTAGACTGAAAAAAGAAGGAGCTTTTGAACGAATGAAAGGTGTTATTTTCGCTTTATTAGGAGGCGCTTGTATTACACTACAAGGCGTAGCCAACGCAAGAATTAGCCAGGATATCGGCACATGGCAGGCAGCCACCATCACGCAGCTGACCGGCTTTATCATCTCGCTCGTCATTTTACTCATCGTACGAGACGGACACTTCAGGGAATATCGAAAGGTGCAGCCACTTTATTTAATAGGCGGCGCATTTGCAGCGATTATTATTTTTAATGAAGTCACCGCGATTCAAATCATCGGTGTGACACTCACTATCGCAGCTTTACTCATTGCACAGCTTGCTTTTACCTTTGCAATCGATGCAAAAGGATGGTTTGGTGTTCAGAAAAAGAAAATGAAATGGCCACATTACGCAGGAATTTTATTGATGGTCACAGGCGTGATCATTTTAAAACTATAAAGGAGGGCGTCAGATGGAGGAGCTTCAAGATGAATCTCTTTTTGCCTCATATATGAAGGCACATCAATTAGAAAGTGTCTTTCATCAAAAGCTCATATCACACGTAAGTTTGTGGCGCTATGAGCAAGGGGAGCTCGTTTGTTCAAAAGGGGATAAGAGGGAGTACCTGTACTTGTTAGTGAAAGGAAAATTAAAGATTTTCACGACCACAAAGGAAGGGAAAACCTTTATTCTTAGCTTTAAACATCCCCTTGAAGCGATTGGAGATATCGAATACGTTCAGCAGACGGACATGGTCAATACAGTCGAAGCGGTCACAGAAGTACATATGTTAAGGATTTCTCATCAAGCGCTCATGCGCCATGCGAAGGATGACCCGCGCATGCTAACCTTTCTGCTAAAAGGGATCACAAACAAATTTTATACAAAATCAAACGATTTGAGTTTCCACCTGTTATATCCTGTGGAGGTCAGGCTCGCAAGCTACTTATTGTCTGTTGTCACAGATGACGACAGCGCGAGCGCCCTTCGTCTCACTGATGCGGCAAGCTTAATCGGTACGAGCTACCGTCATATTAACCGAGTCATTCAGCAATTCTGTGAAAAAGGGCTGATAGAAAGGCAGAGAGGAAAGATTACGATTTGTGACCGCAAAGGGCTCCTAGAAATAGCCGAGCACAACATTTATGAATAGAGGAAATGAAGGGATTTATATATGATCATAGGAATAGTATTAGCCATCACGGCTGGCGCACTCGTCAGCTTACAAACCATTTTTAACAGTAAGGTCAACGAGCACACAGGCTCTTGGTCAACGACAACCCTCGTTCTTGGAATGGGCTTTATTGCTTCACTCCTGATGGGGCTCTTACTAGAGGGGACTGGCATGTTTCGATTAAGACATATGGAAGCATGGTACTGGATCAGCGGGGCCATTGGGGTAGGAGTGGTCATTTGTCTTGTTCAAAGTATCAAACGTCTTGGACCGACTTATGGCATCTCGATTGTCCTCACGTCACAGCTCGGCTGCGCGCTTTTGTTTGATTCGCTTGGCTGGCTTGGGTTAGAAAAAGTAGAATTCTCTTTGACAAAACTTTTAGGTGTTATTGTGATTGTGGCAGGGATCTTGGTGTTTAAATTGACCAAATTGGAGTCTGCAGAAAAAGATCAAACGCAAGAAAAAGGGCTGCCACAAGAGTAGCTGCCCTACTTTATATCAATCGACGCCATAAAACTGTTATCGCGGATAATCCATTTAAAAGGAGCCTTTTCATCAAAGGCTTTTTTTTCTGTCCATAAGCGCTCGTCTGGTAGACAGTTCGATCTTTAGCAACGAGATAACTATAGGCGATTTTTCGTTCAATTGCTTGCGTAAGTGATAACGCAAACGGGGCACTGTCAATGACCAAAATGGACTCTGTGTTTAAAAAACTAGACCTCGCATCTAAGTTATATGTCCCAATAATACTCAGGTAATCATCAATCACCATTGATTTCGCATGAATCGAATATGGACCTTCGTATTCATACAAATGAACGCCTGTTTTCATCAATTCCTTTTTTGTACTTAAATATCCAGCAAAGGCTAATGGATTTGGCGTCGCCGTAAGAGAATTCGTCACCACTGTCGTCTGAATCTCACTAGGTAAGGGAGTGAGTCCGGCTTTCATTGGGCGCGTTGGGATGACATAAGGCGTCTGGATGAGCACAGAACGCTTTGCCCGGTGCGCAAGATCGTTCAGTTTTTTCAGCACAAGTGGTCGCTTATTAAAGCGTTCCACAGGATTTGTGAAAAAGGCAATCTGTTTCACAGAAGTGGTATCTGCTGCCCAATCAAATGAGGACATCACAAAAGGTTCTTTCGTGCGCATGGCTTCTTGATAGGATCTGAGCAGCTGTTTTCTTAGCTTTAACCCTTTTTTCGCTTTTGGCTTAGAGAACACAGCTTTTGTTCTTTTTGTGAAATCATGATTCCATAGATAAACGAAATATTGCTCCATTTCATCTAATACTTTTCCCTTTTTGGGGTTATAGAGCAGCACATCACGGTCAAAAGCAAAGTCTTTCGGCGGCTGGTCTGCAAAGTATTTATCACCGATATTTCTTCCGCCCATCACAGCCACTCGGCCATCTGCTAGTAGCAGCTTATCGTGTAGCCGATTATGCCATGTCCATGGCTTGAACAAACGAAAGGGCTCATAAAAACGAATCGACATGTTCGGATGATTTGCTACCGCATAGCGCAAATGCTTTAGCGGCCCGCGCAAACTGTGACAGATGCCATCTAACAACAGCTGCACTTTCACACCTCGATCAGCTGCTTCAATTAAAGCTCCTAGTATCCATTCGGCTGTTTTTCCCTTTTGAATGGAATAGTAACTGAGGCGGATCACCTTCTTTGCCTCACGAATCATTTGAATCCTCACCTGACCAGATTCAAACCCGTCGTCAAGAAGCATCACTTGATTTGTCCCCTGATCGTCTCCTGAGATAGAAGAGGCTTTATAAATGCAATGTTCTTTGCATGTTTTTCGTATCGGTAAATAAAACAAAACAAATGCGGTCAAAAATACATAGACGACATAAAGAAGGATGAGATAAAACAAAAGATGAAGCATCATGATCAGCTCCTTTCACACAGACACAACTTTTCCTTAGTGTATGTCAAAAATGAAATTTCACTCATTTTGGCTTTCCAAAAAAATATATGACAAAAGAATCATCTTGTTTTTATTGGGCATTTAATTATAGTATGAAATGAGTAAGGGGGAATCGAATTGAATGAACCACTATTTAACATTCCAAGCGAAGTGTATCAAACGTTAAGTGAAACAGAACGTTATTTACTCCATTATATTCACCAGCATTTAGAGGATATCTCCACCTTATCCATCGTCACATTGAGTGAAAGAGCGAATGTGTCGACAGCCACAATTGTCAGACTGATGAAAAAAATTGGCTACAACGGCTATACATCCTTTAAATATCGATTGAAACAAGAAAAGAAAATGACCGATGCAAGTGATCAGCTCAAAAACATTGATGAAGACATTAAACTAGCGATTCGGAAAAATGAAGAAGAGGTTTTAAAGACGATCCAGCTGCAAAGTATTGGGCAAATTGAAGATGCCGTTCAAAAAATACATAATGCGGACAAAATTTATATTTTCGGCAGAGGCTTCTCAGAGATGATTGCCAAAGAAATGACCATCAAATTACAGCTCATCGGAAAAACATGCGAAGTACATGACGATCCGAATATCATTCGGCTGAAATCGAGAGACATCAGTAAAAACGAACTTGCGATCTTTGTTTCATTAAATGGCGAAACAGCGGAGCTCGTTGAAGCGTGTCAAAACCTTAGCATGAAGCAAGTCACGACCATTACCGTCACCACAAGAATAGATTCTACATTAAGTAAAATATCAGATATGACTCTAGTCGGATATAAAGGCGAACAATCTTTCTTCCCAGATTATGAGGTCAGATCGCGCCTGTCTCTTCATGTCATTGCCCGCATTTTACTAGATGCCTACGTGATTCGAATGAAATAACCGATAAAGAAGCCTTCGAGACTTTGATCTAGAAGGCTTTTTATCATGAAAACCTTTACACAATCTGAAAACATTTTCACTCCTGCGTATGAGATACTTTCTTTAGAGAAAAGAAAGAAGGTGAAACCAATTGATTTATACCTGCACCTTAAATCCTGCTATTGACCTATATATTGCATTAAAAGAAATGAAGGCAAATGCAGTCAACCGCACGGAAGATGAAGATTATCAGCCGAACGGCAAGGGAGTCAATGTCTCCATTATGCTAAAGAAATATGGATTCACCAGCACTGCATTAGGATTTATTGCTGGGTTTTCAGGCTCTTATATTGAACAATCCTTAAAGGACCTTTCCATTCAAACCGATTTTATCTCAGTTGAAGGAATTACACGCATTAATGTTTTTATTAATACGACAGAAGAATATAAGCTCGTGAACCAGGGACCTGCGATTGAAGAAAAAGCACTTCACGCCTTTCGTGAAAAAATAGCGGCCATCCCGCAGGGGGACATCCTGATCATGTCAGGCAGCCTGCCAAAGGGCGTACCAGCCAGCATTTTTTCAGAAGTAGCAGCTATTTGTCATCAGAACAACGTCAAGTTTATTTTAGACACAAGCTCCGCAGCAGTTCTTGAGACGCTTCAATACAAGCCGTATTTATTAAAACCGAATGAAGAAGAAATCGCTGCTTTTTTCGGCAAAACACATCCTATGTCAGAAAAAGAACTCATTCAATCAGGAGAAAAGCTCATTGAGATGGGTGCAGAGCAAGTGCTTATTTCCCGCGGGGGAGAAGGGGCTTTGTTCATTACAAAAGACGCCGTCTTAAAAGGAAACGCACCGACAGGCACTGTAGTAAATACAGCTTGCTCTGGAGATGCGATGCTCGCAGCCTTTCTTAGTAAACAGCTTGAGGGTCATTCACCTGAAGAGTGCTTACGTTACGGCATTGCAACAGGCGCATCTACTGCATTTTCTAAAGGCTTAAGTGATTTACATGACATTCATTCATTAATTGATCAAGTACACATTGACAAGATATAAGGGGGAATAGACATGAGCCGTAAAAAAATTGTCGCTGCAACTGGCTGTCCAACAGGCATTGCACACACATTTATGGCAGCTGAAGCATTAAAAATAGCTGCTGAGCAACTAGGGGTCGACATCAAAGTTGAAACGCACGGTCAAGTAGGAATTGAAAACGCTTTAACCGATCAAGACATTCTGGAGGCCGATGGGGTCATTGTCGCAGCTGACAAAGATGTGAATATAGATCGTTTTCACGGCAAACCACTGATTGAAGTGCCTGTAGCGAAGGGTATCCGCACGCCAAATGAACTGATCCAAGGCATTATCAATGGAGAAGCTCCCGTTCATCAAGTGAAAGGAAGAGCTACTGGAACAGAAAAAACATCTGCTTCTTCTTCACCAGCTCAACAAAAGTCGGCGAATAAGTGGATACACACCATCTACAAACATTTAATGAACGGTGTATCACACATGCTTCCATTTGTTGTTGGAGGCGGGGTCTTAATTGCTTTATCTTTTCTATTCGGTATTTACTCAGCTGATCCTCAGCATGAAACGTATCATCCGTTTGCAGCCTATTTGAAAAGCATTGGTGGACTCGGCTTTAGCTTAATGGTGCCTATTTTAGCAGCATTTATCGCTGATTCAATCGCCAGACGCCCAGGGATGGTTGTCGGATTTATCGGCGGACTGCTTGCAAACGATGGAGGCGCTGGATTCTTAGGTGGTATTATCGCAGGTTTTGCAGCAGGGTATATCATCGTACTCCTTCAATTCCTGCTTCAAAAATTACCTGCATCACTTGACGGATTAAAATCAATCTTCATCTATCCTGTTATCGGTATTTTCTTAATTGGGGCTGTGATGACACCACTATTAGTTCCAATCACAGGGCTAAATAATTCATTAATGGATTTTCTCTCAGCTGTTCAATCCACGAATCCGCTGCTCTTAGGTTTAATTGTTGGAGCGATGTGTGGATTTGATATGGGAGGACCTTTTAACAAAGCAGCCTATGTCACAGGAACGGCTTTACTTGCAGAAGGTAACCTTTACTTCATGGCAGGTGTGTCAGCAGCATGTATCACACCACCGCTTATCATTGCGATTGCCACAACGATTTTCCGAAAACATTTCACACCGCAGGAACGAAATGCAGGGGCCATCAACTATATTCTAGGAGCGACACATATAACAGAAGGGGCCATTCCATTTGCGGCTAAAAACCCGGTCGTTGTCCTGCCAATTATCATGTTTGGCTCCGCCATCTCTGCTATATTGACGTATCTCTTTGGCGTACAGGTTCCAGCTCCGCATGGCGGGTTCCTTGTCCTTCCAGTCGTCACAGGCGCATTCCAGTGGGTACTATCCATACTGATCGGATCACTTGTAGGTGCCATTCTATACGGACTTTATCGTAAAAAAATAGACAAACCCGCAGTTTAATAGGGAGGAAGAGAAATGATGGAACATATTTATATGAATCTTCATGAAACCGCGTCGTCACAGGCTGGCGTTTTCGCAGCCATTGCTGATATTGCCTACAAAGCAGGTATTTGTACATCACCAGAGGATGTTAAAAAAGGCTTAGCTGAAAGAGAAGCACTGAGCACAACTGGATTTCAAGATGGATTTGCGATTCCACATACACAAACAGACGCCATCACAAAACCAGCACTCGTGATCGTCCGCACGGAAACAGGCATTGAATGGGACGCTTTTGATGGGAAGCCTTGCTTTTTCTTCTTATCCTTACTGATCCCCAAAAGTGAAGCAGGGACCACTCATCTAAAGGCTCTTTCTGCCCTTTCACGAGGATTAATGGATGAAGCGAAACGACAAAAGCTACTGGAAACAAGAACAAATGAAGAGATGCTAACTGTATTAGAAACAGATATTTTAACGAGAGAGGATGTTTGATCATGCCTTTACTATCCACAACACCGATGCTTGAGACTGCGAAAAAAGAAAAATACGGAATCGTTGCATTCAATGTACATTCCTTTGACAGTATTTATTGGGTGCTCGAAACGGCCGCAGAATTAAAGTCACCTGTCATTTTGCAAACAACGGTTGGAACCGTTCAATCTCTTGGAGCAAAAGCGATTGCAGATACAGTCAAAGCGGCGGCTGATCAATATCAAATCCCGATCGGCCTGCACCTCGATCACTGTACGGACTTTGATGTGATTCTCACCTGTATTCGTGCGGGATATACATCCGTCATGATCGATGCATCGATGCATTCATATGAAGAAAATGTTCGCCGCACAAAAGAAGTGGTGGACCTCGCATTAAAAGTAGGGGTGAACGTTGAAGCTGAACTAGGCAAGGTGGGCGGCGTAGAGGATGATATCGTTGTCGATGAAAAGGATGCTGAAAAAGCCATTCCATCAGAATGCCGTCAATTTGTAGAAGAAACTGGGGTACCAACTTTAGCACCTGCAATTGGTACCGCACATGGCATTTATAAAGGGGTTCCGGATATTGATTTTGACCGCATTGAACAAATTGCATCACTGGTCGATGTTCCCCTTGTGCTGCACGGGGGTTCCGCTGTACCGGATGAAGACGTCAGACGATGTGTGGCACTTGGTATGGCAAAGGTCAATGTCTCAACTGAATTAAAAAATGCGTACTCTGAAGCCATTCGTGATCATTTCTCAAACGAACCGGAAAGCTTAGATCCACGGATGTATTTACAAAAAGCTAAACAAGCAGCAAAAGATATGGTCACATCGAAAATACGGATCGTTGGCAGTGAGGGCAAAGCCCATCCTCTATATCAGTGAAACAAAAAAGCAGAGCCGCTTAAGCTCTGCTTTTTCACATTATTCGCTTTCTTTCATTTCATTTGATGTGCGCACCCGTGCATTTCCCATAAACAGGACCGTAATCGCTGCAAGGGCAATAGGGAATAACGCAATCAAAAATACGTACGTGATACTTTGTGACATCGCATCGATGACTTTATTTAAAATATCAGGCGGAATTTGTGAACGGGCACCTTCTTGGAAAATGGCCTGTGGATCGCCTATTTGAGAAGGGACTCCTTTCATTCCGCTAAAGGCATCTGCTAAGCGATTCGATAGGACATTGGTTTGAATCGTCCCAAAAATCGTGACACCAAGTGTCATCCCAAGTGATCTCATAAATGAATTGGTCGAGTTTGCACTGCCTCGGTAACGAGGGGCAAGATCATTCATTGAAGCTGACGGCAGAAGGGAGAAGCTGAAGCCGACACCAAAGCCTGATATCATCATAAAGATTGTGAGCCACAGTCTAGCTGTATCTGGTGACATATTGGCAAGCAGCAGCATCCCCGCGAAAAATGAAATGACAGAGATCGTCATAAGACGTCTGAAAGGCACTTTCGTCTGCATCGTTCCGCCAATCATACTGCCAATGACAGACCCTATCATCATCGGTGTTAAAATGAATCCTGCACTTGTCGCTGATTCACCGTACACCGCCTGGACGAAAATAGGAATGAAGACGGCAAGAATAATAAATGTTCCGCCATATAAAAACGCCAAAATTTGAGATGTCGCAAATAAACGATTTTTAAACATCCAAAATGAAATAATCGGTTCCTCCGCTTTACGCTCAACAATAAAGAAGATGGTACCAAACACAACAAACACGGCAAAAAGTGTGAGGATTTGCACCGAATCCCATGCATAGGATTTACCGCCAAGCTCAAGAGCGAACATCAAGCTCACAACCGCCACGACAAGTGTAATAGCACCTGACCAGTCAATTTTCTGCTTGCGATGTTCTAGTGATTCATGATAGTATCTGGCGATCAAGAACACACTAACAATACCAATTGGCAAGTTAATATAGAAAACCCAATGCCAGCCGATTGAATCTGTGATAATAGCTCCTAATAGTGGTCCTAGTACACTCGATAAACCAAACACTGCACCAAACATACCGGACATTTTTCCGCGTTTTTCAGGCGGGAAGATATCAAAGATGATCGTAAACGCGATCGGAAGAAGGGCACCGCCTCCAAGCCCTTGAATGGCTCGGTAAATAATGAGCTGATCCATCGTTTGTGCGATACCGCAAAGCGCAGATCCAATTAAAAAGAAAATAAGTCCAAACAGAAAAAAACGCTTTCGACCATACATATCAGAAAGCTTTCCGTAAATCGGCATTCCAGCCATTACTGCCACCATATAAGAAGCCGTCACCCAAGCAAATTTATCAAAACTGCCCAAATCTGCTACGATGCTTCCCATTGCTGTTGCAACAATGGTATTGTCCATCGCCGCCATAAAAATTCCTAACAGCAAACCGATGACAACTAAGCGAGTGGATGCCTTGCCTTTATCCACATGATTCATTTCATTTACCTCCTGCTTACCTTCTCTCCTTATTTTTGCTATGATCAACTTAAATATAAAGTAAGAGAACATTTATCTTGATGATCAAGATAAATTGATTTTAAAGGGAGGAGAACAAGTTGTCAATAAAGAACGACGCAGAAGACAGAGCAGACCTGATCATCCATACAATGAGGCGCCTCGCCACACGAACTGTTTTATTCCACCAAGCGGCCGCACAATCGCTTGGCCTTTTCCCAACAGACCTCAAATCAGCCGATTTATTAAACGAACTCGGTCCTCTCACAGCAGGAGAATTAAGTGAAAAAACAGGTCTTAGCTCAGGTGCGGTCACAGCTCTGATTGACCGCCTTGAAAAAGCGGGCTACGCCAAAAGAGAAAAGGACCCAAAAGACAAACGAAGAGTCATCATCGTTCCATTAACAGCAGGGAAATCACAGGTAAAAGAACTCTTCCAATCCTTATCGGCATCAACAAAACTGCTCACAAACGAATACAAACGAGAAGAATTAGACTTAATTATTCAATTTATTACCGAAGCAGCAGATATTATGGATCAAGAGCTGCAATTGCTTAAGTCTAAATCGTAAGAGAGCACACTGTTGCGGGTGTGCTTTTTCTATGAGCTGTTCAAATAAGATAATAAAAATTTGCAGATTGGTCGATTAGTGACCACTTCCTTACCATGTAAGTGTTCTACAACACTTTTATAAAATGGAGCAACTCAAACGGTTTTAATCAAAGGATGGTTGTAAAAGTCGCCTTTTAATTATTACTGACGATGGCGTGGCTAAGGCGTTCTATTAAAACACGGATTATTTACATATTAAGTACTGTTTTTGTATCTATATTCCTATTTAATGACAAACTTCATGTTGGTAAAATTGACCTTGTCAATGAATAGGAAGGAGTGACTTCTTCTGGGCAAGATACTTGATGCAAAAGCACTAACAAGTGCCATGGATGCAAGGGCAAAACACTACCAGGAACTCCGTGAACAAATGGTAGATTTAAAAAAAGCATTACAAGGTGTTTCTAACCTCGGTGATGATTTCACTGGAAAAGGTGCCGATAACATTAAAAGCTTTTATAAAGAACTGGCTGGAAATGTAGATATGTTTATCAGCTTCATTGATAAGCAAAAAGCCTTTCATGAAGGTGTTTCTGGGACACTTGATGATACGAGTTTTGGCGGCGAAACCTTCGTAGAAGAACACTTTTTAGACAACGCTGTACATATGGGCATCAAAAATGCCAAAAGCATTGTGAAGGATCAAAAAAAGGCGCTTAAAACGATTTTTCAAGACATCGACGACCTCATTTCTCTAGAAGTATTTGATAGTCAAACCTTTGATGAAAAAATTGCAGATGCGGAAGACGAGCGAAAAAAGACAGTGAAAGACCTAAGAGAGCTTGATCAAAATGTAAAAGATGAATATGCTTTGTCAGAAACGGAGCAGCAAGCTACAATGGCATTGTATACGGAAATGATGAATGCCACAAATGACGGAAAAGCCATTTCGCCTATGAATTTTGACAAGAAAGCGTATCAAAATAGTGAAATCTACAAGGCAAAAAGCGATATTGAGAAGCAAACTTCTGAATATCTGAAAATCAAAAAAGAACAAGAAGAGGCCCGTGAGATTGCAAAAGAACAAGAAGCACTCGCCAACCGTCCTTGGTATGAAAAAGCACTTGATTATGGCGGAAATATCGTGAATGAACTGACTGGCGTGAACGATGCAAAACGCGCCGCAACAGGCGTTGACCCGATTACAGGCGAAGAACTTGCCGCAGGACAGCGCGTCGCCGCAGGCGGCATGGCAGCAGCAGGTTATATCCCAATCGTCGGATGGGCAGGTCGTATTTTCAAAGGTGGAAAAGCCGTCTATAAAACAACTCAAGCCACATCAGCCGCAGTGAGAGCAGTCGACATTTACAAGACATCGCAAAAATCCTTTGACGCCTTAAAAACATCTCAAAAAGGCTTATATGGTCTCACCGCCACCAACGGCTTCAGCGAAGCGATTACAGGGCGTGATATGTTTGGGAATAAGATCTCAAAAGAACAGCAGGAAGCGAGTATGAATGCGGCTCTGGGAATGCTTTTGCCGTTTGGGGCGAAAGGGATTCACGGTAAAATAGGGGTTAAGGCTACAAATAAAAACAAGTCATATGAGCAATCTCGAAATGAAGCATTGGTTTGGTTGGAGGAAAGAGGCTTCAAATCTGAAAAACAAACCTTTGGAAAATTTGGATATACTAGAAATAAACCTATAGGTAGACAAACTGAGGACGGTAAAGTAGGTTTCCGAATTGAACATGATAGTAGAAGTGGTGCTCATATTAACGTTTGGGCTGGGAAAGAAAAGGGACCGCATTTTCAATTTGATGCATCCGAAAAAACAGTTAAAAAAATACAAAAACATTTTAGATAAAGGGGTTAATTTTATTGAATACTTATGATGAAGATCTAATAAAGGATTTGGAATTAAAAGACCTTCTTAATTGTGTCAAAGTAAATAAAAATCCAGAAATTTATTTAGATTTAATAGAACAAAAATTTGAATTTGATGGGTCGAAAATAGATTGGTTACAAACTAATAACCATCATAGTAAGAACTCAAATAATGAATCTTTACTTCCTGATGCTCTTCTATTTATAACTGAATTAAAAGAAAAATATTTAGCTAATAACTTACAAGTAATTTACATAGGGGATAATCTTACAGAGTTTGGGTACCAGTTTGAATTAAAGCATATAGAAGAGTTACTAGTCTATTTTTTAGATATCCCACAGCATCACTACTTTGTACCATTAGAAGGTGATTGGTGTATTTGCATTTCTTATGAAAACTATTTGGATTTCGGTTTTAGTTTAAACAAGAAATAATTTTAAGCGTCACGTATAGGAAAAATAAAAGATTATAGAAAGTAGAAAAACCTTGATTGACTTTATGCCTTTCAAGGTTTTTGCGTTTATTGGGCTTTAAACCGAGAAAAAGCCGACAAAAAGGGAACCTTTTTCAGCGTGGATCATCAGTACATATTGTGTGAATAAGAATGCCAAAAGCATTGTGAAGGGTCAAAAAAGGCATGTGAAACGATTTTAAGGACATTCATGACCTCATTACGAAGGGTTTGTTTCTATCACGAAAAAAAGACAAAGGACTAAAATAAACATTACAAGTCTGAAAGCATACTCATACGGGTGTGCTTTTTCTTATAACAAAATAGCACCCAAAAACCTGCACAGCATTTGCTGAAAACATTTGGGCTTCTTTGACGCAGGGGAGTTGATTAGACTTATAACCAAAGGGAAGAAGGGAGGAATTCGAACTGCACTTAACCAAAAGGGGTACGACTTTATTATCGATGCTGATTCACACGACATCTTATTTATCAATTGAAGATTTACAGAACCGACTGAATGTCTCTACTCGAACCGTCTACTCTGAAATCAAACGAATGAATAGCTGGCTGAAAACTCATGAGCTTAGTGGCGTTCAGCGAAAAGATCAACTTGGCTACTACTTACTCACACATGAAAAAGAAGTCATTATTCAAAAAGCGAACACCATTCTCGTTGGTTCTGATTATGAACCATGTGTAAAGGAAAGAAGGGCGATCCTGCTCTTATCCATTGCATGCAGTGAGAAACGTCTAAAAATTGATGATTTTATGAAACTGACCAAAGTGAGCCGAAATACATTGCTTGAAGATATGAAACAGCTAAAAGAAGCACTTTCAAAGCAGCAGCTCACGCTTCACTATCAGGCAGCCTGCGGCTATTTGATTTCAGGAGAAGAAAGAATGATTCGATTGGCGCTGAAACCTTATATTCATTCCATTCGCACCATGATAAAAAACGAAAAAGCGTTTCCATCTTTTTGGTTAAAGGGGCCCATTTCATATAACAGGTTAAAACATCTCCTCGAGCAGTCAGAACAAGAGCTTAAGCTCGAGTTTGCAGATGACATGCTGGATCAGCTCTCTTTGGATCTCTTTTTCTACTTTAAGCGGATGAAGCTAGGACGTGCTGTACACCTTTCAAACGAAGAAAAGTGTACATTGCAGGAAACAGATGAATGCTTGGCGGCTATTCGTTTCATGGCACGAATTCAAAAAGAAACTGGCCTTCAAGTTCATGATGATGAAATCTATTTTCTTAGCACTCTATGGCTCAGCGCCAAGAAACAAAAGCTTCCATCAAGTCAAAAGCCAGAAGAGCATCTCATTCGCACCATTGCCAGACAAATGATTGTTGATTTTCAGCGATATGCATGTATCTCCTTTCAAGAGTACGAAGCCTTGGAGCAAAACTTAACCATGCATCTCATCCCTGCCTATTACAGACTCATCTATCACATCGATATCAACAATGAATTAACAGAATCTATTAAAAAAACACAGCCAGAGGTGTTTGACATCACTCAAAAGGTCGTATGCCATTTAGAAAAGGCGACCTGCTCCAAGATAAGTGATCATGAAATTGCTTACGTGGCGATGCATTTTGGTGGTTGGATGAGAAGAGAAGGGATTTCGCCAATTGTGCGGCGTTCTGTATACATTGTTTGCGGCGAAGGAATTGGCACAAGTCATATGCTGAAAACACAGCTTATCGAATTAATCGGTTATATCGATGTACGTGATCTATTATCAAAGCGCTCATATGAACAGCTGTCATCGATTGATGTCGACTTTGTTGTGTCAACAACACCTATTTCGTTTAAAGGAAAGCCAGTTCATCTCGTTCATCCCATCCTTACTGCCTATGAAAAAAAAACCTTACTTCAATATGGAGAAGGTGCAGAAACTAGGTTTGATGAGAAAAATGTGAACGCTTTATTCAACATCATTCAACAACATACCATCGTACAAAATGAAAATGCACTGCTTCGTGATCTTAAAGCGCTACTGCATCCCGCATATGTATCCCATCAGAAAGGGTGGAAACCAGTGTTAAACGATTTATTAACAGAAAAAACCATTCATCTCCAACAAACAGCAGAAACATGGCAAGAGGCCATCACAAAAGCAGCGCAGCCTTTACTCGATCAAAATGCCATTCAGAAAGGTTATGTGGAGGCCATGATTCAGTCCGTTCATCAAAATGGACCTTATATTGTGATCGCGCCACAAGTAGCCATTCCGCATGCTAGACCAGAGGACGGCGTGAACGAATTAAGCATGTCACTCATGTCATTCGAATGGCCCGTTTTTTTCTCTAAGGATGAAAAAAAACAAGTTCGTCTCATCATTGTGCTAGCAGCCATTGACAGTATGACCCACCTGAAAGCGCTCAAACAGCTGACCATGCTGTTAAGTGATGAAAAACGGAGGAAACAACTGGTTGAAGCAAAGGAATTAGCATCGGTGCAAAAACTAGTTGATCAATTTTCACAACGATAAAGGAGGAAAAAGAGAATGAAAAAAATTCTTGTTGTGTGCGGAAACGGATTAGGAAGCAGCTTTATCGTAGAAATGAATGTCAAAAAAGCATTAGAAGAGTTAGGGCTTGTAGCTGAAGTGGACCATACCGATCTCAGCACAAGTAAAAATGAACTGGCTGATCTATATATCGGAGCAACAGACATTATCGATCAGCTGGATGACGGCACAAGAAAGGTCGCTGGATTAAATAACTTGTTAGACCAGGAAGCTATTAAAGACATCCTTCGTAAACACATTTAAGCCACGAAAAAGGGGGATTCACATCATGATAGAACTGATCATGAATGATATATTGGGCACACCAGCCATTCTCATCGGTTTGTTTGCACTAGCTGGTTTACTTTTGCAGAAAAAATCAGCTGCCGATACAGTATCAGGCACCTTAAAAACAACGATGGGTTTTTTAATATTAGGAGCGGGCGCCACAGTCGTGTCTGATTCACTTGGCGTTTTTCGGAAAATGTTTGAAGCAGCATTTCACATTCAAGGGGTTGTCCCAAATACAGATGCCATGGCGGCCATTGCCCAAAAGGAATTCGGGACACAGACGGCTCTCATTATGATTTTTGGCATGCTGGTCAATTTATTATTGGCAAAATTCACCCCCTTTAAATACGTCTTTTTAACAGGACACCATACCTTGTATATGGCTGCAATGCTCGCAGTCGTTCTTTCGACAGCAGGAATGCAAGGAGCGCTTCTTGTCACTATCGGTTCAATTATATTAGGGACCGCTATGGTCATTGCACCCGCTATTCTTCAGCCATTCACAAGGAAAGTCACTGGAAGCGATGATCTTGCGCTTGGACACTTCAGTACCTTCGGTTATTTTACAGCGGGAATGATCGGAAAATGGATCGGTTGTCCAGAGAGATCAACAGAAACCATTCAAGTGCCTAAATCACTCGGCTTTCTACGAGATACATCTGTGGCCATTTCAATCACGATGGCTTTGCTCTTCTTTGCGATTGCACCGTTTGCTGGGATTCCCTTTATAGAACAAATGAGTGGGGGCACGAACTTCGCTGTCTTCATTCTCATCCAGGCGATAACCTTTGCTGCTGGTGTGTACATTATTTTAGCCGGGGTTCGGATGGCAATCGGTGAAATCGTGCCTGCTTTCAAAGGGATTGCCGATCGTTTTGTGAAAGGGGCAAAACCGGCACTTGACGCACCAACCGTTTTTCCATTTGCTCCAAATGCAGTCATTATCGGTTTTTTATGCAGCTTTGCAGGAGGCATTGTATCCATTTTTCTTTTACCTTTGTTTGGTTTAACTGTCATTGTTCCTGGTCTAGTCCCGCACTTTTTTTGCGGCGCTACAGCAGGAGTGTATGGCAATGCAACAGGAGGCGTGAGAGGGGCTGTCGCTGGGGCATTTGCAAATGGATTGCTTCTTTCTTTTTTACCTGCTTGTTTATTACCTGTGTTAGGAACCCTTGGTTTTGAAGGGACAACTTTTGGAGATACAGACTTTGGTATCATCGGAATCTTGATTGGATTGATCAAGCTTTTATTTCAACTGTAAAAAGGAGGATTCTGAGAATGACAGCCATTTTTTCACCTTCACTGATGTGCATGGATTTAACGCATTTCCGCGAACAAATTCATATTCTCAACACGAGAGCAGATCGATATCATGTCGACGTCATGGATGGTCATTACGTGAAAAATATCACCTTATCACCCTTTTTCATAGAACAGCTTCGAAAACTGACAGATAGACCAATTGATGTGCATCTTATGGCAGAATACCCCCAAGAATTTTTAATCGATGCCTGTATTGATGCAGGCGCAAGCATGATCTGCTTACACCCAGAGGTCGTGCAAAGAGACGTTTTTAGGATCATTCGGCATATTCATCAAAGAGACTGTGAGGTCGGATTTGTCTTAAATCCCGCCACACCAATTGCAGTGTTAGATACCTATATACATTTAATAGACCGAGTGACGATCATGACGATTGATCCAGGCTTTGCTGGACAGCCTTTTATTAAAGCAATGCTTCGTAAAATCAAAGAGGTGAGAAAGATAAAAGAGCAAGAAGGGTACTCTTTTTCAATTGAAGTAGACGGCTCCTGTAATGAGAGCACGTTCCGGCTGCTTGCTGAGGCTGGAAACGAGATCTATATTATCGGTACCTCAGGTTTATTTGGACTTCACCATCAACTTGATACAGCTTGGGAGACAATGAAGCAATTGTTTTCAAAAGAAACAGCCTCAATTGAATCACGTTAGTAAAAGAGGATGAAACCCATCCTCTTTTTTACGCAACTTTACTAAAACATCGTATCTAACCAAAACATACTCGGAAACAAAATAAAAAATCATAACTTCACACTTGAAAGCGCTTTATCAACGTGTTATCCTTCAAATATCTTTAGTAAATATTTAGTCAAAAACCAAGAGGAGTTTGCCTATGACCACACTCAAAGATATTGCTCATGATGCAAAAGTGTCCGTTTCTACTGTATCCCGTGTGTTAAATGGCGATCAAACCCTTGCCGTTTCGCACGCAACAAGACAAAACATCCTCGACATTGCAAAGAAGCTAAACTATACCCCAGTGAGAGCAAGAAAAGCCGATCAAACAGAGGAAAAAAGCCCATCTGAATCCCCAATCATCGGTATCGTTGTCGCTCAATCCATTGACGAAGAATTAAATGACCCCTTTTTTTCATCGATTCGAAAAGGAATTGAAAAAGAATATGCCAAACAAGGGCTCTCCACCCTCCATACCTTTCGCCTGAGAAGCATAGATAAAGGGGCGATGCTAAAGGATATTGACGGTTTGATTGTCATTGGACGAATTAGCCCTGATACGGTGGAAAAAATGACAAATCGAATGGAACACATTGTTTTTATTAATCATTATGCGGATGAGGATTTGTATGATTGTGTACATGTCGATTTTGTCAGAGCGGCAGATCGAGCGATTCGCCATCTGCAATCGCTTGGCTATACACATCTAGGCTATATTGGCGGAAAGGAGCGAGAGCATTATTTCGAAGGTAATGCTGTGATTGAGGACGAAAGACAAACGACGTTTATGAAAAGAATGCAAGAGGCAGGAGGTCTTCATCTGGATGACATCCATATTGGGGAATACTCCATGCAAGAAGGCTATACGCTCATGCAGAAGGCCATTAAAAAAGGAAACCTGCCACAAGCCTTTTTTATTGGAAGTGATTCAATGGCGATCGGTGCAATGCGAGCGCTCAACGAAGCGGGTCTACGTGTTCCTTTCGATGTATCCATTGTTGGGTTTAATGACATTGAAGCCGCTTCATTTTCAAGCCCGCCGCTTACAACCGTCAAAGTATATACAGAAGAAATGGGGGAAGTCGGTCTGAAGCTTTTGCTTGAAAGAATAAACGGCAGAAAGCTTCCTCTAAAAGTCGTCGTGCCAACAAAACTCATCGAACGAGGCAGCACATGTCTCATCCATGAAAGGGGGTGAACCCGAGATTTCAGCAAACAAAAAAGAGACAAAAAAGCAGAAAGCAAGCTGCTAGCATGATGGCCAGATCATGCGAAGAACAAGGCAGCCTACCGGTATGCTCTCTTATCTCTTTGAAAAGAATAGAATTCCAGTATAATGGACTTCTTTTGTTTCCGCAACTGCATGAATTCTACCGATTATCGTCTGAATTTTCAGTGATTAAAAGGAGGAAACCATGAATAAAAAAATCATGCTACTCACTGCGGCCTTTATCTTGACCATTCTTTTGTCTGCTTGTAGCAATAGCGGAACGTCCGAAGCAAACGGAAAGGTCACCCTAACTCTCTTTTCGACGATGAGCAACAGCGGGGAAAGAAAAGCGTTTGAAGAAGTGATTCGTGAGTTTGAAAAAGAGCATCCACATCTTCGGATCGATGCCAACTTCCCAGGCAACAGCTATGAAGATACGATCCGCGTCAAAATGGGGGCAAACGATATGCCGGATCTGTTTGACACACATGGCTGGGCAAAACTGCGCTACAGCGAGTATGTGGCTGATTTAAAAGAAATGGATTGGGTGAAACAGCTTGATCCTTCACTCGATCAAATTTTAAAGGACCAAGATGGCAAAGTATACGCGTATCCGCTGAATCAAGCAAAAGACGGGCTTAGCTTTAATGCCAATCTATTAAAGGACTATGACATTGAAATCCCTAGAACACTTGATGAGCTAAAATCCGCTTTGCTGACAGTGAAGGAAAAGAGCAAAGGAGAGGTTGTGCCGCTCTGGATACCAGGAGGAGACAACTCAAATATCGCCCAAGTCTTTGATGAACTCGCCACACCTTTATTGATCACCAGTCCAAACCACCGATACGGAAAAGACCTTGAAAACGGATCATTTGATTGGTCTCTCTATACACCGCTTGCACAGTTCATGAAGGAGCTGAAGGATCAAGATCTTTTAAACAAAGATGTCCTCACAGCAAAACTATCTCAAGCACCTGAACTGATGGCACAAAACAAAATAGCCTTCACCTTTGTCGGAGGCTCATTAGGACCTGAAGCATCTGAACTCAATCCATCGATCAAAGTAGGGACGATGCCAGTTCCATCTATTCATGAAGGAGATAAGCAAAGCTGGATTGGAGGAGAACGGTTTACGGTCGCTGCTTGGAAAGACTCCAAGCATCTAAAAGAAGCAAAACAATTCATTGATTTTCTCGCAAAGCCTGAAAATGCGAAAAAGATCGCAGAAGGCACATCCTCTGAAGCAGCCTTAAAGCAAGTAAAAGCGAAAAACTATTACTCTACGTTTTACGATCAATACGAACAGGTGAAGATTGAACCGTATTTCGATCGAAAATACTTACCAAGCGGCATGTGGGCTGTCATGGCAACATCGGGTCAAGAATTATTAGCAGGCTCCATCACACCAGAACAGTTATCGAAAAAGATGGAAGAGGAATATAAGCGTCTGAAAAAACAATAGCAGGCTCATGCTGAAACAGGAGTGAAGCCAATGAATGACATCACAAAAGCACAGCAGCCAGCCGCATTCACCTCTTTACCAAAGCAGAAAATGAAAAAAAGCCAGAATTCATCCCTTTGGTGGATGTACTTGCCAGCTGTTCTCGTCGTCAGTACCTTTATCATTTATCCTTTTTTGAACGGAATTCAGCTATCTTTTACGAATTGGAATGGGTTCTCACAAACTTATGAATGGATTGGGCTGGATCAATATAAGCGCCTGCTTCAGGACCCAACGACATGGCTTGTTGTTAAAAATACACTTCTATACGGCATCGGTAGCACCATCTTACAAAATATCATCGGACTTGGATATGCTCTTTTATTAAATCAAAGCTTAAAAATGAGAGCGATCGCAAGAACAATTGTCTATTTACCTGTCATGATTAGTCCGATTGCGATGGGCTATATTTGGTATTTTGTGTTTGCTTACCAAGGCGGTGCCTTAAACGATGTGGTGACGCTTTTTGGATTTGATCAAATGAATGCGCTTGGCAATCCGCAACTAAACACATGGATCATTGTGCTCGTCAACACCTATCAATTCGTCGGGATCGCAATGATCATTTATTTAGCAGGACTGCAAAGCATTCCTAAGGATTATTATGAAGCGGCACAATTAGACGGTGCATCCAGCCTTCAGCAGTTCAGGCGAATTACATTGCCTCTCCTTATACCGTCTATCACCATTAATGTTGTGCTGAATGTCATTGGCGGGCTCAAACTCTTTGATGTCATTGTGGCGCTTACTGGCGGCGGACCTGGAGATTCCTCGCAATCGATGTCGACCTTTATGTATGATCTGTATTTCAAACGTCAGGATGCAGGCTATGCAGCAACTCAAGGGGTCTTCATGGCGGTCATCATCCTTGTCATTAGTGTCGCAGCGTTGATGTATTTCAAACGAAAGGAGACCGAGGTGTGATGGAAAATGCCTTTAAACGTAAGAAGAGATGGTACACCTTCCTCGCCCTTTTGGTGACATTGCTTCATCTCATTCCATTTTATATCTTGGTAACGACATCATTAAAGGGGATAGGAGATTTCAGTTCAAAATGGCTGTTTCCAAAAGCGCTTCATCTTGAAAACTTTCGCACGGCATGGACAGAGGCTCAGCTTGGCCAATCCTTTTTCAATACCGTGATCATTACGTTCAGCTCTGCTGTATGCCTCATCTTTCTTGGCTCCCTTGCAGCCTATCCGCTCGCAAGGAGAAGCACAAAGCTAAATCAAGCAGTTTATGTTTTATTCATCGCCATTATGGTCATTCCACCACTCACAGCCCTTGTCCCTCTCTATAAAATGGTCGTTCAAATCGGGATGATGAACACCTATCAAATCGCTATTTTAAATAATGTCGCTGCTTTTTTGCCGCTAACGATTTTCTTATATGCAGGCTTTATCCGGTCGACCATTCCAAAGGAGCTCGAAGAAGCAGCCCGTATTGATGGAGCGGGGACACTTAGAGTTTTTTTCACCGTCGTTTTTCCGCTTCTGAAACCCATTACCGCTTCTGTTTTAATCATTGCCTGTGTGTATATTTGGAACGACTATCAATTTGCCATCTTCTTTTTGCAAGATAAAGAGATGCATACACTCACAGTCGCCTTATCCCATTTTTTTGGTCAAAATCAACATCAGCTTCAGCTCGTTGGTGCTGCTGCGCTCATTGCAATGCTGCCGATGGTGACGATGTTTTTACTGTTGCAAAAATATTTTATCGCAGGGCTTTCACAAGGCTCTGTCAAAGGATAGTTCAATATGGATGCGAAAAGGAGAGTCGTCTATGTCTAAAATTACATTTATCGGTGCAGGGAGTACCGTGTTTGCTAAAAATATATTAGGAGATTGTTTGTTCGTCCCTGCACTAACCGGTTTTGAATTCGCTTTATATGATATCGACCACAACCGGCTGAAAGAATCCGAAACGATGCTCCGCCATTTAAAAGAGAACTACGGTGCACATGTGGCCATTAAGTCCTATCACAACCGAAAAGAAGCCTTAAAGGATGCGAAATATGTGATCAATGCCATCCAGGTTGGAGGCTACCGGCCAAGCACGGTGATTGATTTTGAGATTCCGAAAAAATATGGGTTAAGACAAACGATTGCGGATACGGTTGGCATCGGCGGCATCTTCCGCTTCCTTCGAACAATTCCTGTGATGCTTGATTTTGCAAAGGAGATGGAAGAGGTTTGCCCAAATGCTTTATTGTTAAATTACACAAATCCAATGGCCACACTGACAGGTGCGATGCTGCGCTATACACAGGTTCAAACAGTGGGTCTTTGTCATAGTGTGCAGGTGTGTACAAAGGATCTATTTGAATCACTTGAAATGGATCATGAAGGCATTGAAGAAAAAATTGCCGGCATTAATCATATGGCATGGTTATTAGAAGTGAAACGGGACGGAAAAGACTTGTATCCAGACATCAAAAAAAGAGCAAAAGAAAAGCAGCAATCGCGGCATCATGATATGGTACGTTTTGAGCTGATGGATAAATTCGGGTACTATGTCACTGAATCCTCAGAGCACAATGCCGAATACCACCCTTATTTTATCAAATCTCGCTATCCAGAACTGATCGGTCAATATAACATTCCGCTCGATGAATACCCGAGACGCTGCGAGGAACAAATCAACAACTGGAATACCATGAAGCATGACCTTGTGGGCAATACACAGATCACACATACTCGCTCAAAAGAATATGGTCCCCGTATCATTGAAGCGATCGAAACGAACATTCCCTTTAAATTTGGCGGGAATGTGCTGAACACAGGAGGCCTCATTCACAACCTGCCTGAAAAAGCGTGTGTCGAAGTGCCGTGTGTTGCAGATCGGAGCGGTATCATGCCATGCTATGTCGGAGAGATCCCTGAACAATTGGCTGGACTGAACCGGACCAATATCAACTCACAGCTCATGACAATCGAAGCAGCAATCAGCGGCAAAAAAGAGCACATTTATCAAGCGGCATTACTTGATCCACACACAAGCGCTGAACTATCGATTGATGACATCATCAAATTATGCGATGAACTCATTGAAGCACATGGTGAGATGCTTCCGCATTTTGCAGAACCGAATCAATATGCCGCATCAACCAACTTACAGAAATAAACCAGCCTCTACCTGATGCTACGCGCATCAGGTTTTTTTATGCTGCAAAAAGAGGATTGACTGAAACCGTTTTTAATATTATGATTTTTCTAAAGTTAACCAACAGTTAATCAAAAATACACCATGAATGAATCACATTCCGGAATCATTTCTCACAAACAAATGAATGGGCGACAACCTTTCACACGTTAGAGCAAGCTTTTATCACAACGTAAACCAAAACGACAATAATATTTGACAAAGAGTGTATACAGATGGGCGCCCATTAGATGAGACAATGACAACCAAACACATCCTATAAGCATGACATTTTTTCATAAAAAGGAGAGAGGGAACATGACCAAAACAGATGT
Organism: Bacillus sp. FSL W8-0920; assembly: GCF_038593215.1. Lineage (NCBI taxonomy): Bacteria > Bacillati > Bacillota > Bacilli > Caryophanales > Bacillaceae > Bacillus > Bacillus sp. FSL W8-0920. The sequence goes on along the minus strand of NZ_CP151974.1, from coordinate 1,847,247 downwards.
ACAAATGTTGAAAAATTATATTGGCGGACAATGGATTGAGGCAGAAACTAGTCAAACAGAGGCAGTATATAACCCAGCAACTGGCGAGATCATCGCAGAAGTGCCGCTTTCAACAAAAAAAGATGTCGAACGTGCGGTACAGGCAGCACAACAAGCATTTACCACTTGGTCGAAAACCCCCGTTCCCCGCCGTGCCCGCATTTTATTTAAATATCAGCAGTTACTCGTTGAAAAATGGGATGAGCTGGCTGAACTCGTCACGATTGAAAACGGAAAAAGCATAACAGAAGCAAAAGGAGAAGTGCAGCGCGGGATTGAATGTGTCGAATTTGCCGCTGGTGCACCAACCTTAATGATGGGAAAACAATTACCAGATATCGCATCTGGACTCGAATCCGGCATGTACCGCTATCCAATAGGCGTCATCGGGGGGATTACACCATTTAACTTTCCGATGATGGTCCCTTGCTGGATGTTCCCGCTTGCCATTGCGTGCGGAAATACGTTTGTTTTAAAACCTTCAGAGCGCACGCCGATTCTTGCCGCGCGATTAGCCGAGCTATTTGAAGAAGCAGGTCTTCCAAAAGGGGTTCTCAACATTGTCAATGGGGCTCACGATGTCGTCAATGGTCTGCTTGAACACCAAAAGGTCAAAGCCATTTCATTTGTCGGCTCTCAGCCAGTCGCAGAATACGTCTATAAAAAAGGCACAGAGCATGGCAAACGTGTCCAAGCACTTGCAGGAGCAAAAAATCACTCCATTGTTCTCAAAGATGCAGATTTAGACGCGGCAACGAAACAAATCATTGGTGCTGCCTTTGGATCAGCAGGAGAGCGCTGCATGGCTGCGGCCGTTGTCGCAGTGGAAGAAGAAGTGGCAGATGAGCTCATTCAAAAATTAGTTGATGAATCGAACGAGCTCGTCATTGGAAATGGAATAAATGAAGAGGTCTTTCTTGGTCCAGTCATTCGAAAGGAACATAAAGAACGAACGCTTCAATACATCCAGTCAGGGATTGAAGAAGGCGCAAGTCTCATTCGTGATGGCAGGAAAGATCACGAAACAAATGGAAAAGGGTATTTCGTTGGACCAACGATCTTTGACCATGTGACAAATCAAATGAAAATTTGGCAGGACGAGATTTTCGCCCCAGTCTTATCCATTGTTCGTGTCTCTTCACTAACAGAAGCAATCGACCTGTCCAATCAATCAAAATTTGCGAACGGTGCCTGCCTGTATACAGACAGTGCATCAAGCATCAGAGAATTTCGCGAAAACATCGACGCAGGGATGCTCGGCGTCAATATCGGTGTTCCCGCACCAATGGCATTTTTCCCGTTTTCCGGCTGGAAGGATTCTTTCTACGGGGATTTGCACGCCAATGGAACAGACGGAGTAGAGTTTTACACAAGAAAGAAAATGGTGACCGCGCGTTATATGTGATCAACAATCATGAATAAGCTAAGAAAATGCAGTTCCAAAAGGAGAACTGCATTTTTTTGTTGTCTCCTAGTCAAAAAGTAAGGGTTTTCATCGTTGTTTTAGCAGCGATTCTCCCAAGAAATCATCCTTTGTATTCATTCTTCATCAGCGTCTATCAACATAATTTGAAATTGGGCGTAAACCCCAAGATTAGGAAGATGAAAACAGGAGGAAAATGACACGATGAGAAAGAGGATGAAGTGCGGTTTAGGTTTATTGATTCTTGCTTTGGTACTAAGCTGTATACCTGTATATGATGCGAGTGCAGCAAGTACCCCCATTGCAAAACGAGTAGGAAATGCAAATCCGCTCATAGACCATCACCTGGGGGCAGATCCGTTTGCGCTCACCTATAACGGAAGAGTGTACATTTATATGTCGAGCGATGACTATGAGTATCACAGCAATGGAACGATTAAGGACAATTCTTTTGCAAATTTGAATAGGGTTTTTGTCATCTCTTCGGCGGATATGGTGAACTGGACAGATCACGGAGCGATTCCAGTAGCAGGTGCCAATGGGGCCAATGGCGGGAAAGGGATTGCCAAATGGGCAGGCGCATCTTGGGCTCCAGCCGCTGCGGTGAAGAAGATCAATGGGAAGGATAAATTTTTCCTTTATTTTGCTAACAGCGGTGGAGGGATTGGCGTCCTGACAGCGGACAGCCCGATTGGTCCATGGAAAGATCCTATCGGAAAAGCGCTCGTCACGCCAAATACACCAGGGATGTCAGGTGTTGTATGGCTGTTTGATCCAGCCGTATTTGTAGATGATGACGGGACCGGTTATCTATATGCTGGTGGAGGCGTTCCAGGCGGTTCAAATCCAACGCAGGGACAATGGGCCAATCCTAAAACAGCAAGAGTTCTGAAGCTAGGGCCTGACATGACAAGTGTGGTCGGTAGTGCATCAACCATTGATGCTCCTTTCATGTTTGAAGATTCAGGGATGCATAAGTATAACGGTACCTATTACTATTCCTATTGCATCAATTTTGGCGGCTCTCACCCAGCAGATAAACCACCAGGCGAGATCGGCTATATGACGAGCTCAAGTCCTATGGGTCCCTTTACGTATAAAGGACACTTCTTGAAAAATCCGGGTGCATTTTTCGGTGGCGGCGGTAACAACCATCATGCTGTGTTCAATTTTAAAAACGAGTGGTATGTCGTGTATCACACACAAACGGTGAGTTCTGCCTTATACGGAGCAGGGAAAGGCTACAGATCTCCCCACATTAATAAGCTTGTGCATAATGCTGACGGCTCCCTTCGAGAGGTCGCAGCCAATTTTGAAGGCGTTAAACAGCTTTCCAACTTAAATCCTTATCAACGGGTAGAAGCTGAAACATTCGCTTGGAATGGGCGCATTTTAACAGAGGCCTCCTCAGCACCTGGTGGGCCAGCCAATAACCAGCACGTCACAAACATTCAAAACGGCGATTGGGTGGCTGTCAGTAATGTCGATTTCGGATCGAGAGGTGCCAGAACCTTTAAAGCCAATGTAGCAGCCGCTTCAGGCGGACAAATTGAAGTACGTCTTGGCAGTCCAGACGGTAGAATTGCTGGAACACTCAATGTCCCTTCCACAGGCGGAAACTGGCGAGAAATAGAAGCGGCAGTAAACGGGGCAACGGGAGTACACAACGTATTTTTTGTCTTCAAAGGAAATGGTGCCAACCTATTCCAATTTGATTCCTGGCAGTTTACTCAAAGGTAAACAAAATCTGATGCTACGGCATCGATTAATGGTTGATGGGAGAGTGGGAAAATTTGATGTCCATAATCAAAAAACCAATTTGCACTTTATTGGTCTGCTTCACTATGTTGTCTGTCATGTTTTTAGGGCCTGGGGTAACTGAGGTGTCAGCGGCAGATGCGAATATTAATGTCAACGCGGAAAGACAAGTGATCCGCGGCTTTGGCGGAATGAACCACCCGGCCTGGATTGGTGATTTGACCGGCCCTCAAAGGGATACCGCCTTTGGCAATGGACAGAATCAGTTAGGATTCTCCATTTTACGGATTTATGTAGACGAGAACAGAAATAATTGGCACAGAGAAGTCGCCACCGCCAAAAGAGCGATAGAGCACGGCGCTTTGGTGATTGCTTCGCCTTGGAATCCTCCAAGCCATATGGTAGAGACTTTCAACCGTAATGGTGCGTCTGCAAAGCGGCTGAGATACAATCAATACGCCGCATATGCTCAGCATTTGAATGATTTTGTGACATTCATGAAAAATAACGGCGTCAATCTCTATGCCATTTCTGTACAGAACGAGCCTGATTATGCACATGAATGGACATGGTGGACACCTCAGGAAATCCTGCGATTCATGAGAGAAAATGCTGGCTCCATAAATGCACGTGTGATTGCACCAGAATCCTTTCAATACCTTAAAAATATCTCAGATCCTATCTTAAACGATCCGCAGGCGCTTAGTAATATGGACATTCTAGGTGCCCATCTGTACGGAACCCAAATCAGCCAGCTTCCGTATCCTCTTTTCAAACAAAAAGGAGGGGGAAAAGAGCTGTGGATGACAGAGGTCTACTACCCGAATAGTGATAACAATTCAGCGGACCGCTGGCCTGAGGCATTAGGGGTATCAGAGCATATTCACCATTCAATGGTGGAAGGGGACTTTCAGGCGTATGTGTGGTGGTACATCCGGAGATCATACGGTCCTATGAAAGAAGATGGAATGATTAGCAAGCGCGGATACAACATGGCGCATTTCTCCAAGTTTGTGCGTCCAGGGTACGTCAGAATTGATGCAACGAAAAGCCCTGAACCGAATGTTTTCGTCTCAGCCTATAAAGGAAACAATCAGGTCGTCATTGTCGCGATTAACAAAAACAATACAGGAGTCAATCAACACTTTGTCATGCAAAACGGAACTGCTTCCCAAGCGTCAAGATGGATCACGAGCAGCAACAGTAACCTCCAGCCTGGAACTGACTTAAACATATCAGGAAATCAATTTTGGGCTCATCTCCCTGCTCAAAGTGTGACAACATTTGTGGTCAAACGCTAAAAAACACCAAAAGCCAATTTTCTCATTAACAAAGAAAATTGGCTTTTTCTGTGTAAATAGAAAGTTGATTTTTCACGACGTCTCCACTTTGGGTATAATAATAACAATGACTTCAGGAGAGTGATCATAATGCCAAAACTTCAAAGCAAAGTATTGATTATAGATGACGAAAAAGAAATCTTAGAATTAATCCATACCGTATTAACAAGAGAAGGCATTGACCGGGTGATAACAGCTTCAACTGCCCGTGATGGGCTCTCGCAATTCCATCAAGAACAACCCGATCTCGTCATACTGGATATTATGCTACCAGACGGTGAAGGCTACGATATTTGCAAACAAATCAGAGACGTCTCGCATGTTCCGATTATCTTTTTATCAGCAAAGGGAGAGGAATCAGACAAAATTGTAGGACTTGCCATTGGCGGTGATGATTATATTACAAAGCCGTTCAGTCCAAAAGAAGTCGCCTACCGGGTAAAAGCCCAGCTTAGACGGTCGTCATACTTACAGCCTTCTCAAGCAGAACCCATCATCAAAAAAGGGCCATTTGAGTTAAACGAGCAGCAAGCCGAACTGACGAAAAACGGAGCGGCGATTGAGCTCACTCCGAAAGAACTTATGCTGATGACCTATTTCTTGCAGCACCCGAATCGCGTGATCAGTAAAGAAACGCTTTATCAAACGGTTTGGGGAGAGGATTTCTTCGGTTCTGATAATACGGTGATGGTTCATATACGAAGACTTCGGGAGAAAATAGAAAATTCCCCATCTACACCAGAATTTCTCGTAACGGTTAAAGGACTTGGCTATAAATTCGTTGTAAAGGATGCGTAAAGATGAAATGGCGATTAACAGGCAGATATATGGTCTCTGTCATTATCGTGACCATTATCACGGTCTTTATTAACTTATTTGGATTCATGATTTGGCTTGTACTACAAGCAAGCAGCCAGCAAAACGAAGAAAATACGCCGGAAACCTTCACAAGAACATTTGAACAATACATCACCTTGTCCAATCAAGATATCACTGTGAGCAAAGAAGGACAGCAAGCCTTAAAACAACAAAATGCATGGATTCAGATATTAGACGAAAATGGACAAGATGTTTATCATGCACAAGCACCTAAAGGCTTAAAAAGCAAATACACACCTATAGAAATCGTAAACTTACATAAATATAAAGATAAGCAATTGATGTCGACTATCTATGCTGGGGGGAAAAATGGAAAGGGCAAGGAATACAGCTACTTTATCGGATTTAAGGACCCTTCCATCGGAAAATATTTATTTTCGTTCAATACGAAAGACTTAATATCGCAATTCAATATCGGGACGATGATTTTATTATCGATTGATGCCATCATTGCCTTAGTCATTGGATACTTATTCAGCCGGCAGCTCATCAAACCGCTCGGCCGTGCCATTTATGGCATCCAGCGGCTCGCAAACGGAGATTATACGACGAAGCTGCCAACTAAGGGGATATATAAAGATGTCTTCTATAATGTCAATCACTTATCAGAACAGCTCGCTTCAAGCCAAAAAGAAAAAGACAAATTAGAGCAAATGCGGGAAGAGTGGATCAGCCATATTTCTCATGATATTAAAACACCATTATCCTCCATTCAAGGCTATGCAGAAATCATGAAAGATCCAAATTATCCTCTTTCAGATCAAGACATCAAACATTATGCCAGCATCATAGAGAATAAATCACTGTACATCAAAGATGTCATGGAGGATCTCAATTTAACAACAAGGCTGAAAAATAACGACGTGATGCTGCATAAAGAGCTGGTGAACATTGTACCGTTGCTGCGTGAAACGTTAATTGATATCCTCAACGATTCGAGATATGCAGATCAGACCATTGAGCTGCAAACGAATGTAGACAAGCTTATGCTGAATATTGATACGATCCTCATACGAAGAGCGGTCACCAATCTCATTTTAAATGCCCTTGTTCACAATGATGCTGATGTGAACATCATTGTACAGCTTGAACAAAAAGAAAACACCCACATTACGATTCAAGACAACGGCAAAGGAATCGAAGAGGCAGAGCTAGAAAAAGTGTTTGACCGCTACTATAGAGGGACAAATACAGGAGGGACACATGCAGGCTCTGGTCTTGGAATGGCGATTGCAAAGGATATTATCAAAAAACACGGCGGGGATATTAAGATACAAAGTATGATTGGGGAAGGAACAACGATTGATATCCAATTACCCGCATGAACGGACATACAAAAAAACGGTTCTGCTCAATCACAGAACCGTTTTTTTCAACTATTATTCTGAAAACACTTTAATGCCTTTCACAATGTTCCAAATGAAGAAGTAGATCGCGACAAGGAATGTCACAGCATACGTTGCAATTAAGAACGGACCAGCATGACTGATATCGTTCATGCCAAGTAACCCTGAACCGGCAATACCGATGCCAAAAATCAAATAAGGAATTAAATGCGTCCAAAGCGATTTTTTCGCATGATATTTCACTTCGTCCTTTCCTAAGAAATAGACGATAATTGGAAACAGAAACGGTGCAAAAAAGATACTGAAGTAACATAATGAAGACAAAATTTTATTTTCTCTCAAACCTTTTCACCTCTATAATTGATTTAGAAGAGGGGACAATTTGACTCATCCCTCACTTCCTTACAACCCCATTGTACAACCTCAACCTTAACTTGTATTAATCCGAACCTTACAGCAACCTTAAAAATGTTAAACCGTAAAATGATCAATGAAAGATAAAATGATTATAGGTATTTCAATCTATTTTTTCAGAAAAAATAGTTGACTTTGGTCATCCCTCTGTTTAAAATAAAGTCGTAACCGATGCAGGAGTGTCACTGATATGATCAGGCACCACCAAGTCAGGTAAACAGTTTGTACATTTTGTACGTTGTTTGCTGAGATTTTGGTGTTTTTTTATGCTTTTTTTAGCATTTTAGGTAAGGTGGGATGAGGATGTTCACCGTCGTTAAAGTTTTAAATAATAATATCGTATTAGCTCTAACAGATGCTCAAAATGAAGTCGTTGTTTTTGGAACAGGAATAGGTTTTAAAAAGAAGAAAGGTGATACTCTTGATGAGAGCGCTGTCAGTAAGACATTTTATTCTGATCAGACGTCTCCATTAGAATCTCAACTTGCCGCTATCCCAACTGATATCCTTTTATTAACTGAAAAAATCATTCGTGTGGGCGAAGAGATGTTGAATAAGAAGTTAGGTTCCAGCGTGCTCTTTTCGCTATCCGATCATCTTACCTTTGCTATTCAAAGGCACGAAGAAAAAATGGCGTATGAAAACCCCATTGTGTGGGAAATTCCACATCTCTATTTTCAAGAATATCAAATCGGGAAAAAAGCACTGGCAATTATTCAAAAAATGATGGGCATTTCTTTTGAAGATACTGAAGCTTCACTCATTGCCCTGCATTTTGTAAACGCTCAAATAGATGGTCAGTCTATGGGAGACACCATTAAAATGACTCACCTCACCAAGGAAATCGTCAAAATTATTCAAAATATTTTCGAGATGATATTGGATAAATCATCCATTAATTATTCGAGGTTTATCACACACTTGAGATATTTTATTGTGAGGCAGGAAACCAATCACCCGCCGCAACAGATGGATGACTCGTTAAAAGAATTAATTCAGGATCGTTATATGAAGAGTTATGCCTGCGGATTGATTATCAAAGAAATGTTAAAACGAGAATTCAATTGGAAAGTGACAGAAGACGAACTTGTTTTTTTAGTCATCCATATTGAAAGAATCACAAAGGAACACCAAAAAAATAATTGATTTCTTTTAGGCGTGTTATGAAAAAGCATTAACCTAAACAAATCTCCATGAAGAAGAATGATCTTTTCTCATGGCGGATTTTGTTTAGGTTTTTTTTGTGAAAATGAAGGGGTGAAGGCATGGAAAACAAAGAATTGGCTCAAGAAATTGTGAATTTAATCGGTGGAACCGAAAATATATCTCAAAGTTGGCATTGTATCACGAGACTAAGATTTAATCTCAACGATGAAAGCCAAGTAAAAGTAGATGAGCTGAAAACATTAGATGGGGTTTTAGGTGCACAATTTCAAAGTGGACAATTCCAAGTCATTATTGGAGCAAAGGTAGCAGAGGTCTATGAGGAAATTGATCATCTGGTTGGTCATAGCAGCAATGAATCTGCTCCTGTTAAAAACACGTCAAAGATGAATCCAATTGAAGTCGTATTCGATGTGATCAGCGGGATTTTCACACCTATTTTGCCAGCGATTGTTGGTAGTGGACTGATCAAAGGGATCATGGCACTGCTTGTTAGCTTAGGCTGGCTGACGGAAACAAGCGCTACCTATCAAGTGCTTCAAATCTTTTCAAATGCTGTCTTTTACTTTTTACCTTTCCTCATTGCTTATTCGGCAGCGAAGAAGTTTAAAACAAGAGAATCTCTCGCGCTCGCATTAGCAGGAATTTTACTATATCCAACGATGATCGAAGGTGCAACAAAAGGAGCAGACCCGTTAAGCTTTTTAGGGTTAAGTATTCCACTAAATAATTACACATCTTCCGTATTACCAATTATTTTAGGTGTGCTATTACTAAGCTTTGTCGATAAGTGGATAACAAAAGCGATCCCTAAATCCTTAAGTATCGTATTTACACCAGTACTGAGCCTGATGATCACGGCTCCTCTTACACTGGCTTTTATAGCTCCTATTGGAAACGTTTCCGGGCAGTATTTAGAAATCTTTTTCACTTCTTTGTTCAATTTCGCTGGTCCGATTGCCGGTTTATTAATGGGCGGCTTGATGCCACTCATTGTGTTAACTGGGATGCATTACGCATTCTTCCCAAGCACGTTAGCCAGCTTTGAAAAAGTGGGTTACGATATCATGCTGCTTCCGATGAATTTCATTGCGAATATGGCACAAGCAGGCGCTGTGTTAGGTGTCATCATCCGCACCAAGCGGGTAGAAACAAGGTCTTTAGCACTTTCAACATTGCTTCCTAGTTTCTTCGGTATCACAGAACCAGCCATTTATGGAGTCACACTTAGACTAAAAAAACCTTTTTATGCTTCATTAATTGGCGGCGCAGTCGGTGGATGTTTTTACGGTTTATTTTCAGTTAAAACGACAGCCTTTTCGATTCCAGGCATCACCTCACTGCCCACTTACATTATGAAAGGGACGAATAATTTCCAGCTGGCTCTGATTGGAATCGCCTTGAGCTTCATCGTGTCACTTCTCGTCACCATTTTCCTTGGATTTAAGGAGTCTGTCACAGCCGTTCACGAGCAAGCAGCAGAAAAGCCAAATCACACTGTGAGTACAGAGAATCAACAAATGTCTAAGCAAACAAGCCCATTCGAAGTTCAAGCACCTATGAGTGGAAAAGTCATTCCTTTATCTGAAGTGAATGATTCAGTGTTCTCAAGTGAAATGATGGGGAAGGGAGTCGCAATTTTGCCTGATAAGGGGGTGGTACAAGCACCGTTCTCAGGAAAAGTAGTGACTGTTACGCCTACTAAACATGCCATCGGACTCGTTTCAGATGATGGAATTGAATTATTGATCCACGTGGGGATTGATACCGTCAGCCTAAATGGCCAATTCTTTGATGTACTAGTAAAAGAGGGTGATGAGATGAAGACCGGGGATCATTTATTATCGTTTGATATAGAAGGAATTCAATCAAACCATTTAGATGTAGTGACACCTATTATCGTCACAAATTCAACGCAATACCTTGATGTGATTCATACAGGTGACGCTCATGTCACCGCAGGTCAAAATAAGCTCTTAATGCTTATTCACTAATATAAAGAGAAGGGATGATTGAAATGAAGAATGTAAAAAAAGGATTTTCAGATGATTTTTTATGGGGTGGCGCAACTGCTGCCAATCAAATAGAAGGCGCGTACTTAGAAGGTGGCAAGGGCTTATCGACGTCAGACTTTGCTGCATATAAAGATCCTTATGAAAAAGGAAAAGTGAACAACTTTACTTTCGATGTTAGTTCAGCTGAATTAAAAAGATACAAGGAACAACCTGATGAATTTGATTTCCCGAAAAGACGCGGAATCGATTTTTACCATCGATATGAAGAGGATATTGCACTATTTGCAGAAATGGGCTTTAAAGTGTTTCGCTTGTCTATATCATGGGCAAGAATCTTCCCAACTGGTTTAGAGGAAAAGCCGAACGAAGAAGGATTGGCTTTTTATGATCAAGTATTTGATGAATGTGCGAAATATGGAATTGAACCGTTAGTCACGATGTCTCACTATGAAATGCCGATTACTTTAACAGAGAAATATAATGGCTGGATGAGTAGAGAGCTTGTGCCGTTGTTTGAAAAATATGCCCGCGCCATTTTAGAAAGATATAAAGATAAAGTGAAGTATTGGATTACATTCAATGAAATGAATATGAACCTCAACAGCCTTTACACCGGTGCTGGAATTTTAGAGGACCTAGTAGACCATAAATTACAGGCTGCGTATCAAGCGTCACATCATCAATTTATCGCCAGCGCTCTCACAGTGAAGGCAGCAAAAGAAATCATTCCTCATGCACAAATTGGCTGTATGATTAACCAAATTGAAGCCTATGCAAAAACAACAAAGCCAGAGGACCAGCTGCAAGCGGTAAAATCGAACCAATTGAATATGTTCTATCCAGATGTTCAAGCTAGAGGAGAATATCCAACATACATGGTAAAATACTTTGCAGACAACGACATCAAGCTGGATATCAAAGAGCAGGATGAACAAATTTTGAAAGAGGGCATTGTTGATTTTGTGGCAATCAGCTACTATATGTCCCACGTTGCAGAAGCGCGAGAAGATGCGGCTGAGCTAGCGGGTACATTTGATAGTCCAATCAAAAATGAGCATTTGGAGCTATCACAATGGGATTGGCCAATTGATCCGATGGGACTCCGCATTTCATTAATCAAGCTGTATGACAGATACCAAAAGCCTTTATTTGTTTGTGAAAATGGACTTGGCGCAAGAGATACATTGACACCAGACGGAGAAATACACGACGATTATCGAATTGATTATTTAAAACAACATATTGAACAAATGAAAGAAGCAGTCAAAGAAGGTGTCGACTTAATGGGGTATACGCCTTGGGGATGCATCGACTTAATTAGCTGCGGAACTTCTCAAATGAGTAAACGCTATGGTTTGATCTATGTAGATCAAGACGATAGAGGGAATGGTACATTAAATCGTTACCGAAAAGATTCCTTCTACTGGTACAAAAATGTGATTGCAACAAATGGAGAAGATTTATCATAATCCAGATTGAATGATGAAAACATCATTGCGCCCGCCTTTATTTGCCGGGTGCGATGGTGTTTTATTTGTTTACCGAAAAGAAACCCAAATCATGTCATAGCAAGCCAATAAATGTTTCACCTTGACCTTGAAGTATAGTTCAACCTTTATAATATATATATAGTAAGACAAAATAATGACAAAGGAGTAACGATGGAGTTGATGACTAGAGGAGAACTTGCCAAAAAAACAGGAATAAGTCCTGCCGCAATTCGTTACTATGAAGAGCACAACATATTACCTGCTCCAAGACGACGTTCAAACGGTTACAGATTCTATACAGAAGACTATGTTTTGAAGATTCAATTGATCAAAGATGCGAAAACATTGGGTTATTCATTAAAGGAAATAGCTGAAATCATGGACATGCTAAGTCAAGACATAGAACTTGATACGCTAAGAAAAATTGTCCATCTTAAACATGAAGAAATTGAAAGGAAAATCAAAAGCCTTCGTCTCATTCAAGACCTTTTATCTAACTTATTAAAAACTCCTGAAAAAAAAGTACAAGTCTACCTGGAATCATTTCGTGTACCAAATGAGGATGATCAATCATCATATTGAGTGAAAGGAGAGAAAAAAATGAGTGTAGAAATTTATCATGGTGAACGTTCTGAAGAAAGTATTCAATTTGAAACATTATTCGCTTCGCAAAGTAATAAAGAGAGTTTTTCTAGTATCGAGCACACAAAAAAATTTCTTGAGCAAAAAGGAATTGAAAATACGCAGCCTTATGCCATTGGAGATGATGTGAAGTTAATGAGTGAGGTACAAGAGCAAACATTCGAAGGCATGCAAGTTTTCACATTAAATGAACAAGCATCACAAAATCAAAAAGTCATTCTCTATCTACATGGCGGTGCATGGACAAATCAGCCTTTGAATGTCCACTGGTGGTTCATGGATAAAATGGCGCAATCACTAGGTGCGAAAGTGGTCGCTCCTATTTATCCAAAAGTGCCTCATTATAGCTATCAGGATACGTATCCGAAAATTCTTAACCTATATAAAGACCTTCTGAAAACTGCCGGAAGTGCCAATCAATTGACGATTATGGGAGATTCAGCTGGTGGAAACATCTCACTTGGTCTGGCGCACCTTTTAAAGAAGGAGAATCTGCCACAGCCGAAGGATATTATTTTATTATCTGCATGTGTCGACATGAGCTTAAGCAATCCTCTCATGTTTGAATATGCAAAAAAGGACCCGATTCTAGGTTATGAAGGAATGGAAGCCATTGCAAAGATTTGGATAGCTGATCAACATGTAACTGACCCAATGATCAGTCCCATTTACGGTGACTTCAAAGGACTTGCGAAGATTACTCATTTCATTGGAACACATGATATGTTATATCCAGATGCCATAAAGCTCGATGAAAAACTAACAGAACAAGGAATTGACATAAAAACCTTTGTTTATCCTGAAATGCTTCATGTATTTGTTGTCATGCCAATCCCTGAGGCACAAGATGCTCAGGAGAAAATCATTCAGGTGATCAATCGTTAGGGATTCCGTTCACACCAAAAAGACTGCTTCCTTTTAAGCAGTCTTTTTAAATATAATCACAATATCCATTCACTACAGATTCCACTTCCTTAAATTCCAATTTTTGTTTACAACGATCGTATTTCCCATTAATATAATGATTGTTCGCTTCTTCATTGGATTTAAATAAATGACGGCTAGTAAAGGAGAGTGAATGATGATTGTTTCCTTTCTTCAACCTATGGCTCTGATCTTGTTTACATTGCCTTTGTTATCTTTGATATGGGGGATTGTCGGCTATTTCATCTTTAAGCGGGTCTACGTCGTTCTAGTGATCACATTTGCAGCTTCAACCGTTTTTATCTTTGCCTATACGGGGTTCGATTTGTCGAATATGTATTGGGTCGTCGCAATGACTTTTCTATGCATGTGTACCTCTCTCATCACAAAAATCATCCAATTTATGATTCAACGCTATAAAAAGCATAAAGAAGCTTATGCCTGCAAACATAAGCTTTATTTTTGTTTCCACTCATCTTCGGGCAAACAGTTCATTACCTAATGTTTGGTATAATAGATACGAGCATGGAAGGGGAAGGAGAACACGTTGGAAACTTTTGATTTATACCAAGAAGATCTTGAATTAATAGACGAAGCAAAAAAGAAGATTATCAGTCTTTATGAAGATGATAAACACCATGTAGGGGCAGCGATCCGCATGAAAACAGGAGAAATAATGTCGGCTGTCCATATAGAAGCCTATATCGGACGGGTAACTGTTTGTGCAGAAGCCATTGCGATTGGCAGTGCTTTATCGAATGGACATAAGGATTTTGATACAATTGTGGCAGTGAGACATCCCTATTCAGATGAAGAAGATAGAAAAATTAGAGTAGTAAGCCCTTGCGGCATCTGCCGAGAGCTCATTTCAGACTTCGGACCAGCATGTTTTGTCATCATCGAGATGGCTGGGGAGCTGGTCAAGGTGAAAATCGAAGAACTCATACCGCTCAAATATACTCGAAGCTGATGTGCCCCATAGATATACAGTAGGAGGATGGATGCAGAAAACATCAAGTGTGATCCTTACTGCATCCAAGATGACTGAAAAATCGCTCAACAAAAGCAACCCCATATATTTTCTCCATATGATTCATGTTAAAAATATACTGTTCCATATGCTCAAGCTTTCGCAGACTACGCGCTAGTATTTTCCGTTCATCGTCAGAAAGAGCAGGGTCATCATTTACCTTCTCCAAAGCCATTTTCACTCGTGCAGATACCTTTTCAACATAGAGATGGTTTTTGGATGCTGGCGGAATACATGCCGACAGGTCACAGCCTGTAAAACGAACACCGTCTAGGGTGCAGTTTTCAAAATCGGCGATCAGCTTTTGTTTGCCATTTCCCTCAAACGTTATATCTATTAGCTTACCAGCAAAGGTACAATTGACGATATTCGCTACCTGTAAAACGCGGTCATTGAATCTACATTTAGAGAAAATGCAATCGATAAACGTAGCATTCTCCAAGGTAATTCCCCTCATATCGCAAGAAGAAAATACGCAATGGGTGAAGACAGCTTCGTTTTTGCCAATGCCCACAGAACGCAAGTCGGAACGACTAAAAGTACAATGATCAATCGTACTACCGGCAAAAAATCTTGCATTCGTGAGATCACACGTATCAAATACAAGATGATCCAGGTGACAGCTCCAAAAAATAGGAGAACGAACATTTGAGTTGATGATTGTCGTTCTGCTGATTGTTTCGTGTTCATACCTGGCAATATCAGAAAATGATTCGTTGTCTATTGATATACCAGACTCAAGTCTTCTCATCGCTATCACCCTATCATTTCTTCAAAATTTTTTACAATCATGATTTCCATTCAACAAGTTCATTCCATTTCTCTTGGCGCTTGTCTTTGACTCAAGATTATATCACAAAACGATACTCACCCAGCAAAGAACAGATATCCATTTTCAAGATGAAAGGGGCATAAAAGAATGAAAAGGTATGACATATTCCCAGAACCAATTGGCGGCTATACTGCCGGACGCACCCAGATGGATTTTGAGTATACGGCATCAGATCACTCAAAAAGAGAATTGACCGCGTTTGTGTACTATCCGTCCGATAGCAGCGAAGGGAAGACTGCATCAACGTACATGTTTCCTGAAGTCTACGAGATGCTTCATGAGCAGCCACTTGTCACTGAATATTTGAAGGAAATAAACTTCTTCTCTACCGATATCAAGACTCATTGTTATGACGATCTTGCTCTTTCCGGGAAGGAAAAGCGCTATCCAGTGGTATTCTATGTTTGCGGCGGGGGTGGTTCACCAGAATGGGGGACAGCCATCTGTACAGACATGGCAAGCCAAGGGTATGTTGTCGTCAGTATCGGTCATCAGGATAGCACCATGTATAAACGGAAAGATGGGAAGCTGGTGAATGTCTCAAAGGATTTTTCGGATGTCATAATGACGTTTTCTGAAGATCCAGAGATGATGGCGCTGGCTAGTAAGATGAAAATGCGGCCTGACGATGAAACGGCTATTGAGATGTGCCGTAACGTCCTTACCTTGCCAACCATTAACAAGTTAACAAGATATAGTGAACAACAGGCAGAAGATGTAAGGTACGTAGCCGATTATCTTCACAAACTAGACTCTGGAGAATGGAAGTCTATCTTTCGTAACAGACTGCTGCTCGGCATCGGCATGGGCATCGCAGGGCATTCTTATGGCGGGCCTACAGCGGCTATTGTTTGCCGGGATGACGACCGGTTTGTCTGCGGGGTTGGCTTAGATAGTGGTGCATTCGGCCTTCTCGACAGCGACCTCAATAAACCCTTTTTGCTCCTGTTTTCTGAACCGAATTATTATATGAATGCGATCATTGGTGCTAACAACAGCATGGAAACCTATTATTTCTCTGTTGATGGTGCTGCACATTTAGATTACTGTGACATCGTGTTTAGCGGTGTAGATGAAGAGCTCAGAGGCACGAGGGAGGCATTAGAGATGCGAAATCTTGTGACGGACTATACGAAGACCTTTTTTGATCATTATATCCTGCAAAAGGCTGTACGTGTGGAAAATCTGTCATATGAAGGTGTAGACTTAATCAAGAAAACCAGTAACAAGTGAGATAGGGGAAGCTACTGATAGCAGTCTTAAAGTTGAATATCTTATTTAATTCATAAGCAAAAAGAGCAGCCAACAACTGCTCTTTTTTCGTTTGTCAATCTTTATGCGTTTTTAATGGGCCTTTTGTGATATGAGTCAGCTCAGAGTTAATGTCAAAGATTTTCGCGTTGATGTCTGTTATGCCAAAGCTAGTGATTCTTTTAGAATGCATATCGAGATATGTTTCAGCTGCTTCTTTTGTTTCGAATAAATAAATCCCGCCAGCCTCATTTTCCTCAGAATTCTCCGTCCATATCTTCCAGATGAACCCGTCCTCTTGATTAATACTTCTCGCTAAATCAGAAAACTCTTTTGCCATTTCATCCCCAAAAGGGACATTCATCTTAAAATCTACTTGTAATACGTAAGCCATCGCCATTCTCCTTATGTTGATGTTGTGAAATACTGTTCCCCTAGAACTTCTTTCATTTGAAACGGTTTTTGTGAAAGTTCTTTCTCCATAAATGCCCGCACATCCGATTGGTCAATATCGTACATTACTGCAATCTCTTTAGAGAATAGAAGTTTTTCTTTTTCGAGTAAGGCAGAAACAGCTGGGAGCTTCTTCGGTTGAATCTCTACAGTGTTTAAAGCTTTCTTTAATCCATCAACATAGACGTCTAACGGTCGACCACCCGTGATTTTAACTCCTTTATTTTCTTCGTTGACGAAGATGATGGTCGGAAAACCTCTTGCACCGAGGTCTCGAACAAGAGCAAAATCTTGATTTAATAAGTCTTGTCCGCTAAGGAGCTCCGCTTCATGTAAAATAACATCTCCGTTCAGTCCAAGGTTGTTGACGATATCAATCAAAACCGTAATATCAGATATATTTTGATTGAATGCAAATAGTGCTTCTCTTGCACGGCGTAAAAACGTATAGGCTTGTTCATCACCGTGATGTTTTTGAATCACTTTGAACACGCGAGAGGACGGGTAGGAGGATTGAACAGGATTGTCAATCATTAAGGACCCATCAATTGGCATGCGAGAATGCTCTCCGACTTCTCTCCAGTGACCCGCGACATCAGCAGGCTTATAAATTCCGTTTGCGGGATCAATTGGACCGTCATGCCATTTCTCTAGCAGTCCACCAAGCACAGTCTGGAAATGAAAATAATGTCCATATTGCTCTTTAAAACGACGCAGGACAGGTTCAATTGCCCAGCAATGAGAACAAATCGGATCTGTTACATAGTAGAGCGTAATGGATTTTTTAGGTTGGTGAAAGTCAATGACCTGGATATCTTCTTCTTCACCTACACCGCATACACCAGTTTCTAAATCACAAAACATGTCATTGTTTTTCAAGTTGTTTTCCTCTTTTCTTTTTCATTATCTATGTTCATTAAGTTCTAATGGTTTTTAAGGCAGTAGACCAAGATACAACCTCATTTTCATCATTATTTTTCCTCCTTAATTTTGCAGGAAACGTCATTTCCTATAAGTTGTTTGAATCAATCATTTGCTTTACAATTGAATCTTAAGACAGAATGAGTGAGATCAACACCAATAATTTCTTCAATTTGTTGTTTATCCAACAGATTCAAGCATGTGTTTAAAAAGAAGGAGGAAGAAGATGACGCAGCCAAAGACAGATCCGCGCGTATTAAGAACGCGCAAATTAGTCATGGAGTCTTTCATCAAGCTTTCATCGAAAAAGGAATTTAAGGATATTACGGTGAAAGATGTGACAGCAGAAGCCATGATTAACCGAGCGACGTTTTATTATCATTTTGAGGATAAATACGATTTATTGGATAAAACACTCTCTGAAGTATTGTCGATTAATTTAGAAAGTATCAATTTTAATAATAGTAAACTTGATGAAGATACAATGATGAATATCTTTAAAGCGCTAGCCAGTTTTCAACAATCTCTGCATAACCGCTGCCAAGTAGAATATGAAACTGAACTTGCTCCGATTGTTCGAGAACAGCTTGAAATTATTTTTTATCAATTGTTAGTGAATCAATATACAAATGTCGAAAAGCAAGTGTTGAAGGTCACGGCTGTTTTTTTAAGCTGGGGAATTCACGGAGCTTCTGTTGAGTGGAGAAAGAATAGTTCGCACATTTCTTCAGAAGAATTTATCAAATCAGCATTGCCGTATATCATGTCAGGAATTGATTTTAAGCATAGCATGTAGACAATTTGACAATGTTTAACCGCTCCACTAATATAAATGCTATAGCATATAAAATTGGTAGAGGGTGTTTACATGAAGTTACATGATTTAATAGGTTATCTCGTTCATCGCACTGATGTGAAAATGACGAATTATTTTACGAATAGGTTAAAGCCGTACGGAGTTACACCAGAACAGTGGAGCATTATTAGTATTCTTAGCCGTGAAAAAGGCTCGACTCAAAAGGAATTGGCAGAAGGCATTGATAAAAATCAAACCACTGTCGTAAGAATGATCCAGTCAATGGAACGAAAAGGGCTTGTCAAAAAAAGCTATAATGAACAAGACCGGCGATCACATCACCTGTTTTTAACAGAAAAAGGGGACGAGATCAAAAAGGCGATTCTTCCTGTCGTCATGGATGCACATCGAACTGTGACAAATCAATTAAGCGATGAAGAGATTCAACAATTAAAATTACTTTTAAACAAATTATTTCATTCACACTATTCATCTTGATAAATCTGTAAAGTAGGAACAACCTCTATTTTTGTACGATATATGCTATGACATATAAATGACACCATTTGGTCAAATAACTTAGAAAGATGTGATCACTATTTTTATTCTTATTCTACAAATTGTATTGGCCGTTTTCTTTTTCCTCACAGGAACGAAAATCATATCAGGGAAAATGGCAGAAGAGTTCAAACGATTTGGTTTACCCGCATTTTTCAATGTTTTAACGGGCGCTCTTGAGCTAATAGGCGCTGCTGGAATGCTAGCCGGCATATGGATGCCAACATTAGCATTATTATCAGGCTTATTGTTAGGAGGCACGATGCTGGCAGCTGCATTTACTCTGATCGTATTGGCCAAAGATCCCTTTAAAAAAGCAATTCCTGCACTTGTTTTATTCTCTCTTAGTATTGGGGTCAGCTTATACCACATTCTTTAAGTTCATATTAAGGTGAGTCACAATAACCTAAACACATCTCCATTGTTCCAATGATAGATTGTGTTTAGGTTTTTTAGCGATTGAATCGTTTTCGAAGAACTAGGCATGAGACAGCAAAAACTGCGAAAGCGCCTGCTGATCCAGCAGCAAACATCAGCCCAGATTGTTCTAATTTGGATTTGAATAACAAAGGGACAGAAAGAATGAGCGCGGCACCACTAAAGCCCAATCCTAATATCAACATTGCCAATAATTTATTCATAGAAACACCTCTTACACTCAGAATTTGAACAATGAAAACCTTTAATATTCCTAGATGGAGTGTATCATATGATGGCGGGCGAGTGGTTTCTTTTCATTAAAACACAATCGTGAAACAAACAAATTTCAAACGAACACTGTTCTTTACGAACAATGTTCGTTATAATATAAATGAGATGTAGTTTTAAACGATTTCCATAAAAGAAGAGGAGATGCATACGATGACGGCATTATCTAAGAACCAAAAGCAAATCGCTATTATTGGAGGAGGACCTGGGGGGCTAACACTCGCCTTAATTCTGCAGAATTACGGTATACAAACAACCATCTACGAACGGGAGATGCATGACAAGAGTCTTGAACGAGGAGGCTCACTGGATATTCACGAAGAAACAGGCCAAAAAGCATTAAAAGAAGCAGGAGTTTATGAGAAATTTCAAAGGAATGCCCGTTATGAAGGAGAAGATTTCCGATTACTTGATAAATCAGGAAGAATTTATTTAGATGAAGAAACGGAATCAGATCAAAAAGGCACTCGTCCAGAAATTGATCGTGGTGTGTTGTGCGAACTGCTGTTAGATCAAATTGATGCTGCAAACATCAAATATGGATATAAACTAGAAAGATGCGTTTCATTAGAAAACGGCATGACGGAGCTTCATTTTGAAAACGGGGTTGTCGAGACAGTTGATCTTTTGATTGGGGCTGATGGTGCATTTTCTCGTGTGCGTCCTCTGTTAACAGATATTGAGATTGAATACTCTGGGCTCACGATGCTGGAATTGAATGTCCTAAGCGTAGAGGCGAACCACCCTGATTTAGCTGAATTTAATAAACGTGGTAAGATGTTTGCTTTAGCTGATCACAAAGGGATAATTGGGCAGTTGAACGGAGATGGACGAATCAAAGTGTATGCAAGCCTTATGGTAGAACGCAGCTGGATCGAGACTTGTGGTATACCGTTTCATCAAGCGAAAGAAGCAAAAGAACAATTATTAGAGTTATTTAGTGATTGGGATGATCAGCTGAAAAAGTATATTCGTTATGCAGAAGATGCCATCATTCCAAGACGGATTTATACGCTTCCTACCGGTTTTAAATGGAATCGTCATAAAGGAGTAACGCTTATCGGTGATGCAGCTCATGTCATGTCACCATTCGCAGGCGAGGGTGTAAACATGGCGATGTTTGATGCAAGGGAGCTAGCACTTGCTATTGTCCGACATCCTCATGATATTGAAAAGGCCATTGAGGAATACGAAGACATGATGTACGAATATTCATCGGAAAAGGCACATGAATCGGAGAATAGTTTAAAACTGTGTTTTTCAAAAGACGCTGCGGTCAAGCTTGCAGATATGATGAATTCTTTTCAAGAAAACGGTGATTGATGCTCAATTTACTATTTTACTTTGACATGTTATAAAGAGAGTATGAACAATTCAAATCGTCGTATTATAAGTCGCCGGTCTCGGCCGGCTAAAGAGCCCTTAAGCCGTGAGCTCATTGTGAAAACGGCCTATGAGCTTCTTAAGGAGCAAGGGATAGAGGGCATGAGTATGCGTAAGGTGGCTAAAGCATTGGATACGGGACCTGCATCCTTGTATGTCTACGTGAACAATTTTCAAGAACTCAGTGCTTACGTATTGGATTATGGTCTCGGCCAAATGGTTTACCCAGATTCAGAGAATGGCACATGGAAAGAACAGTTATTTGACATATTGCATACTTATTTCCTACTGCTATTCGAAAAACCTGGTCTCGCTGAAATTTCTCTTTCCACCATTCCACAAGGAACGAACTTTCTTCAGTTGACCGAACGTATTCTCACTGCATTGCATGAAGGCGGGATCAAATCTACATCCGCTGCATGGGGAGTAGACCTATTGCTGTTATACGTATCTTCGGTAGCTTACGAAAAGGTCTCTTGGAAGAAACATGACTCTTCGCAGATTTCAGACATTAAAAAAACATTTCATGATGCAGACAAAACGCGTTTTCCTTTCATTCATAGTGTAAAAGAAGAAATGTTTGCAGGTGATACCGTATCAATGGAACGGTTCAGGTGGGGAATTGACGTCATTTTGTATGGAATCCAGAAAGAAATCAATTAGAAAGGAGCACAAGCAAAAAGCAGTCAATGGCTGCTTTTTTTATATGGTGATTTTCACATTTATGATCTTGTGAGCATCATGATATATAAATAAATCTATATATTGTTTTTATATATAAAAAATTATATAATCTAGTGGAATAAAAAAATGAGGTGCTTAGGCATGGAACATATTAAAAATTTATTAGAGAGTTATATTCCTTTAGCAAAATCTACAGCAAAAATGTTTGGACCAAATTGTGAAGTGGTGATTCATGATTTAACGAACCCTCAAGCATCTGTCATGTTTACAGTAAATAACCATGTGACAGGAAGACAAATCGGCCAATCATTTGATCATCTAGTAAAGACTGTATTACAATCAGAAGATTTTAAAGAAGATTATCTGGCTGGCTATACATTTGTTACAGAAGATAAGCGTACGATTCGTTCTTCGACTTCATTAATACGTGATTCAAAGCAAAAAGTGATTGGTGCTTTCTGTATCAACTTTGATGTTGAAGCCCTAAATCAAATGCAGCAATTTATGGATACTTTTCTTTCTACACAAGTGGAAGCTCCAGAGAAAGAAACAACATCAAATGATGATCTTGAAAATGTGGAAGAAATAGTAGATCAATTGATTCAACAAATCATTCAAAACAGTGTTCATCCAGTCATGAAACGTCATGAAAAAATTGAGCTAATTAAATTCATGGATGAAAAGGGCATTTTTTTAATGAAAGGATCTGTTGAGAAGGTCGCTTCTATGTTAGGCATTTCCAAAGTAACCGTCTATAGCTATTTGGATGAAATCAAAAATAAATCGAGGTAAGGAGAGTCAAAATGGAAAGCATACTCGAGGTAGGAAATCTAAAATCAAACGGACACTATGCATTCGCAACCATTCATCAAAACACGGTCTATGTTTCAGGACAATTTGCCATCAATCCCGAAACGAGAGAAAAAGAGTTCGGCCCCATTGAAGAAGAGACATTACAAGCGCTTAAGAATGTAGAGATGATTGTAGTGGCTGCTGGAAGTAACAAAGAGAAGATTTTGCGCATGACATTATACATTTCGGATATTCACTTATGGGACAAAGTTGATGCGGTTTATACTGACTTTTTTGGTGAACATAAACCAGCACGTACTATTGTACCAACGAATGAATTACATTTTGGTTTCAAAATTGAAATTGATGCCATTGCATATATTTAAGATCTTTTTTTTGCCTACTCTATATAAAAAATTATATTTCGTATAAAAAAATATTTGAAGGGGTTGATGATTGATGAATCAATTGATTTGTAACCATTGCGGGAAAAAGTATGAGATGACACCAACTCTATGGAGATGTGATTGTGATGGAGTATTAAACCTGGTGAAAGATACCCCGAACATAGATATCGCAGCTTGGGATCACTATCCAAACTCATTATGGCGTTATGTTGAAACCATGCCATTTTCAAAAGATTCTAAGACTTGGGAAACTGTCACAATGGGGGAGGGTCAAACCCCTTTAATCGTTCTAGATCCTAATGAGCCAAACACCTATGTCAAAGTTGATTATATGATGCCGACCTTATCCTTTAAAGACCGAGGAGCCGCTGTTTTGATGACAAAGGCTAAGGAACTCGGGGTATCAAAAGTGATTGCTGATAGTAGTGGGAATGCAGGAACGGCGATTGCAGCTTATGCAGCACGCTGCGAGATTGCCTGTGACATCTATCTAAGCGATGACACTTCTCCTAAAAAGGTCGCTCAAATAAAAGCCCATGGAGCAACGATTAAAGAAATTCGTGGTACTCGAGAGGATATTGCAGCCGCAGCCCAAAAAGCAGTAGACGACGAAGACGTTTTTTATGCAAGCCATGTCTATAACCCTTATTTTTTTGAAGGAACAAAAACATACGCCTATGAAATCTATGAGCAACTAAAAGGAGCACCTGATGCTTTAATCATTCCGGTTGGAAATGGTACTCTCCTCCTAGGTGCGTATTATGGTTTTAAAGAGTTATTTGAAAATGGTCTCATTCATAACATACCGAAAATCGTTGCAGTACAAGCGAAAAACTGTGCACCCCTTGTGAAAGCTTATCAAAATGAAGAAAAATCAGCAGCACCTGTGACGAATAAAGGGACCTTAGCAGAAGGGATCGCCATTGCTGCCCCGGCGCGCTCCAAACAAATTTTAGAAGCTGTACTAGATACGAATGGTACATTTATTGATATTGAAGAAGATGAGATCTTAAATGCACGATCTAAACTGAGTGAAAAAGGATTTTATGTCGAAGTGACATCTGCAGTCAATTTTGCTGGCTACATGAAATATCAAAAGGAACCAGAAGAAACCATTGTCATACCTCTTTGTGGTGCAGGGATTAAATCAAAATAACCCGATAATGACTAGAATACGGAGGAATATTTCATAGGATTGGATTTTACTCATTGCGAAGCACATTGGTCATACAGAGACTTCCATGATTTTAGAAAAAGGTTAGCAGCTGGTATTGGCATGAATTTAGATGATCGGAAGATACAAGATAAAGAGAATAAGCTGTTACATTCAATTTAAAGTTAAAATATGGTACAGAGCTCAAACGGTGTTTCTTATTTTCAGCAGCAGATGGTCCTGAATCACATGCAATTATAAATTTAAACTTAGCTACCAGATTGTTAAAGAATGAAGAGGTAGTTTATCTTCAGCAGTTTGATGAAAATTTCGGTGACTTTTCAGACAACGTATAAGTTTCCGATATTGATTAGAAAAAGCTCGTCAAAAAAAGCTTTTCTCTATAGGAGAAAACTCTTTTTCGAGCTTTTTATTCGGAAAGAAAATTTATATCTTACTGTATTAATAATTCGTTTTTATTGGTACTGTCTCATTTATTTCAATGTTAAAATAATTCACGGCATTGTTATAACAAATATCTTTGACTATTTTTCCTATAAATTCGTAATCCCTTGGAAGCTCACCATTTTCTATCCAAGTCCCAAATAAATTACATAAAATTCTTCTGAAATATTCATGGCGAGGGAACGACAAAAAGCTTCTTGAGTCTGTAAGCATACCTACGAAAGTGCTAAGCAAACCTATATTAGATAATGTTTTCATTTGATCTAGCATGCCGTCTTTTTGATCATTAAACCACCATCCGGACCCAAATTGAATTTTTGCTCTGGCATCAGAAGACTGAAAATTCCCTATAGTAGAGGCCACAATCGCATTATGAACGGGATTTAAATTATAGATAATTGTTTTAGGTAAAAGATTATCTTTGTCTAATTCATTCAAAAAACCATTTAAATGTCTTGCTAGGTGGAAGTCAGACATAGAGTCGTACCCACTATCTTTTCCCGTTAACTTGAACATTCGTGTGTTATTATTCCTTAAAGCACCTATGTGTAATTGCATGGTCCAATTAAGAGAATGATATTTTTTACTCAGGTGAATAAGAGTGTTTGTTTTAAATTTATTGATATCCTCTAGGGATAATGTTTTTCCTTGCAGAGCACGTACAAATATAGAAGACACTTCTTGTTCAGTAGCTGGTGAAAATGGAAATATTTCAAAACCATGATCAGAAATTCTGCATCCATTCGCGTGAAAATAATCAATTCGTGAATGTAATGAAGCGATAAAATTTTCATATGTTAAAACAACGCCGTTGATTGATTCACCTAATTTTTCTATATAATTCACAAAATTTGATTGTTCAATATTTAAAGCATGATCCGGTCTAAATGTAGGGAGGACCCTAGTTGTAATTCCTACATCTTTACGTATGATTTGATGAAATTCTAAAGTATCGATTGGATCATCAGTAGTACACACAACTTTTACATTAAATTTTTCTAAAATTCCATTTGTGGACATGTTACTTTCATTTAATCTCTCATTACAGATATCCCAAACTTTATGTGCATTTTTTTCTGAGAACAACTCATTTATATTGAAATAACGACTTAATTCTAAATGTGACCAATGATAAAGAGGGTTTCCTATTGTATATGGAACAGTTTGGGCCCAAGCTAAGAATTTTTCCTTGTCACTTGCATTCCCCGTGATGAATTTTTCTTCTACGCCTAACCATCGCATAGCCCTCCATTTATAGTGATCTCCATTAAGCCAAATGTCAGTCATATTTTCATATTTTTTGTTAGTAGCAATTTCATCAGCCATTAAATGCGTATGAAAATCATAGATTGGCATATTTTTCGCGTAATCATGATAAAGAACTTTTGAACTTTCGTGATTAAGCATCATATCTTCGCTTAGGAATGTAGACAATATAGTCACCTCTATACATTTTATCGTTTCTTTATCCTTTAAATGAAATAAGGTGTTATTAACAAAAATAACACCTCACTTTTTTAGATCTTACTTAATTCAAACTCCGTATTTACGTAGATTGCGTCTCGTTGTGCAATTAAGCATAGTTCTGCAGCTTTAAAAGTATGTTCTTGAGTCATAGCATTTTCAGTATCGTTTAAACAATCTAAAATAAGTTCACCAAAGTAAGGGAATCCTACTTCTCCATTTAGAGAAAAATGTTGCTCTGTATGTTGATTTACTAAGTATAAATGGTCTCCTGTTTTATCCCTTGCTATGTCTACGTATTTGCGAATTTCAATATACCCATCTGTTCCGAGAATGAATGTGCGCCCATCCCCCCAAGTGCTAAGGCCATCAGGTGTCAGCCAGTCTACTCTAAAGTAGTTTGTAGCCCCATTATCAGCAATCAACGTAGCATCGCCAAAGTCTTCTAATTCTGGATATTGAAGATGTTTATAATTGCCCACTTTACTATGTACAACTTTTGCATCTTTTGCGCCAGAATAGAAGAGGAATTGTTCAATTTGGTGACTACCAATATCACATAGAATACCTCCATAATATTCTTTTTCAAAAAACCAGCTTGGTCTGCTTTCTACGTTACTACGATGTGGGCCAGTTCCAAGAACTTGTACCACTTTGCCAATTGCTCCTTGTTCAATCAATTGACCAGCAAATACGGCACTCTCTACGTGCAAACGTTCACTATAATAAACAGCCCATTTAAGTCCCGTTTCAGCTGTTTTTTTACGAGCAAGCTCCAATTGTTCTAACGTTGTAAAAGGGGATTTATCCGTAAAGTAATGCTTACCATGATCTAAAACACGCAGCCCTAAATCACAGCGTTTAGATGTAATGGCTGCGCCTGCCACGAGCCTTACATCTGGATCTTCGAGAATTTCTTTCTCACTTTTGGCTATCTGTACCTCCGGATATGCTTTACAAAATTCTTGTACTTTTTTCTGATCATGATCATAAACCCATTTTAATGTAGCCCCAGCCTCAGTTAATCCATTGCACATTGCATAGATGTGTCCATGATCAAGACCTATAGCTGCCATTACGAATTGTCCTTCTGTAACGACAGGGGCACTTTTTCCCTTAGGAGCATAATTCATTCCATCACTTTTCTGCATGATTGTTCCTCCTCAAGCTAGTTTTAATACTTATAACTTAATAACGTTAAACTCATATTTCCTCGTAATTTCCTCCAACGGTTATCGTATCGTCTGAAAAATTTTCTACACTGCTTTGTTTTTCATAAAAATGCTTAACGTTCGCGAGCATTCCTTCACGTGTATAAAAAGGATCGTCTGCTAAAAGGGGAAGCTTCACATGAACACCTAGGTTAGCCGATTTATAGATGGCTGTAATAAGTTCTAGTGTTTTTCTTCCTTCTGTTCCATCAATTAGCAGCTTCTGGTTACCCTTGATAGCCATTAAAAAATTATTTATTTGTCCTTTATGTCCTTCAAATAGTAATTCCGGATATTGATGAAAAGCTTCCTGAATACGATTTTCTAAATCCTCATCATTTTTCTCTTGAGGAAACCCATTTTCTTTAGCTATTTGAGCATTTACTTTCCATGGGACAGATACTCTAGCTTTTTCACCTTGAAAAATCAGTTGTTGTTCTTCTCCATGATGAACCACAGAACTGGTTACTTGTGCTAAGCTGCCATTTCCATAACGAAGTACAGCAATAGAAAGGTCTTCAACCTCTGCATTATCATGCAAGGTATTACTAGTTGCTGCAAAAATGTCAGTCGGCAATCCTAACATCCATTGCAGCATATCAATATGATGGACAGCATGATTAAGTGTACAACCTCCACCTTCTTTTTCCCATGTACCGCGCCACCATAAATCATAATAACTATGACCACGCCACCAAAAAGAATCGACTTGAGTATGAGCGATTTTTCCAATTAGGTTTTGATCAAGGACATGTTTTAATCTCATAATGGGAGTCATAAATCTGTTTTGAGCAACAACGGACAAAAGCTTCTGGCTTTCAATAGATGCTTTTATCATTTCGTCACATTCTTTTAGAGAGGAAGCCATAGGTTTTTCTACTAAGACATGTTTGCCTGCTTTAAGAAAATCAATGGCAATGGCTGCGTGCATATAAGGAGGTGTACAAATGGAAACGGCATCAATAGTAGGATCATTCAATAACTCTTGGTAGTTAGCGACAACTCGTGCTTCTAGGTTATATTTTGTTGCTGCAGACATTGCTTTTTCAGGATAAATATCAGCTAAAGCTACAATTTTACTAATTTCAGGCATTGCAAGATAAGCTTCGATATGGGCAGTTGCAATAGATCCAGTTCCTATAATTGCGATGTTGGACATATAAATCTTTCCCTTCTGCAAGAAGATTAATTTTCACTTCCAATAATGAGATAGCGCTTTCAAAAAACTTAATGATTCACCTAACTGATAGATCAGAGTACCGTTAGTTTTATGAATATTCTAGTTATACTAGTATGGTAGATCAAAAACATTATAACTCAATCTTTTTGAATTTTGTATAGTTTTTTGAATTTTCTTTTTAATATCCCACACTTTTATTATTAATAATGGCTTACATAGTTGGAATCATCAAGAGTTATAAATGCTCACAGTACAAGCATTCAGAAAAATCAAATTAATATCTACCATTCTAATGCACTTGTATGGTAGTATGTTAGAGAAAGGGGATTAGAATAATGAATATTGATTTGAAAAACCAAAACCTCTCTACGAGGGAACAAGTTTACAATATGCTAAAAGATCAAATATTAAGCCTGAAGCTTCCACCTGGGACAAATATTTCTGAAAAAGAAATATCAGTTCAATTTAATGTTAGTCGAACTCCTGTAAGAGAAAGCTTTTTAAAATTATCTCAAGAAGGATTATTAAGTATCTATCCTCAACGAGGTACATTTGTTTCTTTAATTGATTTGAACCTTGTGGAGGAAGCACGGTTTATGCGAGAACATCTCGAGAAGGCAGTTATTAGACTAGCCTGTCAGGAATTTTCTGAAGAGTTGATTATTGATTTAGATATGAATTTAAGTATGCAAAAAATTTGCGTTAAGAAAAAAGACTATAAAAAAATGTTTGAATTAGATGAGGAGTTTCATAGAACTATTTTCAAACGGTGTAAAAAAGAAAAAACATGGTTAGTTATTCAACAGATGAATGTACACTTTAATAGGAGTCGCATGTTAAGGCTAGTAACAGATTATAATTGGGATAATATTTTTTCTCAACATGTAAATATCTTCAAATCTATACAAGATCAAGATGCTAATAAAGCTGAAAAAATCATGGAAGAGCATTTGAAAATTGCACTTGTTGATAAAGAATTATTGAAGAAAGAATATCCAAATTATTTTAAATAAAGGGTGATGGTAGATGAGGATGACATTTAGATGGTTTGGAGAAGGAAACGACACGATAACACTGGAACAAATAAAGCAGATTCCAGGAGTGGAAGGAATTGTTTGGGCACTGCATGATGTGCCCGTAGGAGAAGAGTGGCCAATAGAAAGAATTTTAGAAATGAAAAAATTAGCTGATAAACATAACCTTCATATTGAAGTGGTTGAAAGCGTGAATGTTCATGAAGACATTAAGCTCGGACTTCCAACTAGAGATCGATACATAGAAAATTATAAGAAAACAATTCAGAAGCTAGCAAAGGTGGGTGTTAAAGTCATATGTTATAACTTTATGCCTGTATTTGATTGGATACGTACAGACTTAAATAAAACACTTTCTGATGGATCTACAGCTCTATTTTATGAACATAGTCGAATTAAAGATATTGATCCGAAAGACTTAGTAAATAAAATTAGTGAGAACTCCAGTTTAACCATGCCAGGTTGGGAACCAGAGAGGTTAAATCACCTTCACCAACTTTTTGAAGCCTACAGAAATATAACAGAAGATGATTTATGGGCCAACTTGAAATATTTTTTAGATCAGGTTATTCCAATTGCAGAACTTAATGATATTAAAATGGCTATTCATCCTGACGATCCACCTTGGCCTGTCTTTGGTCTACCGCGAATAGTAACTAATCAAAAAAACATCAGAAAAATTTTACAACTAAATAGTAGCCCATATCATTGTATAACGCTCTGTACAGGATCTTTAGGAGCAAACTTAGAAAATGATTTAGTTTCTATGATTCACGAATTTATTGATAGAATACCATTTACTCATATAAGAAATGTACGTGTATATGATAACGGGGACTTTGTTGAAACATCGCATCGATCAAAAGATGGATCAGTAGACGTTTCAGCCATTATACATGCTTATAATGAAAACGGATTCAAAGGTTATTGTAGACCCGATCATGGAAGACACATTTGGGATGAACAATGTAGGCCTGGATATGGTCTTTATGATAGAGCACTTGGAATTATGTATTTGTGGGGAGCTTGGGATGCTTTAAAAAATAAAAATTCTGTACTAAAAGAAGCAAAGGGGGAAGCTACATGGTAAACATACAAGAAAATAAAAATTTAGCTGGTAAAGTAGCTGTCATAACAGGAGGGAGTGGCGTACTTTGCAGCGCCATGGCAAAGGAACTTGCTAGACATGGCGTATCTGTGGCTATTTTAAATAGAACCGTCGAAAAGGGCGAAAAGGTAGCCGAAGAAATTAACCTTATGGGTGGGAAAGCGATTGCGATTAAATGTGATGTTCTGAATAAAGAGAGTGTTGAACAAGCCGAGAAGATTGTAACAGAGGAATTAGGCATGTGTACAATATTGATAAATGGAGCTGGTGGTAACCACTCAAGTGCAAATACAACCAACGAAATATTTCAAACAGAAGACCTTACTAATCCTAAGTTAAATACTTTTTTTCATTTAAGTACAGATAGTGTGCAAAATGTATTTGATTTAAATTTTATGGGGACTTTCATTCCTACACAAATTTTCACTAAACATATGGTTCATCAAAAGGGAGCAGTTGTCATCAACATGTCATCTATGAGTGCCCCTTCTCCAATGACCAAAGTGCCTGCTTATAGCGCGGCAAAAGCTGCAATTGAAAATTTCACCAAATGGTTAGCTGTTCATATGGCCGAGGCAGGAATTAGAGTAAATGCTATTGCACCGGGCTTCTTTTTAACCTCACAAAATAAAAACCTTCTCCTAAATGAAGAAGGAGATTATACAGAAAGGTCTCATAAGATTATTTCGAACACACCAATGAGAAGGTTTGGTACGCCAGAAGATCTTCTTGGTACCCTATTATGGCTTGTTGATGATCATATGTCAGCATTTGTTACCGGCGTGACAATTCCTGTTGATGGAGGTTTTATGGCGTATTCAGGTGTTTAATATTTTTATTTTTTTCCTTGTCATACATCTTTATTTTATATGTTTTTTTAAATTTATAAGTAGGCTTGGAAAGGAGAAATAAGAATGCAGACTGAGAACAGGAAACTAACACTCAAAAATTATATTGGTTATGGAACAATGGATTTATTTGGAGGGGGAGCATTCGCTATAATAGGCGCATGGATGTTATATTTTTTCATTACATACTGTGGTCTTACCCCTGTTGAAGCAGGATCTATTATTGCAATTGCACGTATTATTGATGCGATAGCAAGCCCAATTATGGGCCATATCACTGATAATTTTGGTCGTACAAAACTTGGGAAAAAATTTGGAAGACGCAGGTTCTTTTTGCTAGTTGGAAGCCCTTTAATGGTTATTTATTCTCTTCTTTGGATTTCTGATATGAATTACTGGTACTATTTAACGGTTTATATTTTGTTAGAATTCCTTGCAGCAATGGTATTAATTCCATTTGAAACACTTGGAGCTGAAATGACGAATGATTTTAATGCACGGACCAAGCTCTCAACAATAAGATTAATCTATTCAGGACTAGGAACATTTTTAGCTACCTTTATTCCAGGCAGATTATTCGAAATATTCGGAAAAGATTCACCTCAAGTTTTTCTTTACAATGGGATTATCTTCACCTTTATTTTTATGGCGGCATTATTAATTACACATAGAACAACATGGGAACGTAAAATAGAAGAAGACATGATAGAACCTGATGATGTAGAAAAAGTACCTGCTATAGAATCCATAAAAAAAGTCATCATTGACTTAACATCTACTTTTAGAATAAGAAGTTTCCGTCAGCACCTCACGATGTATATTTGTTCGTTTACGGCCATGGATATTTTAAACGCTGTCTTTGTCTACTTTGTTGTGTTTTCTTTAAATAAAGATGCAGTGCTCGCAGCCGATTTATTATCTATTGGTTCATTACTTCAAATGTTATGTACAATATTGTTTGGTTGGCTCGTGATTAAAATAGGTCCTGCGCCATCTTTGAGAATATCTTATATTGCTATTATTACATGTATAAGTGGTTATATATTTTTATACTTCACACAACCAACTTATATGATTATAGCGCTGTATGCTTTCTCTGTTATCTTAGGAATCGGAAAGAGTGGATTATATTATATACCATGGAATATTTACACTTTCATTCCTGATGTAGATGAAATGGTCACTCGTAAAAGAAGAGAAGGAATATTTGCAGGTATTATGACTTTTACACGCAAGAGTACTACAGCTTTAGCCACATTCTTGGTAGGAGTTATTTTACAGGAAAGTGGTTTTGTTGCAAGCGCGACGACACAGTCTACGACAGCAATAAATGGGATTGTAGGTATTCTGTTTTTCGGAACTGTAGGGCTAGTCGGTATTAGTTTAGTTATTTCATTTAAATTTAAATTATCTAAGAAAACCCATTCCATTATGATTAATGAAATTAATAGGTTAAAGAATAATGGTTCAATGGAACAGGCTGATGATGAAACAAGAAGTGTTTTGAAAGCGCTAACAGGATGGGATTACGAGAAGCTTTGGGGTAATAATAACGTAGGATATCAGAATAAACTCCAACATTTTGAACAACAAGATTTTAAACAGCAGGATATGAACTAACTTTTGTTGTTAGTTGAGAACTACAGCACAGTTAAA
This sequence comes from Bacillus sp. FSL W8-0920, assembly GCF_038593215.1. Lineage (NCBI taxonomy): Bacteria > Bacillati > Bacillota > Bacilli > Caryophanales > Bacillaceae > Bacillus > Bacillus sp. FSL W8-0920. The sequence continues at coordinate 1,813,879 of NZ_CP151974.1, read as the reverse complement.
TAGTACTTCTAAAGGTTCTGCGAATTTTTATCTCAGTTCTATAATGATTTTGTGATGATTTCACTTATACAAATGGATATAAAACATGGGCAGGAGCAATATTTGTAGGATTTTAATGATTGGATTAATAATGGAATGAATGAGACAAATTAAATTAAATTGGTTGTAAAGGTTCTCGAGGATCTTTACGACCAATTTAATTTAATAAGGACGTAGAGGTTTTTAAATATTACATTTCACGAAGGGGAATCTGAATGGACCCTTGTACATGTCTTGTATTCTTATTTATTAGTTTACATAATATATATTCTAGGAAGTTAAACAACGAATACATTTTTCATGTCTCAAATCTAAGTATACTTATCTTATTGAGACAAAAAAGGAAAAATCAAAATCCTTCGCTTATTCGCCAGATTTTGATTTATCTAGATATTTCATGATTTTGCAGGATTTCCGCCAACCACGACGTTTGCTGGAACACTTTTTGTCACAATCGCCAATGGTGACACCTGGATTAATAATAACACCGCCGCCAATCCAGACGTGGTTTCCAATGGTGACTGGCTTGCCAAATTCAATGCCTTTTGCACGTTCTATTGGTTCAAAACGACATCATTTCCGCAAGCGCCTAATAATTCCTTTAATAAAATGGCTGTTCTTTTTTCTGGCTGATTGGTTTGCTGGTATGCAAAGGTCAATTGTCTCGCTCTTTCACGATCTGCGATCAAGGTTTGGTCACTAGATACATAATGTTTTCCTTGGATCATTTTTTCCTTCTCACTTTTCATATTGATCCTCTCCTCCCCTTTTTCTTTATTTTACCTTCTCTTCAGAAGAATTTGTGAAGGCATGATTTCTTTTGAATAGAATTGGCCATGTTCCTGCCATAAGTTATTTACGAATCGATCCGTCTCATTTATAATCGAGTAGATTTGTTCAGTAACAGATACATCTTTAAATGTGAGGGATTACATGGAATTAAAGTGGTATAAAGCAATCATCATCATTTTCACGATGTCTGGTATTTCCATTTCCACATGGTTTTCACGGACACCAGAAGTGAGAGATTTATTACAAGCCAATACAGGAACGATGGGACTCATTTTACTCGGATTATCCGTTGGTTCAATTGTTGGGCTTGGTCTTTCAAATGTATTTGTTCGAAAAAAAGGCGGACGATTGGCAATTGTGATTAGTGCTTTTTTGATGTTTCTTGGATTCACCACTCTTGCTATTGGTTCGACCCTCTCTTCTATCTTTGTCGTCACGGCCGGGCTATTTCTTTTTGGAGCAGGCTCAGGGATGTGCAATGTGGCGATGAACCTAGAAGGGACAGAAATTGAATACAGGATTAAGAAAACCATTTTGCCTATATTGCACGCTTCCTTTAGCATTGGCACTTTAATTGGAGCAGGTGCTGGCATTCTTTTTATTCATCTAGGGGTCTCTGTGTTGATTCATTTACTTGTCATTGCCCTTCTCTTCTTTCTCAGCATCCTAATTTGTACCCGGTATATTCCGCATGGGACTGGAATGGATCAGCATGAGAAGCAGTCGCAGTCAGATACAATAGATGATACTCAAACGCCATGGCTGAATAAACGTACGGTCTCTCTTGCGATGATCGCCTTATGTCTTGCGTTTGTCGAAGGGTCTGCTAATGATTGGATTCCACTTGCAATGGTGGATGGATACCAGGTTTCACATTCCATGAGTACCGTCATCTATGCATTATTTTTATGCGGGATGATTAGCGGCAGATTAATCAGCGGACGTTTGATTGACCGTTTCGGCAGGGTGTTATTGCTAAGAGTTGCGATTGTATCAGCTGCTGCTGGACTATTCTTGGTCATTTTAAAGATTTCACTTGTGGTATGTATGATATCGATCTTTTTATGGGGACTTGGCGCTTCTTTAGGCTTCCCGCTAACCATTTCGGCAGCTGGTGATGATAGCCGCTACGCCGTCAAACGCGTCAGCATTGTGACCTTATCAGGTTACACCGCCTCTCTTTCTGGGCCGCCTATATTAGGGCTGCTTGCCAATCAAGTAGGATTGCTTCATGCCTTTATTTTTGTGTTATTCGCCATATGTATTGCAGGAATCTTTACAAAAGCTGTCGCAAAACCGCGTACATCACAAGTTCACTAAAAGTGTCTGATCCTCGATCATGGCACTTTTTTTAAATTTAAAAAATAAAATTGAAACCTTTCATGAAGTGAAACAGTCCTATAAATGTCCCGATGTTTATCGCTTTTTTAAAGAGGGAAAGTAAAAAAATAAGACTTTTCAAATAACAGAAAACGTGGTAAGATCATGAAAATAAACAGGAAGGGGTGAGATAAATGAAAAAAAATATGCTGCTAAAATTAGCTGTCTTATTCATAGCACTCGCAAGTTTTCATTTGTTCTCAATGCCTCATTCCGTTCAGGTATACCATCATGCAAAGGTGGTTGCCGATCAAGAATCACATGAGATGAAAATCGCTCAGACCATGGGCGATGAAAAGAAACAAAAACATGTGAGCGCAGTATTTGCCGCATTTACAGTACTGCTGATGATTGGCAGTATGACAGCTGGATTTGCACGCATCACTCATACTGATCAATATGACCGGAAAAAGAAGCATTTACTTGCAGTGTTCTATCAATCTTCTTATTTCCGACTGTCTCGTGTTTAACCCAACCATCTAAATCAAAACAAAAATTGGGAGGTTTTACACGATGTTATTTTTCTTAAGAGTATTCATTCTAGGTCTATTCTCTGTCACTTCACTTTCTCTTTTCGTCTACCAAGGAATTGAAGTAGTGCACGCCATTACAAACATGTTTGGCAGCCACGAGAGCTAAATGACCCGTATATAAAAGAAACCCCCTGTTGATCGCAGGGGGTTTTCGTTTGCTTATTTATTGTCATCTGGTGCAGGTTGAGGTGTGACAAGGACATGCGTTACTTCTCCCTGCTCTTCCTCATCTACAATAAATGATCCATTGCTATAACGGTCATTCGCTCTGAGAGTAGAGATATCAAGCGGAATCGTTGCACCCTTCTCTGTATCCATTTCAAGTGTGTCGTGCAGTGATGCAGCAATGACAGCCACAATACGATGCGGGTTTTTCTTTAATTCTCTTAGCATCAGAACTCCGCGTTTGGCTCTAGATGTTTTATCAAATTCAGAGAGGTTCATTCGCTTCACAGCCCCTCTTTGTGTCGTCAGCACAAGGACATCGTTTTTCGGATCAATGATCTGGCCAGAGACTACTTCGTCCCCGTCCTTCAAGTTGATGCCTTTAACACCAGCCGCTCTCGGACCAACAACACTTACTTCTTCTTCATCAAACCACAATCCGTAGCCATTTTTCGTCGCAATAAACAATTCCTGCTGTCCTGTTGTCACATGGACATCCACGAGTTCATCGTCCCCTTTTAGGTTCAAGGCGACAAGTGGTTTTGAATAGCGCTGCGCTTTATATTGAAGAAGTTCTGTTTTTTTCACCATTCCGCCTTTTGTAAAGAACAGCAGATACGATGTTTCATCAAATTCTTTAATTGGAATCGCTTTTTGGATGGATTCATCACGATCAATAGAAATGATATTCGTAATATGCTGCCCCATGTCTTTCCATCGTATGTCTGGCAGCTGATGCACAGGACAATAAATGTAGCTCCCTTTATTCGTAAACAATAGAAGGACATCTGTTGTGTTCATTTCAAACTGATGAATCAGGCGGTCTGTATCCTTCATGCCAAAGTCCTTACCGTTAGATGCAGCATAGGAGCGCTGGCTTGTCCGTTTGATGTACCCATCCTTCGTCACCGTGACGTAAACATCCTCTGAGGCAATCATCACTTCTAGGTTAATCTTAATTTCTTCGATTTTTTCCTCAATGACAGATCGTCTCTCATCAGCATATGTCTTTTTGAGCTTTTTCAAACTGTTTGTAATGACCTTTAGCAGCTTTTTCTCGTTACCTAAAATGTCTTCAAGTTCTGCTATACGCACATCAAGCTCACTTGCTTCGTCTCTTAATTGCGTAATATCCGTATTCGTTAAACGATATAACTGGAGGGAAACAATCGCTTCTGATTGTGCTTCTGTAAAGTCATATTTATCCATCAAGTTGTTTTTCGCATCTCGCTTATCATTAGAAGACCGGATTGTGGCAATGACTTCATCTAAGATGGATAGCGCCTTAATTAATCCGTCTACAATATGGTGGCGTTCCTTCGCTTTTCGAAGCTCATATGCTGAGCGATTCGTCACCACTTCTTTTTGATGAGCAATATATGCATCAAGTATAGTTGTGAGCGTCATTAAGGTTGGTCTACGATTATGTATCGCCACCATATTAAAGTTATACGGGATTTGCAGATCTGAGTTTTTATATAAGAAATTCAAAACACCATTTGCATCTGCTTCTTTTTTCAGCTCTACTACGATTCGAAGCCCAGTCCGGTCAGTCTCGTCTCGAACCTCTGAAATTCCTTCCACTTTTCTTTCAATTCGGAACTCGTCCATCTTTTTGACAAGGTTGGCTTTATTCACTTCATAAGGAATCTCTGTGATCACAATTTGCTGGCGCCCGCCGCGGATGGTTTCAATCTCCGCTTTTCCGCGAATCATGATCTTTCCTTTGCCTGTTTCATAGGCCTTCTTAATGCCGTCTACCCCTTGAATGATACCGCCTGTTGGGAAATCTGGACCTTTGATGACCGTCATTAAGTCCTCAACCGTACAATGCGGCTGTTCGATTCGTTTAATGACACCATCAATCACTTCTCCTAGATGATGCGGCGGGATATCAGTGGCATAACCAGCAGAAATCCCTGTTGATCCATTCACGAGAAGGTTTGGAAACATTGCTGGTAAAACAACTGGCTCCTTGCTTGTATCATCAAAGTTTGCGACAAACTCGACCGTTTCCTTGTCTAAGTCCTTTAATAGCTCTGAAGCAATCGCAGCTAGCCTTGCTTCCGTATAACGCATGGCAGCAGGCGGATCACCATCGATACTCCCGTTATTTCCATGCATCTCAATGAGCACATTCCGTACTTTCCAATCCTGACTCATTCTCACCATCGCTTCATAAACAGATGAGTCACCGTGCGGATGATAGTTACCAATCACGTTACCGACTGTTTTCGCGGCTTTACGGAAGTTTTTATCTTGCGTGTTTCCTTCTGCGTACATCGCATATAAAATTCTTCGTTGTACAGGCTTTAGTCCATCTCGCGCATCTGGAAGCGCGCGGTCTTGGATAATATATTTACTATAGCGACCAAACCGGTCTCCGATTACTTCTTCTAATGGTAAATCATGAAATCGTTCTTGTTGTGCCATGTTTAAACCTCCTCAGCTAGCGACAAGTTTTCATTTTCAAGAATGTTGCTTTCCTCATCAAGTCCAAAGGCGACATTCTTTTCAATCCATTTACGACGTGGTTCTACTTTGTCACCCATCAATGTCGTGACGCGGCGTTCCACACGTGCAGCATCGTCGATTTTAACCCTGACAAGTGTTCTCGATTCTGGATTCATTGTCGTTTCCCATAGCTGGTCGGCGTTCATTTCACCTAAACCTTTATAGCGCTGAATCGTGTACCCTTTTCCAACTTTCTTCAGTACGTCGTCCATTTCTTCATCAGACCATGCGTACTCAATGACTTCTTTTTTACCTGAGCCTTTGCTGACTTTATATAAAGGCGGTAGTGCAATAAACACTTTGCCATGCTCAATCAGCGGCTTCATATAGCGGTAGAAGAACGTGAGCAGAAGCACTTGAATATGCGCTCCATCCGTATCAGCATCTGTCATGATCACGATTTTGTCATAATTGATGTCTTCTACATTAAAATCGACACCGACGCCTCCACCGATCGCATGAATAATGGTGTTGATTTCTTCATTTTTGAAAATATCAGCAAGTTTCGCTTTTTCTGTGTTAATGACCTTTCCACGAAGCGGCAGCACCGCTTGGAATTTACGGTCACGTCCTTGTTTTGCTGACCCGCCCGCTGAGTCGCCCTCTACAAGGTACAATTCGTTTCTTGCTGGGTTTCTAGATTGAGCAGGTGTTAATTTACCGCTCAGTGTTGCTTCGGACTTTTTCCGTTTCTTGCCGCTCCTTGCTTCTTCACGTGCTCTTCTAGCAGCTTCTCTTGCCTGCTGCGCTTTAATCGCTTTTCTCACAAGAAGAGTCGCTGTTTCACGGTTTTCTTCAAGGAAATAAGCCAGCTTTTCAGAAATAACAGCATCAACAGCTGAGCGAGCTTCACTTGTTCCAAGCTTTCCTTTTGTCTGGCCTTCAAATTGAAGCAGTTCTTCAGGAATTCTGACAGAAATAATAGCTGACAGCCCTTCGCGAATATCAGTGCCCTCTAAATTTTTGTCTTTTTCTTTTAAAAGGGCTACTTTGCGCGCATATTCATTAAAGGCTCTTGTCATCGCCGTTTTGGCACCAGACTCATGCGTACCGCCATCTTTTGTTCTCACGTTATTGACGAAAGAAAGAATATTTTCCGAGTAGCCGTCATTGAATTGAAATGCAAAGTCTACTTCGATGGATTGATGCTCTCCTTCAAATGAGACCACTTCACTCAGAACATCTTTTTCTTCATTTAAATAAGCAACGAAGGCTTCAATGCCCGTCTCATAATAAAAGGTTTCTTGTACATCATGTCGTTCATCAATCAGCTCTATTTTTAATCCTTTTAATAAAAAGGCAGATTCTCTTAAACGTTCTGATAATGTATCGAAATTATAGGTTGTAACGCTGAACATCGATCGATCTGGTTTAAAATGAATCAGTGTTCCCGTTTTTTTCGTTTTTCCGACTTTTTCAAGTGATGTGGCAGGCTTTCCGCCGTTTTCAAAGCGCTGATGATAAATAAAGCCATCACGTTCAATTGTGACAGTAAGCCACTCTGACAGCGCGTTTACAACAGATGCCCCAACTCCGTGAAGCCCACCACTTGTTTTATATCCGCCTTGACCAAATTTTCCGCCTGCGTGAAGGACCGTTAAAATGATCTCAGGTGTCGGTTTTCCAAGCTTATGCATACCAGTAGGCATCCCGCGTCCTTTATCCTGGACGGAAATGCTGTTATCTTTATGTATTTTGACAACGATATGATCTCCATGGCCAGCGAGTACTTCATCGACAGAGTTGTCTACAATCTCATAGACAAGGTGATGAAGACCGCGTGAATCCGTTGACCCAATATACATCCCTGGACGTTTACGGACCGCTTCAAGCCCCTCTAGCACCTGAATAGAATCATCGTTATAATCTACTTGCTGCTTTTTAACCAAATGCTTAATCCCCTTTCACTAACAAACATAACCGGCAAACCATCAAATGATCTCTCTAGATTTTAATGATGATCATGCTGCTCATTACTGTCCACTTTAATAAGCTGCATCATCACCATGCATGTGTGATTCAACAACACATGCTCCTTTACGGCTATGAGAATGTTCTACATTCTGCAATGAGAACTAGAAGTCCATTATAAACAAGACTGTTTGATAAGCCAAATGCAATCATATGATGATTTTTATAAAACGGAACAAATGTTCTGTTTTTTATCTTATCGCTCTTTTTCTTGTTATGCAAGATCACCGATATGTCCCTGTCGCCTTATTTTATCGCTTTCTTCTAGAATCGCAAATATATTTCTGTAACAAAAAAGCAAAAATCCTTGAAAACCAAGGATTTTTGACGATTTAATGAGTTTTTGTCATTGCATGAGCCACCTTGATACATACATCCATGATGGCGACCTTGCCATTTTCCTCAATCAGCCTTTTCGCTTCTTCGTGATAAATGCCTTGCTGCGCCCAAAAAACAGGTGCGTCTATTTCAAGAAATTCTTCTGCTACCTCGGGCAAAAACTCTGAACGTCTAAAAACATTCACGATATCAACAGGCTCTTTGATATCTTTTAGTGAAGCGACTGCTTTCACACCAAGTGCTTCATCGATCGTTGGATTCACCGGAATGATCTCATAACCGGCATCCTGCATCGCTTTAGACACCATATATGACGTTCGGTGCGGTTGATCTGATAAACCAACAACAGCAATTCGTTTACTGCTTTTTAATATACGGCCAATTTCTTGTTTCGAAGGATGATTCATCCAAACACCCCTTTTCCTCTATTTTAGCGAACTTCTGCTTAAAAACAAAGCTGAATCCATCTGCTTTTGATTTTTTCAAAAAAAGATCCCCATGTTTTTCATAAGATCATGTTAAAATGTAAGACAAGAGGGAGAATATAAAGGAGTTATGCAGATGTTAATTGCTTTGATGTTTATTTTGGCTTATCTTCTCGGCAGTATTCCATCCGGTCTCATTGTCGGGAAAGCTGCAAAGGGTATTGATATCCGTGAACATGGCAGCGGCAACCTAGGTGCGACGAATGCATTTCGTACGCTTGGCGTAAAAGCAGGGTCTATCGTTATTTCTGCTGATATTTTAAAGGGGACTCTCGCTTCTGCTTTACCGTTTTTCATGCAACTGGACATTCATCCCTTATTAGTAGGGGTTGCTGCTGTTATCGGTCACAGCTTTCCTATCTTTGCAAAATTTAAAGGGGGAAAAGCAGTCGCTACATCTGGCGGCGTGTTATTATTTTATGCCCCATTCTTATTTATCACGATGATCGCTGCTTTTTTCTTATTTTTATACATTAGTAAATATGTTTCATTATCATCTATGCTGACCGGCATCTATACATTCATTTACAGCATATTCACCAAAGACGTATTCTTAATCATTGTTGTTGCCGTTCTTGCTGGTTTTGTGATCTACAGACACATCGCCAACCTCAAACGAATCCTCAACAAAACTGAACCGAAAATCAAATGGCTCTAGCCGTTTCATAAGTTTCATTCTGTGGTAAAAGTAAAGAAAAGCTGTTTTTTGCATCCTGCATTTTAAAAAACAGCATGACTTCAAAAAGGGGCGATCACATTGAAATTAACGATAAAAGAAGATGCACTTAATTGGTACAAGGATGAATTAGATTTAGAAAAAGGTGATCAAGTTCGCTTTTTTGTGAGATATGGCGGGTGCAGTAATGTACAAAAAGGCTTTTCTCTCGGCGTCGCAAAAGATGAACCTCAAAATGCCGGCGCAACCGCTGAAATAGAAGGTATTACTTTCTTTGTAGAAGAAAGTGATATTTGGTATTTTGACAACCATGATCTGCATATTGATTATAACGAGTCTGTAAAAGAACCAGAATTCCATTATGAATAAACAAAAAAGATACCTCATCCCTCGGGTATCTTTTTTGTTTTATCCTTCAATATATAGCCCATACTCCTGAATGTTTCCTAAAGACCGCTCCTTTTGCAGGATTCTTTTTTGTGGTTCACCGATCAAGTCAAAGTGAGGAAACCCTGCGCGGTCATGAATCCATTCTTTTTTAAGTCCATGCTTTTCTCCCCATTCAATTAACTGCTTCATATCCTGACAGGCTGCTTTAGTGACGGTATTAGCATGCGGGAAACGGTCATCAAGCCAATAATGAGTTAAAAAGGCCATTTTTCCCTGCTGAACAGCTGATTTCCACGCATTTAGATCGCTTCTTTTAAGACCAAACGCCATAAGTTAAACCTGCTTCTTCGACTGTTCATATACTTTGTGCCAGGCAGGAAATGCTTTTCTAAATTGAATAGGTCTAAAGGTGTCTTTGTCTACACAAATATGCGAGGTTGTCCCTGTAATCGCTGTTTGTCCATCAGGCTTTTGAATTTCGTAGCCATACACCGTTTTGAGTCCATTGTATTCTTCAATCCAAGTATGAACGGTCGCTGTTTCACCGTACAGGAGTGGTTTTTTATATTTCACCTGCAAATCTATAACGGGTGCAAGAGCGCCGTCTGCTTCTAGCTGCGCATAGGAAAATCCTAATTCTTTAATCAGTGCTGTTCTGCCGACTTCCATCCAGATTAAATAATTGGCATGATACACAATGCCCATTTGATCTGTTTCTGCATAACGGACTTCTATTTCTTTTTTAGATACATACACGTTTTCATCGCTCTCCTATCAAAACCTAAGATCTCTGCCATTTTACCACAATCGAAATGGTTCTTCTAAAAGGAGGCAATAAAATAAACCAGGGATCCCTGGTTTATTCAGTATAGCCATTTTTTCTTGCTGCTTCTTCGTCCTTGATTTCAGAACGCATCGCATCTATGCTCATTTTTCGGTTTTCATTTTTTTGCTTGATCATCTGTTTTTCTTGATCTGTCGAAAGGGCCATCGCTGCTTCAGATTCATCGATATTGTCAAGGGTGTTTTCAATCATATCTTGCAGCTTTTCAACATTATCAGAACGATCATCTGGATTGGATTGATATGACTTTCCATTCATCTTGATTCCCTCCTTATTCGCCCTTCGTCTGGATCACATCAGGCTGTTCATTTGATTTATTATGCATCTTTTTACCTTTATTGCGTTTGTATGCTACAGGTTTTGTCCCTAAATGGTCTGGTGTAAACTGCGCTTGTTTATCATGCTCTCTACCCATCATTCATCCCTCCCTCCTCTTTAGGATGAACGAAAAAGGATAATTCATAACTTATTTCTGTCTAAATCGCTCTTCCAACTTTTCTTCAAGCTGGTTTAAAAATTCCTCATTGCTTAATAATTCTTTTTTATTTTCAAGTACAAGCTCTTCAAATGTACGGCGTTTTCTTCTTCTCATTGTACTCACCTCCAGTGTTTGTATTTCATTTTCGCCAAAACATTTAGAAAATAAGCAAAAAAGCTGAATCATTATAGATCCAGCTCTTGCTCAATTTCTTTTTTTGTCAGCATTTGATGCTTCACAGACATGATGCGTCCTTTTTCATCTAATATGTATGTTGTTGGGTATGAAAGCACCTGATATCGTGCTTGAATGCCTTTTTGATCCAATAAAATAGGAAAGCTCAGCTTTAATTCATCTGCAAATGCTGCAACATGATCTACACTTTTTTCTGTGGTCGTTAAATTCACTGCAAGTACTTCGACCTGATCATATTCGCTTCTAACCGCGTCTAAATCCGGCATTTCTGTCCTGCATGGCTTACACCATGTCGCCCAAAAATTGACGAGCACCTTTTTCCCTTTGTAATCAGATAACGAGGCCGTTTGACCATCAAGGGTTTTAAGTTCAAAATCAGGGGCTTGATCCCCTTTTTCAAGACCGATTGCGGGCTCTTTTGGTTCAAGTAAATTCCACACAAGTAAACCAATCAATACAAGTAAAACAGCGCTTGCTATTCCTTTTTTCCACATGATTGATCCTCCACTATTTTAAAAAAGAAGAGAAAGCTATCTAGGCGCCTTCTCTTCTTTGCTGTATGAGTATTAGTTGCTTGCCAATTTTTCACGAAGTACCATTTGAAGGATACCACCATGACGATAGTAGTCAATTTCGACTTCACTGTCAAAGCGAACAACCACTTCAAATGTTTTCTCATTGCCATCTGTATCAATTGCTTTCACAGTGACAAGATCACGTGGACGAACTGTTTCATCAACTTCAACTTCAAATGTTTCTGTTCCTGTTAGTCCATAAGTTTCTGCACTTTCTCCGTCTTTAAACTGTAAAGGAAGTACACCCATGAAGACAAGGTTACTTCTGTGGATACGCTCAAAGCTTTCAGCTAGAACGAATTTAATTCCAAGAAGGTTTGTTCCTTTTGCAGCCCAGTCACGGGAAGAACCCATTCCGTAGTCTTTACCTGCTAAAATCGCAAGACCTGTGCCATCTTCTTTATAACGCATGCATGCATCATAGATGGATGTCACTTCACCAGTTGGCCAGTACGTTGTATATCCGCCTTCTGTTCCTGGTGCGATTTGGTTCTTAATACGGATGTTTGCAAAAGTACCTCTCATCATGACATGGTGGTTACCACGGCGAGATCCATATGAGTTAAAGTCTCTAGGAGATACGCCTCTTTCTTGCAAGTATTTACCCGCAGGTGTGTCTTTACCAATCGCTCCAGCAGGAGAAATATGGTCAGTTGTCACAGAATCACCGAACTTGGCAACGACGCGCAAGCCTTTAAGCGGTTCAACTTTACCAGGTTCAACTGATAGGTTTTCAAAGAATGGCGGGTTGTCAATGTATGTGGAATTTTCATCCCATTTATACAAAGCATCATCTGTCGTTTTGATTTCATTCCAGCGGTCATTGCTGTCAAATACAGTTTCATACTCTGAACGGAAAAGTTCAGGTGTGACTGTGCTTTTCACGACACTGTTGATTTCGTCCATTGATGGCCAAATGTCATTGAAATAAACGTTCTCACCGTTTTTATCCACACCGATAGGGTCTTTTGTTAAATCAATATTCACCGTACCAGCAAGTGCATATGCCACAACTAATGGTGGAGATGCAAGGTAGTTTCCTTTCACAAGCGGATGGATACGTCCTTCAAAGTTACGGTTACCTGATAAAACAGAAGTGATCAGCAGATCATTTTCAGAGACAGCATCCTCAATTTCTTGCGCAAGCGGTCCTGAGTTACCGATACATGTTGTACAGCCATACCCAACGATGTTAAATCCAAGGTCTCTTAAGTATGGAAGAAGTCCTGAGTTCACGAGGTATCCTGTCACAACCTTAGAACCTGGCGCTAGTGACGTTTTCACGTAGTTTGGCACCTTCATGCCAAGCTCACTTGCTTTCTTCGCAACAAGACCTGCTCCGATTAAGACGTAAGGGTTTGATGTATTCGTACAGCTCGTAATCGCTGCAATCGCAATCGCACCTGTCTTCATCACAGCTTTTTCACCATTTGCTAGATCAAATTCAATTTGTTTATCCAGCTCTGATTTTTCTAATCCAAACCCTTGGTTACCAGCTGGGCTTTCGATGTGCTGATGGAACGTCTCTTTCATTTCTGAAAGTGGAATCAAATCTTGTGGACGCTTTGGACCAGATAAGTTTGATTCAATTTGAGAAAGATCAATTTCCACAACATCCGTAAAAATTGGGTCCTCTACATCTGGCGTATAGAATAAGCCATTTGCGCGAGAATATTCTTCAACGATATTAATTTGCTCTTCATCACGTCCAGTAAGGCGAAGGTAAGCAAGAGCTTCCTCATCTACTGGGAAGAATCCGCAAGTAGCCCCGTATTCAGGCGCCATATTCGCAATCGTTGCACGATCTGCTAGCGGCAGCTGTGCAACACCTGGTCCGAAGAACTCAACGAACTTGTTGACTACGCCTTTTTCACGCAGAACTTGTGTCACTTTTAATGCAAGGTCAGTTGCAGTCGTTCCGTTTGGAAGTTCTCCAACTAATTTAGCACCAATGACTTCTGGTACTGGGAAGTATGAAGGCTGACCGAGCATACCAGCTTCCGCTTCAATACCGCCAACGCCCCATCCAAGTACGCCGATACCGTTGATCATGGTTGTATGAGAGTCAGTACCAACCAATGTATCTGGGTAAGTGATGATCTCGCCATCTTCTTCAATCGCATGAACAACACTTGCAAGGTACTCTAAGTTTACTTGGTGAACAATCCCTGTTGCAGGCGGAACAGCTTGATAGTTATTAAACGCTTTCTTTGCCCAACTAAGGAAGTTATAACGCTCTGCGTTACGTTCGAATTCTAAATCCATATTAATGTTTAATGCATCTTCAGTTCCAGCTTTATCAACTTGTACTGAGTGATCAATAACAAGGTCAACTGGAATTTCAGGGTTGATTTTATCCGGATCCCCGCCTACATCTGCCATTGCTTTTCTTAATGAAGCAAGGTCAACGACGGCTGGTACACCCGTGAAGTCTTGTAAAATAACACGAGAAGGTTTAAATGGAACATCAATTTCTTTGACCTCGGCAGTTCCCCATTTTGCCAAGTTTTCAACGTGTTCCTTTTTGATCACTCTACCGTCTACTTGGCGAAGCACTGATTCTAAAAGTACCTTAATGGAATAAGGCAGCTTAGAAACATTTCCGATTCCTTGTTTCTCTAGTGCTTCTAACGAATAATAGTGATACGTTTTCCCATTTGTCGAAAACGTTTTTCTAGATTGAAAAGCGTCTTGTTTAGCGACTTGCTGCTGTTTCGACATATCCAAAATCCCCCTTTTGATGATCAAGATCAATTTCAATTCTCAGAAAAATCGTCGTATTTCACCACAATTTTCTCACAATTTCATCTTAAAACAAATTCATACATAAGTAAATAACAATGCTTTTATTAAATTCAATAAGTTTATCTTATCACTAGGAAATGATTACTGTTCATAATCCAAGCAGGGCAGGTTCATACTACAATTGAGGTGATAGAACATGACAAAACGTAAAGCAAATCATGTGATTGACGGCATGAATGCAGCCAAAAGCCAAGGTAATGGTGCAGGCTATATTGAAAATGACCAACTCGTTTTAACAGAAGAACAAAGACAAAACAATAAAAAACGTAAAAAAAACCAATAGGAAAGGAGCAAGCATCATGACGAATAAAAACACAGGAAAAGACATCCGTCAAAACTCGCCTAAGGAGCATCAAAGCGGACAGCCTGAGCCATTATCAGGCAGTAAAAAAGTAAAAAACCGCAACCATACAAGACAAAAGCACAATTCTCATCACGATATGTAAACATTCTCCTCTCATCCCGTGGCAAAACGGAATGTTTTAGGTCTTTCACACATTTCAGTTCTCAACATATCATTTATTATGAGATGTGATGGAGGAGTGTCTATGGAGAATGAAAAGCAATCGAATTCCTCTGATTTTCTAGAAATAGATGATTGGCTCAATGTTTTAATGGATGATCCATTTGCCTGGTATGATGAACACCTCCCAATTGACCTTTATGAAACAAGCCGTGATTATATTATTGAGATTGATGTCTCCACCCTATCGATCACCGATGTAAAGCTGACCTTCGCTGGACATGAGCTGACTCTCTGTTGCACGGTACAAAAGCCAAATGTTGAAGGCGAACAGCCAATTGAAAAAAGTGTCATGCTCCCTTTTTATTTGAACGACAAAGAGATTGAAACAGAATACGAAAACCGAATCATTTCGATAAGAATTAAAAAAAGTTCCGACCATCCACGCGGGGCATTTTCCTTTCAAATCCCGCACTTCAAACATTAAGAGCCCACCTTCATTTGGTGGGCTCTCTTCCGTTCGTGTCAAGTCAATACCTTTTGCGAACCACCATGGCCAAATAGTAGAGTCGCTATATGATAAGGTATTCTTTTTCTACTAGATGGTTTGGGTCTTTCTAGTAAATGGGCAGTTATGAATGAAAAAAGGCGTTCATAGAGATGAGAGACATACATTTTTGTTATTTTCTTCTATCATCGCTTCATGTAAAATAAGATAGAGAGACAAGGGGTATAAGGAGTGAGAACATGTTAAGCGGCTGGTTTTTGTGGTTCATTTTATTTTGGGGTACGGTGATGATCGGATTACTCGCAATCGGTGGCTTTTTTATGTTTCGCAAATTTTTAAAACGATTGCCGAAGGAAGATGGGAAATCAGAGCTTGATTGGCAGGATGAATATATTCAAAAGAGCCTCCACCTATGGCGGGAAGAAGACAAACAGCTTTTAAATGAGCTTGTATTACCTGTTCCAGAGCTGTTTAGAGATGTCGCCAAAGAAAAAATTGCAGGAAAAATTGGCGAGCTGGCTTTAAAAGAACAAGCTGCCAGCATTAATTTAGACTTAATCATTCGCGGCTATATTATCGCTACACCAAAGCGTGATCATAAGTTTTTATTGAAGCGCCTTCAAGAAAAAAACATCGATCATACGCCATATGAGGCGTTATTAAAATAACCTCCTTTATAAAAAGGAGGTTCAGCGTGTAGACAAACCCTCGCATTCTTTGTCAGTCTGTGCGCTGGTGCTCACCCTTCCTAGACTTCAAAGGTTTTCTATCACGCTGAAAAGAAAGAAGACAAAGGGCTAAAATAAAGATCATTTTAGCCCTTTGTCAACAATCTGGGTTTAATTCATTTGAACCTGCTGCGGATCTAATTGCTTAGACAGCTTTCTAAACGACAAATACATGGCAACGCGCCAAGGTACAATCATACCAAAGGCAAGTATCCAAAACATTCCGCTTAGAGAGCCATAATCAATAGAAGAACTCAGGATCGTCTTCATCCCGATACGAAGAACAAGAAGTCCAATGAGAATAAATACAAATGCTTTTGACCGCTTTAAGTAAATCTCGTTCCCTCTAATTTCAAACTTCGATGTTTTGATTAAAAAGATGGAGAAAAACATCCCCACTGTGATCGCTTCAAGAAATTCAGCCCCAGTTACCTGAAACATTGGAACAAAAAACATCAGTGCACCAGTGCTCATAAAAATAGGAGGTAATATAATTTTTTTCGCGGTTGCCGGTTTCGCAGATGACTTAATGCGAATAAACATGACGGCTACCGCCATACATATTGCAATTATAGAAGAGATTAAGACCATCATATCAAATCATTCCTTTATTCTTTAAGGTCAGCCTATGTATAATATACTCCAATTGACGAAAAAAAACCATTCGCCGCGACTGTAGAAAACGATTTCAAAAGCCTGTAAATCCGCCAAACAAGGATGAGAACATGATGATAATCCATGTGAGGAGATCAAAGAACAGCAATATCCCTACCACAATCATAATGATCCCGCCAATTTTCATGATGAGCTGCTGACGCTTTCTGATCCAAGCCATTTTCGTAATGAAAAAGGAGAGAACAAAAAAGGGAACGCCAAATCCAAATACATACGCAATCATATAAGGCACAGCCGACTCAGGATTGTTACTCGCCAGTGCGATAACAGCAGATAAAATAGGTCCTGTACAAGGTGTCCAACCAGCGGCAAAGCCCATTCCTATGAGAATCGATCCAAAAAAACCAGCAGGTCGGTTTTTGAACTGCATTCTCTTTTCGCCCATGAGGAAAGAAGGCTGAAATACACCAAGCGTCATAAAACCAAAGAAAATAATGAGGATAGCTCCAACCTGGCGAATCGCTTGATGGTAATCATCAAAAAACTTCCCAACAAACGATGTCCCAAAGCCTATCGCAATAAAGATAATAGAGAAACCAATTAAAAAGAATAAGGTATGAAGCAGACTTCTTCTTCTCAGCATCACCTTCTCAGATTTCACTTCATCCATACTAACGCCCGTAATATAAGATAAAAACGCTGGATAAAGCGGTAGACAGCACGGTGAGATAAAAGAAAGGAATCCTGCTCCGAAAGCTAAAAAGTAATTCAAATCTGTCAAAAGAACACCCCCTTCTTACAATATACAATAAGAGATGACAAAATCATTTCATTTTTTTTACATCCTCTCAATAAAGATGGTCTATTCTCTTAAAACCTTATATAATTTAATTTGACATCGAGATAACGAATCCTTTAAATTTGAAAATAAACCTGAAAATGGATATAATAGAATCGATTCTTTTTATCAAGATTTGCATGAAAGGAACATGACTTTGGTAAAAACATCATTATTAACTCAAATCGAAGAAAAAAGAGAAGAGCTGATGAAAGTTGTGATGCACAATGGGATGACATCAACAGTGACCATCGAACATAGCCAGCAGCTAGATCATCTCCTCTTACAATATCAACGACACTTACACTCAAACTCAGCCAACTAATCATATCTCATGATATTTATCATGCTGCACGATTTTTAGAACAGTTGATATGTGTGACCATAAACGAAACAAAAACCTCTGATAACAGGGGTTTTTGTTTTTTTACAGGAAGCTGACGCCAAAATAAAAACCACCTTCCCTGCTTCATTTAGGCAAGTACAGTGGTTTTAAAGCGTCTGATGAAGGTGAATTCAATAAAGAAAGGACAACGCTTGTCCATTCTTTATAACCATGTTCCATCTATGATCATAATATCGTACGTATTATTTCGCTTGGTTGTTCATGGCTTTCATCATTTGATTGATTTTCTTCTGGGACGGTTTCATGCCCATTTGCATCATCATCATTCGAAGCATTTGTTCATTAATTGGTGGATTCTTTTTCAAGTAGCTCATCATATACTTACGAGCAATAAAGAATCCGAGTGCAACTCCTGCAAGCAGTGCAACAACGCCTACAAGGATGACAACCCATAAATCCATAATTCTTCCTCCTTCATGTTGTCTCGTATAAAGTGTACTAAACAAAAGGCTATTATACAACATTTCACGTTCAATTTTATTTTTTTAAACAAAATTCCTCACTTTTACCGGATTGAGCCACCCGTGCTTCTTTGAACCGAAGTCCATCGCAAGGAAGCAAGGACTAATTTTTCTCAGCACTTCAAAAAACACTGCTTCTGCTTCATAACTACCGGTGGCAGACATTTGGATATAACGATCTTTTATGATAAATGCAGCCGTTCCTTTTCCATCAGGTAAGGAAGCGCTGTATATCGAGCCAATTTGTGTATAGTGAACGTTCGTTAAGTTGTTCATTAATCGCTGATGCATATGAAAAGCAGGGATTCGTTTCGTCACGTAATCCACTTGTTTCACAAGCATCACCAATTCATCTTCCGTGCGGTTCGTCCAGTGTAACGACTCAAACAAATGAAACAAAATTGATTCTCTGCCAAAATAATGATGCGCAAATTCATCCTCAATCCAATAAATATAATAATGGCGTTCCATGTCTATCCCTTCCTTTCACATTTCGTCAATCTCGTATATTGCTTGTATTATACAAAAATGTGAAAGAAAGAATTGTCTATATATGAAGCAAGAAGAAACTAGTTTTGTCAAAAAAACAAGAAAAAAGAAAAAAGTTTGCAGAGCGGATGAAAATGCTCTGCAAACAGATGAAAAAAAGCATGATGCTTGGAGACTTCGTTATTTGTTCAGCTTCGCTTTCACACGGCTGACGACATTGCTGACCGTGAAGCCGTATTTCTCAATAATGGTTTCACCAGGTGCAGAAGCGCCAAATTTATCAATGGCAATTACGTCACCATCAAGACCAGTGTAACGCTCCCAGCCAAGTGAAGCCCCCATTTCAATCGCAATACGAGCCCGCACTGCTGTAGGAAGGACTGATTCTTTGTATTCGTCTGACTGCTGATCGAAACGATCCCATGCAGGAAGACTGACAACAGATGCGCGGATTCCTTCTTTCTCAAGTGCTTTTTGCGCTTCAATCGCTAAACCGACTTCTGATCCAGATGCGAGTAGAAGTGCTTCTGGCTGCGCATCAGCAGCTTCAACGACGACGTATCCACCCTTTTCTACTCCCTCATATGCCTTCTCAGGTGCTTGGTCAATCGTTGGAAGGTTTTGACGAGTCAGAACTAGTGCTGTCGGTTTATCAGTTGAAGATACAGCAAGTTTCCACGCTGCAGCTGTTTCGTTTCCATCCGCAGGGCGAATGACAGAAAGGTTCGGCATCGCACGTAATGAAGCAAGCTGTTCAACCGGCTCATGCGTCGGACCATCTTCACCAACAGCGATACTGTCATGAGTAAAGACATAAGTGACTGGAAGTCCCATTAAGGCAGCAAGACGAATCGCTGGTCTTAAGTAATCTGAGAAAACAAAGAACGTTCCGCCGAATACACGAAGGCCGCCGTGAAGCGCCATACCGTTTAACGCGGCACCCATTGCAAATTCTCTGACGCCGAACCAAATGTTCTTACCAGCATAATGATCTTTACCAAAATCGTCTGTGTTTTTAATCGTTGTTTTGTTTGAACCTGCAAGGTCAGCAGACCCGCCAATGAAGAAAGGTACTTGCTTCGCAATGCCATTTAATACTTCGCCTGAAGAAGCGCGGGAGGCAAGACTTGAACCTGCTTCATAAACAGGAACCTCTTGATCCCAATTCTCAGGAAGCTTTCCTTCAATCGCAAGCTGCAATTGAGCTGCAAGCTCAGGGTATTCTTTTTCATATTGCGCAAATAATTCATTCCAAGCTGCTTCTTTTTTCTGACCAGCGTCTTTTACAGCTTCTTTGAAATGATCGTACACTTCAGAAGGTACATGGAAATCTTCTTCAAACGTCCAAGAGTAAGCTTCCTTCGTCAGCTTGGCTTCGTCGCTGCCAAGTGGTGCACCATGCACACCAGAAGTTCCTGCACGGTTTGGCGATCCGAAACCGATTGTTGTTTTCACTTCAATCAGTGTAGGTCTGTCTGTGCTTTGTTTTGCCTTTTCGATAGCAGCCGTCACTTCTTCAATGTTGTTGCCGTCTTTCACATAAAGAACTTCCCAGTTCATCGCTTCAAAACGATTCTTCACATTTTCAGAGAATGAACGATCTAGGTCGCCATCTAAAGAAATATCATTTGAATCATAAAGGACAATTAAACGGCCTAAGCCTAAATGACCAGCAAGGGAAGCAGCTTCAGAGGAAATTCCCTCCATTAAGTCTCCATCTCCGCAAATGCTGTATGTATAGTGATCTACAACATTAAAGTTGTCTTTGTTATACGTTTCCGCAAGATGTCTTTCTGCAAGTGCCATACCAACTGCCATGGCAATCCCCTGTCCTAAAGGACCTGTTGTAGCATCGACGCCCTCTGTATGTCCAAATTCAGGATGTCCAGGTGTTTTGCTACCCCATTGGCGGAATTGTTTTAGATCATCGATGCTCAGGTTGTATCCGCTTAAATGAAGCATGCTATATAGAAGCATAGAACCATGTCCCGCAGATAAAACAAAACGGTCTCTGTTAAACCAATTTGGGTTTTGCGGACTTACGTTTAAGTGATTCGTCCATAAAGCGTATGCCATTGGCGCAGCACCCATCGGCATTCCAGGGTGGCCGGAATTCGCTTTTTCAATTGCGTCTATGGAGAGAGTACGTATTGTTGCAATAGATTTCAATTCAATCGTTTCCATATAAATCCCCTTCCGTATCTTGTGTACACCATTATCATAAATCTACTGTCCTTTTTTCACAACTATTTCACGCTGAAAAAGAGTGATTTTGTCACATTTAGTTTATCGATCACCTAAAAAGTTATGCAAATATGAAAAAAGATGAGAATATCCTTCCCATCTTTTCAAAATTCAAGAAACCGAAAACTTAATGAAGGTTTTGATCTCTTTCTCTTTTTAATTTTTCTGGTGTGACATCGTTTCCTTCAGGGTCAACGATTTTCACGGTTTTAAGTGTATTTTTCATAGAAGAACGAAAAGCTTTTAAATACTCTTCTCTTAATTGCTTTTGTTCTGTTTTTTCATCGTCTGACAAACCGGTCTCTTTTGACTTTTTTGAAAGCTCATTGATTCTTGCAAGCTGATTTTTAGAAATCATGACTAACTCCTTTAAAGCATTTTCTCTACATACTACTAAATATCAATCATTTTGACAACAAATCAAGCTTTAGGTGGTCAGACCTTTTTCATATTCTTGATACCTTCTATGGACCGTTGCTTTTGAAATGTCGAAACCTAGTGCCTGAAGAGTTGCTGCGATTTCTACGAAGGTCATGTTATTTTTTCTTAATCGAACAATTTCTGAAATCGGCACTTCAATACGCTCACGACCAGGCGCATGATCCTGCTGTTTTAAATTCAGTTCGGGCTGATACCCGCGTTCTACGGCTCTTCTCATTCCCCGCTTGATTTTCAGGTTATGAATTTTTCGTTGATACTCTTCAACGACTCCTACGATCTCAATCACCATTTCATCTGCTTCTGAAAGCTCAAGTTCGCCTCTATGAAACGTACTGTACACCTTCACATTCTCTTTAAAAAGACAATGAAGAAGCGCAATTTTTGCTTGTCCTCTTCCGAGACGTGTTTCATCCTGGATAAGAACAGCATCAATTGACTCTTCTTTTAGTGTAGCTAGCATATCAAACACACCATCGCGATCTAGATCATACCCGCTTGCTTTTTCTTTAATGACTTTAACCACATTCATCTTGTGCATAGCAGCTAAAGCTAGCAATTCTTCTTCTTGTCTCTTCAGTGAGGTTTCCTGCTCTTCTTTGACAGTGCTTACTCTCGCATAGATGATTGCATTCATGTCTTCAATCGACCTTTCTACTGTACTGTTGCAAGTTGATATACGACTGGATGCTCTTTTTTGACTGGTATGACAAGGATATCACCAGGCTGGATTTCTGTTGAAGCAAGATCGTTGTGCTGAGTGACCCAGTCAATAAACGCATTTTTATCGATTGATTTGCTGTCGTTTACTTGATCAGCTAACCCCCAAAGAGTATCCCCTGATTGAACTTCTATTTTAACATACTGATTTGGATCATTATGGCTTGTGACTGCAATAAGTGAGAGAAATATGCCAACGATGAATGAGAATACCCCAATAAAAATAATAGATTCTTTTAACCTCATAATGTCATCTCTCCTAATAGAATGTGCGTTCGTTCTTTCTGACACTTATTATAAATACGAACAAACGTTTCTGTCAAACGTTTTTTTCGAACCTATGTTTGTACTGTTAGGAAAAACATGCTATAATTTCTTTAAAATTGACGTTTTGAGGTGCAAAAGATGACGAAGCTATCAAAAAGACAACTCGATATCCTGACATTCATCAAAGAAGAAGTAAAAAGCAAGGGCTATCCCCCATCCGTTCGTGAAATTGGAGAAGCTGTCGGTCTAGCATCCAGTTCAACGGTTCATGGACATTTAGCTAGACTAGAAACGAAGGGCTTAATTAGAAGAGACCCGACAAAACCTAGAGCGATCGAAGTACTAGATGAAGAGGAAATGAATATTCCAAAGAGTGCTGTAATGAACGTACCAGTCATCGGAAAAGTAACAGCAGGCCTGCCTATTACGGCTGTTGAGAATGTAGAAGAGTACTTCCCTCTTCCAGAGACTTTTGCAGCACCAGATGAACAAGTATTTATGCTTGAAATTATGGGAGAAAGTATGATTGACGCAGGAATTTTGGACAAGGACTATGTCATTGTGCGTCAGCAAAGCACTGCTAACAATGGAGATATTGTCGTCGCCATGACAGAGGAAGATGAAGCGACAGTGAAACGTTTCTATAAAGAAGATACACACTTTAGATTACAGCCAGAAAATCCATCTATGGAACCGATTATTTTACAGAATGTAAGTATACTAGGTAAAGTGATTGGCGTCTTTAGAAATATTCACTAAAAAAAGCCGGTATTTCATCAGTTAATGATGAGAACCGGCTTTTTTTTATGAACAAGAATAGGCAAGAATACTCGAGCTTGGGAAGGAACCAAATGTAAAGTTCGGCCAAATAAAGCCAGTTGTTCTCCCGAAAGGCTGTGAAGATAGAACATACATTAAAAATACTTGACCGTTTCTCATAAACACAATCGTCCACCTTCTATTACATCCCGCGGCAAATTGAACCGATTGCTGACCTCCACCTGTTTGCCCTGAAATAAGTGACTGCATGCTTTGAGGCTGTGATAATGCTTGCTGATATTGCGAAACGATATGCTGTGGTGGGGCTGGCGGGGCTGATCCACTAGATCCGGGCCCAGTGCCTCCTCCTCCGATTGGAAACCCTGGAAATCCTCCAACTTGAGAAGGGAGCGACGGCCAACCTTGCATCTGCCTATCATATGAGTACCCATTCCACATACCTTCATACGGATAATACATATTCAACACCACTTTCTTAGACATTCATCACGATAGTATATGTCATAAATGAAAAAGCGTGTTGAACGTCCAAACAGAAACTTTTCCAAAAAACGTTTTGTTCTTCTTTAGAACGGTTAAATAGTAGATATAAAGAAAAAATAAAAAAATGAAAACTTTTTGCCACCCTCAAACGTTATATATATAGAAAGAAAAGAAATAAAAAACATTTCAATTTAATACTTGTAATATCACTGTAATTATTGTAACATTTGTAACATAAGAAGTTTTCATTGAGAAAAGGAGGCAATCGCCTTGAAAAAATTATTCGTTTTATTAACTGCTATTATGCTTATGATCTCATTACAATCTACAACATTGGCCGCTTCTAAAAAACCAGCCACTTTGACAAATAAAGAAGCGTTACATATTGCCCTTGATGCACGGGAACACTTTTGGAGTGCGATGTCAGGCTACAAAATTAATGAACATTCTGATTACAAATTAAAATCATTTAGCTATAAAGACATGACTTACAACTATCTTTCTAAAACATTTGATACAAAGAAAAAACTAAACAGCTACCTATCTCAAGTTTTCACAAAAGAAGCCATCAATCAAGGTTTAAAAGACTACCAGTTCATTGTTCATAAAGGCAAAATGGCTGTTCCAGTCGGCGACGGAGACAATATGCTTAATTGGGATAAAGCGACACCTAAACTTGTCTCTAAAAAACAAACAGTCCGCACATATGAATTCACTGTCCCAACACTTGATGGACGCAAAGTACAAAGAACGGTTACGTTCGAAAAAGGACAAAAAGATTGGAAAGTCACTAAAATTGACGCTGTTATCTAAATAAAAACCAGGCCATTCAATCGGCCTGGTTTTTATATTGAAGTAAATTCAGTCATGCGGTCTAAGGCGTGAGCAAGTGATGATGCCGTGCGAAATTCATTAAAAGGAAGCCCGAGCTGCACAGCGGTTTGGGCAATTTCTGGTCTGATTCCTGAAATAGTTGTCTCTACTCCAATTAACCGAAGTGATGTGACAAGATCAAAGATTTGATGAGCCACCATTGTATCAATGATGACAACGCCCGATAAATCAATACATAAATGCTGTACACCTTTTTGTGAGCACTGTTTCAGCGTATTTTCTAAAATAATCTTCGCTCTCGCTGTATCAATATCACCTACTAACGGCAATAACGCAATATGACTTTTTAAGACAATGACAGGTGAGCTCAGCTCGTAAATCATGTCTCTTTGTGCCACGAGCTTCCTCGTTGTATTTTTCACATATTGCTGGATGAACATATGAATGGAAATATTAAACGCCTCTGAAATTAAATCATACCAATAAAAGATGCGGTCAATATCAATTTCATCTTGACGCTGTTTAATAAATTCTTTTAAGTAATGAAGGACCACTCTTTGATTGGACATGTATTCTCTCACAACATAATCTAATGGTGTGTTTAAATGCTTTGGGTCACTGGCTAAGTCTTCAGACCACTTTTTAAACTCAGTATGTAAATACGTCTTGTCTTCAATAAGAGCACGTATAAAATGCTGGTAATAATCTTGATTTTGC
Organism: Bacillus sp. FSL W8-0920; assembly: GCF_038593215.1. NCBI lineage: Bacteria > Bacillati > Bacillota > Bacilli > Caryophanales > Bacillaceae > Bacillus > Bacillus sp. FSL W8-0920. The sequence continues at coordinate 1,788,707 of NZ_CP151974.1, read as the reverse complement.
CGTTTTAGCTCTGATATGATGCTGGAATCTGTTGAACGATATATTGATTCTGGATCATCATCTTCAATTGAATCATACCAAGTTTCAGTCAGTTTCTCTGCATGTTGCATGAAATAATCGTATAATGCACGGTTCTTATCCATAAGCATATGTCCCTTCACATTTTCTTCTTGTCTGTCTTTGTACCTTATAGGATCCATTGTACCACTGAATCTTTTGCCCCTGCTAGCTCCAATACGCTCTGATCATCATCAAAAAAGGCACCTACTCACAGGCGCCTCTCTTTTAGTTTTATTTCACAATAAATAAAATTCTTTTCCCATCAGGATACCCGCTCATCTGGTGTCCGACCCATGAGCCCGCTCCCCTATTATCAGACGGACTGACATATTGAACACTCGCCCCTTTTCCTCCTTCAAGACAAACTGCCATCGGCCACTCATCTCGGTCGAATCCAGGCTTAGTCGGAATGCCTTTTAATGATTCTTGCCTGCGGGCATCTGCTCCATTTCGGTCTATCGTACACACATCTGAATGCCCTTTTCGAATGGCTTCTTGAATATGACTGCCTGTTTCAGGGTACCGTTCCTTTGGAAATTGAATAACATGATCATATCGATCCGCACCTTTTGCCGCATGTTCCTCCCCAAATCCACCTAGCAGCGTGCCCATCCATATCACAAAGCATAAGGCGACAGCAGTAATCCAGCCTCTTCTCATCTTCAAAAATGCGTGACCTCCTCATTTTTCTCAAGTAGAATCTTGACTTAAAGGAAATGTGTCATTTTAATGTATGAGTCGTTCACGAATGACATGTGAAAAAAATGAAGAGGCTGAAAACTCAATGAATCTTTCAAGCATAGACAGATAGACACTTGTATCCACATAAAAAAGCTTGTCCCCTATGAAGGAAACAAGCTTTATGTTCTAGCTTTTATTGCGCTTTTGCATAGTTGATAAATTCAACAAAGGCAGCTGTCGCTTTCGGACCGCCATTAATCGTTCCGTTTGAATACCCTGCGTTATGAACCCCAACGATTTGCTGATTTTGATCTAGCATCGCTGAGCCTGAATTTCCGCTAAATGTATCAATCGTATAGTATGCGAGATTCGTATCTTCTCTTGTCACAGGACCTGACATCTCCCACTGCGACACCTTGCCAGTCGATCTCATTTTATCACCTGGATATCCAGAAATTTTAATCGTTGTTCCAGTTAAGTTTGTCACCTGACGGATGGAACGGTAACCGACTGTATTGCCAATGTTCGTATCTGTTTTGATCACGGCAAAATCATATTGGCTCGCACCTGTATTGATATATCCGCTTGGTACATAGAACTCTGTCATATTTGCTGACCCATTTACCGCAGTGCTATCATTCATCCCTGGATACACCGATCCTTTTGCACTATAACTTCTCGATGCTGTATTGTACACGCAGTGTCCGTTTGTCAAAATTTTGTTAGGGGCAATGAGTGTCCCCGTGCAGCTGGAGCCGCCAAATGTAATATAAGCAATTGAATTATATGGTGCTACTCTTGTATTTGCTACTTTTGTTCTACCATCGTCTCCAATGACGACTTTAGTTTGAAAGTCTTTTACATATTTTGATAGTGGTTTTACTTTTTCACCAACAGTTGAAGATAGATCATCCACTTTATCAAAGGATGAGGGGGATTTCGAATCATTGTGGAAATCACTTGAAGAGATCACCTTTCCATCAGAAGTCACCATGTCATAATCAGATGTTAGTACTGAATCCGATGCGGCATGGGCAAAACTAGGCACACTTAAAGCACCAAAAACGAGTAGAGAAGGGAGTAACATTTTCACCTTTTTCATCATATTCCTCCTTTATGTCCTATATCAAAAATGATACGATTGTTCCATATTGGAGTAAATGAGAGAATATTCTTATTTTTTACAAAATATTTCATTTTCAAATTAGGTGTTTTGTATCTTTCAAACTTTCATTCTATCGATCTCACCTCTCTTGATGAAACAGAAAAAACCGCCTAATTGGCGGTCTTCCCTCTTGTCAGCTCCATACATCTTTTACATATCTATTATTATTCGCAAGGGTTGTCAGCCAATTTTCAGCTGCTTCCTTCGAGCATTGTTTCTCGTGTTGATAGAGGTCGATCAGTGTAGCCTCTACATCTGGTGCCATGACTTTTCCGTCCCCGCACACGTAAAGATACGCACCTTGGTCAAGTAACTTGATTAACATGCCGCCGTCTTCTTTCAACAAATGCTGGACATATACTTTTTGCTCTTTGTGACGAGAATAAGCCCGGTGGATGTGGACAACTCCTTTTTGCGCTGCAAGCTGCATTTCTTCAAAATACAGATCATCTTCATGAGGGTGACGGCAGCCAAAATATAGGTGAGCTTCGCCTAGTGGTTTGCCTTCCTTCTGCCATACTTCTCTTGCCTGAACAAACCCTCTAAATGGAGCGATTCCTGTACCCGGTCCGATCATGATCATCGGAACTTCAGATGAAGGCGGCAGCTGGAATCCTGCCTGCGCTTCGTGGAGGAAGCAGGCGACTTCTTCTCCTTCCTGCAGACCGCATAAATAGTTTGATGCGACTCCGGCATATTCTCCGCGGCCGCTCCACGCTTTCCCTTTCACAACCGCCACTGTGATACTGACTCTTTTTTCATCGACCTTTGGTGAGCTAGAAATAGAATAATAGCGCGGCTTCAAACCTGGTAAAAGTGCTAAAAAGTGCACAAATGACAGCTCACATGCTTCATATTGATCTAGTAAGTCAAGCATGGTTACTCGTTTCTTTAAAATAGCTTCTTGATACGCTTCACCAGCCATTTGCTCAAGCTCCACGCGGTGAGGCGGACAAACTGTATATGCGGCGAGCTCTCTTAGCTGCGTACGTGTTGCAGGCTCTTGAAGCTCAACATGCGACACAAGTAATTCTCTCATTTGAATCGGCTGATCTAAAGGTAAATGATTTGCTTCTTTCTCAGAAGAAAGCTTGATGTGCTGCTTAGGATCTAGATTGAAGCGATTGATCACCCGCTGAACGAGTGCATCACTATTTTTCGGAACAATTCCGATATGATCCCCTTCTTTGTACTTTTTCCCTTCAGGCAATTGCAACTCAATATGTCTTGTTTGCCGCTCACTTTTTTCAGATTGTAATTCTTCATTTTTCAGTACAACAGCTGAAAAGGCACCATATGTTTTAGCCACAGGACGTTCTACTAGCTCATTGGTATAAGCAACTGAAAGCTTTGGGTTTTCTTTACCTTTTTCTTGGAAGGTGAGCTTAAATTCTTTTGCGAGCTGCTTGAAGACCGTTTTCTGAAATGCTTCTTTATCCTCATCCATATCTCCGCCTGCATCACCTTCTCCTAAATCAGCTGCACGCTTCGCACCTTTTCTTTCAAGTGCTTCATCAATGAGACGAGGAATACGCTGGTACGTACTCGCCCAATTTCGATCTCCGCATCCAAACACAGCAAACGTCACGTTTGTTAAATCCTGCTCTTTATCCTGCGTGACCCAATCCACAAATTTTTTCGCATGGTCAGGCGGATGTCCATTATATGAAGCGGTCACGATGAAGACTGCACCCTTATCTGGTAATTGACGTGTATAGTCATCAAGCGGAGCAGTGGTCACATCAAACCCTTTTGCTTTTCCTTCTTCAGCCAATTCGTTTGCGATTTGCTGCGCTGTGCCAAGATTTGATCCATATAAAACAAGCAATGGTGTACCATGACTCTCCACTTTTGACTCATCAGATTTTGTGCTTTTTTTCGCCTCGTCTTTCGGTGGTGCCATAAAGAGTTGCTGCTTTCTTGGCCGCACTTTGATTTTAAAATCGTTTGGCTTAATCGTCAGAGATTCTTTTAAATCAAGTTCATATGATGTGTGATCAATCAATTCCAGGTTGTGCAGGACCATTGCCAGTACCATTGTGGCTTCATGAAGGGCGAATTGCATGCCGATACATGCACGCTGTCCATTCCCAAAAGGCTTGTAGGCATGCTGCGGGATCTTTTCAGGGTGTAGAAACCGCTCTGGTTTAAATTCTTCCGCATCCTCTCCCCATACCGCTTGATCACGATGTAACTTAGGTAGCAGCACGGAGACACTTTGGTTCTTTTTAATCGAATATTTCCCTCCGATGACGGTGTCCTCTTTCGCATAAAAAGAGAACGTAGGCGCTGTTGGCCAGAGGCGAAGAGATTCATTTAAAACCATACGTGTGTAATTTAGTTTTTGTACCTGCTTAAATGTTGGCAGTCCGCCTTGCAGCACATCATCTGCTTCTTGGACAGCTTTCTTTAATTTTTCAGGATTCTTTAATAAGAAATAAATCGCAAAGGATAGTAGCCCGCTTGTTGTTTCGTGCCCAGCTATTAAGAAGGTAATGATTTGATAGCGAATATTTTCATCTGACAGGCGCTCTCCTGTTTCAGGGTCCTTTGCATGCAACATGAGGGACAGTAAATCATCGCCCGTTTTATCTTGTTTTTTCCGTTCTTGAATAATGTCATCTACTAATTGCTTCATAAAATCAACATTATCTTCAAATTTTTTTCTTCTTTTGATCATTAGCTTATCTGCAACCGGCAACCGGCTCGCCTGATCCATCGCTTCGCTTAAACCATTCACCATACTTGCGATGAATGGATGCTGATTTTCTTTATAAAAACTGTTAAACCTGAAATCAAAACCACAAAGTCCGATCGTATCTAAAGTAAGCTTTGTCATATCCTCTGCTACTTCAATTTCTTCATCACGGCCTGTTCTTTGCCATTTTTGTACAAGCTGTGTGGCAATATCGAGCATCATTTCATGATAGCCCTTCATGGCCTGCTGACTAAACGCCGGCATCAAGATGTGGTGAGCCTTTCTCCAGTTCGGTTCTTCTGTCCAGCTCGTAAATAACCCATCCCCTGCAAATGCTCTTACTTTATTGAGACTAGTCCCAATGTATTTATCAAAACGGCTCTCATCACATATTTCTTGGAAAAGTTCATGATTAGAAACAAAAATACTTGTTGCTTTTGAAAATTCAAACTGAAAGATCGGTCCTAATTCATCTGCCAGCCGCCAAAAGGTTTGAGAAAGCTCCCCCTTTTTGATATGGGGAATATTTTTAAAAGGTCCGTATGTTTTTGGTTTTGGAATGATTGATGTTTGTTGCATGTGCCCACTCCTTTTCATTCATTAAGATGCGACGCTGATAGCGCGCCATAAACTTTGCTCAATGTCCTCTAGAAATTCAATCGTTGGCTCTATTTCTTCTGCAAGAATTTGTTTATGCAGCTGTACAAAGGCACCAAATACAATCGATAAAATGGTTCTACCTGAAAGATTTGGATGAATCCCATCCTTTTTCCCTTCTTCAAAGATAAGGAATAGCTCATGTAACAAATGCTGCATTTTCTCTTTGCTCGTCTCGTCTAAGTAATGGGATCGTTTATCAATTTCTAAGAAATATAGCCCGCTTGGATTCTCCTTTGTAAATAAAACCAAGCAATAAAATACATGCTTAAAGTACGCCCGAATACTCGCCTTTGGATCTGGACTGTTTGTGTTCATTTTTTCGATAAATGCAGAAAGGCTGCGCTGGTACAAAATATTGACGAGTGCCTCTTTACTGTCGAAATAACGGTAAATGGTTCCCGCTCCGACGTTTGCTCTTTTTGAAATCATTGGCATCGTGGTCCCATCAAAGCCCCGTTCAATAAATAAGTCTAGTGAAGCCTTCATGATCTGTTCTTGTTTATCAGTCACTGCTAGCACTTCATCCCCTCCTCGCCACAGGAATGAACGTTCATTCCGCAAACGGTATATTATATTAATATTTTAATTTGTTCTATATACACTTAAACACATTTATTTTTTTCCGTCATCACATTTTCTGAAAATAATAATAATTGAGAAATGATGCCTAGTCAGACAGCATCCAAACGACTTATAAACATTGACGGATATGTGTCATGCGGGTGACCTCCGCACTATACCTTCATTCTTGATCAATCGGAGAGTGAATGTGGTCGTCATATGTATCAATATATAAGCTGCCATTACTTGAACGGACTGCGTATACAATGTCCTTTAAGGAGAGCTGCCTTTTCTTAAGCTCTTCATCTATCCACTCCACCGTTAATTGATTTTCATGAATGTTTTTCAAAATGAGCTTTCCGTCCATGATCACTTCAATAGGCATGTAGCCCTCTGCCTTCATATACAATTGAAGATCCTTTCGAGTGACATTTTCAAACGAAGGATATTTTTTCACTGACATATGTCCATCTGTTTCAATTATGGCAAATTCAACTTCGCTAATATCAAAAATGTCTTTTTCTCTCAGCTGCTGATTTAAATAATCAAGGGTATATCTCATTCCCTTCATATTCTCTTCAAGAATTTTGCCATTTTGTATGACAAGGGTTGGTTTACCGGCCATAAATCCTCTCAATTTTCGGCTCCTTAAAGCAATGAGCGAAATCACATAAATGATCATGACAAGCGTGACAAAGGAAATCGTCGTGTGATGAAACGGAAGCGTTGTATTAAACGCGAGACTCGCCGCAATTGAACCTAAGCTAATGGCTGCTATAAAATCAAAAATATTCATTTGTGCTATGGTTTGCTTTCCAAGAAGACGTGCTCCACCAAATAAAATCGCAAAAGCAAACATCGTCCGTAAAATGACTTCAATATGGTCAGGCATGTAAGGGTCCACCTTTCAATTGCATCAAAAAAAGCCTTTTCCTTAGAAAAGACTCCTTTTTAGACTATGCATTTATTCCATCATTATTCAATTGGGCTGCATCGCTTTGCTCAAAATGTGAGCGCAGCTCAATAATGGAGCTATTTCTGACAGCATTGGCATCTTGCTCAAGAAGCCACGTATAAAATCTAGCTTGCTCCGCTGTTTGCAATGCCTGCATATATTTATGCGTGGAACGCTTCTCTGCAACGCGCTGTTTGATCGCGCGCATCTGCTTCCAGAATTGATAATAAGGAAGCTTGAGCTTGGTCATCAAGCCGCGATCATCCTCAATGACATATCCCTCTTCTTTGATCGAGTCGTCATGAGAAACGGCCTGATACCATTTATAAAAAGACGTCCAATCATGGAACACAGCCACTTCCTGCTTGCTGGATATTCCAAGCTGTTCGCTTACTCTTTTCACTTCAGTAAATGGTGCCTTTTCATAGCTTAGCTGACGCTTCACTATATCAAGCAAAATGAGTTGATCATGATCATATGTGATAATATGTGGGTCTTTCTCTGGCAAAATGACTTCAAACACAAGAGATGCATTGTGGTCACGTACGTATGATTTGATGTAGTCGACCTGCACGTCTCCGAAGGTCTGATAGAATAACTCCTCGACCCAGGAAGCATGCTGATTTTGTTTCACATGAGATGTATACGATTTGGACGTAAACACCAATTCGTCTTCCATTTCGTTATACCCAACCGTCCCTAAATATCCATTTGCTTTATCGTAGACGGTGACAGGAAATTGAAGGTGGTTCACTAGATGATGCATTTTTGTCTCCGGACGCTCATCAATGTTAAAAAATTTGTTGTAGCTTCTTGAAACAATCTGCTTTGACACCATATTGACAAACAAACCTCTTGCCTTCACATTCACATCATCCCACTGCCGTTCACTAAACGCTTTTTTCGTAAAATTAAAAGATGAAATATGGTGCGGAAGCTTTAATTCCTGTACATACTCATGCTGATCTAAGTGAGCTAAAAAGTCATCTAGTGAGATATCTGGTTGAATAGCGGCTGATGGTTTTTTCTCAGAAGCTCTATAGATTGGGTTGTCAATTTCATGAGTCTCAATCCCGTCAGCTGTGATTTTCAACACCCTCAGCTGTCCCCCGAATTCAACCTGGCCTTCTAGATTATAAGACCTTTCCGCTGCTTGAATAGGCAGCCTGTATAAATTGCGATGCCCGTGAATTTGAATGACATCTAATCCAGCAGTATTTTGAACAAACAAGTGATCAATGTCATCTGAATATTCACCTACACCGTGGATGAGTTGCTGTGTTGAGACATGCAATAGCTCTTCTGGCAAATGAGCAAGCCCCCCGTGGGTAACAAGAAATGTCTTGCCATGGTACGTAAAATAAGTAAGCTGATGAAATGTCCTAACAAACTTTCGTACTTCTTTTAAATCAAAGTCTGCTGCTTCAATCTCAGGTGCAGTATGCCGGTTAAACATATTACTTCTTACTTTTTCACCATGTGCAAACCGGTATAAATGCTGATCATGATTGCCCTCAATCACGATGACATTCCGGCATTCTCTATGTGCGAGCATCCATTCTAATACTTCCTTGTTTTCTATACCTCTATCAAGCAAATCACCTGCAAAGATATAAAGTTCATTTTCTTTAATATCTCCTTGTAAATAGGTGGTCAGAGCGGTATGACAGCCGTGAATATCTCCAAAAACATGAATGGCCTCATATTGATCGAAGGATCGAGGCTGATAGGTCATCACTTGCGGATATTCCTCAGGCTGCAAGACAGTCACCCATGATGGGACCTTTTCTGTTTTTAACCGCTCATTCATTTGATATAAAACAGACTCCCGCACAACTTTGTGAGCTTCCCGTGAGCGATTTTGCAATAGAGCTGTTTCAAGCGACACCTGCGTGAAATCGACGACATACACCCTGTAACGATACGATGTGGCCAGCGATTTATATTGAGATATCGATTTGCTTGAAATATGCGTGGCATCAATCACAGTAAAGTCTCCGCGTTCCATACGTGCTGTAAGCAATTCAAATAATAAAGACCAGACTTTGTGGTCATGCTTGCTTGAAATTTCTGGTTTCCCATTGACAGATAACTGTGGAGGCTGGGTCAAAAGACGAATCTGATCCGCTGATAATGTGTAAGGCTCTAAGCCTTGGGCTTTGATCCAAGTTGATTTCCCTACGCCTGGGAGACCTCGTAAAAGGACTAAAGTTCTCATATTGGTTCTCCTTTAATAAGTGATATTTTACCTATTATAGATAAATGATGGATAAATCTCAATCTTTTATCGATTATGGTAATATATAGATAGAAAGGGAGGTTTTACGTATGTCTAATGGGGAGAATATCGCATTTAATATTGGTGATCTTCTATTTCAAGTGTTCTCTCTTCTATTCATTGCTGCTATCGTGACGATCATTGTCATCGCTTTTCGAATGATCAGAAGAAAAAGAATGGAATTGAAGAAGGTTGAGGAAAGATTGAACAAAGTAATTGAAAAAAACGATTTAAAAGAGTAAAAATCCGGAATTTAACCGGATTTTTTTTGTTTCATCACAATCCCTTGCCGCTGCTGCATCAAAAAGAAAAAGACGCCTAAAAGGACAAGAAAACCGCCACACATTTGGAGCAGCGTGACTTTCTCTCCAAGCAGCCATACAGCAAGAATCGTGGCTCCAACAGGTTCGCCAAGGATACTCATTGAAATGGTTGTGGCATTGACATAGGTTAAAAGCCAATTATTAATGACATGAGACATGGTGGGAATGATCGCAAGCAATAAAAAGATTCCCCACTCTTTACCCGGATAGCCTGTAAAAGGCGTTTGCTGAATCAAATTGAATAAAATTAAAAAAAGACCGGCAAAACCAAACACACAAAAACTATAAATCCAATGAGATATCTTTCTGACAGCCTGTTGACCTATTAATAAATAACAAACAACCGCGATCACACTTAAAAAGGATAAAATGTCTCCTAGGATGGCTTCCTGGCTATGACCTATGTCTCCCCACCCAATCATAAGTGCACCAACAATTGCGGCACACATCGTCAAGAGTGCAGGCAGCGTGGTTCGTTCACGGAAAAAGAGAAAGCCGCCTAATAAGGAGACCATCGGCTGAAGGGCGATGATAATAGTAGAGCTTGCCACAGTCGTCAGCTTCAGTGAGCCAAACCACAACACAAAATGGAGTCCTAAAAAGAAGCCTGACATACATAAGAAAAACCAATCTCTTCGCTGAATCGAGAGAAATTCTTTTTTTCGTGGCAGAATAAACGGCAGCATAAAAATCGCGGCAAAGATCATTCGATACATGCTTAAAATAGCAGCAGGTGCATTTGACCATTTCACAATGATAGCAGAAAACGAAATGGCAATAATTGAAATCACAAGCGGTAGTGCAATTGATTTCTTTTGAGCAGTTGACTTCATGTCCATAAGCAGCTTCCTTTACATCAGCAGTAGATGAGAAGTTCATCTTGTATGTCGTCATCTTACTATGTCCAATCCGCTAGAGGCAAGATGATTTTAAAACTTATGTACGCTTTTTTGCATGAAAAAAGGCTTTCTTCTCGAAAGCCCTATTCATCATCTATCAATAGATAAACCGCCCGAACTGGACCATGAACCCCTACTACTAAATTCATCTCAATATCCGCAGAGTTACTCGGACCTGATATGAAATGAATAGCACCTTTCGCCTGCTCTCCCTCCTCTACTGAGCGATTAAGAGCCGAAACAGCTTGAATCATCCGCGGAACCACCGTGCTTTTTTCGATACACACGATATACATCATCGGTAAAAAATGGAGCGCTCTTCCTTGGCCCTGATGGGATGAAAGGACGACTGTACCTGATTCTGCTAAGGTGTAATCACTGAATACAACCGAATACGCCGCTTGTTCTACTAGCCTGATATTTTCTTCCCTTGAAGCCTCAGCATTCCAGCTGGTGACTGCGAATCCTTCGTGCTGCAAGGTGTCAAACATCGGATAAAATCCATATTGTTCAAAACGATGATCGCCCGATGTCATCACAGAACCCTCTCCATACTCTGTCATCAATGATCGTAATACAGAGGGCGCTTCCTCTGGTGTTGTTTCGACCACTCTTGTATGAATTCGTTGACATTGCACCTTCAATTGCTCGACTAGCTCTTCTTTAGACAAAAGTCCGTTTGTTTCCCACTGAACTTGATGCTTCCAAGCTGGACGCTGAATAGATGCAGGCGAGGAGGAATCCTTCCCTAATTGCTTACGGATATGAGCTAAAAACGATTCTCGGTGAGAAATGGTTCCCTTCATCACTGTTCCTCCTTCTGTCTCTTTTTAAACCAATCCCTGAATCTTTCTTTACTTGGAGCTGGCAGGTCACGAATATCTGTCCAATTCTTTAAAGGACCTATTCCTTTTGAAATCTGTCCGTTTGAAGCCATACGATTCATCAATACAGGAGCTGCTTTTGTTCCGAATTGATACATCCCGGGAGTCGATGCGCCCATTCCGAACATTTTCATCGCCATCATTTCAGCTTTAGACGCTCTCCCCTCTTTTTCCACGATGACTTGACGATGTTTTATTAATAACTCGTGAAGCGGGATCTTTACTGGACAAGCATCTGTGCAGGCCGCGCAAAGGCTGGATGCAAAGGGGAGCTCTTGGTAGTCATCATAGCCGCCAAGAAGCGGCGATAAAACAGCACCAATTGGCCCCGGATAAATCGATCCGTATGAATGTCCGCCCACATGCCGGTAAACTGGGCACACATTGATGCAGGCTGCGCACCTGATACATTGGAGAACAGACTGAAAGGCAGTACCTAATATATTGGACCGCCCATTGTCCACAATGACCAAGTGAAATTCTTCTGGCCCATCCACTTCTTCTTCTCCTTTTGGTCCAACGACAGAAATGTAACTCGTTAATTTCTGACCGACTGCACTTCTGCACAAAAGACCAACGAGGACATCCAGCTCCTCCATCGTTGGAACAATCCGTTCCATGCCCATAACGGCGATATGTGTCTTCGGGATAGCCGTGACAAGATCCGCATTCCCTTCATTTGTCACAAGGCAAATGGAACCTGTATTGGCGACAGCAAAATTACAGCCGGTGACACCAATATCTGCTTCGAGGAACTTTTCACGTAAGATGGCTCTCACAAAACTCGTCATATCTTCAGGTGTCTCTGACATCTCATATCCGAGCTTTTCGTGAAAGACTTCTCGTATTTGTTCTTTCGTCATATGAAGAGCAGGTGCCACAATATGTGAAGGAGGTTCATGATCATCTACTTGCAGAATATACTCGCCAAGATCGCTTTCCACCACCTCACAGCCGATCTCTTCAAGGGCTTGATTCATTTCAATTTCTTCTGTGACCATTGATTTTGATTTAACGATCTTTTGGGCCGCCTTTTTCTGTGCCACATGTTGAATATACGCCGATGCCTCTTCCTTTGTTTTTGCAAAAAAGACATGTCCCCCGCGTGCACTAACACTTTCACTTAATTGGTATAAGTAGTCATCAAGATGCGTCAGCGTATGCTGGCGGATTTCCTCGCCAAGCTCACGCCACTTTTCCCAGTTGCCAAGCTCTTCGCTCGCAGCTAGCCGCCTTTCATACAGGCGTTCCTGTGCTGAGGAAACAGCACCTCTCATGACTTTATCTTCTAACCCTTCCCCGATTCGTTCTTTAAAGGCCTTCTCTCCAATTTTCATACTCATGTGCCGTTCCCCCTCTTAAAGTCAGCGGCTATTTAATACCTCTGCGATATGCATCACTTGAATGGGCTTATCAAGACGATTCAGCCTCCCGCCAATATTCAGCAGGCAGCCGCAGTCAGCACCAATGATGTATTCAGCGTGTGTCTCCTCTATGCTTTGGACTTTCTCATCGACCATTTGCTCAGAAATAGGAGTCATTTTTACTGAAAAGGTTCCTCCAAATCCGCAGCAATTTTCGGCGCGCGGCAATGGTGTCATCGTCAAATCTTTGACATTTGACAACAGTGTGAAAGGGGCTTCCTTAATTCGCAGCAGTCTCGTCATATGACAGGATGTGTGATAGGTTGCGTTTCCTTTCAGGCTCGCTCCGACATCTGTGACGTGTAATATATCAACAATAAACTCGGTTAATTCATATGTTTTCTCAGCAAGTGCCTTAGCTTTTGCTGACCACACTGGGTCTTCTTTTAAAAGATGAGGATATTCTAAAAACATCGCCTTACAAGAACCTGACGGCGTCACGACATATTCAGCTGATTCAAAGGCTTTGATCATGTTTTTTGCTGCTTTAATGGTTTCTTTTGTATAGCCGCTGTTAAAGGCTGGCTGCCCGCAGCACACTTGTGCCTCTGGAAATTCCACTTCTACACCGAGCCTTTCTAATACTTCCACTGTGGCCTTTCCTACATTTGGCTGCATGGTGTCAATTAAACAAGTAACGAATAAATGGACTTTCATCGGCGAACTTCCCTTCTTTGCTGCAATTTGATTCATCAATTTGGTCATCTGATGACGAAATAACAGGCCTTATTTTCATTTTAATCCCAAATTTCTGAAATTTCAACGAGGTGATTTGTCTAAATTTGGACATATGGCTCGTGTAGCTTGAATGAAAAAAACGCCCTTTTGATAGGACGTTTGAGAAAATTTATTTTGTAATCATTTCACGAATTTTTTCGTCGATAGGAGTGAGATGGCCTAATTTTTCTTTATGTTCTCAATTCTTTTTTCGAAAGAGGGATGACTTTCACGCCATTCAGACTTTTTTCCATAATCTCCATCTTCTTCTTCAATAAGGCTGCTTAATTTAATCAAAGTATTGAGATACAGTGTTTTATTCCCAAGGTGGAAAACAGCAAAGTTATCAGCCTGAATCTCAAATAACCGGCTGATTTTCTTTGGCAGCCATTCCGTAATGAAGATCATGAGAATTACTCCTACTGGGAAAATAAGAACATATTGCCACCATCCGTTGGCAAGCATAACATGTCTGGCATAATACATACTGATACCCATAAGTAATGTTACGATCAAAGTTAGGTACATGGTATAATGTGCGTGTTTTAACTTTGCATGTCCCATTTCATGATATAAGATAGCACGAATTTCCTCTTTATCAAACTTTTCTAACAACCCTTCTGTCACATACACATCAACTCTTCTTTTAAATGGAAGTTTAAATGAATATATCCAGGCATTCACATCCTGTTTTGAGTCTTTTTTCACCCAAATATTCACCTTTTGGTTTGTCTTATACTCAATATCCTTGCGAATATACATGAATGCTTCTGTATTTAAAACTTCATATTTGTTTATTATTTTTTGAATGATTGAGTAACCAATAATAAATAATATGATTAGGGCGAAGTACCAACCACAGAATAGAAAAAGGTTATCCATGATCTTCGCTTGAAATGACAAAGGAAGTAATAAATAAGATCCGAAATATAACAAGGATAATGTGGCAGCACCAAACAAAACGACTTGCTCCCTAACATTCATTAAAAACGAATTTCCTGACGCACCTTCATTCTCTTCTAAACCTTCAGGCGTATCTTTTGTAGTATACTCAAATGAATAAGCTGTCAATAAGACTGACAGGAAACTAGGTACAAGTATAGAGAGAATGATGCTTAATACATAAGAGCCTGTTATTGATAGCGCATATCCCATTAAGAAAAAATAATTTAATCCCAAGGGAAGAAAAATGGCTAGAACAAAGGGAATAAATAATGTGAATAGGTTTTTCATAGATTCATGAAGATTAAAAAATAAAAATAACATAGCTGGAAAAAGAATTCCTATTAAGGTAATTAATATAATATATGTGGTATTATGCTTAAAACCTGTTTTGACCTTAGTAGTTTCTGTTAGATTCGTTAGATTGTATTTAGAGAAAAAAGGATTTTGCGATACCTGTTCCATCTTAATTTTATCATCATGAATAAGTACAAAACCTCTTCTTAGAAAAACCATTGCTTTTTCTTTCATTAATTTGTTAGTTTCAATCGTGCTAACTCTATTCCTAGATGAAATCTCCGTGAAATTTACTTGCTTTCCCCCCAATTGAAAGGCTGCTTCTGAACGATCTTTGGAGTCATCATCTTGATAGGTTAATAAAAAATCACCCTGATAAAGAGAATGGGAGATTAATACTTTTGGATTGTTAGCTTTGTTCGAATCAAGTAGAACAAAAGGAGAAACAACTGCTGAACGGATACCAACTTCAATCAAAATGACTATTATTGTTATAATGCTTGCAATAAGATAAGAAAGGGAGGCTTTTCGTAACATTTCGTCACATCCTGCTTATGTAGATTTTAAAAGGTTTCATATGTTAAGAAAGAGTAATAACCATTATATACGTCCATTATTCAGAAGAACTAATTGAAAATCTAACCTTTATTATTAGCTTCCCTATGCTAGATTAAGCAGGAAGAATAAACAAATAATAAGCCTAAATTCCATTTTAGTCCCAACTTCCTGCAATTTCAATGAAGTGCTCGTGTAGCTTGAATGAAAAAAACGCCCTTTAGATAGGACGTTTGAGAAAATTTATTTTGAAATCATTTCACGAATTTTTTCGTCGATAGGTGTTAACGGCCGTCCTAATAAGGTTTCGAAATCATGGCTTTCAACGGCTAAGGCACCATCGCGAATTCCGCTTTGAATGGCTTTGACAAATGGAACAGCTTCTTTTCGTACACCATTAGAAGCTAAAAATTCCCCAAATGTGTCGACATCAATTGGCTCCACTTTAATCTCTTTTCCGCTCACCTCACTGACAATGTGAGCAAGTTCAGTGTGTGTCCGAAGAGGGCCTGACAGTTCATATATCTCCTTGTCATGTTTAGAAAGTGTTAACGCATTTGCGGCCGCTTCTGCGTAGTCATTTCTTGTTGCCCAGCCAACCTTGCCATCACCAATTGGACTTAAAAATGGTGCGCCGCTAACGGCTGCTAGTATCGTATCTTTTTCATTTTCTACATACCAGTTGTTTCTTAGAAACACATGAGGAATGCCAGAGGCCACAATGGCTTCTTCAGTTTTTGCGTGGTCGTGTGCAAGGACAAGCTGACTCTCTCTTGCATTCACAACGCTTGTATAAGCAATAAAGGATACACTGGCTGCTTTCGCCGCTTGGATGGCAGCCGTATGTTGCTGCACGCGGTCACCATCCGCAGTTGAAATGATCAAAAGGCGGTCAATGCCTTGAAAGGCTGCCTTAAGGGTGTCTGGCTGAGTAAAGTCTCCGCGGCGTACATCCACCCCGGCTTCCTTTAAATGTGCTGCTTTTTGCGGATCTCGAACACTCACCGCAATTTGTTCAGCTGGTACCTTTTTAAGTAAATGCTGGACGACGAGCGATCCAAGCTGTCCTGTTGCGCCTGTTACTAATAACTTCATAATGTTTGACCTCCTCATTTTGTGATTCACGGTGATGTGCATACGTTATAATCAAAATGGTTACAACAAAAGTGTAAAAAAAGCTCCAATGTATGAGCTTTTTTATTCCGCCTCTGTCAATAATTGCTGAATTGTCACTTGCTTTAGGTGATTCTCAAGTGCAGCTTGTGCTTCTTTTAGTTCATGCCGCAGTCTTGTATCCATCGCTTGACCAATCGGACATGCGATGACTGGCTGATGGAAGTTAAACAATTCTTCATCCTCGCTTACATCGACAGCACGGTACACATCTAACAGCGTGATTTCCTCTGCCGGCCTTTTTAAGTAAGCACCACCTACTCCGCGGCGTATCTCAATGAGACCTGCCCGTTTGAGCATTGCCATCATTTTTCGAACAATGGCTGGATTTGAATTCACACTTTCTGCAATAAAATTCCCTGTACACTCTTTTTGAACACCTGCAATAAATGACAAAATATGAACAGCAATCGGATACCTGTTGCTAATTTGTTTCACAATCTTTCACCACCGTTGTAATCAATATAGTTACAACGAGTGATTTTGTCAATCAATAAACGGATTTTTCTTTCGATCCCAGTCCTCATATGTCATGATATCGTGGTCTTCTTCTGTATCAAGCTCAAGCGGGGCAATGCATTCAAGCAGATTTCCATCTGGGTCAAGAAAATAGATCGCTGCATGAAATTGCGGCGGATTATCGAGAACTAAAGGCTGCTTCTCTTCTGAAAAGCCAAACATTGGGTGAATGCTGATGCCTTTTTCAACCAGCCAAGCCTTGATTTGTTCGATACTAGAGGTTGTAATTTGAAAAGCAACGTGCCGTGTCGAGGGATGATATGGGAAGTCATTGATATCTACTTTCCACAAGCCAAGCCAGCTCTTCCCTTTCTCAATCCATAAAAAAGCAACTCGTTCATTTGCGTGAGCAAGTGTCAATTCCAATTTTTCATAAAACGCAATAGATTTCTTTAAGTCACTCACAGGTAAATGGGCTTCATACAAACCTTTTATCATCATCAAAATCACTCCTTTTCTACCTTCTATTCTGCGGGAATTGATGAGATTCTGCCTCAGCAAAACGATGTATTTTATCCCCTTCATTGGTTTGAGAAGAATGATATGTTTGATCGATTACATATGGGGGAAGTTGTTCAAATAAAAGAAAGGAGCGCTTTATATGCCTTGGACGATGAAAGATTATCCTGCTTCATTTAAATCATTAGACAACGTCATTCGAAAAAAAGCGCTTGAGATTGCGAACAAAATGATGCAGGAAGGCTATGACGAAAGTAGAGCCATCCCAATTGCAATCAGTCAAGCGAAAGAATGGAAAAAGAACGCAACGGAGAAAGAGATCGAGAATGTCTCAGCTCATGGTTCTGTCACGCCATCTAAAGACAGCAGCTCCGCAAGACCAGAGCTTATGGATCATGCGCAGCATGTCGTCAAGCACGAAGAAGGCTGGGCGGTTCAAACAGAGAAAGCAAAACGAGCAAGTGAGGTCAAAGAAACGAAACAAGAAGCCATCGACCGGGCAAGTGAGATTGCATCTAATAAAGGGACTTCTGTTGTTATCCATAGAAAAGATGGGAACATTCAGGATGTGTTAAAACCGCAGTAAGACCGCTCAAAAGCGGTCTTATTTTATGCATTCTTTTCTTTTTTCGCTGGTGCTTTTCTTTTTTTAGGTGCTGTCTTTTTCGCTTTGGCTGGTTTTGATCGGTCGATTGAAGCCTGTAGAGCTGCCATTAAATCGGTCACATTGGATGCAGGATCTTTTTTGCCTGTCGTTTCTGGCTGAACTGTATGTTCTCCAGATATTTTATCTCCAATTAAATTCATCAGCTGTTCTCTGTATTCATCCTGATAGGCAGCTGGATCGAAAGTTGTGGTTAATTGCTCGATTAAAAGAAGCGCTGTATCTAACTCCTTTTTTACAATGTTTTCTTCTTGGGGGATATTCGGTACATCTGATACCTGTCTAATTTCATCAGGGAAATGAATGGTTTCCATCAGTAAAATATGTTCATAGCATCTAACGATTGCTAATTGCTCCTTTGAGCGGATCATAATCTTTGCGACACCAATTTTCCCCGATTCCTCTAAAGCTTTTCTTAATAATGAATAAGCCTTCGCTCCGCCGGTATCTGGTGATAAAAAGTAACTTCTTTCATAATAGATTGGATCAATCTCTTCGATCTTCACAAAATCAATGATTTCAACGGCTTTTTCTTCATTTTCTTTTCGCAGCTTTTCAAGCTCTTCCTCGTCTAATTCAATGAATTTATTTTTCGCATACTCGTACGCTTTGACGATTTGTTCTGGTGCCACCTCTTCACCGCAATTGGCACATACTTTCTTGTAGTTAATGGGCGTGTGACACTCTTTATGCAGCTGCCTTAATTTAATGTCTTTGTTCTCTGTAGCGGTAAACAGCTTCACTGGAATATTGACTAGTCCAAAGCTAATGCCGCCTTTCCAAACTGTATGCATCGCGTCACCTCCGTTCTTTTCTCCTTACTATGCAATGTTTTCGTTAGACTTATGTATGTGAATGAAAATTTCATCCCACTCTAAGAACACATCATATGAGGAAGTGACATGCACAAATGAAACCTATGCAATTAACGGCTGCACATGAGGTTCCTACCGGTGCAGACTGGGTGTATGAATTAAAATATGACGGCTTTCGAGCCATTCTGACGTGGGATCAAAACGAGATTCATTTAGAAAGCAGAGCCGGAAAACGATTAAATGAACAGTTTCCTGAGGTGATTGAACAGTGCGAACAATTAAGGGATCAGTTTGCTCTTTTTTTACCTCTGACGTTTGACGGGGAATTGGTCTTTTTACTGGATGAACAGCAAAGCGATTTTGCGAGGGTTCAGCAAAGAGGCAGGCTGAAAAACAAAGAGGCGATTAAGCAACAGGCTGAGCGGTTTCCATGTCATTTGATCGCATTTGATCTATTAAGATGCAAAGGGCAATCTCTAATTGATTTACCGTTGATAGAAAGGAAAAAACAGTTACAGCAAGTTTTCCAAGCAGCAAAACTTCCGCCATCTGTACAGCTTGAACACCCTTCCCTTCTTCAACTCATTCATACAGACACAAATCCTGAAAATATGAAAAAGCTGATGACGACGTATTTAGCAGAAGGACTCGTTGCGAAAAAAGGAACGAGTAAATGGCACGACAATACCCGGTCAAAAGAATGGTTGAAAGTCAAAAACTGGCGATATGTCTCTGTCATAGTGACTCATTTTGATAAAGAAAATGGCTACTTTCAAGGCTGTATTTATCAAGATCATCAACTCACTGAGGTTGTCCAATTCAAGCATGGATTTTCTAAAGAAGAAGAACAAACGCTTCGTACGCTCTTTCAAACAAAAGGCAAGCAGACAGGGGCATCAGGATATGAAATCCCACCTTCTATCGTCGCGAGCATTGCTTGTATCTCCTTTGATGGATCCGCCTTAAGAGAGCCGCGTTTTTCTTCCTTTTTACTAGATACTGATCCAGCGACGTGTACGTTTCAGCAAATGCTCAAACAGCTATATCCGCTCCCTGCTGTGATTGACATCACTCATCCCGAAAAACCGATTGTGCCAGCTCTTCATCTGAACAAGGCAGATTACTTACTTTATTTGAGACAAGCCGCTCCCTATCTCTTGCCCTTTTTACGTGAAAGACGGCTGACTTTAATTCGGTTTCCTCATGGCGCCGGGGATGAATTCTTTTATCAAAAGTCGACACCTGATTATGCGCCAGATTATGTGTTGACCGATCAAGCTGATGATATTGCTTACACGGTCTGTAATGACCCTCAGACGCTTCTTTGGCTTGGCAACCAGCTTGCAATGGAATTTCATATTCCTTTTGAAACAAGGGATACGAACCGGCCGGTCGAAATCGTCTTTGATTTAGACCCGCCGTCTGTTAACGAGTTTCATCTAGCCATAGAAGCTGCCAAGCGAATCAAAACGCTTTTAGACGGTCTCTTTCTCACAGCCTTTATTAAAACAAGCGGTGGTAAAGGCCTACAAGTGTATATTCCATTAAAGAAAAATGCCTTCACATACGTAGAAACGAGAACATTTACCGCGTTTATATGCCAATTTTTATGTGAACAAGCCCCTGAGCTATTTACTTTGGAACGTCTTAAGAAAAAACGCGGCAAGCGCTTGTATTTAGACTATATTCAGCACGATGCTGGAAAAACAATCATTGCGCCCTATTCACCAAGAGGAAATGAGCTTGGACTTGTAGCGACACCGCTTGAATGGGACGAACTCCATCAAAATGGACTTCATCCTTCTTTGTTTACCATGCCAGCTGTGATAGAGCGTCTAAAGGAAAAAGGCGATCCATTCCGACGCATGAGGCACCTTGCAAATGATGACACTTTCAGACAAGTTTTGCACCGGCTTGAGGACATTATCCCGGCACATAAGATGGACATACGCGGTCATTAAGCGTTACACTTACTCATTAGAGAGTAAGAAAGGGATGACCATTTTGACCGCACATTCATTTCGAAATATAGCACTTATTTTCTTGTGCCTTGCAGCAGGTATTGTGGATGTGATTGGCTATTTGAGCTTAGGGCATGTATTTACAGCCAATATGACAGGTAATATTGTGCTACTTGGCATTGCAGCAGGAAGCTCCTTGCAGCTTACGGCCCTTCATTCCATCACCGCACTGAGTGGATTTGTATTAGGGATTTTACTTGCTGTTGTGATAGGCGGAAAGCATGAGAAAACATTTTGGCCAAAAGCCGTTACACGTATCTTTATCATAGAAGTCCTGATACTGCTTCTATTTGCTCTCATGACCATTTTCCCTTATACACAAGGTGCTTATTTTATGCTCATTATCCTTTTAAGCATGGCCATGGGCCTGCAGACAGCGGCCGCCCGCAAATTAAATGTGGCTGGCATTTCCACAACGGTTCTAACGAATACACTCGCCAACCTATTTGAGGATTTGGCTCAGCGCATTTCACATCGGGAAAAAAGAACAGCTCCCATTCAGCATGTCAGTTTCATGCGAATAGGCTCTATTGTCTTTTACTGCCTAGGTGCTGCATTAGCGGCATACACAGATGCATTTGATCCGTTTATCATCATTTGGCTGCCTATCTCTATCCTAGGGGTCATTGTGATCACTGCTGCATTCAAGCACTTTCATCAATTGAAATAGCCAATCGAAAGATGGCTATTTCAATCTCTGTAATGAAACCACTAATAACTTCTTACATAAAAACCAGGAGGACGCCCCATAATGAACGTGGAGCCATATGGAGAATATCCAGAAAATGTCCCGAATCCACCATATCCAGGATAACCTCCTAAACCAGAGAACACGCCAGGGCTCACATAATACCCGCCAAAGCCAATATGTGGCCCCACTGCTCCTCCGCTAAAACCGCCTCCGTGAAATCCTCCATACACCCGTGGGTCCATACAATCACCTACCTTCTAGATACACTTCATCACATCATATGCATGACAAATGGAGCGGTGTTCCCGCTTTTTCTTTTACTTCTATGTACAATAGACCAATTTGAGAAAATTTGAATGAAAAGTCCTGCAAAAAATTAAATTAAGCAAAGAAAGGTGACCTTTTTAACTTGTTGCTCTGCCCTATGTTTATTTAGAATAATGAGGCAGGTAACAAATTTGCACACCCCCTTTGTTGCGAATTCTTCTTATTAAACGTTCTTGTAGCGTTTAATAAGAAGAGCCTATTAAAAGACAAAAAACCCTTGCTGACGATAATCAACAAGGGCAAGAGATAAATGGTGGATTAACCACCAATGATTTTTTCTGCTACTTCGAAAGAACCCGCAACGTTTTGAGTCAGAACTGACGCAGCGATCGCTAAACCTACAACGAATAATACTTTTAAACCTGTTTTCATCTTAAATCAACCCCATTCTTTTCATATGTAAATCCGCTTCTAAACTTTTGTTCAAATAAAAAACAGACTGCTCATAAAGTGCTTGCTTTTCACAATACTTAGCCGCAAAATGTGAAAGCTCTTTTACTTCATGATATTCATTCTTCTCTTCTAACTTTCTTAATTTCTCATCAATTTGTTGAAATCTTTGTGGTGCATTCGTTAAGTAAAGGTCATGGACGATGCCTATTTTCAGCTGAAACACTTCATGAGAAGCATCTTTTATTCTCGCATACGCAGCCTCTATATAGTGGCTTGCACGCTGCTTTTCACCAATCACACAGAGTTCCCGGCTCATCAGATACGTAGAATGGAAAAAGAAATCCGACTCGTAATATTCTTGATGGGACAATGCTTTTTCAAGATGACGTATTGATTCTTTCGGTTTATTCCAAAATGAATATAAAATGGCCACATTGTGATGAAGCTGAGCCAGCATAAAATCATCCTGCTCGCTTGTCAAAACCTCTTCCGCCAAACGATAATTTTCAAGCGCCTCTTCATACCGGCCGATCTCTGTTTGATTCGCCGCTATGAGGGAATATGAAAGTGCCGTTCTTCTTTCATAATGCTTGTGCCGTTTATAAACGTGAAGGGCTCTCCTGATATAGCTTAATGAGAGCATGATATGACTAAGCCGGTAGTAAAGCCAGGCCACCTTAAAATCGAAATCAGCACGTTCGATCTCACTTGGAATTTTATCTAAGAGCTTTTCAGCACTTTGATACATTTGCAATGCAACCTCGTAATTCCCTTGATGCTGCTCATACACACCCTCATAAAAATCAAAATAGTAGGCAAGGCGGTTAGATAAGTCATCCTCTTTTTTCCCGTGGAGACCTTCCATACTTTTCGTTGAAACACTGCCCTTTTGACCTCTTAAATTGTACATGAGAATGTGATGCCTCTTCTCAAGAAGAGAATAGTACATAAGGATGTCCGCATCATCAATTTCCTCTACTGCTTGTTTCGCTTTAGCAAATAGCCGTTCTGCCTCATCTGCATGATCTTTTTTAATTTCCATGTTCCAGTCATTTAATAATGATGCCAATTCCGCAACAGGAATCTTGCTCATTCTACACCCCCAATCACCTTCAGCTGCATCACATGATTTCACTAAATATGGAACTTCTATTAGCAATTGCTAATTAGTCCATTCGAGATCATTTTAATATGAATCACTTAAATCTTCAATAACCGTTTCCTTTGAAAAAGCTTTTCTTTTTTCTAACCAATGATGTTTGCGTAAAAATTCCGTCTTTTTTCGGTTTTAAAATAAACAATCATCTCGGGATGAAATGAAAAAAGCCCTTTTTGGGGGCTTTTTGTACTTATTCCAATCGTATGATGGTAAGTGCCGCTCCAACAGACCCTCCCCCAAGTAACACCACTGTTGCGACTAAACCGAAAATTTGGAGAGAAATTTGGTTACCTGCTGCAAGTGTTGTAATGAGTGATACGTTGTAGGTAGATGCCGATAAAGCGGGTGTTAATATAGAACCGGGAATGGCAGATCCGCTGTTAACCAGCCTTGTTCCAGCAAGCAGCGCTGCATTTGTGTTCACTTGATAAGTGATGAAATAGCGACCCGAGACTGGCACTGTAAAAATCGTATTTCCACCACTTGCCGTAAAACCATCTAAACTCTGATTATTAGGCAAAGAAACCGCTGTCCCGCCTAGGACAACAAGCACTGTACTTCCCGACGTATTAGACGCGTACATTGAGTTAGCGGTTACAATTGTACCGGTTGGACCGGTTATACCCGTTGAACCTGTTGCTCCTGTTACTCCGGTTAATCCTGTTGATCCGGTTGAACCCGTTGATCCTGTTGGACCCGTTACTCCCGTCGGGCCCGTTGATCCGGTTGGACCTGTTACTCCCGTTGAACCTGTTGATCCTGTTGGGCCAGTTACTCCGGTTAATCCTGTTGATCCGGTTGAACCCGTCGATCCGGTCGGGCCAGTTGATCCGGTTGAACCCGTTGATCCGGTCGGGCCAGTTGATCCCGTTGATCCGGTTGGGCCAGTTACTCCTGTTGGACCCGTTATTCCTCCACACATATTAAGCTGGGCACACATGCCTCTCACTTCTTTCAAACTGTGGAATCTTCAAGACATACACACTAATACTGATAATTGAGAGAAAAAGAAACGACAATACTTCCAGTCGAGGTCCCACCCGTAGCTACAATCCCAATGGAGTTAAGATCACTTAGCGTAATGGATCGACTCTCTCCTGGAGGTACAGTGAAATCTGGAACAGCCGCACCGTTGACCTCTAATGTCACAGTTGGAGCTACAGCCACGATTCCGTTGTTTTCCACCATAATGGTCCCGTTTATGACAAATGGTGTTCCATCCGTCCAGACGACTACTGGATCCGCTGCTGCTGCTAAATCGACTGTGAAGCATACCGCATCATTCACAAAGCCTGTTTGCTCATTACTACACCCGCCTAAAATAGCCATTTTAACCCTCCTTCAACCTATTCTTGATAGACTATGATCTAGTGATCTACGAAGATTGTGCGCTTATCCCAGACTCAAAGCCTTATTTTTTTCCTTTGTACCATGTTCAATTGAATGTCTAAACATGCTTGCACCTTTTCAGTGGTTTGATGATTGAAAATCAACATCATATCTTTTACAGTAATCGATCGACTTTCTCCTTTTTGAACACATATATCGTGACATGATTTTTTCGTTTGAATCGTGATAGAAACCGGCACATCTTGATCATCATGATGATGCAAAATCACTGTTGCTGCATTTGGTAATTTTGTTCCATTTCGCCAGATTTCAACCGAACTGGGCGATGTTGAAAAACCAAGAAGGAGGTGGTGAGGTTCTATGTTCTTTAAAATGATCGCATCATAGACTGGTTGTTCTGCTTCAATCATTCCGCATAAAAAAGAAAGATCAACAAGGATCTTTGAACTGGATCGATATAAAACTTTCTGACAGCACGCCGATCGCATGCAGCATGGAACAAGAAGCTCTAACACCACACAATTCTGTTCTTCATTGATGGAAATCAAGGAAAAATAGCAAGTCTTAAACACACTTTTTTCAAAGAACACCCATGAGTAGAAAGGTTCTCCATCTTCCATGAGTAGCAAAAAAGAAGGACTCATTGAACGCTTGTGAGTAAAGCTTTCATTTTTTGTTTGATTGTTTATCTCTTTCAGTTTACTCATCAACAGGTTTGTCACTTTCCATCAGCCCAATTCAATGCTGTATACAAATCCATATGGTCTTTTATCATATGTGCCTTTGACTATTTTGTGCGATTCGCCTATAGATCAGTAAACTAATTATCAGCACAGCTTTTCATTTATCCAGTTTCTTTATATAATATGATCAATAACTTCCGCGCCTCAGTAGCTCTAGAAGGGAAGAGCGCCGTAAAACAAATTGTAGCTGGCGGGTCGCAAGGCAAGGGTTTCAGAAGCACCGAAAAGCACACGAGCTGAGACAGGTGAAATTCCTGTCGGTGAAATTCCGTAGGGAAGCGTGTTGCCCCTAGCCTATGCTTACGAAAGGAGTGCGGGTTCGAATCCCGTCTGAGGCTTATGAGGTAGATGGAATGGGAGGATAAAATATCATGCATGTGTTTGAAGAGTATGTAAGCAACATTGGTAACCCAGAGCTGAAGCAGCGCACGCAAGACATTTTACAATGGATTTTAGACACATTCCCTCAATTAGAACCAAAAATTGCTTGGAATCAGCCCATGTTCACAGACCATGGCACATTTATTATTGGGTTTAGCGTGGCAAAACATCACATTTCTGTCGCACCAGAAGGAAAAGGAATTGATCACTTTTCAGCTGACATTGTACAAGCTGGTTACGATCATGGAAAAAAGATGTTTCGCATGAAGGAAAGCTTGCCAGTTGATTATCCTCTCCTAAAGAAAATCATCGAATTTAATATCGAAGACAAAGCGGATTGTACAACGTTTTGGCGAAAATAAAAAGTACCCCGATCTGAGCCATTATTAGATCGGGGCATTTTGCTGCAACATGTTATTTTGTTCTCTTTCTTACAACGTTCTGCTCAAGCCACTCATAACATGACAAGATGGCATTCACGCTCCTTTGACATATCGGTAAATAGACAACTGCAACCGCTATTAAACACGCTATAACAGCCCCTGCTAAGACATCAAAAGGATAATGGACACCTACCCATATCCTTGAAAAACCAACGGCGCACGCTATGATCAGCCAATAAACATGGCGTTTGTGAAAAAGCCAAAAGATCAGACATACAGAAAAAATCAAGATGGTATGATCACTCGGAAAAGAGTTATTCACTTCCTTTTGAATCAAAAGGTTGACATGACTCATTTCGGCAAAGGGCTGCTGGTTGGAATAAAAAAATCCTGCAATTTTCCCAATTAACTCTGCCAATATGAAAGTAAGTCCAGCAGATACCACCATTCCCCTATTGGTTTTACTTCGACTTTGAAACCATATGAACAGACACGTGAGCGCTGCTAACAGCACAGTATATTCAGCTAGTCCAATGAATATCGGATTCAAATAACCATGATCGATACTGAGCTGATTCACCCACCTAAATAAATCTTCATTATATCGCTGCATCTCATTTCATTCCTTTTTCCTCGATTTATGACAAGGATAATTGAAATAAGATGACTCTTCCATCGATTGAACGAACAAACCATGGAACCATATGACATGTTTGTCACTTTGCTGTCACTGACATCATTTACTTACTGCTCTATAGAGAGTGATGCTGCTCCCATTCCTTTTTAAGTAAAGCATATTGGTACGTGTTTTCATATTTAGGGGTGCCATCCTCATATGTAGTAAATGAAATAAACTCAAGAAAAAGGCCTTCTCTCCGCATGCCTAATCGCTCACATAATGCCTGCGAACGGACATTATCATCTTCTACATAGGCATAAAGCCGCCTTGCTGCCTTTTCTACAAATAAATAGAACAAAAGCGCCACAGCGCTCTCTCGTGCATATCCCTTTCCTTCATATGCTTCATTGAAATTCCAGCCGATTGAATACGTATCAGGATCCTCTTTTAAATGAAACAACTCACCGATAATCTGCCCACTTTCTTTTAAACAAACCGCTACATATGAATGGTCTTCTTTTCTCTTTTTCACTATAGCCAAAGCTTCTTCTAATGAAGAAATTCGATCAGCGAGGAAACAATTTACTCTTGGATTAGACAAGTACTCAAGCATCCCTGCTGCATCTTCATCGCAAAACGGTCTAAGCATTAAACGATTCGTTTCTAATTGATTCATAAATGACTCCTCACTGTTTTTGCTTTATTTCGTGTTTTCTAGTCTTTTCATATTTTAGATGACATGCACCAGCTTTGACAATCAAGTTATTCTGAAGTGTCTTCAAATAAACGAAACTCATAAAAAGCATTTTGCTATTAAATCATTTGGTCAAAACTGATAAAATAGAACTTATGTTTCTATTTTATGAAAAAGGGGTTACACGATATGATCAAAACAGTGGATGGCAACATTTTAGAGGCAAGTGAAGACATCATCTGTCACCAGGTGAACTGTAAAGGGGTCATGGGCGCTGGATTAGCCAAACAAATCAAAAGCAAATATCCCAATGTGTACAAAGAGTATAAAAAATTATGTACAGAACAAGGAGATGACTTGTTAAGCTCCGTTCAACTCATCACAACTAATGACGGAAAAACAATTGCTAACTTATTTGCTCAAACCGGATACGGAAGAAAAAGAATGCAAACGGACTACGATGCCTTACGCAGCTGCTTGCAAAGCCTAAATGACACAGTAACCCATTCAAATGAAACGAAAAACCATACTTCCATCGCCATTCCCTACGGGATCGGCTGCGGACTGGCTGGCGGCGATTGGGCGATTGTGGAAGGCATGATTGAAGAGGTATTGGGTGGGTGTGAAGTGACGGTTTATCGGTTTAAATAATGGAATGAGTTTTTTATGATATGAAATATCAAATACAGGCACATAAAAACCCTCCTTGATTAGGAGGGTAATGCGTGTTAGTTGTCGTCTTTATTTTTTAAATAATTTAATACAGCTTCTTTATCTTCCTCATCTTCAGGGAGAAATCCAAAGGTTTCATATTCCCAAACTGCTATTCTCTGTATATTGTCAATTCCTAAAGAATAAACATCTTCGTATCCAAAATCAATAGTGAATTTCCCTGAAACATCTAATTGGAGAGTAGCTGTTGTCCAAGCACCTAAATCATTTTGTATATATGTCTTTTTCAACTCTTCAAAAATTTCACTAAGTTCGTATAATAAGTGGATGTATGTTGACTTACTTACATTATATTTATGAGGAATTTGATGTCCATTTACATATTCTTTTTCATTTTGCTCATTAAAATAAAACACTATCTCAGCCGAATCATCAAGTATTTCTGCATACATCCAAACTTTATCCCAATCACATGGTATTAATTCATTAATTGATTCTGCTATTTTTTTATAGTTTATTTCTAATTCTTCCATTGAGTTTTAACCTCCAGGTTGATTCTTAATAAATGCTTGAGAATAACGTTCTCCAATTTTATACTCCACAGAGAAACTAACAGGTCGTAATGAATCTCCTTTATAGATAGGTTCAATGCTCAATGCTACTTGTTTAGGTGGGTTTGAATTTAAAGCTTTCAACCACCGTTGCTCCATAGTGTACCATTTCCCGCCACTACGATTAATCTGTGAATTCATCGGAAGCAGGTTATCAATATCACCTGAACCTTTAAAAATTGACGCAATTAAATTCCCACCATCATCATCCAGTAATCGATCTGGCTTACCTGAATTAGATTGGGCGTATTGGTTTCTTTTGACCTCTCCGTATTTTAAATCACTTGCTTCAACTTTGACAATACGTCCGTAGTGATCGGTTGTGTAGGTATACCCTTGCTTTGTTGAATAAACAACATTTGGTTTTAATACTTTTTTCCGTTTCCATCTCACATAGTGGTCTCCGTAACTGACAACGGTTGGCGGTGATTTTTGTGCTGGTAAGCGTCTGCCTGTCTGAGAGATGCCGTAGCCTGAGTTGTTGTCTAGACGCTTAGCCATGGAGAGGAGTTTATTTTTAAGTTTTTCCCCGTCAAATACATTGTACGGGAGCTTCGGTCCACCAGCCATTTGAAATTTTGGTGAGTACGGCAATAGATTCGGAATAGAGACTCTGTCTAATGATTTTGCTCCTTGTTCAAGCCCTTTCTTCACTGTAGTTTTCGCCGCCGTTGTCCCCGTTTTTGTGATGGCTCCTGTCCCTTTAGAACCGAAGACAATTTCTGCTAGTGAACCAGTCGCATAGGCGAACCAGTGTGACCGTGAATACGCATCACCATCTATGACTTCTTTTTCGAATGAGCCTGAAATGGCTTTTCCAATCGCTTTCGATGTTTCAATTGGGTGTGAGTGAAACAGCTGTTACGACCGATTCAACGGCACCCCCAGGGTCTGTTACAAGATCATAGATGCCAACCACTGTATCTTTGGTCACATCATATAGACCAACTGCTTTTACACTGTCAATGAATACCTCTGATGCTTCTTCCTGCGCTTTGATTTGAAGCAGCTGGCTGTATACATTAATCAAAAATTGAAAAGTCAAAGGCTTGTTAACACTTATTGCATAAGCAATTGTTAATTCGAATTCTTCTGTTTGTCGTTCATCTATAATTGGTTTATCTATTTTTTTCGTTTCTGCTAAATCATGGTTAAGTTGTGCAACATGCTCAGGTAACATCATCGCAGTCATTTTTTTCTAAGCATTTAATCATTCTTCTTGAAGGATTAAACAGCAACAGAATGTTCTTTATCAATGAGCTTTAAGAACTTTTGTTCGATGTAAATATTGGTATTAAAAAAACCCTCCAAATTATAGGAGGGCAATGTGTTAGTTGTTTTCTTCTTTGTTTTTAATAAACTCCAACACAACTTCTCTATCTTCCTCATTTTCAGGGAGAATTCCCAAATTTTCATATTCCCAAATAGCCATTCGTTGATAGGTATTGTAATGGGAGTTCAATACATCATCATAATTAAAATCTATGACAAATTGATTCCTATTCTTAATCTTTAGTGTTAAATTTGTCCAAACTTCTTGATTGTTGATTTTAAATTCATCTCTCAGTTTTTTGAAAGAATCCTGTAAATTAATTAATAATTCATCATATATATTTTCACTGACGTCAAATATATCAGGAATATCATGAGAATACATATATTTTTGTTGTTTGTTTGTATTAAAGAAAAAATAAACTTCTCGAGAGTCATTCAGGATTTCTGCATATAGCAAAACATTCTCCCAATCAACAGGTATTATATCATTTATTGTATTCAAAATTTCTTGATAAACTTCATACGATGGTTCCATCTCCATTTTAATTAACCTCCTGACTTATTTTCAATCGTTACCTTTTTAACTCTCCGATCACCAATTTTATATTTAATTTTAAATAAAGAGGGCCGCATAGAATCTCCTTCATATCTTATATTTTCTACGGAAACTGACACAGTCTCAGGTGGGTCTTTCCTCAAAGCTGCCAACCACTCTTGTTCCAATTTATACCATTTCCCACCGCTTCGATTAATCTGTGAATTCATCGGCACAAGATTATCAATATCCCCAGACCCTTTAAAAATAGAGGCAATTAAATGCCCACCATCATCATCCAGTAATCGATCTGGCTTACCTGAATTAGATTGGGCGTATTGGTTTCTTTTGACCTCTCCGTATTTTAAATCACTTGCTTCAACTTTGACAATACGTCCGTAGTGATCGGTTGTGTAGGTGTAGCCTTGCTTAGTTGAATAAACGACATTCGGTTTTAATACTTTTTTACGTTTCCATCTCACATAGTGATCTCCGTAACTGACAACAGTCGGTGGTGATTTTGGTGCTGGTAATCGCCTTCCCGTTTTGGAGATTCCGTATCCTGAGTTGTTGTCGAGTCGCTTTGCCATGGAGAGGAGTTTATTTTTGAGATTTTCTCCGTTAAATAATTATGATCATGCATTACTACGTTCTATAGCTAATACAAACTAAAACACCCATTTACATTATTTTTTAATAAATAAAAAGGATGCACTTTAGCACCCTTTAAACTTAAAAGTTATTTAGA
This sequence comes from Bacillus sp. FSL W8-0920, assembly GCF_038593215.1. Lineage (NCBI taxonomy): Bacteria > Bacillati > Bacillota > Bacilli > Caryophanales > Bacillaceae > Bacillus > Bacillus sp. FSL W8-0920. The sequence continues at coordinate 1,757,376 of NZ_CP151974.1, read as the reverse complement.
TTAGTAAATATTTATCTTCTTCCTTTAACATTTTCAAGAGGTCGTCACTAAGTTGGATTCCTAAAGCTCCTGTGTCACTTTCATCATCTTCTTCAACAACAAATAAACTTTCAATAAATTTAGTAAACGTATCAGCAATCAGGAACAGATCCTGTTCTCCATCTCTAAGTTCATGATCCCAAAATAGATTTTACCTTGGTCTTGTTCACTAATCTCCAGTAGCCAAACTGGCCATTCTTTTAAATCGGTGTATATATTATCTTCAATCCAATATTCTCCATAGTCGCTTATAAAACTTTTATAGTCAGAAGAAATATTATAATTGTTTTCTGCTCTTATTTTATTTATTTGTTCCATTGTTTTATCACTTGTCAATCTGTATTCAATAGTATATTGATTTAGCTTATCTTTAATTTGTTGAAAGCTCATTTTAATAGCCTCCTCTCAAGTCTGATACAGCACCAATATGCGGTACATTTTTATGTAATTCAGTCGGTACAAGTTGAATCACAGATGGAAATCTCTTGCTGGTAAACTTTTCCCTGGATCATATGTCTATTCTAATACAAAAACCCTCCTTTATTTGGAGGGCAGTAAGTAGTTGTAACTTTATTCTTTGTTCTTAATATATTGCTCAAGAAATTCCCTGACTGATTTTCTTTTAGGAAGTATTCCAAGATTTTCGTAAGCCCATATTGCTCTTCTTTGAGACCCATTAATTCCTTGATTCAATATATCTTCATAATCTAAGTCTAAGGAAAATTCACCATTTGCATCTAATTTTAAAGTTAAATTTGTCCATTTTTCTGGATTAATTAATTCATATGCTTGTTGTAGCTCTTCAAACAAATCATGTAATTTTATTAAAAACTCGTTATAGATTGACTTACTTACATTATGATCTTCAGGTATATTATGCGAGTAAAGAAATGCTGTTTCTCCCTTTAATCTATAATAAAAATTAATCTCTGCAGAGTCGTCTAATATTTCGGCATATAAACAAACTTCATCCCACTCTTTTGGTATCATCTCATTAACAATTTGTGCAATTTCACCATACAGAGTATCTAGTTTCTCTAATTCCATTGTTTATCCACCTTTTTGATTTTTAATAATTGATCTTTGTAAATCGTCATCACCTATTTTAAATTCAACAACAAAACGTTCTGGTCTCAATGAATCACTTTTATAAACTGGTTCTATCGAAACAGATACTTTCTCAGGAGGAACTTCTTTCAATGCAGCTAACCACTCTTGCTCCATCTCATACCATTTCCCGCCACTACGATTAATCTGTGAATTCATCGGAAGCAGGTTATCAATATCACCTGAACCTTTAAAAATTGACGCAATTAAATGCCCACCATCATCATCCAGTAATCGATCTGGCTTACCTGAATTAGATTGGGCGTATTGGTTTCTTTTGACCTCTCCGTATTTTAAATCACTTGCTTCAACTTTGACAATGCGTCCGTAGTGATCGGTTGTGTAGGTATACCCTTGCTTTGTTGAATAAACAACATTTGGTTTTAATACTTTTTTCCGTTTCCATCTCACATAGTGGTCTCCGTAACTGACAACGGTTGGCGGTGATTTTTGTGCTGGTAAGCGTCTGCCTGTCTGAGAGATGCCGTAGCCTGAGTTGTTGTCTAGACGCTTAGCCATGGAGAGGAGTTTATTTTTAAGTTTTTCCCCGTCAAATACATTGTACGGGAGCTTCGGTCCACCAGCCATTTGAAATTTTGGTGAGTACGGCAATAGATTCGGAATAGAGACTCTGTCTAATGATTTTGCTCCTTGTTCAAGCCCTTTCTTCACTGTAGTTTTGGCCGCGGTTGTCCCTGTTTTTGTGATGGCTCCTGCCCCTTTGGAACCAAAGACGATTTCTGCTAGTGAACCAGTCGCATAGGCGAACCAGTGTGAACGAGAATACGCATCACCATCTATGACTTCTTTTTGGAATGAGTCTGAAATTGATTTTCCAATCGCTTTCGATGTTTCAATTGGATGAGAAACAGCCGTAATGACTGATTCTACGGCACCACCAGGGTCTGTCACAAGATCATATATTCCGGTCACTGTATCTTTGGCCACATCATATAGACCAACTGCAGCACCTTTTACACTATCAACGAATACCTCTGATGCTTCTTCCTGCGCTTTGATTTGGAGCAGCTGGCTGTAATACATTTTTTGATCGTAAGAAAGATTTTCATATCCAATTTCGTCTACAATCTCAAAGTATTTCGCTTCTGATATACACGAAGGATCATTGAGCTTTTCTTTCAATTCTTTAATTCTTCGTTTCTCTTTTTCTTCTTTTTTCACTTTTAAATATGCTTTCACCTGTGCATCGATTTTATCATGATTCTTGTACACATCTGTCTCATGAAATGCTTTTGCATCATAATACATGGGTTGAGCGTTCTTTCCTTTTCCTGTAGCAGCCATCATCTTTGCATAAAAAGTTTTGAGGTGATTCTCAATCGCTTCTGATTTTGCGTATTCTGTTTTTAGCTCATGATCTATTTTATGTAAAGCATCAATTGTCTCTTTTCTTTTTTTGTTCGCATCGTCTAAATGTTCATTGACCTCTTTACTTGAAAATGTGTGTAATTCAATTAAATCACTGATATCGTCAAAAATAGTGGAAAGAGCTTCTTTTTGTTCCTTGACCATATCTTTATTGTTCTGAATGCCTTGCTTCAATTGAGCATCTAGGAAGTGCTCATCAATAAATGTACTCCCGCCTAATGATTCATCATCCAGCTTTCCTTTCACTCCATCTAAAAAAGCTTTTTGCATATCGATAAAATCAAGATAAGTGTCTGTGTATAGTGCAAGATCATTATAAAAAGCTTTGATATTATCTGCACCTTTTCCAGTAAACTCATCACCTAATCCCGATACACCTTTTAATGCTTTTTTCACAAGTTTCATCTCTTCTTGAAGCTCATGATAGGCCTTTGACCTCTGTTCGACAGCTGATAGTAAAGATGGAGCATCTAATATTTTCATATAAAAAAGACTCCTTTTATGGAATATTCTTTTACTAGAATACCATAAGGAGCCTGACACTTTAATCCACTTTATCGTTTTTTAACCAATTATCCTCCGTAGTGGTGGATTAAAACCCTATCGCTTTTATGAACCTGCACCTCTAGAGAAAAGTAACACTACCTCATTTTTAGCATCAGCTTGAGTTTGTTGTCCAACAGGCATTCCAAGAATTGTACCTAATAGCAAAGCAGTAGTAATCATCATCATTATTTTTTTCATGATCATATGACCTCCTTTCCTATAAGCGTACAAGATTTTAAAGCCAATTCCAAGAAGTAGTTACTTTCTTCATAAAGATTTAACTTCTTATAAATGGATGCAACATCAGGAGCTAGAGCCTCTATATCAACATATGCTTTTCTTTCTTCCAAAAAACATAGCCCTTTCTTGATATCCTCATAGCTTTCCCGTGGTGTTGTATAACATTTCTCAAGGATATTGAATTTCAAAATAAAGTTTGTGTTTTGCTGTTCTTTAGAAAAGGATTTCCCCTCAGCAACCCAACTTATTGCCTGATCCAATTGATTTGATTTATAGCTTGATCTTGCAAATTCATACGCACATTGTAAGTATGAAACAGGGGCTGACTGTTTTAGATCATCTGCGAAAATTGCTTTGTTAAAATATTCAATGGCTTCTATATGGTGGTCATCCTGAATTTTGAGAAATCCTAAATCATAATAAGCCAACGCTAACAATCTCTTATCATTCTTCTCAATTAGTCTATCAACACACTCCAAAAGCATTTTTTCAGCTTTGTCTAGTCTACCATCATCAATCAAATTCAGTGCCAACAACATATTACAGTTTATGGTCTGTATGCTGTAACCTTCATGACCTTTATAGATATCTTTTGCTGTTTGTAGATGATGGTGAGAAAGGAGCGTGACCTTATTGAAATAGTAGAGTGTGCCAATTTTATAATGGAACTCAGCCTTTTCAATTTCATCATGTACCTTGTCCAATTGTCTCTCAGCTACTCTAAATAGGACTAGAGCTTCTGAATAATTATTCCTTGCACTCTCGTACATACCTTTGAAAAGATAAAAGTAAAACCTTAGCATGTCATCTGTTTTGACTCTTTCGCTTTCTGTTATTGTTGGCTGCCCCACTAAATCTTCCATAAGTACCTTAAATCTATAATCAAGAATATTGAAATAGAGTAAAACATCTTGATTTTCTTCCATTTCGCCTAACATCTCTTGAATCTCATCCCTCAACTCTACTGCTTGTGAAACTTCCCTCTTTTTAATATGTAAATACCATTTGTTGAGAGTGTTTGCTACATCTACAGAGGAAATCAAACCCGACATCCCATTACCCCCTTGCTCTCATTTCCTTTGTATAATTTTAACACGATATTTACAACATATGTAAAGTCAAGGTGGTCATTTTAAAAATTTTCGGTATCCCGCAAAATGCAAAAATACGTTTCTATAAAAGGTATGTTTTATGTAGAGTGCATTAAAAGAGGAACAGCATGGCAGTAAAAAATTATACATATGGATCCTGTAACACAGGAAGTAACAGAGCTTTCTAAAGGTGGATTTAGTACAAAAAAGAAGAGCAAGTTGATGCTTAAAACATGAGAATTGCTTAGAAGTGGTATTGAAGTTGGTGGCGTAGAAACAACTTTAAAACATTTTCTTTAGGAACGCCTATTCTCTTTTTAAATATAGATTCACACCCCATTTTCTTCTTTTTTTAATATAAATTGAGACCAAAATAAAATCCCCCTGAAGCCAATAGCTCCAAGGGGTTTCTTGATTAATACTGAGACATATACTGATCGCGTTCCCATGGGTGTACTTGGGTTCTAAACATAATTTATTACTTAATATATGTAATTTGTAGCTTCTTAACCCTATTAAATCAACGTTTTGACAAATAGAATCCTCATCTTAACTCATCTTCAATTATCCATAGGTGGTCAAAAAGTGGTCAATTTTGTGGTCAAAATCGCAGCGAGTTTAATCTGGTTTTTTATTGATTATTGATCCATTTTAATAGGAATTCTTTAGTTTGAGCGACAGGGTAATACCACTTGTTCCCTATCTTTCTTTTTGGGAAATCTTTATCAAAGAAAAACTCTTTTTGCATAGTGTTCATACACATACTTGTCTGGTATTCTAGCTCCTTAGTATTCCAAAACAGTTTTTCATTGTCGAGCTTATTTAAGTGTTTCTCCAATTCATCTATGTAAAGTTTTCTAACTTCTTCTTCATCAATTTTGATGTTTAACATTTAATTCCTGCTTTCATTTTTTATTTTATATACGACAATATAAAAATTACAGAACGACGAATAAGGTGCTAGCATCATGCCCCACCCTTTGTTTTTAACAAACTTCATTAGTGTTTAATTAAAACAAGCAGACAGGGTAACATCTCCCTGTCTGCAAATTTAAGCTTTATTACCATTAATATATTTCACTAACATGGCTGCTGCGTACATAAAGAATGCAGCGATTAAACCATTCACCATGCTCCCAAAAACGACAATCAAAATCTGTCCTGCGTAATCCGTCCATGTCTTATCTGGAAATACTGCAATGTTCCATAGACTCACCAGCATGTAGAATCCAGTCACAACGATAAACGTCCAAACAACTAACTTTGATTTGAGCATTTACTGACAATCCCCCATTATCCATTTTCTTCTATGATAACATGGGTTAATAATTAATCCTCAATCAATTCATCTTGCTCCATATTCTTGACTTCGTCTAACTCACGTTCTAAACGCTTCTTATCTTGTTATCCTTTCAAGACGTGTATGAGCAATACACAGAATTGGTTTCTTCGTATGTTGAAAAATGTTCTTGTTTCAAATAACCCTCAAAGCCCAAAGCAGCTTTAACTATATTTTTACTCTTAAACAACATATCTCTTTGAATATCATCATCTCTCATGCCTGAAATATCGTCCATAAACATTGCGTGTAATTTAAATCTATTATTCTCATATTCAAATCTAAGAATCTTCACTTGTAGTCCCCCTAGTTTCATTTCCTTAATTATACAGAAAATTTAGATTGAATGAAAAGAATACCGTAGTTTCATACGACTGAACGCAAAAATGCGTTTTGATTTAAATCCACTTCCGAGTTCCCCAACCCTAATATGGTACAAATCACAATTTAATAAGCCATATTAGCATGAATATTTTTAATAAAAATGTGAATATTACTCATGAAAATATTTTAAAAGGTGGTTGAGTATTTGTGAATAATTATGGTCCTGATAAAAATCTTCGAATTAGATGGGAATGGTCACACACTATTCGAATTCAACCTAAACAAAGCGTAATTTACCGTTTTAGTTTTAGAGCAGATCATGAGAACGCAGTAATTGTTTATTCATTACCTGATATCAAACCATTAGTTGAAAGAGGTAACCATTCTCGTTCGACAGAAGACTGGGAATTCTATAACGATTGTAATGAAACTATTGAACATCTTATAACCGGATGGTGCAAATCTACACCACCTGATGCAGAGGAACCGTGGTATCACAGCCCTAAATATATTCATCCTAGCACTGAAGTAACTGATGTAATTGGATTTGCAGATGATCAAAAACGAGATACACCTCCAAGAGACCCAGATTTATTCCAAAATGCCCTAGTTACTGTAGTTTATCGGTAATTTTATAATTAGTCTTGACTTGTCGTTTGCTTTTTGGCTTGATAGGTTGAAAGCAATGGACAACGGCTGGACAAGTTGTCTGCCTGAATTTGCTTGTAAAAAAATAAACAAACTCAGACAGGCGACTGACTAACTTGATAGTGTATCAAGCTTATGGTATCCGTATGTGTCACCCTATTTGCCGTTGGTTATTCTCCAAACAAGCCTACTGTGTCAAGTGTCCCTAACAGTTTCAGAAAGCCCATAATTGGACTCTCATACTTGTGGCTTGTCCTGCATCGTCAGAAACGATACACCCATCCTTCGTTCAGCACTTAATGGCAGCTTTCGCCTTTCAGATACATGTACAAATAGGGAAGCACAGTGGTATCCTATCCTCATTTATCGCATCGGCTGAGTCACTACCCTTTCAAGTTTAACGTGTGTTAGTGCATTCCACGACAGTCTTACCCTTAAAATAGGCATCACTAAAGACAACACCTTGATCCAGGAGTATAGACTGATTCTATTTAGTTAGGTGAGGTAAACTTTACTTACCTCACAAAATCCACGACCTATGTTTAAATGAGGTCGCAATGCGTTCTATTGAATATAGATAAAAAATAAGTTAGAATGGGCTGGTATCATGGGAGTGTACCAACCCATCAGATTAGATAGTGCGCCAACACTTTTCTAATCAGCTAGAAATGACGATCATGAGCAGTAGGAATAGCCCTAATGTGCTCATGATTGTTACAAACAGTAACTCATCTATGAATCTTCTAAATAGCTTCCCCATCAGATTAACCCCACTACAGCTAACTCACCACGATCATAAATCTCAAGCAAATTATAATCATCATCCTCCACGCTATATTGTCCATTATTATGTACTTCAACCACTGTTCCAACCTCTCCGTATAAGTTTAGAACTCTTTGCCCTACAGATAACTTCCAGTTTGGATTAACATTGTTTAACATGTTCATTTCCCCTTTGTAATTGGTTTAGTTGGATCAAGTATGATGCAATCAAATTCAGTTTCTTGATTCTTCGGTTCTAATATCCTCAAGTCGGTTAAGGCTTCCCAAAGCGTGATTTGCTTCAATAGATGTGTAACGACCTCAGCAAGCGTTTCTAAGTCTGCATATGGAACGTTTCTTCCTATATACCAGATCGTTCCCTCATCATAGTTACCGTCAGTTCGTTTAGTGATTTCAGCTAGTACGATCTGACCATCACACTCCCCTACTGCATAGCCTTCTTTAACAATGATTGCTGAGTAAAGATTGTTGATTTCTTGTGTGTTGAATTCGGTTTGAACGATTGTGATATGGTTCATCTAACTCTCCTTCTTTGACACGTTTTTGGTGTTGACTTAATCATAAATCAACACCTTAAAGGTGTCAACACTTTTTTGTAGTCGATTTTTAAGAAAATCCACTTTTAGATTCTGTTTTTTGTTATAATCAAAAAGGAGGTGAAACTGTTGACTAAAATTGTTAAAACAAGATTGAAAGAAATATTAGATGAACGAGGCTTATCAATTAGGGGTTTCGCCTTCGGGAATGACCTGAGATTTGAAACCGTTAGAAGGTTTTACAATAACACCGCTAAACAATACCAACGTGAGACACTAGGCAAGATTTGCGAAGCCTTGGATATAAAAATTGAGGATTTACTTTACATTACAGAAGATGATTCTAATGACTCTTAAGCAAAAGTATTGCTTTTTATTTTTTTGAAATTCGTTAAACAAAACAATTGCAATGGTGATACAAATAGATTAGAGGTAAGCAAAATGGAAGAAAAGCTACTTAATTTAATCGAACAATTGGCTGCGGACGTATCAATCATCAAACAAGATGTGAAGGAAATTAAATCTACAGTTACCAAGTTGGAAGAAAATGAGCAGTTTTATAATTGGGCAGAGGTGAAGCTATATGGCTGAAGCCGAACAAATTCTAAAAGCTATTCATGAACTTTCAGTACAATTAAAAGGAATTGAATGCAATATTGTTGAATTCAGTAATGAAGTAAAAGATGAATTCAATCAGATAAATGAAAAATTAGATAGACAAATAGCCACTTACATTAATGTGTAGGTGGTTTTTTCATGCGTAAATATACCCCTTTTACGCTGTAAGAAATTAGTAATGCATCTAATGAAACAAAGACAAAAAGCATGTGATTTAAATACTATTTCCTCTAATTTATGTAAAATTTATTTCATTTTGTGATATCCTCACTATTGAAAAATGATTAGAAAGGAAGTATTCCAATGAAAAAGTTTTTTGTTAAGATGTTGCTAGTTCTCATTTCAGCAGCAGTATTTATTCCAACTACAGCTACACACGCAGCAGAAAAGGTCGAACAGAAAGAAGATTTGGTAGTAACTATCAAACCTACTGAGCTTCAGAAACAACTTGCTTTAAGAGATGTACCATTAGAAAAACAAGAAGCCTTGATTCAAGCATTTAAAGCTATTGAGAATGCTAACAATGATCCACTTGCTACTACAAATGGCCCTAAAAGTGCGGGTATTAAGGCAGCAATCAAAGTAATTAAAGGTTTAGTAAATAACGACTGGGCACAATGGGTTTTAAAGCAACGTTTTGGAAAGGAAGCAGTAAATGGTACTGTCAAAAATGCAAACAGGATCATTAAAGAATTAGAAAAAATTCTTGATACTCCAAAAAATGCAGCTGGTAGGGCTCGAGAGGTTGTTTCTGCAGAGCTTAGAAAACATATAGATGGAGGTGTAGCTGATACAATCGGACTTGTTGTTGAATACATTGTTCTCACTGCTGATCTACTCATACTTTAGATAAAAGGATGGTGACTATATATGTCACAAAATCAATTCATTCAATTCCAAAAAGCCAATGGTTTAGACGATGAAGACGTTCAATTCCTCATCACTCTCTCAGGAGCATTTTGTAGTTGTGAAGAGGAAGACAAAAAGGCATATGATATAACAAGGTTAGCGTTCATTAGACACTTTGGTGAGGATTTAAACCTTTCAGAGATAGAAGGAAACACTAGAGAAGAATATGAAAAGATCATCAATCAATTTCTAAGCAAGAAGGATAAAAAAATCAATGTAGATGAACTTTTACAATCTTTTTATGCTGCGGATATGATGGATGGATTAAAGAAGAAATTCAATTAACGACCTTCATTTGAAGGTCTTTTTTATTACCATCATTTACATATAGACCCTCTCCTCTATTCTTCTTATTATTAATTTTAGAAATTCAATTAGAGGAGTTTTATTATGGCCAAAACTAATAGAGGAAATTGGAAGGAAAACTTTGAACACGCAAAAAAGAATACGACAGAGATATTAACTTTTCCAGGAAAGCCATACTCAATAGCAATCTTTCCTCAAGTATACGGGGATCTTGTTACAGAAGAAGAATTCTATCAAGAATTAGCAAATATAATCATAAAAGAAGCACGTATGGAATCTAAATATAATGAGGGTGATGAATATGATCGAACAGGACAAAAACAAGCCTCCAAAGAAGAAAAAAGAATCGATTGAAAACTATAAGATTGTTATAGATTTAACTGAAGAAGAAATTGAAGAACACGTAGATGAAATAATGAAGTCAGAAGAATTCTATAAATTATTCGAAAGCATTATGTACAAATATAATCTAGTCTAATAAACAAACCAGTCCTCTCGATCAATTCAAGAGGACTATTTATTTACTTATAAATTCAAGAGCCAATAAACATAATTAAAGCAGCGAAAATTGCAGCGATTACAACTAAAAATAAGACACAGCCTGAAAAAAGGTGGCTTTTCGATCCTGTTTCAAAAAAGTAGGCAATACAAAAGACTAGTCCAATTATAACCGGTATGATGAGTGCTATCACATGAATACCTCTTTCCCTATATGTATGTTGATATATTCATGCAATTATATCCTTTTATAGACATATAGGGCAATATGATTATATATTAACCTATTGCTTCCCATAAATACTTCACATTTGGTTTATTTCCTCGTAAAAGATTATCAGCTCCCGTTTTAAACAGGTTTATACCTATGCTTCCATATGCATCTGTGCCGCCCACCAGAACCAAATTTCCATTTGTTAATTGGTTTATATATCCGAATGAATTCAAAGTTATATGTAAGCTGCTATCCTCTATAGATGTGGAATATATCTTGACGGTGTTAGGTGTGAAACTTAAATCGAGCTGCCTACCTATAGTACCATCTCCAATGTATTCTCCACTTGCATAAACAGCGTTGGCTTGAATATCACTTTTAAGTGCATATTCGCTCGCTTCTAATCCACCTAACTTCATTGCATTACCTGAAATTGATGCCGAAATCACACCGTTTTCATCTCTAACAGGGATGGTATTAGGTGCTTCATGTGCAGCAGTGGTTATTCCATTCAATGAGTCTGCACTTCCTGCAGATTGGATAATCCATTGTTCTCCATCGTATAGTTCAGACTTGTTGTTCACTGGATCAATCCAAAGAGTACCAACGTCAGGATTAGAAGGCTTTTCATTTGTAGCAATCTGATACAACCCATTTACTTTCCCTCTAACCTCTACAGTAGTAGACGGTCTATAAGGATTCTCGTTCGGAGCCTGTGGCTGAACTATATCTGATAACAAAACACCATTTGAACTAATAGAAGTTTCAACATTTCTGTATGCCTGTACTCCAAAGGTGAAGTATTTTGTCGGAACCTGTGAAGTAAATGTAGCAATTCGCTTATCAAATCTAACAGAAATACGTTGTTCCTTAGCTAACGAAGCACCAAATAAGTAAGTGTCTGAATATGTATCAGGATAACAGTGTACGATGAAACCATCTATATTGTATTTATCTTCATCAGAGGTTGGATAATTCCATGACACTGAAATATCAACAGAGCCATTTTCATTTACTTTGTGCGATATGGATTTCACTCCTATGGTTGGAGGAGAAGGAGGAATTGAAATACGATCATTACGTGCATTGTAGTTAGTAGCAAGCCGATCATAGTCAATCTTACGAGTGTTGAATTCAGTAGATGCTTTATCAGCCTTATAAAACAATTGAATGAAGTCATCTTCTTCTTTAGCCTTTTTTCCATTTGTGATAGTAACTGATATAGATGAATCATCAAAATTCAAGCTCATTCCAGCTAAAGTAGCTCTATATTCAGTTCCGAACTCTTTGTTTTGAATTCTAATTATGTCACCTAATGAAATCCTATCCCAATAATCTTTTTCACTTACTGCATTATATAGGTTAACTATGTTTGTCTTAATGTCGATAGGAGGTGATTTCCGTTTCTCCAGCTCTTCGTAGCTTTTTTCATATAGCTCCGTTTCATCAAAAATGTTGTCGTTAGTCCACTCATCTTCAAGTATAAATTTGGACAGCTCATTGGACATATCTTCGCCAAGAAAGTTGCTCATATCTAGTCGTTTTCTAAGCTGCTCAATCTGACTGTTTAACGTGGAAATCTCAGAAACGGTTTTATCGATTTCATTCTTTTTTGTATCAACTTCTTTTTGCTTTGCATTTCGTTGCTTTATTAAATCTTTAGTGTCTCCATCAGTCTCTTTAACCACTTCAATTCGATCTAAAATTTGCTGCAACTCAAGGTTTTTAAGAACGAATAGCTCATTCTCTTGAGCAGTCTTTTTGGCTTCGATTTTCTTTTTGTCATCCAACATTGTTTTGAACTTTTTGGATTCTTTGTCGACAAGTTCATTGTAATCTAATAAAGCATGACAAAGCTCATTGCTCATATAAGCACTTTTCTTCAATACATTTCTTTTATCGTCACGTTGGAATGGTCTCAAAAATAAGCTGAAATCATCAAGATACCCTTGCCCTGTTGGATTTATAGAGTTGATAACAATACCGTCTTTTCCTGTGACGTGTAATCTTGTCACTACTTCGTCCATGCTTCTAGTATCCGTCATATCAATCATGAAGTTGTGAGATGATATCTTAACACCTTTAAATTTAGATATGTTGTTTTTTTCAAAGAAGGATACTCTATCATTAATAGTGTCATATACAGGTACAGCGTCAAACGTTTCACAAATATTCCTTAAAAAATCGAATCTTGATGTAATTGATCCGATAGAAAATGATCGTCTTTTTTCATTAAGCGTGCTTTCAATTTCTCCAATAGTCCAACCAGTTCCCTTAAGACAAACCTCACCAATTTCCTGGAGATTCTTTGATATACCTTCATATTGCCTGATTTTTGGTTTATTTAACATGTAAGGAGTGAGCTGACAATTAACCTGAATCTCAGATTTTTCTTGAGTTGTCGAATCAGTAATACTATCTATTACATAATATTCAGTTCGATTTAAGAAAGTGGCCTTAATCAAGTACCATTCCCTGATAAGTTGAGCAACGTGGTTTGGTTTAATTTCATCACCATATCTAGCTTTAAGAGGGATATTAAATGTTAGATCATTAATGGTAGCATGATTTAGGTTGGCTGAAGCATTCGAGAAATCAACAATATTTGCGATCTTCTTTTTATTTGTTCTACATAGCTCTAATTTAAGCGTACCTGGTTTGAAAGTGAATTCTTCTAGATTCATCTTTTATCTATTACAACTCCTTTAGATTGTAAAAAAAGAGCCTGATTAACAGACTCTTATACTTTACCTTTCATTTGCTTTAACCCTTTGCGAATTGTTTGCAATGCATTATTAGCCCCTTTTTCATCACCAACCATTTTATCAATGTGCATATTCACTGAATAATTGTTCGTAACATTCTTAGACTCTGACACTTCAAATCCTGGAACAGAAAGTCTTGGGATAGCTACTGAAGAAGCAACGTTGTTAAACATACTACGGATTGACTCGTAGCTCTTCGCTATTGCACCCATACTTCGATCTTCTACCTTTGTTTCTCTAAGTAGCTCTACAGCTTTAAGCATATTAACTGAGTCTTGTTTATTGAGGACAATTTCCCCATCATCTACTACAGCTAAAGCGCCTTGGGCTGGAACTTTACCAACTGATCCACCAGTCTTAAAACGAGCGATCTTCTGTCCAGTTGTATTTCCCTTAACAACAACTCCTAAAGCATTTGAAGCCTCTTTAAGCTTATCAATCAAATTGTTAGAAATAGACTTACCGATGGACTCCATATTTGAATTGATGAATTTAGTAAACTCAGAAAGCTTTTTATTGATATCGCTAATCTTACCGTCCATCAATTTTCCTTCTAAATCTTTGAATCCACGTTCATCGTTAACAAGATCATCATATTTTGTATTGATTGATTTTTCGTCTTTTTCAAGTTGATCTTGTAGCGCTTCTTTACGTTTGGAGTTTTCACGATCTTTTAGGAATTGATCTAAATCAAGCTGTTCTTTTTGCATCTGTTCGGTAAGCTCTTTAACCTTTGACTTACCAAACTCAGAGTCATCGAGCGCATATTGGTTTATCTGATCTAAAAGCTTTTGAATGCTTTCCTGACGATCTTTTAAATCCTTTTGGAACTTAGCTTCATCATCTTCTTTATCAATGCCATCAATGATGTCTTGAGTAGCTTTACGAAGAGCTTCAAGCTCGATATCTCGCATTTTCTCATACATCTCTTTGTAGATAGAGACAACTTCATCTGCAAGTGACTTATAAATATCTTTGATGCTTTTCTTGGTTTGATATAGCTCTAGGTTGAAATCCTTTTGTTTATCTTTCCAAGAAGCGATTTCGTCAGATATTTGCTTTTGGATTTCAGGGAAACCCTTAGCTGCTTTCTTTTGTTTCTCCAAATCTTTTATGTACTTTGCAGCTTCCTTTTGTTGCTGCTGAATCAGCTTGATTTGCTGACTATAGTACTTAACTTTATCCTTGTCTTCTTCAGTTGTTTGAATCTTAATATCAACATTCTTAAGTTTTGATTCAGTCTTTTTGACTGACTTATCAATATTGTTAAGAATTTGATCAGTTTTAGATTGAACAATAGTAGCTTGTAATTCATAAACCTGATCTTTGATACTGATAAGATCAAGTTTAGCTTGTTTTAATTCTTCACGTAATTGATCACGTTGAGCAGCGTTTAATTGTTTATTTTGCTTTAGCTCTTTGTTAATCCAACTTACTTTTTGACTCTGAATCTTTTGTTGTGCTTCAACTGCTTTACGTTGTTCATTTGTATATTTTCTAAACTGAGCACTATCGTTGAGATAGCGGCTTGCTTTAGATTGGTTTTGAGCAACTTTCAACTCTAAATCAGATTTACGTTTTTCAAATTCATCAAGCTTTGACTGGACAAGCTCATATTGTAAATCTTGAATTTGGTCTTTAACAGAAGATAGGTCACCTTCAAGTCCAAGTAAGTCAGATTTAGCTTGGGAAATAGCTTGTTGGCGTTCAGCTTCAGAACTAGACAAGTCAGATCCAATTTGTTGCATATATGCTTCTGGATCAATCGCTTTACCGTTTTTCTCAATCTGCATATGAAGGTGAGTACCAGTAGAACGACCAGTGCTTCCCATCTTACCGAGAGTTTGCCCAGCTTGAACCTTTTGCCCAGCCTTAACATTAAGACCTTTTTGCATATGCATATACTTAGCTACGGTACCATCATCTTGTTGGACGACAACCCAATACCCAGCAGATTTAGAGTATGCGGCAGTGAGGACTTTCCCAGATTTTAGCGACTTAATAGGAGTGCCAGATTTAGCAGCTAAGTCTAAACCTTTATGAGGAGCAGAGCGTAAACCTTTTTCTTGCTGACCGAAATGAGATGTTCTTCTCATTGAGTCATAGTAACCAGCAGCCGATCCACCACTAGAGGATAGTGAACCACCCATTTGTTTAAAGTAGTTGTTTACTTTCTTAACGTAATTTTGCGTTTCTTTAATAGGTGGTACGCCGCCATACTTCGTTACATTACCAGGCCCCGCATTGTATGCCGCTAATGCCTTTTCAATTGACCCGAATTTATCAAGCATTTGTTTAAGGTACTTAGTACCACCCATAATGTTTTGATAAGGATCTTTAGAATTCTTAACTCCTAGACCTCTAGCTGTTGCAGGCATAAGTTGCATTAATCCTGTTGCGCCTGCATGTGAACGAGCATTAGGGTTAAAGTTAGATTCTTGTTTAATAACAGCAGCGATTAACGCAGCTGGAACATTGTATTTCGATGCAGCTTGATTAATTATGTTTGAGTACTTACCAGAGTAAGAACCACCTGAAGCAGAATATGAAGAACTAGAAGGGGAGTAGGATGAAGAAGAATCAACAATACCCGTTTGAGCAATGTAGCCAGATTTAATTTGCTCTTTAAGTAACTTAATTTGACTCTTAAGAAGCTTTTCTTTTCTTTCTAACGCCTTGATTTCCTTCTTAATTGAATCACGATATTTCTGTGACCACTTAGGATAGTCATTAGTCTTTCTATTTTGTTCTTCAATCTGCTTATTGACTCGCTCTAATGCTTCTTTATATTTGTCTGCAACATAGATTGAATCTTTCGTTGATTTTGAAGCTTTGTCAGTTGAGTCAGATAGATTTTCGTTTGATGTGCCAACTTCTCCGAGGCTTGCTGATGCCAATTTACTGAAATCGTCCATCTCTTTTGTGAGATCAACAAGGCCTTGTAGCCTTTCTCTTGTTGCGTGCATTTCAGCTTTTTCTTCTGATAATTCACCCATTCCAGAAGTTTTACCAAGTTCTTTGTCGATGTCAGCTAAACTTGCTTTAGCATCCTGGAGAGTCTTAAGAGATCTCACTTCAAAACCATAGCCATTGATCTTCTTAATAGAGTTGTTTACTTCGTTCTTTGTTTGTTGGTTACTAAACTCAACCATATCTCTATACGCTTTAATCTTAGCGTCACGAAGTTTAACAACTGCATTTCTATTTATGCTTACAACGCCATTTTCAATTTTAATTGCGCCAATCAAATCTTTTTCTTTTTGCATCAGTTTTGTGGCTTCAGTAGCAGAAATGTTTTTACCTTCGGCCATCTTTTCTAACAAACCATTTAGAGGGGAAACTTGATCAGCAAGTTGATCATAGATATCTCCAAAGGCTTCAGGTAATAAATCAAACTGACCAGAAGATATAACGTCTTTAAGTGCATCTTTAATTGCATTGGTATCCCCTGCTGCTTCTTTAAGGCGACTGCTTAAATCTGCTACTTTGCTACCTGTTTCGTCCACTGCATCGCCAAATTCGTCATAGGTAACAGATGTGTCATTAACTACACCTTTTAACTTGTCCATGCTGATACTCATGATATCAATGCTTGAACCTGATACCTGGTATTTAGACAGGTATGCCTCTAAATCTTCTTTGGCTTTTTCAAACCCACCTGAGTCACTATCGTCTAATGCTCTTTGTAACGCATCCTGTATTCTACCTAAATTCTTTTCAAATTCCTCAACATCTTTAGGATCAGTCAATTCATCAAGATTAAGTGCATCAACAACCTGCTTAATCTGGTCTTTTAAGCTCGTACTAATTGTTAATTTACTAAACGCTTCAGCAGTTTCAATGATCTTGTCTTTCATTTCATAAGAAGCGCTTACTACTTGCTGACGAATGGACTCCATTTCCGTTTTGATTTTAGCTCTATCCACATCTGTCTTAGATATAGGTGCTTTTGCATTAATGAAGGCATTGTCAGATACAAATGGATTGTCTAAGTCTTTTTGTTTCTTCTCTAATTCTTTATTTAATTCTTTGATTTTGTTAATCGAATCTTGAGCAGTGTCAGAAGCTTTAACTTTAATTTCTTCTTTTTTTGCTTTGATTAAATTTCTAACGGCTTCAGTCTCTTTATCAACTCGTTCAGCAGAAACTAGGTGCGCTCTTCCTGTTGAATCTACACCCTCCACCAGAGCAGGAAACAGATTGGCTAACTCTTGGGTTATCTTTAGATACTCTTGCTCATTCGTTGTTGTAAGGCCACCATCACGCCTAGATTGATCTAATTCCTTATATCTCTTAATTAATTCTTCTGTTTGATCTTTATTGACTGTAAGTGCTTCAATATTTGTATTTTGAGTTTGTTCAAATTCTTCTCTAGCTTTTTTAGCGTCTGAGTATGCTCCTACAATCTTTTCTAGGGCTACTCCAATCAAAATCAAACCTGCTCCAACTACTGTTGCAGACATTAATCCTCTCCAAGCTACAGTCATAGCCTTTGTAGCTAGTGCCGCTCTAGACATCCCTGCTTCAACGCCTAATAAAGCTTTTTGACTTGCACTCAAAGCACCTACGCCAAATACTAAGGCCGTCTGCATAGCTCTAGCTGTCTTACTAAACGCAAATACCGCTGCATTAGCTGTTAGGAAAGCCGTAGGAAGAAAACCAATGGAATTGACTACTCCTGAAATTGCAGCTAACAAGTCGCCTAATACATCAGTAGCAGCGATTAGACCATCACTAATAAAAGCCCTGCTTGCAGCTTCAGAAAGCTCTACAAACTTATTGGAGAGATTGTTTAACCTAGCTTCTAACGATTGAGAATATTTTTCTTGCTCCCTCATCGAGCTACCTTGACTGTTTATGGCCATTGAAGTTGCTTTAGTAGCTGTTTCCCAATTCTCCATTAACGCTAAGAATCTTGTATTTTGGAATTGAGAAGCGATTGTAATACCTAGCTGTTGCTTTTGAGCTTGAGACAGCGTTTTCCATCTTCCAGCTAGTTTTTCTAAGATATCCGCAACAGGTATAGCTTCCCCACCTGCATCTTTAACAGCTATCCCTATTCCTTCTAAAGCTGAAACTGCTTGTTTGTTCGTCTGAATCCTAGCAAAAATTGTTTTTAGGGCGTTTCCAGTAACGTTACCCGACTCTTTTGTACTTGATTGAATACTCGCTGTATAACCAAGTAATTGCTCCATACTTACACCATAAACTTTTGCTGCCGCTGCTGATTTACGCATTGACTGAGCTAAATCTAGTGAAGATGTCTGGAAGTTGTTATCGACTTCATTTAGAGCATCAGAAATTTTGAGGGAATCTTTTGAAGCTATACCGAAGTTGACCATTGCTGATGTAAGAGCCTTAACGGTATCTTCAGGTTGAAGTTGTGAGATATTTTGAAGGACTTGAGAGGTTTTAGTTAGGTAGAGGAGTTCGTCACCTTTATAACCTTGTCTGGCAAATTCTGATGTCATAGTAAGGACATCAGCTACTTTATTAGACAATTCATTACTTAGATCAATTGAACGCTGCAACAACTCATTAAACTTATAATCAGGAGCGTCCATTACTCTTCGGATTTCAGTCATTTTCGAGTCAAGCATGATAGCATTATCGACCATAGCTTTTAGGCCGCTAACTGCACCAAAGAATATCGATCCAGTAATTAAATAGGCTGGCATCCTTGCAAATGCTTCGCCTAACCTACGGCCAAATGTATTAATGTTCTGAGCTGAGTTAGTTACATTTGCTGAAAGCTCTCTGAACTGAACATTTAAGCTCTGCATCTGGTTTTGAAGCTTAGGTGTGCGACTGGTTAAAGCATTTACTGAAGAAAGATATTGCTGAATTGCTTGTGAGTTTGTATCACTTATAGACGAACCATATTGGGATGTTAATTTACTGGCTCTAACTGCAGCAAGCCGTTGATATAACTGAATTTGCCGCTGTATTTCTTGAGTCTTTGCTACTGCTGCTGACTTATCATCTAAAAGCTTTATTTTCCCACGAAGCGCCTCAATTTCATTTGCACTTTGAGCAAGGTTTAGTTTCTTACCTAAAGATGTCAAAGTAACATCTGATACTATTCCTTTTTGGCGTAATTTCTCCAAAGAATCATGTAACGTATCAACAGCTTT
Organism: Bacillus sp. FSL W8-0920; assembly: GCF_038593215.1. NCBI lineage: Bacteria > Bacillati > Bacillota > Bacilli > Caryophanales > Bacillaceae > Bacillus > Bacillus sp. FSL W8-0920. The sequence goes on along the minus strand of NZ_CP151974.1, from coordinate 1,737,890 downwards.
TCGCTGCTGGTCGTAATTAGTTACTGTTTTTACAGATTTTAAGCCATTTTTATCAGAGGCGTATGTAACATCATCAAAGCCATTTTTGTACCTTTCGACTTTTCCTGTTCTTCTGCCAGAGCCGTCAGTTTTGTTTACTTCTTTTTGTTTTTGTCCAAGTCGCTCCGTAAGTTGAGTAAGCTTCGCTACTTCTTTAGCTTCTTCTCTTAAACTCTTTGTTGTATTATCAATGACTTTTCGAGTTTTTTCGTGGATTTCTCCATTTTGCTTTATTTTCTGATTGACTGTTTTAATTGATCCATCTGCATTTTTAAAAACAGTCTCATACTCTTTAATGGTTGCGTTGTAATCTTTTAAGCTACGTTGATTCTCCGAAAAGCGCTTTGAAATATTTTCAAGACTCTTTAAGACATCTTTAACAAGATCGATGTCTAATTTAAGACCGTTTACTTTGCCTTGCAACTGTTTAATTTGATTGTTTATTTGATCGACTGATTTTTTCGAGGTGTCAGCCATTGGTGTAACAATAATTTTTAATTGCTCACTCACTTTTACATCTCCTTTTGTAATAAAACAAAAATAAAAAAAAGAAACACCTCGAAAATGTAGTCGAAGCGTTTCTTTTCATTATTTTTTCGGTTTTACAAATACCTCAATATGCTTTCCCCAATCTCTGGGACGGTAAAGAACTTCATATTTAATGTCTTTGTACACTATCTCTGCTCCTGTTTGCAAAAACTTCAAAGGCCTACAAATCAGTAAATCTGTGACATCTGGAAATCTTCCTAAGGCAGACTGATACATCTTTTCATCTAAAGGCTGGAATTCACATTTGTATGGAGTAAATTTCTCTACCTTTTCCATGATTGGTTTCCCAGTGATCTCATTAATCTTTCCAGTTGGGACAGTCTCAATATCTATTTTGTAGAAGGTTTTTTTAAAATTCATGATATGGCCTTTTACAGCAACTTAACTGTTTGATTGTTATTATTATAGTCATCCAACTCATTAATAATATAGGCAGGAATCGTTTCATGAAACGATTCGTTGACAGCTCCCATAGCCTCTTTTTTGACACCTTCATATCCTCTCAGTCTAAATTTAAAAACTGCGATATTTAGAAGGGCTGAATATAATCGATTAGGTATTTCATCTAAGTTACAATGATTTAGTATGAAGTTTTCTGCATCATTAATATAGAGCTGTAAAAGAGTGTCATCAACTTCTTCATCAATTAAAGTCTTAAAATCTTTAAGTCGATTCATTGTCTCCACCTGCCATTTCATTCTCTTCAACTTTAGTTTTGGCTTTCTTAGTCTTTTTTTCTGTGTATTTTTCATAATCCGAATTCTCAATAAGGTATTCATAATGATCCTCTGTTACATTCCATACCAAACCTGTAACTTTATTTTTAATCCACAAATATATCATGCTCCTTTGTTTTAAAAAAAGAGAGGGAATCCCCTCTCTTATCAATAGTTTTCAAATTTAGCAGTTAATAAAGCGATCCCCTTCGGTTTCGCCAATTTCGCTCCATAAACATTTAACCCTTTCACTGCATCCGCAAAGTGTTTTTCTTGACGGAATGATTCAACCTTATTCAGTTGCGATGCAAAGGTAATTGCTGATCGATGACCTGCCATAATCTTATAGTTGCCATCCACTACAGGACAATTGTTAGAAGTGTAAACTTTTAAAGAACTAACATTCCCGATATATCCGTCATATAGAACTTCAGGAAATTTAGTGAAACGTGCGTCTTTTTGTAGCATTCCATAACCCGCTTCTGGAATAACAACGAATCTATCTTTCTTAGGAACATTTGCTTCAGATAGCTTTACGTCTAAATCAACCAAATGGTTATACAGGCTTCCTGAATGAACTCCTTGCGGTTCTGCATCAGTACCAATAATATTATTCTCATCTACTCCAGTGTACAAATTGGCGATAAACTTATCTACGTTTTCAGCGATTCCGAAAGCAGCCTCTGTCATAGCTTCCTTTAGAATATTAATATTTGATTGAGCTGCAGCAATGTCTTCAACTTTAAAGTTAAAGAAATCTCTCTGATCAATTTTAAGCTCCATTTGTTCAGCATCAAGTTCTTCTGGGTCACCTACCCCATCCTTTTCTGTGTACTTTCCAATTGTTACTTTACCTAGCGTGTTCATCTTAACGGTGCTTCCGTATTTCACATCGCCTTGATAATCCGAATTAACAAGATTCCCGTACACTAAAGATTTTTTGTACATTTTGTTTAAATTAGTTGACCAAACAACTGGGAAAAACTTTTCATATGCCATATTTTAATTCACCTTAACCTTTTATAATTAATTTTGTGATGTAAGAAGCTGAAGAACAGCCTCTTCATTTTCCAAATATTCTTTTTCAGACATGCTTTCTAACTGCTCAATAGTAAATGTTTTTGGTTGTTGTAGACTGCCTTTTGGATCAATGCCATCTTCTTTAAGTCTTTCTTTTGTCTTACTTTGCAAATGTTGATCGAAAACATCTTTAAAAATATTGAGATTAGCTTCTGTTTTCTCAGAATCATCAGATAGGAAAAAGTCAATTAATTGAGTCGGTAGACCATCTTGGTGAGCCTTCTCTAAAGCTTTTTCTTTGATCTCCTTCATCTTGAGAGTTTTTTCTAATTTTTCAACTTTGATTTCAAGTGGATTTTTAGTTGGATTGAGTTCTTTAACCTTTTGATCAACTAGCTTATCCAAATTATTAGCTTTCCACGTTTCTAACCCTTTTGTAAAATGTTGATCTAAACGTGGTTGAAGATACTTCTTGCCATCGTCAGTTTCTAAAAACTGTTTTACTTCTTCTAAATTCATATGTATCACTCCGTTTAATTTGCCTTTATGTGCTCGCCATAAAGTCTATTTTGTTGTATGTATAACCCACATTCATACATCCCTGCCCTAACCGCTCGCAGGATTCCCAATTTTAAAGCATAATTAAAACCCTGTTGGTTCAACAGGGTCTTCTTGTGCTGGTATTACTAAAACATCTGGTTTACCAGCTGTCGTATCTTTGCTATTTTCTAGTTGTTTTTGAAGCTTTTCATATGCTGCAGAGGGGTTTGAGATAAAAGATAATCGAGATAGAAGGTCTTCATGAGGAACTATTCCATTCAATGCAGCTACCATTTGAGCATTGGCAACATCATCAACTGGAACATTTCGTGTGAAGGAGATAGCAATATCTTTATAATCAAACTTCCTATTTTTGATGTCTTTAAGCGCTAAATATTCACAGAAAAGTTTGAGCCTTGATTTTAACAACTGATCAAAGTCTGACTCACTGATAGCTGATTGGTTTTCAAGCTCTTGAAGCTTTAAACGAATTGTTACTCCTGAAGTATTACTTTGGAAATTCTCGTTTAAATTAACTTGATGACTTTGAGCGTAGATTTCATCTTGAAACAATTGAAGTACGTCTTTTAAGAAAGTAGCATTGATGTCTTTTGTAAGCCACTTCACTTCAGAATTTGCATTAGGCAACTGAATAATACCGTTTTCCCGCATCTCTTTAGCGTCTTTCATTGTAATATTACAGTTTTTAAACACGAGATAAGAGTTACGATGATCCATGATTTCTTGAGCTGACACCGACAGGATAGCATTGTAAATGTCAATAATCTTCATAATATCTTCAAATGTAGATTTCTTAGAATCGTTATTCTTTAATTCTCTTACTGGACAACGAGAAAACCTATGTGGCTTTTCTTGTAAAAGTTCAAAAGCACCACCATTAATCTTATAATTTCGAAAATGGGTGTCATCCCAGACATCAATGTACTCACTGTCATCAAATTTCACTTTATATTTTCGAACAGCTAAAGTAATCCTATTTTCAACAGAATTATCGTGAAGCACAATCATTTCAGATGGATGGTATACAGCACATTGAAAATCCCCTTCGCTATTAATGAAGCTAACCTCATAAGCATGACCATTAATCGAAGATATAATTTTTAATTTAATGTTATGATTGTGTTCCCATGTATTAAAGTTGTAATCAATCAAGCTTAGAAATTCTTTGTTGTCAGTTTTAGAATTGTAACTAACTGGTTTACCCAACAAATATCCCACACTGTTTTGAACCATCTTCCTGCAATAGTTAAAATAAACCCTCATATCATTTTTCATTGGGTCATTTGCAATACGTTTATGAAGAATGTCGTGATCACCGTTATAATACCGCCACTTTTTATCATAATTAGGTTTAGTCAATTTTAATTCATCAAGCAGCTTATTTATAATTTCTTCTTTATCAAAAATACTCATACACCTCTTTAGAAGAACCAGCTCTTAGGTATTGATTTAACATACCCTACGTCTTCTACTTCATTTATTCTTTTAGACCATTCTGCAACTGCATCAGGAAAGTCGTCATAAGCAGAGAAATCCGCTCCGGCGAAATCTTTGAGCTGTTGAATGGCCTCTTCATCCTCATCATTAAAAATGATTCTTCCCATATTTACATCACCGACAATAGTGTTGATTCTGTCATCCTTGTTTTTAGTAACGGCATTATTCAACCACTCGATATTCCTGCCAGATAATTCAGGATCATTTTTAACTAATTCTTGAAGCTGAATTACATCCGCTCCGTTATATACGTTTTTCTCAATGTTGACAAAAGTAATGTCGGGATATTGTTTGAGCAACTTCAACGTGCAAGCCATGTAATCCTCATACTCACCTTTAAAGACAGTACCTTTACGAACGTATTTGATATTCATATCTGATATACTACCTACAACAAAAGCGTAATAGTCTTTTTTCTTCTTTTGTTTGTTTCGTGTCCCTGCTGGATCAATAGAAAGCATGGTTTTAACAAAGTCATGACTTTCAATTTTCTCAGCAGATTCAGTAATGATAGTTTTGAATTTCTTTTGCCCAGTAGAGGTGATAACACCTTGGACTTCCTGGTTATATGCAACTGGGTTTTCATAATAAGCAAGAGCCATTTCTAATGGTTTCCAGTAACTTTCCCACAGAATCGGAAATTTCATTTCCTTTTCATTTTGATAATAAAACTCTTTAGCATGTTGCAGCCTGTTCTCATTTTTAGAATCTGAAAGAATGTCTTTAAATTCAGCCCATAGACCAGAATTAAACAATTCATCAATGTCATCTACAAGAATCCCTTTTTCTTTGCGAACCTGCCACGTAGCTAACTTTTGAAGCCTACTATAGAAACACTCTGGATGCTGAATTGTTCCACATCCAATCATAATGCCGCCTTGTCTAACCATTTTCCCATTTTCATCAAATTGTGGTTTTTGGAATGCAAAGTTAACATCTGAAGAAAAACGACTCCATTTTTTCTCTCTATTTGCATCCGTAGCACAATCGTCATTGTTTTGGTAATCATCTAAAATGGCTAACTCAATCCGAGTGTTTCCGTACTTCCTACCCCTCATATCTGTTTTACTACTGATACTTTCAACCATCGTTCCATTTGTGAACTCAAGTTGCGAAGAATTACAGATATATTTTTTGTTCGTGGGATCTAAAAGCTTGCCATAGCACGACTCAATATAAACGTTGCCTACAAACACTTCTTTGATTTGCTTAATAAACTTTTCAGCAAGGTCACCAGTCGATGAACATACTAATGTGAAAATTCTAAGCTTATTTGCAACAGAAAAAGAAACAGCTGGTAAGTTTGCGAAGGCACTTTTACCTGTTCCCCTCGGAAGAATATACGATTGCTTATCATGCGTATTACGCAAAAGCATTCCTTCAATGTCTTCCCATATCTCTCTATGAATAGGAGCTATTTCAGACGTATCAGGCGCTCTAAATGTATCTTGCAGGAAAAATAAACAGAAGAATTCAAGATTTTTCTGACCTAATTCCCAAGCTAATCCATGATATGTGAATAAATCCTCAGCACGTTTCATCATCATATGAGATGCGAAATCTTCTGCTTCTGTTTCAGTCATATTCTCTCTTATTGCCTGTTTGACTAAATATTCATATAAAAACATCCTATTTTCAGATGTGTTTATGTTTATTGATTTGGTTATTTCTATCACCTCGAAATTTTGAAAAATACTGCAAAAAATTTGTACCCTGCTATCGTTTAAAAGGGCATTTTCTCAAACAGAAAGGTGGGGGTTAAAGCCTATCAGCTTCCTGTCTAAGCCTCTTTATCTACTTCGAGATATATTTGTATCAACTGTTCTATCGCTTCTATATCGAGCTTTAAACACTCTTATAATCTGCCTACAATTATGTGATTCCAAAATGAATTCAAGTAATATCGGTGTCATAACTTTTAAGTATTGACACCACTTAAGACACCCAGTATAATTAAGGTATCAAAAGGTGTCATAACTTAGTGTCATAAATACATACTTAAAAAGGGGTGCTCAATATGAAATATGGTTATGCTCGTGTAAGTACACAAGGTCAAGACTTAACAGGTCAAATCGAACAATTGAAAGAGGAAGGTTGCGAAAAGATTTATCAGGAGAAATTCACAGGGACACGCCAAAAGGAAGTTGAACGCCCCCAATTTAATGCCTTACTATCACAATTACACAAAGGAGACACCTTAGTAGTAACTAAACTTGATCGGTTTGCAAGATCAGCTAAAGATGCAATTGATGTAATTGAAGATTTGTTTGATAAAGGAATTAAAGTTCACGTTTTGAATATGGGACTCGTTGAGGATACGCCTACAGGCCGCTTGATATTTAACATCTTGAGCTCTTTTGCTCAGTTTGAAAGGGATATGATTGTAGAACGTACACAAGAAGGAAAAGCACGTGCGAAGCAAAGCGAGGACTTTAGAGAAGGAAGACCGAATAAGTTCTCAAAGAAGCAAATACAGCACGCTCTTGAGTTATTAAACGATCATTCGTATAAACAAGTTGAACAGCTGACAGGCATAAGCAAGAGCACACTAATTAGAGCTAAAAAGAAACAACAAACCCTCTCTATGGTATAATATAGATGAGGGTTTTTATTGTTCTTCCTTAGATTTCTTCCACTTTTTAATTTCATCTTCGATTGTTTCTTTATCTACTTCATTAGACTTTGTTTCAGTAATTTCAACCTTAGATGTTGGAGTACCTTCTGAATATGCCAGCAGCGTTTTGAGTGCGTCTAGCTGATCCTTAGTCTTTTGACTATCATCCATGCCGATATTCTCCAATTTTTTAAACCAATTCTTAGCTCTTGCGCTTCTCTCTTGCTGTGCTAAAAGTTTGAAGTTTTGTATCTCATTGTCCAGCTCCTGTAAGTATTCTTTATCTTTTCTCCAAAGGTATAATGCATTACGACTGACTCCAATTTCATCAGCAATTTCCTGCATTTTCATCCTTCCTTCAGCAATTAACGAGATCGATTTAATCTTTCTTTCATCTAACATATTTCGCTTTACACACCTTTTTATTTACAAATTTTTGTTTTTTTATTATAGTTTACCTACTAAATAGAATAGGGTGACTAATTATGTCAAAACCTTCATTTCGTCATATTCTTGACAATATGATTTTTAAAGAAATTCAACTAAATGAAGTATCAGATTACTACTATGAAATGGAACAATACAATCAAAAATCACAAAATGAATACAGTGAACAACTTAGAAATGCTTTAAAAGCTAGTGAAGATGGATTAGCTAATGAAGAAATAGATGAGTACATCGAAGAATTTTCTGCTAAAAAAGAGTATTACAAAAAAACACACGCTAATTTATTGAGACAGAATACTTTCCTTCAAATATATTTTTTATTTGAAAACTATTTGAACAAAAAATGTGAGCTTTGCCAAGAGATTCTTGATATAGATGTGGGTTTAAAAGATATCGAGGGTAGAGGAATTAAAAGAGCGAAAATATATTTAACAAAGCATGGCCAAATCACAGGCCCTTTCAGTAGCCACCTATGGAGGGATATTTCAAATTACGGTAAAGCAAGAAATGCCATAGCACACGCAAATTCAACAGCTAAAAATACTGAAGGTGAAATAAAAAGTTTACCTGGATTGATTATTTCATACAAAAATTCAGAGATATTTACCTTCACTTTAGATGAAACTTTCGTTCCGTCATGTTTAAAAACAGTAAGAGATTTTGTAGATTTATTAAAGTAACCATATTCATTACATGATTATTCCAATCAATTTTAAATACTAACACATAAACTCTAAATAATACTCAAAGGTGATAGAATGTATCAATTTACAAATGCGGCAGAATTTAGATTAACAATGGAATTAGAAAAGATTAAAAAGTTTTATGAAGAGTTAGAGCTTAATCATTCCAAAATATCTTTAGAGAACGATCGACTTTTAAAAGAAAACACTTCATCGTTAACAGAAGAAGAAGAGTTGAAATATTATGAAGATCATTTCGATGTAGATTCATATAATAAATATAACGTTTGGTTTCCGCAATTGACCAGACAAGGACTTTTCACTCAAACTTTTTTTATTTTTGAATATTATCTAAATCAACTATACATAGAATTTAAACTAGAACAAGATCATAAGGTAAACTATAAAGATATGCATGGAAGTGGCATTAAAAGAGCTCATCTCTATCTAAGTAAAATTTGCTCTATTGACAAACCTTTTCAGACAAATGAATGGAAACTGCTTAAAGATTATAATAAGGTTAGAAATGCCATAGCCCATGAAAACGGGGAAATGAATGAAAATGTCAACTTAAAAGGGTTTGTTAAAATTGAATATAATAACAGCCCTGATACATTTATTCTCGAAGAGGATTTTGTCGACAATTTCTTAAAAACCATAGAGGGTTTTAGATCTAAATTTTATGATTAATCATTTTCTGTCACTCTAGTCTTTAAAACAACTGTTAACAATTCATCATTAAATTCATCAATGATATTGTTAACAGTTTCTTTCACTTCTTCACTTGGTTCATAAAACGGGTCTAATCTATGATTGGCCAATTGATCATTCTCGAACTCTAGCTTGGCAATATGATCTAACATTTCTTTGGTAACTCTTTTGAAACTATCAATGTCAACCAGTTGCGCGTTGTTTTCTTTACAGGAATCACACCGTTGGAACGAATACTTTCCGCCTAGAATACGACATAGATGAGATACTGTTTCTAAGATTCCTTCTGGTGTACTACATCGCTTCACTAAACATTTATCACAATCCATAAGAATTGTTTCTTTGTTTTTGTTCTTTTTAAACATCCTTAAATCAATCCTCTCTAATTTTAATTCCACTGTATTTAACGTGTCTTACAGCTCATCTAACGCTTTAATAACTTGCTCCGTCTTATTATCCAAATCGCTTTCAACAAGCTGATCTACAGCATCCTCAACACTCTTGATATGATCAAACACCTTCTGAATACTTTCTTCGGGAAATGACATCATAATCTGTCCCATCAACCCACTATCGACTAAGTTGACATACGCACTCATTTTAGATTTCAGGCTGTTTGGGATTTTAAGGTTTGTAAACTTCTTGATGATCAAGAAATACAACCAATCCGTCATAGCAACTTCATCAATCTTCAAACCATTTTTATCTCCATTAAAGTAATCGGTATTTAACTCTTTAAGGACTTCCGCAATTTTACTGGGCGCAAACTCTGGATAAATATAAAGGTGGAACTCATCATTCAGTTGAACCTTCTTTTTCTCATCATATTTCTTGGTGAGTTCACCTAATGTTGTTAAATTCACTGCTTTTGTCGTCATTTTTCATTCTCCTTTTTGTGTGAATTATTAAGGGGTGTGCAACATTTAATCGCACACCCAAGTAAATTAATCTCCTAAGTCTCCACCATCGTCAGGCGTTGAGTTGCCAGGTGCAGAAGGTGCTGCTCCTTTTGAGCCATCTTCATTACGCTTAACTCTTGCAAAACGTCCGATTTTCCCATCGTCATCCGCAAGCGCTCTATAACCTAACTCTGGTGTAAAGGCCTGTCCAGCCTCAAGAGACATATCAAACTCGCCTGAGAAGTTAACTTTAGGCAACTGAATGTATAAGTCACTGAATACTTTAGATGTAATTGGATCATATTCAAGTGTATGGAGTTCTAAGTAATAGTTCTCTGAGAACTTATCACCATTGATTTCAACAGTTTCAGCATCCACTTCAATTAAGTAATGAACTGTAACTTGTTCGCCCTTTTTAGCAAAAGTATTGGATAATGTATAACTCGTTCCAGAAACGGCAGTCTGATAGACTTCCCCATTGGTTTTATTTGTGAATGTAACTTCTGAATCTTCTAAAGGTGTTTTTGTCAAGGTAACACCATTTGAATCATTAACTGTTAGAACTTCATCTTCGTAAACGGAAATAGTTTCATTCTCAATGGAAACTCCTTGCTGCATTGCCATGAAATCAAGGTCAAAGAAAGCGTTCCTAATGTTACCTGAGACTTCTTTGCTTGAGTTAATAACATATAAATCCTTGTTTCCCCAACCGCCTTTTAAAAAGTCCTGCTGAACTTGTTGTGCGAGGGATGTTAATTGTGTTACTGCTGAACCAATTACTTTACCCGTACTGATTTGTTTCATTGTCACTTTTCCAACTTCGTGTATAACTGACTGCTTTGCCATTTCTAATAAACAACTCCTTAAATAATAAAAAGACTGATTTTATCAGCCTAGTAATTTTTCAATTGATTCTGAATCTTTTTGTGACAAGTGATGTTTCTCCTCAGCATATAGGTCAATATGATCGTCCCATCCATTAACCTTCACTTCTGAACTGACAGTAGCAAAAATAACAGACGCATCATGATTTTCTTTTTTGAGTATGCGGTGATATGTAAGATAAAGCTGATAAAGAGACCACTCATTAATAGTGGAATAGTCTACGCCTGTCATTACTACAACCACACTAATCATGTCTGATAGATCAGCGCCATTATCACTTGACTTCAATTCCTTTGAAATCTGATTAAGCTCTTCTATCTCTGAATTTGGAGATTTCTTGTCCTCATTGATTAGATGCATCTTCAAGACAAGACTTCTCAATTCTAGGAAGTTTTCATTCGATATTTTTGACATGATTTCTTTATCATCGAAAACCTTAATAAATATAGATTGATAAGCTTCTAAATACAGCGGATGCATCAAAATTAGTTGAAATAAATTACGACCACTAACCATTTCTTCAATGTCTTCGGCATCGAGTTTATCTTTCAAGGCCTGTCGCATAGACTCTACTATTTTATCTTGGTTATCTGCCATCAATTGGAGGTCACTAGAAAAATCAACATACTCTTTAATCTTGATGAAGTGACAATCCCCAATGGGCGTTCTTACAGGTTGCCCAGTGCCGAAAAGCTGCATAAAATCATTTGATTTCATTTGCTTGTACCAAAAGTAAAAATAAGTTTATAACCGATATATCCATTCGGGGAATTTGGGATTAGTAATCGCTTATAATTCACAATTTTTCCGAAGCCAGTTGCTCTGCTATTAAAAAGCAGCTGTGCAAGATTATCTTGAATCTTTAAGTTTCTTAATTCAATTTGTTCCACTTCATCAATACTGGTATAGATGTCAATCATGATATCTTGGGATTGAATTTGTAGGTTGTTTGTGGGAGTACCATTCGCTAGGTACATACACATTCTAGCAATTGGTTTTTCATCTTCTAAATCATCAATTTTAGGGGATCTGTAGATTAACAAGGGGATTTGATCATCATTTGTTACATCGGGATGATCTGAAGATAATGGGGATTCTTTATAGAATAAGAACCTATTATTCTTTTCATTAGATGAAATCAGTCTGTAAATATCTAAAAAATTTTGCTCAATATTACTCATTTAAACGTGTCACCTCCTTTATCCAATGAGGGACTAAACTTGTCATAGAAATCTCTTTCTTTATATTCTGTTCAACTCGTTCCAGTAAGGCAGGATCAATTTTGCTATAGATTTTTTGAAAATCTGTATTGGGATTTGGGTTTCCCCATTTTGGTTTAAACATGGCTTACACCATCCATTTATATGAAATATTATCGTTTGAATTTTTTTAGTTGTACGAATACAGGAGCGCATATAGCGCCCCAACACTCATACAAAAAGGAGAAATAAAAATGTTTGTAACATTCGGTGGAAATGGACTGCATCTTACAATCCACACCTAATCATTCGTTTTCTGGAGGAGAAAATAAATGGTTACTAAACTTCAAAAAGCGCAAATTCATTTATTTTTGATAAGGTCGCTGAAATTGCTAGGTACAACCCTTATTTGTTGTTTCCGCAACAAACGGTATTGTAGTGACGACCAAAAAATTGCTACTTTTTCTTCCATACGAGTTCAGGGCGAGAATAAACAAATTCGACAAGTCGATTTAATTTTTCTTTTGAAATCTCGCACTCGAAAGTGAAGTATTTACTCAAATGAGACTGAGTACAACCGCAATGCTTGGCTGCTTCCACCTGGGTTATTCTTCTTTTTTGCATAGCTTGTCTTAGTTCAAATCGTTCGATATTCATTTATTCTAGTCCCGACTCCTTTCGCAAGATTTATTTAATCATTGCGTTATCATTCATTTTTATGTTATGTTTTAAATAGGGATTTATTTATTCCCTAGTATACGGTTATAGAAATTCATATGAATATAAAAAACCCTTGTTGTATCAAGGGTTCTTCGTGCATCCATTAATCTGTTATCAAATTCACGCGGACATTTTTCTGTTTTTTCTCGCAATCGCTTTTCTATCCGCATCCAACTGTTTCCGATGATCTTTATAACAATTCTCACATAAGTAATGTCTTCTGGCATTCAGATCACTCAACTTGTTTTCACAATGATGGTTTTTACATTCAGCAATCACATTTAAATTTGTCTTCAGATTCCACAGGAGATCATTTCCAAAGCATCCCCATAATGTATCCTTGAATTTTGTCTTCTTAATGAAGAATAGATATTCAACTAAGATATCGACCACTTCAGTTTTTGTCACATTTAGATTCAATAGTTCCTCAGTGAATACCTTATACACAAACCATTTTTTATCAGATCTCTTTTCTTCCTTTTTCTCTTGATTACTTAACCTGTATTTATTCGTATCCATCATTTTGTACACTTTGATCACTTCAACCATCTTTAATAAATCTGAATCCCCATGATTTATCTTCAATTCACGCATTACACATTCGTTTAATCTTCTAATCCTTTCTAGCAATCTAGGGCTACGATCAGGTGCGCTTAAACTCTCATAATATCTCGCTTTGTATAACTCTTTATACTCTTTAAGGAGTTGATCTAATTTATCAATATTTTCTTTTGTTAATGGTTTTTTCTTATGTAATTTCGGACTCAAGAACAGTCTGTAATTATACTCTAATGGATCCAACGCCTTATCAAAACTTCTTTTCGTTTCTCTTGCAGTCGGCATAATTATATCTATCTTATCAACAGTCATAGCACCGTTAGGCATTTCAACGTTTTTCTCTTCCTTGTCTTTCGCATATTTAAAGAAGTATGGCAGCTTTCGCCTTCTTGTTTTATCATCTTCTTCAACTTTCAAGAACTTTTCAATCTCATTACTAGCATGTGTAGCCCTCGTTGGCTGGTATAACGTTTTCGCATAGTCTATTCCAAAGTTATTCTCCATCGTTAACCATTTGATTACATCCAGGTTCACATTTTCGCTATTCCAAACTTTTGAAATGTTATTAGAAAACTCTCCGATGTTGATCTTGAAAGAACTTCTCAAATTGTCATATATTTTGCCGTTTTCAATGATATCTTTCTGAGCAGATTCCATTTCATAATAAAGAGGAAGAATTTCATCATGTTGGCCAACCTTCATATTTCTTTTAGCAATACTGACAAATTCCTTATCGCTTACAACAAGAGCCTTATCACCATCAAAATCAAACTGCAATAACCTAAATAGAGAGTCTTTGTTTGATGTATAGATTCCTTTTGTGATGAACCATTTCTTCGTTTTTTCGTTTATCACATTGGATCTGATGCCATGCTCTCTATAAAGGTGAGGAGAACGAAGCACGTCAATTTCTAAGCTGTCTTCATATAATTTACAGCTAACCTCTCCATCTTCAATTAATCCGTTTGGATTTTTCTCACCAGTAAACCAAAATTCACAAGCTGCGTACAGGTCGGGTATTAAGAAAGTATGATGTGATCCTTTTAACTTTATTTTTCCTGCTTTAGCTTCCTTGATCATCCTCGCTTTAATTTCTTTGATCGTTTCTTTCACATGATTATCTTTTAATAAGCTAGGATATACAAACAGAGCTTCCTGGAGATTGCTTCTTTTCTCATTTTCTTCAACGGCTCCCATAACATCTAACATGGCATCAGTGCTCTGATAAAGTGTTTTGATCTCATTAATCGTAAGTTTTGTTAATCTTGTCATTTCGCTGTCTGTGATGTCCGTTAACGTTTGAAGCATTTGATAGTTAAGCTTACTTGTCTTTAAGTTCTCCTCTTCCTCATTTAGTTTGGATGCTTCACAATTGTATTCCTTGAAACAGCGTTTGTAGTGATCCCACTTACTTTCCCTTTCGTTACCATAATAGCTCCACATTTTAAATTGAGACTTTGTAAGGATCATGTGAATATCGTCTACCAGCACATCCCATTCACGACCATCAATGTCTTTTATAATTGATTTACCATGCTCTTTTGCAAACTGTTTGAAATCGAAAGGTACTAGCATCCCCTTCATAAATGGTGCTCTGAATTGAAATGGTTTATCTGCAACAGTTGGCAATATCATTCCGCAGCCATCAGTCTGATCGACTGGAATAGTCATCTTCTTCCGAGTTATTTCATATGTATTACGATCAATATAGTCAAAGTGGCCTTCTATTTCATTTTCAAAGTCTGGAACAACTATTGCTTTATCAATATCGAACCCTTCCCATACTGCACTAGCACTATTCGATAAAGCTAGATAGGCATTCCATTTATTGATATTCATACCGCCTTTAGAGTTGATCAACTTTTCATCGAGTCCGCACATTAAGGTTGTTTTGTGCTTATTTAGCGATGACCTCTTGATGAAAACACCTTTCTTATCACGAATCTGTCCAGCAGATGAAGCATAATAGTCGTACTGCTTTTTATTGAACTTAAATCCTTTTTTGATCAGACTGCCGAAAACTTCTTCATAAAAACTTTCAACAATAATAATTTCATCTGAAGGTTGTTCGTTTTCTGTTTCAATCCCTAATGTTCTAGTTAAGGTTGATTCAAAAATGCCAATAACCTTGTTAATATTGATATCTCCAGTATTCTTGTATCTGATTGCATCGAGATTGAGTTCCCTTGTCTTTTTAAAGTCCGACATCAATTCTTTCATTTTCTTCTTATTCTGGTTTTTAATAAGATTAGCAATCCCACATAATTTAACAATCTTTCTTCTAGTAAGACCTTCATCCCTCAACACTTCTATATTCTTCAGCTGCTTTTCTTCTGAACCTTCCAGCTCCTTTTTTGCAACTATCTTCAAGGAATCAACATAATCAGTAATTATTTTTTTGGCAGGCTGATGTTTTTTCATTTCTCCTTCTTGCTTCTCTGTTAGTTCAATTGTTTCCATTACGCTTAGACTTGCATTGCTACTTTTAACTTCTTTCAAAAATTCAACGAAGTAAGTCAAGCTAAGATTTTCATTATTGATTACCTGTTCCTCTGGTGTAAAAAATGCTGATGTGTCTAATGAGTAAATATATACTTGCTTTGATAAGTTTGATTTCAATGAATCTCCTCCAAATTGTTATTTCTATCACGAAGAATGATTAACTTGTTAATCATGATGAGAAGGTGTACAAAGCTTGCTTTGTGCAACTGCTCTTTTGCATGTGAGTGTTTATGTAATACATGGGGGATGCTTTAGATAGACAATTTTCCACTACGTTCCAAATTATCTATCGTGCAGCCAACCATCCCCCATACCCCCTTCAGACTGTGATTGGGATTTTGTTTTTCCTTTTAAAGAATGTTTTTCTCTAATATGTAAAGTGGAAAAAATAACGGATTGAAACGTTTTGCTCTTATATTTCTATAGGAAGTCTAAACCGTCAATTTTATAGTCCGTCAGGCAAGCTATATTCAATCTCAAAATCCAACTCATCTATTTCTTCAAGTTCCAAAATTTCTTGAGAGATAATCTTTGCATTATCTTTAATCACAATATCTATTAACTTCTTAATATCTTCAGAATATGACTGTTCAAGTCTAAATTCCTTTTGTTGTGACAATTCACTTTCAGTTTCGTGTCTTTTAGAACCGTTGATAGCTAATTTTTTACAGGCTTTTTCATTAAGCTCATTTTGATGTCGTTGCCTGTCTGATTTGTTCAACAGAAAATCCAATAGTTTATCAGACTCTTCTTTCAAATATTTATCGTTCGGTGTGATTTCATATGCAGAATAATAAAAATCAATACCTCCAAGTTCTTTTAAGAGTTTTTTTGACTTTTCACAAAACTCCTTCCAGTCTTTTGAGATTCTAAGACTTTTGAGGTTTGTATAACCGAGCGAGAGCATCGTGCTTCTCTCAGAAAATAAAATTAGACGCTTTTCGTCAGGCGAAGCTAAACTATGCATCCCATTTTTACTTACCTTTGTTACAGTATTACAAATAATAAGCCTTTTATTTTGAAGGGTTTTTAAAGCCAACTCAATCGCTCTTTTAAAAGAGTCATTTGTAGTATAGTAAAAGTCACTTACCACTTGCCTATCTACTTTACAAAATATAGATAAAGCTTTTTTTCTTTTAAAACAATGGCTGTAGTTTAGATTCACCAGATTGAGTTCCCTTAGAAACTTACTTTTGCTGATTATCAGGTTTCCACTATGTCTTTTCTGAGCTAACAGATCGAGAATTAAAATTTGCATGATATCGCCATAAACAGTGTTATTCCCTTTCCGCTTCCTCTTTTCAAGTGGAGTTTCATAAACTTGATCAATGGTAATTAGATGTCCAACTTTGTTATATGTACAGTACCTTTCCAACTCTCTAAACTGCGCTTTCTTCGTATCCGATGATTTTTTCACTTCGATGCCTAATTCTTGGCACATAACTTTATAATTTTTGAATTGTTTTCCTGGTTTTAAAATTTCTATTTTTATAATTATCGCTCCCATGCTTTTCAGTAATAATATCTATGTAATATCTCGCTGTCTCTCTGCAGCTGCTATCGCTATGTTCATCTGTTGCGATCTCGTACATGTACTTTATGTATTTCTCATCTAACCCTAGCTCCGCTATAAAATCCATAAGCATTGCTATTTGATTCTCAAAGTGTTTTAACGCTTTGTTAGTGTTGTCTAAACCAATCTCCAGGGCATATTGATTATTCTGAAGGAACCGTGTCTCAGCATCCTTCTCGTCCTCAAATACTTGATCAGTGTAATAGTGGTTATTATTTAGCATGAAGAACAACAACTCTCCTTTCTTCATCACAATCTAATTTACATAAAAGAGTTGTTTTACCCACTTCTAATTCCCTTATGTATTTCAACTTGCTGCTTTCAATTAAATCAATATGTATTGTCGCTTCAGGACAGTATTCACTCGAAACGATTATAGAGTCGCCTTCATCATTCCATTTAATTATGTTCATTCTGTGATATCCATCAGAAGTGAATGTGTTCATGCTTCTGATCATTACACCTATGTCTTTTCTTAGATTAGTCGTTGACTCTCGATAGAGAATTTTTTTACAGACACCTTTATTCATCCTATAAGGCATTTTGATGATCGCTGACTCTAAATGGTTTAATTTCACTAAATCAGCTACAAATCCATTAGTGATCAGCAGCGCATTCAATTCGGGGTTATAATATGTACCATTGTTTTTTAATTCAGTTGTGAAACCAATATCCTCTGCCATGCTTGCGATAGCCATGCTTCTGAATTTACCCAATCGCAACCTCCTTCTTTCATTAAGACTTCTTGATAGTTAAAGATGAGTTACATCGGTTACAAGTTAAGACCAAACTTTCATCATTCACATAAAGATCACTAACTGCGAAATGCTCTCCGCCTATATCATCAGTACCGTAAATCTCAGAATCGAATGATAGCTGTATCTCATGGTGGCCAAAATCATTATCAGAAATTTCACTATGAAACATCTGCTCTTGATTAAACCCCACTTCGTTTCCACACGTACAAGTTAGATTTAAAATCATTTCAAGTTCTCCTTTTCAGATTATTTCTTGATATATCAAAAAGGCAGGGATTCAATCTCCCCACCTTTCTAATATGTAAGGCATTTAATTAAGCGCCATGACCAAATCCTGCTGTGTTGAAATCAGAAGCAGTATCAATTTGTGTACCTGCAACTACACCTCCGAAGAAAATTGCAGCTGCTACAATAGTAAGTGCGAATACTTTTTTCATTTTTTCACCTCCCTTCAAGCGATTAATTCATCTTAAACTGCCAATACTTCAAGAATGAGTTTATCTGTGCCTAACTTTTCAAGTTCAAGTAGTGGCAAGTTAGCAGAGAATTTATCCCCACTTAATTTAAAATACTTAATAGACTTATAGAAATATCCGTCTGAGCCATACGCAAGCCCTTTTAGATACATATGCATACCTAACTGGTTGTCATCGTGTTCCTCGGCTTCTAGGGCTTCTAGAATTGATTTAGCGATTGACATTTCACCTTTGCGAATGTAGCTGTGAGCAACCTCTTGTCGGTCACTAATTTCCTCTGAGTCATGATGTAACCATTTGTTTTCTTTTCCCCATAAATTTTCAAGGAAGCACAAACTTCTTAAAGCTTGGATTGATCTCTCTCTGTTCTCAGTTGAATGTTCTAACGCAAAAAGAAAACACTTTTTACTTGAATCGTAGTCTGTAAACATTTGAGAGTTACCTTGCGCTAGGTATGAATAGGCTGTAATTCTTCTTACGTTGGAGTTGAGTATCCCGTAGCTTGAATAATATCGCACTCTTTCCAGCTTATTCTGCCTTAGTGAACAGTTAGCTAAAAGTAGCATCAATCGGCTGTGGAACGATTGTTTAACATATGACTCTTCTAAACTTTCAATCACAACGTCTTCTGACAACGAATCTAGCCTGTTGAATTGGTTATTCCATAATGCGAAATACATCGGAATGATTCGACTATAAACTTTCATCTCGTCTGTTTTTAATTTGAAACTACCTAGTAACCTGACCAAATCTTCAGAATTCACAAGACCTTCTTCTGCATCCCTTTGTGCTTTGTAAGTCTTTGCCCATTCTATGCTTTTTGCGTTTGCTGTGTTGTTGAGGATATTCTCGATGTGAGCATCAAGCTTTTCAATTTCAGCGTTCACAGATAAGTATTCCAAAGCTTGTCTCGAACACTGCTTGCCTGGATCAAGCGTTAATATGTAATCACTCATCAATTCCATTTCATTAACTGGATCAATTTCTTTAACAATATCTATGATGCTTTGAATATCATTTGTTTCCTTGCTAGGTTCGTTCAGAAAACGGTAGAACCCACTTCTGTCTGTATACCCTGCTATCTTTGCCAATTTCATAGCCATTGAAGAATCGTCTTCACACTTGCTTTTGATGAATGCTTTTAATTTGCTCAATCCAATATCCCCCTAGTTATCTCTATTTAGTTATGAATTATTCATCTTGGGTTATTCAGTTGTCAAAGAACGCGGAAGATTTGTCTTACCTCACAATCTTAATGTAGCATGATTTTGGTAATATGTAAATTGTAAAATTAATTTGTTTTATGCTTCATTTTATAATATAATTAACACATAGAAACTGGAGGTAGTGTCATGAATTACTCTGTACTTGAATATTTCAGGAAATCGATGAAAGAAATACGTACGATGAAAAAAATTGGATCAAGAGAATTATCAAGAAAAATCGGAAAAGCCGAAACTTATATTTCACAATTTGAAAGAGGGCTAATTAAATCACCTGATTATCAAATCTGTTTCGATATAATGAAAGAACTTGGCTTTGCGGAGAAGGACATACCAAACATATTGTTTGAACAATATGAAATTATGTCACCAGAGGAAGAAAAGGCATATAAAGAAGCAGAAGAAAGAGAAATAGAACGAATGCAAGAACTATACAATGACCCTGATTACTTACAAGCAGAATTGATAAGATATTTAGAATCGGAAAAAGAAGCAGAAGAAAGAGAGAAAAGGTCAGAATTAATCAAGTCTTCCCCTTCTAAAATGTGGGGAGAAAATTATTCGGAAGATAGGAACGAGAAGTTCTTCGCAGAGGTCTCAGGTGTTGATGATGAAATAACTTTCAATATTAAAAGTGCACTAAAAATACTTTCAATAATTCAAAAACATGATAAAAACTATGCACATGTTGTAAGTCAGGGATTTTATGAAATGCTTAAGGATAGCCAGTTCAATATATTACTTTACAACTTTATCTTTAATTTCTTTAAACATGACATAAAACTCTTAGATGAAGAAGGCCTTTTAAAAGTTATGAATTCCTATATCGATGAATTAAATCAAGCGAAAAAGAAAAAAACAGCTTTCGGAACGCCGAAAAAAATAAAGAAGATTGTAACTTTGCAATCTAAAGGAGGTGAATAGGTGTTAATTAACGCATCCACTGAATCATATGTAGCAAATTAAAGAAAGTTATGTAAATAAATTTCATATGTAGATAATCTTAAGTATACCCTCTGATCATCATTGACTAATTAAAAGGTGGGATTTTATTGGCAAGTTTCCGTAAAAGAGGTACGACATGGCAGTATAGAATTAAATATAAGGATCCTGTAACACAAGAAGTAACAGAGCTTTCTAAAGGTGGATTTAGTACAAAAAAAGAAGCACAAATTGCTGCTTCAAAACATGAGGAATTACTTAGAAGTGATATAGAGGTTGGAGGTGGAGAAACATCTTTAAAACATTTTCTTATTGAATGGTTAGAAGTTTATAAAAAAGGAAAGGTTGCAAAAAACACGTTTAACATTCACAAAAGAAATATTGAGAATAAAATCCTCCCCTACTTCCTAGAGATTAAGCTAAAAGACATAACACCAATGAGATACCAAAAATTCATAAATACTCTTGAGGAATCAGGTAAATACAGCACAAGAACTATCGAGATCATACACGGCACAATGTATCATGCTTTATCGATGGCTGTTAGACCACTTAAAAAAATTTCATCAAATCCATGCGATGGAGTTGTATTGCCCAAAAAAGATCGATCCAAATCCAAACACAGTTTGGAATATATCAACTCTGAGGACATTGGAAAGTTCTTAAAAATAGCTCGTCAGGACAACTATATCTATTACATTTACTTTAAGACTTTGATTGAAACTGGAATGAGAAAAGGTGAAGCTGCTGCTCTTCAACGAAAAGATATTGATCTAAAAAATCGGACAATAGCCATAAACAAATCACTAGACTTCCAAAGAGACCCTGGTGAAGAAGTATTCGGAAACACAAAAACATATCACTCAGAACGAACAATCAAGATTACTGAGTCTTTTGCAAAGGAACTTCATGCTCATATGAAGTGGATCAACGATAACAAAATGGTCTTTAATGAAATATACGACCATGATCTAGACCTTGTTTTCTGCAGAGAAAAAGGAGATCCCTTACCAAAGTCCTCCCTCTTCAATGCTCTAAAAAGAATATTAAAAAAGGCTGAAATTGAAAATATCCCAATCCATGGACTAAGACATACTCACGCCGTTCTTCTATTAGAAGCTGGCCAGAGCATGAAGTTCATCCAAGAAAGATTGGGACATAAAAATATAAGCATAACTTCTGACGTGTATGCTCATATAAGTGAAAAACTCGAAAATAAATCTGTGGACAGTTTCGAGAATTACATCAACTCAATTCTGAGTTGAAATTTTTTGGTGATTTTGGTGGTCAAAAAGTGGTCAAACCTTTTTTGGGTTGTGGACACTGTAAATTTGACCACCAAATTCTTTTCTAAAACCCTTTTAAATCAACGTTTCTTTATTAATACTGAGACATATACTGATCGCGTTCCCATGGGTGTACTTGGGTTCTAAACATATCCCATTCGATTTCTTTTGATTCGATGAAGTGCTCGAATAAGTGATCGCCTAGTGCGTTGACCATGACTTCGTTTGATTTCAGCAGCTCAAGTGCTTCTGCAAGTGTTGCAGGCAGATCAGCAATGCCGTTTTCAAGGCGCTCTTCTTTGTCCATGACATAGATGTTTCTGTCAATTGGTGCTGGTGCGTCTAGTTTGTTTTTGATTCCGTCAAGACCTGCTGCAAGTAATACGCTTAGTGCAAGGTATGGGTTTGCAGATGGGTCTACGCTGCGCACTTCTACACGTGTGCTGATGCCGCGTGATGCAGGGATACGGATTAATGGGCTACGGTTTTGTGCACTCCATGCCACGTAGCAAGGTGCTTCATAACCAGGTACAAGACGCTTGTAAGAGTTCACCGTTGGGTTTGTGACCGCTGTAAAGCTAGTTGCATGCTTGACGATACCTGCGATAAAGTGTCTAGCCGTCTCGCTTAATTGTAAATCTGCTTTTTCATCAAAGAATGCGTTTTTGCCATTTTTGAATAATGATAGGTTACAGTGCATACCAGATCCGTTTACACCAAACAATGGTTTTGGCATGAATGTCGCATGAAGACCATGCTTTCTCGCGATCGTTTTGACAACGAGTTTGAACGTTTGAATGTCATCACAAGAACGGATGGCGCCTGCATATTTGAAGTCAATTTCATGCTGTCCAGGTGCTACTTCATGGTGAGACGCTTCAATTTCAAAGCCCATTTCTTCAAGCTCAAGCACGATATCACGGCGGCAGTTTTCGCCTAAATCTGTTGGTGCAAGGTCAAAGTATCCACCTTTATCGTTTAATTCAAGCGTTGGCTCGCCTTTTTCATCTAATTTAAATAAGAAGAATTCTGGCTCAGGTCCAAGGTTGAAATCACTAAATCCTAGGTCTTCCATTTCCTTTAAGACACGCTTTAAGTTGTTACGTGGGTCTCCATCAAATGGCGTCCCGTCTGGCTTGTAAATGTCACAAATAAAGCGTGCAACTTTACCTTTTTCTGCTGTCCATGGGAATATAACAAATGTGTTGAGATCTGGGTATAGATACATATCTGATTCTTCAATACGTACGAAACCTTCAATAGATGAACCGTCAAACATACATTTGTTATCGAGAGCTTTTTCTAACTGGCTCACAGGAATTTCAACATTTTTAATCGTTCCGAGAATGTCTGTAAATTGCAGACGGATGTACTTTACATTTTCCTCATTTACTAATTTTACGATATCTTCTCTTGTGTATTTTGCCATTTCGTAAAACTCCTCCCCTACAAAAGGTAAAATTGTATAGCAATGCTTTTGCTAATTGGTTAACGGAAGAACCTTGACATATCCCCCTGCCTAAAGGTCGTTCCTTGTTGGAAACGTCCAGCCTGAATGAGTTCCTTCTTCAGTAGCTTCCTGAGTTCATCATCTGTCAAGTTGTGCTTCGCTGTGGATTTCTCCTCGGTCTTTGCATCAGACGCTGGATGTTCTGCCTCAGCATTGGCAAAAAGTTTTTTGATTCCTGCCATGTTTACACCTTGTTCGATGAGGTTTTTAATTTCTAGTAATTTATCAACATCATGGAAAGAAAATAATCGGCGATTCCCATCACTTCTTGCTGGAAATACTAAACCATTTTCCTCATAATAGCGAATTTGCCTTGCAGATAATTCTGTTAGCTGCATGACAATCCCAATTGGGAATAAAGGCATTGAGCGGCGAATGTTATCACTCATCTCAACTGTCTCCTCCTCTTTGCTTAAATTTATTATATGTCATGTTATATTATGTGTCAACATTATGTTAGGAATATTAACATGGATTTTTTTATCGAGCAGGTATGTCGATAAAACCTTGTTCCAATAAGGCATCTACAGCACTGCAAATCGCATTTTTCACATGGGCATACGTCAGTCCGCCTTGAACGTAGGCTGTATAAGGCGGTCTGATCGGTCCATCGGCTGACAATTCGATACTAGCCCCTTGGACGAAGGTGCCCGCTGCCATAATGACATCATCCTCGTAACCCGGCATATAGCTTGCATGCGGTGTGACGTGACTGTTGATCGGAGATGCATATTGAATCGCCTGACAGAATGCAATCATTTTGTTAGGATCACCAAATTCGACGGATTGAATTAAATCCGTTCTTTTCGCATTCCACGCTGGGTTCGTTTGGAATCCGAGCTTCTCAAGAAAACGAGCCGTGAACACTGCACCTTTTAAGCTTTGCGCCACAACATGCGGTGCTAAGAAAAATCCTTGATACATCTCCTGAAGCGCATAAAGCGAGGCACCCGCTTCACTGCCGATGCCCGGAGATGTCATTCGATAAGAGCAAGCTTCTACCCATTTTTCTTTTCCAACGATGTAACCGCCTGTTTTGGCAAGCCCGCCGCCTGGGTTTTTAATAAGGGAACCCGCCATAAGATCCGCTCCCACATGACATGGCTCTTGTAATTCAGTAAATTCACCATAACAGTTGTCCACAAACACAATGATTTCTTCATTGATCTCTTTTACAAATGAAATCATTTGCTCGATTTCTTCTATTGTAAAGGAAGGTCTTGAAGCATAGCCTTTCGAACGCTGAATGCCGATCATTTTTGTTTTAGAGGAGATTGACTCTTTTACTTTGTCATAATCGACGGATCCATCTTGTCTTAAATCAATGGCCTTGTAATCAATCTGGAAGTCTTTTAATGAGCCTGTCCCTTCTTTGCCGCGAATCCCTACAATTTCTTCTAGCGTATCGTATGGTTTTCCCGTCATATAGATCAATTCATCGCCAGGTCTCAGCACACCAAATAACGCAATGGAAATGGCATGTGTGCCGGAAATGATCTGCGGACGCACAAGGCCGCTTTCTCCTCCGAAGACATCCGCATAAATTTTTTCTAGCGTGTCTCTTCCCATATCATCGTAGCCATATCCAGTTGTCGGGTTAAAGTGAGAATCACTGACTCTATGCTTTCGGTAGCTTTCAAGCACCCGCCACTCATTTTGTTCGCTCTTTTGATCAATTTGCTGATGCATGTGAAAAATGTCTTGTTCTGTTTCTGCTGCTACTTTTTCTAAAATACTGCCGTGTTTTAATGTATGAAACATCTTGATTTAATTCCTTTCTTACAACATATACTTCTTGATTTGACCTAATATGGTCTGCTCCTCACCGCTAAACCCGGTGATGTCATAAAGTTCTGCTTCTTTTTGAAATTCTAGCGCTTCCACGAGCGTTTCTGATTTTAATGCGGAGATGAGCTTTCCTTCATACGCTGGAATCTTCACATGATAGGGCTTTAAAAAGTTTTGTTTCAGTTCTGCCATAATATCCGCTTTTAATCGCTTTACATCTTCTTCGCGCCTCGCACTGATTAATAGATGACGATGCTTTGAAGATGGGATGAAATCCGGTCTGATTTGATCTTCTTTGTTATAAACCGTCAGCATTGGAATACGATCTGCTTCTAATTCCTCTAAAAGCTCATGAACCGTCCGTTCGTGACCTTCGTAATCCTCATTAGAAGAATCAATGACATGAAGCAAATAATCGGCTTCCTTCACTTCTTCAAGAGTGGAACGAAATGCCGCAATGAGTGTTGTTGGGAGGTCTTGGATAAAACCAACGGTGTCTGAAATCAGCACACTATAGCCAGATGCTAATGTCATCTTACGTGTCATTGGATCAAGTGTCGCAAATAGCAGATCTTCTTCATGGCTATCTGCATCTGTTAATTGGTTAAACAAAGTAGATTTTCCGGCATTCGTATACCCAACAATGGCAATTTGGAACACACCATTTTTCTTCCGGCGTTCCCGGTATCTTGTCCGGTGCTCTTTGACTGTAGATAATTGCCCGTTAATTTCGTGAATACGGTTTCGAATATGGCGTCTATCTGTTTCAAGTTTTGTTTCACCTGGACCTCTTGCGCCAATTCCTCCGCCTTGCCTTGAGAGGCTGATCCCTTGTCCGCTTAGTCTCGGCAAGGCATACTGAAGCTGGGCAAGCTCTATTTGCAGCTTCCCCTCTCTTGTCCGGGCTCTTTTTGCAAAGATGTCTAAAATCAATTGTGTCCGATCGATAATTTTCACATCTAAGGCAGTTGCCAAAGCTTTTAGCTGACTTGGAGACAGTTCATCATTAAAAATAATGACATCACATTCGAATTCCTCGCAAAGCACTTCAAGCTCTTCTACTTTCCCTTTACCGATATATGTTGCGCTGTCTTGTCTATTTCTCTTCTGCGTCATTACGCTGACAGCTTCACCGCCAGCCGTTTTGGTTAAGGAAGCTAATTCTTCCATTGAGTATTGAAAGCGTTCTTCCGTGACATGCGGCAATTGACAGCCGACAAGGATCGCTTTTTCTGTCATTTCATGTTCATTCAACGTCAGTTGTTTCCTTTCTGTACTTAAGTTTTCAGTAGTACCATCATACCAAACACACCACACGTATACCACTATTCGGATGGTTTATTTTAGTATCTCTTTATAAAAAGGATACGCCATTTTAAGTAGGCGTATCCTCTTTCATTTGGAGATCGTGACTTTTAATCGTGAGCAAATCTTTTTTATCATAATGATCCACAAGCAGGAGTCTCATCGCTTGGGTACGAATGGCCTTTTCAATCGTGTTTCGCACAAAACGGCCGTTGCTGAATTTTGCAGGACTCGTGGTGCTTTTAATGTGCATTAAGTAATCTCGCAGCTTCCATTCAGCTTCTTGAGTAAATATATATTCTCTGTCAGCCATCATCCGTTTGGCAATGTCCATGAGCTGATCGACGGTATAATCAGGAAAGCTGATATTGATTGGAAATCTCGATTGCAGGCCGGGGTTTAATGATAGAAAATGATCCATTTCCTTGGAGTAGCCAGCAAGAATGAGAATGAATTCGTGCTGTTTGTCCTCCATATGTTTGACTAGGGTATCAATCGCTTCTTTCCCAAAATCCTTTTCGCCTCCGCGGGCAAGAGAATAGGCTTCGTCGATGAACAAAATGCCGCCTAGTGATTTTTTAATTAAATCTCTTGTTTTTTGAGCAGTATGACCAATGTACTCGCCGACTAGATCTCCGCGTTCCGCTTCAATTAAGTGACCTTTTGAGAGGACATTCATTTCAAAGAAAAGCTTCCCGACAAGTCTTGCAACCGTTGTTTTCCCTGTGCCGGGATTCCCTTTGAACATCATATGAAGCGCTTGTTTACCTACCTTTAACCCTTGTTCCTGCCTTTTTTGATTGACAAAGATCCAAGCATAAATCTCTTTTATGTTTCGTTTCATTTCATCCATACCGACAAGGCTGTTCATTTCACGCTCTATTTCCCGTAAGATGCTGTGTTTTGCCTCATTTTTCTGCAAGGCTTCTAGGTATTCTGCCTCTGAATCTGCATCAACCAATACTTGTTTTTGTCCGTTAAGTATAATATTGATTTGGCCGTTGTTTTTATATGTGACAGCTCGCTCCAACGTATTCACCTCTCGCTCTTCTCTCTTTATTCTATTCGGGTGGAGCTGTAATCGTGACAATCGCCCGCTTAAGCCCAAGTTTGCTGTCAAAATGACCCGAGATTCCGAATATTGTAGGGATTTCTGCGGTTTCCCAGGAAATGATGTGCTATTTCCATTGTATTCATCCCATTTAGGCGGACAAACCAACAATTTGTTTTTTCTTAGAAAAATGTAGCTTTCTCATCACAAATTGTGCAGAAAAGAGTCTCAATGATTTCCGCATTTTGTACAGGCAATTTTTCTATTTTCTCATAAAATAAAGACGAGGTGATGAATAGATGGTGAAAATTTTTATTGATCCTGGCCATGGAGGAACAGATTCTGGAGCTGCTGCTAATGGACTTTTGGAGAAAAATATCACACTGCAAATCGCGATTTTATTGAGAGATATGTTGATTAGTGATTATGATGACGTTTCCGTCCGCTTAAGTCGTTCTATTGATCAATCCGTTACTTTGGCCCAGCGTACAAATGCGGCAAACAGCTGGGGAGCTGACTATTTCGTGTCTATTCATATTAATGCAGGCGGGGGCACAGGTTTTGAAAGCTATGTGTATCCTGGCGTTTCAGCACCAACCACCACGTATCGCAATGCCCTTCATGATGAAATTGTTCGCTCGGTGGATTTTGCCAACCGCGGCAAGAAAACAGCGAACTTCCACGTTCTTCGAGAAACTTCTATGCCCGCTATTTTAACAGAGAATGGTTTCATCGATACGACAGCTGATGCAAATAAGCTCCGCAACGCAACCTTCCTTCAAGGCATCGCTCGCGCTCATGCCACTGGATTAGAGAAAGCCTTTCAGCTGAAAAAAAAAGCTAGTAATCTTTATAAAGTTCAGGCTGGAGCTTTCAAGGTGAAAGCCAATGCAGATGAATTAGCAGCCACGCTGAAATCCAAAGGCTTTGACGCCTTCGTTGTATTAGAGGGCGGCATGTTCCGAGTGCAAGCCGGGGCTTTTCGTACAAAGCAAAATGCGGATGACCTCGTCGCAAGATTGAAACAGGCCGGTCATGACGCATTCGTTTTCCAATAACTGAAGCTTGTTATAACGAAATAAACCGGCTCAAGTCTGCTGCTGAGCCGGTTTATGATTGATTCCTTTATGCTAAAATGTTCACGACAAATTGAGACCACGTTTCAAGTCGATCGAAGTATTCAGGCTTTTTCAAATCGGATGCTTTCATCCATTTTCCTGAGATTTGATCTGTTTCTTTCACTTCTACATGAGCGCCTGGAGATAATTCAAGCGCCGATAACAGTCCAATGTGCACACGGCCGACACTGTTGTCATCATCATTAATTAAACCAAGGGTTTTCATCTCAAGTTTGTCTTCTTCTTGAATAGAAAGTTCCTCGTCTAGTTCACGATCCGTATTTTCTTTTAGAATTTCAGCAAAGTTTTTGCCTTCGATGAAATTCATGTGACCACCAAAGCCAAGAGATAACTTATGATGCAATCGAGTCTCTCCCCCGCCTTGAAGCCTTTCATATACATACACTTCGTCGTCACGCTTAATCACGACATAAGGAATCGGCTGCTTGAAGTCAGGATTTTCTTCCGCATCGCCTCTGCGCATCTGCTTGAAGTGCTCTTCGATTTCTTTCATAATGGTGTTGATTGTTTTCTCTTCACTATTCACACCATTAAACGCAAGCGTTTCGTTTTGGAATACGCGTGTGCGCGGTGCAACTAGTATGATTTCATCCATTTTTCCCATGTTCGGTAACCTCCAGTATGTAACGCATTATATGAAATGGCAAAAAGCCAAAACGAGTGATGCGTTTTGACTTTTACGCCTTACTTATGATTCATCTCCAAAGAAGAAGTCGTCATCTTTTAACGGCTCAACCGTTGCTTTTTTGTAGCCGTTCCCTTTCATTGAGAAGAAGTCATGCGATTTTGTTTTTGTATTGAGTCCGTTCAATACAATTGGATTGATCTCTTCTTCTTCAAAGTAAGGGGCAAATCCAAGGTTCATTAACGCTTTATTGGCATTGTAACGAATGAACTTTTTCACATCATGCGATAAATTGACTTGGTCATATATATCTTCCGTGTAATGAAGTTCATTTTCATAAAGCTCGTTCAAGAGGTCAATCGAGAAATCATATAGCTCTTTTTGCACGTCAGGTGTTTGTTTGTTGTAAATTTCTTGTGCTAATAATCCAACATATACACCGTGAATCGCTTCATCACGCAAAATCAAGTTGATGATTTCACCACTTTGCATGAGCTTTCCTTGTCCATAGAAATAAAGCGGGTAGTAAAAACCACTGTAAAATAGGAAGCTTTCTAAATAAACAGAAGCAACCATTGCTTTAAAGAGGGAAATCGGATCGTCCTTTTGAATCGAACGGTATAAACTGACAATCATATCTGCTTTCTTTTGCAAGAATTTATTCTTTTTGACCCATTCAAACACTTCACTGATCGTTTCAGTTGGTGCGAGTGTCATGAAGATATTTGAGTATGATTTCGCATGTACCGCATTTTCCATCATCGCCATAAAGTTTAATACTGCTTTACGCTGATGGCCTTCTACATGTTCAGCCACAATCGGCATCCCTGTATTTCCTTGTTCTGTATCAAGTAAAGTCAATCCAGCAAGTACCTTCATGTACGTATCTCGCTCTTTTTCACCTAGATATTTCCATGTTAAGAGGTCCCCGTTTAAGGAAATCTCTTCAGGAAGCCAGAACTGCTTCACATTTTGGTTGTAAAACATTTGTGTAAAATCATCTTCGTGTTTTGACCAGTTGGCTGCATCATAAATTTTTGTCACGTTAAACTCTCCTTTAATCAAACAACACAAGAAAGACAGCCTTCCTGCCCTGTATCCTTCGTTCTTGCATAATAAAGTGTCTTAATGCCTTTATGGTGTGCATACAGATCGATGCGGTTTAGGTCACGCGTTGTCATCGTATCTTTCAGGAATAGTGTAAAGCTGATTCCTTGATCGACGTGCTGCTGAATCGTTGCGATCATATCGACCACTTTAAACATATCCATATCGTACGCTTCTTTATAGAAGAACCAGTTTTGCGCTGAAAGACCTGGCATTGGGTAATACGTTTTGCTGTTGCCGTATGTTCTTTCTTCGATACGTTCCATAATTGGCATAACAGAGGCTGTTGCCGATTGCACATAAGAAATGGAACCTGTTGGTGCAATACATAAGCGGTA
Source organism: Bacillus sp. FSL W8-0920 (assembly GCF_038593215.1). NCBI lineage: Bacteria > Bacillati > Bacillota > Bacilli > Caryophanales > Bacillaceae > Bacillus > Bacillus sp. FSL W8-0920. The sequence continues at coordinate 1,707,169 of NZ_CP151974.1, read as the reverse complement.
GCTATGGTACATGCCATTTTCCGCTACAAAGTCTTTGAGTGCTGCCCAGTCTTCTTTTGTTGGAATGTGCATGCCTTCAAATAATGCTGCTGCTTTTTCTGTTTTTGGTGTGAAATCATTCTCCACGTATTTATTGAAGTACTCGCCCGTTGCGTAGCCAGAGCCTTCATAACGATGGAATGTTTCTCCTTTTTCTTTTGCAAGCTCACTTGAACGTTTAATTGAATAGTAGTTCACCATCATAAAGAACGTATTCGCGAAATCTCTTGCTTCTTCACTTTCATAGGCCATTTGGTTTTGAGCCAAATACCCGTGAAGGTTCATCGCACCAAGTCCGATTGATTTCATCGCTTTGTTCGCTTTTCGAACAGCCGGTGCATTGCGAATATCTGTTGTTTCAGATACAAGCGTGAGTGAGTCTGTTGCTAGTTTGACCGTTTTTTCGATCGATTTGTTTTTCATGACATTCATGATATTTAATGAACCAAGGTTACAAGAAATATCAAGACCAATTTCATCTTCTTGATCATAGTCCGCGTAAGAAGAGACCTCTGAAGCTTGAAGCACTTCTGAGCAAAGGTTTGAGAATTTCACTCGTGAAATATGGTTTAATGCATGCTCTCTATTCACATTATCTTGGAACATGATATATGGATAGCCAGATTCTGAGCGAAGAACAGCCAATTTTTCAAGAAGCTTTCTCGGATTGACTTTTTCTTTTTTGATTTTCGGGTTTTCTACAAGCTCATCATACATTTCTTCCATGTCCATCTCATCAAGATGCTGTCCATATTCTTTATAGACTGTGTGCGGATAGAAGGTGTAAGCTGTTTTATCTTCTCTGGCAAGCTCAATAAATTTATCCGGGATGACGACACCGATGGACAATGTTTTCACACGCACATCTTCATCTGCAGAGATTTTTTTTGTATCTAAGAAATCATTAATATCTCTGTGGAAAATATTAAGGTAGGCACTACCTGATCCTTGTCTTTGTCCCATTTGATCTGCATATCTGAATGCATTATCAAGAAGCTTCATCACGCCGACGACACCTTTTGTCGCGTTTTCAACATCTTTAATTGCTTCGCCTTTTGCACGAAGCTTTGACAAGTTCAAGCTGACGCCGCCGCCTAATTTTGAAAGCTGCATTGAAATATCAATCGCTCTTGAAATATCGTTTAATGAGTCATTCACTTCAAGCAAGAAGCAGCTCACAAGCTCACCGCGTCTTTTACGTCCAGCGTTTAAGAATGTTGGTGTACTTGGCTGGTATTCCTGATTGATCATCAGTTCTACAAACTCAAGGGCTTTTTCTTTATCTCCGCCCGCAAAGAAAAGCGCTACAACTGAAATGCGGTCTTCATAGCGTTCAAGGATTTTCTTTTTATCATTTGTTTTCAGTGCATAGTCGTTGTAAAACTTAAACGCACTCATGAATGATGGGAATCTAAATTTCTTCGCATATGCAGCTTCGAATACCTCTTTAATATCTGCCATGCTGTATTGTCTTAAAAATTCTTCCTCATAGTAGTCGTTTTCTATTAAGTAATCAATCTTCTCTTCTAAGTTGTGAAAGAAGACTGTGTTTTGATTAATATAATCTACGAAATAACTATGTACAGCTTCTTTGTCCTTATCGAACTGAAACTTTCCTTCTTTTTGAATCATAATCTCGTTATTTAATTGTATCCACTTTGGAACCTGATTTTGTGACAATTCTTTCTACCTCCTGTGTAAACAATTCAACATCCCTTTTTGTTCCGCTTAGTTCAAAGGTGTGCAAAATAGGAACTTGATATTGTTTAGAAATCGTATCGGCGCTTTTGGCAAAATTATCTCCCCATACTTTGTTTCCACTCACCGCTACACCTAGTAAAAGGTGAGCATTTTTCTCTAAAAAGGATTGAGTAGTACTAGGGACTTGTCCAAATCCTGTCGTAAAGGTGACGAGAATAAACGGCGTATCCAAAAACTCTTCTCCAGTCAATTTTCGTTTGTCTGTAAAAGGGGTCTTGTCCAAAAAGCGTTGAACATTTCCTGTTTTTGAATCAAATACGATTTGAATCAATTCCATCACGACCTAGTTTTTAGTATTGTTGATCATTTCGTTATTCACTATATATAGTATACTATGTTTTTTCAAAACACAACATATAGATGTTCGAAACGAAAAAAATCAACCAACCCGGCCGAACATTCATAGCCGAACTCGTACGTTCAAATAAATAGAGCAGAACAGGATCTAAAAATAGACTGCTCTACTCTCTATTCAACTGAAACCGAAATCTATCATAACACGAAAAAAAATCGCTTAGTAGACTAGACTTTTTGTTTTATTTTTTGTAGGCATCGCACTGTAAATCTTCTGACACTTCTGTAATTTCCACTTCAACACCTAATTCTTTTAGCACCGCTTCAAGCGCAGAGACGATTGAAGCTTCTCTGACTAATTCTTTCCCATTTACAGAAACGCTTGTTCCATATTCAAAACAGGAGTCGTCTTCACAAGTTTGTTCCCAATGATTAATTTTAATTTTGTGTGTCATGAACTCATCCTTTTCTGTCTAGATGTCTGATGCATGATTATAGTGTAGCGACTTCACATTCATTTGTAAATTTACGTGCTTACTCTTCTACAGAATCGTCATCATCATCATCTTCGTCCCACTCATCTATGTATTTTGTTTTAATAAGGGTCAGTTCTCCCTCTTTTTCATCAAACCGGTACACATGTACTTCATCATCTTTCACAACAGCAAAGTGATTATTTTTTAGTGCAACAGCTGATTGTAATAGGCCATCTATATGTCCATGATCATCTTGATTAGAATAGTTATGCCAGCTTTCCTGTCTTGATTCAATGTTTGAAATGGCGCATGATCCAAATAAGACAACAATCCCAATCAATAGTAGGATCACTCTAATCCTTCTTAATTCAAGCTCTGCATTTTCCATATCGCTTCCCTCACCTTTCTTCATATCCAATAAGGGATTATACGCAAAATAGACAGAAAGGTTTCACGGCATGCAAAATAGCCCCTCTGCACTGACAAAAAACGTAGCGGGTTCCGGCCGGTTTATTCGCAGATGCATGGGGCTATTAGGTCGAACATATCCTATTCTAATTCTAGATTTACATTCTTTTGAGGTGCAAATGTAGAAATGGCGTGTTTATAAATAAGCTGCTGCTTCCCTTCTGTTTCAAGCAGCACCGTGAAATTGTCAAAGCCTTTCACTTGACCGCGAAGCTGAAAGCCATTCAGTAAGAATACTGTAACAAATGTATTGTCTTTACGAATTTGATTCAAAAATTGGTCCTGAATATTAATCGGTTTCATGTTTCGTCCTCCTTGATTCTGATAACTACAGTTTCGCTTTAAGTCCAAGCTTTCCTGCTATATATGCGAAAATTTCCTCTTTTTTGTCTGAAAAGTGGCAAGGCGGTGTCATGTCGAACCAAGTGACATCCATTTTATTACGGAACCACGTGAACTGACGCTTCGCATATCTACGGGAATTTTGCTTTAATTGCTGGATAGCTTCATCAAGTGAGCAGTCACCTTGAAAATACGTATACAGCTCTTTATAACCAATCGCTTGAACCGATTGACAATCCTTCAAGCCAGATTGATAAAGTGCGCTCACTTCCTCAATTAAGCCTTCATCTATCATCATATCAATTCTTTGGTGAATGCGCTCGTACAAAAGCTCTCGATCCATTTTCAGCCCAATGAAGGCTGTATCATAAAGAGGAACTTCTTGATGACCATTTTGCATCTCCGACATTTTCTGACCTGTTGTATGGATCACTTCCAGCGCCCGGATCACGCGGCGGACATTATTCGGATGAATGGCTTTTGCAGCATCAGGGTCTACTGCCTTTAGCTTTTCGTGTAGCTGAAGGGAGCCATGCTGCTGTTCAAACAGCGCCATTTCTTCTCTAAAAGCAGGGTCACTTTTCTCATCGGTAAATGTGTAATCATATAAAACAGATTGGATATACAAACCTGTTCCGCCGACGATCATGGGTGTTTTCCCTCTAGCGGCAATCTCTTTGATTTTCATACGGACTAGTTGCTGAAATTCAGCTGTAGAAAAGGATTCATCTGGCTCTTTAATATCAATTAAGTGGTGCGGGACACCATCCATTTCTTCAGGGGTGATTTTAGCTGTTCCAATGTCCATTCCTTTATAAATCTGCATAGAATCACCACTGATAATTTCTCCATTAAATGCTTTGGCTATATGTATGCTCAGTTTTGTTTTGCCGACAGCCGTCGGTCCTACTAATACAATCACTGGTTGTTTCGTTTTTTTCATAACATCACTCTCTTTTACAAACTGCCTACAGTATAGCATAACTTCTCTTTCTCTCCTATATAGGGCCTATCACCAGCCGAGTGGTTCATTTCCGACCACTTCATATGTTTTTCCTTTAAAACGATGGGTATGCGTTGCCCTCTCTTGATCTGGACTATAGACGACACCTCCGTATCGGATGGGGACAGGATCTGTATAAGCAGAATACGTGACCTCCTGGATTTCGTGATAATGTGTGCCATCGGCTCTTGGGATAGCAGGTCCTGTGATGCCATAGTATCTGTGAAAATGGCCTCTTTCAAAAGAGGTGACCCCGCGATAGTAATGCGTATGCTTGTCAGTACTGCTTCCATTTACAGGCTGAGAGATCCCTTCAATTAAATGATAATGCTCTTCTGTTATATCCGTTCGTGCTTTATAGGCATGAGCATGCGGCGGACAATTTGCCCAATCAGATGGATACAGGCCCATTTTTGACATTCCTCCTTATATTAGGCGGTCACCCAAACACATGTAGGCCATTTGAATACACTGATGTCAGTTACAGTGATTTTATGTGAGAGGAGCCTTTTTTTATGAATTATTTTGAATCACCACCGTTTATTCAAGAAGACATGAGAAGACCTTTTGGATTTGGACGCCCTGGGTTTGGTTTTGGAGGCCCAGGATTTGGTTTTGGAAGACCTGGATTTGGTTTTGGGAGACCTGGATTTTTTGGAGCTCCATTTTTAGGTGGTTTTACCGGAGGACTACTTGCTGGGTCCCTGCTTGCACCAGGCTATGGCTATGGGTACCCTTATCCGCCTCCGTACCCGCCATATGGACCATACCCTTATTATTAAATATGACTTTTAAGTGAAAACAACCTTTCATAAAATGAATCGATTGACACACTAGTTTTTCATGGGTTAACATTTACTTTACCGACCGTTCAGTAAAGTAGGTGTTTTTTTTATGTCTAAAACCAAAAAAGAGCAAATTTTTGAGGCAGCTGCTCGTACGATTTTAAAAGAAGGATTAAGTCAGCTTACCCTTCAGCATGTAGCAGAGCATGCACATATGACCAAGGCCGGCCTGCTTTATCATTTTTCAAGCAAGGAAGAGCTCATCCAAAAAATGAATGAGCACGCGATTGTCTGCTTTCGTCAGCAGCTTGAGTCGTATCAGGAAACATACAAAAACGAAAAGGCTCCTTATGTACGTGCATATATTTTGGCGACATTAAATGATCTTGATATGCAAAACACGACCCAGTTATGTACAAGTATGCTGGCCACCATGTCATTTGATGAAGCGTTATTGAACCCTTGGCGTGATTTTTATGCAGAGTTCAAAGCGAAAGCAGCTGAGGAAATCAATGACCCTGCATTGAGCCAGCTGATCCGCCTTTCATGTGATGGAATATGGTTTTCAGAAATGTTTCAGCTTGAACCGCTGAACCGAGAGGAAAAAACCCTTTTACTTCATCGGATTTTACACCTATTAGAGGAGGGATAATCATGATCCTCGGATATCTTTTTCTAGCTGTGGCCATTTTTTCAGAAGCCATTGGCGCCGTGATGTTAAAATTCTCAAATGGCTTTACTCGCTTTAAGCCTAGCGCTGTCGTTGTTGCTGGGTATACACTTGCCTTTTATATGCTGTCATTGACACTGAACATCATTCCGCTTAGCATGTCTTACGCAACATGGTCTGGGGTTGGTACAGTCCTCACGGCTATTTTTGGCGTGCTTTTTTTCAAAGAAACCTTGAACCAAAGAGCAATCATTGGGATGGCGATGCTTGTCTCAGGGGTCGTACTTTTAAATATGTCATAAAGGATGTGAGAGATCATGAAAGGAATGCTCTATTTAACAGGGGCTATTTTGACAGAGGTTTTTGGCAGTACGATGCTGAAGCTTTCACAAGGTTTTTCGCAACTGCTGCCGAGCATTGGGGTCCTGATCGGATTTGGGTGTGCCTTTACCTTCCTCAGTCTGGCACTTAAAACGATTGACCTTTCGTCTGCTTATGCAACATGGTCTGGCGTTGGAACAGCACTCACTGCTCTTATCGGACTCGTGCTGTTTAACGAAACCATTCACATAAAAGGCTTCATCGGTCTTGCACTAGTGATATGCGGCGTGATTGTCTTGAACCTGTCAAAAAAACAAAAGGAAGAAAACAAAGAACAAATCGATCAAACCGAATGGACGTCATAAAAAAAGTCATTTTCTCCATTTCATTAAGAGAAAATGACTTTTTGTTTTTACCCGCCGACTTGAATGGTTTCTTCTAAGGAAATGTCCACATTTCCTTGAACAGCTCTTGAGATCATACATGAGCTTTCGGCTTTGTGCGCGAGCTTGCGGGCCAGCTCAATATCTTGCGGAGAAGCAGAGGCTTTGAGGATGATGACAGGCCGGTGAATGATTTTTTCATATGTAAACACACCATTTGTCACATCTACGACAGCCTCAGAACTCATTGTGAGATCCTCTTTTTCTAATTGGCTCCGCTCCATCATAGCGGCAAGTGTAATAATATAACACGTAGCCGCTGCACCTAAGAGCATCTCATCTGGATTTGTTCCGATGCCGGGACCGTCCATTTCTTTTGGAATTGAAATCTTCGTTTTTAACTGTTCGCATGAGATTGTACCCACATCGTTACGCAGGCCAGGCCAGCTCGCCTGAAGATGAAAATGATGACGCGCCATATTCGTCTCTCCTTTTGTTATCACTTTTTATAGTGTAACAAGAATTCACGCTGCTTGTCTTAACATGTGCACCATCTTTATGTATATTCCTCATCCAGCACTGTCCGAATCGCCCTGACATACCGGTAGAACGTCTCGTTTTTTGTACTCGACCGCCGCCGAAAGTCAAAACTGTCAAATAAAGCTTCACGCTGACTTCTACTAATCTCTAGCTGTACACTTTGCCCTGTTTTAGTAAGATTATTAATATTATGATTGCTTGTTCCGCTCAGGGTTGCGTGTGCGACAGCCAGTTCAGCAGAAAATCCGTTCCGCTCTAATGAGTTCACTATTTTTTCTGCACGGTCGTAATCTGTTCCGCCAACGAGCGTATGGTCAATGCCTTCCTCACCTTTGTATCCATGCACTGCTAAGATATAATCGTGTGCTTTTGCCTGCGCGACGCCGACTGGCTCATCAAAGTTTGTACTTGTCACATGAAGTTCTGATGCATTCTCTCTTAAACCTTCAAACAAATACGTAGAGAAATCATTATCGAAAAAATGGACGATCTCACTCACGCCGCCTTCAATTCTCCCGCCATGGGGTGACATCACAAGAAGACGGCTTCCAGGCACTGGGTTGGCTGTAATTTGATAGCTGCTTGTTGATTCGTTTTCTTCCAGTTCTTTAAAATTGCGATAAATATCATTTGAACCGCTTTCGTCTTCCCCACCTGATGACAATGGCTCATCATGTTCCTGTGCTTGCATTGTATAATAAACGCCCCATCCGATCGCAAGCAGGAGAAGCAAAGCAAAAAACTTCTTCATTCCCGTTCTCCTTTAACAGATTTCTAAGCCGTTTCTATGATTTATATTGAATCATCATTTCTTTTCATTTTTTCCACTTTTTCTCTTCAAATTTGATCATAACACTCTAGATCATGAGATTCCTCAAAAATAAGATAATTGCATTTATATACACAGAAACGCCTCTCGTCTTTGAAAACAGAGTTAGAATAGTATGACAGACAAACGAAGTTATGTTTAAAATGACCTAGTTCTATCCAGTCTGTTTTCTTTAATTCGGCTTGTTTTTATATGGATTTGATTTTTTTCCTCTGTGACAAGTCACATTTGTATGAGCATTGACCCTGTCTAACCCCTCCTTTTTTTCTGCAAAATCGTTTGTTTCACCGGTTCTCTAAGAAGAACTCTCCCACCTATCATCGGCTGATTCTACATGTTTTCCACCTTTTTCTATTATTTTACAAAATGTAAGCGCTTTTCTTTTTCATCAGAAATGAGTAAGCCGCCAATATGAAGAAAAGAAGGGACAAGAATCCGAACAAAGCAGCTCTCATTCTCATAACGTAAGAGTGTACAAGAATGGATAGCTAGAATGGAGGGCATCACATGTTTGGATTTTCTATGGTGCAAATGGTCAGGACACATGCTAGTAAACTAGATCAGCCTTTAAGAGAGACCGTCCTTCACCTTTATAAACCTTTTAAATGGACGCCATGCTTTCTTCATCGTTTCTTTGAAGGAAGATTAAAGAAGAGAAAGAAGCTTCGTGTAATTATTGAATTTAAGGAAGACGCGGTCGAAGCAGGGATTCAAAGCACAAAACAGCTCATGAAAAAAAGTAGAAAAACAAATATCAAACGGCACTTTTCACATATCGACTGCTGCGCTGCAGACATAACACCGGCCGCTTTAGAGGAGCTGTTAGCAAATGGTGAGCATATTCGTAAAATTTATTTAGACCGGAAAGTTCATGCACTTCTGGATGTGGCCACACAAGCCAGTCACGCGGATGAAGTCTTCCGCAACGGTACAGCCTTAACAGGGGAAGGCATTACGGTCGCTGTCATTGATACAGGAATTTATCCGCATAAAGATTTAGAAGGAAGGATTCGCGATTTTGTGGACTTAGTCAAGCAAAAAACAAAGCCTTATGATGATAACGGGCATGGTACTCACTGCGCTGGAGATGTAGCTGGAGACGGAGCGGCCTCAGATGGCTTGTACAAAGGACCTGCTCCAAAAGCTCATTTAATTGGCGTAAAAGTGTTAAATAAACAAGGGGCTGGATCGCTTTCTACTATTATAGAAGGGGTTGAATGGTGCATCCAGTTCAATGAAGATCACCCTGATGATCCGATTCATATTATGAGTATGTCACTAGGCGGAGATGCTCAGCGTTATGATGACGAACAGGACGATCCGATGGTGCGTGCTGTCAATGCTGCTTGGGATCAAGGCATTGTAGTATGCGTCGCAGCCGGAAACTCTGGTCCTAACAGTCAAACGATTGCGAGCCCTGCCGTCAGTCAAAAAGTGATTACGGTTGGCGCTTTTGATGACCGGAATACACCAGAATCAAACGATGATATCGTGGCACCATTTTCAAGCAGAGGTCCTACTGTTTATGGTGAGACAAAGCCTGATATCCTTGCACCAGGAGTAAACATCGTCTCTCTCAGATCACCAAGATCCTTTCTAGATAAACTCGACAAATCAAGCAGAGTCGATGATGATTACACGACGTTATCTGGCACATCTATGGCAACACCGATTTGCGCTGGTATTTGTGCTCTTCTATTAGAGCATTCACCAGATTTAACGCCCGATGAGGTCAAAACCCTGTTAAAAGAAAATACAAGCAAGTGGTCTAGGGATGACCCGATGATTTACGGGGCAGGTGCCATTGACGCAGAAAAAGCCATCAAAGAATAAATAAAAAAGCCCTTTACGTTGATTCGTAAAGGGTGTTGTTTTTGTCTGTTATTACGTGTGAAGTCTTTCATCTACTTGATCAGCTGACATGTTATGCTTCGTTCTCATACATCTCATCTCCTTTTTGAATGTGCGTACGCGCTTCGATCACAATCTCAAAAAAAGTGGAGGATTCCTTGTACATGTCGCGTTCCTTATAATAATTAGCCGCATCAAGTGCTAATTCCTCTAAATCAGCAAACATTTTTTTGCTTCGCAGTCCAAATAGTGCCGATCTTAATTGCTCACAGCTGTCTTTTTCTATATAAAGCGCCTGTAAAAATTGAAATTTCAACTGATAAATTTCATCTTCCAATAAACAAGCCTCGTTCATTCCTTTACGTATAGCCTCACCCGCCCGCTCGATATCTCCGAGTTTAAACCATGTAAGAGCAAGTGAAAATAATGATTTGATCATCGTGGATGCTTGATCTTTTTGATAAAGGGAAATGGCTTGTTCAAAAAAGACTGTCGCTGTATGGTACGTTCCCATACTATAATGACAAGCTCCTAAGTTATTAAGAGCCATCGCTTTAAAATAAGATGTGCACTCTTTCCGCTCCATCGCTTCACAAACCTTTAACGCTTTTTCTAAGTAAGGAAGCGCTTTTTGGTGCTGACTCACATCAATACAATTACCTGCCATGACAAAATCACATTGAATGCTTCTTTTTCCATAAAGCTGATGTTTCTTATAAATGTCTCTCGCCTTTTTAGCATAATGCATGGAGAAATAAGTTTGTTTCATATGATAGTATACTTCAGCGATTTTATAGTAAAATTCCGCTTTTTCAATCTCATCTGTCACTAAGATCAGTTGATGTTCCGCATGCTTGTAATAGGAAATGGCCTCGATGTATCGGCGCTGGATAAACGCATACATTCCATGAAAAAAATGAAAGTAATAGCCAAGTAAGCCTGTCATCTCATCTTCTCCATCTTCCATTTCTTTCGGAAAAGACACGGCTTGAAGTGTTTCACTCCCTGCATGGACTGGCGTTAAATGCTGAAGCATCAGTTGATGGCGAAAATCCATTAGAGAATAATATAGAAGCAAATCTTGATCCTCTTCCATCTCATGAATTTCTTCTTCAACAAGGCGCTTCATATCGTTTGCTTGTTCGACTTCAAATTTGCAAATATGCGTGTACCATTGATTGATCTTTACACCTACTTCGGAAGATGGTATTTTATGTGCCATCCACTTCAGCCCCATTCTATCATATCAAACTGATAACTATTATTTTACATAATTTATGTTTTTAAGGCAAATTGTAATTTATTGCATGATTTATGTTCATTTCGCATATTTCTATCTTTTTTACCAAGTTTAAATGGAGTACTTTTACCCATCAAAACGATTTTACTACGAAGTTGGGTCAAATTCTCTTAATACTTCTTTTAAAGCACGGATATAACGTCTGAATGCTTTTTTCTTTCCTTTTCTCGTATCAAAATGGTCGAAAAAAGATTCTCTCTGCGCCGTACTAATTTCTAGCTGAACGCTTTCACCACTTGCATTTCGATTATTAATATTTTTAGGATCTGTTCCTGAAAGCCGTTCGCCTTCTTGCACCATTTCTGCAGAAAATCCTCGATCTTTTAACTCTCGTACAACTGCTCTTTTCATTTTTTCGTTTGTCCCGCCAACTAGCGTGTGCTTTTTATCACTTTTATAGCCGTGGATGGAAATGGAGAAGGGATACGTTTTAATCATTTGGACCAATATCGGTTCATCAAACTTGGTGCTTGTAATATGCAAATCACGATTGTTGTCTTGTTTCGTTCCTTCAAACAAATACGTCGAGTATCTTTGTTGAAATGCTTCTACAATTTCACTTGTTCCTGGTTCAATTTCCCCTCCATGAGGAGAAAAGACGAGTAAATCACTTCCGCCCTTTTCGTGAAATTCTATTTCATACCCTTTTCTTTCATGCCGAATAAGCTGTTTAAAACTGTCGTATCGATCCCCTTTTTTTCGCTCTTTTTGATACTTTTCTACCTCTTCTTGATGTTTCTTTTGCTCTTTTTTTTCTTGAACAGAATGGCTGCATTTCACCATTAAAAGAGCACATAGGATCAGAAAGATGAATCCACATATCAGTAGCCTTTTCATTTCACCGCTCCTTTTCATTCTCTTAGGTGTCATCTTATCGCATTATTTTACTATCAATGGCTAACAGAATTCAAAGGTTGTCCGGCTCATTTAAATGAATCAGGAGAACTTTCCTGTTTTTTTATGCCGCTCTAGGTATTTCTGACTTCTTTGAATCATTCGCTGCTTGAATAAAAAACTGCATCGTATGACCTTATTTTAGCTTTAGTTAAAATCACCTACAAAAATGGACATGTTTTTCTGATTTCAAACAAAAAAGCCGCAAACAAAAGGGATGCCCTTCTGTTTACAGCCAATTATTGTATATCCATCATAAAATTCTTAGTTCATTCTCTAAAGCTGAAAGGACTTCATCTTGTGAAAGCCCTTGTGCAAGAGAAATTTCACTCACTAACATGCCTCTAGCATCTTCAAGCATCTTCTTTTCACTTGAATTTAATGCTTTCTTCTGATTTCGTCTCATCAGATCTTTGACAACGTCTGCACCGTCTTCGATCGCACCTGTTTTTAGTTTTTTCATATTTTCATCATATCTTTGCTTCCAAGTAAGCGTGTCGTCGTTTGTTTCTTCTGCAAAATTGTTCATCACAACTTTCAGCGTTGCTTGATCTGCTACCTGACGAATACCTAGTTGATTGATTCTGCCTCTTGGGATCATCATCTGCATATTCGGCATTTGAATCAGAAAATATTCCTCCGTCTTACCTAAAATCTCTTTTTCTTCCATTCCTTCAATCACACCGGCACCATGCATAGGATAAACAATTTTATCACCTATTTGAAACAAATCCGCCACCTCCGAAAGTATTCACAATTTGATTATAACACATTTCATGGTTGGATAAAAATTTATATTTTATCATGTTATTTTAGCACTAGTCAATTCTTTTCATTTGAATTTTGAGAAAAAGCCTTTTTTTAGAGAAGATGCGCCACCATCCAGTCCCCTTGTCTTATTCGTGCATATACTAGCATTGAGTCACATTTAGGAGGGATGACAATGTGCAAATGCAAGTGCAAACATTCCCACTCAAACTGTTATAAAAAGCATGACGATCATTGCCATGAGGACCCATGTAAAGAAAAAAAGTTTCATCATAAAAAAGATGATTGGTTTGAGAGCGATTTCTGGGATACTTCTAGAAGCTACGATCCCTATTATTACCCTAAAAGTGTCTGCAGCAGTTGTAAGAAGCGTCGTAGAAGAAGACATGGCTTCTCATATTAGCACCTGACGCTTTCAACTGCTTTTTGTTTTCCCGGCTGAAAAGCCGGTTTTTTTCATATGGATAGGCTCATGAAACGGATCATGCTCATAGGATATGGCAACCTGACATAAAGGATGAGATATCAAATGAACAATATGAATAGCCAAATGAATTATCATCACGAAGGAAATCCGTACCATACGTTTGAGAATGTGTATACAGCCAATCATGAGCATGTGGTCGCGCCAAACATGCATGATCATATGAATATGCCAAACCATTATCATACCGGTAAAAAGGATAAGTACAGCGGACATTATCCGCATCATCATTCAGCCTATCCGCCTTTTCCAAATCAGCATGACCCCTTTTCGCATGTTCCAATGAAGGATCACCATCATCATGGCCACTATGGTGGATCTGGAATGATGCCATATCATCCATACGGATATCAAGATATGCATATGATGATGCCGAATCAGCAAATGCCAGGCTTTGGTTACGGAATGAACCAACCAAATGCGCATTTTCCCCGTTATTACTAAACAAAATGACAAAATAAGGGTATAATATACCATTTAATACCATGTAGGGATATGGTAACATTATAGGTAAATAATGGGTGTAATCATCTATTATTTACCTATATTCAACAAGGGGGAAGGAAGAAATGAAAAAAACATGGACGATGATCATGATGGGGATGCTCACATTGGTTATGGCGCTGTCAGTGCCGCTTTCTGCATCTGCTGAAGGAGCCAAAACAGAGGAAAGCAAAGCATCAACCAATGCAAAACCAGCTGCCCTTTACGCAAAAATTACAGGTACAAGTAAGCAGGAATGGTCTTTTTCTGACATTGAACTAACGTACAGCCCAAATTCTATTCTAAGTCTTGGTGCGGTTGAGTTCACACTGCCAAAGGGTTTCCAAGCAACAACTAAAGACATTATGAACGGTAAAGCATTAAAAGACAGCTACATTTTGAACAACGGACAAACCGTCCGTATTCCGCTTAGATTGGATTTACTTGGAATTTCCAAATATACATTAAAGCTTTCACATAAAGTACTCCCTGCCGCAGGTACATATACGTTCCGCGCAGAAAATCGAGCAATTAGCATCGGTTCCACATTTTATGCAGAAGATACGATTGATATTAATACACGACCAGTTGTGGTCACACCGCCAGATCCGTGTGGATGCTAAATAAAAAAGCGCTCTAATAAGAGCGCTTCAGTGTGTAGACAAACCCTCGCATTCGGTTTCAGGTCTGCGCTCCGGTGCTCACGAATGTCAAATTCGCTCCGCTCCGGTACTCGTCCTTCCTAGGGCTGCAAAGGTTTTCTATCACGCTGTAAAGAAGACAAAGGGCTAAAATGATTTTTATTTTAGCCCTTTGTCTTCTTTTATTTGATCACATGACCCGTTTAAACATTTTCTCCATTTCATATGTCGAGTGATGAATGATGATCGGCCGGCCGTGCGGACAAGTGAAAGGGTCCTTTGTCTGCCTGAGTTCATCTAATAGGGCTTTGATTTCATCATTTCGCAAATGACGATTTGCTTTGATAGAGCCTTTGCAGCTCATCATGATTGCCGCTTCTTCTCTTAATTTTTTGATATCTACACGTTTCTCATCCAGCACTTGCTCAATAATCTCTTCGATCAGTTCAGCCTCTTCTCCTTTTGGAAACCACTGCGGATGCGACCGTACAATGTAGCTTCCTGAACCAAAAGGCTCTAAGAAGACACCCACTTTCGTTAGTATCTCTTTATGCTCTTCAATAATCAGCATATCGTTTTTCGAGTAATGGAATGTTAATGGGACGAGCATTTCTTGTACTTCCTGTTTGATCTCTCCTACTTTCTCACGATAATACTCATACTTGATTCGCTCCTGAGCCGCATGCTGATCAATAATATAAAGCCCACGTTCATTTTGAGCCAAAATATATGTGCCGTGCATTTGTCCGATGGGATACATCACAGGGACGCGTTCGTTTTCTGAAATGGCTTCTGCAGCATCTTCTCTTAGTTCTGACTCTTCATATTCTAGTGAAGCGGCGGATTCCTCTAACTGAACTCGCTCAGATGAGGCTTCTTCATAAAATACTGGTGATGATGGTTCCGTCTTCTCTTGATTAGGCATTCCGTATGCTTCGGTATGGCTTGTCTCATATAAGACCGATTCGAGCGGCTCCGGCTGATAGGATAGCGGCGTTTCCACCTCGCTTGTGTTTCCTTTTTTCGCATCAAAGGTTAAGGATTGCTGCTCATTTTTGATCGCTGGCATTGGTGCTTTCTTTGGCACCGAAGCACTTGGAATGAGCTGCTGCTTTTGAAATACGTCCTTAATTCCTTGCTTAATTAACTCATGAAGTTCCTGCTCTTTACTAAGTCTCACTTCAAGCTTCGAAGGATGAACGTTCACATCCACTAAAATGGGGTCCATCTTCATCTCTATAAATGTAATCGGGTGGCGGCCAATCGGTAGCAGCGTGTGATACCCTTCATGGACCGCTTTCACGAGCGGAAAATGCTTAACATATCTGCCGTTTACAACAGAAGACATATAATTCCGTGATGCCCTTGTCACTTCTGGCAAGGAGATATATCCTTTCACTTCAAAATCAAGTGATTGCACGTGAAGCGGCACCATTTTTTTCGCAACAGCTGTCCCGTAAATGGCCGCAAGCACATGCCGCACATCCCCGTTTCCATTCGTCTGAAGCAGGACTTTTCCTTGATGACGCAAGCGAATCGATACTTCTGGGTGAGCCAGCGCAATTCGATTGACGACATCTGATATATTGCCAAGCTCCGTATGAACGGTTTTCATGTATTTTAGGCGGGCCGGTGTATTGTAAAATAAGTTGGTAACGACGATCTCGGTACCGCGGCGACTAGAGGTTTTTTTCTCTGAAATGATCTTTCCGCCTTGCAGCACCAGGTGCGTTCCAGCTCCTTCACCAGTACTTGTTTTCATTTCTAGATGAGAGACAGATGCGATACTTGGCAGCGCCTCTCCCCTGAAACCGAGCGTTCTGACACGGAACAGGTCATTTTCATCTTTGATTTTACTCGTTGCATGGCGCTGAAAGGCGAGCTTACAATCTTCAGCATCGATTCCAACACCATTATCAATCATTCTAATAGAAGAAAGACCTGCTTCTTCTACATCGATTTCAATCACTGTACTACTTGCATCGATTGCATTTTCCATAAGCTCTTTTACGACAGAAGCTGGACGCTCGACTACTTCACCTGCAGCAATTTTATTGGATAGGTCATCGGATAACTGAATAATCTTTGCCATTTTGCTCACCTCACCTTACATTATAATTTCTTTTGCAATTCATATAGCTTAGTCATCGCTTCGAGCGGAGTCATATCCATTAGATTGAATGACTTTAATTCCTCGATCACCGCTTGATCTTTCTGTTTTAGAACTGGTTTGGTTTGCGGTTTTTCTTCTACTTCAAAGAAAGAAAGCTGCTGCTTTTCCTCTGCCTTTTCTGTTTTTGGAGCTGCAGATACGTGCGGGGTCACTTCATGTGATCCGCTCTCAAGCTCCGTCAAAATGGTCTGGGCCCTATCGATGATCGCATCAGGCAATTCAGCAAGCTGCGCTACATGAATACCATAGCTTTTATCAGCTGCACCCTCTTTGATTTGATGTAAGAAAACGACCGTGCCCTCATGCTCTTCAGCACGTACATGGACATTTTTCAGCTCGCTTAATTGAGATTCAAGAACTGTCAGTTCGTGATAATGTGTGGAAAAAAGCGTTTTGGCACCAATATGATCGTGAACAAATTCAATGATCGCCTGCGCAAGAGCCATTCCATCATAGGTGCTTGTCCCGCGTCCAATTTCATCAAATAAAATCAAGCTGTTTTTCGTTGCATGCACCATCGCATTTTTTGCTTCGAGCATCTCTACCATAAAAGTACTCTGACCAGAAATCAAATCATCTGCCGCCCCAATGCGTGTAAAGATTTGGTCAAAGATCGGAAGAGTCGCCTTCGATGCCGGCACAAAGCAGCCAATTTGCGCAAGAATGGAGATAAGCGCCATTTGTCTCATATACGTACTTTTCCCTGACATATTTGGTCCAGTAATGAGTAAGGTTTGCCGGCCATTTCCCATATGGCAGTCATTCGGTACATACTCCTGGTGATCCATCACTTTTTCAACGACTGGGTGACGACCATCTATGACATATACCTCATCCTCTGAGAATTCTGGACGGATATAACGGCGTTTTTCACTGACAGTCGCAAAGCATTGAAGCGCATCCAGCTCACTCATTTGTTTTGCAAGCAGCTGTAATCTAGGAATATAACCTTTCACTTGCTCCCTGAGAGCTGTAAATAGTTCATATTCCAATTCGTTGATATTTGATTCTGCTTCAAGTATCAGTGCTTCTTTTTCTTTTAATTCAGGTGTGATATACCGCTCTGCATTGGCAAGCGTTTGTTTTCTTTCATAACGGCCTTCCTCCAGCAGATGTGTATTTGCGCGTGTCACTTCGATATAATAACCAAACACTTTATTAAACCCGACTTTTAAGGAGCGAATGCCGGTATATTCTCTTTCCTGCTGTTCAAGACGTGCAATCCAGTCCTTTCCGTTTCGGCTGGCATCACGGTATTCATCTAATTTTGCATTGTAGCCATCTTTAATCAAATTGCCTTCTTTTATCGTCATCGGCGGATTTTCATAAAGTGCATCTTCTAATAAATTAAGCAAGTCACCACAAGGATCAATCGCATTCGCTCTTGATTTTGCCATTTCCTCTGGCAGTGAGTGCACAAGCTCTTTAATGGCTGGTACTTGTTTTAAGGATTCCTTTAACTGAATGAGATCACGGGCATTTACGTTGCCAAATGCGACGCGGCCCGCTAAACGTTCGAGATCATATACTTGCTTTAACCGTTCACGCAGATCCTCTCGTTCAAAGAGATGGTCCATGAGAATTTGCACCATTTCCTGGCGTTCTTTAATGTGCGAAAGACGAATTAACGGCCGGTCGATCCATTGCTTGAGCAGCCTTCCACCCATCGCTGTTTTTGTTTCATCTAACAGCCATAACAAAGAGCCCTTCTTGCTTTTTGAGCGGATCGTCTCTGTTAATTCAAGATTTCGTTTTGAGTAAAGATCAATTTTCATTGTTTGTTCGAGCTCAAACACTTGAACTGGCTGAAGGTGATCGAGGCTTCTTTTTTGCGTTCTTCTTAAATAAGCATATAATGTCAAAAAGGCCGATCTTAGTTGCTCACTCAGGCGAGACACGAGCCGCTCAGCTTCATCGATCAATTCATCACTATCTTCGTATGAAATGGTCGCTTGGCACCGATCCTTTAAGGTCTTGACTGTTTCCTCATCCAGCTGCTTTGACACCACAATTTCTTTTGCACCGACAGAATAAATTTCAGACACGACTTCATCTAATCGATCAATGAAAGCCGCCATGTTTTCACCAGTAGATAAATCGGAAAGTGCAAGTCCATATCCATTTTCAAACTTTGTCACAGAGGCAATGAAGTTGTTTTCATTTTCACTTAAGCCTTTACCATCCATCACCGTACCTGGTGTAATGAGTTGAACGACTTCTCTTTTGACTACACCTTTTGCCGTTTTAGGATCTTCCACCTGCTCACAAATCGCGACCTTGTAGCCTTTTGAAATCAATTGTTCTATGTATGCAGAAGCAGAATGATAAGGAACACCGCACATTGGTATGGTCCCGCCATCTCTGCTTGTTAGCGTGATTTCTAATTCTTGTGACGCTTCTTTTGCGTCATCAAAAAACATTTCATAAAAATCGCCTAAGCGAAAAAATAAAAAGGCATCTTGATACTCTGCCTTGATTTTTAAATATTGCTGTATCATGGGCGTATAACTTGCCATATTTCTAATCCCTCACTATATTACATTCGAATTCATACCATCTTTCATTATAGCATAAAAAATCACCTTTTTTCTCCTAGATAGGACACAAAAAAACTAGGGGGATATGCGCCCTAGTCATCAATTACTCTTCTGGATCACCCGCTAGGAATTCTGGATGAATATCCTCTAACTCCTCATCCACCTCTTCTTCCCACTCATGATCATCTTTTTCTTTCCAGCTTGAATTGACCTCTACAACAATTTTTGTTTCTCCTACCACTTCAGCAATGAATTCACGCTCTGCCTGAACGATAATTTTATTGCCGTTTGGAGAAATGGTCACTTCTAGACAATTCGGCTGCTGCAGTACTTTTGCAATCACTTCGTGCTCATCATCAAGGAAATTTTTATCTTTATATCTTAGTTTGATGATGTCTACATATTTCACCCGTTCTGTGACGACTTCTGTTTTTGTGTTATCAGCGTAAGAATACCATACGTTAATATCAAAGGTTCCTTCAATCTCAACAGTTTTACCGACCTTTTCAGCATCATACTTATGATTAATGATCCAACCACCTAGGATGCTGGTTGGTTTTTGCGATGGAGAAATGGTGTGTGTGCTTTGGGTGAATTTCCTCCCTTTTGCAACCACCGCTTTTGTAATAATTTCTCTGTATTCAGACATTCCGGCATGCCTCCTTGTTCTTGATCGTTTTATCTTATGCTGGGCATTCGTCTAGTGTGTCACGATTTTGAACTTCATGTTCAATTAAATTCATTTCTGTTTCAGTGTATGCATGGTCGCCCATAAACTTGCCTTGAAAATTGGAAAAGTTGGAGAGTGAGAGATTTTGGGGTGACGAAACAAGAAGTAGAATGGGAAGTGTGATTTTTGTTCTTTCAAAAAATGATGATAGCAAAACAAAAAACCCCGCATTTGCGGGGTTTTCTCATTTAATGGAGCAACTTGGTGATGAGTTTTTCACTTTTGAACCGGTTTCTCCTAATAAGAGGTCACCGCCGGTTGAAAGAATGATTTCATCTGTTACTTGATTAGAAATCGTATGCGCTACGAGCTGAAGCAGGGAATTGACTTCCACTTGTGATTCTTTGAATTCTTGAATCACTGGGATTTCATCCAGTTCTTCTTGCAGGGCATCGATTTTTTCTTCCACTTGCTTTAAGGCTTCATGTTTGCCGTAATGCTTTAAATTTACAGCTTGTTTTTGAAGCGCCTTAATTTGGTTAATAATCGTTGAAATTTTTGTATTTTCATTGATTTGCGCTTCTGCTTTCTTGAAGAAATCAACTTCTTCTGTTTCAGAAATCATTTTAGCGAGCTCTCTTGCGCGCTCGACAATCTCTTTTTTTGAATAAAGCGTCATTTTAATTCACCTCGATAGCTTCTCCAACCATTTCTCCGTCAAGAGACCAAGTTTTGGCTTGTGTGATTTTCACTTTGACGATGTTGCCAATCGCTTCTTTTGGTGCTTTAAAATTCACAAGCTTGCTTTTACTTGTATATCCGGCTAGGATTTCAGGATTGTTTTTACTTTCACCCTCTACTAATACTTCGACAGTCTGCCCTTCATATTCCTTCATTTTTTTCGCAGAAATTTCATTCACGAGGGCATTCAGGCGCTGCAGACGTTCTTTTTTCACATGCATTGGCACGTTGTCTTGCATTTTCGCTGCTGGTGTTCCTTCTCTTGGAGAGTAAATGAACGTATAAGCAGCGTCAAACTCAACCTCGCGATAGAGGGAAAGTGTTTCTTCAAACTGCTCATCTGTCTCATTTGGGAACCCAACAATAATATCCGTTGTTAATGAAGCATTTGGCATCGCTTCTTTGATTTTGCGCACAAGATCAAGGTAACGCTCACGGTCATATTTTCTCGCCATAAGCTTCAAGACAGAAGAACTGCCGGATTGAACTGGCAAATGAATATGATCGAGAAGGTTCCCACCCTTAGCAAGCACTTCAATTAAGTGATCGTCAAAGTCACGCGGGTGGCTTGTTGTAAAACGGATACGCGGAATATCGATTTTACGCAGCTCATCCATCAAGTGTCCAAGACCATATTCCATGTCTTCAAAATCTTTTCCATACGCATTCACGTTTTGACCAAGAAGGGTAATTTCCTTATATCCTTCTGCCGCTAAACGTCTGACCTCTTGAATAATTTCGTCAGGGCGGCGGCTTCTTTCTTTACCGCGTGTGTAAGGGACGATACAGTATGTACAGAATTTATCACAACCGTACATAATATTCACCCAGCCCTTAATTTTTCCTTGGCGGGCTCTCGGAAGGTTTTCAATGACATCGCCTTCTTTTGACCAAACCTCGATGACCATTTCTTTTGAAAGATAGCATTCAGATAACAGCTCTGGCAGGCGGTGAATGTTGTGTGTACCGAAAATCAAATCAACAAATGGATGTTTCTTCAAAATACGGTTGACGACAGATTCCTCTTGAGACATACATCCGCAGACACCTAAAATTAAATCTGGCTTTTCACGCTTTAATGCTTTTAAATGACCAAGCTCTCCGAACACTTTATTTTCCGCATTCTCACGAATTGCACAAGTGTTTAATAAGATGACATTTGCATCCTCCGTTGAGTTTGTCGGTTCATAACCAAGCGCCATAAAAATACCAGCCATCACTTCTGTGTCATGCTCATTCATTTGACAGCCATATGTGCGAATATAAAACTTGCGCCCGTTTCCTAACCCTTGAAAACGCTCGTCAATTTGAAATTGATTGTATTCGACTTCTTCTTTACCCCGTTTTTTTGCATCTTTTAAGGAAGGCGGAATGTACACAGCTTCAAAATACTGGCTATAGTCCTTCTCGGATTTTTTGTCCGATGAACTTACTTGTCCGCTCGCTTTTCTCTGCTCTTCATTCATGAATTTGTACTCCTTTCAAACCAAGCTCCACCCTACAGTATAGACTATTTTGTGATGAATTGAAAATAAATTCATATACAGTTTTTCTATAAAAAATGGCTATTCAGCAAGAAGGTCACAGCCAATCTCTTTATTAAAAAAAGAGAGCCTGCGCTCTCTCAATCAAGTATGTTCAGTTTTTTTGCTTCTTCTTCGATGATCGTCAGTGCACGGTCCAGTTCTTCTTTTGTGTGCTCTGCTGTGATGATGGCTCTAATTCTCGCTTTTCCTTTTGCTACAGTTGGGAAAGCGATGCCCTGGGCAAACACGCCTCGGTCTATTAAAGCCTTTGAAAAGCGAAACGTAAGAGCTTCGTCTCCAATCATGATTGGAATAATGGGTGTTTCTGTCGGAGCAACTTGAAATCCAAGGCTGACGACTTTTTCTTTGAAATAGGCGGCGTTTTCCCAGAGCGTGCTAATTCGCTCTGGTTCGTCTAACAGCACTTCAATCGCTTCTTCACACGCTCTAGTCACAGCTGGCGGATGTGAGGTGCTGAATAAAAACGGTCTTGCTTTATGCTTTAAATAATCAATCAAAACGGCTGATCCCGCTACATAGCCGCCGAGCACTCCGACAGCCTTACTAAGTGTCCCAACCTGAATATGCACTCTGCCGTCGAGTTTAAAATGGTTGACTGTCCCGCGGCCATTTTCACCAAGCACGCCCGAGGCATGTGCATCGTCTACCATCACAAATGCATCATATGCTTCTGCGAGCCTGACAATCTCAGGAAGTGGCGCAATATCTCCATCCATCGAGAACACACCGTCTGTGACGATGAGACGAACGCGGTAATTCATAGATTTCTTTAAAATTTTCTCAAGCTCTTCCATATTGGAATGACCATATACTTTTTTATCTGCTTTTGTTAACCGAATGCCGTCAATGATTGAGGCATGATTCAGTTCATCTGAAATCACAATATCATCTTTTGTCAGGATACTTGATAAGACCCCTTGATTGGTCGTAAAGCCTGATTGGAATACAAGGGCTGCCTCGGTCTTTTTAAATGCAGCGAGCTTTTTTTCAAGACGTTCGTGCATCGTCATTGTGCCAGCGATCGTTCGTACCGACCCCGTACCAGCACCGAATTGATCAATGGCCTCTTTTGCCGCTTTCATCAGCCTTGGATGTGAGGTGAGGCCTAAGTAGTTATTTGAGGAGAGCTGTATGACAGGTTGTTCATTTAATGTCACAGTGGATGATTGTTTTGAGTCAATCTCTTTCAATGTTTGGTGAGTGCCTTGCTGCTTCATTGTTTCCAGTTCATCTTGTAAATACGTGAATTCTTTCATCATTTCTTCCCCCTTTGATTTGATGGCATCATCAGTACGACCTTTCCGCACATCCCATTTCTCATGAGTTCAAATCCCTTTTCGAACTGTTCAAATGGTAGTGTATGGGTGACAACTGGCTTGACATCGATGGTATTTGTTCTTAATAACTCAGATACTTGACGCCACGTTTCAAACATTTTTCTCCCCGTGATCCCTTGCACGGTTAATCCCCTAAAAACAATTTGATTCGTAATGTCAATTGTCACTGGTCGTTCTGGCAAGCTTAGTATATTGATTTTCCCTCCATTTGCACAAGCTTCGAGAGCTTGATTAATGGCAACTGGATGTCCTGACATCTCGCATATCACATCTGCCCCCTCCATCCGCGTGAACTGCTTAATCACCTCAACAGGATCATCTTTTCCAATATCCACGATATGGTCTGCTCCCATTTTCTGGGCAAGATTCAGCCTGTATTCGTTTTGATCGACAGCAAACACTTGGACAGCACCGGAAGCTTTCGCGACGGCGATCGCCATTAAACCGATTGGTCCGCAGCCAAAAATCGCCACTGACTTACCTGAAACAGGTGTGTGCAGCACTGTATGAACCGCATTGCCAAGCGGCTCTTGAATAGACGCAAGCTCTACTGGCATTTGAGCTGGATTGTGCCACACATTTTGTTCAGGTACTTTGACATATTCAGCAAAACAGCCGTCAATGTCTACTCCTAAAATTTTCGTTTCATTGCACAAGTGCTGTTGACCTGTTAAACACATAGAGCACTGATTACATACAACATGTGTCTCTGCCGATACAAAATCCCCTACTTTTGCACGTGAGACTTGCTTCCCCGTCTTGACAACTTCCCCTGTAAATTCATGTCCAAAAATGTAGGGCGCTTTAACTCTTCCCTTTGCCCAGTCATCCCAATTGTAAATATGCACGTCTGTTCCGCATATCGAAGTGGCTTTCACCTGAATCAATACTTCGTGATCATTGATTTCTGGAATCGGCATCTCCATCAGCACCGCTCCGTAAGCGCTTTCTTTTTTAACAATTGCTTTCATCGTTCCACACATGACGTACAACCCCTTTGTTAAAAAACTTCTCCCACTGAGATTTTAACACGTCTTATTTTCGTCGTAAATACCATTGTCTACTGTAAAAAGACAAATGAACACTCCACATATTTTTTTGGATATTTTTCTAAAAAAAAAGCAAATCCCCATAGAAAAGGAGATTTACTTTTTGATTCACCGTCTTTTTGAAACGGCAATATATAAGGCTGGCACAATTAATAGTGTCAAAATTGTTGAGAAAAAGACACCCGATACAATGCAGATTGCCAGCGGCTTAAAGAGCGGATCATTACTTAATGCTACAGGCATTAGGGCAACAAGTGCCGTAAATGCTGTTAGTAAAATTGGCCTAATCCTTGCTCTTCCCGCTTCAATGACAGCTGTCTGTTGATCGAATCCCTGCTTACGCCGCTGCTCAATAAACTCGAACAAGACAACCGCATTTCGGACCACGATACCAGCTAATGAGACAATTCCCATTGTTGCCATAAAGCTGAACGGTGTTTGTGTGACAAATAGTCCGATAACAGCTCCAGATATCGCTAAGTAAACCGTTCCTAGAACTAATAGTGGAAGCATCAATGAATTGAACTGGAAAGCGATGGTCACATAAATGAGAAGCAAGACAACCCCAAATAAGAGACTAATTTCAATAAAGAACTTGGTTTGATCTTCATTTTCTCCGCCTTGAGAAATAGCTAGATCCTTCGCTGCATCTGTTTTTCCTACTTGATCGACGACTTCTTTCATGTCGTCTTTAAACGACTCTGACGTGCCAGGGTACGCCTTCAGCGTAATGGTCGGAATTCCATTTTCATGTGGAATGCTTTCGTACTGCTCTGTTTCTTTTTCTTTTACATATCGGCTAAGTGGCTCGAGTGAAGGCATACCGCCTTCATTTGAATTGACAGGCACTTTTATTTCTTTTAGCTTTAATCCATTTTGATGTGTACCTACATCCTGTTTGACCACTAAATCGATATCTTTTGTTCCTTGTTTAAAGCTGCCTAATGGCATGCCTTCTGTCACAAGACCGAGCTGTCTGCTGACAAGCTGAGCGCTGAGGCCATCCTCTGCCATTCGGTCACGGTTTAGTTCAAAGGAGATCATTTTTACCGGCTGATTGACATCGTCAGTGATCAAGCTCGCTCCTTTTTCTTTCATTTCACTTGTGAGCGTTTCTTTGACATCAATGAGCTTTGCAAAAGAGTCACCCGCAATGGTTACTGTCACAGGTGCACCAGTTGGAGGTCCTTGAACAATGGTTTTCATAAAGATATCAGCATCTTTAAATTTCTTACGCAATGGCTCTGTCATACGATCGATCAATTGTTTACTCGTCATCTGATCATTGTCTACTCTCACGACAACCTGACCAGTATGATCACTTGCATTTGAGATACTTTCATTAAACAGGTTCGGTACACCGCCGCCTGCAAAGATCGTCGTCTCTTCAATGCCTTTCTGCTGTTTCATCTCTTGTTCTATTTTCTCTAATGTTTCATTTGTTTTGTCTAATGTTGTTTCACTTGGAAGTGTGACAGTGACAACCACTTCTTTCTTATTCGCTGCAGGGAAAAATTCAAATGGTGTGACGAAAATCAATAAAAAGGCAAGCGTTGCAACAAGCAAACCACTAAAGCCAATAAGCAGCGGACGCTTCACAATGTTCGTCAGCACACGGTCTGCATAAAAATCAGCTAATTTTTTTAACGGTTTGCCTAGGAATCCTGGCTCTTTTTGAATTTTCTTGTTCTGTCTTTTTCGGTTCACGGTATATTGGTAGACTGGCACTAGTGTCAGAGAAATTACCATAGACGCAAGTACAGTCGTTACGAGGACAGACGGTAATGCTCGTATAAATGAACCGTTTGCACCTGATAGGAAAACAAGTGGCAAGAAAGCAAACACAACCGCAAGTGTTGAGGTCAAAATAGACCCTGCAACTTCTTTGACCCCTGCAATCGTTCCTTTCAGCGGACTTTCATATTTTTTCATTTGCCTTAAAATATTATCGTTGACGACAATGGCATCATCGACAAGTATTCCTAGGGCAATGATAAATCCGATAATCGATATCTGATTGAGGTCCACTTGTAAAAATGGCAGCGGAATCGTTCCGATTGTGATTGATAATGGGATGGCAAGTGAAACGATGAACGCACCGCCAATGGTCAGACCAAGTGTGGTGACAACAATAACAGCGATGACCGCAACAATGGCTTCTTTTATCAAATCATTAAAAATGGCATCCACTTCACTTTTTTGTGAATAGTAGTTTACCCACTCGACACCACTTGGAAGCTGCTTCTCTTTCTCAATAACATCACTGACTTTGTCATACATTTTAGGAATATCAAGCCCTGGTTTGATATTGACTGTAAATGAATAGGCAGGCTTTCCGTTATACGACACAATGTCACTTTTCTCTTTTTCTACTTCTTTTAAGCTGCCAAGCTGACTGATTGTGACCGGTTCACGGTTCGTTTTGGAGAAAAGCTCAAGCTTTTTCACTTGATTCAAACGGTCGTAGGCATCGATGGACAGCTTAACCTTCTCACCGCCTGTCCGAATGTCGCCTAGTGGAGATGTGTCAAATTCCTGATTGATGGCATTTGTGACATCCGTTACACTTAACCCTTCATCCTCCAGTTTACTTGAATCTAAGTTTAATACCGCTTGTTTGTCATTGAATCCTTTGATGACGACACTGTCTACCCCATTGATGTCCTCAACCTTTTCCTTCAACGCACGCAGCGATTCCTGACTTTTTGCTAAGTCTGCTGATTGACTTGCCACAGCCATATAAGAACCAACCGGCACGCTGCCAAACTCATCCTTTACATCAGGCTCCATCACTCCATCAGGAAAGGACGACGCAGCACTTGTGGTTTCGTTCTTAATTTGACTTGCCACCTTTTGAAAGTCGGTTTGATCATCAATTTCAAGCACAATATTTGAAAACCCAATGGCAGAAACAGAGCTCGTTTTCTCTACACCATTGATATCAGATATGGCTGATTCGAGCTTATTGGTTACATCACTTTCCACCTGTTTTGCATCCGCACCTGGGAACACGGTGGAAATCGTGACGATATTCGCTTGGAATTCTGGCAGTTCTCGCTTAGGAAGCTGCGTAAATAAATAGCCGCCAGCAATGAGAACAATAAAAAATAAAATAAAAACAAGCTTTCCTCTTTTCAAAAAAGCTTCAACCATTATTTCACCTACTTAAATATTTATTTTTGATGAAGTATTTTTAACTTAATCTTAATTTATCATCATGGTGAAAAAATGCAAGCTCTAATATGTCATTTTTATCTATTTCATGAACTGAATATGTTATATAAGAAATGTATAGTGGTAAACAAAAACAACCTGCTTACATGATGTAAGCAGGTTGAAAATAATAAAATTAGAATTATCGTGGCTCAACAATCAATTTGATGGCTGTTCTTTCTTCTCCATCGATAAGAATGTCAGTAAAGGCTGGAATGCATATCAAATCCACTCCACTTGGTGCAACAAATCCCCTTGCTATGGCTACAGCCTTGACCGCCTGATTCAGCGCTCCAGCGCCGATTGCTTGTATTTCCGCTGCACCGCGTTCACGTAAAACGCCTGCTAATGCTCCTGCTACTGAATTCGGATTTGACTTTGCTGACACTTTTAAAATTTCCATTTCTGCTCCCCCTTAAATTTACAATGGATAAGTGAGTGTTCATTAGAACAATCTTTGTTAGATGATGCTATTTTTTGAAAATCCATCCCCAAAATGTTTTTCAAAAATAGCAGGCTACCTACCATTTTTACTATATTCACGATAGAGGGCGCATATTCCTTCTTTCTGATTAATATTTTTCTGAAATAAATATGTGAACATTTATTCAAAGAAAATATGGTCATCATTTATCAAAATTCGATCAATTTTGACAGCTTTTTTCGACTGTTCGTCAATTTCTACGATTACTGCACTTAATGTCGTGCGTCCTTCCGCAATCTCAAAACGGACTGGAAGACTCGTTTTGAATCGTTTAATAATCGTCTCCCGATCAACACCTAAAATGCCATCATAAGGTCCTGTCATTCCCACATCTGAAATATACGCAGTTCCTTTTGGCAAAACGCGGTTATCTGCTGTTTGAACATGTGTATGCGTTCCAACGACACATGATGCACGGCCGTCTGTATACCAGCCCATCGCTAGCTTTTCACTTGTGGCTTCACCATGAAAATCAATAAAAATGAACGGTGTACGTTTAGATGCTTCCGCAATTAACTCGTCTACTTTTTGAAATGGGCAGTCAAGTGGGGGTAAAAAAGTACGTCCTTGCAGGTTGATGACGGCTAATTCTTTCCCTTGTTTTTTGATAAACGTAAGACCTTTACCAGGTGTACCTTCTGGGAAGTTCGCCGGACGAACCATGTTGGCTGCGTCATCAATGAAATCAAAAATGTCTCTTTTATCCCATGTATGGTTGCCCATTGTGAGCACGTCAGCTCCTGCTTGCAGCAGTTCATGATAGATTTTTTCAGTGATCCCTTTTCCATGAGCAGCATTTTCTCCATTGACAATGGTAAAGTGGGGCTGATATTTCTTCTTTAGCTTTGGCAAGTATTCTTTCAGTGTGTCTCGTCCAGGTGAACCGACAATATCTCCAACAAATAATATTTTCATGCGCTTTGAACCCTTTCTCTTATAAATTGACTTCTTATCAGTGTTGCATATTTACACAAAAAAATAAAGCGGCGCTAAGCGCACCGCTCTATTTTGCATACTCTACTGCGCGAGTTTCTCGAATGACCGTCACTTTAATGTGACCAGGGTAATCGAGCTCGTCCTCAATCCGCTTACGAATATCCCTTGCTAGACGGTGAGCTTCAAGATCATTAATTGAATCCGGCTTCACCATAATACGTACTTCACGTCCAGCCTGTATCGCAAACGATTTTTCAACACCTTCATAAGATTCAGAGATATCTTCTAATTTCTCAAGTCTCCGAATGTAATTTTCAAGCGTCTCACTTCGTGCACCAGGGCGTGCTGCAGATAATGCATCTGCTGCCGCAACAAGAACAGCGATAATAGATGTCGGTTCTTGGTCACCGTGGTGAGAGGCAATACTGTTGATGACAACAGGATGCTCTTTATATTTCGTCGCAAGCTCAACGCCAATTTCTACGTGGCTTCCTTCTACTTCATGATCAATGGCTTTTCCAATGTCATGCAGAAGACCTGCTCGTTTTGCAAGCTTTGCATCTTCTCCAAGCTCTGAAGCCATGAGACCTGCAAGATGTGCAACCTCAATTGAATGCTTCAGGACATTTTGTCCATAACTTGTACGGAATTTTAAGCGACCGAGAATTTTGATGAGATCCGGATGCAGACCGTGAACTCCGACTTCGAATGTCGTTTGCTCACCCATCTCACGGATATAATCATCGACTTCACGGCGTGATTTTTCCACCATTTCTTCAATTCGTGCAGGATGAATGCGGCCATCCTGGACTAGCTTGTCCAGAGCTATCCTCGCTGTTTCACGTCTAATCGGATCAAAACCCGATAGGATAACAGCTTCAGGTGTATCATCTATGATCAAGTCAATACCTGTTAACGTTTCTAACGTACGGATATTTCGTCCTTCACGTCCGATAATACGACCTTTCATCTCATCATTTGGAAGATTGACTACAGATACCGTCGTTTCAGCTACATGATCAGCTGCACAACGCTGTAACGCAAGTGAAAGAATATTTTTCGCCTTTTTATCAGCCTCTTCTTTCGCTCGGTTTTCAGATTCTTTCGTCATGACTGCAATGTCGTGGGAAAGCTCATTTTCAACTTGATCCAGAATGATTTGTTTCGCTTCATCTCGAGTTAAACTTGAAATACGTTCCAACTCGGCTTTCTGCAAACGAATCATATCATCCACTTTGCTTTCCATCTCTTCAATATGTTGTTGTCGTTCATTCAGAGAATGATCTCTCTTCTCCAACAGGGACTCCCGTTTATCTAAAGATTCATCTTTGCGATCAAGATTTTCCTCTTTTTGAAGTAAACGGTTTTCTTGTCTTTGAAGCTCATTACGTCTTTCACGAACTTCTTGCTCCGCCTCTACACGAAAGGAATGAATTTCATCTTTCGCTTCCAAGAGCGCTTCTTTCTTCAATGCTTCCGCATCACGCTTTGCATCCTCAACAATTTGTTCGGCCATGTTTCTTGCGCCGGATATTTTTGCTTCTGCAATGGTTTTACGAACAAAGTAGCCAACAACTAAACAGATTAGGCTCAGCAAAATGGAGATGATCGTAAACATCGTAGGCGACATATTTTCACCTCCTCTTGCTATGAACTTGGTTTTACAAATAAAGTGTCGGCATGTACATTGTTTTGTGTCTCAACATACAGGGCCTTCACAGGGAATGAGATCCTCACTGCCCTTGTCAAGTTTAAATTAGTTATCAATCATGTTAAGAAAAACAAGTGATACATTTCCATTGTAATTGTGTCGGAAATACTTGTCAAGCTTGCTATCTTAACGTTTGCAAAAGCAGATCAGAATTATTCTTGATTCAGCAGCTGATATATTATATTGTTCACTTGGCCCAGTTTCGTGTTATTTTGAATGTTTGACAACAATACAACAATGGTTTGTCCAGATTTGCTAAAGCTGTTCAAAATGTTGAAACCCGGCATGACACCATGGTTTGAATAGCTGCCGGGAGCAACATAAAATCCCATTCCGTATGTGGAGCTACTTCCTGGCGTAAACATCTTTTTATAGCTCTTCTGCGAATACAGTTTGCCGTCTATCAGTGCTTGGTCAAATTTGCACATATCTATAGCACTCATATAAATATCTCCAGCACCATACAGCTGAGATAGATCAGGCATATACGGTGTAATCATTCTGCCGCCTTTCAGTTTATACCCTACAGCAGGATAAGGGTTTTTTTCATATGTTTTGTAAAAACCTGCATGCGTCATTCCTGC
This sequence comes from Bacillus sp. FSL W8-0920, assembly GCF_038593215.1. Taxonomy (NCBI): domain Bacteria; kingdom Bacillati; phylum Bacillota; class Bacilli; order Caryophanales; family Bacillaceae; genus Bacillus; species Bacillus sp. FSL W8-0920. Next base: position 1,675,855 of record NZ_CP151974.1, on the reverse strand, counting down.
CGGTTTAAAAATATGATTCGTTATATATTGTTCATAGGACTCACCGCTTACTTTAGCAACAATATAAGCAAGAACAGAATAGTTGGAATCCTTGTATTCCCATACGCCCGGCTGACGATTAATTCCCTGACGTTCTATATCTTTTATTAAATTGTCCGGAGTAATTGCGCCGTTTCCTTCAATATGTCCGTTTATTCCCGATGTATGTGTAAGCAGATTTTTCAAGGTAATCTTTTGTCCGTTAGGGAAATGAGGTAAATACATGCTTACCGGATCACTTGTCTGAAGTTTCCCCTTTTCCTCAAGCTGCAAAATAGCGGTTGCTATCAGCGCTTTTTGTGACGAACCGACATAAAAAGATGTCAATGGATTATTTTGAATTTTTTGTTTACGGTCTGCATAACCAAAACCTTTATTTGTTACGATTTCTCCATTTTTAACCATCATGGCTGTTCCGCTGAAACCGATCTCATTTAAATAGCTGCTGATATTTTGATTGCGGTCTACTGTTTTGATTTGTTCCTCTGATTTTTTGACGGTTTTCTTTTTGACTTCTTTTTTCTGGCTAGTACTTGAAGCTGCTGCAGTTTGTTGAAACGGGTTGTTCTCTTCACTATTTCGATGAAGCACATTCCACATCGTTAAGTAAATCATCGCTGCTAAAAAAACAAGCACAAGTTTTCCCCTCTGATTTGGTTTTCTCTGTCTGCGTTTTGCAGTTCTACTGCGGGTTGGGCTTGTCATTACCTTTTCCCCCCAAAATAAATTCCATTTTATATTTTAGACGGATGAAGTACTGAAAAAGTTGTCGAAAGTTTTTTGCAAAATAAAAAAGGCTGAGTTTTTTCACCCAGCCTTTTGTATCATTTCATACTGATTTTATTTTTATTCTAATTCTTCTAGCGCCTCTTCAGCTTCCTGCTGCGCTACTCCGTTATTATCCAAGCCGTAATGTTCGCGAATTTGCTCCTGAATCATTAGCATGATATCTTTATTTTCTTTCAGGAACTGTTTCGCATTTTCGCGGCCTTGTCCAAGACGTTCCTCTTGGTAAGAATACCAAGCACCGCTCTTTTGTACGATATCTAGTTCGCTTCCAAGGTCGATGATTTCGCCCTCTTTTGAAATTCCTTCACCGTACATAATGTCTACTTCTGCAATACGGAATGGCGGTGCTACTTTGTTTTTCACTACTTTAATTCTCGTTTTATTCCCCATAATGTCATTGCCCTGCTTCAGCTGTTCAGCACGGCGCACTTCTAAACGAACAGATGAATAGAACTTCAGCGCACGTCCACCTGGCGTTGTTTCAGGGTTACCGAACATGACTCCAACTTTTTCACGAATTTGGTTAATAAAGATGGCAATGGTTTTTGATTTATTAATGGCACCAGATAGTTTACGAAGTGCTTGGGACATCAAACGTGCTTGTAGACCAACGTGTGAATCACCCATGTCTCCTTCAATCTCTGCTTTTGGTACAAGAGCAGCTACTGAGTCAATAACAACAATGTCAACTGCACCACTGCGGACAAGAGCTTCTGCAATTTCAAGTGCTTGTTCTCCTGTATCAGGCTGAGAAAGTAACAACTCATCAATATTGACACCTAGTTTTTGAGCGTAAACTGGATCGAGCGCATGCTCTGCATCAATAAATGCAGCTTGTCCTCCCTGCTGCTGAACCTCGGCAATGGCATGAAGTGCTACTGTCGTTTTACCAGAACTCTCTGGACCATATACTTCAATAATACGGCCACGAGGATATCCACCTATTCCTAGTGCAGTATCAAGTGCTAACGAACCACTCGGTACTGTTGAAATACGTGTATCTGTTCGCTCTCCTAGTTTCATAATAGAGCCTTTACCAAACTGTTTTTCTATTTGTTTAAGAGCCATATCTAAGGCTGCTTGACGATCACTCATTCTATTGTTTCCTCCTTTATCAATTCCACTATCTATACTATACCTTGTTTCACGTCATTTGCCAAGAAAAAAACGAACACATATTCGATTTTTTCTTGGCAGATTTTTAAGAAAAGAGTGATTTCTATTAGAAAAAACACTCTTTTATAAAGGAGTAAACCTAACAAAAAACAAAATTAACTTTCTTTTAATAAATTGAGCAAGTGATGCAAACCGTATTTCACAGCGCGCTTTCGAATGCCCGACCGGCTTCCTGTAAACATCCATTCAAACACGTCTGTATGGTCTTTCGTAGATAGCCCGATGAACACTTTTCCGACAGGCTGTCCCTCGTGGGTATCAGGGCCTGCTACACCCGTAAAGCTAATGCCAATATCACTTCCCGTAAGCTTTCTAGCACCTTCAGCAAGCTCTAAAGCACACTCTTTGCTAACAGCACCATGAGAAGACAATGTTTCCTCACGGCAGCCAAGCACCTGCTGTTTGACTTGGTTTGTATAACAAACGATACTGCCGCTTAAAATCGACGATGCACCTTCAAGATCTGTCAGCCATTCAGAAAACATTCCTCCTGTCAGGCTCTCAGCCGCTGCCACTGTTTTCCCGTGTTCGTGCAGGGCCTTGGAGGCTTCACGGACAAGTGATGTATCACCATACCCGTAGAAGTACTCTCCTACACGCGCTAAAATTTTCGCTTCCGTCTCTTTTAACAGACGCTCCGTTTCTTTTTCATCCTTATGCTTAGCCGTGAGCCTAAGTGTCACTTCACCGTCAGATGCGAGAGGTGCAATCGTTGGGTTGGTTTGAGCATCAATTAAATCTTCTAGGTCTGTTTCAAGCTGTGATTCACCGATTCCGAAAAAGCGAAGAACAACAGACACGATTTTTTCCTTCAAATCCAGTTTCTCAGATATCAGCGGCTTCGCCTCGTTCTCAAACATTGGATGCAGTTCACTTGGCGGACCAGGAAGAAGCATATAAAACGTATCGTTTTCTTGAATAAACATACCTGGAGCCATTCCAAACCGGTTCACGAGCACATCAGATCCTTCTAGGACGAGTGCCTGCTTCCGGTTATTCGGTGACATGTCTCGTCCAGTCTTTCGAAAGTATTCTTGAATGGATTCAAATGCTTCTTCATTTAGCACGAGCTCTTTTCCAAGCGTACTCGCGATGGTTTCTTTTGTTAAATCATCTTTCGTTGGTCCAAGACCACCTGAGAAGATAATAAAATTCGATCTTTCCTGCGCCACTTGAATGGCCCTTTTTAAACGCTCTGGATTGTCACCAACTGCTGTATGGTAATAAACATTCACACCAATTTCAGCCAGCTGTTTGCTGATGAATTGTGCATTCGTATTCGTAATTTGCCCTAGTAAAAGTTCGGAACCGACTGCAATAATTTCTGCTTTTCTCTCTGACTTCAAAGCGTACACGTCCTTTTTAGTTAGCATTCTTTAAAGCTTCCCAGTTTTTAACAAAGTAATCCCAGCCTGACACAACAGTGAAGAACACTGCTACCCACATCGCAAGGTCACCAAACGGGAATGATACAAGTTCGAACGGCAGGTTATGCAATAGAAGAGCTGAAATCGCAATGATTTGCGCCCATGTTTTCACTTTTCCAAGCATATTAGCTGCTACCACTTCACCGCCTCCGGCTAGTACAAGCCTTAGACCAGTTACAGCAAATTCACGGCTAATGATCACAATCGCCATCCATGCCGGCGTGAGGTTGTACTGAACAAGTATAATTAAAGCAGCTGAAACAAGCAATTTATCTGCAAGCGGATCTAAAAATTTACCAAAATTCGTCACTAAGTTCAGTTTACGCGCATAGTACCCATCAATCCAGTCCGTTGTCGAAGCAACAATGAACAGGATTGCTCCAACAAGATGTGTCACTTCGATACTGACGTGACCAAAACGCGCAACGCCCCAATCTAAAGGTGCAAGCATAATAATCATAAAAACAGGGATCAAGGCGATCCTAGAAAGAGTTATTTTATTCGGTAAGTTAAACATGAATTTCAATCCTCCAATAAGCCATTTTTTTATGTATATATAATAGTAGGAACAAAAGAAAAGTCATCTACTTGCTTAAGATGACTTTTCCTTTCCTTTATTCACAATCACAATGTTTTGTGTCATGGTGTTCTTAGGGTCTAATTCGTACTTAAGCGTCTCGTCATTCACCTTAATATCAATTCCAGTCGCATTGCCTAGACGGATATCGACCTGAGAGAGCTCAGACAAGTCTGTTTTAAACGATTCGCCATCTTTAAGTTCACCCATTTTCAGCACTTTTCCAGATTCGTCTCTGACGCGCAGCCAAGAAGCTTTTGTAGCAGAAATGGTTAACTCCATCTCATCTGCGCCTGACACTTCATACGTTGTCGTTGAGCCTTCTGTATTCGCTGCCTTCAAAGAGACCGTTTCATCGTCTTTGGATGAATCCTTTGATGAGTCATCTTTTTTAGATGATTTTTCTTGATCATCTGACGAAGCTTTTTCTTTTTTCTTTTGATCCTTGGCAAGAGATGAATCCTCAGATACTTCATACTTAGATTCTGACTGCTGAGGAGCCGTCTGGTTGTTCTTCTGTCCGCTATCATGATTGACCGCCTGCACGATGACATAAATGATCGCGATGACCACAAGGACGCCTCCAATAATCAAGATGGTCGGCAGCAGCTCAAGCACCTTCGAGGCAGGCTTAGGCAGCTCTCTTTGCGGCTTAATATTTGATAATTTATCAGATACTTCATCGTTATATGTGCTCGGCACATCTTTACGAAATTCTTCGAACAATTGTTCAGGATTTAGTCCAACGGCTTCGGCATATTGTTTAATAAATGCTCTGACGTAAAATTTACCTGGAATAATATCATAGTTTCCTTGTTCGATTGCTAGCAAGTAGCGCTTTTGGATTTTGGTCACCGTCTGAAGATCCTCCAGCGACATCCCTTTTTCCTCTCTGGCCTCAATGAGCCGTTTTCCCAATTCAGTCAAAACAAACACCTACCATTACCATATTAAAAATCGAAGCCAGAAAAACCAGAATGATCAAACACTTGTGGTTCTTCAGCGTGCTCATATGTAATCTCTTCGTCTGCACTATTACGCAATTCAATGATATAGTCGAAATCATCCATTGTATATTCTGAATTTTGAATAAAGATGTCTGGATGCTCAACTACTTTTGTTGCCGGCAGTCTCATAATTTCTCTTAAAAGCTGCAAGTGCTTCTCAGAACCTCTTCGCGTCGACACAATCCCATCAATAATAAAGACGTTATCTGGGCTGTATTCATCCGCAATCAGCTGACTTCGGATCGTCTGTTTCAAAAGAGTCGACGATACAAATAGCCATCTCTTGCTGGCACATACACTTGAAGCCACAATTGATTCTGTTTTTCCGACACGCGGCATCCCGCGAATCCCAATCAATTTATGTCCTTCTTTTTTAAATAGTTCTGCCATAAAATCAACAAGAAGACCAAGCTCGTCCCTTTCAAATCGGAACGTCTTTTTGTCATCTGCATCACGCTGAATATATCTGCCGTGACGAACCGCTAAGCGGTCACGAAGTTTTGGCTGTCTTAATTTCGTTACTTTTATCGTTTCCATTGTATTTAAAATTGATTCAAGGCGCTTAATTTGATCTGTATGGTCACAGCGCAAAAGCATTCCGCGTCTTGATACATCAACACCATTAATTGTCACAATATTAATTGAAAGCATCCCCATTAGAGATGAAATGTCTCCTAAAAGTCCGGGACGGTTTACCTGTATCTCATATTCAAAATACCATTCGAGCTTTGCCAAATGATATTACCCCCTTCATTGTGGCAAATTTTTACCTTCCTATATCATAAAGCATTTTCACATTTTTAGAAAGCACAATGTTGTGAAACAGTTAAAATAAAAAGAGAGGCACAAACGACCCCTCTTTTTGTTTAGTGCGAGCTATTATTTTCAACCAGTTTGACCATCATATTGGCAATTGCGCGCTGCTCATCTTCTGATGCAACGCTCCAAAGGTCAGCAAGTACTCTTTCTTGCTCGTTCTTTGCTTCAACTTCGTTAGCTAAATATCCGCCAATTTCATACGCAAGGTTATTGATGGTATCATCTTTTAAGCCTTTATCCTGCGCATGATTTAAGCGGTCACCTAAAAAGTTTTTCCAATGGTCCCAGTTCTCAAGTACTGACATGTCGATTCCTCCATTCGAAAAGATGAATTACAGCCATAGCTTTTGTCATGGAGTTACGAATTATACACGTTATTTAACAGTACCAGCCTCCATTAACGGATAAAATTTGACCTGTCATATAACTTGACTGCTTTGAGGCGAGAAACCAAATGACATCTGCAATCTCCTCAGGTGATGCAAGCCGGCCAAGCGGGATTTCTTCCTCCAGCATGTCAATATCTTCTTGTGTGAAGCTTTTCATCATGTCTGTATGGACAGCACCTGGCGAAACAGCATTTGCTCTAATTCCACTTGGGGCAAGCTCTTTTGCCAGACCTTTAATAAACGCATTTTGCGCCCCCTTTACCATGCTATACAGCACTTCACACGATGCACCTGTTTCTCCCCATATTGAGCTTACCGCAACAATATGACCTGCTTTTTTTTGAATCATGGCTGGCAATAGGTGCTGGGTGAGCTCATATGGACTTGTGACATGAAGCTGCACCATACTGGCTAATACGTCTTTTTCTGTATCTGTCACTAATCCGACATGACTCTTACCGCTATTTAATACAAGAATATCTGGACATACAGGCAGACGGCTGACGAGCTCATCTGCTCCGCCCGTTTTAGCTAAATCCGCTTGAACGACATGCGTCTGAATATGACATGTTTCTTCCAGCTCAGCGGCAAGCTGAACGGCTGTCTGTTCATTTTTGTGATAATGGATTATCACATGGCAGCCTTCCTGGGCAAGCTTTTTTGCCGCAGCCTGCCCAATCCCGCCACTGGCACCTGTTATCAGCGCCCAACGACTCATCACATGGATTCCTACTTTCTATTTGAAATATCTATTCTTTTCGTTTAAATGGGAACCAGTTCGCTGATCCGAACAATTTCACCATCACAGGTACGAACAATGGTAGCACAACGAGTGCGTACAGCAAAAGTCCTGTGAGAACAAGTGTTGCAATCTGCAGGAGAGACAGCACTCCTGAAGGAAGCATGGCTGCAAATGTTCCTGCCAAAATAACAGCAGCAGACATAATGACAGAGCCCATATTCTTCATTGATTCGGTCATCGCAAACTGAATGTCTTTTGTTTTGTATTCATTGAACCTCTCCATTAAGAAAATCGAATAATCGACTCCGAGCGCCATTAATATGACAAATCCAAAGAATGGAACCGCCCAGTTAATCCCCGGATATCCGAAGAAATGAGTGAAAATAAATTCTGTCATTCCGATAGCTGTAAAGTAAGTCAAAATAAGTGAACCTACTAAGTACAGCGGCATCACAAGCGAACGGAACAGGATCACCAGGATGAGGAAAATACCGATCATCATGTAAAGAACCGTCTTATTGAAATCTTGGTCTGACAGCTGTTTTAAATCAGCGTTCATACTTGATACACCTGAAACGCCGAATGATGCATCTTTTAAATTTGTTTCAGGAAGTGCCCGCTCGACAGAAGCTTCTACTTGTTTGATCGTCGACAAGGCTTCATTACCATATGGATTTTTTTCTAAAATGACATCAATCTTTGTCATCTTGCGGTCATCCGACATGTATGAATCAAATACTTGCTTAAATGCTTTATTTTTCAGCACATCTTTTGGGATAAACCAGCCGGCCATGTCTTGATCTGGTGCATTTTTCAGTTCGTCTAAGTAGTCACCTGCACCCATTAATCCGCTTGAAATTTTCTCTAAGCCATCGACGCTTTTGTTCAGCCCATCTGTCAGTTTGGTCAGGTCATCACCAAAGCCGCCAATCTTTTCTTTCATTTGTTTTTGACCATCAATCACTTGCCCGGCACCATTTGCAAGCTTTGGCATATTATCAGCTATTTGCCCTTGACCTTTAGACGTTTTATCCAATCCAGTTTCAATTGCATCTAAGCCAGCAATGAGTTCATCGATTTGACTCGTCAAGACTTTTTGCTGCTCTTTAGCTTTTGCGATAAAGGCATCCGCTGCTTCAAGCTGTTTTCTAGCTTCTTTCGCTTGTTTGGCATAGCTGTCTGCCTGTTTTGCGCCTTCTTGCAAGGTCGTAGAAAGTTCATTATATGAAGCTTTGATGGCTTGATACGATTGATTTTCTTTCACTTGCGGAATTTGTTTTTCAAGTGTACTAAATTGTTTATTTGCTTGTGTGATTAATGCTTTTACATCTGCTGCGGCAGAGGAGGACGTATCAACCTGCGCCAATGCTGCCTTTAATTCTTTGGAAATGCTTTTATACAGCGACACTTGCTGATTTACTTGTGCGACTTGAGTCGTTAATTCTTTTTTCGCACCTTTAATTTTTTCTTTAATCTGTGCAACACCGTTTTTGTTTTGATCGATTCCGCCTTGTAAATCTCTTAACGATTTTTCGATGTTTTGAATGCCTGTTTTCACTGATTCTGTACCAGAAATCAATTTGTTAATGCCTTTTCCAGATGATTTGATTTGCGGCGTTTGATCCTCAATGGATTGACTCATTGTCGTCAGTGCATCTTGGATTTTTTTCAAGCCTTCATTACTTTTATCAAGTCCGGTATTTAGTTCTTTTGCTTGTGATTTCACGTATAGATCACTCAGCCCTTTACCGACAGGACGTGTCGCACTTCTCACTTTACTTACGCCATCTGTTTGTTCAATTGCACGGCTGAGTTTTTCTACAGCAATCAGCCCTTTATTGTTGTCTAACAGATCAGCTGATTTCACAACAATCGTTGCAGGTAGAGCTTCTCCTGGTCCAAATTTGTCAGAAATCGTATTGAATGCATTGACTGATTCATATTTATTACCGATTTCATCTAAGCTATTATAAGAAAGCGTTCCTTTATACATGAGAATGGGCGGAAGCGTAATGATTCCTACGATTAATAAACTGAAAAGTGGTTTTTTAAATGAAAAGCGTCCTGCTGTTTCCCACATTTTTGACTGCGGATGCGCAATATCACCTTTAATCGGCCAAAATAACACTTTACCTAAAACCGCCATAAAGAACGGAACAATCGTGAGAAGCGCCACAATGAGCACAGCGACACCAACTGCTACTGCAACAGCCGATTTATAGAGCTGAAACTGTGCCAGGCCAATACATGTAAAACCGATGAGCACAGCAATTCCGCTGAATAAAACAGTCTTTCCTGCTGTTTTATACGTAATGAGAATTGCCTCAATTTTATCTTTACCGTGTGCGATTTCTTCTTTAAAGCGGCTGAGAAGTAGAATGCAGTAGTCCGTTCCTATTCCAAACATGATCGCGACCATGAAAATTTGGGTAAAGGTCGAGAGCGGGAAGTCGAGATATTTAACTAAATAAGCCACGATGGATTGACTCACCAAGTAAGACAAAGCTACTGCGACTAATGGAACGAAAGGCGCCACAGCTGATCTAAAGACAAGGACAAGAACGATAAGAATAAACCCAATCGTAATGAACTCAGTTTTCTTCAGACCTTCTTGCGAGCTTGTGATCACGTCATCATCAATTAACGGCTGTCCTGTCATTTCATATGTTAGATTTAAGCTCTTCAGCTTTTCATTGACTCTTTCTTTAAAATCGGAAGCTTTGATTTTGTTTGAGTCATATGTAACTGGAACAAGGAGCGTCGTGCGATCTTTAGAAAGCATCTGTTTTTTGATATCTTTATTGGCGTCAAAATAAGAAGTGATGTCCTCGACATGTAGATCTTGGTCCTTTTCTAAAATCTCCATTGCCTTTTTTAAAGATGTTTCTCTTTCTTTGGCAATGTTCTTTTCTTGAAAGACAATGACAATTGATTTTTCTGTATCACCGTTTTCAGACATTTTCTTTAATAACTGATTTGCATATGAGGACGGATAGCCGTCTGGTACTGAAATTTGCCCTTTTTCTTTTGTTAATTGCGCCATATTAGGGGCGGTGATGAGTAACACTGCCGCTAATACGATCCATAAAATCGTGATCAGCCATCTACCCTTTATGATTGCTCTCATTAGTACTTTGTGCCTCCTCTTCGATGATTACTTGATAGATCTTTTCATATGTTTGAATAAATGATTCCATTTCTTTTTCTTCCAGCTTTTCAAAATAAGATCGAACGAGATCCTGAAGCTGCTTTTCCATTCGGCTGACCACATCTTTGCCCTCTGGCGTGACGTAAAGGTGAACATTTCTTCGATCGGCTTTATCGTGCTCACGGACAATATAGTTTTTTGTAAAAAGACGATTGGTCATGGAGGTTACCGCACTTTTATTCACATTGCATACATTTGCAAGGTCAGTAGACGTACATCCAGGATGTAAATTGATGTATCGAAGCGAGTAATACTGATCAAGCGTCAGCTCTTTATCAAGCTTTTCCGTGATCATACTCGATACCTTTTTTTCCATCATAAGATAGACGTCTGCATATCTCTGAATGAGCTGTGCAATTTTATTTTGTTCCATACGCTGCTCCTTTTTTAGTTTAAGTGTTTAACTATTAAAGAGTTTAACTAATGAACAAAATGATTGTCAATGAAAATCCTCACAAATCACAGGCTTTTATTCATTAAACACAAAAAAGACAAACTCATTTATCTGAGTTTGTCTCTCTTTATTTATTTGGTTTTCGGGACGACTTTGAAAACGGACATCCGTTCTTCATCAATTTCTTCCTCTAAAATTTGCTGAATGTCGGTTAATTGGATCTGTTCCAGCATAGTCACGACATCAAATAAGCTCATTTCTAAAAATGCATATCGGGTAAATTGGTTTGCAATGTATTCAGGAGAGTTCATCGCTTTTAAAAAGCTTCCGATTTTCTTCTTACGCGCGAGCTCAATTTTCTCTTCTGAGATCAAGTTCTTTGCTTGAAGAAGGGTTTCTTTTAATACTTTCGCCAGTTGATCAGGATCATTTGTGTCTCCGCCAACTGACGTGAAGCCAAAGCCGCCTTCTTCCGTATAATCGTAGCTGAAGGTCTCATCAATTAAACCTTTTTCATACATTTGTTCATATTGTAAGGAGCTTTTACCAAACAGTGTCTCTAAAATGAGATTCATTCCGAGCTCATGTTTTAGCAGCTCATTTCCTTTTTTATGAGGATTCTTTGTTTTCAAACCGAACATACATTTCGAGCCTTGTACGTTCATTGGAAGTTCGTATTCTTTTCGGTACACACCTTCAGGCTCATTGATGTCTTTTCGTTTGATCTCTGGCTGGTCTGTAAATGGCTTTTTCGCCTGATTTGCTCGAACTTGATCTAATATTTGCTTCGGATCAACGGGACCGACAACAAATAGAAGCATATTGCTCGGGTGATAGAACGTTTCATAGCATTCATACAAATGATCTTTTGTAATCGGAGCAATGCTTTCTACTGTTCCAGCTATATCAATTCTCACGGGGTGCTCTTGATATAGATTTTCAATCAGACCGAAGAATAAACGCCAGTCCGGATTGTCATCATACATGTTAATCTCTTGACCAATGATGCCCTTTTCTTTTTCGACCGTTTTTTCAGTAAAATAAGGTTCTTGAACAAAATCAATGAGTGTCTCAAGATTTTGTTCGACATTTGAGGTGCTTGAGAATAAGTAAGCTGTTCTCGTAAATGTCGTAAAAGCATTTGCGGATGCTCCTTGTTTACTAAATGTATGAAATACGTCTCCGTCTTCTTTTTCAAACAGTTTATGCTCTAAGAAATGGGCAATTCCGTCAGGCACTCGAATCATGTCTTCTTTGCCAAGCGGCACAAATTCGTTATCGACAGAGCCATATTTGGTTGTAAAGGTCGCATAGGTTTTGTTAAACCCTTGCTTTGGGAGCACATAGACGTCAAGTCCGCTCTCCATTTTTTCGTGATAGACCGTTTCTTGCAGCTGGTCGAATTGAATTGTTTTCACTGTCATGAAGCACCCTCCGTTCCTTTAAGAAAATAGGTCGTATCCCATTCGATTTTCTGACCCACTTTGATGATGTCCTCTTTTGTCACTCGGTCAAGTGCTTCTAAAAAGGAATCAAGCGTTTCCCCTGTTGGCACAACGGCATGCTGATACAGGTATTCCGCTGTCCCATAAGATGTATCGATCGTTTCAAGCAGCTGATTTTTGACGACAGCTTTTGTTTGGTCAATCGCTTCATCTGAAAAATCACCTTTTTGCATCGCTTCAAATTGTTCTTTTATGATGTCTACTGCCTGCTGATAGTTGCCGACTTCAATCCCTGACATGACCATCATCAAGCCTTTAAAGCTCTCAAGTCTAGACACAGCGTAGTACGCAAGACTTGCTTTTTCCCGAACATTGATGAATAGCTTCGAGTGTGAGAAGCCGCCGAATATGCCATTAAACAAATGCAAAGCCGGATAATCGTCATCTGCAATCGTCGTATGCGTGCGAAAGCCGATATTCAGTTTGCCTTGCTTTACGTCTTCTTCGTCGATGACTTCTTTTGCTTCTCTTTGCGTGCTTGCTGATTCAGCGTGTTGTTTGACCGGTTCTCTATTACTTGTTTTGAAGTATTGAGAGACCATTCGGCTGATGTCTTGTTCGTCTACATCTCCCACAACATAAAGATCAAGCTGATTTGTTTGAAGCGCATGCTTATATGCTTCAAACAGCGAATGAGCTGTGATCGTTTCGATATCTTCCATTTCTCCATTGACGTGCAGTGCATACGGTTCACCTTTGCACATTTCCTGCACAAGCCTTAAGTTCGAGTAACGCATTTTATCATCATACACTGCTTGAATTCGCTGTTTTAAAGTGCGTTTTTCTTGATCTACATATAATTGACTAAACGCTCCATTTTCAACATACGGATGGAATAGTAGATCAGATAGTAAGGCAATCCCTTTTTCTAGTAAAGGGGTTTGATCCTTTAAATATTTCTCATTCGCCATTTCCAGGCGGAAGGTAATGATGTGATTCTCCCCTTTTTTCGCCATGTCTGCTGAAACCGTAGCACCATAAAGCTCATCAAAATAAGCACGCAATTCTCCTGTTTTCGGCATTTTCTCTGTTCCTCTTAACAGCACATGCGGGAAAAGTGAACGCATGGTGACGTCATCTTTCGATAGAGGCGCAAGCATTTTAAAAAGGATTGTGACCGTTTTAAATTTTTCTGTTTTGACAATATGAGTATGAAGACCAGGTGTGTCTAGTGTCTTCTCTTGTAAGTACGTCATGAGAAACCTCCTTTGTTCATCCTATTTATTATGTATTAGAACATAGCTGATATATACGTAAAACAGCCATTTAATAGACATTATATCAATCAGAGGAAAGGATAGGAAATAAAAACGCCTCTGCTATAAGCAGAGACGCCGGTCGTTATTTCATTCTAAAAGGCCACCAATTCCATTTACCGAAAATACGAACCATGACCGGGATGAAGAGCGGTAATACAACAAAAGCATATAATAAAAGCCCAATGAGTATGACCGTTGCAATTTCAACAAGTGATAATACACCGGACGGCAGCATAGCGGCAAAGGTCCCCGCTAATATCGCGACTGCTGAAATAATGACGGAACCCATATTTCTCATCGCTGATATCATTGATGCTTGCACATGCTCTCCCTTCCATTCATTAAAGCGATCCATTAAGAAGATCGAATAATCAATGCCAAGGGTGACAAGAATGACAAAGCTGAAAAATGGGACAGCCCAGCTGAGACCGTCGTAGCCAAAAAATGTTTTAAAGATCCATTCTGTTAAACCGACGGATGTAAAATACGTTAAAATGAGTGAAAGTGTTAAGTATATCGGCATGACGATTGACCGTAATAATATAATTAAAATGATAAAGATGCCAACTAGCATGAAAATGACCGTTCGAATAAAGTCACCGTCAGATGTTTCTTTTAAATCTACATTTAAACTTGAGATACCAGACACACCGTAATTTGCATTCTTTAACCCGCTGACAGGTAAATATTGATCAAGGGTGTCCTCAATTTTCGCAACGCCTTTCATCGCTTCATTGCTGTATGGATTCACATTTAAAATAACTTCAAAGGTTGTTAATTTACGATCTGGAGACATATACGTATGAAAGATTTGCTTAAATTCAGGGCGTTTCAGCACTTCTTCTGGAATAAACCAGCCTGTTATTTCTTCATCTGGCGCTTTCTGAAGCTGCTTTAAATAGCCGTCCGCCTCTGTGAAGCCGCTTTTGACCTGCTCAAGCCCTTCAATACTTTCATCTAAACCATCTGTTAACAATGTGAGTTTTGATGAAAGCTGGCTAAATCCTTTTTTGATGGCTTTTTGACCGTCTGTCAGCTGGTCTGCGCCATCTTCAATTTTAGGCATTTCTTTAATCAATTGTTTTTGACCCTCATTTGTTTGATCAAGACCGGCATAAATTTGATCCAGTCCTTCCATGAGCGCTTGTACTTGACGTTTTACTTCTTTTTGCTTGCTTGATAGGCTTTGAATCACTGAATCTGCTTTCTTGATCTTTTCTTTAAAGACAGAGGCTTCCTCTTCATACAGACTCATTTGGTCCCCTGCTTGATCAAGCATTCCTTTTGTGTCTTTGAATACTTTCTTTATTTCTTTATATTCATCCATATCTTTTACTTCTGGAAGCCGTTTTTCAAGTGCTTCAAACGATACATTTTCATACGAACTTTTTACTTTTTTAATGGTGGTTATTAGCTGCTGATTTGATTTCGCATGACGTTCAAGCGTACTCACCATTCGTTTAAGCTCTTGAATCATCGCTTCACTGCTTCGATATTCTTGCTCTAATTCCTTTTTTGCTTCTTTGATTTTACTTCGAATGGTTCCGACGCCATCTTTACTGCGCCTCACCCCATCTTCTAAAGAGATCAGGGACACCCTTACTTCTCCAATGCCGCTTTTGATCGCTTTTGTTCCATCAATCAGCTGATCAATGCCTTTAGCGGATTCTTGAATTTTTGGTTTTTGTTTAAGAAGGGCAAGATTTGTTTCGGTCAAACCATCTGAAATTTTTCCGATTCCTTCATGGCCTTTTCCTAGTTCTCCGCCCAGCTCTTTTGCTTGAGAGGTGACGTAAAGCTGACTTAGCCCGTCCCCAACAGGCCGAGTGACACTGCGAACTGTTTTTACTTCGTCAATGTCATTTAATTTACGGGTCAGTTTTTCAATTATGACAATCTTTTCTTGGTTATCTAACTTATTGTCACTTTCAACAAGTACATTCAGGGGCAGCGCTTCCCCAAAGCCAAATTGCTCTGATATCGTATTAAATGCAGACACTGATTCATACTTTGTCCCAATCTCATTTAAGCTGTTATAAGAAAGAGTCCCGTCGTACATCAGAATAGGAGGCACCGTAATGAGTGCAACTAAACCTAGGCTGATCAGCGGCCTTTTAAATGAAAAACGCCCAGCCCATTCCCACATTTTACTTTGCGGGTGGCGAATGTTTTCTCTTTTAGATGGCCAGAAAAGGGATTTTCCAAAAACAGACATAAAAAAGGGAACGATGGTGACAAGGGCGATCAGCAGGATACCAACTCCAACAGCAACACTAACGGCTGATTGATACAATTGAAATTTGGCAAACCCAATGCTTGAGAAGCCGACTAACACGGCTAAGCCACTGAAAAGGACCGTTTTCCCTGCACATTTATATGTGATGATAATCGACTCTTTCACATCACGACCTTGACCGATTTCTTCTTTAAAACGGCTTAACAGCAAAATACAATAATCTGTTCCTATACCGAACATAATCGCTACCATAAAAATCTGAGTAAAATTAGATAGAGGAAATTGCATATATTCTACTAGAAAAGCCACAATACACCGGCTGACAGCATAAGAAATGCCGATCGTAATGAGCGGAACAACAGGTGCCAAAATCGATCTGAAAACAATGATTAAAATAAAGAAAATAAAAATGATCGTTATAAGTTCAGTTTTCTTCAGACCTTGTTGAGAGCTTTGAATGACATCTGAATCCACAAATTTTTGTCCCGTCATTTCATATGAGACATGATAGGGCTTTAAAACTTCCTCAATTTGTTCTTTAAGCTTCACAGCTTTTGTTTCGTAGTGGTCGAATTTGAATGGAACAAGAAGTGTACTTTTATCCTTTGATAAAAGTTGTCTTTGAATGTCCGGATCTACATGAAAATACGAAGTAATTCCGTCAACGTGGAGGTCTGGAGCATGTGTCATGAGTGCAGATAAAGCCTTTTTTAATTCCTGCTCTTTCTTTGGGAACAGATGTTGTTCGGAGAATACAATGACACCCGTATCTTTTTTCCCGTTTTGATCTGTGAGCTTATCCAATAAGTGAAGTGCCTCAGCTGTTGGTGTCCCCTCCGGAACCTTTAATTGCCCTTTTTCTCTTGTTAATTCCTCTAAATTGGGCGCAGTAATAAACAGAATCACAGCTGTTATCATCCACACCACTAATACAATCCATCTTGCTTTAATTATTTGCAACATAGCTGCTTCAAGCTCCTTCTAGTTCATCAATCAATTTGCTATATTTGAGCGTGTCTGAAGTGCTGACTGCGTCTCCTTCAACGTGCTAATGGCAGGATGACCTATTCAATTGTCTTTTCGTGTTGAAGAAACACACATTCATCATCACCACGCGAACTCAATTTCCGCCTAAAGAAGGACAGAAAATGAATGTTTTTGAACACCTCCCGTTTGGAATAATTTAAAAGATATTACTATACATTAGTTTAACTATCAAAATTTTACATGTCAATTTATAAAAAAGAAAAAAGATGGCAAAATACCGTCTTTTTTCTAGATTAAACCGTTTTTAATTGTTCACTTTCATCCTCTTCATCTGGCTGGATGAAGAAGATGACCAAAAATAGAGAAATAAGACTGCAAATGGTCGAGAGAATAAAAACGATGGAGTCCCCTTTATCCATGAGATAAGCGTAAATCGGAGGTCCTAAAGCGACACCGATAAAACGCATACTGCTGTAAAACGACGTAATGGTTCCGCACTGCTCTTTTTCAATTCCTTCTGTGATCAGGGCATCAAGTGCAGGCAGGACAATACCGATGCCAACACCGCCAATGCTTAAGCAGATAAACAATACATAAAAGCTGTGATTCCACCATAAAAGCATATAGGAAAGTGATAGCAAGGCCATGCCTACGATTAAAAAGATTCTCATTTTCCCTTTTTCTTTTCCAATTGTTTTCCCAGCAACGTATGAGCTGATGGATAGAAAAAGGAGCGGAATGCTAAGCAGGAGCCCTTTTTTGACACCCTTAATTTGATAAGCTGCCTCCAGGTTATCAGATAAGTAAAAAAGCACACCAAAAAGAAGAAACATAATAAAACCGCCAATTGCAAAAATGGCATAAAGCCAGCGTCCCTCATGCTTAAATATGGTCTTTGTTGATTGTAAAAATTCTTTGAATGAAGGCGGGTCCTCCTCTTTTTTCGCGGATTCTACCATGAACAGTACCATGAGAAAGCTGATGATTGAGAAGAACGGAATAAACCAAAATGGCACAAACCAAAACCATGAAGCCAAAAGCGCCCCAATAATCGGGCTCAATACCTTTCCAGCTGTGTTAGAGGTTTCAATGGCGCCTAGTCCCGCACTGACTTCTTCATCATCATGAAACAAATCTCCAATAAACGGCATCACGACAGGTGCTGCCCCGGCTGAGCCAACACCTTGAAGGACCCTGCCAAATAGTATCCACATGTACGGTTCTTTCATGATCGTTGAGGCAACTGCTGCCACAGCCCCTCCAAGTCCTGCGATTAACAGACACGGCAGGAGTACCTTTTTTCGCCCGATTCGATCTGATAAATAGCCGGCGATCGGAATACATAAGATCGCGACAACGGAGTATACCGTAATAATGAGGGAGACTTGAAAGGAAGTAATGGAAAGTGTCTTTTCTATCTGTGGCAATACAGGAATGAGCATCGAGTTCCCAAGTGTCATGATTAAAGGCACTGATGATAATGCAATAATATTCTTTTTACTGACTGTTTTCTCGCCCAACATCATTCACCCAATTCTATATACTGTTACGTATTAGTGTGGCAAGTTTTACGGGTATTATGTATGGGCAAACAAAAAGCAACCGCTTATGAAAGCGACTGCTCGTTAAAATCGTTTACGTATCACATGAAAGCTGAATTTATCCGCTCGAAAATAATTAAGCGAGTATAAGACCGGCTGATCATCCTGATCATAGTGCATTTGTTTCAGTAGTAATAATGCTGTTTCAGGGTCACATTCTAGTATCGGTGAAACCTGATCGTGGTAGCCGATTGGTTCAATGTCAGCAACTGCATATTTTATCCCGCTGTGTGGTTCTCTTCCAAACAGCTCAAAAAGAGACTCTTCTTCATGTGTAAAAGAAGCGGGAAGATGCTTGACCGGAATTTTATCTAAACAGTAAACCACGGGCTGTCCATCTGCCGTCCGAACGCGCTCCATTGAAAAAATCTCATCAGATTCATCACACTGAAAACGAATCACATCATTCTCTGTTGGTTCCCCTTCTTGGGAGGATAAAAAAATGGTTCCAGGCGTCATATTGACCTGCTCTATCATTTTCGTGACACTTGCCAGCTGTTCTATGCCTGTTGAAAAGAGTGGTCTTGTGTTGACGAACGTACCCACACCATGCCTTCTAATTAAATATTTCTCTTCTTCTAATATACGAAGGGCTTCACGCAGTGTCGCTCTGCTCACACCTAAAAGCTTTGAGAGCTCAAACTCAGAAGGCAGCTTTTCTTTTTCGGCATATACGCCTGATTGTATATCTTCTTTAATACGGTCAATCACTTTCAAATATAAATGGCGATTGTCTGTTTTGGTCGACATGTTTTCCCTCCGTCTAATCAATGCAAATGATAAGATGAGAAATCTCTATTCCGAGATAAGTTGAACATAACTATATCATGTTTTTGCAAATAAATAAATAGTCTGACTTCCAGTTAACATAATCATACTATCGTTCACTTCTTTTTTAGAAAGCTCTCTTCGATTTATGAAGAGAGCTCATCATATTGTTCTTTTGAAAGCAGGACTTCTCTCGGTTTACTTCCTTCATAAGGACCGACAACGCCTCGCTCTTCCATTGCGTCAATCAGGCGGGCGGCCCGGGTATAGCCGATGCGGAATCTTCTTTGAAGCATAGAGACAGAAGCCGTCTGCATGCCGATGATGAGTTCCACTGCTTCATCATATAAATCGTCATCCACAGCTGTAAGCTGATCCTGCGTTTCTTCAGTTGGAATCATTTCTTCTTGATATTGCGCTTTTTGCTGAGTGATCACATGGTCAACGACATGCTCTACTTCTTCATCTGATAAAAAGGCGCCCTGCACACGAACCGGTTTGTTTGCCCCAACTGGTAAAAACAGCATGTCCCCTCTGCCGAGCAGTTTTTCTGCGCCCCCCATATCAAGGATCGTCCTTGAATCGGTTTGCGAGGACACGCTAAAGGCGATGCGAGATGGGATGTTGGCTTTAATGACACCTGTAATGACATCGACAGAAGGTCTTTGTGTGGCAATAATTAAATGAATCCCCGCTGCACGAGCCATTTGCGAAAGTCTTGTAATAGAATCTTCCACATCTGAGGAAGCGACCATCATTAAATCTGCAAGCTCGTCTACAATGACGACAATATAAGGAAGTTCTGGCTGTTTCGCCTCTTCTGATTGATTCATTCGTTTAATGTAATCATTGTACCCTTCAATATTTCTTGTCCCCGTATGAGAAAACAATTCATATCGGCGTTCCATTTCACTGACGACTTTTTTCAGTGCCTGTGAGGCTTTCTTAGGGTCCGTTACAACGGGAGCGAGCAGATGCGGAATGCCATTATACACATTTAGTTCAACCATTTTCGGATCAATCATCATCATTTTCACTTCATGAGGTTTCGCTCTCATGAGAATACTTGTGATAATGCCATTGATACACACACTTTTTCCGCTTCCTGTCGATCCTGCTACAAGTAAATGCGGCATTTTGTTCATTTCAGCGAGCACGGCTTCACCCGAAATATTGCGGCCTAGTCCAATCAGCAGCTTCGCATTTGGACGGTCATTTTGCTTCGATTCTAATACCTCTTTTAAAGAAACCATCGCAATTTCTGCATTAGGAACCTCAATACCGATGGCTGATTTCCCAGGAATCGGCGCCTCAATCCGAATATCTTTTGCGGCGAGAGCAAGAGCTAAGTCATCACTTAGATTGACGATCTTACTTACCTTCACGCCAACATCTGGATAGACCTCATATTTGGTAACAGCCGGTCCTAAGTGAACCTGTGTAACTTTCGCTTTGACGCCGAAGCTTTGAAACGTTTTTTCAAGCTTTCTTGCATTTTCATATATATTCTTTTTGTCTGTTTGCTGTCCTGAGTGCTGCGGCTCTGCCAAAATATCCAGTGACGGCAATTCGTAATCTTTGTTTTCAAGTTCCGTAAACGTCATCGGCGGCGCCTCTTTTGGTTCATCAGCTGAATCTGATGGAGCCGGCGTACTTTGCACAGATTCTTGAAGAGGCGAAGTCTCTTTTGCCGCCTGCTCTTTTTGAACGAGCGGGGTGAGAATGTCATCTCTGTCAGCAAAGCTTGAGATAATCGGCTGACTATTGTCAGGCACTGGCGATTCCTCTTCCATTATGATCTGATCATCTTCGTCCTCTTCTTGAATACGAGACCGTTTTTTCTTTTGGGCCGTTTTCTGAGAGGGCGCGCTCTTTTTCGCCTGCCTGATTCCTTTCATATCTTCAACAAACGCTTTCCACTGCTTCACCATAAATTGCGAGACAGGCAGCGTCACTTTTTTCACCATTTCTTGAAGAGATCGATTTGTAATCAGCACAATTCCAATCAGCATCAGAACGATTGCCATGATTTGAGAGCCTGCTTGTGCAAATAAGAAATAAGAAGCAGCAAATAATACGGCACCGATCATGCCGCCTCCTAAATCAGGCGACCCCGTCTCACCTTTCATGTCCATCAAGAAAAGCTCAAATGTATTTCTGATCACACTTTGAGAGCCTATCGCACCCGCAGATGAAAGGTGCTGAAAGAGCTTCACATGAGACAAAAGCAAGATACTCGCAATGATGCAGTATAGACCTGCTTTTCTTCTTGTCAACATATCTGGGATTTGTTTTTTCCAGAAGATGGTCACGCCAAAAAGAAATAATCCGATAAGGCAGAGAATGAACCATTCACCTGCAAAGAATCGGAATAAATGTACGAAGGTTTGTCCAACGACGCCTAGCTGTAAAATGGCGATGATCGCTATGGCAATACAGACTAACCCATTTAATTCATATTTCAGTTTTAGCTGTTTATTTTGTTTTTTTCTCGTTTTCCGTTTTCTCTTTTTAGCCATACTCATCACCTTACTACGAAAGAAAATATAACCTACCGAAAGATCAGAAAGAAAGCAGCCTGGTTTTGGCTGCATCTTGTTGTAAGTTTTCCCTTTATTATAGCATAGAATCATTCATATGAGTCGGTTTGATTAGAGCCTAATTGTAACTTCAATCGCTTGCCTGGTGCAAGCTCTTGATTCAAAAAGTCCATTGGATTGGTGCTCATGACTTGAACGATTTCTGCTTCATCCTCTTTCATTTCAACCATAACTGGCACGCCTTGGATGTTTACCTGCTGAAGTTTACGGTCTCCTTGTTCCTCTGCGTAAATGGCTTCATATGGCATAGGTGTGTATAAAATCATTGGATCAGCCCCTCGTTTTGAGATGCCCTTTCTCCAATCAGCTCGTTCAACTTTTTAATCGCTTGTCCTACACCGCCTACTTCATTCATGAGTCCGTATTCTGCCGCCTCATGACCAACAACATTTGTTCCAATGTCTCTTGTCAAATTGCCTTTTGAGAACATGAGCTCTTTGAACTTCTCTTCTGTAATATTGGAGTGGCTTGTCACAAAGTTAATGACTCTTTCCTGCATTTTATCTAAGTATTCAAAGGTTTGCGGGACACCAATCACAAGACCAGTTAAACGCACAGGATGAATGGTCATCGTGGCTGTTTCCGCAATATAGGAATAGTCACACGATACAGCAATCGGGACACCAATGGAGTGGCCGCCGCCAAGTACAATCGATACAGTCGGTTTTGATAAAGACGCAAGCATTTCTGCAATCGCTAGCCCTGCTTCAACATCGCCGCCTACTGTATTTAAGATGATCAAAAGCCCTTCAATTTTTGGGTTTTGCTCTACTGCTACGATTTGCGGTATGACATGCTCGTATTTGGTTGTTTTATTTTGTGGCGGAAGCTGCATGTGCCCTTCAATTTGTCCAATAATGGTGAGGCAATGGATATTTGTATCTTGCGGCAGCTGTGGTATGGCTGTTTCACCAAGCTGCTGTATTTTGCTCATAATGCTGTCTTTTTCTTCTGGCTTTCGCTCAGGCTGCTGTTCATTTTTTTCGTCCATTTGTCTCCATCCTTTCCTCAAACTCTCCTCCTATTATGAACAAGAAGGCCATATTCAATCCGCATTCCTCGCACCACATCAAAAAAGCCCAAAGAGCTTATGCTCCTTGGGCTTTCTCATCATACTTCCATAATAATCGGAATGATCATCGGCTTACGTTTTGTTTTTTCATATAGGAATTGATTGAGTACGTCACGCATGGATTGTTTCAATGTTGACCATTCAACAATTGAGTTTTCCGTTTGCTCTTTGACAATCCCTTTGACCATTTCTGTCGCTTTCACAATCAGCTCTTCAGATTCTCTGACATACACAAATCCTCTTGTGATGATTTCAGGTCCAGAAATTAATTGTTTCTTTTGTTTATCGAGCGTAATGACGACAATTAAGATACCATCTTGAGACAATAGGCGTCTATCGCGTAACACAATGTTCCCGATATCACCAACGCCAAGACCATCGATCAAAATATTGCCTTGGTGAACTTTTTCACCAATCTTGACGTTCTGTCCTCTAAACTCCACAACATCCCCTTTATCAATCAAGAAAATGTCACTTCGTTTCATTCCCACTTCTTCAGCAACACGAGAATGTGCTTTTTGCATACGATATTCGCCATTCACCGGAATTAAATACTTCGGTTTTAGTAAGTTCAGCATGAGCTTTAACTCTTCTTGGCAGCCATGTCCAGAAACATGCACACGTTTTTGTGCAAAAATGACTTGTGCGCCGCTTCTTGTAAGGAAATCCACTGTTTTTGAATAGGTAAGTTCTTGTCCAGGAAGAGGTGTAGATGCAATCACAACCGTGTCATCTTTTTCAATATGAAGCTGTTTGTGATTTTGTTTCGCCATTTTTGTTAACGCAGCTAAAGGCTCTCCGTGGCTTCCAGCTGTCAGGACGACCACATCGTTTTTCGCCATTTTCTTCACTTCTTGAACTGGTACAAATAATTCTTCGTCTGCTGTGACATAACCAAGTTTGATCGCCAGCTGAAGAGTCGTCATCATATTCTTTCCTGCTACGGCAAGCTTACGGCCATTTTGATTTGTTGCATTAATGATCTGCTGCACTCGGTTAATGTTAGATGAAGATACAGCCACAATGACACGATTTTCAGCATTGTACATCGCATTTGAGATTTCGTCTTGAACGAGCGCCTCAGAAGGTGTATAGCCTGGTTTTTCAGCATTGGCACTGTCTGAAAGAAGTGCTAAAACGCCATTGTTTCCAATTTTCGCAATCTCTCCGATGTCACAGGCTTGGTTAAGCGCTGGGGTTTGATCAAATTTAAAATCACCTGTGCATACGATTGAACCAAGAGAGGTTTTGAAGCTGATCCCAACTGAATCAGGGATGCTGTGATTCGTTCTAAAGAATGATACCTTTGTTGTTTCAAACGTAATGACTGATTTTGCATGTACCTCACGCAAATCAGCTTTTTGATTGAAGCCATACTGTTTTAATTTTTCTCGAAGTAACGCAAGGGTCAGCTTCGTTCCGTAAACTGGTACAGACAATTTGCTTAAGCAATGGAATACGCCTCCGATTGCTTCATCATGTCCGTGGGTAAGAAAAATTGCTTTCACCCGATCAGCACGTTCTGTTAAATAAGAGATATCAGGAATGACAACGTCAATGCCTAGCATTTCGTTTTCTGGATGCATCAAGCCTGCATCTACCACATATATGTCCGAATCAATTTCAATGACATATAAGTTTTTCCCGATTTCTCCAACGCCTCCAAGTGCAATAATTCTTACGTTCTCTGTATTTTTCTTTTTCAAAATTCTTATCCTCCTAGTCTCAAGCCCGTCCATCATCGCTTAATGCTATTATAACTGAATCTAATTTTAGAAAACAAGATGAAGTCACATTTTAAGAAAGTGTTTATGTATAAAAAACGGTCATACTCAGGGACATCTGAGAATGACCGCTTACGAAATCTTTTGTTTTGATCAGCTGTTTAAGACGCTGCTTAAATCCAGTCTCTCTTCTTCTGACAAAGGTAGAAGCGGAAGACGAACCGATCCGACATCTAGTCCTTTCAGCTGAAGAGCTGTTTTGACAGGCGTTGGATTTGGCGCTGAGAATAGCTGTTTCATGATTGGAAGCAGCTTTTGATGGATCAATGCGGCATTGGCCGTTTGACCTGAAGCATAGCTTTTCAGCATTTGCTGCATATCAAGCCCTACGATATGAGACGCCACAGAGACTACTCCTTTTGCACCAACAGATACAGCTGGAAGTGTTAAGCTGTCGTCACCTGAATAGACATCGAAATCTTCTGGTGTTTCTGCAATGATTTTTGTCATGGCATCAAGATCACCACTTGCTTCTTTGATTGCGACAATGTTAGGTATTTGCGCAAGCTTAATGGTTGTTTCTGGGGCTAATGACGCAGCCGTTCTCCCTGGTACATTGTAAAGCATGACAGGAAGAGATGTAGACTCGGCAATGGCTTTAAAGTGTGCATACATGCCTTCCTGTGATGGCTTGTTGTAGTAAGGTACGACAAGCATCACTGCATCAACGCCCGCTTCTTCTGCTTTTTTCGTTAGTTTGATAGACGCATTTGTATTATTACTGCCTGTTCCTGCAATGATTTTACAACGACCATTTGCTAATTTTACCGATTGCTGAAAAAGAGCGACTTTTTCCTCAGTCGATAAAGTTGGCGATTCGCCTGTTGTCCCTGCAACGACTAATGAGTCACTGCCGTTTTTTAACAAGTAATCAATGAGAATTGATAGCTTTTGGAAATCAATGTTGCCCTTTTTATCAAAAGGTGTAATCATAGCTGTTGCGATATTTCCGAAATTCATTTTTTTCACCTCATCATGATTCAATCACATTTATCTTGAAAGTTCAAACACTTCGTGCAGGGCATTGACAGCCGCTCTCATGTTTTCTTCGTTCACTAGCACCCAAATGGTCGTATGGCTGTCAGCCGATTGTAAAATCGGAATGTTTTGCTCGGATAGAGCCGATACAATTTTTGATGTGACACCTGGTACACCCATGATGCCTGCGCCAACAGCTGATACTTTCGCACAATTTGTTGTGACAATTGGCGTATAACCAAGATCTTTTAGGATCGAGGTTGCCTTTTCAGTCATTGCACCTGTCACGGTATACACAATCTCACTCGGTGTAATATTGAAGAAATCGACACTGATTTGTGCATTAGCCATTGCTTTAAAGACCTCTGTTTGGACGCTGTATTGCCCTTCTTTTGCCGGGACTTTGATTTGCGTCACATCATTGACATGTGCAATACCCGTAATGAGGCGGTCGTACACATCATGGCTCATTTTATCTGAGTAGTGTGACGTGACGAGTGTGCCCTCTTCATCAGAGTATGTTGAACGGACCCTCATTGGTACTTTTGCTTGCATCGCAATTTCGACAGCTCTCGGGTGAATGACTTTTGCTCCTTGATATGCAAGGTTGCAAATTTCTGTATATGTCACGACTCTGAGCGGCTTTGCATTTTCAACAATGCGGGGATCTGCCGTCATGACGCCTTCTACATCTGTAAAAATATCAATAAAGTCTGCCTGTAATGCAGCACCTAAAGCAGCTGCGGACGTATCACTGCCGCCTCGTCCAATTGTGGTCACGTCTCCATTTTTCGCGGCTCCTTGGAACCCAGCAACAACGACAACATCATGTTCAGATAGTGCCGCCTCGAGACGTTCGCACTTCATATCAATAATTTTCGCACTCGTATGTTCCTTATCTGTCACAAAGCCAGCCTGTGCGCCTGTCATCGCTACAGCTTTTAGCCCGTTTTCATTCAGCATGCTTGAAAACACAACAGCTGAAATATTCTCTCCGCAGGAAACGAGCAAGTCTTTTTCTCGATTTGTCATATGCTGCGCGCTGCCGTAAAGCAGACCAAGCAGCGTATCTGTCGCATAAGGATCGCCTTTTCGTCCCATTGCGGAAACGACGACAACCGACTTATAGCCTTTCTCTTTTGCCGATAAGATATGTGCAAGTGCCCTTTGTCTACCTTGATCATCTTTGACAGATGTACCGCCAAATTTTTGGACAATTATTTTCACTGTTTTCACTCCAAGTTCATTCTGACGTAACAGAAGAGAGCAGGCGAAAGATGCCTAACTCTCTTCTGTTCGTCCTCATCATCCATTGAATGTTAAACTAATTTTAATGCTTTTAAGCTTTCTGCAATTTGAACGGAGTTCCATGCAGCGCCTTTTAGCAGGTTATCAGATACAATCCACATATGGAACCCGTTTGGACGGTCCAAATCTTTCCGAATGCGGCCGACAAATACGTCGTTTTTCCCAACAGCATCTGCAGGCATTGGATAAATTTGCTGAGACGGATCATCTTGCAGTGTAATGCCTGGAGCATCTTTTAGAATGGACTTGACGTCTTCAACTGTTGCGTCGTTTGATTCTAGTTCGACGTAAACAGATTCTGAATGTCCTGTTTCAATTGGAAGTCTCACACATGTTGCCGCTACTTCCAGCTCTGGCATATGCATGATTTTTTTCGTTTCGTTGATCATTTTCATTTCTTCAAATGTATAGCCATTGTCTTGGAATTTATCAATTTGCGGAATCGCATTAAATGCAATTTGATAAGGCATGACTTCCGGTTTCACATCTTCTTTATTTAAAATGGCTTGTGATTGGCTATATAGCTCGTCAATGGCTTCATGTCCTGCACCTGATACGGCTTGGTAAGTGGACACGATGACTTTTTTCATGCCATACGCCTGACGAAGCGGTTCTAATGCCGCTACCATTTGAATCGTTGAACAGTTAGGGTTTGCAATGATTCCTTTATGGTCATGCAAGTCTTTTTCGTTTACCTCTGGTACGACAAGAGGGATGTTTTCGTCCATACGGAAAGCACTTGTGTTGTCTACAACAATCGCACCTCGTTTGACTGCTTCAGGAGCTAGCGCCTTGGAAACATTTCCTCCAGCACTGAATAATGCAATACTTACTCCTTCAAAGCTTTCAGGTGTTGCTTCCTGTACAGTATACTCTTGACCTCTGAATGTCACTTTTGTTCCAGCAGAACGTTTTGAGGATAGTAGAGTCAGTGTATCCATTTCAAAATCTCTGTCAGCTAGTGTTTTTAACATTTGTTGACCGACAGCTCCAGTCGCTCCAACTACAGCTACATGCAATCCTCTTCCCATCAGTAAAACTCCTTCCGACCCATCCATGATTCTTTTCTTTCGGATGGCCATCCTATGACTTTTTACATTTTATTTTACCATAGAAAAGCAAGGCTTGAAGCATCTTTTTTGAATCTTTCATGATTTTCTAGTGAATCTATTATTCGCTTGGTCCAATTAAAATTGGCTGAATTTGTCTATGCTGAAGTGCCTCTTCTACTGTTTGAGAAAGCAAATCCATGTTCGCGACCATGGAGGTCGGTTTTTTAAATGGATCATCCTGGCCAAATGGAATAAAGAAAATATTTTTTGTCGACATCAGCCTCATCAGATTTGTACCATTTAAGCCTAGCGCATCATTTGTTGAAATTCCTAAAACGACAGGACGATGATTTCGAATGGTTGCTTTTGCAGCCATTAAAACAGGGCTGTCTGTCATGGCATTTGCAAATTTCGCCATCGAGTTCCCTGTTAATGGAGCAATGACCATACAATCAAGTGGCAGCTTAGGCCCGAGCGGCTCTGCTTTCACGATTGAGTCAATCGCCTTAAAGCCAGTCAGCTTCTCGATCCGCTCAATCCAGTCCGCCCCATCTCCGAATCTTGTATTCGTGTTCTGGACCGTATATGATACCACTGGACGCACTTCTGCTCCTTCTTTTACAAGTGCTTCGATCTGCGGATAAACAGCTTCGTACGTACAGTGGGAACCAGTTAAGCCAAAGCCGATTCTTTTCCCTTTTAATGTTGTCATGATTCCATCCCCCTTTTTTCCTCTGCAAGTTCACATAAGAGCCCAGAAAGCACTTTTGCAATGATTTGCCCTGCTGTCTTTGGTGCGACAATCCCCGGGAGTCCTGGTGCAAGAAGCGCCTTCACCCCGTGTTTTTGTGCAAAGTCAAAGTCTGTTCCTCCTGGGCGGGAGGCGATATCCAAAATGAGTGTCTTTGGTGTCATGCTGACGATGACAGATGAATCTAATACAAGGCTTGGAATGGTATTGATGATGATATCTACATCTGTTACTTCTTCTTTTAACCGGTCCATTGAAAATGGATCGAGTCCCATTTCAAATGCCCGCGCTAAATGCGCTGTATCTGCTGCCCCTACTTTTACGTCCGCACCGAGTGCCCGAAATGTGCGGGCAATGGTGAGTCCTGTTCTTCCGAGCCCAAGAACAGCGACACGTGATCCATGAATCGTATAATCCGTTTGCTGAATGGCCATCATGATAATCCCTTCAACTGTTGGAATAGAGTTATATATGGCAATATCATCTCGCTCAAACAGCTTCACAAGTTTTCGGTTCACCTGCTTTGCCAGATTGTCTAAGTACGTATTAGAAATACCTGAGTACAGGGTACAATGGGCAGGGGTTCTTTCTAAATATGTTGCTTCTAGTAACACCTGTTCATTTGAGAAAACTGTCGCGACAACACCTTCATCCGTTGCCCCTGATACTGGCAGGATCATACTGTCTACCTGTTCGAATGGAAGTTCTGACATTTTTAGCTTTTCAGCCCCAATAAATCCGTGATCCAGCTGATCAAATCCAACCAAAAACACTTTGGCATGCTGCTGTGACAGCTTGCGAATAATTTCAAGCTGCCTTGCATCTCCCCCGATCACCGCAACCGTTAAACCGCTCAACATACTGACCGTTCACCTTCTTTATTTAAAAAAGTCTGTAATATTTTCTGAATCTCCCTTTTAGCATATGAGGAGAGGATTCAGCCTGTGAACAAATCGAAGAGAGAAAAGAAAAAGAGCACCCATTTATGATGGATGCTCTTTTTCCCCGGGCGGCTGAAGTGCTTCAGGCACATCGAGAATGATCATATCTGATCCTATTTTTTGAATGTGATTCCACGGGACGCGGATGTCATTTCCTTGCTTTCGAAAGCCAAACCACTTCACGGAAGGTATGATGAGTGCTGTGATTTGACCGTCCTGTTCATTGATTTCAAGGTCGGTTTGTCCAAGCACGCCAAGCCGCTCCGCTCTTTTAATATCAACGATCTCTTTTCCTGACAGCTCGCTTAGCCTCAAAATCGCATCACTTCCCTTCCGTATCATATATGCAGCCACAAGAAGAAATAGACCGTCCCGCTTTTGCAAGTTATGCATGGTGCCAATTTGAATACCAAGCTGGTTTCAGTTGATGAAAGTGATCATGGTCTGCCAGCATTCTCTCCACTCGGTTCACCATATCTTGTACATGTTCAGTGTCATAAGAAAGCGTCCAAACAATAGAAGAAAAGCAGCTCATTGCTGTATAGATAGAAAAAAGAAGCCAAAAATCGTCTGTGGCCTGCGTATTTACATAGTGATCCAGTTGCCCTGCTGAAAACGGAATACTATTTTCTCGGCTAAATAAGGACAATTTATAAAAATCATGAACCGGGTCACCCCAGTCAGATTGATCAAAATCAATGACGCCGGCATACTCACCTTCTTGTATGATGATATTCCCCAAATGAAAATCATCATGCTGGAATTGATTAGGTCTCGCCTTTACCGCATCAGCATGTGATTTGATAAAATCTAATACGAATTGCTCTTTCGTAAAGGTCACTCCACTTGATTGATAGGCATGTACATACCGTTCATGTTTCGCCATGACTCTCTCATCCCATGGCGCGACATGAGAAGGTGCGGGACATGTATGCATGAAATTCAGCTCTCTGCCTGCCCGTCTTCCGATTTCATACTGCTCTTCATTTGTAAGCAGATGGATGGATGCTCTAGCGTTCTCTCCTTCAATAAAAGAGAAAATACGATAGGTACAGTTAAGTTCAGGATTCATTCCAACCTCCATGACTTCAGAACATAGAAGCCCTCGATTTTTAAACTTTTGCTGAACTGAAGCTTTTCTTTTAAAATTAGTATACGTTTTGAGATTTGATAGCTTGAGCACCAGCTTTTCACTTGAGGATGTTGTGACGAGGTAAGTTCGGTTTCCAGATAATCCAGATGTCATCGGCTGAAAGGAGATGGCTTGTGTCAGAAGCGGAGAGAGGAGTTTCAGTTTTTCTCGTTTCATGTAAGCAGTGCCCCTTTCTACTTGATATACAATAAACGGCAGACCTCTTAAGAAGCCTGCCGTGTTGTTTACATTATGATGGCTGATCACCCGTAGGACTAATAAGCGAGAGCGCATAATCCTCAGTAAAGATTCGTTTTGATAAGTTATTCACACCGTCTAAAGTGACTTTATTGATTTCTTCAATAATTTCATCAAGTGTACGATGTTTGCCAAGGAGCAGTTCATTTTTACCGTTTCGGCTCATCTTGCTGTTTGTGCTTTCAAGGCTGAGCATTAGGTTCCCTTTCATTTGCTCCTTAGAGTTTTCAAGCTCTTTTTGCGTAATTCCCTCACGCTTTAAGACGTCTAGTGTTTGTAAGATGGTTTCAGAGAGCAGGTTTAACTGCTTCGCTCCAGTCCCGCCATAAATCGTCAGCATGCCGTTATCTGCAAATGAACTGTGATAGCTGAAAACGGAATAGGCGAGGCCTTTGTCTTCTCTTACATCCTGAAATAAGCGGCTGCTCATGCTTCCCCCAAGAACATTATTTAAGACGATTAAGTCATAGATGCCTTTGTCTCCAGCTGGGAGGCCATTAAAGCCCATGCATAGATGCGCTTGCTCTGTTTCCTTTTTGCGTGTGAGCTTGTCATAGTGAAATTGCGGCGCTTCTACAGGCTGTTTTTTTCCTTTCGTTTCATACGAACCGAACAACTTTTCAACTTCACTAATGAATGTGTCATCCACATTCCCTGCAACAGAGATAACGACGCGGTCCGGCGTGTAGAATTCATCCATATAAGCTCTAAGAGAGTCACCGTTAAAGGTAGAAAGTGTTTCTTCTGTTCCTAAAATCGGGAACCCTAAAGAATGATCACCATAAATCGCTTTGCTCAACAGATCGTGAACGATATCATCAGGTGTATCCTCATACATTTTGATTTCTTCATATACTACATTTTTTTCTTTTTTCAGCTCTTCTTCATCAAAAGCAGAGTGGAAGAACATGTCGCTTAATACATCGAGGGCGTAGCCGGCATGTGAATCAAGCACCTTTGCATAGTAGCAAGTGTATTCTTTTGACGTAAAGGCATTTACTTGACCACCGATGCGGTCAAAGGATTCTGCGATATCACGTGCAGATCTCGTCTTTGTCCCTTTAAAGAACATATGCTCTAGAAAGTGTGATATCCCATTAATTTCTGGTGTCTCATGTCTAGAACCCGTTCCAATCCAGACGCCAATTGCGACAGATCTTACAGTGGGATTGTTTTCAAGTACAATTCTTACTCCGTTTTGGCATGTATACGTTTTGACCAAGTTTTGCTCCTCCTATTCAACAAACAGATCGGATCACGGATGTCTTTTTTCACTTAGGAGGTCAGAAACCGTTCCTAATTCATATCCTCTTTCCTTGATTTGAGTGATAAGTGCGTCAAGACTTTTCGCCGTCGAATCTGTTGGATGCATTAATATCATCGCCCCATTGTGAATTTTTCCAAGCACCCGTTTTTGTAGTACGTTTGGTGACGGTTTTTGCCAGTCAATGGTGTCTACCGTCCACATAATGGTTTCCATTCCTTCTTCTGCGGCAAGCTTCACTGTTTCTTCTTTAAAGCTACCGCTTGGAGGGGCGAACCACTTCGGTTTTTTTCCAAGGGATTCTTCAATTTGACGATTTGTTTTGGTAATCTGCTCTAATGCTCGTTCTCTTGTCAGTGTGCGCATATCTGGGTGATTGTATGAATGGTTTCCAATTTCATGACCATCTGCCACGATCTTTTTAGCAAGATCCGTGCTTTTTTTCACCCATTTGCCCTCTAAGAAAAAGGTCGCCTTGACCTGATGCTTTTCCAGTGTCTTTAACATCTTGATTAAATGTTCGTCACCCCAAGCCACGTTGATGAGGAAAGCATTCATTTTTTTATCTGGATGTCCCTTGTAAATGGGTTCAGCACCAAGTTCATGTAAATGAATAGAAGGTTTTGTTTCATTGAAAACAAGCAGCTTTTCATCAAATGACCCTTGTTTTTTCATTTTTTCATAAGAGGCATCGATATTGACCGTCTGTCCATTTAGACCAGGCATCTTTTTCCACACTTTATCAATCTTAGCATTTTGCGCCTTCACTTCATAGTCAGAAGACTTCGATTCAATCTCTTGATATAAAATATCTTTTGAAACAGATGCAACCTCAGCATGCTCTTTCATTGATTCAATATATGTAACAGCAGCCGGCTGCTTCATCGTTTGATATGACACGAGCAGTAAAAATACAAACACAATGAATGGTAACGTTTTTTTCAATGGTTGTCCCTCCCCTTTACCACAAATTATGATGGGGAGAAACAAGCTAGAACTATTGTTAGCGCAAGAAAAGAAAGAAGCCTGGTACGGATACCTGGCTTCTAACATATTTCATTAAGACTGTTTTTCTTCTTTTTCCTTTTCTTCACGTAAAACAGCTTTGCGAGAAAGGTTCACACGGCCTTGTTTATCGATTTCAGTGACTTTGACAAGTAATTCATCGCCAATC
Source organism: Bacillus sp. FSL W8-0920 (assembly GCF_038593215.1). NCBI lineage: Bacteria > Bacillati > Bacillota > Bacilli > Caryophanales > Bacillaceae > Bacillus > Bacillus sp. FSL W8-0920. The sequence goes on along the minus strand of NZ_CP151974.1, from coordinate 1,642,618 downwards.
TTCACGACATCTTCTACTTTGCCTACACGATCAAGCGCAAGCTCAGAAATATGAACAAGTCCATCTTTGCCGCTGAAGATTTCAAGGAAAGCACCGAATTTTTCAATGCGTTTTACTTTACCTAAGTAAAGTTGTCCTACTTCAACTTCTCTCACAAGATCTTCAATGATTTTCTTCGCTTTTTGGTTCATGTCTTCTTCTGTAGAAGAGATAAAGATTGTACCATCTTGTTCAATATCGATTTTCACACCGGTATCTTCGATGATTTTATTGATTTGTTTACCGCTTGGTCCAATGACATCGCGAATTTTATCAGGATTGATTTTCATCGTTAAGATTTTTGGTGCATAACGAGACAATTCTCCTCTAGAAGCAGGAATCGTTGACAGCATGCTATCTAAGATTTCCATTCTTCCTTTTTTCGCTTGTTGGAGCGCTTCTTCCAAAATGTCTTTTGATAGACCATCGATTTTGATATCCATTTGAAGTGCTGTTACACCTTTTGATGTACCTGCAACTTTAAAGTCCATATCACCAAGTGCATCTTCCATTCCTTGAATGTCTGTCAGCACTGTGTAGTATTCACCGGATTTCACAAGTCCCATTGCAATCCCTGCAACTGGTGCTTTAATTGGAACACCCGCATCCATCATCGCAAGTGTGCTTGCGCAAATACTTGCTTGTGAAGTAGATCCGTTTGATTCCAGTACCTCAGACACAAGGCGAACCGTATAAGGGAAATCTTTTTCAGATGGGATCACTGGTTCTAATGCCCGTTCACCTAGCGCTCCATGTCCGATTTCACGGCGTCCTGGGCCACGCATTGGCCCTGTCTCACCAACACTGAATTGAGGGAAGTTGTAATGGTGCATGAAGCGTTTTGATTCTTCAACGCCTAGACCGTCAAGAATTTGCACATCGCCAAGTGCACCTAATGTACAAATACTGAGCGCCTGTGTTTGTCCTCTTGTAAATAGACCTGAACCGTGCGTTCTTGGTAGAAGTCCTACTTCTGAAGAAAGTGGACGGATTTGATCTACACCACGTCCATCTGGACGTACTTTCTCTTCAGTGATCAGACGACGAACTTCATTTTTGACAAGCTTGTTTAATACGTCTTTCGCTTGTTTAATTGTCGCTTCGTCGCGATCTTCTTCTTCAAATTTCTCAACCACAGCTTTTTTCACTGCACTGATTGCATCTTCACGTGCATGCTTCTCATGTACTTGAATCGCTTTCAGCAGGTCTGTTTCAGCAAGTGCTTTTACTTCGTCTGCTAACGTTTGATCTACTTCATATAGAGGAATATCGATTTTTGCTTTACCGACTGCTTTGACAATTTCCTCTTGGAATTCGATTAAACGTTTGATCTCTTGGTGACCATACATGATAGCTTCAAGCATTGTTTCTTCTGGTACTTCGTCAGCACCAGCTTCGACCATGTTGATCGCATCTTTTGTTCCAGCGACTACAAGGTTGATGTCACTTTGTTCAAGCTGTTCTACATTTGGATTGATGATAAACTTTCCATCAACTCGTCCTACTGTAACGCCAGCGATTGGTCCCTCAAATGGAATGTCAGACACACATAATGCTAAAGATGAGCCAAACATTGCAGCCATTTCAGATGAACAATCTTGATCCACACTCATGACGATACTAATAACTTGTACTTCGTTTCTAAATCCATCAGCAAATAATGGACGGATTGGTCTATCAATTAAGCGGCTCGCAAGGATCGCTTTTTCACTTGGACGGCCTTCTCTTTTAATGAAGCCACCAGGAATTTTACCTACTGCGTATAATCTTTCTTCGTAGTTCACAGTGAGCGGGAAGAAATCAAGTGGTTTTGGTTCTTTAGAAGCTGTTGCTGAGCTAAGCACAGCTGTATCTCCGTAGCGTACGAGGACCGCTCCGTTTGCTTGCTTTGCAAGCTGGCCAGTTTCAACTGTCAGTTGACGTCCAGCCCAGTCTATGGTGAAGACATGTTTCTCTTGTCCCATTCTGAGAAAAACTCCTCTCTTATCTTGAAATTTTAGTTAATTCTTATTATGAACAAAATGATTTTCACATATCAATGTGAAAGGTGTATGTAGAAGGGTTTTTGCCATTCTTTCAACATTTTAACCATAAAATATTAGTGATTATACGATAAAAAAGCGGGAATCCTCCCGCTTTTTACGATTATCGACGTAAGCCTAGTTTGTTAATTAACTCACGGTAACGAGTTACGTCTTTATTACGTAGATACGTAAGAAGATTACGACGTCTACCTACCATTTTCAAAAGACCGCGACGTGAGTGGTGATCTTTCTTATGAGTACGTAAATGCTCGTTCAAGTTGTTAATTGATTCTGTTAGGACAGCGATCTGAACTTCTGGAGATCCAGTATCAGATTCGTGTGTTTTGAACTCACTAATTAATTGAGTTTTACGCTCTTGAGTAATAGCCATCCTGTTTCACCTCCAAATCATGTTAGCCCCATCTACCTCGCAACCGTCGGTGAAGTCGGCCTGCCAAGTAAGTGGTTTTAAAGCTACAGGAATAATCATACTAAAAATATGCTGAATTTGCAAATGGTAGAGCTGTTTTTCTATGAATTTTTTGTTTGCTTTCGCTGATGTTGAAAAAACTGAATCGCTTCTTCTTTATCTTGACTGATTTGAGCCGTTAACTCCTGGATTCCGTTAAATTTTTGCTCACTGCGAATGCGCTTGAACCACTGTAATTTAATCGGTTCACCATATATTTCTTCGTTAAAACCAAAGAGGTTTACTTCAATGGCAGGTTGATCAGGACGTTTTTCATAAAAGGTTGGTTTATAGCCAACATTACAAACACCTTCATACACTTTACCTTTCACTTCTGCTCTTACTGCATAAACCCCTGTTGGCGGAATGATATACTCAGCAGATAAACCGACATTCGCAGTCGGAAAGCCGATCGTCCGTCCTCGTTTATCACCATGAATGACAATACCGCGCAGCTGATACGGTTTTCCTAAAAGCTCACTCACATATTCAACATCCCCATTTTTCAATGCAGAGCGTATGAGTGTTGAGCTGACTTTTCGGTCTTGATTAGACAACTTAGGAACGATGGTGGCCGTGATACGCCCTTTTCCGTACTCATCGAAGGTTTCCATTGTACCTGCACCAAAACGGCCAAACGTAAAATCAAAACCAGCTACTGCGTGCTTCACATTCAGCTCATCTAAATATTGATCGACAAACTCTTGAGGAGATAGCGCTGCAAAGCTTTCGCTGAACTGCACAATGTATAAATAGTCAGCGCCCAGTTGTTCGATGAAATCAATTTTATCCTCAAGCGGTGTAATTAAGTCCTTGGGTTCACGTGCTTTTTGCAAAACATGTGATGGGTGCGGATGAAAGGTCATGACCGCTAAAGCCAATCCTTCTTTTCTCGCAATGCTTTTTGCTGCGTCAATCACTTTTTGATGTCCGAGGTGAACACCGTCAAAATACCCTAAAGCCATAACAGACGGGTCTTGATCCTTTTGATTCAATGTATGTGGGTGTGAAATATGTATAGTCTTCACGAGATGGTCACCTTTTCTTTAAGATTGCTTGTCCTGAGATAAGATCTTCGCCGGCTTCATCAGATTCTGTTTGGTCGGGTGCTTCATATATATCGCCATACACCGACCTGAAGGAGCAAAGACAGCGACACGATCTTCCTCTGCGAAATGAGCGAATTCATCAGGCATGGGCAGGACTGCACCGTTTTCCACTTTACTTGCTAATGTATCATTTATCTCCCATTTCGGCAAATGATTGAGCGCGCGCTCGATCGAGACAAGGTGCTCATCTACTGTGCCTTCTTCGCTTATATCTCGCAGCTCATCAAGGGTGATGCACTCATCTAGTGTAAAATCACCTGATCCTGTGCGAATGAGATGTGACATATGAGCTGGAAATCCTAGTTTCTTTCCAATATCAACTGCTAAGGTTCTGACATACGTTCCTTTTGAACATAAAACGGTGAATCTAAATGATACTTTTCCATTTTCAAATAAAGCAGGTGTTGTCCGCTCGATACGGTGAATCGTAATCTCGCGGCTCGGCCGCTCAATTTCAATGCCTTCTCTTGCATATTCGTAGAGTTTTTTTCCGCCAATTTTCACAGCCGAAAACATAGGAGGAATTTGTTCAATGGTTCCTTGAAACTGTTTCAGCACAGCATCAATGTCTTCTTCTGAGATGGGGTTTTGTACCTTTTTTTCTTCTACGATCTCACCTGTTTGGTCTTCTGTTGTTGTAGAAAATCCAATCGTGATTTCTGCATCATACGTTTTCGATTTATCTGTTAAGTATTCGACAATCTTCGTTGCTCTTCCAATACAAATGGGCAGAACACCTGATACCTCGGGGTCGAGGGTGCCTGTATGTCCGACTTTTTTTGTATGTAAGAGCTTTCTCACTTTGAACACACAGTCGTGAGAGGTCATCCCTATTTCTTTATGTAATAAAAGAACACCATTTACCATCTGCGCTCTCTCCTTTCGTAAACGATGAAAAAGGACAGACGATCATCGCCTATCCTTATTTCAACGTCTTATTCGTGATCTTTTGTGTTTAGTTCAGCAATTAGGCTTTCAATTCTGTTTCCGTAATCCACGGATTCATCGAATTCAAAGTGCAGTTCTGGTGTTTTGCGAAGTCTAATTCGATTGCCAATTTCAGAGCGGATATACCCTTTAGCCTTAGCAAGGCCTTTTAAGGTTTCCTCTCTTTTCTTCTCGTCACCGAGAACAGAAATGTAAACTTTCGCAATTTGCAAATCACCGGTTACTTCGACATCGGTTACAGTCAAAAAGCCGATTCTTGGATCTTTTAGCTTTCTGCCTAGGATGTCGCCTAATTCTTTTTTCATCTGCTCACCCACGCGGGTTGCTCTCATACTCATGATCATATCACCTCTAATTAAAACCACTCAGTTTTCGTGATCGTTCGTTCAATTTCAGGAAAAGAATCAATAAAGCTTAAAACACGCTGCAATTCCTTTTCCACTTGAACCCGAGATGAGGAAATCACGGCGATTCCAATTGATGTACGCTGCCATGTGTCCTGGTAATCCATTTCAGCCATGGTTACATTGAATTTATGGCGCGTTCTTGTCAATATACGCTGAAGAACCGCACGTTTTTCCTTCAGTGAGGAGGCATCATAAATGATGCACTCACATTCGGTATAACCGATCATTTTCTTTCGATTTCTTGCATAACAAATGATTCCAGAACATCGCCTTCACGGATATCATTGTATTTCTTAATGGTAATACCACATTCATAACCTTGTGAAACTTCTTTCACGTCATCTTTGAATCGTTTTAATACGTCGACTTCGCCTTCAAAAATAACGACGCCGTCACGAATTAAGCGGATACCACTATCTCTTGTGATGGTTCCTTCAGTGACATAACCACCAGCAATTGTACCGATTTTAGATACTTTGAACGTTTGACGAACTTCAACTTGACCGATGACTTTTTCTTCATATTCAGGGTCAAGCATTCCTTTCATCGCCGCTTCAATTTCATCGATGACTTTATAAATAATGCGGTGTAAGCGGATATCTACGTTTTCTGTTTCAGCTGTGCTCTTTGCATTTCCATCAGGACGTACGTTAAATCCGATCACGATCGCATTAGAAGCACTTGCTAAAATAATATCAGATTCTGTAATCGCTCCAACACCCGTATGGATGATTTTCACTTTTACGCCTTCTACTTCAATTTTTTGAAGAGCGGCCGTCAGTGCTTCAGCAGAACCTTGTACGTCTGCTTTCACGATCAAGTTGATATCTTTCACTTCACCTTGTTTGATTTGCTCAAATAGGTCATCTAGAGATAATTTCGCTTTGTCTGAACGCTGTTCATCAAGCTGTTTCGAAGCACGCGCCTCACCTACTTGACGAGCTGTTTTTTCATCTTTGAATACGAGGAACTGATCCCCTGCATTTGGTACATCGTTTAAACCAGTGATTTCAACAGGTGTAGATGGTCCTGCTGTTTTCACGCGGCGTCCGATGTCATTGACCATTGCACGAACGCGCCCAAATGTATTTCCGACAACGATTGGGTCACCTACTTGAAGCGTACCAGTTTGAACAAGAAGGGTTGCAACTGACCCTCTTCCTTTATCAAGCTCAGCCTCGATAACAGTCCCTTTTGCCGCACGATTTGGGTTGGCTTTCAGTTCTCCAACTTCGCTGACAAGAAGGATCATTTCGATCAATTCGTCAATGCCTTCACCTGTTTTTGCAGATAGAGGAACGAAGATCGTTTCGCCGCCCCAAGCTTCTGGTACTAGACCATGCTCCGTTAATTCCTGCATCACACGGTCAGGGTTCGCTGTTGGTTTGTCAATTTTGTTGACAGCAACAATGATTGGCACTTCTGCTGCTTTCGCATGGTTAATAGCTTCTACCGTTTGCGGCATCACGCCATCATCTGCTGCCACGACTAGAATGGTTGTATCCGTTACCTCGGCACCACGTGCACGCATCATTGTAAAGGCTGCGTGTCCAGGTGTATCAAGGAACGTGATTTTCTTGCCGTTTTCTTCAATTTGGTATGCACCGATATGCTGCGTGATTCCACCAGCTTCGCCTTCAACGACTTTCGTCTTACGAATGCTGTCAAGAAGCGTTGTTTTCCCGTGGTCAACGTGTCCCATGATCGTCACAACTGGAGGGCGTACTTGCATATCTTCTTCTTTATCTTCCACTTCATACTTTTCAAGTTCAGTTTCTTCTAAAATAATGACTTCCTCTACTGGAACGCCATATTCAGAAGCGATTAGTTCAACTGTATCTTTATCGAGCTCTTGGTTAATGGTTGCCATTACACCAAGCATCATCAGCTTTTTGATAATTTCAGCTGTTTCTTTTCCAAGCTCTTCAGCCAGCTGGCCGACTGTCATTGAATTTGTAAATTCAATTTTTTCAGGAAGCTCTTTCTTAGGCTTCACAGGTCTAGCTTGTTGATGCTGCGATTTGTTATTCCCACCGCGTTTATTTTTGTTTTTGTTTTGGTTGTTGTTTTTTTTGTTTTTATTAAATTGATTATTCTGCACGTCATTCTTCTTTCTATCATTGTTTTTGTTAGATGATTGTTTTTTTTGTTCTGCGGGTTTCTCGTTAGTTGTCTCTTTTGCTTTGGCTTTTTTATAGATAGCGTCTAGCTTTTTCACAGTGTCGTCTTCAAGCGTCGCCATGTGGTTGTTCACTTCCACATTCATATCCTTAAGCGCTGCTATAATATCTTTACTTGAAACATCTATGGCTTTTGCGTATTCATATACTCTCACTTTAGCCATTCGTTCACCCCCAAATAAATTAATCGAGCAAGCTTATAAGCTTCTTAGCGAAGCCTTGGTCAGTGACAGCGACAACTACGCGAGCTTCTTTCCCAATAGAACGTCCGAGAACGGAACGGTCTTCAATTTTTCTAACCGGAACATTATAAAATTTGCATTTGTCAGATACCTTTTTCTCTGTGTTCGGTGAGGCATCTGCTGCAAGAAGAACCAGCTTAGCACGCGCATGTCTAACTTCTTTGATCACAAGATCTTCTCCTGACACGACTTTACGAGCTCGATTTGCTAGACCAAGCAAAGGATACCACTTAGAATCAGTCATTTGGTTTTTTCACCTTTTCAGCTAGTTCTAGTAATTCTTCAAATATGTGTTCGTCAATCTGTGTCTGAAATTGCTGCTGTAAACTGCGTTTGTTCTTTGCCGCAAGAATGGTTTCTTTATCGAGAGAAAGGTAAGCTCCGCGTCCGTTCTTTTTTCCGGTTGCGTCAACAGACACTTCACCTTCTTTAGAACGAACAACACGGATCAGTTCTTTCTTTGGTTTCATTTCTCCCGTCACGACACATTTTCTAAGCGGGATTTTTTTTCGGCTATTCACCTTTTACATCACCTCTTATTCGTCAGATTCCTCAGCTACTGGTTCAGCCTCTAAGAAAAGAGATTCAGAGTCTTCAGTTCTTGGGAAAATACCGAGTTCCCTTGCATCTGTTTCGCTTTTAATGTCAATTTTCCAGCTAGTCAGCTTTGCTGCAAGACGAGCATTTTGACCTCTTTTACCAATGGCTAACGACAGCTGATAATCAGGGACAATGACTGTTGTCGCCTTATCTTCTTCATTCACAATAACATCAAGTACTTTTGATGGACTTAATGCATTGGCAACAAATTCAACCGGGTCATTAGACCAATGGACAATGTCAATTTTTTCGCCTTTTAGCTCGTTGACAATTGCTTGTACACGCTGGCCTTTTGGTCCAACACAAGAACCAACTGGGTCAACATCAGGATCATCCGTACGAACAGAGATTTTAGAACGGTCCCCAGCTTCTCTAGCAACCGATTTAAGCTCTACAGTACCATCATAAATTTCTGGCACTTCAATTTCAAATAAACGCTTTAAAAGACCTGGATGTGTTCTAGACACATAAATTTGTGGTCCTTTTGTTGTTTTTTCGACTTTTGTAATAAACACCTTAATACGGTCATGTGGTTTGTAGTCCTCATTTGGCATTTGTTCGTTGACCGGAAGAAGGGCTTCGATTTTGCCAAGTGACACGTAAATGAATTTACTGTCAATTCGCTGAACGATTCCTGTCATAATGTCTTCCTCGCGATCGATAAACTCAGTGTAGATCACACCTCGCTCTGCTTCTCTCACTCGCTGCGTCACCACTTGTTTCGCAGTCTGAGCTGCAATGCGTCCGAAATCTTTTGGCGTGACTTCAATTTCAACGACGTCACCTACCATGTAATTCGGGTTCATATTGGCTGCATCATCTACAGAGATTTCAAGGCGAGAATCATACACTTCATCTACAACATCTTTTCTTGCAAATACGCGAATTGTTCCCGTTTCGCGGTTTAAATCAACACGAACATTTTGCGCTTGATTAAAGTTACGCTTATATGCAGAAATGAGTGCAGCTTCTATCGCTTCAATAATAATTTCTTTACTAATACCCTTCTCTTTCTCGAGAACAGTCAGGGCATCTAACAACTCACTACTCATTTTTATGGTTCCCCCTTATATCAATGAAAAGGTTAATTGAACGAAACTGCTAATCTTGCGTTAGCTATTTTTTCGTATGGAATATTGATCTCTTTCTTTCTTGTCTTGATCTTCACTGTCACTGTTGCAATCTCACCATCAAAGCTTGTAAGCTCACCTTCAAATGCTTTTTCACCATCAATTGGTTCATATGTTTTCATGAAAACATTTTTTCCAAGTGCTTTTTCAAAATCAGCTTTTTTCTTTAATGGGCGCTCCGCTCCAGGAGAGGACACTTCAAGAAAGTAGTTTTGGCTAATCGGATCTGCCTCATCAAGCTTTTCGCTCAAGGCTTCGCTCACTTTGGCACATTCTTCGATATCGACGCCTTTATCAGAGTCAATAAACACGCGAAGGAACCAGTTTTGACCCTCTTTGACAAATTCAACATCAACGAGTTCAAGCTGTAAGCCATCTAAAATTGGCTGTACCATTTCGCTTACGACATCCACTACTTTTTTGCTCATTCTCTTCCTCCTTGTGCTTTCGATAAACGCTCTTATCAATCATTCTGCATAAAAACCCTGCTTTATGTGAGCAGGGGGAGCAGAAAACGGATGAATAATGTCGAGACAAAAATTGCCTGTTCAATACAAAAGAGCGGGTTTCCCCACTCTTGTCTCGGTAATCGTTAGCATTTCCATAAAAACTATACCATATCCAATTTTTTTATGCAAATGAAGTTCCTTATTCAGCAGGCATTCGCCATCAGTTCTTTTCGTTCATTCTTTTCGCATGTTCACTGATAAGGGCTGCCTCCCTGCTCCCTTTTATGATGCGGAAACCGTCATAATCGGGATAGAGCGAATCATCGTCTTGAATGCTTGTTAAAATCCAAAATTGACTACCAGCCCCTCCGAGCCGCTCAACCGCTGACAGCCAGCTTTGGTATACGTCAGGACGTGCTGATTGATTTTGATAGCCAAACTCTTCTAACACAACTGGTTTTCCGATTGACTTCCCGCGGATGATATGGTCTTCGATCCATTTCACTCCCCAAGCAGCAGACTTGTTCCAATGATCTGGGTACAGATGGTAGGTTCCATAATCGATATTAGAGAGAGCTGTCAAACGGTCCCAATCGACGCCTTCTCCGCCTCTGTAAAACCAATCTTCATGGCCTGGTATGCGAAAAAACCCTTCATCTCCTACTGCAACAAGATGGTGACGATCCAGCGATTTGATCCATGTACTCATTTCATCTGCCCATTTGACTAGTATATTACCCGTTGAATCTGACTGCACACGCGGCTCATTGGCTAGTTCCCAAGTCATAATAGCTGGATCGTCCTTATATTGAACACCTGTGTACGTATTCGTTCTTTCTAAAACATAACGCACATAATTTTTGTAAGCATGTTGAATACGAGGATCTGTATAAAAGGCATCATGTGATCCTGCATTGAACCACTTTACGTATTGATTCATCCCGCCAAAGTCATCCCAATTGTTCACTAGTGGGATGACAAGTTTTATTCCTTCCTGCCCCGCTTTATAAATCGCATAATCTAGTTTTTGAAAACCCGATTCTTCATAGACCCCTGGACTAGATTGTAAAACGGAGTTTTCTTGAGGGGCTCCGTCGTGAAATCCCCAAATACGTAAGACCTTTAAATTCATTGCTTTCATATCATCGAACACTGCATCTACCATCTTTTTAGATTTGTAATGGAAATAGTAATTATTTGTACCAGCAAAGTAAAATGGTTGATTGTTCAGCGTAAATTGTGTGCCAGACGTCTGTACATAAGCGGCGGCTTTAATCGTCAGTGAAAACCATCCGGCCCATATAGCGACCACAAGTATGAAGAAGGACACTCTTTGAGTCCACTTTTTCATTTACATTCTCCTCACAATCTATCCTTCTTCAGGTATGATCACATCTAGCCGAAGTGGTGTTTGTTCATTTGAATCAAGTTCAATTGTCTGCTGTTTCAACAGTTTACTTTCTTTACCGATTCGAATCTCATATGTCCCGTGAAATGCTCGACATGTCACATTGCCATTAGCATCTGTTATTTCAACTCTTTGTGTCGTCCACTCATTTAGAAGCTTTTCGTAACGTCTACCTGCTTCATTTAAAGACCAATCGTAATTCACGATGGCCGCATGCTCACCTCTCCAATGGGCACCTGCCCAAAATCCCCACATTAGCACTCCTTTTACGGCTGGATGACTAAATGCGACACGGTATAAAGCCTCTAGGTTATCCGCTCTTCTATTAGCGTCAGGGTGAACAGAGTCGTACTCTGTAACCCATATAGGAAGTCCAAGCTCAGCAAGCACATCGAGCCTCTCTTTTACAACGGCTGGATCGACCCGTTCTTCAAAATGTCCTTGTACACCAATCGCCTCAATAGGTGCGCCTAACTGACGAAGTTCATTGATATGTGCTTTATAAGCATGGTGCTCACCATATGAGATCACATTATAATCATTCACAAACAATCGTGCTTGAGGGTCAATTTTTTTCGTTTCTTCATACATCCATTTCCAAATATTTTTCCCGAAGCGGTCTTTAAAAAATGAACCATGCATCATTTCATTGTTTACATCCCAGTGACGGAATCTTCCTTTAAAGTGATTGCCCGCATGCTCAAGCCGGTTTTTCATGGCTTCATACACTTCGTGATTCGGTAGTGACCTCAGCCAGCTTGGATTGGCATCCTCTACCTCCCAAAATAAAGCGTGCCCCCTTACTGGAAGTTGATGTTTATCTGCAAAATTCAGCATCGCATCTGCTTTTTCGTAGGTGATTCTCCCTCTTTCCGGCTCATTTGCATACCATTTTGCCTCATTTTCAAAAACAGCCCAATTAAAATGCTTCACAAAAAAATCGGCATATTGTTGATTAAATAACACTTGGTCATTCATCGCTGAACCAAATGCGAATTCATGCCTGATTTGCTTAATCTCAACCTCTATACCTGCTATTGGCTTTTTATCGTGATTTGTGACGTTTATTTCAAGATCTCTTTGTCTATGCTCTGAGATTCGATCATTCGCCTCTTTTTTCCACATCAGATTGATCTGCTCATTTTCGCCCTTGTTTATTGATTGATGAAGAAAACTTCTTTCTTTGACCATGTAAAAACACCCTTATCTTCACTGTATTTATATTTCTTAAACAAACTGCCGGCTCAAAGAAACCGGCAGCTTAAATTTCACCTGCTAGTTGATTAGACGATGATATTCTGCGTAGGCAGTGGCCATATCCACTTGTGACCAAAAACGGTGATAGGTGAAAACCGGTGCCCCATTCTCCCATTTGCCTGTTGCTTCATTAAATGAAGACTGATATTTACTCTCGAGTGAAGACCATGCTGGATCTTGTTTAATGTTTGGACGAAGATCAGCAAAACTCGTATAGACCCCATTACCTCCTCGCTGCGGATCAGAAGGAATAGTGCTTGATCCAGGAATCTGATTCCCTTGACCAAAGGTCCCGCTCCAACCATTTGGGAAATACACTTCTTTTTTAAAGAAGCGGTCATAGTCCTCTCTGTCTTCCTCTGTCACAATGCCCACGCCATCATTGTAATTCCACGCCACCTCAAGGAGCTGTGCGGCTGCATCTTTCGCTTTTACGCCAAGCGCTGTATAATCCCCTGTTTCTAGCTTAGTAGCAGCAGCAAAGAATGTTAAAGCCTTGACGAGACTCCCTAGTACGCCCGTATCCTGAGTTGGATCTTTTGTGACAGCTGTTAGGTTTGGATTTCCTGTTGCAGACTGGAACCCATTCCAAGTATCAGGCTGTCCGCTCCATGCAATATTTCCAGGAAGCCAAAACTCGCCAGGTGCACTCGTTGTAGCCACAGCAGCATTTGTTCCTCCTAGAATTCTTTGTCCTTGGTCATCTAAGAAATACCCCTCTTCATCCGACACAGGACGGCTGCCGATAAAAATGTAATCTAATGCATAGTCGACCCATTTTGTGATACAAGATTTCGCCATTTGGACATTTTCAGAAGTTTTGTCTCCATCTTTCACAAAAATATAATAAAGCTCTGCTACGCGCTCCATCGGCCATGCCTGCATCCCGAACCAGTTATTAGAAGGTGGATCATGGTAAACAGGTGCATCCTCGTATGCCATATCGTAAAAAGTACTTCTTCCCGCCGGATATGCACTATAGTCTCCATTCCAGCTATTGGTTGCGCCTCCTGCTATCGCTCCCTCTTTTGATTGAAGCCATACATAAAATTCAAGCTGCCTTTTTAATGTTTTTTCCCAATCGCTTGCACCGGTAGCGGAAGATGGCTTTAAACCACCTTTGTCTGAGGACAAAGCATAAGCGGCGACAGGGTTTTGATACCCTTGGTGGCAGTGGCTCGCTCCGATACGCCATGACCAGTTTGCATAGTCGCCAAGTCCTCCGCCCCAAGAGGTATACCACGCCATTAAGTAATGACAGGCACCCTTTCCGTTTCCAGGGTACGGATTCCCTTGCTTGCCGCTTCCAATCGTTTGAAAATACTTATCGTACATACCGTAACGGAGAAAATCACCCATTTTTTTCGCTTTATCAAGATAGGTTGAATTATTGTAGCCGAGTTCCTTTGCCCAATACATCGCTTGTATTGCACGCGCATCAGCATCCGTCGCATTGGTATAGCGCCACTGAGCAGCTGGTGCTTGGTTTTCTTTTGTGAACAAGCTCATAAAGCCTTCATTTGGCTTCCCAAAAGATTGATCATCTTGTGATGGATGTGGGATCGCCTCCCATACAGATTCCTGCGGCCCGCGCTGGAACGTGTTTACATATGCGGCTGTATGTGATGGATTGAGTAAGTTCCCATATTTATACCAGTTATCGACATCAAGCAGCCAGTGCATTAAATACGTTTCATTCGTTCCATAGGTTGATTTCAATTCACCATCAATCGGATCTTGACCAGCAGGACGAGCTCCGCTCAGCTGACTAGGATATTGATCTGGATATGGTTTTTCCGCTGCGTATGTGGCTGGGCTAGAAGGATTGTAGGCGCTCATATGCGGCTGCTCATCATTTCCATCTTCATTTACTGGGATGATGTACTTCTCCATATTGTCCCAGGCTGCCTCTAATTTGCTCCAATCCCCTGTGTAATGTCCGTACAACACCTCTAGCCACAGCCAATAGCTATACGCTTCTGACGTTGTCATATGCCCATAATCAGGCGCTTCGCAAATAAGCGTCTCAATTGAATGATACGGAATTCCTTCTGATGAAAAATATCCATTCCCATCACTTTTAATTTGATGATAAAGCGTTAAAAACCGTTCTTTGTTTGACAAATCCTTCACCCTTTCAAAAAATCTTGATTTTTATTTGTCTGGAAGTGTACCAAATACTAAAGCACCATCATCAAAAACAGGAATTCTCGTTGTTTTTTGCATATTGGATGTTAAGCCTTGAAAGGAATAATCATTTGAGGCATCCCATATATTCGACCCATTTGGTGCAGATAATCGAAATTGTATTTCCTTCTTATGCTCTGATTCTCCTCCAGGAAAAATCGCTACGCCTGTAAAATCAATTTCTGCATAATACACGTGAGCTGATGCGTCATATACCTTGATCGGAGATAAGGAAGCGCCTTCATTGTAGGCGGCTGTCACTTGAATATCTTTTTCAGTGAATCCCTTTGCAAAGACCTCACTCAGATTGACGTAATATCTAAAGGAGAGCGTTTGACTACGTCTCGCCGGCCATCCGGACCGGTTGTATAGAACCGCCTTTACTTGAGTAGATGTTGCATCGTTATTCATCACTGCTGCCTCTACAAAAAACTCATCCTCTGGTTGTTCTTGAGGCGGGAAATTGGGCAGCTTTGATTGCCCTTTTCCAAACAGCTGCACCATTTTGGCTATATTTCCTGTAAAAGCGGCATTATAGTCCGTCGCCACCTCGTTTGATACATAATCAGAGATGTCATCGTCATATTGATCCTGTGCATTTGGTCCGCCAACGAGCGCCCCATAAAGAGTGTGACGATGATTCGAAGGATTTGTCAGCTGATTAGACCATGAACCGTGTGCAGTTCGGTGGTGTGGATGCTTCGGCGGGTTCTGGCCAAACCCAACGACATAGCTTCTATTAAGCGGATTATCACCAAGCATATAGTGAGTTTGGTTGATCGCAAACGTTTGGTATCGATTCTTTTTTTCTTCATCTGACACCCAATCAGCGTAAACAAAGGCTAAAAATGCTGCATTTGCTGTATAACGAAGCGAGCCCCATTGGTCAAGCCATGCCAAACCGCCAGGCGTATAAGTGATTCTTTCGACTTTTCCATTTTGAACAAAACCTGTGGTCCAGTAATCAAGATTACGCTCTGTCGATTCTATAAATCGATTCTCTTTCGTGATTCTGGCGAGTAAGATTTGCGAAGCAAAAAAAGTATTGTCCCAGGACATGGTAAACGTATAATCCCAATCCTTCGGCCATTCCTCTACTGCTTTTAATGCTTGATTTAAATAGGTTTCTTCATTTGTTGCCAAGTACAGCCAGATTCCGCCCCAAATGAGTTCATCAATATAGCCGCTCCATGAGTTGTAAAACGGCTGAGCGTTTGTGACACAATCTGTATACTCGCCGCGATACCTGTCAGCAAATGCATACAGCTGTTTCGCGTGCGTCAGAAGCTTTGCTGCATAAGGGGCATCTGTCTCTTTAAAAATGATAGAGCCCGCTGCTAAAGCTGCCGCAGTTTGTGCGGCCACTTCTGTTCCTGGACAATTTTCATCAATTTTAAAAGCTGGCCGGCTCATCGGCATCACTTCTGCCGGTCCCCACCAAGCATGATCAGCGTTCCCATCACCTACCTGCGCCCAAAACTCGTTCGGACCTGTATGAGCTTTCAAAAAATAATCTGTTGCCCACCTGATTTGATCGAGGATGTCATCAAGCAGTTCTGCCTCTTCATAGGCTTCTCGGTATTCATATACTGTCCATGCAAGCACAGCTGCTGAGTACGCCATTGGAAGTCCAAATTTCACATGATCACCTGCGTCATACCAGCCGCCAGTTAAGTCATGCCCTACATCCTTCCCGTCCTCTAGTCCAGAATCTCCCCGCCAGTTGAGACGGCTGCTTTTAGGCAGTTTTCCAGACCGCTGCGCTTCATAAAACAACAAGGATTTTTGAAGAACCTCTACATAGTTATACGATGCCATTTCTGTATGACTCACCCCTTCTATTTAGTCAAACATGAATAGACAAGCCACCTCCTTTGATTCAGAACGTGATTTGAACAGCTTTGAAAAGAATCAAATATGTTTCAAAAATAAGCATAGTAAACAGCAATCAGCTTTGCGCTCATCGAAGTTTTTTTCTCTTGATTCTTTCTGTGACTGTACCCAGAATGATCATATGTCGATTGAGAACATTTCAGACGGCGAAATTCTCTTTTTTGCTCTATTTGGGTAGAAAGAATGACATACAATCTCTTCTTTTAAAACATCACGCTAAATCAAGGTATATGAATGAATTAGAAAATGATTCCATTTGGTGGAAATTCTTTATTAGTTAACATAATAATATTATTGTATATATAAAAAAGAAACGCCCCTTTAAGGGCGCTCTTCATTGATCGCATTAAAACAAAGAAAGCTGGTTTTGATCAGGAAGTGCTTCTAAGCAGCCTTGACGATCTAAATATTCTAGAATCGTTTTCGACACTTTTCCGCGTTTTTGTAAATCTTCTTTTGAAAGGAATTCCCCATCTTGACGTGCGCGAACAATATTTAACGCAACGTTCGTTCCGAGTCCAGGGATTGAGTTGAATGGCGGAATTAATCCATCTCCATCAATGATAAACTCTGTTGCACTTGATCGATAGAGATCCACTTTTTTGAAATGGTAGCCTCTTTCACACATTTCAAGGGCAAGCTCTAGTACAGTTAATAGGTTCTTTTCTTTCGGTGATGCATCTAAACCTTTTGAGTTAATATCGTCCATGACCGCTCGAATCGCATTCGATCCTTTTGTCATTGTTTCAATATCAAAGTCATCTGCACGAACGGTAAAGTAAGCCGCATAGTATAAAAGTGCATGATGCACCTTAAAGTAGGCAATCCGTACAGCCATTAATACATAAGCAGCTGCGTGGGCCTTAGGGAACATGTATTTGATCTTTTTGCAAGAATCAATATACCAGTTCGGTACATTATTATTCTTCATTTCTTCTTCCCATTCAGGGGGAAGTCCTTTTCCTTTACGAACAGACTCCATGATTTTAAAGGCAAGTGACGGCTCTAAGCCCTGATAGATGAGATAGACCATAATATCGTCACGGCACCCAATCACTTCACTTAGTTCACACGTTTTATTGTGAATGAGCTCTTGCGCGTTCCCGAGCCATACATCCGTCCCGTGTGATAAACCAGAGATCTGAACGAGCTCTGAGAAGGTTGTTGGTTTTGTATCCTCAAGCATTTGCCGAACAAACCTTGTCCCAAACTCTGGAATACCGAGTGTACCTGTTTTACAGCCAATTTGCTCCTCTGTTACACCAAGAGGCTCTGTTCCTTGGAAAATTTTCATCACTTCTGGATCATCTGTTGGAATCGTCTTTGGATCAATTCCGCTTAAATCTTGAAGCATACGAATAACCGTAGGATCATCGTGCCCTAATATATCAAGTTTGAGCAAGTTGTCATGGATTGAGTGGAAATCAAAATGCGTCGTTTTCCAATCAGAACCTGTCGCATCTGCTGGAAATTGAATAGGTGAGAAATCGTAAATGTCCATATAATCCGGCACTACAATAATACCGCCTGGATGCTGGCCCGTTGTCCGTTTTACCCCTGTACAGCCTTGTACAAGCCGGTCGATTTCTGCGCCCCTCATATGAAGATTATGATCTCCAGCGTAGCCTTTCACGTAACCATATGCTGTTTTTTCTGCAACAGTACCAATCGTACCTGCTCGGTATACATACTCTTCACCGAACAGCTCTTTCGTATAGTTATGGGCAATCGGTTGATATTCACCTGAGAAGTTCAAGTCGATATCAGGGACTTTGTCTCCTTTAAAACCTAAGAACGTTTCAAACGGAATATCATGTCCGTCTTTTTTGTACGGCGTGCCACATTCCGGGCAGTCCTTGTCAGGAAGGTCAAAGCCTGAACCAACAGATCCGTCGTTAAAGAACTCGGAATGCTTACAGCTTGGACATACATAATGCGGCGCAAGCGGGTTCACTTCGGTAATCTCTGTTAAAGTTGCAACAAGAGATGAGCCGACAGATCCCCTTGAACCAACAAGATATCCGTCATCAAGTGATTTCTTTACAAGCTTATGAGAGATTAAGTAAATAACGGCGAATCCATGCCCGATAATACTTTTTAATTCTTTCTCAATACGGTCTTCTACGATTTTCGGCAAATCATCTCCATAGATGCTGCGCGCCATTTGATAGCTCATTTCCCGTACTTCTTCATCTGCACCTTCAATTTTTGGTGTGTATAGGTCATCTTTGATTGGTTTAATGCTTTCGACCATCTCAGAGACTTTTTTCGTATTCGTCACGACGATCTCTTTCGCTTTTTCCTCTCCTAGAAAGGAGAATGCTTCGAGCATTTCATCTGTCGTTCTAAAATGAACTTTTGGCAGTTCATGACGATTCAGCGGATTTGCTCCACCTTGTGATGAAATTAAGATTTTACGATAAATTTTGTCTTCTGGATGCAGATAATGCACATTTCCGGTTGCTACGACTGGTTTATTCAGCTTTTCGCCAAGCTTCACAATGTTTGTGATGATTTCTTTTAACGCACGTTCATCTCGAACAAGCTCCAGCTGTAGCAGATGCTGATACACTTCTGGCGGATGAACTTCTAAATAGTCATAAAATGCTGCAATGTCTTCCACCTCATCAGGTGATTTTTGCATCATTCCTTCAAACACTTCACCCTTATCACAGGCAGACCCAATAATTAAACCTTCTCGATATTTCTCAAGCTGTGAGCGCGGAATGCGCGGCACTCGGTAGAAATAATGAATATGAGAAAGAGAAACAAGCTTGAATAAATTTTTCAGCCCTGTCTCATTTTGTGCGATCAGAATGGCATGGTAAGGACGTGAGCGCTGGTAAGCATTAGACTGACCCATGTTTTCATTCAATTGATCGTGATAGGCAATATCCTTTTCAGCCGCATCTTTTAGCATTTTCAGCATGAGGTAGCCTGTCGCCTCTGCATCGTAAATGGCCCGGTGATGCTGCGTCAGTTCTATATCGAACTTTTTACAAAGTGTGTTCAGCCGGTGATTCTTAAATTCAGGGTAAAGGAATCGGCCAAGTTCCAGTGTATCAATCACAGGGTTTGACGCTTTATCTGTTTTTAACAGGCGTTTGTACGCTGTATTTAAAAAGCCCATATCAAAGCTTGCATTGTGCGCAACAAGTATATCTTGTCCAATCCATTCTTTGAAATCCCGTACGACATCGACGACATCTGGAGCATCTCTGACCATATCATCCGTGATACCTGTTAATTCGATCGTTGTCGCTGATAGTGGGTGATGAGGATTTGCAAATGCCTCAAAACGGTCAATGATTTCTCCGCCCTTTATTTTCACTGCTGCCAGCTCAATAATCGTGTCATACACAGCTGAAAGTCCAGTTGTCTCTACGTCAAATACAACATATGTTGCATCCTCTAACAAACGGTGCTCTGGATTATAGGCAATAGGTACTCCGTCGTCAACCAAGTTGATTTCCACACCATACATCATTTTGATGTCATGCTTTTTACTTGCTGCATACGCATCTGGGAAGGATTGTACAACCGCATGATCCGTCAGAGCAATCGCTTCATGTCCCCATTTTTTTGCTTGTTCCACCAACTTGCCGATGCCAGTAACAGCATCCATTTGACTCATTGGGGAATGCAAATGAAGCTCGACACGCTTTTCACCCTCAGGTGCCGTATCCTCTTTCAG
Source organism: Bacillus sp. FSL W8-0920 (assembly GCF_038593215.1). Lineage (NCBI taxonomy): Bacteria > Bacillati > Bacillota > Bacilli > Caryophanales > Bacillaceae > Bacillus > Bacillus sp. FSL W8-0920. The sequence goes on along the minus strand of NZ_CP151974.1, from coordinate 1,622,582 downwards.
CTGAGGTTTCATTTCATTGACGTCATTGGCAATCATGACAAGGTCTCTAACAAACGTATCGTTTTGAATGCTTCCTCTTGCTTTGACCCACATGCCTTTTTTCAATGATTTCATCAGCTGGGCATCTTCTTTTTCTCTTGCAAACATTTTAATTAAAATACTGTTTGTATAATCTGTAATTTTAAAGATACAAAGCGTTCTGCCGCTTTTCAGCTCACGCGTTTCTGCATCGAATACGTAGCCCTGGACGGTGATTCTTCTTTCCTCATCCATAATACTATCAAGCGTACGAATTTCTTCATTGTCTTTAATTTGATAGCCAATCATGAGTGGGCCAGACGGACCTTCTTCCTGCTCCTCACTTTCCTTCTTCTCCATCTCAGTGAGGGCTTGCATCGCTCTTTCTTGATCTTCTGCAAGCTTTTGTTCTCTGAACTTCTGAATCTCTTGATCTGATACAAAAATTTCTGTATCAAATTGCAATTCTGGAAAGCCTACTTGTTTAAAAGCAGCCTGGAGCATTGGACTGTACTTCTTCTTGATGGCCAAAGCCTCTGTTTCGCTTTTCGTTTTGATGATGATTTTATGTCCAGACAGCGATGGTTTTTGCTGCTGAAGCAAGCTGATAATTGGAGGAGAAATTCCTTGAAGCTCTTCCACACAATGTGACCAATACGATTGAACGAGCTCTTCAGAGATGCTCGAATCATTGACTTCAATCGTGCAAGTGACTTGTGCAATATGAGAAAATGCATTTGTCAGCCTGCTGAGAAACATTGCATATACCTTGTAAGGCAAAAGCGCCTTAAATTTAAAAAGGAAATGCCACGTTTTCGCCGCCTTATGCACCGTCAATTTGACGATTTCTCCTTCTTCAAAGTAACGACTGAGGTCATCATCTGTCATTTGAATCTGATTGAGTAATATATGAAATTGCCGCCGTGTGATCGGTAATTGTTCATCCAAGACAGGACCCTCCTTTTGTCAATCAGAAAGGTACCTCTTTTCTACAGGAGGTACCTTCATTTTTTTGTTCGTTTTTTATGCTTGGCGTATAAAAGAAATCAGCTCATCAACAGATACTTCGTGTGATTCCCCTGATTTTCTAAACTTCACTTCAACAATGCCTTCTTCTGAACGTTTTCCGCAGCTAATGCGAATTGGCAGCCCAATTAAATCACTGTCTGCAAATTTCACGCCTGCTCGCTCCTGACGGTCATCGAAAAGTACGTCAAAGCCCTCATCTTCTAAGCGCTCGTATAACGTTTCAGCTAGCTCTTTTTGAGCATCGTTTTTCATATTTAATGCAAGGAGATGAAGGTCATATGGCGCAACAGCTTCCGGCCAAATGATTCCTTTCTCATCGTGATGCTGTTCAACAATCGCTGAAAGCGTTCTAGAGATACCGATACCATAGCAGCCCATAATCATTGGCTGCGCTCGACCATTCTCATCAAGGTACGTCGCATCCATTGACTCAGAATAACGAGTGCCTAGTTTAAAGACTTGTCCTACTTCAATCCCTTTAGCAAACTGGATTGTGCCTTCTCCATCTGGAGAAACGTCGCCTTCTTGGATCAAACGGAGATCTGTGAATTCTTTCACTGACACATCACGCGCAGGATTGACATTGATATAGTGATAATCCGCTTCGTTTGCACCTGCAACAGCATTTGTCATGCCTTTAACCGCAAGGTCTGCATAAATATCGACTTCTGCTTCCAGCTTCACTGGACCAACAAATCCAGGCTCTGTTCCAATGACTTCTAGTACTTCTTCGCGAGTAGCAAGCTCTACAAGCTGTGCTCCTACCAAGTTTTTCACTTTCACATCATTTACTTCATGGTCGCCTCTCGTCAGGATGAGAACATACGCATCATCTGCTTTAAACAAAACAGACTTGATACAAAGAGAAGGATCAACTTCTAAAAATCCAGCGATGTCTTGAATCGTTTTTGCTTGCGGTGTATGGACTTTTTCAAGTTCTTTGAAGTCCGCAGGATTTGCTTCTTCTCTTTGATATACAGCTTCAGCCATTTCAATGTTCGCAGCATAGGAAGATGTATCAGAGTATGCGATTGTATCTTCTCCTACTTCTGACAGTGCCATAAACTCATGTGTATCTTTTCCTCCCATTGCACCAGAATCTGCAATAACTGGTCTAAAATTAAGACCTACTTTTGAGAATACATTGGAGTAAGCTGTAAACATCTTGTTGTAAGTGTCATCAAGGCTTTCTGGTGAAGAATGGAATGAGTACGCATCCTTCATAATAAATTCACGTCCCCGCAGTAGCCCAAAACGCGGTCTCTGTTCGTCGCGGAATTTTGATTGAATTTGATAAAGAGTTAAAGGAAGCTTCTTATACGATTTCACTTCGCTGCGTACAAGTGATGTAATCACTTCTTCGTGCGTTGGGCCAAGTGCAAACTCACGGCCATGACGATCTTTCATACGCATCAATTCTGGACCGTATGTATACCATCTTCCTGACTCTTGCCACATTTCTGCCTGCTGCAGCACTGGCATTAACAGCTCAGCTGCTCCCGCCTTTTCCATCTCCTTGCGAACGATGGATTGAATATGCTGGATGACTTTATGAGCAAGCGGCAGATAATGATAGATTCCGCTTGTGTTTTGTCTAATGAACCCAGCTCTTACTAAGAGCTGGTGACTTTTTGCCTCAGCATCTGCTGGCACCTCTCGAAGAGTTGGTATGAAAGTCAGGGATTGTCTCATGTCGTTACACCTCATTTATGAAATAGGACTTCTCACAAAAACTCTTGTTTCCCGTAATGAGAAACAAGAGACATTGGTTTTATAAAAATAATCGCTGGATGTCATTCCACGTAACCACTAGCATTAACAGCATGAGGAATGCAACACCGATAAAGACAACAAGTGCTTCTTTCTCACGATTAATTGGTTTACCGCGAATGGCTTCAACAAACAAGAATAGTAAACGTCCTCCGTCTAGTGCAGGAATCGGCAATAAATTCACGATACCTAAGTTAATACTAAGGAACGCCGCAAACTGCATTAATGTTAACACACCTTGCTTAGCTACTTCTCCTGTCATGTCATAGATCCCAACAGGACCTGCTAACATATCTAGTGAAAATTGCCCTGTGACAATCTTTTGTAAGTTCGTTAAAATCAGACCTGCTGTTGAAATCACAGTCGTTCCTGAGGATGAAATAACCTTCAGAAATCCATTTTCCGTTGGCGGATAAGATCCGAAACGGCCAATGTTTTTTCCGTCTGCTTTCACAGCTTCTGGTACAACCTGCACAGTGCTTTCTTTGCCGTCTCGGTCAATGACGACATTCATTTTTTTCTCAGGGTTCTTTTGAACAGTTTGAACGACGTCTGTCCAAGAATTCATTTTATCCCCGTTAATGGACACGATGTGGTCCCCCTGCATGAGTCCAGCTTCTGCCGCTCGGCCGTCTTTCGTCAGCTTGCCGAGTACAGGATCATCAACGGTGACCCCTTGAATAAACCCTAAAGCAACTAAAATCACATACGCCAAGATAAAGTTCATAATCGGTCCAGCTGCGATCGCTTTAATACGCTGCCATACCGTTTTTGATCCAAATTGACGATTGTACGGTGCGATTTGAATTTCTTCACCATCTGCAATATAAAAGCTTGTTTGACTTACATTGTAGCCAGTCAAAATATCTTCATTTCCAGCTTCATATCCTGAGATTCTCATCGCATGATCTAAATCAATCTGCTCAACTTCGATGACAAGTGCATCAGGATATTTTTCTTTATCATTTAAAATGATTTTTTCTACTTCATTTTGCTCATTGAATAAGAGCCCCACTGTATGACCTGGTTTAATTTCAATGACTTCAGGGTCCTCTCCTGCCATTTTAACAAATCCGCCAATAGGGAGAAGTCTAATGGTATAAACGGTTTCTTTTCGTTTAAAGGAGAAAATCTTCGGCCCAAAACCAATTGCGAACTCACGGCATAAAATCCCCGCTCGCTGCGCCATAATTAAATGGCCAAGCTCGTGGAAAAAAACGAGCGTTCCAAAAATAATAATAAACGCAATCACTGTATTCACGAACATACCACCTTATGTGAGGATTGATTGAACAAAGTCTCGTGTATCTTTGTCCACTTCATGGATATCTTGCAAACTAGGCGTTGAAATCACATGATGTCTGTTTAGTGCCTTTTCAATCAATTCTTCAATTTGCAGGAATGTTACTTTGCCTTTCAGAAATGCATCGACTGCCATTTCATTTGCTGCATTGAGCACAGCAGGCATTGTCCCTCCTATTTTACCTGATTCATAAGCAAAATGTAAGCAGCGATACCTGTCAAAATCCGCTTTTTGGAAATTCAATTGTCCAATCTCCCAAAGGTTCAATGATTTTGCTTCTGGTAATGGCGCCCTGTCAGGGTATGTGAGTGCATATTGAATGGGCACTCTCATGTCAGGTGTCCCTAACTGAGCCATGACGCTTTTGTCGTGAAATTCCACCATCGAATGGATAATGCTCTCTTTATGTAACAGCACATCAATTTGTTCATACGGTATATCAAACAACCAATGTGCCTCAATCACCTCGAGCCCTTTATTCATCATCGTCGCTGAATCAATGGTAATTTTCGCTCCCATCGACCAGTTTGGGTGGTTCAGCGCTTCTTCAACCGTAACACCTTCAAGTTCAGTTCGTTTTTTATCTCGGAAACTACCACCTGAGGCTGTCACGATTAAGCGTTCAATGTTTTTAGCTTGTTCACCTTGCAGGCATTGAAAAATAGCGGAATGCTCACTATCGACAGGAAGTAAAGGTACATCATATCTTTTCGCGTACTCTTTTACTATATGACCAGCTGTCACAAGTGTTTCCTTATTTGCGAGTGCAATCGTCTTTTTTTGTTCAATGGCCTTTAATGTTGGAACAAGCCCGACACTTCCGACAAGGGCATTGACCACAACGTCCACTGCTCCATAGGTCGCTGCTTCGATGTTGGTTTCATCACCAGCAGCCATCTTGACATCGTATTCAAATGAATGACCCTTTAGCGTGTGATAGGCCTCTTCACTTAAGCATCCGACAAATTCAGGCTGAAACTGTTCAATGATTGGTATGGCTTTGTCTACATTTCGGCCAAACGTCATGGCTTTTAGCTTAAATTTGTCTGGGTGCTGCCTCATCACATCTAATGTTTGTTCTCCAATTGATCCTGTTGCGCCTAATAGCGAAATATATCTCAAATTGCCACTCCTTCTCTCGTTCAATAAGTTTCTATGAGGTTAGCTGGCAAACGTTGCAAGCAATAAATATAAAAACGGCAGAACGAATAAAAAGCTGTCAAACCTGTCCAAAATCCCGCCATGTCCAGGGAGAATTGTCCCTGAATCCTTCACGTGGTAATGACGCTTTAAAGCAGATTCCACAAGGTCGCCAAGCTGTCCAAAGATACTGAGCAAAAGCGTAATAAACATAACGAGCAGATATGATGGCAAAAATCCTGTAATCGCCTGAAACACAAATGACAACACGACCGCTGTGACGATTCCGCCGATAAATCCTTCTACTGTTTTGTTTGGGCTGATCTCTGGCCAGAGCTTTCGTTTCCCCATCGATTTCCCAATAAAATAGGCACCTGAGTCAGTGGACCAAATAATCACTGCTGCGAAGAAGATCGCACTCATGCCATATAAGCCTCTAATTTGAATAAAATAATAGAAACTGACGCCAATATATAATGTCGCTAATATTACAAAAGCAACCTCATCGAATGTGAAAGAGTTTTTGCTCAACACTGTATAAGTTAAAAGAATTAAGACTGCAAATAAAGCAATCTGCATTTTTGATGCGTCTACGTTCGGGAAGAAGCTATTCTCTCCGCCCATTAAAAGCCAAAGCAATATTAAGCTGACAATACCAGGAAAGCTAAAAATCGATATCTTTTTCATTCTTAGAAGCTCAAAGAGAGCGACACTTCCCATTAAGTAAATCAGCAGGGTAAATGGCATCTGTCCATATATAACTGCAAGTAAAAAGACTGCAGCTGCCAAAACACCCGTCAAAATTCTTTGTTTCATCTGCACCACCCTCTAAATTCCACCGAACCTCCGGCCGCGGCGCTGGTATTCTCCGATAGCGCCTATAAGATGCTCATCAGAAAAGTCAGGCCAAAGCACATCCGTAAAGACAAATTCGCTGTACGCAATTTGCCAAAGCATGAAGTTGCTTAATCTAATTTCTCCACTTGTGCGAATAAGCAAATCCGGATCTTGAAGAGATTCTGTCATTAAATAAGCTGAAAACATCTCTTCTGTGATGTCTTCTGCTTGAAGCTTACCTTCTTTGACTTTTTCAGAAATTTGTCTGCATGCGGAGACGATTTCTGTGCGCCCTCCATAGTTGAGCGCAAAATTCAAAATGAGCCCGTCGTTATTCGTCGTACTCTTTACTGCATTCTCCACCGCTCTTTTCGTATGCTGCGGGAGGCCGTCTGGATCACCTGTTAAGCGAACACGGACATTTTCCTCGATGAGCTCGGGCAGGTAGATGTTTAAAAATTCTTCAGGAAGTTTCATTAAAAAGTCTACTTCTAGTTTTGGACGCTTCCAATTTTCTGTAGAGAAAGCATACAAAGTCAGCACTTTGACATTCAGCTCATTTGCAAGCTTTGTCATGCGCTTGACGACTTTCATTCCTTCATGATGTCCTGCTACCCGCGGAAGAGCACGTTTTTTTGCCCATCTTCCGTTCCCATCCATGATAATGGCGATATGTTCAGGAATTTCTCCATTTAATATGTCTTCTTTTGTCAGACTTTCTAAGTTGGAAGCTGCAGTTTGCTGATTCTTCCAATTTTTGAGTATATTGAGCATGAGATTCCTCCATCACCCAAAAAGGTTGCGTTTCCGCTAATAATATAGTCACCAACAGTATTAACAAAAAAACCCCCTGTAAACATGAAGAGGGTCTTTTCACTATTATCTATTGTACATAGTTTTTTCTTAAACTTCCATGATTTCTTTTTCTTTATCTTTCGTCACGTCATCAATTTTAGCGACATATTCATCTGTCAATTTTTGAACATCCTCTGTTGATGATCTTAATTCATCTTCAGTGATCTCACCATTTTTCTCGAGCTTTTTCAACTCATCGTTTGCATCACGACGAACATTACGAACAGCTACTTTTGCTTCTTCTGAATATTTTCTTACCACTTTCACAAGCTCTTTACGTCTTTCTTCTGTTAGTGCAGGAATCGCAATACGGATCACATTTCCGTCACTTGTTGGCGTGATGCCAAGATCAGACTTTTGGATCGATTTTTCGATATCACCGATAGCTGTTTTATCATAAGGTGTGATAATCAGCATACGTGCTTCTGGCACTGTGATTGACGCGATTTGGTTAAGTGGTGTTTGTGCACCGTAATAATCAACCGTCACTTTATCAAGCAATGAAGCATTTGCTCTGCCCGCACGAACAGTTGCAAGTTCACGTCCGTATGCTTGAACGGCTTTTTCCATTTTTTCTTTCGTTTGGTTCAATACTTCTTTTGACACGTTATTTCCCCCTCACAATCGTTCCAATTGATTCGCCATTTACGGCACGTTTAATATTTCCTTCTTCCATAATAGAGAATACGATTAATGGAATGTCATTGTCCATACATAATGAGGACGCAGTAGAATCCATTACTGCAAGCCCTTCTTTTAGCACATCAAGATATGAAAGCTTGTCATATTTTACTGCATCCGCATCTGTACGAGGATCAGCACTGTAGACACCGTCTACATTATTTTTCGCCATTAAAATGACATCTGCTTCAATTTCTGCTGCACGAAGTGCTGCCGTTGTATCTGTAGAGAAATAAGGGTTACCAGTACCTGCAGCAAAAATTACGACACGTTTCTTCTCAAGATGACGGATCGCTTTTCTTCTTATGTATGGTTCTGCAACCTGTCTCATTTCGATAGAGGTTTGTACCCTAGACTGAATGCCAAGCGTTTCTAGGCTGTCTTGTAGCGCGAGTGAATTCATCACTGTTGCCAGCATGCCCATGTAGTCTGCTGTTGCACGGTCCATTCCTAAGTCACTACCTGTCTTACCGCGCCAAAGGTTTCCTCCGCCTACAACAACTGCAACCTCAACATCTAGCTCTGCAATTTCTTTTACTTGCTTTGCAATTGAATGAATGACAGTTGGGTTAATTCCATTTCCAGCATCACCTGCTAGTGCTTCGCCACTTAGCTTCAGTACAATGCGATTATATTTCGGTTTGCTCATGATAACCTCCAAGTGTAAACTATACCGTCTCTTATTATGCGTAAGAAACTGCCTTTTGTAAATCAATATCCTCTAAAAAATAGGGAACACAGTGCTTGTGCTCCCTAAAAAAGCCCCAGAGAGCTTTTCAAACATTATTTTTTCACTTGGCTCATAACTTCTTCAGCAAAGTTGTCTTGACGCTTCTCGATGCCTTCGCCCACTTCATAGCGGACATAAGTTTGAACGCTTGCGTTTTTCGCAGCTACTACTTGTTTCACTTTTTCATCTGGGTTTTTAACGAAAGCTTGGTCAAGTAAGCAAATTTCTTCGAAGAATTTGTTTAGACGGCCTTCTACCATTTTAGCTACGATGTTTTCAGGTTTTCCTTCTTGAAGCGCTTGCTGCGTTAATACTTCGCGCTCACGGTTTGCTTCTTCTTCTGACACTTGGTCACGAGAAATGTATTTAGGGTTTACAGCAGCAACGTGCATTGCGATGTCTCTTGCAAGCTCTTCGTCAGTTGTTCCGTTAAGAACAGCTAACACACCGATGCGTCCGCCCATGTGTAAGTAAGAACCGAATGCTGCGTTATCTTCTTTCGTGATAACAGAGAAACGACGTAGAGTGATTTTCTCTCCGATTTTCGCAATCGCAGATGTGATATGCTCTTCAACTGTTGAACCGTTTTCCATTTTAGAAGCATGAGCTTCTTCAATTGTTGCAGGTTTAGCAGCAAGCAAATGATCAGCAAGTTCGTTAAGAAGTGATTGGAACCCTTCGTTTTTCGAAACGAAATCAGTCTCAGAGTTCACTTCTAGGATCACGCCTGTGTTGCCGTCAGTTTTGATAAGAGTTAATCCTTCTGCAGCAATACGGTCTGCTTTTTTCGCAGCTTTTGCAATTCCTTTTTCTCTTAGAAGATCGATTGCTTTGTCGATGTCACCATCAGTTTCTGTTAACGCTTTTTTACAGTCCATCATACCTGCACCAGTTTTTTGACGCAGTTCTTTAACTAATTGAGCAGTAATAGCCATTTTACATTTCCTCCTTCTATGTTAAAACACGGATTACTAGGTGAAAAAAAGGTGATAAAAGGCATTTCCCTCTTATCACCTTTTGAATAGGTTACGCAGTTGTTGTTTCAGTTTCTGTCGTTTCTTCTACAACAGCTTCTTCTTCGCCTTGTTTAGACTCAAGAATCGCATCTGCCATTTTAGCAGTTAGAAGTTTTACAGCACGGATTGCATCATCGTTTGCAGGGATCACAACATCAATTTCGTCTGGATCACAGTTTGTGTCAACGATACCGATGATTGGGATATTCAATTTACGAGCTTCTGCAACTGCAATACGCTCTTTACGAGGGTCGATAATGAAAAGTGCATCCGGAAGACCTTTCATGTCTTTGATTCCGCCTAGGAATTTTTCAAGACGTTCTAATTCTTTTTTCAGTTGAACGACTTCTTTCTTAGGAAGAACATCGAATGTACCGTTTTCTTGCATTTTTTCAATATCTTTTAAACGTTTGATACGTTTTTGGATTGTTTCAAAGTTTGTTAAAGTTCCACCAAGCCAGCGTTGGTTCACATAGAACATACCAGAACGGATTGCTTCTTCTTTCACTGAATCTTGTGCTTGCTTTTTCGTACCAACGAAAAGGATTTTTCCTCCGTCAGCAGCAAGGTTTTTCGTGAAGTTGTAAGCTTCCTCTACTTTTTTCACCGTTTTTTGAAGATCGATGATGTAGATACCGTTACGCTCTGTAAAGATGTAACGCTTCATTTTTGGGTTCCAGCGGCGCGTTTGGTGACCGAAGTGAACACCAGCTTCTAGCAATTGTTTCATAGAAATAACTGACATGTTGTTGCCTCCTAATATAATGGTTTTTTTTCCTCCGCTCAAGTCATGTTCACATAAAACTGCGCCACGGCAGCACCTTCATATGAATCATTAAGCGTGTGTATTTAACACCAAGAAATAATATAACACATGATGGACTGACAATCAAGAATCCTTTACAGCTTTCCGCTAAATTTTAATAAAAGCTCGATTTCTGTCTTGCCCGTTTTCAGTTCTTTCGCTATTTCTTCTAGCGAATGCCCTTGGTCATATAAGGTCTTCACTTGGTCCTCGAATGTTTCTTCTACTTCACTTTCAGAAGACGCAAAAGCGTCTGATTCAAGATGTGGAACGGGTTCGTTTACCTTCTCTTCCTGCACTTCGACTTCGCTAAGGAGAGCCGACAAGTGCTCTGGTACTGGATCTTCACTTTCTACCGATTGCTGGGATTCAATTGGTGTTTGTGGCTGCTTTGGTGTCTGAAAATCTGTTTTCAGCTCTTCAGCAGAAAAATCAGGGGAAGCGGCTGCCACTTTTGATAGTTTGTCATTCTCTTCTTTGACTTCCATCAAAAATGCAGCCAGGGTATTTTCCGTTTCTTCTAGAAGTTCTCGCTGCTTTTGTTCAGTTGCCTTCAGCGAATTCATTCTCGTATATAAAATGATCACAAAATAAATAAGTGCAGCATGAAGCATGAAGCTAATCAGCCATAACATATTTTTTCACTCACTAACTCTTTAAGATTGAATGGCTTTATCAAGCAGATGCTTAAGCTTGAACAATGCCTTTGAATGAATTTGCGAAATGCGTGAGGTCGATAAATTGAGCACGTGACCGATTTCCGTTAACGTCAGTTCCTCTTTATAGAAAAGACTGATCACGAGCTTTTCTTTTTCAGATAGCTCGGTCATTTTTTCAGCAAGCTGTTCTATTAATTCATCTTTCAGCATCTTCTCTTCAGGTGTCACAGTTTTCTCGTCGCGAATCATGACTTGGACGTTTTCACCGTCTTCTTGATCATGCAGCTTCTCGTCGATTGAAAGCAGATTTGCAAAGAAACCTTCATTCATTGTTGTGACAACATCCTGTTCACTCATGCCAAGTTCCTCTGCCACTTCTGTTGGCGTCACATTTCGTAAATAGCGTTGTTCAAGCTTTTCAATAGCCGCTTCTACTTTTTTTGTTTTTTCTCTTGATGTACGAGGCAGCCAGTCCTCTTTACGAAGACCGTCGATGATGGCCCCGCGGATTCTGAAGGATGCATATGTATCAAACTTCAGATCTCTTCCGGGGTCGAATTTTTCAAGGGCATCATATAAACCGAGCATCCCTAGACTGATCAAGTCTTCTTTATGCACTGACTTCGGGAGACCGATGGAAATTCTTCCAACATGATATGTGACGAGCGGCATATAGCGGCGCATAAGATCATCTCCAGCAGCTGGGTCCTTCCACTCTTTCCATCTAGCCCATAGCGCCTGATCTTCGTAATTTAAGGATTGCATCTTTCTCCCCCTATACTTCCTTAGTTATATCTTCATAATGCCTTGCTTCACAGTGCGGATCTCAAGCTCTGTCGTAAGCGGGTCAAATTCAATCGTACGACCATTGTTCCCGCCCGTATCCTCACTAATGATCGGGATGCGATAAAGAGACAGATGTTCTTTAACAGCTGATACGTTTCTAGGTCCAATTCTCATCAGATCATTGGTTGACTTAAACTTAAACATTTCTGCGCCACCAGCAAGTTTTGCCTTTAGCGCATGTTTGCGCGCTCCTTCTTTAAGGAGCAGATCAATTGTATGCTTGACACCTGTATCTGCATATTTAGCCAAGTTCTCCACTGCCCCTTTTGCAAGGGATGAGTCTGGAAGCATGACATGGACAAGACCTGCCAGTTTTTTTTCTTGATCAAACAGAACAAGCCCTACACAAGAACCAAGTCCGGATGTCCGAATGCGGTCCGGTGTTTTCACAAGCTGAACATCCGCTATACCAACCTTTACAACTGCCGGAATCTGAACGTTCATTAAAGGTTACCTAATGCTTTGAATAGTTTTTCAAACGATTCAAAGTCTGGTAATAGAAACATATTTCCTTTCAGCTCTTGCTTATTTTGATCATCAAAAATTGATGTATCAATCACAATTGCCTGATCACCTAGAGGACTGAATTGCATTAACCCTTCGCTAATGACAGCCCCGAACATATCGAGCGTAACATCTGGAACACTTGGGTGAAGCTGCAATTTTGTTAAATCGGCAAGGGCTGATAAATAAGAGCCTGCTAAAATATTTCCCAGCTCGTGTAGTGCTGACGTCCCCATCACATGCTCGTGAATGGTATCAATATCAAATGCTGGATCTCGTACAAGCTCTCTTACAAATTGCTCAGCTTGCTCAAAGGGCATAATGAAAAAGATAGAGCCAGATAAATCTCCTTCCATTCGCAGGAAAATGCTTGCAACTGGGAGGTCTGCACCGCCAAAGAAATCCATTAATTCTTCAAACGAGAGAACCTTGACAAACGGAACAGCCATATCTATTTTGCGATCCAAAAGGCTGGCAAGAGCAGACGCGGCGTGGCCTGCTCCAATATTCCCTACCTCTCTTAATACATCCAGCTGTTCATCTTTTATTTCATTGAAAATGCTCATTTCACATCCTCCTTAATGAACAGGTGCATCTTGAACGCTCTTGTCGAGGACAGCACCAGGGTGAATGATATTAAATAGACGCTGATCATGCTTAATGATACCTGTTACCCATGATTGTCCTTCTTTTTCAGCTGACTCAGGAGAAGATTCTACTTCTTCTTGATGGACTGTAATGACATCATTCGCTTCATCAACAATCCAGCCGACTTCAATGTCACCAACTTGTACAATAATCATTCTTGTTTCATCTGTAATTTCGTTGTCACTTGATCCAAGTCTCACTCTAAGATCGATGACAGGCGTCACGACACCGCGCAGATTAATAACACCGCATATATAAGGGGCAACGCCAGGGACTCTTGTCGGCTGCTGCCATTTTTCAATGGACTTTACTTCTGATACTGAAATGGCGTATTCTTTTTTGTTTACGATAAACACAATCATCTTTTCGCCAGTTTTGATATCTGTACTCATTTCAGACCGCTCCTCTATTGTTTTTTACTTGATCAGTGCATTACAGTCAACGATGAGTGCAACTTGACCGTCGCCTAGGATTGTTGCGCCTGAGATCGCAAACACGTTTGGCAGGTAATCTCCTAGTGATTTCAATACAACCTCTTGCTGACCAATAAATGAATCGACCACAAATGCTGTCAGCTTATCTCCTTTACGAACAACGATGATGTGCAGTTCTTCCTCTAATTCATTCGCATTTGGTACGTGGAATTGTTTCTTCAAGTACACGACCGGTACGATAAATCCGCGGAAATCAATTACTTCGCGATCATGCGTTTGAAGGATGTCGCTTTTCTTAATGACAGCCGTTTCAATAATAGAAGAAATCGGAATCGCAAATGTTTCCTCTTCCAGTTTTACAAGAAGTACAGAAATAATCGATAATGTAAGCGGAAGCTGGATCGAGAATAGTGAGCCCTGTCCTTCTGTTGAGTTGATGCTTACAGATCCGCCTAGTGATTCCAGCTTGTTTTTCACGACGTCAAGACCTACACCGCGGCCTGAGATGTCAGATATCTCATCAGCTGTAGAGAATCCTGCTGCAAAGATCAATGAATCAATTTGATGATCTTCAATGGTTTCCGCTTCTCTTTCTGTAATAACCCCGCGCTCTAATGCTTTTTCAAGCACTTTCTTACGGTTAATTCCGCCGCCATCATCTTCTACTTCAATGAAGACGTGGTTTCCGCTATGATACGCCTTTAATAGAACGGTTCCTTTTTCTGGCTTGCCTTTTTTCACACGTTCTTCTGGCGATTCAATTCCGTGATCTAGACTGTTTCTAAGTAAGTGTAGGAGCGGATCTCCAATCTCGTCGATGACTGTTCGATCAAGCTCAGTATCAGCACCTTCAATGATCAGTTCAATTTTTTTATTGAGCTCTTTCGTCAATTGACGGATCATACGTGGGAACCTGTTAAACACCGTTTCTACAGGAACCATTCTCATGTTCAGGATGATCGATTGCAGATCGCCTGAAATACGTGTCATTCTTTCGACCGTATCAGTGAGTTCGTTATTTTCAAGCTCTTTGGCAATCTGTTCTAAACGGCCTCTGTCAATCACCAGTTCTTCAAATAGATTCATAAGAGAGTCTAGACGATCGATGTTGACACGAATCGTTTTTGTTCCTCCTGCAGCTGAACCGTTATTGCCATTTGCTTTTGGTGCATCGTTTGCTGGTGCTTTCGCAGCAGGCACGGAGACTTCTTCTTTTTTCTGTTCAGGTTTTGCTTCTTGTTTTTCAGCTGGAGTCGCTTCTTCAAATGCAGAAACTTCCGAGATCTCAACTTGTTCAACTTCTGAGATCGTCATCACGATTTTTTTCACTTCGTCCATCGGTTGTTTAGATAAATAAGAAATACTGAATTCAGATTCGAAATCTTCTGATTCTAAAAGTTCTGCATTTGGAACTGTTTTGACGACCTCGCCTGCTTCGTTCAGTCTTTCAAAGATCATATAGACACGAACGGCTTTTAATAGGCATGCGTCACTTAATGTTACATTGAGTTCATAGCATTTAAAGCCTTGTTCCCTCGCTTCATCAAGCACTGTTCGTTCAAATTCGTTATAGTCTAAGTCATTAGCAGCAGCCGCTGATACAGCCGCTGTTTCAACACTAGGAGCTGCCTCAGCATGGCTTCCTGTCACATCTAGCTTTTTACTAATCTCTGTGACATCGCGTTTCCCATCTCCGCCTTCTGCAATTGATTGAACCATTGCTTCAAGGTGATCAAGTGCTTCAAACATTGTGTCCATTGACTCAGGTGTGACAATCATTTGTTCATTTCGAATGGCATCAAACATGTTTTCTAAATGATGTGTTAGCTGAGCCATATCAGCGTAGCCCATCGTTGCACTCATGCCTTTCAATGTGTGAGCCGCTCTGAATATATCATTCACTAGCTGCAAGTCGGTTGGGTTCTTTTCTAAATCAAGAAGTTTTTCATTACAAGTTTGTAAGTGTTCTCTGCTTTCATCTAAAAAGATATCTAAGTATTGGTTTACATCCAACGTGTTCACGCCCTCTCTTTTTTCATGGAGCTTATAATTGCATGTGCGATGTCATCCACATGCCTTGTTTCATGTGCAAGGCCTGCTTTAATGACTGATTTAGGCATTCCGAAAACAACACATGATTCTTCTTTTTCTGCAATGACTTTTGTATGACCGCTTGCGACCATTTTTTTGACACCTTCTGTGCCGTCACTACCCATGCCTGTCATAATGACAGCAATTTTCTCGTAACCCTTTATATGACTGATGGATTCAAATAAATAGTTAACAGAAGGTTTGTGCCGGCTTTCCGTGTCCTCTGGAGAAAGCCTGATGACTAAGGATGCCCCTTGTTCATGAAGTGACATATTCATTCCACCAGGCGCTATGTAAGCCACTCCATTTTTAGCGATGTCTCCATCTTGTGCTTCTTTAATCGAAATTTGAGATAAATGGTCTAACCTAGTAGCAAGTGATGCTGTAAATCCTGCCGGCATATGCTGCACAATCAAAATAGGTGCTTCTATGTCCTTGGGCAGCTTCGTGACAACTCGTTGAAGTGCCCTTGGCCCTCCCGTTGATGTTCCAATAGAAATAATCTTTCGGAGTGAGCCACTTTTTACGGCTTGCGGGCGAGGTGTAGCCACTGGAATTGGCGGCTTCATCACCGGCTTTGGAGAAACCTGTACTTCAGTGCGTTTCCTTGACAGCCCTGCCGCAAGCACCCGCTCTACAATTTGGCCTCTTACTTTGTGTAAATCGAGCGAAATACTTCCTGAAGGCTTTGTCACAAAGTCAAAAGCACCAAGTTCTAAGCAATGGATGGTTAAATCTTTCCCTTGCTTTGTCTGGCTTGACACCATAATCACGGCAAGGTCGTGTTCAGCCAGAATTTGTTTTAATGCTTCTGTTCCATTTAAAACAGGCATTTCCACATCTAATGTGACGACATCTGGATTCAGTTCCTTGATCCGTTTTAAGGCATCTTCCCCATTTCGCGCCGTTCCGACGACTTCTATTTCTTGCTCGGCACTTAGGAAATCACTAATGAGCTTTCGCATAAAGGCCGAGTCATCTACTACAAGCACTCTAATCATGAGTCCACCTTCCTCCTTTTAAAAAAAGAGGACAACTTATCTATAAACGTATGCTGCTCTCTCTGTGCCTCTCTTATCTGCTGTTGATAAAGTGTTTCTGCCAGCATCTTGATCGTTTTACTCAGCCGTGAATGAGGCTGCTTCATATAAAATGGAATTTGTTCAGCCACCGCTTTTGGAACCGCAGGATCATCCGGCACAGCACCAGCAAATACTAGTTTTCTGTGTAAAAATGATGTGACCACTCCTGCTAATTTCCGGTAGGTTTCTGACCCTTCTGACGGGGTTTTACACCGGTTGACAATGATTTGCACAGATTGTTCGAACTGATGAATCGCTAAGTGTTTAATTGCGCTGTAGGCATCCATGATTGATGTTGGTTCTGGCGTTGTCACAACCACAACTTCTCCTGCTGATAAAACAAAAGGCAGTTGATCTTTAGACAAGCCAGCCCCCATATCAAAGAAGATACAATCAAAGTCGTGCATCATTCTTTCCATTTCCTCTAGAAAGAACGACCATTGATCTTTATCTAAAGAAAACAGCTGTTCAAGTCCGCTTCCACCAGAAATGTAATAAAGGTTGTTCGTTCCTTGGGTCATAGCTGCTTGGAAGGATTTCTTCCTGACAAGAACATCTAATATAGAGCTAGTCGAAGTTTTTCCTAGTAAAATATCAATATTGCCCATACCAAAATCAAGGTCGATGACTAACACTCGCTTCCCTGCATTTGCGATAGACAGTGCCATATTCAGCGTCAAATTCGATTTTCCAACCCCACCTTTACCGCTCATGACAGCAATGGTTTTTGCCTGTCCGCTTATACCAAGAGGAGCTGGTGCGATCGTTTGATTCTGCTGAACGAGCTTTCTTAAACCTTCTGCTTGGTCGGGCTTCATCATTGTAAGACCATCCTTGTTAATTCAAGAGGAGAGCCCTCAAGAATATCCTCAGGAACATTTTGACCATTTGTTAAAAAGCCAAGTCCAATTTGAGAGTCTGCAATGATTTGAAAGATGGTTCCCATCGTGTCTGTTTCATCTACCTTTGTAAAAATGAATTGATCGATTGGAACGTGTTCAAAGCGTTTAACCATGGCTTTCATGTCCTGATACTTCGAGGTCGCACTCATCACTAGGAAACTTTGAATGCTTTCATTAAATGGAATGATGTCTGTCAGCTCTTTGATATACGCTTCTTCTTTAAAGTTACGACCCGCTGTGTCTACGAAAATATGATCATACTCTTTAAACGTCTCTTGAGCTTTTACAAAATCCTCTCTCGAATAACAAACCTCAAGCGGTGCATTGAGCAGTTCCGCATATGTTTTCAGTTGTTCGATCGCTGCAATTCGGTACGTATCTGTTGTAATAAAAGCGATTTTCTTTTGCTTCTGAATGGCCGTTTTGGCAGCGAGCTTTGCAATCGTTGTTGTTTTACCAGCTCCAGTTGAACCAAACAGCACAATGTATTTTGAACGAATCATCGGCTCATCAGAGGTGTGAGCCGGCAGCATATCTGTCAGCTGTTGTTCAAGTTCTTTTTGAATTTGATCTTCCTTGACAGCACCCTTCGTTAAAAGACCTTTGAGGCATTCGTCTCGAATGACATCATCAAGACCTTGATCCTTCAGTTTTTGATCGATTGCCATGAGAGGATCAGGCAGAATACCAGCATGCCGCTCATTCCTCGCATATTCTAAAGGCTGAGCTTGAGAAGGTACTGGTTTCACTGCCTCAGGAGCAAGAGACGGCTCTTCAGGCCGGTGTTGAATCTGCTCCTTTTTCGGAAATACTGGAAGAGGAGGCGCAGGGTGTCCACCTTTACCCGCTCTTTCTTCAAAATCTTGATCCAGCACTGCAATCACTTCAACCATTTGCTGTTTCTTTAAACCGAACAGCTTTCGTTTCACAACGGTTTTGGAATTTAAAATGACGGCATCCTTTCCAAGCTGCTGCCTAATTTGAATCGTTGCCTCCTGCATTGAATTCGCTGTGATTTTTTTCATTTTCATTAGATATCCACCACTCCGATGCTCTGTACTTCCACATTTGCTTCTAGTTCGTTATAAGATAGTACCGGTAAATCCGGGAAATATCTTTCTAACAGCTGCTTGACGTACATTCTTATAGGAGGTGAGCACAATAGAACCGGCGTTTCCTGACGAAGCGAAAGCTGTTCAATTTCTCTCGCCACTGATTGAATCACACTTTCAGAGGATTCTGGATCTAACGATAAGTAGTTGCCATGCTCTGTCTGCTGTACGCTGTCAGCAATCACCTTTTCCACTCGGCCTGAGCATGTCACGACTTTGAGCGATTCATTTTCTCTCGCATATTGTGCAGTAATCTGTCTTGCCAGCGCCTGTCTGACATACTCTGTTAACAAATCTGTATCCGTCGTTAATTTTCCGTAGTCTGCAAGCGTCTCAAAAATGGTGACAAGATTTCGAATAGAAACCTTTTCTTTCAGCAGTTTTGCCAACACTTTTTGAATATCACCAACTGCTAGTGGGTTTGGCGTCACCTCATCCACTAAGACAGGATAACTTTCTTTTAGATGATCGATTAATTGCTTCGTTTCTTGGCGCCCGAGCAGTTCGTGTGTGTTTTGTCTAATTTTCTCTGTGATGTGAGTAGACACAACCGATGCAGGATCTACAACCGTATAGCCAAGCATCTCAGCCTGATCTTTTTCTGCTTCTGAGATCCATTTAGCCGGAAGACCAAAGGATGGCTCAATTGTTTCAATCCCTTCAATCGGATCATCATCAGGCGTTGGAGACATCGCTAAGTAATGATCAAGCAGCAGCTCTCCTTTTGCTACTTCGTTCCCTTTAATTTTCAACCGGTATTCATTTGGGTTCAGTGCAATATTGTCCCGGATCCGTACGACTGGAATGACAAGACCAAGTTCGAGGGCAAGCTGCCTTCGGATCATCACAATTCGGTCTAACAGGTCACCGCCCTGATTTGCATCAGCGAGCGGGATGAGGCCGTAGCCAAATTCAAATTCAATGGCATCCATTTGCAGGAGATGAATAACGCTTTCTGGACTTTTCATCTCTTCTACCTCTGCCTGTTCCTCCAGTACCTCTTCAATTTCTTCTTGGTCTTGTTTGTTTTTCGACATCATGTATGCGCCAAGTGCAATTAAACCTGCGATCGGTCCTGTCAAAAGTATGCCGATTGGTGTAAACAGCCCAAGAAGGAAGATCGTGCCTGCTGTGACATAAAGCATAGCTGGGAATGCAAAGAGCTGACCTGTAATGTCTGATCCAAGGTTTCCGTTAGAAGCTGCTCTCGTAACAACAATCCCTGTCGCCGTTGAAATGAGGAGTGCCGGAATTTGAGAAACAATTCCGTCCCCTACTGTTAACAGGGTAAAGTGGGAAGCTGATTCTTGAATCGACATGCCTTGCTGAAGCATCCCAATAATAATTCCAAATATAATATTGATGATAACGATGATAATACCAGCGATGGCGTCCCCTTTAACGAACTTACTGGCACCGTCCATCGCTCCATAAAAGTCTGCTTCCCTCGCTACTTTTTCACGGCGGTTTCTTGCTTCACTTTCTGTCAGCATCCCTGCATTTAAATCAGCGTCAATACTCATTTGTTTACCTGGCATCGCATCAAGTGTAAATCTTGCCGCAACCTCTGATACACGCTCAGCCCCTTTAGTAATAACAATAAACTGAATGATGATCAGAATAAGGAAAACAACGAGACCAACGATGATATTTCCTCCAACAACAAATGAACCAAACGTTTCTACAACCTTTCCAGCATCTCCTGTTGAAAGAATAGAACGTGTTGTAGAGATGTTAAGCCCTAAACGAAACAGTGTTAAGAGCAAAAGCAATGATGGAAAAATTGAAAATTCCAGTGGTTCTTGCATGTTCATAGTGGTGAGAAGCACGATAAGCGCAAGAGAAATATTAATAATGATTAAAATACTTAATAGCATTGGCGGAAACGGTATGACCAGCATCGCCACAATTAAAATAACACTGAATATAACAGATAAATCTCTTGCTGACATGCCTGTTCTCTCCTTTTAAAACCAAAAATTCATAAAATCTTTTGTTTCGTTTTATAGACGTAAGCTAAAATTTCTGCGATCGCCTTAAAGTATTCCTCTGGGACCGCTTGGTCGATGTCGACCTGATCATATAGTGCCCGAGCGAGCGGCCGGTTTTCTATGGTCATGATATCGTGCTCTTTCGCAATCGTTCTAATTTTCAAAGCTAAAATATCTGTTCCCTTTGCCACAACAAAGGGCGCGTCCATCTTTTCTTCGTCATATTTCAAAGCAATTGCATAGTGGGTTGGGTTTGTAATGATGACGTCCGCTTTTGGGACTTCCTGCATCATCCGTCTCATGGCCATTTCCCGCTGGCGCTGTTTAATCTTAGATTTTATGAGCGGGTCACCCTCTGATTTTTTATACTCATCTTTGATGTCTTGTTTGGACATCCGTAAGTTTTTTTCATAATCAAATTTCTGATACATATAATCAAGCCCTGCTAAGATCATGAGAGCACCTGCTGCATATAGCCCCATAATCAAGGTCATATTTGCGACGAAATGAAGGGTTTCCTCTGCTGTTAATAAAGGAAGCCTCAGGATTTCGTCAAAGTGCATCCAAAGTGCAATAAATGTCGCAAAACCAATTAAACCAATTTTCAAAATGGATTTTAATAGCTCTACGAGGGCTCGAATACTGTATATCCGTTTAAACCCTTTAATAGGATCTAGCTTTTCTAATTTCGGTTTGATGATTTCTGTTGAAAAGAGAAATCCAACTTGTAAATAGTTACTGATAACGCCTGCCAGCATACCAACACCAAGGATTGGCATGAGAAGGAGCCCTGTTTCCTGAAGCAATTCCACAAATAGTTGATGAATATTAGATGTGCTAACCTTCATTAGCATGGTTGTTGAATAAAAACGTTCAATGAGCGCAATAATACGCTCTTTCATAAAAGGCCCAATAAAAAAGAATGATAAAAAGATTAATAGAAATGAGATGGCTGTATTGACGTCGGTACTTTTGGCAACCTGACCTTTTTTACGTGAATCTTGTCTTTTTTTCGGCGTTGCTTTTTCTGTTTTTTCACCTGCGAAAAATTGCAAGTCTAGTCTAAGTCTTGTCATCATGACGAACCACCGACCAATGCTAAGAAATTCCTCATGGTGAGTACAATCGTATCAAATGTATTTTGGACAACCCCGAAGATGACGCCCATACAGATGATGATCATAATAAAACTCACACCCATTTTAATAGGAAGTCCGACAACAAAAACGTTCATCTGCGGAACTGTTCGTGCCACAATGCCCAGTGCCAAATCGACCAAAAACAAGCTGGCAACGACCGGTGCTGAGATTTGAAAGGCAATGATGAACATTTGGTTGAAGCTCTTTGCAATAAAATAAGCAAAGGATTCACTACCGAAATTCAGTGCGTACTGATCAACTGCAATATATTGAAAGCTGTAATAGATTCCATCAAGCAGCAGGTGGTGTGCATTGGTTGCCAGCATCAATAGCAATGTGACCGTATAAAAAAACTGCCCCATCAGCGGCGTTTGCGCCCCTGTTTGCGGATCAATCACATTGGCGATCGCAAAGCCCATTTGAAAATCAATAAATGAGCCGGCAATTTGAACAGCGGACACCATGATATATGCAATCAAACCAAGCAGAAGTCCGACCATTGCTTCTTTCACCGCAAGCATCATATAAAGACCGTCTATGTCGAGTGCTGGCGGTTCCTTAATCGTGCTAAAACTAATCACGGCTAAAAACAGAGAGAATCCAACTCTGTGTACAGCTGGGATCGTTCTATGCGCTAAAAGCGGTACTGTCACAAAAAAAGCGGTGATCCGAATAAAAACTAATAGAAAAGCAGGGAATAATTCTATGATTGACATCGCTCGTTAACCTGCAAATCGATCTAAATTCGAGAACAGCTCTGTCGTAAAGGACACAATGGTTGACAGCATCCATGGACCAAACACAACAAGCCCGATAAGAACTGCAACAATTTTAGGAATGAACGCAAGCGTCTGTTCTTGAATTTGGGTTGTCGCCTGAAACACACTGACAATCAGTCCCACAATAAGAGCGAGCGCTAGAAGCGGCCCACTGACAAGCAATACCACATACACTGATCTTTCAGCCATCGTAATGACAAATTCTGAACTCATGTTTTAAGCACCTACTCTAAAAGCTTTGCAGCAAAGATTTAACAATCAAATACCATCCATCGACTAAAACAAATAACAATATTTTAAAAGGGAGCGATATCATAACCGGCGGAAGCATCATCATCCCCATTGACATCAGAACACTTGCGACCACCATGTCAATAATTAAAAAGGGAATAAAGATCATGAAACCAATTTGAAATGCCGTCTTTAATTCTGAAATCGCAAAAGCGGGTACCATCGCCGTTAACGGAATATCTTTTATCGATTCAGGTGTATCGATTTTTGCGTAACTAAGAAATAAAGCCAAATCCTTCTGTCTCGTATGTTTACTCATAAATTCTTTAATGGGCACTTCGGCTTTTTCATATGCCTGATTGAGCGTAATGTCATCATTTAAAAGCGGCGTGAGTGCCTCTTTATTAATCTCTGAGAACGTAGGTGCCATGATAAAAAATGTGAGAAACAATGCAAGCCCTACAAGCACTTGGTTTGGCGGCATTGAGTTGGTTGCAAGTGACGTTCTAACGAATGAAAGTACAATCACAATTCGTGTAAAACACGTCATTAAAATGAGAATGCCTGGTGCAACCGAAAATACGGTTAAAAGTAAAAGAAGACGGACAGACGTGCTAATATTCCCTGCACCGCTGGAATTAAATAAATCGATAAACTCATTCATTTTGTTTCGGGCCTTTCTTTCTGACTTCTGATTGGGTCTTTTTCAATTCGGCTAGCTGCGCCTTCAAATTGGCTGAAAAAGAAGAAGTGGTTGGCTGATCCTGTTTCTTTATCTGAGATGTGAATTTTTGAACGATTTTTGGTAAATCAGTTTTGCTTTCCATCGCTTCTTCATATTGTTTCACGATCGCTTCACATTCTTGTTCATCATCAATTTCTTTTAGCAGCTGGATTGAGTCCGCTACTCCGACAACTAATACTCGTTTACCCACTTTGATAAGCTGGACTGAACGGTTTTGGCCAACCGTCGTTCCGCCAATATTTTCAACATAGCGAAATGGTTTAAGTAAGCGGTTTTGCTTACCAACAAATCTCACCAATCCATAAATAAGCAGGATGACAAAAAGTAAGGCACCAATCATTTTGACAAAATCCATAATGGAGACAGAAGAAGAGGGAACTTCTTCTGCCGGATTCGTTTGATTGTCAGTGGTTGTCTTTTCTGTATCCTTTTTGCTGCTCTTCTCTTCTTTGATCCAGTCATTCACTGTGCTATTTTCAGGATCTTTCGTTTCAGCAAACAGTGAGGCAGGCTGTATCGTTAAGAAAAGCATAAAACTGATCATTGCTATACATATCAAACGTTTTTTCAACAAGTCTTACACCCTTTTTTAGCCTAACGTTTTATTAATTGCTTCAAGTACACGGTCTGCCTGGAACGGCTTCACGATAAAGTCTTTTGCGCCTGCTTGGATCGCGTCAATAACCATTGACTGCTGCCCCATTGCAGAACACATGATGATTTTTGCAGAAGCATCGATTTGTTTAATTTCTTTTAATGCTGTGATCCCGTCCATTTCTGGCATTGTGATATCCATTGTGACAAGATCAGGAGATGTTTCTTTAAATTTTTCAACTGCTTGAGCGCCGTTTTCTGCTTCTCCTACTACATCAAATCCGTTTTTTACAAGAATATCCTTTATCATCATTCTCATGAATGCTGCATCATCTACGATTAATACCTTAGTAGCCATTTACTTATTCTCTCCCTGTATGTTTGTTTATTTTAAATTAGAAAGTCTTTCTGACTGACTTAAAATATCAGTCACACGAACACCAAAGTTCTCATCAATGACAACGACTTCCCCTTTGGCGACGATTCGTTTGTTCACTAGAATGTCTACTGGCTCACCAGCAAGTTTGTCCAGTTCAATGATACTTCCTGCTGAAAGCTCAAGGACTTCTTTGACACTTCGCTGAGTTCTTCCAAGTTCCACCGTAATGGAAAGCGGAATGTCCATCAGCATATCAAGATTTCCAAGCTGGCTTGTTGTATGCTGAGGCTCACTGAACGCTTCAAATTCAACTGGTGCCACATTTACAGGTGCTGCCGCCTTTGGCTTCGCCTGTCTTTTCGGCGGAGCAGCTTGCTGCGCTGGGGCAGACTGCGTTTGCGTTGCTGCCGGCTGAGGTTCAGGTGCACTCACTTGAGCTTCTTGAACCAGCTCTTCTTCTTGCGCAGGATCTGTTAATTCTGCGATTAAATCCTTCGCAAATGTAATAGGATAAAGCTGCATAATATTTGAATCAATGAGCTCTCCTATTTTTAATCTGAAGGACACTTTGACAAGCATTTCTTCAGCTGGGATCCGGTCTGTTCCTTCTCCTTCTTTCACATCAAGTAATTCGACGCGAGGCGGAGAAATATCAATCTTTTTATTAAAGACCGTCGACATGGATGTCGCAGCAGAACCCATCATTTGGTTCATCGCTTCTTGCACTGCACTTAAGTGAATCTCGCTTAAAGAAGGGTCAGCATTTGTCCCGTCTCCGCCCATCATTAAGTCCGCAATGACTGCTGCATCTGTTTGCTGGACGACAAGCAGGTTACTTGCGCTGAAGCCTTCCGTATAATTCACTTCAATCGCGACATACGGATGAGGAAATTCCTCATTCAGCATACTTTTTTGAATCACTGTCACAGTTGGAGTGGTAATCTCCACTTTTTGATTTAATAGGGTTGAAAGTGCTGTAGCAGAACTGCCGAATGAAATATTTCCGATTTCTCCAATGGCATCTTGCTCCATTGCAGAAAGGATTGTTTCAGGCTCTATATCGTCATTGCTGCCTCCTTTAAGGAGCGCATCAATTTCGTCTTGTGATAATTTACTTCCGTTATTCTCCATCTTCTTCACCTCTTATGTCGTGATCTAGAATTTGAATCGCCTGTTTCCGATTCACGCGGCCGGCCTGTCCCAAGAATTTCGGTTTATTTCCGACCATAACAGTAAGAGGCGCATTTACTGGTTTGTCCAAGGCAATACAATCACCAATTTCCAAATTCAAAAACTCTTCCACCGTCATTTCCGATTCCCCTAGCTCTGCGACTACCGGTATCTTTGCCGTCATAATCCGTTTTTCAATAGCCTTTGTTTCTTGTTGTTTTGGTTCATTTCGTTCAGACTGCATCCAGTAGTGTACAGACAGCTTTGGAATAATAGGCTCTAATACAACATGGGGAATACATAGGTTAATAACCCCGCTTACCTCACCAATTTGTGTATTAAGAGAAATGACGACAACTGTTTCGTTTGGTGACACCATTTGAACAAACTGGGGATTTACCTCGAAATCTGCCATTTCAGGCTCGATGTCGGTTATGGACTGCCACGCTTCTCTGTAATTTTCCAAAGCTCCCTCAAACATGTTTGAGATAATCTTTGTTTCGATTTCTGTAAGTGATTCCGTCTTATTATGACTAATGCCTATCCCGCCCATCAGCCTGTCCATCATGGCATAGCCGATTGTTGGGTTCACTTCAAGCATGATTCTTCCTTCAAGCGGGCTGACATAAAATAAGTTTAATAATGTCATATTAGGAATCGAACGAATAAATTCTTCGTATGGTACTTGGTCAACCGAGCTGACAGTAATTTGAATATATGATCTTAGCTGAGCTGAAAAGTGTGTGGTGAGCAGTCTAGCGAAGTTATCGTGAATCCTTGTTAAACTTCGAATCTGGTCTTTCGAAAAGCGAAGTGCACGTTTAAAATCATACACCTTTACTTTTTTCGTCGTTTCTTCTTTTTTCAGCTCTTCTGCATCCATTTCGCCTGTAGATATGGCGGATAATAATGCATCGATCTCATTCTGGGAAAGCACTTCTCCTGACATTTCTTCACCTCCATCGTGTCAATTAATCGCCTCTATTGCAGATTAAAGGAGGTTATATATACTTCTTTCACCTTGCCATCTTGCAAATAGTTATTCACTTTGTTTTTAACTAGTGTTTTAAAATGTTCTCTGCCTTTTTTGCCATCAAGTTCATCTGCATTCG
This sequence comes from Bacillus sp. FSL W8-0920, assembly GCF_038593215.1. Lineage (NCBI taxonomy): Bacteria > Bacillati > Bacillota > Bacilli > Caryophanales > Bacillaceae > Bacillus > Bacillus sp. FSL W8-0920. The sequence continues at coordinate 1,595,980 of NZ_CP151974.1, read as the reverse complement.
TGTCTGATAAAATGTCAATTACGGCGTCTTTCACTTGAAAACTTCTTTTCTCGAGCTCTTCTTTTGCTTTTTCAGAGTCTGTTTCAATATTCAATACAAGTTTGACCGCATTTCCTTCAGACTTTAAATTGGTGATAATCTCAGGAATTTCAACAGAAGCTTTTACGACTTCATCTGCTGTTGGCTCTTTTTCAGCTTTTGCTTCTTCTGAACCATTCAGCAGAAAAATGATGCCTGCTCCTATTCCGCCGATGGCAATAATCATGATTAGCATTACTACGACTAATTTCTTCTTCATTCAAATTCCTCTATTCCTTGATTCAATGAAATGACTTGGATTTTTCTGTAGAAAGAAATGATTTTCTCTTGAAGCTGCTCTTCATTTTCTTTCACAACGAATTTCTTTCCATTGGCTAATGTAATGGTCGTGTCTGGAAAGCTTTCGATTTGCTCGATATGGAGAGCGTTCAGCATAAATCCTTTGCCATTCAATCTTGTCACTTCAATCATATTAAGCAGAGAAGCGATCATCCGCTCCCCCTACCTCCTATCGTTTCAGATTCACAAGCTCTTGCAGGATTTCATCAGATGTTGTGATCGTCTTTGCATTCGATTGGAATCCACGCTGCGCGATAATCATTTCGGTAAACTCGTCTGTTAAATCAACATTTGACATTTCAAGTCGACCTGTTTGAATGATGCCCGTTCCTTGTTCACCAGGAACGATAGGATTACTTGGTGCACCTGAGCTTAACGTTTGGCGGTATAGGTTCTCACCAACTTTGTCTAATCCTGCTGCGTTACTGAAAGATACGAGTGAAACCTGTCCAACATTTCTAGATACGTTGTTTTCAACAACAGATATTGTTCCATCTGGACCAACACTTACACTTGAAATGCCATCTGGAATCGTTATCTTTTGTCCATTCATTCCAAGCACGTAATTTCCGTCAGAAGTGGTTAAACTTCCCTCTGAATCCCGAGTAAAGTTCCCTGCTCTGGTATAAAGAACTTCTCCTTGTTTTTCAATACGGAAAAATCCATCTCCATTGATGTAGAAATCATAATCTCTATCCGTATTTTGAGAAGCTCCTGCTGACATGATTTTATCAATAGAAGATAAAGATGATCCTAAACCAACTTGTTTTGAGTTGATTGAACCAGAGTTGTTCGTCGGTCCACCAGAACTTGAAATGGTTTGGCTGACCATATCTTTAAAAGTGATACGGCTTTTTTTGTATCCGTGTGTATTGACGTTGGCTACGTTATTGGCTACAACATCTAATTTTGTTTGGAAGTTTTTCATTCCACTAATTCCTGAGTAAAGTGAGCGTAACATTTATTTTCCTCCTCGAATTACTTCGTTTTTTCTCCAACTGCTGTAACATCCCAAGGGCTGATTTTCGTTCCATCTTCTAAATATAGGAAGTATTCATTGTTTATGTTTTTAACAGATTTCACAGTGCCTGATATCTCTTTATCATCCAATTTGCCCGATACTTCTTTACCGATCCACCCTACATACGTCGTAAACGGATCTTGGTGTGCAACAAATGTAGACATGAGCTGATTCAGCTTGGTGATAGAATCGTTCATATTGGTTTGCTGTTCTAAAGATGAAAATGTTGCAAGCTGTGTGACAAACTCACGGTCATCTAGTGGGTTTGTCGGATCTTGGTTTTGAAGCTGCGTGAGCAAAATTTTCAAGAATTGATCTTTGCCAAGCGTATCTGTTTTCTTTTCTGCTTTTGAAGAAGTGTCTGTTTGTGCGGCTATTCTATTTGTAGCATCAACTGTTGCCATTAGATCTCCTCCTCTTCTTCATCTGACCCAACAAGAGCATCCAGTACATCTTGGAATTCTGCTTCCTGTTCATCAGGCTTTTGGAAATTCTGCCCTTTTGACTGTTGCTGCTTGTTTTCTTCGTTAAATTGTCCAAATAACGGCTGCTCATTTGATTGAAGCGGTATATGGAAACGGTCCACTTGAACCGACATATTCGGAAGCGCCTGCTTGAGCTGCGGAAGGTGATGCTCTAGCAGTTCTTTTGCTGCCTGTGTCGAAGCTGTAATTTTACTCGCATACATACCATTTTGCTTCGTCAGCTGAATCGTGATAAATCCGAGATTTTCTGGATTTAACCGAACTGTAAAGCGCCCACTTGAGTTGCCAAATGGCGTGAATTTCATTTGCTTCCACGTATTTAGAATTTGCTGATCAACCGTTCCCGGCTTTTCATCAGTTGTTTGTGTCTGCTGAACAGGAGCTGCTGATTGCAGTTGAAAAAACTGCTTATGACCTGGCAACAGCGTATGAGTGATTGTTTTTTCAGAAGCAGGTGCAGCAGTGCTTTGTCCTTTGACAACTTCCTTTTTGATGAGCCATTCAAGAGAGTTAGCCCCTTTTGCAGGAGTAGCAAGAGTAGATTCTTGTCTTGGAGAGACCAATTCTTTTAACTCTCCTAAAGCAATCTTCAACTCTTTGTCTGACCCTTTTGCATTTGCCATCATATGGTCGATTAACTGATTAAAGTGTTTCAGCTCACTTTGAGACATCGAATTCAGCTTTGGTGCTGAACCCTGCGAGAAAAACTGCTCTTTTACTTGCTGAATCAGTTTCTCATCTACTCCATTTTTTGAAAGAAAGTGAATGAAGTCTTGACCCTTTGCTTCAATATCTTGCACTAGCTTTGCATCAAAGCTGAGCGGCTGTTGATTGAGTAGTTGATATATGAAAAAGTGGACTTGTATGAGCTGCTCACTATGTTCAGAAGCTGACTTATCCGTTTGATCACCGTAAATGGATGATTCCATTTTTTGAAATAGCTCTTCTAGTGACTTGAGATCAGACGAATCAAGCGTTTGACCTTGAAGTGTTTGAAGCGCGCTAAGAAGGTCTCCGTTGATGCCTTCTTCAGGCGATTGCATCCATTTTTCAATGATTTGCATCGCATCATTGATGGAAAGAGTGGCACCCGCTGTTTCAGCATTCACAAGGCCGCTTTGTGCGCCTGCCCCGCTAAGTAATTGTTTAAACAACCCGCTTGCAGATGCCGCGCCGCTCCCCTTTGGTCCCGAGAGACCTTGAGACGATTGCTGTAAGGCTCCAATATCCAATAGCTTCACTTATTGCCCACCCCCATTTTCACTTTCTTTTTTAGAAAGCTCTTTCGTAAACGTAGCTGCCTTCTGAGGTGTTAGTTTTGCTAATATGTCTGTTAGTTTATTTTTGCTCAGCTCTTCAAGAATCTTCAATGCCTCTTTATCACTTAATTCTGATAAAATTTTGGCGGATTTCCCTGCGTCCATGCTTTCATAGATACTGGCAATCTTCCCTTTCGGTTTCTGGTTAGAGGCTGCTGCCCCATCAGAAGTTGTCCCTGATGCATTATTACCTGATGTATCGCTTGATGAGCTGCTATTTGATGAACTGTCATCCGCTGACTTATCATTCGCATCATTTTCAGATGTTTTTTCAAGTGAACTGATTTTTTGATTCAGTCTTTTAATCTCTTCATCACTTGTTTTTAAGTCTTTTTGTGCAATTTCAAGTTCATTCTTTTGCTCTTTAATGGTCTTTTTCAGTTCCTTCAATTCTGCATCGCTTTGATTATTATGTGAAGATGACGTTTTTGAGGTGTCATCTGAACCAACCAAACTACTGACGCCCGGAATGTTTTGGAGCGGTTTCTTTAGATCAAAACCTGCCATATAAAGGATTGTGCCAGTCACTAACACAAGCACAATCAATGGGATGATGACAATAAACAAGATCCATTGAAATTTACCGCCGCTTGATTCTTTCGTTTTTTCCTTCTTAGGCATTCATCTCGACTCCTAATGTCCTTGAAACATGAATTGGCTGATAGAGATATCATCCATTTCTTTCATTTCAATGGCCTTATGTTCAAGGGAAAACTTTTCGTACTGCTTTTCTTTCATTTTTTCAAACTTTTTAAACTCGATGTTTTTTTCAGTTAAATCAGATTGTTTTTCATTCATTTGATGGCGTTTCATGATCACAAGCTGCTGATAATGCTGAATGGTGTTATCTAAATTGGTCACAAATTGCTGATAATGACGCATTTCTTGAACACTCATACCACTTCTCAGCTTTTCTTCTTTGCTTTTTTCCATTAATTCTTTTTTACTCATATTTTCATAGAGCTTTTCAGCGACTTGCTCAAATGCCGAAACGGATTGTTGGTACGCTGCGAGTGACTTGTCTTTTTCACTTTCTTTCAGTTCTAAGAGCTTTTGAAATTTGTATTGATATCTCACTGTTTTTGTCAATCCTCTCTATTCATCAAACCGAGCAATACATTCACACTGTCTTCAATAGATACAGCCTCTTCTACATCCTGCTTCAAAAATGAAATCAGATGAGGATAAGCCTGCATGGCATCATCAATGTCTTTCGAGGAGCCTTTTTTATATGCTCCAATGTTAATGAGGTCCTCAGCGTTTTGATAAGTGGATAAAAGCTGACGGAACCGGTTGGCCGCCTCCTTGTGATCATGACTTGCGATATTGCTCATAACACGGCTGATACTTTTCAGAATATTGACAGCAGGAAATTGTCCTTTGTTGGCTAAAGCACGATCAAGTACAATGTGGCCATCTAAGATTCCCCTGACTGTATCAGCGATTGGCTCATTCATATCGTCACCATCAACAAGCACTGTGTAAAACGCTGTGATAGAACCAAGCTGATTTGTTCCAGTTCGTTCAAGTAATTTTGGCAGTATAGCGAACACCGAAGGCGTATATCCTTTTGTCGTTGGCGGTTCACCAGTTGCAAGACCGATTTCCCTTTGTGCCATAGCGACCCGTGTAACAGAGTCCATCATGAACATGACGTTTTTGCCTCTGTCTCTAAAATATTCTGCAATAGCTGTTGCTGTATAAGCAGCCTTCATTCTCGTCAGTGCAGGCTGGTCAGAAGTTGCGACGACAACAATCGATCGCTTTAGTCCCTCGGTACCTAAATCCTTTTCAATAAACTCACGAACTTCCCGGCCACGCTCTCCAACAAGGGCAATGACATTGAGGTCTGCTTCTGTCTGCTTAGCAATCATCCCCATTAAGGTACTTTTTCCAACACCACTTCCGGCAAAAATACCGATCCGCTGACCAGTGCCGACTGTAAGCAGACTGTCAATCACTCTGACACCAACGCCCATTTTTTCACGAATAGGTGGCCTGTCCATCGGGTTTGGAGGTGACTGATCTGTCGAAACAGGTGCAAGTCCCTTTGGAAGCATACTGCCGTCCAGCGGTTCACCGAAGGCATCAACAACTTCGCCAATTAACCCAGTCCCAACTTTGACCTTCAGCGACTCACCTGTCGCTTCAACTAGACTTCCTGGTGAAATATTGGATGCTTCTACATAAGGCATGAGCAGAATATTTTCATCTCTAAACCCTACGACCTCTGCTTTTATTGGATCGTGCTTACGCCCCTTTTTATGAATGAGACACACGTCTCCGATAGAACTTTCCGGCCCCTTAGATTCAATCATCAGTCCAACAACTCGATTGACTTTACCAAATCGTTTATAAGGATCTGCGGTTTCAATCGTTTCTTTTAACACATCGATGTTCATTTGTGATCACCTGAATCAATGACTTCTAGTAGCTTTTCTTTCAACTGATTCATTTGTGTATCAACACTCGCTTCCACTTTTCCAAAGCTTGTTTCTACGTAACAAGTCCCTTTTGGCGCTTTTTCATCCGAGTAAATGGCAAGGTGTGTATCCTTTTGAAGGATTCTGATTAATTCGTCTTTATACTCCATCACATGATCGTAATGTTCAGGGTCAACATAGATGGAAATATCGTCATATTCTTTCACTTCAGAAATGACCTGCTTCACGAGAGCCAAAAATTGATCTTTCGTGTCCTCAGCCGAGTACCAAACACGTTTGGCGAGTTCAAAAGCCAGTTCCACAATTTTTTCTGCGGAGCTTTCAATTTTTTCTTCGTAATCCTGCTTGGCAAGACTGACAATGTCATTTGCTTGATCAAGAATTGATCGGTACTGACTCATCGCATCTGCTTCACCCTTTTGGAAGCCATCTTGATAACCTGCTTGTTTCGCTTCTTCAATAAGCTGCATTCTTTCTTCTTCAAAATCAGCGCGGCGCTGATTGATTTCAGCCATTGTTTTTTCAAGCTCACTATTTGCTTGTTCTACTATACGGCTTGCTTGATCTTCAGCATCACTTAGTACAAGCTGCGACACTTCTGTTTCATTGACAAGCTCTTCTTCATGATGTTCTTTTTTGAACTCCACTTGCTGCAAAGGAATCGTTTGCCGGCCTTGCTCAGGAATAACAGATGTTTCATGTTTGATAATCCTAGACAATGATATCGTCTCCTCCGCCTCGAGCTATGACGATTTCTCCAGCTTCCTCGAGTCGTCTTACGATGCTGACAATACGGGTTTGTGCTTCCTCGACATCTCTAAGCCGGACAGGTCCCATAAACTCCATTTCTTCTTTGAACGTTTCGACCATTCTCTGTGACATGTTGCGGAAGACAATTTCTTTGACCTCTTCGCTTGCCACTTTGAGTGCAAGCAATAAGTCATCATTTTCAACATCTCTGATCACGCGCTGAATCGCTCTGCTGTCAAGAGTGACAATATCCTCAAAGACAAACATACGTTTCTTAATTTCATCAGCAAGCTCAGGATCTTGAATTTCAAGAGTGTCTAAAATGGTCTTCTCGGTCGCACGGTCTACACCATTTAGTACTTCTACAACCGCTTCGACTCCGCCCGTTTGCGTATAGTCTTGCGTAAAGGTTGAAGAAAGTTTTTGTTCAAGAATGCGTTCCACTTCATTGATGATCTCTGGAGATGTGCGATCCATTAAAGCAATACGTCTCGCAACCTCTGTTTGTACTTCCTCACCTAATTCAGATAAAATCTGCCCTGCTTGAACTGGATCTAAGTAGGAAAGGATGAGCGCAATGGTTTGTGGATGCTCATGCTGGATAAAGTTTAAGATTTGTTCTGGGTCAGCCTTTCGAGCAAAATCAAACGGTTTCACTTGAAGTGAGGATGTTAATCGGTTTAAGATACTATCCGCTTTGTCCTCACCAAGCGCTTTTTCAAGCACTTGTCTTGCGTACATAAGACCGCCTTGTGATATGTAGTCCTGCGCGATGGCGATGCTGTGAAATTCTTCAATGATTTCATCTTTTTTAGCAGTATCTACACTTCGCACATTGGAAATTTCCAATGTTAATTTTTCTATTTCGTCTTCAGACAGATGTTTGTATACAGATGCTGACACCTCTAGCCCTAAGGAAATCATTAGGATTGCTGCTTTTTGTCTGCCTGTTAGTCGATTTGAATCTTTTCTCGACATGTGTATTCCTCCTAATCCTCGGACAGCCAGCTGCGTAGCAATTTAGCAAAGTCTTCTGGTTTATCTTTTGCCATTTTTTCAAGCTGATTTTTCCTCACCATTTCTTCTGTTTCTGGTTCAGTGTCGATATCAGGAACATGAATTGGTGTATGTTCATCAAACTCAAACTCTTCTTCCTCTTCTTTTCTGCGTTTACGCACAAGAAGAATAATGAGAGCGATAATTGCAAGTAGTAGCACACCGCCTGCAATATAAACCCAAATTGGAATATTGTTTGATGGGTTTTCTGCTGCAGTTTGCTGTTTACCGTCTAATTTTGATACAGATAAAACAATTTTGTTATCTAAGTCCGCTTGAGTGAGCGCTTGACCATTTGTGTATTCTTTATCAATTGACGTGCTAATGATCGTTGAAAGAATCTTTTTAATATCATCTTGTCTTTCAGCTGTTAAAGAGTTCACATCGTTTGCAGTTGGTGGTTCGACCAATGCTTGAATGCCAACATCTCTAATTTTATAAGGGCTCTCTTTGATATCTTTATGAATGCGGTTGACTTCATAGTTGATACGATCTTCGCTCTTTTCGTAATCTCCGCTACCATTCGCTCCATCGGCGCCTTGATAGTTTGTGACATCATCGTCGCCTGTTCCAGCGGTTCCACCAGCTGCTGCACCATTTCCTGAATAAGTTTCAGCAATCTTTTCAGCGCTGACAGCGATGCCTTGCATGTTTTCTTTATCAACTGGTTCTACAAGGTCTTCTTTTCTTTTCTCTTCAGTAAAATCAATGTCTGTTGTGACCGATACAGCGACTTTTTCTTGACCCATCATTGTTCCCAGCAGCTGTTGAATTTTTCTTTGAAGGTTCTTTTCGATTTCTTCTTTTTTCTGCTGCTGTGCATCCATTCCACTTGCATAGGAATCGGAACTGCTGTTTAAATCGTAGTAGTTGGAATCTTGGTCCATAATGACAATGTTTTCTGTCTTTAAATTCGGTACACTTTTTGAAATAAGATGATAAAGGCCTTTTACTTGCTGCGGCGCGAGCGTGTAGCCACGTTCAACTTGCAGCACAATGGATGCTGATGCATTACTTTGCTCTTCTCCAACAAAAACGGAATCTTTTGGCAGGTTAATCATAACTTTTGAATCTTTGATCCCATCAATCGTGTTGATTAGATTGGATAGTTCTGTCTGAGTTGCGTCTACTTTCAGAACATCAAATTCATTATCTGTTAAACCGAAGCCGGAATTATTCGCAAAGAAGGAGTAATCAATATTCCCTGTCTTAGGGAGACCCTCAGATGCGAGTGTTACTTTTAAAGAGTCGGCCTGCTTTTCTGGAACGAGAATCGTTGTTCCATTATTCGCAAGTTCCGATTTAACGTTTTTGCCATCTAGTTCCTGTTTGATTTGCCCAGCTTCTGCCTCAGACAAATCTCTAAACAATGGAACCATTTTTTCAGAAGAAGCAAAGATGCTAACAACCGTAATAATGATTGCTAGGGCAGCAACGCCGCCAATCATAAGTATTTTTTGTAATTTTGATCGATTTCGCCAAAACTCAACTGTTTTTGTTCTTAATTGCATTAAAGTACGATTCATCTTAACCCCCGGTCATTCCATTCAGTCTTTTTTTGTCCGTCAGCACCTCCTACATCTGCATTCTCATAATCTCTTGGTACGCTTCGACCGCTTTATTTCGAAACTCCGTTGCAGCTGTGAGTGTCACACTCGCTTTTTGCGAGGCAATCATGACTTCATCGAGATTGACATCTTTTCCTTGTGCAAGTGCATTTGTATACTGGTCTGATTTAAGCTGTGATTGATTTAATGCCTCAATGGAATTCTTCAGCACATCAGAGAAATTCGTTTGACTTTTAGGTGCAGCCGCATGAACGGACGATGCATTTGTCAATTCACTTGCTTGCTGAGCAGCTTGAAGCTGGAAAGGAGATATTGCGTTAACCAATTCTTTTCACCTTACTTTCCTATTTCTAAAGCTTTCATCAACATGCTTTTATTCGCATTTAGCGCGGTCACGTTTGCTTCATATGACCTTGAGCTGCTGATGAGGTCAACCATTTCCTTTAATGGATCAACATTAGGTGTTTGAACATATCCATTTTCATTGGCATCGGGATTTGTAGGATCATATTGAAGGTTGAATGGAGTTTCGTCTTCTGTAATCTTCGTTGCTTTCACGCCGTTTCCTAATTTACCGCTCGAATTCATGCTTGAGTTTAATATAGATGAAAACGATTCACCTGACGGCTGTAATGTGACGAGCTTACGTCTATAAGGCTCCCAGTTGCCATCAACCTGTTTCGCTCTTGTTGTATCCATATTTGCAAGGTTAGAGGATACAACGTCCATTCTGAGCCTCTGTGCTGTTAATGCAGAGGCCGAAGCGTTAACGCCTGAAAAAATTGACATCACTTACCTCCTGTCAAAACTGTTTTAAGAGAATTGAATTTTCCACTCATTCTTTCAACCAACGCATTATACTGAATTTGGTTTTTAGCGAGTTCACTCATCTCTTGATCAATATCGACATTATTTCCGTTTTCTTGATATGAAGTACGGTTGCTCGAAACAACTGAATAATTAGACCCTGTTTTAGAAAAATCAATGTGACCTTGGTATGTTTTTTTAGCATCTAACTTGATCGACGCATCGTTTAGCATATCATGAAATGCGACGTTTTTCGACTTGTAGTTCGGTGTGTCTATATTCGCGATATTATTGCTTATGACTTTTTGCTTAACATTCGCTCTGCCCAAGGCATTCTCAAGGTTGCTTATCGTTCCAGAAAATATATCCAAAACCATATACCTCCAATCATATGTATTTCATTCCATTTAATCATGTCGAGATTTGTAAAACCATATGTTCATTGTAAGAAATAATAGGATTAAAGTCTATGATGTATATGTAAAAAAAACTCGTAATATATATCTATTTTACGAATAGGTATAAAGACCTAGATTCAAAGAACTAAGAATTGTAAGGGTTTTCTTGGAAAAAAGAGTGTCATTTTTCGGACAAATCCTCTTTTTTTATAAAAAAAAACCCTTTTCAGCTTGTATTTCTGCTGAAAAGGGTTTTTGATTAATGAGATTTTAAATTTTCAAGTTCAATTAAAAATTTGTTGTTTAACACTTTGATATACGTTCCCTTCATTCCAAGAGAACGAGATTCGATGACGCCTGCACTTTCTAACTTACGTAAGGCGTTCACGATCACTGAACGAGTGATTCCTACACGGTCAGCAATTTTACTTGCCACTAGAAGCCCTTCGTTGCCATCAAGTTCTTCAAAGATGTGCTCAATGGCTTCAAGCTCACTATATGAAAGAGAACTAATCGCCATTTGGACAACAGCTTTACTTCTTGCTTCTTCTTCGATTTCCTCTGATTTCTCACGAAGGATCTCCATTCCAACAACTGTTGCACCGTATTCAGCAAGAATTAAATCATCATCTTTGAATGTATCTTGCAAACGAGACAGGATTAACGTCCCTAAACGATCTCCTCCTCCGATAATTGGAACAATGGTTGTCAAACCTGATTCAAATAAATCACGGTTCTCAATCGGGAAAGCTGTATACTCACTGTTAATGTCAAGATTTGAAGATGTTTCAGGGATGTTAAATAGACTCTTTGTATATTCTTCAGGGAACTGACGGTCTTCAAGCATTTTCTTCATACGCGGATTTTCAATCTGCTGGTTGATCGAGTAGCCTAGAAGCTTCCCTCTTCTGCTTAATACGAAAATGTTTGAATCAATGACATCTCTCAACGTTTCTGCCATTTCCTTAAAATTAACTGGTTTCCCCGCTGCATCTTGCAGCATTGAGTTAATAATCCTTGTTTTTTGTAGTAACGCCATATTAATGATCCTCCTAGATTACTTTATTCATTTGTTAAAGTATAAATTGACTTAAGTCTTTGTTATTCGCAATCTTTCCTAGCTTCTCTTCTACATACTGAGGGGTAATGGTCACTGTCCCTAGTGTAATATCAGGCGCCTCAAATGAAAGCTCTTCAAGCAGCTTTTCAAGTATGGTATGAAGCCTTCTTGCACCGATGTTATCTGTCTCCTGATTGACATGATAAGCCACTTCGGCAATCTTATGAATAGCATCGTCAGAAAATTCAAGAGATATACCTTCTGTTTCAAGTAAAGCTTTATATTGCTTTAATAATGCATTATCTGGTTCCGTTAAGATTTTCACAAAGTCTTCGATACTTAATTTATCTAATTCTACACGAATTGGGAAGCGCCCTTGAAGCTCTGGAATCAAATCTGATGGTTTTGCCATATGAAATGCACCTGCTGCTACAAAAAGCACATGGTCTGTTTTCACTGCCCCATATTTCGTCATCACAGTTGAACCTTCTACAATCGGTAAAATATCACGTTGAACCCCTTCACGAGAAACATCTGCAGATGATGCACCACCGCTTTTAGCGATTTTATCGATTTCGTCGATAAAAATAATTCCTTGCTGCTCTGCTTTATAGACAGCTTCTTGACTGACTTCATCCATGTCAATCAGTTTTGAAGCTTCCTCAGCTGTTAACGCCTTTCTTGCTTCTCTGACGGTCAGCTTTCTGCGTTTTTTCTTTTTAGGCATGAGATTGCCGAGCGCATCCTGCATGTTCATGCCCATTTGCTCCATACCCGAGCCCTGAAGCATATCAAACATGGATGGCTGCTGCTCTTCGACTTCGATCGTGACGTAATGATCTTCAAGTTCGCCCATAGCCAGTTGATGAGCGATTCGCTTTCTTGTCGATTCAAGTTCAACTTCTTCACTTGATTGATCTCGATCACGGTCATCTTCATCAGAACCACCAAACAGCATCTCAAAAGGATTTTTCACAGACTGGCTTTTTTTCTTGCCAGGAACAAGTAAATGAACAAGACGTTTATTTGCTTGTTTTTCTGCTTCTTCTTGAACGTCTTTCATCTTTTCTTCTTTGACAATTCGGATCGCTGTCTCAACTAGATCTCTGACCATCGATTCTACATCACGGCCGACGTAACCAACTTCAGTAAACTTCGTCGCTTCCACTTTAATAAAAGGCGCACCAGAAATTTTTGCAATTCTGCGGGCAATCTCTGTTTTCCCCACACCTGTTGGGCCGATCATTAAAATGTTTTTCGGAACGACTTCATCCTTTAGCTTATCATGTAAAAGGCTTCTTCTGTAACGGTTTCTTAAAGCCACCGCCACTGCTTTTTTCGCATCAAGCTGACCAATAATGTATTGATCAAGCTTTTCAACTATCTCTCTTGGGGTGAACGGCTTTTTCTCCATACGTCTCATGTCCTTTCTATTCAAGCTCTTCTAAAGTGATTTGATCGTTCGTGTAGACACAGATTTCTCCAGCGGTTTCAAGAGCTGCCTTTGCAATATCTCTTGCTGTGAGATGATCACCTGCATGTGTTTTGAGTGCTCTCCCGGCGCTAAGCGCATAATTGCCGCCTGAGCCGATGGCCAAAATACCGTCATCTGGTTCGATGACCTCTCCTGTCCCAGAGACAAGCAGGATGCTGTCTTTGTTCATAACGATCAGCATGGCCTCAAGCTGTCTAAGCATCTTGTCACTACGCCATTCTTTTGCTAGTTCTACGGCTGCCCGCTTTAAGTTACCACCATATTCTTCAAGCTTCGTTTCAAACTTTTCAAAGAGTGTAAATGCATCTGCTACTGAACCTGCAAAACCTGCAAGCACCTTGCCTCCGAAAAGACGGCGCACTTTTTTTGCTGTGTGTTTCATCACGACAGCCTGCCCGAAAGTGACTTGACCGTCTCCAGCCATCGCACTTTTTCCTTTGTGTTGAACGGCAAAGATGGTTGTTGCATGAAATGATGACATGAAAAAACCTCCTTTTAGGATCGTTTAAAAGCCCTTGGGTGATGAGACATGTACGTTTTCCTTAAAGAATCTTTTGATACATGCGTGTACACCTGAGTTGATGATAAATTCGAATGACCAAGAAGTTCTTGAACACTTCTCAAATCTGCCCCCTCATTTAAGAGGTGTGTGGCAAAGGTGTGCCTTAACATGTGAGGATGGATATGTAATGTGCCTGACGCCTTTTTCATTAGTTCAGTGAGAATGAATCGAACGCCTCTGTCTGTAAGAGGCGCCCCGCGCTGATTCAAAAACACATATGCATCAGCACGATCATTCCCCTTCGCTTTCAGCTTTAGCCTTCCATCCTCTAAATAAGTGATGAGCGCTTCATGAGCATATGAACCAAAAGGAACATACCGCTGCTTGCTGCCTTTTCCATGAACAAGCACTGTATCCATCGATAAATCAAGATCAGATTCTTTTAATGAACATAACTCACTGACCCTCATACCTGTTGCATAAAGAAGTTCTAAAATCGCTTGGTTTCTTTGCCCAAGCGGTGTGCTGACATCAGAAACTGTAAAAAGCTCTTTTAGTTCCTCTTCATACAAAAATGAAGGAATTCGCTTATCCTGCTTTGGTAAGCTAACGAGTAAAAAAGGATTTTCTTTCACAAGCTGTTCTCTTAATAGAAATTTATAAAAGCTGCGAAGCGCAGAGACTTTCTTACTAATCGTTCTTCTTGTCAGGCCTTTTTCATAAGCTTCTGTTAAATAAATTCTCGTATCTTGATAGGATACCTCTTCAAAACCGTCTATTCCTTGAACGTTCATAAATCTGACAAACTCTTCAATCGCTTCTGTATATCCTGAGATGGTTAAAGCAGAATAGTTTTTTTCAATTTGCAGATATTCAATGAATAAGTGGACAAGACGCTGTTTATTCGTCATTTTTACACCTCTTTAAGGCTTTTAAATGGTATCACATATCTTGCTTTCCGTGCAATGATTTACTACAGAGATTTCGAAATAGTTTGAATAGTTTCGATTGCGCGCTTAGCGTACTCCGCATAACGCTCTTGTTTGTTTTTAATGCGAACACCAAGATCTTTCAACAAACCAAAATTCGCATTCATTGGCTGGAAGCTTTTCTTGTTTGTCGATGTGATGTAATAAGCCATGCTGCCGATCGCTGTTTCCTCCGGAAGTGTCACAAGCTCTTCTCCTTTGACAAAACGAGCGGCGTTAATTCCAGCCACTAGTCCGGAAGCTGCGGACTCGACATAGCCTTCAACGCCTGTCATTTGTCCGGCAAAGAATAGATCTTCTCTATTTTTAAACTGATACGTTGGTTTTAAAAGACTTGGTGAGTTAATGAATGTATTGCGGTGCATCACGCCATAACGAACAATCTCTGCTTCTTCAAGACCTGGAATCAAGCGGAATACTTCCTTTTGGTCGCCCCACTTCAGATGTGTCTGGAAGCCGACGATGTTATATAAAGTGCCTGCTGCATCATCTTGTCTTAATTGAACAACAGCATAAGGTCTTTTTCCTGTTTTCGGATCTTCAAGTCCTACTGGCTTCATCGGACCAAACAACATCGTTTTCTTTCCTCTTTTCGCCATGACTTCAATTGGCATACAGCCTTCAAAGAAGATTTCTTTTTCGAACTCTTTTAATGGCACAGTTTCAGCAGAAATAAGCGCGTCGTAAAAACGATCGAATTCTTCTTCTGTCATTGGACAGTTTAAATAAGCAGCTTCTCCTTTGTCATAACGTGATTTCAAGTACACCTTATCCATATCAATGCTATCTTTCTCTAGGATAGGAGCCGCTGCATCGTAGAAGTACAGATATTCTTCACCAGTTAACGATTTTAATTCTTTTGAAAGTGCTTCAGATGTAAGTGGGCCTGTCGCAATAATTGTTGGACCTTCTGGAATGCTTTGCACTTCTTCTTGAAAAACTGTCACATTCGGGTGATTTTTTACGCGATCAGTAACGTTTGCTGCAAATTCATGACGATCTACTGCAAGCGCTCCGCCAGCAGGAACTGAGCTTTCATCTGCAGCTGCGATAATCGCTGAATCTAAATGACGCATTTCTTCCTTTAATACACCGACCGCATTTGTCAAAGCGTTGGCACGCAGTGAATTGCTGCATACAAGCTCTGCAAATTTATCTGTGTGGTGAGCTGGCGTTTGTTTGACAGGTCTCATTTCATACAAGTTGACTTTAATTCCGCGTTTAGCAATTTGCCATGCCGCTTCACTTCCAGCTAAACCTGCTCCGATCACATTTACAAATTGACTCATTGTACAACTCTCCTATTTCGTAAGTTCTGTTTGATGACATAAAAAAGCAGGTGAACAAGGCTGCTCACCGCTATTTTTGTTGTTCCTCTTTATAATCACAATTCACACATTGAACTTGCATGCCTTTTTTCAGCTTTTTCTCTACAAGCATATTTTCGCATTTTGGACACTTTCTTTCAATCGGTTTGTCCCAAGAGACGAATTCACACTCTGGAAAACGATCACAGCCATAAAAAATGCGGCGCTTCTTAGATTTTCGTTCAACAATGTTTCCTTCATGACATGTCGGGCATTTCACACCAATATCTTTCACAATTGGTTTTGTGTTACGGCAGTCAGGAAAGTTAGAGCAAGCCATGAACTTACCGTATCGACCCATTTTGTACACCATCGGATGTCCACACTCTTCACAGTCAACTCCGGCGTATTCAGGCTCAATCTCAACTTCTTGCATTTCTGCTTCCGCTTTTTCGACCCGTTTTGCAAAGTCTTGATAGAAGCTGTCGATAATACGAACCCATTCGATCGTACCTTCTTCAACGCTATCAAGTTCTTTTTCCATTTTCGCTGTGAATTCCACGTTAATGATTTCAGGGAAGAATTCAATGATTAAGTTGAGAACAATTTCCCCAAGCTCTGTTGGGATAAACCGTTTATTATCAAGTGCGACATAGCCGCGCTTTTGAATCGTATCTAATGTTGGTGCATACGTAGACGGACGGCCTATACCTAGCTCTTCAAGCGTTTTGACAAGTCTTGCCTCAGTGTAGCGCGGAGGCGGCTGCGTGAAGTGCTGTTCAGGTTCGATATCTTTTGAAAGAACCGTATCACCTTCTTTAAGATCAGGCAGCATTTTGTCCTTTTCTTCTAGCTGGTCGTCTTTCCCTTCTACATATACCTTCATGAATCCAGGGAATTTCACTTTGCTTCCGTTAGCACGGAATGTAAGCCCGTTATTATCAAGGTCCACACTCATTGTATCAAGAACAGCCGGCGCCATTTGGCTTGCGACGAATCGTTCCCAAATCAATTTATACAGACGAAGTTGATCTCGGCTTAAAACATGTTTGACATCTGCTGGTTTTCTTAGCGTAGATGTCGGTCTGATGGCTTCGTGAGCATCTTGTGCATTTTCATTCTTTTTAGCGGTTCGTTTTGTTGTATTTAAGAAATTCTTACCGTACGTCTGATCAATGAAAGCAGATACTTCTTCAATCGCCGTATTGGAAATACGTGTTGAGTCCGTTCTCATGTATGTAATGAGTCCGACTGTACCTTCTTTACCAAGATCAATTCCTTCATATAATTGCTGTGCAATCATCATCGTCTTTTTCGCACGGAAGTTTAATTTTCTCGCAGCTTCCTGCTGTAAAGTAGATGTTGTAAACGGAACAGCTGGGTTGCGTTTACGCTCTTTTTTCGTCACTTTCTCTACAGAGAATTTGCTCCCTTTTAGTTTCGAAAGGATTTCTTTTACATCTTCTTTTGTTTTCAGTGGATGCTTTTTGCCATTGACGCCAAAGAAGCTCGCTTCGAAGCTTTCTTTTCCTTTTAGGAATGTACCGTCAATTGTCCAGTATTCTTCTGGTTTAAATTCATTAATTTCATTCTCGCGATCAATAATCAGGCGAAGTGCAACTGATTGAACACGACCAGCACTTAAGCCCTTTTTCACTTTCTTCCATAAAATCGGACTAATTTTATACCCAACGAGACGATCTAAGATCCGTCTTGCCTGCTGTGCATCAACTAAATCCATATTGATCATGCGTGGATGCTTAAAGGAATCTTTAATAGCATCTTTTGTAATCTCGTTAAAGACAACGCGGCAGTCAGAAGAGAGGTCAAGGTCAAGACTATGCGCTAAATGCCAAGCAATCGCTTCTCCCTCTCTATCGGGGTCAGCTGCGAGATAGACTTTCTTTACTTTTTTCGCAGCTGTTTTTAATTCTTTTAATACGGGGCCTTTCCCGCGAATTGTAATATACCTCGGTTCGAAGTCATGCTCAGTGTCAACACCAAGCTGACTTTTCGGTAAATCTCTTATGTGCCCCATTGAAGCCTTTACTTTATACTTTTTACCTAAATAACGCTCAATCGTTTTCGCCTTGGCTGGCGACTCAACGATGACTAAATAATCAGCCATACTCAAAATCCCCCTTAAGAGGTGTTCTCTCTTTATACATTTCACAATTCATATTTATGTTAATTGCACCTATCTAACAGGCAATCATGAAAAATTCTTTATGATGAACATCATTATAAACACGAAAAACAAAGTGTAAACTTAAATCCTCACTATTATTAAATATTCCTATGTCTTTTGTCAAACGATATTTTTATGAGAGTTCAGTATATTGAACGCTGCGGAAGGAGAATTCCTCTAAAATATCCTTCGTTGAATGAACAAGCTTTGCTCCCTGCTGTATAAGTCTGGCTGGACCTGTGGAATTAGGATCAAAGATTGATCCTGCAACCGCAAATACCTCTTTGCCTTGCTCAAGTGCTTGATAGGCGGTAATGAGTGAACCGCTCTTTTCTTTGCACTGAATCACGATGGTTCCACTTGTGAGCGCACTAATTAAACGATTCCTCAAAGGAAAATGCCACTTTTCTGGTTTGACGTAAGGCGGATGCTCAGATAAAAGCAAATGATGCTCGCCCATGTATTCAGCCATTTGCACATGTTCCTTTGGGTATAAGTGCTGAAATCCGCCTGCTATAATACCGATCGTTTTCCCTTTATTCCTAATGCACTCTTTATGTGCAAGTCCATCAATGCCTTTTGCTAAGCCACTGACAATCGTCCACTCTTCCTTTACAAGCTCACCAACAATTTTCTTCACACATGCTTCTCCATAAGACGATGGAACTCGTGTGCCTACTACACCTAAACTTTTTTCTTCATTTAAATACGATATGTTTCCTTTTAGGAATAACACAGGGGGAGGATCATAAATATGTTTTAGTGTGCTGGGATATAAGGGTGATGTGATGGGAATCATGTGAATGTTTTGCTTTAAATAGGCTTGAACGATGTGTTGAAAAATGGGGAATTCTTTTTCTTCGGCTTGTTTTAAGCGGGTAAAGTCGATTGTTTGTAATGATCGATCCTGTTTGAAATGATGTGTTTCTTCATTTATATATAGCTCAGGATCGACTTTCCACCATTTTGTTAACAAAGAGGGTGAGATGAGGCCTTTTAAGCGGTGAAAAATCATTCTTTCGGACACGTTGTACATACCATTCCTCCTGTTTAAGATAGAAAGAAGAAGACTTGTCAAAGAACAAGTCTTCTTGTGTCATTAATGCGTTTTACAAGCTTCAAAGAGATTCTTCTCTTTTAGTACTTTAATCAAAGTTTCTCCCATGACAGATGGTGTCTCTGCCACTTCAATTCCACATTCACGCATTGTTTTTACTTTTTCATCAGCTGTTCCTTTACCACCAGAAATAATGGCACCAGCATGTCCCATGCGTTTTCCTGGAGGCGCCGTTTTACCGCCAATAAAGCCAACAACTGGCTTTGTCATATTTGCTTTTACCCATTCAGCTGCTTCTTCTTCAGCCGTACCGCCAATTTCACCGATCATAATGACAGCATGTGTATCAGGGTCTTCATTGAATGCTTTTAATACATCAATAAAGTTTGTCCCATTGACAGGGTCTCCGCCGATTCCTACAGCTGTCGATTGACCAACGCCAGCTTCTGAAAGCTGATGTACCGCTTCATATGTAAGCGTTCCAGAACGAGAAACAACCCCCACATGACCTTTTTTATGAATGTAGCCTGGCATGATCCCAATCTTACATTCTTCAGGTGTAATGACACCTGGGCAGTTAGGGCCAACAAGTCTTGTCTTTTTCCCTTCCATATACCGTTTTACTTTGACCATGTCAAGTACTGGAATATGTTCTGTAATACAAATGACTAGATCGACTTCTGCATCAACAGCCTCTAAAATGGCATCTGCTGCAAATGGTGCTGGTACATAGATAACAGAAGCATTTGCTCCAGTTGTTTGAACAGCTTCAGATACTGTATTAAATACAGGAACTCCTTCTACTTCAGTTCCACCTTTTCCAGGTGTGACACCGCCAACAATATTTGTTCCGTACTCAATCATTTGTTTTGTATGGAACAATGCGGTTGAACCGGTAATCCCCTGAACAATTACTCTCGTATTTTTATTAATAAATACACTCATTTAGGTTCCCTGCCTTTCTGCTCTACTTGACTAAAGATACAATCTTTTCTGCCCCGTCAGCCATAGACTCAGCAGAAGTGATATTTAAGCCTGAATCGCTCAGGATTTTCTTCCCTAATTCAACGTTTGTTCCTTCAAGACGTACAACGAGTGGTAATGTTAAGCCGACTTGTTTCGTCGCTTCAACGACACCTTCTGCAATGACATCACATTTCATGATGCCGCCAAAAATGTTCACGAAAATCCCTTTTACATTTTGATCAGATAAGATGATTTTAAATGCTTCCGTTACTTTTTCAGCTGTTGCACCGCCGCCAACATCCAGGAAGTTTGCAGGGTCCCCGCCGTAATGCTTGATGATATCCATTGTAGACATCGCAAGACCTGCACCATTGACCATACAGCCAATATTTCCATCTAGAGAAATGTAGCTTAGATCATATTTAGATGCTTCAATTTCTTTTGGATCCTCTTCATCAAGGTCACGGTATTCTAATATATCTTTTTGTCTATATAAGGCATTGCTATCAAAGTTTAATTTCGCATCAAGTGCCATGACTTTTCCATCGCCTGTTACAACAAGTGGATTAATCTCAGCAATTGAACAATCTTTTTCAACGAACGCATTGTAAAGACTTGTCATAAACTTAACAGCTTGGCCAACTAATTTTGTTGGAATATTAATTTTAAACGCTACTTCTCTCGCCTGATAGCCTTGCAATCCAATCGCTGGGTCGATGACCACTTTGACGATTTTTTCTGGCGTTTTTTCTGCTACTTCTTCAATTTCAGTACCGCCTTCTTCAGAAGCCATCAATACAATTCTTGATGTCGCTCTGTCCAAAACAAGTCCAACGTAGTACTCCTTTTGAATATCGCAGCCTTCTTCAATAAGTAAGCGTTTTATTTCGCGCCCCTCAGGCCCAGTTTGATGTGTGACAAGTGTTTTGCCGAGCAATTCCTCTGCAAACCCTTTCACTTCATCTTTTGTTTTTGCAATTTTTACCCCGCCTGCTTTACCACGGCCGCCTGCATGAATCTGTGCTTTTACGACATATACAGAGCTTTCTAGCTCTTCTGATGCTTTCACTGCTTCATCAGGTGTAAATGCTACTTTACCATTTGGAACTGAAACCCCATATTTTCTTAGGATTTCTTTTCCTTGGTACTCATGGATATTCATTTCCCATCCTCCCAACATATGTAGAAACAAAAATTATAAAATAGACTGCGCTTTCATTTTAAAGAATAAAAAAGAGAATGTCTAGGGTTCTATGTAAAATCGTAAAATCCTTCTAAACATTCAAACTTTTATTTTATTAAAAATATAAATTTTTCATTCAAAACACTTATTTTACCTTATTTTTTCATTTTTTGATCTAACCTATAGATAAATGAAAATATTTCTGCTACAGTATCGTATAACGCTTCAGGGATCTCCTCATCCAGCGTTAAGTGGCGCATGAGTTCGACTAAATTACGGTCTTCTTGGATAGGAACTCCCGACTTTTTTGCTTCTTCAATGATATGGTCTGCCACATAGCCGCTCCCTGTCGCGACGACTTTTGGCGCCTTTTGTTTTTCTTCATCATAATGTAGAGCGACCGCCCTTCTAAGCGGTTTTGAATCCTTCATACTCGTAAGTCCAGCCCTTTCTCGCTGATTTTATGAAAGTGTTCATCTAGAAAGTGAGACGGATCTACTGGCTCTTGTCTCTTCTTTGCTGTAATTCCCGTAAGGCTGTATCCTAAGGCATTTAAATTCTCCCGAACTGCTGGAATCATTGGATTAATGGTTCCTTGAAGTTCATGACCGGTTTCAACTGTAATTGACATGACCTTTTGCTGAATCGTACAGTCGATTAATGTTTCTTCGAGGTTTTCCATGTTTAAGTAAAACATAAGGCGACACTGAGAAATATCAATAGAGCCATCTTTTTTCTTATGTCCTTTTAGAATAAAGGTTAAATCTTGAACACTATGTTTTGAAAAGAGCGGATAAGAGACCATCATTTGGCTGATGGTTTGGTTCTCCTGCTGCACAAATAACTGCCCGTTCAATCTATGAAACAATTGATCGACTTCTTTTTTTACGGGCTCTGGTAAATCGGACTGTCTCACATCATTTAAGACGAGCTTTAATTGGTGAAGCTCCTGATTTTTTACATCCTGGTTGCCTTTTTCGAGTAGTTTCAGCATACCGATTTCGTCACGTACACCTATTGCCTTTTTCATCGTCATGAGTAAATCGAGCACATCGGTTTTATTGCTTAATGCGGGTTCCGTCTGCTGCACCACCTGAGCCAATGCTTTTGCCTCTATTTTTGACAGGAACGGAAATTCTTTTTGAAGCACAGATGCTTTTGCGTCAGGCTGAGATCCAGCCTGCTGAAGCCCTTGCAGCAATGATGTGAGCTGTTTTAAGCTAGGCTCTTGCTGCCCATCTGCGCCTTGTTTTATTAAACTTGTAAGTATCCGCTCAATTTGCTGAGGCGGGATTTGCAGCTCTTTTGGGCTTATTGATTGCTGCACGTTAGATTGAAGAACTTGGGTCGTCTGACGCTCTTGAGCGATTGGAGTTTGGCTATTTTCTTTTGGTTGAGTCAGATTGGGCTGAGGCGTTACAGGTAGACTTCCTCCTTGCTTCATCGCCCCTTCTCTTGCTGCTAGAAGGACCGATAAGAGCTTTTCTGCATGGACAGACGTCTCAGCATCTATGACTGATCGAACGGCTTGTGTAAGCGCCTGTGTGGCGTCTGAGTGCTTCGGGAGCTGTGTTAAGCGTTCTAGCAGCGCTGTCATATCCTGATGAAGAGCAGAGGATGATTTCACAGCTAAAATGGATTGAAGCACTCCTTCCTGGATCGGCAAGTCTTTCTTTAAAGCAAATAAAAGTGCCTGGAGACCTTTTTTCACATCAGCTCCTTGAAGCTGTTCGATCCACTTCACTGCCGTTTTTAACTCTGTTTCGTTGATAACCGATTTTTCTTTTAAAAAAGCTGTGGCTGTTAGAATGTTTTCAAGTCCGCTTTTCAGAGAGAGACCTTCTAATAGTTTGGCAGCGGCATCCTTTAATGTCTTAGGATCTTGATCAAATTGCTGGACTGGCCTTAGTTTATTGAGGCTGTCTCCACCCTCTTGTTCAAATTGGAACCAATAAAATGCGTCTGCTTTGAGCTGAGCCGCTAGCTGTGCTTTTATTTTTGTTGAGCCTATTTGAACAAGGGCTGTATCATCTCCAAGCATTTTCAGTACTTTACCGAGAATCAGCCGATGCACATTTTCCTTTCCTTCGGTGTTTAATGGCACAGATTCTGCCGCACTTAACCGGCTATTCAGTGCTGTATGTATGTCCTCAACTCTTGTCATCACAGGCAGCCTCCTTAGGTCAAAAATTTATGAGATAACGGATTTCACTGGTGCAAACGATAATCGATGGATTGGGGCAGCTCCATGTGTTTGAATGGCAGCCAAATGCTCTTTTGTTCCGTACCCTTTATGTTTTTCAAATTGATACTCAGGGTACTTACGCCCGTATTCTTCCATCATCTGATCTCTTGTCACCTTTGCAATACATGCACCTGCTGCGATGGATGCACTTTTTGCATCTCCTTTGATGATATTCTCCTGGTGAATAGGAAGTGGGAGCGTCATGGCATCTATGAGTAGATAATCAGGTGTATGAGTTAACTGCTCCACCGCTCTCACCATCGCCAGTCTTGATGCCTCGTAAATATTGATTTCATCAATCGTAGCCGCATCAACAATGCCGATACCGATATCAAGTGCTTCTTTTTGGATCAGGTCATAATATGCCAATCTTTTTTTCTCAGATAATTGCTTTGAGTCGTTTAAACCGAGCAGGACTGTATCTTCCTTTAATATGACAGCTGCTGCTACAACGGGGCCTGCCAGCGGTCCTCTTCCTGCTTCATCTATTCCAGCAATACATGTGTATCCCTGCGCCTTAGCATTATTTTCAAATTGCAGCATCTCATTCCATGCTACATGAAGTTGCTGCTGCTTTTCTCTCTCTTTGTGCCACTTCTCTATCAGTTTTTGGACACTTTTTCTCTTATCATCTTTTACAAGCTCATGAATGTATGACTCGTCTTGCGAATGCTTTTCTATCAGTTCTTTTATTTGTTTCACTGTGTACATAGGCTTTTCGTCAGCCTCCTTCTTTATATCGGCAGTTTTCCGCAAAAAATAAAGACCCGCATGAGCTGCGTGTCTTTTAGCTTTCAGGCTTCTCAAAAGTGAGGGGACCAAATTTTTCTGTTCGAATATCCCGAATAATGATTTCGGTGGTTTTGTCGTAATTAATCAATCCACCGCTCATGAGACAGCCGCGCTTTGTACCTATTGCATCAAACAGCTCAGCCGTATCTTCAGGGATCTCCGTTAGGTCATAGCGTTTTTTTAATCTCTCTGGATAGTTTTCTTCTAGAAAGCGAAGTCCATATACAGCGACATCCTGTAAGTTGATGATAGAATCTTTGATCGCTCCAGTTACCGCTAGCCTAAGTCCTACTTTCTCATCTTCAAACTTCGGCCAGAGGATTCCAGGTGTATCGAGCAGTTCCAATTCTTTCCCTACCTTCACCCATTGCTGTGAGGTGGTAATACCAGGACGGTCTCCTGTTTTGGCAATGTTCTTTTTCGCTAAACGATTGATTAAGGTCGATTTCCCGACGTTGGGAATCCCGATAATCAGCGCCCGGATTGCACGTGGTTTAACACCTTTTGCTTTCATGCGGTCGAATTTTTCTTTTAAGATTTCTTTTGAAGTTGTGATGATCTGATTTAACCCTTGTCCATCGACAGAGTTAATAGCAAGTGACCGAACGCCTTGCTGCTCAAAGTGCGCCTGCCACTCCTTTGTCACACGAGGATCCGCTTTATCTGCTTTGTTTAATAGCATGATTTTGGGTTTATTCTGAAGGATTTCTTCGATCATTGGGTTTCTAGAGGACATCGGAATTCTAGCATCAGTTAATTCAAATACGATGTCGATGAGCTTTAATTTTTCTGTGACTTCACGTCTTGCTTTTGCCATATGGCCTGGAAACCATTGAATCGTCATATGTGCACCTTCTCTTCTATCGATTATCTCTATACATCGTACAAAAAAAGAGCCTGTTACAGGTAACAAGCTCTTTCCTTTGATATCATTATCGTCTGATTTCTTTGATACGAGCCGCTTTACCGCGAAGTTCACGTAGGTAGTAAAGTTTCGCACGACGTACCTTACCGTGACGTACAACTTCGATGTTAGCGATTTTTGGTGTGTGTACAGGGAATGTACGCTCAACGCCTACACCGTAAGAAATCTTACGAACTGTGAAAGTTTCGCTGATTCCACCACCACGACGCTTAATTACAACACCTTCAAAGATCTGGATACGCTCACGAGTACCCTCGACAACTTTAACGTGTACACGTAAAGTGTCACCAGGACGGAACGCAGGAAGATCAGTGCGTAATTGTTCTTTTGTGATTTCTTCAATCAAATGTTGCATCGTTTTCAACTCCTTCCAACAGATGCTCATGTCCTCTTTCTTCATTGCAGCGGAACATCGTTTTCAAACTTGAATCGGCAAGCCGTCCAAGTCACAAGTAGTATCATACCATACCTCTATGCAGTGTGCAATACAATCTAGTCATTATGAAGCTGCCAAAGCCATCTTTTTTCTTCATCTGTTAACGTTTTGCATGAATCGATCAAATCTGGCCTTCTTGTATAGGTTCGCTTCAAGGATTCTTTGCGCCGCCACTCTTCAATTTTGGCATGATTTCCAGAGAGGAGCACTTCCGGCACTTTTAGTCCTTTATAATCGGCTGGCCTTGTATAGTGAGGATGCTCTAGCAAACCTGTACTAAATGAATCTTCAATGTGAGACGCTTCTTTTCCAAGCACATGAGGCAAAAGCCTGACCACACTGTCTGCAATCATCATCGCTGGCAGCTCTCCGCCTGTGAGAACGAAATCTCCGATTGAGATTTCATCTGTGACAAGATGCTCCCTGATGCGCTCATCGTAGCCTTCATAATGGCCGCAAATGAACATAAGGTGTTCTTCTTTTGCAAGTTCCTCTGCCTTCTTTTGTGTATATCTTTCTCCTTGAGGACAGACAAGAATAATTCGGGGCTTCTTGCTTGCTTTCTTCGTTAAATCTTCTACCGCATCGAATACGGGCTGTGCTTTCAGTACCATACCAGCACCGCCGCCATATGGGTAATCATCTACTGTTTTGTGCTTATGATCTGAATACTCTCTAAAATTGACAACATTGAATGAGACAGCTTCTTTCTCCTGTGCCTTTTTTAAGATCGATGAGTGGAGCACACCTTCGAACATTTCAGGAAAAAGCGTTAAGAAGTCGATTTTCATTCGTCAATGAGTCCTTCCATCACTTCAATGTGTATGGTTTTGGATGAGATATCGATCTTTTTGACGACAGATGGGATATAAGGAATCAAGGCATCTTTTTTGCCTTTTCTTCCGACCACCCAGACATCATTTGCCCCTGGTGTTAAAATCTCCTTGATTTGGCCGACAAGCTGATCCTCTTCATCGTATACTTCACAGCCAATGATTTGGTGGAAATAAAATTCTCCTTCATCTAAAGAGCCGAGATGTTCTTTTTCTACTTTTAAGATTGATTCTTTCAATAGCTCTGCTTCATTTAATGAGCTAATTTCTTCAAATGTAAGCAAATCAAACTGTTTATGCTGCCTATGTGATACGACAGTGACTTTCAGCGGCTCCCCTTGACCTTGCTTAAAAATATAGAGGACGCTTCCTTTTTTGTAACGCTCTTCTGGGAAATCTGTCTTTGATACGACGCGTACTTCTCCGCGCACTCCGTGTGTATTGACAATCTTTCCAACATTCAACCATTCTTGTTCCATGTTCTCAATCACCCCTGACGTATTTCCACAATGGTGCCGTCTTTCACGACGATGACATTGTCTTGCATCTTGTCATCCCATTTATCACCTATTTTCACTTCAACCAGCGCATCCACTTCTGTCTCTTTCATTTCACTTCCAAGCGGCAAAATATGTAGCTGCTCTACTTGAAAGTCAATTTGCTGGATCTTTTCCTGCCGTTTATCGATGGCTTTTTGAAATTGAGGGATGGCTTCTTGCTGATGTGGTTCTTTTTCATGTTTTTTCAGTTGAAAATATAGTTGGTTGCATTCACGTTCTAGTCTTTCTTTTTTCTCCAAAAAAGTCGTTAACAGTTTGTCCTTACTGCTTTCAGTTAATACTTGCATGACGGTGACATGTTGAATGATCTGCATCTTCCTTTTTGTCCCCCTATCCGAAGGCATTTGTCCTCTACAGTATAACGAAAAATAGATTTAAACGTGTAAAAAAAGGGGAGGTCCTAAGCCCTCTCCCTTTTTAGTCAGCAATCTCAAGTTGAACTTTCTTAGAAGACTCTGCACTTGCTGCAAACATGACTGTTCGTATCGCTTTCGCTGTACGTCCCTGCTTTCCGATCACCTTTCCGGTATCTTCAGCATTGACAGACAGTGTGTAAATCACTTGCTCATCTTTTTCTAATGAAGATACGTGAATATCTTCAGGGAAATCAACAAGTGGCTCGACGATGGACACAATCAATTCTTCCAAGGACAGCTCATTCATTATTTGCTGTTTTTCGCATTATGAAATTTTTCAAGAATTCCTTGGCTTGAGAAAAGGTTGCGAACTGTATCAGATGGTTTCGCACCATTTTGAAGCCATTTAAGAGCTAATTCTTCGTTGATTTTCACCTCAGCTGGTGATAACACTGGATTGTATGTTCCAACTGTTTCGATGAAACGACCATCACGTGGTGAACGAGAATCTGCTACTACAATACGATAGAAAGGAGATCTTTTTGATCCCATACGTTTTAAACGAATTTTTACTGCCATTTTACTAGCACCTCCGAAAATATTTCAACAAGATAGTATATTAACAATGATAAAAGGGTTTGTAAAGTGTTTTTTCTTAACAACGGTTTTATCATGTATAACCAATTACATAAATGGTAATTTAAAGCCTTTTTTCTTTCCTTTGGACATGTTGGTCATTTGCTTCATCATCTTTTTCATTTCGTCAAATTGCTTTAAAAGGCGATTGACTTCCTGTACAGATGTTCCGCTTCCTTTTGCAATCCGTTTTCTTCGGCTTGCATTGATGACCTCTGGCTGTTCTTTTTCCTCGGTCGTCATTGATTTAATGATCGCTTCGATGTGATTGAGCTGCTTTTCGTCTACTTGGACGTTTTTGAGCCCTTTCATTTTACCGGCTCCCGGCATCATTTGGATCAATTCATCAAGTGGACCCATGTTACGAACTTGGCCAAGCTGCTCGAGGAAATCATCGAGTGTAAAGCTCATGGTCCGCATTTTTTGTTCAAGCTCTTTCGCTTTATCTTGGTCCACGTTTGCCTGTGCTTTTTCAATCAGTGTAAGCACATCTCCCATGCCAAGAATTCTTGATGCCATCCGTTCTGGGTGGAATGGTTCAATCGCGTCAAGCTTTTCACCTAGCGCGGCGAATTTAATCGGCGTATTGGTGACAGCTCGAATGGAAAGTGCTGCACCGCCTCGTGTATCCCCGTCTAGTTTCGTTAAAACGACACCTGTTAAACCTAGCTGTTCATTAAAGCTTTTCGCTACATTGACAGCATCTTGACCTGTCATAGAGTCAACAACAAGGAAAATTTCTTCTGGACTCGCTACTTCTTTTACTTTCTGAAGTTCATCCATCAATTCTTCATCAATATGAAGGCGTCCTGCTGTATCTAAAATGACATAATCATGGTGTTCTTCTTTCGCTTTTTCGATTGCCTGTTTGGCAATCTCGACAGGACTGACTTGATCACCTAATGAAAACACAGGCATATCAAGCTGTTTCCCTAGCGTTTCAAGCTGCTGGATCGCTGCTGGTCTGTAAATATCTGCAGCCACCATCATCGGCTTGCGATTATGTTTTTTGCGAAGTAAATTGGCAAGCTTCCCAGTTGTGGTGGTTTTACCTGCCCCTTGAAGACCAACCATCATAATGACCGTCGGAGATTTTTTCGCTACAGCGATTTTACTCTCTTCTCCGCCCATTAATTCAGTGAGTTCTTCTTTTACAACTTTAATGACCTGTTGCCCAGGGGTAAGGCTTTTCATGACCTCTTGTCCAACTGCCCGCTCACTTACTTTTTTCACAAAGTCTTTGACTACTTTAAAATTGACGTCAGCTTCAAGAAGGGCAAGGCGTACCTCGCGCATCATTTCTTTTACATCTTGTTCTGACACTTTTCCTTTGCCGCGGATTTTTGAAATCGTCTGCTGCAGTCGGTCGGCTAATCCTTCAAATGCCATACTGTGCCGCCTCCTAATCTAATTTCTCAAGCGATTCAATTAAAGCTTCTGCTTCTTCCATCTGAGCGGAATCTGCTACGAGCTCACTCATTTTTTTGAGAAGTTCTTTACGCTCTTTAAATTTCTTAAACAAGAGCAGCTTTTCTTCATATTGTTCAAGCATCGCTTCAGTCCGTTTAATATTATCATAAACAGCCTGTCTTGATACTTCATATTCATCCGCAATTTCACCGAGGGAAAAATCGTCTAGGTAGTAAAGCGACATGTAGCTCTTTTGCTTTGCGGTTAACAACGATTGATAGAAGTCAAACAAGTAGTTCATTCTCGTTGTTTTTTCAAGCGTCATGGGCTCTCTCCCCTTTGTTAAGTTCATTCCCTTTACATCAACTAAGTTTACACGGTTCTCTACTGTGTGTCAAGTTTTTATCTTGTCACTGCATGAAGCGGCGTATAAATAAAAATGCCAGCAATCTTTGCCGGCATTTTTGTTAGTCCTCTTGATCAATCACGTCTGAGAATAATCCATACACATACGATTCTGCATCGAATTCTTGCAGATCGTCTACCTTTTCACCTAAACCGACGAGCTTCACGGGGATGTTTAACTCATTTCGAATTGCAAGGACAATCCCGCCTTTTGCAGTGCCGTCAAGCTTTGTTAAAGCAATTCCTGTCACATTCGTCGCTTTAGAAAATTCTTTCGCTTGTGCCATCGCATTTTGACCCGTTGTTGCATCAAGAGCGAGCAGCACTTCATGCGGTGCATCTGGAACCTCGCGTTCAATGACTCTCTTGACCTTCTCCAGTTCTTTCATCAAGTTGACTTTGTTTTGTAGTCTTCCTGCTGTATCACAGATAAGGACATCCGCATTTTTCGCTTTTGCTGATTGAACGGCATCATAGATCACCGCTGCTGGGTCAGAACCAGCCGTCTGTTTGACAACAGGGACACCTGAACGCTCTCCCCATACTTCAAGCTGCTCTATTGCACCGGCACGGAATGTATCACCTGCTGCCAAAATGACGGATTTCCCATCATTTTTCAGCTTATTTGCAAGTTTGCCGATCGTCGTTGTTTTCCCAACGCCATTGACACCGACAAATAAAATGATATTTAATCGCCCGTCTTCAATATTCAGCGCAGAGATTTGTTCCTCTCCGCTATTGTAGATTTCAACCAGTTTTTCAGAGATGACCGATTGTACTTCACTTGGGTCTTGAATGTTTCTTAGTTTCACTTCTTTTTTCAGCTCATCAATCAGTTCCATCACCGTTGTGAAACCGACATCCGCGCCGATCAGAACTTCTTCTAATTCTTCAAAAAAGTCTTCATCAACTTTACGGTAGCGTGAAATGAGTTCATTTACTCTTCCTTGAAAGGAGTTTCTCGTTTTTTCAAGTCCATCCTTAAACTTTTCTGATACTGAATCGGTTTGCTGCGTAAATTTTTCTTTTAATTTCTTAAAAAAGCTCATTTGGTTCAAAAACCTCCTTTAATTACTGGACAAGCTCTTTCGTTTCTTCTAGTTTGACAGATACAAGCTTAGAAACACCTGACTCCTGCATCGTAACACCGTAGAGCACATCTGCTTCTTCCATTGTTCCTTTGCGGTGCGTAATGACTATGAATTGTGTTTCTTCGCTGTATTTTTTTAAATATTGTGCAAAGCGGAAAACATTGGCTTCATCAAGCGCCGCTTCTACCTCATCTAACACGCAGAATGGAACAGGTCTGACTTTTAAAATAGAGAATAGTAAAGCGATCGCTGTCAATGCTCTCTCACCTCCTGAAAGAAGGCTTAAGTTTTGCAGCTTTTTCCCTGGTGGCTGCGCGACAATATCAACGCCAGAGTTTAGTAAATCGTTTGGATCTGTCAGCTTAAGATCTGCTTTCCCGCCGCCAAATAATGCTTGGAAAACTGATTCAAAATGCCCGCGAATTTGCGAGAATGTTTCAGAGAAGCGCTTTGTCATCTCTTGATCCATTTCTTCGATCACTTGGAATAATGTATTTTTCGCTTCTGTCAGATCATTTCGCTGTTCTGTTAAGAAAAGGTAGCGTTCATTTACTCGTTCATACTCATCAATGCTGCCTAAGTTCACTGTTCCTAGCTCTTCAATGGCTAATTTGATCAGCTTCACTCGTTTTCTTGCTTCATCTGGCGATAACGTCAGATGATACATCTCTTTTGCCCCTTCAAACGAAAGAGCATACTCTTCGTTCAAATAAGCGATGAGGTTGTCGAGCTCAACTTCCATACGGCCAAGCTTAATTTCTTCATCTTTTAAGCTTGTGGTGAGCTGCTTGTAAAGGCGTTTTTGTTCTTTCAGTTCACGTTCAGCAAATTCTAACGTTTCAGAAAGAGCAAGACGCTGTTTGCGCCGCTCTGAAATGAGCGCGGTTGTTTTGTTTTTATTTTCCAGCTTCTCTTTCGCCGCTTCTTCCAGCTGTTCTGCTCCGCTTGAGCTAGATGTCATTTCACTTGTTAAGAGTGACAGATCTTCTTTTGTTTCCGTCAGCGTTTGTTCAGCCTCTTCTAATTCGGCCATTAAGCTCGAAAGCTTTTCTTGTTCATTCGCTAAGGACTGCTCTTTTTTGGCAAGCGAGATTTTCAGCTCTGTTAATTCGGCAGAAATGGTTTCTTTCGTTGAGCTTTGGGTCTGCTTACGCTTTGTTAATGTATTGATCTCTTGATCAAGGGTGGTCAATTTCTCCCCTATAGAAACTTCAAGAGCTGCCTGCTTTTTGTCCTTATCTGTAAGTTCAGTAGAACGCAGCTGCAATTCTTCTTTTTCTTGGTCATAGAGTTCAAGGTGAGCATTAATATTTTTTTCTGCTACTTGCAGTTCGTATAGCTTCCCTTTGAGCTCTTGCTGCTGTTCTCGAAGCGTTTCTCCCCGCTGACGCAGTTCGTTTAATTGACTTTCGTTTGCTGCAATCAATTGCTTCGTTTCTTTTGTTTCCTTTTCAAGGATCGTCGTTTTTTCTTCCATTTCAACAAGCTGCTTTGTTAATGTTTCGATCTCTCGGTTTCTTGAAAGAAGGGAGTTGTTCTTTTTCTTAACACCGCCACCAGTCATTGAACCGCCGGGGTTCACAACATCTCCATCAAGGGTCACGATGCGATAACGATGACCAAGCATTTTTGCCAGTTCATTGGCGCCTTTTAAGTCTCTAACGATCAGAACCGTTCCAAGCAAGTTCTGTATGACCTTTTGATACTTTTCTTCAAAGGAAACAAGGTGACTTGCTACACCGATAAATGCAGCGTGCTGCTCGGCTGTTTGGACGTCTCTATGCTGAATGGTTCTTTCTTTGATCACATTCATTGGCAGGAAGGTTGCTCGTCCAAAGGAGTGCTGCTTTAAGTATGCAATTGCTTGTCGCGCTGCGGCTTCGTTTTCTGTGACGACGTGCTGCGTTGCTGCGCCTAGCGCGATTTCAATCGCTGTCTCATGCTGCTGATCTGTTTGAATCAGCTCTGCAATGGCACCGTGAATACCGCCTAACCGTTCTTTTGCCTTTAAGACCTCTTTTACTCCTTGGAAAAAGCCTGAGAAGTCTTCCTGCATGGATTCTAGCATCTCTTTTTTTGACTTTGCCTGCTGCACATATTGATAGGCTTGGTAAAGAGCCGTTTCTTTTTTCTCGTATTGACGTTTCATTTGCTCAAGCTTTTGTTCCGCTTCTCTAAAACGCTTGACCTGAGCCAGAATGTCTTCTTCTAGGGCTGAAAGCTGCTGCTCAGCCTCTGTTTTCTTCTCTTTGACAGACACACGTTCTTCAATGTGTTTTTGGTTGTTTTGCGTGAGCCGATCTAGCTGCATGGCCGCTTGGCGCTGCTGTTCTTCTAATAATTTGCGTTCATTGCGGATGGAAGCCTGTTCATTGAGCAGATCAAAATAATCGCTTTTCAGCTGTTCAATTTGACCTTCCACATCTTCACTATGAAGCGACAGTTGATGCTGCTTTGTTTTCACTTCATCTTTTAGCTGCTGCACTTCTTTTTGAAGGCTGTCCCGCGCGATTTTCTGTTGCTGAATTTTTTCGGTTAGCTGCGCCTGCTTTTCAGTTAAACGAATGAGCGTTTCTTCTAGCTGTCCCTGGTTTGCGGCTGCATTTTTCTTCCGTTCTTTTAGTACTTCTTTTTTACCTTCAAGCTTTTCTAATTCCTCACTTGTGAAAAGAAGAACTTCTTGCAGGTCATTAATTGATTCGTCAAGTGCTTGAATGCGGTCTCTTGACTCTTCAATTTTAGCTTCTTTTGCTTGAATATCTGTGAATTGCTTCATTTCATCTTGTTTGAACCGCTCGACAGCTTCACCAAGTGTTGTCCATTTTTCATGAAGTGCTTCGATGTCATGGACAGTTAAGGCGATTTCGACATTTTCAAGCTCTTCTTTTTTTTGCAAATAGTCCTTTGCAATAGATGCCTGCATTCTTAATGGTTCTACTTGATCTTCTAGTTCATGCAGAATATCTTCTACTCGGTTTAAGTTGTCCTGCGTTTCAAACAGTTTATTCTCGGCTTTTTTCTTTCTTGTTTTATATTTCAAAACACCAGCCGCTTCTTCAAAGATGCTTCTTCTCTCTTCTGCCTTACTAGATAAAATTTCCTCTACCTTTCCTTGGCTGATGATCGAAAAAGCTTCCTTTCCAAGACCTGAATCCATGAAAAGTTCAATAATATCTTTTAAGCGGACAGATTGATTGTTTATGAGAAATTCACTTTCCCCTGAACGATAGACTCTTCTTGTCACACTGACTTCGTGAAAATCGATCGGTAAAAAGTGATCTTCGTTATCTAATGTTAAAGTCACTTCTGCTAGGTTGACTCTTTTTCTTGAGTCGCTTCCTGCAAAAATGATGTCTTCCATTTTTCCTCCGCGGAGGCTTTTCGCTGATTGTTCTCCAAGTACCCAGCGGATGGCATCGGTAATATTACTTTTGCCGCTTCCGTTTGGTCCAACAACAGCGGTGACCCCTTTGACAAAGTCCACGGTCACTCGCTGTGCAAAAGATTTGAATCCTATCACGTCTAAACGTTTGAGGAACATGAGAGTGATCCTCCTTATGTATTTAAAGTACTATTATCTTACCATATGAAGTGAAAAAAGATGATGGAAAACAGAGTGAAATCCCCCTGAATGACGAGGGGGATTTTATTGGTTCATATGATGTTTCTGCAATTTAGCAAGTGCTTCCTGTGCAGCATGCTGTTCTGCTTCTTTTTTACTGCGGCCATTTCCAATTCCAAGCACTTCTCCGCGAAGGGAGACATTTGCTTCAAATTCCCGGTTGTGTGCTGGTCCTTTTTCATGCAGGATGTGGTATTCAAGTACACCTTTTCCATCGCGCTGAACGAATTCTTGCAGCTGGCTTTTAAAGTCCATGACATGCGAGAACGCTCCATCATTAATTTTCGGATAAACATAGGCTTCTAGGAATCGCTCCACTGGCTCAAGCCCTTGATCTAAATAAAGTGCCCCGATAAACGCCTCGAATACGTCCGCTAAAAGTGCTGGGCGTTTTCTCCCGCCTGTCATTTCTTCGCCTTTTCCTAAAAGAACAAGGTCTCCGAAGGACAGCTCATGTGCCAGAGACACAAGTGACGGTTCACATACGATCGCTGCTCTTAGTTTTGTTAAATCTCCCTCGCTCATCGCAGGATATTTCGCAAATAAGAATTGAGAGATGGTCAATTCTAAAACAGCATCTCCTAGAAATTCAAGTCTTTCATTATCCTCGTATGGCTTTTTCCGGTGTTCATTCACATAAGAGGAATGCGTAAAG
Source organism: Bacillus sp. FSL W8-0920 (assembly GCF_038593215.1). Taxonomy (NCBI): domain Bacteria; kingdom Bacillati; phylum Bacillota; class Bacilli; order Caryophanales; family Bacillaceae; genus Bacillus; species Bacillus sp. FSL W8-0920. Next base: position 1,561,041 of record NZ_CP151974.1, on the reverse strand, counting down.
GCTTGATATAGAAGTTTTTCATTTTGAAAGTGTACAGAAATACGCTGCTGGAATTCTCTAAATTGCTCTAGTTTTTTGCTCTGTTTCTGTTTGTCTTTATATTGTTTTGGCATAGCAACCTCCAGGTAGGCTTAATCGCCTTTAAGGATACTGATTATATGGAGTCTCTCTTTCTACATGCAAGGAAACATTGCTCCTTAGCATCTGAAAAAGGCTGACAATTGATCAGCTGAATATGTTGAAACTAACATAAATTTTGAAAGTCCCGTCATGAAAACAGACGGGACTTTGTTACGCTTATTGCTGGCTATTTATGTAGTTCACAGCGTCACCGACTGTTGCAATTTTTTCAGCATCTTCGTCAGAAATTTCCATATCGAACTCATCTTCAAGTTCCATAACTAGCTCAACTACATCAAGGGAATCAGCGCCTAAATCTTCTTTAAATGAAGCTTCCATTTTCACGTCAGCCTCATCAACGCCAAGGCGGTCTACAATAATTTTTGATACACGCTCTAATACGTCTGCCATTGCCTTTCACCTCCCCTCAAAGTATTATAGTTGATTCGTTTTTAAAAAACTAGAGAAAACCTAATGAAATTTTGATATTTCTTAGGACATGACCATTCCGCCATCTACTTGGATGGTTTGGCCTGTAATATAACCTGCTCCTTCTGAAGCTAAAAAGACAACAACGTTGCTAATATCTTCAGGTGCACCAAAGCGTGCAAGCGGGATCTGCTTAAGCATTTCAGTTTGTACATTCTCATCAAGCTTGTCTGTCATATCTGTAGAAATAAAGCCTGGTGCTACTGCATTGACTGTAATATGACGAGTTGCCAGCTCTTTTGCTGTTGTTTTCGTTAATCCGATGACACCAGCTTTTGCTGCAACATAGTTTGCTTGTCCAGGATTTCCACATACGCCAACTACTGAAGCCAAGTTGATGATTCTTCCGCTGCGCTGTTTCATCATTTGACGTGTCACGGCTTTTGTACAGTTAAAGACACCTTTTAAGTTTATGTTAATGACGTCATCCCATTCATTTTCTTTCATTCTCATGAGCAGATTATCCTTTGTGATCCCTGCATTATTGACAAGAATGTCAATTGAGCCAAATGTGTCAATCGCTTGTTTCATGAGCGATTGTACTTCTTCAGCATTTGAAACATCAGCTTTAACGGCAAATGCCTGCTGGCCAAGTGCTTTGATTTCGTCTACGACTTCATTTGCTTTTGCTTCGTTTCCAGAATAGTTGACGACAACATTTGCACCATTCTTTGCTAAATCGATCGCAATAGAACGGCCAATCCCGCGTGATGCACCTGTTACAACGGCTGTTTTATTTGTAAGCATCAAGAATCCTCCTTCAATGTTTCAATGGCTACTTCAATTGTTTCCTGATCTGAAACTGAAATAGTTGTCAGGCGGCGATTGACCTTTTTCACAAGACCTGAAAGCACTTTGCCTGGGCCAATTTCAATAAACGTTGTCACGCCTAAATCAATCAGACGTTCTACACTTTCTTCAAATCGAACAGGAGAATACAATTGTTCAATGAGCTTTGTTTCAATAGCATCACGAGATGTAACGATGTCTGCTGTGACATTTGAGATCACTGGTGTTTTGGCATCTGTAATGCTTAGCTTTGACAGAACATCTGTGAATTTTTCAGCGGCTGGTTTCATTAAGGCAGAATGGAAAGGTCCACTCACTTCAAGGGCAATCGCACGTTTTGCGCCTTTTTCTTTCGCTTTCTCTGAAGCGAGTTCAACCCCTTTTGCTGTACCAGAGATCACGATTTGACCAGGACAGTTTAAGTTAGCGAGTTCTACAAGATGACCACTCTCTGTCACTTCTTTTGTCACTTCTAAAAGCGCAGCTTGATCTAAGCCAAGGATCGCTGCCATAGCGCCTTCTCCTGCTGGAACAGCTTCGTTCATTAATTCGCCGCGCTTTCTCACTGCATAGACAGCATCTTGAAACGAAAGTGCGCCTGCCGCAACGAGGGCCGTATATTCACCAAGGCTATGTCCTGCTGCGTAATCTGCTTTGATTCCGCTCTCTTCAAATTTCTTTAAGATGGCGATACTTGTCGTTAAAAGAGCTGGCTGCGCGTTATAAGTGAGCGTCAGCTCTTCTGCATCTCCTTCAAAAATCATTGAAGATAAGTCAAAACCGAGGGTCTTGTCTGCTTCTTCAAATACAGCTTTAGATACTGCTTCTTGGTCAAATAAATCTTTTCCCATGCCAATTTTTTGAGAGCCTTGGCCAGGGAATAAAAATGCAATTTTAGTCATGCTGCTATACCTCCATTAAGACTCGTTCGTGGTTTCTTTTTGGACTTCTTGATGAATGATGGCTGAAACGTCTTTTTCTACGATATCACGTGCCTGACGAATGGCATGAAAAATGGCGTTTTCATCAGAGGAACCGTGCGCTTTAATGACAGGTGCCTTTAAACCAAATAAAGCGGCACCGCCATATTCGGAGTAATCCATTTTAGACTTCATCTGCATCAATTTCGGCTTCATCATGCCAGCCGCTATTTTTGCTGTGAAGCTGGATGTTAATGTTTCTTTCAGCATTTTAAAGACAGAAAGAGCTGTGCCTTCAATCGTTTTCAGGGCGATATTTCCTGTGAAACCATCTGTGACAACGACATCAGCTACACCTTCTAGTAAATCACGAGACTCCACATTTCCTACGAAATTCAAATTTGATGCTTTCAATAATTCAAAGGTTTTTTTTGTGAGATCGTTGCCTTTTTTATCTTCTGTTCCTACATTTAACAATCCTACACGCGGATTGCTCTTTGGAAAAACACGCTCTGCGTAGATTGAACCCATCATCGCATATTGCACAAGGTGTTCTGGTTTGGCATCAACGTTTGCGCCGACATCTAGTAATAAAAACCCACTGCCATCAAGTGTTGGCAGTGTTGGAGCAAGTGCCGGTCTATCGATGCCATCAATTCTTCCTACGATAAACAGTCCTGCTGTCATGAGTGCGCCAGTGTTTCCTGCTGAAATACAAGCATCTGCTCGTCCTTCGGATACTTCTTGCGCCATTTTCACCATAGATGAATCCTTTTTACGTCTAACTGCACGCACTGGTTCATCTGTCGGTTCAATGACTTCTTTTGCATCTAAAATCGTGATGCGCTCGTTATTTGTTATGTATGGTTTGATTTTATTTTCATCGCCGACAAGTGTAATCTCGATATCTGAAAATGCCGTTAAGCTTTTTTGCACACCGTCAATAATGGCTTTAGGGGCATGGTCTCCCCCCATTGCATCGACTGCAATTCTCATATTACGTGCCACCTTTTACTTTTGTTTTGAGCGATACATGACGAAGTCACCTGAGAAGACAACTTCCTCACCGACATAGCTGTTTACTTCAACTACAGTTCTGCCTTTTTCTTTATCATGCGAGGCTACTTTGGCTTTTGAGACAACTCGTTCGCCTTGTTTAACCTGCCTTGTAAATTTAATATTCGCTTTTGCTGTTAAAGCCAGTTCATCGTCAATGACCGCTACTGCAAGCGAATTTGCCTGGGCGAAGAGATGATGTCCCCTGGCAATTTGGTTTCGGCTAAATACATGCTCTTTTCTCACTTCTAAAATGGAAATGGCTTGATCATCAAGCTCTACATCAATCATTTCTCCAATCACTTCATCCAGCGGAAGTGACTTCACTTCATCCTCTAATGTCTTTTCGGCCACATGCTTAATTCTTTCGCGTAATTCAGGAATTGACAGTTCCAAACGATCAAGACGAACCGTTTGAATGCTTACACCGAATTTACTTGCCAATTCTTCATCAGTAATGAACGGAGTCGAGCTGATCGTTTGCTGGAGAAGCTTTTGACGTTCTTTTTTATTTAGTTTCATATGCAGACACCATCCGTACATTTATGACTAGGTACTAATAGTAGTATATAATCTCATAGATGATAAATCAATCCTTGTTTCAAAAAGACAAGAAAATTCCTCCAGCGCTTGATCAGCTTAATTTATCTCCGCCCAGCACCCCGCTGTCTACAAGTGTTTGCCGAAGTTCTTTGTATTCGGAATCTGTCCAAAATGCATCTGACTGCACAAGTTCTGCCGCATCTTTTCTAGCGGTTTCCAGTGCTCTGTAGTCATGAACCATATCGGCTACTTTAAATTCAGGCATTCCGCTTTGTTTTTTACCGAAGAAATCACCGGGTCCTCTTAGCTCTAAGTCCTTTTCAGACAGCTCAAAGCCGTCGGTTGTTTCGGACATGATCCTCATCCGCTCTTTCCCGGTTTCCGATTTTGGATCCGCCATTAAAACACAAAATGATTGATGCTCTCCGCGTCCAACCCGGCCTCTGAGCTGATGAAGCTGAGACAGTCCGAAGCGGTCTGCATCGTAAATGACCATGATGGTCGCATTCGGCACGTTGACACCCACTTCAACGACTGTGGTTGAAACGAGAATTTGTACTTCATTTGCTGTAAAGTCTCTCATCACCTGATCTTTTTCATCACTCGCCAGTTTCCCGTGCATTAAGCCGATCGACCACTTACCGCGGTATGCCTCTGTCAGCATGCTGTGGACATCAATCGCATTTTGGACATCCAGCTTGTCCGATTCTTCTATGAGTGGACAAATAATATATGCCTGTCTTCCTTTTTTTAGCTCTTTATCTACAAATGCAAGAATCCTCTCAAGCATGTCATGCTTGACCCAATACGTTTCGATCTGTTTTCTGCCGGCTGGTAATTCATCAATGACGGAAACGTCCATTTCTCCAAAAACAGTGATCGCAAGTGTGCGCGGAATAGGTGTGGCAGTCATGAATAAGACATCTGGGTCCTGCCCTTTACTTCTTAGTTTTTTCCTTTGCTCGACGCCAAACCGGTGCTGCTCATCTGTGATCACAAGACCGAGCTGCTGAAATTCGACTTCGTCTTGGATGAGCGCATGCGTTCCGACTAATATATCAATCTCGCCCTCTTTTAGACGTTCTAGCAATTCTCTGCGGCGCTTTCCTTTCACAGAGCTTGTTAGTAGAGCGATATTTAGTCCCCATTTTTCAAACAGCTGATAAAGGGAATCTGCATGCTGCTCTGCCAAAATCTCTGTTGGAACCATTAATGCACCTTGATAGCCGGATAAATGAGCGGCATATAGTGCAATAGCTGCAACAGCAGTTTTCCCTGAACCTACATCCCCTTGCAGCAGACGGTTCATCCGGTACGGGGACGCCATATCAGTCATAATTTCATCAAGCACTCTTGATTGTGCCTTTGTCAGCGGAAATGGCAGACTGTGAACAAACTCAAAAACAGCGTCTTTAGAAAACGGATGCTGGATGCCCGATGTTTTTTCTCGTTCTTTCTTTCTGATGGCCTGCATCTTCAGCTGGAAAATAAGAAATTCCTCGTACACAAAGCGGCGTCTTGCTTGCTTGAGCGAGTCTCTTGTTTCTGGCAGGTGAATGGTTTTTAATGCTTCCTGATAGGACATGAGTTTATAGGTAGAGACAAGCTGCTTTGGCAGTGGATCTTCAGCTTTATCTACATAAAGTGACAAGGCTTGTTTGACAAAACGCCTCATCATTTTCACGGATACATTTTCTTTTACTGAATAAACAGGCTCTATACTGCCATCTTGCTCGTGCGTCCCTTTTTTAAATTCCTGCACCATGATCGATTGACGGTTTTTATCCCATTTGCCAGTGACGGATACCGTATCACCTAACACAAGGCTTCGTTTTAAATAAGGACGATTGAAGCAAATTGCTGTGATGAGAAAACGCCCGACAAGCAGCCTGAATGTCAGCCTGCTTCGTTTTTTTCCATAATAGGTGAGGACGGGCTCACTGTGCACTTTTCCTTCAACTGTGACACGTTCGTCATGCTTTACTTCTTCTAAGTTACGAAGCTCATAGTCGTCATATCGATAAGGAAAGTAGCCAAGTAAATCGGCTACTGTGTGAATTCCAAGTTCATTGAGTGTTTTTTCGGTTTCTTCTCCAATCCCCTTAAGGACTGAGACATTATCTTGCAGTTTCTGTATCACGAGATGGGGTCACACCTCCGAAAATCTTCTTTTCAAGCTCTCTTGCTGTCGGTGTCGCAGCAAGTCCGCCTTGTGCTGTTTCGCGAAGTGCCGTTGGCATGGTTTGACCGATTTTATACATCGCATCAATGACTTCATCACATGGGATACGGCTTGTGATGCCGGCAAGTGCCATATCTGCTGCAATCATCGCATTTGATGCACCCATGGCGTTTCGTTTTACGCACGGTACCTCAACAAGTCCAGCTACTGGGTCACAAACAAGTCCAAGCATATTTTTCAGTGTAATCGCCATTGCTTCAGCAGATTGCTGAGGTGTACCGCCTGCCATTTCGACAATGGCTGCTGCCGCCATCCCTGATGCTGAGCCTACCTCAGCCTGACAGCCGCCTGCTGCACCAGAGATGCTCGCATTATTGGCCACAACAAAACCAAATGCGCCAGAAGTGAATAGGAATCTGACCATTTGTTCCTTTGTTGGCTTTAATGTTTGTTTTACTGCAAATAACGTACCTGGCACAACACCTGCTGAGCCTGCTGTAGGCGTTGCACAGATCGTCCCCATTGCGGCATTGACTTCATTTGTTGCCACTGCCTTACTAACAGCATCTAATATCGTATGACCAGACAATGTTTTGCCTGATGCGATATACGCTTGAAGTTTGACCGCATCTCCGCCTGTTAAACCGGATAATGATTTCACACCTTTTAGCCCGTTTTCTACGGCTTGTTCCATCACTTCTAAGTTGCGGTACATCTGGGAGAAAATATCTTCACGTAATTTCCCTGTTACTTCCATTTCTTGCGTAATCATGATTTCTGAAATGGAGGTATTCCGTTCTTCTGTTAGCTGCACGAGTTCTTTGACGTTTTTAAACATCATTCATAACCTCCTTGTTGTTACTCTGCAATTTGTGTGACTTGAATAATGTTTGGCAGTGTTTCAAGCTCTGATAAGGCAGCTGGGTCAATATTTTGATCCACTTCGATGGTCATCAGAGCCTCTTGCCCGACATCTTTACGCGCCACTTCCATATGACCGATGTTGATGGCGAATTTCGCTAACACGTTGGCGACTGCCGCAATCGTGCCGTAGCGATCGTTATGAACCACAAGAATGGCAGGATGATTTCCTGAAAGTCTGAGCTCAAAGCCATTCAGTTCAGTAATTTCGATTTTACCACCGCCGATGGAAATCCCGATTAATTCAAGGCTTCCGTTCGCATCTGATATCTCTACTTTTGCTGTATTCGGATGCGCTGGTACCGCATCTTCTTCTTTAAATTCAATGTCGATCCCTTTGCTTTTTGCAATATCGATCGCTGTTTTGATGCGTTCATCAAATGTATCAAAGTCAAGAACGCCGCCGATCATGGCGACATCTGTACCATGTCCTTTATACGTATCTTTAAAAGAGCCATAAAATGAAACGACAATTCGCTTCGGTTCTCTTCCAAATAAGCTGCGAGCCACTCTTCCTATTCGAGCCGCACCCGCTGTGTGCGAACTTGATGGACCAATCATGACGGGTCCAATAATATCAAACACACTTCTAAATTTCATAGGTCTTCCCCTCTCATAACCACTCACATATTGGTTTGGTTCTTTCTTTAGACTAATGGATTCAATCGTTTCCCGCAACTCATTTCACCGTTGAATCGTTAGTAAAAAATTGCAAAAGAAGAAGAAGGGCTTTATTTGCCCTTCTTTCGTTATTCGACAGCCAAAATATATGAATAAAGCGGCTGTTTTCCATCGTGGACTTCAACTTCTATATCTTCAAATGTTTCTTCAATAAAGGCTTCTAACTCATCCATCTCTTCAGATGATGCATCTTCCCCTTTAATGATCGTAACAATCTCATCATCTTCTGTCACCATTTTGGTCAAAAGTTCTTTTGCTGCATCTAATTGATTTTTCGCAGTTAAGGTGATTTTTCCGTTAAAGAGACCCATATAATCTCCTTTGGCAATGTCGATTCCATCAATTTGGGTATCTCTCACCGCAAAGGTAATTTGGCCGCTTTTCACGTGGTCAATCGCTTCTAGCATCGCCGCTTCGTTGTCTTCATTTGAAGCTGCTTCATTGAGAGAAAGAAGTGCCGACATTCCTTGAGGAACGGTCTTCGTTGGAATGACAACAACCTCACGACTCGAGACAGTTGCCGCCTGTTTCGCTGCCATGACAATATTAGAATTATTAGGTAAGATAAAGACGGTTTCGGCATGTACGCTTTCAATTGCTGTGACAATGTCTTCTGTACTTGGGTTCATCGTCTGTCCGCCTTCAATGACGACGGAAGCTCCGATACTTTTAAACAAGTCAGCAATTCCTTCTCCCATTGCGACACTGACGACTCCAAAGCGCTGTTTTTCAGCAGCAGGTGCCTTTGGTGCAGCGGGCGCATGTTCTTTTTCTTCGTTCACAATCGAGCTATGCTGCTCTCTCATGTTTTCAATTTTCATATTGATCAGGCTGCCGTAGCGCTGTGCATAGGATAAGACATCTCCAGGCTGCTCTGCATGAATATGAACTTTCGCCAGCGTTTCATCAGATACCACAAGAAGTGAATCTCCGAATTCGCTTAAGTCTTCTCTGAAGGCATTCTCATCAAAGGACTGTTTCTCTTCTTCAAATTTCACCATAAATTCAGTACAATAACCAAATTCAATATCTTCAGTGTTCATATGGCTTTGTGCACTTTTATGATGCTCTGCACTGACAAGTTCTTTTAACGTTGGCAAAGAGGCCGCTTTCAGATGGAGGTCCTCTCCTCTTAATGAAGCAAGGAAACCTTCATATACGCAGAGAAGTCCCTTACCTCCACTATCGACAACGCCTACTTCTTTTAAAACAGGAAGTAGATCTGGCGTTCGATCAAGTGATGCTCTCGCTTCCTCAATCGTTAACTCAAGAACGCGATCAATGTCTTTTTCTGTTACTGAAACAGCAACCGCTTTCTTTGCTGCATCCTTTGCGACCGTTAAGATGGTCCCTTCAATCGGCTTCATCACGGCTTTATATGCTGTATCGACACCTGCCTGTAAGGCAAGGGCAAATTCTTTGGCGTCAATCGTCTCTTTTTGTTCTATATTTTTACTGAAACCTCTAAAGAGCTGTGATAGGATGACGCCTGAGTTTCCTCTTGCGCCCATCAATAGCCCTTTTGACAAGGCCACGCCGACCTTCCCAATATGATCGGTATTTGTTTCTTCAACTGCTTTTGCCCCTGAAGTCATTGACAAATTCATATTTGTCCCCGTGTCTCCGTCTGGCACTGGAAAAACATTTAACGCATCCACAATTTGTGCGTTTTGAGAAAGATGGTGAGCACCTGCAAGAATCATTTTTGCAAATGAGCGGCCATCAAGATTTCTAATAGACAATATATTTCCTCCTTACTACGGGTTCGTAACTCTTACTCCTTGTACATAAATGTTGACCGAATCAACAGAAAGTCCAACTGTGTGAGAAATCGTATATTTGACTTTCGTTTGAACATTATGTGCGACTTCTGATATTTTTGTACCGTAGCTGACGATGATGTACATATCAATATGAATGCGGTCTTCTTTTTGACGCACAAGAACACCCCGGCTGAAGTTCTCTTTACGGAGAATATCCGTCAAGCCGTCCTTGATTTGATTTTTGGACGCCATCCCAACAATACCATAGCAATCGATCGCAGCTCCTCCTGCCACCATTGCAATGACTTCATTTGATATATCAATTTGTCCGTATTTCGTTCTAAGTTCAATGGACACATTGGTTCCCCCTTTTTGAGAAATTGCCCTGAGTTATCACTATTTTACTATAAGACCCTTCTTTTTAAAAGAAATCATTCAATCCGACCCAATCCTACTTATACTATAGCCTTGATTTTTTATCAAGATGTCAAGGTATTTTTCTTGAAAGAGGAGTAAACAATCCTTGCAAACCCCTTGAAGCTGTGGTAAATTATTAAAGTATCTTGAGGCATCTCTAAGTACGTATATGAAGAATATGATGATGTTTTCGCAGTTAGGAGGGAAACAAATGGCACGTAAATGCGTTATTACAGGCAGAAAAACAAAAGCTGGGAACAATCGTTCTCACGCAATGAACTCTACAAAACGTACATGGGGCGCGAACCTTCAAAAAGTTCGTATTCTAGTGGACGGTAAGCCTAAAAGAGTATATGTATCAGCTCGAGCTTTGAAATCTGGTAAAGTTGAGCGTGTATAAGCAAGAGTAAACGCCTGCTACAATAACTTGTAGCAGGCGTTTTTATGTGGAAATAAAGGAGATTACTCATTAATCTTTCTTAAATGAACCAAGCATCGCACGGACAATGCCGCCAAGAAATCTAGGCAGTTTGATTGTATAAAATTTCATTTTGTCCCCCTCCTAAAAGTACCGCTTGCAGCACAATTGAGCTTAATCAGCCATCCACATTGATAGGTTGGTCAATCTTTGCTTCTTACCATTATTAATATGCCTTCATGAAAAGAAAAAGTACCATTTGAGTGGATGAGTTCGTTACTAATACATAGTGTGGAACCAGGCTCAATATGACAATTTTTCAGAGGATATTTGAAACCTTTTAACGTCAGCTTTTCAACCGGTGTTCCAAAGGGTAAAAACGATACATATTTTTTATCCTGATCTTCTTTTATTTCGTATGTACCAGGTTCAAACATTTGAATGATATTTTGTTTGTCTACAAGGGTGATATTCTGCTTGTGCTGAATCCCTTTGTAAAGAAGATGGATATTTCCTAGAAAATGATCCGCCCTTCCTCCTGTAATACCATAGATGTAAATATGTGCTGGGTGCTGACTTAGTGCCCAGTTCAGTGCAAGCTCTAAATCGGTTTCATCCTTTTCAGCTTGAAATACATTCAGAGCAGGCAATTTCTCTTTCAGCTCCCGAAGCTCTTTTTCTGTCACACTGTCAAAATCACCAAAGGCTTTGGCAGGGGTAATACCGTGCTCTAGTAAGAAGAGGGTTCCACGGTCTACGCCAATCCAGAGAACATCCTCCTGTGATGCTTCACGTTCAAGTGGCGGGATGTATTCAAAAGGACCGCCGGCTACGATATGTATGTGCATGATACACGCTCCTCTCCATGTAAAAAGAACCAAAGATCACAATGACTTTGGTTCCTTCCTTTACGCTTCTCGAATTGCCTGGATCGCTGCTGCGCGGTTTTCTTTACCATATACCGCAGAGCCCGCTACTAGTAAATTAGCGCCTGCTTCTTTGCAACTCTTTGCAGTCTCTACATTGACACCGCCGTCTATTTCTATTAGTAAATCGGTTAAGCCCTTTTGTTCACTCAGTGCTTTTACTTCTTTTACCTTCGTGAGGACAGATGGAATAAATGCCTGTCCCCCAAAACCAGGGTTCACTGTCATGAATAACACAAGGTCCACATCTTCTAATACATGCTCAATGTGAGAAACAGGTGTGTGCGGATTCAAGACGACCCCTGCTTTTACACCTTGTTCTTTCATATGTTGTATTGTTCGGTGTAAGTGCGGACAAGCTTCCACATGAACAGAGATAATATCAGCGCCTGCTTTTGCGAATGCAGGAATATACCGATCTGGCTGCTCAATCATTAAGTGAACATCAAGCGGCAGACGCGTATGCGGTCTGATCGCTTCAACGACATTTGGCCCAAATGTCATATTCGGAACAAAATGACCGTCCATGACATCGATGTGAATGTAATCTGCACCGCCTTGTTCCACATCACGGATATCTTTCTCCAAATTGGCAAAATCGGCCGATAAAATGGAAGGGGCAATATAAACCATGATTTAGTACCTCGGCTTTCTGTCTTTGATTTCAGTTAAAAACTCTAAATAATGCTGATAGCGATATTCTTTGATTTGATCATGCTCGACCGCATCTTTTATCGCACAGCCAGGCTCTTTCACATGCAGGCAGCCTCGAAATTTGCAATCTGCACTCCGGTCTCTAATGTCTAAAAAGTATAGACCTAGATCTTCTGCTTCGATGCCAGTAAATTCGAGCGAGCTAAAGCCCGGAGTATCTGCAATGAGCCCGTCTGCTGTTCGAATGAGTTCGACATGTCTTGTCGTATGCTTTCCTCGTCCGAGATGGGATGAGATATCATCTGTTTTCAGCGCCAATTCAGGACTCATCGCATTTAAAAGGGAGGACTTGCCTACACCAGACTGACCGGCAAATACCGTGATTTTATTGTGAAAATGCGGGGTCAGCTTCTCAATGCCATCTCCTTCAATCGTAGAGGTTAAATGAACCTCATAACCAATTTGCCGATAGTCGTCTGCATATGCCTTGATGGTTTCACGCTCTTCGTCTGTTTTCAATAAGTCAATTTTAGTGATACAGATAATCGGCTCAATATGATTGGCTTCTACAAGCACTAAAAATCTGTCTAAAAGTGAGGTGCTAAAGGCTGGTTCTGCCGCTGAGAAAACAAGTACCGCTTGATCAACGTTACTAATAGGCGGACGAACAAGTTCGTTTGTCCGTTCTTTTACTTCTAATAAGTAGCCTTCTTTATCATTGTCTGCTTGATACACGACGTAATCGCCAACAAGAGGTGTAATTTTGTTTTTTCGAAAGATGCCTCTCGCTCTGCACTGAACTACTTTTCCACTCTCTTGCGACTCATCCAGCACATAGTAGAATCCGCTTAATGCTTTAATAATTTTGCCCTCAGGCATAAAGTCCCTCCTTTATTCATCATCAGGGTATTCGATCGTTTTCGAGCTGACGACTTTATCATCAACCGTCACTTGATAATATCCTTTTTGACCTGGTTCAATCTTAAATTTAATGGTCCGTTCAGTCGGCGCAGTGATTTTAAAGCTTTCGTATGAATCAGAGATGCTATGCTCCGCATCATCAATGGAAATTTGGACATTCATCTCCTGCCCTTCCGCTTCTGGTTCATAAGGGATCTCAATCTTTTCAGTTACCGTTTTAGCTGGTTTTTCCTTCGGTCCAAGAGAGAATGTAATCTTGACCGTATCACCTGGTTTAACAGCCGTTCCTGCTCCTGGTTCCTGCTTCATGACCTCGCCTTTTGGCACATCGTCAGAATGCGCTTCTTTTTCATCGAGCTTTAAGCCGTTATCCTCTAAATAATTCGATGCCGCTTGCTTACTATACGTCGTTAAATCACGTAATGTAATATCGGCAGGACCTATGCTGACAGTCAACGTGACTTCTTCATCTGCTGCTACAAGCTCAGTATTCGCGGAAGGACTCTGTTCCATGACAATCCCAGACTCGGTGTCATTATCATTCACTTCCTCCACAACGACCTGTTTAAATCCTTTTTTCTCTAATATTTCTTTTGCTTTATCAACCTTTTCGCCTGTAACATCAGGTAATTCGGTCTTTTCCTTGCCAGTACTTTCGTAAAGCTGAATCTCTGTTCCTTCTTTGACCTTTGTGCCGATTTTCGGGTCTGTTTTGACGACGAGACCTTTTTCAATTTTCTCATCAGCGATCTCTATTGACTCCGAAGCGACGGTAAACCCAGCTTTCTTTAAGGTATCTTCTGCTTTTTCAACCGTCATGCCAGATACATCTGTGACTTCCACATCTTTTGGAAAAAGCAGCCCTGGAAACACAGTGATGGCTAAAATTGACGCAGCAGTCAATATAAATAAGATGGATGCCACAATCCATGGCCATTTTTTTCGTTTCTTTTTCGGCTTTTGTTTCTCTTTTTTCTTCGGTTTTTGAGCCGGATGGACGGCTGTTTTTTCATTGTCTTGATCGATTTGATGATCTTGAATGATTGGGATCGCTTTCGTTGCTTCATGGTCTTCTTCAATAACAAAGCGTTTTTCTTTTAATCTGGCTGGATCGAAAGCGGTTTTTAAGTCTTTTTGCATTTCAGATGCATCTTCATATCGATAAAATGGATCTTTGGCCATCGCCTTTAAAATGATGTTTTCCACGCTTTGTGGAACAGAAGGATTCCATCTTCTCACAGATGGTGGCTCTGATTGCAAATGCTTCAGTGCAACACTGACAGCCGATTCTCCTTCAAATGGCATGCGTCCTGAGATGAGTTCATAGAGCACAATCCCAAGTGAATAGATGTCTGATTTTTTCGTTGCAAGACCCCCGCGTGCTTGTTCTGGAGACAAGTAGTGCACGGAGCCTAGGACAGAATTTGTATGGGTAATGGTCGCTGAGCTGAGTGCCATGGCAATCCCAAAATCAGTGACTTTGATGTTCCCCATATTGTCTATTAATATATTGTGAGGCTTAATGTCTCGGTGGACGAGCTGTTTCGCATGGGCTTCTTCCATCGCCGCAACGACTTGCTCCATGATGCGAACGGCTTCTTTCGGATGAAGCGGGCCATTGGCGTGTATGTATTCTTTCAGCGTCATCCCTTCGACATATTCCATGACAATATAATAAATGTCATCTTCTTCCCCAACATCGTAGATGCTGACAATATTCGAATGATCTAAGCTTGCAGCTGACTGCGCTTCCCGCCGGAAACGTCTAATAAAATCATCATCGCTCGCAAAGTCAAACCGCAAAATTTTAATCGCTACTTCGCGATCTAAAATCATATCCTCCGCCAAATAGACGTTGGCCATTCCGCCTCCGCCTATGACGCGAAGAATCTGATAACGGCCGCTGATCCTTTTTCCGATCAACACTTGCTGTCACCCTCCTCTGGCTGGGAGGAGATTTCTAACAGTACTGCTGTAATGTTATCTTCACCGCCGTTGTCATTCGCTGTTTGTATTAACTCTGTTACTTTTTCCTCTGGCGCGGTCATTTGCGTTAATATATGAGTCAAATTCTCTTCTTCTACTTTATTCGATAGACCATCTGAGCAAAGCAGGATTTGATCTCCTGGGTCCACTTCAAAAGTACGTGCATCAATTTGAACCTGTTTATCTGTTCCTAATGCTTTCGTGAGCACATTTTTTCTTGGATGATATTCTGCATCCGCTTTTGAAATTTCACCTGTTTTCACAAGCTCATTCACGAGTGAATGATCATCTGTTAATTGGGTCAGCGCTCCTTCTCTTAGCAGGTAGCAGCGGCTGTCTCCAATATGCGCAATTGTGACCGTTTGCAAATGAACGAGCGCGCATACAATAGTCGTCCCCATTCCTTGGCACTCCTCATTGTTTTGCGCATGTTCATAAACTTGGTCATTAATGTCACTGATTTTTGAGATTAACCAGCTTTCTTGATCGGCTGGCTTTTCTGGAATTGAAGATGTTTCTTCCCAGTATTCTTTTAAAGAAGAGACTGCCATCTTGCTGGCGACATCACCAGCAAGATGACCTCCCATGCCGTCTGCTACAACAGCGAGAAGTGAATCTTCTTTTGCTTCAAAAATACCTGCATCATCTTCATTATGCTGACGGACTTTTCCTGTATCGGTAAGAAAGGCTGCCCTTATCAACATTCGTCACCTCGTCTCTTCCTGACGCTCCTTCGCTCTTAGCTGACCGCAAGCAGCATCAATGTCATGGCCTTGCTCTCGTCTAATCGTTACGTTTACGCCTCGTTCTTTTAGCGTTTTTTCAAATAGGAAGATTTGTTCTCTAGGTGTTCTCACATAATCTCTCTCTGGTACATAGTTCACCGGAATGAGGTTCACGTGGCACTTGATTCCTTTTAATAGGTCTGCAAGTTCTTCTGCATGGTGAACTTGATCATTTACTCCGCCAAACAGGCCGTATTCAAAGCTGACACGTCTACCCGTCTTTTGAATGTAGTATTCGATGGCTTCCATTAATTTTGGCAGCTTATATGCCTTATTAATCGGCATTAGGCGGCTTCTGATCTCTGTGTTCGGTGCGTGCAATGACACAGCAAAGTTGATTTGCATTTGCTCATCAGCGAATTGATAGATCTTTGGAATGATTCCGCTTGTCGAAACCGTAATATGGCGTGCACCAATATTTAAGCCATGATCATGGTTGATGATTTTAAGGAAAGCAAGCATTTCTTCAAAGTTATCAAACGGTTCGCCAATTCCCATGATGACAACAGAGCTGACTCTCTCGTCTGTTTCGTCAAGTGCCTGCTGTACTTTTAATACTTGTGCAACGATTTCTCCGGCTTCAAGGTTTCGTTTTAAACCGCCGAGTGTAGATGCACAGAATGTACAGCCAATTCTACAGCCAACCTGTGTTGTCACACAGACAGAGTTTCCATATTCATGACGCATAAGCACTGTTTCAATTGTATAACCATCATGCAGTTCAAATAAAAACTTGATCGTTCCGTCTTGAGACGTTTGTTTGATCACGGTTTTTAATGTTGTGATTGTAAATTGATCTTTTAATTTTTCTCTTAAATCTTTGGAGAGGTTAGACATTTCATCAAAGGATGTCACACGTTTCTCATAAAGCCACTCAAAAATTTGAGCTGCGCGGAAAGGCTTTTCGTCTTGTTCTTTTAACCATTCTTTCATTTCGTGAAGCTCAAATGAATAGATCGACGGCATATCTGTTTTCAGTTCTTTTCTTACTTTTTGTTCTGTCATTTTTTATCCCTTCTTTCTCATGCTGCAAATAAAGAAACCATCTGTTCCGAAATAATGAGGAAGAATTTGCACACTTCCGTTTTGAACAAACGGAGCAACCTGCTCAGGCAGCCGTTCATTAAGAGATAGATCGGGTTCGAAGTCTTGGTGTTCTTGTAAAAACGCATGAATCACTTGTTGATTTTCTGTTGGGTCCATTGTACATGTACTATATACAAGGGTTCCGCCAGGCTTTAAAAGCGGAGCTGTTTCTTTTAAGATTGCCTGCTGAATTGCAGCAAGCCTTGCTGAGTCTTCTGGAGACTTTGTATATTTCATATCTGGTTTTCGTCTAATGACGCCAAAACCAGAACACGGCGCATCAATCAGAATCCGGTCAAATGAAGCTTCGCTGTAATCGTCTTTTGCCTTCCTTGCATCAAGCGCTTTTGCTTCAATCTGAGTAAGGTTCAGGCGTTTTGCTGCTTGTTTGATGAGTTTCACTTTATGTTCGTGCAAATCAAGTGAAACAATTTGTCCTTCGTCGTTCATACGCTCTGCGATATGTGTTGATTTTCCGCCTGGAGCCGCACAGGCGTCAAGCACAGCTTCTCCCGGCTGAGGGTCTAGTGCTCTTGCGACAAGCATTGAGCTTTCATCTTGAATGGTCACATAGCCTTCTTGAAAAGAAGGGGTTGAAACGATAGACCCTTTCATCAGCTTAAGTGCATCTTCAGATAAGTCGCCAAGCTCCGTTTCAATTCCGGCATCCAGCAGTTCTTGCTGCAGTGCTGTGCGCTCCGTTTTCATTCGATTGACACGAAGGGTTTGCTTTGGCGGTACTAAATGAATGCGGCACATGCTTTCTGCCGCTTCAAATCCGTACGACTGAACCCATTCCTGCACGAGCCATAATGGGTGGCTTGTCTCAATCGAAAGCCGCTTGACTGGATCTTTGATGTCATCAAAAGCCGGAACGCCTTCTCTTTGCACGGATCGAAGAACGCCGTTCACAAGTGAAGAAATGCCCTTGTGCCCTCTCTTTTTCGTTAGCTCAACCGCTTCATGGATGGCTGCACGATCTGGAATCTTTTCAAGGTAGACCATTTGATAAAGGGACATCCGCAAAAGCTGCATGACCCACGGAGCCACCTTTTGCGGTTTTTTCACAAATGGTGCCAGCATATAATCTAATGCCAGCTTGTTTTGCAGTGTACCGTACACAAGCTCTGTTAAGAGCGGTTTGTCCTGATCAGCCAAGTCTTTGTCTTTCATGACTGACTGCAAAAGCAAATTACTATAAGCTTGGTTTTGTTCGAGTTTGATTAAAGCGTCCAGCGCTACTTCTCTCACATTACTTTTCTTCATTTATTAACCCTAATTTCTGTCCCATTTCGATATTTGCGCCTCTTAGGAAGTCTTCGCCGCTCATTTTTTTCTTACCAGCTGGCTGCACACCTGTTAATAAAAGGCCTTGTTTATTCCCAGTTCCAATGACTGGACCTTCTTTTTGAAGCTCAATCACTTTCCCAGGTTCTTCTTGCGCTTCGAGTGGAACTTTTTTCGCTTCCCATACTTTTAGATGAGCCCCGTTCCATTCAGTATAGGCAACTGGCCACGGATTTAAGCCGCGAACTTGGTTGTAAAGCTCTTCTCCGGTCTTTGTCCAGTCTAACCTTTCCTGCTCTCGCTTTATATTAGGTGCATACGTTGCCGCTTCTTCATTTTGCGGAATTGGAGAAATAGATCCGCTTAGAACATTCGGCACAGTATCTTTCAATAGTGCGGCGCCTGCTACACTTAATTTATCATGTAATGTACCGACATTGTCTAATTCGTCGATTTCCACTTCTACTTTACTGATCATGTCCCCTGCATCGAGCCGTTCCACCATGTACATGATCGTGACGCCTGTTTTCTTTTTGCCTTGAAGGATCGCATAATGGATCGGCGCGCCCCCTCTTAGTTCTGGCAGCAGCGAGGCATGTACATTGATACAGCCGAACTGAGGTTCATCTAGTAATCGTTTTGGTAGAATTTGTCCAAATGCCGCCGTGACAATTAAATCTGGCTTTAAGGCAAGCACTTTATCAATTTCTTCATCAAGGCGTACCTTTTCAGGCTGCAAGACCGGAATGCCGTGCTTTAAGGCTTCTACTTTCACAGGAGGCGGCGTGAGTACTCGTTTTCTGCCTTTCGGGCGATCTGGCTGCGTGACGACCCCGACAACTTCGTATCCTTCTGTTATAAGTGTCTGCAGCACAGGTACTGAGAAATCAGGGGTTCCCATAAATACAATACGTGCCATTTTCTTCACCCTTCCATTTCCGCAAGTTCTTTTTCTGTATAGGTTTGAATGATTTTCGACGTAAATAATATGCCGTCTAAATGATCAATTTCGTGCAATAAGGCTCTTGCTAAAAATCCTTCTGCTTCTATTGTAAATGGTTTGCCTTTCTTATCAAAGGCTTTTACCTTCACATAGCTCGGTCTTTCTACTGTGCCGTATAAAGATGGAAAGCTCAGGCAGCCTTCAATATCTGTTTGACTTCCTTTCACTTCAAGAACCTCGGGATTCACTAAATCAATTCTGCCCGTTTCTTCTCCGATATCGACAACAGCAATTCTTTGTGAAATGCCGATTTGTGGTGCTGCTAGTCCGACTCCATCTAGCTCAAGCATTGTATCATACATATCATCAAGCAGTTTTTTGAGCTTTTTATCGAACGTATCGACAGGCTCTGCCTTTTGTTCGAGTACTTCAGCCGGATGCATGACTATTGGTTTGACTGCCACTTAAAGCCCTCCGTTTTACATCATCATATATGGATTCATATCTATTGAAATCATCAATTGTTTTTGTTCCATTTCCTTTTGATAATGATCTTGTATTTTCCGTAGTAAACTTGCCAGTTCATTTTCCCTTTTGTATTTTATCACGCATTGATATCGATATCTATCTTTGATCTTAGCGATTGGTGATGCAGCCGGACCAAGAATTCTTGTATTCGGTGCACAGTTCATTTTTAGGAACTGAACAATTTGATCCGTGACATGCGCTGCCTTCGTCACTTCCTCATGTGATACTGTCACCATCGCCAAAAAGTAATACGGCGGATAGGACTGGTGGCGGCGATGCAGCATCTCCTGTTCATAAAAGGCTTCGTAGTCATGCTGCTGCGTTAATTCAATACTATAGTGAGAAGGTGTATACGATTGAATGATCACAGAGCCCGCTTTTTCATGTCGTCCTGCCCTGCCGCTGACCTGCGTGAGAAGCTGAAATGTTTTTTCACTTGAACGGAAATCAGGGATATGAAGAGACGTATCCGCACTTAGAACACCAACAAGTGTGACATCTGGGAAATCTAGCCCTTTTGCAATCATCTGCGTCCCGAGCAAAATATCTGCTTCTTTATTGCCAAAAGATGTGAGAAGCTTTTCATGAGCACCTTTACGCGACGTTGTATCCACATCCATTCGGATGACTCTTGCCTCTGGCAGTACTTTTGTCAGCTCTTCTTCTACACGCTGTGTACCCGTACCAAAATAGCGAATATGCTCACTATGGCATTCTGGACATTCAGCTGGCACCGGTGCCTCGTGACCGCAATAATGGCATTTCAGCCGTTTTTGATAGCGGTGATAGGTGAGAGAAATTTCGCAATGAGGACATTGCTCCACATATCCGCAATCACGGCACATCACAAAGGATGAATAGCCCCTTTTATTCAGAAATAAGACGGCTTGTTCTTTTCTTTCAAGCACTTCCTTTAATCTGAGCATTAATTCTTCTGAAAACATGGACCTGTTGCCATTTCTCAATTCTTCTCTCATATCAATTAACGAAACGTGCGGCAGCTGCTGCTGGTTGACTCGGTTTTTGAGCGTCAGCAATGTAAACACGCCTTTTTTGGCACGCGCGTAGGTTTCAAGTGAAGGAGTTGCACTACCTAAAACAACTGGGCATCGATGCTTTTTGGCTCGTTCAATGGCGACGTCCTTGGCATGATAACGAGGCATTTCCTCTTGTTTATAAGAAGATTCATGCTCTTCATCTATGATAATCATGCCTAGATTTTCAAATGGTGCGAAAACAGCCGATCTCGCGCCCACGACAAGTTTGACTTCCTTGCGGTGGATTTTCCGCCATTCATCATATTTTTCCCCTGTCGATAAGCCGCTGTGAAGTACAGCCACATTTGAACCGAATCGTTCTTTAAACCGCTGAACCATTTGAGGGGTTAACGAGATTTCTGGAACGAGGACGATCGCTTCTTTTCCTTTTTGTAGGGCATGATCAATCGTCTGCAAGTATATTTCCGTTTTACCGCTTCCTGTCACCCCGTGCAGCAGAAAGGTTTCATGCCGGTCATCACTGACTGCTTGATGTATATGTTTTGCCGCTTCTGCTTGTTCTGGCATAAGGTCAAGTGAAGCAGAAGGTGTAAATGCCCGGTCACGATAAGGATCCCGGTAGACCTCTTCATAGCTTTCTGTTAGCAGCCCTTCTTGAATAAAGGTTTTAAGCGTTTGAGAACTCGCGCCTGTTTGCTGCTGCAAGTCTTTCGCTAAAAAGGTCGTCTCACTCGCTTGAAGCAAAAAGGAGAGCAGAGCCTTTTGTTTCACCGCATTTTTTTTCAGCTGCTGCTGTTTTTCTTCAAGCTTATCTTTTGATGCAGCTAGTTGGAGCGTGCGCACTTTTTTCTTTCCAGATTTTTGCGAGACGTGATACCTTACCTCTAGATGACCTTTTTGGACATGCTTTTGAATCTGTTTTAGTTGTTCGGCTGGGATGTCAGCGTAAAGAATGCTATCTCGCTGACCGAAAAGCTCTTTCAATGACTGCGGAAGTTCTTCATCTGACAGCACTTGAATTTCTTTTTCATACTTCGCCTTCATGGCTGCAGGCAGCATCGATTGAAGTGCCGTAATGTGATAGGACAATGTTTTTTCCGTCAGCCAGTGGGAAAGCTCCAATAGCTCATCTGTCAGAACAGGTGATAAATCAAATAAATCGACAATGTCCTTTATGCTTCCTGTTTTTACGTCTGTTTCTTCTTTGACTTTTGTCACAAACCCTTGAATCTTCCTCGGGCCAAAGGGAACGACCACCCTCATTCCCGCTTTGACGAGATCTTTGAATCGATCTGGTACACGGTAATCGAATGGCCGGTCAATGGCTTTCGTTGTGACATCTACGATGACTTCAGCAATCATGCGCGATCACGCTCTTTTGGCAACAGCTGTTTTGCCTCCTTTAAGATTTCAAAAGCGAGGTCTTTTTTGCTCATCATTGGCAGTTCTGTTGTTGTACCATCTGCTTTGATGATTGCTGCTACATTTGTGTCTGTGCCAAAGCCTGCACCTTCTTTTGTGACATTGTTGGCCACAATCATATCTAAATGCTTGGATTCGATTTTCTTTTTCGCATAATATTCTACATCCTGCGTTTCAGCTGCAAAACCGACAAGCACTTGATGCTCTTTTCTTTTCCCCAGCTCTTTTAAAATATCTTTTGTCCGGGTGAATTCAATTTCTAAGCCGCCGTCCTGTTTTTTCATTTTATGAGGATATGAGGTCACAGGGGTATAGTCGGCGACTGCTGCTGATTTAATGACAAGGTCCGCTTCCTCGTACACAGCTAATGCGGCTTGATACATGTCCTCTGCCGATTCAACGTGCACCACATGTACATGATTAGGTGCCGTTAAAGAAACAGGTCCTGAAATAAGCGTGACATCAGCCCCCATTTGCTGCGCAGCCTCTGCAATCGCATAGCCCATTTTTCCAGACGATCGATTTGTAAAGAAACGCACAGGATCGATGACTTCTCGTGTAGGACCTGCTGTCACCACGACTTTTTTACCTGAAAGCGGTAAGTTTTTTGGCTCTTCGAAAAAAGCACGGATGTGCTCAACTATTTTTTCAGGCTCCTCTAATCGCCCTTTTCCAATATAGCCACAGGCTAAATAACCTTCACTCGGTTCAATAAACCGGTAGCCGTCCTCATATAATGTGCGAATGTTCCGCTTTACAGCCGGGTGATCATACATATGCACATTCATAGCTGGCGCGATCCATACAGGAGCAGTTGAAGCAAGTAAGGTCGTCGTGAGCATATCATCTGCAAGCCCTGCCGCCATTTTACCAATCGTATGTGCTGTTGCAGGGGCAACAAGAATGAGATCGGCCCAGTCAGCTACGTCAATATGCGCAATGACTTTTGGATTGTTTTCTTTAAATGTATCCACATACACCTCATGTCGAGACAGAGCTTGGAAGGTAAGCGGAGACACAAACTCACGAGCAGATTCCGTCATAATCACTCTTACATTTGCGCCCGCCTGTACGAGTTTACTAGTAAGTGCAGCTGCTTTATATACGGCGATTCCTCCGCTGACGCCGAGCAAAATATTTTTTGACTGTAACATTTGTTTGTCCCCCTTAACGGCCTTTTTCACAAATTCGTCTACAATTCAAAAAAGTCAAAACCAATCATAGTTTTGACTTTTTTGAACGTATCGTATCTGCATAGCAGAAGCGATGTGTTATACTTGATCCTCTTTTTCAAATGTCAAAAGACCGGCATCGATTTCTTCAAGTGCTTTACCTACAAATTTGTAAGATTTCGTATTTTCGATTTGCTGATCTTGGTGGATCTGCATTTCACGTGCACGGCGTGCAGATACTGTCACAAGTGTGTATTTTGAATCAAGTTTGTTCATCAATGAGTCAATTGAAGGATCTAACATAGTTTATTCTACCCCCAGCATTTTTTTATATCTTGGTGCGACTCTGTCTCTGCGCAGGTGTTCTGCAAGGACGATCGCTTTGATTCTTTCACAAGCAAGCTCGACATCATCGTTTTCCACGACATAGTCGTAAGCATCCATCATTTCAATCTCTTCTTTTGCAGCAGCCATTCGATTTCGAATGAGCTCCTCAGACTCTGTACCACGTGTAATGATGCGGTTCTGAAGTTCTGAAAGACTAGGCGGTGCAAGGAAAATAAAAAGACCTTCTGGGAATGCTTCTCTTACTTGAAGTGCACCTTGCACTTCGATTTCAAGGAAAACATCTTTTCCTTCGCTTAATGTCTGTTCTACATAGTCAACAGGCGTGCCGTAGTAATTCCCGACATACTCTGCCCATTCTAACAGCTTTTTGTTTTCAATCATATGTTCAAATTCTTCCCTGGATTTAAAGAAATAATCGACACCATTTCTTTCACCTTCACGCGGTTTACGTGTTGTCACAGAAATTGAGTATTCAAATCTCGTATCTTCCTGGGAGAAAATGGCTTGTCTGACCGTTCCTTTTCCAACTCCCGAAGGTCCAGAGAGAACGATTAAAAGTCCTCTTTCTTTCATAATGGCGTATTACCCCTGCCCTTCATCTATGATTTCTTCTTTTACAGAAAGTCTTTGCGCGACAGTCTCAGGCTGAACGGCAGATAAGATGACATGGTCACTGTCCATAATGACAACAGCACGGGTTCTTCTTCCGTATGTAGCATCTATGAGCATGCCTCGATCTCTTGCGTCTTGTATCATTCGTTTAATCGGTGCTGATTCCGGACTGACGATCGAAATCATCCGATTCGCTGAAATGATGTTTCCAAATCCGATATTGATCAACTTTATGGTCATCTTCTAACGTCCCCCTGTATTATAAACGTCTCTAGTCTCGCCGAAAGAGACGTACTGTAAACAGCATACACAATGACTATTCTATATTCTGCACTTGTTCTTTTATTTTTTCAATAGCACTTTTCATTTCAACCACCAGCTTAGTTAAATGATGATGGTTCGCTTTTGAGCCAATGGTGTTCACTTCACGGTTGAGCTCCTGTACAAGAAAATCAAGTTTTCTGCCAGCAGCACCGCCTTGCATCAAGATTTGCTGGAATTGCTGAAAGTGACTTTTCAATCTCGTAATCTCTTCTGTAATGTCACAGCGGTCAGCAAAGATCGCAGCCTCTGTTGTCAATCTGCTTTCGTCAAGCGCCTCTCCGATCCATTCTTGCAATCGCTGATTGAGCCTGTCTTTATACTGACTCACAACCTCTGGTGCAAAGACTTTGATTTCTTCTGTATAGGCCTCTAATTCAGAAAGCCTCAGCTCACAGTCTTTTTGAAGTGATGTTCCCTCCTGCTCTCTCATGAAGCAAAGCTCCTTGACAGCCGTTTCACAAGCTTCCATCAGCAATTGCTCTAATTGCTCATTTCGGCTAGCCGATTCTTCTACTTGAACGGCATGCTCCAGCCCCAGTAAGTCATGTGCATGCTGAATGCCTGAAATGTGATAGCGTTTCTCGAGATCTTTTGCGGCTTTCATGTATTCATCAAGCAGCGGCCAGTCGATCTGCAAGGACCGGCTTGCTAGTTTACCGCCTTCAATCGTAACAAACAGCTCAATTCTACCGCGCTGCACGTGACGAAGAATGATTTTTTTTAATGTGTCTTCGAAATATAAAAGCGGCCTCGGCAAACGGGCATGAACCTCTTTAAAACGGTGATTGACCGATTTTAGCTCAACTGACACTGTCAGTTCTCCATCCGTTTTACTCGCTTGGCCGAATCCCGTCATACTGCGTATCATGTCAAAACACCCAATTCTTTCATATTAATAAAATGAAAAAGGTAATAGCAGACACTATTACCTCAAAATTATACCATAACGAATTATTTTTTTCTTGTCAAAAGTGATCCTGCCAGTAAAAAAGTTGGCAGTGCAGACATACCGATGATCAGCAGCCAATCAATTGGTGCAATCGCCACCGTTTTGAAAATCGGCTGAAGCGGCGGATAATAAATGACCACAAACATCAGTAAAAGTGATGACAAAACCGCACCGATTAAGTAGAGATTCCCGAATGGATTGCGTTCAAAGATGGATCGTTCACTGCGGCAGTCAAATACATGAATGAGCTGCGCCAACACAAGCGTACTAAATGCAACAGTCTGTGCATATGGCAGGTTGTTTGGATCACGGTGATACACAAACATAAATGCTAAAAGGGTCGCAAGTCCAATGAGGAACCCTCTAGATACAACCTTCCAGCCGAGCCCTCTAGCAAAAATCCCCTCTTTCATATTCCTCGGCTTCCTTTTCATGACATCGCCTTCTGGCTTATCCATACCAAGCGCCATCGCCGGGAGACCATCTGTGACGAGGTTGACCCATAAAATTTGAATAGGAACGAGAGGAAGCGGAAGCGCTAGAAGCATCGCAAACAGCATAACCAAAATTTCTCCCACATTTGATGCGAGCAAATAGCGAACAAACTTACGAATGTTTTCATAAATATTTCGGCCTTCTTTAATGGCCGATTTAATGGTCGCAAAGTTGTCATCAAGTAAAATAAGAGAGGACGCTTCCTTGGCTACGTCTGTTCCAGTGATGCCCATGGAGATACCGATATCTGCTTGCTTAATTGCAGGCGCATCATTGACCCCGTCACCTGTCATCGCTACAATATGTCCATTTTTTTGATAGGCCTTCACAATTCTCAGCTTATGCTCCGGTGATACCCGTGCAAAGACGTATACATTTTCAGCCGTTTGCTCAAGCTCTTTGTCACTCAGCTGATCCAGCGCTTTTCCGTCGAGCACCTTTCCTTGCTTTGGTAAAAGGCTCAAGTCTTTTGCGATCGCTTTGGCTGTTTCCACGTGATCCCCTGTAATCATGACTGTTTTTATGCCCGCATCCCTGCACTCTTTAATCGCTCGTCTCACTTCAGGACGAGGCGGGTCGATCATGCCCTCTAGTCCGATAAAAGTTAAATCAGTTTCAGCCTGCTGGACAGTGGTGATTGTTTCGGTCAGACCAACTTTTTTATACGCAATGGCAATCGTTCTCAGCGCCTGTCTTGCTAAACCTTGAATCGCAGCCTCTGTTTCTTGCCTGTGAGTGGTTGAAAATGAAGCTGTGCGTCCGCCGTGCATGATATGGCTTGAACGGTTCATCAGGACATCCGGCGCACCTTTTGCAATGACGTACCGCTCTTTTTGATTTGTTTCGACGACGACTGACATCATCTTTCTTTCTGAATCAAAAGGAAACTCTTCTACCACGTGAAATCCTGCTTCGATGAATTGCTCTGTAAAACCCGCTTTACGTGCTGCGGTGAGAAGTGCACCCTCTGTCGGATCACCATCAAGCCTCATTTCGCCATCTTTTTCAACGATGGTCGATGTATTACAAAGCGCCCCATATAATAACACCTTTTGCAGGCTTGGATGTTTGTCTACATGGACAAGTTCTCCGTTCAAGGTGAAATCACCAGATGGCTCATAGCCCGTACCAGAAATATTCCACGTTTTGCCCTCTGCCCATACATGGGTCACAGTCATTTTATTTTGCGTCATGGTTCCTGTTTTATCTGAGCAAATGATCGACGCGCAGCCAAGAGTCTCCACCGCTGGGAGCTTTCTGACAATCGATTTTTGTTTGATCATCCGCTGCACTCCTAAGGAAAGTGCGACGGTAACAATTGCCGGCAGGCCTTCGGGAATGGCAGCAACCGCAAGTGATACTCCCGCCAGGAACATATGATACAAATCATGTCCTTGCACAACGCCAAGAACCACAACGAGCACCGTTAAAAATAAAGCAGCCACAATGAGGATTTTCCCCAGCTGTTCGAGACGTCTTTGCAGTGGTGTTTCCATATTCCCTGCAGCATCCAG
This sequence comes from Bacillus sp. FSL W8-0920, assembly GCF_038593215.1. Taxonomy (NCBI): domain Bacteria; kingdom Bacillati; phylum Bacillota; class Bacilli; order Caryophanales; family Bacillaceae; genus Bacillus; species Bacillus sp. FSL W8-0920. The sequence goes on along the minus strand of NZ_CP151974.1, from coordinate 1,533,792 downwards.
CATACCGGCAATTTGTCCCATCGCTGTATTCATTCCTGTACCAATGACAACGCCCACGCCGCTTCCTCTAGTGACAAGCGTCCCCATAAAGGCCATGTTCGTCAAATCTCCAAGCGAGACATGATTGCTAGAAAGCGGACTTGCGTGTTTGACTGCTGGGATGGATTCGCCAGTGAGAGCAGACTCCTCGATTTCCAGACTCTTTGTTTCTAGTAATCTAATATCTGCCCCAATCCGGTCTCCGCTTGAAAATTTCACAATATCCCCTGGCACGAGATGTTTAGACGGGATCTTGATCCATTCATGATTTCTCCTTGCATACACATGTGGGGTTGATAATTCCTTTAGTGCTTGAAGGGATTTTTCCGCCCGGCGTTCTTGATAAAAGCCGAGCACTCCATTAATCAGAACAATCGCTACAATGGCTACTGCATCAATGTATTCGCCTAGAAAAGCAGAAATGATCGTTGCTGCAAGCAAGATTAACACCATAAAGTCTTTAAATTGCGCTAAAAAAATGATCAGAGCTGACGCCTTTTTCCCTTCTTGCAATTCATTTGGCCCGTGTTTTTCAAGCCGTTTTTGTACATCTTTTTCTGACAGTCCGTCACCTATCGATGTATTCATTGTTTTTAATAAATCGGTTTGGTTCAGTTCATGCCAATTCATTTGACCTCGTCCACTCCTCTTTTGTTCTCTCTCATATGCAGTGTTCTATAAGCCAGTTTATTCAGACTCGTCCTAAATCATGCTATAATAATAAGACTGCCTAAAGAACGAGAAATGGAAGGTTCTTTCAGTAGATTTGTGTGAAAGAAGAGGGTGTATCCAACATGTCATTTGACGGCATTTTTACATATGGTATGACAAATGAATTGCAAGAGACATTAACTGGTGGAAGAATTTCAAAAATTCATCAGCCATATAAGCACGAGTTGATTTTTCATATCCGGGCAAACGGAAAGAATCATAAGCTCCTTTTATCCGCTCATCCGAGCTATGCTAGAGTGCAGCTCACAGAGCAGCAATATGACAATCCAAGCGAACCTCCAATGTTTTGTATGCTCCTTAGAAAGCATCTTGAGGGCGGATTTATTGAGCGTTTTGAACAAATTGGATTTGACCGGGTGATCGTACTTCATGTACGAAGCCGCAATGAAATTGGCGACGAACAGACGCGAAAGCTCTACATTGAAATCATGGGAAGGCATAGTAATTTGATTCTTGTCGAAGATGACACGCAGCAGATCATCGATGGCTTGAAGCATCTTTCTCCATCTGTGAACAGCTATCGAACAGTGCTTCCTGGGCACGAATACCTTCTGCCGCCTGCGCAGCAAAAATTAAATCCGTTTGCAGTAACGAAGGACGATATTTTAAAGCATTTACGCTTTCAAGAAGGAATGATCACAAAGCAAATTGTCGATACATTCTCTGGGGTTTCTCCGCTGTTTGCAAAGGAAGCTGTACACAGGGCCGGTCTTGCCAATCAGGAAACAATTCCAAATACACTAGTCGACATGTTCCAGCTGATTCGCATGCATTCCTTTACCCCGCAGCTGACAAGAAAAGATGGGAAGGAGTATTTCTATTTATTAGAACTACAGCATGTCCAAGGCGAGATGAAGACATTCGACTCTCTCAGCCAGCTGCTTGACCGCTTTTATTTCGGCAAAGCTGAAAGAGACAGAGTGAAACAACAAGCTTCTGACCTTGAACGGTTTGTCGTAAATGAAAAAAAGAAAAATGAAAACAAGCTCAAAAAACTAATCAGAACCCTTGAAGAATCTCAAAATGCCCATAAATACCAGCTCTATGGCGAATTGCTAACAGCCAATATCTATGCCATCAAAAAAGGGGATAAAGAAGCGACTGTCATCAATTATTATGATGAAGATGGCGGAGAGATCACAATACCGCTCAAAACAAACAAAACCCCTTCTGAAAATGCGCAAGCATATTTCACAAAATATCAAAAGGCAAAAAATGCAGTAGAAGCGGTCAATGAGCAAATTGAGCGGACACATAAAGAGATTGCTTATTTTGATGAGTTGATTCAGCAGCTGTCCTCTGCCTCACCGAAGGATTTAGAGGAAATGAGAGAAGAGCTTGTTGAAGGGAAATATTTACGCGCCAAACAAAAGCGCAACGCCAAAAAGAAAAAAGCGGCGGCCATTCAGCTTGAAACGTATGAATCGTCTCAAGGGATTCCGATATTAGTCGGAAAAAACAACAAACAAAACGAGTATTTAACCACAAAGGCGGCTGCCCGTGACGATATTTGGCTGCACACGAAAGATATTCCTGGATCACATGTCGTCATCCGTCATCAAACGCCTGACGAACAGACGCTGCTTGAAGCGGCTCAAATCGCTGCCTACTTCTCGAAGGCAAAGGAGTCGAGCTCCGTTCCTGTCGATTACACGAAAATCCGGCATGTGAAAAAACCAAATGGAGCCAAGCCCGGATTTGTGACGTATGATCAACAGCAAACATTATTTGTCACGCCTGACGAAGATGTGGTTCTTAAGCTGCGAAAATAATAAAAGCCGATAAAATCCTTTCAAGAGATTTTATCGGCTTTTTCTTTGTTGTTTTTTTCTTTCGATATAGAGAGCATCAAGTGCATCTACATCCTCTTGTTCAAGCAATGTCTCAATTTCCGCAGCCAGCTGTTTTGTCCGGGCTGGGCTTGCACCGCTTGTAGAGACTGAAATCGTCACTTTCCCTGCTTTGACCACCTTTGGCACGATCACATTGCCAAGCTCTGATTGGCTCACACAATTCACAAGCTGGTGAGGCCGTGCTGTTTGTGCAATCCATTCATTTACTGCCGGATCATTTGTAGCAGCGACAATGAAAAAAGCATCCTCTACATCTTGAGCTTCCACTTTCTTTTCTTTCCAATTCAGGTTGTATGTATCAATGAGACGCGCCATCTCTTTAGAAATATCAGGACTCACGATGGTGATATGGCAAGGCTCTATGCATAGCACCTCTGCCCTTCTTGCGGCTATTTTTCCACCGCCGGCGATGAGCACTTGTTGATTGGTTAAATCAAGATGGACTGGAAGCATGGCTTTCTCCTTGGAAATGAAACACATCGTCTTTGTTTAAAATGGTTTCTTGCACGCGTTCAATATAAGCTGCTTTTACATGCGGATGAAAGCCAATATACCGGCATACCCGGACAGCTTTCAGCCTCTCTCTCGCCTGAGCCGCTTCGCTTTCAATCTCTTTCATTAAAATACCCGTAAACAACAAGTAAGGAACGAGATAAACAGGCGCATCATCATCTGCTGTTAATTGCGCAAGAACATCTCGGTAATTTGGCTCACATGCTGTAATAAAACATGGCAAGACCTCAGCAAAAGAAAGCAGGCGCCGGACATCGTCCGCAATGCCAAACACATCTCGCTTCACATCTGGATCAGAGCTTCCGCGGCCAATTAAAAGAATACGTGCTTCCCCGCCTTGATATCCTGCTTCTTCAATTCTTGCAGCAACTGCTTTTGTCACTTCTTGATTGACCCCAATTGGTTTCCCGTATGTGACCTTCACTTGCGGGTATCGTTTTTGAACTTTCTCAATCTCAACTGGAATATCCGATTTAGCATGCATAGCAGTTAAAAGGAGGAGCGGGACGATCGCAATGTGTGTAGCTCCTTTTTTCACACAGGCTTCAAAGCCTTCCTCTATAGAAGGGGCTGTTAGTTCTAAAAAACAAATTTCTTGTATATCGGCTTCTACTAATGGCATACAGCTTTTCATAAAAGAAATGGCTTTATCTTGTGCTTCTTTTACCCTGCTTCCATGCCCAACATAAAGTACAGCTTGTTTCATGCGGCTCCTCCCTCTCACTTGTATTATTCAGACGAAAAGACACGATCAATGTACGTGTCTTGTCTTTATCAATCTCATTTCTCAATAAGGGCAGGTTCAAACCAGTTCAGCTTTTGGTGAAAATGAACGACATCTCCAACAACTATTAAGCTTGGATGCTCGATGCCTTCTTTTTCAACGGTTTCAGACAGTGTCTTAACAGTGCAGCAAGTCGTCTTTTGCCTTGTCGTGGTTCCCCAGTGTATAAACGCTGCTGGCGTTTCTGGATCACGTCCATTTTTTATAAGAAGCTGCTGCACTCTTTCTACGTTTTTGACGCCCATGTAAATCACAAGGGTATCAATCCCTGTAGCCAGTGCCTCCCACTTTTCTTCAAAATGCTCATCCTTTTGATAGTGACCCGTGACAAACGCAACATTCGAGCTGAATTCACGGTGCGTCACGGGAATGCCTGCATAAGCAGCTGCTGCAATACCAGAGGTAATCCCCGGGACAACTTCATATGGAATTCCGTGCTCAGCTAAGCATTCGATTTCTTCACCGCCGCGGCCAAATACAAAGGGGTCGCCGCCTTTCAGACGGACGACAACATTCCCTTCCTTTGCATGGGTCACAAGGGCTTCATTGATGGCTTCCTGTCTCATCGTATGATGATTCGGGAGCTTGCCGCAATAGATTAATTCCGCCTCGGGTTTGGCGTGGGCGAGTATTTCTTGATTGACAAGACGATCATATAAAATGACATCTGCCTGCTGTATTGCCTTAAGGGCTTTTAATGTAATTAAGTCTGGATCCCCAGGTCCAGCCCCCACAATGTATACTTTCCCCATCGTGCTTTTCTCCCCCTGCCATCAGGCGATTATTTCGCTTTTCCCTTTACATAATCAACAAGACGCTGTTTGGACTCTTCACGCGATAATTCACCTGTATCTAGAACAAGCTCAGGTGCAGCTGGCTCTTCATACGGCGAATCAATCCCGGTAAAAAATGGAATTTCGCCATTTCTAGCTTTTTTATATAACCCCTTTGGGTCACGCTCTTCGCATACGTTCAGATCACATTTCACAAACACTTCGTGAAATTCTCCCGCTTCAACTAACTGTCTGACAATGCGGCGGTCTTCTTGAAATGGAGAAATAAAAGCCGTGATGACAATCGTTCCTTGCTCAACAAATAATTTCGCCACTTCTCCGATACGTCGGATGTTCTCTTTTCTGTCATCATCTGAAAACCCTAAATCTTTATTCAGACCATGCCGCACATTATCGCCATCAAGAACAGTGACTTGATAACCTTGTTCAAACAGCTCTCTAGCCGCTGCATTTGCAATTGTAGATTTACCTGATCCACTTAGACCTGTGAGCCAAATAATGCCGCTTTTATGATTGTTTTTCTGTTGATATTCTTTTTTTGTAATAGATGAATCATGCCACACGATATGTTCGTTGCTCATGTCATACCCTCCCATTAAGATACCGTCGTTTTTAATCCTTCGATTAATGTTTCAATGACTTCTTTTCGGCTGAACGTGCTTGGCGGTAATTCTCCGTTTCTCAGCATCGTTCGAACCTTTGTACCTGAAAGAATGACATGCTCGCTTTTATCGTGAGGACATGTTTTTGGTGTTGCCATTGCTTCACATGTATTACAGTAGAAGCTATGTTCAAATTTTAACGGGGTAATGCCAATTTCTTCGCTTGTAAATTGTTCAAATAACTCCTGCGCCTCGTATGTGCCGTAATAATCACCAACACCTGCATGATCTCTTCCCACAATAAAGTGAGTACAGCCGTAATTTTTACGAACAAGCGCGTGAAAGATTGCTTCCTTTGGTCCAGCATAACGCATTGCCGCAGGAAAAACACCTAAAAAGACGCGATCCTTTGGGTAATAACCGTTCAATAACACTTGATAGCTTTTCATTCTCACGTCTGCCGGAATATCGTCTGATTTTGTTTCACCGACAAGTGGATTTAAAAACAAACCATCGACGGTTTCAAGTGCTGTCTTTTGAATATATTCATGGGCACGGTGAACAGGGTTTCTCGTTTGGAAACCAACAATCGTTTTCCAGCCGTTCTCTTTAAAATGACGTCTTGTTTCTTCCGGCTCATACGTAAATTGAGGGAATGGTTTTTCGCTTCGTTTCGTCAGTGTAATTTTACCACCAATGTACGTATCACCGCGTTCAAATAATTTTTTCACGCCTGGATGATTGCGGTCATCAGTTTTATACACATTCACCGCTTCTTTTTCCTTATCTGGTGTGTATTGATCCTCTACTTCAATCACGCCATATACAGTTCCATTATACGATAGACGCACAATCTCGCCTCGATGGATTTCCGCTGCCTTTTCCTTTGTCACTGGCAGTGTAATAGGAAGAGACCAAACGACACCACTTGCTAGCCGCATACTGCTCACAACCGCTTCATAATCAGCTTTTGTTAAAAACCCTTCAATTGGACTATACCCGCCAATTGCTATGAGCTCAAGGTCTGCAAAAGAGATAGCATCTAGTTCAATTTCCTTTGCAGCCGTGCTGAGGTCATACTCTTCATTTACTCGATTAATTAATACGCCACCATGTGGTGTTAAACTCATTTGTTCATCTTCCTCTCAATGTTCATATTTATTAGATGTAAATAGTCGGATTTGTCGTTAAATCCCGCCGCCCTGTTCATGAATCGAGCTGCTTTCATTTTTGACTGCCTTCATCAGACTTAGCGCACCAAGTGAGGCAAGCAGTACACTCATCATGATAAAGATAGAGTAATAGTCCCCTTTTAAGAAAAGACTCACCAGCAAATACGATAGACTAAGTGATAAAAAGGGTGATACTACCCACACTTTCAGCATTTTTTTCACCACATGTTTATGAAAAATATTAGGTCCACCTTTTGCCATGCCAAGTCCAATGATAGACGAGGAGGTGATTTGGGTAAGTGGAACTGGCAGCCCAAAAATAGAGCTGACGATGACAAGTCCAGCACCGGTACCGGAAAGCAATATCCCTTCGCCCGTTTGATAGCGGGTAATCTTCTTTCCATTTGTTTCTAGTACTCTTCTGCCAAGCAAGAGGGCTCCAATGGCGACGAAGATTCCGCCGTAAAGTGTTCCTTGCCCAACTGACAAAACGCCCGCGGCAACAAGTGGACCGACTGCATTTGCCACATTGTTCATACCTGCTGAAAATGCTTCTAAAAACCCACTAAGGATTAAAACAATGGATAAAATGACTGTTCCTTTTTTAGACAGCTTACGTTTAGGGAACATTCTGATGATTTTGACTACAACAAAGGTAAAAAGAAAGGCGACAAGCGGAATGATAACCCAAAATGCCACAATGACTAAAATGGATTTCACATACAATACTTTATATGCGACCGCGACACCAACTACAGCTCCTACTGTCACCTCACTCGTTGATAAAGGGATGGCCATCAGATTCGCTATAAAGAGTGATAATGCAGCAGAACCAATAATAATACAAACAATTTCAAGTGTAATGACGGATTCAGGCATAATTCCAGAGCTAATCGTTTTGACAACCTCACCACCGCCAATAACTGAACCTGCTAAAATCCCAACTGCACATACACTGAGTGCATAGATCGGCTTTCGAATCGCACCTGATCCGTACGCGATACCCATCGAAGCTGCTGCACCACTCGCGCCAATGTTTAGAGCGAAAAATAAACTAAATAAAATTGCGGCAATTTCCATACACTATGCTCCCTTACTCATGTAATCCGCACTCAGTCTTAGCTGTGCCTGACCATCTGCCAGACCGCAGATCCTCGGCAGTAAATGCTGGCTGTGTACACGGGGCACACCCGATACTTGGATATCCCTGATCATGTAGCGGATTATAAGTAAGTTCCTCTCTAGATGCATATCTCCATATGTCCTTCCACGTCCAGTGGATAAGCGGACATACTTTCACTGATTTGAATTTTTCATCCTTATTTAAAAAGTTCGTCCCTGCTCGCTTAGGAGACTGCTCTCTCCTTAAGCCAGAAAGCCATGCCGGATAGCCAGATAGCGCTTCTTGCAAAGGAATGACCTTACGCATATGACAGCAGCTTTGAGGATCTGTTTTCCATAGTTGATCACCATGCTGCTCGTTTTGCTCCTCAACCGTCAGCTCAGGGGTTTTCAGCACAATATCTAAACCCGGGTATCTTTCCTTTACCGCATCAATTGTGTCGTACGTTTCCTTAAAATGCAGACCTGTATCTAAAAAGACAATTCTTGCATCCTTTTTTACCTTCGCAATCAAATCAATGAGGACGATGCCTTCAATACCAAAACTGCATGCATAAACGAGCTGATCACCATAATGACCGTATGCCCATTTCAGCACAGATAAGGCCCCTTTATACAAATCATCTTCTTGAAATGTAATGGACGGCTCTTGCCAATTTTCATAAGTTAACATTGTTTCTCCCCTTCCGGAGTATCACTACTCTCCGCACTACGTCAACTGAATTTTTTCTGTCTTCTTCCACTTGGATCACTTGACCGTCCTGAACAATCAGTGTAACTAAACTGAATTCATATCCCCAATCAGTTTCTGCATAGGCTTCAATTAAGTCTTCATCCTGCTTTTGCTTCACTTCCCCCTCACCGTTAAAATAAAAAAACTTCCTTTCAGTCCGAAAGAAAGATGAGGAAGCTCACGATTTCCTTATCTTTCAAAATAGAATCATTTTGCAGGAAGTAGCACCTTGCAAATCGCAGGTTGCCGGGCTTCATCGGGCCAGTCCCTCCACCTCTCTGGATAAGTGTTTTAATTTGTCTTAAATATTAACACAATTCAAACAAAAGTCAACCCGACTTTATTGATAGGATTAGTTTTTATTTAAATTTGAGTCTATTTTACTATTTTTAACCAAATAAAAAAGCTGTGCGGGTATGCGCAGCTTCATATTGTATTCAGCGTGATAGAAAACCTTTGCAGTCCTGACAAAGAATGCGAGGGTTTGTCTACACGAAGCTATTTAGACGGTTTCTTCCATCCAAGATTCAGAGGAAGGATCTTGTCTCCAGCGTTTCAATTTATTCATAGCAGAAGGCTCAATCGCTTTCAGCTCAAGTGCCACGTCTGTCAGGGTGTCATAGTCTGTTAGGGTGACATATGGAATGTTTTTCTCTTGGAATGCTGCCGCAGCTTTTGGCAGACCGTATGTGAAGATCGCGGCAACGCCTAGTACGTCACAGCCCGCTTCTTGAAGAGCAGCGACCACTTCAAGCACACTGCCTCCTGTTGAAATCAGATCTTCTACGACGACCACCTTTTGGCCCTTTGATACGGCACCTTCAATTTGATTTCCTTTTCCATGTGCTTTTGGCTTACTTCTGACATAACACATCGGGACGTTTAGACGATCTGCTGCTAATGCCGCATGCGGGATGCCTGCTGTTGCAGTACCAGCAATCACCTCCGCTCCCTCAAAATGAGTGAGAATCAACTCTTTAAGACCTTCAGCAATGTCGTGTCTAACTTCTGGATAGGACAAGGTGAGACGGTTGTCACAATAGATCGGTGATTTGATACCGCTTGCCCATGTAAACGGTTCGTCTGGTTTCAATGAGACCGCTTTGATTTGTAATAGGTGTTTAGCGATTTTTGTTTTCATCTTGCAGTCACTCCCACTCTTTCAAAATTTGATGATAGGCTTCCAATGGTTTTTCAGCTTTTGTGATTGACCTTCCGACAACAATCTGTGAAACACCCTGCTCTTTTGCATAAGCAGGGGTTGCCACACGCTTTTGATCATCGGTTTGATCATTTAGTAAACGAATCCCTGGCGTAACAGTGAGGAAGTCAGGTGAGATGTGCTCATGAAGAGCTTTGGATTCATGAGCAGAGCAAACAACACCGTCTAGTCCACTTTCATGTGCCAATTGACCGTACCGGATGACAGTCTCTTGCAGCGGACGGTCTATGAGTAATTCGCTTCTCATCATGTCTTCAGATGTACTCGTCAGCTGAGTCACTGCAATAATGCCCGGACGTTTTTGCCCAGCAGGCGTTCCGTTTTCAAGCCCTTCTAACGCAGCTTGCATCATCTGTTTCCCGCCAGCAGCATGTACATTGACTAGATCAACGCCAAGTGCGGCAAGCCGGTTCATTGCTTTTTGCACCGTTGTTGGAATGTCATGTAATTTGAGGTCGAGGAAAATGTGGCAATTTTTTTCTTTAAGTGCGTCAAGGATGGCAGGTCCTTCTTGGTAAAACAGCTCCATGCCGACCTTCACAAATAATGGTGTCCCTTCAAAGGGTTCTAAAAAGGCAAGCGCCTCCTGCCCTGATGGAAAATCAAGCGCGATGATGGGCAAGTGCTTCATATTTCCAGCTCCTTCCGATACATTCCTCTACAGATGAATACCCATAGGCTGCTAATACATTTGGCAGTTCTTCTATGATTTCTGGGCAAATAAATGGGTTTACAAAATTGGCTGTGCCAACAGCTACTGCACTCGCACCTGCTAGTAAAAATTCAAGTACATCTTCAGCGTTTTGCACTCCGCCCATTCCGATAATCGGGATAGAAACCGCTTGACTGACCTCATGTACCATGCGCACAGCGACAGGTTTGACAGCAGGGCCTGATAATCCGCCTGTTTTATTGGCAAGAATCGGTTTCCCTGTTTTTAAATCTAAACGCATACCGATTAACGTGTTAATCATCGTGAGTCCATCCGCTCCAGCACATTCAATCGCTTGAGCAATCTCCACAATATTAGCTACGTTAGGAGACAGTTTGACATAGACAGGAACGGAGGACACGTCCTTCACCGCTTTTGTCAATGCTGCTGCCATTTGAGGATCTGTACCAAAGGCAATTCCGCCTGTTTTGACATTTGGACACGAGATATTCAGTTCAAGGGCATGGACATTTTTTGCTTGGCTGATCTGCTTCGCTACTTCAACATAATCATCGACCTGTGAGCCAGCGACGTTTGCAATAATAGGCGTATCAAACTGCTCAAGCCAAGGCAATTCATTTTCCAGCACGCCTTTTAGGCCAGGATTTTGAAGACCGATAGCATTGAGCATCCCGGCACCTGTCTCCGCTACCCTTGGTGTCGGGTTGCCAAATCTCGGCTCTAAGGTTGTGGCTTTGATCATGATACCGCCAAGCACGGATAAGTCGTATAATGAAGCAAATTCTCTCCCGAATCCAAAGCAGCCTGATGCAGGGATAATCGGATTCTTTAAAGATAAGCCGGGTAACTCAACGTTTAGCATGACAACGCCACCTCCTCTGCTTTAAATACAGGTCCGTCCAGACAGACTTTGACGTAAGCTTTTTCGTGCTGATCGGTATGACAGACACATGCAAAGCAAGCACCAATTCCGCAGCCCATTCGTTCTTCCATTGAAATGTAGACAGGCTTATCGGGGTAAGAGTCTTTTAGTGCTTTTAACATAGGGGTCGGCCCGCAGGAAAGCATGACATCAAAGCTCAAATCATTCTCTTCAATGACACTTGTCACGAAGCCCTTTGCGCCATATGTCCCATCAACTGTTGCGATAAATGTATCTCCGAGTGCTTGGAATTTCTCCTCGTAAAATACATCCTTTTTCGATTGAAAGCCAAGGACATGCTTGACAATGACGCCTTTTTTCGTTAAACGTTTGGACAGCTCATATAAAGGCGGTACTCCAATTCCACCACCGACTAGTAACGCTGTCTGACCTGGCTGAACAACTGAAGGATCGTACCCGTTGCCAAGCGGCCCTAAGACATCGATGGATTCCCCATCCCGCCTTTGGGAAAGAAGCTTTGTGCCCTCTCCCTCTGCGCGATAGATGATGGTTGCTTCTTGCTTCTCGGCATGAATATTGGCAATACTGATCGGTCTTCTCAGCAACGGTGTCATGGACTCGCTGACCTTGATATGAAGAAATTGTCCAGCCGTTTGAAAGGAGTCCACAAGGTCACCTTTTAATGTCATTTCGTAAATATGATCAGCGATCTCTCGATTTGAGACGACCGTCAAGTATGCTTTTTTCATATCGTTACTGTCACCTCAGCATTCGTTTTCACTTCTGGCATTTCGTCCGCTCTAAATGTCATGCTTTCTAGTACTCTTAAAATCGCTTCTGCTGTATCTAGCGACGTTAAGCAAGCTACGCCATTTTCAACAGCTTCACGTCTGATTCTAAAGCCGTCTCTTGCCGGCTGTTTTCCTTTTGTCAGAGTGTTGATGACAAATTGGGCTTCCCCGTTTCGAATGACATCGAGAAGGTTTTTGCCTTCTTCTCCTATTTTGCCGACAACACTTGATGGGATGGAGGCTTGTTTTAAGTAATTCGCTGTTCCTTCTGTCGCTAAAATATGGTAGCCGATTGAATGGAATCTTCTCGCAATCTCCAGTCCTTCTTCTTTATCCTTATCAGCAACTGTCAGAAGAACTGTCCCATCTTTAGGAATTTGAATGCCTGATGCAATTAATCCTTTGTAAAGAGCTTTTTCGATTGTGACATCTTTCCCCATGACTTCACCTGTCGATTTCATCTCAGGTCCGAGTGTAATATCGACTCTTCTTAGTTTTGCAAAAGAGAAGACTGGAACTTTGACGTACACCCCTTCTTGCTCTGTGTGAAGTCCTTCTTCGTAGCCATAGTTTTTGAGTTTTTCTCCTAAAATGACTTTTGTCGCTAGGTTTGCCATCGGGATGCCCGTGATTTTACTTAAGAAAGGAACTGTCCGGCTTGAACGCGGATTCACTTCAAGTACGAACACTTCACCTTTTGAGAGAACAAATTGAATGTTTAGCAGCCCAATAATGTTGAGTCCTTTTGCAAGCTTGATCGTGTATTCTGCGATCTTCGCTTTGATCTCTTCAGACAATGTTTGCGGCGGGTAAACCGCAATCGAGTCACCAGAGTGAACCCCGGCTCTTTCAATGTGTTCCATAATGCCAGGGATCACGACAGTTTCGCCATCAGACACGGCATCTACTTCGATTTCTTTTCCTGTTAAATATTTGTCAATTAAGACTGGGTGCTGCGGATTGACTTTCACTGCATTCTCCATGTAGTGAAGAAGCTCGGCTTCTTGATAAACAATTTCCATCGCACGACCGCCTAATACATAGGAAGGACGGACAAGGACTGGGTAGCCGATCTGATTGGCAATCGCTACAGCTTGAGGCACAGAAGTAGCTGTTTTTCCTTTAGGCTGCGGCACGCCGAGTGCTTCTAATGTTTGTTCAAACTTGTCCCTGTTTTCGGCTCGGTCTAGGTCTTCAAGAGAAGTGCCGAGAATCTTCACCCCTCTATTTGATAATTCATCTGCTAGGTTGATTGCTGTTTGACCGCCGAACTGGACAACGACTCCTTCAGGTTGCTCTAGATCGATGATGTGCATCACATCTTCTACAGTGAGTGGTTCAAAGTAGAGCTTGTCCGAAATACTAAAGTCTGTTGAGACCGTTTCAGGGTTGTTGTTAATAATGATTGCTTCATACCCTGCTTGTTTAATTGCCCACACAGAATGAACGGTCGCATAATCAAATTCTACTCCTTGACCGATTCTGATAGGACCTGAGCCTAATACGATGACGCTTTTCTTGTCTGTACGTTCTGATTCATTTTCATCTTCATATGTGCTGTAGAAATATGGCGTCTCGGATTCAAATTCAGCCGCACAAGTATCTACCATTTTGTAAACAGGTACGATGCTTGCTTCTTGTCTTAGCGTATAGACATCCGCTTCATTCATATTCCACTCGCGGCTAATATAGATGTCTGAGAAGCCTTTTTCTTTCGCTTCTTTTAATACGTCTGTATTGCCTTTGTTTTCTTTTAATGTCTTTTCAAAAGCGATGATGCCTTCCAGTTTATGAAGGAAGAAGTAATCAATTTTTGAGAACTCATGTATTTGTTCAACCGTATAGCCTCTTCTAAGTGCCTCGGCGATATAGAATAATCGTTCGTCTCCCGCCTTGATAATCCGCTTTTCAAGCACTTCGTTTGTGATATCTGCTTCATCTTTTAATTCAATGTGGTGCACATCCGCTTCAAGTGAACGAACAGCCTTTAGAAGAGACTCTTCTAATGTACGACCGATCGCCATCACTTCACCCGTTGCTTTCATTTGCGTACCAAGACGTCTGTTGGCCGATTCGAATTTATCAAACGGCCAGCGCGGAATTTTAGACACAATATAGTCGAGTGCCGGTTCGAAGGCGGCATAGGTTTTACCTGTGACTGGGTTCATCATTTCATCAAGCGTTAAGCCGACAGCAATTTTCGCTGCAAGTTTGGCAATTGGATAACCAGTTGCTTTCGACGCAAGTGCAGAAGAGCGACTCACGCGCGGATTTACTTCGATGATATAGTATTGAAAGCTGTCTGGATCAATCGCCAGCTGTACGTTACATCCGCCTTCAATCCCAAGTGCCCGGATCAGCTTGAGCGACACATTGCGAAGCAGCTGATATTCACGGTCACTTAACGTTTGGCTTGGCGCCACAACGATACTGTCTCCTGTGTGGATACCGACTGGATCAAAGTTTTCCATGTTACAAACAACGATCGCATGATCACCGCTATCACGCATGACTTCATATTCAATTTCTTTAAAGCCTGCAATACTTTTTTCAAGTAAGCATTGTGTGACTGGGCTTAGCTTCAAACCGTTTTCGACGATTTCCTTCAGCTCTTGCTCGTTTGTACAAATTCCGCCGCCTGTTCCGCCTAATGTATAAGCTGGTCTCACAATGACAGGGAAACCAATTTGATTCGTAAACGCCATCGCTTCTTCTAGGTTATGGATGATTTCACTTTCTGGTACAGGCTCATTTAGTTCATTCATCAAATTACGGAATAGATCTCTGTCCTCTGCTTTTTGAATAGCTGAAAGTTTTGTTCCTAATACTTCAACACCACATTCAGCTAATACGCCAAGGTCTGATAATTCAACAGCAAGGTTAAGTCCAGTTTGTCCGCCAAGTGTTGGCAAGATCGCATCAGGACGTTCTTTTCGAATGATTCGTGTTAAGAATTCTGGTGTCAGTGGTTCGATGTATACCTTATCGGCCATTTCTGTATCTGTCATGATGGTCGCTGGATTGGAATTCACAAGAACGACTTCATAGCCTTCTTCTTTCAGTGCTAAGCAAGCCTGTGTGCCTGCATAGTCAAACTCCGCTGCCTGACCAATGATGATTGGACCTGAACCGATAACTAAAATCTTTTTGATGTCTACGCGTTTTGGCATACTTCTTCCCCTTCTTTCTCAGTTGTATGAATCATGTCCATGAACTGGTCGAATAAGTAGTTCGCATCTTCTGGACCTGGTGATGCTTCTGGGTGGTACTGGACAGTGAATGCTGGTGCTTCTTTATGTTTTAAGCCTTCAATTGTATTGTCGTTTAGTGCGATGTGTGTGACTTCGAGCACGTCCTCGTTAATGGCACTAACTGTGTAGCCGTGGTTTTGAGCTGTCAGGGTGACCTTGCCGGTTGCTAGTTCTTTCACTGGGTGATTCGATCCTCTGTGACCGAATTTCATTTTTTCAGTACTTGCGCCGCATGCAAGCGCGAATAATTGATGTCCAAGGCAAATGCCAAAGAGTGGAACTTTTCCAATCAATTGCTGAATCATCTCGACTGCTTCTGGTACATCCACAGGATCCCCAGGGCCGTTTGAAAGCATGATTCCATCAGGCTTCAACTGCAGTACTTCATCTGCCGTGATATTGTACGGCACCACAATGACATCACAGTCCCGTTTATTGAGCTCACGCAAAATGCCGTGCTTCATGCCGAAATCGACAAGGACAATTCTTTTTCCTCTTCCCGGGCTTGGATACGCATTTTTCACAGAAACTTGACTCACTTGATCTGTTGGCAGCTGCATTGTTTGAAGGCGGCGCACCACGTCTTCTACTTCTTCATCCGGTCCTGCAAATGCCCCTCTTAATGTGCCTGCACTTCGAATCATTCTCGTCAGCTTTCGTGTATCGATTCCGCTAAGCCCTGGAATGTTTTTCATTTTCAAATACTCATCGAGCGAGTATGCAGAGCGCCAGTTTGAGGGCTTTTCACAAAGTTCCTTCACAATCAGCCCTTTGACAAACGGTGTGATCGATTCAAAATCATCACGATTAATGCCGTAGTTGCCGATAAGCGGGTAAGTGAGTGTGACAATTTGTCCGCAGTATGATGGATCAGACAAAATTTCTTGATAGCCTGTCATCCCTGTATTAAAGACGACTTCTCCGACTGATGATTCTAAGCTGCCAAAGCCTGTTCCTTCGAATACTGTTCCGTTTTCTAGCACTAAGCGTCTCTTCATTTTACTAGTCTCCCCTCTTCATACACGACTTTCCCAGATGCAAGTGTCATGACCGGCCATCCTGATACAGTCAATTTGTCAAACGGTGTATTTTGTCCTTTTGATAAGAAGCTCTTTTTATCGATTGCCATTTCTTTGTTTAGATCAATGAGTGTAATATCAGCTGTTTGTCCTTCTTCCAGCTTTCCATAAGGAAGGGAGAAGGCTTCTGCTGGCTTGATCGTCATATAATCAACGAGTTTTTTTAATGTCCATTCGCCTGTTTTGACAAATCGCGTGTAAAGAAGCGGGAACGCTGTTTCAAGCCCGACTATTCCAAAAGGTGCGCGCTGCATCGTTTCGTTCTTTTCTTCTTCTGTATGCGGTGCATGGTCTGTTGCGATGAAATCAATCGTTCCATCTAACAGTCCCTCGATTAGTGCCTCGCGATCCTCTTTTCCTCTAAGAGGCGGGTTCATTTTATAGTTCGTATCAAGCCCTGGGATGTCTGCATCACATAAGAGCAGGTGATGTGGTGACACCTCAGCCGTCACACGGATGCCTGCTTTTTTTGCATCGCGAACGACTCGCACAGATTCTTTCGTACTGATATGACATACATGATAATGACAGTTCGCTGCTTCTGCTAAAAGAACATCTCTTGCAATATGCACCGATTCACAAATGGACGGTATACCGTTTAATTCATTTGCTTTTGAAAATTCTCCTTCATGAACGCATCCGCCGTAAATGAGCGAGTTATCCTCACAGTGCGCGACAATGGCTTGATCAAGACTTGCTGCCTTTTTCATCGCTTCGTACATCATTCCTGCTGTTTGGATGCCAACCCCGTCATCTGTGAAAGCGAAGGCGCCTGCTTCTTTTAGTGCTGCAAAGTCTGTCATCTCTTCCCCAATTTGTCTAGTTGTGATGGAGGCGTATGGCAGTACTCTGACAGAAGAGGTCTCTTCGATTCGATTCATGAGCCATTCCATTTGCTCTTTTGTATCTGGAACTGGGCGTGTATTCGGCATCGCTGCAATCGTCGTATAGCCGCCTCTTGCTGCTGCTTTAGAGCCTGTTTCAATCGTTTCCTTTTTCTCTCCGCCTGGCTCTCTTAAATGTACATGCAGATCAATTAAGCCTGGTGAAACAAATAGCCCTTTAGCATCAATGACCTCTTCTCCGTCTTCTCTTTCTAAGTGACCAATCGCTTGAATCACTTTTCCTTCTACCCTAATATCCTGCTGCACTTTTTCACCTGTGCTTGTTAAGATAAAACCGTTTTTAATGAGATACGACATAGACAGAATCTCTCCCTTTTTGATGTAGTCTGCTATTTTGAAAAGCTCTTTTTAATACCGCCATTCGGACATAAACGCCATTTTCCATTTGCTTGAAAATTCGTGACTGCTTTGATTCCACTAAAGAATCATCTATCTCCACACCTCTGTTTACAGGTGCTGGATGCATAATTATCGCTCGTTCTTTCATGTTGTTTGCCCTGTCAACTGTTAAGCCATAAGCCGATAAGTAATTTTCACTGCCCATTTTTTCAGCGTGCCGTTCATGCTGGATTCTAAGCAGCATCACCACATCAGATTGTCTAATGGCTTCATCTACTTGGACATACGTTCCGTGAGGGTTTTGCTCATCTTGGAAGGAAGCCGGCCCTGAAAAAAGGACTGTCGCTCCCAGCCTTGAGAGAACCTCAGCATTTGACCTTGCCACCCTGCTATGTTTGATGTCTCCATGAATCGAAATCGTTAAGCCCTCAAAGCCGCCAAACTCTTCATAGATGGTCATCAGGTCAAGCAGTGATTGGGTCGGATGCTGTCCGCAGCCATCACCAGCATTAATGATCGGAATCCTAACCTTCCCGATCAGCTCATTGTAATATTCATCGGTGCTGTCTCTGATCACACATGCTTTCACACCGATGGATTCGAGCGTTTTTACCGTATCGTAAAGGGTTTCGCCCTTTTGAACGGAGGTGCTTGCTGCATCTAAGCTTAGTACATTCATCCCCAGTTTCTTTTCGGCGACTTCGAAGCTAAATCGTGTTCTTGTGCTTGGTTCAAAGAAGAGGTTTGCTACAAATTCTCCCGCTAAGCCAAGTTCTTGCTTCCCCTTTTTGAGAGCTGTTGCTTCTTCAATCAGCTGTAAAATCTCTTCTTTAGACAAGCTGCTCATTGTCGATAGATCATTCATTTTTTCTTCCCCCTCTAGTTTTTCATCACTTTCAGGTTCAAAAAAACCCTAAGCCTCGGCAGCTTAGGGTTCTCCAAAAGAAGCAGCGGCACGTTCGTGCATTCTGCTCATTTTAGAACCCTTGTCAGCCTCACTGGACTTCTTTTAAAAGGTTTTCTGTATTCGATTCATTTGACTCGTCATCCTCCGCTTTTTGCTGCGGCAGGATCAGGTTCAACAGGACACCCGTGATGGCAGCAAGTGCCATTCCAGATAGTGTGAGGTTGATTTGTTTCACCTCAATGAATGCCCCGCCAATTCCGATGACTAAGATGACTGATGCGATAATGAGATTACGCTTTTCTTCAAAATTCACTTTATGATCAATCAGGATTCTCAGGCCGCTTGAGGCAATGATCCCAAAGAGCAAGAATGAAACGCCTCCCATGACCGCGGACGGCACTGTACTGATTAATGCTGAGATTTTTCCGACAAAGCCGAAGCAGATTGCAAATACTGCTGCTCCGCCGATGACGAAGATACTGAACACTCTTGTGATGGCAAGGACGCCGATATTCTCTCCATACGTTGTTGTCGGCGGTCCGCCAATGAGTGAAGCGAAGATTGTCGCCGCACTGTCTCCTAAAATGGAGCGGTGAAGACCAGGTTTTTTAATGAAATCTTGCCCTACAACTTTACTTAACACCACTTGGTGGCCGATGTGCTCAGACATTGTCACAAAGGCAACCGGCACCATTACGGTGAGAATGCTTAAAGTCACAGCTGGTGTGTAGTCAACAAATGGTACAACGAAGTCTGGTACAGCAAACCATTTTGCATCAATGACCGGCTGGAAGTTCACAATGCCTTGTGATAAGGCAAAGAGATAGCCGCTGATAATGCCGATTAATACTGGGATCAAGCTAAGGAATCCTCTTAGGAAAATCATGCTGATAATCGTGACAGCCAGTGTGAAGCCGGCGACCATTAGGTGCTTCAGGCTGTAAACAAGCTCGGTTGCATTCGGATCAGCATACATCGCCATGTTGACAGCTGTTCCAGCGAGTCCGAGTCCGATGACCATAATGACCGGCCCTACGACGACCGGTGGTAGAAGTTTCATCAGCCAGCCTGTGCCGAGCCATTTAATAAATAGTGCAATGAGTGCATAAGCGACACCCGCCATGAAGGCACCCACCATGGCGGCTCCAGGGCCGCCTGTGGCTTTCACATTCAGTATGGGGGCGATAAAGGCAAAGGACGATCCAAGATACGCTGGAATTTGGCCTCTTGTGATGATTAAGTAAACTATGGTTCCAACACCACTTGAGATGAGCGCGACCGCTGGACTCATATCGATGATTTTTGGTACTAGAATGGTTGCACCAAACATGGCAAACAAATGCTGAAGGCTAAGTGACAGCCATGTGAACGGTTTTGGGATATCTCGAATGCCTAAATTGGCTTTTTGCTGACTCATGATTTTCCTCCTAGATGTGTCCTTTTTCATTAAAAAAGCCTCTTTGCGAGTACGCGCAAAGAGGCCTAGAAAAACCGTACACGTCATGTTTGCCGTGCTTGGTATCTCTGTTATTGCCCTCTTTGCAAACTCTCTGGAATGCATTTAAAAAGGTTATTTTTCATATATAGCGACAAGGTCGTTTTGATCTACTTCATTCAGTTGAACCATAACTGTCTCTGCTTTTGATGTCGGAATGTTCTTCCCGATATAATCCGCTCGAATCGGTAGCTCCCGGTGTCCCCGGTCGACGAGAACAGCAAGCTGAATGGAAGATGGTCTTCCTACATCCACAAGGGCATCCATGGCTGCTCTGACGGTTCTGCCTGTAAACAGGACATCGTCAACGACAATCAGTGTTTTGTCATTAATGTCAGCTGGAATGTCTGCACCCTTCACAAGCGGGTCTTGGTTCTCTGTCTTTTTTGTCAGGTCATCACGGTATAGCGTAATATCAAGTTCACCCACTATGACTGGATTTCCTTCAATTTGCTCGATGCGCTCTGCAAGGCGCTTTGCAAGATGAATACCTCTAGTCTTGATCCCCGCAAGGATGACATCTTTCATCCCTTTGTTGCGCTCAATCATTTCATGTGCAATTCGGGTAAGCGCTCGTCTGATCGCTTGTTCATCAAGAATGACTGCTTTTTGTTCCATCTTTTACACCTCTTTTTGACAAATAAAAAGCCCCTTCTGCAAAGGGCAGAGAGGGGCGTTCATTTGTGCATACACGTGCACAAATTGATCCGTTATCCTTCTCAGCCTCTCTGGACTGTTTTAAAGAATCTTCATTTCTTCGTTCATTATTTCAAAAAAAGAACGGCCTGTCAATCATTATTTCTTAATGAATCGATAAAAGCTTGCATATCAGCAGGAACTGGTGCTGTGAACTCGATATATTCGCCTGTTCTTGGATGATCAAATCCTAAAACACCTGCATGAAGCAGCTGACCATTGAAATCGACTGTCTTTCTCGGTCCATATTTCGGATCTCCTGCAAGCGGATAGCCGATATATTTCATATGAACACGAATTTGGTGTGTTCTTCCTGTTTCAAGTCGGCACTCCACCACCGTGAAATCCTGAAAGCGTTCAATCACATCAAAGTGAGTGACTGCTTGTTTTGCACTTTCTTTTGTGACCGTCATGCTTTGGCGGTCTTTTTTGTCTCTGCCAATTGGGGCATCAATTGTGCCTGTATCATGCTGAATGATGCCATGGACAACGGCCGTATATTTTCTTGTGACAGTTTTAGCCACAAGCTGATTGACGAGTGATTCATGCGCCATATCGTTTTTTGCGACCATTAACAGCCCAGATGTGTCTTTATCAATACGATGGACAATTCCAGGACGCATCACACCATTAATCCCTGATAAGTCCGTGCAATGTGCCATCAGGCCATTTACAAGTGTTCCTGACACGTGACCTGGTGCTGGATGAACGACCATTCCTCGTGGTTTATTCACCACTAGCACATCTGCATCCTCATAATAAATATCAAGATCCATTGGTTCTGCTTCTACATCTAGTACTTCTGGTTCTGGAATCTCGACTTTAATCTGATCTCCAGCTTGTACTTTGTAATTGGCTTTCACTTGTTTCCCGTTTACCTCGATCAGCCCATCCTTTACCCACTGCTGGACCTGGGTTCTTGACCATTCTGGTTCTGTCGTGCTTAGAAATTTATCAAGCCGTTCACTCGTTTGTTCCTCTGAAACGGCAATATTTACTTGATTCATGTAGTTGACTCCTTCGTTTTCTTTCCATCTAACAGCATTTGAATGAAGAGCAGAATAACTCCTACACATAGAGAAGAATCTGCAATATTAAAGATTGGGTAGTGATAATTCCCAAAGACGAAATGAGCAAAATCTACCACTTCCTGACGGAAAACGCGGTCGATAAAATTCCCAATCGCTCCGCCAAGCATTAAGGCCAGTGCAACTCCAAGCAGCTTGTCCTTTTGTCCATGCTTTTGCAAATAATAAACAATTCCCGCAATAACAACGAGTGTGATCACATAGAAAAACCACATTTGTCCTTGGAGAATTCCCCATGCGGCGCCTGAATTTCGGTGAGACGTGATATAAAAGAAACCATCAATCACTGGATAAGAATCTCCGGGCATCATATTTTTGACAATGAGCCATTTTGTTAATTGATCTAAACAAATCATCACGAATGCGATTATGTAATAGAACACACACGTTCCTCCATCTTCATACTTTGATCTTTATGCATTTTATCAAGAAAACAGGAAGGAGTAAAGAAACTTTAGTTGACAGACAAAAACCTCCCTACATATGGAAGGCTTCAAAATGAGAATCATCTGATTCATGAGGATAAGGAGTGAATGCTTTTTTCTCGTATTGCTTATGATATAAAAAGTCGTCAGCCGTGCGGGCGGTAGGAAGAATACTCATTTGTTCAAGCGGAATGACATCACCTGTCGCCTCACATATACCAAAGGTTCCTTGCTCAACTTTTGCAATAGCGAGAGACACATCTTGCAGTTCTTCTTTGATGTGATAAAGAAGCGTGGCCGTTTGGACCTCGTTCATTGAGACATGCTCAGCGGGTGAACGAAATGATGCGTATTCAAACAGTTTAGCTTGCAGCTCTTCTTTCATTTGAAGGAGTTCCGTGTAAATCGTCTCTAGATCGCCATTCATGTCGCTATTTCAACTCCTGCCCTGTCGTGATAATCATATTGTTGCCCCGGCTGTCCACTTTAAAGCCATAAGATTTTTCCTTTCGTTCTAAACGCTGTCATTTCCGCAAAAAAGAAAACACCCCGCATATGGCGGGGCGCTAGTTGGTCATATCACACTGTTAATTCTGGTAATATTTTTCCACGATTTCAGCATTTTTCAGTGACAATGTTGGATATTTCGGATTTGCACCAACATCTTTTGAAATAATACGAGAACGTTCGCATAGTTCTCCTTCTGCTTTTTGAACCAAAATTCTTCCTGAAGTGTATTCAGGTGCTGATGTGTCAGCATTTTGCTCATCTTCTACCGTTAATTCAGAGATGATAAAGAGCTGCTTCACATCTTCTTTAATGGATGCAAGAAGGTTTTTCACTTCTTCTGTCGCATAAAGGGTCACACTTGCTTCAAGAGAACGTCCGATGACTTTCTCATTACGCGCAATTTCGAGCGCTTTTAGCACATCGTCACGCACTTCCATAAAGCGGTCAAACTTCGCTTCTGTCGCTTCCGCTTGAGAAACAGCCACACCTTCTGGCATATCTGTTAACTGAACACTTGGCTCTTCAACAAAGCTTAAGTGGCTCCATAATTCATCTGCTGTATGCGGAAGAATTGGTGCAGTCAGCTTCACTAATGCCATTAATGTTTCGTAGAAGACCGTCTGCATGCTACGGCGGTCTGGATGATCCGCATGCTCAATGTACACGACATCCTTTGCAAAGTCGAGATAGAAAGAGCTTAGCTCAATTGTACAGAAATTGTGAATCGCATGATACACGACCGCAAATTCGTAATCATCATAAGCCTTTTTCACTTTATCAATCAATTTGTTTAATTTGATCAAGATATATTGATCCACTTCGCGAAGCTCTTCTACAGGTACTGCATTGACTGCTGGATCAAAGTCAAATAGGTTACCGTGCAGGAAGCGGAACGTGTTACGGATTTTACGATAGACCTCTGCTACTTGTTTTAAGATATCATCAGACACCGGGTGATCGGCTTGATAGTTGACAGAAGATACCCAAAGTCTTAGAATCTCTGCCCCAAGCTGCTTCGCTACCTTTGTTGGGTCAATTGTATTGCCTAATGATTTACTCATCTTGCGTCCTTCTTTATCAAGCGTAAAGCCGTGGCTGAGAACACCTTTATACGGTGCTTTTCCAGTGACTGCAACTGCTGTTGATAAGGAAGAGTTAAACCAGCCGCGATATTGGTCAGAGCCTTCAAGGTAAAGGTCTGCCGGACGAACAAGATCATCTCTTTCTTCTAAAACAGCTTGGTGAGAAGAACCAGAATCAAACCATACATCCATGATGTCCTGCTCTTTTGTGAATTCACCGTTTGGACTGCCTGGGTGTGTAAAGCCTTCTGGCAATAGTTCTTTCGCTTCTTTTTCAAACCAAATATTCGAGCCATGTTCTCTAAATAATTGAGAGACATGCTGAATGGTTTCATCTGTGATGATCGGCTCACCATTTTCTGCATAAAAGACCGGAATTGGAACGCCCCATACACGCTGTCTTGAAATGCACCAGTCGCCTCTGTCACGCACCATATTGAATAGGCGCGTTTCGCCCCATGCTGGCACCCATTTCGTTTCTTTAATATTGTCTAATAGCGCTTCTCTGAAGTCTTTAATCGAAGCAAACCACTGAGCGGTTGCACGATAAATCGTTGGTTTTTTCGTTCTCCAGTCATGCGGGTAGGAGTGCGTGATAAAGTCGAGCTTTTTCAGCGCGCCTTTTGCTTCAAGCTGTTCTGTGATAGCTTTATTGGCATCCTCGTAAAATAGACCTTCAAAACCAGGCGCTTCTTCTGTCATGACACCTTTTTCGTCTACTGGACATAGTACGTCAAGACCGTACTTCATGCTGACAATAAAGTCATCTTCCCCGTGACCTGGTGCTGTGTGAACACAGCCTGTACCTGCATCCGTTGTCACGTGGTCACCAAGCATCACAAGGGAATCTCTACCATAGATCGGATGCTCTGCAACGACGTTATCTAATTCTTTTCCTTTTAATGTTTTCACGACTTCATACTCTTCAAAGCCAAGCGTTTTTGCCACTTGTTCAACAAGCTCAGATGCGACAACATATCGCTCAGCACCTACTTGAAGAACACTGTACTCTAGGTTTGGATGAACACAAATACCAAGGTTTGCAGGAAGTGTCCAAGGTGTTGTTGTCCAGATGATGAATTGTTCGCCGTTTTCAAGTACGCCTTTTCCATCTTTCACTTTAAATGAAACGTAAATGGATGGTGAACGTTTGTCTTTATATTCAATTTCCGCTTCAGCAAGAGCTGACTCACTTGAAGGAGACCAGTTAACAGGCTTTAGTCCTTTGTAAATATAGCCTCTCTTCGCCATTTCTCCGAAGACAAGAATTTGCTGCGCTTCATACTCAGGCTTTAACGTGACATATGGATTGTCCCAGTCTGCTCTGACGCCTAATCGCTTAAATTGATTGCGCTGACCCTCGATTTGCTTCCATGCATACTCCTCGCATAGTTTGCGGAATTCAGCTGTCGACATTTCTTTACGTTTGACTTTTTTATTTTTAGTGAGTGCTGTTTCAATTGGTAAGCCGTGTGTATCCCAGCCCGGTACGTACGGTGCGTGGAACCCATTCATTGATTTAAAACGGACAATAAAATCTTTTAGGATTTTATTGAGTGCGTGCCCCATATGAATGTCACCATTCGCATATGGAGGTCCATCATGCAAAATAAAGGTCGGGCGTCCTTTTGTCCGCTCTAAAACCATTTGATAGATGTCTTGTTCTGCCCACTCCTCTTGGATTTCAGGCTCTTTGTTCGGCAAGTTCCCTCTCATTGGGAATTCTGTTTTCGGCATTAATAAGGTGTCTTTGTAGTTCATACCCATTCCTCCATATGCAAATTCTGATTAAAAAACAATAAAAAAAGCCCTCTCATCCCATAAGGGACGAGAAGGCTTGTCTCGCGGTACCACCCTTTTAGACAAGCGCTATTTAAACAGCCGCTTATCCACTCTAAAATCGTAACGTGATCAGACGCCTTTTCTTACTGGTCATTTCAGAAAAGGAACTAAAGGGGTGATCTCATTGCAGCATCTCGTAATGTCAGGCTTCCACCATCCCTGATTCGCTTTATTACGCATATGACAACTGCGAGTGTCCCTTTCAAACGTTTATCTCTTGTTAATTTATGATGGTATTATATGCAACTTGTACACGTCATGTCAAGATGATGCGCTTATTCTTTTTCGTCAAAGACAGCGTCAACTTCATATTCCAGTAAATGATCCCAATCGTCATTTTTTAGAAGATCAAGCTGAGCTTCGATGAGCATTTGGAAGCGAGTTCTAAAGACCTTCGACTGCTTCTTCAGCTCTTCGATTTCCATCGCAATCTTTCTTGATTTAGATAGCGCTTCGTTAATAATACGATCGGCATTTTTCTCCGCTTCACGAATGATCAATTTCGCTTCTTTATCAGAATGACGTTTGACGTCTTCTGCTGCTTCCTGCGCTACAAGAATTGATTTGTTTAATGTCTCTTCAATTGTTGCAAAATGACCTAATCTTTCGTCAAGCTCGTTTACTTTTTCTTCGAGTTCATTCTTTTTGCGAAGCACGATTTCGTAATCTTTACGTACTTGGCTTAAAAACTCGTTTACTTCATCTTCGTCATAGCCGCGAAAGCTTTTTGTGAACGTTTTATTATGAATATCATTAGGTGTTAATGGCAACCTCGCCACCTCCAGATTCAAGTTCGTTATGTCAGAAGCTCAAATGTTACTTTAAATTTATCTTTTTTGGTCTTCCCATCAATCGTTTTGAGGCTAAAGCGGCCGAATCCCCTAACAGAGAGCTGATCGCCTTCGCCGATTGTAAAGGAAGGGTCCTCAGTGACTTTCCAGTTAACTTTGACAAGCCCATTTTTGACCAAAAGCTGTGCTTTTTGCCGAGACTGACGGCTGATTGCAGCACATACCGCATCAAGCCGCAGTGAAGAAATCGTATCTTCTTTGATGTCAGTCTTGCTCTTAACCGGCTTTAAATCTGCCTGCGTGATTTCCTCTAATGAAACGGAGGCTCTGCCGACATGCGTCAGCTGCGCCCGAACAAAATCGGCGACATCACTCGTACAAATAAACTGCACATCTTCCTCTGAAAATAACAAATCTCCAAATTTTTGGCGCTTCAAGCCTGTCCCAATCAGTGAACCAAGGAGCTTCGGGTGTTCTAACGAAATAAACTTTTTCGCATAGTTCACCTGAAAATAAGAGAGCTCAGCATCCTGAGTAGCCGGTTGTAAATATTCGGGATAAATGAGCGCTCTTTTGCGCTCCGCTCCCTCATACCCGCCAAAAAACATGATCCCAAGCTCATCAGCATGCTGGATGACGGACTCGGTAATAAACTGCTCACGCGGATCAAGAAAGTCTGTTAATTTCATTCGATACTGGTCGAGTGCGATTTTTTTCCAGCCTAACACTTGGTCGACAAATGGCTGTTCGTCTTTTCTAAAATGTTGATAAATATCGCTCATTTTGTTCCCCTCTTATGTAAAAGAGCCTGGCAGCGCCAAGCCCGGCAGCCTGTCTACATGAAGCGTGCAATCATATTGTAAAGACCAGTTAGTCCATATGTTGATGCAAAACGAATCACAAGCAATGCCACAATTGGCGAGATGTCAATCATGCCAATTGGCGGAATAATTTTACGAAATGGTTCTAAATATGGTTCGCAAATATTTGTCAGAAAACGCCCAATTGATGTTTCTCTTGCTGATGGCACCCATGACATAAAGATGTAAATAATAATCGCGAATGAGTAAATCGTTAATACAGTCTGTAAAAGCTGGAAAATGTAATTTAGAATCACTATGATTTACCACCTCTGAGGTTCTTCCTCTGTCAAAAGTTCTGATATTGTGCCAGATACATCTACATTATCAGGTGTACAGAGGAATATATTCGAGCCAATACGCTGGATATCTCCACCGATTGCATATACAGTGCCGCTTAAGAAGTCGATGATTCGCTTTGCTTGATCGTGCTGAATGCGCTGCAAATTGACGACGACTGCACGTCTGTTTTTAATATGGTCTGCAATCTCCTGCGCTTCTGCATAAACACGCGGCTCACTTAACACCACTTTAGAGGATTTCTGCACGCTTTGCAAGCTGACGACATTTTGTTTTCCTGTCTGCGGACGCTCTTGAAATGCCGCTTTGTCCTTTGTTCCTTTTTCTTCTTGGACTGGTTCTCTTTCTTCATCAATATATTCGTACTCATACTCTTCATCGTCGAGAGTGAAAAAGCTTTTAAACTTATTTTTTATGCTCATGTCACGCACCTCCTGTTTCATTTCCAACAAGTGAAGAGCCAATCCGAACGAATGTCGCACCTTCTTCAATTGCGATTTCAAAATCATTTGACATGCCCATCGATAAATGCTGACAAGGTGCATTTACTTGGTTAAGATGTTTTACTTCTTCTTGAAGGTTTTTTAATGTTTTAAAGCAGTTTCGTATCACAGTGTGATCATCTGTAAATGGAGCCATCGTCATCAGTCCAGCAATTTCAATGTGTTTGAAATCAGCGAGCTGCTTGACAAACGGGATCACGTCTTCACTTTGTAAGCCATGTTTTGACTCCTCCAGCGATGTGTTCACCTGTACAAAACAGCGAACCGTGTGATCTGCTCTTTTTTCAATTTCATTCGCAAGAGAGATCCTGTCGAGCGAATGTAAGTAGTCAATGCTCTGAATGACAGATTTTACTTTTCGTGTTTGTAAACTGCCGATGAAGTGCCAGCTAATGCTTTCATCGGTTATAGCCGCTTGTTTTTCAAGTAACCCTTGGTCACGATTTTCACCAAAATGCAAAATTCCTGCTTCCTTGGCTTCTTGTGCTCGTTCAATTGAGACATATTTTGTGACAGCGACGACTGATATATCGTCTGGGTTCCGGCCGGCTCTTTTACATGCTTCGTTTATTTGTTCATTTATTTGTCTGAGATTCTCTCGTACATTCAATTGCTCTTATGCCTCCTTAAACCCGACAAAAGACATCATACGTCCTGTTTTTCCTTGATCACGCCGGTGTGAGAAGAATAGCTGATCATTACAGCTTGTGCACATCGAACTGACATGTATGTTTTCTTCTTTCATCCCTGCATGTAGCAATACGTTTTTGTTTAATGTTTTTAAGTCTAATTTATATTGTCCTTGTGATATCTCGGAATACACATCCTCTGTAGAAAAGGGAAGCTGTTTCACTTGATTCAAGACCACATCATCAACTATGTAGCAACAGCTGCCAATGGATGGTCCAATGACGACTTGTATTTGATCGGTCTTAACACCTTCTTGGTTGACCCATAGATCTACCATTTTTGCACCAATTTGTTTGACGGTTCCTTTCCATCCGGCATGGGCTGTTCCGATGAGGCCATGTTGCGGAGCTAGAAAATAAAGCGGAACACAATCGGCGAAACAAAGAGCGAGCATGATGTTCGGTTCAGACGTATATAAGCCGTCTGTTCCAGGCAGTGCCTCATGATAATGAAGACTTCCTCTTCCTCTTTGCTCCTTGGTGACTTTCTTGATGCGGTCCTCGTGTGTTTGGTCTGCAAACACCCAATCAGAGAGCGGCACAGCAGTAGCATCTGCTATGACTTGACGATTCATTTGGACACTAGAAGCATCATCTCCTACATGGAGTCCAGTGTTCAATGATTGATATGGAGAAAGGCTGAAGCCGCCATTTTTTGTCGTAAATCCGGCTAATACCTCTTTACCAGAACATGTCATGTTCGTCCAATCATGAATCATCATTGCATAAGGTGATTTCTGCTGAAAGGGGTCATAATTGTGTGTCAAAGCTGCCTCCCACCTTTCATTCATCTCTCTTTATATCGCTCCTATTTTACCACAAGACATGCGTAGACAGTTAGTGGGATTCATTAAATATTACACTCAAATGTGCCCTTTCTACAGGTTTTTTTGCAAATTGATATGAAAACGTAATCTTTTTACCCGAAAAAGACATTGTTTGCTGAGAATGGAGAGCTTATGTTAAGGATCATTAAATGATTCATTGAGGAGTTATACGAATTTTAAGAAGACAATCGGACAAGTATCACATCTTCGCCAATTTTTACTATATTTCGCCACGGGACAATCATTTCCTCTTCTTTTCCGAAAAATCCCATCATTTTACCTGTACCGCCGATAATGATTGCTTGTATTTTACCACTCGTAACATTGATATCAATGTCCCCAATGGTGCCTAGTTTTTTTCCGCTGGACACATCGACAACATCCTTGATTTGGAATTCAGAAATACTGATCATCTGTCCTTCCCCGCCTTTCGTTTTCTACTATAATATGTATGATGGAAAAGCAGGGACGCAGACCAATAGTTTCTTTTATCTACAATTTACTTAAATGAGGACGGCCATTTCTCCACATCACATCTACCGGACATTCAAAGAAGGAAGAAAGCAAGTCGCTTGTCATCATCTCTTTTGTTTTCCCTTGATCAAAAACCGTCCCATCTTTTAATAATAAGGTGTGCTGAAAAACAGGCAAAATCTCTTCTGCATGATGGGTCGTGTAAAGCAAAGTAGGCGCATCAGGCTTTGAAGCAATGAATGAGATGGTCTCCAGCACCTGTTCTCTTGCTAAAAAATCAAGACCTGTCACAGGCTCATCTAAAATCAGGAGCTTGGGATCATTCATTAAAGCCCTCGCAATCAGGACTTTCTGCTTTTCTCCTTGCGAGAGTGTTTCATATGTCCGGTTTGCATATTTGAACGAACCAAATGCTTTTAATAGATCAATGGCTTTCTCCCTTATCTCATCTGTCGGGGTTTCATAAAGCCCGATAGAGGCAAATGCCCCGCTGAGAACAATTTCAAATGCATTGTCGTCTCTGTGCAGTTTCTTTTCAAGTCCCGCAGAAATGAGGCCAATTTTCTTCCTGAGCTTTTCGCCAAGAGCCTCCTTGCCAAAGATATGTCCCAGCACGGTCATCTCACCTGATGTAGGGAAATAATATGAGCAGAGCATATTTAATAAAGCGGTTTTCCCCGCACCATTTAAACCGTAAAGCACCCAGTGCTCCTCTTTGTTCACATGCCAGTCAACAGACTGAAGCAGCCATTTTCCATTTCGTTTTAATGAAACATTCTTCAATTCAAGTGACACCATCATTTCCCCCTGAGTAAAAATTCTGAATAAACAAATAATGAATGTTTACAGCATATCGCAATTGCTCTTTCTGGTAAACCTCACATAAAAAAAGCTGCTCCTTCTACGGAACAGCTTTTCTTCATAGCTACGAAATTTCAATTCGTACGCCTTCTTTTATATCAGGAAACGTGTGCGGGGATGCAAAGACAGCTCCCGGTAATACATCATCAAACGGCTCTTGGAAGTAGATCGAAATATGGCCGAGTTCTTTAAAGTTGTCATTTGCTTTATTGCCGAGGGCTGTGATCGTGTACGTTTGATCGCCCACTTGAATGGTACCGCCCAGTTTCAACGGCTCTTCTTCTAAATGTTCGAACTCATGAATGACGGACATATCTCTTAATTCCTGCGGCGCTGCGGGTCCAAATAAAACAATCAGCTTATCTTCTTTAAATTGCGGGACTAAGATCCCGATTTCTTTTACGACAGATTGTGTGACCATGTATATCGATTCCTCCTTTAATACGTTTAATACATACCGAAGCTGGCAGCGTATGCGATCACAACAGATAGAACCCCTGTAATGAGACGGCTATACAAAACAGCTGGTACTCCATATTGTACCGTTTCCGGCTTCGCTTCACCAAGTGACAGACCCACTGGAATGAAATCACACCCTACTTGACCGTTGATTGCAAATAGTGCAGGAAGTGCAAATTGAGGCGGGATATTTCCTAGTGCAATTTGACTACCAATGAGAACACCGATTACTTGTGCAATGACTGCACCAGGTCCTAAGACAGGTGATAGGAATGGCAATGTACAGACCACAACGAGCAGTAAGAGTCCCCATATAGATCCTGCCAATGGTGATAGAAAATGGGCAATCAAGTCACCAATTTTTGTATAATTGATAATTCCAATTAACATACTGACAAATGCCATGAATGGAATAATGTTTTTCAAAAGCATATCAACGGAATCACGGCCAGCCTGGTAGAACGTACCGGTAACTTTCCCAATTCCTCTTGAGAACCTCATCAGGAAATTACCTTTTTCCTGACGCTCGAGATTTTCCTCTTTCAGTTTTGAATAGGTTTCTTTGAAATTCTCCTTGTCAATCGGCTCACTGTTTTCCTGACCTTCTACTTTTTCCTCACCACTTGATGCATCCGCAAAGGAAATATCTTTTTCTGTGACGCCTGATACGAAGATATCCTCTGTAATATGTTTTGCAAGCGGTCCAGAAGGAGAGGATGCCAAAACGTCTACAGTTGGAATGCGCTTCATTGGATAAAGTCCGATTCGTGCGGTTCCTCCGCAGTCAATGACAACACACATCATTTCATCTTCTGGTATCGAGTTTTTAAAGCCGTCACATGCTTCTGTCCCTGTCATTTCTGCAATTTTACGTGCAACTGGGTGAATGCCTCCCCCTGTAATGGAAACAACCTTTCTTTTTTTACCGGTTGGTTCAAGCTCCAAGCCTTCTCCCCATCCGCCAGCACCTTTTGCAACAAATACTTTGTGGTTTGTCATGTCTAACCCTCCCCTATTGTGAATTCGCTTTCATTTTTCCTGCTAAGTACTTTGTAATCCATTCAGTAATAATACCGCGAAGTAAAATGACGACGATCCCGACTAAGAAGTACCGTACAGCAAGCTCTGACATTGAGTATCCTGCTTCTTTAATACCGTTCGCAATCCCTAAGTAGACAAACAGTTCTCCTGCGTTGGCATACGGAAACAGTGATGTCACCGGATGAACAAATGAAACAGCTGAATCATAGAATGCTGGTTTTTGTTTTTCGGGTAAGAAGCGGCCAAACGTATAAGCCATCGGGTTTGTCAAAATAAGAACGGATAAGATCGGCATTAACGTGTAGCGCAAAATGGTATATTTCGCAGCAAACTGAATCGCTCTATTCACTCGCTCTTCTCCAATAAACTTCATGACAGCATAAGTGAAAGTAAGTAACACAACAAGCGTTGGAACGATACCTGTAACAAGACCCATGAATTGCTTTCCGCCGGCTTCAAACATTCCGATAAAGTGCTCTCCAAACCATTGAATCCATTCCATGTTTCATCTCCCCTTTCTTTAGTTCACATTTGTTATATTTTTTTTCGAAATCGAGACAAGTGCCTGTTCAGCCGCCATGGAAAGTGCGTGCATGACAGCTGGCCCCTTTTTGCGTTTTTTCAACGTCTGCTTCATCATATGGTGCTCGTCTAACACAGCCCCTACATGCTTTCCTTCATATGAAGGGACTTCTTTAAATTTAGATAAGATCGACACACCGCCAAGCACATGGCATTTTTGAATGATATACGATTCATCTACAATGATGAGCGCAATGGCTCCAGGGCCAACTTTGCGCCGCTCCATTCCTGAAAATAAGTGATAGCCCTGCTTCCCTCTGTAATCATCAATAAGTGAATCCATGCTCTTGCGGTAGTACTTGATTTGAATAAAAGATAACCCGTACTGCACAATGAGAATGATACAAAGTACGATCGCTAATTTTTCCACAGCTTCACGTCCTTATGATTGAAATAAATGATCTTGTAATGATCGCAGCTTCCAGACCGTTGTGTTTGAATCAAGCTCTACATCATCATGAGTCAGGAATTGTCCTAATTTGATGTCTTTTTTCGCTACGACTTTTCCGCTAATTAAACCAATTGGAATGTGGCCGTTCGTTTTCATGTCTTGATGTGTTTCAAGAACACCTCTTACAGAGTATCCGCCAATCCCGTCAAGTGATTCTCCAGCTTTAATATCTCTTTTTGCCACAGCGACTGTTTCTGATACTGGTACACCAATTGGGTGAATGGATGAATCATGCTGTAAGACCGCTTTTGCGATGGTAACAGGTGTTTCAAGACTCGCTAAGTGGAAAGGACGGTAAAGTGTGTAGTGTGGGCCTTTTCCAACTTTTAAGTAGCGCAGCTCTTCATCTACTGGCTCAAGGTCACTCTTCACGATGACAAATACACCTGGTGCAAGTCCATTTACATATTCAACGACTCCGAAGTTGTCGAGCACGCCGCCTTGCTGTTTTTGATTCAATTTATCTGCTACATTTTCTAAATTGGCTTCGACTCCGTGCATACCAACTTTATCTGGCAGAAGCCCAGTCGCGTTACTTAACAAGTTCATTTCCGCCATTGTTTTTGTTCCGTCCTGGAATGCAGCCAGCATATGTGAACTCATATGTTTACTATCTGCTTCTGCTTGACACGTATCTGGATTTGCTTCTGGGAAGAATGGGTTGTTCTTTCCTTTCCCTGCAACGAGTACCTCAAGACCCATTGTTTTCGCAAATTCATATAATTCTAGTGTTGCTGCTGGTTCGTCTCCAGCTGATCCTGAGTAAACAAGTCCTGCATTTGTGAATAACTTATGCATGACCAACCCGATGGTAATATCAACTTCTACATTTAAAAGAACGAGATGTTTTTTTGAATTAAGCGCTTCCAAAGAAATGTTTGCACCGACCTCTGGGACACCTGTTGCATCTACGACAACTTCTACGGAATCTGATTGAATCACTTCTCTGTAATCATTTGTGACAACCATTTGATGCGGCTTTGCATGCTGCTTGTAAAAATTCGCTGCCTTCTCTGCTGCACTAAGGTGAATATCACAAACACCAGCAACAATCATGCCTGGAATTTTAGAAATTTGTGAAATGAGTCCAAAGCCCATTTGACCTGCTCCAATAATCCCTACTTTGATTGGATCTCCACTGCGTTCTCGAGCTAACAATTGTTGATAGATTGACATCTAAATCATCCTTTCAGGTTTTCTTGCTTCTCGGGTAGATTGCTAGAAATATAATCTGAAACTTTTAACAAATGTTATAAAAATTAACAAAAATCCGTTTATTGTAACATTTGTTATTTTGTTTATCATTTGTTATGAACTTAGTTTATATGATGTGTCAACTTTGTGTCAAGCTAAAATCGATAAAATTTTCAATCTTTTTGAGTCTTTAGACTCAAAAAAACTACCTAATGATATTAGGTAGTTACTTTAATAAGGCATCTCCAGTTCGTTCATCGGTAATTAATACATGAATTAATCCACCTGCTAATGCCGCCCGAATTGCTTCAATTTTCTCTTCGCCACCAGCGACACCTATGACAAGTGGAATTTCTTTTAGCTTTTGGGGGCTTATGCCCATCACCCGGTCGTTCCATGGGTGGGGATATACTTCCCCTTGATGATCAATAAAGTTATAGCAAATGTCACCTGCTACATCCTTTGCTTGAAGGATGTCCTCTTCACCGCTTGTCATATAAGATTTCACCATCGTTGAATGCTGCGGAACACCACCAATTCCGACAACCGCGATATTTGATGATTCTCCTAGTTCAATCACTTTTTTGATTGACGGCTGTCGGATCAGTACATCTTTCGCTTCTTTCGTATCAAGCATGACAGGTACATGTAAAAACTCACATTTAGATTTGAGCGCCTCTGTGCATCTCGCAATAATATAGTTGGCGTGGATATCGACATCTTCATTTCCCACACCTCCGACAAGCGGAACAAATGTCACGGATGGATAGTGCTGAACAGACGTAACCGCTTTCGCCATCTCATGCAGCGTTGTCCCAGAGGAAAACCCAATAACTTGTCCATCCTTCATCACTTTTAATAAAAAGCTTGCCGCCGCGGCACCGATTCGGCTTTTGGTTGTGTCTTTGCTGAGTGTTTCCACACAGACGACTTCTCGGAGCCCATATTTACGTTCTATTTTTCTTTCTAACGATCCATACTGTTGGTTGACTTCATCATGAATAATGATTTCCACGATTCCTGCTTCACGTGCTTTTGCCAAATATTTCGATATGAGCGAACGGCTAACCCCAACCGCTTCTGCAATGTTAGATTGAGTGGCGCCTTCTTCATAATACATATGCGCAACCTTAATGAGCAGCCTTCTTTCATCATGGAATGTCATAATAACCCTTCTTTCCGCTTAAGTGTTCCCTAACAAATGCTATCTAAAATAACATTTGTTAAAAACAGATTAAATGAAAAAAATAACAGAGTCAATACTAGAGGAGTGTTCTCTCATAAGAATGAAAAAAGCCGCACATGAAGCGGCGGCTTTAAAAGATGTTTTTATTCATTTGTTTGATGGCTGCTTTTTCAAGCCTAGAGACTTGTGCCTGAGAAATCCCGATCTCTTCGGCAACTTCCATTTGCGTTTTGCCCTGGAAGAAGCGTTTGCGAAGAATCATTTTTTCCCTGTCGTTCAACCTACGCATGCCCTCTTTTAAGGCCAATTCTTCCACCCATTGTGTGTCTTTGTTCCGTTCATCACTAATTTGATCCATCACATAAATCGGATCTCCTCCGTCATTATAGATCGGTTCAAACAAAGATACAGGATCTTGAATTGCATCTAGGGCAAAGACAATTTCCTCATGAGGCACTTCCAGCACTTTGGCAATGTCTTCTGCTGTTGGCTCCTTGCTTGTCTCACTAATCAGCCTCTCACGGACCTGAAGTGCCTTATAGGCAATATCTCTTAGCGAGCGAGACACCCGAATCGGGTTGTTATCACGCAAGTATCGACGGATTTCTCCTATGATCATAGGAACCGCATAAGTTGAAAATCTGACATTGTGGCTTAAATCAAAATTATCAATTGATTTCATTAATCCGATACAGCCTACTTGGAAGAGATCGTCGACATATTCGCCTCTGTTGTTAAAACGCTGAATCACACTTAAAACCAACCGTAAATTGCCATTGACTAGCTTTTCTCTTGCTGTATCGTCACCCTCATCTTGCAGCTGTCTGAACAATTTTCTCATCTCGTCGTTTTTCAGAACAGGCAACTTGGAGGTGTCGACTCCGCAGATTTCCACTTTATTTCTGGACACTTTTTTCCCTCCCTACAGGAGCTGTTGTACAAAGTTCAGTATCTCCTTGGGATGGAAAAATATGCACGAGCGATGACAAGAATCATGAAAAAAAAGGTTGTTTCCTTTGACAGTGCAGGGACAGAGCTTTTTTAAAAAATTTTTTAGACCATTTTATTAAATTCTTTTTGTAATCGTTTAATAATTCTTTTTTCAAGCCTCGAAATATAAGACTGTGAAATCCCAAGCATGTCAGCGACATCTTTTTGGGTTTTTTCCTCACCACCAATTAAGCCAAATCTTAGTTCCATGATCTGCTTTTCGCGGTCATTTAATTGCTCGAGCGCTTTTTTCAGCAATTTTTTATCCACATTTGCTTCAATATCGCGTGTGATAATATCATCATCTGTTCCAAGTACGTCTGATAAAAGCAGTTCATTTCCGTCCCAATCAATGTTGAGCGGCTCATCAAACGAAACTTCTGACCGGATTTTATTATTTCGACGTAAGTACATCAAAATCTCATTTTCAATACATCTCGAAGCATATGTTGCAAGCTTGATCTTTTTTTCTGGGTTAAATGTATTGACTGCTTTGATCAGACCAATGGTTCCGATACTGATTAAATCCTCAATATTAATACCTGTGTTTTCAAATTTTCTTGCGATGTAAACGACTAAACGCAAATTTCTTTCAATCAGAATCGCTCTTGCGGTTTGATCACCCTTTGGTAATTTGACAAGCAGCTCCTGCTCTTCATCCTTTGATAATGGAGGCGGGAGCGCTTCACTTCCACCAATATAATAAATTTCATCACTCTTTAGACCTAGCTTCATGAGGAGTTTATACCAGTAGTAAGTGAGTTTAAATTTTAATTTTTTCATCTTCTTCTCCCTTCTAAATGTCAAGTTGACCTCGTAAGATAAAAGACATCACCAAAAACTACGACACCCCCTGGATGATTTTCCCGTCTAACATATCTGGATGAATGATGGATTGAAATTCCTGATCTGCCGATAAACCGCTGAGACTCAACCCAACAAAACACTTAGCAGGCTGAATCATATGCGTCTTTGAATAAATGAAGACTGTATCTGGTTTTAGGCATAGTAGAAAGCCGTGATCATGACCGACCGCTCGATATGGAACAAGTCTTAATCGATCAAGAAGAGGAAATTGATCATCGATCTTTTGCATGACTTCAACAGGATGAGACTGTTTCATGAGCTCTATAAATGACTCTCCGCAAATGGCCGTTAGCTGGTCGGCCTGGACGATCATGACAGGTGTTTTTGTCATAGGATCATACAGCTGGTTGCCAGAATCGACGAGTCCCTTTAAACGGATGGTCTCTCCATGAATGTGTATTTCCACAAGCACTTGTTCATCAACCTGTCTTTTTTTCGTACCCACCTCGCCTAATCTTTTCTTTGAAAACAGCCAAATCGCAGGAAACCCAGTTAAAACAAAAAGCCAGCTAATCGGATCACCAAAGCCATCATTTTGAGAAATCAGCAGGCCATCTTGAATCACTGTATTGGTTTGCAAAAATGAATGAACCCCGATCATGCCTCCTCCCATCAAAAATGTTACAAAGTAAAAAGCAAACAGATTTTGAAAAAAGGAACGAAATCTTTGAAAACCAAAGGTTGCAAGAACAATGAAGACAGAAAAAAGTAGTTTGCCTAAAGGGTGTGACACAACCATTGCAAATGGTGTAAAGAGCAAGAGAACAATGCTCGATCCAATGAGAGCTCCTAACATATATCGCCTTTTTTTTACTTGTCGTTTGAGAATAAATGCAGTGAGTAAGAGAAGCAATAGATCAAAACAAAAGTTTAACAGCCAAATCACATCTAAATAAATGACCACCTTCTGCTCCTTTCATCTGAAACAAAGAATCAAAAGCAGTACTTGCACTTGTTTGTACCAGTATAAAACAGTCATGAGATGGAAGTCTGTCAATTCTTGTTGGGGATGATAGAGAACTTTTGGTGGATTGTTATTGTTTTTGTCGAGGAATGAGAGAGAATATTCTTCTGGACAAGCCTTCAAACAATTGTTGAAAGAAAAAAGACACGCTCCAAGAAGTCGTGTCTTTTGTTTAAGTTACTTTTCATTGATGTTTAATGTACCTGAAGCTTTTTGTCTTGTGACATTTCCATAATCATCTCGCACAATTACTTCAATGACCGCACCTTTTGCTTTAGCGGTAGAAGTAGCAGTCCAGTAGCCTTCATACGTTCCGCTCGATACTTCGCGAAGCGGCAGCTCTGTGGTATTTTGAAGCTTTGATCTCGCGTTTGTCAGCGGCATGTGAATGACAAACGTTGCGTCTAGCTTTTCTCTGCTGTGAAATGAAATTTTAACAGACTCCCCTGATGCCAGATGGACATTCTCTGCTGGAGTCAGCTTAGAAATCTCAGGTGCCTCGTATTGGACATCGATCTTGATTTTTTTAGTTGTTTTGTTTCCTGCTGCATCTTTCGCTGTGACTTTGATCATATTTTTCCCGTTCTCAAGCAGTATTCTTACGGAATACTTCCCTTCTTTTATGGTTGCCTTTTTTCCATTTACGGTGACTTGATCAAGATGATCATCTGTCACCTTTCCTTCTACAGTGAGCGATTCTTTATTCGTCTTTTCCCCTTTTTTCGGTGTATCGATAGTGAGCGCTGGCGCTGTTTGATCAATGATTACCTTTACTGGTGTAGATCGTTTTGTTGCACCTTTATCCGTAACAGTTGCAGCCGTGAATACATGCTCTCCACTTGAAACTGTGACCTTTTCTTTGAAGGCGCCTGACTGATCTGCTTTCACTTTGGCAATCTCTTCGTCGTTTTGATAGATCGCTACATCAAGCCCAGGAGAGGCTTTGCCTTCAATCTCCAGTTCATCTTTGTTCGTAATGACGCCTGCCTTTGGAGATGTAATCTCTGGCACATCTGCTTCATAGTCAACAAGCGCACGAATCATATAATTTCCCTCTTCTTTTGGAGAAGGAGAAAATGCACCGCTTGTCAGCTGCCAGCTTCTTTCAGCATTTGGTCCATCTTCATCAGTTGCAAGCCCTGGAGATTCCGTATTCTTTTTCGTTTGAATATAGACAAGATAGAAATCTCCATCCACCGTAATGGCTTGATCTTCTAAATCTACTTTTGTCCATTCCCCATTACGCAGCGCTTTTGCTTTTAGAGGTCCTGCCATTTTCTCCCCTGGAGCTCCGTTCTTCCCAGAAGCGTC
The DNA here is from genome assembly GCF_038593215.1 of Bacillus sp. FSL W8-0920. Classification (NCBI taxonomy): domain Bacteria; kingdom Bacillati; phylum Bacillota; class Bacilli; order Caryophanales; family Bacillaceae; genus Bacillus; species Bacillus sp. FSL W8-0920. The sequence goes on along the minus strand of NZ_CP151974.1, from coordinate 1,493,910 downwards.
ATACACTTCAACTGCAAATTCATTCCCTCCAGGAGCTGGCCACTCTGATGACCAGAAACGGAAAAGCCCTCCTGTGAGTTGCGCTTGTTTCTTCCCCTTTTCTAATGAAAACTTCACAGCCCAGCCATTGCCAGGATCATAGAAGGCTCTCGCATTTTCAGCTGTTCCATCATCGTAGCCAATTTCCCCAGCAAAGCCGATGAATGGCTCTAGCTGAATGTTTTTTCCAACTGGCTTTTCTGTCACATCTGCTGTAAAAGAATATCCTTTAAATCCTTTGGCAAATACTTTGACGGTATAGACACCGCTCAATGCCTCTAGAGAAAATTCGCCAGATTCATTTGTTTTCACCGGCTTAATTTTCGCATCCTCTACAAGATAAACCGTGGCATCCTTTATCTTTTCACCCGTTGTTTCGTTGGCAATTGTGCCAGATATCGTTCGTTTCTTTAGTGGCTGTAAGGCGAAATTCGCCTCTGCCGTTTTATTTGAAGAAATATGGACGGTTTGTGTGCGTGATTCAAATCCGTAAGCTTCCGCTTTCACTGTGAATTTTCCTGCACTGTGAGGAAGCTGATATCTCCCTGTCGCTTCATCTGTGTACGTTGACTTGCCGCTTTCAAGAACACTAATTTCCGCTTTCATTGGAAGGGCTTTGATGGACGGACCAGCTAGATTTTTTTCCTTTTTCAATTCTTTTATGTTCGCAGGCTTCTTATGTGGGTGTACCGCCTTATCTTTTTGAGGCAAGGCTTGATCTGTTATTTTCATATCACCTAAATGAACATCTTCGTTTGTCACCTGTCCTTCGATCATGCCAATTCCATCTGTTAATGCCGTAATCGCCTCTCTTGCATCAACTAAACCTGCCCCATAGCCATTGTTTGGGGATTCCGTGAACTGCTGATCAGTTAATGGCTTCGCTGTATCAATCAGAATTTGTTCAATCTCTTCAACAGAAAGATCTGACTGTACTTGGCGAAGAAGAGCCACAACAGCTGAGACATGCGGACCAGCCATCGACGTCCCATTCCAGCCATCCTCATACCCTTTCCCAGGAATGGATGAACGAATGTTTACCCCTGGGGCGGCAATGTCTGGTTTCATGACACCATATGGAGACGGACCTTGCAGCGAGAAAGACCCCAATTTGTTATCTTGATCCGTAGCACCCGTTGCAAAGACCTCTTGATAGTTCGCAGGATTCGCAATAGATCCTTCACCACCAGGGTTGAATAAATCGGTATTGCCAGCTGAAAACTCTGGGAAGATGTCCGCCGCTCTCCAAGTATTGACGACATCTTTATACCAATCATCTAGGCCAGGTCCACCTCCCCAAGAATTATTGACAACATCTGGTGCCTTTTCTGGATGCGGGTTGCCGGCCTCATCTTTTGGTGCTAAAATCCACTCACCTGCGTCAAGCAGATCAGCATCTGTCCCACCATCTTCTGAGAAAGCTTTCACCGCAATCCATTTTGCGCCCGGTGCGACTCCGATTTGATTCTTTCCATCTGGCTCAGAGCCAACCATCGTTCCCGTTACATGTGTACCATGCTCTAAATCATCATATGGCGCTTCAGATCCTGTCGTAGCATCGTACCAATTGAATTCATGAGTTGGTTCATTCGGATGTGCTGGATCAAATCCGCGGTATTTTTCCTTTAAAGCAGGATGATCCCATTCCACTCCTGTATCAATACTTGCCACAACTGTACCAGTACCGTCATAACCTAAAGCCCACGCTTCTGGAGCATGAACTTGAGAAATGTTCCACTCGACTCCATCTACTGCTTTCATTTGTTTTTTCTGCTTCGTCTTCAAATCAACTGGCCGGTGAATTTGACGGGTTTCATTTGGCAACACTTGATCTACTTCTGGGAAGGCAGCCACCTTTTCCATGACTTCTTTCGTTCCCGTCACCGCTAAACCATTCACAATATAGTACGAATGAATCTCCTTCACTTGCTTTTTCTTTTGTTCCTTTTGTAAATACGTAAGGAGCGCTTCCTGCGTCTTTTCAGACGTTGCTCTTAATTCGGATACGACAGCTGATCTTTTTGTGTATTGCGTTTTAGCCGCTGTTAATTTCTGTTTTTTGGCTTTGATCACCGCTTCCTTCGCCACATTTTGCGTATTTGTTTGCTCTTTCATTTTGATTAAAAAAGTCACCTGATCATCCTGCTGAAACTGCTTCATTAATCTAGATGAGATCTTTGCTTTTGTAGTCTTAGAGGAGACAGCTTCCTCCTGATATGAGGTAGAAGTCGATGTTGCTTGAACCGTCCCAAAGCTTGTCATCGTTAAAGTACCAATCACCAAAAGACTCATCAAACGATAGCCGGCGGTCTTGCGAAACTTCAATTTCAATCAAATCCCTCCTCCTCAAATGTCCAAACAGAGTATAGGTCCCACTCCTTTCCTTCTGTTGTTCATGGCAAGATTCATGGTGTTCTATTTAATGTAGTCAAATAAAGTTCATCATTTTGTCGTTTTTTGTAAGAGGGAGTAAAAATGATTCTTTTTTCTTAAACACCATAAGTCAAATTACATATGGAAATTGAAGTAGCTTTCACGTATTTATGACTTTTTGATTAGAAACCCTTATAAGTTGAGACATAAAAAAACCCCTTCCAATGGAAGGGGTTAAGCTATACTCGATTAGCGTTTATTGCGGTTGCGTAAGAACGTTGGAATGTCTAGCGTATCATCACTTGATTGTGTATTTTGTCTTGGCTGAGATGATGGCTGTTGATGTTCTTCACGTTTTACTTCACGTTTTTGAGGAATGGATTGATTTTGCTTTAATCCTTGTCCTAATGGGTTTCTTTGTGATTTTGTCACTTCTGGTTCTTGCTCAATAAATCCAGTAGCGATCACAGTCACCACAATTTCATCCTTCAAGTTATCATTGATGACAGACCCGAAAATCATGTTTACATCTTCGTCAGATGCAGAAGCCACAATATCCGCCGCTTCTTGCACTTCATAAAGACTTAGGTTCGTTCCACCCGTAATGTTCATGATGACACCTTGAGCACCATCGATTGCTGTTTCTAGAAGTGGTGAGGAAATGGCTTTCTTCGCGGCTTCCGCAGCACGGTTTTCACCTGTTGCGACACCAATACCCATAAGAGCTGAACCTTTATTGGACATGATGGTTTTCACGTCAGCAAAGTCAAGGTTAATCAGACCTGGTGTTGCAATTAAATCTGAAATCCCTTGAACACCTTGTCTAAGCACGTTATCTGCCGCGCGGAATGCTTCCAGCATTGGCGTGTTTTTATCAACAATTTCAAGCAAGCGATCGTTTGGAATCACGATTAATGTGTCAACGGCTTCTTTCATAGAAGCAATTCCTTCAACTGCTTGAAGCTGACGCTTTCTTCCTTCAAATGTGAAAGGACGAGTCACAACTCCAACTGTCAATGCACCAGAATCTTTTGCGATTTTTGCAATGACAGGTGCAGCACCCGTACCAGTTCCACCGCCCATACCAGCTGTAACGAAGACCATGTCTGCGCCTTTTAATACTTCTTCAATCTGCTCTTTGCTTTCCTCAGCAGCTTTTTTACCGACTTCAGGATTCGCACCTGCTCCAAGCCCTCTTGTCAGCTTAGCACCGATTTGCATTTTAGTTTCTGCTTTTGATAGATTTAACGCCTGTGCATCAGTATTGACTGCAATAAAATCGACACCTTGTACGTCATTTTCAATCATTCGGTTGACAGCGTTATTCCCGCCGCCACCTACTCCGATTACTTTAATTGATGCTAGGCCGTCTATATTTGTTTCAAACTCCAACATGCTGAATCCTCCTAATCCGTCGAAAATCTAATTCTATTCCCAGAACATATTAAATAGTTTTTTCATTTTGCCCGGTTTTTTATTTGTCTCTTGTTGTGCTTGTTGTTTTACTTTCGGTCTTGGCTGCGCTTCTTTCACTTGTGGTGCAGAAGAAACCGGCTCCATGGATGCGCCTACTTCATGAAACGCCTCATCTGGCATTTGGAATCCAACTTGTCTGCCCTGAATCTTTGCATTGCGATAAGCAAAGTGGATCAGACCCACTCCTGTCATATATTGAGGCTCTCTCACCCCGATATAATTCGGACTTGCAATCCTGACATTGTTTTGCAAGACTGTTTGTGCAAGAGAAAGGATACCTGGAATGGCTGCCTGTCCACCTGTTAGAACGAATCCACCAGGCAAATCATGGACACCCATATTTCTTAATTCCTCTGCCACAAAGAGCAGGATTTCTTCCAGCCGCGCTTCAATAATGTTAGCCGCATCAATTTGTGTATACGTTTGTTTTTGATCGGTACCGATCACAGAAACTTCAAATGTCTCCTCAGTCGATGCCTCATCATAAAACGCATGCCCAAATTGTTTTTTGATTCGTTCAGCTTCTTCAGTGGAAGTTCTAAGTCCTATAGACAAATCTTTTGTTATGTTCTCTCCGCCCAAAGGGATACTGTGAGTAGAATAGAGATGCCCGTTTTCAAATACGGAAATCGTTGTAGATCCGCCGCCAATATCGACAAGAGCTACCCCAAGATTTTTTTCATCTTTCGATAATGCTGCCGAGCCCGATGCGAGTGGCTGCAAGCATATATCCAGTATTTCAATTCCAGCTCTTTCTACACATCGGAGCCAGTTATGTAGAATCGTTTTAGAACCTGTAATTAACGATCCTTCCACCTCTAGCCGAACACCAAGCATTTTTTTCGGATCTGTGATCTCATCTCTTCCGTCGACGATAAATTGTCTCGGAATCACGTCTACGACGAGATGTTCTTGAGGAATAGATACTACTTGTGCAGCATCTAAGACACGTCTCACATCTTCAGCATGTATTTCTTTGTTTTCACTAGATACTGCGACTACGCCGCTCGTATTCTGAATATGAATGTGGTTTCCGTTAATTCCGACAATCGCCTTTTGTAAAGGAAAACCTACCATTCTCTCAGCCTGTTCAAATGCTTGTCTAATAGAATGAACTGTCTCATCTATATCAACAATCGATCCTTTTTTTAACCCCTCTGAAGGGACATTTCCAACACCTATAATGTTAAGCGAATCATCCGCCATTTCTCCGACGATGACTTTTATATTGGATGTACCGATGTCAAGGCTGACGTAAATTTCATTGTTGTTCATTCTATGGCACCTCCTCACATATCAATACTTTCTATTCTATTATTTGCTGAACAACAATACAATGAATGTGTTTTTACAAGTGTGTAACAAAACTTAAAAAATCAACATTTTTTATTAGGATTACTGAAAATATTCGTTACATCATATGTATATCCTTTTTTATGACTCACTTTTTTTCTTTTTTTCTCTAGAAATTGTCCATTTTGTTAGGAGAATTCTTCTAATAACTGCTATATTTTGAAACAATCTAACGCCGAATGCAAACATTCCGACTAAGTATAAGTCTACACCAAGATGGACGCCCAGAAAAGCTAAACTTATTGCCAGTATAATATTAAAGAAGAAGCCTGATACAAACACTAGTTCATCGTATGCCCCTTGCAGATGTGCCCGGATTCCACCAATCAATGTATCAAGCGCAGCAAGTACAGCGAGGGAAAGATAATTAGAATACTCATTCGGTATCGTAAAATTAGTTAAGAAACCGATCGCAACTCCTATGATTAAGCCAAGTACAGGAAGCCACATTAAGATTTCCCCTCCTTTACATCATCAAGAGGCTTCAATTCGTTTACTTGAATTGCACCGTCATATGCTTTTAAGTGGATTTTTTTCTTCGGCTGGCTCATACTCAAGCTGAAGTTTTCCTGAGCAAACAAATCACCAATATCTGATACATTTAAACGGCTGTATAATTTGTCGGCTTGCTCACTAATCATTTTAATGGTGACTTCATCACTATCTAAGCTGTATCCATCCATTTTTGTCGTGCCATTAATATCTCGAATCACACTTGTATTAATGACACGGCGATCATTGATGGAAATATGTTTTGCCCCAAACATATTGGCTTCATTCATTAACTTTTTCAGAAGATCAGGTGGGATATTTTTCACTTCTTCTCCGGTAAGGTCCTTGGAAAAAAGCTGAGATATTTCAATTTCAATCCCCTCCCCTTCCACTTCTGTAAAACCAGCCTTTTCTTTTAAATCCTTTAATGTTTTTGTTAATTGTGCTTCTTTTGATCGGTCTCCTTGAAGACCATATTTTTTTAGCATCTCGTCGTATTTATCAATTTCTTTGAGCAAATCCAATTCCTTACTTTTAGATGCAGATAAATCCTCTCTCAGTTCCCACACATCACGAGTATCACGAACTTTGGGCTTTTGTAAGGAATTAAATTGGATGGAGACCATGATGCCAAATATGATCATTAAAGCTGTTAAACTAAGTAAAGGCTTCTTTTTCCTCAACACCACTCACCTTTTCACTTTTAATCTTTGTTTCTTAAAAGAGGGTTCATACGAATATCCGTTTTCTCGATCGTCATTGAAATGTGATCACTTGTCAGCTGATCGACCACTCCCCCTGCAATATTTAAAGCGGGTATTAACACAGCAGGATCACCAATAGCAGATATGACAAATGGTGCTGGATGCTGAACACCATCTACTGTGACAACTGGACCGTTACAATGTATGTATGATTGGTGTGTGATTCTTTGCCCATTAATAGATACAGCAGAAGCCCCTGATATAAATAGTTCGTTTATCACATGAAAAATGTGGCTCTCATGCACAATGTAATTATTAACATTTTGTCCACTCGGGATATAAGATGCATCTTCAAGAGACACTTTTACCCCTTTTCCTTTTACACCGATCTCTCCTGTAAACATTCTATATTTCTCAACATCTTCCAGCACATTAAAATATTGCTCTTTTTCATTTTTCAAATTGGACTCCGTTGCTTGTACCTTTGATTGAAGACTATATAATTCTTTTTCGAGTTTCTGATTCGCCTTTTCTTGCGTTGTGAGCTGACTTTTCAGAGAGTATTCTTTTTTCCATTGCTCTGTTCGAATGACATCTGCCTGATGCTGCTTTGTATATTGGTATGAAAAAGAAATCAGAAAACCAAGAACAAGCATGACAATCGAGAATATAACTGTTTTGCCTCTCAACGCTCATCTTCCTTTTTCTTAGATTTAAACGCTTCGAAATACGTAGCGACTTCCATATGGATTGTGCCTTTTTCAGATGATGAAAGTTCTTTTACAATGGCTGGATAGGTTTTCATTTTATCACCGAATGTTTTAATTGATGCAATCACAGTGTTTCCGTCGTTCATATAAAATTTAACTAGCCACTTGTTTGAATTGGTCGGCACATAATATATTTCTGAGATGAGCTCCTGAATAGAGGCTGGTAGTTGATTTAAAGATTTAACAGTTTGCTTCAGCTTCTCCTTATTGTCCCAATCGACAAAAATAGGTCCTGCATGACTCGGTGTCACTTCTTCTGGTAAAGCGGTCCCATTTTCAAGAAGCTCATAATATAGATTTCCCTTTTGAAGATACGCAATATTTGCATATTCTTTGACAGCAATACTCACTTTATTTGGGAAATGCTTTTTGATACTGACACTTTTAATCAATTTATTTTGTTTCAAATGATCTGCTGTTAAATCTTTATTTAAATTCCAAAACTCTGTTTCGCCTTCTTTAATTTGTGAAAGTTTAACAAGCTGTTTTGTTGAGACATGCTCGTTACCTGTGATGGTTAAAGAAGAAATTTTGCTGATAGGTGTCTGCAAATAAATAATAATTAAAACCATGATAAAAAACAGTAGTATAAAAGAGATCAGTCTCCGATTCGCTTTTTGCTTCCTTTGTTCTTTAATTTTAGGAATTCGCTCTTCTATATTGACGATCTTTTCATTTTCATGATCAGGCCGCATATATACTCTTCACCTCATTCAAAGCTGCTTGTCCACACCTTTGGGTCATCATTTTGATGAGAAAACAAACGGCATTCTTTCATGCCGTTTGTTTTCCTCAGATGCCATCATTCATAAAAACTAGCTGTTAATTTTCTTCACCGATAATTTCTACTTCTGTATGCATCTCTACGTTGCAGTCTTCTTTAATTTTCTTTTGGATGAACTGAATTAAGTCCAGCACGTCTTGAGCAGTTGCTCCACCAGCGTTGACAATAAAGTTGCCGTGCATATCAGAAATTCTAGCTCCGCCGATTTGGTATCCTTTTAAATTCGCTTTTTCTACAAGCTGTCCTGCATATTCAGGCAGCGGATTTCGAAAAATACTGCCAGCACATGGCCGGTTATAAGGCTGAGTTTCTTTACGATAATCTTTATTTTGCTGCATCTTCTTTGTGATTTTTTCGCGGTCATCCTGCTTGAGCTTAAACACAGCTTCTAGAACAATGCCAGGTCGTTCCTTTTGTAGGACTGACGTTCGATAGCTAAAATTCATTTGTTCATTTGTGAGCCACTCGATGCTTCCATCTTCAAATAAGATTCTGGCTTTCACAAGAATCTTACTGATATCAGATCCATGTGCACCTGCGTTCATATAAACAGCGCCTCCAATAGATCCCGGAATACCAGCTGCGAATTCCAGTCCTGAAAGACCCTGTTTACTAAGTGATGTCGCGAGCCTTACGACAGAGTAGCCGCCGCCTACTGTAATTTCTTCATCATTTACAGTTAAGTGATCCAGTCCAGCACCTAGCTTTAGGACAACTCCTCGAATTCCCTTATCAAGGACAAGTAAATTAGATCCTCTTCCAATGACCGTCCAATTCGTATGGTGTTTTTTCACATGATCCATGATCGTTTTCACTGCATCGATATCTTTTGGGATGATCAAAAGATCTGCTGGTCCGCCTATTTTCATTGTTGTATGATTTGCAAGCGGCTCATTTTCAAGTACTTTACCAACTTGCGCTTCTAATAATTCATTCTTCAAGTTCTCCATATTACCCTCCGCCTTACCTAATATCATTCCATCATGTAGTTGTAATTTCTTTTAACACATTATATAAACGTGTAGCCGCATCTGGTACTCCGAGTTCTTTCGTTAAACGGCTCATTTGGTTGAGTTTTTCTTCATTACCAGCAATTTCATCAATGGCATGCAGCAAACGATCTCCTGAAAGCTCTGATTCTCTTAAAACAATCGCAGCATCATGTTTTTCAAGTGATCTTGCATTGATTTCCTGATGATTTGCCGTCACGTATGGGCTCGGAATAAAAATGGTTGGGATTCCAAGAGCCGTTACTTCAGCAATTGTTGTAGCTCCTGCTCTTGCAACAATCACATCGATCGATTTCAGGTACTCTGGCATTTGATGCAAGAAAGGTTTGGTGATCATATTAGGTGCTGCACCTTTTTCCTTTAGTTCATTCAACACTTTTTCATAATGAACCTCACCTGTGATATATAAAAGCTGGTAGTTTTTAGCCTTTAAATCATCTTGCATTTCGATCACTGCTCTATTGATAGGAGCAGCACCTCGACTCCCGCCGAAAATAAGAACCGTTTTTTTCTTTTCATCGAGCCCGAATTCTTTAAGAGATTTCCCCTCTTTTATAGAGACGACTTCAGAGGCTCTAGGGTTTCCCGTAAATACAACCTTTTCAGAAGGAAAATGTGCCTTTGCCTCATCAAAGCATATGGCTACCCTATTAACATATCTCGCTAGGAACTTATTTGTAATACCAGGCAGGCTGTTTTGTTCGTGTATAATGGTCGGGATCTTCAGCTTAGAAGCCGCATAAACAACAGGCCCACACACATAACCGCCTGTTCCAATAACCGCATCAGGCTTGAATTCTTTTAAGTAAGATTTGCTTTTTTGAACGCCTTTTAAAAATCTCATCACCGTTTTGACGTTATCAAAGGAAAGCTTTCGTTTAAAACCTGAAATTTCTATTGCCTTGAAAGGGATATTTTCTCTTTCTACAATTTTCTTTTCAAGTCCATTTTCAGTACCGATATATAAAAATTCCACATCAGGATGCAGTCTTTTCACTTCTTTAATAAAGGCTAAGGCCGGATAAATATGTCCGCCTGTTCCGCCTCCACTGATTACTATACGCATTATACCATTTCCCCTCAATTTTTTTCTGCTCTGAACAAAGTATAAACCCTGTTTTAAACAACAGGGCTTCATTAAAACCTGTAAAGAAGAGTCAAAATAAACGTTTTCGAAACAAAAACTGTCATTTTCACTCTTCAAATCATTTTTTTATACTTTTGCAAAATAAACGTCAACATGGTTTCATTAGCTTCAGCACGCTAATATCTTGCGTACCTGCTGACATTAAGAAGTACGCCAATCGCCATCAGCATTAATGTCAATGATGAGCCGCCATAACTAAGGAATGGGAGCGTGATACCTGTCACAGGAATAAGTCCAGTGACAACTGCGATGTTAATCATTACTTGAATGGCAACCATTGAAATAATACCAACTGCTAGGAAACTCCCATATAAGTCTGGGGCTCCAAGTGCTATTCGTATGCCTCTCCATAATAGAACACTAAAGAGGAGTAAAATGAGTGATCCCCCTATAAAGCCAAGCTCTTCAGACAATATCGCAAAGATGAAGTCCGTTTGGGGCTCAGGTAAATAGAAGAATTTTTGTCTACTTTGACCAAGTCCCATTCCGAACAGACCACCTGGACCAACAGCGTATAAGGACTGAATAATTTGAAACCCACTGCCTAGTGGATCTTCCCAAGGATTTAAATAAGATGTAATTCGTTTTATTCGGTAGGGTGCTGATAAGACAAGTGCAGCGAACCCGCTGAGCCCTATAAGACCGAGAAATATAAAGTGAGCAATTCTCGCACCTGAAACAAATATCATAATAATACAGGTTCCAACCATCACCGTTCCTGTTCCCAGATCCGGTTGAAGCATGATGATGGCAAATGCAGAAAATACAATGCCTAAAGCTGGGGCAAAACCTTTTCGAAAGGATGTGATATTTTTTTGCTTTTCAGATAAGAATTTTGCAAGAAACGCAATCATCGCAAGCTTCATAAATTCAGAGGGCTGAATACTAAACGCACCGACACCGATCCAGCTTCTTGATCCATTTCTCTCCATACCGATACCAGGAATAAGTACAAGCAGCAAAAGGAGAAAACAAACAGCAATCAATATCTTTGACCAAGTCCGCCACGTCCAATAATCGACTCGCATAATGAAAAACATTGCGATAACTCCGATTCCGGCAAACAAAAGCTGTCTTTTTGCAAAATAAAACGAATCATCAAATTTATACGATGCCCACACTGCACTAGCGCTGTACACCATAATTAAACCAATCGTCAATAAAAGTAACGTAATGACAACAAGCAAAAAATCCGGAGAAGTTTTCTTATTCGTCAAGAGACCGACACCCCAAGCATAATTTCATTTGGGCTGTCAGTCATATGAGAGACAAGCCCTTATTTAAGCATATGCACGGCGTTTACAAACATGTCTCCACGTTCTTCAAATGTTTTATGTTGATCCCAGCTTGCACAAGCCGGAGATAATAAAATCACGTCTTCTTCTTCAGATATGTTAAACGCCGCAGGTACTGCTTGTTCAACATTATCGACATGTTTTACGTGATGTATTCCAAGCTCTTCACCAAGCTTCACAAACTTAGGTGCAGTCTCACCAAATGTGATAATTCCTTTGACATGTTTCATAAAAGGTTTCAACTCATCAAATTCATTGCCTCGATCAAGTCCACCTGCTAATAAAATAGTCGGTTGTTCGAAGGCTGACAATGCTTTAGTTGTTGCCAGTATATTGGTCGCCTTGCTATCGTTATAAAATTTCCGACTCTGAATTGTATCTACAAATTGCAGACGATGCTTCACCCCACCAAATGTGGTGAGTACGCGTGTGATCGCTTCATTTGAGCAGCCTGCATTTTTTACAACACAAATAGCTGCCAGAATGTTTTCTTGATTATGCTCACCAGGAAGGACAACATCCTTTACATCAATGATATGTTCATTCATGTAGTAAATTGCACCATGTTGAATAAACGCACCATGTTCTACTGGCTCTTTCACTGAGAAAAACACTTTTTTTGCTTTTGAACCTTCTGCTAGTTTTACAACGGAAGGATCATCTAGGTTAATTACAGCGATGTCATCTTCTTGTTGATGTGCGAATACTTTCTGCTTTGCTTTTTCATATTCATCACGAGTGTGGTGATAATCTAAATGTGCATCAAAAATATTTAATATTAAGCTGATTTTAGGTCTAAATTCAACTGTTCCCATTAACTGAAAAGAAGAGAGTTCTGTTACGATCCACTCATCGCCAGCTGCATTTGCAGCGACTTCACTGGCAACTGTTCCAATATTACCCGCCACTAATGTTTTTTGGCTGTCTTGTTTCAGCATTTCATAAATCAATGTCGTGGTAGTGGTTTTTCCATTCGATCCAGTAATCCCAATAAAAGGAGATGAGGTTAAATGATACGCTAATTCTATTTCCGTCCAAACTGGAATTTGGCGGCGAAGCGCTTCTTGAACCATCACATTTTCATATGGAATGCCTGGATTTTTAATTAAAATTGTAATGTCTTTATCTTCGAATATACGAAGAGGATGACTGCCACAAATGACATCAATCCCCTTTTCAGAAAGTAGCTGAGCAGGTTCATTTTCTTCAAACGGTTTTTGATCATTTACCGTCACATTTACTCCATGTTCATGAAGAATTGAAGCTGCCGCATATCCGCTTTTAGCAAGACCTAATACTAGTACATGTTCGTTTTTTAACATTTGCATCTTATTCAATTATAACCACACCTCGATGTAAATTCCTAAAACAGCAAGTAATAAACCAGCTGTCCAGAAGGTGACAACTACTCTCCACTCTGACCAGCCAACTAACTCATAGTGGTGATGAAGCGGACTCATCTTAAAGATTCTTTTGCCGGTTGTTTTAAAGGAGATGACTTGAAGAATAACGGATAACGTCTCAACAACAAATACTCCACCAATAATGACAAGTAAAATTTCAAGCTTCGTTAAAATCGCAATTGCTACAATGGCTCCGCCTAATGCTAGAGAACCTGTATCACCCATAAATACTTTTGCAGGATGTGCGTTAAACACAAGGAAGCCAAGAACGGCTCCTGCAACAGCTACTGAAAAGATCGCTACATCATACTGGGATTGATTCCAAGCCAGTATAGCAAATGCTCCGAAAGCAATAGCAGCGGTTCCAGATAAGAGGCCATCCAGTCCATCTGTTAAGTTTACGGCATTAGAACCTCCGACAAGCATGAAAACAACAAGGATAAAGTAAGCCCATCCTAAATCAAAGCTGACGTCTGTTCCTGGAATGCGAATCGTCGTTGCAAACTGATAATAATGGAAAACTGCATAAAAGATCACAGCGATCACAATTTGACCGATTAATTTCTGTTTCGATGTTAATCCAAGATTTCGTTTCATCGCTACTTTAATATAATCATCTAAAAATCCTAATAGGCCGTAACCAAGTGTGACAAATAACAGTAAAAACATTTCTGGACTAATCTCAGAAAATTTGTTGATCATCACAATTGTTGTAATAGTGATAGAAAAGATAATCATGATGCCGCCCATTGTCGGCGTCCCAGATTTCTTTTGGTGGGACTGCGGGCCCTCTTCTCTAATACTTTGACCAAATTTTAGTCTTCTTAAAAACGGTATAAAAATCGGGGATAAAAGAACACTGATTAAAAATCCCATTATGATTGTAAACAATATCACCTGTTCAAGCATCGTTCTTTACTCCTTCCGAATTTCCAAAGCCGTTTTCCATCAGAAAATTGCATTCATTATTATGGTATTCATTCGCGTTCTTCGTATGTTGTTTTTGTACAAAATGCTTCATTTCATTACACTCTTTTCATCATTTTAAGATTTGTTTAGATCTAAAATAGCGTCAATAGCAACCTTTGCATCATCAAAGTCATAGACTTGATCGTCAATAATTTGATAGGTCTCATGGCCTTTACCGGCTATTAAGACTGTATCGCCTTTTTTCGCATTGGCAATGGCAAAGAAGATCGCTTGTTTTCGATTCACAAAGCTATGATAATATGCGTCTGGTACCCCGTTTTCCATATCTTTTAAAATGGCTGAAGGATCTTCGCTTCTTGGATTGTCTGATGTAAATACAGGTTCATCTGCATATTTCACAGCGATTTGAGCCATTTGAGGACGCTTTGTTTTATCACGGTCGCCGCCGCAGCCAATCACGCAGAAAATTTTGCCCTCTGTTAATTCTTTACATGTTGTGAGGACATTTTCTAAACTATCAGGTGTATGTGCGTAATCGACGATGACAGGGAAGTCTTGATCGCAGTTTACAAGTTCAAATCTGCCCTTGACTCCTTCCAGCTCTTCAATCGCACTCACGATCGTCTCAAATGTTAAGCCAGATACGATCCCAACTGATACCGCTGCGAGGATATTATACACATTGAACTTTCCGACGAGGGCAACCGTCACTTTCTTGGTGCCGATTGGAGTGACCAAATCAAATTGAGTTCCCTTCGGCATGATTTGAATATTTTTTGCCATGACATCTGCTTTTCGCTCTAGGGCATACGTCATGACTTCAGCAGCTGTGACTTTTTCAAAATAACTCGAAGCCTCATCATCTGCATTTAAAATCGCATGCTTCGGTTTATTGTGATGAAAGGCACTTCCGAGCTGAGAAAACAGCAAGCTTTTCGCATGTTTATATTCTTCCATTGTGTTGTGGTAGTCAAGATGGTCCTGCGTAAGATTTGTGAAAACAGCAATATCATAATCACATCCATGCACCCTGCCAAGATGGAGGGCATGTGATGATACTTCCATGATGGCTGTGTCTACATCTTGATCAAGCATCTGTTTAAACGTTTTTTGAAGTGTGACACTTTCAGGTGTGGTGTTTTTCACGTCGAGAATGTCATCATTCACCTTCATATACATCGTACCGATTAAACCTGTTTTCTTCTCGGCTTTTCTCATCATTTGTTCGATCATGTGTGTTGTTGAGGTTTTTCCGTTTGTGCCTGTGATCCCGATGAGATTCAGCTTATGAGTGGGCTGTTCATAAAACGCATCAGCTATTCTTGCAAGTGCTCTTTGAGAGTGTTTCACAATAATGACTGGTACCTCTGTTATGTTAAGAGGGTGTTCTGCTACAATGGCAGCAGCCCCGCTTTTCACCGCTTTTTCAGCATAATCGTGTCCATCTACTGTATAACCTTTTATACAGACAAAAAGGCTTCCCTTTTTCACCTCTCTTGAATCCATTTCAATGGAAGTGATATCAGGATTTTCGTTTATCAATTCGTTGTTTTCACTTTTAAAGTATGTAAGCAGTTCTTGTAATTTCATTTTCATATCAAACCTCTCAAATTCGTTCACGTGCATGTCTTGTGAAAAAAACACACAGTCTATATTTTATCGTAAAAAAAAGGATACATCCAGCGTATTCCTTAAGTTTCTGTTGGAAAAAACACACTTTGGACTCTTTTTTTCAAACTGGCCTTCTCTTTCAACAAAAAGAGGCAGCCAAATGAGTGCGGCTACCCTCTGTTCATTCTTTATTATTCATCGTTTAAGTATAATCTGATCGTGGAGCCTTCTTTGACCTTTGTCCCAGCAGCAGGTGATTGCTTCACTACTTTACTGCCAGTTCCTGAGGCATCGATCTTTAGGTTGATCAAGAGGGATTCAAGATCTGAAACAGATCCTCCTACAAGATTCGGTACTTCAATGGTTTTTGTGTCCAGCCACTGATACTTCTTTTCAATTTGGCCTTTTCTTTTTTTCACACCCATCTCAGGCAGGCTATCCCGCATAATATGACCAACAATTGGTGCGGCAACGGTACCACCAAATTGAATGGTGCCTTTTGGATTATCCACAGCTACATAGACTACGATACTTGGGTCATCTGCAGGCGCAAATCCGATAAACGACACAATGTGGTTATTCTCCATATACTTTCCGTCCTTTACCTTCTGTGCTGTTCCTGTTTTTCCGCCGACCCGATACCCTTCAACAAATGCATTTCGGCCAGTTCCTTGAGCGACTACACTTTCAAGTGCATACCTGATTTCTTTAGATGTCTCTGCTGAAATCACTTTCTTTTTGGCAATCGGTGATTGCTTTTTCACAACCTCTTTTGTGATTGGATCTATCCATTCTTTTGCAATATAAGGCGTGTAAAGTGTCCCGCCATTTACTGCAGCTGCTACTGCAGCTACTTGTTGAATTGGCGTAACAGATACACCTTGACCAAAGGCGGTGGTCGCCTGCTCTACAGGACCTACACGATCAAGCGGGAACAAAATTCCCCGCCCTTCTCCTTGAAGGTCAATTCCGGTTTTTTGGCCAAATCCGAAATTTTTGATATAAGAAAATAATTTTTCTTTACCAAGACGGTCTCCTAGCTCTACAAAGCCGGGGTTACAGGAATTTTGAACTACTTCCAAGAATGACTGTGATCCGTGCCCGCCTTTTTTCCAGCACCTGAGTCTTGCACCATCAACTGTCACAGATCCGCTGTCAAAAAATGAATCGCGTTTTAAATTCACTTTCTTCTCTTCTAATGCTGCTGCAAGTGTAATAATTTTAAATGTCGAACCCGGCTCATATGTGCTCCACACCGGAAGATTTCGGTTAAACACTTTTGAGTCAACTGATTGATAGTCAGCTGGATCAAAATCTGGTCTGCTTGACATTCCTAGCACTTCACCATTTTTCGGATTCATCGCAATCGCAATCATACCATCTGGATTATACTTTGCCTGCGCGTTGTCTAATTCCCGTTCTATGATGGTTTGTACTTTTGCATCGACTGTTAATTTCATATCAAGACCATCTTTAGGCGGTGTATAATCGTCTGCTTCATCTGGCATTTTCTGCCCTTTTGCATCAGAATAAAACTTCACAGACCCTTTTTCGCCTTTTAGGTCATCGTCATAGTAGGCTTCAAGTCCAAGTAAGCCTTGATTATCGATTCCAGCAAAGCCCAGTACATGTGAAAGAAAGCTGCCAAACGGATAATGTCTGATGCTGTCTTCTGCTACATACACACCTTCTAAATCAAGCTCTCTTACTTCTTTTGCTTTTTCATGAGATACCTTTCTGCCCTCAGGAGAAATTCGTTCAATTGATGTTTTTTTCGTGACGTGCTTGTACGCTTTTTCTTCAGACATATTCAGCACAGCTGCCAATTTCTTACTTGTTTCTGCAGGATCTTTAATTTGCCGAGGGACGACCAAAATAGATGGAGCACTTTTGTTCGTCGCAAGCTCTACCCCATTCCGGTCCAAAATATCTCCTCGTTCCGGTTCGAATGGAAGGTTTCGGCTCCATGAATCTTTTGCTAAGCTTGTCAGCTTCTCACCCATAATAAACTGCACATATCCTAATCTAGTATCTATGATGAAAAAAATGATCACCCCAAACAACAG
Organism: Bacillus sp. FSL W8-0920; assembly: GCF_038593215.1. Classification (NCBI taxonomy): domain Bacteria; kingdom Bacillati; phylum Bacillota; class Bacilli; order Caryophanales; family Bacillaceae; genus Bacillus; species Bacillus sp. FSL W8-0920. The sequence goes on along the minus strand of NZ_CP151974.1, from coordinate 1,476,457 downwards.
CACGAAAAGCAATCGTTTTCTCACTGTTACACTCGACACTCGCACGCCCGGTTCACTCCTTACATATGGCTTGTTTTCATCATATGCAGGTCCGTCCTTTTGTAGAACGCACCGTGATATTCTGCTGGAGCAAAAGAAAAAACCTAGCAAGTGATTTGCTAGGTTTACAGTTAATTTGGGCTTTTAAATGTCACAGTGACGACTTTGTCTGAAATCTCCGCTCCACTTTTGACACTTTGTTTCACAGCATATCCTTGTCCATTTGTTTCTATATGCACACCGGCAATCGAAGCATATTGAAGGACTTCTCTTCTGGACCAGCCTGTCATATCAGGCATCTTAATGGTTTTCCCTGCTGTTTTCAAGAAGACTTTCTGGCTTTCAGAGAATTCAGAGCCCGCACTCGGCCACTGGCGTTTAATGGACAGACCGTCGCCGATGACAACAGGTGTTAAGTGTTTATTTTTGACTTCTGTTTCTGCCTGCTTCACTTCTAAATCCAGGAATGAAGGCATCGTTTCTTGTTTCACTTTTTGTTCGCCTGATTTCTTATCGTCTGTTTTTGTTGGTGCAATATTTAAATATAGCAAACTATTTTTCATGACAGGGTTAAAGATTTGAGAAACCGGAGCTGACCCCGTTTCTGTTTCAGACAGCTGCGGCTGCTGGACAGCCACATAAACAAGTAGCTTCGGATCATCTTTTGGCGCCATTCCCATAAATGAAAAGACGTAATCGTTTCTTCCTTGGAGGTAACCGCCGGCACCGCCAATTTGTCCCGTTCCTGTTTTTCCAGCAACGTCGAAGCCTTTGATTTGATAAGGCTGACCTGTTCCAATTTTCGAGGAAACAACCTCACCTAAAATGTCACGAACTTGCTTCGCTGTATCAGATGAAATCGGTTTTCCTGCCGCTGTTGGTTCGTGCTGCAAAATCGTTTTGTTTGTGTTCGGGTCTGTAATATGGTCAATGACATATGGCTTCATCATTGTTCCGCCGTTTGCTATCGCAGTGGCTGCTTCGATTTGTTGAATCGGTGTGATGGCTGATGCTTGACCATAAGCTGTCGATGCTTTGTCATATTCATATCTATAATTGATTTTACTAGACGCTTCGTTCGGCAAGTCAATCCCCGTTTTGTCATAGAAATGGAACTTCTGCAAATATTGTTCGTAGCGTGTGAAGCCTAGTTTTTCTTTTGCAAGCTTTGCAAAGGCCACATTTGACGAGCGAAGAACTCCTTGATGAAAGTCAATTTTCCCCCAGCCATTTCCGTTGTTGTGGTCTCGCACAAGGCCGCCGCCTACTTTATAAGTACCAGATTGATATTTGTCATTGCCTTGGTAGACCCCTTCTTGGATCGCCGCAGCGAGGGTAAAGATCTTCATCGTTGAACCTGGTTCAAACGCATATGAAATCACATCATTGTTATAATTCGTAATGTCTAGTTCATTTAAATTAAAGCTTGGCCGCTGCCCCATCGCGAGAACCTTCCCAGTTTTCGGATCAACGACTGTGGCAATGATTTTCTTCGGCTTATACTTTTTGGCAACCTGCGTCATACTTTCTTCAAGAAACGCTTGAATTTTCTGATCGATGGTCAGCGTGACATTTTTCCCGTCTTTCGGGGCGACAATGTCTTCTTTACTATTCGGCAATGCCCATCCGCTTCTGTCACTGTTATATGTCACATAGCCGTCTTTTTCTTTTAAAAATTTGTTCAGTGCCTTCTCAAGTCCCATTGCACCTGACATGTCCTTTGTCGCCTCATTTAATCTGGCATAACCGATTAGGTTAGAAGCAAACATGCCGTTAGGATAATATCGCTTCGTGTCTTTTTCAAAAGCAACACCTGGAAGCTTTAGCTTTTCAATTTTTTCCTTCGTTGAAAAACTAATATCCTTCCCCGCTTTACCAAACTCCACTTGGAATGCATCTTTTGTATTGAGACGCTTTAAAATTTCGCTTTCACTCATATCGATGACTTTCGAGAGCTCTTTTGCCGTCTTTTCTTTATCGACGACATGCATTGGATGCTTAGGGTCCACTGTCATTTTCTTGCTCATGACCGCAATGAGCTTATACACAGATGTATCCTCAGCGATCACATTTCCATTCCGGTCTAAAATAGATCCTCTTTTTGCTTCAAGTGTTTTCTTCGATTGATATTGTTCATTTGCCTTGGCAGCTAATACTTGTCCATCAACCGTTCCTGTAATTTGAATATAGATAAAACGTGCTAGGATGATAAAGAAAAACAGGGCGAAGCAAATACTCGCAATTGCCGCGCCTCTGTTCATCATTTTATTCTTTTTAGGCATCGCCATGTTAATCGACCTTCTTAACATCTTTCGAAATAGTTAAGCCTGCTTTTTTTGCGGCATCAATGATTCTTTCTGGTTCACTCAGCAAGTCTTTTTCCTTTTGTAGCTCAGTGATCTTCTTCGATTCTAAAGATACTTGCTGTTCTAGCTTCTGCACTTCGATATTGGCGTGATAGACAGCAAAAGCTTTAGAAATGATGAGAATCGAGCTGCACATAAGAGCCATGACAAACATGACAAGTAAGATTTTTTCACCAAGTGTGATAGAACCTCTTCTTTTAATGACAACCGATTGGCCTTGCTGCTCTGTTTGATGGTGCTTCACTTCTCTTTGGTAAGCCAAATTACTCATAAGAAACCTCCTTTTTATCATCATCTATGGTGTCGTTTTACTTTTTTTCTGCAATTCGGAGCTTCGCTGAACGGGCACGGTTGTTATGTTCCAGCTCTTGTTCTGATGCAACGATCGGTTTTCTCGTGATCAGCTTCAGCTTTGGTTCAAGTCCTTCTGGAATCACTGGTAGTCCGTGCGGAAGTTCTGGAAGAGAAGACATTTCTCTAAATGTACTTTTACAAATCCGGTCTTCAAGTGAATGGAATGTAATGACAGAAATTCTCCCCTTCGGATTGAGTAACTCTATTGCTTGTTCTAGTGCTTCTTCAAATACTTTCAATTCATCATTTACGGCAATTCGGATCGCTTGAAACACTCTTTTTGCTGGATGTCCGCCAGTTCGTCTTGCAGGTGCCGGAATTCCTTCTTTGATAATGTCGACAAGCTCACCCGTTGTTTCAATTGGCGCTTTTTTTCTTGCTTCTTCAATTTTGCGTGCGATTTGCTTGCTGAACTTTTCTTCCCCATATTTGTAGAAAATCCGAACTAGATCTTCAAATGGCCATTCATTCACCACTTTTTTTGCCGACAATGCGGCTGATTGATCCATTCGCATGTCAAGAGGTGCATCATGGTGATAACTAAAGCCTCTCTCTGGTGTGTCGAGCTGAGGAGATGATACCCCAAGGTCAAAAATCACACCGTCTACGCTTGTAATACCTTGTTCATTCAGACGTTCTTTTAAATATCGGAAGTTGCTTTTTATGAAAAGAATGTTCGCTTTAGAATCCGCGAGCTTCTCTCGTGCATGATCCAGTGCAGCATCGTCTTGGTCAAATCCAATCAATGTTCCTTTTTCTGATAATTGAGATAGTAAATATGAGCTATGACCTGCTCCGCCTAGCGTGCAGTCCACATATGTACCGTCTTCTTTTACGTTTAAACCGTCAACTGTTTCTTTTAATAATACTGTCTCATGTTGAAACATGATGTTATGGTCCCACCTTTTTCAAATAGAAATGAATGTGTAGAAAGCTTGCTGCACAAGGGATTATTATATATCAAATCCAATCATGTTTTCAGCAATTTCAGCAAAAGAATCTTCTTGCTCTTCTGTATATTGTTCCCAGATCGACTTACTCCACAACTCAATTCGATTTGAAACGCCGATGACCACACATTCTTTTTCGAGTTTTGCATATTGGAGTAGGTTTGATGCGATGTTAATACGCCCCTGCTTGTCCAGATCGCATTCGACTGCGCCAGAGAAGAAGAACCGGGTAAACGCACGTGCATCTTTTTTCGTTAGCGGTAGTGCCTTGAGTTTCTCTTCGATTAGTTTCCACTCACTCATAGGGTAGCCAAATAAACATTGATCAAGCCCTCTCGTCAGCACAAACTGTTCTCCAAGACCGTCTCTAAATTTAGCAGGGATGATCATGCGCCCTTTTGTATCAATCGTATGTTGGTATTCACCCATGAACATGATAATCAGAGCCCCACTTTCTCACCCATACTCTCCACTATCCACCACTTCTCTCCACAAAACTTATTCTACACTGTTTCTACATAAAAAAAAACCCTGAACTAGTCAGGGTTCATTAAAACTTTATTTCAAAGTTTGACAATTTGTTGCTTGTTTTGAAATGAAAATGGCATATTTTTGAATGTTTTGAAGAATTCTGGACCATATTTGTTTAAAAAGTACATGATATTCCAAATTCTTTCTTGCGGAGCATCTAGTGGTTTTAAACTATTTTCAATCCGTTCAAAGTCCCGAAGGATATATCCTTCCTTCTCTTCCACACGCTGCGCCACTTTTTGATAAACAAATTGAAGCTGGTCTTCAATAAATTTGGCATTTTTATCTAGCAGCTGCTCGAAGTTTGGTTCAATCTCCAGTGCTTCTTGTCTCATCACGTCATGAGCATTTGCTAATTCACGTTTGGCGTGTTGAACCGCTTGAACAAAGCTGTCTGGAAGACTTTGCTGAAAGTGCGCTTCTTTCTTTTCTTTCACTCCATTTGTCAGCACTTCTTCTACCGACAGTTCTCTAACTGACAGTTTCTTGTCGATGTGCCTTTCAAGAAGGGTTACATGCAGTCTCGGAAGAACAGGCGCCATCTTTAATTTAAAATGCTCAAAGATTCCTTTCAGTTCTCCCCAATAGTTAACCTCACCGTGTCCTGCCATAAAGGCAAGTGTCGGGAGAAGCGTTTCCTGCATCAAGGGACGCGTCACCACATTGTTGCTAAACCGTTCTGGGTGCTCCTCCACTTCCTGCAAAAGCTCTTCCTTCGTCCACGTAAGCCCCACTTCTGATATAGAAAACCGGCCGTTCTCTTTTTCAATCAGGAAACGTTCCTCATCATATTCGTAAAACAGATTCGCCTGATTGTCACCAGCTTCAATAATTGGCTGATATCCTGCTCGTTTCATAGCAGCCTGCGATTCATTTAAGCGAGCAGTAACTGCATCATTTGTCTCGACAATGTGCTTGAATAACGGACGCTCGAGTGGTTTGACACCTAAGTCCCCCGAATTAAATAAAAGCAGTCCATCCTCTTCAAAGAGGTCACATACAATCCATTCAAAGAAATCAGTAAACGTTTGTGATTTGCGTAAACATCGAAGAAGCTGATCAAACAAGTCATTGGTGTATGCTGATTCTTCATACGTTGAAAACACTTCACGGAGCCATGTCTCGGTTTTTTCTTGATCAAGCGGGATTCTTTTCGCAGCCGCTTTTTTGACGTTATGTAATGACAGCTTTTGTTTCACTGGCCCTTTTTCGCCAGATGTGTACACAAAATTAATTTCATCTACGTCATGATCCTCACCGGCTACCCAAAAGACCGGAATCACCGGGACGCCAAGCTCTGTTTCTTTTTCTTTTGCAAACTGAATGATGGATATGATTTTATGTATGGTATAAAGCGGTCCTGTTAATAGACCAGCCTGCTGTCCTCCGACCACCATGACACTCCGTTCATCACGGATCTTTTCAATGTTCTGGCGCATCGCTTTCGATTCAAACTTTGCGTGGTACGCGCTCATATAATCCGCTAAAGCCTCGCGCGGGAAGCTCATTTCCATGAGATCGTCGTATCTCTTTTTCCATGTGTGCTCAGAATGTATATCATAATCAAAAAAAGTCATCATCTCTTTTTTTTCTTCTATATAATCACGTATGAATAAATTCTGACTTCGGATGGAAAGTTCAGTCAATTGCATGTTTAGAACTTCCTTTCTTCAATAAATAGTTAGTTTCCCGAAAAAAGTATAGCATGTAAATGAGCTCACTCAAAAGATTTTGTTTGCTTTTTTTCCAATACTTCCAAGCTTCGATCAAAGAAAGTGAGATGTGGCGCCGCAACGCTGTGAGCTTGAGCCTTTTTTAAAAGATAGCCAAGGATGGCTTTTCTTTCGGTTTGGCGGCCTTTCACTATATCTTGAAGCATAGACGACTGATTCTCAGCCGTTTTCTCACAAACAGAGACTACATAAGACCAGAGCCGCTCTTTTTCAGGTAAGCCCAAGATGGAAACTGCTTCTTCGAATGCACATTTCATCATGTATTCATATGAAGGGTTTGCGTTCAATTCCCCGTTTCTCACATGCAGCAAAGCCGTGAGTGGATTAATACAGACATTGACAAGCAGTTTTTCCTCCAGCACCTTTTTCCATTCATCCGTATAGATCATCTGAAAATGAGATGATGTCTCATTCAATGCTTTTTTTATATCAGCTGCTTCCTCATGCTGAAATGCCCCCCACTTGATGACACCGATACCTGTATGGTTCACTGCATGATCTGACATCTTCATAGCTCCGTGCTCTACCACACCTATGTATAATGAATGTCCCGTTTTCCAATTCTCCAAATCTAATAAGTGAGCCATTCCGTTCTGTAAGAATAAGATACGATGAGGAGGTAATGTCGATAGTTCACCAAGTACATCTTGCAAATGATGATATTTCACTGTCACGATGAGCAAATCAAATTCTCCTGTTATTCCTGTCTGTGCATGAACAGCCGCCTGGCATGTTTCTCCTTTTACTGTTCGCTCAATGCCTACTGCTCGAATCTCTTCTGCCTGTTCGTTTCTTCTTGTAAAGACTGTGACGTCATGATGCTGTGATAAATAACTAGCACAAAGCAGACCAATCGCACCGCCGCCAATGATTCCAATATTCAACTGCCGCACATCCCTTTTTCGTTTACTTCATGATATCAACTATTTTAACAGGTTCATGTCGTGATGCAAAAAGCAGATGGCGCGCTATGATTGAATTTTTTTAATTTAAAAACTATAATAATAAGTGTAAAAACTTTTTGAGGCGGGTGGGATGAAAACGCCTTCAATGACATCACTGTCGACATTATGTGTGTAAGGGGGAAGATCATATGGCACAAGTAAAACGACTTCTAATTAATTACAAAACGTTAGAGGAATTTAAACAATTTAAGGAATACGGCATACAAGAGCTATCCATGCTCGAAGACCTTGAAAGCAATATGATTGAAAATGACAGCAACTCTCCATTTTATGGGATTTATTTTGGAGATAAGCTAGTGGCACGTATGAGCCTTTATCAAGTGGACGGCTCAACGACAACGTATTTTAACCACAACCATGATTATTTAGAGCTGTGGAAGCTGGAAGTGCTTCCTGGGTATCAGCGCAAAGGGTATGGCGAAGCACTTGTTGAATTCGCTAAATCGTTCGGATTGCCAATTCGGACCAATCCGCGCGTCAAATCTGCTGGTTTTTGGGATAAAATGGGCTTTGAAGCAGTCAAATATGATATGGAGCGCGATAAGGGTGAAAATCCACTCATCTGGGAGCCCGCACATATTCAAAAAAATACAGGTGAATCCGCTTAAAGGCTGATCACAAAACGCCCCTCCTTTCTCTGTGAGGGGCGTCTCTTTATTTAGCATATTCTTTTAAGCTGATATTCTGTTTGACTCTTTCAACAATACCTATGAGTGCCCGGTAATCTTCTTCTGTCATTTTTAATTGCCGCTTTAAGTGTTCATTTTCTTCTGTAAGTGACTTCAATTGATGCTGTGCATCTGCCAGTTCTTCGCGTAAATGAGTAGGTCCATCAGGTTCTTTTTCAAGCTGCTCTAAAAACTGAATCACTTCTCGAAGGGTCAATTCAGCCTGATTTGAAGTAGTCTTCTCTTCTATGGTTAACGCATGCTGTGGTAAACCAGAGGAATGAATACCTATTTTTTTGCGCAATTCTTTCCGCTGTTTTTTTGCCAGCTCTATGCCTGCCTGATATTGTTTTCTAACGTATGAGTTCCACCTGAAACCACATGCTGCCGCTGTTCTTGACAATGCTTTCCCGACTTCCTCAAATGCGGAAAGCTGCGTTCCTCCGTCTCGAATGTGCCTTAAGACAACTTCTGCTAAAAGTAAATCTTCATCCTGTGTCCATGCGTCCTGCCTTGTAATCGTCAATTGATCATCCCCCCTGAATCTGAATACCACATCATATGCGCCTACTAGAGTAGATAGACTATTTGCAGGGGAGAAACCTAAAAAATAGACAAATAAAAAAACGCAAGGGAAGAATTCCCTCACGTTTTTTTATCAAGCATTAGTTGCTTTTTACGTCTTTGCCTTTGTATGTTCCGCAAGATTTGCAGACACGATGAGAAATTTTCATTTCACCGCATTCTGGGCAAGCTACCATACCAGGTACTTGTAGTTTGAAATGCGTACGACGCAATCTTTTTTTCATTTTAGAAGTTCTTCTAAAAGGTACAGCCATTATTCCCACCTCCTTAAAGAGTTAAGTTAAGATTCATTATTTTCTTCTAAGAGCTTCTTCAAGCCTTCCAGACGCGGATCAATTCGGTTTTGATGTGCATCTTCCGAAATGACCGCCCAGTCATTCCCTTCTTGTGGTGCAGCACCTTTTACGTCCGTTTGGTCGCAAAAGATTTGCATCGGCACTTCAAGAAGAATTTCTTCCTTGACTAAAGGCGTTAAGTCGATGATGTCGTCTTCTACAATAGAAACGTCTTCATCTTCTATGTCGTCTGTCTTATGAAGTACAAATAGTTCTTTCGTTGAAATCGCAAATGGATAATTTACATCAACAAGCGTTCTTGAACAAGGCAATGTCATTTCACCTGTGATGGTTAAATCAAATGCGACTTGCTTTGATTCGATCACTCCAGTCCCTTTCACCTCTACCGGTGAAATGCGACGTATATCTGAATGAAGGCTAGTAAGTTCATTTAAGTCAACCGTCTCATGAAAATCGAAGCTGTTTTTAGCTTTTTGATGTAACTGATAAACTGTCCATTTCAATTGTATCACCTCTAAGAGCAACAAACATGATTATAGCTTTCCTCATGTTATTTGTCAATATTTTTTCTTTACAGTCCTTTGTGATGTCAGAGCGTTGTTTGACATCAGTTCTCGGAATGCCTACACTGAAAAAAATGGGCTTCATTTTTCCCTTATGCTACTGTAGCATAGACCATTTAACCATAGCAAGAAAGGCGGAACATCTATTGAAAGCAACAGGAGTCGTTGTCGAGTATAATCCATTTCATTATGGACATGCCTATCATGTTCGTCAGGCGAAAACACATACCTCCTCAGATGTTGCCATTGCCGTCATGAGCGGTTCCTTCCTCCAGCGCGGTGAGCCTGCCATCGTCTCAAAATGGGCGCGGACAAAAATGGCACTGCAAAACGGTGTAGACATTGTGTGTGAGCTTCCATACATATACGCAGTGCAAAAGGCAGAAACCTTTGCAAACGGTGCTGTGGCGATTCTAGATGCTTTAAAATGCCGCTCCCTTTTTTTCGGCAGCGAGGATGGTGACATCAAAGCATTCGAGCGAACAGCTCGTGCTTGGCATGAGAAAAAAGAAGAAATTGACCTTTTCACAAAAGGAAAAGTAAAAGAGGGCCTTAGTTATCCAGCTGCTGCTGCTGCTGCGTTTCAAGAGGTGATTGATCCTAAGCACTTACTGGATCTGTCTCTGCCCAATAACATTTTAGGTTTCCATTATGTCAAAGCCATCTTGGAGAGATCCCCTCACATGCAGCCCTTTACCTCTCAAAGGATTTCATCTGGTTATCATGATGAAGAACTACCTGAAAATCAGAAAATCGCAAGCGCAACAAGTATACGAAAAGCGTTAAAAGATCATGGTACATTTGAAACAGTCGCCCCTTATCTCCCAGAAGCTACGCTCAAGCAATTACATGACTATCATTCTTCATATGGTCTTCTACATACACAAGAAGCCTACTTTAGCTTCTTAAAACACGTTTTTCACACAATGGATACGGCAGAACTAGAAGGCATCTATGAAATCGAAGAAGGCATCGAACACCGCATGCAAAAGGCGATCACACATGCGTCCTCCTACGAGGAATATCTATCACTTGTGAAAACAAAACGCTATACGTGGACGAGGCTGCAACGGATGAACACACATCTCTTAATGAGGGTGAAAAAGAGTGCCATGCATGAGCTGCTGAAAGAGAAAAAAGCGCCTTATATTCGTTTACTTGGTATGTCAAAGAAAGGGCAGCAATACTTATCTCTTGTGAAAAAAGAATTGGACGTGCCGCTCGTCAGTAAGCTGTCTGCCTTTTCACATCCCGCACTTGATCTTGATATTCGCGCATCCCGCGTCTTCAGCCTGCCCGTTAGTGAGCCGATGCAAACGAACTTAACGGAAGCGGAATTTAAAACCTCACCGATCCGATATGATGAAGAGACTGGTCTCTTCCAGTCTTAGCAAAAAAAGCAGCCTTGCGGAAGGCTGCTCTTTTTTGATTAAGATGCTTTCTCTTTTAATTTGTTTAAATAGTTCAGGGCATCTTGCATTGTATCTACAGGCACAATTTTCATATCACTTTTAATATCTTTCGCTGTTTTGACAGCATTTCTATAGTCTGAATTTGGATCACCTTTATCATTCGGTGCAAAGAATATATCTTTTCCTGCTTTATCTGCCGCCACGACCTTTTGATCGATTCCGCCAATTGGACCGACCGTTCCATCGGCGTCAATCGTTCCCGTTCCTGCAATCGCATAGCCATGTGTTTCGTCTTCTTTTGTCAGCTGGTTATAAATTTCAAGTGACATCATAAGACCTGCTGATGGGCCGCCGATATTTTCGATATCCACCTTAATAGAAGGTGAGACTTTCACATTTCGGTCTGTAAATAATGATACGCCAATTCCAACTCGATTCGGCTCTTCTTTAAATGGTTTTAACGTCACTTTCTCCGTCATGTCTTTGCCATTTCGTTCAAGGACAAAACGGACAGATGTACCTGCTTTTTTGCTGCTGATATACGAAACCATTTTATCAGCAGAATCATAGGTCTTGCCATCAACGCTTTTAATTCGGTCGCCCACTTCAATTTTGCCGTAAGCAGGCATTCCTTTCATCACGTAGCTTGCATATACGCCGTTAAACGTATAATCTACTTTTTTACCTGCTTTTGTATATGCTGCAATCATGGCATTTTCTTGCGAGCTTTTCATCAGCTGCAGCTGCCGTTTCATATAATCTTGATCCGACTCCCCGTCCGCTTTAATATTTTCTTCTGGGACGATTTCATCATATTTATTCATTTTCGCAAGCAAATACGTATACGGATTGGCTGGACCTACTTTAATTGTCATAAGAGAGAAGCTGCCCTTCTCGCCATATCCGCCGTCTACTTGAATGTGGGGAGCAATCTCGGTTGCATCACCCGGCTTTGTCACGTAATATGGCAGTTTGACAAAGGTTAAGCCACATAATACAAGGATAACGACAAAAAAACTGAGCCAGCGAATATTTAATTTTTTCATTCGATTAACACTCCCATTTATCAATGACATCTTTCAGTGTACCTGTTAGTTGATCTGCGGCAAGCTCACCTGCTTCAATCATCTCCTGCACCTGCACGAACGCACTCGAGCTAAATGTTTCAAGCCTCGGCCGGATCATGACATCAGCGTGAATGGTTTGATGACGGACCAATTCATTTTGAAGGATGTCCAAACTTTGCATAATCACATCCGATAATCTCGTCGCCTTTTCTGTTTTTTTCACCCTTGATACATCAGAGGCGATAATGAGGTCTGCGCCCATATCTTTTAAAACAGACACAGGAATGCGGTCCACAACCGCTCCATCCACTAGCTGTCTGCCGCCCATTTCATGAGGAACAAACACGCCCGGAATGCTGATGCTTGCTCTGACTGCTTGTGAGACAGACCCTTTTTTAAACACGACCTTCTCCCCTGTCTCGAGGTCACAGGCAACCACTGCAAGGGGCATTTTTAATTCTTCGAATTTTTTCCCATATGTAAACGTGTGAATCAGCTGCAAAATTCGATTTCCTTTTAAAAGACCGATTTTTGGCAGTGTATAGTCAGCATAATACTTTTTTCTGAAGACAAGTGCAAGTTTTTTCATTTTTTCTACGTCCTGTCCTGCCGCATAAAAGCTCCCAACAAGTGCGCCAATACTGCTGCCAGCAATCATATCTACCTGAATACCTTGTTTCTCAAGACTAGATAAAACTCCGATATGTGCCATTCCTCTCGCACCTCCAGAGCCTAACGCAAGCCCGATGACTGGTCGCCTCATGAAAATCCACCCTCCTCTTTTCTATGCATATATACGAATCTATTGGTCTAAACATGCCCCTTCTGCTCGTATAGTAATAGAAGACAGGCTCGGCTAGTTTCTTTCTTTTTTGATCACGAGCTCGCCAATAGATCATAACGGCAAGGGGCGAAATCTCCATGAAAAAATGGAACACTCTGTTCATCGCTGCTTTTTTTATCTTTTTAACAGCCACTGTGATTACACATCCACAAGCCTCTTTGCAAGCGTCTAAAAATGGACTTGCAATGTGGTGGGAGGTTGTATTTCCATCATTGCTTCCTTTTTTTATTTTGTCCGAGCTATTAATTAGTTTCGGGATTGTCAGATTTGTCGGGGTATTATTAGAGCCATTTATGCGCCCCATCTTTCGAGTGCCTGGTGTAGGCGGATTTGTCCTAGCGATGGGAATGGCATCAGGCTTTCCTTCTGGTGCGAAATTAACCACTAGACTCAGGCAGGAAGGGCAACTGACACAAATCGAAGCAGAGCGCCTCGTTTCTTTTACAAATTCATCGAACCCATTGTTTATTTTCGGTGCGGTGGCTGTTGGTTTTTTTCATCATCCAGCTTTAGGAATTGTTTTGGCCTGCGCACATTATTTAGGGAATCTCGCTGTTGGGGTGACGATGCGAGGATATAAAGCACGGCATGATGCACATCTGAGAAGCCGTAAGCAAATTTTATTCCCACCGTTTCAAGAGGCATTCAGCGCTCTTCATACAGCAAGACTCGCAGAGAAAAGACCGCTCGGCCAAATTTTAAGTGATGCGGTCATGTCATCAGTCCAAACACTCTTTATGATTGGCGGCTTTATTATCTTATTTTCTGTGTTTAGCAAAATGCTGTCAGTTGTTCATGTGACGGATCTCTTATCCATAGGGATCGGATATATGCTGCAAACGATGCACCTTCCGCCAGAATTAGATCTTGCGATGATTGCCGGTTTATTTGAAATCACATTAGGAAGTCAGCTGACAGGGTCACAGGAAGTCACCCTTCTTGCTAAAACGATTGTCGTCAGCTTTATATTAGGATTCAGCGGGTTTTCTGTTCAAGCTCAGGTCGCTGGCATTCTGACGGCAACAGATATACGCTTTAAACCGTTTTTCTTCGCTCGTTTGCTTCACGGGATTTATGCAGCTGTTTTTGCCTTCTTATTGTTCAAGCCTCTTTATGTCTCTCGATCTGACATGGCTCTCCCAGCAGGTGCCTTTGAAGCAAGCCAGCAGGTCGTCATGTACAGCAGTGTGCTTTGGAATCAGCTTGTGACAGCTGGCCCTTTGATCACGCTATGCAGCTTGATCTTGTATACGGCGCTATACTATCAGAAATTAAAAAAAGGATGAGTGCACAGTGCACTCATCCTTTAAATTTTTCTATCAGCGCTTCTTCTACCTCTTTTGGCACAAGGTCTTTGACTGAACCATCATATTTCGCTACTTCTTTGACAATGCTTGAGCTTAAGAAGGAATACTGATTGTTGGTCATCATGAAAAACGTTTCAATGTCATCGTTTAACACTTTATTCATTGATGTGCCCTGCATTTCATATTCAAAGTCTGTCACAGCTCTTAATCCGCGTAAAATGACTTTGGCTTCTTTTTGTTTCGCATAATCAACAAGCAGACCGTGAAAGGATTCGACTTTGATATTTGGCAGATCCTTCGTCGCTTGGCGAATGAGCTCACACCGTTCTTCAACGGTAAATAACGGTTTCTTGGATGAGTTATTTAGTACACATACATACACTTCATCAAAGATCTTTGCACCTCTTTTGATGATATCCAAATGGCCCAATGTGACTGGATCGAAGCTACCCGGACAAACGGCTATGTTCCCCATGCTTTAATTTCCCCGCTTTCTATAGATCGTAATACCAGTCAACCCGTACAGTTCCTGTCTTGATATGTAAAGCTGTCCAGCTTCCTCTGGCAGTATAACGTCCTTATCATGCTCACACACGATTACGCCGTCATCTGTTAATAAGGCATGCTCGTCAATCATGTCAAGAAGTGCTTTTAGCTGTTGATCTTTGTAAGGCGGATCAAGAAAGATCGCTTGAAAGGATTCCTCTCGTTTCACAACGGCTGCAAGTGCACGCTTTGCCTCGTTTCGAAACACTTCACTTTGATCAATCAGCTCCAATTGATTGAGGTTTCCTTTTATCGTTTGAATCGCCTTCATATCTCGATCAACGAATATGCAATGATCGAATCCTCTAGAAAGCGCTTCAATCCCTAAACCACCGCTTCCCGCAAATAAATCAAGGGCCCATCCGCCATCAAAATACGGGCCGATCATATTAAATATCGATTCTTTTACTTTATCTGTCGTCGGTCTTGTTGATTGACCTGGTACCGCTTTAAGTGTGCGGCCTTTTCTCGTTCCAGAGATGACTCTCATTTTTCCACCACTTTTTCTGCTTGCTTCTATTGGTTATTGTGTATGACAAAAAATCCAACATTATCTTACCACAACACTCCGCAGGGGACAATGCGCGGACTTTCATTCATTTACTATGTATAGATCAAGGAAAGCGGGGTCATACTACTTATAACAGCATCTGATGTGGTGCTGTTGCCAACCGCGGAGAAGACTTACGTTTCCCCATAAGTTCTTCCTCCGGTTTCTCCTCTCCCTTTGCCTTCTCCTTAATGAATCATTAAGAATAGAAGGACCCCGCGGGTGATGCCGCGGGGGTTTTTTTGTGTCTTTAAAAGCCCACTTTATAATCATACTCTTTTGCTTTGTCCAATTTGGATTCGTACTCTAATTTAATAAAGGGTTTATATGAAGGCTCAACACGTTTCACAAATGGCAATGAGCTGAGCTTAGCCATATGGCGCTCGAGATCATTCATATCACAATAGATCACTGCATATTTCATTTTCCGTGAAATATAGTGAACATTTCCAAATTTTCTTAGCGCCTTTGACTGCTTTAACGAATGCAGCCAAACGACCATCCCTTGACGTTTGCTTTCCATCTTTTCACCTGCCGCTTTTTCAATTCTTTTCAGTCATTATGTAAAAGACGAGACATTCAAGTCTCGTCAAGATACTTTACAGCCACAGCTGCCACCAGATCCACAGCCACCGCCGCATGATGATAGACCATCAAAATATGGGTTCCCTGTTGGAACTTTGATATATGCTGATACAGCTTGACCGATTTCAATACTAATCTCATCTAAGATGGATTGAATCGCTGTTTCTGCTTTTTTGAAATCAACCACTGTATCGTGAAGATCTAACTTTCTTTTGACCTCACGCATTTCCTTTGAGATCGTTCTATAGTCCGGATGGTATTTGCCGAACCGCTGCACATCCTCATATTGCTCTTTTACTTTTGTAAAATGGGCAATAATTTGTTGGGCTTCTTCGTCTTGCTGGAGACGCTTAAAGCAGTTGCGGTAATGTTCAGCCTCCTCCGACTGAAGAATCATGGCAGCCAATTGATTCGCTTCCTCTTGGAGCTCCACAGATTCGATTGTCGCATACATAAATGATGCACCTCCAATTCATAGTTTACCACGAAACCTATGGATCAGAAAATGCTTTTACGTCACAAATACATCCCATGTCTCTCTTTTCTGCCTATATTCTGGATGACGAGAATTGAGCACAACGGTCATTTTATGCTTTCCTTTTGAGAGATGCTTGACCACAAATGCAGCAGTATATTCATTGCCTGCACGTTTTCCGTCTACATACACTGTAAAATATCCCGCCTTCTCATCCTTTTTTAGTCGCGTAGGCTCAAGATGAAAATCTTGCAGTGTACTTTCTATATAAACAGAAGACCCCTGCACTTTGTATTTTAAAAAACCTTGCTGCTTCATTTCGCTTTGGGCTTGCTGCATCACATGTACAGCTGGATCTTGCTTTATGACTTGCTTCTCTTCATGTTGACTTTGACACCCGGTGACAAGAAAAAGCAATGCGCATATTGACAGCATCCATTTCATCATCTGATTCTCCTTTCATCTACTTTTATAGGATGCTCAGGAAATAGACATCTTAATCAACTCAAAAAAGCCTCATCCGGCTCCATTTTGATTGCGCATTGCTTGGAACATTTGAATCATCATTTCAGCCATTTGGACACTGTTACTCAACTGACTCACACGATGAGGAATGGTTTTTTCGTAAAAATTCATTTTATCTAATTCAAAGGACGATAGCTTATCAGGATGTCGAGTCAGCTGTCTGTACCAGAGAGGACGCTGTCTGATGAATTTGATTCGATCCTCTTCGGCCATGACAAACTCCAGTACTTCTTTCCGCACCAAAAGCATCCCCTTTCACTTAATCTTTCCTGAAGGAGAATGGGTGCTGACTGCCTCCAGATGAACCTTTCTTTGAGCCATTTGATGAAAATTGTCCGAGTAAGCTTTGTAAAGAGGAAATAGACTGGCTCATTTTGTTGATTTGTTCATTCATTTGATCAGCGTCCATTTTTTTCACAGCAGAAACCATTTTAGACATAAAATCGGCTTTTCCCGCTTCACTTGGCTTAGAGTCTTTTTCTTCTTTCACGTCTCCAGATTGCGTTTGCCGGTAAGGAGACCACATCTCATCTTCCTCACCAAACATGACCCAATTTTCGTATACACTTTGCCAGCTTTTTTCTTGCGTTTGCACTTCTTGAATTAACTTCGGATGGCGTCTGACGAATTGTTTAAATTCATCAATGGATGTTTGTTTTTGCTTGTTTGTCATATCCTCACCCCCCATACAAATGCCTACTATACTATATACATCAGCAGTTATTTTGGTGAGCCTCTTTTTCAATCAAAAAAACAGCTGCGATGGTGCAGCTGCTTTCGTTTAAGATGTTTTTTTAATGAAGTTTTGGGTGTAGTATTTTTCTTTCACACCGACGCCAAGGTGTGTGTAATCTTTATTTAATAACGCCTTTCTATGACCTTCACTATTGAGCCAGCCTTCTACCGCTGCAGGTCCATCTACATAATTATAGGCAATGTTTTCACCTGCGAGCTGAAATGCCACCTCGCCTCTTTCTAATCGGTCTTTCAGCGTACCGTATTTTTTAGATTCATGGGAGAAATAATGATTCTCTTTCATGTCCTCACTATGCATGAATGCCACTTCAGAGGTTTCATCATCCCACTTTAAGATCGGCAGTTTGTACTTATGACGAATAATATTGGTCATATCAAAAATTTGTTTTTGACTGGAAGCTTCGATCTCTTTCCATTTTTCACCCGATATTGCCTCTGGTTCTATCAATTGACCACGATAGACGACTTCGTATGGCTTTTGTTTCACAAATGTATCTGCGTTAAACGCCCTAATACTTGAAAGGGTGCTTTCAAACTTATCCATGTAAAGCTGAACATATACATCATCGTCCACTTTCACGGTAGGTCTTGTATTCATATCATCTTCTGAGAATTCAAAGCGGTATGAATTTTGTTCATCCTCTACATGAATGTAAGGTGCAATTTGTGTTTTTTTAAATACCTCACTTGTGGCTTGACCGATTTTAAACGGTTCAACATTGAGCCCGTCTCCTGTTGCAAACAATGTCACCACTTTACTATTCTTTACCCCTACTTGAATATAGTGCTTCTTCGATTGATTGTATATCCACCAGTCATAATCATATGCGGAAGGATCAATGCGATCTGGTTCTCCCAGCTGTTTAAGCACTTCGTTTGAAGATTTCCCCATAAAGGACATGAGCCCCTTTTTAGGGATGTTGATCGGCTTATCGCTAGATGTTCCTTCATTAGACACCTTCGGTTCATTGCTGTTTTCTTTTTCTGGTGAAGATCCATATTGAATAAACAGAACATACGTTCCAGATATAATCAGGAGGATGAGGAGTGTTTTGAGCACAGTTTTCAAATAAACACCTCCGTTAAATTGGCAAGGTACAAAAAGTACCTTCTACTGTCATTTAAACAAAACTCGCTCTATTTATCAACGACAATACAGCCTATTTAACACGAATTTAAAATATGCCCCTCTTAATGAAGAAATCCTTGCCCATGATCTTGATCCTGCTGAGAGATTTCTGTCAGTGCATCTCCTGCGCGATCATTCGATAAATCTTCGACGGATAAATCTCCAAGAGCGACAATCCCTGTTAATGCACCGTTCTTCACAACAGGAATGCGGCGAAGCTGGTGCTCTGACATCAGCCGGACAATTTCTTCAAGCGTTGCATCTTCTTCTGCTGTCAGTACTTCCTTCGTCATCAGCGAGCCTACTTCCTGTGAGTTTGGCTTTTTTTCTGCAATGCCTCTGAGTACAAGGTCACGGTCTGTCACGATACCAACGAGCTGATCTCCGTTAACCACGGGAATGGCTCCGATGTCTGCTTCTCTCATTTTGACTGCGGCTTCATACGTATTGTCATCTTGCTGACATGTCACTACTTTTTTTGTCATAATATCTTTAATTTTTTTCGTTTTCACGTTGATTCCTCCATCTGTTATTTTCTTTATTACTGTAACCAGGTTATAAAAGAACATACCTTTCACAGTTGAAAGTTTAACGCTTTCATACTATGATTGTCAGTAAAGGGAATTTTTATAAGGAGGGGTTTTGGGTGAAGTTTGAAGGTACGGGGATTGAAAAGGTAGCAGCTGACTTAAATAAATTAGATTTCATCATGGAAAGTGAAGGATTTGTACGAGCCGATCAATGGGATTATGAGCGTGTGACGTACGACAGAAAGTTTAACATGGTAGAGGGAACCTTTTATTTACGCATTTCCGGCTACGCCACCGAAGGAGATGTAGGTTCAAAAAGAGCACACATACAGCTTCTTACACCTTTACTCGGAAAACATTATTATCCGCACGGTGTTGAATACGGCGAAGGCGAAGATTTCCCTAAGTCTCTCATCCAATCAAGCAAAAAAACGCTTGAACAGCTGAAAGAAAAACTAGAAGCAATGACTGCAGAAGCATAAACGAAAGCACAGCCATCCGGCTGTGCTTTTTTCATTCATATTTCGGAATCAGGGCATCTGGTACGGCATCTTTCGCTCTTTCTTTTCTTGCCCAGTCAAAGAAGACAACAGCAAGGATCGAGCCGTACACAATCTCCTGAATAATTTTCATCAAAATCGCGCCTAGCTGCTGGTCTTCTAGCAGCGGCAAGGTATGGAACATTTCAGGACCTGTGAGCGCAAGACCTGCCAGCGTATCACTTGGTACGCATAGATGCAGCGCCTGTATCCAAGCACCAGCATCAGAATAGGTTGCATAGATCGGTGCCTCACTAAACATGATGAGTGCACACGCAGGAGTCATTAATATCCCGTCTGCCATGATATAACCAAGCTTTAAAATGCCTGTAATCTGAGGCTGACTTTGGACTTTATGAACGAGCGGCCACCACATGAAAAAGGCAGCGATAAAAATGACCACTGTCATCAGCGCATGATAAAACGGATCTGTTTTCACAAAGTCAAACACAAGCGGAATATGGTACATCGAAAACAAGCCGTTAAACCCAAGCAATGCAATTAAAGGCTTTGAAAACAAACGAAACATCTGCTGAATGCCTGGTGTTTGTATGATCCGCTCCCAAATGGCCGCAGGTAATCCTGTAATAAGGAGAGGCGGAATGACTAAATAGAGCACCGCCATTTGCGCCATATGTGCACTAAACATAATATGCCCCATTAAATCAATTGGGCTTCCTTTTACGGCGTATAACAGAACAAGCCCCGTCAGAAACAACGTTTTCTCTTTTACCGTCGCACGATGCTTCCCCTTTGTCACAAGAAGCAGATAAAGAGCAGCTGCTATGACAATACTAGTCAAATAGTAAGGGCTCCATAATGCCCGAAATCCGAATATTTCTAAGTTCTCCATTGCTGCGCCTCCTTCAAGGGCAAAGCGGGCTTACCACCAAATAATGGTCAAAAAGGCTAATACGGTAATAAACGCGACAAACACACCTGAGTAAAGAAACAATGCGGGTGTTTCATGCCCTTTTTGGTTCATGTGCATAAAATAATAAAGCTGAAAAGCCACCTGAATAACGGCAAGCAGTAAAATAAATGGTACTGCGAACCAGTTTCCTACGTCTTCAGAAGCGATTGTTAAAAAGGCAACAAAGGTTAATCCAATCATCAAGCCGAAAGAAATGAGCTGATGCTTCATTTCTTCGGCATTTTTCTTTTTACGGTATACAAGATCGACTTTAGACTGATTTGTGTTTTTATTTCCCATTCTTATCCCACCATTCCCATTAAATATACAACGGTAAAGATGAAGACCCACACAACATCAATGAAGTGCCAATACAGACTTGCCACATAATATTTCGGCGCATTGTATAAATCGAGTCCGCGTCTCATATTTCGAATCATAAGAGCGGTAATCCAGCAAAGTCCAAAGGCGACGTGAGCCCCGTGAGTTCCTACAAGTGTATAGAAGGAGGAACCAAGAGCTGAACTGGTAATGGTAAAATCATACGCATGCACATAATGATAGAACTCATAAATCTCAACCCCTAAAAATGAAGCACCTAATAGCACAGTCACACCAAGCCAAAGCTGCATCTTTTTAAAGGCAAAGTTTTTCATATGATACATTGCATACACACTCGTTAAACTGCTCGTTAGTAGTAGCATCGTGGCAATAAAGACAAGCGTGAGATCAAACATATCAGTTGTTTTTGCTCCGCCTGCATTAGAGTTTTTCAGCGCCAAATACGTGGCAAAGAGCGATGCAAACAGAACGGTTTCTCCCCCAAGAAACAACCAGAACCCGACGAACTTATTCTTTCCTTCTAACGTGGCTTTCTCAGGAGAAGCCGGAAAAGTTTCTGCTGTCATTTTTTGTGGTTCCATTATGCTTTCACCCCTTTATCATCGTCATCGGTCAAATCTTCTTTGTGAATATGGTACCCATGATCGTCTTTAAGAGAGCGAACCAGCATGGTCGCAAATGTAATGCCAAGACCAATGAGAATCACTGGAAGCCCCCAGCTATGCTCTTGACGATACATGAAGCCAAACGCTGACACAAATAGACCGAATGAGATAATGACAGGTAAGATGGAATTATTCGGCATGTGAATATCATCGAGCGGTTCAGATGCTGTCATTCCTTTTTTACCATCCATTTTTTCAATCCATAATGGATCTAGTCCTCTGACAAGCGGAAGCTGTTTAAAGTTATATTCTGGCGGAGGTGAAGACACTGCCCATTCAAGCGTTCTTCCATCTCCCCAAGGATCGCCCGATACACGCTCCCCTTTTGCTGTCGTCCAGATGATATTAATCAGCATGATGACAACAGCTACAAACATGAACAGTGCCCCAATCGTACTGACCAAGTTCCCAAGGTCTAGCCCCTGACCCGGCAAGAATGTAAAGACTCGGCGCGGCATGCCCCAAAGACCGAGAAAATGCTGGATAAAGAAGGTTAAATGGAAACCGACGAAAAACAGCACAAAGCCAATTTTCCCAAGCTTCTCATTCAGTATTTTTCCAAACATCTTCGGCCACCAGTAATGCACACCAGCTAAAATACCGAATACGACCCCGCCGATAATGACGTAGTGGAAATGCGCCACAACAAAGTACGTATCGTGGAACTGATAATCTGCTGCAGCTGCTGCAAGCATGACTCCGGTTACCCCGCCAAGTAAAAACGACGGTATAAAGGCAACGGAATACAGCATTGGCGTTGTAAACTTCACATTACCGCCCCATATGGTGAGCAGCCAGTTAAATACTTTAATTCCTGTCGGCACCGCAATCGCCATTGTGGCTACAGCAAAGATGGCATTGGCAATCGGACCAAGTCCTGTTGTGAACATGTGATGCGCCCACACCATGAATCCAAGGAAACCAATCAATACAGTCGCAAACACCATCGACGAATACCCAAACAGCCTTTTTCTTGCAAACACTGGAATGATTTCAGAAAATATTCCGAATGCTGGCAGGATTAAGATATAAACTTCTGGGTGTCCGAAAATCCAGAACAAATGCTCCCAGATGATTGTATTTCCGCCGAGCTCTGGATTAAAAAAGCTCGTATCAAACATTCTATCAAGCATCAGCATCGCAAGCCCTGCAGTAAGCGGCGGGAATGCGAATAAAATCAGTGCTGAGGCGACAAATGTCGTCCAAGTAAAGAGCGGCATTCTCATATACGTCATACCAGGCGTTCTCATATTAATAATCGTTGCAAGAAAGTTGATTCCGGCAATTAGCGTACCAATACCCGCTATCTGCAACCCTAAAATATAGAAATCCATGCCGTGTCCTTCTGAATTCAGCGTGAGCGAAGCGTATGCAGTCCAGCCTGCATCAGGTGCCCCGCCCATAAACCATCCAAGATTTAAGAAAATTCCTCCGAAAAAGAACAGCCAAAAACCAAGTGAATTCACAAATGGAAACGCTACGTCACGTGCACCAATTTGAATAGGTACAACCGCATTCATTAATGCAAATAAAAGCGGCATTGCTGCAAGGAAAATCATCGTTGTTCCATGCATCGTCATGACTTCATTGTAAAACCCTGCACTTACAAAATCATTTTCAGGGATGGCTAGCTGAATACGGATTATCATCGCTTCCAGGCCGCCAATTAAAAAGAAAAATCCCCCTGCCACTAAATATAGTATGGCAATTTTTTTGTGGTCAACCGTCGTCAAGTAATCCCATAAGACAGCGCCAAACCCCCGCTTTTTAGCTATAGTACTCACCATGAAATCCCCCTCTTATCTCCCATTTGCCCCTTTTCATATAGATGTTTTAACTTTACACAGACTGTGTCTGACAGATGGCTACTTCTTGGTTGTAGAGACATATTCGGGAGCTCTTAACAAAAACTTCACATCGATTACATACCCTCTTACACATTCCTATTAGAAATTACTCGATTTTAAGTCCTTTTAAATACTCATAAAGTGCATCTGCTTCTGAGTCATTTAATTTAGGGTACGTCCCTGTCATTTTATTTCCTGGTTTAAAGCTCTCTGGATCTTTCAGCCATGCTTTCACGTTTTCTTTGTTCATGTCTTTAATTCCAGCTACTTTCGTTCGCTCTCCGAAGGTTGCAAGGTTTGGTGCTGTCCTTGCCGCTTCCGGCCGTTCGTCCCCAGGCTCTACTGCGTGACAGCTCAAGCAGTTTTTCTCTTTAAATAATTTTTCACCTTCAAGGGCAAGATCTTTTGTGGATGTAGGCTTCTTGTAATCAGCCATTTTTTTCGTCCATCCTAAAAACTCATCTTGAGAAAGCGTTTTAACTTTAAAGTCCATTAAAGCATGCGAGGGACCGCAAAGCTCCGCACATTTCCCGTAGAAATATTCTCCTGCATCTTTCGTTCGTTTTGAATCAAAGGTTAAATAAAACTTGTTTTCATTGTCTGTGTTTGTATCAATTTTACCGCCAGCCGATGGAACCCAGAAAGAGTGTTTCACATCAGATGCTTTCAGCTTGAAGTAGACCTTTTGATCTGTCGGTACAATCAATTCCTGACTCGTGACAATCCCATAATCAGGGTATTCGAATTCCCACCAATATAAACTGGCTCTTACATTGACAACAAGTGTCTTTTCAGGATCTCGTTTTTTCTTATCCATAGCGCTTGTATCCCCAAGCTCAAGCGTGTATGCCACAACAGGCACAACGAGAATAATGAGGAGAAGAATCGGAATCGCTGTCCACGTAATTTCTAGGTTACGGTTCCCTTCCACCTGCTTTGGAATCGTATCTTCTCCAACTTTAGAACGTTTGAATTTAATGATGACGTAAAAGAAAATGATCGATACAACAATGACGACAAGAACCATAATGAGTGTACTCAGTACCGTTAGGAAAAATTGTTTATCTGCTACTTCCCCAACTGGTTTGAGTGTTGATAAGTATGGTTCACCACAGCCCGCCAAAACGAGCGTCAATAAGAGAAACAGTGAATAAACACGCCATTTTCTTATCATAATTTGTCCCAACCCCTTTTGCTTGATCTCCTTTGCCTTTCGCTTTTTACCTCTTATTTATAAAATCACTTTTCACCCATCCATAACCCCCGCCTCTTATAAAAGCACTTACATTTCCTGTTTTCATAAAAAAATGATGTTTTTACTCAAAATACCATCTATGTATAAACAGAAAGCCGCCTAAATAGAACTGAATATCAGGCGGCTTTCATAGTTGTTAGAAAATGTTGTGTTATAAGATATAGCCTTGTTTTGATGTGATCAAAGTGTATTTTACTCTAGAATAGTGTAATAATAATCATCGCGACGAAAAAGATGGTTAAGTAGTTTAATGAATAAACGAACATGAGCGTTGACCACTTCATGACGTCTTTCATTTTAAAGCCCATAAGGCCAATGACGAGCCATCCAATATTCAGCAATGTGCCAAGTGCGACAATCGGCCATCCTAATCCACCTAAGAAAAATGGAAGCGGGAGAAGACATGCTGTCCAAATGATGATTTGGCGCTTCGTGACTTCAAAGCCATAAACGACTGGCAGCATTGGAATACCTGCCTTGCGGTAATCTTCCGTTTTCTTAATCGCAAGTGACAGGAAGTGCGGGATTTGCCAAATGAACATAATCATAAACAAAACCCAAGCCGTTGTGTCGATTGTACCTGTGACAGCTGTCCAGCCGATTAATGGCGGCACCGCACCAGATACACTTCCAATAACGGTATTAATGGTGTAATGGCGTTTAGACCACATGGTGTAAAGAACCGCATAAGTAAAGACTCCGATAAATCCAATCACTGCTGATGTGATAGTTGTCATCAGAAGCATGATGAGTCCAAGTACAACAAGCAAAATACCAAATGCATACGCTTGCCCCGGCTGAATCTTACCTGTAACCGTCGGTCTTGTTTTTGTTCTTTCCATTAATATATCAATATCACGGTCAAACGCATTATTAATGGCGCATGAACCGGCAATAATAAGAGAAGAACCAATCATTGTTAACAGCACAATATCAAGATTCCCAAGGAAACTCATCCCTGTAAAATAAAAAGCAAGCCACATTCCAGTAAATGTTGTAATGAAGTTGGAATTGACGATGCCCATTTTAATCAGAGCAAGAAAATCTTTCCAAGCTGTTGTTTCTTCTATTTGTCCATGAATAGCTGCTTCCGCGGCTGTTTTGGAATTTGCCAATGTGTATAACCTCCCTTGCCCAAACCTTCAAACAAACAATGAAACGTAAATTCGTTACAACTCTATCATACAAGATAAACAGCTGTAAAAAAACATCCTATTAAATAATAAACGACAATCTCGAAGTTATTTGTGAACTTTTAGTGAATTTATTAGGATTTATCTGTGTTTCAGAAGGCGGTGCAAAATGAAATATTCTCTCCTCTATTTCTATCAGACTGTGAAAGAAAGATCAAGCACTCTAAATCTGTAAACTTTGTGAACTAACATATCATTTTTTTGTGAACTTTGGTCATTATGAATTGCAACAGAACACGCATTTGGCTTAAACTTGAGAGCATGTGAGGTTTTTCAATTAGATCAGAAGTTTTTTAGAGAAGGTGAAATAATTTGATGAAATTTGCTTTAAGGTTATTGAGCGTGATCACAACATTTGTGATGCTGATCGTTTTGATTGGCGGTGCGCTTGTGACGAAAACCGGCTCGGGTCTTGGCTGCGGCAGGCAGTGGCCCCTTTGTCACGGTCGTTTCTTCCCTGAAATGAACCCTGCTTCCATCATCGAATGGAGTCACCGCATGTCAACAGGGGTTTCAACCATTCTTGTCTTGGCACTGGCGGTCTTATGCTGGAAAAAGATTAGTCCAGTATTCCGTGAAACCAAATTTTTGGTCATCATGTCGATTATATTCTTACTGCTACAAGCGCTGTTAGGGGCTCTTGCCGTCGTGTTTGGTTCCAACGCACTTGTCATGGCACTGCACTTCGGTATTTCACTCATTTCTTTTGCTTCAGTGTTATTGCTTGCGCTTCTTGTATTTGAGGCAACCCGATCTGAAACAAAGCTTGTGAAGCCGCTTCATATCGGCAAAAAAATGCAGTTTCATATTTATGGTTTGATCACCTATACGTATATCGTGGTGTACACGGGTGCTTATGTGAGGCATACTAAGTCAAGCCTTGCTTGCTCTGTTTTCCCGTTTTGTTCAAAAGACGGTGCACTTCCAGCATACTTTAATCAGTGGGTGCAAATGTCTCACCGAGCAGCAGCACTTCTTTTATTCGTCTGGATATTTGTTGCGATGTTCCATGCCATGAAACATTATAAAGAACAGAAGCAGCTGTATTATGGATGGATCATTTCAGCCATTCTCATTACACTTCAAGCGATTTCAGGTGTGATGTCTGTGTATTCTCAGCTCGCACTAGGTTATGCGCTGGCTCATTCATTCTTTATTTCCTGTTTGTTTGGAGTACTCTGTTACTTCTGCCTACTCATTGCCCGGTTTAAATATGAAAGCAAAGAACCATTCAAATAAGAATTTGTATCCCCCTTTCTTGCGGAATGGGGGATTTGTTTTATTGTTGTTTTGCTTCTTCAAATAGCGAAATGGCTTTTTTGCGTCTTTCCTGGTGGTCAACTGCCGGCAGCGGGTATGTATCACCTAGCACACAGCCCGATTTCAATTGCTCATCAATCGGCATTTTACTTGGTTCATGAATCCATTTTTCATCGACATGCTCTAGCTCTGGTACATATTTTCTAATATATTCTCCGCTCGGGTCAAATCGCTTTGACTGAGTGGTCGGGTTGAAAATACGGAAGTACGGCACCGCATCTGTTCCGACTGAGGCTGCCCACTGAAATCCTCCGATATTTGACGCCTCATCATAATCCACAAGTTTTTTTGCAAAATACGATTCGCCCTTTCTCCAATCAATCAAATAATCCTTTGTTAAAAATGAAGCTGTAACCATCCGCAAGCGGTTATGCATCCAGCCCTCCTCATTTAACTGTCTCATCCCTGCATCAACGAGCGGAAAGCCTGTTTCTCCTTTACACCAAGCTTCAAACAGCGTCTCATCTTCATTCCATTTCATTCCTTGAAACGCCGAATTGATTTCTTTTTCTTTCATCTCAGGATAATGCGCATAAATCATATGATAAAAATCACGCCATGCCAGTTCTTTGATAAAAGTCTCTCTGCCCTCGTCTTCATAGAGTGCTTCTTCATATATCGCATGAAAGATTGTTCGAATCGAAATAGTGCCTGTTTTTAAGAAGCGCGACAGCTTGCTCGTTCCAAAAACAGACGGAATATCTCGTTTCTCATGGTAACGCGTTAATCTTTTTTGGATAAATTGATGAAGCGTGTTCATCGCTTTGTCTGAGCCGATTTGATCAAACTTCCTTGAGCAGCCCTTTATCAATTCTCGCAGTTTATCATTTCCTTTTTGCGAAAGTGGCTCATCACAAATCGTATGCTCGCTGCTAAAAAATGATTTGTCAACTTTTATCACAGGCTGCTTTTCTTGCTTACGCCATGATTGATAGTATGGGGTAAACACTTGATAATGTGACCCATCTGCTTTTAAAATATCTCGCGCCCCGTGAAGGTGTGTATCTTGCCATGTTGACACATGAATGCCCTTCTTTTCTAAAAAATCGGTTACTTGCTTGTCACGCCTTTGACCGATCCCCACCTCATCTTCATTAAAAAAGACGGCTTTGATGTCATACATTTCCATGACCTGCTGAAAGGCGCGCAGGACATCATCATGGAGAAGGTGAACATACACTTGAGATTCTCTCGCTTCCTTGACGAAATGCGCCAAGTTTTGAAAGAAATGTTCGTTATTTATATCCATTTCCATTTCAGTAAAGAATGGATCTAGATGATAAAGAGCCAATAATTTGTACTCGTGTTTTTTTGCATAAGTGATCGCTTTTGACAAGGCGATATGATCATCTAATCGCATATCTCGGCGAAACCAAATCACGACAATTTCCAACTTTCTTCACCTCACTCTATAGTGTAATCACTCTCGCAGGCTGCTGCACATTTTAATGCGCTCAAAAAAAGACACATCACGATGGATGTGTCTCACTTATTATTCAGGCTTTAAAACAATCAGCAGATCTCCGGTTTGAATCGGTTCTCCATTTGTCACATGTATTTCATCTACGACCGCAGTGAATGGGGCTTGTACAGTCGTCTCCATTTTCATGGCTTCATTGATCATCAAATGCTCACCTTGCGAGATTTTCTGCCCTTTTTCCACGAGCACTTTGATGACAGTGCCTGGCATTGATGCGGCAATGTGATTTGGATTTGAACGGTCCGCCTTCATTTTTTCTTGAACGGATGATTTGATGCTTTCATCCTTAATCACGACTTCACGCGGCTGTCCATTTAGCTCAAAGTAAAGAACTCTTGTGGCATCTGGATTCGGTTCTCCAATTGACACGAGTTTAACAATGAGGGTTTTTCCTTTTTCGATTTCTACCTCGATCTCTTCACCAAGCCTCATCCCGTAGAAGAACGTTGGTGTGTCAAGAACAGAGATGTCTCCGTAGCTTTCTGCTGTTTGGACAAATTCAGAAAAGACTTTCGGATATAAGGCATACGCAATCGCATCTTGCTCTGTCAGCGTCAGGTCATGAGATTCTTTGAACTGCTGCTGAATAGCTTCAAAGTCAACTGGCTTCAGCTTTTCACCAGGTCTGACAGTGAGCGGTTCTTCTCCTTTTAAAATCAGCTTTTGCAATTTTTCAGGGAACCCGCCATGCGGCTGGCCTAAATAGCCTTTAAATAGCTCCACAACAGAATCAGGGAAGTCTAAAGTTGCTCCTTTTTCATAGACATCTTCCTCTGTTAAATCATTTTGCACCATATAAAGTGCCATGTCTCCGACTACTTTAGAGGAAGGTGTCACCTTCACAATATCACCAAACATGTCATTCACACGTCTGTACATTTCTTTTACTTCGTTCCAGCGGTCACCAAGTCCGACACCTTTCGCCTGCTGCTGCAAGTTACTATACTGTCCGCCAGGCATTTCATGCTCATAAATTTCTGTATGAGGTGAATTCATGCCGCTTTCGAATTCACGGTAGTATTTTCTAACAGAATCCCAATATTGAGAAAGGTGTTCGACCGATTGGACGTTCATGTCTGGCTTTCTTTCATGCCCATCTAAAGCATAGTACAGTGAGCTTGCGCTTGGCTGCGATGTGAGTCCTGCCATAGAGCTGACGGCCACATCGACAATATCAACACCTGCATCAATTGCCTTTGCATAGGTGAACAGTCCATTTCCACTCGTGTCATGTGTATGAAGATGGATAGGGATTGTGAGTTCATCTTTTAAAGCAGAGACTAACTCATAAGCTGCCTGCGGCTTTAATAATCCCGCCATATCTTTAATACCTAAAATATGTGCACCGGCAGATTCAAGCTCTTTCGCAAGAGATACATAGTACTTAAGATCATATTTCGGACGAGATGGATCGAGAATGTCCCCCGTATAACAAATGGCTGCCTCTGCCACTTTGCCTGATTCACGAACAGAATCAATGGCAAGTGTCATGCCTTTGACCCAGTTTAAGCTATCGAAAATACGGAACACGTCAATGCCTGCCTCGGCAGATTCCTTTACAAATGCTTTAATCACATTATCCGCATAGTTTGTATATCCGACAGCGTTTGATGATCTTAAAAGCATTTGGAACAACGTGTTTGGCACTTCTTGGCGAAGCTCTTTTAATCGCTGCCAAGGATCTTCTTTTAAGAAACGGTACGCAACATCAAATGTAGCACCGCCCCACATTTCCATACTAAACAGCTCTGGCCATAAACCTGCTGTTGGCTGGGCTACTTTCTTTAAATCATGAGTTCTGAAGCGGGTCGCAAGCAGAGACTGATGCGCGTCCCTAAAGGTTGTATCTGTTAAAAGGACGCTCTTTTGTTCTTTCACCCAATTGGCAAGGCCCTCAGGTCCATGCGCATCTAACAATTGTTTAGTCCCAGATGGCATCTCTTGCTTGAGCGGAAGCTTCGGTACAACAGGCTTGTCAAAATGAGGCTTCTTTTTCTCCGCAATACCAGGGAATCCATTAATGGTCACGTTACCAATATAAGTCAGCATCTTCGTTCCACGGTCTTTTTGCTTAGGGAAATTAAATAGCTCTGGCGTTGAATCGATAAACGACGTATCGTATTCCCCTTTTAGAAACTTCTCATGCTTTGCCACGTTTTCAAGAAACGGAATGTTTGTTTTAATTCCGCGAATCCTGAATTCCTGTAAGTTTCGAACCATTTTAGCAGCCGCTTGGTCAAATGTGAGCGCCCATGTGGACAGCTTGACCAATAGTGAATCGTAATAAGGTGTAATAACTGCACCTTGAAAGCTGTTCCCTGTATCAAGTCGTACACCAAATCCCCCGCCTGAACGGTAGGCCATAATTTTCCCTGTGTCTGGCATAAAATCATTTAAAGGATCTTCTGTTGTAACCCTTGATTGAATGGCAAAACCATGTGTGAAAATATCTTCTTGCTTTGGTATACCGACTTCCTTGCTGTGAAGGTCATAGCCCTTTGCGACAAGAATTTGGGTTTGGACGATATCGACACCAGTGATCATTTCAGTGATCGTGTGTTCTACCTGTACCCTTGGATTGACTTCAATAAAGTAAAACTCTCCATTTGCAACAAGGAATTCTACAGTTCCTGCATTGATATATGATACATTCCGAGCCAGCTGAACAGCCGCTTCGCAAATGTCTTCACGCAGTTGATCTGTAAGAGACACACTTGGCGCCACTTCAATAACTTTTTGATGCCGCCTTTGAACAGAGCAGTCACGCTCATATAAATGAATGATATTGCCATGATTGTCACCAATCACCTGTACCTCGATGTGTTTCGGATTTTCAATCAGTTTTTCAACGTATACTTCGTCATTTCCAAAAGCCGCTTTTGCCTCTGACTTCGCACGGTCATAGGCTTCCTTCAGCTCCTCTTTCGTTCTGACAATCCGCATACCCCGGCCGCCGCCGCCTAGTGAAGCTTTAATAATAAATGGGTAACCGTATTCTTCACCGAATTTTTCGACTTCTTCGGCCGAATCAACTGGTCCGTCACTTCCTGGAATGACTGGAATTCCAGCTTTTTTCGCTTCTTCTCTTGCCTTTACTTTATCTCCAAACATATCTAAATGTTGAGAAGTTGGACCGATAAATTGAATGCCTTCCTCTTCGCATCGTCTTGCAAAATGAATGTTTTCAGATAAAAATCCGTATCCTGGATGAATCGCATCCACGTCATTTCGTTTTGCAATTTCGATGATCCCCTCGATATCAAGGTAGGCATCAATCGGCTTTTTCCCTTCTCCAACTAGATATGCTTCATCGGCTTTATAGCGATGATAAGAGCCCGAGTCTTCTTTGGAATAAATGGCTACTGTACGTAAATTGAGCTCCGTACAGGCCCTGAAGACTCTGATAGCAATTTCCCCTCTGTTTGCAACTAGAACCTTTTGAATTGTTCTCTGTGACATTTCTCACTCCTCCATATCCCTTAAAATTTTATATGTACTCTATAATAAAGGAAGAAATGAAAACTGTACACTTTTGTTTTCTAAAGATTCAAAGTTTTCTGCAATCCATTTTTTTGAACTGATGGCTTGCTCATTGATTTTTTCTTTTTGTAACGCTCTTTATATTCAGTAAACATGCTGATATTCAGCAATATTCCCATACAACCGCTCAGTAAAATGATGGACGATCCCCCGTAGCTAATAAACGGAAGAGTGACCCCAGTAATCGGAATCAGACCTGAAACACCGCCTAAATTAATGCATGTTTGGATCGCAATCATGGAGGAAATTCCTATTGCAAGCAAACTTCCAAATGGATCTTCACACTTTCTTGCAATATAAAAACCTTTCACGACGATGAAGCCAAGGAGAGCGAGTACAAAAAATACGCCGAAAAAGCCAAGCTCTTCTGAAATGATTGCCATGATAAAATCTGTGTGCGGCTCTGGAAGATACCCGTACTTTTGAACGCTTTCTCCTAGACCCAGTCCAAAAAAGCCGCCTGATCCAATGGCATAATAGGAATTAATCAATTGATGTCCAGTATCCCCTGCATCTTTAAAGGGATCTTGGAAACTCTCAAAACGCCCGAGGCGATTTTGCGTGAATATTTTATCCCAGAACAGAATAATAAATGGGGTTACGATGACCATCACGGCACTAAATAACGCCAGCAGCTTCGCAAGTGTTTTCCCGCTAAACCCTGAGCATAAAATCATCGCAAGAGCAATCATGCCAATGATAAAGGCTGTCCCATAGTCTGGCTGCAAAATGATAAATCCGCATAAGATCGAAACAATCACGATTGGAGGTGTGACTCCTCGTAAAATATGATCAATATAATGCTGCTTTTTTGCATACACAGCAGCAAGATAAATAATAACGACAATCTTCACAAATTCCGCTGGCTGAAGACTGAATGGGCCTACTTTAATCCAGCTTCTTGCGTTCCCTGCAATATGACCGCCAAAGTACACATAGATGAGGGAAAAAACGGATAGCAGCAGCATACCGATTTGAAATTTCTTATTTGAAAACAGCTGATATGGAACTAATGCTGTAAAGAGCAATATGACCGCTCCAACGATCATAAATAAAAGCTGTTTCTTAAAAAAATTATCTGGCGCGGCATCGTATCTAATCACAGATGTAATCATACTTGAGCTATACACCATGACCAAACCGAATGCGCTAATTAAAATAATGGCGAACAATAATGAGTAGTCATACGATTTTAGCATTCTCTTTAACATATAATCCTCTTCCTAACGTCTGTTTCTACTGCTTGATATCCTCTTAGCTGTTTTTATTCTACTACATTTTCTCTGTTTGATCTCGTTTTACCTCTTTTATATTGTTCGTCATTCGTGAAAGAATCAAGTCCGTTTGACATGAAACAATGAAAAGAAAATAGAGGACAAAAAAACTCAAACTTATGTTAAGGAAGTTTGAGTTTTCAATCTTTATTTTTTTGTGAACGCATCATGAAGTGCGGAAAGCTCTCTCTCAAGTTTATCGAGTAGTTTCTTACCTTCATGTTGATCAACTAATCCAAGCCGGACAGCAAAATCAATTTCTCTCGATAATCCGAACATTTGAGTATCTAAAACCTCTTCATAAAGAGGACATTGCGGCATCGTTAAGTTGTCCATTTGCACTTGGATCAATTTTAAAATTTTATCTGCATCCAATTTTAATAAAGACAGTGCTTTTTGCCGATGATCGACTAAAATTTCTGACGCCAAAAGTATCCCTCCGTTCCCCAGGCGAGTACCTAATTCTTCTATTTATCATAAAGCGAAACGCCCAAAATTGCAAGCAGATTTGTACAGTTCGCTTTGTAAAAATAAAAAGAAGCCTTCCTTCATTAAAAGATACTCATCTCGTATTTTTCACTCATCAGCTCAAGCAGCTTAATCCCAGCAATACTATTCCCTTTTTCATCCAAAGCCGGACCGAAGATACCGATTCCAAAATCATATGGTGCAGCTCCCATAATCCCGCCTGAGACACCGCTTTTTGCAGGAATTCCGATGTTAATGGCAAATTCTCCGCTCGCATTGTACATGCCGCACGTCACCATAAAGGTTTTACAAATTCTAGCGACATCTTTTGAAAGAATTTGCTTCCCCGTTTCTGGATGTCTGCCGTCTAATGAAAAAACACAAGCAATTTTCGCCAAATCCAAGCTGTTCATCATGATGGCACATTGTTTCGTATAGACGTCCATGACTTCCTCTACGTTCCCTCTAATAATATGATATTGCTTCATATAATAGCACATTGCCCGGTTAATCATCGATGTCTCAAATTCGGAGGCTGCTGTTTCCTTGCAGTATGTAATGCTTTTGTCATTTGCAAGCTCTCTAATGAAGCTGAGCAACCGGCCCAGCTGATCTTGCGGAGTCGCTCCTCTGATTAAACTCGTGACTGCGAGCGCCCCTGCATTAATCATTGGATTCAGCGGTTTATTCGGACTCGCTGTTTCCAGTTTGATCATTGAATTAAACGGGTCACCTGTTGGTTCTTGTCCAACAAATTGAAAGACTTTTTTTGGCCCTTCTTCTGAGAGCACAAGCGCCAGTGCTAATACTTTTGAAATGCTTTGAAGGGTAAATCGTTTATCTACATCTCCAGCTGAGTGGCACGTATTACTCACATGATACACTGCCACAGATAAATCCGTCTGATCCGCTTTGCCGAGAGCGGGAATATAGGATGCTACTTGACCATCTTTGGCCACTTTTTTTGCTTCTTCTACAAATCGCTGAAGCTCTTCATTGTCGCGACATGCCATGCTCATACACTCCCTATCTTTCATGTATGATTAGTGTGTACAAGGTGCAGCATGTTTATGAAAGTGACAAAGCGGGAGAAAACTTCTATAATTTATGTTGGAAAGGGGTTGTCTTGAACATGAGCATCATTCAAATCAAGGGGAACGTACAGTACAAGATCACCATTGATCCAAGTGTATGGATTTTTGATGACCGCAAATTTTTAATGGATTCATTCTTTGAAAAAAATGCAGCAAGTGAAGAGAAGCAGCTAGATCAGGAGCTTGACCAAGAGCGGGTCATAAGAGAAGGTCAAACTCTTCCACCCACGTTAAAAACAGAGAAGAAGTACGAAAAGGAAAGACTCGTCACAGGCAGCTTCGGGATGAAGCTTGGCGATATGCTAAAAAATGCTGAGCCGCTTGAACATGCGGATACATGCGAATTTGTCACAGAGACAGGTACAATTGCTGTGCCGCTTTCTCAGGCAATGGAAAGCATTGCTCATTTCAGCCAACATGGTAAGCCAATCACAGAAGAAGGACCCATCCACGTCTATTTCGCGGATCAGTCCAACCTCACTCAGCCGATAAAAGGTGTCAAAGAGCTGATCATTACATAAGAACAGATGGTCTGGACTATAGCAAATCAGCGGCAAGCTGTGCAAGTCCAGACCTTTCTCCTTTGACAAGCTTGACATGTCCAGATATTTGCTGCCCTTTGAACCGCTCGATCACATACGTAAGCCCATTATTTAAGCTGTCTAAATAAGGGTGATCAATCTGCTCTGGATCTCCCATGAGCACAATTTTACTTCCCTCTCCGACTCGCGTTAATAATGTTTTCACCTCGTGCTTTGTTAAATTCTGCGCCTCATCAATGATAATAAATTGATCAGGTATACTTCTTCCCCGAATATACGTCAATGCTTCGACTTGAATAGATCCAATTCCCGACAAAATCGCATCAAGCTCGCCCGGCTTTTTTGTATTAAATAAAAACTCTAGGTTGTCATAGATCGGCTGCATCCATGGTCTGAGCTTTTCTTCCTTTTCTCCAGGCAAATATCCTATATCTTTCCCGACAGGCACAATGGAGCGCGCCACGATCAACTTTTTAAACATACCGAGGTCCTCTGTCTGCATTAATCCGGCAGCAAGTGCAAGCAATGTTTTACCAGTCCCCGCTTTTCCAATCAGTGTCACGAGCGGAATGTCACGGCGCAAAAGCAGCTCGAGTGCCATCGTCTGCTGGACATTCTTTGGACGGATTCCCCAAATATGCTCTTGATCATAAAC
Source organism: Bacillus sp. FSL W8-0920 (assembly GCF_038593215.1). Classification (NCBI taxonomy): domain Bacteria; kingdom Bacillati; phylum Bacillota; class Bacilli; order Caryophanales; family Bacillaceae; genus Bacillus; species Bacillus sp. FSL W8-0920. Next base: position 1,440,554 of record NZ_CP151974.1, on the reverse strand, counting down.
GAGACGTTTTACATGCTCTGCCTTTTGATCAAGCATTCCTAAAGCAGAACCACCTTCATTTCCCTTCATGATGACAAATTGATGAGGGTTGAATGGTGCGCTTGTGACCTCTTTTATTGGTAATTGATTTTGCTTATAAAATGTATTCAATTGCTCAGTCGGAATGTAGAGCTCATGATAGCCATTATCGATGTCTTCATTTTGCAAAACACGGTCACTTAAGAAGTCTTCTGCTTGAAGCCCTATAGCATCCGCCTTTACCCGCACTAACACATCCTTGCTGACCAAAATAACAGGTCTGCCATGAGGCTTTGTTTCTTCCTCTAAGCTTAAATTTTTCGCGACTGCCAAAATTCGATTATCGTTCGTTTTTTCAATAAAAATTTCTTGAAGCTCATGAAAAGAGCGGTGATTCAGTTCAATGCGTAGCGTCCCTTTTGACTCTAGTGTAATTTTTTCATGCAGTTTCCCTTTCGATCTTAAACCGTCGATTAGGCGTGAGACGCGCCGGGCATTTTGTCCAACCTCGTCCATATATCTCTTTTTTGAGTCTACTTCTTCTAACACAACGGCTGGTATGACGACCTCGTTGTCTTCAAATGAAAAGATTGAATTCGGATCCTGTAATAACACATTTGTGTCTAATACATAAATTTTACTCAGGTCCTTCGCCTCCTGATCGGGGTTTCATTCATCCTTGTCTTTCCCAAAACGATTGTTAAAATATATGTTTTCATGAATAAAGTTAGAAGGTTAATTCAACAATAAAATAAATCATGCAGTTTGTGAAGGAGGGAATACAGATGCGACTATTTTTGACATTATTCATGATTCAAGCCATCATTCTGTTGGGCGCTTGTCAGCAGCAAGAAAAGCCAGAGGCACTAGACAAGCAAGATGGACGCCAGCACGTAGTACGGGTGTCAGACTCAACGAAGAAAAAGACCAATCAAGCCCGGTCATCTACAGATGTTGCGCAGCATCTTGTCAAAGTGACAGAGCACGTAGCAGATGTCAATGATGCAACGGCGATCGCCATCGGCCGCTATGCTGTTGTTGGTATTGATGTAAAAGATGATTTAGATAGAAGCAAAGTAGAAAACATTAAATATTCAGTTGCAAAAGCACTGAAAAATGATCCAGAAGGTGCGAATGCTGTTGTGGTCGCTGATCCGGATACAGTCAGCCGGTTAAAAGAAATGGGCAAAGAAATACAAGCAGGCCGTCCTGTCAGTGGGATTATGGATGAACTAGCCGCCATCGTCGGCCGCGTGATGCCAGAGATGCCGAGAAATGAAATTGATCGCCACGAAACAGATCCGACAAATGAGCCGAATGATCAGCTCAAACAAAATGATCAAAAACAGTTAGACGAACATCAAAACGATCAATCAAACCATCATATGAATCAGAAGAAATAAAGAGAACGGCTTATATCTCCTGTGATATAAGCCGTTTTATACGCTGATTTTAAGTAGCTGGAAAACATGCTATAATAAATGCAATAAGTGAGGTGAAAAGGATGAGAGTGAAGTGCTCAATATGTGAGAAGCTTGAAACCATTGATGATGATACACTCGTTGCTAAGCGGTTAAGAAATCGACCGATTCATACATATATGTGCGATGACTGTCAGGAACGTATTAAAGTAAAGACAGAAGCACGCATCAAGACTGGCAGATTCTCTCTTTATCAAGATCCTGCGACGAAAGAGAAAAAGAAGAAAAAAGGAAAAAAAGAACAAAAGACATAAAAAAAAGACCTGACACATGTTCAGGTCTTTTTTTACGTATTCACTGTTCCTTCTTTTTTCGCACGATGCAGCCGTATTTTATAAATAATCAAAATGGCAGCTGCCACAACTAGGCCTTCCGCTACTGGCAGGAAGATTCCTAGAAATGTGAGAAACGTGCAGCCAAAAATCAAAAACAAGTAAATCACGAGCGCTTTTAAAATCGGTAAACGTCTAGCAAAGCCGAGCTTAAAAACAATAATCGCTAAAACAAGGATGGTGCCATATAGGAGCCACATCCCTGTTTGCGGATTTTCATCGACACGAAACAGCATCGCGAAAAAGGATAGATTTTCACTTACTTCCTGATCATTCAAAAAGATTCCCTCCCCTTATCTTTCAGGGTTCTATCTCTTTAATTCTTCATGGAATTAAGATAATCCTGCTAGCTTTTTCTTCTTCGCTGATTTCTCACGTTCGTTTTTATCTAAAATTTTCTTTCTTAAACGAATTGATTCAGGTGTAACCTCACAGTATTCGTCCTCATTCAAGTACTCAAGAGATTCCTCAAGTGACATAATACGTGGTTTTTTCATGCTCACCGTTTGATCTTTCGTCGCTGAACGCACGTTTGTTTGTTGTTTCATACGGCTTACGTTGACAACAAGATCGTTCTCACGGTTATGCTCACCAACAATCATTCCTTGGTATACTTCAACACCCGGCTCAACGAAGATCACACCGCGCTCTTCAACGCCTTGGATTCCGTAAGCAGTCGCTTTACCTGTTTCCATTGAAACAAGAACTCCTTGACGGCGTCCGCCGACTTGACCAGACTGCATTGGCTGGTAGCTGTCAAACGTATGGTTCAAAATACCAAAACCACGAGTTAATGAAAGAAATTCAGTTGTATATCCGATTAAACCACGTGAAGGCACTGTAAAGATCAGGCGAACTTGACCATTACCATTATTGATCATGTCAATCATTTCACCTTTTCGTGCGCCCATTGATTCCATGATAGAGCCAGTGTGCTCCTCTGGTACATCAATTTGAACGCGTTCAACAGGCTCACATCGAACACCGTCAACTTCTTTTACAATAACTTCTGGCTTCGATACTTGTAATTCAAATCCTTCACGTCTCATATTCTCAATAAGAATGGATAAGTGAAGCTCTCCGCGTCCAGATACAACCCACGCATCAGGTGAAGCAGTTGGATCTACACGAAGACTGACGTCTGTTTGAAGCTGCTGCTCTAAGCGCTCTTCAATTTTACGTGATGTTACGTATTTCCCTTCACGGCCTGCAAATGGGCTGTTGTTAACAACAAACGTCATTTGAAGTGTCGGCTCATCAATACGAAGGATTGGCAAAGCCTCTTGGTGTTCAACCGGACAAACCGTTTCACCTACGTTGATGTCTTCCATTCCAGAAACAGCAACAAGATCTCCTGCTTTCGCTTCGTTGATTTCCACTCGTTTTAACCCTTGGAAACCAAAAATCTTCGTCACACGGAATTGTTTCACACTGCCGTCAACTTTCATTAAGGCTACTTGCTGTCCTACTTGCATTGTTCCTCTGAATACACGGCCGATCCCAATTCTTCCAACATAATCATTGTAATCAAGTAGTGCCACTTGGAATTGAAGCGGCTCTTCATGGTTATCAACTGGGCAAGGGATATGGTTAACAATGGCTTCAAACAAAGATTCCATGTTTTCATCTTGCTTGCTCGCATCGTTACTTGCTGTACCATTGATTGCTGATGCATAGACAACTGGGAATTCAAGCTGTTCTTCTGTTGCATCCAATTCAATGAACAAGTCGATTACTTCATCGACTACTTCAGCCGGACGAGCAAAGTCGCGGTCAATTTTGTTGACAACAACGATTGGTGTTAAGTTTTGCTCAAGTGCTTTTTTCAGCACAAAGCGTGTTTGAGGCATACAGCCTTCATAAGCATCCACAACGAGAAGTACACCATCTACCATTTTCATGATACGCTCAACCTCACCACCGAAATCGGCGTGTCCTGGTGTATCTAAAATATTAATGCGTGTATCTTTATAATGGATCGCAGTATTTTTAGCTAAAATCGTAATACCGCGCTCTCGCTCTAAATCATTTGAATCCATGGCTCTCTCAGCGATATTTTCATTCGCACGGAAAGTACCAGCTTGATGGAGCAATTGGTCAACAAGCGTCGTTTTACCATGGTCAACGTGGGCAATAATTGCGATGTTGCGAAGATCTTTTCGAAGTTTCACATTTTCATCTCCTAAAATAATTAGATAACTTTCATATTATATCACAATCCCCTTTAAATGCCGATCGTTTTTCTGTAAACTTATATTAACTCTAAAAAAAAGGGATGGAGACAAATGAAACAAATCAAATGGCTTCTATTATTATGTGCATTACTTGCGGTTGTCAGTATGGCGTTTATTGGGGTAACTCTTGCAGAAAAAAACGTGCTGGGTATTTGTCTAAGTATTGTGTTTGCCATGATTTTCATGGGTACAGGATTTACATTAAAAAGAAAATTAAACGTGCAATCATAAAATTTCTCAAAAGCCTTTTACATTCTATATGTAGAAGGCTTTTATTTTGGGTAAAAACAAGACCAACCACCTATGAAAGGTCGTGTATAAAGACAGAACATATCATTTAGGCTTGGCAAAAGTAAGCCATCTGAACCTCTCCATTTTTCGACAATAACGTTTATAGTTCTCCAAAATCAAACAGAAAGTTACAATTTTCCTATTCTTCCACAAACTTTCTCATGGTATGCTGTTCTTGCAACAAAATTTAACAGAAAAGGGAGAGAAAAGAAGCATGAAGAAGATTTTGAGCAAATCGCTCAGCTCTGTTGTATTTTTCGCTTTAGCTATTATTCTTACTTTCACAACAGTAGCTCCTGGGCAAGCAAGCGCTGCAACTTTCAAAGGGATTCCTTTCGAGCAGCAGCAAGTCATTAAAGAATTATTGGAGAAAAACGAGCGTGTCATCAACATTCTCATCAACTCATTTGTTGAGGAAGACAACAACTACACATTTGATGTGAAAAAAGCTGTTGAGCTCGGACTAACTGAAGAAGAAGCGGCGACTGCTGAGAAATTCTTAGATCGCGCAGCTGTTCTGACAATCGTTTTCAGTGAAAGCATCACTAAAAACGAAAAAGGAAAATTGGTTTTTGATGCAGCGAAAGCTGTTGAACTTGGTCTTACAAAAGAAGAAGCAGCTAAATTTGAAAAACTGTTGAAATCAGTGATCAGAATTGCTGACCTTGCCGGTGATGCACTTGTTCTAGACAAAAAAGGTAATGTTGTCATTGATTCAAAAATCGCAAAAGGTATTGGATTCAGCTCTACTGAATTACTTGTTTTTAACCAAATGCTGAAGAAAATTCCTCAAGAGCAATTAAAATCGGTCTATGATGCCATTCAAATTGCTAAAGAAAAATTAAGCTAAGCTCCAAAACCCCCACCTGGATCGCCCAGATGGGGGTTTTTTATTTCAGCCAATAAAGAATGATCATCATGACATACCCTAAACCAAACACGATGCTTGCTCGGTATATTAACTTGCCATAATAGCGCTTCTCGAACTTTCTTTTTTCTTCCTTTTCATCTATATATGGCATGAGATCAGGTGTCTGGATAAGAGTGATTGGTTCTCTCATCTCTTGATAAAGTTGCCGGCAGCTCTCGCAGGTTTGTAGATGCTCGGCTATTATTTTATTGGTACCCGCACTTGTGTCTCCCTCTATATAAAGGGGTAACAATTCTTCGATCAAATAACAGCTCATGTATTGAACTCCTCACAATGTAGCATTCGCTTCAGCTCTAATCTCGCTCGATGAAGGGTTGTTTTGACTTTAGATAAAGTCCAATTCAAAATTTCAGCTACTTCTTCATATGACAATTCCTGAATATCTCTTAAAATAAGGACCTCTCGATATGAATCCTTCAGCTGATTGATATGATGCCACAGCCTTTGAATGTCAGCTTGTGTTTCGATGTGGTCCTCTGGTGTCAAAAAGGACTGCTGCTCTAAGTAATCAACCTCTTCTACATTCGTAAATGTCCATTTGATTTTCCGGCGATAGTCATTCACAAATGTATGATAAGCAATGGTATAAAGCCATGTTTTCACACTAGAATGTCCTTTAAAAGATGATAAACCATGTAGAGCCTTCATAAATACATCTTGCGCAAGATCCTTGGCCGTTTCCATATTCCCTGTCCGCCGATATAGATATTTGGTGATTTCCTGAAAATATTCTTCATAGATTTTTTCAATTTGATCAGCTGTTCTGGACATTAGAAATAAAACCACACAGTCATCCAAATCGATAAGACAATGAAAAAGAAGTATAACGAGTAAATAAACCCCTTCATGCGTTTTAACTCATTATAGTCATTCTGATCTTCAATCAGTGCTGAACCTTGTTTATTCCCTATGACAACATGCTGAAATTGCTGCTCATGTGACTTCATCCAACTGTATGCTTCGTCACCCAGCTCCCCTTCTTGATACAGTTCATATAAGTCTTGAAAGATGGCTTGTTTTTCTTTATCTGTCAAAACGGTGCACCTCTTTTGTTCGTCCATTTACTTCATAAATTTTACGCTCATTTGATCCAAAGGTTTGAATAATGACTAGCCATGAATTGTCCATGTCCCCTTCTTTGTTGATCATTCTAACTGGTTTTATTTGTTTTTTATAAATCATAGATGGTTTCTCATTTTTTAATACTTGTTGATAGACTTCATCACGATCTTTATACGATACAACATCCGGTATAGAGGACACTGGTTCCAGCCTCAGTTCAATTCCATCATGATCTCTAAACACACGCAGTAGATGAGAGGATCGATTAAATGTATACTGTTTGGTTTCATTAGTACCTGTCTTTTTCTTCACGTCTTCTGGCTTTTTCTCTATGAGCTTTAACAAATCTTCATCGCTGACGTTCTCTTTTTTCTGTTGAAGAAGCGTTTTTGACAACTTGAAGCTGATGATATCTTTTGTTGAGCCATTAAACAGAAACTCCGATTGATCTTTTGTTGTGACCCTCACTTCATGCTGCCAATCAAAATAAAATTCATCAATGCCTGTGATTTGATAAGCTGGCGACTTTAGGTTTAAATGTTTATAAATACTGTTGATCCTATTTTTTATCTCCATTTCTGTTAAATGGATTCCGTCTATATCCTTTAATTGAAAGATGGCGTTTACGTATTGCGCTTGTCGAAGCGTCCCTTTTTTCCAGGTGGCAAACGCTAAACTGTCCTCTTCATTCTGAGACATTTTTGGCAGAAGAAGAACGTCCGTCTCTCCGTCCTCTTTTTTTACAGCTAATTGAATGCGCTGTAGATCGATTGACCGCCCGCTTTTTTCAAAAAATTCAATGGTTTTTTTTCTATATTCTTTATCGGTTAGTTCCTTTCCCTCTAAACGACCTCGATAAGAATAACCGCTTAATTCGCCTGTAAACGCAGAAATATTCACTTCATACTGATCATCTGCAAACACGTAATGATAAGGGATAGGCTGAAGACTAGCATTTAAATACAGCGATTGATCCTCTGGGACAAATTTTGAAGCGAATGCTTTTGCACTTACTGCTGATAAAGGGCGATATTCTTCTGAAAATGTATCTACCAGTTCCGTTTTGGTGAATTGGAACATGGTATGAGGAATATTGACAATCGGATTGAGTAATAGCAGAAAAAAGACAGCTATACAACCAGCGCCCCACTTCCTTAATCTCACCTTGTCCCGTAGTAAAGCATATAACAAATAAATCGTCATAAAGCTTCCTGCTGCTGCTACTAAAATGACAATCGATTTAAATGTAGATTGAAGCTCATACTTCGAAATAGAAGGATAAAATATATAAAGCAAGGCTGCAAAAATCAAACCATAGAATAAAAGCAATTCCTTCCACTTCCAGTGCCAAAACAAGCGAAAGAAAAGGTGCAGCAGCAAAGCGGCAAAGCAAGCCATAGCCAAAATGGTGATCATATCTCTCCATACTAGCCCCGTATCACCGCTAAGAAAGAACTTTTTGCTTTCAGCAAACACAATAAACACTGTTTGACATAAAGGCAGAAGTAATACAGATAAATCAAAAGCAAAAAACATACCTTTATTTTTTAAATAAGGAAGAGTAATAACATAGTACAGTGATGCAAGCAAGACATACCCATAGATGAGAAATTGCATGAAATCCGTCAGCACTTCAAATGTTTCAATCGTATACTGTCTAGCTAGGACTTGGTGGCTCATTTCAAGTGTCATTCCGCCTAGCAGGACTACTCTTAATACAAGCCCAGCATAAAATACATAACCACTTTTCTTTTCTTTCCATATAGGAAGTGTAATAAAAAGAACAAATAGTCCAAGTACACACCATTGAATGATGCGGATACTGTACTCGTTTAAAATAAAATACCTTTCAAAATGGAGCGATAAATCACTAAACAAATCAAACATTAATAAACAATCCTTTACATCAAATTAAGGCCTCGTTCGTATAGACATTTCTCTTTCCAAAAAGTTTCATCAAATACAAAAAATCACTTCATTCTCATGAAGTGATTTGGTTTATTTTTTATTTCCACTGCCTTTTATGTAATCGTGCAAGATTTTTTCACAAACGGATCGATTTCCGGCGACGATACTGTTTTTGTCTAGAAACGTTAGGTGTTCTCCGTGTATATTTGAGTAGACTGCCCCTACTTCATCCAAAAGCACACAGCCTGCTGCATAATCCCACGGCGCAAGCCTTAACGTGACGTATGCGTCACTTCTGCCGCTTGCGATATAAGCGAGCTCAAGTGCAGCTGATCCAATCGTTCTCGTCCCTCTCACATCACGCACAAGACGGGCAAACGGTTTAGCATCAAAATAAGGGCTTTCGATCGCCCAGGTCGGGTTAATGCCGACAATGGCTTTTTCAATCGCTACATCTTTTAATGGCGGAAGCAGGGTATCATTCATATAAGCCCCTTCTCCTTTGACCGCATGGTAAAGCTCGTCATGAATGACGTCATATATGAGACCGATTTTCCCAATGCCATTTTCAAATATCCCGATTGAAATGGCAAAGTTGCGTTTTTGATGGACAAAGTTCATTGTGCCATCGATTGGATCAATGATCCACACGACTCCATCCAGTGAGGTCACTTCTTCCCCTTGTCCCTCTTCACCTAAAATATGATGATCTGAAAATGTCGATTGTATCTTTTCAATGAAAAAACGTTCTGTTTCTTTATCGATATTTGTGACAAGATCATTTGGATTTGATTTTGTTTCAATTGATAGACCTTCCTGCATGGACGCTTTAATACGGCTTCCTGCTTCTTTTACCCAAAGCTTTGCAAGACGGTCAATTTCCACCCAGTTTGTCATCAGACTGTAAACCTCTTTTCTATGTAATACCTATTTGTAATAGCATACTGATATTATGTGCGTAAAAGCAAGAAAAAAGCAGCTTCATACAAAAACGAACCGATGAATTGGTTCGTTTTTACCTCACCTTGTTTTACCCTTTAAGCTGCTCCCATTCTTTTCTTAGGCGCTCAAGCTTTCGTTTGCTGCGTTCGATTTGGATGTCATCTTTTTGCTCGATGGCTTCATGAAGCGTAGAAAGCTCATAGTCCACCTCTAATCTCCACACAGCGATGCGATTCTTCTTCTCCTGTCTATACCCCTGCTTCACGATTTGCTTCATTTGGTCAACGCCCCTTCCAGAGAATGATTCATTCCTTGTCAGTTTTCATTGATAAAAAATTCAATCGATAAGAGAATTGGTTCTTGCTTATATCGTATGAAGCGATCGCATAACCGCAACGACATTCTGAAAATTGTGTTTTTACCTATTTGTTATGTACCACAAAATCGTTGTTTTTAAACGCTGCCCTACTTCCTCTACAATCTTTGACATGACGGTGCATCTTTTTTTGAGCTTAACCCAAGCTATGATAAAATATGATCAGCGAAAGAATACAGGAGGCATACTATGAGTGAAATGCGTTTTAGAGATGAAGATTTTGAGACATTTACAGTTGACGGTTTAGATGAACGAATGACCGTATTAAAAGAAAGAGTCCGTCCAAAGCTTGAGGCACTTGGAGAACACTTTGCACCACTTCTTTCTTCTATTACAGGAGACGAAATGTTTGTACACGTCGCAAAGCATGCTAGAAGATCAGTCAATCCGCCAAATGATACGTGGGTTGCTTTTGCAAACAGCAAGCGTGGGTATAAAAAACTCCCTCATTTTCAAATTGGGCTTTGGAAAACACATGTCTTTGTATGGTTTGCTCTCATTTATGAATCTCCTGTGAAAGGCGAATATGGTCAGTTATTCGAAAAAGAACTAGATACCATTCAGAAGAAAATACCGCAAGATTTTGTTTGGTCTAAAGATCATATGAAACCAGATGTCATGCGTCACAGCGAGCTCGATGCAGAACAGCTAAAAACGCTGTTTGAACGTGTGCAAACGGTGAAAAAAGCCGAGCTCCTTTGCGGCATTCAGTTGCCTAGAGAAGAAGTCGTTCAAATGAATAATGAAGAATTTTTATCAAAAATCGAAGATGCCTTCCGCACGTTGACTTATCTATACCGCTTTACACAAAAACAATCTGTATAAAAAAACGAGCCCACCAAGGCTCGTTTTTTCTTACATACGTATAATGGCGGACTCTTCTGCTTCTCTTGCCGTTTTCACTGTACGATAAGGAGAATACCCGCTTTCCTTTTCAAACGCTGCACAATGCGTCTTTTCTTCTGCTTTTGATGGCACAATCTCTTTAAAGCGTTTATAAGTATCTAATAACTCCTGCTTCGCTATTCCTTTTTCATAGGCTTTTTCAACAGCTTGAAAAAACGAAATAACCGCAATCTTTTCCTCTGTCGTCCAGTCGACGTCCATTGGATATTGATATTCCATTTACTTGTCCCTCACTTTAACACTCATTTCTTATTTGAACTTTTATTATAGCATCTGTTCGATCAGAAACCGATTGATTTTATGCTTTACATTCCGATCAGTTCATAATATAATTCTTTTGTTTTATGCAATGAAATCTGTCGTTATTGGCACAATAATAGCAGGTATTTCGACGAAGGTGGGAAAGCAATTGTCACAACATGATACACCCTTATACACTGGACTAAAAAAACACGCAGCAACCAATCCAGTTCAATTTCACATTCCTGGCCATAAAAAAGGAGCCGGAATGGACCCTGAATTTAGAGCATTCATTGGCGACAATGCATTAAGCATTGATCTCATTAATATAGAACCTCTTGATGATTTACACTCACCTCGAGGAATGATAAAAGAAGCACAAGATCTAGCTGCTGAAGCCTTCGGTGCTGACCATACGTTTTTCTGTATCCAAGGAACAAGCGGCGCCATCATGACAATGGTGATGACCGTATGCGGACCTGGAGATAAAATCATCGTTCCGCGTAACGTCCATAAATCGATTATGTCCGCGATTGTATTTTCTGGCGCAGTTCCTGTTTTTATTCACCCAGAAATAGACAAAGAGCTTGGCATCTCTCACGGCATTACACCAGAATCAGCGAAAAAGGCACTCACGGAGCACCCAGATGCAAAAGGTCTGCTTGTGATTAATCCGACGTATTTTGGCGTTTCAGCAGACTTAAAATCGATTGTAGACATTGCCCATTCATTTCATGTGCCTGTCCTTGTCGATGAAGCACACGGCGTGCATATTCATTTTCACGATAAGCTCCCGCTATCTGCCATGCAGGCAGGTGCCGACATGGCAGCAACAAGTGTCCACAAACTCGGCGGTTCCCTGACCCAAAGCTCTATTTTAAATATGAAGGAAGGGCTTATCTCAAAAGATCGCGTGCAATCGATTTTAAGCATGCTGACAACAACGTCTACTTCTTATTTGCTCTTGGCGTCACTTGATGTCGCTCGAAAGCGATTAGCCACTGAAGGAAAGGCACTAGCAGATGAAGCCATCCGTTTAGCTGAATCAGCGAGAAACCGTTTGAATCAAATTGATGGCATTACGTGTATTGGCAAGGAAATACTCAGTTCAGCTTCTACGTATGATTATGATCCAACGAAATTAATTATTTCAATTAAAGACCTTGGCCTAAATGGCCATGATGTCGAAAAATGGTTGAGAGAAAGCTACCGGATTGAAGTGGAGCTTTCTGACCTTTACAACATTTTATGTATTGTGACCCCTGGTGATTCTGATGAAACAATCGATACGCTTATAATGGCTATGAAAGACATTGCCGCAACCTCTACAAGTGAGAGCGGCACACAAGCGGTAACTGAAGTCCTGCTTCCTGAGATTCCATCGCTTGCCATGACGCCGCGTGATGCCTTTTACGCCACAACAGAAGTGGTTCCGTTTAAAGAAGCAACAGGCCGCATCATCGCAGAGTTTGTTATGGTGTACCCGCCAGGCATACCTATTTTTATACCAGGAGAGATTATCACAGAAGAAAATATCTCCTATATCTTTAAAAACATTGAAATTGGTCTCCCTGTCCAAGGACCAGAAGATTCAACGCTAGAGATGATCCGCGTGATTAAAGAACAGAAACCAATTTTATAAAAAAGAAACATGCAGCCCCAAATGGAGCTGCATGCTTTTTTATTTATTCAGAGGCTTCATCACAGCAATGACAGTGACCACACGTTCCGTATAGTGTTGTCACTTTTTCATTTTCAAATTGATCAATGGTCTCATTGCAATCTTGACAAATAATTGTACCCACGTACATTCCCCTTTTCTTCATTCAATATTTGAAAGCGTTTAATCTATTTCATACTCCTATAATATGATGTCACATTTAAGTTGTCAACGGTTAATTGTATGACACATTTAATTATTTTTTATGAATATGTGCTATTTTCTCATCATATTGAGGGAACGTTTCAATTGTATTTTGCTTCATATCAATTCTGTAACAATTGAGTAACAATCGAAAATTGTCAAAAAGGACATGATACACTAGAGTGACTAACAGGTAACCAGCTCCTAAAAATGTTGGGACAACCCCAAAGGATTTTGAGGTGAATAGATTGAATTTTATGAGGACACTTCTCATTATATTCCCCATGCTCTTTGTACTTAGTTCATGCTCATTTGCGTATATCATACCGAATCAGACAGACCAAGTCAGTCATATTCAAAAACCAAGAATTCTCTTTTTTACAGATGCAGAAAATCTTGATAAAGAAAGTCCTTATTATGATGCAGTCCTCGATTTAAAGAATGAATACCCGAAGGAAATGTCAAAGATGATTGTGAAAGAAGATCGTAAAGGCTGGAAAAATGAAGTAGACGAATTACCGGCTATTTTACTTGTAAATAATGAAAAAGTCATTGTGAAGGTTGAAGGAAATGTCAGCAGCAAAGAGGATATTTTATCGCCTTTATGCCACGCTTTAGACCGCGTGAATACAAATTAATGGCTTCACCTTGCACTTATATATCCATATGAAATAGCCCCCTCATGAAATGAGGGGTTTTTCTCATGCAGCGCTCAAAAAAACCCTCTCCTTGATGGAGAGGGTTTTAATAAGTTCATTATTTTACGATATGGATTGGGCTTCCAATTGCTACTTCAGCCGTTTCCATTGTAATTTCACCTAAAGTTGGGTGAGCGTGAATTGTCATTGCGATATCTTCAGCAGTCACTCCAGCTTCGATTGCAAGGCTAAGCTCTGAAATCATATCAGAAGCGCCAACACCTGCGATTTGTGCACCAATCACAAGACCATCCTCTTTACGAGTGATCATTTTCATGAAGCCATCAGTTGCGTCAAGAGAAAGTGCACGTCCGTTTGCTGCGAATGGGAATTTCGCTGCAACGATGTCGATTCCTTCTTCTTTTGCTTCTGCTTCAGTGTATCCAACAGTTGCAAGTTCTGGCTCAGAGAATACAACAGCAGGAATACCAAGGTAATCAATTTCAGCTGGCTCTCCAGCGATTGCTTCAGCTGCAATTTTACCTTCGTAAGAAGCTTTGTGTGCAAGTGGTGGTCCATCAACGATGTCACCAATTGCATAGATGTTAGATACGCTTGTACGGCATTGTTTGTCTGTTTTGACAACTCCGCGGTCAGTCAATTCAACACCAACTTGCTCAAGACCAAGCTCATCTGTGTTTGGACGACGACCAACAGTAACAAGTACGTAATCAGCATCAACTGTTTTTTCTTCACCTTTTACTTCGAAAGTAACAGTGACACCATCAGATTTTTCTTCAACGCCTTTTGCAAGAGCGTTTGTATGGATTTCAACGTTTCCTTTTTTCTTCAGGTTACGTTTAACCAATGAGCTCATTTGCTTTTCGAAACCTGGAAGGATTTCGTCTCCACCTTCAAGGATGACAACTTCTGTTCCAAAGTTTGCATAAGCAGTACCAAGCTCAGTACCGATATATCCACCACCGATAACAACTAACTTCTTAGGTACTTCTTTAAGCGCTAAAGCACCAGTTGAGTTGATCACGCGGTCTGTGTATTTAAAAGTAGGCAATTCAATTGGACGAGATCCAGTAGCAAGAATTGCATTTTTGAAAGTGTACGTCTGTGCTGAATTTTCATCCATTACACGTACAGAGTTGCTGTCTACGAAATAAGCTTCACCTTTAACGATGTCTACTTTATTTCCTTTAAGAAGACCTTGAACTCCACCTGTTAATTTGTTTACAACAGAAGCTTTCCACTCTTGAACTTTTGTGAAATCAACTGTTACGTTTTCAGCTTTGATACCCATGTCTTCAGAATGCTTAGCATTTTCGAAACGATGGCCAGCATTGATTAATGCTTTTGAAGGAATACAACCAACGTTTAGACATACACCGCCAAGTGTTCCTTTTTCAACGATTGTTACTTTTTGTCCAAGCTGTGCAGCACGAATAGCAGCTACATATCCGCCAGGACCTGCACCGATGACAAGAGTATCTGTTTCGATTGGGAAATCTCCTACTACCATGACATTACGCCTCCATTAAAATTAATTGTGGATCATTCAATAAACGCTTGATGTGGTTAAGGGCATTTTGCGCAGTAGCTCCGTCGATCATACGGTGGTCAAAGCTTAGGGAAAGAGCTAAGACTGGAGCTGCAACGATTTCGCCATCACGAACAACCGCTTTTTCAGCGATACGGCCAATACCAAGGATCGCTACTTCTGGGTGGTTGATGACTGGAGTAAACCATTGTCCACCAGCAGAACCGATGTTTGTGATTGTGCAAGATGCACCTTTCATTTCAGCTGGAGCCAATTTACCATCACGTGCTTTTGTTGCAAGCTCGTTGATTTCGTTAGACACTTCAAAAATAGCTTTGCGATCTGCATTTTTCACAACTGGAACGAGCAGGCCTTTTTCAGTATCAGCTGCAATTCCGATGTTGTAGTAATGCTTTTGAACAACTTCATCTGTTTTATCATCGATAGAAGTGTTAAGTACTGGGTACTTTTTCAAAGCAGAAGTAAGAGCTTTTACAACGTAAGGCAAGTAAGTTAACTTGATTCCTTGATCAGCTGCAACTTGTTTGAATTGTTTACGATGTGCAACAAGGTTCGTTACATCAACTTCATCCATTAATGTTACGTGAGGAGCTGTATGCTTAGAGTTTACCATTGCTTTCGCGATTGCTTTGCGGATTCCGCTCATTTTCTCGCGAGTTTCTGGGAATTCCCCTTCAAGAACTGGAGCTGCTGCCGCTTTAGGAGCTGCTTCTTCTTTCGCACTTTCAGCTGCTTGAGGTGCTGCTTCTTGAGCTGCAGAACCACCATTAACGAAGCTGTCGATATCTTCTTTTAACACACGTCCGTTTTTACCAGAACCTGCAACTTTGTAAATTTCAATGCCTTTTTCGCGAGCATATTTACGTACAGATGGCATAGCGATAACGCGTTTGTTTGGATCAGCATCTACTTGCTCTTGTGCGCCTGCACCAGTTGCTGCTGCCGCTTCTTCTTGTGCCACTTCTTTCTTCTCTGGCTCGTTACCAGCTTCAGCAGTACCTTGTACTTGAGCTTCAGTTTTTGCTTCGCCTTCTTCTTCGCTGCCTTTAAATTGAAGATTTTCGTAACCAGGTGCATCAAACGTAATGATTGTTTGTCCTACAGTTGCAACTGTTCCCTCTTCAACTTTTAATTCTAATACTTTTCCTTTAACAGGTGAAGGAATTTCTACAACTGCTTTATCGTTTTGTACCTCTGCTAAAACGTCATCTTCATTAATTTCGTCGTTTGGTTTTACAAACCACTTAACGATCTCACCTTCGTGGATACCTTCTCCGATGTCCGGAAGTTTAAATTCAAATGCCACTGTTTTTCGCCTCCTAGATTTTGTTGAATCCTTGTTGTGTATGTTTACACGGTCTTGTAATTGATAAAGGGGAAGAGAAATAAATTCTTTTCCCCTCAATCATTTAATTAAAATTCAAGAACTTTCTTAGCTGTTTCAAGCACGTCTTTATGGTTTGGAAGCCATACGGTCTCAGCTTGAGAGAAAGCAAATACAGTATCAGGTGCAGCTACACGAAGTACTGGTGCTTCTAGGCTAAGGATTGCTCTGTCATTGATTTCAGCTACTACGTTTGCAGCAATACCAGCTTGTTTTTGTGCTTCTTGAACAACGATCGCACGACCTGTTTTTTCAACAGAAGCGATGATTGTTTCAATATCAAGCGGGCTTACTGTACGAAGGTCGATCACTTCAGCAGAAACGCCTTCTTTTTCAAGCTCTTCAGCAGCTTTAAGTGATTCGTGAACCATTGCACCGTAAGTGATGATTGAAAGGTCAGAACCTTCACGTTTCACGTCAGCTTTACCGATTTCAATTGTGTACTCTTCTTCAGGTACTTCCTGGCGGAAAGAGCGATAAAGTTTCATATGCTCAAGGAATACAACCGGATCATTGTCGCGGATTGCAGAAATTAATAGTCCTTTTGCATCGTAAGGTGTTGAAGGAATGACCACCTTGATACCAGGCTGTTGTGCGATAAGACCTTCTAAGCTATCAGCGTGAAGCTCAGGTGTGTGAACTCCCCCGCCGAATGGAGAACGGATTGTCACTGGAGAATGCCAGCGTCCGCCAGAACGGTAACGCATACGAGCCATTTGTCCAGAAACAGAATCTAATACTTCGTAAACGAATCCGAAGAATTGAATTTCCATTACTGGGCGGAATTCTTGTAGTCCAAGGCCAATTGCAAGACCGCCAATACCAGATTCAGCAAGTGGTGTATCGAATACACGATCCTCACCAAACTCTTTTTGCAATCCTTCAGTCGCACGGAATACGCCGCCGTTTTTACCAACGTCTTCTCCGAAAACGAGAACGTTTTCGTCATTTTTCAGTTCTGTGCGTAACGCATCAGTGATCGCTTGAATCATTGTCATTTGCGCCATGGCTTACTTCGACTCCTTCTGTTTGTAAATTTCAAGCTGTTCAACTAAGTTGAATGGTTTCACATCGTACATGTTTTCAATCAAGTCAGTGACTTTTTGCTTAGGCTGTTCGTCAGCTTCTTTGATCGCTTGTTTGATTTGTTCTTTTGCATCTTCGATGACTTTATTCTCTTCTTCTTCAGACCATAGGCCTTTGTTTTCCAAGAATTTGCGGTAGCGTACCAATGGATCTTTTTGCTCCCACTCGTTTTCATCTTCTTTTGTACGATATCTTGTTGGATCGTCACCAGCCATTGTATGTGGGCCGTAACGGAATGTAAGAGTTTCGATTAATGTTGGACCTTCGCCATTTACAGCACGCTCACGAGCTTCAGCAGTTGCTGCATATACAGCTAATGCATCCATACCGTCAACTTGTACGCCTACGATACCAGCTGCAGCCGCTTTTTGTGCAATTGTTTGCGCAGCAGATTGCTTCTCAACAGGAGTAGAGATCGCATATCTGTTGTTTTGGACAACAAAAATCGCTGGCGCTTTGTAAGCCCCTGCAAAGTTAATACCTTCGTAGAAATCACCTTGTGAAGCTCCGCCATCACCAGTGTAAGTGATTGCAACAGCATTTTTACCGCGCTTTTTCAAACCAAGAGCTACACCAGCAGCTTGAATGATTTGTGCACCGATAATGATTTGTGGTGAAAGTGCATTCAGATCTTCAGGCATTTGGTTACCAACAAAGTGTCCACGAGAGAACAAGAACGCTTTTGTTAATGGAAGGCCATGCCAGATTAATTGTGGTACATCACGATATCCTGGAAGAATGAAATCTTCTTTCTCAAGTGCAAAGTGAGTTGCAAGCTGAGAAGCCTCTTGTCCAGCTGTTGGCGCATAGAAGCCAAGACGTCCTTGACGGTTCAATGAAATTGAACGTTGATCTAATACTCGTGTAAACACCATACGGCGCATTAATTCTTTTAATTGGTCATCTGAGAGATCTGGCATTGCCGCTTCGTTTACGACTTCGCCTTTTTCGTTTAAAATTTGAAACGTTTCAAACTGCTTTTTGATGGCATCAAATTGCTTTTTGCTATCAACAATTGCTTTTTTTGTTTTTGCAGCCATTCTAAAGTCACCTCTTCCTTTCTTTTAACAGTCAATTTGTCGTGAATCCATTTATACATACAGATATAGGATAACCCAAAATACACATATGACTCCTGTATTTAATAGCCACTAGGATCGTTGTCGAAACATAAGATGATCGCTCGTTTTTGAGTTCTTCTAACTGTATTAACGATAGTTCACAAATAACTAATACAACTTCTGTTAACAAGGACTAGTTTACAACAAGAAAAATAGTCCGTCAATTGATTTAACGGCTTTATTTAAATAAATGTATTCGCTTTACTTTTTATGGTGAGCTGTATCAATCTGTTTAACAAACACATCGAACTGTACTAGTATAGTGTGTACTACTGTACTACAATAGAAAATGTTTGTTTTTGTCGAAAAATAAAAAAAGAGCTGTTTTTTCAGCTCTTTTTGGACTCTTGATCTGCCACTTTAGACAAAGCCTGTTTATGCTCATTCAATTGCTTTGTATATTGATTGAACTTTTTACCTTCTTTTCTGACTTTGCTATAAGAACGGTTCACCGTCTTCAGCTTGGATTTTAGCTCTTTATATCCTAAGTCCTTTTTCTTTAAAGATTGATATAAATGCTGATCTTGTTTCAACGCCTTTTGATATTCCTTGTAAAGCTGGTCATACGACGCATATCTTTTCTCAAGCGATTTGACCGTTTCATCTGCTTCTTCTTTTAAATTCGTATCTTGTATACGTCTCGCAGATTCCTTGACCGTTTTCAATTCTTTTTTCGATTCATCCATGCTGTCTTTTTCTGTTTTCAAATGTTCTTCTCGTTTCGCAGCAGATGCTAACGCCTGATCAGAAAGGCTTTTCACTGTTTTAGTGTGATCCTTTGTGGTTTGAATCATTTTTTTATAGAGCTGCTGCTCTTTTTTCTCATAGCTTTGCAGTGCGCCTTGCTCTTTTTCAAAGGATGCCTCTTTTTCGCTCATTTTCGTCATCGCATCTTGCATATCATGAAATGGACTTTGACCTCCGCACCCCGCCAGCAAAAGGGTACATATCCCCGCTAAAGCAGCACCTGCTTTCATGCTTCTTCTTATCTGTCTCATCACAAGGTTCCCCCTTTACATCTCCACATACCACTATAATTTTTATAGGCGTTTGTGACAAGGAAAGAGGTCATTTTGAGGAGCCGAAGAAGATTTTTTTCAAGTGATAGGCGCATGACTATACAAATAGTGCATTCATACATAGTTTATATTACACGCTTCGCCTTCACTTATGAGAGGCCGAGTGTATTTCCAAAGGAGGTCAAAAGTATGTCTAATTATAGTCATGGAAGTATGTATGGTGGATACGGCGGTTACGGGTATGGATACGGTGGTGGATATGGCGGTGGCTGTTGTTACCCAAGTTATGGCGGTGGCTACGGATACGGCGGTGGACGGACATTCGCTTTAATCGTTGTCCTTTTCATCCTATTAATCATCGTTGGCGCAGCATTCTTAGGCGGCGGTGGCGGCTGCTGCTAATGGCTGTTTAAGCCTCTGACCGGTCTCATAGGACCGGTCTTCTTTATTTCATTGCATATGTTGTGTATCATTTTATATACTTTACATACAAAGGAAATAGGAGTGAAGATTTGTGATTACCATGGAAGATATCGTACGGGACGGACATCCCGTCTTAAGACAAACAGCTGAAGCGGTCGAGCTCCCGCCGACAGAAGAGGAAAAACAGCAATTAGCTGACATGATTGAATTCGTTAAAAATAGTCAGGATGCTGACATGGCTGAAAAGTATGGACTCAGACCCGGCGTTGGACTCGCGGCTCCGCAAATTAATGTCAGTAAACGAATGATCGCTGTTCACTGTGAGGATGAAGATGGAGTGGAATACAGCTATGCCCTTTTCAACCCGCGCATTGTCAGTCATTCCGTCAAAAGAGCTTATTTAACGACTGGTGAAGGCTGCTTATCTGTTGATGAAGCCATTCCTGGATTTGTCCCTCGATATCAAAAGATCAGGGTGAAGGGTACAACGCTTGAAGGAGAAGACATTGATATTCGCCTAAAAGGGTTTCCGGCCATTGTGTTTCAGCATGAAATCGACCATTTAAACGGCATTATGTTTTATGATCATATTCAAAAGGATCAGCCATTCGCTGAGCCTGACAACTCTGTTGCGATCGGCAGATCATAAAATAAAAAGAAGACCCAATAACCTAAGGGTCTTCTTTTTTTATTCTTCAATCAGGCCTAAATGAGTCACTGCATGGAATATGCCGTCTTCATCTACTGGCTTTGTCACAAAATCAGCCAAATCTTTTAGTTCATTCACAGCATTTCCCATGGCGACGCCTGTACCAGCAAACGAAATCATCTCTCGATCGTTCAGACCGTCTCCAAAGGCAACGGTATCCTTTTGCTCGTAAGGCAGTCTTTCGATAACTCGTTTAATGCCTTCAGCCTTTGATCCGCCTTTTGGCAAGACATCTGTTGACAGCTCGTGCCATCTGACAAGATCAATTTCTTCGCGGAACGCCTCGTATTGGACTTCCTCTTCTGCCTTACAGAATAACAGCATTTGAAAAATCTCGTTTTCTTTAAAGTAAGACAAATCATGTTCAGGATGCTCTGTTTTTAAAGTCCCAATCCCCTCATGGATAAACGGATGATTTGGCACAGAAGCCTTCATCGTTTTTTCCCCCATGAAAACAAGCGGATGATCATGATGATCCGCTGTTTCATAAATTTGCTCCATTAGCTCCAGTTTAAGCGGATTGCCGTAAATGACTTCTCCCTCATACATGACATACTGACCGTTATAAGCTATAAAGGAGTCAAGCCCCAATTCCTCTAAAATAGGCTTAATTAAAAAAGGCGAACGCCCAGATGCAATGAAGAGATGATGGCCTTTTTCTTTTAATAAACGAACCGCTCGCTTCGTTGATTCAGGTATTTTTTTATCATGATCATATAAAGTACCGTCGATATCAAAGAAGATGACTTTTTTATTCATATCCCGTCTCCTGTCTCTTGTTATGTATACCCACTCCCTTTCATCATACAGAAAGATTTCTGCTTTCGAAACCAATTCCTATGAAAACGCCCATTTCCCACATATAACCATGTAACATTCAATGGAAACGTCATATAATACAAGTATAAAGAGAGAACGGAATACAAGGTCTAATCTCACTTCAATTCGAAAGGAGGCGACCTGCGATGCTTCGTCGTCTGCGCAAGAAAATTAGAAGACAATGGAAGGACATGCTTCGTAAAAAATCGATCGCTTAAAAGGATCTTCCGCACATTTGCTGAAGGTCCTTTTTTCTCAGAGACTTTTCTTATGCGCGTTTTTTTAATATAATAGAAATAGCGAGTGTAACATACGGTATTTAAGGAGAGATTTGGATGATATATAAGGTATTTTTTCAGGCAAGTACTACTGAGGTACCTGTAAGAGAACACACAGATTCACTATACGTTGAAGCAGTTTCTGAAAGAGACGTACGTGATAAGTTGAAAAAACATAGCTACAACATTGAATTCATTCAGCCTGTAGACGGTGCTTTTTTAGACTATGAACGAGAAAGTGAAAATTTTAAAGTATTGGAGCTATGAGAGGAATGAAATTTGTAAAAAACGATCAGGCGGCAGTTTTTGCGCTCGGCGGTTTAGGCGAGATCGGTAAAAACACGTATGGCGTTCAATTTCAAGATGAAATCATTTTAATTGATGCTGGTATTAAGTTCCCTGAAGATGAGCTTCTTGGAATTGACTACGTCATCCCTGACTATACGTACTTAGTTAAAAACGAAGATAAAATCAAAGGTCTTTTCATCACTCACGGACATGAAGACCACATCGGCGGTATCCCTTACCTTCTCAAGCAAGTGAATATTCCAGTTTACGGCGGCAAACTCGCAATCGGCCTACTTCGTAATAAATTGGAAGAGCACGGTCTCTTGAGACAAACAAAACTTCACATTTATGAAGAAGAAGATACCATTAAATTCAGAAAAACAGCTGTGTCTTTCTTTAGAACTACACACAGTATTCCAGATTCTTATGGAATTGTCGTGAAGACACCTCCTGGTAACATCGTACATACAGGTGATTTCAAGTTTGACTTTACGCCTGTTGGCGAACCTGCCAACTTAACAAAAATGGCTGAAATCGGGAAAGAAGGCGTTCTATGTCTTTTATCCGATAGTACAAACAGTGAAATTCCAGAATTTACGATGTCTGAAAGACGCGTAGGCGAAAGCATTGATGACATCTTTAGAAAAGTCGACGGACGTATTATCTTTGCTACGTTTGCTTCAAACATTCACAGACTTCAGCAAGTGATCGAGTCCGCTGTTGCCAACGGCCGAAAAGTTGCGGTGTTTGGACGAAGTATGGAGTCTGCCATTGATATTGGACAAGATCTTGGCTACATTAAATGTCCAAAAAACACGTTCATTGAACATAATGAAATCAACCGTCTACCAGCAAACAAAGTGACTATTCTTTGTACTGGGAGCCAAGGTGAGCCGATGGCTGCTCTTTCTCGTATTGCAAACGGCACTCACCGCCAGATTTCGATTAATCCTGGAGACACTGTTGTCTTCTCTTCTTCACCGATTCCAGGTAACAATATTAGCGTAAGCCGCACCATTAACCAGCTGTACCGTGCTGGCGCTGAGGTTATTCATGGCTCACTTAATAATATTCATACATCTGGTCATGGCGGACAAGAAGAACAAAAGCTGATGCTCCGTTTAATTAAACCAAAATTCTTTATGCCGATTCACGGTGAATACCGCATGCAAAAAACGCATATTAAACTTGCGAATGATTGCGGAATTCCTGAGGAAAACTGCTTTATCATGGATAACGGTGAAGTACTTGCACTAAAAGGTGACGAAGCAAGTGTCGCTGGCAAAATTCCATCAGGTAACGTGTATATCGACGGAAGCGGAATTGGCGATATCGGGAATATCGTCTTAAGAGACCGCCGCATTCTTTCTGAAGAAGGTCTTGTCATTGTGGTCGTCAGCATGGACATGAAAGAATTCAAAATCTCTGCTGGTCCTGATCTCATCTCAAGAGGCTTTGTCTACATGAGAGAATCTGGAGACCTCATCAACGACGCACAAGATCTCATTTCAAAGCATCTTGAAAAAGTAATGGAACGTAAGACAACTCAGTGGTCGGAAATTAAGAACGAAATTACGGACACACTTGCTCCTTTCCTTTACGAAAAAACAAGACGCCGCCCAATGATCTTACCGATTATTATGGAAGTGTAATCACAAAAAGAGACACGAGCCGACTGGCTGTGTCTCTTTTTTTCATCAGTATTGAAAAAAGCCGCATATATAACATGCGGTTTCTCACTTTTTATGATTGAATTGGGAGGTGCTGAAAGTTTCTGACATCAAACAAGCCCTTTGTCGTCATTTTCACATCAGGAATGACTGGAAGTGCCAAGAAGGACAGCGTCAAAAACGGATTAAAGTCTAAGGTAAAACCTGTTTCTTTAAGCGCTTCATGAAGTGTATGAAGGCTTTCATTGACTAGATGTGCCGGCTGATCTGACAATAAACCAGAGATCGGTAATGGCAGCGTATGAAGAGAACGCCCTTCTTTAACAACAGTCAAACCGCCGCCTGCTTCTTTTAACGCCTCAATCGCTTTGATGATATCAGCATCATTTGTGCCAACTGCAATTAAGTTATGTGAATCATGTGCAACCGTTGTTGCAATCGCGCCCTGTTTGATGCCGAAGCCGCTGACAATCCCTACGCCTATTTCAGATAAACCTTGATGACGTTCAACAAGCACCATTTTCAATACATCTCTGCCTGTATCACTTGTAAATTGTCCGTTCATTTCTGAAGGAGAGACTTGTTCTAACTTTGTTTCAAGCTGATTCGGAACAATACGGATCACATTCATATGTTGATCGCCCGTGATAGGTAGTGCAATGTCTTCCTCTTGAACATCTACTGCATGAACAGATTGTAATAATGCTGGGCTTGGTGCGATCTTTTCGACACTTGGCTTGTACTCTCCGTTCTGTGCAACCAATTCACCTGCGATAAATACGCTTGTAATGTCTACATGATGAAAGTCCGAGACAAGCATAAAATCAGCATCATAGCCTGGTGCAATGGCTCCCTTTGTTTTAAGACCAAAACACTCTGCGGCATTTAAGCTTCCCATTTGATAGGCTAAAAATGGATCTAAGCCTTCTTTTATGGACATCCGTACTTGCTCATCAATACTTCCCTGTGCCATTAAATCATCCAAATGTTTATCATCTGTGCAAAAGAAAAAGCGTCTCGCATTCTTTTCATTGACAGCGGGTAAAACATTTTTCACGTTTTTGGCAACAGATCCTTCTCTCAGCATCACATACATGCCCCTTTTCACACGCTCAAGGGCTTCCTGTGCAGTTGTCACCTCATGGTCTGTTTGGATATTGGCCGTCCGGTAGACGTTGATTAAACGATCTGTTAAGCCTGCTAAATGGCCATCAATCAGTTTATTCTCGTTTTGGGCATCAAGCAGCTTTTGAAGCATATCTTCTTCTGCCTGCTCCACACCGACATAGTCCATCACCTCAGCAAGACCAAGTACTTCCTTTTCTTGATAAAGAGGCTTTAAATCTTTCGCTATTAATGTAGCACCTGATCGTTCAAAACTGACTGCCGGTACACAGGATGGCAGCATGAAATAAATATGTAAGGCAGCTTTTCTCGCTTCTTCCAGCATAAATTGGATGCCTGTTATACCTGACACATTGGCGATTTCATGCGGATCTGTTACGACAGTTGTCACACCGCGCGGAACGACAGCTTTGGAGAATTCAGCAGGGGTAACCATTGAAGACTCGATATGAACGTGGCCATCAATAAAACCAGGCACAAGCATTTGACCTGCTGCATCAAGCTCCTGTTCTCCCTCGTACTCCCCTATCCCGACTATTTGTCCATTTTCAACAGCGACATCAGCGTCTATCCATTCCTGGTTAAACACATCCATGACTTTCGCATGTTTAATCACGAGGGCTGCTTTTTTTCTCTTTGCTGCTACCTCAATTTGATGTCTGAAAAGCTCCTTATCCAACGACACTGCCTCCTCCAAGTAAACAATATAATGTTTCTTATCGTAAACGAATCTGTTTGTCCAGTCAATGACATTTAGAGAAAATCAACCATTTCTGAATAGTGATAATTGCACGAAAAATAAGATGATTCATTTTTGCGGTTATACATGAACAAAGCAACCCTTTTCAGTGTCAATTTCCGTCTCAATGTCCACCTGTCATGAACACATTCATGTAAAAAAACACCCCGTCATCGGAGTGCTTAATAATCGTTTTGCATTTCTCGTTTTTCAAAGCGTCCTATATCGGCTACTGCCCCAATGACAATGAGGATATCTTCTTTTTGAATCATTTCATCTGCCAGCGGGGAAACAATGACTTCTTTTCCGCGCTTAATGGCCACAATGTTGATGCCGTATTTTGCCCGTATATCAAGATCTAAAAGAGAATGTCCCGCCAGCCTGCTGTTTGCCACAATCTCAATCAGGCTGTACTCATCTGACAGCTCGAGGTAATCAAGCACGTTATTTGAAATGATTTTATGTGCAATCCGTCTGCCCATATCTCGCTCTGGATGAACGATGCGATCCGCTCCAATTTTGTTGAGCACCTTTTCATGGTAGTCATTTTGCGCTTTCACGGTGACCATTTTGACGCCAAGCTCTTTCAGCATAATCGTTGTTAAAATACTTGCCTGAATGTTTTCACCGATTGCAACGATGACATGATCAAAATTGCGAATACCAAGATTTTTTAAAACGTTTTCGTCCGTCGAATCACCAATGACCGCATGTGAGGCAATTTTCGCGTACTCGTTTACTCGATCTTCATTCATATCCATCGCCATGACTTCAAGTCCTTCTTCGCTCAGCGCCTTGCAAATACTTCCGCCAAAGCGTCCAAGACCAATGACTGCATATTCCTTTTTCATGTTCAGACTCCTTTTATCTCACTTACCATGCATTTTACTACGGTTTGATTAATGAATCCATATGGGAACGAATTTTTTTGCGGAACGCTTCACTTAAGTAAAGGTCTGCTCCTTTTTCGATTTCACTGCGATAATGAGCTGGCGGAGCGATTTCTTCGCTCTTTTGAAGCACAAGAAAGGTTAAACAGTCCTCATAAATTTGATCACCTATTTTGACATCGACAAAAGCTGGACGATATGTGCCTTCATATACTCCCTCTCGTTTATACAAATAACGAATGGCATCAAAAGGAACTTCATATAATACACCCTCTGTTTCGCCGCCGTCTTCTACCATATCAGCTCTTGATCCATCTGGCCTCACCAATGTAAATTTCGTAGTAAAACCGTTTAGTACACCACCGCCGATGATTTGTCTGAAGTGATGATCGACTTCTGCGAGCTTAAATCTAGCATCATCCATACAGGAGCCATAGGCAAAATAATAGAAGGATGATGGCTTCTCATGCCACAGTTTATAAGCTTTCCAGCACCCTCTCTTTATTTCTTTCAGTGCTGATGCCTTCTGCTCTGGCAAAATGTATGTCATGGCTGCTACCTGACCTTGATCCGTCATGACATTGATTTCCTGCTTGTCATACCCTTCCTCTAGTGCGTCTATCTTATTCAACGTGTCAGCAGTCACCTCGTACAATTCCCCGTATACAGTGCCTTTTTCTGCGGAAACACACGCTGGATATCCTTGACCTGTATCGTAGATTCTTCCATTCATCCAAGCAGATTTAGCTATTAGTCTGCTTTCCTTCATGTACGCTTCGTGGTGCTCTTCATGCTGCAATAGCGTCCCATATACAAATAAAGCTTTCACCATCATAACTTCACGTCCTCTCAACTTGCTGCTGTCTGCTTTTTTGACACACAGGCAAATAAATATGAAAAGCTGTGCCTTTTCCAAGCTCACTAGACACGTCCATTCTTCCGTGATGATCTTTTAAAATTGTCGCACAGATGGTCAGACCAAGCCCTGTCCCTTCTTTTTTCGTGGAAAAGAAAGGGTCATATATTTTTTGAATATCTTCTTCAGACATCCCTTTTCCTTCATCTTGAATGGTAATCTTCCATTCATTCAATACTTTTTCTGTAGATATGTATATGCTGCCACCTTCAGGCATTGCCTCAATCGCATTTTTGATTAAATTAATGAACAGCTGCTTCATTTGGTTAGCGTCTGCTAGGATTGCACCGGCATCCTGCCTTTTAAATGGCTGCTTGAGATCAATATTTGAAAGAACGGCATTTGTTTTTAATAAAGTAATCACTTGTTCTAGAAGCTCATGAAGCTGGACTTCTTGAAAATGGACCGCTTGAGGCTTAGCCAATACAAGCAGCTCACTTAAAACAAAATCAATCCGTTTAATTTCAGAGAAGATAATGTCAAAATAATCGGTTCTTTCAGGATATTGTGTCTTCATCAGCTGTAAAAAACCATTTACTGATGTCAGTGGATTTCTGACTTCATGGGCGATTCCAGCGGCTATTTGTCCAGCGACGGCCAGCTTTTGCGCCTGCATTTGCAATTGCTGATTGGATCTTTCAAGCTCAAGCTTTGCCTGCTTTTGTTTCGTAATATCAGCTACTGTTCCAATTCCTCCGGTAAACTGGTGATGCTCATCAAAATAGAGCTTGTAATGAACGTCTCCCCATACCTTCTTTCCCTCTTTATGGAGAAGCTGCAGTTCTACCCGCCCCGCATCTTTATGCTCCTTGATCACAGATAACAAATGCTGCACCACGCGTTCCTCTTGATCAAAGTACTGATTGTACATGGTGCCTAGACATTCATCAATGTCATAGCCTGTCATTTGTGTCCATGCTTGATTCAAAAAAATAATTTCACCTTTTTCGTTTGTTTCAAAGACGATTTCTTGCAAGTTATCTGTAATTCGATTCAGCCGCTCTGTCAGTTCCTGTGCTTCTTTCTCTCTCGTATTTAAGTCTGACACAAATAGATTTAAGCGGTCTACATAGCCTGAGACAACCCAGATCCCTGTTAGAACAAGGACTGTAAAGGCTAGATCGAGCGGCCAATTAATTTGATAGCCGCCTAGATAATAAAAGAAATCCCAGCTTAATATTAAAATAAATGCAAGAACAGATAACACGATCCGCACTTGATATGTTTTGTTCAAATAATTCCACCTGCCGCCCTGAGATTCTTTGTCAATTGTACCATTTTCCACTTATTTTTTGAGGGAGATGGGGCATTTTTAAGGAACTTTTTCAGAAAAAAAGCCTGTTCTCCGCACAAAGGAAGAGAGCAGGCTTTTTTCATTACTGCTGAAGAGCTTCTTGCAGCTCTTTTAAGAGCAGTTCTGCGCCTTCAGCGCTTAATGTAATTTGACCATTTCCATAATCATGGTTCTCTGATGTAATCTCACCAGTCATGAGGCAAACACCCTCTGGCTTGTATTTTTTCAAGACGATTTTCTCCCCATCTATAAAAAATTCCATACTGTCTTTAATGGCAATATCAAGTGCTCTTCTTAATTCGATTGGCATCACAATACGCCCTAGTTCGTCTACTTTTCTTACGACTCCGATAGATTTCAATTTCGTTCCCTCTTTCTTTCATTAGCTCAAGATCAATCTGTTTTTCACCAATTGATATATCGTAGACGTAAGAGATTCTCAAAAGGTTTCTCCTCTATAAAAATTTTTTTCATAAAAGAAAAAACAAAGGGAAAATTTATTGTGATTGTCAAAATGATACTTGAATTTTACAAGTTCATTTCAAGGTCATCACAAACCCCCACAAATGACCTCAACCCTCTGAACTTTTAAATGTAAAATTGTTTAAAACAGCAAAAATAGAGATTGGGTGAAAACATGTTTCAAAATGCCGAAATTGGAATTGATTTAGGAACAGCTAACATATTGGTTTATAGTAAAAATAAGGGAATTATTTTAAATGAACCATCCGTCGTGGCAGTCGATACAGAAACAAAAACTGTACTTGCCGTCGGAACAGAAGCAAAAGAAATGATTGGGAAAACACCTGGGAAAATTGTGGCGATCCGTCCGATGAAAGACGGTGTCATCGCTGATTATGATATGACAACAGATTTACTCAAACAAATCATGAAAAAAGCAGGAAAAAATATCGGGTTTACCTTCAGAAAACCAACGGTCGTCGTATGTACACCTTCTGGTTCAACAGCTGTTGAGCGTCGTGCCATCAGTGATGCTGTGAAAAACTGCGGAGCAAAGCACGTGCATTTAATAGAAGAACCTGTTGCAGCCGCAATCGGCGCTGATCTCCCAGTAGATGAGCCTGTTGCAAACGTCGTAGTTGATATTGGCGGAGGAACAACGGAAGTTGCCATCATTTCGTTTGGCGGCGTTGTCTCTTGTCATTCCATTCGAATTGGCGGAGATCAGCTGGATGAAGATATCATTACGTTTGTCCGAAAGAAATATAACCTATTAATCGGCGAGCGGACAGCTGAGCAAGTTAAAATGGAAATTGGTTATTGTCTCATTGAGCATGAGCCTGAATCATTAGAAGTACGTGGACGTGATCTGGTGACAGGTCTTCCAAAAACGATCACACTTGAATCTCATGAAATTCAAGGTGCCATGCGAGAGTCACTTCTTCATATTTTAGAGGCGATTCGTGCCACATTAGAGGACAGCCCTCCAGAGCTTAGTGGTGACATCGTAGACCGCGGCGTGATCTTAACCGGCGGTGGCGCTTTGTTAAACGGGATTCAAGAATGGCTCTCACAGGAGATTGTCGTTCCAGTTCATATTGCAGCAAATCCACTTGAATCTGTCGCAATCGGAACAGGTCGTTCACTAGAAGTCATTCATAAATTGCAAAAAACATTAAAATAATCTTCTTGTTCTACTTCTTTTTTTATCATTTCGATCATATCGTGAGGAATGGATAAACGTGAAGGAGGAAGAACATGTTGCTTGATTTAGGTAAACGGGTCGTTGTCACAGTCATTTTAACGGGTATTATATTAGGAGGAATGAGCCTGTCGTTTTCACATATGCCCCCTTCTAATGCACAGCCTGTGAAACAACTGAACCGCTAAAAAAGCCGCATGAAAGCGGCTTTTTTATTTTGGCCTTTCGCGTGCTCCCCATTTTCCTTTCCGGTCTTAAATCTGATATGATGAACATGACTAAAGGAGGGTTTTTATGAATTCATTTGAAAAACAATTAGATCAATATGCGAAGACCATCGTTGAAGTCGGTGTGAATGTTCAAAAAGAACAAGAAGTCGTCGTATCTGCATCTACTGAATCTGCAGACCTTGTTCGTCTTGTCGCGAAACATGCGTATGAGCACGGGGCGAAAAACGTACATATCCGCTGGAGTGATGGTGTTCTTGCTCGTTTAAAATATGAACATGCACCGCAGGATGTGTTTGAGCAATTCCCAGAATGGGAAGCACAGATGATGGAAACCATCGCAAAACGCGGCGGCGCTTTTATCACGATCTTGTCAGAAAGCCCTGACCTTCTGCGAGGCATTGATTCGAAAAAAATCGCTGCACAGCAAAAAGCCGCTGGATCCGCCCTTCATACATATCGCCAATACGTTCAATCAGACAAAGTGGCTTGGACGGTCGTAGGCGCTGCATCAAAAGATTGGGCGAAAAAGATTTTCCCTGACCAGACAGATGAAGAAGCTGTCGCTTTATTATGGGATCAAATCTTTAAAGTCGCTCGCGCTGATCAAGCAGATCCTGTGGAGGCTTGGAAAAAGCACGATGAGTCGCTAAATGAAAAGGTCAAAATCCTAAATGAGCGCCACTACCACAAGCTTCATTATGATGCTCCTGGCACTGATTTAACGATTGAGCTCCCTGAGCAGCACATTTGGGTAGGTGCCGGCAGCGTGAGTGAGCGCGGCGTCTCTTTCATGGCCAACATGCCAACAGAAGAAGTCTTTACCGTACCTAAAAAAGATGGTGTAAATGGGACTGTCTCAAGCACAAAACCGCTCAGCTATGCAGGAAATATCATTGATGAGTTTACTTTAAGATTTGAAAATGGCCGAATTGTCGATGTGAAAGCGAAGGAAGGCGAAGACATTTTAACTTCGCTCGTTGAAACAGATGAAGGCTCTCATTATCTAGGTGAGGTTGCTCTCGTACCAGATGATTCACCAATCTCAAACTCGAACATTCTCTATTACAATACCCTTTATGATGAAAACGCATCGAATCACCTTGCCATCGGCAGCGGGTATGCGTTCAATATCGAAGGCGGAAAAGAGATGAATCGTGAAGAATTGGATGCAGCTGGTGTAAACAACAGTATCACACACGTCGATTTCATGATTGGTTCAAAGGAAATGAATATTGACGGTATTACAAAAGACGGAAAACGTGAACCGATCTTCCGTAATGGAAACTGGGCGATTTAACCAAGAAAAGACATCCACAAGTGGATGTCTTTTCTTATTTACGCATAAAGCTCAACGAGTCTCTTTTGAATCTCTTGATCTGATAAGAACTCATCATATGTTGTTTGTTTATCGACGATGCCATTTGGCGTCACTTCGATAATACGGTTTGCCACTGTTTCAACAAACTGATGGTCATGAGATGAGAAGAGCATAGCTCCTTTAAAGCTCATTAAACCGTTATTCAGCGCCGTAATGGACTCTAGGTCTAAGTGGTTCGTCGGCTCATCTAGAAGCAGTACATTCGCTCCTGACAGCATCATTTTCGATAACATACAACGAACCTTTTCTCCTCCTGATAAGACGCTTGCTTTTTTCTTAACTTCTTCCCCAGAGAAAAGCATACGTCCTAAGAATCCGCGTAAGAAGCTTTCGCTTTGATCATTAGGAGAATACTGGCGAAGCCAATCCACTAGATCGACATCGTTTCCTTCAAAGTATTCACTATTGTCTTTCGGGAAAAAGGCTTGAGATGTTGTGACGCCCCATTTATATGTCCCACTGTCTGGCTCCATCTCACCAGCAAGAATTTTAAATAAAGTAGACACAGCAAGCTCATTACGGCTTAGGAACGCAATTTTATCCTCGCGATTCATAATAAAGCTGACGTTATCAAGTACTTTCACACCGTCAATTGTTTTCGATAGACCTTCTACTTGAAGAACATCATTCCCGATTTCGCGCTCTGGCGCAAAATGGACATACGGATATTTACGTGAAGATGGCTTAATATCGTCTAAAGAGATTTTATCAAGCAATTTCTTTCTTGACGTCGCTTGCTTCGATTTAGAAGCATTCGCGCTGAACCGGGCAACGAACTCTTGAAGCTGCTTAATTTGCTCTTCTTTTTTCTTATTTGCATCTTGGCTGAGTTTCAGCGCTAGCTGGCTGGACTCATACCAGAAATCATAGTTTCCGACATATACTTGAATTTTTCCGAAGTCTAGGTCCGCAATATGTGTACATACTTTGTTTAAGAAGTGACGGTCATGCGAAACGACGATGACGGTGTTTTCAAAATGAATAAGGAACTCTTCCAGCCACTGGATGGCTTGTAAGTCCAAGTGGTTTGTTGGCTCATCCAGAAGAAGGACGTCAGGCTTACCAAATAAAGCTTGTGCTAGTAGTACTTTAACCTTTTCAGAACCACCAAGCTCAGACATTTTCTTCAATTGAAGGCTCTCTGGAATGCCAAGACCTTTTAATAAGATCGCTGCTTCACTTTCTGCTTCCCAGCCGTTTAACTCAGCGAACTCACCTTCAAGCTCTGCTGCACGAATCCCGTCTTCATCTGAGAAATCAGGTTTCATATAGATCGCATCTTTCTCCTGCATCACATCATATAGACGTTTGTGACCCATCATGACGACTTTTAATACTTCAAATTCTTCGTATTCAAAGTGGTTCTGTTTTAAAATCGCTAAACGCTCACCAGGGCTCATATGAACATCGCCCGTCTGAGCTTCAATTTCACCTGAAAGAATCTTTAGAAACGTTGATTTACCAGCTCCATTGGCACCAATTAAACCGTAGCAGTTGCCAGGAGTGAATTTAATATTTACTTCTTCAAATAGTTTACGATCAGCAAAACGCAAACTAACATTATTTACTGCAATCATTTATTAATCCTCCATCACTCATTCATCATTATGAAGTATAACATGAATAACGTTTGATAGAAACGTCTCTCACTAAGAACGAAGGCAAATTGTCCAATATGGTATAATAAGTGGGAATGATTTATTGAAGGAGTTCGTGCGATTTGAGATTACTTACACTGATGGAATACTGTTTATTGATTTTCTTTATGGGTATTTATTTATCTGCAACAGGCTTTAATGCGAGGGATTTTGGCCTTTATATTGGGCTTGTGCTTATTTACACACTGGTACACATCTTTTCGAAACGCTTTTTACAAAAGCGAGGGAAAGAAAATCATAAGATCGGATTGTTTCGGTCCGTTTTAGCCATTACTGGGTCTGTCTTCGCTTCTGTGTTGGCCATTGTGCTCATTGTTACAGTGCTCACGCCAAATTAAAAACGACCCTTCTTTTAAGGGTCGCCCGTTCAAGCACTTTTCTCACGCACCTGAGAAGGGTGCTTTTATTTTGTTTGCCGAATGTCGCCAAATGGGAAGAAAACAAATTCTGATGTCCCGACAACCCGATCCTTTTCAATGAGCCCAAGTCCATTTCTGCTGTCCATGGAGTTGAGTCTGTTGTCCCCCATCACAAAGTAATCGTTTTTCAGAACTTTCACTGGACCAAAATCCCCTGTCAAATGCACTTCATACTCTTTCGCATGTGCCTTGTTCTCTTTTAAATAAGGCTCATCTACTTTTTTACCATTAATGTAAAGCGTATCATCCTTCATTTCAATCGTGTCTCCCGGAAGACCGATCAATCGTTTTACATAATGAATTTTCTGGCCATCTTTTCCATTAATAATCACGATGTCACCTCGTTTGACACCACCTAGATAGTTAATGGTTTTGTTGACAAACAGCTTTTCTCCATCATGAAGGGTCGGTTCCATCGACTCTCCTTCCACCACATACGGCTCAAATATAAACGTACGGATGAGCAAGACGAGCGCAAGTGCAATTAAAATGGCTTTGATCCATTCAAACAGTGAACTTTTCTTCTCTGTTTTGGCTTGCTTTGCATCAGATTGAATATCATTTTCGTTTTGTTTGTTTTCTTCGTTCAAAATACTGCTTCCTCCTAAGACTTTCTGCTAAAAGACTTGAAACGTGAATTGAATAACTTTACTTTATCACATGTCATTTAAAAATTCACAAGACAACCATTCAATTAGATATTTTTTCCTAATTTGTTCATAATTAAACAAAAGAAGCACCGCTGTTCACGATGCTTCTCTTCTACTTTACGCTTCTAGTTTCACTGGTTTTTTCAAAATACCAAGTAAAATCGCTGTTACAACGGCACCGATTAAGATGCTGATGATATAAAGTATCGGATGATTTGTTACCCAGAAAACGAATAGTCCGCCGTGCGGTGCAGGAAGCGTGACTCTAAAGAATTCCGTTAATCCGCCAGCCACAGCTGCTCCAATGACAGCTGAAGGAATCACGCGTAGAGGATCAGCCGCTGCAAACGGGATCGCCCCTTCAGTGATGAAGGCCGCTCCCATAAAGTAGCATGTAATCCCTGCTTCTCGGTCACGTTTTGAGAATTTATTTCTAAAAATTGTTGTAGCAAGTGCAATACCTAATGGTGGTACCATTCCGCCTGCCATAATGGCAGCGTGTGGTGCATAGTTTCCAGCAGCAATCATCGCAAGACCAAATGTGTAAGCCGCTTTGTTAATTGGCCCACCCATATCAATCGCCATCATACCTGCCAAAATAATGCCCATTAAGACAAGGTTTCCAGTACCTAAAGTTTCAAGCCAATGAGTTAATCCGTCCATCACCATTTTTACTGGTGTGTTCACAACGTAATGCATAATGATACCTGTGAAGAAAATACCGAACAATGGATAGAGCAGAACCGGTTTAATTCCGTCGAGTGACTGCGGTACGAATGTGAATACTTTTTTAAGTAACACAACGACATAACCAGCAAGGAAACCGGCAATGAGTCCGCCTAAGAATCCAGCACCTGCTGCCGATGCCATAAATCCACCAACCATACCTGGCGCAAAACCTGGACGATCTGCAATACTCATCGCAATAAATCCGGCTAATACAGCCACGATTAAGGCAAGTGCATTATCTCCACCAATTCCTTTTAAAACAGCTGCAAATGAATTAAATGAAGGGTCATTAGGGTCAGCCGATTTAATACCCCAGAAGAATGAAATTGCAACAAGGATACCGCCTCCGACAACAAATGGAAGCATGTTGCTTACACCGCTCATTAAGTGCTTGTAAAAACCACTTCTCCCTTTGCCAGATGACTCATGTTCGTCTTTTGAAGAACTGCCGCCAGAGCCTTTATAGATCGGCGCATCTTGATTGACTGCTTTTTCAATCAATTCCTGCGGACGACGGATTCCTGCTGTCACAGGTACTTCAATGACATGTTTGCCTTTAAAGCGTTCCATTTCAACTTGCTTGTCCGCTGCCACAATGATGGCTGGTGCTTCTTCGATTTCTTTTGCGGTAAGAGCGTGTTTAATACCGCCAGAGCCGTTTGTTTCAACTTTAATGTCAACGCCCATTTCTTTCGCTTTTTCTTTCAAAGCATCTGCTGCCATAAATGTATGTGCAATACCTGTTGGGCAAGCTGTTACTGCTAAAATCTTAGCTGGTTTACCTGATGCAGCCGGCTCCTCTTGAACTTCCTCTTCTTCTTCATCGTCGTCCTTATCATGCGTATTGATGATATCGATGATTTCATCTTCAGTAGCCGCTTCAAGAAGCTGCTTTCTGATTTCTTCACGCATCAGAAGTGTTGATAAACGAGAAAGTGCTTCTAAGTGCGTGTTGTTTGCGCCTTCAGTTGCTGCAATCATAAAGACAAGATGACTCGGCTGCGCATCCAGTGATTCATAATCTACACCAGCTACCGAGCGGCCAAATGCAATGGCAGGCTCTTTGACACTTGCTGTTTTAGCGTGAGGGATAGCAATTCCTTCACCAATACCAGTAGAGCTCTGTTTTTCACGGTTAATCACTGCTTCTTTGTAGCCCTCTTTATCATTTAACTTGCCTGCTGTATCTAAAACAGTGACTAATTCTTCAATGACTGCTTCTTTCTGCTGGCTGTCTAATTGAAGCTTAATGGTCTGCTTTGTGAGTAGTTCTGTTATTTTCATGGTGACTCCTCCTTTAAATGCGTGTGACTTTTACTTGTGGTAATAGTGTGTCAACAAGCTCTTTTGTCCCAAGCTCTTCAGAAAATGCTGTAGCACTGCCTGATGTGACGCCAAGCTTAAATGATTCTTCAATCGAAAGGCCTTTCGAAACGCCGGCTAAAAATCCTGCAACGACTGAATCCCCTGCACCAACCGAATTAACAAGCGTACCCTTTGGAACATTTGACTGATAAATCCCTTCCTTACTGAATAAGAGAGCGCCATTACCAGCCATGGATACGATAACATGTTCAGCACCTTGCTCTAACAGCTTCTTCCCATAAGGAATAGCTTCTTCCGCAGTAGAGATGCTTGTCTCAAACATTTCACCTAGTTCATGATGGTTTGGCTTCATTAAGAACGGTTTCAAGCCTGCTGCTTTTTTTAGGGCTTCCCCGGAAATATCAAGGACCACTCTAACGCCTTGCTTTTCGCACACCTCAGCAATACGTTCATACGTGTTATGAGGCAATGAAGAAGGAATACTGCCAGCTAACACAACGACATCTCCTTCAATCAATGAAGTAAATTGAGACAGAAACGACTCAAATTGTACTTCAGTAATGGATGGGCCGAGTCCGTTGATTTCGGTTTCTTCACCTGTTTTTAGTTTCACATTAATTCGTGTATCTTCTGACACCTCGTGAAAGGCTGTTTGTAATTGTTCGTTTTGTAAAAAGTCTTGAATATATTTGCCTGTAAATCCACCAATGAATCCAAGTGCTTTTGATTCAACACCGTGACGTTTTAAAAGCCTTGAGACATTGATCCCTTTTCCGCCCGGATATTTTTTGTCATAGGTTGAACGATTCAAACCGCCGACTGCGAAATCCTCCACGTGTACGATGTAATCAACTGATGGGTTTAAAGTAACTGTATAAATCATGTTTTCACTACCTTTATAACCGTTTTTTCATGGTAATTATCGAATGAATCCTCTTTTGCGTCGTTTGTGATAATGGTGGCTTCCTGTAAACTAGCAAAGGTTGAAAACGATATTTCGCCAAATTTAGAGGCATCTGTTAAGATATAGGTTTTTTTCGCCTGCTTCATGGCCCTTTTTTTCATGAGCGCTTCCTCTGGATCAGGTGTTGTAAACCCCGCCTCGGGATGAATGCCGTTCGTCCCAACAAAGCTTTTGTCAAAACGGTAATTTTCCATCGCCGTTAAGGCTGCGGCTCCGACCATGGCTCCTGTTCGATGTTTCACTGATCCGCCTATCAGGTAAAAAGAAATGCCTTTTCTCATGAGTGCTTCAATGTGCATAACACCATTTGTCACCACAACAATATCTTGATCTGGATCGATATATTCAATCATTTGCTGTGTGGTCGTACCAGCGTCTAAATAAATACAATCGCCTTGTTTTAAAAGTGAAGCAGCTGCCTCTGCAACCAATGACTTTTCTTGAAGGTTTTTGGCAGATTTCTCAAATACATCTGGTTCAAGACGGATACTTGATATCTTGGCTGCTCCCCCATGAACTCTTTTAAGAAATCCTTTTTCTTCAAGGGCTGATAAATCTCTTCTAATAGTAGATTCAGACGCATCCGTCATAATCGTTAAGTCCTGTATTTTGATGACATCATTTTCTTCTAAACAGTCGATAATGAGTTGATGTCTTTCCGGTGTTAACATGAAAACACCCCCTTTTGAAAACGTATTCATTTCGCGCGCACCTTTATTGTAATCGCTTTTTTCAACATTATCAATACAAAACAATCAAATACATTCAATAACTATCAAAATCTTTCACCATGGTCATCTTACCTTTATATGTACCATTTGTAAACTGAAAAATATGTGACATTAAGATGAAAGTCATGATCTTAGCATTTCTATCATTTTTCATTTCATTCAATAGAACTAAAAAAAGCTTTTATGCGATGTGCATAAAAGCTTTTGATGTTTGATTACAGCGGAATTCACACTGTTTGTATGTCTTTGTTCTTCTCAGAATTATTCATATCTAAGAGAATCAATCGGATCTAGTCTTGCTGCTTTATTCGCAGGAATTAACCCAAAAACAATCCCAATAAGCATACTAAACAGTACACCTACACAAATGATTTGCCAAGATACTAAGGACGGCCAGCCGGCAATGAGTGATACTAACGAGGCACCGCCTATACCTAGTGCAATCCCCATCAACCCGCCGATCAAGGTTAAGACGACAGACTCAATTAAAAATTGAACGAGTATTTGAGCCCTCGTTGCTCCAATCGCTTTTCGAATACCGATTTCCCTTGTCCTCTCTGTCACAGAAACAAGCATGATATTCATCACACCGATACCGCCGACAAGTAAAGAAATTCCAGCTATTGACCCAATGATTGTTGTCATAACAGACGTGATTTGACCGATGCCCTCTGCAATTTCTTCCATGTTGATCATTTCATAAGCATCTTCTGTATGATGATTCTCATTTAATAATGCAGCCGCATTCTTTCCTACTTCCTTCATTTGATCAGCATGTGCGACTTGAATTGACAACTTATCGTATTCTTTGATCCCAAATGTGGAGGTGAGCATGGCAAATGGGACATATATTTCATTCATATCGAATGAGAGCATTCCTTTTTGTTTGGCTAAAACACCGATGACTTCAACCGGCTGTCCGTTCATCCAAATCATTTCGCCCAATGCCTTCTGTCCATTAAATAATTCTTTTTGTAAGCCTTCAGAGATGAGGGCGGCTCTTCTGCCGCTTCTAAAGTCAATATCTCTTAAATTCTGCCCTTCTGCTATTTGTAATGAATGTACATTTGTATACCCTTCATTTATACCGTTAACTGTCGCATCCACTGTCGTATCTTGAAATCTCAGCTGCATTCCTTGCGCAGTCGAAGAGGCAACCTGATTCACCCCATTGATTGTCTTAATGCTTTTTATGTCTTCCTCAGTAAATGTGGCGTCGAATAAAGCGTTGGGATTTGCATTTAACTCTTCGTCAGAAGGCGTATATGTCATATCAACGGTATTGTTTGGACCTGAAATCGACCCTTTTAGCATTTGCTCGCCGCCTTGACCGATAGCCACGACCGCAATGACTGATCCAACACCAATAATAATCCCAAGCATCGTTAAAATAGAACGTAATTTATGAGCTAAAACAGAATTCATCGCTATTTTGATATTTTCAAAGAGTTTCATTCATAGCGTCCCCTTGTGTCAATCTATCTTCAACGAGTCGTCCATCTCTTACAACGACCGTCCGATTTGTATACGCAGCTATTTCTTCTTCATGGGTGACAAGTACAATCGTTGTCCCTTCCTCATTCAGCTTAGTAAACTGTTCCATGATTGAGAAGCTTGTTTTTGAGTCAAGAGCGCCTGTCGGTTCATCTGCTAAGATAAGTTGCGGCTTATTGACAATTGCACGGGCTATTGCCACTCTTTGCTTTTGCCCTCCCGACAATTCACTTGGCATATGTTTCATTCGGTCTGTCAAACCAACCTTTTCAAGTGCCATCTCTGCACGTTCTTTTCTTTCCTTTTGACTGATACCAGCGTAAATCATCGGAAGCTCAA
Organism: Bacillus sp. FSL W8-0920; assembly: GCF_038593215.1. NCBI lineage: Bacteria > Bacillati > Bacillota > Bacilli > Caryophanales > Bacillaceae > Bacillus > Bacillus sp. FSL W8-0920. The sequence goes on along the minus strand of NZ_CP151974.1, from coordinate 1,400,419 downwards.
CATTACGCCTCGCATTTAACCTCGGCAGCAGGTGAAATTGCTGAAAGACAAATCCAATGAATTGATTTCGAATCACTGCGAGGTCTTGATCCTTTGCTGCTGACAGCTCTCTTCCTTGAAAATGATATTGTCCTGTAGTTGGCCGGTCTAAACAGCCAATGATATTCATTAACGTCGATTTTCCAGAGCCGGACGGGCCCATAATAGACATATACTCGCCTTTTTCGATGACAAGATCGACCTCACTTAATACATCAAATGATTCCTCGGCAACCTCATAGCTTTTTGTCACGTTTGAAAGCTGAATCATTCAGCATTCACTTCCATTCCGTCATACATGTCATCTGATGGATGAGAAATGATTTGATCCTCTGCTATGACACCTTTTGTCACTTCAAGATCATGACCTGACGTTTCCCCTAGCTCTACTTTTACTTTTTTAAGTACATTCTTTTTGACAACATAAACGTATTGTCCATCATCCTCTTTTTTTACAGCTGATTCAGGAATCGTTAGGGCTTGACGCTTATCTGTTTCAATTTCCATGATCATTTTAAAACCAGGTTTTGCTTCAGGTTTTTTTCCTTTTATTTCGATTTCAACTGGATATTGCACCGTTTGATCACCTGCAGTTGTTTCGGATGCTGCCTGAGCAGGTACAACCCCCACTTTTTTCACGACCCCTTGCCAGCTCTTTCCGCGAATAACATCAGACGTTATCTTTACTTTTTGTTTCTTTTTCACTTTTATGGCGTCATATTCAGAAATCAATCCTCTTACAATCATTTTTTTCTCATTGCCAATATGAATGATCGCCTGTCTCTCTTCTGGCTTTCCTGCCCCTTCTTCTTGCTCAATGGAAATGACTGTACCGGCAATTTTACTATGTACGATTAAATCTTCTATTTGTGCTTTTACTTTTTCTTGGCTGATCTCTGCTTGTTTTTGTTCTAATTCAGCCGCTTTCAGCTCTAGTTCAAGCTGGTCTCGCTCGGTTTTAGGATTGGCAGCGGAGTCGCCTCCTTGTTTTTTATCTAATTCGCTCAATCTATTTTGTAATTGTTCGCGTTTTAACGTACTGGATTCAGCCGCAAGAGCTTGCTGCTCTTCTTCAAGTTCCAGCTCTCTATTTTCATATGTAAGAAGCGGCGTTCCAGGCTTTACCTTTTCTCCTTCTTTCACAGAAATCCCCTTCAAATGTCCCTTTTCCTCTTCTGCATAAATGAACTGCTCTTCAGAGAATGAAAGTGTCCCTGGCGTCATGACCGTAGTGGTGATTTCTTTTTGCGTAGGTTTTACTGTTTTAATAGCTGCTGTCGAAGCAGGCTTTGATTGATTTTTCGCAATGTTAAAGCCAATAAATAGACCGATAACAATAATAAAAATGGATCCGATGATGATTTTCTTTCTCATAAAGACATTCTACCCCCAGCTTACTGATATGGTGATTGCAGTTCCTACATATTGAAAAATGATAGATAAGAGATAAAAGACTCCTATAATGGTCCAAGCGATTCTTGGCGATATATGGCCTACTTTCATCAATAAAAAGCCTGTTAAAACAAGGTTCCAGATCACAAATAGATCAATATTGGCAAGCACAGCATGCCATGGACCAGACGTTTGAATGAGTGCATTTAATGAGGTGATTGTGATGTTTTTTGGCACATGGAACAGAATGATGGACAGATGAGAAATAATCGTACCAACGATCGTAACTGGTGTAATAAACAGGACCGCTGAAAACAGCTGCTGAAACGATGCATCACCCTTTGCTAAAAAAACGATGAACTTATATATTGCAGCATTAACCACAAGCCCGAGAAGTAGACCAATTAGCGTCACCACATAAACGACCGATACCGGCAAGCTTAAATCTGCCCACATTCCTTCATTCACCAGCTCTGACAAATAAGTCACAATCACTGTTAAAAAAAGTACGCAGGATAAAGGCCACCAAACCACCGGATTTTCCCATACTCTTTTCAGGTGCTCCGAAGGCCTTGTGCTCACTCCAATGATCGTAGGCTTTTGCATATTTTCTTTCATCAAATGTCATCCTCTCTATGTCATGCAAGTATGCAAACGCACATGCTCTCTCTTATTCTTTCTATTTTATCAAAAGATTGCCAATAAGTGATGGATGATTTGATTTTCTTATTTTCATTGAGGGAAAAATTATCTATTATCATGAATGAAATCCTCCAAATGACACCATGACTAGATCATATTCATATCAAGAAATAAAGGTTTTTCTGACCTAAAAACATTTTATCAAAAAAAACCCATGTCTTTCGGAATAAATATCCTTTTCCTTTGAATTCGGTTGGTCTTTGTGAGACACAACAATTTTTTGTTAAAATAATCCTAGTAATTTCAACAAATCCCGGCTTTATAGGACTATGATTGGTTTCTTTTATAGAACAAATGAGCCTTTAGTAACAATACTTTCATATTAAAAAATTAAAAATATCATGATTTTACTTGATCAAAAGTTATTTTTTCATATAATGTAAAATAGAGGTAGGTTAAATGATAGTGGAAATGGAGTCAAGTGAATGTTAAGAGAAAAATTGAAAACGCAATTGATTTTACTTTATGAAAAGGAACAAGAAGCATGGCAATACTTTCGAAAGGAAAGAGAACTGATTTATCATGAGCTCAAATTACTTGATATGAAAGAAAGCAGACCCTCTAATGACAAAATATACTACGCTGCTAGATGTGTAGATATTATTAAAGAGAAAAAGGGTAGCATTGTGAGCACAAAAGAATTAAAAGAACAGCTTCAAGCCCAGACAGATTTCAACGTGAGACGAATTAGTGAATTGTATGATCTGATTCAGCAGCTCGATCCTCACATTTCTAAAGCACGAAGGGGATGTTTTATTTACGAAGATCACACCCAAATACCTCTACAATCTTTTCACACATAAAAAATTGGTTACAGCCGCTGGCCATAACCAAATCCTCTAATATCTATTATCCACCGCTTACAGGAGGAATGAATGCAACAGTGTCCCCGCTACGCACTTCAGCGTTTCCCCTCGTATATCGTTCGTTGACTGCAACCATCACATTTTGTGCAGCATCAACACCATATACCTCCTGTAATTCTAATTTAATCTCATCAACCGTTGTTTGATCTTTTTGAATGATGATTTGTTGTTTACCGGCCTTCTCAGCAAGGCCGGCGAACAATAATACACTAATCAAGCTGATCACCTTCTTTCTTTGCAAGTTGAAGCTCGCTAGGTTTCCCCTCTGGATATGAAACTTTTTCAAGCTGATCACCTATCCAGGCTTCCCCGTCTTCCCAATATTCTTTTTTCCAAATCGGAACGATTTCCTTAATTCGCTCAATGGCATATTCGTTCGCTTCGTATGCAGCCTTCCTATGAGGAGATGAAACGGCTATCGCAACAGCAATATCCGTTATATCAAGTGTCCCGACCCTGTGCACAATGGCAGCTTCAGTATCAGGCCATCGTTTCTTGATTTCTTGTCCAATTTGACTTAGCATGCTTTCTGCCATTGGTATGTATGCTTCGTAAGTTAAGCGCAGCGTTTTCTTACCGTTTGTCCACTCTCTGACCGTCCCGATAAACGTCGTAATGGCCCCTGCCTTCCGCTTTGTCACATGCTGAATCAATTCATTCACATCAATCGGCACTTTTGTTATTTTAAAAAGTTCACTCAAATAGAGCCGCCTCCTTTCAATAAGTTATAACAAAATGTATTCGCATCCTTTTCAAAGGCTGAAAACACTGGAAAAGAGTAATTTTGGGCTAACTGAAACTCTTGAGAAAAATAAATAGCTGCTTGTATATTGGAAAGTGTTGAAAGATCAATGAGCTCCTCTTCATTCTTCACACAAACGATTTTGCGGTATGGTGCCTGTTTATACCCTTCTATCAAGACCGCGTCTAATGGAAGATACTGACACATGTTGAGCAATTGCTTTAACGTGATGTGCTGCATTGAAAAGTGAAATTCACCCTCTCCTTCTACGCCAGCGGCAAATGCACCTGCCCCGACATATCGATCGGTGTCTTTTTCTTTCAAAAGACGATCTGGTTTACCGCCATGTCCATGGTGTTTAAAACAGCCTAGCTTCAGCTCATCAAGTACAGCCAGCTGACAGAGCTTTTCAATCAACGACGTCTTTCCGCTGTTTTGATAACCGACCACCTGTAATATACTTAATGTGTCATCCAGCATGGGGAACCCTCGCCTTCGTGCTGAAACAGCAGAACATGCACCTGATCACCAGCCTTAAAACCTCTTGTTCCACCTGGCAGCACGATGAAACAGTTCGCCTCTGCTATTGAGGTCACGGCACTTGATTTATCGAGACCTGTTGGGGTCACACTGAGCTGACTGCCCGTGAACTCAAGTGCCGCTCTGACAAATCGAGTAAACGGATTGGCTTTTGGGAAATCGTGTGTCAGCTTCGCCTCAGCAAAATCGGGTAACGGCTGTTTCTTGAAAGACCATTTATAGACCATCGGTTTCACAAATAATTCAAAGCCAACAAAACAGGCAGCAGGATTTCCTGACAGGCCAAACAGCAGTTGACCATTTGGCATTGCAGCAACCGTCGTTACACTGCCGGGTCTCATGGCCACTTTATTAAATAGCACCTGAGCTCCCAGCTTTTCATAAATTGCGGGGAGAAAGTCAAAATCACCTACTGAAACTCCGCCTGTTGTAATTAAGAAGTCTACCTTGCTTAAGGCTGCTTTGACTGCATGATAGCTTTTGTCAAAATCATCGGACACACCGCCTAAATCAAGCGGCTCTCCCCCAGCCTTAAGGATCTGGGCATAAACCATGCTAAGGTTACTGTTTCTAATCTTCCCGTCCACCATCGCATCACTCACTTGAAGAAGCTCTGTACCTGTTGAGATGATGCCGATCACTGGCTTTTTGACAACTGGAACTACCGCATATCCGAATGTCGCCAATAAGGCCGTAACGCCCGGAGTTACTTTGGTTCCTTTTTTGAGCATCACATTCCCTTCAAGTACCTCTTCTCCTTGACGAGAAATATTGTCCCCTTTTTTCAGCGGTCTTTTAAGTGACATGTATGATTTCCCATCTTTTTCAAAGGTTTTAGTCAGCTCAAGCATGATGACGACATTTGCTCCATTCGGGATTTTTGCTCCTGTCATGATACGAATGGCTTGAAAGAGACCGATGGTTTTTGCTGAGACCACTCCTGCCCCAATATGATCAATGACCTCAAATTCAACCGGATGCTCGCTTGACGCTTCTTTTGTATCTTCTGCCCGAAGTGCAAAACCATCATACGGGGACCGATCAAATGCAGGCACATCATGATCTGCCAAAATATCTTCTGCAATGAACCTTTCAAGGCTATTTCTTAAAGGCACCCATTCTGCTTCTCCATGCTTTTCATATTGATGGACTTTTTGAATGGCTTCTTGTACTGGAATTGGCTGACGTCTTTCCATCACACTTCACTCCTATATCCCTAGCAGTTTTGCTAGTAATGAATTGGCTGCTTTTTCATCATTTGTCCCATGGATTAATGCACGTCCACCTTTGAAAAAGACGATACGATAAGATTCATAGCGGACATGGATTAAGAAGTCATTCACTTCTACCTCACAAATGGATGACAGCCGCTCTTTCACATGCTGAAATGATAGATTAGCTAGATCCTTAGATACAACTTGGACTGTATCCCGCCCGCAAAGAATCGTCGTTTTTTTACGCTGATCGTGTAAATAAGGATAGGTTCTATCTTTGCCGCAAGATGGACAGTCCTTCTGCTTAGTAAGAGACAAATCCATTTTAAACGATGTCGCCTGCCAAAGATCAAATGTGACAAATTTCCGTTCGATTTGATCTTCATGTCCTGTTAAATACTTTAGCGCCTCTGTTTGCTGATAAGCAGAAACCATATGAACTGCTGGAGAAATAATCCCCGCTGTATCACACGTCAAACCGCCAACAGGCAGTTCTGTAAAGACACACGATAAACACGGCGTTTTATCTGGCAAAATGGTCATATACATCCCCTGGCTGCTCACACAAGCACCATATATCCACGGCGTCTTCGTTTCCTGCGATAAATCATTCATGACCATTCTCGTCTCAAAATTATCCGTCGCATCAATGACAATATTTGCGCTGTGAAATAACGGTCTTAACAGCTCAACCCCTGCATCTTCAATCAGGGCGTGTATGGTCACTTCATGATTGATCTCTAGGAGACGTTTTTTTGCCGCAGCTGCTTTTGGCACATGTGCCTTTGCGTCATGTTCTGTATACAGCTGCTGCCGCTGTAAATTTGAAAATTCTACATAATCACGATCAACAATCGTCAACGTGCCGATCCCAGACCGGACAAGCCCTTCCGCAGAGGCCGTTCCAAGTGCACCTGCTCCAACAATTAGAACATGACTGTCAGCAAGCGCACGCTGACCCTTTTCCCCAACCGGAGGGAACAAGATTTGTCTTGAATATCGATCATTCAATGCTGTTCTCTCCTCACCATTTTTTATGTATCATATCATACCGTTTTCAGGTAAATCGCTTCTTTTATTGATATTTCGGAATTCATTTGGTGTTACGTTCAGTTCCTCTTCTGAGACGATACGCACCTTAAGCCTTTGAAGTAACTCTTTGATGGCTAATTGATTCTCTTTTAAACACGCATCAATGGACGGCAGACAGCGGCGGTGATAAAGTGCAAATAAAGGCTGTAATCTGCCCTGAACAAGCGGGATGATTGCATCTACGTGCTCGCCACAATAGGACGATAATGCTTCGGCGGTCTCTCTCCGCACGAAAGGCATGTCACATGCCGTCACTAAATACCATGCTGCTTCTTGCTTTTGCATCGCTGTATACATGCCGGCAAGCGGCCCGCATCCGAGCACCTGTTCATCATCCAACCACACATCTCGTTCACCTCTTTCTTTAAAAAAGGTCAGAAGTGATGGATGGCTGATGATGACCATCTGTCCTTTCAAAAGTTGCTTTTTCACATGCTCATATAGTGGTTTTCCTTGATACATATAACTTGCCTTTGGCTCTCCAAAACGTCTGGATGCTCCTCCAGCTAAAATGACATTGACTACGTCCATCCACTCACCCTCCTTTGATATGGTTGTTCTAATCACTCTCATCTCGCATACTTTATTGGTAACATGAATAAGGAGGGTCTATCGATGAACAGGCGCCATGCTTCTCCCCTATTCCATGACCTATCTCAAGAGAATTTATACTTAAAAGCGGAAACAGCCAAATATCAACAAATGATCTCTGATTTACAGTCCTCATATACGTATTCTAAAAACAAGAAGTTAACTCAAGAATATCACGAGATGAAAAAGGATTACACGCAATTAAAGCAACAATTGGATGAAATGACCATTGATCAAGATCATGCAGCCTCAAAAATACAGGATCTTTCCTACAGCAAATCTGAATTATTACATAAAATAGTCCTTCTTCATGAAATGCTCCAAAAAGAAACCTTTCATAGAAGGAAAGAAACGGAAGAAAAACACCGGCTGCATTTAAAAGTCATCAAATATAAAGAAATCTCTCAACAATTAAATGAACGGGTGCAAGATCAAGATAAACGGCTTGCAAAAGAGGAGAAAAAAGGAAATACTTTATCCGCTGTGATTGAGAAACTGCAGCAAACATTAGGTGATAAAAACGCAGAGCTCAATCTATTACAGGAAGGCGTAAAACACCTGCAGGAGCGTTTTTATGAAACACAAGAGAAATTACTGCAAATTGAAAAAGCAAAGGAAGCGATTTTTTATGAAACGCTCACAAGCTATCAAAAGCAGTTAGCCGAAAGTGAGGAATGGATCGCATCTCATTTTGCTGATATTGACCAGTCAGCTCAAACAAATTCACAGCCATTCTCTCGAGACAGCCTCCTGCAAACAACGGAAGAAATTGAACCCATCTTGAAAAAGTTGAATGAACAAGTTCAAACGCTACAAGCACAAGTCGATGCGGTGCAGCAAAATGGAGATGTCATGACAGTAAAGATTGAAGGCTTCAAAAAGCAGCGTGATCACCTGTCAAAGGAACGAAAAATTGTCTATACTGTTGATCAAAAAAAGTAATTCTCGCAATAAAAAAACTGCTGGCTTTTTTCGTCAGCAGTTTCTTTTTTATTTATTCGTCTTCTGTTTGAATATCGCCTTCTAAAATATACTGTCCGCGATATGGCTTTTTCACTTCAGGATACATTTTAATTAAGCTTTGCATAAACGTTGTCATATTTGGAATTTCAAGACCGCTCTCTTTTTCAATTTCTTTTTGAAGTTCAGAGCTTTTAATCGCTGCATTATGACGCTTTAACGTTTTAATCGCAGCTTCGCGAAGCTTAGCTGCCTTTGAACCAGGGCGAGCTGTGCCTCTTCTGCGTCTTGTAGATCCTTCAGGAATACCTACAGGTGCACCGTTTAGCTGTCCTGTTCCTAAAGTTGATACAGCATTTGATTGTGATTGTGCAGGCGGCTGGTAGCTTCTCATTTCTTGTGCAGCCAGTTCAGCTAATACAGGCAGTGAATCCGTTTTTCTTTCTGTACGCACTTCTTTTTTTGTATCTGACACTAGACCTGTTCCATGACGGTCTAATTCTCTTAATTTTGCATAAATCGTATCTCGCTCAATTTGATATTCACGGATGACCTTTACTTCTGCTTCGTTTAATTGTTCCAATCGTAATCGTAACGCTTCCCTCTCATTAAACAATGGATTTCCCCCTCATCATATAAAAAATATTCTATAGTAAATATTAGATTAGAAAACTAATTTTATCAACTATTTTTTTATCATTTTACAGTTTGTTATCAGATAGGTATTTTCAACTAAAATTTTGCCAAAGAGGAACAATCGGCATCCATTTCATTGCCACTAAAGGCTTTTGACAAACCTTAAAATATTGTAAAAAATTTGAATAAACACTTATACTACTTGATTTACATCGTTATTTACCAAACTGAAATTTCTTTTGTGCAAAAACGTTCTGAATAGTAAAAAGTTAAAACCTTTACATTTTCATTTCAAAACAAAAATGTAAATAGGTCTTTAGACCTTTTTGTTTCAGGAATATTTTTTAATAAACTCCCCCAATTTCTCTTTTCTTAGGAAGGCGAAGTCCATTCCGTGCAATAGGTCGCCTATTTTTGTCCATGAAAAAACCCCCATTTATGGGGGAAAGCCTATTCTGCAGCCTTTTCAGACTCAGAAAGCACTCGATTGACACGTTTCTCAAGCATTTTCATTCCGCTTCCGCCAGCTTGGAAGTGGCGCAGAGCACCTGTTTTATCAAATACATAATATGCTGGTACATATTCATTTTCAAAGGCTTCTGTTAACTTATGATCACTATCCACAAAAATTGGCTGCGTGATTTCATGCTCTTTCGCAACTTCCTTGATCTTATCCAGATCTAGGTCATCCTCTGATCGCGGCATATGAACGGCTATCACGTTTAGTTGATCCTTGTATTCATCACGGAATTGATTGACTTGAGGCATTGCCTCTTTACAAAGATGACAGCTGACTGACCAGAAATGAATCAATGTTGGTTTGTCACCAATTAGATCTTCTTTTGTTACTTCTCCATTTAACCATTCTTTTGCACCAGTTAGTTCTGGCATTGGTTGACGTAATTTCATTATGAAGCGCCTCCATCCATTGTATGTGTCGAAACAAAAAGGTCTAACATTAGTTAGACCCTCCTGTTTCTTCAGCTATCAATTAAAGTGTTTTTTGACCAGGCTTCCAGTTCGCTGGGCAAAGTCCACCAGTTTGTAATGCTTGAAGAACACGTAATGTCTCATCTACATCACGACCGATATTGTTGTGGAATACTGTTTGATATTGAAGTTCGCCTTCAGGATTGATAATGAATAGACCGCGAAGTGCAATTCCTTCTTCTTCAATTAAAACGCCGTATTCTCTAGATACTGTGTGGTTTGTGTCAGCAGCTAGCGGATATTTCAATTCGCCTAGACCATTGTCTTTACGGTCTGTGTTGATCCAAGCAAGATGCGTATGGATTGTATCAGTAGATACACCAATGATTTCAGCATCTAAATCTTCGAACTCATCATAACGATCGCTCATTGCTGTAATTTCAGTTGGGCAAACAAATGTGAAATCCATCGGATAGAAGAAAAGAACTGTCCATTTGTCATTCTTCATGTTTTCTTCTAGACTTACTTTACCAAATTCCTTGTTAGCAAGTACTGCTTCCATTTCAAAACGTGGAGCTTGTTTTCCTACAAAACGCTCTGCCATATGTAAATCCCTCCAAAAATAATATCTTTATACAGACTTCTAAGCTGTATATAAAATGAGAATCAAAAGTTGAAATTCTCATTTAGTTAATAACTTCACAATTACAATTATAATACTTAAGCGGTTTTTAGTCAATATTAATTAATAATAAATTTAATTAACGATTTGTCACAATCTCTTGCTTCACTTAACAAAAGTTTAACATGTCTTGCAGAAGGGAACAAATGATTAGCTTCTCTATTAGAGCATACATAGAAAGGTTTTGAAGATCATGAAAGCATTTGAACAAATAGATTGGGTTTCCATTATCCTCAATAGCAGTATGATTTTGCTAAAACTAATCGCTATTTTTGTGATTTATTTTATCATCAGAGCCATCGGAAATAAGATGATTAAGCGTGCCTATTCCACTTTCTCTGAAAGGCATGACGTCTCTTTATCAAGAGCTCAGACGCTGCAAAGTCTCACGCTAAATATTTTCGCCTACATATTGATTTTTATTTTAGTTGTCATGATCCTCGACTTATTTCATTATAACCCGACCGCTTTGCTAGCTGGCGCAGGCGTTGTGGGGCTTGCAATCGGTTTTGGCGCTCAAGGACTAGTGAGTGATATTGTGACAGGATTCTTTATATTATTAGAGAAACAATTCGATGTGGGAGAATACATAACAGTTGCTGGCTTTGATGGGATCGTAGAACAAATTGGACTTAGAACCACGCAGCTTCGAAGCTTTGACGGCACCCTTCATTTTATTCCAAATCGAAGCATATTGAACGTGAGCAATCATTCAAGAGGGACTATGCAGGCACTCGTTGATATCGAGCTATCTCCAGAAGAGAATGTGGATCAAATGATCACAGCCCTTCAAGCTGCGTGTGATGAGGTACGAAAAGACATTCCTCAAATTATCGAAGGCCCTCAAGTTGTCGGCGTGGAGGCGTTTGGATCCTCTTCCCTTGTACTGCGCATCATTGCAAAAACCGAAACAATGGAGCAATGGCGGGTAGAACGAATCTTGCGCAAAAAAATGAAAGAAGTACTCGATATAGAAAAAGAGCAAAAAGAACCGGGATGATCATCTACCGGTTCTTTTTCTTGTTTGTTTTATTGAACACGCTGTTCTACTTCTTGACAAATTTCATCAGCCGTCATACCAGACGCGGTAATCACAGATGCCTTTGTCGTTGTGTCTGAAATGCCAAGAACATTTGAATCTAGCCCTGTGACTACATAGCAGTCACACTGATCCATTTGCTGTTCATTTTGAATACGTACGACGTCATACCCTTTTTGCTTCAGTAGTTCTTCTACATCGGATAAAGATGGTTCTACACCAATTCTTGTCATAATCAAGAACACCTCCTGTTCATAAGGTGTACAGGAGGTAGCTTGATTATTCATTCACCTGCTTGCTTTTTGAAATAAGCCGTCATAACGTTTACTGCGGTTTCTATCGCTTTTTCATCAGGCATAAGTTTTGCATGATGCAGGCCATATTCTGAATCGACCCCTAACCAAAACATGAATCCAGGGTATTTTTTCAGCATGTAGCCAAAATCTTCTCCTGTCATGGCTTCTCTGCATTCAATCACATTCGCAAGCCCTTCTCCGGCGACATATGACATAAATTCCTCTGTCAGTTCCTTTGAATTATCCACTTCGTAATAAGATGAAGGGTATCGCACGGTTGCCTTGCATTCGTAGCCAATTTCAATCCCTTTTGCTAGTGCTTCAATTCGCTTTCTCACTTTTTCCATAGATTCTGGTGAAAGTGTACGAATGGTGCCATCAAGCTTTGCATGCTGTGCAATGATATTTTGAGCCGTTCCCCCGGTAATCGTGCCAATCGTGATGACCGCACTATCAAGAGGATCGACATTACGAGAAATAACCGATTGCAACTGACCTACAAGTGCGCTCGCTGCCACAACCATATCATTCGCTAAATGAGGGTAAGCAGCGTGTCCGCCTTTTCCTTCAAGATCTATCACAAGCTCACTCGTATTGGCAAAAAGCAGCCCTGGCTTTGTGGCTATCGTTCCGACAGGATATTCAGGTGCAATATGCAGTGCTGTAATAAAATCTGGCGTCCACTTTTTCAGCACATCACTTGTAAGCATCGGTTCAGCTCCGCCTGGACCTTCTTCTGCCGGTTGGAACATAAATAATAGATCTTCTTTGATTGGCTCATGAACGAAATGATCAATGATCCCAAGTGCGATGGTCATATGCAGGTCATGTCCACACGCATGCATCTTCCCTTCATGTACTGATTGAAATGGATACCCTGTGTCCTCAGGAATTGACAGACCGTCCATATCTGCACGATACGCAAATACGCGCTCAGGATTTGTTCCCTTTACTTTGACAAAAAGTCCAGTTCGCCATGTTTCTATCTCAACTCGATCTTTTGAATAAGCACTAAGATGATTGATGAGGTACGCTTGTGTTTTGAATTCCTTAAAACCAAGCTCAGGGATTTGATGTAAATCTCTTCGAATGGATATCAATTGCTCACGATTTAACAAGTGAACTCGCTTCCTTTCCTCTATACGAATAAGACGTGGATATATCATCCACGTCTATGTCTTCAGCTGCGAATTGTATGAATTAAAGCTGACGCAGTTCTTGTTTAATTTCTGTTTTACCTTTTGTTTTTTCATCAATGTCTTTGATTTTCTTTGCAGGTGTACCTGCTACAACTGTGTAAGGCTCTACATCGTTCACAACGATCGCACCAGCAGCTACGACTGCACCTTTACCAATTGTTACACCTTCTAGAACTACAGCGTTCGCACCGATGACAACATCATCTTCTACGACAACTGGTTTAGCAGATGGTGGCTCAATGACACCTGCAAGAACAGATCCAGCACCGATATGACAGTTCTTACCTACTGTCGCACGGCCGCCAAGCACCACGTTCATGTCAATCATCGTACCTTCGCCGATCACAGAGCCGATATTAATAGAAGCCCCCATCATGATGACTGCATTATCACCGATTTCAACTTGGTCACGAATGATCGCACCTGGCTCAATACGCGCTTTAATGTTCTTTAAATCTAACATCGGGATTGCAGAGTTGCGGCGGTCATTTTCCACGACAACATCTTCAATTTTGTCTTTGTTCGTTTCTAGCGCTTCTTGAATGTCGCTCCACTCACCGAAAACAACTCCGGTGTTTCCTGTGATGAACGTTTTTGCATGTTCACCAAACTCAATACCTTCTAAATCACCTTTGATGTAGACTTTGACAGGTGTTGATTTTGTACTATTTTGAATAAATGAAATAATTTCATTAGCGTCCATTTGTTTCATGTATGTATGTCCTCCTCTTAATTTATACTTCATTACTGTACCAAAGGAGAGTTTTAATGACAAGTGAAAGAGTTGACTCTTCAATGGAAAATAAAACAAGCGGGACTGATTACCCCGCTTCCTGCTGGTGAAGATGAACAAATTGTTTGCCAAAAGAAATCAATTTCTCTTCTTCTTCTCCTTCTGGATTTAGCTCGATCTTGACGGATGGCAGGACAATGTCACCGCCAAGTTCCTTCACTTTTTCTTCGATTAGGTCAACAGCTCCGCAAAAATGCTCATAAGATGTATCCCCGGAACCGAATACAGCAAATGCTTTTCCCGTTAAATCAAGCTCTTCCATTTCTTCATATAAATCAATAAAATCATCAGGAAGGTCACCATCTCCCCATGTGTACGCACCTAACATAATGTGCGTGTAATCATTGAGAAGCTCTGCATCAATATCCATCGCTTCATGACGGTCCACCCTGGCTCCTGCTTCTGTTATTCCTTTTTCAATTAGATCTGCCATCGCTTCTGTATTCCCAGACATCGTGGCATACACGAGTAAAACCTTTTCTGTCACTTTTTCTTCCTCCTTATCAATGAATCAATGCCGGCTCCTCATATGGTCTTACAAACTTGCTCTCATATAAACCAGCACAGAAAAAGTTTTCATTTTGATTGGCTACACGAAAACCGTGTCCTTTGATCGTATCAAACCATTTGAGCTCTTTTTGCTCAATATCAAGCTGATACACTTTAGAAAACCCGTGTTCGTCTTGTGAAGTCGTCACATACACAATGCCATTATCCTCTGACACATCCAAAAATGATTCCTCTCTAGCAAAGGCTTGTGATTGAATATCATGCAGCATATTGGTATGTAAATCTAAAATTTGAACAGATCCCTTTTTGCCTTTTTTTGATCCCAATGCGCAAACAAGCAGATGCTCCTGACAGAGCAGCATAGAAGCTGTCATCCGGTGCTCCTCTCTGTTTAGGAGGAAAACCTGTTCACTCTCCAAGTCATACACCCATATTCCTCCGTGAACATCATGAATCTGTGTTCCAATATAAAGGTGATCACCTGCAGCACATAAGGAACGAATGACAGGCGGGTGGTTCACATGAGCAAATGGCTTCATAATTTCCCAGGAAATCCCGAAATCATTTGACACATAAATACTATGTTTTCCATGTGCACACACAAACCCATCTTTGCGTCCTGTAATAGACCAAACGACTGCATTTGTTGGAAATGATGATAGCGCCCATGTATGACCTTCATCTCCTGATCTAATCACTGTGCCATTTTCACCAACACCGAATAAATAAGGTCCAATATAGCTGATGGCATGAATTTTATGCTTGAGCTTAAACAGTTGCTGCCACCCGCTCTCCACACTGTAGTGAAAAATACCTTCACGTTTTACAGCGACAAAGTATCCACCGTTTTTAGATGCAGCAACAGCTGTCGCTCCTTTATGAAACATGGTTTTCAACTCGTTTCTCAGATAGCGCCGCCCACGTTAAAAAGCTTGTCGCAAATTCCTGACAGCACGCCACATCCTCATCGGTATCAGGCGCAAGCTCCATTTTCAATGTTTCAGGAAATACAGATGCACCGGTTGATTTGAGCATGTCATGAAATGTATGAACAGCCTCACAAAACTTCGGGTAGCTGTAATCTCCAGATCCGAACACAGCTGCTTTGATGTCACTTAGTTCAAGCGTGGAGACCTCTTCATAAAAGTCCTCAGCTTCATAAGGTAAATCACCATCACCCCATGTATAAGAACCGATGAACACATAATCGTATGAAGAAAGATCCTCTGCGCTTGTATCATCAAATTCCAACATCTCTGTATCGATCCCTATTCCTTCTAGTGTTTGCTTTATGATCGCTGCCATATCTTCTGTATTACCAGACATACTCGCAAATGTAATTAGTGCTTTCATCTATCGGTCACCCCATCTAAATGATAATCATTTTCAATTATTATATGTACACTTTAAATGATAATGATTTTCATTGTCAAATGATTTCATAAAAAAGCTTTGACCAATCAATACGATAACCCAATGAAAAACCCGCTCATTCCAATTGGAAGGCGGGTTTTTCATATCGAAGAGATCATCGGTTTCTCATTCGTTCGTTTCATCTATTTGAATAAAATATGGACCATAATCCGTTTCATGCGTCATCACAAATGTCCATTTTTCATTCCAATCCATCACATACATATCGTTATAATCCATATGATTAGATTGATATGGTAAATCATTGATTAAAAGAGAGCTGGCATTTTCGAAAAGATACGCCTCGTCAACAAATTGATAAAAAACAGTACACTTATCCTTTGATTGTTGAAGAAATGCGTCTATCGCTTCAGCATTTTCAAGGCATGTAACCATTCCAAAACTGCATAAATGCCATAAAAAATCATCTATTGATATCTCGTTTTGTTCTTTCATTGAAAGATGACTAGCAAAACGTTCACGCCACCTCACGCGCAAATGATCTCCCCATTCTGGTTTGTTCATTTTGATTAATTGATTGTTTTTCATAAGATCGAAGTCTCCTCTATGATTCGCTCCATCTATCTGTTGCTTTGATATGCGTGCAATAAGTAAATGATCATTCACCTAAAAAAGCACCTTTCTTTTCCAAGAAGGTACTTACACCGCATCACTTTCAAGCATTTCTTTGACCACACCGACAAATGCTTGCACTTGTTTTAATTGAAAAGAAGCTTCATAGCCTAGCAGCCATGTGTCACGTCCGATTTGCTCTCCATTCACGTCAACAAGCGGTGTTTTATGAACACTTTTTTCGTGGTCGTATAAGGTGACCGAAGGCAAAATGGCGTAGCCGATGCCGTGGTAGGCCATTTGTTTACACGTCTCAATCTGGTCCACTAGAATCGTCTGCTTTGGAGACACTTTGAATTTTTGATGCCACCAGTGCTGGATTTCCTGATAATACGTGCTGTCGCTTTTAAATTGAATAAACGGGCGTTCTGTCTCGATTAACTCGTCCACGTCTTTGATAACGGAATCGACTAAATATAAATGATCTGTCATCAAATATTCCTTTGTTCCCTTCCAATCAGGGTTTCCGCGAATGATCCCAATGTGCACGTGGTCCTCGTATAAGCTTTTGAGCATTTCACTACTCCAGCCGGTCACAAGTGATACCTTCGCATTTGGGTACTTTTCGACATATCGCTTTAACACTTTCGGCAGCCAGTGCTGTCCAATAATGGATGCAACCGCAAGCTTTAGTGTACCGTGAATTTCCCCTTCAAGTTCATCGATTCTCTCTCTCACTCGATCTTGCTCAACCGTCACCTCTT
The DNA here is from genome assembly GCF_038593215.1 of Bacillus sp. FSL W8-0920. NCBI lineage: Bacteria > Bacillati > Bacillota > Bacilli > Caryophanales > Bacillaceae > Bacillus > Bacillus sp. FSL W8-0920. The sequence goes on along the minus strand of NZ_CP151974.1, from coordinate 1,383,446 downwards.
TTGCAAATTGAATGATCTGTTCACCTGCCGAAGTCACGGTGAGCCCTTTCTGAGAACGAAAAAAGATTTTGGTTCCCCACTCTTTTTCAATCGTCTGCAATCTTTGGGATAAAGCAGGCTGAGAGACAAAGAGCCGCTCCGAAGCCTTTCTCATATTCAATTCTTCACTTAGCACAACAAGCATATGTAACTCCTGAAGCTGCATGGGCGTCCCCTTTCTCTCTATAAGTTTTTCTTATTCCATATGGTCATTATATAAATTATAGCTTATGAAGGCAAAAAAAATAAGCTGGGTTTCAGCTCATTTTTTCGCGGCATGAATCACTTCATTTAAGCGCTTTAATACAACACGTCGTGTAAATATTCCTTCAAAGACTTGCTCCTCATTTACGACACAAACAAATCCATTATTCGTTACAGCGTGAACGCCTTTTAGCACAGGATCCGTCGTTTTAAGCCTTGGGATATCAGTAAGCATAACCTCTTCTACCTTCAATTGGTCCAGCTTTTCGAATTCAATTCGTTCTAAACCAAAGATCTTATCCATGATCATATTCGTTCCAATTAACCCATGCAGGTGATAAGAAGGATCTAATACCGGGATGGCTGTATATCCTGTTTTTGTAAGGACCAATAGAGCATGCTCAAGGTTATTTCCAATTTGAACATGTGCCACTTTATCTGCATCAATCATATGCTCGGCTACTGTTGACTCAAGCAATTGAGTTGGTTCTATCTCTATCATGTTTCTTCGACCCCTTTTCTCTCAATCATCAATCATACATTCCCCTTTACCATTAAGCATAAACTAAAACGAAATTTGTCGAAAGATTTTTTCTGCATAAAAAAGATACTCAGCTCCCGAGTATCTAATAGAATGTTCAATCAATATTAATTCTCAAACCTTACTCTGTCATACAATGTGATCAACTGCTTATACGTATTGTCATCGACATTTTTTGTTCCACATTCTATATCATTGATCTCACTGCTTAGTAATTCGACAGCATATTCCTGATTCAGCAATACGTTTAATAATAGCTTTTTCTCTTCTTCATTAAAACGATTTTCGATGACGCTCATCCAACATCAGGCCCCCTGTTTCATATATGCTTTTATATTGATTAGCAGGCTTTTGAATGTCTGCTTCCTCTCTATACAGCTAGAATAAGGAACTAGAATCGAATCGTCAACCGCACGTTTCGACAAGGTTTGGAGAAAAATGACGGAATTTATTTTGTGTATCGATTGGCATAGCAAAATGCTGCGTATGAGTCGGGTTTTATTTTAGCTTCAATTCCCATAGCTGTGATCATTCCGGTCATTTCCTGGATCAGATCTTTTGTACTTCCTTTTTTGCCAATATCCAGATGGGCTTCAAAACGGAGGTCTGCCCCTTCCTCAGCAAACGGAAGAAGCAAATCCATCAGTTCTGTTAAAGGCCCCTCAAGGATGTCTGCACATACCTTTTGGCTAAACGCTGTCTCTAATGAAATTTTTTCTCTAAGGCTTTGCACAGGTCTGCTGATCACTTGTTGCGTGAGGCAGCCCCAAGCCCCTTTGCCAATCCGGTGGAGATGAATTGCAGTCATAAATCTTGTGACATTTTGATTGACCTGAGAGTCCGTACCAATTGATAACACATAGGCGGATCTAGGGTCTTTTCGAATAAAGTCTTTCATTCTCATGACGACATCAGAAAACGCTAAATGATCTTCAGAAAGATTGTAGTAAAAAGAATCACTCACAGAAAGGAACTCCTTTTTAATGGTCTCTTATCCGAAATATGCGCTGAATGATCATCTTCCATTTGTACACTGCGCCAATCATGACACATGTATATTGCCGCAAATAAACGAAGGAATCCTTAGAAAAAACATTTCATACGATTCAGCTTAGGATTGTAAAAGCTCAAAAATCTCAATCGAAATCATATCAATGTTGTCAAATGGGAAAGTATTTGGCTTATCCCCTTGTTGAAAAACAGTCAATTCAAACGTTTGATTCTTTTCGAAATACTTAACACTACAGATTTTCTCACCGTTCACTTCGAAATAACGCTGTGCCGGTTCGTTTGCAGCTTCTGCTGTCTCTTGAAGACTTTGCAGCCTTGTAATGATACCCATTAATTGTGACATTCTAAAAAAAGACTCCTTTCAAAAAAACAACTCAAGATGAACCCGTATTGATTATACACAAGTCCTACAAAGCATCATACCATAAAGTGTTCTCAGATGATATTTTTCCTCTTGAATTCAAAAAAAGAAAAAGAATCTGTTTTTTTAGTTTGAGTCTTTTTTCTAATCTCATGCACCATGTTTTTATAAACCCGCAGATCTCATCAGACGTTTGGCAATTTCGTCAAAATCCTCTTTGGAAATGCCTGGGGCAAACTCTTCCGGTAATTCTCTATAATCTGGCACAGGTGCTCCTTGCGGGGTGCCCTCAATCACTGTGAGCGGTTTTCCATCAATCGGATGACTGCCTTTCCAAATCTTATTAATGTCCTTGTAATCCGTATCACTAAATGTATACAGCTTTGTATGAACATTTTGATCTTCAAATTTCCTCGCTGAATCAAAGTATTTGTTGTCGAGGTTTGGGATTGGTAGCATCTTTCCTACATCTACACCTGTGGCTACCTCAAGCGCCTTTGCATATGCCACAACATGCACTCCGCCCCTGACGAGTAAATAGCCGATCATCTCTCTTGCTGTAGGATGATCTGTCATTTCATATACGCGCATTTTGTGCGTACGTGCTCCGCATTCTAGGAAGAAATTATGAAGGAGGTCAAGAATCAGGTTTCCGCTTGAGAACACATTCTCCCCGGTCCAAGGTTTTGCCATGGAATCAAACGGATAGCCTGTTTGAGCCGTTTGAATAAAATGCTGTGTATTTCGTTTATCGACAGCCGCTTTCATCGGTGTCGTATCTGGATCTCCGCCATGGGTGGTCCCTGTAATCATGAGATTCACAGCTGTGGTCACAAGTTCTACATGACCGAATTCTTCAGCCGTAATGCTGGATACGAGGTCATAAAACGGTTTGAGTTTTCGTTTTCCTCGAAAGTTAAAGGATTGAAACATGTAATTATTTAATGTGGACATTTCGCCGAATTTTCCGCCGAGTAATTCTTGCACAGCAGCAGCACCATTTGCATCTGGGTGATCTGGTCTTGGCAAATCAATCAGCAGCCGCTTGTCACGTTTGATCATGACGTTCCCTCCTACCGTCTAACTGTCATCACTTAAGATGTATGGAAGGATTGGGCTGTCCTATGCATGAGGCGAAGATGAAAAGCACAAAAAAAACTTGGCGGGGGTAGCGCCAAGTTTTTTGGATCTTGATCTGATAGAGGGGTTGGGGAACAGAGAGTAGCTTCTCTCTATAACTAAATGATAATGATTATCAGTTTCATTGTCAACCATTTTTTATTTCTTTTTTTCAATCAAAAAAAGCAGCCTAAAAGGCTACTTAGATTGTTAATAAATGGATAATACAATCTTCACTCTGTGCTTTTAAATTAATCCATCTTGCTCATATAAATAGGCATACGGAAGATCTATAAATAAATACATATCTCCCTCTAACGGGTAAGAAAACGTACGTATCCTCTCACCAGTTTCTAAATCGCTGTAAATATCACTGAAAAATCCTTTCCCGCTCATTCTCATTTGGAGAATATTTGCTAGGAAATAAGGACGCCAGCTCCAGTTTTTCTCGATATATTCAGGCTGGAACAACCATTCTTTTTCTTTTTTAAACACATTTCCAGTGATTTGAAAGCCTTCTTCATTACACATATAAATCCGAAAGCTGCAATCCGATAATTCTAATGCCAGCTTTTGGATGAGTTCATCATTTGTAGTGCATGATTTTTTTAAGGTCGTGACAGCTTGGTGAATTCGTTTATAAAATGTTTCAGAATGTTCGTAGACAGTTTGTAGTTTCTTTTTCTCATGCGCAATAAATTGCTGGAATTCTTCCCTCAGCTGATCTTTTCGTTTATTGCGGTCGATTAATTCCGCCGCCGGCTCGTGAAGATAGAACCCTTGAAAGTATCTGCCACCATTTCTCCAAGCATATTGCAGCTGAAAATTTGCTTCAATGTCTTCATAAATTAAAGCCGCCCCTATTTTTCTCGCAAGCAATGAAATGCTGTACAAGACATATTCATAGGAAGGAGAAGGAGCCGATGCCCTTAATGCGTGTAAATCTATTTTTAATAGATCGGGTGAGAGCAAGGCAATCCGGTCAAGATTGCTGCTTTCTTTTCCGATATTCGAAATGGCGATTTTAATACCATATGTACGAAAATACGTTAACGTATGGTAAAGCTGTTCAATATCGCCGCTAAACGTATGCTCTGTAAATTCGATAACAAACCGATTAAGTTGAATACCCCTTGCTTCATATTGCTTCAAGAGTTCTAAAAAGCTTTCACCATGATCAAGCATCAGGATATTGGCATCATGATTAATAAAAATGAGCAAATCATCATCTGCTGTTGTGAAAAGATCGAGTGCTTGCGTCAGTACTTTATGATCTACTTCCACTTTATATTCGTCAGGAATAGATGAATCCGTAAAGAAGGAGCCTAGGCTAACTGTTTCAGACTCGAGCTTCATTCTTCCTAAAACCTCATAGCCTATCACTTTTTGCTCTTCCGCACTGAATATCGCTTGATAGTGCGGGAAAACATCTTCAATATTCGTTAAAATATCCAATGGATCGACCATTTTCATCACCTGCTTCTCTCTTTGTGTGATTATAACACATCAAAAGCAGGTCTTACATCGTCATTCAAAATGGGGATTGGTTGAGCCATTGCCCCCCATCCATTGTGATACAATCTCCATTTATATAAGACGCTTGTTCAGATAATAAAAAGCTTGCAAGCTTTGCAATTTCCTCTGGTGTACCAAGTCTGCCAAGTGGAACACTATCTACTGTTCTTTGCGCTGCCTCTTCCGATTCCCATAGTTTATCCGCACCACCTGTTCTCTCGATTGGACCTGGCGCGATGGCATTAACGCGAATTCGATATTGCTTACCCCATTCCACTGCAAGCGTTCGAGTGAGAGATAAAACACCGGCCTTTGCTGCCGCTGAATGCGCCACACCTACACCAGCACCCCATGCATAGGTTGCCACCATATTGACCATACTTCCCCTTTTCTTTTGACGAATCCAGTAATTGCCCACTGCATGACTGCAAAAAAATGTTCCATTTAATACAATATCAATGACAGCCTTCCAGCCGTTAGGAGATAGTTTTTCTGCTGGAACTAAAAAGTTTCCTGCAGCATTGTTAATCAGAGCGTCCACATCTCCAAATGTATCTACCGCAAACTTGACCATTTGATCGGCATCCTCTGGGTTTCGTACATCCATTTGGAAGTAAGCGATCGAGCCGCCATTTTGTTTTATTTCATTTGCTACCTTTTCTAACGTTTCTTCTGTTCTTCCAGTAATCACGACATTCCAGCCTTCATGTGCCAAATGGACAGCCATCGCCTTCCCCATTCCGCTTGATCCCCCTGTGACAATCACTGTTTGTTTCGTCATTTGTTCTCCCCCTCTGTGGTTTTGAATGACTATTCATTCATTATTTCTATCATATCATGATTGACCCTAGATGCACCATATGGGAGATTCTTTAAATATGATGCTATACTTAATTTTATTTATAAAGGAGTCTTATATGAAGCAACTTTCTCGGAGACAGTTTTTAAAAGGAGCAGCTGGCGCGAGCATTCTCGGTTTTTTAGCTACAACATGTGGATACGGATATGCCAGATACATTGAACCACGCATGATCGATACCGTGTCAATGACCATTCGGGATGCTCAGCTTCCAGCTTCATTTGACCAGTTTAAAATTGCTCAATTTAGTGATGTTCATTTAAGTGATACATTTCCTGCGAAGGAATTAGAATCCGTCGTCCAGCAAATCAACGCTGAGTCTCCAGACCTCATTGTGTTCACAGGTGATCTCGTTGATTTTCAAGCATCGATTGAAGAGCATGAAAAAGCGAAAGCCTATTTGACTGAGCTCCATGCCCCGTTTGGTAAGCTCGCGATATGCGGTAATCATGACTACGGACCATTTGGCATTGATCTTTATGAGAATACGATGAAAGATTGCGGCTTTACAATATGTAAAAATGATGTGTTTCCATTAGAAAAAGAAGGGGCGCATATTCAGATTGCTACAATGGATGACCTGATGATGAGTGTGCCGGATTATGACCTGATTAAGCGAGAAGTATCATCTGATTTATTTACCTTGCTGCTCGTACATGAGCCTGATGCAGCATTGGAGCTGGATACAACCCCCATTAACTTGCAGCTTTCTGGACATACCCATGGCGGACAGGTGCAGCTTCCTTTCTACGGACCCATTCTCACAGCACCTTTTGGCCATACATATGTGGAAGGTTTATACGGAAGTTATCAGCACCGAATCTATGTCAACCGCGGACTTGGGACAACAAGACTGCCGCTTCGATTTTTAGCCAAACCTGAATTAACCTTTTTCACCCTCTCTTCTCGCATTTAGACAGAAGCCAAACCGCTTCTTTTTGCATATAGATAATCAAAGATCTTTCTCATGACAAATGTTAGGAGAAACCTTCCTTAGCCTGATTCCGTCCATATATAGATTGAGTGACAGGCATCATGGCTTCTTTTATTTGAGCAAAAGGAGTGTCCTTTGGTGTTGCGATATACGGTAAAACGCGGAGAAACGCTTGCTTCTATAGCGCTTGATTTTCGAACAACAACAGAAGCTTTAAAGGCTGCAAACCCTTCACTGCAAGGCCGAGAGCCGTTACAAAATGAGGTCATTATCATTCCTGGTCTGCCCGATCCTAATACGATCCCTTACCGCATCTCTGTTTCGATTTCAAGCAAACGTCTCGTTTTGTTTTCTGGATCAGAGCTGATTCGGTCGTATCCGATTGCAACAGGAAGAATTTTAAATATGACACCGACAGGTTCTTATTATATTGTGAACAGACAGCCAAACCCAGGAGGTCCCTTTGGCGCCTATTGGCTAAGCCTCTCGAAAGTTCATTACGGCATCCACGGTACGAATAACCCGTCTTCAATTGGTAAAGCTGTGTCTAGGGGATGCATTCGTATGTATAATCAGAATGTCATCGAACTTGCTTCAATCGTTCCAAATGGAACACCTGTGACCATTAGCCAGTAGGAGAAATCAATTGTATGAATGCTTAAAATTTTATATGATATAAAGTGGGATCTTCAGGTTAAGGAGCGTATTTATGGATATTTTTAAAAACAGAAATTTTGTTCGTCTCTTTTTTGCAGCACTTGCTTCGCAAATGGGGACAACAGTAGGCAATATGGCGTTTGCCTTTTATTTGCTCGATCATTTTAGTCATCAGCCCGCCTACGCCACATTAGCAGAGCTCATGTATTCACTTCCAACGATCTTTGTCTTTTTTATGGTCGGTGTCGTAGCAGATCGTTTTGATCGTAAAAAAGTCGCAGAGAATTGCGATTGGATACGAGCTGGGCTGACGATTGTTTTATTCATTGTTATTTATTTCAATTCACTACCTCTTATTTTCTTGATCTTGTTTATACGAAGTGCCATTACGAAGTTCTTCTATCCAGCTGAAGCCTCTCTCGTTCAGGCGATTTTAAATAAAGATCAATATGCAAAAGCCGCTGGCTTAAATCAAATGCTGTTTAGTTTATTCATGGTATTTGGTGTTGGAATCGGTGCGATTATGTATAAGACAATTGGACTTCACGGTGCCATTACCATTGATTTGATCAGTTTTATTGTGTCAGGCATCCTGATTCGTACATGTAACATTCCAATTGAAGCACGTCAGCCAAATGGACAAGCAGGCTGGAGAGGCATGACCATTAAAACGTCTCTAAAAGATTTTAAAGAAGGCATTCTTTACATTATAAAAAATAAATTATTGGCTTCTTTAATTTTTGGCTTTTTTGTTTTCGGTCTAGTCAATGGCGCATTTGCTGTACTTCCGATGTTTACAATGAAATATGGCCTTTCACCGGACCATTTTGAACTGCATACATCATTCTTTACAATCGCAATTGGTGCCGGTCTACTTGTTGGCAGCATAATGGGCTCTGTTCTCGCTAAAAAAGTAAAGATGCAATATCTCATGTCACTTCCAATTTTGGTTGCAGGCATTCTGATTTTTGTACTTGGTTCCACCCATACACTATGGTTGTTTTACGTCACATCGTTTGTCATTGGTACATGTATTGGCCCAGTCAACATTGTCATTGGCGGCTGGTTGCCGAGAATCGTCCACCCTCGTCTGATGGGACGTGTGTCAGGCTGGGTTGACCCACTTACCATGTTTGCTCAATCCATGACATTAGGTTTGATTGCGGTACTATTTCCAAAACTCATTACAAACGTTTCTTATATTTATTACGGAATGGGCGTTATTATTTTACTCGTTTTCCTTTTTTACTTCTTTACACTGCCAAAGTTCAGCAGAGAAGCTGACGACTTAGACGTGCAGCGTGAACTAAAAGGTCAGGGAGCGCAATAAATGAAGCAAAAAGGACTTTCTTCTATAGAAAGTCCTTTTTGCATGGCTGAAACACAAACGGCACTTATTTTTTCTGCTCATCGAAATGATTGGAAGCAAAGGATGAATCGAACGATCATCTATCACGTACACAATGCCTCCAACGACAAGTGCGACCAATAAAGGAGTTAACATATCTTCAATCTAAACAGTCCTGTCTGTTCTCATTAACTTTGATCTTATAACATATTTTTCTTTTTATGAAATAAAAGGAATGTGTATAAAATTGCAATATTTTTAATAAAAAATCTTTACATCTTTGGAAGTTTTATAGTAGTATAGTCAGGTTGGAGGTGAGGGGTATGCTAAAAAGTTATTATTTTATTCATACAAAAGATGATCAAGGTCAATATGTTGTACATACAGAAGATTGTGCATTTTTAGGTGATGCTTCAAGCCGTAAATTGATTGGTCTGCACATGAGTGGCGAGAGCGCCATTGATGAGGCTAAACAAATGACGAATGAAACTGATTTTAATGGTTGCTTCTACTGCGCTTATTCAAGTCATAAGAAATAGACCATGTGATTAAACCATATGTTCGGGCATGTTGTCTGGCATATGGTAAATTTTCAGGCGCAACATGAATACAAATTGAGAAACTACCCATTTATTTAAATAGGTAGTTATCACGAACTAATAGTTCACTTCATATATATTTCACCCAGTCAATTCTTCTTGCAATGAAAATCTCTCTTTGAACACCCTTCCTTCTCATTTTTTTGGCTGATATAATGCCATGAATAAAATCATGTATACAATACAAGCTGTCCCAGCCCATTGAAAAAAACCAAATGGCTCCTTTAACCAAAAAACAGTCGTGACAACTGCCGCAAGGGGCTCGACACTTCCAATTAAGCTTGACTCTTTCGGTGATAAATATTGCAAGCTTTCTATGTAAAACCAAAAAGCGATCATTGTACCAAATATGATAACAAACAATAAATAAACATACGCTTCAACAGGTAAATGCGAAAGATTTATCTTCCATGGCGGATGGACTAAGCTAAGGGCGGCTCCCCCAATCAGCATCGCCCAGCCGACAACGACTAAAGAATCAAATTCTTTTAACAGATTGATTGGATATAGCGTATAAAACGAAAGCGCTACAGCAGACAGTATTCCCCAAACCACTGCGACAAATGGAACGGTTAATGTTGAAACAGAACCATTCGTCAATAAGAGAAACATGCCCATGAACGCCAATGACACCGTCAGCATATCTCTTTTGGTAAAAGTAGATTGGCGGCGAAGTACTAAATACATGATAATCATAACAGGGGCCGTATACTGCAGAAGCGTCGCCACAGCTGCATTCCCAAGTTGAATGGATGCCATATAAGTATATTGAACAGCTAGCATGCCCATTACTCCAAATATCAGGACTTGCATAGCCGTCCTCTTCTTTTTCCACACACCAATTAGTTGCGCTCGTTCTTTTGTCATGAAATGAACAAATAAAAGCAGTCCACCTGAAATAAGCAGCCTGACAGTCACAAGCCAATTGACATAAATCCCATATTGCTGAAACAATTTTTGTGAAACAGTTCCTCCTACTCCCCAACAGATGGCACCAATCAGCACAAGCAAAATTCCCTTATTTCTATCCATTTCGTTCTCCTCAACTCTCAAACAATCATGATAATATAGTTGATAGTAGTTCACTTTGTTACATATTGATATATCAATTGAACATAAAAATAAAAGAATATTGAGGAGAACCATGAACAACCATCATTTTCTTGTTGACTACAATTTGAAAGAATTAACGGAGCATTCTACTACGACCTGGTCTATCGCTCTTTATCATACGAAAATTTGTGATCATAGAAGCGGCCGCATCCCTCTTCACTGGCATGACGAATTTCAATTTGTTTTTATTTTAGAGGGGGAAGCTGAATTTCACATCAATGAAGAGACGATATGTTTGAAGGAAGGAGATGGCGTATTCATCAATAGTGGCTGCCTGCATATGGCAAAAGATGCGAATGGGACAACTTGTACATATCTTTGTCTAAACGTTTCCCCACATTTCATCACAGCCAATGAATTATTTACCACTTTCGTTCATCCTTATATGCATGCGAGTCAGACACCTTATATTTTATTGAACCGAAAAGACCACTGGCCAAATCATATCTATCAATGTATTCAAACCATTCAGCGATTAATTGATGAAACTCCAGCATATTATGAGCTTGAACTCAATATTCAACTCATCACCATGTGGAAATGTTTATTACAAAATGGCTTTCAAATAAAATATGATGCACGGCAGCATGATAAAAATGAACGGATGAAACCTATGCTGAATTGGATTCACCAGCATTATCACGAAAAGGTGCTTCTTCAAGATATCGCTCGAGCAGGTCAGCTAAGCCGATCTGAATGCTGCAGATACTTCAAAGATATTCTAAAGAAGACACCTCTTCATTATGTGAATGAATATAGAGTTCAACAAAGTCTCATCCTGCTTCAAGAAACAGATTTCAATATAACCGAAATTGCTTACAAAGTCGGCTTCAACAGCACAAGTTATTTTATTAGTATGTTTAAAAGAATAAAAAATACGACACCTTTAGCATATAGAAAATTAAAAGCGCCGCATTCTTTGTAACTGAAACAGATTGAAGAAAAATCATGATGGATAGATACTAGTGTCTTTGCACACCATTCTGTCATTTTTATATACAAACACGTTTTAGAACCGTCATGAATGGCTATTGTAAATAAGAACAATGGAAATCCTATCGCTTTTTAAAATAAGTCTATTTGCAATTTACTAATAAAAACGTATAATTTATACTAAGCACAGGAAGACGAAAGACAAAGGAGAGAAAAAATGGACGATTATGCTCATACTAAAGACATAGAACCTACAGCAGAAAACATCGCAAAAGCCATTTATACTGTTAACCGCCATGCTAAAACCGCACCAAATCCCAAGTTTCTTTATCTTTTGAAAAAACGTGCGCTGCAAAAACTATTGCAAGAAGGTAAAGGAAGAAAAGTGGGCCTACATTTCTCTAACAATCCCAAATATAGTCAACAACAGTCCGACGTGCTGATTGAAATTGGAGATTATTATTTTCACCTGCCACCAACCAAAGAAGACTTCGAATTTTTGCCACACTTAGGAAATTTAAATCAATCATATCGCAATCCGAAAGCGAATATGTCATTAAACCGAGCAAAGCAACTGCTTCAAACGTATGTCGGTTTAAAAGAAAAACCTACCGCCACAAAACAAAAATCACATTATACAAAGCCCGTCTTCAAACGACTCGGGGAAAGTTATTTTTAAACAAAAAACCACTCATGACGAGTGGTTTTTCCTTTAGATAATAAAGTGATCGACTTTTTCAATCAGCTGATGAATTTCTGGTTTACTAATTTGATCATCTGCACCAATTGTTTCCCCTTTATGGCGCAAATCTTCAGTGATTAACGAAGAGAAGATAAGAATCGGTATGGAACTTGTTAAAGGATTTTCCTTCAACAGTTTCGTTAATCGGTGACCATCCATTTTAGGCATTTCAATATCTGTAATAATCATATCAATTTCTTCTGTCACAGTAATTCCTTTGCTGACAAGGTCCATGACGTGGTCATATGCCTGTTTCCCGTCTTCAAAGGTCACAATGTTTTTATAGCCTGCTTCGGTTAATTCATTTGCTAATAAACGCATGAGAAGCGGAGAGTCTTCAACGACATAAAGCTTCTTCCCTGTTCTTCTCTCGTCTTTCTCACCGTCAAACATATGATACGTTTCTACTCCAGAAGCGGATTCAATATCATAAATGATTTTCTCATAATCTGGAAGGAAAACCATTTTCTCATCAAGCTTAATGATACCGGTTAAATGACGTTCCATCCCTTGATTGAGTGCAGTTGGCTTTTCAATCTCTTCCCAGCTGACGCGGTGAATTTGTGATACCGTTCCTGTATGGAACACAAATTTCCGTTGGTTGAATTCAGTCACAATATATTTCTCTTGTTCTGACTGATCTGACTCGACATTAAAAAAGGAAAATAGATTGATGACTGGTAAAATCTCGCCTCGTAAACTAATCATCCCTTCTACATCTTGATGAGAGTGCGGTACTGCCGTCACCTCAACCGGCTGGATGATTTCTCTTACTTTCATGACGTTAATGCCGAATTGATTTGAACCAATTTCAAACTTCACAATTTCCAATTCATTGGTACCAGAGTCAAGTAAAATTTCTTGTTTGTTTAAAGCCACGGAAATCCCTCTATTCTTCAATATAAGATTGTACTTTTTATATCGGCAGCATAGGTAAAAAGTTGACGTTTCTTTACGCTTTCTCTCGTACGAATTGATGAATCACAAGTCCTATCGCTGCAAGAATAAGTAAAGACCCTAGCGCAAGGCGGCTTGCGAGGTTTCCGTGCTCTGCAAACAGCAGAGTGACTGACCCATAAATGATGGGTCCAATAATGGAAGACACCTTCCCTGAGAATGCGAAGAGACCAAAAAACTGTCCTCTCTTTTCCTTCGGTGTCAGCTCAATAATCAATATTCGTGATGCCCCCCAGCTTGCGCCGAGTGAAATACCGAATAAACTGCCAGCCACCCAGAAGACCCATTCCGTTGTGGCTGTGACAGCCAGAATCAGGGCAACGATCAAAATCACATACACGACTGTAATCGAGCGCTTTGCCCCAATCGCTTTTGTGATATATCCAAATAAAAAGGAGCCAATGATACTTGAAATGGTCGACACAAGATAAAGCAGAATAAATTGTCCAGCAGTAAAGCCAATGATGATTTTGGCATACACCGCCATCATCGCAATCGCTGTCTGTAGGGCATCATTCATAAAAAAGAAAGCAATCATAAAGATAAAAGCCGGCTTGTAATGTTTCATCTCTTTAAACGTGCGAATAATTTCTTTATACCCGCTGAAAAATGACGCCTTTTTCTCTGGCTGCGGCAGTGGATGAGGGTCTTTTACAAAAAAGAGAAATGGCAGGAAAAAGAGAAAGAATAATAGTGCTGTCGGAATAAATGCTTCATGAAATTGGTCATTGCCAACAAGTAAATAAACTGTGAGACCGACAAGTGTCCCTAAATAACCAACGGCAATGCCAAATCCAGAAATAAGCGGTATTTCATCCTTTGTCCCAAGATCGGGCAGGATGGTGTCATAAAACACTAGGCTCGAGTGATAGAAGAATTTTGCAATCACAAACAAGGTGACCACTACTAATAAAGAGACAGGCAGCCCAAACCATTCGCTTGAGAAATCAATCCCAGCAAAGATCCCCATCAAAAATGTACAAGCTATACATATTAGAGTAAACACTGTGATATAGCGCTTCTTTTTTCCTGTACGATCGATCAGGACTCCGTATAATGGTGTGAAAATGACGAGAAAAAAACTGGCTAGTGCGTTTGCATAAGAAATAAATGTACTAGCGATCTGATCCATTCTCGCACTGTCTCCGATTGTTTCCTGCAAGTAGAACGGGAAGAAAATGGTAATCATATTCGATGAAAATATCGTATTTGCAAAGTCATACAATGCCCAGGCCAAAATGGGTGCTGTCAAAAACAGACCGAAGCCTGCCCCTTTTTTCTGCATGGGCTTTTTCCCTGTTTTCAATCGTTTGTCTCCCTTCCCTGCCTGATTTTTCACTATCATTCTATTTTATGTCATACGTCCCTCTTCCATACAAGCAATCTATACAAAAAGCACCTCTTACGATTGAGCAGAGGTGCTTTTTTTCATTATTTCTTCACAACAATGGTACTTGCAATTAAATCGTGAAGTGCTTGTTTTTTCTCTGTGAAAAAGGCAATGATGTAGCCAATATATAAGATTGGAGACAAAAAGCCTTTTGCAAAGAAGCGACCTGTTGCACGGCCGAATGTCACTTTTTCGCCCGTTACTCTTGTCACTTTAATCCCAAGAGCCATCTTACCAAGCGTTCCTTGCAGTTTTGATGATTCCATGATGGCGTAATAAAGCCATGTCACCACAATACCGACCAAGATCGCTCCTATATAGAAAAAGATAAGTCCCATAATCACTGCCCATTCCTCATCTGTCATAACAGTTGTTGAATAGTAATAGCTGTCGTCATCCATCATCAATGCTGCCTCTGGACTTGAGACAAAAAAGAGTGTTGCCAAAATAAACATGATAAAAGAATATGGTACGCCGATGATGATACCATCCAAAAGGTGTGCAAGAAAACGATAGCCTACGCCTGCTAGCTCAGGATGTTTCTTTTCTTGAATGTGTGGTTCTGTTATGTTTGTTTCCATCCTATTTCTCCTTTATTATGTATGTTTTCTATAAATTTCTTATAATCATTCGTTATTATATCTTATGAATATCGCAAGATCAATGTAACTTTACACTTTTACATATATTTTAGATCAGTTCGTCCTCAATGATTTATGTGAATAAATACTGAAAATTTGTGAAAATCATGGTAATTCTAGTTCTTTTACCTCCTGATTTTTTAACATTTTGTGATATTTTCGTCTTGTTTCCATTCTGCTGTTGACAATGGTTCTTCACATGGTACAATAGTCAAGGATTTTTTAAAGAAAGGTGTTCATGATGGGAACTGTCGTACTATTAAATAACAATGAAATGACTGTGATTGAAGATATTTGCGAAGCTGATTTTTTAGACATGAAGCATGATTTGTCAAATGATGACGCAGCTTATATCTCTTGGTATGAAGATTACGATACTGCTTATGGATATTGATTTCATTTCATAGATGAAGCGTAAAAAAAGGCGATACAACCTAAGTTGGTTGATCGCCTTTTTACGTTTGCGTGCTTCTTTCACTTTCAGGTTCTACATGAATAAAGATTTGTGCATGCGGAAAATCTTGCTGAATCTTCTCTTCAATTCGATCACATAATTGATGAACATCTTCTATCGTTGTCTTGCCATCTACAATCAAATGAAAATCAATATATTCCTCTGCACCGGATCGTCTTGTTCGAAAGTCATGATATTCGATGAATTCTTGACTGAATCCTTGAATGATTGCTTCGATCGATTGTTCTTCCTCGGGCGTTAGCCGGGCGTCTACGAGCGGCGGGAAGGCTTCTTTCATGAGTTTAAATGCTTCACGCATAATAAAGAGAGCAAGTATCATTCCAATGATCGGATCTAAGAAATACCAGTCGGTTAATGCGACAAGCAATAAACTGAATGCGACCCCTAATGACGTATACACATCAGTTAACAGGTGCAATGCATTCGATTTCATGGCGACAGAATGTACTCGCTCTGCCTCTTTGTTCACAACCTTCGATACGATAAAATTGATGAGCGCGCCTATCAGCATCACCACAATGCCAAGTACAGGCAGCTTGACTGGCTCTGGATGCATTAATTTGTGAACACATTCGTAGATGATCCAAATGCCCGCAACGAAAATCAGTAAGGTCTCAATCGTTCCAGAAATATTTTCGACTTTTCCATGTCCATAAGGATGTTTAGAATCTGCTGGCTTTCTTGAAATACGAACAGAGATAAATGCAATAAAAGATGCCATTAAATCGAGAAAAGAATGAATGGCTTCTGATAAAACCGCAACAGATCCAGTGAGCAGACCTACAATGATTTTTAAGATGACAACAAATGTGTTACTCATCACGGATAGAAACGCTATTTTTGATGTCTTCGCTGATTGTTCCATTTATCGTCCTCCTTTAGGAGATCGTATGTCTATGAAAGCAATTCCCATGACCCTGATTCTCACGTTCTTTCAGTTTACACCGTTTTGCCGTTTTCTAATCATGTTATCGCAGCCTGTATTTTCTCGTGAGGTTACGCTATAATAAATGTTGCTCTTTCTTCAATATATCACTCATGCTGTGATGAATAGGAGAATAGACTACAGATAATGATATCCAGTGCCTTTCGCAGGTGACATTTATGCAGTGAATGGTAAAATAGGATAAAAACATAAATTTTTAAGGTGATGAGAAATGGAGCATTTGCTGAATCCAAGAGTAAAGGATATTGAAATTTCAGGCATTCGAACATTTTCAAATCTCGTATCGTCATATGAGGATGTCGTTTCTTTGACGATAGGCCAGCCCGATTTTTATACGCCGCATCATGTCAAAACAGCTGCAAAAGCAGCCATTGACGAGAATTTTACTTCGTACACTCATAATGCTGGTTTCCTAGAGCTAAGACAAGCAATCCAGCACTACATCAAGAAGAAAGTCAACCTTGATTATGATGCAGAGTCAGAGATCATTGTGACGACAGGTGCAAGTCAAGCGATTGATGCTGCGTTTCGAACCATTTTGTCAGAGGGTGATGAAGTGATTCTACCTGGACCTGTCTACCCTGGCTATGAACCGATCATTCGAATGTGCGGGGGGAAGCCCGTACATATCGACACAACGAATGCTGGCTTTAAATTAAATGCCAAGCTGATTGAGGATGCATTAACGGAAAAGACAAAGTGTGTTGTGCTTCCTTATCCTTCAAACCCAACTGGTGTCACGCTTTCAGAAGAAGAATTGAACGAGATTGCCCAGCTCCTTGAAGGAAAAAACATCTTTATTTTATCCGATGAAATCTATAGCGAGCTGACATTTGACCGGCCGCATCATTCAATCGCTTCTTTCTTAAAGGAACAGACCATTGTGATTAACGGACTGTCTAAGTCTCATAGCATGACTGGTTGGAGAATTGGCTTTTTATTTGCTTCAGCTCCAATTGCTAAACATGTATTAAAAGTACATCAATATAACGTGTCTTGTGCCTCGGCTGTCTCACAAAAGGCGGCACTTGAAGCTGTGACAAATGGTGTGGATGATGCACTCATCATGAGAGAGCAATATAAGAAAAGGCTCGATTATGTATATGATCGGCTCATTTCTATGGGGCTTCCGGTCATTAAGCCTTCTGGCGCTTTTTATATTTTTCCATCCATTGAATCGTTTGGGATGAGTTCCTTTGATTTTTGTATGGAGCTGTTAGAAAGTACAAGACTTGCTGTCGTACCAGGGTCTGCTTTCTCTCCACTCGGCGAGGGGTATGTGCGTCTATCCTATGCTTATTCACTTGAAACACTGAAAGAAGGACTTGACCGCCTAGAACAATTCGTTCTTGAAAAGCGTTCTATTCATTTAACAGACTGAAACAACGGCTCTCCTGCCGTTGTTTTTATTTTGCAGGAAACATGATGTGAAATACGGTGCCCTTTTCGGGATGACTATCCACACGGATCGTCCCGTTGTGATTTTCTAAAATATTAAATGTCACCATAAGGCCAAGTCCAGTCCCTTTTTCCTTTGTCGTTAAAAAGGGCTCTCCTATTCGCTTCATGACCGATTCAGGAATGCCAACCCCTTCATCACGAATGGTGACGTGAATTCCATCTCTTTCTGCTTTGGCCGTAATGTCAACCTGCCCTCCGTCCGGCATGGATTCTACGGCATTTTTGATTAAATTGATAAACACCTGCTTGAGCTGATTTTGATCCCCGTTCATCAGGAGATCCTCTTCTATTTCACTTGTATTCATTAAAATGCCATTTAAGTTCGCTTGTGTTTCTAATAAAGCCGTGACTTCGCTGATGATTTTTTTCAAATCAAGTGTCTGCATCGATGCCGTTTGCTGCGGTTTTGCCAGCATGAGCAGCTCGCTTAAGATAATTTCTATCCGGCTCAGTTCAGAGAAAACAATCTCGAAATATTGATCCCGATCTTTTGTTTTCGGTTTAATGAGCTGCAAAAAGCCTTTGATGGCAGTCAATGGGTTCCTGATCTCATGTGCAATGCCCGCAGCCAATTGGCCTGCGATCGATAATTTTTCAGATCGGAGCATGAGCTCTTCTGTCTGCTTACGTTCGGATATATCTCTTAAAATAATTTGAACGGCTGTTTCTCCAAAAAATGTAGTTGGGATACACACCATTTCTGTATAAATCAGTTTGTGTTTAAACGTATGACAGCTCATCGTGACAATCTCAGAATCTGATGCTCTTTCAATAATACGTGATATGCTTTTTTTCACTTTTGGCTGGTCACAGGAATGGATTTGATGAAAAATATCTTTTCCTATTAATTTATCGTAATGCTCGGCTTCAAATAATTTAATGCCTGATTCATTCATAAACACCCATTTGTGATCGTGAATGACCGCAATCGTATCAATGGAGTTTTGGATGAGCAGCTGATACCGCTCCCGGCTTTTTTGCAGAACGGTTTGGAATTTCTTACGGGATGAGATGTCTACTAACAGCAAAAGCTCTGCCCGCTGATTTTGATAGATCGTTGGTGATGACTTCACTTCGATATGAATGCTGCTCCCATCTTTCCGCTTCCAAATCTGTTCAATCATTCCGACTGGAAGACCTTGTTGCAGCCTTGTAATTCGGCTTCTCACAATGTCATGGTACTCCTCAGCAATAAAGTCAAATGCAGTTTTGCCGATCATGTCATCTCTTGTACATACCCCCATTAATTGAAGCATCGCATCATTCGCATAAACAATTTCCCCTAAAATCGTAATACATAACGGATTTGGCAGCATGGCAATCAATTGTTCAGCTTCACTGACATGTTGGAAAGCCGGCAGACTGCCTAACGACTGTTCTGACACTTCTGATGTTGTTTGAAATGCTGCTTTTTGCGGTTCAGCGTCCAGCACCCTCATTTTTAGGATCATTTCTCTACTTAATTCACTGTCTAACTCATCACAAGCAACAAAATCAATACTAGCTTCAATCCATACAGCTGTTAGGTCACTTCTAAGCAGCCTAAAGTGGGAAATCTCTAGCATGTGCTGATTGTAGAAATAACTCTCGACGAGAAATTGATCTTCGGTATGAACAAAGTCTTTCAAAAAACACCCTAGTAAATCCTTTTGTTCATAGAGCAAAAGCTGCTTACAGTTAGAAGAAATGTAGAGAAAGCGGCCATTAGAAGAAAGAACGGCATGTAAATCGATATTCGAATAAAGCTGATTCGAATCTTTCATTTTTTGTTCCATCGTCGTCCGACCCTCCTTTTCATTTTTTAGGGTTGTCCTTAGATTGATGTATAAAAAAGATTCGCTAGAAAACCCGTATTTTCCTTCCGTCATCGAGGGAAACGTCCATATTTTCAGCAAAAAAGAGCACATTCTCTTGATGTGCTCTCTGCTGTTTACTGCTTTTCGTATTTCTTTTGTAATTCAACGTACTTATCAATAATTTTACTTGGGATGGTTTTAATGACGGAATCTTTGTCTGAGACATAAGGTGTCACGACACTAAAAGCTACTTTTGGATTGGACGATGGATAATATCCTCCAAAGGTTAAATTGTAAGTGGGGTTTCCCCACCAGCTGCGGTTAGCACCATAGTAAAAGGTTTGGGCCGTCCCTGTTTTTCCTGAGACATCATGCTGACCAAAGCGGCCAGCGGCAGTACCGCCGGTCGATGTGACCATTTTCAGTCCCATTTTGACGCGGTCAATATCTGCTTTCGAATTGTTAATCGTGTTCAATACCTTCGGCTCGTATTTTTTCACGACTGGGCCTACTTCATCCTTCTTCGTTGGAAGGTGAACGCTTTTCACCACTCTTGGTTGAACGCGATTTCCTCCATTGGCGATCGTTGACATGTACTGGGCAACTTGAAGCGGTGTATACGTGTCATACTGCCCAATTGCTTCATCGAGCAAAAGTCCGCCGACCGTCTTCGGATGTGTCTGCATCCCGCTTGATTCCTGCGGCAAATCGATCCCTGTTTTCACGCCGAGGCCGAATTGCGCATAGTAGTTTCTCATTTTTTGCAGGTGCTCAGGTCTTGCCGGTAACGGACCATCCTTTTGATAAATGATGCCCGCCATTCTCATCGCTACTTGGAACATGTAGACGTTGGAACTTTTTTGGAGAGCCTGTAGATCATTGACCCATCCAAGAACTTTGTATGACCGTTTCGGCTTTCCACCACTCCCTGCAAAGTAGAGCGGTGTATCCATATAGGATTGGTTGTGCGACATTCCGTCCTGATAACCGCCAAGTACTGTGGCTCCTTTGATTACAGAGCCCATTTCGTACTGGGTCGTAAATGTTCCGATGGCATAATCAGTGACGTCTCTGCCGTCCATTTTCTTGCCAGACATCGCGAGAACATCCCCAGTGTTAGGGTCCATCATCACGACAAATGCACGGTCCATCATATAGTTTCTCGCACTAGCGGATCTAAGCTCTGATTCGACGATCTTGTCGACTTCCTTTTGCAGCTCCATATCAAATGTCAGTGCAAGATCAAGTCCTCTTCGTCCCTCTGTCCGCTTGATTTCATCGAGCAGCTTCCCGCCAACCTGAGTATATTGAACGGTCGCTTTCTCCGGGTTCAGAAAATCCTCGTATTGATACTCTAAATAGCTCTTCCCTACTCGGTCATTACGTGAGTAGCCTCTTGCCATATAGTAATCTTCACGCTCTTTTATAATCCCTTGCTCTGGTGTGGTCACACCGCCAAGTACATTATAAAGGGTCTTCTCATACGGATATTTTCTTGTCCAATCATTGATGACATTCACACCAGGTAGTTCATCAAGATGCTCTGATACAAGTGAAATCTCTTCATAGGTCAAACTCACAGATGATGCCTGCTTTGACTCTTTTGTTTCATCGAGTAAAGCAACTTTTTCGTCCCCTTTTTTCTCTTCATTTGGGTCCATTGCTTTCACGATTTGAGGCTCAAAGGCATATCCGCCTGTAAATCGACGATAGATCGCTGCAACTGCTTTTTCCTCTGCATTTTTTTCGATCGCCTTGACCTCTTCCTTAGGCACGCGCTCTACTTGAAGCGGATAGACATCTTTTGCTTTAAGATTCTTTTGCTCTGCTTTTGAAATGAGCTTATCCGCTTCTTTCGGATGGCTTGCCAGCCAAAAATCTCGAATGTCACGCTCTCTCAAAAAATCAGTATCCATTTTTATATAAGTCGCAAGTTTTCTTGCTACCTTAATCTTATCCTTCGCTTTTACACCGCTTTCTGATGTATAAACGATGGCAGGTACACTTTCATTATCAACGACGATTCTTCCTCTCGCGTCATACATTTTTCCTCTTGGTGACGGGTATGATGCTGTTTTGACCTCTGTTCGGTTAGCCTGCTTTTTATAATCCTCACCATTGACGATTTGCAGTACACCAAGCTTGATCACAAGCACAGCAAACAAACTAAAGACAGCGAAGAAAAAGAGATTAATCCTCCAGGCGTTCCGGCGCTTGAATTTTTTCTGCTCGGCACCACCTTGATGCTGTTTCTCTCCCACTTATGTAGCTCCTCTCATCCTTTCAATCTTTTACAATTACCACTCATTATTGTAACACTTTTGTAATAGTTGTTACAGCGAAACAAGCGAAAAAAAGCTGTCAATCCCTATTATGCAAAAAAATATACTAACACTTTAAAATATTGGTATGTTTATGTCGTTTTCATTAAATGGAAGAATTCCCTATCCTTTGATATGAGGCGGTTTTTTTTGTGACTTTAACAAAAATGACAAACAGGCATTGTCAATGGAGGATGCTGGTACGTTTATAACAAAAAGTCCATGTTATGATTTTCTGTGAGAAAACAAAACAAAGATTTTAGGAGGAGTTACAATATGAAGAAGAAATCATTCTTTTTTTCAGCGCTAACGGCTGCTGCACTCATCACGTTCACTGGGGGACATTCAGCTGATGCGAAGGAGCTTAACCTGAAACAAGTAATACATGTACAGCATCAAACCATTGATCTTCATACATTAGCTACAAAATTACATATCTCTTCAGATGTAAACAAGCTAAGCAAGTCGAATCAAAAAGAGATCGAAGCTCTTTTAAACAAGCTGATCAAAAGCGGTCAACCTGTTACTGGCACAAAAGTGGTAAAAGAAGTAAACAAAGCAAAAAATGAACAAAAACAAGAATCAGTGAAAAAACCTACTGCTTCTAAACCAAGTGCGCCAGCAAAACAAAATACAAACAACAATACAAAAGCTGATCAAAAAGACACAACGACAGCAAAAGCAGACAGCAGCTTGAATGCATTTGAAAAAGAAGTCGTTGAGCTTACAAACAAAGAGCGTGCAAAGCAAGGATTAAAAGCACTTTCTGTTGATTCAAAACTAAGCAAATCTGCTCGCGCAAAATCTCAAGATATGAAAGATAAAAACTATTTCTCTCATACAAGCCCAACTTACGGATCTCCATTTGATCAAATGAAGAAATTCGGGATCACTTACAAAACAGCAGGTGAAAACATTGCCCAAGGTCAAAGATCTCCACAGGAAGTGGTGACTGCTTGGATGAACAGTGAAGGTCATAGAGCCAATATCTTAAACAAAAACTATACACATATCGGTGTTGGTTATGTGAAATCTGGCAACTACTGGACGCAGCAATTCATCGGAAAATAAGTTATCTAAAAAGCCTGTCCCGAAGTAGGACAGGCTTTTTTATTTCACCCATAATTTATATATACTTTGTGTGCCGCTATTTTCTTCGCCCTGTTCGCGCAGCTTCTCATAAAGTGACTTCGCAAGTGAGAGCCCAGGCATCTCTTCTCCCATCAGCTCTGCTTCTTCAAGTGCAATGCCCATATCTTTAATAAAATGCTTCACGTAGAACCCTGGCTCGAAATCACCTTTCAGCATTCTTGGTGCAAGGTTTGACAAGGACCAGCTTCCTGCCGCACCCGTTGTGATGCTTTTGAGCACGTGCTCTGGATCAAGTCCTGATTTTTCGGCATAGGCCATAGCCTCTGCGACACCTACCATGCCTGCTGCAATCGCAATTTGGTTACACATTTTGGTATGCTGGCCGCTTCCTGCAGGTCCTTGATATTGAATGTTTTCGCCCATTTTCTCAAATAAGGGCAAACACGCTTCATAGGCTGATTTTTCTCCGCCAATCATAATGGCAAGCGTTGCATTTTTTGCACCTACGTCTCCGCCAGAAACTGGTGCATCTAATGCAAACAGCCCTTTTTCTTTCGCTTTCACTTCAATTTCTTTTGCCAGCTGAGGCTTCGATGTCGTCATATCTATCAGATAAGTACCAGGCGTAGCATGTGCCACAAGCCCCTCTTCACCTAAATAGATTTCTTCTACATCTGATGGATATCCTACCATTGTGATGACAGCATCTGCATGTTGTGCAATTTCCTTCACTTCCGGCTTCCATGATGCGCCTTTTTGAATGAGTGCATCTGCTTTCGCTTTTGTTCTTGTATAAACGAGAACTTCATATCCAGCATCCATTAAATGTTCTGCCATACTGCGTCCCATTACACCAATTCCAATAAAACCAACTGTTTTGATTTGTGTCATCACTTGTTCCTCCTTAAAGAGACTTTGTCAATCCACCATCAATGATAAGTGTTTGACCTGTCATGTATGTATTGGCTTCAGATAAAAGAAAGGCTGCATATGCTGCAAATTCCTCTGGCTGCCCATAACGGCCAAGCGGAATCGTACGTTCAGCCTGTGCTTTGATTTCTTCAACCGTTTGGTGCTCTGCCTGCGCGCGGTGCTTGTCGAGCTGTTTGACACGGTCTGTTTCAATTTTCCCTGGGGCTAACGTATTAATCAAAATCCCATCCTTAGCAAGCTCCTGAGCGGCTGTTTTTGTCCAGCCGGCAATAGCCGGTCTAAAAGTATTTGACAGCATCAAGCCTGGGATCGGTTCTTTTACTGACATAGACGCAATGTTTAACACGCGTGCACCGCGTTTTTTCAAATAAGGCAAGGCCTCTTTTAATAATCGAATATAGCTGAGTAAATGAAGCTGAAATGATTCCATCCAGTCTTCATCTGTTAAGGTTTCAAGCGTCCCTGTTTTAGGCCCGCCTGTATTGTTCACAAGAATGTCTACACACTTCTCATCACCAGCTGCCGCTTGAACTAGCGCCTTGATTTGCTGCGCGTCAGACACATCACATACTTGATAAGTCAGCTTTCCTTTTACAAGCGGAGATAATTCTTTCACCGTTTCTGTCAGCGTGTGCTCATGTCTTCCTGAAAGCATCACATCTGCTCCCTCTTTTGCTAGAGCAAAGGCAATCGCTTTTCCGATACCTTGACTACTTGCAGCGACCAATGCTTTTTTTCCAGATAAATTGACATTCATGTCAACACCTCCTTTGCTTTATTTTATCATACAAAAAGAACCTTGCTCACGTCGCAAGGTTCCTTTTCGCTTCTTTACAGCTTAAACCGATCTACTGCTTGACGTAATGCATTGCTGGATTCGTTCAGCATTTCAGTCGAGGTTTTCGTTCTTTCTAAAACTTGGACTTGTTCATCTGTAGACGCATGCACTTCCTCAGCTGAAGCCGCCGATTCTTCTGAAATTGCAGCAATGCTTTGAATGGAGTCACTCATCTTCTGCTGTTCTTCTGTCATTTCATTGATCTGTGTATGAATGCTGTCGATTGTACCGACAAGTGCCTGCATTTCCATTGTGATGCTGCTCAGTGCCTCACCTGTTGCATTAATGGCGTCACCTTGTTCCTCATTCATCTTACTTGCTGCTGTCATCGCTTCAGCCGCCTTCTTCGATTCATTTTGAATGAGTTTGACGGTTTCACTAATGTGTTTTGTTGATTGCGCAGATTGTTCAGCAAGCTTTCTGACTTCTTCTGCAACAACAGCAAATCCTCGTCCGCTTTCTCCAGCTCTCGCTGCTTCAATGCTTGCATTCAGTGCAAGTAAATTCGTTTGATCCGAGATTTGAGAAATGGCTGTCACCACGTTTTCGATATTTTTCGTTTTATGCTCAAGGTCTAGCAGCATTTGCTCTACCTTTTTCGATTCTTCGTTCGCTTGTGTTGATTTTTGAACGAGCACACCAAGTGCATCAAGCCCTTTATAGCTTGCATCCTCAGATGATTTTGAGTTGGTTTGCATTTGTGAGGCAAGCTCACCCATATGGCGCACTTTCTCATACAATTGCTCTGATTTCTCATTAATTGTTTCTGCATCTGATGCCTGCTTAGATGCCCCTGTAGCCACCTCTTGAATGGCGGTTGCAATCTGTTCGCTCGACAGCAAGGTTTCATTTGAAATTTGTGTGACTTCATCAGTTGATGTCACTACTTGGTCTGAAGCCCCTTTCACTTTTTCAATTAACTCTCTAATTCCTTCGGTCATTTGATTAAAGCTCTTTGTTAGGAAACCAATCTCATCTTGAGATTTCGTTTCAAGTGAGCTGGTTAAATCACCTTCAGATACTTTACGCACATGCTCGATCAGACGCTTGATTGGCGTTGTAATGCTTTTTGCTAATAAGAAACTGAGAATGATCGCAAGAATAATGGCAATCACTGAAATAATGATGCTCGTCTGATTCATTTGTTCTGTGATCCAAAGCAGTTTCTTTTTCTCAAAGCTGACACCTATTGTCCAGTCTGCCTCTTTGATTTTAGAAATGACCGTCAGTTCTTTATTATCATCAATACCGGAATTGTCGATCGCTTTTTTTACAGAAGCAATTTTTGATATGTTTTTTCCTTGCTCAGTTGGATGTGCCAAAATCGTTCCTTTGCCATCAACTAAGAAAGCAGTTCCCATATAAGGGATCTTTTGTTCCTTAATATATGATTGAATGGAAGACAGCTTTAAATCAAGTCCTGCGACGCCAACAACCTTTCCATTTCGCACAATTGCCTTGGTGGCTGAGACAACCATTTCATTCGTTGCTTTATCAATGTACGGATCTGTCCAGATGACTTCATCAGGCTTTTCAGCAGAATTAATAAACCAATCTCTCTTTGTTGGATCATATCCCTCGCCAAAATCAGATTCTGGGAAGGCAAACATTTTGCCGCCACTTGTTCCTATATAGGCAAGTGAGATCAGTTCATCCTGCTCCTGCAAGCCTTTTAGTTCATCGTTTTCAAAGGCTAATGTTTGTTTTGTTTGCTTTTGGGCAAAATCTTTTGTCAGTGTACTTGTTGCCAGTCTGTTTATTGTATCCCCGTAATTATCAAGCTTTTGAGCAATAATATCTCTCATGCTTTCTGCTGTTGCTGCTGTAGTCGTTTTTGCATCCCGTTCAATGAGTGGTCTCAATACTATGTTGGAACCCACTTGAACTGCCACAACGGTTAATATTAAAATAACTGAGATAAAAACAGCTATTCTCACTTGAAGTTTCTTAAACATCTCATCACCCCTACATCCTACTTTCGTATCTTATTTTGTATATCGGCAAAATTGATACCGCATTCAATAGTTGCAAGAAAATTTAAATAGAAAAAACAAGCCCTAAAGGCTTGCTTTAAGTGAAATATTCAATTTTCGCAGACGGAAAGTACCGATCAATATATGATTCTAAAGTCCGCCTTAACTCTTGTTCCTCATCTTTTTGATAGATATATTTCCCAATCCCATATCTACCCCACTTGTATCTTCTTTTTTCTTCATCTAATTCTAATTTTGATTTCGGATAGTTTTTTTGGATGACACGCTTCGCTGGTTTTGTAAAACGATGCTGGATCATTTCAAAGGTGATATCGTGCCTCACATCTTCAGGAAGGGCTGCATCTAGCTTTTCAAAAAGAACTTTATACCCTTCCTGCCAGCCTTCATGAATGTAAATTGGGGCAATAATAAAGCCAAGAGGATAGCCTGCCTTTGCGACCTTGACAG
Source organism: Bacillus sp. FSL W8-0920 (assembly GCF_038593215.1). Classification (NCBI taxonomy): domain Bacteria; kingdom Bacillati; phylum Bacillota; class Bacilli; order Caryophanales; family Bacillaceae; genus Bacillus; species Bacillus sp. FSL W8-0920. Next base: position 1,356,180 of record NZ_CP151974.1, on the reverse strand, counting down.
CCGCTTCAATCCGCTGATCAAGCGGTGATGTTCCAGGTTCGAAATATTTAATGACATAATCCGCATTGATGCTAAAACGGAATCTTGTCCGGCCATTATGCTTTGCATCAAGTAAATGATCGACATGATGAAATTTGGTCACAAAGCGAAGCTTACCAAGATCAGTTTGGCCGAAGTATTCAATCGCTTTCTTTAGTGTATGTGTCAAATGGTCAATTCCTACAATATCTGACGTACAAGAAGCTTCGAATCTCGTGATATCCGGCGCACGCTCATTCATGTACTGCTCCGCCTGATCTAATATTTCTTCAACATTCACATATGTTCGAATGTATGGCTTACTTCCCATCGTCGTTTGCAGGTAGCAATAATGGCAATGCCCCATACAGCCTGTTGCAAATGGGATCGCATACTCCGCAGATGGTTTAGACGTATCAAACTTCAACGTTTTCCTCACACCAATGACAAGCGTTGATTTCGCATTACGATACTTTTGTAAGTCATTTTTACCCGGAATATTTCTTACTTGGTTATGTGAAGTCGTTTCTCTTATTTCAATACCCATCCCCTCGAACTTTTCCTTCAGCTCTCGTCCTAACGGGTACTCTAACGCCCGTGGTTCAATGTACACAAGCTGGGGCACAAAAGGTTTGATCATATTTAGCACATCCTTACCTTATAGGTTTTCATACCGTTACTTTAACCGTGCAAGATGGCTTTTATCCTTTCTAAAATCTCCCTTATTCAAATAAATCTTGATAAAGAGCTTCTGCTTCTTCATATGTCGGAAAGACCGCATCATCTGGAGCTAAAGGATGGTACGTTTCAAGTAAGAATAGGGCAAGCTCCTCTTCGTTGTATGGATGTGAAACGATTTCTGCTTCTTTGATTTGTGCTACGTTTGCTGCATGTGGATTTCGATAAATCACATATACTTGATCACCCGGTTTATAGTCTGAGAAAGGCAATCTGGTCACCTCCATTTTTCTTATAGAATGCCCTTCTCTCTGACGGATATGACCCAATATGATAAAATTCGACAAAAAAACCAGACAGGGTTACTGTCTGGTTTGAATTCACTTAGTTATGTTGAAACGTTTTCTTCACGAAATCAACCACTTCTTCTGTCGTGCTAAGTGATAAAATATGCTCTTTAAATGATGCAGCTTCTTCCTTAGAAAGCTTGCTTAGCTGAGTTCTTGCTGGAAGAATAGATGTTGCACTCATTGAGAATTCATCTAATCCTAATCCAAGAAGAAGAGGAATTGCGATTTCATCTCCTGCCATCTCTCCGCACATGCCAACCCATTTACCTTCTTTATGCGCTGCTTCAATAACAAGCGTAATCAGACGTAAAATCGCTGGATTGTAAGGCTGGTAAAGATAAGACACTCGTTCGTTCATTCGATCAGCAGCCATTGTGTATTGAATCAAGTCATTCGTTCCAATACTGAAGAAATCCACTTCTTTTGCAAATTGGTCTGCAATGACAGCTGTTGATGGAATTTCTACCATTATACCGATTTCAATGGAATCGGATACGTCTGTACCAGCGGCAACCAATGCTTCTTTTTCTTCAAGTAAAATGGCTTTTGCTTCTCTAAATTCTGATAACGTCGCGATCATAGGGAACATGATTTTCAAGTTTCCATATGTACTTGCACGAAGTAAGGCGCGTAGCTGTGTTCTGAAAATCTCCTGTTCTTCGAGGCAAAGGCGGATCGCTCTAAAGCCAAGAAACGGGTTCATTTCTTTTGGAAGCTGCAAGTAAGGGAGTTCTTTATCGCCACCAATATCTAGTGTGCGGACAACCACTGCTTTGCCTTCCATTTTCTCTAAAACAGTTTTATACGCATCGAACTGCTCTTCTTCTGTAGGAAGCTGATCTCTGCCCATGTATAAAAATTCTGTACGGTACAATCCGACTGCTTCGCCGCCATTTTCAAGCACACCTTTTACATCTTCAGGTGTTCCGATATTTGCAGCTAGCTCTACGTGAACGCCGTCTTTTGTGACCGTTGGCTGGTCAACCAGTTTCGCCCATTCCGCTTTTTTAGCTAAATAGTCTTCATGCTTTTTTTGATACGCTTTCACTTCATCTTCAGAAGGCTGAATGATGACGTCTCCGCTAATACCATCAACAATGATCAGATCACCATTTTTCACCGTTTTTGTTGCTTCTTTTGTTCCAACAACAGCTGGAATCTCCATTGATCTTGCCATAATCGCTGAGTGAGAAGTACGACCGCCGATATCTGTCGCAAACCCTTTGACGAATTGTCTGTTTAGCTGAGCAGTATCAGAAGGAGTTAAATCTTCAGCAATGATGACCACTTCTTCAGAAATCATGCTTGGATTCGGAATGTCAACGCCTAGCAAATGTCCAATTACACGTTTTGTTACGTCGCGAATATCCGCTGCACGTTCCTTCATGTATTCATTGTCCATTGCTTCGAACATCGTAACAAACATTGTCGCTGTTTCTTTTAAAGCAAATTCAGCATTTACTTTATCAGAGTTGATTTTATCCTTTACTGGGTTTAGCAGCTCTGGATCACTTAACACAAGAAGGTGTGCAGAAAAGATATCTGCTTTGTCTTGGCCAAGCTCTTTTAGCGCATGTTCTTTAATTGCTTCAAGTTCTTGTTTAGAAACATGAATTGCTTCTTCAAAACGCTTCACTTCTGTCTCTGGATCGTTGATGTCTTTTTGGTGAACTGTTAAATCTGGTTCTTCCAGACGATATGCTTTTGCAATCGCAACGCCTGCTGAAGCACCGATTCCTTTCAGTTGTTGCATTACTCGCCTAGGCCTTCACTTTTCATTGTGTCTTTAAGCGCAGCAAGTGCATCATTTTCATCAGAACCAGAAGCAGAGATTGTGATTGTAGCACCTTTCGCAATTCCTAGAGACATTACACCCATAATAGATTTCAGGTTCACTGTTTTACCATTATATTCTAAGTTGATATCAGCATCATATTTACTAGCAGTTTGTACAAGTACTGTTGCAGGACGTGCGTGAATTCCAGAATCTGCAGTTACTTTGAATGTTTGTTGAGCCATTTTTATCAATCTCCTTTTTATACAATTAATACATCCACAATATTATATCATACTGCCGAGCTTGTCATCTAACAAGAACGGCAGTTATGAAAATTATTTTGAAATTTTCATGATGTTTTCTTGACCAGCTTTGATTTCACCGGCTTCTTGAAGGTCAATAAATTGTCCTTCACTTAAGTTGGTAAATACAATTGGTGTCATTAAAGATGGTACTTCAGACTTAATTTTATCAATATCAACCTCTAAGAGTTTTTGACCGATTTCTACTTGATCTCCCTCTTGTACAAATGCTTCAAATCCTTCTCCTTTGAGGCTGACCGTATCAATACCGAAGTGGATCAAAATTTCAAGTCCACCGTCAGATTGTAGGCCAATTGCGTGTTTCGTTGGGAATACATTTAAGATCTTCCCTTTCACCGGTGAAACCACCGTTCCATCTGTTGGCAAGATGGCGAAACCGTCACCCATCATTTTCCCTGAGAATACTTGATCTGGTACATCTGTAATCGGATGAAGCTCCCCTGTAATTGGTGATGCAAAGGTTTCTTCACCTAGTTCGTTTTGAAGCGGTTTTGCAATGACCTCTTCGACCTGCTGGCTGACTTCTTCTTTTGCAGAAGGGTCTTTCGCTGGACGAGGCGTGCGGCCTGCAATGATGTCCTGCATTTGTGTTTTTAAATTATCAGAGCGAGGACCGAAGATGGCTTGGATGTTGTTCCCTACTTCGAGAACTCCTGAAGCACCAAGCTTTTTCAAGCGGTCCTTGTCCACTTTCTTCTGATCATTAACAGTGACACGTAAACGCGTAATACAAGCATCAAGGTGTTTAATGTTTTCTTGGTCACCCATTGCTTCAAGAATTTCATAAGGTAAGTCATTACCCTTTTCAGACTTAGGACTATCTGCACCGTCAGCTGCTTCATCCTCGCGGCCTGGCGTTTTCAGATTAAATTTGCGAATGGCGAATCTAAATCCGAAGTAATAAATAGCAGCAAGTGCGAGACCAACTGGAATCACAAGCCACCAAGCGGTTCTGTTTGGCAAGATACCGAATAAGAAGAAATCGATTAATCCTCCTGAGAAGGTCATACCGATTTTCACGTTTAGAATATCCATTATCATAAAGGATAATCCAGCAAATACACAGTGGATTGCAAATAACACTGGTGCAACAAACAAGAATGAGAATTCAAGCGGTTCAGTAATCCCTGTTAGGAAAGAAGTCAGGGCTGCTGATCCCATAATTCCTGCGACAAGCTTTTTATTCTTTGGTTTTGCTTCATGGTAAATCGCAAGTGCTGCTGCTGGGAGACCAAACATCATGAACGGATATTTCCCTGTCATGAATGTACCAGCTGTCAGCTGAACACCATCTTTGATTTGCGCCATGAAGATACGCTGATCACCACGGATAATATCTCCTGATAAGCTCTTATAGCTAAAGAACTCATACCAGAATGGCGCGTAGAATATGTGGTGCAGACCAAACGGAATTAATGAGCGTTCAATGACACCGAATACAAAGGCAGCAAGCGGCTCATTCGCTGCAAGCAGTCCTGTTGAAAATGAGTTCAGTGCACCTTGGATTGGCGGCCAAATGACTAGCATCAAAAGCCCTAAAATAAGTGCTGAAATAGATGTAACAATTGGAACAAAACGCTTACCGGCAAAGAAGCCAAGATATTGCGGAAGCTCAATTTTGTAAAATTTATTAAACATATAAGCTGCTAATACCCCGACAATAATCCCGCCAAAAACTCCGGTAGATAAGGTCGGTATGCCGAGCATATTAACATATGCTGGGTGGCTTTCCTTAAAGAACTTAGCCAATTTGATTGAATCGGATGGAATTGATCCGTTGGCCATTAATACGGCACTCATCGTTACGTTCATGACAAGATAACCGATAATTGCGGCAATCCCTGCCACACCGTCTCCATTAGCAAGACCGATGGCAACCCCTACGGCAAATAAGAGCGGAAGATTCGAGAAGACAATGTTCCCCGCATTTTCCATGACGCTTGCAACAAGCTGAATTGTATCATTGCTTAAAAATTGAGCCACATCGATCAGCTGCGGATTTTGCATCGCATTCCCAAGTGCTAATAAAATACCAGCAGCAGGAAGGATCGCAACTGGAAGCATAAGTGCTCGTCCAATTTTTTGCAACACACCAAAAAGTGATTTAAACACTAGTTGAACCTCCTTTTATTTTCGCTTACAACATACAAGCGGGACGCTCCCTGACATACATTTCATAGTTAACCGTTTACATTTCACTTTCAAACACAAAAAAAGGCATGGTGATATAAGGTTGCGCAAATAACAGGATCTTATCCTGTATTTACCTTAAGTCACTCATGCCTGATCGAATCAGTTACACGTTTCAAGGAAACTATGAAATTTTATTTGTCAATCTGTACAGATGAAGGGTTAGGTAGACAGCCTCTGCATCTTGTACAGGCTTTTTCAATGCATGTTGTAATATTTTGATCATTTTCCAAGCAGTATTGTAGCATAAAGGATATTCATTTTTCAATAGATGAAGCAATTTTTCTGGCTCCTCTAAAGATTCTTCCCGTTTAATACGCTCAATCGAAAACGTAATATGGCGCAATAAGCGTAAATAATGAATACTTTCTCTGTCTACTTTCATATGAAATGAATCTTCTATGACTTGGACCATTTGCGTGATGAGCTGCGAATGACGGTTCACCTCAGATAATGGCCGATTCGTTAAAGCTGAGTGAATATGGAGCGCAATAAAGCCAATCTCTCCTTCTGGCAGCTTTGTTTCGACATCAGGACGCTCGTTAATGAGCTCAACGACTTCCTTTGCGACCTCGTATTCTTTCGGATACAACGACTTCGTCTCAAGCATAAAGGGATTGGTGATATCATATCCTTGCTGCACCCGCTTAAAACTAAAGGCAATATGGTCAGTCAGGGCAATATGAATATGCTCATTCAAACGGTGTCCCATTTTTTCTCGTATATGATAAATGACGTCATTGGCAAGCTCGATCATGTTCTCATCAATGTGGTGAAGCAGTTGTTTATATTCTGTTTGTTCCTTTGTATTTTTAAGGACAAACATTTTTTCAAATGTATCTTGATCGAGAACATCACCCGATTTTTTCCCGAAGCCGATTCCTTTCCCAATCAGAACTACTTCGCCCAAAGAAGGGTGTCTTGCAATGATGACATTATTATTTAACGCTTTATCAACGGTGAAGGATTCCATGAACATCCCCACCTCCTTCTTATTCAATCCCTCTTATCGTACAAAACAGATGAAACGTGCGTCAACGATTGTTTTTGAAAACGGTGGTTGATCGCTCGATCAGGCGAAATGGCAGCATTCTTTTCTCTGGCATCTCTCCCTTTATGGCCCGATCGAACAAGTCAAACGCTTCCTGACCCATTCGTTTCAGCGGAATATCAATGCTGGAAATCCCCAAAGCCTCACTTAATTGGTTAAATTGAAAGCTCAGTATGGCTGGAGTTTCTTCTGCTTTTATATGATGACGCTGCGCCTCTAATAAAAAGCCTGCTGATACGTCATCATTTGTGATGAATAATGCTGTGGGGCGATTCTTCATCTCCTGCCACTCTGTAAATAATTGTTTTCCATCAAAAAGTGTTAGTTTCCCTTCGATGATCCATTCTTCATCAATCTCCTGCCCGAGCGATTTCATCATGTCTTGATAAGCCTGAAGGCGCGACTCGCTATTCGCTCCTTCTGTTCTGGCGAGAACAATCGCAATTCGTTGATGGCCGCATGCTGCCAAATGATGCAGGCCTTCCTTAAATGCTTGATCATGTGCAATTGACACTGTTGAGCATGTATCATGCGGCGTGGGATGACAAAATATAATCGGCCCAGATTCCTGCCACTTTAAAATATGCCCATCACTTAACGCATTTGAACAAAATATTAAACCATCCACACGGCGTTCTTTTAAACTCATTAACGCTTCTTTTTCTTTTAATGGATCATACCCCGTTTGAAATAAAGCAAAATGCATACCGTGCGCCTGTGCTTTTTCTGCAATACCTGTGACAAGGCCGCTGAAATAAGAGTGTTCAATCGTCGGAAGAACGATGCCAAGCATATTTGAATAGCCCTTTGCTAAATGGACAGCTTGAATGTTTCTCGTATATTTGAGCTCTTTCATCGCATGTAGAACACGTTCTCGTTTTTCCTCTTTGACATAAGGATGATCATTCAACACACGTGATACAGTTGTCACAGATACGCCCGCTCTTTTCGCAATCTCCCTTATGTTTGCCATTTTTTCTCCTACTTTCTCTTGCTATGGTAAGCGTTTCATACTTTAAGATGTATGTGAGCTGAACAAATCACTGGATGGAAAGGGGAATTCAAGATGGGTTTCATCATATGGATTATATTATGTATGACTGTTTTGTTTTCTGCTCGTTTTGCACTACATCCTTTAGGAAAAGAACATAAAATCAAACCGTTTGAATCAATTGATGATTTTTTTGTTGATCAGGATCGAAAAGAGTGACAAAAAATCACGATGACACTTCCAAGACATGGACGTTCATCGTGATTTTTTTATTACTTGATGATCGTCAGCTCTTTCGGATAATTGGTTAAAGTGACTGGACCGTCTGCTGTGATCAATACATCATCTTCAATTCTGACGCCGCCGACTCCTGGGACGTAGACCCCAGGTTCGATCGTATACACCATGCCTTCTTGGAGAAGATCATCATTTGCCTGGCTCATCGAAGGAAACTCATGAACAGACACCCCTAGACCATGCCCAAGGCGGTGAGGGAAATAGTCCCCATATCCAGCTTCTGTGATCAGCCCGCGTGCTTTTAAGTCCAGGTCCCCAATTCTCACACCCGGCTTACTCATTTCTAGTGCTGCCATTTCTGCGTTCAGGACGGTTTGATAGATGTCCTTTTGCTGATCAGTAGCTTCCTGATAGATGAATGTTCTTGTAATGTCTGAGCAGTACCCATCAACAATGACTCCAAGGTCAAATAACACAAAGTCGCCTTTTTTTAAGGCTGCCTGTCCTGGATTTCCGTGAGGCTCTCCTGATTTTTCGCCAAAGAGAACCATCGTCGAAAAGGACATGCCTTGAATGCCTTTTTTCTTTAGCTCATATTCAATGACAGCGAGCACTTCTGTTTCGGTGACTCCTTCTTTTAAGGCGTTCACCCCAATTTTTACCCCTTCATCTGCCAATTGAGCTGCTTTTTTCAGTGTAGCAATTTCAGATTCATCTTTAATCAGCCTCAGCTGATTGAGCTCTTCTTCTGCCCGGACAAAAGTTTCTGCCCCAGTGGCAGCTTGAAGCTGTTCTGCTCTTTGAAGCGGAATCGACTCTTTTTCAATTGCAAGTCGAGTTGCTCTTACACCGCGTTTTTCTACTGCTGACTGAATAAAATCAAATGGATTCTCATGGTCTTCATAACCAATGATATCGCCTGACCACCCAGCATTTTTCGCCTGCTCGACTTCCATTTTAGGCAAAATAAAAAATGGATCTGCCTCTTGAAACACAAACAGCCCCATTACTCTTTCATGCGGCTCTGTGAAGTATCCAGATAGATAAAACACATTTTCCTTTGTATGTATAAATGCACCTTGAATGTCTTTTTCCTTTAGCCAAGAAGACAAGCTCTTCATTCGGTTCATCGTGATCCTCCTCACACGTTTTACTACTGATCTATTGTATCAGTTTTTGCTTTATTTCGCACAAAAGCGCACTGGCAGAAGCCAAGTGCGCTATGATGATTTGCTTAAGATGCACGAAGCAGACGCAGTCCATTTAAAATGACCAAAATCGTACTTCCTTCATGCCCGATGACGCCAAAAGGCAAATCAAGCACTTGTAAGAAATTCGCACAAATTAACAAACAAATCACCGTTAATGAGAAAATAATATTTTGCTTAATAATTCGGTTCATCTTTCTTGAAAGACGGATCATCTTCGTTAAGTTATTTAAATTATTCTTCATTAAGATCAGATCTGCTGTTTCTAAAGCCACGTCTGTGCCTCCGCCCATCGCAACCCCCACATCTGCTGTGGCGAGTGCCGGTGCATCATTGATTCCGTCTCCTACCATGATGATGGAATTACCGTGTTTTTTAAGTTGATTGACCTCATGTACCTTTTCATCTGGAAGGCACCCAGCAACAACCTTTTGGATGCCGGCTTCCTGCGCAATGGCTTCAGCCGTTTTTTGCTGATCTCCTGTCAGCATGACGGTTTGGATGCCTAAATCATTCAGCTCTTGAATCATTTTCTTCGCTTCAGGTCTAATTTGATCTTTAAGGCCAAGGCACCCAACGACTTCTTGATCCTTTTGAACATACACCACTGTGTATCCTTTTTCAGAAAGATGCTCTCCTGTTTCTTCAATCTCGCGGTCCATTGAAGCCTTGCCAGCAAAGTCTTTCTTCCCAATCCGCCACGTTTCTCCATTCAATTGTGCCTTTACACCAAAACCAGAGGTTTCTTCAATGGTGACATGAGCTGATCTTTCTATTTGTTGCTCTTGTGCCATATCAGAGATCGCTTTCGCTAATGGATGGTTTGATTGATTTTCAATTTGATAAAGCGCCTGATAAAAGGCCGCTTTCTCTTGTCCTTTAGCGATCACCACCTGCTCCACAGCTGGCTTTCCGCTTGTAATCGTCCCCGTTTTGTCAAAAGCAATCATGCTGCTAGTGCCTAGCTTTTCTAAAAAGACGCTCCCTTTAACAAGCATTCCGTTTCTTGCGCCGTTTGAGATCAGTGACAAAGCAGCTGGCATAATGGATGCAACAAGCGCACAAGGTGATGCTACGACCATAAACACCATGGCCCGGTAGAAGGTTTCACTCATACTCCAGCCTAGTACAAAATGAGGCAGAACCATTAAAATCGCGACGGTGATCAGTACACCTTTTACATACGCACCTTCGAATTTTTCAATAAATGCCTGGCTTGGTGACACACTTTCTTGAGCCGATTCGACAAGTTTAATAATTTTATGGAAAAGCGTTTCTTCATTATGTTTGGTCACTTCTACTGTTAAGGAACCATTTAAGTTCACTGTTCCCGCAAACACATCTTCGCCTTGCCCTTTTTCCTGGGGCACAGACTCGCCCGTAAGCGCAGATTCATCCACACTTGTTCTTCCGCTTAAAATCACACCATCTGCTGCAATACGTTCCCCAGCTTTGATCATGATACGGTCACCTGGTGTTAATGATGAAGCAGAGACTTGAATGGTCGTACCATTTTCTTCAATGAAAGTCGCTTCATCTGGTGCGATGCTCATTAAAGCTGTTAAATCCTTCTTGCTTTTATTTGATGTATACGTTTCAAGCGCACCACTAAGTGAGAAAATAAAAATTAAGATCGCGCCCTCTGCCCAATATCCAATGATTGCTGAGCCTATAGCTGCAAAAATCATTAAAAGTTCAACATTCAAGCTTTTAGACGAAATGGTTTCTTCAATTCCTTCCTTCGCTTTTGCAAAACCTCCAATTATAAACGCAAGGATAAATAAAGGAATACTCCACATGCTCTCATCCTTTAACATCCATCCAACCAAAATGAGAATCCCTGAGATACCCGCTGCTATTAATTCTCCGTGCTGTGTCCATTGATGAAGGGACCATTTCGATTCCTTTTGATTTGTTGTTTGATAAAGTGCTGTATTCTCATTCATGATTGTTTTCTCCTCTCTAATTGATAATGGTTTTCACATCATCAATTGTTGCCCGTTTCCTTTTTTCATCTATATTTTCTGCTATTTCAAGCTTTTTATAGGTCTGTTATTCATTATAACAGGTTCTGACCGATTTTCAATTAATAATTATTATAATTTCTTTTTGATAATAATTATCATTATTGATGTAGATCCTTTCATCTCTTCTGAGCACAGTTTATTCAGATGAAAAGCAATTGAACACAAAAAAGAACCAAAGGAATGATCCTTGGTTCTTGAAATCATGTTTCGTTCTAAAAATCCGTCCACTCCTTGATTTGTTTTTTCGTCAGTGGACCTACATGATTTTTCACAATTTCCCCTTTTTCATTTATCAAAAAGCTGGTTGGAATGGTGATGATTTGGTATCTCTTCATCATTTCCCCTCGCTCATCTAGTATGACCGGGAATGTAAACTTTCTGTCTTTCACAAATTGGGCAACCGCATGTTTACTTTGTTCAGCCCCTAGTAAATTCACCGTTAAGATATCAACATCACTCTGATTTTCTTTCACGATCTGGTCAAATACGGGCAGCTCCATTTTGCAGGACGGGCACCATGTTGTCCAAAAATGCAAAATGGTCTTTTTTCCTTTCGCCGGAATCATCTGCTTTTCACCAGTTAATGCACGAGCCTCTATCCTTGGCGCCATAACGGGCTCTTTCGCTTCAGCCTCGCTGCCTATGAGTAATAGAAGCAGGGTCATTATAAGAAGACTGGCGGGTAGATATTTACGATTCATCAGGATCTTCCTTCCCAGTTTTCTTATAGCTTGCCCGCTCGACGAAGAGGACATTCAAGCTTTTTTCATTCTAAGAAACATGGAAACGCCAAGCTCCTTACAAATCGTCGCATAATGCAGTGCAGTCAAGAGGAGCATGCCCGTATTCATCCCTAATATAACCCCCATCATATTCAAGCTTTCAATTGACCCGAGAAAATACACCATTGAAAACGAGACGACATGCACCCATATATTATGTAGGAACACATCTTTAATGAGCCCCATACCGATTAAGCACGCTTGAAATGGCATCACAAACAGGTGGCATAAAAAGTACGGCCAAAGCAGCTGTAAGTAGACAGCAGCTTGCGGTGAATCAAAAAAGAGCTGTGTGAGCGGATAAGCAAAATAATACATCACCATCACTGCCGGTACCCCGTACCCAAACGTAATGATTATTGCCTGCCTGACACGTTTTTTCACAAGGGCATACTGACCTAAAGCATAGGCTTCAGATACACTCGGAATCATCACAATCATGATGGAATGAGCGATAAATGCAGGGAAAAAACCGATCGACATCGCGACACCAGCCAGCATGCCGTAATGATCAACAGCAAGTGTGCCAGAGATGCCTGCAGCAATAAGGGCACCTTTGATTAAAAACGGTTCTATCGCATTTGCGATCGCATGAAAAATCCGCATGCCCGTTGTTGGAATGGAGACAGCTAATAGGCGCTTTCTCACGTCAATTCCTCTTAATTCAACAGACCTGACATTGACAGCATTTTTCGCCATGACGTATTGGGAGTATAAATAAATAAAGACGACAAGATCACTCGCGACAATGACACCAATGGCAATGAGTACCGCTGTTTCAATATCAAACGAATACCAATGGAAGAACAAAAACAGGCAGATAAGCTGGATCGTTTTCTTCAGCATATTGGCAAGAGCGATCCTGCCCATTTGCTGCTTTCCCATAAAATAGCCGCGTGCAATCGAGGTAAACGCAATAATTGGAATAAGAGACAGCACAAGCCCTTTCATGAGCGGATGATACGACTGAAACACTGGAATGAACGGCAGGACAATCGCAGCGATCCCCGTTGTTGTACATGTCACCACAAGCGTCATTTTAAACGCATGGCGGAGCATACTTTTATGGAGCCGCTCATGCGATTCTGCAATGAATTTAGAAATGGAGACTGGCAGCTCTAAGCTGGCAATCACGAGGACCAGCATGATGATTGGAAGGATACTCATATATAGACCCATTCCATGTTCTCCAAGCTCTCTCGCTAAAATCATATTGACTAAAAACTCTATACACTCCGCAATGAAAGCTGCGACAGATAGCAGAATGACCCCTTTTACAAATCGATTCATGTAGCCTCCCCTTTATCTAAAGCAAATTCTTTTCACATTCTATGAGACAAGTCCTGAAAATATTTTGATAAATGAAGACAAAAAAAAGAGCGATCTGATTGATCGCTTCATTTCTTTATACAGCAAATACGTGACGACCGATACGTTCTACAATTTTGCGAGAACGAATCCAGTTATCTGTTGCCGTTTTGGGATTATAAAAATAAATGGCCTTTGTTGTTCTGTCATGTTCTTTCACTACTTGCTTCACAGCTTTAACAGAATCTTGATCTGCTTTATCATGAATGCTTCCATTCGATACTGGCTGGAAAGCATTTCGCTGATAAATAACACCTTTGACACTGTCAGGAAAAGAGCGATGCTCCACCCTGTTTAAGACGACGCTTGCCACAGCTTTTTTACCTGCGTAAGATTCACCTTTCGCTTCAGCATGTACCAATCGTGAGAGCAGTTCCATTTCCTCATTAGAATAGCGTTTGGCGCTTTCCTCGTTCGTCGTTTCTGATTTTACTCTTTTCTTTTGCTTCGGTTTTGAAGACATTTTTTCTGAAGACGTACTTAGCATTTTGACTTTCGGCTGACGCTTCTCCTCTGAAAATGCTGGGATGACTTGATCGTGTTCATCTTGATCTATATATGAAAGCTCATGCTTAACAGGTGCTTGTGAAAGTTCGTGACTTAATGTGCCTTGCTGCTCTTGTATGTTGTCCATCTTCATGGCTGCGATTAGCATAAGGATGACAAAAAGAGCGGTATGAATTTTCATCATTCGCCTCATTCCTCCTTTAATTAAAGTAGGCGGTAAGATACTTGTCCACTCTAACAAGAGCTCCTTCTATTTTCACGCACAAAGATTTGCATGCCTAACCAAATTCCGTCATTAAATGGCATGTCCTAGTTGAATTGCGTATCAACTGGAATTGTTAGCGCTTAAAAAGACCCCTTTTCCGCCTATCATCATCCTTATGCTCCTGATTATGGGTTATTACATTTTCTTTTCAGATGTATCAAGCTCGTTTGAAGTGTGACAAAAGAACTAAAATAAAAAAGCTTTCTCTCATTCATGAGAAAAAGCTTTAGCTTCTTGCTTCTGTAAGATATTCAAAAATAACATCTCCACCATGTTTCGCAATCCCGCGAAAATACTTAAAATCATCTTGATTCACCAAGATCGAACGAAACGTTAAAAAATCATCTTTCTGAATGGTCACTTGCTTTTCTGTCCCATTTCGTAACGATTCAAGTATTGTGAGCATTTGTTCTTCCGTCAAATAAACCGCTCCTTTACAGCCATCATCAAATATTAAATATATCATCCGTTAGGAAAGCATACAACGAAAACGAAACAAAAACGTCTTTATCCTTTACATTGGTATGAAAATATTGCAAAATACTTTTTAATAGGGAATGAAATCTGTTTTTAAAGGAGAGGGATCGGTTGAAGATTGCAAAAATTGGAAATGTGATCGAATTTAGAAATGGTTTAACAGGTGTAGTTGAAAAAGTGAATGAAAACTCTGTCATTGTGGATGTCACCATTATGGACAACTATAGAGATTTAGAACTGGATTCACTAACAGTCGTTAATCATAAAAACTATAAAATCATCAAAGACTCCGTACATTAATTTGCAATCCTCAATTCAGACTATCGATACATACGTAAATACGAAGCAAAGCTGTTCATTTATTTGTTGAAAAGGTGAATAGTATTTCAGACAACTTTCTATTTTTATAAAGTGATGAGATGCAGTATTAGCTCTAGACAGGAGAAACTAAAATGCAAAATTCAAATGATATCATTGTGCGTTTTGGGAATATGGAAGACGCTGAAACTACTTTAGACATACAGTCATCAGTGATTGCTGAATCAGATTATTTACTTACAACGCCTGAAGAAAACAAAAAAACCCTTTTAGAACACAAGGCTTGGATACAAAAAAGAATAGAGAACGAAAACGAAACGTACATAGTTGCTCAAAAAGACGGAAAAGTCATTGGGTTTATAGCATTTGAAAATGGATCAAATAGAAAAAGAACTGCCCACGCAGGTTCATTTGGTTTGATGGTTCATAAGAGCTTTAGAGGTTTAGGCGTAGGGGAAATGTTGCTAACAGCGTTATTAAATTGGGCAGAAATGAATCCTTCGATCGAAAAGGTTAGTTTAGCCGTATTCTCTACAAATCAAAAGACCATTTCTTTGTACAAAAAGATGGGATTCAGAGAAGAAGGTCGTAAAATAAAAGAATTTAAAATAAGTGAACATGAATACTGGGACGATGTTTTAATGTATAAACTTGTTTAATACCATAAAAATAGATGCAGAAATAAGGACATAACATAAATTGATTCATCAATTTGTTATGTCCTTTTCTTATTATTTCACCTGTACTAGTGTCAGTCTTTTTGCGTATGAAAGGTTTGCATTTCCGCTTTCGTTTTGTACATGTCAACTTCCTCTGGGGTGATAACGCCTTTATCGATTAAAAGTGCAATCACTCCAAGCAATGTGGAGGCACTCCATTTATATCGTTCTTTGTTTTGATGTTCGAGCATTTGAAGCTCTTCTTTTAGTTCCATCAGCAGCTTCTCTGTCTTTTCTTCTTTGTTTGCCAACTCAAACGCCTCCGTTATTCGTTCATTGCCTCTATTTTATCTCAAAGCAAATAAGATAAGCAAAAAACACAAATTACCTTTACAAACATACGTTCTGCCATGTATAATAAATTTACGAGCTGGTAGCCCCCAGCCGTCCTAGCAAGTTCTATTCCCATTTTTATGAGGAGAGCGACATGACTCTTCTCTTTTTTTATCACTTCAATCTAATTCATCCCATTCAAACCCATAAAAAAAGACATGTCATTAGGCATGTCTTTTCCTTTATTAGCGATTATCAATCGTTTCAGGATACATATCATGATTCATCATGCGATATGAAGCCATTTCTTCATATTTGGTACCAGGTTTTCCGTAGTTCGTGTACGGGTCAATTGAAATACCGCCTCTTGGTGTAAATTTGCCCCATACTTCAATGTATCTTGGGTCCATCAATTCAATGAGATCGTTCATAATAATATTCATACAATCCTCATGAAAATCACCATGGTTACGGAAGCTGAACAAATACAATTTTAATGATTTACTTTCAACCATGATTTCATTTGGGATATAGCTGATATAAACTGTCGCAAAATCCGGCTGACCTGTTTGCGGACAAAGTGACGTAAATTCTGGGCAGTTGAATTTCACAAAATAATCTCTATTTGTATGTTTATTCGGAAATGTTTCAAGCACTTGTGGTGCATAATCAAACAAATAATTGGTTCCTTGATTTCCTAGTAAAGTGACACCTTCTAATTCTTCTGGTTTTCTTGTCGTCATGTCGTCTCTTCCTTTCTATACGCCTCGTTTATTGCCCCATAATAATGTGTGCAGCTGCGGCAGCACTCTTACGCGATTTAAGTCTGGGTCTTGCGCTACTTGATCGACAAGCGCTTCATACTTCTTTAATAAGTGCGTCAATAAGTACGCATCATCACCTGTTGTCGTGTCATCATTTCCTACCTGCAAATAAAAAGGAAGCTCTGGATATTTCGCATGAACATCCTTTGCATAGGCTAAATCATGATCGTCAAAAATCACGACCTTCAGGCTTGCATGCTGCAATCTATTTCCGTTTTTCAGCTCATCTATGATACGTGTGAGTTTCGCGAAATCTGTTTTCATATTTGAGCTTGGTGGCTTCGGAGAAATGGTTAAATCATCAATTTTCAAAAACCAGTCCTGATACATTGTCCCTTGTGTTTCAAGCGCTGTATCAATTCCTTCTTCGTGTAGCAAATCAATAAGTGATTCCATTTGTTTTAAAAGCGCAGGGTTTCCCCCTGAAATGGTGACATGAGAAAAAGCCTGTCCGCCTATTCTTTTTAATTCCTTGACAATGTCCTCTGCGTGAAGCCACTGAATGTCATGCTTTGCTGATCCATCCCAAGTAAAGGCGGAATCACACCAGCTGCAAGAGTAGTCACAGCCAGCCGTTCTGACAAACATGGTTTTTTGTCCAATGACCATCCCTTCTCCTTGAATGGTCGGACCAAAGATTTCTAATACAGGAATTGCTTTAGCCATTGTGTTCAACTCGTTTCGGCCGGTAAATGCAGTAGCTTGTTGGTGTCTCCCTAACAAAGACCTGAACACATACTGGTTTATTTGCTAAAGTCGATAAATATGCTGCGACTTTGTCATGGACTGTTTTTGCCACAACCTCTGTAGTAGGCATCGCGTATGGATCGGTTGATGAGAATTCCTCATGATCATTGAGCAGCGTGTGATCATACTGTCCATGAATAAGTTTTTTCAGTGTACTAAAATTGACAAGGAAACCTGATTCATCTAGGTCATCTCCAGCAATGGTTATATTGATGGTGTACGTGTGACCATGTACACGGCTGCAAGCACCTGCATCCTCTCTTGGGATGAAATGGGCAGCTGATATATGCATATCCTTGTTCAATTCAAATGAGTATGGATGATTCGTTTGTGGATAGATTTGAGAAAGCATTTATTTTGCCTCCTTCATTTCCATATAAGTGTCATAGCCCTTTTTCCGAAGCTTACACGCAGGACATTCCCCGCAGCCATCAGACATGATGCCATTATAGCAAGTGAGCGTTTCATTTTTCACAAAATCTAATGCATTCAGCTCGTCTGCTAGCTTCCATGTTTCTGCTTTATTGAGCCACATGAGCGGTGTATGGATGACAAATGGTTTTTCCATCGCCAAATTCACTGTGACATTACAAGATTTTACAAACTCGTCACGGCAATCTGGATAGCCGCTAAAGTCTGTTTCACATACACCTGTGATAATATGTCTTGCACCGATCTGATACGCAAGAATAGAAGCGAAGGATAAGAACACTAAGTTTCTTCCTGGTACAAATGTGGAAGGCAGCTCTCCTTCTTTTTCCTCAATGTCAATGTCATCTCTTGTTAAAGCATTTGGTGCCAGCTGATTCAAAAGAGACATATCTAATAGATGGTTCTTCACACCTAACTTGTCAGCAATTCTTTTGGCGACATCAATTTCTTCTTGATGACGCTGATTATAATGAAAGGTCACGGTTTCTACCTCTTCGAATTGTTGAAGTGCCCATAATAAACATGTCGTACTGTCTTGTCCCCCGCTAAAGACAACGACTGCTTTTTCATTTTTCATCTTCTGTTCTCCTCCTTTTGCAGATCTATACACTCGTACAAAGCTGCATCTGAAAGGCTCATGAAAACCCCTATTTTTCTCAAAAGAAAAGACACCTTTACATGTGTATGAGGTGTCCCAGCCATAAAAAATAAAAAATGCCACATCCAAGGATACGGCAAGTCCTTAGTTTTTTATAGAGGGTTTTGCTAGAACCTCTCCCGTTTACACGGATTTTTGTTCAATTTTCACAGAGGATAGTGTACCACATATTTTCCATGCAGGCTATCCTTTCTTTACTTATCATGTGATGCAGGCACTTTTTTTAGAAAAAGAAAGAGGATAAAAAAGATGCTCACATAGCCAAAAATAGGATAAACTGTTGATATCAATGTACCGTAACCAATTTTACTAATCACATAGCAGCATAAGAGAATAAGGGATATTGTCAAGACACTGTTCATTCGTATATACGCCCTCACTTGTCTCTCAAGTCCATATAAATTGCCTATGACGGATGTAAAGACTTCGCCGAAGATCACAAATAAATAAATGAGGTGAATGGAATTTGCTACTTGATACACGACCTGAGCCATTGGAATATCAAACGCCTCCAGCATATCTAATGAAGAAAGAGATAAAAAGCATACAAATAAAATAATTGTCAGCATGACGCCCCCAAGCACAGCTCCCTTTTTAATCACCGCTTCAGAGGTCATTTCATTTGCGACGGGCACTAACACTGCTTGAGAAAGTGCCAAATTAAAAGCACCATATGAGATAGCTGATAAAATCCACTCTCCCTCACCCATTTGCAGCGCAAGAACATAACTTTCACTACTGCTAAAAACGAATGAATCAAGAAACACAATCATTGAAAAGAAAATAAGCATTGGGACGACGAGAACATTGACACCAAATAATCCTTTTGATCCTTTCAAAAGCACAATCACGCTCAGAATGATCGTCAAAAAGATCCCATATTCCTTCGATATGCCAAGCTGCTCTTCAAATATAGCACCTGCGCCAGAAATCATCACTGAAGTGACGCCTAATAAAATAAAAAACATGACGACATTAATATACCTGCTTGCAGCTGCGCCAAATAGAAACCGGTTCATATCTTGATAAGACTCTGCTTCAATTCGTTTAGAAATGAGCATCATTTTTGCCCCAAGTCCAGTAAAAATAGCGCCGCTAATCAAGATTCCGAATAATCCAATCCAGCCAAAACGAACAAAAAATTCTACGATTTCTTTTCCGGTCGCAAACCCAGCTCCAACCACTGTTCCTACATATACAAAGGCAAGCTGAAAAGCGGATTCATTTGAACGTTTCATGTGACCCCTCCGCACCCATCACTTTCGATTGTCTTTTTTTATCCTATGAGACAAGTTCCTTGAAAAGAAGGACAAACCATGATTAAATGCAAAAAAGGATTTTCACCCGCCTTTGAGCAAAACAGTTGAAAGTCAAAATAGGTCAGAGTATACTATAGTCAAAGATGGTCAAACAACAGACCATTTTCTTTAACATTCATTGGTCAAATAAAGTCAAACTTTTATCATAAGGAGGTCATGGCAAATGCGTTGTCAACATTGTCAAGTAAATGAAGCAACTATTCGCCTGAATATGCAAGTGAATTCATCCCGGAGCCAAATGGTTTTATGTGAAGACTGCTACACCTCTTTGATGGAGCAATCAAAAATGAAAATGGGACCTCAATTGTTCGGAGGAAGCTCATTCTTCTCTGGGCAAGAGCAAGCAGGACATACGCAAAACGTAGAGCAGCCAAAGCAAAAAGGCTTACTTGATGAACTTGGCCGCAATTTAACAGATGGCGCAAATGCTGGTTTAATTGATCCAGTCATCGGCCGTGATGAAGAAGTCGCAAGAATCATTGAGATTTTAAATAGAAGAAATAAAAACAATCCTGTCCTCATTGGTGAACCAGGTGTTGGGAAAACAGCGATCGCTGAAGGACTTGCATTGAAAATTGCAAGTGGCGATGTACCAAATAAATTAAAGAACAAACAAATCTATTTATTAGATGTCTCCTCCCTTGTAGCGAATACAGGGATACGTGGTCAATTTGAGGAAAGAATGAAGCAGTTAATCAAAGAACTGCAAAGCCGTAAAAATATTATCTTATTTGTAGATGAAATCCATCTTCTTGTAGGCGCTGGATCTGCCGAAGGGTCAATGGATGCTGGAAACATCTTAAAACCAGCTCTTGCACGAGGCGAGCTCCAGCTAGTAGGTGCGACGACATTAAAAGAATATCGTCAAATTGAAAAAGATGCCGCACTTGAACGACGCTTCCAGCCCGTCATTGTAGATGAGCCAACACAAGCTGAAGCGATCGAAATTTTAAAAGGCATTCAAGATAAGTACGAAAGCTACCATGGCGTCACCTATTCAGACGAAGCCATTCAAGCGTGTGTTCAATTATCTTCCCGGTATATTCAAGACCGTCATCTGCCGGATAAAGCCATTGATTTAATGGATGAAGCAGGTTCAAAAGCGAACCTCTCCATTGATGCAGCAAGCGAAGATGAACTAACAAATCGTCTGAGAGAAATTGCTGCTGAAAAACAAGCCGCTTTAAAAGAAGAACAATACGAAAAAGCAGCGAAGCTTCGAGATGAAGAAGAGGCCATTGAAGCTAGACTTCAAAACAAAACAAATGACAAAGAACATGTCGTCACAGCAGAAGACATTCAAGCCATTGTGGAACAAAAAACAGGCATCCCTGTCGGCAAACTGCAAGCAGACGAACAAACCAAAATGAAAGAAATTGACGTCCGCTTAAAAGCACGAGTGATCGGTCAGGAACATGCGGTTGAAAAGGTAGCGAAAGCTGTGAAGAGAAGCAGAGCCGGCTTAAAATCGAAACATAGACCAACTGGCTCCTTCCTATTCGTTGGACCAACAGGTGTCGGGAAAACCGAATTATCAAAAACACTAGCTGAAGAATTATTTGGTTCAAGAGATGCGATCATCCGTTTAGATATGAGTGAGTACATGGAGAAACACTCAGTATCTAAGCTCATCGGTTCTCCTCCTGGTTATGTTGGACATGATGAAGCGGGTCAACTGACGGAAA
The DNA here is from genome assembly GCF_038593215.1 of Bacillus sp. FSL W8-0920. Lineage (NCBI taxonomy): Bacteria > Bacillati > Bacillota > Bacilli > Caryophanales > Bacillaceae > Bacillus > Bacillus sp. FSL W8-0920. The sequence goes on along the minus strand of NZ_CP151974.1, from coordinate 1,334,956 downwards.
AAGTACGCAGAAAACCATACAGCATCATTTTGCTGGATGAAATCGAAAAAGCACACCCTGATGTGCAGCACATGTTCCTTCAAATCATGGAAGATGGCCGATTAACAGATAGCCAAGGTAGAACCGTCAGCTTTAAAGATACGGTCATCATCATGACAAGTAACGCAGGCAGCACAGATAAAACGGTCAAAGTCGGCTTCCAGTCTGATCAGGAAGAAGCAATTGAGGAGCAATCACTCATTGATTCACTTAGCGCCTATTTCAAGCCAGAATTCTTGAACCGTTTTGACAGCATCATTCAGTTTGATTCATTAGATCGAGATGATTTAGTGAAGATTGTGGATCTTTTGCTCAATGAGCTATCAGAACAATTAAAAGAGCAAAATTTAACAGTCCATGTGACAAATGAAGCGAAAGAAAAAATTGCAGAACTTGGATACCATCCTGCATTTGGTGCTCGTCCACTGCGAAGAACCATTCAAGAGCATGTTGAAGATCAAATGACGGAAATATTGCTTGAAGAAGAACAGCTTTCAGGATTTACTGTAGAAGTTGAAGATAACGAAATTGTCGTAAAAAAAGGATAAGTACATCTTAAGAAGGATCTATAGCTCCATCATGTTGCGGTGTCTAAGTTCCATCCGCACGCCGACGCTCCCCCGCCTCTATTCCTTTAAGATAAAAGAAAAAGAGGTGGATCACATGATGAATTGGAGCTATGATCTTGTCAAAATCATGTATGAGGAAAAATTAAAAGAGCTGCTTTTAATTGAAACCGCTCAAAGAAATTAAAAAAGAAACTCCCTTTATATCAGAGGGAGTTTCTTTTTTAAGGTAATAGAAAGCGCTTTCGTCAAAAATTCTTCACAGAAACTGCCTTAATTTGATATTCAGACTAAAACCCTTCTAGAAGACACCGATATTAACTATAGAAAAAGATAGTTAAAGGATTTGGTGAGATAATGGACAAAACATCGTTAATAGGTATTATTTTAGCATTTATTGCACTGAGTGTCGGTATGGTTCTGAAAGGTGTAAGTCTAACCGCTCTTATCAACCCAGCGGCTATATTGATCATTGTGGTTGGGACGATTGCAGCTGTTGTCATCGCATTCCCATCTAGTGAAATTAAGAAAACACCAAAATTGTTCGGCAAAATTTTTAAAGACAACAAGCTTCCAACGATTCAAGAAATGATCCCTCTTTTTTCAAACTGGGCACAAATTGCGCGTCGTGAAGGTCTTTTAGCATTAGAAGCTAGCATTGAGGAAGTAGATGACGATTTCCTTAAGAACGGCTTAAGCATGGCGGTTGACGGTCAAAGTGCAGAATTTATTCGCGACGTCTTAACAGAGGAAGTTGACGCCATGTCTGAAAGACATCAGTCAGGCGCATTAATCTTTACACAAGCCGGTACATACGCTCCGACGCTTGGTGTACTTGGCGCCGTTGTCGGACTTATTGCTGCACTTGCTAACATGGGAGATATTGAAGCACTTGGACATGCAATCAGTGCAGCCTTCGTTGCCACACTGCTTGGGATTTTTACAGGGTATGTGTTATGGCATCCATTTGCCAACAAGCTAAAGCGTAAATCAAAGGAAGAAGTAAAACTTCGTCTAATTATGATCGAAGGGATCCTTTCTGTTCTTGAAGGTCAATCTCCAAAAGTGATTGAACAAAAACTTCTCATGTACTTACCAGCGAAAGAACGTGCAAATCTTGTCATTGAAGAAGGAGAAAAACAAAATGGCTAGGAAACGTAAAAAACATGATCACGATGACCATGTAGATGAATCTTGGCTGATCCCTTATGCCGATCTTCTGACGCTTCTACTCGCTCTCTTCATTGTGCTTTTTGCATCAAGTTCGATTGATGCGGCAAAGTATGAACAGATGGCCAAGTCTTTTAATGTCGTCTTTACGGGCGGTACAGGTGTCATGGATCAAACCAGCATGCAAAGCACTGAAGAAACTGAAAATAGCAACCAGACCAAAAAAGCAGCTGAAGAAGATGAAGAAGCTCAAGCGAAAGCTCGAGATCATGCCGTTCTCACAAAGGTCAAAAAGCAAGTGGATTCCTTCATTGCCAATAAGAAACTTGGAGCTAAGCTCGAAACAAAGCTCACGGACGAAGGTTTGCTCATTACGATAGAAGACAGTATCTTCTTTGATTCTGGCCGGGCGATTATTCGACCTCAAGATGTCCCGTTAGCAAAGGAAATCTCAAAACTACTCGTCATTAACCCCGCTCGTGACATCGTCATTAGCGGACATACTGATAATGTTCCGATCAGAAATTCAGAATTTGAATCCAACTGGTATTTAAGTGCCATACGTGCTGTAAACTTTTTAAGTATTCTTCTTGAGAACAGCAATTTAAACCAAGAAAACTTTAGTACAAAAGGTTTCGGTGAATTCAAGCCAATCGCTTCAAATGACACAGCAGAAGGCAGAAGTAAAAACCGACGCGTAGAAGTACTTATTTTACCGATTGAGAAAAAAGCAAAATAAAAAAGGGAGCCCTCGGCTTCCTTTTTTATTTATTCTTTATGATCATATAAATGTTTTGCACGCAGTCCCACATGTTTAAGCATGTCAATGCAGGCATCCTTCTCTTCTTCGCTCAGGACACTGATCATCTCATGAATTTCTTTCGCATGATCTGGGAAGATATCATCAAGCAAAGCTCGTCCCTGCTCGGTAATATGCGCAAATGTGACCCTGCGGTCTTCTGCACAAGCCTTACGGCTAAGGAGTTCTTTCTTCTCCAATTTATCGACCACATACGTGATGCTGCCGCTTGCAAGTAAAATCTTATCACCGATTTGCTGAAGCGGCTGATCCCCTTTATGATACAGCAATTCTAATACTGCAAATTCAGTCGGATTCAGCCCGTGCTTCACAATATGTTTGTTCATGTGATGATTAATTGAGCGATAGGCACGTGATAATACAATAAATAATTTCAAAGATTTTTCAACATTATGATTTTCCATTTTTTATCATCCTTTATGAAATACACCCCACTAATGTGACATTAATAAACAATAAGTAAAATGTCAACATTTTGATCTATCTTTAGCATGAAAATGAGACCAGAACGAATCACCTAATTTTTTAAAAATCACACAAGTCATCGTAATAAACATAGGTTCAATGCTATAATAAGTCTATTAGGTAATACGTTGGAGCGATGAATGATGAGTATACTGAAAGGGTTTTGGAAGAAGATCAGGCTGTACCTTATTTTGGTCATGATTCCAACCCTAATCATTAGTTATTTTATCTATGAAAAAGAAACGGAAAAAATCGACTTAAAAAACAAACAAACTGCTACACTTATGTTAAATATTCACAAAAACCAAATGAATTATTTAATTAGTGAAACAGAAGCGAGATTAACTTCACTTGCCATGGGATTTGACCAGCCTCTTGAGACGAAAAAAGTAAAAAACATCCTAGAGAAAATCTATAAACAAGAACCTCGTTTTTCAGGCCTGTATCTCCTAGACAAAAAAGGAAATGTAACAGTAAGCACCACACCATTAAAGGAAAAAATCAACCTATCATTCAGAGATTACTTTAAGCGCATTCAAGTGACCAAGCAGACGGTGATCACAGATAACTATGTGAGCCGAATTACAAAACAGCGGATTCTTTCCATTTGCGTGCCTGTGCTGGATGAAAACGAAGAAGTCACCAATGTGCTAGTCGCCGCCATTCAAATTGATTATTTAAGAAATATTATGAATGTATTGAACCCTGATCTTCATTTTAAGATGCTGAATCAAAATGGACATGTCGTGTTTACAAGTGGTCCACAGCCAGCATCAGAAAATGGCAGCACCGTGTCTACATATTTAGATGAAAACAGCTGGAAGCTAGAGGTCTATCCGCAACGCGCTTCTACAGGTGAAGTGCTGTCTGTTATGCTGATCCCTTTATCCAGTGCTTTTATTTTATTAAATATTTTATTCACACTTGTTCAATATGTCATTTTAAGGCGTCAAACCCAGCAGGAGCGTCACCAAAATGAAGCGCAAAAGCTTGAATTAATCGGAACCCTCGCAGCAAGTACGGCACACGAAATTCGCAACCCATTAACAGGGATTAGTGGATTTATACAGCTTTTGCAAAAGAAGTATCACTCTGAAGAAGATCAGCTCTATTTTTCTGTCATTGAAGAAGAAATTAAACGAATCAATCAAATCGTCAGTGAGTTTCTTGTATTAGGGAAACCAACGGCAGAAAAATGGCAGAATAACTCTGTCAAAGAAATTGTCAGTGAGATCATGCCGATCGTTTTCTCTGAGGCGAACCTTTATAATGTTGAGGTTGATTTGCAAATTAATACGATTCGAGATGTTGGGGTATATTGCACAAAGGATCACATTAAACAAGTCGTATTAAATGTAGCGAAGAACTCGTTAGAAGCGATGCCAAATGGCGGTCATTTGAAGATTTTAATTGAGGCTGAAAAAGAACATGTCATTATTAAAGTGAAGGATACAGGCGAGGGCATACAAGAAGAAATGTTAAAACATATCTTCCTCCCTTTTATTACGTCGAAGGAAAAAGGGACAGGTCTTGGGCTTGTTGTGTGTAAACGAATCATTTCGATGTATGGCGGAACAATTGATATCGAGAGCGAAGTGAATAAAGGAACAACCGTCATGATCATGCTTCCTTCTGCTCACTCAGCATAGCTGAAACATTCAGCCGGTTTTGCTTAGGCAAGACCGGTTTTTTCATGTCAATAAGAGGGACGGTTCACAGATAGAAGACTCATTTGAGATACAAGATCATGAAAGGAGGGGGCAGATTGTTTCTCATGAAAAAGGAGATGCTGATACTCATTCATCAGGTTGTCCAGTTCTTGACTATATTTAATTGTCGTCTCACCAGTGTAGCCTTCTGCTTGAGCAGCTTCTACCATCTGTTTTCTCTTCTCATCAATGGACATTAGCAATTGTTCTTTCCTTACATAAATATTCATGATCTCAGCTCCCGCAATGAATTCGACTGTCTATGCTCAAAATGATCCGACACCAAAATTATACTTTATTTGTAAATTAAATTAAATATGCTAATTTTATTTAATTTTTTACAGCCTAAAGACCTCTTACCCAATCATATTTGGGGGTAAACTTCAAATTTGGACAGGACTGACACATGGATTAAACAGAATTTTATCCTATGTAGAAGATCAAAATCAACTATTTTCTTTCTCATTTTATGTCTATTTCCCTAAAAAAAAGCTGATCTTCCGCCTCATGCGGAATGATCAGCTTTTGTCATTAAACCTTTTCTTCCTCGTAAATTGGCACCCAGCCCTCAGTTGTGACAAATATGCGAACGGCAACCACTTTTCGATCCTTTTGAAGTGTAAAATAGTGACGAATATGTGGCGGAACAGAAATTAAATCGCCTGGATTCAGTCTCACGTCAAAAAAGACGCCATCCTTACCTTGAATGGCAAAGATTCCATGTCCGCTTACAATAAAGCGTACTTCGTCATCTGTATGGTGATGCTCACGCTGAAAATTTTGGAGCAGGTCATCTAGGTTTGGTGTGGCGTCAGATAATGAAATCACATCCTGCGCTTTGTATCCTCGTTTTTCAGATATACTCTCGATTTCCTTTTGGAAAACAGTCAAAATCTCTTCCTTTTCCTCATCTGTTAAATCATACTTTTCTGATAATCGGTTTGGAAGCTTTGCAATATCCCAATGCTCATAAATGACCCCTTGGTTTTCTAAATAGGCTGCCACCTCTTGCTCGCTTTCAAGTAATGTGTTCTCTTCGTTATGAATCAAAATCGTCGCCATGTGCTTTTCCTCCTTTTTATGTGACAAGCTGCTTTTGATAAAGCGTTAATTTCAAGTGGTAGCTAAACAAAAATTCATACGCCTCTAATACTCGTTTTGCTTCTGAGGCTGTTTTTCCCCAGACTGTGATGCCGTGATTTCGAATGAGCACAGCACCTGATTCCGACTCTTCAGTGAGATGCTTTGCAAATTGTGCTGCAAGATGCGGGATATGGGCTGGATTTTCAATAATCGGTAACGACACTTCTGCATCCTCTTCCCAGTAACCAAGCGCTTTGATGATTTCGTTTCCTTTGAAACGAACCTCGCCCCTATCCCCATACAGCTCAGACATCACATTATTATCGATTGTATGAACATGGAGACAGCAGCCTGCATTCGTCTGCTCATACACGTAGTTGTGAAGCAATGTTTCAGCTGATGGTCTAAGCGGTTCGTTCGGATCAACAGGCTTACCTGCTGCATTTACTAAAACAAAGTCTTCATCTGTTTCTTTTCGTTTATCTTTACCGCTTGCCGTCACCAAAAACGTGATTGGATCATCCGACACCTTGATCGATAAATTGCCGCTTGTTCCGTAAAACCAGTCTCTTTGTGCCAGTTCACGTTTGACGTCTGCTAGCTCCTGCCAGCGCTTGCTCTTTGCGTCTGCCATTCCTTCACTTCCTTTATTTGATCAAATTGTGCTTTAAGATCAATAAATGTTTCATACTCTAGATGGACAAGCCCGAGCTCTTTACATTCGTTTAGCAAGTAGTCACGCGCAAATGTGAGATCCGCATGCTTTGCCGCCTCCACATCGGTGACTGAATCTCCAATCATGATAATGAAGTCATTCTCACAGGTCAGCTCTCGAATGATTGACGGCTTGCAGCATCCGCAGCCATTTTGACATTGCGAATCGCAGGCATGCGGCCATTCAATCTGAATATGCTCTTCCCCAAATGACGCATGATTGCAATAAATATCGTCTCGATCCACAATGCCCTCGAGTATGGGATAAACAAAAAAGTCCATCCCGCCGCTTAGCACATAGAAGGGAATATCAGCCTTTTTCACATGATCAACAAATTGCTTGAATCCTTCTCGAATCTCTGTATCTTCTAAAATAAACGATTGAATGGCTTCTTTTTGATCACTCGTCAGTAATTGAAACATCTGCCCGACGCCTTCTTGAATGGTGATCTCCTTTGTGAGAACATCGTCCTTCAGCTTCGTCCATTCACTTGGTGCAAAGTGTTTCATGATGCGAATGATATTATCATTTTTCGTAATGGTTCCATCAAAATCACAACATACAATTGGTTTTTTCATTTATTCTGCTACCCTTCCCCATAGTTCAAGTGCTGCTTTTAAGTCTTGGCAAGAAGCTGCCTTCTCTTGGATCGACTCTCCATGTATCACCGCATCAATGATCGATCGAAATGCTTTCCCTCCGCCGATGGCTCCACGCGGATGTCCGTGAATTCCTCCACCAGCATTTATCACATGATCGAGTCCAAAATCTTTCATCAAAACTGGAACCATTCCAGGATGAATGCCTGCTGACGGAACAGGGAACGTTTTTTGAACCGAATCCTCTTTTACACAAGCTTCATAGATTCCAAAGGCATCTTTTTTCGGAAGTGCGACCGACCCATACGGTGAGGGAAAAAGACTCAAATCAGCGCCAGCATATCGATTTAATTTACCTAAAAGAAGAGAATGGGAGAATCCATATTCGTGCGATGATGTCAAAGCGCCGCTTACTGCGGGATGGGCCATAATAGGCAATCGAATATCTGGATCCTCAGCTAAGCTTTGCATGACATCTAACCCGTAGGCAAAAACATTGAATAAGAGTGCATCTGCTCCAAGCTCAGCTGCCTTTCTTGCTCGATCCTTTAGTTCAAAGGTTCTGCCAGTTAAATTAACGGCATATAGCGTTCGGTGCCCTGTCTCTTCATATGTTTCTTTTAATATCTTTTTTCCTTCTTTGATTCGTTCTTCAAAAGGGGCTAGTGGGCTCTCAAATAAAATTTCATCGTCTTTGATAAAGTCAACGCTGCCTAATGCTTGTAAACGGAGCTGTTCTTTTAAATCTGCCATATCACGGCCAATGACACCTTTAAAAATACTCATCAACAAAGGTCGATCAAACACGCCTACTTTTTTTCGTATGCCATCAATTCCAAATACCGGTCCTGGCAGACTTCTTTTCAATCGATCCGAGAATTGAATGTCGATTAGCTTCACTTTTCCATCTAGTGAAAGCTTTCCAAAGATCGTCGTCAAAACGGCCGGAATATCCGCTGAAAAGTTAGCCTCAGGATAAGCAATGGTCACCTCAGATTGATATAGGCCATTTTCGGCTGGAGCAAACTTTTCTGATACCTTTTCCACCCGGCCTTTATGCTTTTGAAGCTGCTCTTTTTTGAGCTGCGGCAAATCCGTCCATGATCCAACTGTTAAACCAAGCGCGATCTGCTCCGCTTTTCGGTTTACTTGTTCATCCTCTCGATGTGTTAATACGTATGTTGCCAGTAATTCACTCACTAGGAATCCCCTTTCGATTGCGTCATGCATATGGTCAATAAAAAAACCTCTCCAAGTGCTTTATCAGCGCCTTAAAGAGGTTGTTTCGTGTCATTCATCCGAATCTTATCTCTCAGCGCTTGCTGCAAGAATTAGCACCGTGCTTCATGGAAGTCGGTTGCCGGGCTTCATTGGGCTAGTCCCTCTGCCTACTCTTGATAAGAATATTCAATTTTCTTAAATATTGTCTGAATTATCGCACCGTTTATTCATGTTGTCAATGGCTTATTTTCAAACAGATTCAAGGAATCGATTCGCCGAGCGGCTTCTTTTAACCGCTCCTCATTTGTTAAAAGTCCTACTCTCACGTATCCTTCACCGTGAGTACCAAACCCATTCCCCGGCGCCACAACCACATGTGCTTTCTCTAATAATACGCCAGCAAAAGATTCAGATGAATATCCTTCTGGCACCTTTAGCCAAGCAAAAAACGACCCCTTTGGTGCAGTGACCTCCCAGCCAATCTCCTTGCAGGCAGCAATCCACACATTTCGCCGATTCTCATATCGATCATTTTGCACCTGTACGCACGTTTGGTCGCTTAACAAAGCTTCCGCTGCCGCATCTTGAGTGGCTTTGAACAGTGAAACAAACAGGTGATCCTGATAAAGCTCAATCGCTTCAATAACAGACGGATTTCCTGCTGCAAAACCTACTCTCCAGCCGGCCATATTATACGTTTTAGACAATGTGTATATTTCAATTCCTGTCTCTTTCGCTCCATCTGTTTGCAAAAAGCTGATTGGCTTTTCCCCATCAAACCCAATGCCGCCATAGGCAAAATCATGGACAACACATAGCTTGTGATCTTTTGCGAATGTAACGGTTTCTTCAAAAAATGAACGGCTTGCCGTGGCACCTGTCGGATTGTTGGGATAATTTAAATACATCAACTTTGCTTTTTCCTTAACATCCTCAGGCAACCTGTCATAGTCAGGTAAAAAATCATTTTGTTCAAGAAGCGGCAGCGTCACCATCTGAGCTTCAGCAAGCACAGCACCTGACCAATAATCAGGATAACCTGGGTCTGGAACAAGGAGCGTATCACCCGGATTCAGCAGGCATTGCGGCAGCTCAACAAGCCCTGCTTTCCCGCCAAATAAAATCGCAATTTCCGTCATCGGATCAAGCGTGACACCATATTCTCTTTCATAAAAGGCAGCGGCAGCCTTTTTTAATTTCGCTGTTCCGCGGAATGACGAGTATTGATGATTTTCAGGTTTTAATACCGCTTCCTGCATGGCTTTTACAATGTGCGCGGGAGTTGGCTGGTCAGGATTTCCCTGCCCTAAATTAATAATATCTGCGCCTTCCTGCACCTTTTTCTGGACCTTTTGGACAAGGGATGCAAAAAATTGTGTCGGTAATTGTTTCAATACATCTGATTGCTGGAATTCCATTTTTCTTCACCTTCTATTCAAGTTACGTAGCAATACAAATACTGTAATGGATTGTTTTACGAATTGTAAAGCAATTTTGAAAAAGGATTGACATGTGAAGCGCAGCTCTGATAATATCTTGAATTAAGAAATGCAAACAGACACGAGACAATGACATATTGATTTCTCTTATCGAGAGTTGGGCGAGGGATTTGGCCTTTTGACCCCAACAGCAACCGACCGTTAATACCACTGTGAAGTGGGGCGCAGCAAGTAAGCGCCAAGACAATTGTCTTATAGGGCACGGTGCTAATTCCATCAGACGTATGTGCTGAGAGATAAGAGAGGCTTTGAGCATACACACCATCAAGCCTCTTTCTCTCAGGAGAAAGAGGCTTTTTTATATGATTTGGAGGGGAAGCAATTGGTTACACTTACGGCATCATATGAAGAATTAACAGAAAGCTCAGCAGTTGCACTCGCAATTAGACTTGGCTTGATCCAAGAAAGTAGTCATTTGACATGTACGGAAATCGGGGACGGGAATTTAAATTACGTCTTTCATATTTTTGATCATAAACAAGAAAAAGGTTTGATCATCAAGCAGGCACTGCCCTACGCCAAGGTGGTCGGAGAGAGCTGGCCGCTTACATTAGACCGTGCGAGAATCGAAAGTACTGCCCTGATCAAGCAGTCAGAGTATACACCGCACCTCGTACCAGCAGTCTATTATTCAGATACAGCTCTTGCTGTGACGGCAATGGAGGATCTATCACACCTCGAAATCGTCAGAAAAGGGCTAATTGCCGGAAAACAATATCCGCATTTATCCGATCATGTCGGAGAATTTTTAGGAAAAACACTTTTTTACACTTCTGACTTTGCCACAAATCCTAAAATTAAAAAACAATTTGTGAAGCAATTTACGAATCCGGACCTTTGTGACATTACCGAAAAGCTCGTCTTCACAGATCCTTTCTTTGATAGCGGCACAAATGATTTCGAAGAAGAATTAAGAGAAGCTGCCGAAGCGCTTTGGGCAGATCTTGAAGTGCAGGCAAAAGCAGCTGAATTGAAGCGTATTTTCCTGACATCTGCCGAAACACTTGTTCATGGAGATCTTCATACAGGCAGTATTTTTGCAAGTGAGACGGAAACAAAAATCATTGATCCAGAATTCGCTTTTTATGGTCCCTTCGGATTCGATATTGGTCATTTTATCGCTAACCTGTTCCTAAATGCTTTGTCCCGTGAGAATGAACATGATCAGCAGCACCTTTTTGACCATGTCGTCAATGTATGGGCAACATTCAAAGAAGTGTTCGCAAAAGCTTGGAAAGAAGACAGCATTGAAGCGTTTAGTGTATCAGACAGTTTTTTAGAAACAACCTTTGACCGTATTTTAAAAGAAGCGACAGGCTTTGCGGGCTGTGAACTTGTCCGCCGAACGATTGGCCTTGCTCATGCCGCTGATCTCGATGCGATTCCATCACCATCTAAACGGATTCAGCAGAAAAAAGCAGCACTTACGCTCGGAAAAACATTCATCAAACAATATCATGCAGTGGAAACAGCGTCTGACCTCGTCGCATTATTCCAGCAATCTGTAAAGGAGTGACGGGTTTTGTCTAAAGAATTTGAAGTCCCCCGTTCTGTCGAATGGGAAGAAAACTATATTAACATTTTGAATCAGCAAAAATTACCGGCTGAAACTGAGTTTGAGCATCTATATACAAAAGAAGACGTGTATGATGCCATTGTCACGTTAAAAGTGCGGGGAGCACCTGCCATTGGCATTACAGCAGCTTTTGGACTGGCGCTCAGTGCCCAAGACATTGAGACAGAAGAAATTGATGTGTTTAGACAAGAAGTCATTCAGATAAAAGAATATTTAAACAGTGCTCGTCCAACCGCTGTGAATCTAGCCTGGGCATTAGAGCGATTGTTGCAGCGCATTGATCGTGCAGCTTCGGTCAATGCAGCCAAAACAGACCTTGTCCATGAGGCCATTCAAATTCAAATTGAAGATGAAGAAACATGCAGACAAATCGGTCAAAATGCACTCCAGCTCTTTAAATCGGGTGATCGGATTATGACCATTTGCAATGCAGGCTCCATCGCCACGAGCCGGTACGGAACAGCCCTTGCTCCATTTTATTTAGCCAAAAAGAAAAATCTCGACCTTCACATTTATGCCTGTGAAACACGTCCTGTTCTCCAAGGGGCTAGGCTGACAACATGGGAACTCATGCAAGGCGGCGTAGATGTGACGCTCATTACAGATAACATGGCAGCCCATACGATGAAAGAAAAACAAATTTCTGCAGTCATTGTTGGAGCTGATCGCATTGCCCGTAATGGAGATACGGCAAACAAGATTGGCACGTTAAGTCTCGCCATTTTAGCCAAGCATTTTCAAATTCCGTTTTTTATAGCTGCACCGCTTTCTACCTTTGATATCTCAACCAAAAACGGGGCAGATATTCCAATAGAAGAGCGTGACCCGCTGGAAGTAAAGGAATTAAACGGCGTCCAAATTGCACCACCTGATGTTCAGGTATTCAATCCCGCCTTTGATGTCACTCCTCACCATCTCATTTCAGGGATCATTACAGAGAAAGGGATTATCACGTCAAACTATACAGAAGAGATTGATGCTCTGTTCACTGAAAGCATCTCACTCTGATCATAAAAAAAGCGCCGTGTACTTCTTATTTAAGAGCACCGCGCTTTTTTATTTCATTCGTTTTTGCTAAAATTTCTTTTTTCTGTTCTTCTGTCAAAACCTTCATTTTGACACATAGTGATGTGACGGCATACATTTTATTCTTTTTGTCCCAAAACATTCCCTAGCGCCCTCCTTTTTCCCTCAACCAACTTTTTTAGCTTAATAAAAGGATATGTCGCTTGGAAAACATTTGGAACAGGTCAATCGATTTATTTTTGAACAAATGGGATACCTTCTAATTCAAGCAGAACCGCTTTTATATCTGTCTTCGTTCCTGCATAGCCCGTCAGAGAACGGTCTTTTCCAATCACTCTGTGACAAGGGATAAAAATAGGTAATGCATTGCGTCTATTGGCTTGTCCAATCGCTCTCACAGCCTTTGGGTTACCAATTGCTTCTGCAATGTCTGCATAACTTTTTGATTCACCATACGGAATAGTCGAAAGTGCTGCCCACACTTGCTCTTGAAACGAAGTTCCCTTTTGCTTGAGCGGGAGATCGAATTCTTGGCGCTCACCCTTGAAATATTCATCTAGCTGCTTTTTTGCTTCTTGTAATACAGACGTTTCTTCTTCTTTTAGATTGGCTTCCTGTTTTTTTGCTAAAAACGGCTCATCATCAAACATCACTTCGATGATGGCGTCGTCTTTTTCTAGTATGTATAGTGCCCCAATTGGTGCGTGATAGACGGTATAATACACGTTAATGCTCTCCTTCTTGTTTCTTCTGCCTCAGTGGCAGCGTGAGATGAAAGACGGTTCCTATCCCTTCCTCACTTTCTACCTCAATCGTTCCTTGATGCTCTTCAATAATTTTATAACTAACCATTAAGCCAAGTCCAGTTCCTCTTTCTTTTGTCGTATAAAATGGTTCCCCTAGACGCCTCAGCTTGTCCTCTGCCATTCCGCAGCCTTCATCCCGCAGTGAAATGACAATATGCTCTTCGCCCTTCCGCTGAATGCTCACATAGACATTTCCTTTTCTCGGCATGACTTCAATTGCATTTTTTAAAATGTTAATAAAGACTTGTTTTAATTGGTTTTGTTCACAATAAATGAGCGGAATCTCATCAATCACATTGAGATGCATTTGAACGTTGCCAAGATTCGCCTGTGCGTGCAACAGATCCATCGTGTCTTTCACAATTTGCACCACATTTTTTTCTTCAAATACGATGGCTTGCGGCTTTGCTAAAATCAAAAATTCGGTGATGATCGATTCAATTCTTTTCAGCTCTGAAGTGATGACATTGAAATAGAGCGAATACTCCCCTTCTATATTTCCTTTTAGCAGCTGAATGAAGCCTTTTAATGCTGTCATCGGGTTTCTAATTTCATGCGCAATTCCAGCGGCAAGCTCTCCGACCACATGAAGGGTATCTGATTTTCTCACCCGTTCTTCTAATTCCTTCCGCTCTGTCACATCTCTAAAGATCGCCAAATTCATATTATGAATGATGTTGCGTTTAAAAGAGAATTCCAATATCCGCTGATCTGGGTGGTTCAGCACAAATGGCACTTCATTGTCCATTTCATCTAATGACATCGCCTGGGCAGGCTGTGCCAAATGTTCAATTTGATAAGGCGCAAGGATGTGGAAAAGGTTCATTTCCGTTAAATGATCACTTTTCAATCCTAGTAGCTCGCTTGCGGATGGATTGACTTCGATAATGCGGTATTGGTTATCAAACAGAACAATGCCGTCCATTGATCCATTAAATACTTTACGGAATTTGAGCTCACTTTCGCGCAGCTCCTCCTCCATCCTTTTTCGATCACTCACATTACGTAAAATGGTTAAGTGCTGTCCTTCTAATACCGCATGCTTTGATGTAAACTCGAGCTCTTTAAACTGACCATTTGCCATTCTGAACAAAAGCTCTTCCCTTATTTCATGATTCCGAATATATCGTCTTCTAGTCGGTCTATATCTCTGATCAGATTTCACGAGAAAGTCTGTGAGTTTCTTGCCAATCAGTGAATGCATAGGCAATTCAAAAATGCGGCAGGCTGATTCATTGGCTCTCACAATCTCTCCATCATCCGCCCATATGATGATCGCATCCATTGCATTTTCAAAAATTTCTCTAAAGCGTTCCTCACTTTTTAACAGCTTTTCTTCCATTAACCTTTTTTCTGTAATATCCCGCATGATGGACATATAAAAACCGCTCATCACATTTGATGTAATGGTGAGCTCGAATAATTTGTACTGGCCAGATTGTAGAGTAACAGGAAGCTCTCCTTTTGCTTTCCCTGTTTCTTTAAGTGACGTTAAAAGGTGCTGTAAGGATGGAAGATTTTCTTCGTCGACAAATTCATGTAAATAGCGATCGGTTAAATCAGTCTTTTGCAGCTCAAAGCTCTGACAAAAAGAATGATTCGCATCAATCATGCAGCCATCCTGATCAAAAATGACCATCCCGTCAATGGCTCGGTCAAACAAATCTTTGAACAGCTGCTCATTCATGGAGCGTTCTCGTTCTAATATTTTCTTTGAGGAAATATCTCGCATGACGACAATATATTGCTGATTCATGGTGTCGTGCTCTGCGACAAATTCAATGTATTTTGTTTCACCATTTTCCAGCTGAATGGAGATTTCTCTTTTTAACGTACCTTTTCGAAAAAATAGATCGAGTGAGCATTCAATTTTATCTTTCGGGATGCCGTAAAGGAAATCTAGAACGGATTTATTGAGGAGGTCTTCTTTCGGTGTCTGTACAAGCCTGCATGTTGCTTCATTGGCTTGGATGATGTTGAGGTGCTGATCAAATATAAAAATGGCATCTAACGTCTTATTTAACAGCATTTTTTGCTGCATCAACTCTGTTCGCAAATATTCGTTCTCTTTTTCTAATTTTCTGATATCTTCTGCGCCATCGAGCGTTTCAGTCATTCTCTTACACTCCTTTTCCAGCCTCATTCCTCTACAATATTTCTACAATATTTTCATTGTTCCTTCATTCGACTCATAAAAAAAGATAACTTTTTACACGAAGACTGTCTCATTTATTTCATTTGGATGACAGGATCGAACCTCGATTCTCTTTTCTTACGCTTCTTTTACAGCCGTTCTACAATTTCACATCAAATAGCGAAATGAGCCAAAATGTATTTTAAAATGGGGCAAATACGGGAACAGTGCACTTAGAACATTTATGTTTAAAATCGAGCAGGAAAGGTGATGTTATGGTATCTTCACGAGATAGTTATTTTGATAATGCGAAATTTCTTCTGATTTTTCTAGTTGTTTTTGGTCATTTGTTACGATCATTCATTCATGATAATGATTGGATGCTTTATTTATACAAGTTTATTTATACTTTTCATATGCCTGCCTTTATTTTGGTTTCCGGCTTCTTTGCAAAAGGGTTTAGAAAGCCAGGTTTTATGAAAAAAGTTGCTATTAAGCTGATCATCCCATATTTCATTTTTCAGGTGATCTATTCCGTTTACTATTATCTCTTGCAGGATCAAAGCATGGCCAATTTAAATCCAATTGATCCGCAATGGTCTTTATGGTTTTTAATTAGTTTATTCTTTTGGAATTTGCTGCTCATTCCTTTTTCTAAACTGCCATTTCACTGGGCGATGATCGTCAGTTTGTCGATTGCGTTACTTGTCGGTTACGTGGACAGTATTAGCAATACACTGAGCTTATCGCGTACGTTTGTCTTTTTGCCAATGTTTTTAGCAGGCTTCTATTTAAAAAAGCAGCATTTTGAATTCATCCGTACAAGTAAAGGAAAGCTGTCAGCACTTCTTGTATTAATGGCTGTATTCTTGTTTTGCTATTTCTATGAATTTGATTATTCCTTCTTATTTGGATCACAGTCATATGCTTCTCTTGGTGATGAGGGAGTGATTGCGGCAATGAAACGAATGACATGGTATCTGCTTGCATTCGGCGCTACATTCAGCTTCTTTGCTTTAGTGCCAACACGCCGTTTCTTCTTTACAAAATGGGGCACAAGAACGTTATATGTGTATTTATTACATGGCTTTGTAATTAAGCTGCTTAGAACGACTTGGTTTGATGACTGGGCCTTGAATGCAGCAAGTGTGGTCATGTTATTGCTGCTGACCATTCTGTTAACCTTTACCCTGTCTAGCACCTTTGTTAAAACCGTTGCACAGCCAGTGATTGAGCTCAAAATGACCAATCTCATGCGTACAATCACCGGCAGGCAGGGCAGTTATAGCAAATAAAAAACGATCCCGCGCGGATCGTTTTTTCTATTTTTCATTCATGTGTCCATTGTGACATTCAGCATCTTTCTTAGGCTTTACAAGCGTATCAATCCATTTGCTGCTGTTGATATCTCCAAGCTCACTACCAAATTCCTCTTCTAAGATATCTGGGTCCATTGGCTTTTTATGGTCTTTCATGTCCTTGCTTTTTACATGCTTCTTAGTCACGAGATCCTCCCCCTTGTTTCCCTTTATGAGAATTTCGGTTTGCTTGACGATCTCTTGAATGTTCATCAAATTGGGTTTGTCCTTGATCATGTGCCATGCTTTCTGTCGGTGTCATATTATTTGTCAGTGCTTCATTTTTCGCTGCTTTTCTTTTCATCTGAAATCAGTCCTTTTTTGACATATTTAGTTCTTCTCTTAATTGGTCTAGAAGTTCCTTCATTTGTTTGACCGTCACCGGCTTTTCCTCTGGCTTTAACTCATAGCCGATTTGTCCATTGGCTTCTAGGGTGGCTTTTTTGAGACTGCTGATGTCTGTAATGCCTTGCTGCTTTAAGCGCATTTTGAATTCATCCCTTGTGAGCCGCGTTTTCTTAAGTTTGTGATCAAGCATTTCTCCATCCTGCAAAATGACGACAGATTTCCCTGAAACCAATTTTTCAAAGAAATCAGATTGGATAGACAATTTTTCCATGATGACGAGTGCAATGATAAATGTAGCGGCGGCATAAATCGTTTCAAGTAAATTGTGCTCAATAAAGGGTTGGATAATAA
Organism: Bacillus sp. FSL W8-0920; assembly: GCF_038593215.1. Lineage (NCBI taxonomy): Bacteria > Bacillati > Bacillota > Bacilli > Caryophanales > Bacillaceae > Bacillus > Bacillus sp. FSL W8-0920. The sequence continues at coordinate 1,317,471 of NZ_CP151974.1, read as the reverse complement.
TCGATCCGATTGAAATCATGATCACTGTTTGTTGAACAGTTAATTGACTAATGGATTTAGGCCCTGCTATTCTCAGCAGCAAGGTACCAACTAGCAGCATGACAATTGCTTTCCATATTACATCCAGCACGTCTCGTTCACCTCTTACCTATAGATTGCGAACATCCCATGTGATTTAGCCAGTTAGATAATGGAAATAAAAAAACAGCATTCGCTCGGAATGCTGTTTAGCCGATGATGACGCGCTCTTTCGGATAATGATAATTCGCTTCGCTTTCTCTTCGGCCAATTAAATATAAGAAGCTTGGAATGCCGATCCGTCCAATAAACATGACGACCATAATGATACATTTACCGAACACCGTAAGGTCCGAGGTGATTCCTAGCGATAGCCCTGTTGTTCCGAATGCAGAGCAAACTTCAAATAAATTTTCTAGAAGTGTATTATGCTCGGATAAGGATAACAGGAACGTAGCGCCAAACACCAAAATAAAGGCCATCATCGTCACCATCAAGGATTTGTTAATATCCGCTTGATGAAGCTCTCTTTTGAAAATTTTAATGGACTTATTTCCCCTAGCAAAATGAAACAGTGCGAGTAAATTAAGGGCAAACGTAGTTGTTCGAATTCCGCCTCCCACAGAGCTTGGGGAAGCCCCGATAAACATAAGCATACATAGAAATAAAAGGGTCGGTTCTGTCAGCTGGGTAATATCTAATGTTGTCAACCCCCCACTTCTTGTTGCGGTCGATTGGAAAAAAGAATAAAACAAGATTTCGTGCCAGCTTTTCCCTAGGAAGCTGAACCCGGCTTCAAGTGCATATATGCCAATCGCTCCAACAACGACAAGACCGCCAAACGTAATCGTTGTGATTTTTGTAAACAATGAAAACGATGCGTGCTTTCGGTCCTGATTAAATAAATAATCCTTTACTTCGACGAGCACAGGAAAGCCAATCGCTCCAAAGATGATCAGCAGCATCGTAATAAATTGGACAAAATAATCATCCTTGTAAGGGATGAGCGAGTTCCCTGTAATATCGAAGCCCCCATTGGTGGTCGCACTAATACTTGAGAAGAAGCCATGCAAGAATGCTCCTTGCACATCGTAATATTTGAGAAAATACATGCTTAAAATCAGACCGCCTAAAAACTCAATGAGCAAAATTAAATATAAGACCTGCTTCATTAATTTCACAATACCTGATAAATTGCTCTGGTTTTGATCTGCCATGATGAGCTTTCTTTCTTTAATCCCAATCCTTTTTCGCATGACAATCCACACAAAGGTACCGAGCGTCATAATGCCGATACCTCCGATTTGCAGGACAAACGCAAGGATCCACATACCTGCCACACTAAATGTTTGCGAGGTATCAACGACAGTGAGTCCTGTGACACTTACCGCACTCACCGCCGTAAATAGAGCATCAATAAATGTCCATTTCACTCCCTCTTGATGAGCCACTGGGAGGCTGAGAAGAATAAGTGATACGGTTACAGCAAGAAAATAATAGAGGGCAATCAGCTGAAATGCTGACAGCCGGTCAATTAGCTTTTTGATAGGATTCATTGTCATTCCTTCTTTTATCTATCTTTTCGAATACTTTATCATTTTAATGAAAAGAGACATGATTTTAAAGATATTTTATGCTTTATTTTCTTTTTCATCAAAAAGAAAAAGACATCCTGATGTAGAATGTCTTTTCGTCTTTCTTATTTTGCTTCTAGTCTTCTGATTCTTTCGTTTAAATCAGGGTGTGTTGAGAAAAGAGAAGCTTTTCGTTTACCACTGATTTTAAGCGTAGCAACTGCTGTTTGATCATCATCTTTGATTCTTGACGTATACGCCTCAAGTGAGCGAAGCGCATGAACCATTTTATCTTTACCGGCAAGGTCAGCTCCGCCTCGGTCTGCATGGAATTCACGGTGTCTAGAATATGCAAACACGACAAGGCTTCCTAGGACAGAGAAAATGATTTGGAAAACAATCACTGCAATAAAATGAACAATCGGAACAAGCTCTTCACGCGAAACAAAGCGGCTTGCGATCCATGCCGCAATTCTTGAGAGGAAGACAACGAACGTGTTGACGATCCCTTGAAGCAGCGTCATTGTCACCATATCACCGTTCGCAACGTGAGCAACTTCATGAGCGATTACACCTTCAACTGCTGCATCATCCATTTCATGAAGCAATCCAGTTGAAACGGCAACAAGTGATCTTCTCTTAGAAGGACCTGTCGCAAAAGCATTTACTTCAGATGATTGATAAATACCAACCTCAGGCATTTTAGAAAGGCCTGCTGCTCTTGATAATCTGTGCACGCGGTCAACAAGCTGCTGCTCATCATATGTTAATGAATCCTTTTCAGGGTTTAACACACGCACACCCATCATCATTTTTGCCATCCAGCGAGACATCGCAAGTGACATGAACGAGCCAACAAAACCAACAACTGCACTGAATACTAGCAGTGCCACCAAATTAATTCCACCGTCTGCTCCTATATAAGAACCAACACCAGTTGCTGCACTAATAACCGACAGTACAATACCAATCGTAGTGATAACAAGAATGTTCGTTAATATAAACAGAAATATTCTTTTACCCATACATAACCTCCGCTGTCATATTAAGTTCATTTGAACTTATTAATAAAATTATAAAAATAAACGTCTCAAATTGCAAGGAAAAAGGAATCATTCCTTCTGTTTATCATAACGGCTTAAGCCCCGTCACTTCAATATTTACGACTTTGCCACAGCTGAAAAGTGAACAAATTGTGACGCCGCGTTCTGTATTTTAGTTTATTTTGCATTTTCATCAAAAAGAGATTATGATGTTGAATTAGATCAATAATCACGTTTTTGACGTACAAATGAGGTGGAACATGGTGACTTTTAAATTAACGAGAATTGACATGACGAGACTTCTATATTCTCTAAAAGGAGAGGGAGATCTGACTCCGCTTCAGCTTTTGAATCTATCTGTAAAGGGCGATAAGGATCATGAATATGATGAGTTAAAGATCCCTTCGTTTTTTGAGAAGCTCGAACGGCGGAAGCAAAAATCAGAGCACGGTCTTTCTACAAATGAAATTGTTGAGCTTGGCAACTTGTGTGAGCTAACGTCTCTTAAATCGACGGCGATTCAAAATTGGATCAAGCGTGATATTAAAGATATGATTGGTCATCCAGAGCTTGGCAAGAAGTACTCCATTGATCAGGTCGTTATTTTATTAATTGTCAGGGATTTAAAATCAGTTTTTGACTTTGATGCCATTCGCATGATCTTATCTGCCTTATTTAACACGATCACAGATCGAACAGATGATGTTATTAGTCCAATCCGTTTTTATGAAGCATATGCGCACGTCCTAGATTTTATTTATCACCATACACATTTTCCGTTAAAGGAAACAAATTTACGAGAAATGACTGAGGAGCAGACCGACATGCTCCATGAAGAGTTTACAGAATTAACGAAGAATCAATGGAATTTGATTAAAGGCATTATCAGTTCTACCGTCTTCTCTGTGTTCACTTCCCACTTGCAAAGTACAGCGCAAGAAATGATGTTTAATACGCTACAGGCAGCTAAATAAGGATAAAAGAAAACCGAGGTGATGAGGTCACCACGGTTTTTTTGTGCAGCAATTGCCAGCATAATTGTACGCCGTTTTCTTCAAAATAAGAAGGCGCAACAAACATGAGGTGAAAGGAGGAATATGGACATGGCAAATCGAAATCAGCTTCTTGTTCCTGGAGTAGAACAAGCATTAGATCAATTTAAATACGAGATCGCTCAAGAATTTGGCGTGACTCTCGGTTCAGATACAGTCGCACGTGCAAATGGTTCTGTTGGCGGTGAAATTACAAAACGACTCGTTCAACAGGCTCAATCACAAATGGGCAATCAATCTAAATAAAAACATGGTGAAATACGCCGGAGCTATTCTGGCGTTTTTTTATTGTTCATATGTGTGCTCAAACCGGTTTTCACGATACGGGGACGGTGCACCTTTTCCCTGCTTCTTCATATGGTCTTTTTTTCGTTCAGCGGACGGCTGTTTCTGATCCCTGTCGTTTTTTTTTGCGTGCTTTTCAGCACCACCACGTGATGTGCCGTTTGGATTCCTTTTATCATCAGGTTCCGTTGAGTGATTTTTTTTTTGTTCTTTATCGATAGAACGTTCCTTTTCTTCCTTTATTTGATTGTCTTTGCTTTTATCATCAGGTTTTGTTTGGTGTGGCTTTTGAATAGATCCTTGCTCTTCCCTCTCTTGATCCTTCTGCTCTTTGTCTTCAGCTTCAGGAGCCTCTTGATCTGGCTTCATCTCTTCGCTATCGTCTGTCTTGACGTCTTCTTGTTTGTCTTTGTCTGCTTGATCTTCATCATCTTTTTTAGGCTCTTCTTCTTTGACAGCATCACTCTCTGCTGCGTCTTCATCCTTTTGAATGCCTTCTTGTTCTTTGTCTTGGATTTCTTGATTTCTGATATATGTGCCTGTTGAAATGCCTGCCTTTTGAGCTTTTTCTCTTGTTTCCAGGTCACTTTCTACAGTTTCTAGCTTGTAATCGCGCTTTTGATATTCACCAGAGATGGTGTTAATTTTACTTTTGACGTTGGTTTTATATGTATGGTCCTGCTTGTTTTCATAAACCGTTGAAATATAAATACTCTTAGAGTGGTTCACATAACCTTTTTTGTCACAGTCATCTATGATTTCCTGCACAACTTTGGTCATGTCGTTTTTTTCTAAATCCTTCATACTGGCCAGTACTTGTTTCGCATCTTTATTCAGTGGTGTGACACCGATCACTTGATAATTGTGATCAAGCTTCAGTTCAAAGCTTGGATTAATGTCAATCGTCATATATGCATATGCTTTTTGACTTGAGAAAGATGGCATCATAGTAAAAATCACGACAATAATCGCAGCGATTGATAGGATTCCTGCATTTAATGGACGTAAACGAAGCAAGTCAAAAAAACCGGCTTTTTTTCTTTCGAGACGTGATTCATTCGGAAATGTCACTTCTTGACCGATTTCATAATCTTGCTGTTCATATTTTGTCCGCAGAAATTGTCCATCAGGGGTCAGCAGCGTGACATATTTTTTGTTTTTCTCTACTATAATGCCTCTTCTCATGAATTAAGCACCCCTTTAAGGTAATCTTTCAAATACACATAATCACCCGTCATAATGATCGCCATCGCAATGATATATTTTCTATTTCTCTCAATCGTTTTGCGGCTGACTTCCACTAGCTTTTCAAGCTGTTTGACTGGCAATTGTTTTTTCTGAAATAAAATGGTTCTGAGCTCATCGTGTTCAACGAGTGTGTGAGCTACTTTAATGGCATTTTGCCTTGCATCTGCATGCTTTGGTGAATGTTCAAGCAGCTCTTGAAACGTGAGACCGTATACTTTCAATCGTTCTTTAAAATGTTCAATTTCTTCTCTTCTGTGTTCTTGTTCAATTAAACGTCTATATTCGTTTGTAGACAGCTCTGCTTCAATCATGCTTTGAGAGTACTCGCCATTTTCACTTTCTTGCAGGTCCATTTGAACCGTTGGCGCATTTCTCGCTTCTTTTCGAATATAGTCGATCACTTTTCTTTTAATAATTAATTCTGCGAAAGCAAGGAGTGAGTTTCCTTTTTCAGCAGAGTATTTTTCTATCGCTTCATTAAAGGCAATTAAGCCTATGCTGAATTCATCATCTTTTTCATCTATATATCGTTTACAAACGGATGAAACCGTCTTAGCGACAAATGGTTTGTATTGCTCTATTAATGCATTTTGCAGCTCGATATCACCTTGTTGAATACTGATAGCCGACTGCTCTAATGTTTGCTTTTTCTTTCCTTTTTTAAACAAAAGGCTAAGCAATGGTTTCACCTCAGTTCTCCCTATATTACTCATTTATGATAGCTAATTTATGAGGGAAGCGCAAAGGAAGAAATGAGGAATTCATTTCCTGTTACCCAATTATGACATGTATATCATCATCTACTTTACAATGTTTCGTCTAAAAGCAAAGAAATAAGGGGGTATCTCCCCCTTATTTGTAATATACGTGTTATGAAAATGAAATGATATTTCTTTCAAAAAACCTACTCTTCTAGGCGTACCTCTTGTTTTTCCTTGTTTTGTTGCCCGCCTTTTCTTGATGGACTTGATAAAAACCAGCCAAATGCTGCAATTGCGAGAAGCACTGTCCAGAAAATCACTTTCCATAATGTTGAATGAATAAAATGAGAGGACACGATACCAATGGCTGGATGTGACAGTGTGTAAAGCGTGAGCTTCACACCAACCCACCCGACAATGACAAAGGCTGCTGTTTCTAGGCTCGGTCTTGTTTTGAGCAGTTTCACAAAGACAGTCGCTGCAAATCTCATGATGATCAGACCGATGATACCACCTAAAAGAATGACAATAAATTGACCGCCATCAAGTCCACCGATTTGCGGAAGACTTGTTTTCGGCAAAGTTACGGCTAATGCGACCGCCGCTAAGATGGAATCGACAGCAAAAGCGATATCAGCAAGCTCGACTTTTACGACTGTTGCCCAGAAGCCGCTTTGCTTCATGTTTGTGTCTGATTCCTTTTTCTTAAATACGTGCGATTTTAAAATATGGTGAATGGAAATATAAAGAAGATAAATTGCACCAATGGCTTGAACTTGCCACACATCCACTAAAAACGAAATAAGAAACAGGGAACCAAATCGCATGACAAACGCACCCGCAAGTCCGTAAAACAATGCTTTTTTCCTTTGCTTTTCTGGAAGGTGTTTCACCATCACAGCCATGACCAGCGCATTATCAGCGGCTAAAATCCCTTCTAATCCAATCAGTACGAGAAGAACCCACCCGTACTCTAAAATAATTGCTGCATCCATCATCATTCCTCCTTGTTTTATCTATTGTCCCACAACAGACAAAGGCTTATGAATGCAAAAAAGACCTTTGCCTGTAATGGCAAAGGTCTTGCTAGACATGTGATATGTAGAATCATGCCAACAAAGCCGATGGAACTTAAGTCCATGTAATGACGACTTTGTTTCCGGTAAAAACCGGACGCTACTCCCCTTTGGTGGGATTTAAGAATATTTAGATTACTTATAGTTTAATCAATAGACACTGTATTGTCAACAGGGGACTTTCACCTCGGGTCCAGTGATTAGGCAGTTGGTGTTTCTGCTTTTCTTTTTCTACGTTTCAGCCATATATACATCGCGAAAAGCAACACAATCCCGATCCCAATCGGCAGAAGATATGGATCTAACATTGCGCCAACCTCTTTCCAGTTCTCCCCGAGCACAAATCCAAGATACACATATACAAATGTAATAGGCGTAATCGCTAAAAACGTGTACAGGCAAAAGACCCACACATTCATCTTGGCAATACCGCACGGGATGGAAATAAGCGTTCTGACTCCTGGAATAAACCGGCCGCTAAATGCGACGAATCCACCATGCTTTTCAAAGAAGGCATCCGATTTATCAAGCGACGCCGGTTTAACAAAAAAGTACTTCCCATATTTATTTAAAAAAGGTCTACCGCCATAACGTCCTAACCAGTACAAGGTCAAAGGGCCAGCCACGCCGCCAATAGAGCCGGCTGCCACAACACCAATGAAGGCCATGTCCCCTTCTGAGACCCAGTAACCCGCAAGAGGCAGAACCACTTCAGCAGGAACAAATTCAATACATAATGCAAGGAAGATGCCAAAGTACGACAAGTTCTTAAAGGCATCAGCTAAAGAAATAATAAAATCTTCGATGTTTATCAATCCCTTTCACACATAATCGTTTAACTGATTCTATCTCTTTTAGAATCGCACATATATTAAACGAAAAAAACCGAAGAAACGATTCACTTTTCGTCGTTTTTTTACATTAAATTTGATTTTACTATAAAAGACAGGTGAAAAAAAAGTTGATTGTGGTATTTAAGTGAAGGAAAAGTGAACACAGAAGCCATTCGATCCGATATATTAGGTATACGTCTGTTTTAAGATACTGGAGGTTTTCTTACATGACCCATTTAACAGGAAGTTACAATGGATGGCTTGTCTTTCTGTCAATCGCAGTCGCCACTGTCGCCTCCTACTCAGCTCTTCATTTAGCCAGCCGAGTGGCACAGTCAAGCGGTGCAAAGAAAAAGGTATGGCTGATCGTTGGTGCCTTGATCATGGGAATGGGGATATGGTCGATGCATTTTATCAGCATGATGGCATTTCACGTGCGTGCTGGCATCACCTATGAAACACCCTTGCTCATTTTATCGATTTTGGCATCTTTTGTCGGGTCCTTGATCGCATTCACAATATGCATTCAAGAGCAACTCTCCACAAGGCGGCTGCTCATTAGTTCAATCACCATGGGCTCAGCTATTTGCAGCATGCATTATCTTGGAATGGAATCAATGGCCAATGTCTCAATCAGCTATGATCCAGTCCTCTTTTTTCTTTCGTTTTTCATTGCTGTGATAGCGTCTTTCTTTTCGCTTCATCTCTTTTTTCGGCTCCATCGATCCGGGAAAAAGCAGGAGGATCATCTGTTAAAAATAGCTGGTGCACTCGTGATGGGCGGGGCTGTTTCTGGGATGCATTATACCGGTATGGCTGCTTCTACTATGTTTTTTCATTCAGACGGACAGCCCTATAGGGGTGGTTCTCTTGAACTATCTCCATTCAGTCTGTCGATTTTCATCGGCTTAATGACACTGATTGTCCAAACACTGATGATTTTTGGTGCCTATATAGATCACCGAATCATGAAGCAGGCAGATAAGCTAAAGGAAAATGAACAGCGGTTCCAATCGCTCATCAAACATAATATCGATGGCATTATCGTGTTATCTGTCAATCGAAAGGTGCTTTCTGCGAACGACTCAGGTAAACAAATTCTAAAAATGTGCAATTCTTGGATTGGTGATGATGTCAGCCAATACGTCATGCCGACTGACATGTGGGAAGAATTTATTTACGAGTCAAAAAAAGCCATCACACGTGAAGCAGAACTAAAAGCAGCAGATCGCTTTTATTATTATCATGTCACTTACATACCTGTTCATGTCAACAATACGCTTGACAGTATTTATCTTGTCTTAAAAGATTTAACGCAGCAGCGGATTGCAGAAAAAGAAATTCATGTCATGGCACATTATGATGCGTTAACCGAGCTTCCTAATCGGCGCCACGCCATCAACCATCTAAGTGATGTTCTCTCCGCTCAAGAAGAGACAGGAACATCGACGGCTGTTCTGTTTCTTGATTTGAATCGTTTTAAAATTATCAATGATGCACTTGGTCATAACATAGGGGACTTACTTCTTAAAGCAGCTGCAAACAGACTGACGCAATGTTTACCAGACAACGGCTTTATAGCCAGACTAGGCGGGGATGAATTTTTAATGATCTTCCCTGACATGGGGCATGACACACAGAAAATTGAACAGCTTTCTCAAAATATCATTCGGCAATTTGAGCGTCCTTTTTTCATCCAGAATCATCAGCTCATTACTTCTATCAGCATTGGAATCGCTATCTCACCTCAAAATGGCAAAGATGGGATGGAGTTAATGAGGAAAGCCGATATGGCGATGTATTTATCCAAAAAACATAAGCAAAGCCGTTATGAGTTTTTCACCGAATCAATGGAAAGATCAAGTGAAGATAGGTTGAACCGAGAGCTTGAGTTACGGGATGCCATTCAAAGAGAACAGTTTGTGCTTCATTACCAGCCGCAAGTGAGTGCGAAAACAAGACAGATGACTGGTGTAGAAGCTCTTCTAAGAATGAAAGCACCAGATGGTTCGTTAAAATCACCCGAGGCTTTTATTGAGCTGGCAGAGGAATCAGGACTGATCATTGATATTGGCAGATGGGTGATTGATACCGCATGCAGGCAGGCTAAAACGTGGTATGACAACGGGCTGAAAATTCCCGTGGCTGTCAATTTATCTGCAAAACAATTCAATTCTGAAGACTTAATTGATTTGATTAAGCTGACACTGAAAAAATACGATATGACACCGTCACTGCTCGAGCTTGAAGTCACAGAAAGTATGACAATGGACAATATCAAGCAATCAAAACAGGTACTGACCTCACTGAAACATCTGGGCGTTCGTATTAGTATTGATGACTTTGGTACAGGGCATAGCTCCTTAAGCTATTTAAAGGATTTGCCCATTCATCGCCTAAAAATCGACAAATCCTTCATCGAAGATATTTTAAATGATTCAAAATCTGAACAGATTACAGGTGCCATTATCGCGATGGGACATCAACTCTCTCTCGAGGTCATAGCAGAAGGTGTTGAAACCTTTGCGCAGGCGCAGCTTTTATCTGCGCAAGGATGTGACGACTTGCAAGGCTTTTATTATGCAAAGCCCCTTCCAGCAAACGATATCGAAAAATTCATTGCCTATCCAGCGCATCAGCTGGACACATAAAAAAGGTGCCAATCATGGCACCTTTTCGTTCTATCTAAATAATAAATGTTGACTGTGAATACCTGCTTTTTTCAATAGACTAATCAATTGTTCTTGTTCTTCTCGCGAGAGGCCTGAGAAGGCACGCGCAATCCGGAGAGAATGAATCGGGTAAATTTTATCAAGATAACTGCGCCCTTTATCTGTTAAATGGGCATAAACCGACCTTTTATCCTTTGGGTCCTGCTCTCTTTCAATGAAACCATTTCGTTCTAATTTGTCAATTACGTACGTCACATTCCCGCTGACAAGCAGGAGTCTTGAGCCGATTTGCTGAAGTTTTTGAGCACCTCTTGTATACAGCAATTCAAGAACCGCAAATTCAGTTGGATTAAATCCATGCTCTTTGCTGTCTCTAATGCTGTGTTCTGAAACGCTTTTAAATGCTCTTGCAAATACCTTGTAAAGTGTCATTGAACGTTCTACTTCTTCTTCATTAAACGATAGTCTCATCACATATCTACCTCTTATAATATTTTTTTAACTTCAAGGCTTTCTTGCGGTGCAGTTGGAGCCTTTCGTAAAAAATAGAAGTACGTTTTTGAAAACCCTTTCAACCACATAAGTGACTCCATTCGTGTTATGTATAAGATTTCGATATAAACTTTTAAAATCCTTCTTATTTTTCACAACCATCTCGAAAAAAAGGTTTTTTAGCAAACCATCAAGATCCGACACAGTTTAACATAATCTGTAAAGACTCTATGTTTCTTTACACTGTATTCGTCAAATTTCTACAAAATTCAATATTGCTATAACATTAAACAAAAAAAAGAACCCTTTATGTGACATGCGCACATTTCAAGGGATTTTCACAAATCACGCTTTGTTTTGTTGAAAAAGAAGTGATACTCTTTTTTTAAGTCACTAATTGTCATTTTCTTGGCCGCACTAGGACTGTACACTCCTAATGAACAGAGCTGCTTCGTATAATAATGTCTTTCCTTCGCTAAAGCTTCTGTTAGGATACGCCGCACCGATTATCCCCTCCTATCAATTGATCTGGAGCAGGTGCTTATGAAGACCTTTTATACAAATCATTTTGTACAGCTCTTAGAAGAGCATGCGCATTCTGACCTGCAGCCTGCATGAATCGCTCCAGTAATTCATCCCTCTTCATATCTAATGCGATGATTTCTTTTGCCATACAGATGATCCGTGTTTGCTCCATCATATGCTCCTCCTCCTATTTCAACTCATCATCATTATATGCAAGCGTAGCAATCACTTCACATATGTTGTCAACTTTCCTTCCATCGTTTTTTCATTTTTATGTTTTTATGTTATATTTTCTAACAAACGATAGGTTTTTTTCGTTGTCATTCTGTATAATATGAAGAAAAGACTTGCAGGGGTGAGTATATGACGCAGGAAGATGTATCTTATAAAGATAAAAAAGTCATTTCAATCGGGATTGTCAGTGAATTAACAGGGCTATCCGTCAGGCAAATCCGATATTATGAGGAACGCAGACTCATCTACCCCCAGCGCTCAACAAGAGGCACGCGTAAATATTCTTTTTCTGATGTAGAACGATTAATGGACATCGCCAACAAACGAGAAGACGGTGTGCAAACAGCGGAGATTTTGAAAGACATGAAGAAAAAGGAACAGGCATTAAAAAGCGGACAATATAAGAAAAAAATGCTGGAAGGTCAAATTAACGCACACTTCCGGTACAAAAATCGATAAACAAATAAAGTTTAGCTGACTCTTTTAGGCTTTGTTCGTACTTGATTTTTGGTCATGGCTTATGAAAAAGAGACAGCTTTTTTTGCTGTCTCCGTTATCAAACCAAAGCCCTTGGCAATGCCAGATCATACTCAGTGAAATAAGCTATATAGGCAAGGACATTCGTTTAAATTTACTTTTTTTAGGCGGCGTTCCACAACATTTCATTCTAAGAAACAACACTATATCAAATAGCGTTTTAGGTATATTGTTAAGTGCAGGCGATCTAGCGTTTATCCATTCGTTCAGGAATCGAAACAGTTCGTTCATTGATCACATTCCCCGTGTTCAGCGTCGTTTTTGGTTCAATTAAGAGCAAATGAACTTCTTCTTCAGCAATTGGCTGATGTTCAATTCCTTTTGGAATCACAAGAAACTCCCCTTCATTAAGCGCTATTTCTCTATCCCTAAAACGGATGACTAGATTTCCTTTCCATACAAAGAACATTTCATCCTCGTCATCATGGTGATGCCAAATGAATTCACCCTTAATTTTTACCATTTTCATGTATGAGTCGTTCAACTCTCCACTTATTCTAGGATTCCAATAATCATTTATTTGCGAAAATTTCTCTTGGATATTAACCTTTGAAATCAATAGATTCCCTCCTCATTTACTTGGAAACGTCTTTTTTATCTTTCTTAAGCTAGAACTCCCTACCTTGCAAATTCTCCTCCTCATGATAAACATCAAGGGACACAATGAGCATCAACCTCTTATATTATTAAGTTTACTTATTCTGTTGGATCACGTAAAATCAAAAAATAATGTATAGTTCATCACAATTTGTGATACAAAAAGGAGCATTGTTTTGGATATTACATCTTTGGAGATATTTAAAGCAGTAGCTATTGAACAAAGCGTTACAAAAGCTGCTGAGAAATTAAATTATGTACAGTCCAATGTCACTGCACGAATCCAGCGTCTTGAACAAGAATTAGGTGTTCCTCTTTTCTATCGATATCACAAAAAGATATCCTTAACGCCTGCAGGGCGAGAACTGTTGCCATATGCAAACAAATTACTCTACGATTTTGAAGAAGCGATAGAGGCCGTAAAGCTTTCCTCTACTCCGCGAGGTACTTTGCACATTGGATCTATAGAGTCTACCGCTTCGACAAGATTGCCCAGCATTTTCGCAGCATATCACAAGACATTTTCACAAGTAGAATTAAGCATGTATATGGCACCTACTGTAGATCAGGTTCATGCTATTCTCAACTACAAGGTAGACGGTGCATTGGTTGATGGGCCCATTCTTCATCCCGACATTATTGAATATCCGGTATTGGAAGAATCACTTGTTCTCATTACAAGCTACTCCCAGGAGGAATTCCAGGTAGAATCAATTTTACATGAACCATTGCTTTCGTCATTTGCGCATTGCATCTATTTGGGGCGTTGGCAACGATGGTTAGAGAGCAATGGCTTTGCTTCGATGAAGGTAATGGAATATGGCACTTTAGAGGGCGTGCTTAAATGCGTTGAAAATGGGCTAGGGGTTACCGTATTACCAAAATCTATGGTTGAATCTCGGGTGCAAGGCAGATTTACCTGTCATCCTTTACCGGAACCACACAGAATCGTACCAACTGTGTTTATAAGGCGCCGCGATTCGTACATGACCAGTGCCCTCTCACGGTTTATGGAATTATTGGGCATAACTCATATGTGATCGGGTCATTTGTGGTAAAAAAGAGGATAGATAGAGCGACATTCTTTCAGCTCTTCTATCCTTTTTACATAAAATTATTTTAGCTTTCATTGAGAGGAAGTGTCAGTTCCTTCAACGAGTCCTACAAAGTCAATCCGTACACCGCCTTTTTCAGGATCTTCTATGACCCGCATGGCCAGTGCCTTTTTCTCCCCTGTTTTTTCATCTTCGTAATTCGCATGAAAGACGTGAATGCTGGCTTCTTCCAATTGAAAATCATCATAAGAAAGCGTCTCTATGCCCCATTCTTTTTTCAGTTTTAGAATGTCATTTGGGCTTGGGACAGCACCTTCAACATAGATGTTTTCTATTTTTTGTTTATTTCCTTCGGTAATCGCTTCAATCATATGCTCTGCAGCCACTAGTCTTCTGTCTTTCCCCTCGTCTTCCCTTGAACATGCACCTAGCAATACAATGCACATTAAAATGAATAAAAACTTCTTCATTTTTCTCTCCCACCTTCTCCTTAAAATGTAAAGGATGGAAGCGCTATATGCAATCTTTATTCAAAAAAGACTGTAAAACGTCACGTTTTACAGTCTTCTTGCTACATCAGTGTATGAAGGAATGCAGTTGCAATTCCAAAATAGATCAATAAGGATAAAATATCATTCAATGTTGTGATCAACGGCCCAGATGCAATGGCTGGGTCCACGTTTAATCTGTGTAAAATAATCGGTACAACCGTACCTGCCATTGTCCCAATAATCAGTGTTGCAAGCAGTGAGGAACCGACAACAAAACCTAAAATCATATTGCCCTGCCACACCATTGCGACGACTGTAATAATAATGGAACAGACAATCCCAATGTAAATACTCGTTCTCAGCTCTCTAAAAATAAGGCGCATGATGGTTTTTTTCGTTAATTCTTCTTTTGAAAGCCCTCTAATGACGACGGCAAGAGACTGTGTCCCTGTATTCCCTGTCATCCCGGCAATCATCGGCATGAAGAACGCTAAAGCAACGACTTGCTGAAGGGTACCTTCAAAATAATTTAAAATACTGCCTGAAATCAGCCCAATGAACAAAAGCAAAATGAGCCACGGAAGACGGCGGTATGCCGCCACAAATGCCGGCGTGTCGAACGTGATATCTTTACCAGAGGCAGCAAACTTTTCATAGTCTTCGCCCGCCTCTTGAATCACAACATCAATGATATCATCGACTGTAACAATTCCGACTAGGACATTGTTCTCTTCCACAACAGGAATCGCAAGGAAATCATATCGTTCAATCAGCTTTGCGATTTCCTCCTGATCCTGAAAGGCTCCAACGGCAATGACTCTTGTAAACATGAGATCCTGTACCTTTTCATCCGGTTCACCTAAAATGAGATCCCGGTATGAGAGAACGCCTACAAGCTGTTTTTGATCATTAATCACATATAAATAGTTGATTGATTCCGCAATTTCAGCAAAGCTTTTCAGCTTCACAACGGCATCCTGCACTGTAAAATGCTGAGGAATCCAAACATAACGGTTCGTCATGATCCGTCCCGCTGTCTCAGCAGGATAATTCATAAGAAGCTGGACGGCTTTTGATTCCTCTGCTTCCATGTTAGATAAAAGCTGATCCTTTAGCTCATCCTCCATCTCATCAAACAAGTTGGCTAGATCATCGTTATCCATTTTGTTTGTGACGAAGGTCGCTTTGTCTTTACCTACTTTTTCAAGAACAATTTCTTGATATTCCCGCTCCAGCTCACCCATCATTTCTGTCACGTCATCGACTGGTAAAAAGCTGAGGAAGCGGCCGCGGTGTTTCTCTGGAAGTTCTTTAAATAAGTAGGCCATATCATATGGCTGAAGTTCTTCCATGATGTTTTTAAATTCTTTTCGTTTTCCATCTCTCAGTAAAATAATGATGCGTAAAATGAGTTCATCATACGTAATATTTTGTATCATCGCTGTTACCTCCCCAAAGTCAGGAGATACCCGAATCCCTTAGAATGTGCGGGGGTCAGGATCTCCTCTATCTGATGTCTCAATCTGATCTTTTGACATATCCTCTATGTGTCTCGAATCGGGATGATCCATCCCCACACCTCCTTTTCTCATAAAAAAGCACCTTCAACCGAATGAAGGCGCTTTGTAAGCATGACAAATAAACACTTGCTCCTTCAATCGTAGAGCTTTAGCACTGTATGGCATAGGAAAAATCCAGCTGCATTAAAAATCACCTTATGTCGATGATTTCTGTTGACCCATTGGCGTCTTTGGACATTTTTGGGCAGCAGCGTATCTCCATACAGGAGCCTCACCTAACGAAGTCTCATATTGTTGACACACTGAGATTACAGAAAAAGCGCAGTGATGTCAATAAGCAAGATGCCAATTCCCCTTATGTATTCGCTTACTTTTGAAAAAAAGAGCGATAGACAAAGTAGACTATCGCCCTTTCATGTCTTTTATTCCTCTTCTGGCTGATTCATATCCTCTTGGGAGAGGAGATGAAAGGAATCATGCAAAAACAAAGCATATCCTTCTCCATCAGGATGCGGAACATATTCCGCATGGTCCATTGTCTGCTCTTCTTCTTTTTTCTTCATATTCTCTCGCCTCCTTTCCCGTAGTTTGTCCCAATGAAAAAACCTTACACATGAAAGTGTAAGGAGTGATTAGTACAAAACAGCTGAACTCATAAAGGTGCGGCGAATGTCACCATTGGCAATGCGCTGATAACCGTCGCTTTAGCTAAAAATGAATGATTGTTTACAGAAAAAAGCTCTCTCTGATTAGGGTACAGCCATTGATTGATAACACAATGTATAATACTAAGTATAAAAATTGAATATTGGGGGATATGATGATGGGCGAATCTACACTGAACATGCACTTTTCAAATGATTTATTAAAAAAAGTAAGAGAACAATTTTTATATATTGATGAGGATCCTATCCTAAAAAAGGAACGACTTTTTTTGACAATGCAGGTGGCTCTCTTCGTTTAAAACAGGCAAATCATATATTTTCAATCATTGATGGCATCCCAGATTGTTCTGAAAGAAATCATAAAGCTGCAAAACACTTGATTGATATCCAAAAAAAGGGGATTGTTGATCTTCAAACCATTTTTAACGTGAAACAAGGAAGCTTCGCCACATATCTGACAGCATCACAGGCTATCTTTCAAACTACGGGTATCATTGCAGAACATATTCAAGGAACAAATATTGTCACAACATCCTTAGAACATCCAGCAGCCTACGACGCAGCTAGTTTTTATGCAAATAAATTAAACAAAGAGCTGAGAGTGGCCAAGTCTAATCCTTTAACAGGTGGAGTGAACGTAGAAGACATCTTGGCATTAATCGATCAAGATACTGTTCTTCTAAGCGTCATCTATGCTTCGAATATCTCTGGTGCTATTTTAGACATTGAACAAATTGTACAAGAGGCAAGAAAAAAGAAACCAAACTTATTTATCATGGTTGATGCCGTTCAACATGCACCTCATGGTTTAATTGATATTGAAAAAACACCTGTGGATGTGATAAATTTTGCTCCATATAAATTTTTTGGTGTTAGAGGCTGCGGGATTGCTTATTTATCGGAAAGAGCTGCTCTTCTCCCTCATCATAAGTTAAAAGGAAAGAAAGAAACTGAATGGGGACTAGGAACTCCAGCACCTGCTCATTATGCGGCTATTAGCGCAATTGTTGATTATGTGTGCTGGCTTGGAGGTCATTTTACAACAGTGAATGCCAGACGACAGTTATTCGCAGCAGGTATGGAAGCTATCGGAAAACAAGAAAGGTCTTTATTAAAAATAATGCTAGACGGGACACCCAACGTAAAAGGGCTAAGAGAAATCAAAGGAGTTACCGTGCATCTTGATGACCATGATTTATCAAAAAGAGATTTCATCGTAGCCATATCGATAGAAGGAACAAACCATGAGGATGCAGTAAGACAATATGAACAGCACGGTGTGATCGTATATGAAAGGTTGAATACAAGCATTTATTCTAAAAGGATGCTGGATTCCTTTGGAATGAAAGGGGCTATTAGAATATCACCTCTCCATTGTCATACTATTCAAGAGATTGAGACGTTTTTAAGAACAACTGAAATGATAAGCAATCAACATAAAAAGCATTAACATGCTTGGTGGACAGATACATGGAAGTACGCTATTTAGTTTAAAAGATGATATTCATTTGTACTTAAATATCATCTTCTAAGCAAAAATAACGGTCTGAACCATCGGTTCAGACCGCATACAAATTTATCTTAGGATTGCTGCCGTATTAATCATCCCATTCTTGCTTCAGGATTTTGCCTGTTTTAGCGGAAATCTCAAAATCAACTTCCTCGCCGTTTGGTGTGGTGATTTCGACTTCATACAAGTACACACCATTTTCTTTATCTAAATCAGAATCTGTGACTGTTCCTTTTACTTTTGCAAGGGCAATTTGTTCAGCCTGTTTTTTAGTGATTTTCACATTCTTTTTCTTTTCTTTGACTGGATCATTCAGCGCTTTCCCTGTTTTGGCATCGACATATACTTTATATTCAAAGCCGCCTTTTTTAATCTCGACCTCATACACCCATTTTCCTTTTTTACGCTCAAGATCCACATCGTCCACATAGCCTTTCACAACTTTTAATGCTGCTTTTTCAGCTTGTTTCTTTGAGACAAACGATGATTTCTTTTGCACCACCTGCTCGGCGTTTGCTGTTTGATTTGTATTTTGCGCTTGAAGTGTGAAACCACCTGCGACAAGAGTTCCTGTTAATGCTGTAGCTACTAGTACTTTTTTCATCATGTTCATGTCCTCCTCTATTTGATTTCTCCTTTATCTTAAAGAAACAAGATGATAAAGGAAGGAAAGAAACATGAGAAAATCATGAGAAAAGGATTAGTTTTCGTACGTAATACCTTCAATGTCTCCTGTATATGCGTTCACAAGCACCTCTGCCTCTCGCCCATCAGGCAAATCCAGCTCCACCTCAAAGACGAGCATACCGCTAAATGTTTCAAGATCAGCATCATCCACTGTCCCTCCGACTTCTTTTACTGCAATTCGGATGGCTTCTTCGACCGTGATTTTTGTCATTTTCTTTTCTTTAGAGGTTGGGTTTTTCTTTTCTGCTTCAAGCACCTTAAACGTTTGCTTGTCGACATCGACTTGATATAATTCTTTTTTTGATTGGATCGTAAAAATAAAACGATCGGACTTTTCTTTCTTTTGAATGACCGTACCGCTTACTTTTTTAACAGCCGCTTCTTCTGCCAGAAGCTCAGCATTTTTTTCATTTGGTTTTTGATAGCTTTTTAACTGCTTGATTTCTTTCATTTGACCGCTTGCGGAAGATGCAATGATTTGATAGATCCCATTTGAATTTTCCAGGGTCAAGGTATAGTCCTGTTTATGATTGATTAAATCAATATTTGTAATGTTTCCATTGTAGTCTTTTGCGATGATTTTTTTGATTTCTGCTTCACTTAATATTTTTTGATCAATGGTTTGAATCATGAGCATTGCAAAGGCTGCAAGAACGACGAGACATCCTGCGAGCGCAAGCACCATTTTCGTTTTTCTAGACATGCAGCGCCTCCTTCCTATTTCCTATTTTATAAGGAGGAAATGAGAAATTGATGAGAAAAGACCTATTTTATTTCTGAAAAAGAATGGTCATGGTTGTCCCTTCGCCGATACGACTGTCCACCTTCAGTTCGGCCCCGTGCTCTTCCGCAATTTGCTTCGCAATTGAAAGACCAAGTCCGGTTCCGCCCGTCTCACTGTTTCTCGCTTCATCCACACGGAAAAAGCGGTCAAAGATTTTCGGCAGATCCTCTTCTTTTATGCCAATCCCATGGTCAACGACTGAAATAAACGGCTTCTCTCCCACCCATCCGCAAGTCACATCAACGGCCTCTGTACTATATTTAACTGCATTATCAATCAAGATGGTCAAAAGCTGTTTGATTGTCTCTTCATCCCCCTCAGCGACGAGCGGCTGATCTGTTTGCACATCAGGATCAATGGTTCGATTCGTTGCAACTTCAAGTGTATGACATACCTGCTTGCATAAATGACCAAGATCAACTGGCTTCATGTCCAAGTAAAGCGGCTGACCATTTTTCGCAAGTGTTAATAATTGATCTGTCAGCCTTTTCATTTTTTTCGCTTCATCATGAATCGCTTGAGAGGATTCTTCTATAACCTCTGGACGTGTCTGTCCCCAGCGCTTTAGTAAATTGCTGTAGCTCATAATGACGGTAATCGGTGTCTTCAATTCATGAGAGGCATCATGCAAGAATTGCTGCTCTTTCTCATAATGCTTCTCGAGGATTTCTGACATTTCATTAAAGGTTTGTCCCATTTGATACAATTCATCCTTTGAATCGCCTGCTAGTTTGATTCGCTTAAACGCCTTCTCCTTCATACTTGCCTTCATGGTGCTCGTCATTCTACTAATAGGGCGTACGATTTGTTTTGTTAAAATGTGGCCAGCAAAATAAGAAAGCACTATAATTAAAACGCCAGCAGCGATTAAAATCATTCTTAATAACGCCAAATTCTCTTCCGTATTTTCGATTTCTTCATATACTTGAAGCGACACGATCTCGCCATTTGTCCAAATAACCGGAATCGCAGCGAACGCAACCATATGCTTGTTGTATTCTTTGATTTCTGCTGTCTGACCAGTTTCATATGTAAAAGGCAGTGAGCTAAACGTTGATTCCTTTGTGACAGTCAGCTTTGACTCACCCTTTTCTGTCACGACACGGATCATGCCATTTTGAGGTAGGTACGCCTTCAGCAGCTCCGAGGATGGAAGACCCTCTTCTTCTGATTTTTTTAAAGCAATGGCAATATTTTCAGCAACCTCAGACAGCCGGGACATATCTTTTTGCGTCAAGGTCATCGAAAAAATAAAATAAATGGCTGTATGAAACAGCAGCACCATTAAAAACAAGGACAACGATGTATAAAGCTGAATTTTATTTTTTAATCTCATTCTTTATCCTTTCATCACATAACCCACACCTCTCACTGTGTGAATCAGCTGTTTTTCGAATGGGTAATCGACTTTTTTCCTTAAATAACGAATATAGACATCCACTACGTTTGTGTCACCGAAGTAATCAAAGCCCCAAACGGCTGTTAAAAGCTGATCTCTTGTAAGCACTTGCTGCTGATGCTTCAGCAAGTGGACAAGCAGGTCATATTCTCTCGGTGTGAGCTCAAGCATTTGCCCGGCCCTTTGTATGTCTCTTGTTTTCTCGTTGACGGTCAAATCTGCTATGCTAAGCTCCGTTTCCTTCTCTTCTTGCGCATGAATATTCAACCTTAACTGCGCACGAATTCGCGCTAGTAATTCTTCTATGTCAAAAGGCTTTGTAATATAATCATTCGCCCCAAGATCGAGGCCGCTTACTTTATCAGGCACACTCCCTCTTGCTGTTATCAAAATAATAGGTGTCGCTGTATTTGTCTTTCGAACCCTTCTCAGCACTTCAAGACCACTTAATTCTGGAAGCATGACGTCAAGCAGCACCAAATCGAAGCTTTCCTCTTCAAGAGCCTGGAGTCCGCTCATACCTGTCTCTTTGACTTTGACCTCATATCCTTCATATTCAAGCTCTAGTGACAGCACCCTTGCAATTTTCTTTTCATCTTCGACTACGAGTATCTTCCCTTTGTTCATCTCTATCTCTCCTATCTAAAAGGCAAGCTTGTCTTTCCATTATTATATGTTGCCTTTCCCATTTGGAACAGTCACAAACTTCACGTCTTTTTTTACTTAAAAAGGAACATATATTTAATAAAGCTGTATTCATTTTCATCAATTTTTAAACATAGTCATTCAATCTCACGAAATACAGAGAAATCAAATTGAATAGATGCTCAACAAAAAAAGCCTCTTTCTTGAGGCTTTTTATTTATTTCGTTTTAGGATTATTGTCAAAAAGCTCGTCTACTGTGGTATCCAGAACAGTTGCAATGTCAAAGGCTAATTGTAAAGTAGGATCATATTTATCATTTTCAATGGCATTTATGGTTTGTCTTGAGACCTTACAACGTTTAGCCAGTTCTTCTTGGGATAATTTAAAAGATTTTCTGAGTTCTCTAATATGATTTTGCATTTAATCACCATATTTTTTTCTGTAAATGATTAATGAAAACAAATATATGATTGAGATCAGAGTCAAAAACATGATAGGGGAAACTCCAAAACCTTTATAAGAATTTTTTTCTTGAATCATATAAAATATGGCCTGTGCGACTTCTAATACCAGTATACCGATTACCACCATAAAAGCATAGGATTGAGCTTTCGAGTAGATAAATTTCTTTCTCTCATCACCTTTTTGAATCATTGGTGCAATAAAGATGAACAGTCCGATTAGTAATAATATAACTGAATACACAATTTTTACAACATCCATTTATTCGTCCCCTCTCCATCAAAATGTAAAAAACTCTTTACATTTAAAATCATAGCATCATTCCGATAAATGTCAAATACTTTTTACATTTTATTTTATATAACGTTATCATAAAAAAACAATCATTCGCCCCTCGCTTGTGCTCTTCCTTCCCTTCTATTTATCATCTCCTGATTTCATTGTTATGTAGTTTGCCTCTTTTAGTCCTTTTCACCCATTTTCATCTATACAGGTGCAAGCTCACTATGCAGCATTTCCTTCTTTTTCATATGATATCAAGAGTTTTCCTCAAAAGCTGAGTTCTTTCGTCAAAATGTGAGGAGAACTGCACTTTTGATAATAGATTGATTATTTGAAAAATTATTACAATTGACCCTTTCCGATCAAAAGTTTCTTTTATACAATAACATTACGCAGCCTGAATCTACTTTGAAAACAAAATAAGGAGGGCTTTCTTATGAAAGGTGAAATTCGCTTAATTCCGTATGAAGTAAAAGCCAATGTGATGGAAGCGAAAGAGACGCCGGAAAGTATTCAGGAGATTAAAGCACCCGAACTTTGGTCAAGTGGCTTCAAAGGAAAAGGCATAACCATTGCTGTCCTTGATACAGGCTGTGACACAGAGCATCCCGACTTAAAAGATCAGATTATCGGAGGCAAGAACTTTACCGATGATGACAATGGAGATGCTGAAAATGTAAAAGACTACAACGGGCATGGTACCCATGTAGCAGGAACGATTGCAGCAACAGATCAAAATGGCGGAATTCTAGGGGTTGCCCCTGAAGCCAAGCTGCTGATCGTGAAAGTTCTTGGCGGTGAAAATGGCAGCGGGAAATACGAATGGATCATTAATG
Organism: Bacillus sp. FSL W8-0920; assembly: GCF_038593215.1. Lineage (NCBI taxonomy): Bacteria > Bacillati > Bacillota > Bacilli > Caryophanales > Bacillaceae > Bacillus > Bacillus sp. FSL W8-0920. The sequence goes on along the minus strand of NZ_CP151974.1, from coordinate 1,294,247 downwards.
GCATCAACTATGCCTCTGAGCAGAAGGTGGATATTATCTCTATGTCTCTCGGTGGTCCAAGCAATGAGCCCGCCTTGCAGGAAGCCATTCAAAATGCGGTGAAAAGCGGTGTACTTGTTGTGTGCGCAGCAGGAAATGAAGGGGACGGGGACGAGCGTACAGAAGAATTCTCCTACCCAGCAGCATACAATGAAGTCATTGCCGTAGGCTCTGTCTCCCTTGCAAGAGAATCCTCTGAATTCTCCAACGCCAATAAAGAAATCGACCTCGTCGCTCCAGGAGAAGACATTTTATCCACTCTTCCTAACCATAAATATGGCAGACTCACAGGCACCTCAATGGCTGCCCCTCACGTGAGCGGTGCACTAGCCATCATTAAAAATGCCGAAGAAGAAGCGTTCCAGCGTAAGCTGACAGAGCCTGAGGTCTATGCTCAGCTTGTCAGAAGAACCCTTCCACTGAAGCAATCTAAAGCCCTCGTCGGAAATGGATTTTTATATTTAACTGCGCCTGATGTCCTTTTAGAAAAAACATTGGAAGCAGATCTTTTATCTCTATAGCTTGAATAGAGGTCCTGAGAATAGATAGAATTTTCTCAGGATTTTTTTAATTAAAATTATTCAAAATTTACTTTGACGAAATGAAATGGACGTTATATAATCGAACACAATAAATTCATAGTTTGAGAGTCGGTAATTCGATCATACGTCGAATTTTAATTGGGAAGACCGGTGAAAATCCGGCGCGGTCCCGCCACTGTGAGTGAGGAGAGCTTTTCTTATGAATCCACTGTCATAAGGACGGGAAGGATGAAAAGCTTGCAGATTCACCAGCCAGGATACCAGCCGCTCTATCACATCAAACCCCCTACGGTTGATAGGAGATGTCGGAAAAAAGCGTCAGTTCTGCTCACGCCTTATTTCGCACACACATTTTGTCTTTTTAAACCAGACATTTGCCCTCATCAATCTTCACCATGAGTGTAAATGTCTTTTTATATTTAGAGGAGGAATTGGAATTGACAATTGTTAAAACAAGTAATCTAGGTTTTCCGAGAATTGGTTTAAACAGAGAATGGAAAAAAGCACTTGAGTCTTATTGGAAAGGTCAAACTGACCGTGAAACCCTCTTAAGCACACTGGATGAACAATTTTTAACTGCCATTAAAACGCAAATTGATCGACAAATTGATGTTGTTCCTTCTGGAGATTTTACCTTCTACGATCACGTGCTCGATACTGCTGTCATGTTCAATTGGATTCCAGAGCGCTTCCGCAGCTTAAAAGACCCGCTAGATACATACTTCGCGATGGCAAGAGGAACAAAAGATGCTGTCTCAAGTGAAATGACAAAATGGTTTAATACAAACTATCACTACATCGTTCCAGAATACGAAAAAACCACCGAATTCAAACTCACACATAACAAACCGCTTGAAGCTTACGAAAAGGTGAAAAAGGCGTTTGGTGTTGAAACAAAACCTGTCGTACTTGGTCTTTATACATTTGTCTCACTTTCTAAAGGCTATGAACCAAATGAAGTAAAAGAGATTCAGCAGCGTCTCGTCCCGCTTTATACTCAAGTTTTAAAAGAACTTGAAGAAGCTGGCGTCAAATGGGTACAAATTGATGAGCCAGCACTTGTCACAGCTTCATATGAAGACGTGAAAGCCGTCAAAGAAATCTATCAAACAATCAAAGAAGCCGTACCTGCCTTAAATATTCTTCTTCAAACCTACTTTGATTCAGTAGATGCGTATGAAGAGCTTGTCACATATCCTGTTGAAGCCATCGGTCTTGATTTTGTCCATGATCAAGGACGCAATCTTGATCAAGTGAAAAAGCACGGCTTCCCGAAAGATAAAATTTTAGCAGCAGGCGTCATTGATGGAAGAAATATTTGGAGATCAGATCTTGGCGAAAGATTGTCATTCGTTTCTGAGGTCATTGCTGACGCTCAGCCGAAGGAAGTATGGCTGCAGCCATCAAGCAGTTTGCTGCATGTACCAGTTGCAAAACACCCAAGCGAACAGCTTGAAGAAAAACTATTAAACGGACTTTCTTATGCTACTGAAAAGCTGGCTGAATTAACAACATTAAAAGAGGGCTTAACAAAAGGAGCTGCGGCGATTGAAGCCGCCATCAATGAAGCCAAGCAAGCACTTCTTACTTTAAAAGAATTTGCAAAAGGAACCAATGCGGATTTCACAGCAGAACGCAACAATCTTTCATCGAAAGACTTTAAACGTCCAGTTGCCTTTGAAGAGCGCCTTCGTATCCAAAACGAATCTCTTGAACTGCCGCTCTTGCCAACAACAACCATTGGCAGCTTCCCGCAGTCTGCTGAAGTGCGCAGTGCTCGTCAAAAATGGCGTAAAAATGAATGGACAGATGCAGAATATGATGAATTTATTAAGAAAGAAACAAAAAGATGGATTTATATTCAGGAGGAAATCGGTCTGGACGTTCTCGTACATGGAGAATTTGAACGTACAGACATGGTTGAATACTTTGGTGAAAAGCTAGCCGGATTTGCCTTTACGAAATTTGCTTGGGTACAATCCTACGGCTCACGCTGCGTGAAGCCGCCAATCATTTATGGAGATGTCGAGTTTACAGCGCCAATGACCGTGAAAGAAACGGTTTATGCACAAAGCTTAACGGAGAAAAAGGTCAAAGGAATGCTGACAGGTCCTGTCACCATCTTAAACTGGTCTTTCCCAAGAACAGATATCACCCGAAAAGACATTGCCTTCCAGATTGCTTTCGCATTACGTAAAGAGGTAGAAGCGTTAGAGGAAGCAGGGATTCAAGTTATTCAAGTGGATGAACCTGCGCTAAGAGAAGGTCTTCCGCTCAAAGAAAGTGATTGGGCAGACTATTTAAACTGGGCAGCAGAGTCGTTCCGTCTATCAACATCATCTGTTCAAAATGAAACGCAAATTCATACACATATGTGCTACAGTAACTTCGAGGATATTGTCGATACGATCGAAGACCTTGATGCCGACGTGATCACAATTGAACATTCACGCAGTCATGGCGGATTCCTCGATTACCTAGAGAAGCATCCGTATTTGAAAGGCCTCGGACTTGGTGTATATGACATCCATAGCCCGCGCGTTCCATCTGTCGAAGAAATGAGTCAAATCATTGATGATGCGCTGAACGTATGCCCGACAGATCGCTTCTGGGTGAATCCTGACTGTGGACTAAAAACGAGACAAGAGCCTGAAACCATTGCTGCTTTGAAAAACATGGTGACGGCGGCTGAAGTCGCTCGTAAAAAGCTGTCGCAGCATGCATAATTGATTTCCTCTCCCCTGCTATCATGGCGGGGGATTTTTATGTGCAAATTGTCCTGCTTGACCATCTACTAGGAGGTTTCCTTTTCTAGCATGATTCGTTTATACTAGAGAAGTCAGTCGAACAAAGGGAGGAAGACAATGAATCACGAAGATTTTTTACAACGCGCAATTGATCTTGCAGTAGAAGGAGTCAATAGTGGTACTGGCGGCCCTTTTGGAGCAGTCATTGTCAAGGATGGACAGATTATTGCCGAGGGAAGCAACAATGTGACAACAACAAATGATCCAACCGCACATGCTGAAGTCACAGCCATTCGAAAGGCGTGCCAAACGCTGAATACATACCAATTAGAAGATTGTATTTTATATACAAGCTGTGAGCCTTGTCCGATGTGTCTTGGTGCTATTTACTGGGCTAGACCAAAAGCGGTCTATTTTGCTGCTGGACATCAGGATGCAGCAGTTTCCGGTTTTGATGACTCGTTTATTTATGAAGAAATCAATAAAGATTACGAATCAAGAAATATTCCATTTTATCAGCTGACACTTCAAAAAACCCTTGCACCATTTGAAGCATGGGAAACATACGAACAAAAGAAAGAATATTAAAAAAAGACACCTGCGCTCATCAGCAGGTGTTTCTTTTTTTCAGCGTGATAGAGGACCTTTTTTATTCAGCCACTTCAAGCTCTACTTCGATGTTCCCTCTTGTTGCTTTTGAATATGGACAGAATTCATGCGCAGCCTCAACAAGCTCTTTCACCTTGTCATGGTCAAGGCCTTTTGCAGATACAATCAGCTTGACACCAAGCTTAAATCCGCCATCACTTTCATCTTTTAAAAGACTGACATGTCCCTCGACTTCTGATTCAATGTTGACCCCTTGCTTTTTCGCTACTTGTTCAAGTGCCCCTCCGAAACATGCTGCATAGCCCGCTGCAAATAATTGCTCTGGATTCGTACCAGTTTCTCCGTCTTTCTTTGCATTAGGCATGACAATGTTATGATCGAGCACACCATCTTCTGAACGAACATGTCCAGCTCTTCCATGTTGTGCCTTTACTTTTGCTGTGAATAATGGTTTCATCTTCATCTCCTCCTTTATCTATTTATTCCTTTCACGTTCTATCCATTTCTCAAACATTTATCGCACATTAAAGAATTTTTTCGTTTTTGGGCTGTATTTATTTTAAAAAAGAAGAAAATCTTATACAATGATAAGTATGACAAAAAATAGTTGGTGACTGACATGACAAATGAATTCGAGCATATGAAGCTGGAAAATCAGCTTTGTTTCTTGTTATATGCAAGTTCAAGAGAGATGACGAAGCAGTATAAACCGTTATTAGAAGAGTTAGACATTACGTATCCGCAATATTTGGCACTGCTTTTATTGTGGGAGCATGGGACATTAAATGTGAAAACGATGGGAGAGCTTTTATATTTAGACTCCGGTACACTCACACCTATGCTGAAACGGATGGAGCAAAACGGACTCATCATCCGCGAGCGCTCGAAAGAGGATGAACGTTCTGTGCAAATTCGTTTAACGGAATATGGCGAGCAACTAAAAGAGAAGGCTACTGCAATTCCATTTCAGATGCTGTCTGGGACAGGCAGATCGGAAGAAGAGTTAAAAACGCTGCGCGCCTCTTTGCATGAGCTTTTGCAAAAATTAACACAATCAAAAGGCTGAGGGAACATTCCCTCAGCCTTTTATGATATCAATTATTGTGCGACAGCTACTAATTCTACTTCGATATTTCCTTGAGTCGCTTTTGAATATGGGCATACGCCGTGTGCTTTATGAACAAGCTCATCTAATGCTGATTGCTCAATTCCAGTTCCTTTTACTTCTAGCTTAACGCCTAGTTTGAAGCCGCCATCTGAACTGTCTTTTACTAAGCTCACATGTGCTGTTACTTCACTTTCAAAACGGATACGCTCTTGTCTTGCGACCATTTGAAGGGCTGAATCAAAACATGCAGAGTAGCCTGCTGCAAATAATTGCTCTGGATTTGTTGCTTTTTCAATTTTTTTCGCTCTTGGTGTTCCAGGCATTGCTACATCATGCTCAAGCACACCATCAGTTGAAACAACCTTTCCTTCTCTTCCTCCTACAGCTGATACCGTTGCAGTAAATAAAACTTCTGACATGTATATAACCCTCTTTCTCTCCAATAATATTTTCTACAATTGAATTGTACACAATTAAAATTCAAGAGTCAACGAATACACACTCTTTTTTTAAGATTTCCTTTCTCTTCTATTTTATGTACACAGTAAAAAAAGCCCTTAATAAGGGCTTTTAGATGATGTCTTGCTGCGCATTTGGTTGTTGTAGCGTATGATTTCTGTTATCCGGGTCGGCATTTGCTGCTGCCAGCCATAACGCCAGGATGGTGATGCTTGTACAGACGACTGCCCATTTTTTAAAATTCATATAAACAATCCCCTCTCTGAATATAGATTCGAGCATGTTCCGCTTCTCCGTAGAACATGGAAGATTTTTCATAATCTTCCATTTCATTATAATACTTTGCGGTGTCTAATGCCAGCTCCTCTATATCTGGATATGCATAGGCAGACTCTAAAAAATGAAAAATTCGTTTAATATGCTCCGCATCTTGCTTTAAATACAATGCTTCTAAAAATATCGTCTTTTGAATATGAATGTCATCTTGAAGTACTTCTGCTCGCTTCATACATTCTTCTCTGTAGTGTAAGGCTTCTTCGTGTTTGCCTTGTTTGTATAATATCTGAGCGGCTGTATAAAGAGGGTCTATGGATCGACGAAGGTGATCGGATTGATTTTGGTCAAATAACGAGATGGATTCTTTCATTAGTTCGAGTGCGCGGTCAAGATCTCCCATTCGGTAATAACTGTTGCCCATATTAAACAAAGAGGAAGCAATAAAACGCACATTTTGAAAGTCTCTTGATCTCGCAAGCGCTCTCTCGAGATGTGGTAATGCCTTTTCATGTCTTCTCATATCATCATAATTACCTGCCACAATAAATTCGCATTGGATCGTGCGAAGCGCATATAGCTCATGCTGAATATAGACATCTCGCGCCAGTTTGGCATGATGCATCGAGATATGTGTTTGTTTCATGTGATAATATATTTCTGACATTTTAAAATGAAATTCCGCACGTTCAATATCATCTGACACAAAAGAAAGCTTGTGCTCTGCCTTTTGATAAGACGAGATGGCAGCAATATACTGCCTACGGCCAAATTCATACATGCCTCTGAAAAAATGATAGTAGTATTCAAGCATGCCTGTGACATGTGTTTGATGCTCATCTATTTCTTTCGAAAGCTCGGAAAAGTTGGCGCGAAGCTTTCCTTCCTTTAATGGCTTTAAATAATCGAGCATGACCTCATGTCTGAATTCCATTAAAGAAAAATAGAGAAGCAAATTCTGATCTTCTTCCATTGAATCAAGAGAGGTGCGAATTTCCTGCTTTAGTTGTTCTGCTTGTTCTGAATCAAATCTGCGGATTAATTCATACCACTTGTTGATTTTCACTCCAATATCCGAAGAGGGAATGATTTTCGCCATACGTTGCCTTCTCCAATCTTCTCAAAATATAAAACATTACCATATTTTATCATACTTGACCGAAGAAATACAAAAATGAAAGGAAAAAGAGAGTCCTTTTGTCACAAGACTCTCTTTTGAATTCGTTATTCTCTTATTTGTCCTTGACCGCGAATGACAAACTTTTCAGAGGTTAAGGCAGGCAGACCCATAGGTCCTCTTGCATGCAGTTTTTGTGTGCTAATCCCTATTTCTGCTCCGTAGCCAAATTCAAAGCCATCTGTGAACCGAGTAGAGGCATTATGATAGACAGCGGCAGCGTCGACAGCTGTTAAGAAAAGTGACGCATTTTGATCATTTTCCGTAATGATCGCTTCAGAGTGCTTGGAGCTATACGTTTGTATATGCTGAATCGCTTCTTCTATATTGGCTACGATTTTAATACTGACAATCGGCGCTAAAAACTCTGTTTCATAGTCCTCTGTGGTCGCTAATGAAGCACTTGGCGCAAGAGCACATACAGCTTCATCGCCCCGTATCTCTACCCCATTTGCATGAAGGGCTTCACATAACGAAGCGCCATATGTTTTTGCCCATGCTTCATGAATGACAATGCTCTCGATCGCGTTGCAAACAGAAGGCCTTTGGGTTTTAGCATTCAGCACAATCTGCTCAGCCATTTCGTTTTTCGCTGTTTCATCAATGTAGATATGACAGTTCCCTGCACCTGTCTCAAGCACTGGCACGGTAGACTCTCTCACAACAAGATCAATTAAATTTTTCCCGCCGCGCGGAATAAGGACATCCAGATATTCATTTAAAGTGAACAGCGTTTTCGCCGTTTCACGGCCTGTATCTTCAATCAATTGCACACTGTCTACTGGAATATCCGTTGTGTGAAGCGCTTCATGGATCACCTTCACAATCGCTTTATTACTATGGATGGCAGAGGAGCTCCCGCGAAGAATAACAGCATTCCCAGTTTTCAAACAAAGGGTGGCAGCATCTACAGTCACGTTTGGTCTTGCTTCATAAATCATTCCAACCGTTCCAAGAGGCACACGCACCTTTTCGATGTACAGACCGTTTTCTTTTTGAATGGTTTCTAATGTTTCACCAATTGGGTCTTTTAGGTGAATGAGTTGAAGGGTCGCGTCTGCGATGGCTTCAATTCTCTCTTCCGTGAGTCTAATCCGGTCAATAACAGAAGGCGTGAACTGCTTTTCCTCTGCAGCCTGCACATCCTTTTTATTCTCATCGAGTAAATAAGCGGAAGATGCTTTAAGTGCCGTTGCGATGGCATGTAAAGCTGCATTTTTTTGCTCCGTCGTTTTTAGGAGCAGCTGATCTTTGGCTACACTTGCTTTTTTTGCTTTTTCAAGAACTTCATTCATCGTATTCCCTCCTCAGTTTTGTACATGCTGTACCCAGTGATCTCTGTGTATGACTTCAGGCTTCTCATTTGAAAGCTCGTCACTTCGCATTCCTTTAATACTGAGAAGCTCATCGGATGCGTACAAGGTTTGTCCTTTACCTACTAGTCCGTTCGGCCCGACGACTTCAACGACCTCTCCTTTAGAAAAGTCACCAGCGACATCAATGACGCCAGCTGGAAGAAGACTTCTGCCATGATGCAAAATCGCCGCTTCCGCTCCTGCATCTATCATAATTTTCCCAGAAACGGGTGAATGGAATTGAATCCATTGACGGCGGTTGTTAACAGCTGATAAGTCCTGTTCTCCGATATACGTTCCGTCTCCTTGACCCGCTAGAATATGAAGCAGCTTATCCTCACCAGTACCTGTACCAATGAAGACTTTCACGCCTAGTGAAAGTGCCGTTTGTGCAGCAGACAGCTTTGATTTCATCCCGCCTGTTCCCACTTTTGAGCCTGTGCTCTTCGCATATGAAAACAATTCTTCTGAAATGTGTGTTAGTACATCAAAACGCTTCGCCTCAGGATGCTCATTTGGATTTGCATTATAAATACCGTTAATGTCTGTTAAGATGATCAATTGGTCTGCATGAATTAATCCACTGACAAGAGCTGACAGCATGTCATTATCACCAAAGGTAAGCTCCTCAATGGAGACAGAATCATTTTCATTAATGATCGGTAAAATTTTTCTTTCTAGCAGCTCCATCATCGTTGCATAAGCATTTCGATATCTTGTTCGATCTGAAAAGTCATTACGGGTTAAAAGCATTTGTGCAGGTGTCATGTGAAACTGTGAAAATAGTTCTGTATATTTCTGCATTAATAAGCCCTGACCAACGGCTGCTGCTGCCTGTTTTCCCTTTAAGGTCACAGGTCTTGATGGATACCCTAAGCTGCCAAACCCTGCTGCCACGGCTCCTGATGAAATTAAAATAATTTCATGCCCAGCCTCTTTCAGCTTTGCTATCGCTTTCACATGATCCTGCATTTTTTGTTCATCAATGGCTCCTTTTTGCTCTGTTAATGAACTGCTGCCAATTTTGATGACGATCCTTTGCTTTTTCATTATTGATTCCCTCCGCTATACCTTTAGGCACAAAAAAATCCCTTTTTCTCCTTATGTAAAGGACGAAAAGGGATTTTCCGTGGTACCACCTTCATTGAATAAGCATACTTCTAGCTTATTCCACTCAACTCCTGTAACGCCAGGCACGCGCTTAGATTTTTCCTCTAAGGCTCAAAGGGCAGGTTCAGCAGCTGTCTGCGGCAAATGTTTCAGCATGTCATTTGCTCTCTTTACGCATCAGTTCCTGCTTACTATTCCTTTTCAACGCTCGTTAATTTTTTTATATTATCACCAATTGCTAAGGAAAAGTCAAGCGGTCAATTAAATACAATCGTTTTATTCTCATGCACAATAATTCGATCTTCTAGATGCCATTTGACGGCACGTGCAAGCACACTCCGCTCAATTGTTCGGCCAATATTTTTTAAAGCTTCCGCATCATCCCTGTGATCTACACGCTCAATATCCTGTTCAATGATCGGTCCTTCGTCTAAATCATTGGTCACATAATGAGAGGTTGCGCCAATTAATTTGACTCCTCGCTCATATGCCCGCTTATATGGATTCGCACCGATAAACGCTGGCAGGAAGGAATGATGAATATTAATGATTTTGTTCGGGTGTTGTTCTATAAATCCAGGCGTTAAAATTTGCATGTATCTAGCAAGCACAATGGCATCAATATCATACTCTTCTAATAATGTGAGCTGCTGTTTTTCCGCTTCTTTGCGAATGTCTTTGTTCGCCTTCACAAAATGGAACGGAATTCCAAGCGCTTCTACTGTATCTTTTGCCGTTTCATGATTGCTGATGACGACCGCAATTTCAGCCATCAAATTGCCGCTTTGCCATTCCCATAGCAGCTCATGTAAACAATGAAGCTCTTTTGACACAAAGATTGCCAGCTTTTTCAGCTCACTTGCACGCGACATGCTCCACGTCATTTGAAAAGATGCTGCAATTGGTTCAAACTGCTGCTTCAGCTGATCCATATTTGCCGAGATGTCTTTCCAATCAAATTCAATTCTTAAAAAGAACCGGCCGCTTTCATGATCTGTTGTGTATTGGCTGGATTCAATGATATTTGCTCCGTGCTCAAATAAAAAGGAAGAGACAGCTGATACAATTCCAGGCTGATCCGGGCAGCTGACAAGCAATCTTCCTTTTTGCTCATGCTTTTGTCTGTGTAATTCAAGTTTCTCTGTTATCAAAGTTCTCATGTATCATGACCTCATTTACGTTTTCATTCTAATGAAATATTATACTGGACTGGAAAGAGAAAAAGCAATGTAGAGCCCTATTTTTCATTGAATATTCATTCAATTCTGCACCTATCGTGATATAATGTGAATAGACCTTTTATCATAAAAGGAGTGATGGAGATGAAAAGTATGACTTTGTTTGGAAAAGTGAGCTTTTGGCTCGGCATCATTTGTCTAATCACAGGTATTTTCCTTTTTATAGCCGGTGAAAGACTCATTCCTTTTCTCACATTTGGTGTGTGTTTTCTGCTTGTGAGCCAGCTTTACCGCAAAAATGAAAACGATTCCAATCATCATTCGATGTAACAAAAGGCTGGCATCTATCTGCCAGCCTTTTCTTATTCAATGATTTTCAATCCTACTGCCGCAGATAAAATCAGTGCGATGAAGAAAATACGTTTTGCGTCTTTCGATTCTCCGTAAAACAGCATACCGACGATGGCGCCTCCAGCAGCTCCGATTCCAGTCCAAATGGCATACGCCGTTCCCATCGGAATCGTGTTCATCGCAAGAGACAGCATCAGAAAGGACATCGAAAAGCCAGCCGCAATGAATAAAATCCATTTGACATGCTTGTCTTTTTGGAATTGGTTCATCATGGTCACACAAAACATTTCTAAGATGCCTGCTCCAATAAGTAAAAGCCAGCTCATGATTCAGCCTCTCCCTTCTTTTCACCTGTTGTCAGCTTCAGTCCTAATACACCGCACAAAAGCATGACAATCAAAAGCAGTTTGACAAGCTGAACCGGCTCACCAAGCACCATGCCTATGACGACGGTTCCTGCTGTCCCAAGCCCGGTAAAAACGGCATAAAGTGTGCCAACTGGGAGTACACTTGTTGCTTTCAGGAGTAAAAAAAAGCTCACGATAATACAAACGATGGTTGCGCCCCATTCTATGAGCGAGTGGGCATATTTCAGCCCCATCACCCAGCCGACTTCAAAGATGGCCGCAATAAAGACATTTCCCCATTTCATCTGATCTTCTCCTTTCTGAACGATTCCAACCAACAAAAAAAGCCTGGAAATCGATCGTTTGATCAAATCTCCCGGGCTTTTATCCCTCCGTGTCCATATGGCCTCTTCTAAGACCCTATGTGTTTTCTCTCGGTCCAGACTGCGCCAGCGCACGGAACCCTAGAAAACCAATTCATGATAAACAGACCTGACTTAGAGCAGATTCTGTATTAAAAATCTTATCACACCCCGATATGCCGGTCTACCAGTTTGCTCTCCCTCTTCAAATATACTTGTTCATTTTTCGAAAGAAATGATTTGGGACCGGCGTATACTAAGTGTTAGAAACAGATCAACTGATAAAGAAGATCTGCGGGATATTTGCGTGCTGCTAACCGAAGGGAAATGAACGTATATGACAATCCATTTATTTTTTATTACATTGACGATCAAGCGTAAATACAAGGACATGGAGACCGTTCTTTACGAACAAGAAGTTGAAACATTTTATGAAGAAATGAAACAGAAACAACTAAAGTATATGAACTAAAACAGGAAAAATATGGAAGAAGGACCAAGTTAGACACGCTCAGACGTTAAAGGAACGATCATATCGCTGGTATAATGAACTCAGATTGATGTGATGAACGTTCAACTTTAGGATGCTGCATTTATAGATCATCCGATGTATCGGCCCAAATAATGAAACCAAGAGGTGGATCGTATGATGATAAACGACGAACAGAAACATGAATTTTATCAAGCACTGGTTGACAAGAATCCGCAATATGACGGCACATTCTTCGCCGGCATTAAGACGACCGGTATCTTCTGCCATGCCACATGTACCGCTAGAAAACCAAAATATGAGAACTGTGAGTTTTTCTTTACAGCAGAGGAAGCACTGCTAGCAGGGTATCGTCCGTGCAAGCGCTGCACTCCATTAACCTATCCAAACAGCATTCCAGAAGAAGTCAAAACACTCGTTTCAGCAGTTGAAACACATCCTGAAAAACGCTGGAAAGAAGAGGACTTTCGCGAGTTAGGGATTCACTCTGCAACGGCCCGGCGGAAATTCAAAGAAATCTACGGCATGACCTTTGTTCAATATGCGAGATCACGCCGAATGGGGCTTGCCTTTAAAGAAATTATGAATGGAAAAAAAGTGATTGATCAGCAGGTCGCCTTGGGCTATGATTCTTCGAGTGCCTTCAATGATGCCTTTACGAAAATCATGGGAAATCCCCCTAAAAAGGCGCAGACTAAGATTCTCCACGCTAATTTTATTTCCACACCGATTGGACGCATGATCAGCGTGACAGATGCCGCGCATGTGTATTTACTGGAATTTATGGACAGGCGGGGACTAGAAAAGGAAATTGAGAACATGAGAAAAAAGCATCATGCGCGTATTTTAGTTGGGGAAACAAACGTCCACCAACAATTGGTAAAGGAATTGACCTTATATTTCGAGAAAAAACTGACGCAGTTTACCGTACCACTTTCCATGCATGGTACCCCTTTTCAAATGAAGGTGTGGGACCTGCTCACACGCATTCCATCAGGCGAAACAAGTTCATACCGAGATCTTGCTGTGATGCTGGGCGATCCGCATTTGGTCCGGGCGGTAGGGAATGCAAATGGTGCCAATCAATTGGCGATCATCATTCCATGCCACCGCGTCATTCAAACAAGTGGTGAGCTTGGCGGCTACGGCGGCGGGGTTGAACGTAAGAAATATTTACTTCAGCTAGAACAGCGGATATAAAATAAAAACGGCTCTGCTTATTTTGTAAGCGAGCCGTTTTCTTCGTAGCGGGTGATGCTGTATACATCAATGATTTGGTCCCATTTTGAAATGGTTTTTTCTTTTTTCATGCCCATTTTTAAAGCGACCTTTACCGATGCTTCATTGTCTGGGCGGATTAAGCTCACCATTCGTCTGACCTTCATTTCTTCAAAACCATAGGTGAGACAGCCTTTTGCGGCTTCAGCAGCATAGCCATTTCCCCACGCTGCTTTTTTTAGCATGTAGCCGATTTCAAGTTCTGTTTGTCCTTCAATGTTTTGCAGAACAATCCCGCTTTGCCCAAGTGGTTCATTCGTTTCTTTGTCTTCAATGATCCAGAGAGAAGTATGATACATACGGTCATTCTTTTGATTCCATGCAATCCACTCTTTCGTCTGCTGCTCATCCTTCAAAGAAGGATAATACTTCATTACTTCTTCATCTTGGAACAACATGTCATATAAAAATGGTGCATCATGTTCATTCATCGTTCTCAGTCTAAGGCGCTCTGTTTCAAGCACTGTGCGTGTTTGAAGTTTCATTTATGATCCCCCCTCACTTACTGATTAAAAATATCACCGAACAATCCATTTGAATCTGGGGCAAAGTAATGGATTCCCGCACCGGTTAAACTAGCTGCCAGCGCCGTCCACATCATTAAACTGACTGTCATCCACACCGCAACTTGCTTTCTCTTCGTCCCGAAGCTCATGCACATAAATGCCGCTAGATGACTGCCGATGATAAAAGGACCAATAAGCGCTAATCCCGGGAGACCATATCGTTCCCAAATTTTTCTGGCTCGCAGTTGCTTTTTTTCTCCTTTTTCATCACTTTTGTCCTCTTTTCTTCTCAACCGCCATGCTTTGAAGCGGTCTACGAAAACAATGAGGAGCAAGACTGTGAGAAAGTTGCCGATGAATCCGATTACAGCCGTTGTCACAGGATGCAGTCCACCTAAGATGGCCAGTGGAACAACACCAACCACTTCAAAAAAAGGCAAAGCAGCCAATACAAAAACAAGTACATATCCCCATAAAATATCCAAGCATAGAACCCCTTTTCATTTTGTCCTCTTCCCATTGTAATGAAAAATACGCTACCATTTCTACATTTTTTTAGAAAAAGAAAAGTACACCGGATGGATGTACTCTATTTTTTACATCGTGTTTTCATTTTTCTTGTTCGCCCGGCGTAAGACCATGAGCATAAGCCCTATTACGATCACAACCGATAGTAGACTTTGCATGAGAAGCACGCTTGGTGATGTCCAGCCAAGCCATTCGAATATGAGCTGCGGTCCGAAGAAGATAACCGGTATCAATGAAACGACATTCGCCTTTAAGATTGCATTAAAGACAATGATACATAACAGCATAAGCAGGATGACGCCCAATCTTTGACCTGAGGTCAGCACAAGTAATGGTGTGCCGAGCTTTTGATCCAATAGTTTGATTGTGACCATTGAAGTCAGTTGAAAGATTCCTAAGATCCAAAAATAAAGAAATGCCCGGCCGCCTGTCTGAAAGGCAGACGCTCTAAACATCACAATAATCATGATGACATTGGCTACTAAAACGAGCGGATAGCCAATTAACGCATACCAAGAATAGGATAAGCTTTGACTGATCGCATCTGATAAAATCATATAAAAGAGTGAACCAATTAAGAAGGCACTGACGAAAGGAACCCAGTCTTTATGGTTTCCTGACAGCTCTTTTGCGAGTTCATCAGCATAGCCCCTCGGATCTCCGCCAAACACAGCCTCCCCTGTTTTGCCATCTTTTTCAGCCTCAACCGCATGTGTCGTTAGCTCATCCATCAGCTCATCAATTTCGTCCTCATTTTTTCCCATTGATATGAGATAAAATTTCAGCTCTAGTAAGATGTGTCTTGTTTCTTTTGATACCATAATCTCACTTCCCTTTTTGTAGTAAACAGTTCACATTTTTTGAAAGCTCACTCCAGCGGGTAATAAACTCTGTGAGCGCTTGTTCTCCAGCTTGTGTGAGCGTATAGTATTTCCTTTTCGGCCCGCTTGCTGATGCTTTTGTGACAGTGGTCACAAGCTGTTCCTTTTGCATACGCAGCAGAATCGGGTAGATACTGCCTTCACTAATTTGATCAAATCCATAATGAGCGAGCTTCTTCGTCATTTCATATCCATAAATCTCACCCTCTGAAATAATCGACAGCAGGCAGCCTTCTAAAATTCCTTTTAGCATTTGTGTGGATGTTGTCATCTTTGTTCCTCCGATTCCAGTACCTTGCATCACAAGATAGCATCATCTTACCACACACTATCTTGCCATGCAAGATACCGTTCTAGAAAAAAATCACCGCTTAAAGGGTGATTTTTACGCCCATGGTTTATCTGTCCCAAGTGCGTCAGCCAATGCCTTGCTATGCTTTCGGCGGCTTTTTCTTTCTTCAGCCCGCTGTTTTGCGGTTTGATGCAACATGATTTCTTCCTCTGTTTCCGGCATGACTTGTGGGACTTTCTTAGGCTTCCCATTGTCATCTAACGACACAAAGGTAAGAAATGAAGTCGCTGCGAGTCTGCGCTCTCCAGACATCAAGTTTTCTTTGATGACCTTAACGAACACTTCCATAGAAGACGTACCCACCCATGTGACATAGGACTCTAAACATACCGACTCCTTTTGTCCAATCGGCTCTAAAAAATCAACGGAATCCATTGATGCCGTGACCGTTTCACATCGGCTGTGCCTTGCTGCCGAGATGGAGGCAATGTCATCTATATAACTCATTAATTTTCCACCAAATAAGGTTTGGTGATTATTCGTATCGAGAGGGAATACCCTGCTGGTTTTGACAACTTTTGATTCCTTGCAGTATTTAAAATTTTCTTCACTCATCATCATAGCTCCTTCTTGCTGTTTTCGTGAATGCGGAACGACTTTTATTAAACACTATTCTTTTAGGTTTGTCTAAACATTTTGCTTTAGTCTCCTGTGAGAGATTTTCTTTCGGAAATGTTTCAACTATGACTAGAACGAGGAATAATAGAACTATGAACAAACAAGGAGGCCATTTGATGGATTCTATGAGAGCAGAACAAATACACAAAATGCCGCAATGCATGAGTGAATATGACGATTTACAAGAAGTCCTTTTATGCAGTCCCATCTATATGGAAATCAAACAGATCATCAACGAAACCCAAAAACATTTTGCAAGAGAAAATATTTCTCAAATGAAAGCCATTACTCAGCATAAGCAATTGATCCAAACCCTAAAAGACCATCAAGTACGCCCCATTATGCTTCCTGCAAATGACCGCTTTCCTGAACAAGTGTTTACCCGGGATATTGGGTTTACGATTGGACATACACTCTTTGTTTCAAGCATGGCCGCTCCAGTTAGGCAAGGAGAAGAACAATTGTTAAAAGAGTGGGCACAGGGAAATGGGTTGAAGACTGTTACCCTGACAAATGGAACGATTGAAGGCGGCGATGTGCTTGTGGATCAAAGACGCGTATTTGTCGGAACGAGCAAAAGAACAAATCCAGCCGCTATTCATGAGCTTAAAAAAGAACTGCCGGATCATGACATCATTCCCATTCATCTTCCTGCTCACATTTTGCATCTCGATTGTGTGATGAATATTCTCTCTCATGATGAGATATTGATTTATCCAGAAGCGTTCAAAAAAGAGGATCTTCACCTGCTCAACATGCATTATCATCTAATTGAAATAAGCGAACAAGAGCAATTCACACTCGGCCCAAACGTTTTATCCATTGGACAGAAAAAAGTGATCAGTTTGCCCATCAATCAAGAAACAAATGCTGCATTAACCGCTCACGGCTACACTGTCATTGAAGTGGATTTTTCAGAAATCATTAAATCTGGCGGCTCTTTTAGATGCTGCACATTGCCGATTCGGCGTACGTTCACTAAAAAAGCCAGCGTGTAGAACAGTTTGTCTACTTGCTGGCTTTTTATCTGCCTATTTTTATGTCCGATCGTATAAATGACAGGCGACATCATGCCCTTCTTCTACTGCTTGTAATGTTGGCTTTTTTTCAGCACACACATCCATCGCTGCAGGACACCTTGTTCGAAATACACAGCCGCTTGGCGGGTTCACTGGACTTGGAATTTCTCCCTTTAAAATGAACCTTTTGCGCTTGTCCTCCACGTCAGGATCTGGTATGGGGATCGCTGACAGCAATGCTTGTGTATAGGGGTGCAGCGGTATTTGATATAACGTATCACTGCTAGTCAATTCGACGAGATGACCTAAATACATGACACCGATTCGGTCGCTAATATATTTGACCATCGACAAGTCATGCGCAATAAAGAGAAATGTCAGCCCTTCCTCCTTTTGCAGTTTCTTCAGCAAATTCACGACCTGCGCTTGAACGGAGACATCTAGTGCAGAAATTGGTTCATCTGCCACAATAAATTTCGGCGCTAAGGCGAGTGCTCTTGCAATACCGATTCTCTGCCTCTGCCCTCCGCTGAATTCATGAGGATAGCGCGTGGCAAAGTCATAGCTAAGTCCAACAGCTTCCAGTAGTTCTTTCACCCGGGCAACCCTTTTCTTTTGACTCCCATAAAGGTTATGAATCTCCATTGGCTCCAGCATAATATCTTTTACAGATAGCCGCGGATTTAAGGAGGAATACGGATCTTGAAACACCATTTGAATTTGCCGATTAAAATCAAAGGATTCTTTTTGTGAAAGGTGATGAAGGCTTTTCCCTTCATACAAGGCTTCTCCATCTGTCGGTTCATAAAGGCGCATAAGCACTTTTCCAAGTGTGGATTTCCCGCAGCCGGACTCGCCAACAAGGCCAAATGTTTCGCCTTGTTTCAGCTGAAAGGAGACACCGTCTAGCGCTTTTAGCGTTCTTCCTTTCGATAGATGAAAATGTTTTTTGAGATTGTTTACTTGTAAAAGTGGTTCAACTGCCATGACCTTTCCTCCTCTCGCTTGGCAAATACCGTCTCGCACCTGCCCATTCTTTTTCATATGAAGTGCCAGCAAGGGAAAGAAGTTCAATTTCTCTGCCGGTTTTAGGTGAATGAAGCATCATACCGTCACCTGCGTAGATCCCAACATGGCGGACTGCTCCCTTTCCGTTGTCATTGGCGAAAAACAATAAGTCGCCTTGTTCTAAATGGCTTGATGCGACCGGTGTTCCTTGCACTGCTTGGTCACTTGCATCCCTCGGCAAAAGATATCCGCACGCTTTATACATGCTGTAAGCAAAGCCCGAACAGTCATAGCCAAAGCTGCTCATGCCGCCCCATAAATACGAAAGACCAATAAATTGTTTTCCCTTGTCTACAACATCTTTGCCGGCCATAGAAAAAATAGATGAAACTGGATGCACATCTGCTTTATTGATTTCTCTCGTCCCTGCTGGTGTGACAACACGAAAGCAATCACTCGTTTCTTCTACAGCTGCGAGCTCTGTTAAAAAACTAATTTCCATGTCCGCTTGCCCGTTTCGATAGAGCATGGCTTTTTTCTGACAAACGATATGAGATATAGTTGGTGCACTTCCTTCTGTCACTTGCTTTAGTTGGTTCGCAGGTATATAGCCAGGATAGCCTTGTGGGTGTTTCCGGCTGGCCTGCTGCGGAATAACGACTTTCATCCAGCCGTCTGTTTCTTCTAAGCCAATGACTCGTTCACCGAGCAGTACTTGCGACTGGATCAGATTTTCTTCACATAAAGCCAGTTTTTCTTCATATGTTTGCTTGTCAATCCACTCTTTGAATTTGAAGGAGCTCTGAAGTACCTTTTGATCGATTTCTCTCGGTGACTGCGGCGCTGTCCATACGTTCGCAACTGCAACCTTTGATTCAAATATCATCATGAGACTCCTTTCACTCCTTGAATGCCTAACCCATGATGCGGCGGGAAAAAGATATCTTTTCCTTTGTACACGATTCCTCCGTCCACCATGTCCTCTTTTAGCATGAGCGGGGCATCAAAATCATAGCGGGTGATATTTGGCTGGCTGGCGGCGAGATGAGCGGCTGCTGTAATGCCAAGTTTTGACTCAATCATGCTGCCAATCATGCACTTTACGCCGTATGCTTCTGCCAGTGCATTGATTTTTAGGGCTTCTTTTATGCCGCCTGATTTCATTAATTTTAAATTGATTAAATCACAGCTTCTCGTTTCAAGCACCTTGATCGCATCATGAAAACTAAAAATACTTTCGTCTGCCATTATCAGTGTATCTGTTGCCTCCGTCACACGGCGTAGGCCTTCGATATCTTCTTTTGGCACTGGTTGCTCGACTAGTTCGATATTCAGTGGCTCCATTTTCCGAATGGCTACGACCGCTTCCTTCCACGTCCAGCCCTGGTTCGCATCGAGTCTAATCTGAATATCCGGCCCGATCTTTTCTCGAATTCGCTTGATACGCTGAATATCCGTATCTATATCATCTTTTCCTACCTTGATCTTTAATGTCTGAAAGCCTTCAGCTGCGTATTGCTTCGCATCTTCCGCCATCTCAAGCGGACGGTTTACACTGACCGTATAATCAGTTTCAAGCTGACTGCGATATCCGCCAAGGTATTGATAAAGCGGAAGTCCTGCCTGCTTCGCTAAGCCATCATAAATGGCCATGTCAACCGCTGCCTTTGCGCTTGTGTTGCAAGCGAGCACCCGGTTCATATGAGAAAAAATTTGTTCATATTCTGACAAGGAAGCTCCAAGCAAACTCGGTCTGATCACTTCGCAGATGGCATAGTCGATGCTTTCCAGCGTTTCACCTGTAATCACTGTTGTCGGGACTGCCTCTCCGTAGCTGACGTCACCTTGATCATATGTGATGATAACGATCAGAGATGCTGCGTCATACACCGTTCGTAAAGCGGTTTTGAAAGGCTTTTTTAGCGGTACACTCATTCTACATGTACGAACATCGACGATTTTCATTTGATCGCCTCTTTCGCTGCAACGCCTGGAGAAATGTGCAGTTTTTTTCCTGTCGCATCTAATGCAGCCTGCGTGCCCATTGGAATGGCAAAGTTTGGCGAAGAATGACCGATCCGGAAGCCCCCAAGTGCAGGTTTCTTTTGCGGGACAATATAGGTGTCCCATACTTGATTCAATGTGAGGGACTGATCTTTCTTTTTTGGCTCACATTGATGAAAATCTCCAATGATGAATCCAGCCGCATCATCCAATTTTCCAGCAGATGTAAGGTGCTGCATCATTCGATCGATTTTATAGGGTTCTTCGTCAATATCTTCAATGAACAAAAGCTTTCCCTTCGTATCGATTTCAAAAGGCGTACCAAGTGTTGTCACGATGAGGGCAAGATTTCCTCCTGCAATCTCACCTGAAGCGGTGCCCGGATAGAAAGTATGAAGGGGTGACAAGTGGTGCGCATACGTAAAGGCTTTCGGTGCGAACAGCTGTAAAAAGGTATCTTTCGTATAAGGATGGACCTCCTCAAGTCCCACATCAGAGGAAAGCATTGGCCCATGAAACGTCACAAGACCCGTCTGCTGCTGGATGGCCGTATGTAAAAACGTAATATCACTATAGCCCCAAAAGATTTTTGGATTCCGGCGAATGAGGTCATAGTCAATGACTTCCGCAAGTCTTCCAGTCCCGTATCCTCCGCAAGCACAAATAACCGCCTTCACTTCTGGATCTTGAAACATACGATGAAGATCCTCCACTCTTTCATGATCATGACCTGCTAAATATCCATACCGGCGGCCCAAATACTTCCCTTTTTTCACCTTTAGCCCGAGGCTTTCTAAAAAGGCAATCCCTTTTGCTAATTTCAGCTCATCAGGCGGGCTTGCTGGTGCAATAATCCCCACCGTATCCCCTGTTTGAAGTGCCACTGGCAGCTGGCTCATGCCATATCCCCTCTTTCTCTTCGTTTCTTTCAATCTATGGGTTTCTGCTTCATAACATGAACGAATAAAGGAACAGACGCTTTTATCTAAAAGCGTCTTAGATTGTTGACAAAGGGCTAAAATGATGTTTATTTTAGCCCTTTGTCTTCTTTTCAGCGTGATAGAAAACCTTTGCAGTCTAGGAAGGACGAGCACTGGCGCGGAGCGAATTTGTCATTCGTGAGCACCAGCGCGCAGGACTGACAACGAATGCGAGGGTTTGTCTACACGCTGAGACGCTTTTATCTAAAAGCGTCTTTTGATCCTAATATTACTCTCCATCTACTTGTGCCCATTTCAAATCGATATACCCAACAGGGTGACGGACAATCCCCTTCACGCCTTCTTTTTGTAAATGAACTTGGTTATAAAAATGAATCGGAATGATCGGTGCTTCTTCAATGAGAAGTGCCTCTGCATCATGAAGAATGTTATTTCTCTTTTGCTCGTCTGCTTCCTGGCTCGCCTTTTTGATCAGCTGATCATAGGTATCGTTTGACCATCCTGTCCGGTTCATGGCATTCCCTGTTTGAAAGCTCTCTAGGAAATTGATTGGATCTGCATAGTCTGCTAAAAATGAACTTTGTGAGAATTGGAATTTGAGCGCCTTTTGATCTTCTGCAAACACATTGGCTTCCATGTTTGCAAGCTTCACATCTACACCTAGCGCTTCTTTCAGCTGCTGCTGGATGGCTTCAGCTTTTTTCTTGTTCTCAGGCTTTGTACTGTATGTCAATGTGACGGCTGGCAGTTTTGAATAGTTCTCTTCTTTCAGCCCTTTTTCTAATAACTTCGCAGCTTCACTCTTATCATTCTTCACAAGATCACCGCCAGCTTTTCTGAAATCCTCACCCTTTGAATCAAGAATGCCTGGCGAGACGAAGGCACGTGCTGGCTTCTCTTCATTTTTCGTTACATAATCCACGATATCTTGCGGGTTGATCGCCATTTGAAAAGCTTTGCGGATGTTCTTATTTTGAAAAGGCTCCATGTTCACATTCAGACGATAAAAGAACAATCCAGCCTGGTCTTCAATTTGTACATCTTTATTTTTCAGCAGATTTTCACTTTGCTCTGCTGGGACAAAGGCAGTATCTAAATCTCCTGATTGATACATTTGATAGTCTGTGTTTCGATCACTGATCATCAGCCACTTCACTTGATCCAGCTTGACTGTTTTTTTGTCCCAATACGTCTCACTTTTTTCCATTGTGAAGCTCTCATCATGCTTCCACTCTGTCAGCTTGAACGGTCCATTTCCGACAAAGGTTTTGGCGTCTTTTGCCCAGTTTGGGTCCTTCTTAGCTACCTGTTCATTGACAGGAAAAAAAGCAGGGTTTGCGGTCATATTTAAGAACGATTTCTGCGGATATGCCAGTGTGACCTTAAGCGTTTTGTCATTTACAGCGCTGACTTTCACGTCTTCTTTGTCTCCTTTTCCGCTGTTAAATGCCTCTCCGCCTTCAATCATGTAGGCTAGGAACGATGCAGATGAGCCTGTTTTCGGATCCAGCAGCCGCTTCCACGCATATTCAAAGTCACTCGCTTTCACTGGATCACCATTTGACCACTTGATGCCATCTCTTAAATGGAACGTGTACGTTTTTCCATCCTCTGATATCTCCCATTTTTCCGCCATTGCAGGAGATGGTTCGTGCTTTTCATTCAGTCTCGTTAATCCCTCCATTAAGTTATTGAGCCCTTGCCACGATACATTATTAAAACCAATCGGCGGATCAAACGACGTCGGTTCATTTTCGTTATTTAAGGTTAATATTTTCTTTTCACCCTGATTGCTTGATGATCCTTTCCCTGCTTGCTCATTGGCTGTACATCCTGCGAGCAGCATGATCGTGAACAAACATATACTGATGATCCATCCCTTTTTTCTCATCAAAAACTCCCCCTTTGTGTTGATGATAAAACGGTTTGATTCGCTCGCTCATCTTGGAGCCAGCAATGCACTGTGTGGGTAGGTGACCGCTGCGTTTCGTGCGGCATGATATGATCACACACCTTCATGGCGGACGGGCAGCGATCTGTATACGGACAGCCCTTTGGCGGAGCAAATAAATCAGGCGGGCTTCCTTCAATTGGAATGAGTTCATCTTTCATATCAAGTCTTGGAACGGATTGCAGAAGTCCTTTTGTATAGGGATGCTGCGGACTGTAAAAAATATCTCGCCTCGTTCCGACCTCCACCATTTTCCCTCCGTACATGACGGCTACCCGGTCTGCGACTTGGGCGACGACCCCTAAATCATGTGTGATTAAAATAATGGTGACCCCTGTTTTTCTCTGAATCTCTTTAAACAGCTCTAATATTTGTGCCTGTATGGTCACATCCAGTGCGGTCGTCGGTTCATCAGCAATCAGCACTTTGGGCTCGCAAATTAGTGCCATGGCAATCATGAGCCGCTGCCTCATTCCCCCGCTGAACTGGTGAGGGTATTGCTTTAACCTTTCCTTCGGCTGCGGAATGCCGACCAAATCAAGCATCCGAATGGCGGCTTCTGTCACTTCTTTTTTCGTCAGCTTTTGATGCTCCTTTGCCGCCTCCATGAGCTGATCGCCGATTGTCAAGGTTGGGTTCAGTGCGGTCATTGGATCTTGGAAGATCATCGAAATATCGACACCTCGTATGGCGCGCATTTCTTTTTCAGATAATGACAGCAAATTTCGGTCTTCAAACCAGATTTCTCCCCGATCAACATGAGCGCTGTAAGCTGGCAGCAGCCTCATAATGCTTTGTGAAGTCACACTTTTCCCGCAGCCTGACTCTCCTACAATGGCAAGGGTTTCTTTTTCATATACATCCACATTCACCCCGCGTACCGCTCGAACTGAGCCGCCATATGTCCGAAAACTGACGTGCAGATCGATGATTTGTAGAACTTTTTTCAAAGCGCCATCACCTCTTCATCTTCGGATCAAGCGCATCTTGCAAGCCATCACCTAAATTGTTAAAGCAAAACATCGTGAGCGAAATAAAAAACGCAGGGAAAAATAAACGCCACCAATGCCCGTTATCTGACAGCACTGTCGGCAGCGCATCATTTGCCATCACGCCCCAGCTTGCAAACGGTGCTTGAATGCCTAAACCAAGAAAGCTTAGGAACGCTTCTGCAAATATCGCGGTTGGTACAGTTAAGGTCATCTGAACGATAATCGGCCCCATCGTATTCGGCAGCAGGTTGCGGCGAATGATACGAAGGCTCTTTGCACCAAAGGTTTTTGAGGCAAGGACATATTCCTGGCTTTTCAGCTGAAGAACTTGACCTCTCACGATTCTTGCCATTCCAATCCATCCGGTGACAGTGAGCGCTACAATAATGGTGACGAGCCCTGGCCCCATCAGAACCATCAATAAAATGACAACAAGTAAATAAGGAAGACCGTAGAGCACCTCGACGATTCGCATCATGACATTGTCATATCTCCCGCCCTTATAACCGGCAATGCCTCCATAGATCACGCCGATGGCAAAATCAATCAGGGCTGCCATGACGCCTACAAATAAAGAAATACGCGCCCCGTACCATGTACGCGTGAACACATCTCGTCCAAGCTCATCCGTTCCGAACCAGTGAGCAGCGGATGGCGGCAGATTTTGCATCGAAAGACGCTGCTCTGTCACGCTATTAGGTGCAAGCAATGGGCCTAATAGTGCCATGATAAAAAGAAAAATCAATACCGATAGACTAAACATCGCAAGCTTATTTTGCTTCAGTCGCCTCCATGTGTCTGCCCAATACGAAAGAGAGGGTCTTTTAATGGCATGGGCCTCCGTTTTCTTTTGCTCTCTCGGAGAAAACCATTCGTCCGGCACTTCATGATGCGGATTCGGTTGATCCTGCTGCAAATGTATACTCATGCCTTTCCTCCTTTCTGATGCAGCTGAATCCTTGGATCAAGCAGGCGATACGCCACATCGACAATGAAAAGAAGTGTGATTAAAATGATGCTGTAAAAAACAGTGGTTCCCATGATGACAGGATAATCACGGTTGTTAATACTCTCGACAAAGTATTTTCCCATGCCAGGAATCGCAAATATTTTTTCAATGACAAAACTTCCTGTTAAAATGCTTGCGACAAGTGTGCCAAGAATAGTCACAACAGGCAAAAGCGCATTTCGAAGTGCATGTTTAAACACAATTTTAAAGGGAGAAAGTCCTTTTGCTTTAGCAGTGCGAATATAGTCTTGAGACAGCACTTCAATCATGCTCGATCTTGTTAACCGGGCAATAATGGCCATCGGACTAACGGCAAGAGCAATGGTTGGCAGCACCATATGCATCGGACTTGTCCACATCGCTGTAGGAAAGAGCTTCAAATTCACAGCAAGCTGCTGAATTAATAAGGTAGCAAAGATAAAGTTTGGAATGGATATACCGAAAACAGCAATGGTCATGGCGATATAATCAATCAATCCATTGTGCCGGAGGGCAGCCATGACCCCTAGCAGGATGCCGGAGATGACAGCAATCAATATTGAGATAAGACCAAGTTCTAATGAGACTGGGAAGCCTCTCGCCAATAGATCATTGACACTTTCAGAAGGCTTTTTAATGGAAGGACCAAAATCAAAGGTAACGATGGATTTTAAATAGATGACATATTGAACATACAGTGGTTCGTCTAAGTGATAGTAGCTTTCGAGGTTTCGCTGGACGGTTTCGTTTGTATTTCGTTCTTCATTGAAGGGCGATCCTGGGATGACCTTCATTAAAATAAACGTTAACGTCGTAATCGTTAAAATCGTGGCAATCATCGCAATAAAACGCTTGAGCAAAAAGCTGGTCATCTGCCGTCTCCCCCTCGCTTAACAAAATGTTGTACGTGCGGCAAGCTCTGTCATGACAAGCATCGCTTGGTAGGCTTCTAATATATTCTCTGCTTGATACGTCACCGTTGTTGTCCCTTCAATAATGGCAGTACCAGGCATTAAATTCGCCCATTCAGCTTGTCCATAATTGGCAAACTCAATCTTCAGCAGCGGCTGATCAGGAGGCGTCAGCGGCTTGATGTGATGAATCTGTTTCATTGCGGCTTCCACTTGCTGCAAGATTTGTTGGTTGACTTTGGCAGGAGTGAGAGATTTCACAGCAGATCTTGATATGGTCTCTTTCACTGCCACTGTTTTCACACCAGGCATCAGCTTCTCTGCTTCAAGAGCTGCTTGATCGTCTCCGCAAACAAGAATCACCGGCACACCATAGTAGCCTGCAACATACGCATTAAAGCCCATTTCACCAATTGGATGATCATTTATGTAAAAATGTCTAACACCAAAAATCATACTGTGGGACATCACACCTTTCATAGACGCCCTCGCATGATAGCCTAAAAAAACAGCAGCATCATAGGTTTGATCTAACCCTTGAACCATTGAATAAGGCTTGACGTCACCAGATATAAGAGATGCTTCTTCATGCAATTCTTCAATCAACAAATTATTCATTTTAGAATGACTGTCATTGACCAAAATATTGGTTGCGCCATGCTGAAGAAGTGCCTCCACACAGGCATTCACTTCACCCGTCATGATCTTTCTGCCCCGTTCATAATTGTGCTGACGGGCATCGACAAATGTATGATCAGCTAGACCAGTAATCCCCTCCATATCGACAGATACATAGAGCTTCATTCCCATCCCCCTTAAATTAAACTTAAAATTTGTGTATATTTTTCTAAATTTTCTAAAAAATTATATGATTACTTGATCGATTTTTCAATACAATGTCTGAAAATAAGGAAATTAGACTCAGATATTATAGATCAAAAGACTGTACGACAAAGGATTTTTTTAACAAATAAAACACCGCTAACTATGTCTTTAGTGGTGTTTGTCTGCTTCGTTAATCTGTGATTTCAGCTGTTCATATTTCTTCATCGTTTGTGTAAATAGATCATCAAACATCTGAGGTGCCTGCTTTTGAATAACCTCGGCGCCTTCTCCTGTAATGCCCCCTTTTGTCGCCACTCTATCGACGGTTTCAGCAAAGGTGAGGCCCCGTTCTACAAGGACTTGACCTGTGCCTAAAAGGGCATACGTTAAAAATTCATACGCTTCCTCTAAGGAAAGCTCACTATTTCTCACAGCAGCTCTCGCCATTTCTTCAAAAAGAGCAGCGATAAAACCAGGAGATGAGCTCGTCAAGTTACTCGCCGCATCGAACTTGTCTTCTTCAACTTCACGTACGATGCTAAAAGCTGAAAGCAGGCGGTGCAAACGCGCCTTTTCTTCCTCTCCAGCAGTTTCACCATGCGCAACGAGGGAAACGCCCGTTCCAACAGCTGACGTGAGCGTTGGGATGTATCTGGATATTGGTTGAGTCGTATGCTTTGATAACTTGTCTAACGTCACAGCCGCGGCTACTGACACAATATGCACCGATTTGGCTGCTGAAGACAGTTGATCGAGTACATCAAGTACAGCAAGCGGCGGCACGCAGATAAAAAGTACATCACATGACGCAGAAAGTTCCTCTAATGAGCAGATGTTTATTTCTTGATGCTTGTCTTTAAGTTGAAGCAGGCGGTCCGTTTCACTTCTTGTATGGATCATGATTTGATGTGCATAGAGCACTTCTTTTTCCAGCCATTTTTGCACCATCATATCAGCCATGCTTCCATATCCAATGATTCCAATTGTCTTCACAGTTTAATCTCCTCTATTTTGCTTAGATTCACTACTTATTTTAACAATTTCCCACAATGTTTTCATTTTTATCCCACACTTTTTTCTTACGATCAAGTCAGTATCCACAACAAAAGGTAAAACCCCCTTAAACCCATACATGAAAAAATGATGAAAGAGAGTGATTTGAATGACACATCACAAAAATGAACAACAACCTTCTCAAGAACTTCAAACAACGGAGCAGCCGCAAAAACGAAAGAAGAAGCCAAACGGCTGGTTTAAGCCATTTGTCAGCGGTGTTGTAGGCGGTACGCTGGCGTTAGGTGTGTACGTCCTTTCGCCATATGCCCAGCACGCATCAGACAACACAGCACATAATTCAGCAGTGGTATCGACAAATGATACAAGTACCAATTCGTCAAAAACAACCGCCGTCCAAACATCACATTCATCGAGCAGCATCTCCAGCATGGTGGAAAATGTATCACCAGCCATTGTCGGCATTACAAACTACCAAGCGCAAAGTCAAACAGACACGAGCTTCGGCGATTTCAATACGCCTTTTGATGAATCACAGCAAAATAAAAGCAGTCAAGAGGAAAAAACAGGTACAGGCTCAGGAGTGATTTTCAAAAAATCCGGCAGTAAAGCCTATGTCTTAACAAATAACCACGTCATTGAAGGGGCAAATAAACTCACAGTATCCTTACACGATGGCAAAACCGCCAAAGGTAAACTGGTTGGAGCTGACCCGCTGACTGACCTAGCTGTTGTAGAAATTAGCAGCAGTCACGTAACGAAGGTTGCGGCATTAGGCGATTCCTCCTCGCTGCGTGCTGGGGAAACCGTCATCGCGATCGGAAACCCGCTTGGTGAAGATCTATCAAGAACCGTGACCCAAGGAATTGTCAGCGGTGTTGACCGAACAGTCTCGATGAACACATCAGCAGGCGAAAGCAGCATTAATGTCATTCAAACAGATGCAGCTATTAACCCAGGAAACAGTGGCGGCCCGCTTCTTACGACAGATGGAAAGGTTGTGGGGATCACGAGTATGAAAATTTCTGAAACAGGTGTTGAAGGCATCGGATTCGCTCTTCCAATCAATGATGTCAAACCAATCGCCGATCAGCTTCTCGCAAAAGGAAAGATTGAGCGTCCATATATCGGCATCAGCATGCTGGATCTCGAACAAGTCCCGGACGTGTATCAGAAAGAAACACTCGGTCTCAAAAATAGTCAGCTTGATCAAGGTGTATACGTCAAAGAAATCGCCGCAGGCTCACCTGCCGCCAAAGCCGGCTTAAAGTCAGAGGATGTCATTACCGCCATCAATGGGAAACAAATCAAAACCGGAAGTGAATTACGTCATGAACTATACACGAATACGAAAGTTGGAGACACCGTAAACATCACACTCATTCGAAACGGAAAAGAAGAAACGAAGAAGGTGACATTAACACAAACTGAATCTAAGCAGGTAAGTTCCTAATGCAAAAGAAAAAGGGCTAAAATCAAGATGATTTTAGCCCTTTTTTCTTTTCAGCGTGATAGAAAACCTTTGCAGATCTGACAAAGAATGCGGGGGGTTTGTCTATACGCTGAGCAGCTCATCATGAGCTGCTTTTTTATGATGACTGAATTGGCGTTAATCTTTGTTCTATTTCTGCTCGTTTGTGCTCTAGAAATGGCGGAAGGGCTAATTGATCGCCAAGCTCATCTACTCCTTCGTCCACTGTAAATCCAGGGCCGTCTGTTGAAATTTCAAATAAGATACCATTCGGTTCTCTAAAGTAAAGGGCTTTAAAGTAGAAACGTTCCACAACACCAGAGTTCGTGAAGCCTGCTTTTGATATTTTGTCATACCATTTTTCCAGTTCCTCTGCATCTTCCACGCGAAAGGCTACGTGATGCACACTTCCTCTGCCGGAACGCTCAGAAGGCCCTTCAGTTTTTTCGATCACATGAATTTCTGTTCCAGCACCGCCATTTCCTGACTCAAAAATGGTCACGATCTCACCATCATTTGATTGTTCACGCGCTCTTTCGGTGAAGCCAAGGATGTCTGTTAAAACACGGATCGTTTTGTCCGCTTCTGCAACAGTTAATTCCACTGGACCCAAACCTCTAATGGCAAACTCTGCCGGAATATCATCATGCACTGGCGGTGAGCCTGCTTCTTGTGCGTTCGGTTCTACTGTTAAAAATAGCTGCTGCCCTTCTGGGTCTTGAAAGCGCAAGGCAGGTCTGCCCCCTCTCAAGGAAGCCGTTTCTTGCTGTACGTCTGTCTCTTCAAAACGCTTTTCCCAAAATGAAAGTGCTTCTTCAGAAGAAACGAGAAGGCCTGTGCTTGTGATCGCGTTTGTTCCTTTCAAACGACGAGCGAGCATTGGAATTTCAAAGAATGTGAGCTCCGTTCCCGGTGAAGCGACCTCATCTCCATAAAATAAGTGATACATAGATGGGTCATCCTGATTGACCGTTTTCTTTACAAGTTTTAAGCCAAGAATCTGGCGGTAGAAATCAACATTTTTTTGAGCATTGGCTGTTAATGCAGATACGTGGTGAATTCCATTGATTTTCATTACGTTCACTCCTATTTCTAAATATCTCGAATTCAAGATAATATCCTTATGAATAAAATAGGTCATTTCTCAAGAAAAGTCAACCATTTGGCTAGATGTTCGGTTTCTAACGATAAAATTAACATTAAATCAAAAATAATCTTTTATTGTTCGCTTTTAACGAAACATTTACCCTGATATCTCCAATAAACGAACACTTTTAAATACAAATACGAAAATCAGAAAATTTTTTTAATTCTTGTTTTCCTAAAATCGTATTACAATGAACAAAATACATGTCACAGTAACGTACGAAAGTGATGCAGGAGGTCGCGAGTAATGAACAAAGAACAACCAGCGTTAAAACAGGACATCGGCTTATTTTTCGCCCTATCTCTTGTCATCGGGACGATTATCGGGTCCGGCGTCTTTATGAAGCCAGGCAACGTCCTTTCCTATTCAGGAAGCTCAGATATCGCATTATTCGCTTGGCTGCTGGGCGGCATTTTAACCCTTGCAGGCGGACTCACTGTTGCTGAAATTGGTACACAAATCCCCCGGACTGGCGGATTGTATGCCTACCTTGAAGAAGTGTATGGTGAGTTTTGGGGCTATTTATGCGGCTGGGTGCAGATTATCATTTACGGACCTGCCATCATCGGTGCGCTCGGTCTTTATTTTGGTTCATTGTTAGCCAATTTATTTTCTCTTTCTTCTTTATGGTCGACAACAATCGGCATTATCACTGTTTTATTTTTATGTTTAATTAACATCATGGGAACAAAATACGGCGGTTTTGTTCAAGGGCTGACCACCATCGGAAAGCTTGTCCCGATTGCCGCTATTATTGTGTTTGGCTTATGGAAAGGAAACGAAAATATTTTTATGGCTGTCAACGATAGCATCGCTCAAATGAACTTCGGTGCAGCGATCTTGGCTACGTTGTTTGCCTATGACGGCTGGATATTGCTTGCAGCACTTGGCGGTGAGATGAAAAACCCAGAGAAGCTGCTTCCTCGTGCAATGGCAGGCGGGATTTTAATCGTCACGGCTTGCTATCTCTTTATTAATGTCGCTCTTTTGCACGTGTTACCAGCAGATCAAATCGTACAGCTTGGAGAAAATGCGACAAGTACTGCTGCGACAATGCTCTTTGGACCAATCGGCGGTAAGGTCATTAGTATCGGCATCATCATTAGTATCTTTGGCTGTTTGAACGGAAAGGTTCTTTCATTCCCACGTGTGATTTTCGCGATGGCAGAGCGAAAGCAAATTCCTTTCGCAAACGCGATCTCGCGTATTCACCCTACATTTAAAACACCGTGGATTGCTGTATTTGTACAAATTTTGATCGCCATTGTGTTTATGGTCGTCAGCAATCCAGAAAAGCTGTCAGAGGTTTCGATCTTCATGATCTACATCTTTTATGTCATGGCCTTTTTCGCAGTCTTTAAACTGAGAAAACAAAACAAAGGAATCGAACGTGCTTATAGCGTACCACTTTATCCGCTCACACCAATCGTTGCGATTATCGGTTCTTTATTCGTCTTAATCAGCACCATGATCACCGACTGGAAAAGCTGTCTCATCTCTATGCTGATCGGGATTGCTGGACTGCCTATTTATTATTATATGAAAAAAACACACAAAAAAGCAGAGCGCTAATCAGCTCTGCTTTTTTTTATATTGCTTAATCACTTTGTATGATTCGTTTAAATATCTCATGAGCCGGTATGGCTTACTAAGCACGCGGATTGGGAGTCTTGAGATAAATCCATTCAAATTCGCCTTATATTCCTGCGTCATCCGCTTTGGCTTTGTCGCAATTTTTTCGTATACTTCTTTGTAAAATTCCTTCATGATGTCGACTTTCACACTGATCTTCTGATGACACTCTGTACACTCAACGCTTTTCATCTGATCATTCACATAAACGATGCTGTGGAGGGTCTCTTCTTGGCACCGAGTACAATGTAGGTTCGCTTCCATTTCGGTTTTCTTCAAGATACACAGCTCCTTTCTCGTTTGATGTTGCTCTTTTTATACAATTCGATGGGTATTAGCCGTTTATTGGACGGAAGCTTCCTTTAAAATGGCTGCGGCCGTTAGTTCGTCTGTCACCAGTACTTGAATAAAGCCGCCATTTAAAGCCCCTAAAATACTTTCAGCCTTATGGGTTCCTTCTACAACAGCGATGACCGTTTTGACGCTCTTTAACTGCTCCAGTGATAAACCAATGACCTTTTGGTTCAGTTCATCTTGGACAGGTTTGCCTTGACCGTCAAAGAAACGAAAGCCAATATCACCAACAGCCCCTGATTGCCTTAAACCAGATAAATCTTCTTCTTTTAAGTAACCAACTGTTTTTAACGTTGAACCTTTATGCGGGTTGCCAATACCGATGAGGGCAATATCTACATTTTTACCTTCTTCAAGCACAGCTTCTATATCCTGCATTGCCATGAGCCGCTCTTTTAATTCTTCTGTTTCTAAAATCGCCGGGGCATATAAATAGGAACACGTGCCATTCATTTTCTTTGCCAGCTCATATGCCAGCTGATTGGCATGAATGTCGACTGCCTGCCTGCCCATTCCGCCCTCTAATGGAATGACCTTCACATCATTTCTTCGCTCGAACGGGTATTCCTTTACAAGCTCAGACAGTGTAGTTCCCCATGAAATGCCGATTTTCTCCGCGTCTTTCATGTTTTTAGATAAATAATAGGCGCCTGCTTGACCGACTGCCCGCTTCACCATCTCAGACATTGTCCCGACGCTTGGGACAACGACAGCATCTGTTAATTGAAAAGTTGTTTCTAGCTGTTTTTCCAGTTCCACCGTATGAATACTTTCATCTTTAATGTACACCTCAACGATTCCCACATCTTTTGCTTTTTGTAAGAGCTTTGAAATGACTGGTCTTGAGACATTGAGCTTTTTTGCGATTTCCTGCTGCGTCCACCCGTCTGTATAATAAAGATGAGCAACTTTGACGAGCTGTCGTCTTTCTTCCCAATTCAGCATGTGACATCATCCTTTTAATATACTATGATTCCCAGTATACCAAACATTCGTTTCTAATTGGCACAATTGTTATGAAAATGACAAAAAGAGCGATTACCTCTCCGCTCTTTTTCCCTCCGTATATTTTGGCTGATACGTTCTCCCGCCGTCTAACAGGATAATTTGTCCGTGCAAGTAGCTTCCCTCTTCACTTGTAAGAAATAAAGTGAGTCCTGCGATATCCTCTGGTCTTCCTAATCTCCCGACAGGAATGAGCGATTGTAGCTGCCTTTTCTCCACCTCAGTAGGATAGAGCGTATCAAGCATTTGAGATTCAATCACGCGGGGTGCAATCACATTGATACGCACATGGTGTGCCCCTAATTCCTTTACAAGCGAACGCATCAGGCCAAAAGCACCTGCTTTTGAGGCGTAATACTGAATTCCACCGCCTGAGCCAGTGATAGCAGATCCTGATCCAATCACGACAATGCTTCCTTCTTGCCGCTCACATATATAAGGTGCTGACGCTTTGATGCAATAGTAAAGACCATACAAGTTCACAGCCAGTGTCTTTTTCCAAAGTGAAAAATCGACTTCTAAAAAAGGAAGTGATTTTGTCATCCCTGCTGAATACACAAGATGAGCAATGCCGCCTAGCTCCCTTTCAGCTACTGAAATCATCTGCTGAACACTTTCCCACGATGAAACGTCAGCTTGAAATGTCAGCAGCTCAGAGTGCTGTTTTTTTAAAAGTGAAAGTCCTTGTTCATCTATATCAGACACAGCCACTCTGTGCCCTTCTTTTAAAAAACGCTCGGCAATTTCCTTTCCAATCCCTTGGGCACCACCAACGATGAGAACCGGTTTTTGATCATTAGCCAGCACTCTCACCCCCATCAAGCATAATCGCTGCACCATCAGTAAATGCGCCATATGATGTACTTAAAAAGACCGTCATATGGGCCACAGTCTCCTTGATTTGCTCTGCATTAGGAATCAAATGGAGAGGGGGCGGTAATAAGGCGAGCACCCGAATGCCTTTGTCTTTAAATTCTCGCGCCAGCCCTTTTGTCATGGCATTCAGCATGGAATTCGATGTCGCATGTGAAATCCCGCCATCACCTGTGATACTGCCTGATGACGATATATTAATAATGCAGCCTTTTTTCTGGTCAACCATGTGCCATACGGCAGCTTGACTGGAAAGAAAGACAGTATTCACAGCTGTTTCCACTTCGTCCATCCACTCATTAGGGTGAGCGGCATCAAGCTCCGCCTCAGCTCCTTGCGCTGCTTGATTGACCAAAATATCCAGTTTCCCGCACGTATCGATCACTTGCCTCAGCATACGCGTGGCATCACGCGGCGTTTCTAGCGGATTCATGATGATACTCGCCTGACCGCCCATTTTTTGAATGTCTTCACAAATGGTTCTAGCCTTTGATTCATCATGAAATGTGTGTAAAAAAACATGTGCACCTGCCTGGGCTAAAGCCAGGCAGATGGCTTCTCCAAATCCATCTGTGCTACCTGTCACAAGTGCCGCTTTCTGATGAAGCTGGACGTGCACATGCATCTCCTCCCTATCCCTTGTTTGGCATTTATTTTCTCAGCTTACTCACGATATCAAGAGCTGCTTCATAAAAACCTTCTGAGATGGTCGGATGCGGATGAATCATTTTCGCCATCTCTTCTGCTGTTCCTTCTAAATACATAAAGGAAGAAGCTTCTGAAATCATTTCTGTGACATGCGGACCAACCATCGTTGCACCGATCACTTCACCATATGCTGTATCGTACACCAATTTAATAAAGCCTGTTTGAACACCTGCCGCTAACGCTTTACCGCTTGCCGCTAAATCAAATCGTTCAGTTTGTACGCTGAGCCCTTTAGCTTTTGCCTCTTTCTCCGTAAGACCAACACTTGCCACCTCTGGTAATGTATAAATACATCTAGGCATAATATCAGCATTCATTTTTTCAGGCACGCCGCAAATATTGCTGACCGCAACAGCAGCCTCTGCCATCGCCGCATGAGCCAGCTGATAACCGCCGGCGACATCCCCAACTGCGTATACACCTTCAGCACTTGTCTGCATCCGATCATTCACCTTGATAAACGGACCATCATGCTGAAGATCAAGCTGGTTAACAGCTGATACATTCGGTCTTCTTCCAACGCAGACAAGCAGTCTTTCCGCTGTAAAGATGTGCGTCTCCCCTTTATCATCTGTTGCATGAACCGCTTTGACTCCTTCGCTTTCCGTCACCTCTGTCACAGTGGTTTTCTTCGCGATATGGATGCCCTTTTTCTTGAGTTCTCTTTCTAGCAGCTTAGATGCTTCTTCATCCTCTTGCGGGATAATGGACGGTGCCGCTTCAATAATGGTGACTTTTGATTGAAGACTTTGGAAGATACAAGCAAGCTCAAGACCAATGACGCCTCCGCCAATAATGACGACAGAAGCAGGAATATCTGGGATGTCAAAGATTGTATCACTTGTATCAAATGAAATATCTTTAAGCCCCGGTATTGGCGGAATAGCTGGTGTAGATCCAGTAGCAATGATTAACTCTTTCGTTTCAATCGATTCTGATCCATCTTGTTTTTCAATCTCAATCCGATGCTTTGTCACCGCTGTACCTCTGCCGTTATATACATCAATCTTTCCTTGCTTTAATAAAAAAGCGATTCCACCTCTGAGCTTTTCAATGACGTCATCTTTGCGCTTTCTCATTTTATCGAAGGAAAGAATCATGTCACCTGTTTCGATTCCCCAGCTTTTCGCCTTCTCGATTGATTCAATGACTTCTGCATGTTTCAGCAGGGTCTTTGAAGGGATACAGCCTCGATTTAAACAAGTACCGCCTAGAAAATCCTCCTCAATCAAAGCAACCTTCCGTCCGCGCTCAGCCGCTTGAAGGGCGGCAGTATACCCGCCAGGCCCTCCGCCAATGACTGTCAGATCATACGTTTTCGTCATCCGATTCATCTCCTACATTAGCAATTCAAATGGTTGTTCAAGCACTTTTTTAAGGTCTGTTAAAAAGGCAGCCGCTGGTGCGCCATCTACTACTCGGTGATCAAACGATAAACTGACACCCATCATTGGCCGCACCTGAATTTCTCCATCTACTGCAACAGGTTTATCTTGAATCCGTCCTACACCTAAAATCGCCACTTCTGGCTGATTAATGATCGGGGTAAAGGTATCAATGGCATACATGCCTAAGTTACTAATCGTAAAAGTGGATCCTTTCAGCTGGTCAGGAAGCAGTTTTTGATCGCGTGCGTTTCGGCCAATTTCTTTCGCTTCTTTTGTTAGTTGTTTTAATCCTTTTTGATTCGCATGAGAAATGACTGGTACCATCAAGCCGTCTTTCACTGCAACAGCGAGACCAATGTGTACATCTTCATGGAAATGAAGCTCATTTTGTTCAAATGTCATATTGATCTGCGGGTGGCGCGTGAGTACATGGCTGACCGCATGAATGATGATTTCTGTGAACGACAGCCGGTAGCCTGTCTCTTTTTCAATCGCCGGAAGTAACTGCTGACGCACTTCTTTCGCTTTCGTCATATCAATTTCACTTGTTAATGTGACGTGCGGTGCTGTAAAGGCACTTTGTGACATGCGATCAGCAATCACTTTTCTCATGCCAGCTAATTTTTGTGTTTTCACAGGCGAAGCCTCTTTTGTTTGCGTTGCTGCTTGTACGTCACTCTTCATGATCTTACCGTGAGCGCCAGATCCAGAAACTGCTGCTAAATCAATTCCTTCACGAGCAGCGACTTTTTCTGCAAGTGGTGAGACGCGCTGGTCTTTCTCGCTAGAATGAACGACTGCCTCGACGTCCCGCTTTTGGACTCTGCCTTTTGGCCCTGTACCAGATACCTCTTGAATCGCCACATGATGATCCTTTGCCGTTTTTCTCGCTGCGGGCGTGGCACGTACTTTTTCACCAGATGTTTTTGGGGCTTCAGTAGAACTGGATGAAGACGAGTCTGGTGAAGACGATTCGCTGCTTTCTGAGGAATCCTCATCTGCCTGTGCTGGCGGCTCGCTCGGCACCTGTTCATTTGCCTCTCCGATATATCCAATAACAGCATTGACTGGAATTTGATCATCAGCTTCGTAGTATTTCTTTAGAAAAATGCCGTCATCATAGGCTTCCACCTCGATGTTGATCTTGTCTGTCATAATTTCAAAAAGAGGCTCACCGATTTCAACTGAATCTCCTTCTTCTTTCAACCATTGAAGCAAGGTTCCGATCTCCATCGTACTGCTTAGCTTCGGCATAAATATCTCTTTTGGCATGATCTTCTCCCCTTTATTTAAGAGCGTACAAGCTCTTTT
Source organism: Bacillus sp. FSL W8-0920 (assembly GCF_038593215.1). Taxonomy (NCBI): domain Bacteria; kingdom Bacillati; phylum Bacillota; class Bacilli; order Caryophanales; family Bacillaceae; genus Bacillus; species Bacillus sp. FSL W8-0920. Next base: position 1,256,395 of record NZ_CP151974.1, on the reverse strand, counting down.
GCTGCTTCAATAATATCTGGCACTTGTGGAATGACCGCTTTTTCCAGCGTCGGGTTGTATGGTATTGGGACTGCAAGGCCGCCAAGTCGTTTAATCGGCGCATCTAAATAGTCAAACGCTTCACTTTCCGCTATCATACTTGCAATCTCTCCACCGTAGCCGCCTCGTTTGACAGCCTCATGAACCACGATACATTTACCTGTTTTCTTCACAGATTCGATAATGGTTTCTTCATCTAATGGGACAAGTGTTCTTGGGTCAATGATTTCAACATCGATTCCCTCTGCTTCTAGTTCCTTCGCCGCTTCTAATGCTTTGTGTACCATAATCGCTGTTGCTACAATTGTGACGTCTTTCCCGCTTCTTTTCACATCAGCTTTCCCTAAAGGAATCGAATAAGGCTCTTCAGGCACTTCGCCGATTGTTTTATATAAAAGCTTGTGCTCGTAGAAAATGACAGGGTTGTCATCATCCATTGCTGCTTTTAAAAGTCCTTTGGCATCATAAGCTGTTGAAGGCTGAACTACCTTTAATCCCGGAATATGAGCCATCCACGCTTCTAAGCTTTGTGAATGCTGCGCTGCGGCACCCGTTCCTGATCCTGCTGGTGTTCTCACAACGAGTGGTACTTTTCCTTTTCCGCCAAACATGTATCGTGTTTTGGCTGCTTGGTTTACAAGCTGATCCATTGCGATTGTAATAAAGTCAGAGAATTGAAGCTCTAAAATCGGACGCATACCTGTCAAAGCCGCTCCGACTGCACCTCCTGCGATGGCAGCCTCAGAGATTGGTGTATTGCGTACGCGCTCCGGACCGAACTCTTCAATCATGCCGCGCGTGACCCCAAAAGCACCGCCATATACGCCGATATCCTCACCTAAAATGAATACATCTTGGTTCTCTCTCATTTCCTGACTCATAGCCTCTCGAACGGCTTCTAAATATGAAATCTCTCTCACTGTTGTTTTTGTCACGTGATTCCCCTCCTAATTAGGCGTATACATCCTCTAATAGTGTATCGATTGACGGTTCTTTACTGTTTTTAGCGAATTCTACAGACGCTTCAATTTCCTGCTTCGCTTCTTCCTGCAAGGCCGCTGCCTGCTCTTCTGTCAAAACATTCAGTTCAATCAAGAGAGACTTAAAGCGCTTGATTCCGTCTTTTTGTCTCCACTCTGTTTCTTCTTCACGTGTACGGTATTTTTTCGCATCACTCTTAGAGTGACCTTTCCAGCGATACGTTTTCATTTCAATAAGTGATGGACCTTCTCCAGCTCTTGCGCGGCTGACTGCTTCATCTACTGAGTTCATAATCTCGACCATGTCATTTCCATCAATCGATTTCCCAGGTATTCCGTAGCTTTCTGCTCTTGTTGAAATGTCTTCAATGTTGATCATTTCTTTTACAGGGCCAGACATGCCGTACTGATTGTTTTCACAAATGAATACAACAGGCAGATCCCAAATGGATGCAAGATTTAGCGCTTCGTGAAAGCTGCCTTCATTTGTCGCTCCATCTCCGAAGAAACAAAGAACAACATAGCCTTCCTGTTTCATTTTAGATGTGAGCGCTGCACCTGTTGCCAGCGGGATACCGCCGCCAACGATTCCATTTGCGCCAAGGTTCCCTTTTTCTAAATCAGCGATATGCATCGAGCCGCCTTTTCCTTTGCAATAGCCAGTCTCACGTCCGAATAGTTCTGCCATCATCTTATTGACCTCTGCACCTTTTGCAATACAGTGACCATGTCCACGGTGCGTGCTGACGATCTTATCTTCGTCCTTTAATACGGCAATTGATCCAACAGCTGACGCTTCCTGTCCGACACATAAATGAGTGGTTCCATGGATAAGTCCTTTGGCAAAGAATTGATCGACCTTTTCATCAAAATATCTCACTAACCACATTTGTTTATATAAATCTGCTAATCTCTCATGACTAATCTGTTCAGGCAAAGTGATTTGTTTTTGCATTTCTTCTCTCCCCTTTACATTTGTTCTTATGTGTTACATTTGTAATTATCATACGTTTAAGTATCTTTGAAGTCAAGCATTTCTCTTTCATTTTTAAGCGTTTTCATCTTTTATCAGAAAAAAAGAGAAAGGCAAAGCCCTTTTCTAAAGAACTTCTCTTTCTCTTCCAATCTCCTAGGTTCTCATTCATCTGGGTACATCATGATTTTGACACTCTCACCTTCAGGGTGCCTTGCGCATTCTATCGCCTGAAGGAGCTGACTTAACGGATAACGATGCGTCACCATCTTTTCTGTGTTGACCACTTTTGCTCTTAAAAGTTCAAGGGCTTCAAGGTAGTGATAAGGATGTGAGGAATAGGCTCCTACTACTTTCACTTCATCATGGAAAAATCGATCAGCCGGAATGGAGACGTCTCCCTTTGGAAAATGAGCAAACACTAAAATCGTTCCGCCTCTCGCTACCGATTGAAATGCTTCTTTTAAAAGCGCACTACTCCCAACAGAAATAATGACGAGGTCTGCTCCCTTTCCATTTGTTTCTCTCATGACCCGGTCTTCCACCGGCTCAGAGGCTGGATGAAAAGCGACGTCTGCACCTAAATTTCTCGCTTGCAGCAGCCGGTTCTCATTCACATCCGTTATCATCACTTTCCCAGCTAAGTAATGTTTGGCAAGCTGTAGTTGAATGCAGCCAATTTGCCCCGCTCCAAGGATCAGTACAGAATCTCCTGGATGAAGAGGTGCTCGTTCAAACCCGTGCAGGCAGCAGGCGACTGGCTCCACCATCGCCCCTTGCTCATATGAGACATCATTCGGGAGCTTGCCCATTGTGTGCTTGACATGTAATGCAGGGACGCGGATATACTCTGAAAACCCGCCTGGCTCTACATTAGTGGCTGCAAACTGCGGACACATTGTATAAAACCCCTTTTGACAAAAGTCACAAGTGAAGCAAGGTACATGGTGCGCAACATAAACCCTGTCTCCCGTTTTTATATTTGTCACATTTTTTCCGGTTTCAACAACATCTCCTGCGATTTCGTGCCCTAGTACCGTTCCAGGAGGTACCGTCTCATGTGTTGCTTTGTAAATATCTGTGCCGCATAAGCCGCAGGCACGCATTCTTAATAGCACTTCATCATTACCAATCGCAGGCCGGTTCCGCTCCTCATACCGAATGTCCTCTGAAGAATAAAAGACAGCTGATTTCATGTAGCTGCATCCTCCTTTTCATCACCTTTCGCAAAATCCTGCAACGTTTGCACAAGCTGCTTGTACTCACTCATCTCACTGGATATCCAGTAACGTCCTCCGAATATGCGAGATGGGCCCACCCTGACATAGACTTTTCCGATATGAGGGTATGGCTTGATAAAAAGCTTTCCTTTAATATCAGAGACCGCATATGTGTGCCATCTGCCAAACGCTCCGATTTTGAGTTTATCTTCACTAATGATGACGTTTGTCGGCTGGTTCAGTCCAGTGATGCTAGAAAGCATGAGGATAGGCAGCGTATAAACGCCTAACACAGCTAACGGTTCAGGCCCTGCTGACATTAACGTATAAAGAGACCAAAGAAAAAACAGACAGATGAGTACGGCTGGAAGAAAAATAGACAACACTGCAGACGTTCGGCTATAAGCATGATGCTGCATGAGACGTCCTCCTTTCAGATACATAGAAGGAGCCAGGAAAGCAAAGCTCCTCCATGGAATGATTGTTTACTTAATATGATCGATGATTTTTTCAATATCATCTTCAATGCCAAATCCAGTTAAAAAGGATAATGTTTGAATCACAGGCGTTCCTTTCGTATCACTCACTGGTGTTGTCGTTACGATTAAATCGGCGCCTTCCGCTTTTTGCGGGACTTCAGATGCCTTGCACTGTTCCACCACGACATCATATCCTTTTTCCTTTAACTTCTCTTCGACCTTTTTGGCAACAACCGTTGATGTTGCAACCGCTGTTCCGCATGAAACCAATATTTTCTTTGCCATAAGAATCCCTCCAGCTCTTTTATTGATCTTTCTGATCTAAGCCCATTTCTTTCGCATACTGCTTTCTAATATCATTTCGCACCCAGTACCATAGGAGCGCATAAGCCAGAGCACAGATGATGGCTGCAATAAAGTACGGGTTGCTCGGATCAAGAAGTCTCACCATGATCCAAGGAATGACGTGGGAACCAAGGTCAATACCTGAAATCATATTGGCTCCTTCTGGGAAGTCAAACCCGACTGCTTTCCCCATTGTTGTCGCAAGCGGTGCGAGATTCGTTGCGATAAAGAAGACAATCATTAATGTAAAAATACTGTTAATAAGACCACGAATAATGTTTCCACGAGCGGCTGCTACTGCCCATACAACTGTAAATGGTAGAACTGATAAGTCAGCAAACGGCAGCATGCCATTGTAAGGGAGAACGACTGCAAGTAGAATCGTAATCGGCACCATAAGAAGGGCTACCGCCATATTCGCCGGATGACCAATCACAATCGCTGTATCTAAACCAATATAGACATTTTTCCCAGGGAAGCGCTTTTGAATATAAGAACGAGCGCCTTCAGAGATTGGAATAAGACCTTCCATTAATAACGCAACCATTCTTGGCATTAGGACAAGAACTGCTGCCATTTGAATACCAAGCGTCATGACGCCTTTCGCATCATAGCCGCCTAAAAGACCAATAATGATACCAAGTATGAGACCCATCACAAGCGGTTCGCCAAAAATACCAAAACGTTTCTTCAATGTTTCTGGATCAGCATGAATTTTGTTTAAGCCAGGGATCTTGTCAATGATACGGTTGGACGCATACATAAGCGGTGCGAAGTTGACCGTTTCAGCATGAGCCATCGATACGCCTTTCAATCCAAAATGGTGTTCGATTGTCGGTGCCGTCCAATCAGCTAATTTAAGCGTGATAGCAGAGACGATCAAACCAACAGCAAGTGCCAAGAACATATTATGATAAGCGTAGTAAGTCACAGAGGCTGCGAAAATCAAATGCCAGAAGTTCCAAATATCCACATTCAGTGTTTTTGTAAAGTTAACGGACAATAAGATGACATTTAACAAAAGCACAAGAGGAATCATCAAAGGGGCAACAGGTGTACCGAAGGATATAGCCGCTCCAATCGGCCATCCAACATCCAAAATATCGAGCTTTAGGCCAAGGGAATTAACCATGGCTTTTGCTGCTGGCCCAAGGCCACTCACAAGCAAATTAATGACAAGGTTGACACCGACAAACCCAATTCCGATCGTAATACCGGCTCGGAAGGATTTCTTAAAGCCTTGCCTTAAAATCATACCGAAAAGCGTCATAATAATCGGGAGCATAATAGTTGGTCCAAGGTCTAATATAAAATCGACAGCTTGCTTGATCATACATCCACCTCCTGGATTTTTCATATAAAGCGCTTACATTATTTTGTGAAAGGCTATTGGTTTAATTCTTTCTGAAGCACAGCAACCGCTTCTTCATACGACGTCATATCAGACAGCTTCGTCATCACCTCTTCTTTTCTAAAAAGTGTCATGAGCTTCTCTAACATCACAAGCTGCTTACTAGGTTCAGAGATTGCTAGGACGAACACAATTTTAGCCAGCACAGTTTCATCAGGGCTCCCCATCTTGTGAAAGATAACAGGTTCCTTTAAAGTGGCTACACTAATCGCCGGTTTGTTCACATGCTCAGGATCTGTATGTGGAATTGCTACCCCAAAGGTCGCAAGTGGAAGGCCCGTAGGATATGTTTTTTCTCTTTCAAGCACCGCTGGTAAAAAGCTCGACTTAATATATCCTCCCGCTTCTAATCGCTCTGCTAAATATGTGGTCACCTCCTCTCTTGAAGATGCATCGTACTGCAGCTTAATCAGTTGTTCATCTAACTCAAACAAGTTGTTCAAACAACCACTCCTTTCATTTGGTATAAATATGAACACATGTAACAAAAAGAAAGAACATTTTGGAATAGAACCTTTTATAAAGCGCTTACAAATATGCATCCTGAAAAATGTTCAATGTTGTTACCTTTGTAAAGATATTATAATATTCTAAATTATAAGTCAATGTTCCTAGGGAAAATTTTATAAAAAAAGAGGCAGTCTTCTGCATCTTTCATCAACTCTGCTCTACTTCTTATTAAATGTGACTTCCTCTCTCTAATCACTCAGTACTTGCTCTTTGATGTCAGCAACAACATTATCATTCATACGGAAAAAAGGCCCTTAGCCATCGAAATACATACAGTCCTGTACTTCATAAATAGCGAAGCGTCTTCCGCTCTCTGATCAGCTATGTTTCATTTATTTAAATAAAAAAAGAAACGCCATCCTCAAGAGGCGCTTCTTTTCCCGGGAAATGTTCTTATTGGGCAGAGAGCTTTAAATTGACGCCAACGGCAGTTCCGTTTCTCGAGGAGTCAGCCACTCCAGTAAAGGTTCCTGCTTTTCGATCAATGAGTAGCGCTTGGACATTTCCTATATCAATAGGCGAATTGCCGAAACGATGTCCCATGTCATTAAGCTTTGTTCTCACATCGAGAGGGACACCTACTTCATAACGATAAGAAGTTGGGCTGTTTGTGTAAATTCTTGGTTCTTCAACTGCATCCTGAAGCTCCATCTCATATTCAAGCAAATTCAAAATGGTTTGTGAAACAGAAGCAATAATGGTCGTTCCTCCCGGTGAACCTACTGTCATGACAGGCTCATTATCTTTAAAAATGATGGTCGGTGTCATACTAGACAATGGTCGTTTATTCGGCTGAACTTCATTTGCTCCGCCTGGTCTTGCATCAAAATCTGTTAGTTCATTGTTTAAGAAGAAACCATATTCCGGGACGAGAATCCCTGTACCAAATAACTGTTCAATGGTTGTCGTGAATGACACAACATTTCCCCACTGATCGGCAACAGTAAAATGTGTGGTCTCACCAATGGTTTTATCTTCAGGCTGTGGAACAATAGGAGATGGATTTTTTTCATCCTCATACGCCCACGGATCTCCTTCTTTCGGGTTACGATTCTTTTGATCTAATTGAATAAGAGAGGCTCTTTCTGAAATGTAATCATCGTCTAATAGTCCTTTTAGTGGAACATCTACGAACTCGGGGTCGCCGGCATATGCAGCACGGTCAGCATAGGAGAGATGCATTGTTTCAGCAAGTAGCTGATATTTTTCAAATGATTTGGGGTCATATTGAGATAGGTTAAAGTGGTCAAGTATTTTGAGAATTTGCAGCATAAACACCCCGCCTGAGCTTGGTGGAGGCATACTTGCAAGCTGGTATCCTTTATAGTCTCCCCAGATAGGCTTGTCAGTCTCGACCTCATAACGACCAATGTCATCAGTTGTCATCGTCCCGCCAAAATCCTGGACTGTATTTGCAAGTGCCTTTGCTACTTTTCCTTCATAAAATGCTTTGCTTCCTTTTTTCGCAATGAGCTTAAATGTTTTTGCAAGACCTGGCTGAACTAGGAGGTCTCCTTCTTTGAGCGGCTGATCATCTGGAAGAAAGATTGGCGCTGCGGCCGTTTTTTTCAATTTTCCTTGATGATCATCAATGGCTTTTGCCAGAACAGAATCGATTTCAAATCCATCCTCTGCAAGCTCAATGGAAGGCTTAATCAATTCTTTCATCGAGCGGGTTCCCCACTTTTCTAATGCCGCCTCAAGACCTTTCACAGTCCCTGGAACACCAACAGCATTACCGTGTGTGGATCGCTCAGCAAACGGGATGACTTTCCCCTCATCTGTTAAAAACATGTCTGGTGTTGCGCCTTGTGGTGCTCTTTCTCGACTATTGATGATGGATGTTTCTTTTGTCTTCCCATCATAAACCATCATAAATCCTCCGCCACCAATTCCAGACATCATTGGCTCTGTCACATTCAGTGCGTACTGGATGGCAACAGCAGCGTCAACAGCGTTTCCACCTTTCTTTAATACATCTGCACCCACTTCTGATGCGAGTGGATGGGCAGTAGCCACCATGCCATCCTTCCCAACAGCTACTTTATTCCCATGAGTTTCGTTTGCAGTGACCTGACTGACAGGCAGAAAAAACGAGAAAACCAACAGACATATGGACAAAATAGTTAGAGAAATGCGTTTCATACACAACACCCCTTCCATATTCTTACTTTGACCATACCGACTTCTTGACCAGAATACAATAGATTATTCTAAAATTTCTAAATTTTTCATTATTTCTTCCTATATTCACCAAATATAAAGCGGATTTTCAAAACATATGACACATGTACAAAGTAGGGATAAAGACACTATCCTTTCAAGTCTTTGATTTCGCGGTATAATAAACGCATCACAAAGGGGGAAGAATGATGAATCAGCAGAGCACCTTATTTTGGGAAACTTATTGGAAAGAAAAATCAGAAAGCGCACCAATTGACGCATCTGTTTCCGCTTGGGCATTTGGAGCAGACCCAGATCATTTACTTGACCTTGTTCTGCAAGGGAAAAAAACAGCGACATGTTCTGGACATCTTTTTTACGAAAAGGAACAGGAGCCGCTTCCAAAGGCAGGACAATATGCGGTCATTTTGGACAGCCATGACGAACCAAAAGCCATCATAGAGATCACACATGTAGATGTCATGCCAATGAATGAGGTTCCAGAATCATTTGCCCAAGCAGAAGGTGAAGGCGATCTTTCTTATAACTATTGGTACAAAGCCCATCAAGCATTTTTCACAGAAGCACTCAAACCGTTCGGATTAGAATTTAAAGAAGACATGCTCCTAGTTTGCGAGCGATTTAAACTAGTTTATTCAGCTTCTTAAGCTTTAAGCGGCGCCAAGAATGGACCGCTTTTTTCATTTCTTTTCTCCTTTCTGAAAAAGGTGTGTTGAGAACACATCTTTAGGTCAGAATAAGATCAAATAGAAAAAGTGAAGAAATTTTCGACTACACCTGTTTTTTTTCGACAAAAGAATATATAATTATTTGATGTGTGCATTGTCTCATTTATACAATGGAGGGTTTTTACATGTTAAAAAGGAAAAAAGACAAGTTTTCCGTCTTGTTAACGGAAATTGCTAAAAATTTAGATGAAACTGCTGAGTATTTTGTTAGCTATAAAGTAACAAATCAAACCACTCTGAAAGAATTTTCTGACACATTGAAGGAATATGAGACAAAAGGTGATAATCATGTTCATACGATGATTAAAGAGCTGAACAAAGCCTTTATTACGCCGATTGAACGTGAAGACATTCTTCAATTGACGAATAGCCTCGACGATGTTTTAGATGGAATTGAGCATTTTTCAGCGACAATGGAAATTTATTCAATGACAAGCTCTGACGAACATATCGACAAATTCAGCCACTACATCAGAGAATGTGCAAAGGAAATTTTAATTACAATCGATTTACTGGCTGAAAATCGCTTAAAAGATATTCAACCACACGCAATCAAAATCAAAGAGATCGAGCATAATTGTGACAATCTTTATCGTAAATCACTAAAGAACTTGTTTGGAAAAGAAACGGATCCAATCAAGGTCATTCAATACAAAGAAATTTACGAAACACTTGAAGAAATTGCTGATTCCTGTCAAAGTGTTGCCAACAATCTAGAAACAATCATTATGAAGAATGCGTAACGGGGTTAGTTAAACATGGACACATTACTCATCCTTACCATATTTATTGTCATTTGTGCACTTGCTTTTGATTTCATCAACGGATTCCACGATACAGCAAATGCCATTGCCACTTCGGTTTCAACAAAGGCGTTAAAGCCTAGACATGCTATTATTATGGCAGCGTTCATGAACTTCTTAGGAGCAATGACATTTACAGGTGTGGCAAAGTCCATTACAAAAGACATCGCAGATCCTTTCACACTTCAAAACGGTTCTGTCGTCATTTTGGCTGCTTTAATTGCGGCCATTACTTGGAACTTGCTTACTTGGTATTACGGAATTCCGAGTAGTTCTTCGCACGCACTGATCGGATCAATTGCAGGAGCTGTTATTGCCTCTGCTGGTTTTGGCGCTTTAAACTATTCGGGGTTCATTAAAATCATTCAAGCACTGTTGCTTTCACCTATCCTAGCTTTCGTATTGGGATATATCGTGTATACCATTATCAAAATTATATTCAGAAACAACAATCTCGCAAAAACAAATAAACAATTCCGACGTGTTCAAATTTTAACTGCTGCACTGCAATCGTATACCCACGGAACAAACGATGCGCAAAAAGCGATGGGAATTATTACGATGGCTTTAATTGCAGGTAATTTGCATACAACTGACGACATTCCTTTCTGGGTACAATTCTCTTGTGCGCTTGCAATGGGACTAGGTACTTCTATTGGCGGCTGGAAGATTATTAAAACAGTCGGCGGTAAAATTATGAAAATTCGTCCAGTAAACGGAGTATCAGCTGACTTAACGGGTGCAGCTATTATCTTCGGAGCGACATTTATTCACTTACCTGTTAGTACCACTCACGTGATCTCATCTTCTATTCTAGGTGTAGGTTCTGCACACAGAGTAAAAGGAGTAAACTGGGGTACGGCAAAACGCATGCTCGTCACTTGGGTGATCACATTACCGATTTCGGGAACTCTAGGGGCTCTTATATACTTTGTGTTAAATGCGATTATCTAATATCAAAGACCTGTCAGACAGGTCTTTTTTTATTTGTCTGCACCCTTTTCCTGCAAGCCATTTTTTCATGAAGCAGGGTTTCCAATCATATCCATAGAAATGAATAAGTATCCATCTGTCTATGGGAGAGAAGAACATGCTATTATTTTTTCAATTGACCGTGTGGTTATTGCTAGGTGCTCTTGCTGTATATGTATTTGCCGTATGGCGCTTTGAACAAAAAGTAAAAGAAAAGATGTTTGCCATTCGTAAAACGTGGTATTGGATTTATGTAGCTGGTGCTGTTGTGTACTGGACAAATGACCCTTCTTCAATCTTCACCGATTGGATGCACTACTTGATTATTGCCGTTTTTTTTGCATTAACCGATGCATTCATCTTTCTCAGCTCCTATATTAAAAAACTCGGAAATCACGAACTGGAAACCGACACCCATCAACTCCTAGAACAAAATAACGATCTACTTCATTCTTACCTCAATAAGCTAAAAACGTACCAATACCTATTGAAAAATGAACCGATTCATGTATATTATGGAAGTGTAGAGGCATATATAGAGGGGATTGAACGACTCATTTATTCTTTTGCCGACAAAATGAATATTCAAGCGGTTCTTTGTCCATACGATACGCAGGAACAAAAAGATGACCTGCTGCGGACACTTGACCAGCGCTCTCTTATTCAGGCGAAGCTTGACAGGCAGGAAGTCTATTACGATGATTTCGGCAAATTGGTGCTCATCCCGTTTTCTGTAGCAGATGATCACTTCGTCATTAAGCTCACCTCTGATGACATTGTCACTGAGTTCGACTATTTATTAATGACGTCACTTACAACAATTTATGACCTAATCTTGCCTGACGAAGAGGAAGGTGATGAAGATGGACCACGCACTTCAAGGGGATAACAACAATCGCAAGAAAAACCCTTTTAAGATTTTAAAGAAAAAGCAACATATTAGTATGGCGGATTACAAGGTAAGCCCCCATACTGAGCGTATTTTTAAAAAGAATGAACAGCTATTGGATGAGTATAAAAATAAAAGGGCTTGATTACACTAAAGGACGCGGAACAAAATCCGCGTCCTGCTTCCATTTTCACATAGACTTGCATACAATAATCTATACGCTGCAACGATTGAGGTGCCAATAAATGAAAAAGAAAATCAAACAATTGAGATATGTTCAGTTTGCTGAATATAAGTCGTCGCCTTATATGCGTCGATTAAATGAGCAAAGTGAAGCAGTCATCCAATCATACAAACAGAAACACTCACTTACTTAACAGCTTCAGAAGCTTTTCCTTCGTTTTAGGTCCGTATACCCCATCACTTGTCAAACCATTTACCAGCTGAAAACGCGCTACGGCGTTCGCCGTTTTTTCTCCGTAAACTCCGTCTATTCCTTTATTTGCAGCTGCTTTATCAGGATAAAAATAAACAGCAGCAAGCGCCTGCTGGACGAGGCGTACATGCTCTCCCTTTGTCAATGGAGAAGTCACCTTTAAAACCCCATCTGGCAGCTCATACAAGCTCTTTGCATCGTTACGATAAATTTTGAGAACCTGTCCAATTTGAATCTTGTTCGGATCGCTAATGTCATTCCACTTCTGTAAATCCTGAACTGTGACCCCGTGAGCTTTCGCAATACTCGTTAACGTATCACCGCTTTTCACGACATACGTGATGACCGTCTCCGGATCTTCTGCCGTTCCAATCCCTTTTTTAAATTCATCCCAAGTAGATAGAAGCTGGCGTGGACATGCTTTTCCAGACCAGTACTGATGTGTGACCACGTTTGCTAGCGGAATGTGATGTTCTTTTAACAGCTTTTGAATGAGCCATTGTGCATGTTTGACCGCTTGCTGAAAATTCCCATCTACATTCTCACAAATTTCAATTCCGATCGACTTCCGGTTACCATTCCCATGACCATCCCCTGCATGCCAGCCATTTTCATTTAACGGCAGATGCTGAAAGATTTCATGATCATCCACTGTAAAGTGCCAGCTCACCTCTGTCGTTGGGCTTTTTACATAGGCCGCATGACTTTTCGCATCCGCTCCCTTTGACGTGTTTGCTGTGTTATGCACCGTTACATACTCCGGTGTCATCGCATATCCTGGGCGGTTTCCGTTTCCAACTGGAATAAAATCTTGATAAATTTGTACCATGTACTGCACTCCCTTTTGCTAAATTGAATTGATCTTTCTCATCAATCGGTGGCATTCGTAAGACAATACTTGTTTGTTTTCATGAGAAGACTATGGTAAAATTTGAATTCAATTCACTCTTTTTAGTCGTGAAACGTGCAAAAATACAGAAAAAAACAGGAATTAATTCCATTTTTCCTTGATTTTATGTTAAAATTGTTAAAAATAAGCCGATAATAAAAGTAAGTAATAGCTCATTTAGCTATTTAGTCCTATATGGACTTTTCTTTTACGCCAAAAATAGAACATACGTTTGTATGGAGGTTTTCAAATGACTGGTTTTTTAACCCATTTAGAAGAAGATATTAAGCGTTTATATGCTCAATTACAAATAAGCGGTCCTGCTTATAGAGAGATGCAAAGGATCGCTTCTGAATTTCGCGTGTGGGTCCATTACGAGGAGACTGGCAGCATGATGATCCAGCATCAAGGTCTTTACAGTATTATCTTAAACAGATCCCTATCACCTGAAGAACAGTGGCAGGATTTCGCCCACGAGCTTTGTCATGTGCTAAAGCATACAGGCAATCATTTCAAAATGAACAAACTCTTTCGAGAACTGCAGGAGTTTCAGGCAAAACAATTCATGTATCACTTTTGTGTTCCAACCTTTATACTGATGAAAATGAAGCTTCCACCCCTTCGGCAGCAAGCCATTTTGCATATTGCTCAAACGTTTCACGTCACTTGGGCTTTTGCTGAAAAACGGCTTGCCTTATTCGAACAGCGAAAAGCAGGTATTCGCTTTCAACAGGAGTTTACGTCTTATTTAATGAAAGCAGAAAGAGTCGCTGAAAAAGAAGCAGTTTATCAAACGTAAATCATCGCATAAAAGTTTATTCATAAAGGGCTAATACTTGTTTGAGTACATTTGTGTACCGATAAAATTGTTCAGTTTGTGTATCTCGCCGGTATTGACGCCTAAAGTCTTGAAAGAATGCTCTTCTTTGCGCCTGACTAATTTCAAGTTGTACACTTTTTCCTGTCAGACATTTGTTATTGATATTATCAGGATGCGTTCCAGAAAAACGATCAGATTCGGCTAGCAGCAATGCTTGAAAGCCATTTAGTGTTAAACGCTTCACAGTTTCTGCCGCTCTTTCTCTGTCTGTACCTCCCACTAACGTTTGAAGCACCTCTGTTTCTCCGTAGCCATGAAGTGCAAACGTATAATGATGGGTATGCACTTCTGAAAGGCAAAGCGGCTCATCAAAGCGTGTACTTGTAATATGAAGAACATGATTGCCTTTTACTTTAAGGCCTTCAAATAAATACATAGAATAGTCACTAGAAATTTCATGAACAAGCTCACTCACGCCTGATTCAATTCCTCCAGCATGAGGAGACAAAACTAGCAGCTGGTTACCTTTCCGCTTGTGAAGAATTTGATAATCAATCCCTTTTCTTTCATGAGCGGAGAGCTCTTCATAATTTTCATACGTATCGATAATTTGCCTCATGTCATCTGCTCCATTTCTTTATATGAGCATAAGTCTACTGATCCCTCATTCTTTTGTAAAGAGGTTTCGAATCAAATATACCACTTGAATTCTTCCTTAAATTTTCCTTACATTTACGGCATTCTGTTGAATTTTGAGAAAAAATGACCGATAATTGAAACGAATAGAACTTTTGGACTATATGAATCTTTTTGTATTCTCTCTCATAAATTAGAAATATTGTGATCTACATCTGGAGGAATTCATGTTAAAAAAGAAAACCACCCTCACTCTTATCATCTTACTCCTTAGCTTCGCTGGCATTATTTATTGGAAATGCTTCTCTCTTCAAGGCGTGTCTCACGGAACATTCATCCGCTCGATGTCATCACCTGACGGAATGTACATCATCAACACCTATCAGCATAGCGGAGGAAAGCTAAAGGAAAACGCAGTCAGAGCAGAAATTGAAAACAAACTGACCCACCGCAAGAAAACGATTTACTGGAAATACCCTGATAAGGACCCTCTCATCAAATGGAAAAACGGACAGCTTGTTCAAATTGGACATGAGTTTTTAAATGTGGTGAAAGGCGACACCTACGATTATCGCTTTGATCAGAACAAGAGAAAATAATGCATCAAAAAAACGAATCCCTCTTGGATTCGTTTTTTACGTTGACATGACGGTTTGCATGAATTTCTTCATATTCTTACTAACCGTCGTCAATCGATCGACAATTTCACTAAACTCTGTCACAAGTAAAGCCTGTTCCGATGAAGAACCTTTCATATGGTCCATACTTTCAAGTAATGTATGTATATTGGAGGAGATTCCTTGCAGTGAGCTTTCGATGTTTTCTGTTGCACGTGAAGTTTCACTTGAAAGCTTTTGAACCTCACTTGCTACAACACTAAAACCTGCTCCCTCTTTTCCTGCCCTGGCAGCTTCAATTGACGCATTCAATCCTAGCAAACTCGTTTGTTTCGAGATGCCTTTAATCATTTTTGTAATATCGGCTGTTTGTTTCGAGCTTTCAAGAGTTTGCTGCGTTTGTAAGGTCATCTCCTCACTTGTAGCAGAGAGCTCCTCTGAATGTGCCGCCACCACGTGCACTTTTTCTTGAATACTTTGAATAATGTCATTCAATGAATCCATATACGCTTCAAGCTCTATTTGATTTTTGAGTGGAAATCCTAAAGCGAGGGCACCAATCACTTGCCCATTTTCATCAAAAATAGGCAATCCCATCGCATTTAATGGTACTCCATACACTGATTCAGGCACAAACATACTCGATGTCTCACCTCTCAACGCTTTTTTCATATTCAGATCATCTGGTTTAATACGTTCACCAGCTCGAATTTGAAAATCAACATCTTTCGATGGCAAATACAGCAAAAATTTCTCTCGGTCAATGACACCCATCGTCACTTCATTTTTTAAAATCTGCATCATATAAGGTGCTGCTGTCACTATACTCTGTAGTATATCCATTTTCTCTACCCCCTTGTATTATTTATCGGTCGTTCTTCTTAAAATAATAGTTTTTTTAAAAAAATAATGATGATGATGAAAGTTATTTCTCATATGTACGAGTAAAAAGAAGGAAATTCCCTCTTTATATTCAACAAAACGTAAATTTGCTATAATTCAAGTATCAACATATGATGAAATGGTCATGTAATCATTTTATATATTCATTGGAGGCGCATGTTGTGAGACAACCTATGACATATGAGCGGGCGATCGTCATTGGCGGCGGTATGACGGGAATACTCGCTGCAAAAGTTTTATCAACGTTTTATCATCAAGTTTTCATTATCGAAAAGGACGAAATGCCAGACTCTCCTAAGAATCGTCTCGGCACTCCTCAAGCTTTTCATCCACATAGAATGCTGCCACTAGGCAAGCAAATAGTGGAACGTCTATTTCCTGGTTATACAAAAGAGTTACTGACAATGGGCGGATTTAATACGTGGCATCAAACCTCTCGTTTTATTACAAAAGATGGTGAGTTAACGCTTACTGATACCGAAGAAACAGCCGTCACAAGACGTGCCATGCTAGAGTGGGTGCTGATGCAAAGAATGTTAAATGAGGGACGGGTGCAATGTTTAGAAAAACATGAAGCCCTCTCACTTCAGTTGCAAGAGGGAACAAACCAAGTCATTGGACTGGTCGTGAAAGATCGGCATGAAAAACCAGGAAGCATTCGTGAAATGAAAGCAGACTTAGTGATCGATACGTCTGGAAGAATGTCTAAATTGCCAAAATGGCTGAAGGATGCTGGACTGACCTTACCACGGGCAGATGAATTAACGGTGTCACTCGGTTACAGCACAAGATACTACAAGATGCAACCAGAAGCGCCATACCAGCAATCAATGGTCGTAGTGGGTCAGCCGGAAAGGCAAATCCCAACAGGACTATTTGAACGGGTAGATCATGATTTAGTAGCTGTTCTTCTCTCTGCAGCTGGCGGAGCACATTATCCAACAACGGATGCTGATCAATTTGATTCAGAAACAGCTGCACTGACCCATCCCGCAATAGCAGATGCCATCACTCATTTAACGCCCTATACAAAGCCAAAAGGGTTTAGAGTCCCTTCTTGCGTGAGATATCACTATGAACAAATGCACGACTGGCCAAGTGGATTATTGGTGATGGGCGATGCCTTGTGTACATTAGATCCCATTCATGGTCAAGGAATGACAAAGGCCGCACTCGAAGCACAAACTCTTGAGCGCATGCTCAAACAAGCACAAGAAAATGAGCGGCTATCTTTTGAAAAGGACACATTACAACAAATGCAGCACGCGAGTGAACTTGGCTGGTGGCTTTGTGCAATTGCTGATATGGCGTGGGAAGGCGTCGAGTTAAAAGGAGAAAAAACCATTCCTCATTTAACGTTTGTACAGGAATTTTTAAATCGCTACGTACAATACGCCATTGTCACAAAACAGCCTAAACGTCTTGAAGCGTATCACCGGATGCATTCTTTCTTAATAGAACCGAGAGACATCATCAACTTAGAACAGCTGCTTGACATGATTCAAGCTGACACTTCTGGAGAAACGGCTGAATGGTGGAGTCAGTGGGATCAAGAGGACGATAAACGCAATCGAGCTTTTTTCCATGAAGCGGTTCCTGACTTTCGTTTACAGCACTTGCTTTCATTAGATTGAAACAAAAAAAGCCCCTTAGTGGGGCTTTTTCATTAACGTAATAATTGAAGTACGTTTTGCGGCTGTTGGTTTGCTTGAGCTAACATTGCTTGAGACGCTTGAGAAAGAATGTTGTTCTTTGTGAACTCACTCATTTCTTTCGCCATGTCAACGTCACGAATACGTGACTCAGCAGCTGTTAAGTTTTCAGCAGAAGCACCAAGGTTGTTGATTGTGTGCTCGAGGCGGTTTTGGACTGCTCCAAGTTTAGAACGCTGGTCTGAAACTTGTTTGATCGCTCCATCAATGATTGCTAATTGATCGTTAAACCCACCTTCTTCATCTGCTGCAATTTCGGCGAAATCAGTTACTTTAATAGTAGAAACGGTTTTATCCTCAACTCCAAGTTTATCAGCAGACATTGCTTCAATATGAACTGACAATTGCTGCGCACCGTTAGCTCCAATTTGGAAAGTAAGTTTTTTCGGTTCTCCGTCTTCTGGTTCAGCAGCAAAAGTTCCATCAAGAAGTTTCTTTCCGTTGAATTCAGTACGGTCAGAAATACCGTTCTTATCTGTACCGTTCCCAATTTCCTGAACTAGTGCATCAATTTCCTCTTGAATTGCACCAAGGTCTGTTTCATCTTGTGTACCAGTGTTTCCAGCTTGAACGACTAGTTCACGTACACGTTGAAGGATTGAGTGAGTTTCAGTCAATGCACCCTCAGCTGTTTGAATAAGAGAGATACCGTCTTGAGCATTTTTCGTCGCCATTTCTAATCCGCGGATCTGACCACGCATTTTTTCAGAGATTGCTAGACCTGCTGCATCATCTCCTGCACGGTTAATTTTAAGACCAGAAGAAAGCTTCTCCATGTTCTTTTGTCCTGCTCCATTGTTTGCAGACAAACGGTTCAGTGTGTTAAGTGCTGCGATATTGTGGTTAATTCTCATTTCCTATTACCTCCATGTGTTTGAACCAATTGAACATCCTTGTCCAAAAGTTCTAAATTAGAATTTTTTTGTAAGCCTTACAATCCATTTATCGAACATTAATGGAATTTGTTTAACAAAAAAGGATTAAATAAGGAAAAAGCCTTATTTATTATGATCATTTCGCTAGTGTATATCAAATTTAAAGGTCATTTTTCATGACTTACCAGAGGGATTTAAGAATCATAAGACTGGGGGAAAATCGAAGAAAAAAACACCATAAAAAAAAGCCCCATTAAGGGGCCTGTCATTAACGTAGTAATTGAAGTACGTTTTGTGGCTGTTGGTTCGCTTGTGCAAGCATTGCTTGAGACGCTTGAGAAAGAATGTTGTTCTTTGTGAACTCACTCATTTCTTTCGCCATGTCAACGTCACGGATACGAGACTCAGCAGCTGTTAAGTTTTCAGAAGAAGCACCTAGGTTATTAATTGTGTGCTCTAGACGGTTTTGAACCGCACCTAGTTTAGAACGTTGATCTGACACTTGTTTGATTGCATTATCAACGATATCTAATTGATCATTGAAACCACCTGCAGCACCTGCAGCAATAGTTGCAAAATCAGTTACTTTAAGAGCTGAAACTGTTTTAGTTGCATCAGCTGGGTCTGTTCCAAGTTTATCAGCAGACATTGCTTTGATGTTTACATCTAATTTTTGTGCTTTGTTTGCACCAATTTGGAAAGTTAATGTAGCTGTTTCAAAATCACCATTCAACAATTTTTTACCGTTGAACTCAGTACGATCAGAGATACCATTTTTATCCGTACCGTTACCAATTTCTTGAACTAGGTTATTGATTTCTTCTTGAATTGCACCAAGATCTGTATCGTCTTGTGTACCCGTGTTTCCAGCTTGTACAACTAGTTCACGAACACGTTGAAGGATTGAGTGAGTTTCAGTCAATGCACCTTCAGCTGTTTGGATAAGAGAGATACCGTCTTGTGCGTTTTTAGAAGCCATTTCTAGTCCGCGGATTTGTCCACGCATTTTTTCAGAGATTGCTAAACCTGCTGCATCGTCTCCTGCACGGTTGATTTTAAGACCAGAAGAAAGTTTCTCCATGTTCTTTTGGCTAGCACCGTTGTTTGCAGACAAACGGTTCAATGTGTTAAGTGCTGCGATATTGTGGTTAATTCTCATTTCCTATTACCTCCATGTATGTGGGACCTAACAGACGTCCTTGTCTGAAAAAAGTCCTTTATTCTAGGGCTTATCAACCCTACAATTCTTTTATCGGAATATTTCATAGGAAGTTTAACACTTTTTAATATTTATTTATTAATTTATCAGTCTTAATTCATGATTTAGTTCTATGGAAAAGACGTATTGTGTGCTCCTTTTAAAATATTAGTTCTTCTTATCATATTTTTAATTTAAAATATAAGTACGCACCAAGTGGGTCTCACATGATATATTCAGGATCTGCTTTTTTCAAATATCAGTAGACATAAAAAAGCCCCATAAAGGGGCCCTTCATTAACGAAGTAATTGAAGTACGTTTTGTGGCTGTTGGTTCGCTTGTGCAAGCATTGCTTGAGATGCTTGAGAAAGAATGTTGTTCTTTGTGAACTCACTCATTTCTTTCGCCATGTCAACGTCACGAATACGAGACTCAGCAGCCGTTAAGTTTTCACCAGAAGCACCAAGGTTGTTGATTGTGTGCTCTAGACGGTTTTGAACTGCACCAAGTTTAGAACGTTGGTTAGATACTTGTTTGATAGCTCCATCAACGATATCTAATTGATCATCGAAAGAAAGTGCGCCTGCAGCAGCAGGAGTGGCAAATTGTGTTACATCGATGTCTGCTACTGCGTGGTCTGCTTTAAGAGTTCCGTCAGCTTCTAATGCACCAAGTGCTGTAGAAGACATTGCTTCGATGTTCACATCTAATTTTTGTGCTTTATTTGCACCGATTTGGAAAGTTAATGATTTTGCATTAGCACCAGCTGCGCTGAAAGAACCGTCAAGTAGTTTCTTTCCGTTAAATTCTGTACGGTCAGAGATACCGTTTTTGCCAGAACCGTCACCAATTTCTTGAACTAGGTTAGCGATTTCTTCTTGGATAGCACCAAGGTCTGTTTCATCCTGAGTACCTGTGTTTCCAGCTTGAACGACAAGCTCACGTACACGTTGAAGGATTGAGTGAGTTTCAGTCAATGCACCTTCAGCTGTTTGGATAAGAGAGATACCGTCTTGTGCGTTTTTCGTCGCCATTTCTAATCCGCGGATTTGTCCACGCATTTTTTCAGAAATTGCTAAACCTGCTGCATCGTCTCCTGCACGGTTGATTTTAAGACCAGAAGAAAGTTTCTCCATGTTCTTTTGGCTCGCACCGTTGTTTGCAGATAAACGGTTCAATGTGTTAAGTGCTGCGATATTGTGGTTAATTCTCATTTCCTATTACCTCCATGTATATGGGACCTGACAGACGTCCTTGTCTGAAAAAAGTCCTTAATTCTAGGGCTTAACAACCCTGACAATTCTTTTATCGGATTATTTCATAGGAAGTTTAACATTTTTTAATATTTATTGATCAATTTTACATATCTTTATTCACTATTTAGTTTCACAAAAATTTCTATTATGCTATTCGTTCAAGTGATGAGCACATAGCCTGTATTAAAATGAATAGGAACAAAATAAAAAAGCCCCATAAAGGGGCCTGTTATTAACGAAGTAATTGAAGTACGTTTTGTGGCTGTTGGTTCGCTTGTGCAAGCATTGCTTGAGACGCTTGAGAAAGAATGTTGTTCTTTGTGAACTCACTCATTTCTTTCGCCATGTCAACGTCACGGATACGAGACTCAGCAGCTGTTAAGTTTTCAGAAGAAGCACCAAGGTTGTTGATTGTGTGCTCTAGACGGTTTTGGACTGCACCAAGTTTAGAACGTTGGTCTGAAACTTGTTTGATCGCACCATCTACGATGTCTAGTTGTTGATCAAATGTAAGTGTTGGTGTAGCAGCAGCGAATTGTGTAACATCAATATTAGAGACTGCTTGACCCGCTACAAGAGTTCCATTATTAAGAGCCCCTAGTTTGTCAGAAGACATTGCTTCGATATTTACATCTAATTTTTGCGCTTTGTTTGCACCGATTTGGAATGTTAAAGTAGCTGTACCATTAGCAAAGTCGCCATTCAACAATTTTTTACCGTTGAACTCAGTACGATCAGAGATACCATTTTTTCCAGTACCATTACCAATTTCTTGAACCAGATTGTTGATCTCTTCCTGGATAGCACCAAGATCTGTTCCGTCTTGTGTCCCAGTGTTTCCAGCTTGAACAACAAGCTCACGTACACGTTGAAGGATCGAGTGAGTTTCAGTCAATGCACCTTCAGCTGTTTGGATAAGAGAGATACCGTCTTGTGCGTTTTTAGAAGCCATTTCTAATCCGCGGATTTGTCCACGCATTTTTTCAGAGATGGCAAGACCTGCTGCGTCATCTCCTGCACGGTTGATTTTAAGACCAGAAGAAAGCTTCTCCATGTTCTTTTGGCTCGCACCGTTGTTTGCAGACAAACGGTTTAATGTGTTAAGTGCTGCGATATTGTGGTTAATTCTCATTTCCTATTACCTCCATGTATGCGGGACCTGACAGACGTCCTTGTCTGAAAAAAGTCCTTCGTTCTAGGGCTTATCAACCCTGACAATTTTATTATCGGACGTGGTAATAGGATGTTTAGCAGATTTTTTTTGAAATATCGCATTTTTTCATGACTTTGATCCTAATTTTAACAATTTCACAAAAACAAAAACTGCTGATCTATCATCAGCAGTTTTGCCATTATATGAATATCATATCAGTATTGTTTGATATCAAACATTAAAATATTTTGGTACACCACATAATCCTTCTTACTTGTGAAAGACCCTTTATTGTGTTCATCATTGATTTCATAGAAGTTCATACCAATTCCAAAGCTTCTTTCTTTATACCAGTTAAGAAAATCGTTGATTTCTTTCATTGAAAGCAAATAATCTTTTTGCAGTCCATTTATCATAGTAATTGAAAGTATACCCTTTGTTACTTCTTCACCAGGTTTTGTTCCGTCTTGTTCCTTTGGTTCTTCTGTTGATCCATCCCCAGGCTTAGTCCCGTCCTGATCTTTCGGTTCTTCTGTTGACCCATCATCAGGTTTTGTTCCGTCTTGGTCTTTTGGTTCTTCTGTTGATCCATCACCAGGCTTTGTTCCGTCCTGATCTCTCGGCTCTTCTGTTGTGCCATCATCTGGTTTTGTCACATCCTGATCTTTTGGCTCTTCTATTGTATCATCATCTGGTTTTGCCTCATCTTCAGTTATTTGCAAGTCGTTTAATGGAATGGAAATCACTGATTTGTAATCACTTTTTGCAGAAAAATTCCCCATATAATATGAGTAGTTACGTCCGCCAATGACATACAAATGGTCATCAACAATTGCTGCAACAGCTGATACTCTACCTTCTGGTAAATCATATGCTGAATTTTTAAATTGGCCATTTTCTGGGTTGAAAATTTGAACTTTCTTCAGTATTTCACTTGAATAATCACCAGTCAACTGTCCTCCAATAACGAAGAATTTCCCATTATATGTTTCATAGGCTGGTTCAAATGAATATGAAGTTAAGTCACTATCTTTTAATTTACTCCATTTATCTGTTGAGATATCATACTGGAACAAAGATCTTTCTCTACTATGCCCAATCGAATTTTCTCCACCGGCAACATATATTTTGCCATCAATTGCAGAAATGGCTCTCCCATTTCGAGATGGTAAACCCGATGAGTTCAAGCTCTTCCATTCACCAGAGGCTGTATTGTATTGATAGACATTATTCTTATAAGAATTTTTTGAAGATACAATATATATATCCTCTTTTACTGCAACTGCGTACAAAGTTCCCTTACTATAAGTTGAAAATACAGGGTCTCTGGGTATTTGAATTGGCTCTTCAGCCCACTGATCAAGTTCTGTATCATATATATCAATCGTGTTATAAGCTGTTTTTGTCTCTTCGTTTATTCCACCTATTAGATATATTTTCTTACCTACTGTAGCATAAGTACCACCTGTTCTATTTCTCGGCATGCTCGTTTTTTCTTCCCAAACATCTTTCTTAGGGTCATACATAAATGTTTGATTATTTAACTTATTTTTTTCACTTGCTCCGCCAAATAAATAAATTTTTCCATCTACCACTCCTACACCGGCATTAATACGTTCTTCTGGTAAATCAGCTCGTTTCGTCCATCCAGTTGATTTTGTTTCTGCATCTGCTTTAAATGGACTAAGGGTACTTATTAAAAGAAGTACCATGATAAATAGTAAAAATTTCTTTTTCATTTTTATTCCTCCACATCATTATATTCCCTCCTTTTATCGATCTAATATTTGTAAAGTTTACAATTTAATGGCTTTTTAATTAAACTTTTTATAATAAAATCCTCACACATACATCACCGGTGTCGATATTTTAATAATCTTCCCGCCTCGACGATAAAATCTTGGGACGCGGCGGCTTAGGGTGGCGATGACTTCGTAGTTGATCGTATTGAGCATTTCAGCAATTTCATCGACAGAAATTTCTCCGCCCTTTTGACGACCGTATATGACGACTTCCTCGCCTTGCTTTGCTTTCATTTCTCCTAAACTGATCATCGTCATATCCATTGTGACTCGGCCAGCAATCGGCATTCGTTTTCCGCGGAAAAGCATAAATCCCCGATTTGATAAAGCACGTGAGTACCCATCTGCGTAACCGATCGGTATGGTCGCAATAACCTCATCAGGTTTTGCTACATACGTTGCCCCATAGCTGACGGTCCTTGGCTCTGTCACCATTTCCTTTACGAACGCAATCCTTGCTTTTAAACTGAGAGCGGGCTCTAGCTGAACAGCGTCTAAGCTTTCAATGTATTGCGAGGGATACAGACCATATAGCCCGATGCCCAGCCGAATCATATCGGCGCTAAATTCAGGAAACGCGATAGCAGCCGCTGTATTGTTCATATGTACGGTTGGCAGCTTAATTCCTTGTTTTTTCAAAAAGCGAAGAAATTCAATAAAAATGCTGTGCTGCAGCAGCGTGAAGTCAGGGTCAGGCTCATCTGCAGTGGAGAAATGCGTAAAAATCCCGTCCCATCTAAGATTTTCACTCTTTTCAAGAGCTTCCACCACTCCTAACAGCTCTTCCTTCGTCCGTACACCTAGTCGCCCCATCCCTGTGTCGACATTGACATGAATCCCAAGCCGGTGTTGACTTTCTTCTTCTGCTAAGATCTCATTTGCTTCAACAATCCAGTCTTCACGAAGGCCAGATAGATCAATTCTCCAGGCCGCAGCCCTTTTCACACAGTCGAGCGGGGTAAATCCAAGAACCAAAATCGGTGCTTCAATTTTTGCTCTTCGCAGCACAATGCCTTCCTCCAAGCTAGCAACTGCGAGCTCCGTCGCACCGCTTTCCAGTGCCTGCCGGGCTACCTCCACTGAGCCATGTCCATAAGCATTCGCCTTCACGACAGCCATGATCTTACTTTTCCTTGGAATATGCGCTTGAATGGCTTCGATATTTCTTTTAATCGCATCGAGATTGACTTCGATCCAGACTTCCCTGCATAGCTTTTTCATTTATTTTTCCTCCTCATCACATGAGCGTTCTTTCTATCTCCATGTTCGCTTTTGCGTCTAGTCTATCTTTATTCATTTTTGAGAAAAACATTCAACTACAATGACTGGACCTGCTTTGTCTTGTTGCACACAAAAAAAGAAACCACATCAACTGTGATTTCTTCTCTATGTGCGATGATATTCAATTTCATCCGATCATTGCATCAATATCATGATAAATCTCCTGTAAATTTTCCCCTTCACTTAAGTATTGAACATTGCTCTTACGAACAGGCACATCAAAACACAAGAAGTTGATTGTCATCGTGGACGATACTTGATCATTCATTGTGAACCTTAATTCAAGCGTCGAAACCTCTTCTTGATCATCACCTCCGCTACATCATCAATCGGCACCCCATCTTCTAACATCTCAACTTGTTTCAAATCTTTCATGGATAGCTCAGTGACTGCAAATCTATTTTTTCTAGTTGACCCGCCAGGCTGATATTCAATAAAGCGCATTTTCTTTAACTCATCATCAATCGCAAATCCCTTATCAACTTGCTCCGAAAAGATATAGGTAGATGCCTGAAACCCATCTTCGTGAAAAAGCATCATCATTTTGTCCAATAATATGTTGGGATCATTCTGTTCTTTTCGTCTTTGACATCTACCGGCTATGATTAAAATGACCAGTCCTCCGATGATGCTGAGAGCCGTTCCCCATCCATTCCCTACATCTACGAAAACAGTAAAACCTAAAATAGCAATCATAAAAGCAATGATAATGCCTATGATGAATATCACTCAATGCTCCTCCTATCATGACCCTTCATGAATGGTTTAGCCATAGTATAGCATTTGAAGTAAGGTGATTTAAGAATATTTATATGAAGAAAACAGACCATAAAGATCTGTTTTCCCATTGAACTTCATTCAAGTGTTTAAAAGATAGGCAGTAAGAATTCACACACGCCTTCTTCTTCTCTATATCTCTCCATAATAGATGCCTGACGCATGTTCAATTGATTGTTTTGGATCATTTGAGGCAATTGGCTCCAAAACAAATTCACTTTTTCGGTTGTATGTGTCACTGTAAACACAGCATACTTTCCCCCTTCAAAATGTCCAGTCTGAACCATTCGATCTTTTGAGAAATCTCTATTTGTCATCAACATGAGGTCGTATCTGCATTTTTCTGGTGGGATTTTTCCAGGATCATCTTGAGGAACACCATATATACCAAATTCCTTTAATTCATCATTTAATTGATGTTGATTGATCCATTTTTTAAATCTTTTCATCATCTCTACATTTTCTTTGCTACCATATGGTCCTATATTTCTCATAAACACCATTTTCATATTCGTTAACATTTCAATTTTGTAATTCATGATTTCCCTCCAACTCTTATTGGAAGATTGGCCAATCATTCCTTACATCCAACGGTAACATCCTTTAAAATATAATACAGTAGGATATTAAAAATAATTGAATTATGTTGGAAAAACATTCACAGGAATTGCGATTTAGATCATAAATTAAGTCATCTCATTTTCTCTTTAAATAGCATATCCAATTTTTTAAAATAAAAAAGAACGGTCTTTAGCCGCTCAATTGTTTATTGATTTTCCTTTGAAGATTTAGCAAAGAGAAGGGTGACAATCAAATAGATAATTGTTCCGAAAAACAGACCATTTAACAAGCTGATAAACAATATTTCACAAACCAGGCCAACATAATAAGACACTGGCGTCCCTGGAAACACAGCCATATTGAACAGACTAATTATAAAGGTTAAAGCAAAAAATATAATGAAAATCTTTCGAAATACTGTTGATTTTAACATTGTCATTTCACTTCCTCCTCAGTATGTTTTCTATGAAAAAAATATTCTTTGTTCATAGCGTATATTCCGTTTTATAGTAAAAAGCCCATAAAGGGCTTTTTACTTAAGCAGTATAACCAATACTTGCAGTATGACCTCTCCTAGCTTCATCATGACTTGCTGTCACTTCAGACGTAAAATAACCAACAACACTTATGACACTAATCATCACGAATACTACTGATAACGTTTTAAATTTCATACTGACAGTCCCCCCGCTTTACTTGAGTTTGGAAATAAAGAATCTTTTCATAGAAATGCATCGCATTGTCTTTATCTCCCATTTCATTATAATATTTTGCAGCATCTTTTGCTAAATCTTCGAGGTCAGGATACATTGACTTTACTTCTAACAATTCCATTATTTTTTCCAACTGCTCAAAATTGTTGTCAATGTATAGGGATCTTAAAAACTTGAATATCAATAATAGAACATGGTCTTTCAGCTTTTCAGATAGTTCTATGCCGTTATTTAATGCATATGTACCTAAGTCCTGTTCTTTCTTTTTGAAGTAGGCTTTTGACAACATAATGAGCGGATCTAAGATTCTATTTAAATGCTCGTATCCCTGCTCTTTAAATGCTCGAATTGAATCATTAAAGTGAATAATCGCTTGTGCTAATTCTTTGTTATGAAAATAACTCAACCCTAAATTATAAAGTGCTGATCCTTTTAATCGTTTTGTTGAGTTGTCGGCGGCTTTTTCTAGTGCGTGTTGAAAATGGGGTATGGCTTTTTCGGGGCAGCCCATATCGATATAGTTTAATCCAATGACAAAAGAACATTGAATCTCTCTAACAGTGTATGTATCTTTTTCTCGGTAACATTCTATCGCCTGTGCGATATGGTGCATCGACATGTGGGTTTGTTTCATGTGGTAATAGATTTCTGCCATCTTGTAATTGAACTCGGCACGTTCAATATCGTCGCTGACAAGAGACAGCTTTTTTTCTGCCCGCTTATAGAAGGTAATCGCATTTAGGTATTCATAGTTTTCAAATTCGTACATGCCGTAGAAAAAATTAAAGTAATACTCGAGCAATCCTGTTAATTTTTCTTGATCCCTTTTGATCTTCATTGCGAGTTCCCTAAAGTTCGCCCGCTCTTTCCCATTTTCTAAAGGATTTAAGTAATCAAGCATTAATTTATGTCTGAACTCCATGAGTGAGAAATACAATAATAAATCTTGATTTTCTTCCATATGATCAAGCATTGATTTGATTTCCTCTTTATATGCTTCGGCGTCCGGTACGTTAAATCGTTGAATATGATAATACCATTCATTGATTTTCAAACCGACGTGAGAAGAAAGTACTTTCTCCATCAGCCCTTACCCCTTCCTCTATTTCCCCTATAATGACATATATTATCATTTCATGAGCTATCCGGCACCGAAAAGAAACCGCAAAAGAACAAAAAAGCTTCTTCTAAAGAAGCCAAGTGATTGATCGTCATTTTGATAAGGAGGAATAACTGAGCTCGCGCCCCTGTACTCTCTGAAATAAGATGGTACAATCAGGTCTAACGAAATATTTACATCCAGTATACCCTTCACGTCATACTTGATTTAATCGTTTCCATTTACGAATTTGAGTACGGAAATTTTTAAAAGGGGCAACGGTATTCACATGAATAAATTTATAAACTGGCCAAACTGCCTTTGCTGTAGCGCCATCCGCCCATTTTCGTTGATGAGGTTCAAACACTTCTGCTTCACTCATACGATCCAACATATCACAAATAGTTAACACATTCTGTTTGAGCTGAGCTCTTAATGCGACTAGTGATTGACAGGCATACTTCTCATTAAAAAGAGAATATAATGCGCCAAGCTGATTCCATTTGTATCCTTCTGCTGGCGTATGGACAACTTTTCCTTCAGTTTCGTTTTGCTCCCATTGAAGTAACAGGGTTGTCCAACCAACTTGATAGGCCAAGTTTTCTGCAGGAGTTCGGCTTACATCCTCTATTCGATCATCTTTCATTTCTTCTGGAATCATATCGAATTCTTCATCGTATTGATTGTACGATTTCATGATTGCTTGTTTTAAAATGTCTTTCGACTCATAGGTTGTCATCATATTCACCTCTAGTTCTTTTCGTGAAAATTTTCCTCAGAACACATCTTGCAAAAGTAAAAAAAATAACTAGAGCTCATGATACTGAATTATTCTAATGTTTTCTGCTTTATTGTCTCTATTATAATCAAACTCTTAATCGAGCAAAAAAGCAATAGCATTTCTGGTTAAATGAAAGCATCTACGTAAGTTTAATAAAGAATATCTATAAAACCGGCTGCGAAAAATAAAGACACTCTTTACGTTCTATCATAAACAAGCACCCAGTATTTCGCCCCAGGTTCCCCTTCTTCTACAACAGCCTTCCAGCCTCTTTTTTGATAAAAAGACAAAGCTTTGTGATTGTCAGAGACACATTTGAGGGTGACCGGTGTTCCGAGCACTTTTATAGCATGTTTGAGAAGCAAGTCGCCAGCTCCTTGACCAGCAGCTTCGGGATGCACAAACAAGAGGTGAATAAAACGATCTGGTACATATAGAGAAATGAATCCGAGGATTTTATTGTTTTCCTCTGCTAAGAAAATTTGCTCTTCCAGCGTATCTTGATCAAAATCTTGCAGATTGATTTCTTCTGTATTGAGCCAGTGAAAGCTCTGACGGCGGGATTCTAAATAGATTTGTCTTAATTTTGGATAATCTTCTATGCTTGCTTCTCTAATCAACATCACAACATCCCCCCTGTTTTTATTTGAATGTTAATTCACCTCTAGAATGTGTTTTGCCTGTATTCTACCTGCCAATAACAATTGATCGCTGAACTGCGAATCATTGACAGCACGTGCAAGAGCGATTGTACCGACCATGCTGCTTACTAGTGCGTAACTCGTAGAGAGACCGATATTTCCCGTATCGGCTATAAACGCCATAAACCGTTTCAATTCATCCGTATAGGCTTTCCGTACCTCTTGCGATAATTGAGAAATCTCCCCTGCAAGTGCAGGCAGTATACAGCCGATCTCCGTCTGATCACGGTGAACAGAACTTAAATAGAATTCAATGATCGTCTGAATTCGAGACTGGTCTGCTTTCTTGTCTGCAACACTTTGCAGCAGCTTTATCGTATCAGTAATAGCAAAATGAAAAGCCTCTATCACCAACTGATCCTTGTTCTTAAAATGAGCGTAAAACCCTCCATGAGTTAGACCTGCCCCTTTCATAATGAATGGCAAACTGATATTACGAACGCCATTTGTTCGAAATGCTCGTGCAGCACTTGCAATGATTTGCTCTCTCACTTTTGACTTATGACCTTTCGGATAAGGCATCTTTTTACTCCCCTCCTTCACTTTAACTCTTTTTAAGTGTGTTTATCAAAATATTATAATCATCATATTTTCTTGTGTCAATTGACTGAAATCCATCTTTCCTCACTTAGATGGGATTGACTTCATCAAAATATGATGACTATAATATATTATGATCATCATATTTTGAGACGGAGGTGCAAGAAATGATTCATTTAGAAACAGTAGATACTTTAGTGATCGGATCAGGTCCGGGAGGCTACGTGGCGGCATTACGTTCAGCTCATCTCGGCATGAAAACAGCGATTGTAGAGCGTGATCAATTAGGTGGAGTATGTACCCATGTAGGCTGTATCCCTTCTAAAGCGCTAATAGCAGAAGCAGAGCGGTTCAAACTCCGCACACAATTGGGGGTTTTTCAAGAAAGCGGCTCTTTCAAGGATGCTCAAGCGTTCAAAAAAGCTGTTGTGAAAAAACAAGCTGGAGGCGTCCAATTTTTGCTAAAGTCAGCGGAAGTTACCATTCTGGAAGGTGAGGCAAGCTTGATCGATCATCATACAGCGGTGATTCAACATGCCGAAAAAGGTGAAAAGCGAATCAATTTCAAACACCTAATACTAGCAACTGGTTCCCGTCCGATTGAAATTAGATCACTCCCTTTCGGAGGTCGTATATTGTCTTCAACTGAAGCACTATCCCTTCCTAAAATTCCGAAAAGCCTTGTTGTAGTTGGAGGTGGTTATATTGGGGTTGAACTAGGACAGATGTTTGCAAGGTTTGGAGCAAACGTCACCATTTTGGAAGGCGGCAATCAAGTATTGCCTGGCTTTGAAAGTGAACTTGTCTCGCCTGTCGTTCGACAATTGAAAGAAGATAACATCACCCTGATTACAGGAGCACACGTCACAGATGCCAAGCAGCATATAAACGGAATTGATCTTCATTATGAGAAACAGAAAGAAAGCTACACGGTGAAAGCGGAATATGCACTGATTACTGTCGGAAGAAAACCGAATACAGATGGTTCATTAGGGCTTGATTCTATCGGGTTGTCCATTACCCCTCACGGACTGATTGAAGTTGATGAACAATGCAGAACATCCATTCCGCACATATATGCCATTGGTGATATCACCGAGGGTCCCGCTCTGGCTCATAAAGCTTCCTATGAAGCGAAGGTTGCAGCAGAGGCAATCGCTGGTAAACCTTCTATTGTAGATTATAAAGCGATCCCACTCGTTGTGTTTTCCAGCCCAGAATTGACGAGTGTTGGACTGAACGAAACAGATTGCAAGCAACAATCCATTCCGACTGTCATTGGAAAAACAATGTTCTCCATTAATGGTCGAGCACTGGCATTAAAAGAACCAGAAGGATTTGTGAAGATTGTAGCCCATGCCGAATCTGGTCTTATTTTAGGAGCACAAATCGTAGGTGCAGAAGCATCTACTCTTATATCAGAACTTTCTCTCTCTATTGAAATTGGTGCTACAGTAGAAGATTTAGCAATGACGATTCATCCTCACCCAACATTAGGTGAAATGATCATGGAAGCTGCAGAAATGGCCACCCGTAAAGTTGAAAAATATCTTGCACGATAATTGGTTCAGGTGTAGCTTCTAAAATTGAGAAAAATAATCGCCATAGCTTATTTATTTAAGAATAATAGGCTATGGCGATTTCAATTGAGCACTCATATTAAAACGTCGGTCAATTTATCGTTAATTGGATCCTACTTCACGCTTTTTACCGAGATTCATGGATAACTGAACGCCAATCATCAGCATGACGATGACAAGCATTGCCACAATAGAAGCATAAAAATGTCCGCTTAGATCGAAAACCAAGCCAATGAAAAACGGACCGAATCCTCCCATGATATACCCGCCCATCTGCGACATGGCGGACCAAGTTCCGGCTTCCTCTGGAGTACGCGTCTCTATAATCGGTAACATGAGCGCTAAAGGAAATAATCCACCTGCACCCATACCTAGGAAAATGACAGCTGGCAAGATCGGCATTGGCAGAAGAAGAAAGATGAGGCCAATCAGCTCAGACAGACTGCATAAGATGAGAAATAATTTCGGTTTTCCTAATCGAGTAACGACCGCTGGAACGAGTAGTGCCACCGGAATCTGAATGAGTGTAAATATGGTCAGCAGCATGGCAGCATATTGCGGACTGTTTCCGAAACTAAGAGCAATCGGTGAAATCCATGCCGTCAAAGAATAAAACATGCTGGACATAAAGCCAAAAAACAAGGTAAATTGAATCGCCTTTTTGTTTCGCAGCGGCAATTTTAACGGCAAGGTTACATGATCACTCTGCTCATTTTTGCGAGCTATACCTACCCATAGAATAAGCGCGATTACCCCTAGAATAGCCCAGCAAGACAATGCAAACGGAAGATGGTGACTGCGTAGGTAAATCGGAATGGTGAAGCCGGAAGCAAGTGCTGCACCTATTGTCATCGAAATGGAATAAACACTGACAATACCAGGATTTCTCGGGAAATACTTTTTAATAAAACTAGACAATAAAGGACCCGCGAAGCTAATCCCTACCCCTCCTGCAAATGCAGTCATGAGCAGAATAGCGACCGATTGGCTTGTACCCCGCAGCGCTGTGGCGATCGTGATGAGAAGAATCGAGAAAAAAAGCGTTCTCTCTAAACCAAAACGCCGGCTGAGTGTCGTCGCAACGGGAGCAAACACCCCCATACAAAGGACAGGCAAAGTGGTCAAAAGACTGGCTGTCAGTGCGTTCACACCAAGCTCTGATTGGATCATACTCATCATAGAAGCCACGGACGTAATGATTGGGCGCAAGTTTAATGCAGCTAAAAATAAAGCGGCTAAATAAAACATTTTTTTCATCAATGCACTTCTTCCTCTCTCTACTTGTTGAAGTTACTTTGAGTATAAATCCGCCGCATTCATTGATCAATACAATAATTCGTATTATGATGATAGTAAAAAACTATTATTAATGAAAGGATGACAAATGGATACTCGGCATATTACATATTTCATGGCTGTATTCGATCATTTACATTTCACAAAAGCTGCTGAGCAATTAGGGATATCACAGCCTACATTAAGCCAGCAGATTCGGCTGCTTGAAGCAGAAGTTGGGATGCCGCTCTTTGATCGAATCGGCAAAAAAGTCGTCGCTACCGAAGCGGGTTCTCTGCTATATCAATATGGGATGAAAATGCTTCAAGCTGAAAGAGATGCAAAAAATGCGATGAAAGAACTATTATCTGAAAAACGGGGAAACGTTCGACTTGCCGTTCTCCCTTCCGATCTTGACTTTCAGCTTGTTCCGCTATTTGTAGAATTTAAAACACTTTATCCTGAAACCAATCTGAAAGCATATTCAACGATCTTCGTTCGTGAAGAGGTTCTGTCGCATAAGGTGGATCTCGGCATCGGGCTGAGAGGGCCTGCGGATAAGCGTCTCATTCAAATTCCACTTGGAAGTGAGCCCTACGAATTATTTGCTCATTCAGAAAGTGAACTAGCCCAACAGAGTGAAGTGACATTGGAAGAGCTGACGCAACATGCTTTGGTCATGTATCCGAAGGGATATCTAGGAAGAGATTTAGTAGAAGACGTATGTAAAGAACAGGGTGTGGAACTAGACACTGTCATGGAGGTTGGGTCCGCATCTTCATTATTGCAGCTGGTTGAAGCCGGCATCGGTGCAACCATTCAGCCGCGAGGATTGCTGCAACAACATGCGACATGGCCAAATATTGTTTCGATTCCTATTGCTGATCCGGCACCTGTTCGTCACTTGGAATTAACTTATTATGCAGATCGATTTGTCAGCAAAGCACAGCAGCAGCTATCTGAATGGCTAATAGACTTTTTCAAATCAAGAACAAACTAAAAATGAGGGTAAAACATGAAGAATGCAAACAGCGTATTTACAAGGACAAACCGGGTAGCGATTCGTCAATTTGATCTGCAAGATATCGATGCATTTTATCAATACCGAGCAAACCCCTCTATTGCAACCTATTTAAAGGAAAGGGCTATATTCACGAAGCCTTGAGTTCAATGATCGAATATATTTTCACTACACTGAACAAGCATAAAATCATTGCCTTTACTGATGTGCGCAATGAAAAATCTATTCGCGTGCTGGAACGTTTAGAAATGAGACGCGAAGGACATTTGCTTCAAAATGATATGTCAAAAGGACATTGGGTTGAAGAATATCAATATGCGATTCTTCAATCGGAGTGGACCGCTAAGCGCCAGTAAAAGACGCTTTTGATAAACCTTCTATATACATATAGAACTTTTCTATAACGCTCACCATGCTTTCTTTTTTTATAATAGAAAAAAAAGAAATGTGGTGGCGTATATGTCTACAACGATCGGAATTATGGGCGGGATGGGTCCTTTAGCAACGATTGATCTGATGAAAAAAATCATTTCTCATACTCCAGCGATAAAAGATCAGGATCATCTCCATGTGATTGCTGATAATTATCCGCAAATCCCTGATAGAACCAATGCCATATTTGGGAAAGGCGAAGATCCTACAGATGATATGATTGCATCAGCTAAGAGATTAGAAAGTGCAGGAGCGGACTTTATTCTCATTGCATGCAATACCGCTCACTTCTTTTTAGAAAACATACGACATTCCACTCATATCCCTATCATGAATATGCCATTAGAAACCGCAAGTTACCTAAACAAACATCACTATACATCTGTGGGCTTACTATGTACTGATGGAACATTAAAAACCGAGCTCTATCAAAGGGCTTGTGCTCATCACAAGATTGACGTCATGACTCCTAGTGAAAATCTTCAGAAGAGCGTTATGAATGGGATATATGCGGTGAAAGCAGGAAAATTATGTAAAGGCGAAAGTGAATTAGCGGTAGCTGCAGAGATTTTAATCAATCAAGGAGCAGAAGCCATCATTGCCGGCTGTACAGAAATCCCCTTAGTCTTAAGGTCAACTAAAGATGTGAAAGTGATTGACCCTACTGTCATTTTGGCGAAAGAAGCTGTAAAATTAGTGTATGAGCTTGAAAAGCTAAACATTTAAAGTACGTAATTTAAGGGGATAAAATGAATATTGAGAATATAGAAGCGTTTATTTTCGTATGCCAGCTAGGCAGTATCAATAAAGCTGCGGAAGCACTGTATTTAACCCAGCCTTCTGTTTCGGCACGTATTCAATCGTTAGAAAAAGAATTAGACCTAAAATTATTTGATAGACAGAGAAATAAACTATCTCTGACGGAAAAAGGTGAACAGTTTTACCCGCATGCCAAAAAGATCCTCCATTCTTATCAAGAAGCAAAGCATAGTCTCAAACAAACGATGATTCCTTATGAATTGACGATTGGATGCGCATCCTCTATTTCCAATAATCTATTGCCTAACATATTGCCCGCCCTAAAAGAAAAATACGAAAACCTGAAAGTGAAAATCGTAACAGGACACTCAAAGGATGTTGTCCAAAAAGTGATTAACAACCAAGTAGACTTTGGCATTGTCAGGACTGAAACACATCCTCAAATTGAATCAATCCCGATTTTCAGTGATCCAATCGGGCTGTTCGTCCCAACTCATCACCCGCTCGCTAGCCTTGACAACATTAATATGAAAGAACTAGAAGAACAGCCTTTTATTTTCTTTGACTATGGGTCATTTGATTGGTTGATGCTCCACCGATTATTTCAAAAAAACAGCATCACACCGAACATTTCCATTGAGGTTGATCATATGGAAACCGCAAAAAATTTAGTACTTCAAGGAATGGGACTATCGTTTCTACCTCATCATTGCGTGAGAAATGAGGTAGAACAAGGAACATTAAAACAAATTTCAATCGATCCATCCATCAATTTCAACATCAATATCGAGTTCATTTATAAAAAAGGAAAATCCAAATCAGTTTTCATTGATCAACTCAAACAGTTTTTTCATGAATTAGATTAAAAAAGCCCTTTTTAGGGGCTTTTCTTCTTTCACTATCGTTTTTCCACTGGATGAATGTCTTCTCCCAAAAAGGGGATATTAGGCTCTCCACTCTTTTCTAGAAATTCAGCAATTTCTTGCAGCTCTTGATCGATACGGTCATTCCTTGGCATATCCGGGTTTAACAGAAGGATGGAGTGAATCGTTGTCGCTGTTTCATACAAGACATGTTGATCTTTTATCTGTTGGATGCATTGTTTCATACGATCGAAAAACCATTCGATCTCTTCCGTTTCTTCCATCGAATAATGTGCCATTTTGAAGAGATTCTGCTGACGAAGGTCCTGCCTCTCAAATATGTGTTCAAGCTCTTCTTTACTGACATATAAATCAGAATCTTCCTCCTTAATCTCTACTACTTCGACCATCGCATCTTCAGCTGTATATAACTTCTCAATAAAGTCATCGAAAGTTTCTGCCAGCTTAAAATCTACTTCCAGCTCTAAATCAAAATAGTGAATAGAAGGATGTTCCTTCGTTTCTCGATAATCCATGGCGATCCATGTATCTTCTTCTCCGCTGATGATCACAAGTCCCTCAGGCAGATTCAATTCATTACTTAACTCGGGACTATTCATGATGCCATCACCTTTGGCGATTCCTCTTAGATGGTCAAATTGAACATGATCCTCAGCCCATGAATTCGGCTGTTCCGTTGGAAAAGCATTGCGAACTGTAAAACCGCCATTCCATTCTAAAATGAGCTTTTTGTATGTATCAGGTAAAATGACTCCAAGTATGCCCTCTGCTTCATGAATTTGTTCCTCATCTATCTTTTTTAACGTAAAAGGACTCTCTTCTTCTTTTTCCCAGAATGATTTCAAAGTGGGTGCCTCCCAATCTGTATTAAGGTCAGTATAACATTGGTTCATTATGAATTCTCTACTCAAACTTATCTATTAATAAACTGGTGATGAGGAGAAGATCATAAACCTTTCATCCTCTCTGAGACCTTAAAGGCTATAAGCTTTACGACAAAATAAAAAAGCCCCTTGGAGGAGGCTTTTTTACGTTTGTTTTCTTGAAGCAACCTCGATGTTGCTGTTATCACTTTTAGAAAGTGATGGAATACCAGCAGTAGATGCGAGTACAATGACTGCCAATGCACAAAAAACAACTTTTTTAATACTCATAAAGACAGTCCCCTTTCAAAATTTTTGTTTGCGCGTCCAACATTTTCATTAAAAATTCATTTGCTGTTTCGTGATCATTTTTAGATTTGAACACACCTGCCACATCATAAGACAGCTCTTCTAAATAAGCATAAATTTTGTTCTCATCTAAAAAATGAAAGACCTGTTTAATTTGGTCAATATTTACTTTATCAACATATAGGGCTTTGATAAAGTGGAACAGTCGTTTGTATAAATCGTCATCATATTGAACAGAGATCGAAAAGCCATAATCAAGGACATCTTTTCCCTTTTTATAATCGCCTTTTTTCATCAATAACGATGACAGAAAATAAAGCGAATGTGGTAAGTTGTCATATCGTTCATTTTTGTTGATACGAACAGCCTTTTCACAATAAGCAATAGCTTGATCTGTATCACCTAAACATTCATAGCAATCAGCCAGATTATAATATGCTGATGAGATCAATCTATTGTTTTGAATTTCTTCAGCCATCCTTAAAGATTTTTCTAAATGAGGAAGAGCTTTATCGCTGCGTTTCATATCATCGTAGTTTCCTGCAATTACAAATGAGCATTGAATCTTTCTTACTTTATACAGGTCATATTGTTCGTAAATCTCCATTGCTTTCAGAATATGGTGCATAGATACATGTGTCTGTTTCATCATGTAATAAGCTTCTGCAACTTTAAAATGGAATTCAGCTCTTTCAATTTCGTCAGAAACAATCTCCAGCTTTATTTCTGCTTTTCTATAATATTTTATCGCTTCTACATACTCTTTATTACTGAATTCATACATGCCTCTGAAAAATAAATTGTAATACTCTAACATGCCGGTGAGCGTTTCTTGAGAGGTTTCTATCAGATCTAAGAGGGATGAAATGGTTGGTCTATTTTTATTAAAGTCTACAGGTTTAATGTAATCTAACATGATTTGATGTCGAAAGCACATCAATTGATAATAAATGAGTAAATCTTGATCCTCTTCCATTCGTTCAATTTCTTGTTCTACCTCAGCTTTCAAAATCTCTGCGTCGGGTACACTGAATTGCCGAATCATTTTATACCATTCATTTATTTTCACACCTACATGTGAAGAAAGAACTTTCTCCATCCCTTATTCCCCTTCCACTAATTTCCCTTATATTACATTTATTATCACATATAGGAATTTACAAAGCACCGAAAAGAAACCGCAAAAAGAACAATTGTTACATCAATAAACCTTTGGCACATTATCATTACAAAACAAAAAGGCAGACTCATTTCAGTCTGCCTTCATCTTCTAGATTTTCATGGGAACACCTTTTGTCTTCAGGTAATATGCAATGAATCATTTAACCACTCGTCACAATGTTCAATAAGCCACCTCAAATATTCAACATATTGACCGGCATGATAGCCATCACAAACAGCATGATGTACTTGTATGGCAACGGGCAAAATGATTTTTCCTTCTTCCACCTTAAATTTGCCTATCGTAAATATTGGCAGTAAATAAGCTTCATCTGTAGATACATTAAGGTTAAAAGAAGTAAAATCAATCCACGGTAGACTTGAAATATTGAACATGTTTTCTGGCATATGAGGTTTCGGAAATAGGTTGCTGCTTTTGCTAAATGTTTCAATATCGGCTACACAGCTTTTATAAAACTGAGCAAAGTTTTCATCAAAAGGCGTCCAAATACTTGAAAACGTCTTTGTTTCTTTATTTAGAATTGTATAACTAGGATGGAGAATCTCCCAGTAACCCAGTTCATCGTTCACTTGATCCATCCGAAACTCAGGAATTTTTTGCACAGCTCTTGCTAACAAATAAATTTGCACAGGATATACTTTTAGCTTTTTTTCTTTTAATATTGCATGCAATTTCGTGATGTCTAGATTGATCACCAGGCTATATGAGCATCGGGTTAACGTCATATAATGGTGAAAGTGCTCTTTTCGCGGATAATTTTCGTCTATTTGTTTAAACAATTTTATCTCCTCCTGAATGTGATTTACTGTATTCAGGAGGAGACTTTATCTGTTTTCACCACCACAATCATCCTTTCAAGAGATATGTCATGTTTCTGTCCATTCAAAGTCTACCATGAGCTTTGCCTACGTTAAAGCCTGCAGCAACTCGAATAAAAAAGCACCTTCTATTGTAGAAGTACTTATCTTATATTCTAGCACTAGCTTTTTTATATTTTCGAAGAAATTGATGACCTTCATTTAAAAAAACTAGAAAACGCTTATTTATAGTTTCAATAACGATTCTATCTGGTTGACCATATGGAGCACCAATTCTATAATCAATATCATCTGCAACTCCATACTTGTCCGACTCTTTAATACTAACGATTTGATCAATTGGTATTTCTGTTTTAGATAAACCAAATTTTAAGACTAAGCATTTTTCATCAAAACTATAACGAGTTTTTAGGAAAACAGTAAAAATAAAGAAAAGTGCTAATAAAAAGATTAACATAATTACATATTCCATAGAATCACTCTTTCTTATGCTTTTATCTAATTTTACCATGTTTTTTACTTTTTAAAACCAACAACTTTAATAGAAGTGTTATATAAGTTTAAATTCACCCTAGTAAGGCAAGTTCTATGAAGTGCTGTTCATACATTTGTATAAGTTAGCTACGATTCCCCCTCCTCTATATTAGAAAAAATGACTGAGATACTTCTCACTGTTTTACCAAAGTAAAACTTATTAAAGAGCATCTATATATGTCCATCGTACTTTTAGTGAAGAAATCAATTGTTTTAGTTCGTTGCGAATGACCTTTGTTCGTGTAATTCCTCAAGGAGGTGCTTGGTTAGTGACACAGGAAAATAAGGCATCAAAAGGTCTGTTAATTACTTTACCTGCCGCTATTATCGCTATTGTATTGATTTTAGGAAAAATTGGTACGCCTGTAACAAATATTTTATTTTATGTAGTAGCTTTCGGTGTAATGTGTTTAACTGTTTCAAACTTAATAAAAGACTATAAAAAAAAAAGAAAGATTGATTACTTGTTCAGGGCGCTAATTTATATAGCTGTGAAAAACAGGATAATGAACCCTTCAATAGAGGAAACAAGCGTTACCAAAATACGGTTTCATGATCTTAGACACACTATGAAACTATTTTATTGTTAAATGGCGCACCTGTCGTATCTTAAATTGACCACACTGAAAAATACAGTGTGGTTTTTAATTTTTATAATGTTTTCTTATATTTTAGAAATACAAAAGCCATTCTCGATTATCTCACGAATGTCTCTTTATCAACGTCTTTTCATATGATATGATTCCGACTGGGCTCGAACCTGCGTCCTCTACCCTGTCAAGGTGAATGACCTCATCCGAAGCAAACGGACGTTCTCTGAAAAAGACTGATTTAATAAGGTTCTATGATGAGCCTTTCTGATAAAAAATGTGCATTTCTGAAGAAAACTGAAAGAGTTGGTCCCCATATAAAAACAGACCCTGCAGGGCCTGTTTTAATTTTGCCTATATGTTTTGAGATGTTGTGTTTCGATCAGCTACAATCATCTTAAGAGCAATCATCGTAAAACCCTTCTTAAAAGTCATACAAACAATCCCCTCTCTGAGTTTTGAGTTGTGTTTCTAATACATTTCGTAGCTTCTTCAAATCGACCTTGTTTCCCTACTCATCTGCATATACTATATAACATGCTTTAGAATAAGCGAATAGCTGTTTCTGCTCTATACTGAAACACCTCGGCAAGCTGCTCCTCATTTATATTATTAACATAAATCGCTTCTAAGAAGTTAATTAGATTTTTATAAAGCTTGTTAGGGGCTTCCTCACATGCCCATCAACTTAAGAATTTAGAATTCCCCACCAAAAATTATGAGTTTTTTTGTACAAGTTATCACAAAATTTCGTTTTTGGGGTAGTTTTATTTTCTTAGCTTTATTGCGATGAGCGGTACCCCATAAAGGCCCCTGATACATAATTGATGTTCTACCATTTGTAGAAAACAATCCACTTATACCATTTTAACAAGAAGAAATATCTCATCCTTGTTGTAATATTGGCTTACGTTAAGCTTGTGAAAAAATCATATTCATGTATAATACAATTGATGTATAATACATGAATTGTAGGAGGATGACCTTTTTGAAAAGAGAAGATGCCTTAAAACTAAGATCAGATATTAAGAAAATGATTATAATAACTGGGGTTTTTGAATCTCAAAATTTGCCCAATGGACCATTTGAAAAACCTCTACCAACTTCTCAAATGATGGCGTTAGAGGAACTAGAGGTGGAAAAATTAACTGTTTGGCAACTATCCAATAAACTTAGATTAGAGACTTCAACTGTGAGTAGATTGGTAGATAAGTTAGTAAAAAAGGGGCTTGTTTATCGTGAAGTAAATGAAAAAAATAGAAGAGAACTTTTTCTGCACCTCACAGAAAAAGGTCACACAACTGTTCAATACTTAAGAGAGCAATCCATTACATTTTATCAAAATATTCTCAATAACTTATCAGAATCAGAACAAAAAATAGTTGTGGCTGGTTTTGAATTATTTATTGATTCTATTTCTAAGCCTTTTGATTAGAGTGAGGTAAATCATAACATTTGGAGGGTATAATGAGTTTGGATTTTGAACGTCCTATTATTGAATTAAAAGAGAAATTTGATGAATTAAAGAAAATAATGAAAGAACATAATGTAGATTTATCGTCAGAAATTCATGTATTAGAAAAACGTTTAAATAAAATGCAAGATGAAATTTATTCTAATATTACACCTTTTCAACGAGTTCAAATTGCAAGGCTACGTAACCGGCCCACGACATTGGACTATATACCTTTATTGTTTACAAACTTTTTCGAACTTCATGGTGATCGATTATATGGTGATGATCAAGCAATGATAGGTGGTATTGCAAAATTTAAAGGAATGCCCGTTACGGTTATTGGTCATCAAAGAGGTAGAAGTACAAAGGAAAATATAGAAAGAAATTTTGGAATGGCTCATCCAGAAGGATATAGAAAAGCGCTAAGACTTATGAAACAAGCTGATAAATTTAATCGCCCTATTATTACATTTATTGATACAATAGGCGCCTATCCAGGGAAAGGGTCTGAAGAACGTGGAATTTCTGAAGCAATAGCTCGAAATCTATTTGAAATGGCTACGCTTAAAGTGCCAATTGTTTGTATTGTAATTGGAGAGGCATCAAGTGGTGGAGCTCTTGGCATTAGTGTCGGTAACCATATCCATATGTTAGAGTATTCATGGTACTCGGTAATTTCGCCAGAAGGAGCAGCATCTATCCTATGGAAGGACGCTAAGTATGCTCCAGAAGCTGCTAAACATATGAAAATTTCAGCAAAAGATTTAAAACATTTAGGAATTATTGATGAAATCATTCCTGAAATTAAAGGTGGAGCACAAAATGATATAAAATCACAGGCAAAAATGATTGAATCTGCAATCGAATCATCTCTAAAAAAATTGATACTATTATCCTCGGAAGAGCTTATACAACAGCGATATGAAAAGTATAGACAAATAGAGAATAATAAATGAAAATATTTAAAGTCCGTATTGCATTTCTGAAGAAAACTGAAAGGGTTCGTCCCCAATCCCTCCGCATAAAAAACAGACCATGTAGGGTCTGTTTTAATTTTGCGCTTTGAGATATTGTTTAAGAAAAAGCTTTGCTATAGAGGTAATGTACCAAAGCTTTTCGATTAATTTCGCTCAACTATCGGTTTTTCAGCTAACACTTTGATAGCCTTT
The DNA here is from genome assembly GCF_038593215.1 of Bacillus sp. FSL W8-0920. Taxonomy (NCBI): domain Bacteria; kingdom Bacillati; phylum Bacillota; class Bacilli; order Caryophanales; family Bacillaceae; genus Bacillus; species Bacillus sp. FSL W8-0920. The sequence continues at coordinate 1,213,238 of NZ_CP151974.1, read as the reverse complement.
TGTTTAGTTCCCACAAAGCTGTTTTGTTACTATCCCATTTTAAAAGAGTTACCGCTTCCTCAAAACACACCCATTTATAATCAACGTGTTCTTTAGATAATTTAATATTTTTTGTAGAAACTTTAACGCCAAAAGAAAATTCTTTTATCACATAAACATCTTTTCCCCAAAGAAATTCACCAACTACATCCTCTACGGGGAGTGAAGACACAGAATGAAGTTTTATATATGGACATTCTCTTATAATTCCAGCCTCTTCAAACGCTTCCCGTTTTGCTGCTTCTATAGGAGTCTCACCATCTTCTCCACCACCAGCTATTCCTTGCCAATAACCATAATCGCTTCGATGAAAAATAGCATAAAGAATGGAATTTTCAGTTTCTATATAAGGAAATATCAATACTTGATACGGTGCTCTCATTGCTTAACCTCTTTTTCTTAAAATTCACCTTAAATAATACTCTCAAACTCACTAAGAATAAGTTCGCCTACATTTACTACAAGTGGATCTTCATTACTTTGTAAGAAATCGGATATTTGTTGCACCAGCTCTTTAATATTATTATTGATTGGCATATTTGGATTCAACAAGAGAATGTTATTAAACGTATCAGCTACTTGATAAAGCGCATCTTCATCTTTTGTTTTTTCAATGTGATATTGCATCTTTTTAAAAAACCATTCAATTTCGTTCAAATCAACCATCGGGTAATATTGAATTTTATACAGATTACCTTCATCAACGACGTCCAATTCAAATATGGCTTCAAGTTCTTCTTTACTCAAATAAACTTCAGTAAGCTCATATTCAACCTCTGTTGCTTCCTCATCAATAGTGTACTCAACTGTATAAAGCCCCTCAATGAATTCATCAAAGGAATCTGCTAATTTAAAGTCTTCTTCCATCTCAACATCAAAATAATGAATTGCAGGATTCTCTTTCGTTTTTCGATAATCCATCGCTACCCAAGTATGGCCATCCCCGTTAATCAAAACAAGCCCTTCTGGCAGCTCCCACTCTTTTATTAAATAGGCACTATCCATAATCCCTTCACCTTCAGCAATTCCAAGCAGGTGATTAAATTGAATGTGATCCTCAGCCCATGAATTAGAGTGAGTCGTTGGAAAAGCATTATGAACTGTATAACCACCATTCTGTTCTAATATGAGCTTTTTATATGTATCTGGCAAAGTGACACCAAGTTTCTTTTCAGCTTTAGCTATTTCTTCTGCGTTGATCTTTTTTAACGTATAGTAAGCTTCTTCATCTATTTCCCAAAAAGATTTCAAAGTTTTTTTCCTCCTAGTGTCATTTAACAAACCTTTTTATATTCTATAAAACTGTTTTTGGTGGTAACTGTCTTTCTGATCTTGAGAGAAAGATTGATCTAATATGATTCACTTCCGTAAGAATCCAACAATTGATGACCTAAAAAGGAAAACGAAAGATGAATCGACGATACGTAAGGCAGTTGGGAATCATGTACCACGTAAAGAATTGACTTGGGATAATGAGAAAAAAGAATGACGTTTTAGATAAAGAATAAATTTCTAATACATTTAGCTAATTAAGGCACTTTCATATTGCGGGGTTTTACTTATTTTAATGTCTTTTGAAGAACTGTTTTTTAAACACTGCAATAACAATTGATATGAATGTTGTACTTACTTAATTTTTAATGTATAAATGTATCTGACATCCATTCATTAAACTTTTGTTTCTCTTCAAATTGTGGATAATGAGCTGATTTATTGAAAGTAATGAAATGCTTTTCTTTGGCAGTAATCGTATCGAAATATTTTTTAGCTGTATAAGATGAAGTCATAAAATCATATTTACCCATAACAAAATATAAAGGAACTTCAAGACTTGTTAAAAAATCTGGTAATGGCTTTTCTAAAAGATGCTTTACCAGCTTCTCTTGAGAATATCCCATTCCAAAGTTATAGCGTATGACGTCTAACAAATTATATTCATTGCTAAATAAAGTTCCTATCATATCACCGTCAGGGTTATCGATACTTCTTGTAGCTCCTCCATATTTCATCACATAATCTCGCGGGGTAACTATATCACCTTTTTCAATATTCTTAGTTAACCCTTTTAAATAGTCTACATCTTCAATATTACCAGCTTTTTCAGCTTGGATAATGCAATAATTCAAACTGTCTTTCTCACTTTCTATTGTATCACTCATCTGTCCAATCCCCACATAAGCCTCATACTTCTCAGGGGATTTTTTAGCCGCTTGCATACCAATGTATGTACCTGATGAATGAGCCATAAGAATGACTTTATCTTTACCAAGACGTTGTGAAATATAGTCTGTCAACTTCAATAGATCATCGACTAATAAATCTGTTGATAGATTAGAATAATCTTCAAAAAAGTGATAAGATTTCCCACTCGCTCTTTGATCATAATTCACAACGGTAAAATTTGATTCTAATAGGTTTTGGTATTTAGCAGCGTATGGTGTTTCTGGAGATCCTGGTCCGCCATGTACAACAATTACGACAGGGTTATTCTGATTACTTCCACGTATCATAATTTCATGATTAGTACCATTTATCTTTACTTTTTCTAATGTACTAATACTATTATCACCTTTTATTTTTGAGGTCCATGTTGGAAATAAAAGGGCTATTACAAGTAATGCTAGAATAGCCATTATTAAAAAGGATATGTATTTTATTGTTTTCTTTTTAAAATCCATGTTATTTTCCACTTCTAGGTTTCAACTCCTTTTATTTTTACTAATCTAAATTCCCCATAACTAGTTAGGTGTTTCTATAGAAACCTTATTCTTCTGTTCTATAACATTTATTTCAAGAAATATAATTTCTAGTACAATATACACACAAGTATATCATATTCAATTTACCATACTTTCTTACCCAAGCGCCAGAATACAAAAAAGAGCAACTTCCAAGTCAGAAGTTGCCTCTTTATTCTAATCTTCAGGATCATCTAAGATGCCCAATATATCTTTTTCATCCATTTGATCCTAAAAATACTGAGAAACAATCTGGTGGATAAAGTTCGTCCCCAATCAACAGAAACAGAACAATTATTCGTTTTCAGAAAAACAAAAAACCCTTGCTAGGCAAGGGTTTAAACGATGATTCCGACTGGGCTCGAACCAGCGACCTCTACCCTGTCAAGGTAGCGCTCTCCCAGCTGAGCTACGGAATCGGGTTATGTATCAGTTCTGGGCTTTCTGTTACTGACAGTCTCTATTATATAATCATCATGATCCGTCGTCAATGGTTTTGTTCAAAAAAGGTCAAAAAGCCGGCGGCTGTGCCGGCTTTTTCTCTTCTTTATGATTGGTTTACAAGAACAGGCTTTAGTTGATCGAGTGCTTGTTTGAAGTCGCGTTTGAGGTCTTCTCCGTTTTCTACTCCTACACTTAATCGAAGCAGGCCGTCCGTAATCCCTCTTTTTTCTCTTTCTTCTTTTGGCATAGCAGCATGTGACATTTTGGCTGGGTATGACAGAATGGATTCGACGGCGCCAAGGCTGACGGCGAATACAGGTAATGTGACAGCATCCACTAATTCTTTGACCGCTGCTTGGTTTTCTAATTCAAATGAGAGAACTGCTCCAGCTCCGCTTGCTTGCTTTCGCTGAATGTCTGCCCCAGGATGGTCATCTAAGCCTGGATAGTATACTTTTTTCACCGCAGGATGCTCTTTGAGGAATGAAGCGAGTTCAAATGCCGTTTGGCTTGCTTTTTCTAATCTGACTTGAAGGGTTTTTAACCCTCTTAATACGAGCCAGCAATCCTGCACGCCAAGGACCGCACCGAAGGAGTTTTGCAGAGAATAGAGTTCTTCTCCCAGTTTCTCGTCTTTCACTACAGCTAAGCCTGACAGTACATCACTATGACCGCTCAAAAATTTCGTTGCGCTGTGCAGGACTACGTCAACGCCAAGGTCAAGCGGACGCTGAAGAGCGGGTGTTAAAAATGTATTATCTAAAAATGTCAGACAGTCATGTTCTTTGGCAAGCTGGACGACGCCCCTAATATCCGTAATCCCTAGAGTTGGGTTTGACGGCGTTTCCATGTAAATGACTTTTGTATTCGATTGAATGCCTCTTTTGACTTCATTCAAATCCGTCATGTCCACAAAGGTATGCTCAATGCCAAATCGCGAAAGAACTTGAGTAATCATTCTGAAAGTACCGCCATACACATCTCTTGTGACAAGGACGTGATCTCCTTTTGATAATAGAAGAAAAGCGGTTGAGATGGCTGCCATGCCTGATGCAAAAGCAAGCCCTCGTGTTCCTCCTTCTAGCGCCGCAATCGTATCCTCTAACGCTTGACGTGTAGGAGTCCCCGATCTTGAGTAGTCATATTGACCAAAATCATCGAAGCTGCTTTGATGAAAGGTGGACGCATGCTGAATCGGCACACTGACTGCACCTGTTGAACGGTCTGTTTTGAATGCATTATGAACGAGTTGGGTTTCGAATGTCCAATCATGTGTGGTCATTTGGCATGTACCTCCTCTTTTACTTGTGATAGTGCCTGTTTTAGGTCTGCCTTCAGGTCATCTACGTGCTCAATACCAACGGAGAAACGGAGCAGTTTGTTACACACACCGTTTGCAATGCGAATTTCCGCAGGAATATCCATGTGCGTTTGCGTCGCAGGATACGTAATGAAGCTTTCGACTCCGCCAAGACTTTCAGCAAAACATATCGTTTTCAGCTGCTTTAAAAATGGATTGACCCAGTCCTCTTCGGCTACACGGAATGACAGCATTCCTCCCTTGCCTGGGTAAAGGACATCTTGAATTTCTGGCTGTTTCTTTAAAAACTCAGCTAGCTCCTTCGCATTTGCCTCGTGCTGGCGCATTCTAAGAGCCAGTGTTTTCATCCCTCTCATTAACAGCCATGAGTCAAACGGAGATAAAACGGCGCCAATTGCGTTTTGATGCTGGAACATGTCTTCAGAGAGCTTCTCTCCTTTTGTCACCACAAGCCCGGCAAGAACGTCATTGTGTCCACCTAAATATTTGGTTGCACTATGGATGACAATGTCCGCTCCAAGCGTAATCGGCTTTTGCAAAACGGGTGTGTAAAAGGTGTTATCGACAATGACCAAAGCGCCATGTTCTTTTGCAATCTTCGCTATTTTTTGAATATCCGCTTCCTGCATAAGTGGATTTGTCGGCGTTTCAATAAAGACTGCTTTTGTGTTTGGCGTGATTTTAGAGCGTAAACAGTCTTCATCTGAAAAATCATCGTAAAGAAAACGTAAGCCGTACTTTTTCCATTCGTTTTCAAACAAACGGTATGTACCGCCATATAGGTCTGATGAGACGATGAGTTCATCACCGCTTTCAAATAGCGCCATGATCGTTTGGATCGCAGCCATTCCCGAACTGAAGGCAAATCCGGCCGTCCCTTCTTCGAGTGAAGCAATTGCATCCTCTACAAGCTGTCTTGTTGGGTTTTTCGTACGAATGTAATCAAATCCCGTTGATTCCCCTATGCCTCTATGTCTGTAGGCTGTTGAAAGATAAACGGGGGGACTGACCGTACCAGTCGCCTCTTCGCTGCGGTTTCCAATTTGCGCTAATGTCGTTTCCACATGTTCTGTCATTTGACACCATCCTAAGTAAAAATCTGATTTCAAAACAGAAAACCCCTTCTTCATAAGAAGAAGGGGTTTTAATCGCTTCCTCTTATCTTCCAAGCAAAAAAGCTGCTTGCTGGATTTAGCACCTTGGTACATCACATGAAGTGATGCATACCGGTTGCTGAGGTTTCAAAGGGCCAGTCCCTCCACCTCTCACGATAAGAATGTGTTGTCTGTCTGTTCTAATTCTTAATACTGTAACGCATTAAATCTCATTTTTCAAGAGGAATCTGAACAATTAATTGAAATTTTCTGTATTTTATAACAGATTCGGTGTTAACTGAATTGATTGCATGTTAGCATATAGGAACAACACTATTTTTCATGTTACAATGAATGGAAACGTTTCACTTTGTGATGAAATCGGTTAGCTGGAGGAATGGATTATGGTGAAGAAAACAGGCATTATTCAAGAACAAACCTTACATTCAAAAGAACTTGGGGCGGATATGACCCTTTTGATCTATTTGCCAGTCAATTATTCCCCCCTTTATACATATCATGTCATCATTGCCCAAGATGGTCATGATTATTTCCGCTTAGGCAAAATAGGCAGACAGGCAGAAGAATTGATGCAAAACAAAGAAATGGAACGCTCCATTATCATTGGTGTTCCTTATGAAAATGTCACGGAAAGACGGAATACGTATCATCCAGACGGCACAAAATTTGAAGCGTATAAACGCTTTTTAGCAAATGAACTTGTCCCTTATATTGATACGCATTATCCAACCTATCAAATTGGCTCAGGTCGCACGTTTATTGGTGATTCACTGGGTGCTACGATTTCTCTTATGACAGCGATTGATTATCCTTCTTTATTTGGCGGACTCATTTTGCAGTCCCCTTACGTCGATGAGTCAGTCTTAGAAGCTGTTAAACAGTCGACAGCCCTTTCTCATTATGCGATTATCCATCAAATTGGACTGGAAGAAACGGCTGTGAAAACAACAGATGGCCAAGTGCTTGATTTTATTCAGCCAAACGACGATTTAAAGGCACTTCTTGAACAGTCAGGTGCGGATTATTTATTTGAGACATTCGAAGGGGATCATAAATGGACGTTTTGGCAGCCGCTCATTGCGCCTTCGTTAAAAAGAATGCTCCCATATTCGTTAATCAACTGAATTTTGTTATAATAAACAATAATAAATACTTTCTTAATCAGGAGGGAACAAGATGAAATACGGAGTTGTTATATTTCCATCAAAAAAATTGCAAGATATTGCGAACTCTTACCGGAAGCGTTATGATCCGAACTATGCACTCATACCGCCTCATTTAACACTTAGAACACCTTTTGAATTAACGGATCTAGAAGCGGCTGAGGTCGTCTCAACGTTAAGAGAGTATGCAAAAAATGTTTCTCCTATTACGTTACGTATTAAAAAATTCAGTTCATTCGCTCCTGTAAACAACGTCATTTATATGAAAGTAGAACCTAACGAGGAAATCATGGCGCTCAATGAAAGATTGTACGCAGATCCACTTGAAGGTACACCTGAATATGCCTTTGTTCCGCATGTGACAGTGGCTCAAAAACTATCAGATGATGAGCATTCAGACGTACTTGGCACATTAAAGCTGAGAAAGATTGACCATGAAGAAACAGTGGATCGCTTCCACCTTTTATATCAATTAGAGAACGGATCTTGGACCGTCTATGAAACATTTATTTTAGGAGAAGAGGGTTAAGTACACTTGAAAACAGTCATCGCAACAGCACAAACACAACGAGAAGATGCATATTACGTTCGAAAAGAAGTATTCGTCAAAGAACAAGAAGTCCCAATAGAGATTGAAATAGATGAACTAGAAGACGAGGCCATTCATTTTGTCATTTATAACGATGAAATGAAGCCTCAAGCAGCCGCTAGATTACTGATCATTGAAGGGCCAAAGGCAAAGCTAGAACGAATTTGTGTGTTAAAAGAGGCGCGCGCTTTCGGCCTTGGCCACAAACTATTAGAAGCGCTGGAAACAGAAGCCATTGCGAATGGTGCGAAGGAAGCAGTTATGCACGCACAAGTCCAAGCTCTTCCTTTCTACGAAAAAAAAGGCTACAAAGCCGTATCTGAACCGTTTGTAGAAGCGGGGATCACACATGTCAAAATGACAAAAACACTGTCTGTTTGACCAAAAGAAAAGCCAGAGCATTCAAGATGCCCTGGCTTTTCTTTCTTTATCATCGTTCGTCAATGGAAGAAAGCGCAAACATTTATATATACGTATTAATATGAACGCCTTTGCCTTCCTCCATAAACATATCTCGTACAAAGCGTTCCCGCTTTTTTTGTTGTACTTTCGTTTCCGCTTCTGTCACTAAGTCCTCTTTTTTCTCCAGCTCTCTGTATATCTTGTCATGAAAGGTGCGAGTAACCTTAGTTACTTTCGCGTAGTCTTCTTTATCCTGAGGAGCAGGACGATTGATATATTGAAAATACAGATCCGGCTGAATCGGGGCTATATATCCCATCAAGAACGCCTCCTTTGCTTCTCTTCTACTCTACTATTCCCTAATTAATACTGTTTGAAACACGTCTCATTTGATATGATTAGATGTGTTTCTTTTTAAGATTGATTAACTATTGGAGGACTAGCTTTGAAATGCGCACGACGACATGATCGAACGATCTCATTACATACGTATTCGAGAGAACATTATCAATTCCTCCATGACGAGGGAAAAAAAGGGCACTTATTCTGCCCATATTGCGGACAACCAGTCTTTTTCAGATTAAATATACATGAAGAACCTGCCTTTATTCATAAACATATGTCTCAGCAAGTGCTGTGTGAACAAGCAGAAGAACAAGAAGATCAGAAAAAACACGCAGAGCGAGAGGAAAGTGCTTCTTATAAAGAACTTGGGGGCTTCCGTTTTCCAACAGGTAAACAAATCATCTCGCAAACGAATGAATCATATGACTGGCAGGAACCAAGGTCGATTCAATTTAGTGATGCGTTACATTTAGAAGAGAATGAACAAGCACATACCATCGATCTCTTTCCGCATATCACCTTTAGCACACCGCAGCTTCAAGCTGTCACACATAAAGACGGTCCAATGCTGGTGCTGGCTGGTGCTGGCAGCGGGAAAACAAGAGTCCTGACAGCAAGAGCGGCTTATCTCATGTCACATCATCATATTCCTGCTCACCATATCTTACTCGTGACTTTCACCACAAAAGCCAGTAGTGAAATGAAAGAAAGACTGCGCAAGCAATATCAGCTTCACCCATCACAAGCAAGCCAAGTGGTGACAGGCACCTTCCACAGTCTTTTTTATAAAATGCTGCTTCACGATGACGCAAACAAATGGAATGGCCAGCACCTGATTAAGTTTGATTGGCAGAAGGAACAGTACATTCGGAAAGCCATCATGAATGAAGGACTAGATGAAAAAAACTACCCTACCGATCAAGTCCTGCAATCGATCGGCTATTGGAAAAATGCTTTTTTACCAGGTGAGCTTCCTGATTTGAAGGATGAAAAGGAAAAGCACATGTGGACGATCTATCAATCTTATGAACATCAAAAACGAGACAATCAGCAATTTGACTTTGATGACATGGCCATTGCCTGCTTACATATGCTGACAGAACAGCCCGAACTGCTAAAACGGTATCAAGAACGATTCCAGTATATTTTAGTGGATGAATTTCAGGATATTAATCCAGTACAATATCAATTAATTCAGCTGTTAGCTGGAGAATGTGAGCAGCTATTTTGTGTCGGTGATGATGATCAAGCCATTTATGCCTTTAGGGGCAGTAATCCTGCTTTCATTCTTGAATTCAAACGAGATTATCCTTCGGCTCAGATTGTCCATTTACATGCCAATTATCGGTCGCATCATACAATTGTCGCAAGTGCGGATGCCATTATTAAGAAAAATCAGCATCGTTATGAGAAAACGTTAAAAGCCGTCCGATCGGAGACAATCCCTCCTACGCTCTTTTATCCATATGACGAGGAAGAGGAAGCGACCATGATCGTGGCAGATATTCAGGAGAAAATTAAAAACGGCGCAAAGCCGAATGATATCTGCGTGCTCTTTCGCACCAATACGGGAGGCCGCGCGATTTATGAGCGTCTGCATCAATCCGCGATTCCGTATGAGACGGAGGCTGGTGTCAAAGCCTTCTACAGCAGACGAATTGTTCGGGTTCTTCTCGCCTTTCTCTCTTTAAGTCAGGATGCCGATGATGTAGCTGCTATGAAACAGCTGCTTCCAGTTTTCTTTTTAAAGCAACAGACCTTAAACACAATGAAGGCACTGACCATCACGGAAGATTGTTCAATGGTCGACGCACTCGGAAAACTAACTGATATTCAGCCGTTTCAACAGAAAAAGCTGCAATCTATTGTTCCTCTGTTCCGCACGTTACGAAATTTAAAGCCGTCTGATGCTGTGGCGTTTATTGAACAAAAGATGGGACTTGGTGATTACTTAAAAAAACGAGTGAATGATACGAATGTGCTTGAAAAAGGGGCGGATGACGTACGAGATGTAAAAACCGCCGCCAAACGCTTTGAAACGATTGAAGCCTTTCTCGCACATGCCGAACACATGAAATCTGCCGAAAAGGAAAAAACAGACGAACCAGGTGTTCAGCTCATGACGATTCACCGGGCAAAGGGTCTGGAATTCCAAACGGTGTACATCACTTGCGTGGTCGACGGAGCACTGCCTCATGATTTCTCACTTGATGAACTCAGAAACGGTGATGAAGAAGCCTTGGAAGAAGAGCGCCGTTTATTATATGTGGCCATGACAAGAGCTGAACAATCTCTTTATCTATCGGTTCCATCATTTAGACGAGGGAAAACCGCTCATCGCTCGCGCTTTTTATATCCCCTACTAAAGAAAAATCGAGCATTATTCACAGAAAAACAACAGGCCCCCCTTTAAGCGGAGAGCCTGTTGTTTATTTTTTGTTGTTCATCATTTTAGCGATGGTATTGAAATCAAGCTTTTCTTTTCCACTTGTAATCGATTGAACGATTTTGTCTTCCATTTCTTTCGGTACACGTTTATTCGCAAGCTGCGCTACTTTTTTAATGACGCCTCGTACCGTTGCTTCATCTTTAAAGTTGGCATTTTGCAAAGAACCTGCAAGTTTGAAGACATCGTTCATATTCACACCTGTTTTATTTTCAACGCTTTTAAAGAATTTATTATCCATTCATTTGCCTCCTCTTTGTGGAGTAATCACCTTACTATATGAAAATAGGCGAGATATGTGCCTATCCTAAAGCCTTGTTTGCCCAAAGAGAAAGGAAAGCAAAAGGCTCCCCTATTGCTTCCCTCACCTTCTTACTGTTTAGTTAAAGAAAGAAGCACCAACGATGATTAGAAGGATGAAAAGCACAACGACAAGAACAAATGTTGATCCATATCCGCCGCCGTAACCTCCGCCGTAGCCGCCGCAATAACCGCCACCGTAACCGTAACAACTCATATATAAGCACCTCCTCTTCTCCCTTACAAAATATGAAAAATACAACAAATGGTTTGGACGATCACATAAAAAAGTGCGGAATTTTTATTTCTGCTGTTTAAAGACGTAATCTGCCTCTCCATGACGCACAATGAATGCTTCTGTTTCTTTCGCAAAAGCATCCATCTTCACGCCAAATGCTTTTAAATGCTCCTCAAGATCCTTCGCTTTATCCGCTAGATCCATTTCAACCTTTTCGTGCGCTTGCTCTTTCCCATCATGGGGTTTAGTGAACAAGGAACCGATTAATTGTTCGAATGCATCCATTCTGGTCACCCCTTCTCTCTTACATATGCATCACTCAAAAAAAGGGCAACAAAAAAACCGGATAAATCCGGCTTTTGTTTTCTCTTCTATTGAGGTTTCTTTTTCTTTCCACAGCCGCAGCCTGCTTTTTTAATTTTCTTCGTATAAACAGATTGTTGATTTGACTGCGCTGGATAACCTTGAAGCATATGTGACGGTGTTTCATTTGGTTTCATCGCAACCCTTCCTTTCCTCTTCCATGATAGTATATGCATTTTTTGAAAGCGCGTCTGATCAGAATGCCTGTTTATTTCACCAGCTTTGAGACAATTGCTTCAATAATGCCTGCTGCTGCGGCAATCGCTAATAGTAAATTAAGCCACATGCTAATGACAGGAAATAATATGTATATCAGAAGTAAAGCAGCAGTGCACCACATGCCAGTACACCAATAACAGCTTAACAGCTCTCCTACCCAAGACCGCAGCCCTTTACCTTTAATGATAATATATGTCTCTACTTCACCTTGTTCATTGACCTCTTCTTGTTCTTCATGAAATAAACGGCGGAAAGGAGCAGTAATGGTATCAAACACAATGAGCCTAGTCAGTCTAAAGGATGCGAGGGCAAACACGACAAATGACAAAGCACCGCTCAGGAGCCTCCACCTCCTTCTTTCTTCTTTTTTGCGTCCTTTCTTTATATATGCAAAAAGAAAGACCGCCATGATGAATCGAGCGGAAATAAAATTGGGTTGTACTTTTTCACACTTTCCGATTCCACCTTGAGCCTCTGCTGCATTAAATAATGTATAGATAAGAAAGGAGTGAAAGTATTGTCTATTGAAGAAAGTGCTGATTTATTATACACACAACTGTTAAACGAATTAATCAGCAATTATGATGATTTCATTGAGATCAAAGATTCCGAAAATGTCACAATTCATAAAACAGATGTAACAGCCGCACTCTCCCTTCAAGCGACCGTAACGACAATCATTACTCTTTTAATCCAACTTCTTGTACCAAACGATGAATTGGCTACAGACATCACAGATCAGCTTTTAGCCACACAACAAGTGACAGTCCAAAAGAAAACTGTGATCCAAATCATCAATTGCTATAACGTCACGATTACATTATCAGATGCATCTATTATGAACTCTGTCCAAATTCTCACTCAAACATTGAATGTACTATTAGTTGAAGCCGGCATTCTTTGACCCTTTCTTTTTCTAACATTATGTATGAAAGAGGTGAAATAATCGTGGCTGAAGAGAACGAAAAAAAGGAGTTTCAAATCAACACTGATGTTGATCCATTAACGAGCCTTCTTGTAAGTGATATTTTAAACAAAAACAATATCACAGATGATCAGAAAGCAAATATTTCAGATGATCAAAGAAGAATGATTTTGAAATTAGTTGAGGACTTACAAAAGAAAGCAGATGACTTCGTACAGCAGCAGCAGGAGAAAAAAAGGCAGGCTGAGGCAGCAAAACATGTGGAAGAAGCAGCGCCTGAACCGCAAGTACGTCCAAAACGAAATTCACTTCGAGATCGTATTCAGCAGCGCCGTGATGCGCAGCGAAACAACGATTAAATAAAAATGGGTTGCCTGCTAGGGTAAATGCCCGAGACAAAACCATTCATTCCAGCATTTAATAAAGTAAACGGAAGGAGGAATAGAAATGGAATCTAAACCATACTCTTGGGTCGCTCTAGATCGTAACTGTACACACCACGGCGATTACAACAACTACGAAAGAAAAGCAGTTTGTGACGGCCACTTTTTTGATGATGAAGATGTCTTACAAGACTTTGATCAAGTGAGTTTTACAAAGCAGACGTCTGAGGAAGTCATTATCGTCAGAGACTCTTGTGACATTAACGTATCTTCTGTTGACGCACAGGTTGCAGCATCTATTCAAGTAGCTGTTCAAACAGCGATCATCACCATTACAAATATCTCAATCGCAGACGGGGATTTAGCAGACCGCGTCACACAGGATCTTTTACAAGCCGCTACTCACAAACAAACAAACCGCCAAAAACTTGTCATCGAAAATTCAAGAAACGTTACAGTATCGACAATCGATGCGGACATCTCGATCGCAATCCAAACACTTACTCAAACACTTGTTGCGACAATCGTTGCAATCGGTATCCTCTAATGTCCAAAAGCAGAGCGAAAAGCTCTGCTTTTCCTTTTATAAAAATACAACAAATATAAATAGTCATTTACCCACACCAACTAGAGGGCGCATACATATGTTGTTAAGGACTAAAGTCAAATACCTTGTTAAAGGAGCTGAAATCCATGAGCTGCGGAAAACACCATGGCCGACATGATGAAAACTGTGTATGCGATGCGGTTGATAAGATTTTAGCAGAGCAGGAAGCTGTAGAAGATAAATGTCCTACGAGCTGCTACAGTAATTTATTAAGCCCAACCGTTTCTGGAAAAGATACGATTCCGTTTTTACTTTTCGATAAAAAAGGCGGATTGTTTTCTACTTTCGGAAACATTGGAGGATTTGTTGACGATTGCCAATGCTTCGAATCCATTTTCTTCCGGGTTGAAAAATTACACGACTGCTGTGCTACGTTATCTGTATTAAGACCTGTTGATGTACACGGACATACGCTAAGCGTTTGTCACCCTTGTGACCCTGACTTCTTTGGTTTAGAAAAAACGGACTTTTGTATTGAGGTTGATCTAAACTGCTTCTGCGCAATCCAATGTTTAAACCCAGAACTAGTAGACAGAGTCATGCCATCGAAAGATAAAAAGCATCATCACCACGGCTAAATCAACCGGCCATTGATCTCACTTGTCATGAGTCAAAGCATCCCCTTCCTTACGAATGACAGTCAATCATGCGGAGCAGTCAGCATAAGAGCTGCCGCTTCCGCATTGATTGTAAGTAGAAGTATCAACCGGCAAAACAAAAAGCTTGTAGATGATGACAGTGCTCAAACACTCAAACAAATTTCCTAGTATAGGAGGGTTGAATATGAGCCGCAAACATTCATGGAATTGTGTAGCAGAGGCTGTTGAAAATATTAACGACTTACAAAATGCCGTCGAAGAAGAATGCCCGACCAGCTGTTACAGCAATCTCCTTTCTTCATCCCATTCATTAGGTGACACTGTCCCGTTTGTTCTCTTTACATCCAAATCAAAACCATTCGTCGCATTCGGAAACGTCGGAGAAGTAGATGCAGGTCCTTGCTTCAGCACTACATTTTTCAGAGTCGAACACATCTCTGACCACTGCGCAACACTCAGCTTGCTTATCGCATTTGACAAAGACCGTCATATTTTAGATTTTACAGACAAAGATTCCGTATGTGATGTGTTCCGATTAGAAAAATCGAAGTATTGCATTGAAGTAGATCTTGACTGCTTCTGCGCAATCGAGTGCTTAAATCCACGACTCATCAACCGTAACTGCTAACAAAAAAAGTCCCTCTATGGGACTTTTTTTATTCGTTAAAAGCCAAGTGGATGAATCGAGGAAATTTCATCTATTGCTAATTCAACTGGATTTCCCCCGCCCGCTGTTCGAATGACCACTGTATCTTCTTTTCGATCCATGATAATCCCTCTATATGTTTTACCATCAGCTTCAATCAGGCAAAGGGCTCTTGGCATATTATGAGGCAGGCTTGTGAGAAAATCGACTTTTTCGTCAATGCTCATCTGACTTAAAGGCTTTTTCACTCGTTTTCTTCTAGGTTCTTCTTTTGTTTCATGAAAAACGCCTTCTGGCGGCTTCTCCTCTTCTCGCTGAGGTTTTCGTTCTTGTATAAGCTCTGGCTCTTTTGTGATGTCTTGTTCTTGGGTAAGCTCTGCTTCTTGCATCATGTCTTGCTCTTGCTGACGCTCAGGCGGCTTTGCTTCTTTTTTCTTCTCGATTTCTTGAGCCACAGGTTCCTCGTGCGTACTTTCTTCGATCTTGTCTTTTTTACTCTTAGAAATTTCTTGTGGTTTTTCTGATTTCTTTCGCTTTCTCACAATATTTTGCATGGCCGGCATTGATTCATCATAGCTCGGCTGAACAATATACATAAGTGGCTTCTGGTTCTCATCACCTTTATTTGACATACTAATCCCTCCCGAATGATTCATTCCTTATATATATGAGCGGACGCCTCAAATCAGAAGAAAAATAAAAAAACAGCATACCCTTATTCGGTATGCTGCAAATCATTTAATTGGTTAGCGAGCAATGATATGGAAGCCAGAATCAACATGCAGATTCTCACCTGTCATGCCGCGTGATAGATCACTGAATAAGAATAGAGCTGTATCGCCAACTTCTTCAGGAGTCGTTGTACGGCGAAGCGGTGCACGCTCTTCAATATCCTTCAGAATGGTATTAAAACCACTGATGCCTTTTGCAGACAGCGTACGAATTGGACCAGCAGAAATACTATTCACACGAATACCTTCTGCGCCTAAATCAGCTGCTAAGTATTTCACACTTGCTTCAAGTGCTGCTTTTGCTACACCCATTACGTTGTAGTTAGAAACCACACGCTCTCCGCCTAGGTATGTAAGCGTGACAATGCTTCCACCTTCTGTCATTAATGGACGTGCTGCTTTTGCTACAGCTGTTAAAGAGTATGCACTAATGTTGTGCGCCAAAAGGAAACCTTCACGGTTCGTGTTTAAGTATTCACCGACAAGCTCTTCCTTGTTTGCAAATGCAATCGCATGCGCAACGCCATGAATAACTTGTACTTTTTCTTTAATTGTAGCGAAACATTTTTCGATTTCTTCGTCACTTGTCACGTCACATGGAAGAATGATTGAATCATCACGCTCAAGTGTGCTTGCAAGTTCTTTTACAGATTCAGCAAGACGATCTCCAACATAAGTAAAAATCAAACGAGCTCCAGCTTCGTGAAGTGAGCGGGCAATTCCCCAAGCGATGCTTCGTTTATTGGCAACACCCATTACCACGATATTACGGCCTTCTAAAGAAAAGTTCATATGTAATAAAGCCTCCTATTTTTTCAAGACATAGTATTAGTACCTGATCATAATATTATCACAGATCATGAGAGAATGACAATTTCCGCAGAAAGAAAGTTTCTTTTTCATCAAAAAACCGTCCTCACAAATGAAGACGGTTCGATTTTCTTATCGTTTGAGCCGGTTTTGCTGATAAGCAAAATGGTTGGTAGGTCCGTGTCCAGCCCCAATATTCAAAGGGAACTTGATGGCTTCATGGACAAAGGTTTCTGCTGTGTCAAAAGCCTCCCTCATGGAGGATCCTTTCGCAATTTCGGCTGTTAATGCCGCTGCAAACGTGCAGCCTGTGCCATGTGTATGCGGTGTATCAATATGTTCATTTGTGACTTCTATAAAGCCTTTTCCATCATACAATAGGTCTGTAATCATTCCGTCAGATGGACCGTGACCGCCTTTGATCACGACATGTTTCGTACCAAGCTCATATAAACGCTCCGCTGCTAGATAGCGATCCTCTTTTGTCTGAATCCGCATGCCTGTCAGCACTTCTGCCTCAGGAAGATTCGGCGTTACGGCATAGCTGACAGGCAGCAAGTGTGTTTTCAACGCTGTGACCGCATCTTCATTTAATAAAGAAGCGCCTCCTTTTGCGATCATCACTGGATCGACAATGAGCTTCATGTCATATTGAACCGTTTTTTCAGCAACTATCTTGATCATGTCTGCGCTCCACAGCATTCCTGTTTTGACGGCATCTGGCAGTAAATCCTCTGCCACTGCATCAATTTGACTTTCTAACGCCTCGTTTGAAAGCGGATATACTCCGTGAACACCTAGTGTGTTTTGTGCTGTAATCGCTGTGATCGCAGACATTCCGAACACACCGAGCTCCTGAAAGGTTTTTAAATCAGCTTGAATGCCTGCTCCGCCGCCAGAATCAGAACCTGCAATTGTGAATGCTTTTTTGATCGTCATTTCATCACACCTCTCATTAGCCAATCCATTGATGATAAATGGTTCTTGCTTTTGCCATATCATTTGTGCCATGGACAAGAGCTCTGCCGTCTTTAAATAAGACAAGCTTATATTCATCCTTTTGACAGGAAAGCAAATACGGATTTTCAAGGACATCTATCCCTGCTTTCTTTAACCGAAGAGCCACTTCGTGTAATGGCGGCGGGGTTTCGGCTGCACTGCGGATTTGGACCGTATTGCGGCCGCATAGTACATCTGCTTTCGCTCTCTTGTCATAGGAGAGAAAAGGATATGTCTTCAGTCCGCAGCTTGGACATTGCTTCTTCTTTAAGGAGCTGGCTGATCGGATGTCAGACCGCTCATTGGTCCATAAATCAAACGATCTTAAAATTGGCGTCACTTGATGACCTGTTAAATACTTCAGAGCATCTGCCACTTGATATGCTGCCACCTGCTGCACAACTGGACTAATGATACCGGCTGTATCACAAGTCATGCCTTGTGCGGGTAAATGTTCAAGCAGGCAGTGTAAACATGGCGTCTCACCAGGAATGACAGTAAATTGAATACCATAGCTGGCGACGCAAGCTCCATAAAGGAATGGAATTTGATGTTTGACGGCAGCATCATTAGCGATCATTCTCACCTCAAAATTATCCGCTGCATCAACAATGATTGAAGCTCCGCTGACCAGTTCATCAATCTGTTCAGCGGTCACATCAATGACAATTCCTTTGACCTGCACGTCACTATTTATCTGTTTGAGTCTATTTTCAGCCGCCACAGCCTTTGGCAGTCGATCCTGTACATCTTGCTCCGTGTAAAGCTGCTGACGCTGAAGGTTGCTCCATTCAATATAATCTCGATCCAAAATGGTGACAGATCCAACGCCAGCACGAACGAGCATTTCCGCACTAGCTGTTCCAAGCGCTCCTGCACCAATAATGACAGCCTTTGAGTCATTTAACCGCTTTTGCCCCTCTATGCCGATTGGCTGAAAGAGCTCTTGTCGTGAATAACGTGTGCTCAAAATGCCGGCATTCCTTCCTGCGGACTGCTTGCTGTCCCGTAGTTTTTCAAAGGAATACGTCCCGCCTCGAAGCCTAGCCTTCCTGATTCAATCGCCAGCTTCATGGCTTTAGCCATTTTCACAGGGTCCTTTGCACCTGACACAGCGGTGTTCAGTAATACAGCGTCAGCCCCTAGCTCCATCGCATAAGCCGCATCCTTTGGAGAGCCTACACCAGCATCAATAATCACCGGTACCTTTGCCTGCTCGATAATAAATGAGAGATTCAGAGGATTTAGTAAGCCTTGCCCTGAACCAATCGGCGAAGCACCTGGCATGATGGCATGGACACCAAGCTCTTCTAATTTTCTTGCCAGTACCACATCATCAGATGTATATGGCAGCACGATAAATCCTTCTTCGAGTAGCATTTCGGATGCTTTTAACGTTTCGACTGGATCTGGCAGAAGAGACCTTGAGCAGCCAATGACTTCTACCTTGATCATGTCACACAGTCCAGAAGCCTTCGCTAAACGAGCAATACGAACTGCCTCTTCCGCTGTACTAGCACCAGCTGTATTCGGAAGCAGCGTATATTTTGATAAATCAAGCTGCTCCAAAAAGTTTGGCTGAGATGCTTCGAAAATGTTCATTCTTCTCACAGCAAAGGTTAATATTTCTGCTTCTGATACGTTCACGGCTTCTTTTTGAACTTCAAATGATGGGTACTTTCCTGTACCAAGTAATAATCTTGATGTGAATGTCTTTCCGCCAATGTGCAGCATGTTGTCATCCTCCTCCTACAAAGTGAACGATTTCGATCGTGTCATTAGGTTCAATTTTCACTTGTTGAAACGCTTCTTTATCGATAATTTCTTGGTTCTTTTCCACAATCACTACTCGATTTTCAAGCTGATAGTCTGATAGCAGGTCATAGATCGTTCCATTTTCTTGTTCGAAATCAACGATTCTGCCATTCAATTGAATTTTCATACAAACAGTGCCTCCTTTCGGCCAATACGAAATGCGTGAAGCCATTCCTTTTGGACCGGTTCACCTAATATCAGGTCGCGAATGATTTCTCCAGTAATCGGGGCAAGTAAAATACCATTTCTGTAATGCCCTGCAGCAAAAAGAATACGCTGATCTTCCGGGTGTCTTCCGATATAAGGATGCCGGTCGCTTGTCGCCGGACGAAGGCCAGCCCAGCACTGATCAATCGGCATCTCCTTGATCGAAGGCATCAGCTGTGACGCCTTTTGAATAACAGCTTCAATGCCGCCAAGCGTCGGAACAGTTTGCCACTCGTTTGGCTTCATCGTTGCGCCAACGACCAGTTTGCCGCTATCTCGTTGAACGATGTAACTATGATCATGGTAAATGGTGTGTTGGAGTGCTGGACCATGATTCCATACAGACACACATTCCCCTTTTACTGGATAAAGAGAATGAGATAATCCAAGCTCTTCAAAAAAACGGCCAGACCATACACCACTTGCTACAGTGAGGTCATCACATGTGAATGTTCCCTTCGTTGTTCTAATCGCTAACGCTTCTTTCTCCCGCTTCACTTCGATCACGGGTGTACACTCATTCACTTCTGCCCCGTACCTGACCGCCGCCTGCCAAAATGCCCGGCATACCGCATAAGGTTCGACATGAACATCCTCTTTAATCAAACCTGCTCCTAAGATGTTCTCTGCTATTTGAGGCATGCATTTTTTTACGCTGCTTGCGTCAAGCCACTCAAATGTAGACAAATGCTGCATGCGGCAAAGTGCTTGTTTCTCCTCTTCTGTAAAGGCTACCTTCATGATACCGCCCGCTGATGTTCGAATATCAATGCCAGATTCATGCTGTAGATCGACTTTTAACTTTTCGTACAACGCCTGGCTTGCTCTGCCTACTTGAAAAAAAATATCCTTATGACCCTCTCCTTCAGCATGTGCACCAAGCATCCCAGCAGCCGCACTTGTCGTTTGCTTCCCTACCTCATTCGCCTCAAATAAGACGACCTGCTTTCCTGCTTTTGCAAGGTGATAGGCAATGGACATCCCTATGATTCCACCACCAATGATTGCCACATCATAATGCTTCTTCATAAGGATGCTCCTTTACTTGTTTAGAAAATGCTTGTGCCATCTTGCGCGGCTGATGATGAGTAAAAATTCCAGACATGACAGCAATCCCTTTCACATTCGCGTGTCTCAATTCTGGAATGCGGTCAGGTGTCACACCACCGATTGCCACGACTGGAATAGATAGTAGAGATGTCAGTTCTTTCACAAGCTGTACGCCTCTTGCCTGAAGTCCTGGTTTACAAGTGGTGTCATATACGTGCCCAAATATGACATACTCTGCTCCATTTTTCTCAGCTGCTTTCCCTTCTTCAATCGAATGAACAGAGACGCCCGCATGAAGATGAGGGAATTTTTGCCGCAGCTCTTTTGGCGAAAAGCTATGGCCCGGGAGATGTACCCGGTGAATATTGGTGAGCAGTGCAACGTCTACTCTGTCGTTGATGATGAGCTTCTCTTTCGGTACACCTTCTAAAAGGAGACCTTTCACGAGATCAACAAGCTCACTTGCTGTTTTAGACCGTTCTCGGATATGAATAAAATCCACTTCAGGTGCAATGTTTTTTATTTGTTTGATCAGCTCACCCGCAGGAAGCGAATCATTTGTCACTGCGTGGAGTTCCATTTGCACCAACCCCATCTAAGCATGCTGTTTGCCACATTTCTTTTTGATACGCCATCTCCCAGAAATGGTATTCGTAATAGCTTGAAATCACAAAATTTTCTTTCATATTGGCCCGTACATGTTCTGGTGCTTTTTCGGCTAGTTCATCAAAGCGGTTGACCTGTTCAAAGACAAGTTCCTTAAACCAATCCCCTCCATATGTCAAAATCCATTCCTGATAAATCGGATGGTCAGGTGTGGTTTGTTTCAGCTTTTCACCCACCTCATAATAAAGCCAGTAGCACGGCAATAACGCAGCTAATATCTCTTCGAATCGTCCGCTTTTCACAGATCGGTACATATGAGACGTATACGCATATGCAGTGGGAGAAGGCTTAAAGTTCTCGATGGCTTCATCTGAAATCTCTAAAAGCTCTATAAACTTTCTATGCAGCGACAGCTCTGCTTCATACGTTCCCTGCGCATGATACGCCATTCTGCCGGTCGTATGTAAGTCCTCACTAATTGCCGCTCCATATGCTTGCACCTTTGCAAAATGAGTTAAATAATATGAATCTTGCATCACATAATACGTGAAACGATCGAGTGACAGCGTGCCATCGCCAATCCCTTTCACAAAGGGGTGTGTAAAGCTTCCATTCCACCATGGTGCTGCTGCTTCTTTACATTCAGTTGAAAATGTCATGTTTCTCTCCTCCTGTTTTTCCATATAAAAAAGCCACTTTCCGTATGGAAAGTGGCTTGGAATTTGTAAAAAGCATAATCAAAAACCGCACCACTTCCCTACGCAGGTATGAACCTGTTCAGGTAATGAGGGTCTAAAAGTCGATACTTTTATCTCAGCCCTTTTAAAGGACTCCCCTAGTGGATCAAATATATGATGTTGTACTTCTATCTTAATCAGGAATTGTTCATTGGTCAAGGGTTCATTCTCACTCTAATTGGGCTCTAAGTCCTGCTACATACTCACGAGAGCCCGACACAAGCACACGGTCACCGCTTCTAAGCGTCGTATCTCCATGTGGTACTAAGCTGTCTATCCCTCTGAAAATACGGACAAAGACCAAATCGCCGGTAAACGGAAATTCCCTCAGCATGACATTGTGATAGCGATGATTGTTCATTTGAATTTGATACAAGGAAGTATCCTCATTTGTTAATAATCGAATTGCATCCGGTGCTTCAATCAAGGCTCTTAGCACCGTTTTAGATGATAGGAAATTAGAAAACGTATCAATGCCCGCTTCCTTCAATGTTAGCTCTGCCTCAGCTTTGCTCACACTCGCAATGACTTGTTTTGCTCCTTCTTCCTTTGCAAATAAAGCAATTTCCTTATTTTTCGTCTCACTGCCTGTTGCGACGACGAGGACATCCTCCTGGCCAACGCCTGCCTTTCGCAGCGTCTCATCGTCGTACTCTTCAATTGATTCGACTTCAAAGATGGAGTCGGCGAGCATCGCTTCTTTATTTTCTTGAAAGACATGCAAAATTCGAATATCATATTCATCCTGATGTAAATCGAGTGTGACAGGTAAGGTCAGCTGATTTGCACCAATAAAGGTCACACGTTTTTTATGGCTCACAGCTTGTTCTTTTTTAAACAGTGCTTTAAACCAAACTGGCGTTAAAATACTCGTGAGTATCGCGACTAAAATCAGCGCGCCGGACATTTTATGATCAATGACTCCGAGCCGCTCCCCGATCGTCGCAGCTGCAATGACGAGTGATAATGTCGATGTTAATAAAAAGCCAGAGCCGATCACTTTTTTCATGTCATACCATTTTTTCAAATAAAGAATCGGGATGAGCTTACTAATCAGTAATGCAATAAATAGCAGCGGGATCATGATCATAATAGTTGGGTCCTTGAACAGTGCCCATATATTCAAATCCACTCCAACCATCACAAAGAAGATGGGGATCAAAAATCCGTAGCCAAATGAATCCAGCTGCTGGACAAGCTCTTTATTCGGCGAAAGAAGGGACACAAGTACGCCCGCTAAAAACGCCCCAAGAATATTTTCAGCACCGAGTGATTCAGATAAAGCAACTAAGACTATAATGAGAGTAAAGATCGCCCTTGTCCCAATTTGCACGGTCCCTTTTGACATGGACTGAAAAATTGACTTTGTCTTAAATACGCGGCCAAATAAATAAAGAAGGATGCCCGCAGCAAATAATAAGAGCAGAAGCCACATATTCCCTGTACCATCGCCATAAATGGAGGAAAATACAGCAAGTAAAATCATCGTCACCAAATCCGCAATGACAGCGACAAGCAAGATGATTTGACCGATATTCGTCTGCATCAATTTTTCCTCTTTTAAGGTGGGAACCACTACCCCTAATGAGATCGTCGATATAATGAGCGTCATTAAAAAGGCATTTTGGATAAACCCTGCAAGGACAAACGCATAGGACAGAATAAAAGAAATACTAAATACGCCAAGAAAAACAATAGTGGCTGCTTTAAACGTATTCGGTTCTTTTAGACCATTTGGTAGTTCTCGTGCTTTCTTCTTTGACTCGAAAGAAGAAAAATCTATTTCAAGTCCACTTAAAAACATCAGAAAAATAAAACCGAGCATGGATAACGTATCTAACCATGCATCATGTTCAACTACCAGTTGAAGACCGCTTTTTCCAATGATGAGCCCCATGATGATTTCAGCAACAACGACCGGAATGGTCAGCTTAAATCGGTGCAATAAAAGTGGGGTGAAAAAGGCGACAATAATAACGACAACGAGTGATGAAACAGATGTATGCTCCATTGGCTAAAGCCTCCTAACATTGATGTTTAATCTTTTAAGGTTTACGTTAAAGCATTGATTCTAACAATTGCCTAAATGAAAAGAAAGCCATTCGTTATATGTTCTAAAATTCAAACTTCTTTAACCCCGATGAATGGATGAGAAAAATCAGGAGGAAATCTTATGAAATTTGATATCATTGGTGATATCCACGGCTGCTACGAAGAGCTGCTTGCCCTCATACACAAACTAGGATACGAATTCAAACATGGATTACCCGTCCATCCTGATAAGAGAACGCTAGCACTTGTCGGTGATTTAACAGATCGAGGACCTCAGTCAGTAGATGTCATGCGATTTGTCATTCATGCCTACGCACACGGCGCGATCCGCTACGTACCTGGCAACCATTGCTTTAAGCTTTATCGCTATTTAAAAGGAAATCCGGTGAAATTACTTCATGGCATTGAAACCACAGTGAACGAAATAAAAAAGCTGCCCCTTCATGAACAAACCAAATTGTCACATGAATTTAAGCAGCTATTTGAGAAGGCTCCGCTTTACGATGTACTTATTCCTGATGAACTGATGATTGCTCACGCAGCGATGAAGGAAAAGGACATTGGAAGAAAGCCGAACAAACAAATGCGATCCTATCTATTATTTGGCGCAGTCACAGGAGAAACGTGGCCGGATGGGCGACCTGTGCGGAAGGATTGGGCAATGGAATATCGCGGAAAACCATGGATTGTCTACGGACATACACCAGTGAAAGAACCGCGATTCGTTGGCAGAACCGTCAACATTGATACAGGCTGTGTATTTGGCCACCGGCTGTCTGCCCTTAAATATCCTGAGCTTGAAACGGTTTCTGTTCCTTCCTCTATGCCTTATGACGATTCAAGGTTTCAGCATTTCACATCATAAAAAAACCCGGTCCTGCGCTTGCAGGTAGCCGGGTTTTTCTATTTAAAGCAGCAATGATTTCATGTCTTCAGGAAGCGGAGCCGAGAATGTCATTTCCTCCCCGGTCATCGGATGAGGAAAAACAAGAGTCTCACTATGCAGTGCCTGCCGGTTCATCTGCTCACTCGTCCCGCCATATAACGTATCTCCGATGAGCGGATGACCAAGGTACTGCATATGAACACGAATTTGATGGGTTCTCCCCGTTTCAAGTGCCAGCGTCACATCTGACATGTTCAACTCAGCATCCACCGCTCGCACTGTAAAATGCGTCACAGCTTCCTGCCCAGTATCATCGACCATTCGCTCGATGATACTATCTCCTTTTCGGGCAATTTTTGCACGAATGGTTCCATGCTTTTCTTTGATCATGCCATGTGTAAACGCTCTGTATGTTCGTTTGACCGCTCCACTTTTCTGCGCTTTTGATAAAAGGCTGTGGGCAAAGCGATGCTTGGCCACAAGCATGACGCCAGATGTATCACGATCAAGGCGGTTCACTAAATGAACCGTCAGCCGAACAGACTGCTCTGCATAATGATGCAGCAATCCATTCGCAATACTGTGCTCTGGGTGCTCCCGAGAAGGAATGGACGGAATATATGGCTTTTTATTCAGCACAAGGACATGCTCATCCTCAAATAAAATATCAAGCGGAATCGGAGCAGGCTTTAGCCCTTCACTCACTTTTTCCTCTGGGAATAAAATGGTGAGCCTGTCTCCGTTATGCAGCTTGTATCTCACAGTCACATGCTCTCCATTAATGAGGAGATCACCGCCATCAAATTTAATATCCGTCAGCATTCTTTTCGAAATGCCAATATCTATTAAATAATCCTTTAAAAGCAGCCCTTCTTCTTTGGCTGTCATGGTTTTGTTTAGTGTAAAGTATTCCAGCGAGAACGACCTCTTTCTTATTCACCTTTTCCGATAAAGGAATCTTGCACCCTTTTCCAAAACGGAAATGGTCTAAATCGGGCAAAGCGGACATTCTCGTCTGCTACCCGGCATTGAATGGATTTGACGTCCTTATGAAGCAGCGTCAAATGATCAATGGTTACCTGAAAATCGACATCATTCCTCGGTTTAATGACACAAGTATGGTGGTCTGGTAAAATAAGCGGCGAACCGACCGTTCGAAACACTCTGTTGTTGATTGAAGCCATTTCTGCCAGCTGAATGGCTCTAATGGAAGGATGAATAATGGCGCCCCCAAGTGCTTTATTATAGGCTGTACTGCCAGACGGTGTAGACAGACAAAGACCGTCACCTCTGAATGTTTCAAACAGCTGACCCCTAATTTCAACATCTGCCACAAGTGTCCCTTCCATACTTTTAATCGTACATTCATTCATGGCTAAATATTTCTCTTCTCTGCCGCCATCGTTGTATCTGACAATGACTTCTAAGATCGGATATTCCACAATGTGATAAGGGGTTTTCGCAATAGCTAAAACGAGTTTTTCAATTTCACTTGGCACCCAGTCAGCATAAAAACCAAGATGACCTGTATGAACACCGACAAAAGCTGTTTCATTCAGACGGTCGCTATAACGGTGAAACGCATAAAGAAGGGTGCCGTCTCCACCAACCGTAATGACAAGATCGGGTTCCTCTTCATTAAGTTCCATCCCGAAATCCAATAAGTAGGTCTGAATTTTACTTTTGAGTGTGTCAGATACAGAATTCCCTTTCGAAGAAACTGCAAATTTCATGAATTCTTCTCCTTTTCCACCTTGCTGCTATGAGAGGGCAGCATCATATTTGATCAAGCACAGGCTCAGCTATCGTTTTTCTTTTTCCGGGAAAATGCCACTTGTGCTTCTTGAATTTCCCCTCTAATTTCAGACATCTCATCATCAAGAAGAGATGCTGCCTCGGAAGCTCTTTGAAGGCGCAGCTTGACTTTCTCCGGGATATTCCCGCTATATTTATAATTCAGAGAATGCTCAATGGTCGCCCAAAAATTCATCGCAAGTGTACGAATTTGGATTTCGACGAGGAGCTGCTTCTCTCCATTAATCGTTTGCAGCGGATATAACACAACAAGGTGGTACGAACGGTATCCGCTTTCTTTATGCTCTGCAATATAGTCGCGTTTATCAACAACCACGAAGTCTTTTCGTGACTGGAGCATTTTTTTCACGACTTGTATGTCTTCTACAAACTGGCACATAATGCGAAGCCCAGCAATATCCTGCATCGTTTCGATTTCATGCATTGGGATGTTTTTACGCTTTGCCTTTTCTAATATGCTGGCAACAGGTTTCACTCGGCCTGTAACAAATTCTACTGGTGAATGGTCATCCTCGAATTCATACAGCTTTCGAATGCCTTTTAGTTTCACTTTTAATTCTTCGACTGCTTGTTTATACGGTGCGAGGAATTGATCCCATTGTTTTTTGTCCATGAAACTTCCCCCAATTCCATATACCTAATTATTTCAGAGGAATGTGCTCTTCACTTTCTCTTCCATATCTCCGTAATTGGCATTGTCTTTAATATTGTCGATTAAATAATGTAATTCTTGATGAAGCTGAATGAGTTCTAACGAATGTCCTCCCGCTGTCAAATAGACAGGGATGTCAAGATTCATTGCTTCTTTTAATGGAGTCCATGTATGTTCCCCTAAGATAAGATATGAAAAGGACTCCTCGTTTTCAAGTATGTAAACGAACGCAAAGTGATCAGAATCAACAAGCATTTGTCCTGATGCTTTTGCTTTTTGGATTTGCTCTTCTGACTTGGTCGTCAAAATCAGCCTGTCTTCTTTTAAAGTTGCTTCTGCGATTTCAATTCGGTTTTGCATCATGATCTCCTTTACAACAAAGTACAGCTTTATTTTATCATATCAAGTTCAATATTGATAAACCGAACTTATTGAGAAAATCCTATTTTCTTCTTATAAATGATCCTTTCACGTAATTATCCATTGATTTTGGCACATGTGGAAAGAGAAATAATAGATAAAAACAGTCTTTTACATGATGAACATACTTCATGTACAATAATCATATTTCCTCTAAATGAAAGGTTGATGTCAAAATGGCACAGGAAATTGAAATAGAACTAAAGCAATTGTTAATGAAAGAAGAATTTGAACAGTTGAAACAACATTTTCAATTGAAGGATTCGGATTTTCACACGCAAACCAACCATTACTTTGATACACCTCAATTTGATATAAAATCTCAATTCGCTGCATTAAGAATGAGAGAAAGAAACGGTCAGTGGGTTCTCACGTTAAAGGAACCACACGAAATAGGCTTGCTCGAAACCCACCAAACGATCGCTCCTCCTTCAAGCCTTGCCGATTTCCAGCTGCCAAAAGGTGAAGTGGCTGACAGGCTAGATCATTTGAACATTCAAAAGGATCAAATTGTGTATTTTGGTTCACTTGAAACGTCAAGAGCTGAAAAAATGATCAAAGAAGGCTTAATTGTTTTGGATCACAGCCGATATTTAACAGTAGAGGACCATGAACTTGAATTTGAAGTGAGCGACCTGGAAATCGGACAAGCCGCATTCTCCGCATTGCTCCAACAATTCCAAATCCCTGTTCGAAACACGAAAAACAAAGTCGTACGTTTTTATGAAGAGAAAATGAAAACACAGAATAGATGAATTCCTTGAAGGAGGAACATGATGAACGTCAATCAACTTCAATCCTTTATGCAGCTCCAAGCGCTTAAAACGTTACAATCAGACCCTGGACAAACGCAAATGCCGGGCGGCCAAGAATCGACTGCACAAGCTTCATTTCAGTCGCTGCTGCAAGATTTTTTAGGCGGATCAGAATTATCACGCCTCCCGCTTTCAATTTCTGCATTTATGGGAACGGACCCATCAACAGCTCCGAACACGCAATACGCGCGTACAAACCCATACTTATCTGCTATCGCTGGCGGTGAGCAGCTTCAAGCTCAACCTTCATATGCGAATGACGCTCAATTGAATACAGCAAATGGTATTGGGAATGTCTTAAACAACAGCTACACGCCGCCGCTTCAAAAGGCTGTTTCAAGCGGCTCATCATCAAAGGAAATTAATCAAATTGTGTCACAAATGGCTCAAAAACATGGTGTTCCAGAAAAGCTAATTCATGCGGTCATTAAGCAAGAATCTGGCTATCGTACGAATGCGGTCAGCCATGCAGGCGCGCTTGGCCTTATGCAGCTTATGCCATCTACAGCTAAGTCACTTGGCGTGAATAATGCCTTTGATGCGGCTCAAAACATCGAAGGCGGCACGAAGTATATCAAACAAATGCTTCAGAAATATAATGGAAATGTCTCACTCGCCTTAGCTGCTTATAATGCAGGCTCAGGAAATGTTGATAAATACGGCGGCATTCCACCATTTAAAGAAACACAAAATTATGTAAAGAAAATTACAGCACAATATTTCGCTTAAACCGAAGAGAATAACCTCTTCGGTTTTTTGTATGTCGCTTTTCACCCTTTTTTGACTGAATGTGTTATGATATGGTCAATTGATCACGGAACCCGCCTCTCCCCTTATTTCCAATAGACCAAAGCGGTTTGTTTGTGGAATTGAGATGAGGTTGTTAAAATAAGTACAAGAATAGAAACATTAAAATAGAACAAACTGAATATCACTTTTGAAATAAATGAATTCACAATAGGGCGCTTCATCCTATTAACTACGAGTAAAAGGAGTAGTCAACATGGTACAATCGTTTAACGCACCTTACGAAGCGGTTGGAGAGGAACTTCTGTCGCAACTTGTTGATACTTTTTATGAAAATGTAAAGTGTCATCCTTTGCTTCATCCTATTTTCCCGGATGACTTAAAAGAAACAGCAAGAAAACAAAAACAGTTTTTAACGCAATATTTAGGCGGACCCCCGCTTTATACAGAGGAGCATGGTCACCCTATGCTACGGGCGAGACATCTCCCTTTTCCGATTACTGAGGAGCGGGCTGACGCATGGCTTGAATGCATGGAGGATGCGATGGATCAAGTAGGATTAACCGGCGATATTCGTGACTTTTTATTTGAGCGACTTTCTTTAACGGCTCGTCATATGGTCAATCAAACACCTGAAAAGGATGGACGATCTTGAGCTGCAATACGCACGATCAATATTTCTCACACTGTCACGGACATCCTCAAAAGCCGATTGAAATCTATGTATTCATTGACCCTCTAAGTCCAGACTGCTGGTTATTAGAACCATCCATTAAAAAATTAAAAATGAAGTACGGCCGTTTTTTCACTTTACGAACGGTAACAAGCTCTAGTATTAATGCATTGAATCGGAAAAGAAAAAAGCATTTACTGACTGAAGCATGGGGGAAATTTGCGACCAAAACTCAGACCAAAAAAGAACAAATGCTGTCTGAACAAATTGTGACTTCACCCTATCTCGCCTCGCTTGCATTAAAAGCGGCTGAACTTCAAGGTAGAAAATGCGGAATGAAATTTCTGCGACTCATTCAAGAATCACTTTTTTGCCATCAGCAAGATGTCACAAGTGAACATGTACTGCTAGAAAATGCAAAAAGCGCTGGACTAGACATCGAGGAATTCCAGCGCGATATTCATTCTCAAAGTGCTGTCAAAGCACTAAAATGTGATATGAAAATTGCCGCTGAAATGGACGTGTCTGAGCTTCCGACCTTTGCCTTTTTTAATACAGTAAACGGAGATGAAGGATTAAAAATTTCAGGTGCGTACTCTTATGATGTATACGAGGAAATCCTTTTTGAAATGATTGGTGAAAAACCAACCCCTTCAGAACGGCCTCCAATTGAATGGTTTATTGCTTACTTTCAATTTGCATCTGCCAAAGAGATTGCGGTCGTTTATGACCTGACACTTGATGAAGTTGAACGAGAAATGAAAAAGCTGGCTTTCGCTAAAAAAGTCGAACGTGTACAAGTGCAGCAAGAAATGTTTTGGCGCTATAAAGAAGATGATCATCATTCAGATCTTGATGTCTATCGCTGTGAGAATGAACATGGGTGCTGACCCATGTTTTTTCTTCACTTCCAAAAAGAACATTTGTTCTATTTTTAGGTACGAAGAAACCGCGCCGGGATAAGCGCGGTTTCACTATGTCTTAACGACAACAAAGGGGATGGGAGAAATTTTTCACGGTCAAACAAAGGGGTAATGTTTGTATGTGATTAATTTCACATCTGTAGTATATCAAATTTTGTCGACTTATGACAACAGATATACTATATGTTCATATTTTTGTCACAAAACATAAGAGGGTTGTCACTTTCATATAGTGAAAGTAACGAAAAAATGGAGGGATCTGCATGCGCAGCACAACCATTGGACTTGTTTCCATTGGCTTATGTTTCTTTTTAAACATATTAGGCTTAATGAAAATGCTTCCCCTTTATCTCACATCGCCTCTCTTATTTGCTGCAATACTTTTTACACTTTATCGACTGAACCACCGGAAGACCTTTAAGGGATTTAAAGGTTGATGAGAATGAACGGCCTCTACATGTGAAGAGGTCTTTTTTGTGAAAAAAACTCCTGTCAAAAGATGAGTATGCACTCACACGTCTGACAGAAGTCTTTTCATTACTCACCCGTTGTGGAGATGAGTTCTTCCATTTCTTTTAGTTTTTCTTCGAACAATTGACATGCTGCTTCGATTGGTTCTTTAGAAGCCATATCAACACCTGCTTTTTTCAGCACATTGATTGGATAATCAGAGCTTCCTGCTTTAAGGAAATCTGTGTAGCGCTCTACCGCTGGTTTTCCTTCTTCTAAGATTTGCTTGCTTAATGCCTGTGCAGCACTATAGCCTGTAGCATATTGATAGACATAATAGTTGTAATAGAAGTGAGGGATTCTCGTCCATTCTAATCCGATTTCCTTATCCACAACCATGCCGTCTCCAAAATACTTCTTATTCAGGTCGTAATAAAGGTTCGTCATGAATTCTGGCGTTAAAGCCTCTCCTTCTTGTGCTTTCACATGAATCAAATGCTCAAACTCAGCAAACATCGTCTGTCTGAATACCGTTCCTCTAAATCCTTCTAGCAAGTGATTTAACACATACAAACGCTGCTTTTTATCATCTAGATGATTCAGCAGGTATTCGCCAAGTAACGCTTCATTTGTCGTAGAAGCTACTTCAGCTACAAAGATGCTGTAGTTTCCATACGGATATGGCTGGTGCTTTCTTGTATAGTAGCTGTGGACGGAGTGCCCAAATTCATGAGCCAGTGTAAATAAATTATCAATATTATTTTGCCAGTTCATGAGGATATATGGATTTGTGCCATAACTTCCAGATGAATACGCACCGCTACGTTTCCCTTTATTCTCATAAACGTCTACCCAGCGATTATTGAGTCCCTCTTTTAACACGGACACATATTCTTCTCCTAATGGCGCTAACCCTTTTAGCATATAATCCTTTGCTTCATCGTAGGTTAGCTTCATGCCAGCATCTTTTACAAGTGGCGTATACAAGTCATAATTGTGCACTTCATCAAGCTTTAACACCTTTTTACGCAATTCAATATAACGGTGTAATAACGGTAAATATTGATGAACTGTATCAATTAGATTGTCATATACTTCTTCTGGGATACTGTTTCGAGATAGTGCTGATTCTCTTGCCGATTTATAATTTCGTACTTTTGCATAAAAATTATCCTTTTTAATCGAACCACTCAGTGTTGAAGCAAGCGTGTTTTTATACTGATCATACGTTTTATACACAGCTTTAAAGGCATTCTTTCTCACTTCACGGTCATCACTGTTTAAAAATGTGATAAAGTTGCCGTGGGTAATTTTCTTTTCTTCCCCATTTTCATCCTTTACAGAAGGGAACGAAATATCAGCATTGTTAAACATACTAAAAGTAGTAGATGAAGTTGAGAGAGGTTCAGATGCCTCAGCTAATAAGGCCTCTTGCTCCTCACTTAAAATATGTGGACGTTCTTTATTAATTTCTTCAAGAGCATGAGAATACAGTTTTAATTCTTCTTTTTCCAGAATAAACTGCTGCAATTTATCTTCTTGAATCGATAAAATCTCTGGAACAATATAAGCAGAAGTACTAGAGAGTTGTGTAAATAAATTCGATGCTTTATCATTTAGCGCTTGAAATGATGAATTAGTTGTATCCTCATCGTATTTCATGTGCGCATATGTATAAAGCTTACCAAGCTTTTCAGAAAGCTGATCCTGAAAGGTTAGGGCTTCATACAGTACATCAGCAGAATGGGCGAGCTTGCCTTTAAATTGGGCGAGCTTAGGAATTTCTTTTTTGACCGCTTCGAATTCCTTGTTCCATGCATCGACGCTTTCAAAAATATCTTCAAGTCGCCATTTGTTTTCTTCTTTTACTTCGCTTCTGTCTGGTAAATGGTTGTTTTTGCTTTGTGAAGTCATATGAATCCCCCTTGCATAAGTTGTGTTGAACCAACCTTTCGGAAAGTGAAAGAAATTGGTGTTGTATTTATCTTCTTTGTTTTGAACTATATTTGTCAAATCATATGCAGAAATAAATACCAAACAGACTAAAAAAATGAGAAAAAAGCGTTTCTTTCTATTCAATCGCAGCACCACCTTTTTCTTATCATGATCAAAGTGGGCATGAAACATGCTAATGAAATAAGAAAGCATCTCGTTTGAACGCTTCATCTACTGTTTGTATCGGCATTTGATTTGACGCTACTTCATAATTACCCTCTTTCGTCATGTGTAAAAACCCTTGTCTGACAAGCGCATGAACATATGATGTGATAACCTCTTTTAATTCTTCTATTGAAACATCCCCATATCGAAGCTTTACTTCTTTCATCTGGATACACCGCTTGATTTCTTTCATCAGCAGTTGAATCGTCACTGGACTGCTTCCTTTTTTCCTTATTATCCAATCATATAGACACCCCTGCCAGACATAAACGGGACTTGTAAAGATGTACGCTTCTGGCAGCGGGATAAATAATTCAGCCGGTAGAAAAGGGAAAGCTGTTTGATGATGCTCATAAAAAACGTCTCTCAATCGTTTGCTTTCATTTGATAAAATGCGAGGAGGCCGCTGCCTAAATTGCTGTATGCACCTTAGCCATTGCTTAGAAACTTGACGCTTGCTTGATGGCGGCGATAGGATATCCGAAAGTTTGCGGTATGCTGTTGGCGGTCTGACAGTCATGGCAGCACATATTTTCGTTGGTTGAAATACAAGGAGTTGAGCAAGATGGATGAATCGATTCTGGAGCGGACAATAAAAAATCAGACTTCCTTTCTGTGATTCCCTTAGCATTCCCCAATGAATGGAGGAGAAGGAAAAGAGCTGGGCAGATTTTCGCTTTAAACGATTTGCTCCTAGGACCCATATAGGGAAGAGCCCTGCTTCGCGGAGTCCTGCTGTTCTTTTACGGAGCTCTTGCCGTGAAATATTTGAGCATTGATATTCGATTGCATAGCTTGTTCCTCCAATAGAGACGGTCACGTCAGGACGCTGATGAACCATTGACACATACTTTTCAAGCACTGGTTTATGTCCCAGCTGCTGAAGCCAATTCATCATGGCTTCTTTCCCCGCCTGATGATATGCCGTTTCGCCTGAGGCTAGTGGACATGCTGTCAGCTGTTTATGTGCAAAATGATAAACACGTTGTTCACCAAGCTTTAATTGCACTTCTTCCCTGCATTCAGGGCAGTAAAATTTGCACGTTGTCCTGACATGCTCCAACCTGTTTTTAGATAAGTGATGTGTAATTCGAATAAGCTTTCCATTATCCATGATCGCTGTATTCATTCAGCTCGCCCCTTAGTTTTTGATGACCGTATTATAGCTTGTTCGTCTATAAGAGAGCGAATAGGCAAAATGAGCTTTTATTGTGTGAAAATATGATTTTACTGATGTTTTCTTGAGGAAAATGAAAAAACCCCCTGATAAAAAGGGGGAAAATACAATCTTTATAGTAATGGCGATAATAATCTTGCTGTTGATTCAAAGAGTCTTACCCTTAACGGTCTCTTTGCAAATTCTTCTGGGACAATCTCGTGCGACTGTTCTAAATCACCTAAAAAGTCGTTCACGAGCTTCTCAGTGCTTTTCGTTTTATAGAGGAAGGCATTCACTTCAAAATTCAAATGAAAGCTTCTCATATCCATGTTGGCCGTGCCTATCGAAGCCAGCTCGCTATCTACAATGATAAATTTACTATGCATAAAGCCTTGATCATATTCATACACCTTTGCCCCTGCTTCTAAAAGCTCCGGGAAGTATGAACGGGACGCATGGAAGACGATCCGTTTATCTGGATTCTTCGGTGCAATAATCCGTACGTCTACTCCGCTTAATGCAGCAATTTTCAATGCAGACAAAATATCATCATCCGGCACAAAATATGGTGAAGCAATCCAAATAGACTTTTTGGCAGAGATAATCATGGAGAAAAAGAGATTTTTAATGACCTCCCACTGTTTATCAGGACCACCAGCAATCATTTGTACGCCTTCTGTTGTAATCTCAATGTGGGTGAAATCTTTGAAGTATTCCACACCTGCACATCTCTCATTCGTCATATAGTACCAATCCTGCATGAAAATCTGCTGCAGATCACGAACAGCTTCACCCTTAATCATCAAATGCGTGTCACGCCAAAATCCATATTGTCTGCTTCTGCCCATATATTCGTCTCCAATGTTTAGCCCGCCAACAAATCCAACTTCTCCATCAATCACGACAATTTTTCGGTGATTTCGGAAATTGATTTTATTATTTAACAGTGGCAGCCTCACGGGTAAAAATGGAACGATCTGAACGCCAGCCTTTTCGAGGTCAGCAATATATTGACGAGAGAGCTTTAAACTCCCTACATCGTCATATAAAAAGCGGACAATCACGCCATTTTTCGCTTTATCAATGAGAATATCTTTTAATTCTTGTCCAAGGTCATCGTGGCGGAGAATATAATATTCTAAATGAATGTGATGTGTCGCCTTTTTGATTTCTTCAAAAATATGAGAGAATGTTTCTTCTCCATTCGTCAGGACTTTAGAGGACGTGCGATACGTAATAGGGGTATGTCCAAGTCTGTGGGCCAGCTTAAATAAGAGCTGCTGATGATCACCCATATGCGTCATTTTCTCAATCGCTTCTCTATGAATATGTTCATCTTCCTGGATTAACTGTTCGTCCAAGATGGCTTTCTTTTCAAACAACCGGCGCTTTTTGATATTGCGTCCAAAGAAAATGTAGAACAAAAAGCCGAATAACGGAAAGCTGCCAAGCAGGACAAGCCACGTTATCGTTTGAGATGGATTCCGGTTCTCCAAGAATATGACAAACCCGATGAAGATAATCGATAAAGTGAACAGAACGCTGACTGAACTTAATACACTTACCGCTAAATCACCGGCAATTAATTGAATGACTAAATAAGCACCTATCGTAATGATAAGAAAAAATAGAACTTTGACTAAATTTCTCATTTCATTTTCTCCTTGCCGATCTCTTTATTTACCTATTCATTCCGATAAAAAAGCCGATTCCTCTATAGAAATCGACTTTTGTTGGTTACGAGAAGTGCTGTTGAATCGTTTCAAGGGCATTTCCTTCGATAATCAGCTGACCATATTCTTTCAGTCTGTAAATGCTGACCACTGATT
The DNA here is from genome assembly GCF_038593215.1 of Bacillus sp. FSL W8-0920. NCBI lineage: Bacteria > Bacillati > Bacillota > Bacilli > Caryophanales > Bacillaceae > Bacillus > Bacillus sp. FSL W8-0920. The sequence continues at coordinate 1,176,820 of NZ_CP151974.1, read as the reverse complement.
CATGAGCATATTCAAGCAAAATGCTGAGCTTATTCTCCACTTGCTCATCTGACAAATCCTCGTGGAAGTCAACATATAGATAATAACGGTTTTCAAACGAATATAAACTTGAGGTAAAATCCTGCATATTTAATTGAGAAAGTGCAATCAAATCTTCAAAGTCATCCATTTTCAACACAAATTGAAGTTGAAGTTTTTTGTCCTTCTCATTATGGTCTTCTTGATCCTGCTCTTCTTTTTGAAAATCATCAAGCAGTGCGTCTAGACTTTCTTCATCTGTTTGATCTTTTTTATCTTCTGGAATCGGCAATTCGAGCTTTTGTCCATCTTTAGAAAGTTGGGCTTTCGTCACGACAATTTCAAGACCTTTGTCAAGTGCCTGCACTTGAATCCAAAGCGGTCCCTCAACTGCAAATTCTTCTTCTTCGTGCACTTCGTCCATTACTTCCCAAAACAGCTCTTCACTGCGTTCACGATTATACCAAATCTCTTCACGGTCAAATCCGCGGTCTTCAATATCACCGTAGGAAATATAAAATTTCACTGTATGTTCATTAATTCTTTCGATTTCCATTTTGCCAACCTTCCCTTCTATATAAGATGTTGAAGGGACATACAAGCTCCCAATTAATAGTACTTTACTACACTTTACCCGTTCCGTCTACATGTTAACCTTTTAAAGAATTGAGGTATTGCTTCGTACTGTCTATTTTATGATAAAACATGAATAAAAGAAATAAAAACGCATTTTTTGCAGAGAAAACTTACAGAAACATATATTTGAATTGTCTTCATATATTGGTTGTACGAGCTCTATTAGACATGAGGTGAAATGGATGGAAACAGAATGGATCATATCCTTACTGATGATTATTGGCATCGATCTGATTTTAGGCGGAGATAACGCGTTGATCATTGCGATGGCTAGCCGCAGCTTGTCAAATGACAAACGCAATAAAGCCATATGGATCGGCACACTTTTGGCAGTGCTGATGAGAATAACAATGACAGGTGCCGCAGTTTATTTATTGACCATCCCTTATTTACAATTTATCGGCGGACTTTTTCTCCTTTATATAGGATACAATTTGTTAATTGAGCAAAAGAAAGAATCAATTCGCATTAAAAGCAGCGGCTCCCTTTGGCGTGCGGTTCAGACCATTGTGATTGCCGACCTCTTTATGTCACTTGATAATGTGATTGCAGTTGCAGGAGCGGCAAAAGGGAACATGTTGCTGACCGCTTTTGGCCTGATGATTTCAGTACCGATTATTATTTGGGGAAGTAAGCTGATTCATGCCGCTTTCACCAAATTCCCGTTTCTTTTATACGGAGGAAGTGCTCTTTTGGCTTTTACTGGCGGTGAAATGATTGTTCGTGATGTGAAATTGAATGAATTTATGGCTCAGCATGCGACTCTTGAATTGATGCTTCCGTTTTTAACAGTCGTAATGGTCATTTTAGCCAGCCTGTTTTACGAACAAACGGCTGAAAATAAATAAAAAAAGCTGCCAAATGATCGGCAGCTTTTCGTTTTTCTATTAGTTAGCAAGTCGCTGAGCTTCTCTTAGTTGGAATGTACGAACCGTTCTTGGAAGGAAACGTCTAATTTCATCTTCATTGTAGCCAACTTGTAGTCTTTTTTCATCCAAGATGATTGGACGTCTTAAAAGACCTGGATGCTCATTGATCAGTTTATACAATTGTTGAAGAGGCATTGTCTCAACATTCACATTTAGCTTTTGGAATACTTTTGAACGTGTTGAGATAATTTCATCTGTACCGTCTTCAGTCATTCGAAGAATTTCTTTAATTTCATCGATTGAAAGAGGCTCTGAAAAGATGTTTCTCTCTTGATACGGAATATTGTGCTCTTCTAACCACGCTCTTGCTTTTCTACATGATGTACAGCTTGGTGATGTGTATAATGTTACCATAAATCTTCACTCCTCAATTTGTAGAATGAATATTGATCTGTATTCTTAAATTAAAATTGTTCTAAATAAGTAATCTTTATAGTGATTATACTATAAAAAAGTAAGTGTGAACAGATTTTCTTGCAATTTTTGTGACAAAAACTAGACAATTTCATTCATTTTCTCGTGTTGCTTGATGTCTGAACATTCTCATTTAGTCGAGATGATCGAAAATATTTTTTTGTTTTCTATTTTCAATGACCTTCAATACATCATCAACATCTTCATACGACTGCCCATACCATTCTTCATCTTTATACGTATGGATTCGTTCATAGGTTTTCCTCATAGCCTCCATCATTTCTTCTTCATTATCTGTAAGAGGCGACCAATAAAGGATTTCCATGCGGTTCACTTCATTTGTTGCAAGTGACCTGCGTTTATAACCGATTGATTCTGCATGCTTGAAGTGCTCTCTTTGGTAAAACTTTAGGCGTTTTGCAGTATCTGCATCATCTTCATCTACAGGCTCAACCTCAAGCAAGATCGGTTTCTTTTTTTCCTTCAGCTTATGAATGAGCTTTGATCCGAGGCCTTCACCTCTTGCATCTCTGGAAACAAATAAATAATCAATAAAGATAAAATTATCAAATTCGGCGTACATCATCACATGATGAGGTCCTTCCTCCTTATGATAAACATCACTTCTTTCCTTTAATAAAGCTTCCATATGCTCTTTTGACTTCATTTCTTCTATCGGGAAGTATTCACTGAGCTTTTCATACCAATTCATGGATCCGCTCCTTATGATATCGTTAAGAACCACTTCCTTAGATATTCCCGATTTCCTGCTATTTAAACGCCTGTACTAGTAAGACGCAGCAAAGTCTCCTCTAGTTTCACTTTTTTTCAAACAACAGAAAAAAAGTTTTATATCGAACGATTCATGAGTAATTGAAAACAGACAAACAGGATAAGTGTCATCCCAGTTTGGAACATGATGAAATAAAGATACTTGCTGCGCCGTGCTTCCTCTTTCTGATTGCTTGTTTTCCGGTGAAGCATATATTCCACGGAAAAAGACACGATGCCAATGAGCACCATAAATATGAGCATCCACTGTCCTCCATTTGGCTTTCTCAAAAAGGACGTTGAAAAAAGCATGAATACAATGAGAAAGTGAAAGAATGAATAACGAAACGTCTTCCATATCGACATCTGATTTCCTCCTAGAACCCGCTTGTTGTTAACTAGAAATTACCATCATCTCGTTTTTTTGTAAAATAAAAAAAAGAAGCACTGACATAGCAGTGCTCCTTCCTTCTTATAATTGTTTTGCCTGAAGCTCTTTGAATTCTTCCTCTGTGCAGCTCACAAAGTGACCTGGCTTCACTTCACGGAAATCAGTGTTTGTTCCTTTGTGAACGGACGGATCATACTTGATTCGTTTGCGGTTACGCTCATAATCTGGATCTGGAAGCGGAATCGCAGATAGTAATGATTTTGTATATGGATGAAGCGGATTTTCGTATAATTCATTCGCTGGTGCCAGCTCTACCAATTTCCCGAAATACATCACGCCAATACGATCGCTGATGTATTTTACCATGGACAGGTCATGGGCAATGAATAAATACGTTAAGCCTTTTTCTTCTTGCAGTTCTTTCATTAAGTTAACGACCTGTGCTTGAATCGACACATCTAATGCAGATATTGGTTCATCGGCAATAATAAAATCTGGCTCAACTGCTAATGCACGGGCAATTCCGATACGCTGCCTTTGACCACCAGAGAATTCATGCGGATATCTGTTTGCATGCCCTTTGTTCAATCCAACGGTTTCAAGCAACTGGTACACACGCTCTTTACGCGCTTGCTTTGTTTTCGCAAGGCCATGAATGTCGATGCCCTCTGCAATGATATCAAGGACTGTCATTCTAGGGTTCAGTGAGGCATATGGATCTTGGAAGATCATCTGCATTTGACGGTTGAACTCAAGCATTTTTTGTCTTGATTTCTTCCCGTGTACATTTTCTCCTTTATAAAGAACCTCGCCATCTGTCGCATCATAAAGTCTAATGATGGATCGGCCCGTAGTGGATTTACCACATCCAGACTCACCTACAAGACCTAGTGTTTCACCTTTGTAAATATCAAATGAAACGCCGTCAACTGCTTTCACCGTTCCTCTTGCTGTATGGAAATGCTGCTTTAAATTTTTGATTTCTAACAATTTTTCTGCCATGCTATTCACCCTCTTTTACTAATACAGGTTTTTCGTAGCTACCTTCTAGTTCACGCATTCTCGCCTTTACAGCAGCAGGCGGTTCAACTTTAGGTGCATTTGGATGAAGTAGCCATGATTTCACATAATGCGTATCTGATACTTTGAACATTGGCGGTTCTTGTTCAAAGTCAATTTTCATTGCATAATCGCTTCGGAGTGCAAATGCATCTCCTTTCGGCGGGTTTGTCAGATCTGGCGGTGTTCCTGGGATTGCAGTCAGCTTTCCTTCAGCTCCGCCATCTGTGTCTAGGCTTGGCATTGATGCCAATAGTCCCCATGTATACGGATGTTGTGGATTGTAGAAAATTTCATCCACAGTTCCTGTCTCAACAATCTGACCTGCATACATAACAGCTACACGATCAGCGACGTTGGCGACAACACCAAGATCATGCGTAATAAAGATAATTGACGTTTCAACCTTTTGCTGAATTTCTTTCATTAATTCTAAAATTTGCGCCTGAATTGTTACATCTAGAGCTGTTGTCGGCTCATCGGCAATCAATAGCTTTGGATCTGCTGCGAGTGCCATCGCAATGACAACCCGTTGTCTCATCCCGCCACTAAATTCGTGTGGGTATTGTTTGATTCTTTTTTCAGGCATTGCAATTCCAACAAGCTCCAGTAATTCAATGGCTCTTTTTTCAGCCGCTTCTTTTGAAATTTGTTCGTGCTTGAACAGCACTTCTGTAATTTGTTTCCCGACCTTCATCGTTGGGTTCAAGGAAGTCATCGGATCTTGGAAGATCATTGAGATGTCTTTTCCTCGAATGTTTTGCATTTGTTTTTCAGTTTTCTTGACAATATCTTGCCCATCAAACAGGATCTGTCCGCGCTTGAAATAACCCGGCGGCATCGGGATTAATCTCATGATGGCCTGTGATGTCACACTTTTACCAGAGCCAGATTCACCTACAATAGCAAGTGTCTCGCCTTTATTTAAGTGGAAGTTCACACCACGAATGGCTTGAACCTCTCCACCATATGTTTTAAATGAGATTGCAAGGTCTTTCACCTCTAGAATACGTTCACGTTCCATCCTAATCACTCCTTATTTACGCAACTTCGGATCTAAAGCGTCTCTTAGTCCGTCTCCAACCACGTTAAAACCAAACATTGTAATACAGATAAATGCGGCTGGGAACCATAATCTCCACGGGTAGTAAGTCATGGCTGGAATTCCGTCAGACGCCATTGTTCCCCAACTAGCTAATGGAGCTGGTACACCAAGCCCTAGATAGCTTAAGAATGCCTCCGTGAAAATAGCCGAAGGAATGGTTAGTGTCATCGTGACAAGAATTGGTCCCATTGAGTTTGGAATCAAGTGTTTAAATAAAAGTCTAGATGTTTTCGCACCTAATGTTTGTGCGGCAAGAACGTACTCTTGGCTCTTCAATTGTAAAACCTGTCCCCGAACAATACGTGCCATGTTAATCCAGCCTACAACTGTCATGGCGAGGATAATCGTTAATAATCCTTTTGGCAGAACAACCATCATTAAAATAACCATTAATAGTGTTGGGATTGCCCATAAAACGTCTGCGATACGCATCATCACTTCGTCCGTACGTCCGCCTTTGAATGCAGCAATACTTCCCCAGATAATACCGATGATCACGTCAAGAACAGCTGCTGCAAGACCGATAAAGATCGAAATTCTTGCCCCAACCCATGTACGAACAAACATGTCTCGGCCTAAATCATCCGTACCGAACCAGTGCTCTTTTGAAGGCGGCTGATCTGCATTAAGCAAATCTGTCGTAGAGTAATCATATTTAGAAAACACCGGAACGAAGATCGCCAGCATCACAACAATGAAAATAATTGTAAGCCCAACCATTGCAAGTTTATTTGCACGGAAGCGAAGCATAGCATCCTTCCATAAAGATAGACTAGGTTTAGAAATTTTTTCAGATTCTGCTGCATCAGCCGTCGCCGGCACAAATAAGTCTTTTCTCATCTCTTCCATGTGTTAGACCCCTTTCTTCGCCTTCGTCAGTTTAATTCTAGGATCGATAATACCGTAGAGGATGTCAACGACTAAAATACTGATTAATAGAATAATACTGTAGAAGACTGTGACACCCATGATGACGGTGTAATCACGGTTTGTAATACTTGTGACAAAGTGAGAGCCTAATCCAGGAATGCCAAAAATCTTCTCCACGACAAAACTACCTGTTAAAACTGAAGCAGCCATTGGTCCCATGTAAGTAATGACAGGTAACAATGCGTTTCGAATCGCGTGTTTGATCGTAACAGCTGATTTCGTTAATCCTTTCGCTCTAGCCGTTCTAATGTAGTCACTGTTTAGCACTTCAAGCATACTTGACCGTGAAAGTCTAGCGATAAATGCCATTGGCATGAAGGAAAGTGCAATAGAAGGTAGTACGGTGCTGGCCCAAGACTCCCATCCTGCAACTGGGAAAATCGCTAAAATGCTTGCCTCAGATGCAAATACATATTGTAGTAGCGCCGCTAAAATGAAACTTGGAACTGAGATTCCAAAGATCGTTAAAATAGCAATCGTATAGTCTTGCCACTTGTTATGATAGAGCGCTGCAAGGACCCCAAACAATACACCAAATGCTAATGCGAGGAGAATTGCCTCAATTCCGAGGGTAAAGGAAACGGGGAATCCAGAACCGATTAAGTCATTTACGGTTTGTCCTTTGTATTTAAATGAGGGACCAAAATCTAATTTTGCAACTGAACCTAAGTAGCTTACATATTGAACAAATAAGGGCTTGTCCAACCCGTAGTGCTCGTTTAGGTTTGCTTCAATTTCAGCAGGAAGTTTCTTCTCCCCAGAGAATGGACCACCAGGTGCTGCCTGCATGAGAAAGAAAGTTGCAGTTACAATAACAAACAGTGTGATTAAAATATATATTAATCGCTTACCGATATATTTAAGCAACGGAATTGCACCTCCATGATTTTACAACATTTTCTCTAATCAGCAAGAAAGGTATATGGAGAGACATCCTCCATATACCTTAAGATCCTTGCCGTAGATCTCTTACACTATAATCTTACTTTTCGAAATGAGCCCATTTGTATTGAACATCACCAAGTCCAGATACGACGACACCTTTAAGTTTTGGATCTTGTACCCAAAGCTGAGTGTAGAAGTAGATTGGTGCTATAGGCATATCGTCGATGATGATTTTCTCTGCTTTTTTCAGCATTTCTTCACGCTTCGTTTTATCTGTTTCTTTCGCAGAATCATTCAACAATTGTTGATACTCTTTGTTTTCCCATCCAGTGTCGTTGTTTCCACCGTCTTTATCTTTGTAAAGCTCAAGGAAGTTCACTGGATCGTTGAAGTCACCTAACCAGCCCATACGTCCAATTTGGTAATCTCCACTGTGGATTTTGTCGATGTATACGTTCCACTCAGAGTTATCAAGTTCAACTTTCACACCTAAATCTTTTTTCCACATTTCTTGAATTGCTTGTGCAATCTTTTGGTGAGCTTCATCTGTGTTGTAAGAAAGTTTCAATGCTGGAAGGTCAGAAACTGACTTATAACCTAATTCTTTCACACCTTTTTCAAGAAATTCTTTAGCAGTTGCTACATCGTGATCTTTGAAGTAGCCAGTTTTGTTATCAGTAAATCCTTCCATTGTTGGAGGAACGATTGCCATTGCTGGAACTTGTTCACCTTGCGTAATTTTGTCAACAATTGCTTGACGGTTGATTGAGTATGCAAGGGCCTTACGGATGTTTGCATTATTTAAAGGTTTTGATTCTGTGTTGAATTTGTAGTTATAAATACCAGCGATCGTTTGAATTTTAAGACCGCCATCTTTTTTCAATGTTTGTAAAGATTCTGTTGGAAGGTTTCCAGTTGGAGAACCAGCCCAGTCAAGCTCACCTTTTTTGAACATGCTAAGCTCAGTGTTTGTGTCTTTGATCATAGACATGTTAATCTTTTTCAATTTCACAGTGTCTTTATCCCAGTATTCATTGTTCTTTTCAAGCGTGATAGAACCGCCATGTTTCCATTTAGAAAGAACGAATGGTCCGTTAGATACGTAGTTTTCACCAGCATTTGTGTACCAGTTTTTATTCTTTTCAGCCACTTTTTTGTTGACTGGCATATACGTATAGAATGCAGTTAGTTCAGTAAAGAACGGTGTTGGGTTCTCTAGCTCAACTACAAGCGTTTTGTCATCTTTTGCTTTAATACCAACATCAGCAACTTTCGCTTTCCCTTTGTTCGCTGCTTCAGCACCTTTAATATAGTAAAGCTGGTAAGCATATTGAGATTCATTTTTAGGATCTAATGCCCATTTCCAAGCATATTCGAAATCTTTAGCTGTGACAGGGTCACCATTAGACCATTTTGCATCACGAAGTGTGAATGTGTATGTTTTACCATCAGCACTTGTTTTGATATCAGAAGCCATTGCATTTTCTGGCTTACCTTCAGCGTTAATTCTTGTTAATCCCTCAAAAGTCTGACGGATGACACTTCCTGAAGTTGAATCATTTGCCAATCCCGGATGTAGAGAAAAAGGCTCAGTGGAGATATTCACATTTAGTGTTGTTTTAGCCTCTCCAGAACTGCTCGTGCTGTCGCCTGATTTGTTTCCGCTGAAACCACAAGCGCTTAATACAAGTGTGAAAATAAGCATTAAAGTAACAACAGACCAACGCTTTTTCAACTGTATTCCCCCTTATAATATGTTTTAGTTCAAAGGTCTCGATAGAAGATGAGATTCAGATTTAAGAAATAGCGTAAAAAAGTCCCTAAATAGCTTACTTTCTATTTCTTTTGTTTTTTCTGAATTTTCACTATGTAAAGAGCCTAGCACAAACGTGTGAACAAATTAATTATAATGAATAGAATAATTTATTGCAATATCAATTTCATATATTTTTAAAAAACGTAAATGGGGATAAAGAGGGATTTTTATAAACTAAAGTCTCAATCACTTCAACAAATTAAAGCGGAAATTGATTAAAATAATTTAACAAATTCAGCAGGAATAATGTTTTATACATATAATTAATCATCCTTTTTTAAAAAAATCTGACAGATAGTTGGTATTTTACCTAAAATTTTAAGTGTCAAACGACATGATGAGAAGGTCACATGAGGGCTTCGTGACTTTTTCATGGTCATCCTTTATAATAGATAGACATAATGTTGCGATGAAAAAGAAGAGTACATATATTCACCATTAACAGAGAGTCTGCGGCTGGTGCGAGCAGATAATGGCATGTATGGAATGGGCTTTGGAGCAGCTAACCGAACACTTTTGAAAGTAAGTAGGCTTAGACGGAGCAGTCTCCGATATCAACGTCTTGAGTGATTTCCATGTGAAATAACAAGGGTGGTACCACGGTTCATTCGTCCCTTTTCTGTTGAAAAGTGATGGGTGGGCCTTTTTATATTGAAGAAAAGAGGTTTTAGTATGACAAAGAAGACAATTTTTTCAGGCATTCAGCCGAGTGGTTCGGTCACATTGGGGAACTATATTGGAGCGATGAAGCAATTTGTCGATTTGCAGCATGATTATCACGGCTATTTTTGTGTAGTCGACCAGCATGCGATTACGGTGAGTCAGGACAGGCTAGCCCTTCGCCAAAATATTAGAAGCTTAGCAGCTCTTTATTTAGCGGTTGGACTTGATCCAGAGAAGGCGACATTGTTTATCCAATCAGAGGTACCTGCTCACGCCCAGGCAGGATGGATGCTGCAATGTGTTGCTTATATTGGGGAATTAGAAAGAATGACCCAATTTAAGGACAAATCCGCTGGTAAGGAAGCGGTTGTTTCAGGACTATTAACGTATCCCCCATTAATGGCTGGCGATATCTTATTATATGGTACTGATTTAGTCCCTGTCGGAGAAGATCAAAAGCAGCATCTTGAATTGACTAGAACGCTTGCTGAACGTTTTAACCGCAAATACAATGACATCTTCACCGTACCTGAAGTGAAGATTCCAAAAGAAGGCGCTCGGATTATGTCTTTAGCAGATCCGGTGAAAAAGATGAGCAAATCCGATCCGAACCAAAAATCGTTTATTACTTTATTAGATGAACCAAAGCAGCTTGAAAAGAAAATCAAAAGTGCTGTGACGGATTCAGAAGGCATCGTTAAGTACGACAAAGAGAACAAGCCTGGGATTGCCAACTTGCTGACGATTTACTCTGTGTTAGGTAACATATCGATTGCAGAGCTTGAGCAAAAGTATGAGGGCAAAGGGTATGGTGAGTTTAAGGGAGATCTTGCGAACGTCGTTGTTGATGCTTTAAAACCAATTCAAGATCGATACTATGAACTCATTGAGTCAGACGAGCTTGATCGCATTCTTGACGAAGGTGCTGAAAAAGCAAACCGCGCAGCAAACAAAATGCTGAAAAAAATGGAGAATGCAATGGGTCTTGGCAGAAAGCGCAAATAAAAAAAGCTTGCAGCACATCACGCTGCAAGCTTTTTCTAATTCACCTTTGATTCGTTTTCCATTTCCCAAAGCTTTTCAAAAAACGGCTGTCCCTTAATCATTTTTTCACAAAATGCTACATGATTCTCTGACCATCCATCAATGGTTTCATTGTAAAGCATGTTCCAAATCTCTTCGAATGACATTCGTTTGATTTGATTGTACATGCGCGGATTCCATTCCGTATACCAATACGCAATCTCCGCCCTGTTTTGAAGACCTTTTAATTGATCGAGCGCCATAAACATTAGCTGCTTCAGCTGTCTTTCTTTTCTCGTTAATCCGCTGATGTGCTGCGGCGGCAAAGACAAAATGTGATACTCCTTCGCCGACTCAAGACGGTCCTGAGAGAATTCATATTCCTCAGCCTTCACATCCTTCACCATTTCATACACCAATTGCTCCTGCCTTGGGATTAAGCGGCTTTTCCTCACAGGAATGGAATACCCAATCGTATCCACAGCAATAATTCGTATGCCGTCTGTCACCACAAAGCAATATTCTAATTTACGCCGTTCATGATTTTTTCGAATATATGATTTCTCAAAAACAGATTCTAGCAGCGTCTTCGGCAGCTCTGAAAGATCATTCTCTATGTAATCATACAAAGGACTCTGCACCTTGAGTAAAGGTACTTGATCTAACAGCTCCACACTGTCCTCCTTGCGCCACTCATGAAAATGACACACATTGTAGCCATTTTCTTCCCCTTCAAACCAATTCACCCATACGTCATGAAGAAATAACATAACCAATCCCTCACTTTATAAAAACTGTTGTCCACAGTATGGGCAAGGGATAGAGAAATTATTCCAACTTTATTAAACTTCAAGCGGAGCGAATGTGGTTTGCATTTCTTTATTGCGCAGAGTCCCTTTCATCTTGTCATAAAAATGAGGCATTACTTTAACTTTTTAGGATCAAGCGCATCTCTCAGCCCATCTCCTAAGAAATTAAAGCATAAAACGGTCAGCAATATCAGTAAACCTGGGAAGAGCGGATACCACCACGCTTGCACCATAATCGAGAAGTTTTGTGCATCTTGCAGCATGTTGCCCCAGCTCGCTGTTGGCGGCTGTATGCCAAACCCTAGATAGCTCAGTGTTGATTCGGCTAAAATGACGGAACCTACTTTTAATGTAGCTGACACAATAATAGGACCGATACAGTTCGGTAAAATATGCGAAAAGATGATGACATGGTTTTTCGTTCCAATGGTTCTTGCTGCGAGTACGAATTCTCTTGTTCGCAGTGATAAAAATTCACTACGGATCAGTCTCGCGGTTGTGGTCCATCCGGTCAAAGCAAAGATTAAAATCAATTTATCAATGCCCGGTTTGAAAATAGTAACAAGCGTGATCAAGAGAAAAATGTCGGGAATCGACAACACGACATCCACAAATCTCATTAACAAGGAATCAACAAATCCTTTGAAATACCCCGCTACCGCTCCGACCACAGTGCCAATGGTAATCGCACCGACCACCGAAACGAAACCGACTAATAAAGAGACCCTCGCGCCATAAAGCACCCTTGAGAAAATATCGCGGCCAAACTTGTCAGTTCCCATCAAATGCTCAACACTTGGCGGCTGGAGCCGTTTTAATAAATCTTGCTGCTCTGGTGCGTAAGGGGCAATCACAGGAGCGAAAATGGCTGAAAAGATAATGACCAATAAGATCACGGAGCCGGCAACCGCCAATTTATTTTTGAAAAATTTCTCGCAAAATAAACGCAGCATCGTCTCTGGCTTTGGCGGAAGACCCTCCTTTAATTTGAGATCAACAGGAGGTGTTCCCATATTAGGCTGTGCCAATTGTGCTTCAGCTCCCTTCTAATATTCAATACGCGGATCAACGATCGCATAGAGAATATCCGCAATTAAATTTCCAACCACCACGAGCACTGCGGAAATAACAGTCATCGCCATAATGACCGGATAATCTCTCGAAAAAGCAGAATCAATGAACAGCTTTCCAAGCCCTGGCCAAGTGAAAATTTGTTCCACTACGACTGCACCACCAATAAAGGATGGAATCATCAATCCGAAAATCGTAATGACAGGCATAAGACCGTTTCTTAACCCGTGCTTGAAAATGACTTTGTTTTCTCGAAAGCCTTTCGCTCTTGCGGTACGAATGTAATCCTGCCTCATGACATCAAGCATACTCGACCTTGTGTACCGGGTGAGCCCTGCCATATCAGCGGTTGCTAAAACAAAGGCTGGTAAAATGATGTGATGAAGCCGGTCAAATACATTAAAATCGGCGTTTAAGGTAGAGACGCCGCCTGTTGGGAACCATCCTAAATTCACAGATAAAACCATTATTAGAATGAGTCCAAACCAAAAGTTCGGAATAGCCAGTCCGATAAAAGATGTAAATGTAATGCCATAGTCTAGCTTTGTATATGGACGTTTTGCCGAAAGAACACCGAATGGGATGGCGATAATCAGGGCGACTAATGTAGAAAAGATCATGAGGATGAGGGTATTTGGCAGCCGGGCAAAAATCAAATCAGCCACAGGCGTTCCCTTTTTAACAATGGAGGTGCCAAAGTCACCTTGAAGCATATTGCCAAGCCATTTCATATACTGCACATATTCAGGGTCGTTCAAGCCGTACTTATCAATAAAAGCTTCCCGGTCTGCCGCACTAATGGTTGGGTCCATCATAAGTGACATCGGATCGCCTGGTGCTGCTTTCATAATGGCGAAGGACAAAATGGTAATCCCAAATAAGATGGGAATGGAAAGCAGTGTCCTTCTAATGATATATGTAACCATATGCACAACTCCTTTTTCATCGGATCGCCATACTGTGATGAAAAAGGGCTAAAATGATCTTTCTTTTAGCCCTCTGTCTTCATTGCATCGTGATATGAGAACCCTCTCAATCTAACTGGTGCTCGGTGAATGAAAGGGTATATCTTCACGCTAAAAGGAGAGAACTTTCCTCTTCTTTCACTAGCAGCCTACTGTTCAATCCACCATTTCTCGATTTTGTAATACTCATCTTTCGGGTGGTAAGAGTAGCCTTGGAGATTAGATGGCATCGCGCGATGTGAGTTGGCATAATAAAGGAACGTATATGGCTGATCTTCTGCGATCAATTCATAAATTTTTTCATATGCCTTTGAATATTCTTTTCGATCGCTTAAATTCTTGGCATCTACTAACAGCTTATCGACCTCTTTATTTTTATACCAGATGTTATTCAAGCCTTTTTCTGACTGGCTTGAGTGGAAGATGCTGAATTGATCAGGGAATGTGGCAAGGCTCCAGCCGAGCAGCAGCGCATCATAATCCCACTTAGGCGGTGTCGTCTGCTCAATGAGTGCACTGAATTCCACAATTTGCGGCTTCGCTTCCACACCAATTTCTTTGAGCTGCTGCTGGACAACGACAGCAATGTCTTCACGGACTTTGTTTCCTTGGTTGGTCTTTATAACAAAGGAGAATTTCTTGCCATCCTTATCAAGATAGCCATCTCCATCTGTATCCTCCCAGCCCTCTTCTTTCAGCATCTTTTTCGCTTTTTCTTGATCAAATTCAAACACTGGAACACTTTCATTTTTAGGGTAGTTCCATGACAGCGGACTTTCTGGAATGTTGGCTACTTTGCCGTCTCCATCTAACACTTGATCGACAATCGTTTGGCGGTCAATGGCATGTGTCAGCGCTTGGCGGACCTTTTTACTTTTAAAGAGATCATTTTTCTGGTTCCAGCCAATGTATGAATAATTGAGCCCTAAATCAGATTCAATTTTAATGTTGCTGACTTTTTCAGCCGTTTGCAGCTCTGCTCCAGGTACAGCAAAGAAATCAATATCACCTGCTGAAAGCTGGGCAATTGCTGCGTTCTGATCAGGAATCGTTTTAATCGTGACGGTATCAAGATATGGACGTCCATCCCAATAATCGTCAAAGGCTTCTAGTTTCACGTAGTCGCCTTCTTTCCACTCGGCAAATTTAAATGGACCTGAACCAATTGGTTTTTTTCGGTTAAATTCATTTTCACCGAGATCTTTTATAGGCACATCACCTAAAATATGCTTAGGCAAAATGCCGTAGCTTCCTAGTGTGACATTATAAAAATAGGGATCTTTTTTATTGAGCTTGAATTCGATTGAGTAATCCCCTGTCTTTTTAACTGAATCTAATACTTCAAATCCTGATCCGCGCTCCCCGTTGTAGTCCTTATTGATCGGAATGCTGTATGTAAACACAACATCATCAGCTGTCAATTCTTCTCCATCATGAAACTTTACGCCTTTTTTAATGGTCACATCAAACTGCTTCCCGTCATCAGATTCTTTAATATCTTCTGCGAGTGATAGCTGAGGGTTCAGCTTTCCGTCCGTTTGAAGTAAAAAGCTGTAGATTCTTTCTTCAATATCAGAGCTAGCCACGTCTGTTGAATACAGCGAGTTAAATAATGTTGGTTCTGCAATGGAACCGATGACAAGATCTCCGCCCTGTACAGGTTTACCGGTGGATTTCTTTTCACTGTCTCCAGAGGTTTTATTTCCACTAGAGCAAGCCGCAAGCATGAGCGTGAAGATCAGCAGTAAACTAATCAATATGGATTTTCTATTTCTACCTTTCATATACAATTCCCCCTATCCTTTTTTAGAAATGACGACAGATGCCGCTTCATCCCCCCTCTCAAAGATGAATTCATCCAAGCCGATTAAGCGTCGTAGAGGTGACAGGCAACGAAGTGGTTTGGTTTTAATTCTTGAAATGCTGGTATTTTTTCTTTACAAATTTGTTTCGCATACGGGCATCTTGTATGAAATACGCACCCTTTTGGCGGATTTGCAGGACTTGGCAGATCGCCTTGAAGCATGATCCGTTCTCTTTTGATCTGACCTTTTTTACGGGTAACAGGGACAGAAGAAAGCAATGCCTGTGTATATGGGTGGAGCGGTTCATCGTACAGGCTGTGCTTATCGGCAAGCTCCATCATTTTGCCGAGATACATCACGCCGACTCGATCACTAATGTGCCTGACCACACTTAAGTCGTGAGAGATAAATAGATAGGTCAGGTCAAATTCCTCCTGAAGTTCCTCCATCAGATTAATCACCTGCGCCTGAATGGATACATCAAGTGCTGAAACCGGCTCATCTGCGATAATCATTTCAGGATTCATGGCAAGTGCACGAGCAATGCCGATTCGCTGCCTCTGCCCGCCAGAAAATTCGTGGGGATAGCGATTTGCAAAGCTTGGATGAAGGCCCACCTTTGATAAAAGCTGTTCTACTTTTTCATTTCTTTCTTTTAAGGAATATAAGTGGTGTGTTTTGTAGGGTTCTTTGATGATGCTTCGAAGTGTTTTTCTAGGGTTGAGTGATGCAAAGGGATCTTGAAAAACCATTTGGATGTTTTTTCGTGTTGATTGTCTTAGCTTTGATTCTGATACACGGGAGATATCTTGCCCTTTAAAAAGGATTTGACCGTCAGTTGGTTCATATAAACGAATCATGGTCCGGCCTAATGTTGATTTACCGCATCCTGATTCCCCCACTATCCCTAACGTTTCACCTTTATAAATCTTCAAATCTATGCCGTCAACAGCTTTGACTGCACCGACTTTCTTCTGAAAGACGCCTGCTTTAATCGGAAAATGTTTTTTGATTTGTTTCAGTTCAAGTATGGCTTCTTTCTCTATTAGATCTGTTGCATGTGGTTGATTTTGAGCAAGGGTCATGTTTGGTCTGCCTCCTCATATAAGAAGCATCTGACGCTTCTGCCATTTTCAAAAGTCCTCAGTTTAGGCAGTTCACCTAGGCAGCGCTCCTTCACTTGCGGGCATCTAGGAGCAAATCGGCAGCCGGCTGGAAGCTGATCCGGTGCAGGGACATTCCCTTTTATTGCTGTTAGCGGCTGTATGTCTCCGTCAATGACAGGAATCGATTCAAGCAGCCCTTCTGTGTAAGGATGCAGCGGCTGATCAAATAATTCTTCGACGGTCCCATTTTCAACAACCTGTCCGCAGTACATGACAATGACTCGATCTGCCACTTCAGACACGACACCTAGATCATGAGTGATGAGGAGAATCGATGTACCAAATGTCGTGCATAAATCTTTCATCAATGTGAGCACCTGGGCTTGAATCGTAACATCTAGGGCAGTTGTCGGTTCATCTGCAATGAGGAGCTTCGGATCACAGCTTAGCGCAATGGCAATCATCACTCTTTGCCGCATGCCGCCTGATAAACGGTGCGGGTAATCTTTGATGATTTGTTCCGGTCTGGAAAAACCAACAAGCTTCAGCAGGTCAATCGCTTTTTTTGTCGCTTCTTTTTTTGAAAGTTTTTTGTGATAGATGAGGATTTCTGTTATTTGTTCCCCGATGGTTAGGACGGGATTAAGTGAGGTCATGGGTTCCTGAAAGATCATCGACACGTCATTACCACGAATGCTGCATAATTCCTTTTCACCATATGTAACGAGATCCTTGCCATCTAGCTTGATGAAACCGTCCATAATTTTTCCACCAGTGCCGTTAATCAAGCCCATAATGGATAAGGACGTAATGCTTTTACCAGATCCAGACTCACCGACTAATGCGACAGTTTCTCCTCTGTTGATACTGAAATCAACACCATCTACAGCAGGTATCGCTTCTTTTTTTCTAAAAAAATAGGTTTTTAAGTTCTGCACTTCAAGCAGCGTGGTCATGTATTCGCCCCTTTCACCATCAATCAATAGAACAAAATCTAAAAATTTCATCTTTTTCGAATAAAAAGAATTATCAAAATTTATATTTGTATATTATTACATTGTTATGACGAAATCAAGAAGAATTTAGTAAATTTGTAATATGTCTCTTTTTGTGTGAATCATTCACTTTATGAGTCTATCGCCTTTAAAAAAGTTTCGGACGGCTCTGCAATCATAGACTCCTCGCTGATTCTGTGTTCGCTGAAATACTTTTTCACGATATAAAACCCAGTGGCGTAACCAAGCATTTTGGGGTAGTTCCCTTTTCCATAAAGGAGGTTCTGTATCAGTCTTTCGTCGTCCTGCACTTTTTGATCAAGATGACTGGATACCCATTTCTGATACATACGCTGAAGCTGCGTTTCGTCATAGAGAGTGGTCCATTTGGCTGTATAGCTTTCTCCGTATCTATGATACACAGCATATTCAGCGAGCCCCTCCATCATGATTGTAT
This sequence comes from Bacillus sp. FSL W8-0920, assembly GCF_038593215.1. Lineage (NCBI taxonomy): Bacteria > Bacillati > Bacillota > Bacilli > Caryophanales > Bacillaceae > Bacillus > Bacillus sp. FSL W8-0920. Next base: position 1,158,972 of record NZ_CP151974.1, on the reverse strand, counting down.
CAAGGAATGTAAAATCTTTTTCTTCTTTCGTGAGAAAATGCAACCTACATACATGGTGATATTCATGAGTCAGCAATGTGCCGATACGTTCTTTCGGGGTATTTGGCGACAAAAAGAGAAAGACCTTGTCGTCAAATGCCATGCCGGATTGATAATAAAATTGCTCTCTAATTTCTTTACTGCTCTCATTGACTGGCAAAATAAAGACTGGAATGTCAGGGCCTTTCCACTGCTTTTGCAGCGCCCGGTATTCTTTCATGACGAGCTGGAAGTACCCTTTTTCTTTGAGCTTGTCGATCATGTCTTTGCATGATCGAAAAGAGCGAATCATGCCGTGATGTTGCAGGTGGGAGAGAATAGAGGACCATTCTTTTTCCTCCGCCCCTTTAAAATAAGGAACAAAGCGCGACGCAAGCTCCTGAAATGATGAAGATTGATGAATGAGATATTGTGTATTGACTAGACCCATACTGCTAAACACCTCCATTTTCATCATATGCAAAAAAGCGGCGATCTGATTATAGATCGCCGCCTTCTTAGGAAATATTACGCTTCGTATTTTTTAAAGATAATTGTCGCATTGTGTCCGCCAAAGCCAAGTGAGTTACTTAGAGCCACTTGTACTTCTTTTGAACGTGCTTCATTTGCCACATAATCAAGATCACATTCTTCATCCGGTGTTACAAGGTTAATGGTTGGAGGAATAACGCTGTCTTTAATCGCAAGCACAGAGAAAATAGCTTCTACTCCACCTGCTGCGCCAAGTAAGTGACCTGTCATCGATTTTGTCGAACTGATCGCAAGCTGATTCGCATGCTCTCCGAACACTTCTTTAATCGCCATTGTTTCAAATTTATCATTGTACGGTGTGCTTGTTCCGTGGGCATTGATATAATCAATTTCTTCCACAGACAAACCAGCATCTCGAATCGCTTCTTTCATTGCGCGTACGCCGCCTTCTCCGTTTGGAGCCGGTGCTGTAATATGATACGCATCTCCAGTTGATCCATATCCAACAATTTCTGCATAAATCGTCGCGCCACGTTTTAATGCATGCTCAAGTTCTTCAAGAACGACAATCCCTGCACCCTCTCCCATCACAAATCCGTCACGGTTTTTGTCAAATGGACGGCTTGCTGTCTCTGGATCAGGATTTGTCGAAAGAGCTTTGTTCGCACAGAAGCCAGCGAACGACATTTTTGTTAACGGCGCTTCTGTTCCGCCTGTGATCATCGCATCTGCATCTCCGCGCTGAATGACTTTAAATGCATCACCAATTGAGTTTGTTCCTGTTGCACATGCTGTGACAGTACAAGAGTTAACCCCTTTTGCGCCAAGTGCAATTGAAATTTGGCCTGTTGCCATATCTGGAATCATCATTGGAACGAAGAACGGGCTTACGCGTCTTGCCCCTTTATTTGAATACACTTCAAACTGCTCTTCAAATGTTTCAAGTCCGCCAATACCAGATCCAACCCATACACCAACACGCGGTGCGATTTCATCTGTGATTTCAAGACGTGAATCTTCTAGCGCCTTTTGAGCAGCAACGACTGCATATTGTGTGAAGCGTGCCATTTTTCGTGCTTCTTTTTTCTCCATGTAATCTTCAATGTTAAAATCTTTTAATTCTGCAGCCACTTTTGCTGTATATTCACTTGAGTCGACACGTGTGATTGGTCCAACTCCTGATACACCTGCTAAAGCATTTTTCCATGTTGATTCTACATCGTTGCCAAGAGGTGTCAAAGCACCCAATCCTGTAACAACTACTCGTTTTTTATCCATTAATTTGTGCACCTCACTCTTTTATCGGCCCCATCGCATAGCGATTGCGCCCCACGTTAATCCGCCACCAAAACCTACCATTACAATCACATCGCCGTCATGAATTTTTCCGGCTTCGATTTCTTCACATAGTGAAATCGGAATGGATGCTGCTGATGTGTTTCCATATTTATGGACTGTCTTCGACATTTTTTCAACTGGCAGCTCTAGGCGTTCGCGGGCTGCTTCCATAATGCGAATATTTGCTTGATGCGGGATCAAGAAGTCAACGTCTTCTTTTGATAGTCCAGCTTTTTCGATGACGTTTACGCTTGACTCGCCCATTTGTCTTACAGCAAATTTAAATACTTCTCGTCCATTCATGATTGTATGATCTTTTTCATCTAAGTACAAGTGCTTACCGCCTCTTCCATCGGCTCCAAGCTCAAATGAGAGAATTCCTTTCCCTTCGCTGACCTCTCCTAACACAGCAGCACCTGCTCCATCTCCAAACAGAACAGCAGTATTGCGGTCATCCCAGTCGGTAATGCGAGAAAGTTTTTCAACGCCAACGACGAGCACGTGCTTGAACGTACCTGATTCGATAAATTGTTTTCCAGTAACAAGCCCATACATAAAGCCAGCACACGCAGCGCTAATATCCATTGCACATGCTTTATGTGCACCGAGCTGCTCTTGAATCATACAAGCGACTGTCGGAAATGATTGATCTGGCGTGACTGTCGCCACAAGAATCATATCGATATCTTCTGCAGCTACATTTGCGTCAGCTAATGCTTTTTTTGCAGCAGCAAGCGCCATATGTGATGTATTGACATCATCAGAAGCAATTCTTCTTTCTTCTATACCTGTTCTAGTACGAATCCATTCGTCAGAAGTTTCAACCATTTTTTCTAAATCAAGATTTGTTAACACTTTTTCAGGTATATAGCGGCCAAGGCCAATAATTCCAGCATTCATTGAATAAGACTCCTTTTACTCATACGAGCATGTGATATTGTGATCTTATATTAGTATCTGGTACTAATTTTAACTTATTTTTTTCTCCTTGGCAATACAAACGTCTAACCTTTCCTCTCACTTTTTTCATAGATTATTGATATACCAATCGTAGAAAGGAGCATTTGATATGGCGCAAAAAGATATTTTTTCGGCGATGATGTTTGGACAGCCGCTTGAAAAGGAGAAAAGCAAGGAAGAAGCAAAGGAGGAACGCGTGGAGACAACTTCAAGTGAAGAGTCCATTGACTACATGCATGTCATGAACCAAATTGGGAACATTATGAACTCCATCGATGAGCTGAAGCCTGTGTTTAAAGATGTTGGCCCTATGATTAGTGCCTTCAAGAAAAAATTATCATAAAAAAAAGCCACTATTCTGTGGCTTTTTCTGATTCTGCATCTGCTTTTCCAAGCTCATATGCCTCTTGCATAACAGATGTAAACAATGATAAAAGCGGCTGAAGAGCTTCGGGCTCAAGCTGAATACCTGCTTTATCTAATTCTTCTTTTGCCTGCGGAAAATACTTCATGGCAATTTGTAAAAACTCCATCGATTTTTCGTGCTGCATCGTTGTATCCTCACTTTTCATTTGGCAGTTTGCCAGTTTTTTTGTAAGACGCAATATCACTTTCAATGTCTTTCAAAAAAGCACGGTCAATGGTGGAACTAAATTTCCCCATTTCGATCACTCCTTCTTTAAAGTCAAAGGAGTACTCACCTTGTGCATTTAGCTTGCCTTCATTAAATTTCTTCGCAATAATACTATACGCTTTATCCACATGCTGGACTGTGCTTGTTAAGACGGTATGGCTGCCGAGGTTGGATTGATCGGTGACATATCCGATCGCTGATAAATTATCGGCTTTGATTTGTTCAATGACAGGGATATTATAACCATCACCTGCTGGATATACAACATCTACGCCCTGTTTTTCCAATTTTCGATAGAGCTCCACGGCTTTGTCCGCATCATCCCAGTTTTCAACAAACTCGGCAAGCACTTGTACATGTTCATCTTGATATTTTGCACCTTTGATAAAGCCGTCTACTTCGCTTTGCCAATCATATGTAGCAAGAATACCAATCTTTTTTGATTTTGACATATGTGCTGCTGTCATGCCTCCGAAAAAGCCCATCGCTTCACCTTTAAACGTCACATTCGCAACATTATCAGCCTGAGGCTTGTTTCCATTTACCGTGATAAATTGTGTTTTCGGATAATCTTCACTAATGATGTTGAAAATTTCGCTGTATTCACTGCCATGGCCAATAATCAAATTGACTCCTTTTTTGTGAAATTCTTCAATGGCATCAACGATTTTCTCTTTGTCGACCATTCCTTCCTTATAATAAACATCTACACCAAATGTTGATTGAATATTTAATAAGCCTTTATAACCTTTCGTTCCCCAAACTTGATCATTAATTGTATCGGGGACGAGTAAACCCACCTTCTCAATCTGTCCTTTTAAAGGTGCCTGTGAGCAGGCAGATAATAGGAGAAGGAACGAAAAGATCATGACAAGCCGCTGATACTTCATGCCATGTTCAACTCCCTTTGCCACATGCAGGCATGAACCTGTATGTTAAATATAGGTTTATTTTATACTGAAAAAAGATAAGATGGAAGATCATTCTTGCTTTTTGTCGAAAAATGTTGAGTTTTGTCTTTTCCATTCTGCCATCATTTCTTCTGCTTGTTTGTCATCTGTTTGTCTTTCTGCCTTCAATTCATGTGTTATTTCCTGTCTTTGTTCAGAGCCTGTTGCCCACTTGAACAAATCCCTTGCTACATCTTCTACAAAAAATGCCTCATCACGCTTCGTTCTTTCTTTATCAAGTGTCCATGGTCCAAACATGCGAGGTAGAATAACAGCCGGCACATTCTGATTGGATGATTCGTCTTCGTTTTTTTCGTAAAGAACCCGGTACATACCTTGCGCCGCTTTCAGGTCTTCGTATCTTTTATCTGGTTCTTCTGATTGAATAAAGATCAGATCATACGTGTCTTTCCCATCCTGAAGGTCAATGACACGGAAAAGATCATTTCTGCCAAGCCACATCATTCGTTCTTCTAATAACCTCTTTTGCTCTTCTGTTTGCTCATGAGGGCATGTGATATCCATTTGAATGCCCTCTTTCATCATATATTCACACAGCGCTAGGCCAAAAAATTCATCTGCCCCTATGATCAGTCCTGTCTCCATGTCCATGTCCCCTTTTTTAGCTTATCGAATAAAAAGAAGAGCCCTTTCCATGAAGGGCTGTTATCATCCTATTCATCACAATTCTCTTTCATGCGATTTATAAAACTTGTGAATGGATTGAAAGATTCTTCTCGGATGATCAAACATATGCAAGGTGAGATCGATTTGACAATGCTCTGGATTCTTCATGTGCTGATCAATAAAAGGCTTTGCATGCAGTTCATATGCATAGGGTGCACCGTTTAGTCTTTGCCATATGTGAATCGGTACATGAGCAGAATGAACAGGGCAAGCTGGGAGCGGATACGTTTCCGCTTCCTTTTCAGAGCAGCCGTAGCTTTTCGCTAATTCTTTGATTAGCTGTTTATAAAAGAATTTGTGTTCCTTTTCTCTTTCCCGTTGTGCATAGAGATGCAGACATGGATTCACCATCGCAATGGATCTTAGCACTTCTGGCATCTCTTCAGCAAGGCTCATAGCAACGAGTGCACCCATCCCCTCTGCCAGCACATGAATTTCCCGGTTTAATATTTCTTGTTTTAATGTGTGATGAACGAGCTGCTTTGTACTAAAAACAGCATCTTCGCATCCCCAGTGATTCCCATGAAGATGACTATTAAACAATGTATATCCTTCATCCTTTAAGGCAGTTAAAAGCTGGTTTCTTCCATAGTGCTGAAGCCAGAATGATGTATTTTCCTGCACAAAGTGATTTCGGTCACCGAGGATAAGAATGCCAAAGCCATTTGGTTTTTGAGGAAGGTGAATGACGTTCCACTGGGAACCAAGCTGGAAAAACCGTTCGCTTACACCCATATGGCCAGCCTCCTTTCAGTGATTCTGCTTTCTATGATATGAACAACAACTCTTGTAGGAATAAGGAAATCCCCTAATGACAGAAGAATTCTTTTTATTTTTATAGAAGAAGGTCTAAAAATGGTCACATAAAGGCTAAAACAGTCTTTTCCCCTCACTCGTATCTATGGTATGATAATCAATAGATTGTTACATAAAGGACGGTGGGATTATGCATTATATTATCACCCTCATTTGGACTTTTCTGCTGACACATATGGCTGGTTACATCGTTGCTTCGATGAATGGCGCTGCTTATGACTTTACTTTGACTTCTATTCTTGCAGTGGTGTTTACGGTTATTTTATTCATCTTTGCTGAAGTAAGTCCAATGAAAGAAACGGAAAGTTCAACAAAACACTCTTAATACGTAAGAGATGAATGCGAGAAAGAGCTAAAATGATCTTGATTTTAGCTCTTTTTCTTTTTGCTTGAAAAGCGGTACGCTAAAACCCCCTGCAGCTACAGGGGGTTTTTTATTGATTACACCTCGACGGTTTCGGACTTCTGTTTGTCTTGAGTCAAATGGCTTTTCGCAAGCCCTGTAAACAGGAAGATCGCGATACCTGATAAAATTTCAAGGACCCCGCCGCCAGCAATGACAGGTCCCGCTCCAAATCTTTCTGCCAGAACGCCTGATACGACAGCTGCAAACGGGAGGAAAACATTTGATGAAGCATTGATCACCGCGTATACTTGCGGCTGATCATCTTGGTCGACAGACGTTTGAATAATGACCATTTCCGGTACATTGATCGCACTAACGGCGGCACCGAATATAAAGGAAGCTAGTAGAACGACTGGCAGCCATGTACTCATCCCTGTGATAAAGAATGCAGCTCCTTCAATCATACCAGCGACAATAAAGAACAAACCAAATCTCTTAATTTTTACCTTCGCCAGAGCAAAGCCCATCATAAACGCGCCGACTGCAGCAACACCTCTTAAAATGGAATACACCATAGAATCGCTTTGCAATGCTTCTGCTACGTATACAGCAGATAGTGCCTGCCACGGAGCTGCAGCGACATTCATTAAAATACAATACAGCGTCAGTGCAAATAAAATGTGATGATTTTTGACGACGAGAAACCCTCTTTTTAAGTTATAAAAATATGTATTCTTTGCTTGTTTTATACCTGCTGCTTTGTCTTCAGCGGTTTTCTTTAATTTAACACCGATAATAAACAGGCCGGATATGATGAATAAGGCAGTGGTGATGAGCAGGGTATCTGCAGGTCCGATTAATTTGACTAAGAGACCAGCGACCATGACTGCTGCAAGTGCGACAATTTCAAAAGAAGATTGCAGGATGGCATTTGCTTTTTGAATCAGATGCTTCGGTACAATCTGCGGTAAAATCGCCACCGAGGCTGGGTTATACGCTGCACCTGTTGCCGATTGAATAACCATTAATGAGATCAATAACCATAATGGCAATAGATGCGAAAAATGCAGTAGCGGAATAATGAGTACAATGGTTGCTCGAACGACGTCTGATGCGAACATCCATTTAGACAAATGGTGCTTTTTCATAAGAGGTCCTAGTATTGGGGCTAGCAAAGATGAAGGAAGTACGGTTACTGCTAGGAGAAGTCCTGTACCGAGCGCTCCATCCCCTCTCAAAATCAATAGCCAAAGGACGGATGTAAAAGCAAAACTTTCTCCTGTGTTTTTAATGAGTCTTGATATGAATAATGAGGTGAAGCGTTTATTCCAAACACTTTCACTGAGATTCGTCTTTTCCATCACACAAATCCTTTCAACTAGTTAATTTCACTTACATATTTTACCTTAAATTCTCTTTTATTCATACTATTTATTTGAAAATTTGAACTTAATTGTTTTTTATTATAAAGAAAAAAGAGGCATGACACATGCCTCTAAAGACTTATTCCAGCCGACTCTTAGTCAATTGCTTATGGCTTTCTCTGATAGGTCCAAACACGGTTATGGTTCGAGTTATCCGGAAAGACGTCGCCTGCTTGAAGCTTAATCTTTAAAGGATCTTTCACCATACTGCCGGTTTCACCGATCTCGACATACACACCATTATTTGGTGCTTTATTCCCTGATTTAAACTGATGCTGCTGACCCATTTCCATCCTCCTTTCTCGATGATGTTATTATGTCCCGTGACTTGCCTCTCCAATCCTTTATGCAAAAAGTCCCTGCTCCTACGAGTCAGGGATGCTTTTCATTTATTTGGTTTGTTGATACATGAGCTCTTTGATTAATGCTTTTTGTACATGCAGGCGGTTTTCTGCCTGCTGAAATACTTTTGAGTGCGGTCCATCAATAATGTCTGCTATCACTTCTTCTCCGCGGTGTGCTGGGAGACAATGCAGGAAAATATAATCCTTTGCTGCATGACGCATTAGTTCGTCATTGACTTGATATTCTTTAAATTCAGCAAGGCGTTTCTCTGTTTCTGCTTCCTGCCCCATGCTTGTAAACACATCGGAATAAATGACATCTGCATTTTGGACAGCAGCGACAGGGTCTGTCGTAACGATGACTTCTGCGCCTGATTGTTTTGCAAATTCACGTGCTGTGTCTGTTACTTCTTGAAGTGGTTCATAGCCTTTTGGTGATGCAACTGCAATATCACAGCCTAGCTGCGCACAGCCAACCATCAAGGAGTGAGCCACGTTATTTCCGTCACCGATGTAGGCGACTTTGATTCCTTTTAATGTTCCTTTTGCTTCTTTTATCGTCAATAAATCAGCAAGTGCCTGGCATGGATGGGAGTAGTCAGTCAGTCCATTGATGACAGGAATGGACGCGTATTGTGCCAACTCCTCGACCTTCCCATGTTCAAAGGTTCGAATCATAATGCCGTCTACATAGCCAGACAGCACCTGCGCTGTATCACTGATCGTTTCTCCTCTGCCGATTTGCAAATCATTTGAGCTGAGGAAGAGCGCATGTCCCCCCAGCTGCGTCATTCCCGCTTCAAACGACACGCGGGTTCTAGTTGACGATTTTTCAAAGATCATCGCTAACGTTTTCCCTTTGAATAAATCTTGGTATGGGTTTTGTTTCATTTCTTCCGCTTTTTCAATTAAATAAGCAATGTCATTGATTGAGAAATTTTTTAATGATAAAAAGTCTTTTCCGTATAATGTCGGTTGCACGTCAACTTGACTCATGCCGTCACTTCCTTTTTGTATAATTCTTGGAGCGATACTGGTGATACATCTCCATTTTTTCCTTGTAGGAATGCTTGAACTGTTTCATATTCGGTTAGAACTTGGACGCCGTGTGTGAGTGCTTTTACGCGTTGCTCTTTTGCCTCTTCATCCTCGCCTAAATGGATATGAAGGGATTTATCTTCGTTTTGCAGCCAAGTGTCAAAGCTGTCCGTCCAGACGTCAAAGCCTGCATGTTTTGCTTCATCTACCAATTGTTCACTGCCTTTTATAAAGAGGCTACCTTTCTGATGCCAGATCGACGCAAACACTTTTTTCAAGGCGCTTTCGGCGTTTTTGCCTACACACATTCCTTCTCCTGTCGCTTTCATTTCAGGTGTCAGCTTTAAGTCAATATCTTGAATGGCATGTGATGAGAAGACTGGGAATTTGACCGCTGTTCCCCCTTTGTTTTTCGTTACTGGGTTCAGTTCTTCAAGCGTTGCACCAGCTAGTAATTGAGTCGCAAGTGGAATCATGTCAATGCCCATCACCTTGCTGACAACTGGAACGGTCCGGCTCGCCCGCGGATTCACCTCTAGTACAAGCGCCTGATCCCCTTTGATCACAAATTGGATATTCATAATGCCCTTAAACGCTAATTTCTTCGCTATTTGTTCGGACGCAATATGCACCTGCTGTTTGATGTCCTCGCTGATGGAGACACTTGGTAAGATGGCAAAGCTGTCACCTGAATGGACGCCTGCTTTCTCAATATGCTCCACGATCGTTGGGATGAAGGTCGTTTTTCCGTCAGAAATCAGATCCACTTCAACTTCTTTTCCAGTGACATACTCATCAATTAAAATTGGATACGGCAAATGATCTGGCTGATCAAGTAGTGACGTCAAATGCGCTTCTGACTGGACAACAATCATTCCCATTCCGCCAATGACATACGATGGGCGAATTAACACAGGGTAACCGATGCTGTTAGCATGCGTGAGCGCTTCTTCTTTTGAATGAGCTGTATTTCCTTTTGCATGAGGTAGGTTCAGTTCATCAAGAAGCTGATAGAACAGATCACGATCTTCCAGCGCATCTAGCGTGTCGAAGGATGTACCTAACAACGTAATGCCCGCTTTTTCTAAGCCTTCTGCTACATTGATGGCAGTCTGTCCGCCAAATTGAACGATGACGAAATCAATTTGCTCTGCTTCCACAACGTTTAAGATGTGCTCTAATGTAATGGGCTCAAAATATAAACGATCTGCGATTTCATAATCCGTACTGACCGTCTCTGGATTGTTGTTCATCATGATCGTTTCAAAGCCAAGCTTTTGCAGGGTAAGAACGCCATGCACCGCACTATAGTCAAACTCGACTCCTTGCCCAATTCGAATTGGACCAGAGCCAATGATGAGTGCACGCTGTTTTGTTTTCTCTTGATGCTCTCCATCACTTTTGCCAAAGTATGTGGAATAGAAGTAGTTCGTTTTTGCATCAAATTCCGCTGCACATGTGTCGACAATCTTAAATGAAGCCGTAATGCCATATTCTTGACGAAGCTGTCTAATCGCCTCTTCACTATTGCCTGTTAGAAGAGCAATCGTTTCATCAAGGAAGCCCTTTTCCTTTACCTTTTTCAAGGTGTCTTTTGAGAGCGTTCCCTCATGGTTCTTCAATTCCTGTTCGAGAGTGATCATATTGCTGAACACATGTAAGAAGAATAGATCGATTTTCGTCGCTTGATGGATCGCTTCAACCGTTTCCTGTCTTGAAAGAAGTTCCATGACAGCAAAGAAACGTCGATCGTCTGGTGTTTTGACAAGCTCAAATAGTTGTTCAGTCGATTGGTCTTTCAATTCTGGCAGGTGGAAACCCTTTGTCTTGATTTCAAGAGAGGCGACCGCTTTTTGGATGGCTGACTCTAAATTACGGTCAATCGCCATGACTTCGCCAGTCGCCTTCATTTTTGTACCTAATTGCCGATCTGCCTGTTTAAATTTATCAAACGGCCAGCGCGGGAATTTCACGACGACATAATCGAGTGCCGGCTCAAAACTAGCATAAGTTGTGCCTGTGAGCGGGTTTTTCAGTTCGTCTAGTGTATAGCCTACCGCAAGCTTTGCTGCCATTTTAGCAATCGGATAGCCCGTCGCTTTTGAGGCAAGAGCAGATGAACGACTAACCCGCGGATTCACCTCAATGACAAAGTATTCTTTACTGAGTGGATCAAGGGCAAATTGGATGTTGCATCCCCCGACTACATCGAGTGCTGAAATGATTTTCAGGCTTGCTGAACGAAGCATTTGATAATCTTGGTCTGTTAATGTTTGCGAAGGTGCAACGACAATCGAATCTCCTGTATGCACACCAACTGGATCGATATTTTCCATATTACAAACCGTAATACACGTATTTTGACGGTCTCTCATGACTTCATATTCGACTTCTTTAAAGCCCGCAATGCTTTTTTCAACTAAACACTGATGAATCGGGCTCGCTAAAAGGGCTCCTTCAATAAGCGGTTTAAACGCTTCTTCTGTTAAAGCAATTCCGCCGCCCTTTCCGCCAAGTGTGTATGCTGGTCTTAGGATGACTGGGAAACCTACTTCTTTTGCAAATTGAAGGGCATCCTTTGCATTATCCACAATTTCACTATCTGGCACAGGTTCGTTCAACTGCTTCATGAGAGCACGGAATTTCTCTCGATCTTCACCGTTTTCAATTGTTTCAACTGACGTTCCGAGCAGGGTTACCCCGTGCTTTTTCAGCACACCGGCTTTTTCGAGCTCGACAGCAAGGTTTAAAGCGGTCTGTCCGCCAAGGTTGGCTAAAAGACCATCTGGTTTTTCCTTTTCGATGATTCTTGTCACTGAATCAACTGAAAGCGGTTCAAAATAGATTTCATCAGCAAATGATTCGTCTGTCATAATGGTTGCTGGGTTGTTATTCACTAAAATGACTTTGTAGCCCTCTTCTTTTAGGGCCATACATCCTTGTGTTCCTGAGTAATCAAATTCAGCTGCCTGACCAATGATGATTGGACCAGACCCGATGACTAGAATGGTTTGTATGCTTTGATCTTTAGGCATGTGCAACTTCTCTCCTTGCTTGTTTCACTTTCTCAATAAAATCATCGAATACCCATTCACTTTCAGCAGGACCTGGGTGTGCTTCTGGATGAAATTGAACTGACATAATGAGCTTCTCTTTATGAATGAATCCTTCGACAGATCCATCATTAACATGAAGGAATTTCACTTCCACTTCTTTGTCATTCATGCTTTTTTCATTCACCACATAGCTGTGATTCTGACTTGTCATGAAAACACGTTTGGATTCTGTATCTTGTACAGGGTGATTCGCCCCGCGGTGGCCAAATGGAAGCTTATACGTATCCCCGCCAAGTGCAAGAGCGATTAATTGATGACCTAAGCAGATTCCAAGTGTCGGGAAGGTCATCATGATGTCATGAATGGTTTTTAAATATGGCTTCATTGTTTTGGGATCTCCAGGTCCATTCGATAGCAGGACCGCATCTGGCTTAATCTCAAACACCTTTTCCAGCTGTTTGTACGGAATGACGGTTACTTTACAGCCGCGCGCTTCAAGCGAATCTGCTATTGATTTTTTAAAGCCAAAATCAATAAGCGCTACATGTTCCTCGCCGCTGCCTTGAGTGTAGATTTCATCGTCTGTCACCTGTGCGATCACATTGTCTTGTTTCATGGCCGGCGGTGTTTCGTTTTCGTCTACACTGATCACAGCGTTCATCGTCCCATTTGCCCGGATGTTTTGCACGACTGCACGTGTATCGGTATGAGTCAGAAGCGGAATGTTCCACTTCTGTAAATAATCTTTTAAGCTAACCGCTGCAAGATGGTGAGAGAAATGATCCGCTGCTTCATACACAACGACAGCTTTCACTTGTGGTTTTTTGCTCTCAAAGTCTTCATGATTAATACCGTAATTTCCGATGAGTGGATATGTGAAAACAATGATTTGTCCCTTATAGGAAGGGTCTGTGAGCACCTCTTGGTAACCTGTCATCCCTGTAAAGAAAACCACTTCACCTGTCATGCCAGCTTCTCCTGTCAGTTCTCCTTCAAAAGAGGCTCCATCTTCTAAATTTAAATAACCTTTCATGCTTGTGTCACCCCAAATTGAATAATTAGTAATATAAATGAATTTTTATGCGTTTTGGTGTAAAAAAATTTATACCGTCACTGTTTCATTTGCTAAAACATGAGTCATCGCTTCTATTGCTTGATCTATTTCTGCTTGTTCTACATTCAGCGGAGGCAATAACCGAATCACATTCGGACCAGCTGGAAGTACTAGCAACCCCTGTTCTCTCAGAGCTGTGATATAATCTCCGACTGGCTGATGACATTCAACCCCTGCCATCAATCCTTTTCCGCGTACTTCTTTTACGATATTCAGTTGTTTCAGATCTTGCAATTTTTCTAGCAGATAAGCGCCTTTTTCTTTGACTTCTGTCAGAAACTCATCTTTGAAAATGACATCGAGTGTTGCATTCACAGCAGCCATGGCAAGCATGTTGCCACCAAAAGTTGTTCCATGTGAACCTGGTGAGAATGCGTCTCCTAAAGCCTTTTTCCCGATGACTGCACCGACTGGGAAGCCATTTCCTAATCCTTTAGCAGAAGAGATAATATCAGGATCAAGTCCCGTCTGTTCGTATGCAAATGCTGTTCCTGTACGTCCAATACCCGTTTGAATCTCATCTACGATCAGAAGTGCTTCATGCTTTTGGCAAAACGCTTGAACAACGTCTAGAAATTCTGTTGTCGCTGGATTTACGCCACCTTCTCCTTGCACAACCTCAAGCATCACCGCTGCCACATCATCGACTTCACATGCAGCAATAGCGTCTGGGTCATTGAACGGGACATAATGAAAGCCTTCCAGCATGGGACCAAAACCCGTTTTGATTTTATCTTGACCTGTAGCAGCCATACCAGCATACGTGCGCCCATGAAAAGAGTGCAAAAATGTCACGATATTTGTTTTCCCTGTTGCTTTACGCGCTAATTTGATTGCACCTTCATTTGCCTCAGCTCCGCTATTACAGAAAAACACGAGATCACCTGAACTATTTGCAGCCAGTTTTTCTGCTGCTTTTTCTTGCAGTCCATTTTCAAATAGATTCGATACATGCCAGACGTGATCAAGCTGTTTCTTGATGGCTTGATTGACCTTTGGGTGATTGTGACCGAGATTTGTGACCGCAATGCCTTGTATAAAGTCTAAATATTTTTTCCCATTTGTATCGACTGCCCAAGAACCTGCTGCCTCTTGAATTTCAACATTCCACCGTCCATAAGTTTGAAAGAGATGACTCACAGGACCGCCTCCTTTTCCTTCACAATTCTTGTTCCTTTAAAGGTTTCCCCTGTAAAGATACTGCCTTTGCCATTCACGATCATGACTTCATTCACATCTCCTGATAAAGCACTCAAAGCGGATTGCACCTTTGGAATCATTCCCCCGGAAATAATGCCTTCATCAATGAGCGTGAGAGCTTCTTGTTCGGTGACGACATCTAATAGCTCGCCATTTTTTAAAATGCCTTCCACATCTGTAACAAACATGAGCTTATCAGCTTTCATCGCTCCTGCGACAGCTGATGCTGCTAAATCAGCGTTTACGTTTAACGTTTGGCATTCCTCTGTCATAGACAGTGGTGCAATCACAGGAATAAATTGTTTTTCCATTAATGCTTCTGCCATCTCTGGATGCACTTCTTTGATTTCACCAACGTACCCGTACACGTCTTGATTAAGAAAATCAGCGACAAGCATCTGACCATCTTTCCCAGACACGCCGACAGATGAGATACCATGCTTTGCGAGCTCTGATACAAAGTATTTATTGACCGTTCCTGAAAGGACCATTTCCGCTACCTCTAATACTGGCTTCGTTGTTTTGCGCTGCCCGTCAACAAATTCTGTTTCCACTTCTAATTTTTGCATCATGTTCGTGATTTCAGGGCCTCCGCCATGGACGATAGCCAGCTTAAATCCAGCAGCTTGAAGTGAGCGGACATTTTCATAAAAGGTATCTGAAAGTTCTCGAATGACACTGCCTCCACACTTGAATACGATCGTTTTATCCATGTCTATCTCCTTCATTATGTGCGATAGCTCGCGTTAATTTTCACATAATCATAGGTAAGGTCACAGCCCCATGCCGCTGCCTGACCATTCCCCTCATTCATTTGAATCAAAATCGTGATCTCATCCTGCTCTAAATACGCTTTTGCTTCCTCTTCTGAGAATGGCTGCGGTTCATTATGTTTAAACAGACATTGTCCACCTAAATACACTTCTACCTCTTGTGGTGTGACGGACGCTGCGCTATGGCCAATCGCTCCAATGATACGCCCCCAGTTGGCGTCGGTGCCGTATACGGCTGTTTTCACTAGGCTTGAACCGACGATTTTCTTCGCTATGATGCCGGCTTCTAAATGATTTTTAGCGCCAGCGACTTGCGCTTCAATTAATTTCGTTGCACCTTCTCCGTCTCTTGCAATCTCTTTGGCAAGATCCTCACAAGCTAGCTTTAATCCTTCTTTGAACAATGGCCATTCTGGATGCTCTTCATTTAGCACATCATTTTCTGCCATGCCATTTGCCATCACGAGTACCATATCGTTTGTCGATGTTTCTCCGTCAACAGTAATTTGATTAAAGGTCACATCGGTAATATCACGCAGTGCATTTTGCAGAGCGTCTTGTTCGACATTTGCATCCGTTGTCACGAAGCCAAGCATTGTTGCCATATTTGGATGAATCATACCTGAGCCCTTCGCTGCACCTGAAATGAGAATCTCTTTGCCGTTTATCGTCAGGGTGTATGTTGTGTTTTTAATGACTGTATCTGTCGTTAAGATTGCCTCTTCAAAATGACCATTTCCTGCTTTTGCTTCTTTCAGCTGAGTGATGCCTTTTTTGATTTTATCCATATCCAGACACTCTCCAATGACACCAGTAGAAGAAACAGCAATGTAATCAGGTTCTACCCCTAACATATTTGCGCAAGCTGCCTGCATTTCGTATGCGTCCTTTAAACCTTGCTCACCGGTACATGCATTGGCGATGGCACTATTGACAATGACCCCTTTTAATTGCCCTGTCTTTTTTAAGCTTTTCTGAGTGACTTGTAGAGGCGCAGCTTGAAAGTGACTTTGTGTGTATACCGCTGCACTCGCTGCCGGCACTTCACTGACGATCAGTCCGAGGTCTTTTTTTGAATAACGTAATCCAATATGAATCCCCTTTGCTTCAAAGCCTTTTGGTGATGATACGTCACCGTCTATTTTAACAATGCTTTTTTCATTCAATTCGATCATGTTTGTTGTCTCCCCTGTTCTTATGGATAGAGAGGTGTCATTGTGAGGCCCGCCTCTTCATCTAAGCCTTTGATGATGTTGAAGTTTTGAACCGCTTGGCCGGCTGCGCCCTTCATGAGATTGTCGATCACAGACACAATCGTGAGTCTGCCTGTACGTTCATCTAAATGAAAGCCAATGTCACAGAAATTACTGCCGTATACTTCCCTTGTTTGCGGATACACCCCGTGATCTCTCACTCTGACAAAATAGGAATCTTCATAAAAGCCTTTCATATGCTTCATCAATTCCTCTTTTGTGGTATCTGATTTCAGCTGAGTATACATCGTCGCCATAATCCCCCTTGTCATCGGGACAAGGTGCGTTGAAAATGTGATATTCGCCGTGTGCGGATTCCATTCTCTTAATATTTGCTCTATTTCAGGTGTATGTTGATGTTCATTTACCTTATAAATTTTGAAGTTGTCGTTTAGCTCTGAAAAATGCGTTCCAAGTGAGGCAGATCGTCCTGCACCGGACACTCCTGTTTTTGCATCTATTATGATCATAGATTCATCGATTAGATTCTGTTTCATCAGCGGTGCTAAACCGAGAAGAACTGCGGTAGGGAAGCACCCTGGATTTGCAATAACTTCAGCCTGCTCAATCGTTTCACGATTCAATTCAGATAACCCGTACACAGCTTGTTGAACAGATGCTTGATCAGCTGCCCTTCGTTTATACCAAGCTTCATAGGTTGCACCGTCTTGAATGCGCAAATCACCTGATAAATCAATGATAGGCACTCCTTGGTTCATGAGCTTCGGTGTGAGTTCACTTGATACGCCTGCTGGTGTCGCTAAAAACACAGCATCTGTTTCTCGCACAATGGCAGCAGGATCAATGGCTTTTAATGTTTGATCAGTAATCGTTGTGAGATGCGGATAAGATTGACTGTATAATTGCCCATCACCACTCGATGAATACAATATACATTCATCCACGTGTGGATGTTGCTTGAAGATACGAACTAATTCCGCACCACCGTATCCCGTAGCACCTATAATACCTATTTTCAACGTCAATACACCCTCTTGATCTTTGTGAAATTATTTAACATTATAACATGTATAAAAATTAATTCAATTGTATATTTAATATTTCTTTTCATTTTTTTTCATAAAAAAATCCACATATCTACGTGAGATATGCGGATTTATCTTTCATATTTCATCAAGATGATCATGAGAGCACTGCATAAATATATGATAGAGCTTGCATAAAAAATGAAGTAAACGGTGAAGAAATCTGCAAACAGGCCGCCAAGCATAATTGCTATCGATGAAAAAAGAGCTGTCCAAAAATGATAGCGGCCGACCTCCTTCATTCTTTTATTCTCTGTTGTCAGTTCCGTAACGATGAGTTTTTCCCCGTGCTTTTGAAAGCCGCCTAGTGCACCAAGTGCCAGCTGAATCATATACACTTGCGCGACTTCTGTTATATGCGGAAATAGCAGCAAAAGAAATGCCATACCGAACGAATGAATAATCAAAAAGAGCCGCCTATCGGTTGTTTCGGGCAGTTTCCCTAAAAGTAAATGAATAAACGCTCCGCTTAAACCAAAAAGGCCATAGGCAAGACCAAACTGAGAGTAGCTTGATCCAACATTTTTAATAAAAAGAATGTAAAAAGGGAAAATCAAACTGCTGGCGAAAAACAGCAGACTTTGTGAGTAGACGAACCATTTCATTGCTTTTGCATTCATTGTGTATTGTACCTTTCATAAAAGTAATTGATAAACCTGCCGTCCGGATCTGCTTGCTTTTTCTTTTGGAAGAACACATCCGTTTTAGGATACGCCTGTTTCATTTGTACCTTCGTTTGATAAGGCATGTACGGTAAGTAATAGCTTCCATGGTGCCGTAGCGTGATATCTGTCATTTGCCGGATGATCCGCTCTGCTTCTGCCTTCTCTTCTTTCTTAAAACCATAATTCACTAAAAGAACAAGGGCAAACATATCTTCTTTCGCATATGAGAGATCCGCTTTTTCATTTTTTTGTACGTAGCGGATCGTGATGTTCATTAAATTCAAATCTTCCTGTTGTAAAAAGTGTCTCATTTCATCGATATACGCACGAAAGCGATCCACTGGGACGAAATATTCCTGCAGTACATCTGTGTCTGACTCATTCTCATAGTCTAAAAAAGCAGAATCTGAGCGCATCACATTATTTCTTGTGATCAGCTGATCATTTTGACTTTGGAAATACTTCTTTTGCAAATGCCATAGCAGATCTTTCCCCATATCAAACCTTCTTGAAAGACCGAGCATAAATTTGAGTGGCATAACGAGTTGATCCTCTTTCAGCTCTTGATATGATTCGATCTCTTGTTGTGAAGTGAGGGAATAATTCGTTACATACATCTCTTTCAAAAAGTTGGTTTTCGATGTTGAGATTCTGGCAAGATGCATGCGTACTTGTTTATTTTGTTTGACATGTTTTTGAAAATAATCAGTGTATTCATCGTAATTTAGAGAGGTTGTCTCCATTTTATATAATTCATCCTTTGTTAAGGAAAGTTCAACATCTAAAATGACTCCGAACAAGCCGTACCCTCCAATAACGGCAGTAAATAAATCATCGCCTGGCTTCACTGTGACAATCTCACCATCTGCTTTTAACAGTCTGAAGGAACGAACGGTGTCAATGAGTGAGCCGTAGCGAATGTCACGTCCATGTGCGTTTGCACTGAGAGAACCGCCAATCGTAAAGATGTTCTGTGATTGCATGACCTTCACTGCAAGACCATATGGGTTGACATATCTTTGTATATCATCCCATGTAGCGCCGCTTTGGACACGGATGGTTTTCTTTTTTTTATCAAATGCTAAAATTTGGCGGAATTCTGTCATATCGAGCACGATGCCATTTTCATAATACGTGTGGCCGCCCATGCTATGCTGTTTGCCGGCAATGGATATCGGTAGTTTTTTTGCTTTCGCTTCTTCTACTACTTCTTTTAAAGTGTCTATTTCTTTACCTTGAACGACTTTTTTTATTTTAACAGGCATGAGATGACTGACATCTGTAAATGCCTCAAGGTCTTGTTTTTTGTGTGCTTGCTCCTCACGAATGGTGATTGATGTAAAAAATGCAGCAGCATATCCCATCAAAAGAACGATCCACAACCATTTTCGTTTCATTATAGGTACTCCGTTCTATAAAAATTACATTCATTATATCAAACCATACTCTCCCCCCACCTTAATTTTTCATAAAAAAACCCGGTACGAGTGTTCCTCATACCAGGCATTTTCATTTGTGCTTATTGAATACCGAGCGCGATTTTTGCGTATCTTGACATTTTGTCTCGTGTCCAAGGCGGATTCCATACGATGTGAACTTCTGTTTCTTTCACTTCTGGAAGATCACTTAATGCTTTTTTCACTTCATCCACGATAACTGGTGCAAGGGGACATCCCATTGATGTTAAGGTCATCGTGATATCCGCTTTTCCATTCTCATCAAGATCGACATCATAGACAAGTCCAAGGTTGACGATGTCGACATTCAGCTCAGGGTCAATCACCTGTTCTAGGGCGCCTAAAATATTTTCTTTCAATGCTTCATCCATGATATCCACTCCTTTTCCATTAGTATAACGTACTTTTTCTTTTGACTAAACGTTTGTGCTTTTCAGATGTGTCACAAACCAGTCAATCGTTTCAAACATTGCCTGTCTTGAGACCTTATGGCCAGCTTGTCCATCTGTAATAAAACGAATCAGGTGCGGATCTTCTTTATATTGGGTTGCTACTAACTCGTCATAAAGAGCTTTTGCATGCCGATAAGGGACAACTGGATCGTTTTCTGCATGCCAGAATAACAGCGGTCTTTTGTTTAATCGATCTGTTTGCAGCGTTAAATCATAAGGACGCAGCGCGTCTAATTGCTGATGAACCTCTTCGTCTGTAATTTCTTTCATCAACCCTTTGTTCCGCATGTTCATGATTTGTGCTTGTAGGAATGTCGTATATTTCGGACTGCCCATCAAGCTAACTGCCGCTTTAATCCAATCATGCTTGGCGAGTGCACCAAAGGTCGTGATGCCGCCCATGGAAGTACCTGCAACACCGATCAGATCGGCTTCAATCAATTGTTTTTCTTGAAAATATGTTTTGAGTATATCGATTTCACGTATTTCGTTCAGGACAATTTCCCAGAACCTTGACGCCAGTTCCTCTAAGCTGAGGTTTTCTGATCTTACACCATGATAAGCACAGTCAGGCAAAATCACTCTCATGCCTTTTTCCGCCAAATGAAAGGCGAAGTGTAAGTTGTGCTCGCGTGCACTTGTAAATCCGTGTATAAAAAATACAAGCGGCAGCGGTTTGTTTTTATTTTCAGCTTTTACGATATGTAAAAATGGAATATCGCGCGCAATTTGCTCATCAATGGTGATCACAGCCTATGAATCCTCCTTTATCATTCCCGTCTTTGTTTATTTTAACATGTAGACAACAAAGATGTGATAAAGATACACTATAGGTAGAGGCGCCGCAAGAACTGCCTCCTATCACTTACAGATCAAAGGAGATTTTATGGAGACTAAACCTTATCTAATCGCACTTGACCTGGATGGCACGTTATTAAAAGATGATAAAACCATCTCTACACACACACTTGACGTCATTCAAAAAGTGAAAGACAGCGGGCATCATGTCTGTATTTCGACCGGACGGCCATTTCGTTCCAGCTCTCCTTATTATCAGCAATTACAGCTTGATTCACCCATTGTGAATTTTAATGGAGCGTTTGTCCATCATCCTCTTGATGAAAAATGGGGAAGATTTCATACGTCACTTGATCTTCAAGTCGTTAAACAGCTTGTAGACATTAGTGAGGAGTATAAAGTACACAATGTGCTAGCTGAAGTGTTAGACGATTTGTATTTCCATTATCATGATGAGAAGCTCATTGATATATTTAATATGAATGCAAATAAAGTTACTGTTGGAGACCTTAGAGACAACCTTGGAGAGAATGTGACGAGCGTGTTAATTCACGCAAAAGAAGAGGACGTTGGAGCCATTCGAAGCTATTTATCAGATGTTCATGCAGAAGTGATTGATCATAGGCGATGGGCTGCTCCGTGGCACGTGATTGAGATCATTAAAACAGGCATGAACAAGGCCGTTGGACTGCAAAAGATCAGTGATTATTACGGCGTTCCACAGGAGCGGATTGTGGCATTCGGAGATGAAGACAATGATTTAGAAATGCTTGAATTTGCTGGATGCGGTGTGGCTATGGGCAACGGAATTGATGCTGTGAAACGTATTTCAAATGAAGTCACTGATACAAACGAACAAGATGGGATTGCAAAGTTTCTAACGAATTACTTCTCGCTTTAATTTTTCCATTCATACATAGCAGATGGAAGCGGGCATACTACCTTTAGACAGGTTGTCCTGTCAGCTTGTGTAAAGGGGCGGATTCCGAATGGGTAAAAGAAGCAAATCGAAACGCTTTATACAACAAGGTAAAGATTCAGTCAGTCTGCATGATGCACGTTTTCCTTATCGTTCTACGCTTGAAGAAGCTGCGGAGGACAGGGGAAACATGAAGACTGATGCTTCTGGAGGTTCATTGTGAGAAACGAACTTTTTGATCAAGCCAAATCATTTACTGAAGAAGCCCTTACTTCTTCATTTTCATCTGGGTTAGAGCGTCAACAGGCGGTCAAACGAGCCAAAAATGCCGTATCATCTGCATTTGCCAATTCGACAGATGCAGAAAGAAACCAGCTGCATACCTTCCAAGACTTGCTCGATGATCTCTAACATAAAAGAAGCTGTCCACACCATTGGACAGCTTTTTCTGATTCTCATGAAGCTGAAAGCACTTATTTCACTTGGAACGTTTTCTTTTCCGTGATTTGCTTCAGCCCTTCTGCTCTTCCTTTAAATGTGACGACCGCTTCATACGTTCCCGGCTTGACACCATTTGACCACGTATCTTGAAAATCATAGGCTTCGCCTTTCTTTAGTACAAATGATTGGATGGCCTGAGTGAACATACGGTCTTTTGAGTAGCGGTATTGTTCATTTCCGTTTTCATCATACACACTGAGTTCGAATTTCTGGCTTGTGTTAAAGGTAAATTCAATATCTCGATCTGATTCATTTTTCAGTGACATGTTAAATTGAACCGAAGAACCTTTCTGGACGGGGTCTACTGTGAGTACAACCGTTTTTTCTCCCATTTGACCTGATACCTCCTTGTTTGGTTCATCCTTTTTTTGTTGTCCACAAGCGGTTAAAATCAATACAACGAGAAGAAGCACCAACCCTTTTTTCATTCGCTACCCACCTTTTAATCTCGTCTGAAAAATCCAAGAATATTAGTTGTTTGCACAATATTTGTAAAGGCTTTTGGATCGACTTCTTTAATAATTTGTTCAAGTTCATACAGCTCATACCTTGTAATGACGATCACCATCATTTCTTTTGGCTCATTGGTAAAAGCTCCCTTTGCAGGTACAGTCGTAATACCTCTGACCATTTTTCCATAAATGGCTTCCTTGATTTCATCAGCCTTTTTCGTCACAATCATCGCGGTCAGCTTCTCATGTCTTGTATGGATGGCATCAATGACCCTTGTGGTCACATACAGTGTGACAAGGGTATATAATGCTTTCTCCCAACCTTGTAATAATCCTGCTGTAAAAATGATGATACCATTTAAAATGAAGAAATACGTACCGACTGGTTTATCCTTCCACTTCGCTAAGATCATGGCTATGATGTCGAGTCCGCCTGTCGATGCCCCAAATTTGAGCGTGATCCCAATCCCTACTGCTGATATCACGCCGCCAAACACAGCATTTAGTAAAATATCATGTGAAACACTCGTTTCTGGTAAGATGCCGAGGAAAATGGTCGTCAGGGCCACACTGATGATGCTGTAAAACGTAAAGGAACGGCCCACTTTCATCCACCCTAAAATGCCGACTGGAATATTTAAAATAAATAATAGAATCCCTGTGGATACATAAAATGGCGCATATTGATCCATTAAGCTAGATAACAGCTGGGCTACCCCTGTAAACCCACTCGCGTATACATCAGCTGGAATTAAGAATAAATTTAGTCCAATCGCATTGAGCAGTGCACCAATGACGACGACAATGAGTTTTTTTGCTTCTCCGATGAACATATTGTCATTCCTCCACTTACCATTCTCTCTATGGTTTTCCCTAAAATTTAGAATTTGAACACGAAAAGTTGATTTCTGTGATATAGTTAGGCTAAAAAGTTGTAAAATATGGCTGATTTTTTTAGAAAGAAGGGATTTTGATGACTGTTCATATCATAGCAGACAGTGCTGCTGATCTGCCTCTTTCTTATTATGATGAACATAACATGACGGTTATTCCGCTCCGTGTATTGCTTGGCGAAGAGGAATTTGAAGATTTGGTCACCATTGAACCAAAACAAGTATTTGATGCGATGAGACAAGGCGCTAGCCCAAAAACGTCACAAGCTTCACCAAACCGAATCAAAGAAGCCTTTGTTTCTCTCGCACAAACCCATACATCTGCAATCTATGTTGCCTTTTCATCAGAGCTTTCTGGTACATATCAAACCGCTGTGATGATGGCAAACGAAGTGAAGGAAGAATACCCTGATTTTGATTTACGAATCATTGATTCTAAATGTGCTTCACTCGGCTATGGGCTTGCTGTCAAACACGCTCAATCACTTGCCATTGACGGAAATACAATACAAGAAATTGAAACGTCTGTAAAGCATTTTTGCGAATCTTTACAACATATTTTTACTGTAGACGATTTATCGTATTTAGCAAGAGGCGGAAGAATTAGTAAAGCGTCCGCATTTGTTGGCGGTTTATTGAGTATTAAGCCCATTTTACACGTCGAGGATGGAAAGCTCATCCCCCTTGAGAAAATCCGCGGACGTAAAAAGCTGTTGAAACGCATTATAGAACTGATGAAAGAACGTGGAACGGATTGGTCAAATCAAACTGTTGGCATTAGTCATGGTGATGATCCTGCACTTGCAGAAGACATGAGACAATTGATTGAAGCCGAATTTCATCCAAAAGAAATTGATATTCAGATTGTCGGCGCAGCTGTTGGGTCCCATTCAGGCCCAGGTACGCTTGCCATCTTCTTTACAGGCAAACCATCATAAAAAGCACCCTTCCCTGACACATCACGGGAAGGGTGCTTTTCTTATGACTTATGAAAGTTTAAAACGGTGGACGGTTTCATTTAACCTTGCCGTCATACTCATCAGTTCTTCTACCTGTTTGTTCATTTGATGGAAAGATTGCAGCTGTTCATTGGCCGAGGCAGAAATTTCTTCACTGCCAGCTGCTGTTTCTTCTACAACCGCACTAATATTTTCAATCGAGTTGAGTACTTGTCCGCCAAGCTCTGTTGATTGAACAATTTGGTCATTTAAGACCGCCATTTCTCGTTTAATGTGCTGCGCTTTTGTTTCTATATCTTCAAAGGAGTGCGAGGTTTTGTCCATCGCATCCTGCTGTTGAAGTGAAAGCTTGACTCCTTCTTTGACAGTTTGACTAATGGATTGAATGCCTCTTTCAATATGACTGACCATATCAAAGATTTGTCTTGTAGCGTTAGATGATTCGTCGGCTAGCTTACGAATTTCATCTGCTACAACGGCAAAGCCTTTTCCAGCCTCACCTGCTCTTGCCGCTTCAATCGCTGCATTTAGCGAAAGTAAGTTTGTTTGATCCGCAATGTCAGAAACTGTTTTGGCCATAGCCGAGATCCCGCTAGCATATTGCGTGAATTCTCCTGCCGACTGCTCGATTTGCCTTGTGGCATGTGTATTTTTTTCAATCGCCGTTTTGGTTTCTGTTAACGTGTGCTTTCCACTTTCCACTGCTTCTATCGCATCCCCTGTACTTTGGATGACTGTTTGTGAACGTTCGGAATTTTTACGTCCATGCTGATCCATCTTTTCAATCAAGCTAACGCCATGCTGGAGATCCTCTGAAATGGCCTGTGACCCATTTGCCATTTCGTCTGTCGAGACAGATACTTGATTTGCAGATTCCATCAGCTTTTTGTTTTCATCATCTAATTGGATCGAGAATGTCTCTACTTGACTTGAGACATTACTGATTTCTTTAATCAAACTAATCAGTTGATCTGTCATTTGATTAAAGGATTCATTCAAGCCGCCGATTTCATCCTTACGCTGAATGTCCATTCGCTCGACAGCAAGGTTGCCTTCTGCGATCTGCTTCGCTCGGTAGGAAAGTGATTTAATCGGTGTCACGATGGATCTTGTTAATCCAATATTTAAAAAGACAGCAATGACAATCAGTGTGAGGGCTGCGACGAGTGCACTTGTGATGATCCATTGCACATTATCCGCTGTATTCTCTAGATTTTGTTTATATGCTTCTTCTGCTCTTTTATTCATTGTATGGATGTCGTTTAAAACACCATCAATTCTTGCAGCGACCCGTCTTGCATCCGATGCATTTTTTTCACCAATGGCATTATTTGCTTCCTTGGTCCACGTGTTATATTTTGCATTTAACCTTGTTAATTCATCTTTATTTATATTTCCTGCGTGTTTGTTTAACGTTTGCAGCTGTTTTTTTGCTGTAGAAATACCGGTTTGAACAACCTCTAGCTGTTCATCAGAAAGGGTCATTGAATAATTGGTCATGGTTTGTTCGACGCTTTCAAAGCTTGCCTTCGTTTTTTGAACATTTAATAAGGCTTGAACTTCTGTTTCATTCGATGATTGGATCTTTGTCATACTGACAATGATAAAGGCGATGACGCCAACTGCTAAAAGAAGTGAGACGAGTGAGTTGAGTAAAATTTTGATGCGCAAGCTCATGATGCGTCCCCCTCATCTTTTAGCAATTTCTGCTTCAGTTCATTTACTTTTTTGGTCAATGTTTCAGCATCTTTGAGCACCCGAATTCTTGCCATATCGATTCCGTCATTGTTTAAGTCGTAAATAACATGCCCATTTTTGATTTGATTGCTCTTGACGAGCTGTTCGCTGAATTGATAGACCACTTCATCGACTTTTTTTACCATGGACGAAATCACCGCTTTTTCAGCGGTGTAGTACTGATCACTATCTACACCAATGGCATATTTGCCCTGCGCTTGCGCTTCTTTTAATACACCGACACCTGTATAGCCAGCTGCGGCATATAAAACGTCTGCTTTCTTTTTGATCATGCCTTTGGCTATTTTACTGCCTTTGTCCGCATCACTAAACGTATTAGCATAGGTGGATAAGATCTTGATGTTCGGATTCACTGATTTGGCGCCTTTTTGGAACCCTTTTTCAAAACGATGGATCAACTCCGCATCGACACCGCCAACAAATCCAATGACATCACTTTTCGTTGTCATTGCAGCAAGTGCGCCCGCTAAATAGCTGCCTTGCTCTTCTTTAAACGTCACGGAGGTCACATTTTTCAGCTCAGATACGGCATCGATGAGCAAAAAGTGCTTCTTCGGATATTTCTTTGCGACTTTTTCTAAGTCTTCTTGCATACTAAAGCCTACCCCGATGACGAGATCATTGCCAGCTTTTACAAGCTCGGTCAGTCCTTTTTCATATGTATCGGTTTCTGCAATTTCTCTATAATCAAATTCAATACCTAGGTCATCACGTGCTTTTTCTAATCCTTTAAACGATGAATCGTTAAATGATTGATCACCAAGACCATCATCTGTGAGCATAACGCCAATATGCTTCGCATTTGATGCTGGTGGTTCCCCTTGTTGATTGCTGCATGCGGTGAGCACCATAAGCACGGCTACCAACAGAAGCAATGAAATTTTCACTTTCATCCAAACACACACTCCTTTTGTCATCCTTACTCCTTTCTTATCGGATTTGAGAGGCGTTGTTTCAATGATTAAGTGAAGGTTTTTCAGCTTTTTTCATGACTTTTTTCACTAAAAAAACCCATTATTTATCACAAATATAAAAAAAGGGATAAAACCATGATGATTTTATCCCTTTTTCTTCATTTCAGTGTGATATGAAAACCCATGAGGTTAGGGTTCTCTTTCACGCTGCTCATTTTTTCTCGTATGTCCAGCCCTCTTTTTGGTAGACTAGGCCGTTTTTCATCAAATGACCTAATGCTCGTTTAAAGGCTGCCTTGCTCATTTGGAATCGTTCACGGATGTCTTCTGGATCACTTTTGTCTCCATAAGGCATGGCACCATTTCTCGTTCTCATATAGGTTAAAATTTCTTCTGCATCGACAGATAACGCTTCCTGTTTTCTAGGGAGCAGAGAAACGTTCACGGTCCCATCCTCTTTCACTGCAATGACGCGTCCTGTCACGGTCGATCCTAATCTTGGTTCTTCCTTTCGTTCCGTGCGGTGGATAAACCCTCGCACGCCTGTATCTGTCAGCATAAACGAGCCTGTCGCAATTAAGCGATAAATCGTACCAGTGATTTCTTTGTTCATTAAGGTTTCGGGTGCCTCGGTAAACAATTCACTGATCACATCTTCAGTGGCTGGCTTTGCGAACATTCTGCCGTAGCTTGTGACTTTCAGCATACAGTAAAGTTTGTCTCCTTTTTTCGGCCATGCTTCCTCAAAAGGCGGTAGATGTTCTGTTGCAACAAGTGCATCCTTTGAAAGCCCAACATCCACAAATGCGCCCATGTCTTCTAGGACGTCTACGACTTCTACCCAGCCATATGTATGCGCATTGATTGTCGGTATTTTCATCGTCGCAGCTAGTCTTTCTTCATGATCTACGTATAAGTAGACCTCTACTTCATCTTGGTCACCAATATCTTCTGTCATTTCACTGCGGTGCAAGAGGACAGAATCTTCACCATCTGTCAAAAAGTAACCGTATTCCATCTCGTTCTCTATTTGCAAGGTCAGTTGCTCACCTGGTCTCATGTTCTCTTCCTTCCTATCTGCTCATAAAAGAGCGTTCGTTCATCTTTTGATTCACTTTATTCTACTATACTTCTCCTCACATGAACATCTCTAGTTCTGTTAGCTAAAGTGGTCAAACCGAACGCGATTTATACCGCTGCTGGCAGAACTCTTTGACTCATCTCTTTGATAAAGTTTCTTCTTCTCCACGTTGCATGATAAAATAGACGCAATATCTATCCATGGAGGTCATGCGTTATGGCAAAAGAAAGCTCATTTGACATTGTATCAAAGGTTGAACTGCCTGAGGTGCAAAACGCCGTTCAAGCAGCGCTGAAGGAAATTAAAAACCGTTATGATTTTAAAGGAAGTAAAAGTGATATTTCTCTTGAAAAAGAAGAGCTCGTGCTCATCTCTGATGATGACTTTAAGCTGGAGCAGCTAAAAGATGTACTTGTGTCAAAGCTGATCAAACGAAATGTTCCAACTAAAAACATCGACTACGGAAAAACCGAGCATGCCCTTGGCGGAACCGTACGCCAGCGCGCGAAGCTGATCAGCGGAATTGATCAAGACAACGCCAAAAAGATCAATGCACTCATTAAGCAATCCGGCATCAAAGTGAAGTCACAGTTTCAAGATGACCAAGTGCGTGTAACAGGAAAAAATAAAGATGATTTACAAGAGGTTATTTCTCTTATGCGCAAGGCAGATTTACCGATTGACGTTCAATTTATAAATTTTCGATAAATTTCAAATTTTCCATTGATTATTTCCGATTTTTTCGATACAGTGGATGGAAGTTCAATTTATTGACATGTTCATATCGCTTTCTTATCAAGAGAGGCAGAGGGACTGGCCCTGTGAAGCCTCAGCAACCGGTGTAGTAGAAATATATTTTCTATGACCAAGGTGCTAAATCCAGCAAGCAACTGCTTGGAAGATAAGAAGAAGAATTACGATACAGCCAAAAAGTCTTCTTCTTATCAGAAGGCTTTTTTTGTTACATAAAAATAAGGAGGAAACCAATGGGCCTATTACAAGACTTACAAAACCGCGTACTGATTGCTGACGGTGCAATGGGAACACTTTTATACTCTTACGGCATTGACCGCTGCTTTGAAGAATTAAATTTATCGAAAGAAGATGAAGTAAGGCGCGTGCACGAAGCATATGTGCAGGCTGGTGCGGACATCATTCAAACAAATACGTACGGCGCAAATTATATTAAACTATCCCGCTACGGCTTAGAGGAAGAAACAAAGCGCATCAATACAAAGGCGGTACAAATCGCAAAAGCAGCCGCCGGCTCTGCTTATGTCCTTGGAACGATCGGCGGCATTCGAACGTTTAACAAAAATGCCTATACAATTGAAGAAATTAAACGAAGCTTTAGAGAGCAGCTGTACATTCTATTAAATGAGCAGCCCGATGGATTATTGCTAGAAACGTATTATGACATGGAAGAAGCGAAGGCCGTTCTCCAAATTGCACGAAAAGAAACGACTCTCCCGATTGTCATGAACGTCTCCATGCATGAACAAGGTGTGTTGCAGGATGGAACACCGCTCAAGGATGGTTTATCTGAATTGTCCTCTCTTGGCGCAGACGTCGTTGGCATCAACTGCCGGCTTGGCCCTTATCATATGATTCAGGCACTCGAAGGCGTTCCAATTTTAGAAAATTCCCATTTATCAGTCTATCCCAACAGCAGTCTCCCCTCTCTTGAAGAAGGCAGACTCGTCTATGATACAGATAACGATTATTTTCGAAAAAGTGCACTTGAATTTAGAAATCAAGGCGCACGTATTATCGGCGGTTGCTGCGGAACAACGCCTCAGCATATTCACGCAATGGCTGAAGCGGTCAAGGATTTAGCCCCGATCACTGAAAAAGAAGTGAAAGTATTAAAAGAAGAAGTCATTTCGATTCAAGATCAGCGGACTGAACCAGGTCTTGATGAGCTCGCTACGAAAAAACGGACGATTATTGTAGAGCTTGATCCGCCGAAGAAGCTGAACTTCGAAAAATTCCTCGTCGCGGCAAATGAGTTAAAGAATGCAGGCATTGATGCATTGACATTAGCCGATAATTCTCTTGCGACCCCGCGCATTAGCAATGTGGCTTGCGGGGCATTATTGAAACAGCAGCTTGATATGCGTTCACTCGTCCATATCACGTGCCGTGATCGTAATTTGATTGGGCTTCAGTCCCATTTGATGGGTCTCGACACCCTTGGTTTAACTGATATTTTAGCCATTACAGGCGACCCTTCTAAGATTGGAGATTTCCCGGGTGCAACGTCGGTTTATGATTTAACCTCCTTTGATTTGATTCGGCTGATTAAGCAGTTTAACGAAGGCCTTTCTTTCTCAGGGAAGCCGCTTGGCAAAAAGACCAATTTTTCAGTAGCTGGCGCGTTTAATCCGAATGTTCGCCACATTGATAAAGCGGTCAAACGTCTTGAGAAAAAAATCGAATACGGTGCTGATTATTTTATTTCACAGCCTGTTTATTCTGAGGAACAGCTTGTGAAAATTCATGAGGAGAGCCGTCATTTAGATAAGCCGATTTATATTGGCGTTATGCCGTTAACAAGCAGCCGAAATGCGGAGTTTATTCATCATGAAATTCCAGGCATCAAATTATCTGATTCCATTCGTGACATTATGGCCAAGGCTGGTGAGGATAAAGAAAAGCAGCGAGCAGAAGGCTTAGCGATTGCCCGCTCTTTATTAGATACAGCCTGCGAATTGTTTAACGGCATTTATTTAATTACCCCTTTCCTTCGATCAGACTTAACAGCAGAACTAACCACCTACATTCATCAAAAAGAAAAGGAGTCAAACACCCATGTCAACTATCACTGAACAGCTTAAGAAACGCATCCTCTTCCTTGATGGTGCAATGGGGACCATGATTCAAAATGCCAATCTCACAGCAGAAGACTTTGGCGGAGAAGAGTATGAGGGCTGTAACGAGTATTTGAATGTGACAGCCCCTCACACCATCCGCGCGATTCATAGAGAATACCTTGAGGCAAGCGCCGACCTCATTGAAACAAATACGTTCGGGGCTACAAAGCTCGTCCTTGACGAATACGGGCTTGGCCACCTTGCCTATGAACTCAATATACGGGCTGCCCAGCTGGCAAAGGACGAAGCTGACCGTTTCTCCACGCCGGAGCAGCCTCGATTTGTTGTTGGCGCGATGGGTCCCACTACGAAAACATTATCTGTGACAGGCGGCACAACCTTCGATGAGCTCGTCAAAAACTATGAAGAGCAGGCCCGCGCCTTGATTGATGGCAAATGTGATGCCCTTCTTTTAGAAACAAGTCAAGACATGCTGAATGTAAAAGCTGGTTTCAAAGGCATTCAGGAAGCCTTCCAGCAGACAGGTATTGAGTTGCCTCTCATGGTATCAGGTACGATTGAACCGATGGGCACTACCCTCGCTGGTCAGGATATTGAAGCCTTTTATATCTCTCTTGAGCATATGAAACCAATGAGTGTCGGCCTGAACTGTGCGACGGGTCCTGAATTCATGACAGACCATATCCGCACGCTCTCCTCCATCGCCAAGTCAGCGGTTAGCTGCTATCCAAATGCTGGTCTACCAGATGAAGAAGGTCAATATCATGAATCCCCTGCTTCACTTGCTAAAAAAATTTCCGCCTTTGCCAAGGAAGGCTGGTTAAATATTGTTGGCGGCTGCTGCGGAACAACACCTGCACATATACAGGCATTGTCAGATGAAGTACGAACGATTCAGCCGCGTCACATTGCGCATGAATCGTCTCAGCATACCGTCTCAGGAATTGAGCCCCTGATATATGAGGAGTCAATGCGCCCTCTTTTTGTAGGAGAACGAACCAACGTGATTGGTTCACGCAAATTCAAACGACTCATTGCGGAACAAAAGTTTGAAGAAGCGTCAGAAGTTGCTCGTGCACAGGTAAAAAACGGTGCTCACGTGATTGATGTGTGTCTCGCTGATCCAGACCGCGATGAGGCGGCAGACATGGAAGGTTTTTTACAAGAGGCTATGAAAAAAGTCAAAGCCCCATTTGTCATTGATTCAACGGATAAACACGTGATCGAAAAAGCGCTCACATATTCCCAAGGGAAAGCCATCATCAATTCCATTAACCTTGAGGATGGCGAAGAACGCTTCGAAGAAATTCTTCCACTTGTGAAGCTATACGGCGGTGCACTTGTTGTCGGCACGATCGATGAAACAGGGATGGCCGTAACAGCAGAACGAAAGCTGGAGATTGCGGTACGCTCTCATGATCTATTAACGGAGAAATATGGCATTCCCGCAAGTGACATTATTTTTGATCCACTTGTCTTTCCAGTAGGCACTGGAGACGAGCAGTATATTGGCGCTGCCGAAGAAACGATCAAAGGCATCAAAATGATCAAGGAAAACCTGCCTGAGTGCTTGACGATTTTAGGCATCAGCAACGTGTCTTTTGGACTCCCACCTCTTGGGAGAGAAATCTTGAATGCCGTCTACTTGTATCACTGCGTCCAAGCAGGACTTGATTACGCCATTGTGAATACAGAAAAGCTTGAACGCTTCGCTTCCATTCCAAAGGAAGAAATCAAGCTCGCTGAAACACTGCTCTATGAAACAAATGATCAAACCCTTGCTGAATTCACCCAGTTTTACCGAGGCAAAAAGAAAACGGTGAAAAAACCAAAGGTCTCCTTATCACTTGATGAAAGGCTAGCACTCTACGTCGTCGAAGGAACAAAAGAAGGACTTATCGATGATTTATCCCTGGCTCTAGAGCAATTTGAATCACCACTTCATATCATCAATGGTCCGTTAATGCAGGGAATGGCTGAGGTTGGACGTCTTTTCAATCAAAACGAACTGATTGTGGCGGAAGTGCTTCAATCAGCAGAGGTCATGAAGGCATCTGTATCGTATCTCGAGCAATATATGGAAAAGCAGCATGCAAACGGAAAAGGTAAGATTCTACTTGCCACTGTAAAAGGAGATGTCCATGATATTGGAAAAAACCTTGTCGACATCATTTTGAGTAATAACGGCTTTCAAGTGGTCGACCTTGGCATCAAGGTGACACCGCAAACATTGATCGAAGCTGTGCAAAAGGAAAAACCAGATATGATTGGGTTATCAGGATTGCTTGTGAAGTCAGCCCAGCAAATGGTACTCACCGCTCAGGATTTACAAAAGGCGAATATTTCCGTGCCCATTTTGGTCGGTGGCGCTGCACTTTCTCGGAAATTTACGAAAATGAAGATTTCGCCTCATTATGACGGACCGGTTCTTTACGCAAAAGATGCGATGGACGGCTTATCTTTAGCCAATGAGTTAAAAGCAAATCCTCTTCAGTTTCAAATTAAGCCCGACGAAGAGCCTGTGGCACCTTTCAAAAAGAAAGAAACAAAGCAGCCACAAGCTGTCATTGAATTACTAGAAAAACGTGCGGCACTCCCTGAGGCACCTATTTTCACGCCAGAAAATACGGCACGTCATTATGTAAGGGACATCGACCTGCATCATATTATGCCTTATGTAAATGAACAAATGCTCATTGGCCACCACCTTGGATTAAAAGGAAAGGTGAAAAAGCTGTTGGCCGAACAGCATCCAAAAGCATTGGAATTAAAGCAGCTTGTCACAGATCTTCTAAACGAAGGCAGAGAGAAAAACTGGTTTGCGCCTGCATTTGTCTATCAATTTTATCCTGCCAGTTCAAACGGAAATGATCTGCATATTTATGATCCCAAAGCGCCTGACCGTATCATTGAAACATTCCAATTTCCAAGACAGGAGAAGCTTCCGTACCGCTCCATTTCTGATTATGTGCGGGGAAGCGGTGAAAGGGAGAAAGATTATATTGCCTTATTTGCCGTCACAGCCGGAGCGCGTATACGTGAAGTCGCGCAGCACTTTAAGCAAGAAGGAGATTATTTAAAAATGCATGCAGTTCAAGCTCTTGCGCTTGAGCTTGCAGAAGGATTAGCCGAAAGAACCCACCAAGTGATTCGTGACAAATGGGGCTTTCCTGACCCAGTCGATTTCACAATGGAAAAACGATTCCAAGCGAAATATCAAGGGCAGCGCTATTCCTTTGGTTATCCTGCCTGTCCAAATCTTGAAGACCAAGAAAAGCTGTTCAAGCTGCTTCAGCCTGAAAAAATCGGCATCCATCTAACGGAAGGATTTATGATGGAACCTGAAGCATCTGTTTCAGCGATCGTCGTTTCTCATCCTGAAGCTCGATATTTTAATGTTCATTAATGCAGAACCTCCGAAACTGGAGGTTCTTTTTTGCTGGGAAAATTAGATAAACTTCAATTTTTACACTATACCTTCTTATGGTACGATACACATAGATGAATTCAGCTAAGAAGGAGTTGCGCGTCATGACAAACGTTGTTCAACGAGCATTAACACTCGATGACATACCAGATCTTATCGCATTGTCTCAAGAGGTAGACTGGCCTGATTACAATGCGGAAGAGCTCACATCTCTTTTAACAAATGGATATTTCACAGGTTTTTCAACAGCGGATGGACAAGTCATCTCATGTGCAGGACTTTTCCAATATGATCGAATGGCGTCAATTGGTGCTGTCATTGTATCTGAGACACATCGCGGCTTAGGTCTTGCAAGGAAAATGATTGACACCCTGCTAGATCAATGTGATCAAAGCATTCCTGTCGTTTTAACCGCTACTGTCCAAGGGCGGCCAGTTTACGAAAAAATCGGGTTTCACACGGCTGGTTACATTACGACTTACAAAGCGCAAAACCCAAACCCAGGGGCACTTAGTGTGTCAAATGACATCCACCTGTCTCCTGCCGATGAATCGCACCTTCCGTGTATTGAAGCACTCGATGAAAAAGGCGCAGGCACAAATCGATCAAGCTTTATAAAAAACCGGATGAACCGAGCAGCACGGCGTATCATTGCACAAAATGAACATCACGACACAACTGGCTTTGCGTTCGGCGTTGAAACACCTGCCAATTTAATGATTGGTCCGCTTGCTGCAAATGATGAACTTACAGCTCTCTCGCTGATCCGTTCGCTCATTTCGTCTTATTCGGGTCCAATTCGTTTAGATATGCAGGAGGAAACAGCTGAGCGCCTCCATGAATCACTTGTTGAAGCAGGTTTTACGAAAACAAACAAAGCGCATTTTATGATGATTCGTGGAAAAGAAAAGCTGAACGATCCCGCTCTTCTTTATTTCCTTGCCTCTCAAGCATTTTCGTAATATATAAAAAGCTGTAGACACTTGATGTCTACAGCTTTTCTATTATTTCTCGCCGATGGACGAAAGAACATGCGCGAGTGCATTTGTGACCTTTCCATGCTCTGATGCATGCGGGCGGTCATCTCCGTCTCCATACCCATAATCAATCATTCGATTACGATTTAAGCACAGCTTTGTCAGCTTCGGCTGGAATAGATCAAATAGGTCAAAACGGTCCTTCAGCTGCGGGAATTGCTTTTGATACTGCTGAATTTCTTCGGCAAGCAAGCGCCAAAGTGTCGCTTCATCTAACAGCTGATGGTTCTCTAACACGTTTGATACGTAACGCAGGTTGCAAATAAACAATCCTGTAAAGATAAACTGCACTAAGCCTTCCGGCGGTTCACTCCGCAGCACTTCTTTTAAATCGTCTCCTAGAGAAGCCAATTCAGGCAGCGGCTGATCACTAATATTCACATCATCGACGAAATCTTTGATCGCCAAACGATGAGGCTGATGATCTTTTAACACAAGAATCGTATTTTGTCCGTGCGGTGAAAAGACGGTGCCGTATTGATACATAAAGTGCAATAGCGGCGGCATCACCACATGGAAAAATTTCGCCATCCACTCTTTTGCTGAGAGACCTGATTTTTCAATCAGCTGTTTCACATATGGCTCACCTTCATGATCCTCATAAGTGAGTGCCGCAAGTGTAACAGGGGTCTCTCCTTCATCTAAGTACGAGTAAATGCTTTCTCTAAAAATCACACCGAGCATTTCAAGATATTGATACGGCGCACCAGGCAGTTTGCTATAGTAAGGATGATCGACATTAATACTTGCATTCTCACCAGGTAATATCACGCGGCAGACATCAGATAAAAATGAATCTTGATCCGCGATCCCTTTAATATGCGCTGTAATGCGAGGGGCAATGACTGTCCGTTCTGACGGAAGTCCTCGGTACACGAGTGTATTTAAAATGCTCATTGGCAGTTTAATATGATGCTTGCCTTTATTTGAGATGTTCGTAAAGGTTCTGATCGACTGCTGCGGGATATATTGATCCAGTCCCTCTCCTACATACACAATCCGGCGCAACGCCAAATCTTCTGGGAAATGCTGAATAATCATATGTGTCCACTGCCATTTATGAACAGGCATCAAATAATAATCAGCTGCAATCAATCCTTCATCCTTTAGCACGCGGTGAAATTGACGGATCGTGACTTCATCTAACTCTTTGGCAATTACCTGCTCATAGTTTTCATGATCGACTGCATGGAATGTCGCAAGGTCCCGGTGAACAGCAATCCAAGACAGCTGCACACTTTCTTGCCTTTCAGGTGCATAGGCTAGGTAGTCATCATAACTGAACCCAATGC
This sequence comes from Bacillus sp. FSL W8-0920, assembly GCF_038593215.1. Lineage (NCBI taxonomy): Bacteria > Bacillati > Bacillota > Bacilli > Caryophanales > Bacillaceae > Bacillus > Bacillus sp. FSL W8-0920. The sequence goes on along the minus strand of NZ_CP151974.1, from coordinate 1,122,044 downwards.
GTCCTTTGTTATACACAATCCAAGGGTGGCCTGTCATTTCTCCTTCAATCCATGCATAATCAGTATCTGTCAGTTCATCCGCACGAAGTGCTTTTTTCGACAGCAAATGTACATCTGCTAACAGGGTGTGATGAAGCTCTTTTATAAGGTGTCCTGTTGTGTCAGAAGACATTGGAATGAGCGGCTGAATGTCTAGTAAAAACACAATGGCACTGACATCCTTTGACCATTTTCCGTCTTGACAGCACTCGATTGATTCAGCAATTGTATCAAAACTATCAAACAAACGAGGTTTTGCAAGATAGCGATATTTCTTATGTTCGTGAATGATTAATTCATACTGAGCAATGCCATCCTTATGATCTAGCTGCACGGGATGAAGCATATCCTCATACATGTATTCAGACAGCATTTTTGCCACCATTCGCTGGTTTGCCTTTTTCCAAGCAGCCGGATTCACCGCTTTTTTCAATTCATCTTGTACACTCATCGCTTCATCCTCCTTAACCTTTGATTTCTTCAAATGTGTTGACGTTCTTATGTGTACCAAATGTCTGGAAGACGTGCTTTTGATAAAGTGGATACACGGTTTGACGAGCAAGTTCATTGATAATCACACTGTTTCGGTAAGCGCCAAGACCTAAATCTGGAGCGCCAACGCCATGTGTATGAAGCTCTGCATTTTGGACAAAAATATCATTTTCACCCATTGTATTCGTTTTTAAGCGATATTCACGTTCGATTTGGAACCGTCCTTGATCGTCCCATTGAATGTGATGAGAAATTGGATTGATAAACGGGGGCAGTACCGATTGATAGCCCGTCGCCAGTACGACAATATCTGTCTCGTGGGTAAAGGTGTCCTCTTTGACCCATTGCGTGCATGAAAGGGACAAGCCGCGAGCTGTTTCCTCAATCAAGTTGACCTCCGTCATTGCTTGAAGCACTGTGTTCAACTGCTCTCCGCAGGCAGAACGTTCATAAAGCAAATGATAAATATCACGGATCATTGCAGAGCTGATGCCCTTATACAGCAAATCTTGCTGCTTTAACAACGCATCCTTTTTTGTTTGCGGAAGCTCATAAAAGAAATCAATATAATCTGGAGAGAAATATTCAAGGCCAAGGTTTGAATATTCCATTGGGAAAAATCCTTTAGAGCGTGTGAACCAGTGAATATCCTTCGCCTCATCATCTGATAAAATATCATAGAACACTTCTGCCGCACTTTGACCAGAGCCGATCACTGTCACAGATTTCCCTTTGAAACAGCCTTCTTTCTTTCGTTTTAAATAGTCAGCAGAATGAAAAACTTTCTCTCCTAAAGCTGGCTGGAGCGATGCTGGTATCGCCGGCTGTGTACCAATTCCTAAGACGAGATGCTTACTTTCAAACACCTCTACCGTTTGGTCTTTCACATGACGCACATGCACTTCATATCGCTTTTCTCCTGCTTTCTCGATCAATGAGACAGATTCGACGTTCATGCCAAATCGGCAAGAGTCTAACTGGTCTGCGACCCAGCGGCAATAATGACTATATTCCTTGCGCGGGATATGAAAATCTTCTAGAAAGTAAAATGAATACAAACGATTTTGTTCCTGTAAATAGTTAAGAAAGCTATATTTACTTTTCACATCTGCCATACTGACAAGGTCCGCTAAAAAGGGAACTTGCAGTGTCGTCCCCTCAATGAGCATCCCTGGGTGCCAATGAAAGGCTTCACTTCTTTCAAAAAACAAAGCGTCAATTTCATTTACCTCTTCAGATAATGCGGCAAGTCCTAAGTTAAACGGACCAATGCCGATCCCTATTACATCCACTACATTATTTTGCTTGTTGAACCGCGTCATGGTTATACTTCCTTTCGAATCTTTCTCGATCACAAAACATTAAAAGACCTGTTTTATCGGGTAAATTGACTGGTTTTACACGTTCAAATCCGCATTTTTCAAATACATGGATCATTTTTTCATTGCGAATATCCGGCTCAGCGACGACTTTTTCTGTTGGTTTATTCTGCTCAAATTGAAATGCTGTCATGGCCTGAAGCAGCGGAGTAGCAAAACCTTTTCCTACATAATCCGGCTCCCCTATTAATAGATGGATTCCTTGATCATGCGGAGAAGGCTGATAGTAAGATTCAATGACATCACCTTTGACGTTGTATGCCTCAAAATAACTCATTGGCGTCCCATCAATTGTGCCTAAATAAAGGGTTTGATGCGGATCATGAACCGCCTGATAAAAATGCTTTTCAAAAGCAGGGAACGGAATATTCAAATGCCAAAATGGGTGAACATACTCCTCTTGCATCCACCTGTGGACAAGCCGGACATCTCTTTCATATTCAGCGCGAATAAACTTAATACGATCCCTCATCCAATCAGCGCCTCCTTATGTAAAAAGAGCGGATTCAAGACAGCTGTGTAACGAGACTGTGTTTCCAGAGATCCTGTCAGTTCATCCATATCTTCAAACCGTGTCAGCAAATTCGCTTTTGAAGGCAGTTCTTTTGAGCGCAGAAGGCTGTTTGTCAGCTCAGATGCACCGTATGTTTCCTCATGAGCGAGCAATGTGTCTCTCACAAGGGCGAGCAAGTCTTCTTCTTTCGCCAGACCTTCTGTACCAAAGCCGTTAATGAGACCAAATAAATGATTAAAGAAGAAATAATAACGCAGTCTCTCAACAGCTACCTCATCTGCACAAATCGTTTCACTTCTCACGCTCAGGTTTTGGACAAGATTTGCGAGTTTATCCTTTTTCGATTCACTATAGTAGTAGCCTTGGTTGTCACGATAATAGAAGGTGTGCGGATAACCACCCTTCATTTGCACAACAGCGTTTTGCTGATGGGCTTCAAGTGCAAGACCATACGTTTCAAACAGCCAGAGCATCGGTTCTAACGAAATAGTTAAATATTGTTTAAACCAATCTTGGCTCACAGCCTCCAGTGATCGGCCTTCTGCGTCTGCAAGGTCATGAATGATCCCTGCTAATCGCGATTTTCCACCATACGCATGATCCTGACATAATCCAGCAATTAAGCTTGCCCCTTTTTCACGATGTAAAAATGGATTTTGACGAATGACTACTTCAAAGCCAGATTCCGCCTCTTCTCCTTGAATGGATAAATAGGCGGGATCTTCAATGACCCGGAATCCAGAAAATTTATCGTATAAAGAAACGCCTAATTCTGTTTTTAAAATGCGCGACATCTCTACACCGCGATCCAGTTCCTTTTGTTTATTAACACGTAAGGAGTTTGTAATTTTCACAGGAACAGAGAATTTGAGCATGTAAGCAGAATCCTTTTGATAGACGGTTCTGAAGGATGAGGTCGCTGTGTATTCAGAACCGATCGGTCCTAAATAAGTGAGTTTCCCTTCCTCTATATAACGGTTCACAAATGCCTTCTCCATGACCACTTTGACTTGCAGCGGATGAATCGGAATGAGCACATATTCTCCGTTTTCTACTAACGTATTCAGTCTCTCTTTTTCTGCTGGTACCTGGCGCAAGAGCTCCTCTAGCATGAGGCTTGCCGCAGACTGTGTAATTGACGAATCCTGAAGCACAATCGAATGATGCGCTTTAAAGTAATGAAGCTGGAAAGCCCCTTTCAGCTCAGGAGAATAGATCGCTTCCTCCTCCTCTGTCATTCCTTGTCTGCTTTTTGGGGTAGGATGCGTTAAATGACCAAGGAGAAGTGACTGCTCAGCCTCAATATACTCAAAATCGGCTTCAGAAAGAGCGGCTCGATCACTTTCTCGCTCCTTTAAGAACCGTTCAATATTTCGGCAGCTTAAAATGATGCGAAGCATGAATTCATCCTCTGCATCTGTACGGCCATATTCAATGAGAAGCTCCTTTGAACATAAAGCAACAAGTGTCGTGTAATCGACGATTGCGCCCTCTTGTTCACTGCCTTGCGGGCGAAAGCGAATCGGAAAATCAAAGAGATGGCGGCCAACAGATGAAACATATCGGATCGGAATCACAAGCTCTAGATCTTGTTTTGCTAGTTTTGCGATGAAGACAAGCGAGCCATCTGCTCTCACCTCTTTTTTTGCAGATCGATCGATTCCTGTTTCGCGTAAAAAACAGTTTAAAAAGCTTTGCATGGTTGCATTTTCAGCCATTTGTTTATATTGACTCAACGTAGTACCCTCCCGGATTGAATATGAGCGATCCCGATATCAACGATGTCAGAAAGGATTTCCTCAATATGTGTGATTGTCGTTCTCGGATTTAACAAAGTGAATTTTAAGCATGTTCGGTCATTCACCACTGTTTTCGCAATGACAGCAGTTCCTGTTTTGAATAATGTCCGATGAATGATTTTATTGATGTCATCTGTTTGATCGTCATCCTTAAATCGGAACACAACTGCATTGATTTCTGGCTCAGGATTGATCACTTCAAGGTCATCATTTCTCTCAATAAGCGCGACCACATCCTTTGCAAAATGAATGGTATGGTCAATGATTTCTCCAAAGCCTTCTTCTCCAATTAAACGAAGAGAAAGAAGTAATTTCAGAGCATCAAACCGGCGCGTCGTTTGGACAGATTTATTGACGAGATGTAGAATACCATCGAGCTCGTCTTCCTTTGGATTAAGATAATCGGCATGATAATTGATCAAACCAAAATGTCTTTTATCCTTTAGCAAAAATGCCCCGCAGGATATCGGCTGATAAAATTGTTTGTGAAAGTCAATCGTGATTGAATCAGCAAGCTCAATACCGTCTAACTTCTTACGGTAGGTTTCGCTTAATACAAGTGCTCCGCCGTAGGCAGCATCTGCGTGAATCCAAAGACCGTATGGCTTGACGAGGTCATATACCTCTCGAACTGGGTCAATACTGCCAAAATCCGTTGTCCCGCAAGTGGCTACTACCGCAAAAGGCAGCAAGTTCTGCTCCTTCAACTCAGCCAGCTTCTTTTTCAAATCATTGAGGTCCATTCGATGATGCTCATCTGTCTCGACTAGTACGACTGCCTGCTCTCCTAAACCTAACTGGGAGGCAGATTTTTTCACAGTGAAGTGAGCATTATTCGAGCAAAGGATTCTCATGCGGTGAGATTCACTTGGTAAGCCTTTCTGCTGAACATTCCACTGCCATGTGTTTTCACAAAAGGCATCTCTCGCTAGAAGCAGCCCCATGTAGTTAGATTGGGTTCCACCGCTTGTAAATGTCCCATCTGCTAGGCCGCCATAAGAAAACTTCGCACATAGCCACTTGAGAATTTCTTCCTCAACCAAAGAAGCAATACCGCTTTGATCAAAGGAATCCATTGATTGGTTAAAGGAACTTACCATCACCTCTGCGGCAAGTGCAGGAATAAGCGGTGGACAATGCAGATGTGCCAAGCATTTAGGATGCGATACATCAATCAAATGCGGCAAAAGATGTTCTTTTATATCTTGAAAGACGGATTCAATGGATTCACCAGACGGTTGAAATCGGAATAGCGATTCGACACTATCCGCTAATTTCCCAGGCAATATTCCACTGTATGGTCCTGTGTCTTTTTGCCATTGATCCAGTAAGCTGTCGATAGATGTATGAAGAGCCGCTTGGAAGGACTCTCTTCCAAGCTGGCTTTGATTGATAAATAATGAATCCACTGAAGCCTTAGTTGATTGCATCGTACACGGCCTCTTTAAAAATAGCGATGACTTTTTCAAGCTGTTCTTCTGTCATAATGAGTGGTGGCAAGAATCGAATAACACTTCCGAAACGGCCTCCTGTCTCCACAATTAAGCCTTTGTCGAAGCAATTCTTTTGAATAAGACTGGCCAGCTCTGGATTCGCTGGATAGCTTCCGTCCACATCCTGTTTCTCATTTGAATTGACTACTTCAACGCCAATCATTAAGCCTCTCCCTCGAACATCACCGAGAGCAGGGACTTGTTTTTGGATGTCTTTTAGATGCGCCTGCATACGATCTCCTAACCGTTCTACATGATCAAGCAGGTTGGTTTCTTTGATAAATTTAAGCGTAGCAGTTCCAGCAGCCATCGCCATTTGATTCCCTCTAAATGTCCCGATGTGTGCACCTGGATTCCATTGATCTAAATCTTGATCATAAATCACAACTGAAAGCGGCAGGCTTCCACCAATGGCTTTTGACAGCACAATAACGTCAGGTACAATTCCTGCATGTTCAAAGGCAAACATCTTCCCTGTTCGGCCGATGCCTGATTGAACCTCATCAATAATGAGTGGAATCCCTTTTTCTTTTGTGATTCTTCTCATTTCTTTCATCCATTCAATCGATGCTGGAATGGAGCCCCCCTCGCCCTGCACTGCTTCAAAGATCATACCTGCTGGCGGAAGAATACCACTTTCAGGATCATTTAATACGCGCTCAATATACGAACTTGAAATGCGGTGCGAATTCTTCCCACCAATTCCAAATGGGCAGCGATATTCATATGGGTAAGGCATAAAATGAACATCAGGTATTAACCCTTGCACTCTTTCCTTTGGAGATAAATTCCCGCTTAATGACATCGTGGCATGTGTCGCACCGTGATACGCACCATGGAAAGATAGAATGCTTCGATTCCCTGTCGCTGTTTTGACTAATTTAATTGCTGCTTCTATGGCGTCACCACCAGTTGGTCCACAAAATTGAATTTTGGCTCTTTTTGCAAACTCTTCTGGCAAGTGAGAAAAAATTTCATTCACAAATTCTTCTTTAATTTCTGAGGTTATGTCCAGCGTATGCAACGGTCTTTTTTCATGAAGCATACGTTCAATTGCATCTATAACAACTGGATGATTGTGACCAAGTGCAAGTGTTCCTGCGCCTGCCAGGCAGTCATAAAACTCTCTGCCATCCGCATCTGTCACGATCATACCCTCGGCTTTTTGCATGGCTAATGGGAACCGTCTCGGATAAGACCTTGCATTCGATTCTCTTTGACTTTGCTGCTCTAAAAATTGCTGATTTTTAGAAACGGTTTTGATGGACATAATAAAACACTCCTCCAATTGATAAAGATTATCATTTTCATTTACTAGCCTAGAGGATGTGAGATATGAAAGTCAATTGTATTCAAAAAGATGATTCTAAAAGCATATGAATGCTATATTCTCTATTTAACGAGTAATTTCGTGTCATTTTGACAAACCTCTACTGCTATAGGGAGAATAAACGCGTGAGACGAAATAATGTAGAAAAAAATTACAAATCATTCTTCCTGGTTCTTTTGTTCTATTCATGACAAAGCACTTATTTTATATGGGAAAGTGGATGAAAGTGATGTAGAAAAGGAAAAAAAGAAACTTCATTCTATATTGATATAAATGGTTATAATGGTATAATTTCTCTGAAACAAAAGGGAATGGAGAGGGATCTGATGATTTTAACAAAGCATGATCTCCACCACTACTTAGCTCAGGACAAGAAAGCATTAGCCATTAAGCGCAAACGACCTAAGTGGTTTGGGGATGATATATGGAAATATCAAAGGATTTTACGAAAATATGAATACTATTCTAATAGCGGTGCTGCACTTCGCAAATGGTTCTATCGCTATTTACATAAAAAGAAAGGCATGCAGCTTGGCTTTGATATTCCGATTGGTGTCTTCGGTCCCGGTCTTAGAATCAATCATACGGGTCTCTTAATTGTGAACAAACATGCAAAAATCGGGGCATTTTGTGATATTCATCAAGGGGTGAATATTGGTCAGAATCATCATGAAAAAGATGTACCAACCATTGGGGATCATGTATGGATTGGCCCAGGTGCTAAGCTGTTTGGGGATATCTATATTGCAGATCATATTTCCATCGGAGCAAATGCTGTGGTAAACCGTTCCTTTCACGAGGAGAAAATTGTTATTGCAGGTGTGCCAGCGCAAAAGGTAAAAGAAAAAAGCCCTTCATCATGAAGGACCCACCTGATAAAAAAGAATGATACCGATCAAAACAGAGATGAGCAGCATGAGGTAAAACAAAATCGTTAAAATAAGAATGGTCCAGCCAAGTCCCTTCCTCTCTGTCTTGATCAAATAAATACCGAGAACGATCGTACTAAATAAGACACCTAAAATGGCCCACAGCCATTTGTCTTTATCATGCTTTGGCGCATCAAACCATAAATAAATGGCAACAGCAAGTGAAACGAATAACCCTGTAAGTCTCACGTTCAAACTCCTCCTTATGTACACGCGTGCTTTCTATTATGCGTTTGAGTATCCGATCATCAGCAATAAGAAGTAAAAGACATAGACTAGAATGAAAATAGAATAGATGATAATGGACACGATCAGAACCGTCCAGCCCAATCCTTTTCTTCCTGTTTTGATCAGGTATATTCCAAATGTAAAGAGCCCGAATAAAAGGCCTAAAATCGCCCACAGCCATTTATTCTTCCCATGTTTAGGCGCATCTACAAATAGGTAAACGGCCACTATAATCGACACAAACCATCCGGTAATCCAGCGCAACTCATTCGTCACCCTTCTTTTTTAGTTTATTCAATCATACGCTACTTTTGTACTAAAAAGAAAAGGAATTATTCAGTTGAATGTTGCAGAAGGCTTTGCCATTCCTCTCTCAGCATCCCGTAACGCATCGAATCATAATACTCTCCTTGGTAGTAACGGACCTTTCGCAGTCTTCCCTCAAGGATAAACCCGCATTTCTCTGCGCACCGCATCATCCGTTCATTTCCCGACCATGTAGTAAGACCAATTCGAGGAATATCAATGTGTGTAAATAACTTATCAGTCCATAGACTTAATGCCTTTGTCCCAACGCCACCGCTCCAAAAGCGCGAATCATAAATGAGAATGCCGCATTCAAGCCACCGTGTACGTTCATTCTCCCAATAATATGACACGGTGCCTTTGATTTCGCCGTCTATTTCAATACCATATAGCTTTGGCGGAATGGATGTATCCTGTAAGTATCGTTTTTTAAAAGCAGCAAGCGGGATTTCGTGTTCATGAAAATATGGGGCGTTCCACTCTCGATAGGACTGGTCTGGTGCTTTGAATCTTAAATGCCATACCAACTCTAAATCAGCTTCGTTTAATGGTCGTATGTTCACAAGCTTTTGTTTTTCCCTTTTCATCTGTTCACGTTCCTTTACTTTGTCGTTCTTTTTGCAAGATGACGGTACTCGATAGGCGTCATGCCTTCGTTTTGCCGAAACAGCTTAGAAAAATAAGTAGGATCATCAATGCCTACGTGATCAGCAATCGCTGCGATTTTATCATTCGTTGAGGCAAGCATGCTTTTGGCTTTTTCGACCTTGAGACGATTGATATATTGGTTTGGCGTGAGTCCATACACCGTCTGCATACACCTTGTCATGTAATCAGGGTGATAGTGCAGCTTCTCTGCAAGCTCCTCCATTTGCAGTTTCTTCATAAAGTGACGCTCAAGATAATGAACCACTTCTGAGGCGACATTCTCCTTTGCACTTGGAATATGAAATGCTTCTTTTTGTAAATGAATGAGCAGTTCTTCAAACTGAAGCTGTTTTTTCAGCGGCAGTTCAGACGCGTCATCGTTTAGGGCCCGCATCTGTGCAAGGTGCTTTTCTAATACATTTCTTCCTTTCACTTTTCCTTTACGGGGCAGGCTAAATTCATATGTTGCCGGCTTTTCAAAGGTGGCTTGATTTTGTTTCATATCAAACCAGTGTTCTCTCGGCCGATTCGTCAGCTCATATGGATCAATTGAGAAATGCAGCCACTCATAGTGCGTATCTTCTTCGCATGGCAGGTGTCCGCCATGCGACAAGCCAGGTGAGAGAATGATATATTCTCCTTCTTTTACGTGATGAGCCTTTCTGTCCTCTGTGATCCATAGCTGCCCTCTTGTGACATAAAGAAGATCAAACACGGTGAAGGTTCTAGAGATATGTCTTTCTCCTTGATGAAATACGCCTTTGCCTGAAGCGATATAAACCGGGAACGGCGGTACAGTAAATGTAATAAATCGATTCATATTCATCCCCTTATGAAGTCGGATTTCTCCAATAAGTTTCGGTTTCATCTCTTCTTATTATAGTCGATGCAAGGTACACTATAAATCGGATTTATACGAAAGGAGGTTGATTGATGAAACCTCAATCACTGCCAATTCAAAAGATTCAAGCTAGGGGGAAGAAAAACCACCCTTCATTATTTGCATTAACTTGGCCTATTTTTATTGAAATCTCTTTATATATGCTGATGGGAAGCGCGGATACCCTCATGCTCAGCCAATATTCCGATAATAGTGTTGCAGCAGTTGGTGTAAGCAATCAGCTCCTGAATTTATTGATTGTCATGTTCAGTTTCATTACAACTGGAACGACGATTGTGATTGCGCAGCTTTTAGGAGCGAGCCGCAAGCAGGAAGCGACTCAAGTCGCCTATGTCTCACTAGGAACCAATTTCTTGATTAGCTTTGTCATTAGTCTTCTCATGTTTGGATTAGCTGTTCCCATCTTACACCTGATGGGCCTATCAAGTGAGCTCATGCCGGATGCGACTATATTTTTACAAATTGTCGGGCTGCTTTCTTTTATTCAAGCGCTCATTATGACGTATAGTGCTATTTTAAAAAGCTACGGATATACAAGAGATACGATGTATGTCACTATCGGAATGAACTTGTTAAACGTTGCTGGTAACTATTTGGTGATTTTTGGTCCGTTTGGTTTCCCTGTATTAGGTGTCATGGGGGTCGCTTTTTCGACCTCACTCGCTCGATTGATCGGATTAATGGCCATGATCCTCATTGTACGTCGCCGAATTGGATTACGCTTTTCACTGAAGAAGATGTTTCACATCCAGCGGACATATTTAAAAAAGTTGCTGAAAATCGGCATTCCTTCTGCTGGAGAGCAGCTTTCTTATAACGGCTCTCAAATGATCATTACACTGTTTATTACATTTATGGGGACGCAGGCATTAGCTGCAAAGGTTTATACTCAAAATGTCATGATGTTCATTATGCTATTTGGTGCAGCTATTAGCCAAGGGACACAAATTTTAATTGGGCGCCATATTGGGGCGAAGGAATTCGATGCTGCCTATCACAGATGTATGAAAAGCTTATACTGGGCCATTGGCATCTCCCTTCTTTCTTCTATTGCTTTATCTTTATCATCGACGCATGTGCTTGCTTTCTTTACTAGCAACAGCGAGATCATTCAAACCGCCGCCACCCTCCTCCTTTTGACCATTATTTTGGAACCGGGCCGTTCTTTTAATATGGTCATTATTAATTCCTTGCGGGCTGCTGGCGATGCGAAGTTTCCAGTGTATATGGCGATGATTTCAATGTGGGGCATCGGGCTTCCGATCGCTTACTTGTTAGGCATTCAGCTTGAAATGGGCCTCATTGGGATTTGGATTTCTTTTATCGTGGATGAATGGGTAAGAGGCATCTTTATGTATAGGCGGTGGCGTTCAAGAGTTTGGACAGAGCATCGCTTTTCTTCCACATAAAAAGGACTGCGGGTGCAGTCCTTTTTTACGTAATATCTTCTAAAATAAGTTCTTTTTCTTGGTTCGAAATAAATGATCGCTGTGTAAACACGCGGTATTCATTTTCTCTTGTTTTATCTAAAATGGCTTTATAAAAGTGAGCAGCTGCTTTCACTGGTATACGTGAATAGAGCGGGAATTCATGAAGATGGTCAAAAAACTCCTCGTAGTATGCCTCTGCCTCAAAGGCAATGTACTCCCATACGTGCTGAAATGCTTGATTGATAATGCCTTCTTGCAATTCTTGCTCTGTATATCCGAATTGATCCATGACTTGCTTTGGCAAATAAATGCGGTCTCTTTCAGCCTTATCCTCGCCAATGTCACGAAGAATATTGGTCAGCTGCATGGCAATCCCTAATGAAATCGCTGCTTCTTTTAGCTGTTCTTTTTTACGCGGTGCAATAATAGGAAGCAGCATAAGTCCAACGGTACTAGCAACATGGTAGGAATAAATGAGCAGTTCATCTAACGTTTCATATCGGTGCTGCTCTAAATCCATCTCCTGACCTTGGAGCAAGTCACGGAACGGGGCTTCATCCATACGAAACTCTTGAAATGTATGTGCTAGCGCCACCCACATCGGATCGTTCCGATCTACCTCACCTTGTAAAAATCGATCAAACGTCTCTCGAAAGGAGGCAAGCTCCTCTTTTGGCGAGGGGGACTCATCTACAATATCATCTGCTCTCCGGCAAAAGGAATACACGGCCCAGACGGCCTGTCTTTTCTTTTTAGGCAGCATGGAAAAGGCACGGTAAAACGTTTTAGAATGGGTTTGAATGGTCTCCTCACACAATTTCAATGCTGTTTGTACATCAACCACTTAGCTTCACTTCCTTTCTGTCATTCAAATCTTTTAACAGCACAGACGCCATCAGCTTCGCACTTTGCATCACGATCGGCACTCCGCCACCAGGATGGATGGAAGCACCTACTGCATAAAGATTGCCCGTCTCAGCTACCTTCACTTGCGGGCGGAACACACCTGATTGAAACAAGTTAGGCGCAAGTCCAAAGCTGCCACCTTCAAACAATCCTTCTCGCAAGGAATCATTTGGTGTTATAATTTTTTTCCAGACAATCGACTCTCGCAATCTTGGAAAGCCTCTTTTCTCAAGACGATCGACCATTTTCTCTACAAAATCTGTCTCCTCTTCCCAGTTGATATGATCTCCTGAGGGAACGGGAATCAGCATATATAAAACACTACAGCCTTCCGGGGCAAGAGATGGATCAATGATCGATGGATTAAATGTATAAAACGACGGATCTTGAGGGATCGTCTTCGTTTGAAAAACCTCTTTCATATGCTGATCAAAGTGTTCGCCCATAAAGAATTGATGCACAGGCGCATCATGGTACATTTTGTTTAACCCGAGATACACCATTACACAGCCAGAGGACGGCACGTATTTTCGCCGATCTTGTTCGTCTAAACCAAGCTGTTTTAACGCAGCTGGATAATCTCCGTTGATGACAAAGGCATCAGCTGCTATATGGGCGTCATTGACTTTTGCTTTAACCACGCGTTTCCCATCAAACTCTAGCTCCGTGACTTCGACATTTTTTCTCACATGCACACCCATTTTCATGAGCTGCCCTTCCAATATATCTACTAAACTCGCATAGCCGCCTTTTAAATAGTAGATTCCATGTGCGTGCTCACTATATGAAACAAGCGAATATATAGCAGATGCTTCATATGGATTTCCTCCGACATAGAGGGTTTGAAGTGCATATGCATCTCGCAGGCGTTCGTCTGAGAAATACTTTTTCAGGGCACTTTGAACCGTGCGATACGCCTTTAATTTCATTAAAATTTTCATGTTTGCTTTTGTAAAAAATGTACGCTTTTCATGAAATGATTTCTCTAGAAAAGCTTGTTGTCCTTCTTGAAACCGGTCTGTCATTTCTTCCATAAACCTTAGGAATCCTTGATCTTCCTTTGGAAATACACGTCTGATTTCCTCTAGCTGACGAAGTGCATCAGAGTACTTCGTGTAGGAGGTTCCATCTTGAAATTGAATCGTATACAGCGGATCAAGCTGCAAAAGATCAAGAGATGCTTCGTCAATTCCTACCTCATGTAAAATACCTTTTAACATATCTGGAAGTAGGACAATGGTCGGACCTTCATCTACTTTATATCCTTTCTCACGTACAAAAGCAAGCCTTCCGCCAAGTCGCTCATTTTTTTCGACAAGCGTGACATCATGTCCCGCTTTTTTTAAATAAAGTGCTGAGATCATCCCGCCAATACCGCCACCTGCAATCAATATATGTTTTGTCATGAGGCGCTCCCCTTTTCTTGTTGCGGCAATGTTTTGTGCGTATGTTTCTCTTTTGAAAGAATCGCATTTGTCGTGATGCGTGCTGATTCTAAAATGGTCGGCAGTCCGCTTCCTGGATGCGTTCCTCCTCCTACGAGCCAGCAATGATCCAATTCATCAAATTCGTTGTGCGGCCTTAGGACCATCATCTGCGTCAGCTGGTGGCCAAGGTTAAATGTGGCTCCTTCGTATACGTAAAGGTCTTCCTCCCATTGCTTCGGTGTAATCATCCGCTCGACTTCTATATGCTGCCTTACATTCTTAAAACCGGTTTTTCGCTCCAGTGTATTCAGTACAAGTTCTCTGAATTCATCTTGATGCGCTTCCCAGTCAATGCCGCTTTGATTGTTGGCAACAGGTGCCAATACATAAAGAGCTGACTTTCCTTTTGGCGCAAGTGAGTCATCTGTGACACTAGCATTTTGAATATAAATAGATGGATCATCTGGCAGCTCATATGTTTTCGTAATGCCTTTGACAAATTGCGCATAATCATCAGAAAAAACGATGGTATGATGCGGCTCCTCATATATGGTATCTAATCCTAAATAAAGCATAAAGGTGGAGCATGAAAATTTTTTCTTTTTTAATTTTTTCTCGCTATATTTCTTTAAAAGTCCTGGCTCTACAAGCTTTGTCATCACATGTGCAAAGTCTCCATTTACGACAACCTCATCTGCCTGTATTTCTTCCCCAGATTCTAAGCGAATGCCTTTTACCTTCCTGCCTTCTGTCAGCAGTTTTTCGACGCCGGCTGACAGATGAATCGTTGCTCCAGCTTCAACCGCCGCTTTTGCCATCGCTTCTGACAGCTGATTGACCCCGCCCTTCGGATGGAACACACCTGTGTCATGCTCCATAAATGATAGAATGGAGAAAGCACCAGGGCACTCCCACGGTGACATACCTAAATACTTTGATTGAAATGTAAACGCATATTTCACTGATTCATTTGAGAAATAATCTGACAGCACATCATATAAACTCTTATTCAATGAAAGCTGCGGAAGTGCTTTGAGCACCTTTGGACGCAAATAATGATGAAAACGATCCATTTTACTTTGTAAAATAGGTGTAAGCCGATCCATTTTTCGCTTCGTATCGTTCATAAATCGAATATACCCTTCGCCCTCTCCAGTTGCAAAGGCTTCTAACCGTCTATACATTTCATCACGATCTCGTATCATATCTAGCTGATCGTCTTGAAAAATCAATCTATACATTTCTTTTAATTCGATCACATCAATATAGTCATAAAGATTTTTACCAGCAAAGGTGAACAGCTCCTCTGCAATATGAATCATGCTGAGAAAGGTAGGACCCGTATCAAACGTGAAATCACCCAGTTGAAACTTAGCGTTTCGTCCGCCGATAAAGGGCTGCTTTTCGTATACATGAACGTCATGTCCTTTGCTTTGAAGCATCATAGCTGCCGCAAGTCCCCCTGGTCCTGCTCCGATCACAATGATTTTCATTATCCTTTTTCCTCCAAATTAATTCACTTTAAGTTAATTATACAAATTAGAAAGATTAGATCAACTTTCGATGTGCTCTATTCGTCTCATGTTATGTATCAAAAAAAGCCGGCTTCCCTTCAACAAATGTAAGAAAGCCGACCCTTTATTACGCTTCTATATCAATTCGATACGTTTCAAACCAATGATGAATTTGCGCCAGATGAGCGATTAATTGCGGGCCCTTCATGAGCTGGCCATACCAAGGCACTTGAAAGGAAGCTCCTTCCGTTTCAATCAGCTGCTTTAATTGATTCGGATCTAGAAATTCGTGAAGGACAGAATCTTTTTGCGCAAGGCAGTCTATTAACATCTCTTTTACAGCCTGGGTATAGGCTGGATGATGTGTTTTCGGGTAAGGACTCTTCTTGCGATAAAGCACTTCATTCGGTAAAATTCCCTCTAATGCTTTACGTAAAACCCCTTTTTCACGATTTCCATGCATTTTCATTTCCCAAGGAATATTCCATACATATTCGACAAGACGATGGTCCGCAAATGGTACACGTACCTCAAGACTCGCCCCCATACTCATTCGGTCTTTTCGATCTAGCAGCGTTGTCATAAACCAGACCATATTTAAGTAAAAAAGTTCTCTCCGGGCTTTATCTACTCCAGTTTCTCCATCTAAAAGAGGCGTTTCAGCCACGGTTTCTTCATATTTGCTTTGTGCATATTCTTTTAGTGACAGCTTCTTTTGCCACGAGTCTTGTAAGAGCTGCGTTCTAGCTTCCGTCGATCTCATCCAAGGAAAACCATTCGTTTCATTTGCCGAATGAAACCAAGGATAGCCTCCAAAAATTTCATCCGCACATTCACCTGACAAACCAACCACAAAGTCCTTTTTAATTTCTCGGCAGAACCAAAGCAAGGAAGAATCAATATCTGCCATACCCGGTAAGTCTCGGACCTCAACCGCTTCCTTTAAATAAGCAGCCAGCTCCTTTTGTCCAACGATGCAGCTGTGATGATTCGTTTGAAACGCCTTGGTCATGTGGTCAATCCATGGACCGTCCGCATTTGGCTGGAATTGACTTGCTTCAAAGAATTGATCATTCCCTTCGTAGTCAACCGAATACGTATGAAGCGGTGCTTTCCCTATTTTCTCAAAGTGCTTAGCGGCAATGGCGGTAATGGCACTCGAATCAACGCCCCCCGATAAAAATGTACAAACAGGCACATCAGAGACGAGCTGCCTTGTGACGGCATCTGTAAAGAGATCCTTGACGTGCTGTGCTGTGTCATCGAGCGAGTCCGTATGCGCCTTGCTTTTGACATTCCAGTATCTCCACACACGCAATCCGTTTTTTGAAAAGGTCAAGGCATGAGCAGGTCTCAGCTCTTTTACCCCTTTAAACACTCCTTGCCCTGGTGTTCTAGACGGTCCTAAACCAAAAATCTCCGATAATCCCTCATGATCGACTTTTGCTTTCATATCAGGGTGAGCAAGAAGCGCTTTGATTTCTGAACCAAATAAAAAGGAATGATGACGTTCTGTATAGAAAAATGGCTTGACGCCGAGCCGGTCTCTCCCTGCAAATAATAATTCACGCTCACTATCCCAAATCGCAAATGCAAAAATACCATTAAAATGGGTCACACACTCTTCCTTCCATTCTGTGTAGGCGTGAAGAAGTACCTCTGTATCAGAATGCCCAAGAAAGCGGTGGCCCCTTTTTAACAATTCTTTTCTTATATCCTCTGTGTTATAAAGCTCTCCATTGTATACAACGGTATAAGCATGGTTTTGATGTGTATATGTCATCGGCTGTTTTCCGCCTTCTACATCTACAACCGCTAATCTTTTATGCCCAAATAGAACGTGCTCACTTTTCCACGTATTTGTATCGTCTGGCCCTCTTTTAGATAATGTATCTGTCATTTGATTGATTACATGGTCCTGTTGGATGAGCTGCTTTTTAAAGTCTGCCCAGCCTGTTATTCCACACATCATCATCAGCTCCCATCCGTTTTTCCTCAAGTGTTCTCATTCAGCCTTTCTTAGTTTATGCATCGTCTCCTTGATAGTTGATTTGTCCTTTTTTCTCGGACGTATAGGACAAGCATGATTTGGTAAGAAAAGAAAGAGGAAAGGAGCGTCTGCAAATGGAAAAACGAATGAGGCAGCTTGAACGCTGCAGCCGAAGATGGTGCAGCGGGTATTTACTCATTGAAAAAGGGCATTGTCTGATTGAAGATGAAGAAGGAGAAATCATGCTACCAGAAAGTCTTCAAAGCACGATGATCTGTTTGAAGGATAATGACAGGTGGACAAAAGGGGAACTGCTCGGGTCCATGATCCTTCATGAAAATGGACAGCTATTAGAGGTACAAGGCGGTGAAGAGATTCAATATACGGCATCACTTGCGAAAGGATGGCTTGACCTCCTGATGTTCGTTCCTGAAAACGTCTTTTATGAAATCATTGCACAGATAGAACAGCTTGGCTTTTCTGTCTACGATTGTGTTTTCTCTTCCTTTCATTCTTTTCAACGAGTTTCTTTCTTTCAGTTTTCGACAGATACACAATCACTTGCCCTTCAATGTCAGCACGACTCCGCCGCAGGTCAAATTCGTTTTGAATGGACCACTTCTGACGGTCACCGGTCAGTTTCGCAATTTGAAGGCATATAAAAAGGACACTGCTTCGTATAAGCAATGTCCTTTTTATGTTAAAAGATATGGAAACCGATTGGCAGACGTAACCCGAGAAGAATGGTCACAATCGCGAGTACGATAAAACCAATCAATACACCAGTCACCGATTTTCCTTTTTTCTTGCGTACAAGAACCATTTCCATGAAGCCGATCACAAGGATACCGAAAATCATTTTACCGATATACTCGCCGCCGAAACCTGGAATCTTCATTCCTGTGCGAACATACAGCTCTACGCCTGTGGCGATAATGATCAAGTACAATAGTCTGACAATCATGTGCACAATTTTAGCACCTTTGTCGTTTTTACCTGCTAGAGCAAAGGCCACGAAGAATAAAATAATTCCTAGCACCCATGCTGTAATATGTAAATGCGTTCCCATCTGTTATTTCCCCCTTTATCAGAACAATTACCTTCTCATCGTACCACGAAATAAGTCGAACACAAAGCGACAATCCTGTGTCATCTCACTCTTTATTTGACGCGATTTGATAGCGTCCCAATCGGTTCAATCGTGATGTCGATTCGATCCCCTGAAGCTAAAAATTTAGGCGGTTCAAAGCCTTTGCCAACCCCAGAAGGTGTTCCCGTTGCAATGATGTCACCAGCTTCTAGTGTCATCCCTTTTGAAAGAGTAGACACAATGTTCTCGATGGAGAAAATCATTAATTCTGTACTTGCAGACTGGCGAACCTCTCCGTTAACCTTTGTTTCCACATGGAGCGCGCCGTGATCCTCGATCACAGACTTATGTACAATATAAGGTCCTATCGGGCAGGTTGTATCTAAGCTTTTCCCTATAAAAAATTGTTTGTGTTTTTTCTGTAAATCTCTTGCCGTTACGTCATTTAAAATGGTGTAACCAAATAGATAATCATGGACTTCTTCAGGTGCAATATTCTTCCCTGATTTGCCCATCACGATCGCAAGCTCTCCTTCATAATCCAGTTCACTCGTCACATCTTCATGAAGGAGGATATCCGCTTCATGTCCAACGACTGAAGTAGGTGCCTTTGTAAAAATCATCACATCTTTAGGAATATCCGCTACACTTCCCATCTCCATGACATGATCTTGATAATTCTTTCCAACACACATAATGTTTTTAGCTGGCTTTGGAATCGGCGCATGGAGTTTCACGTCCGACAGCGGATAAACATAAGAACCGCGATCCTCTTCTTTTTTCTCAGCCCAGTCAAGGAGCTGTTTGACATGCTCAACAAACTTGTCCCCCATATGAATACATTCAGCTAAAGAGTTTGGCAGTGTCTCAAGCTCAAATAATTTGGCTTCTGCCTTTTTGACGTCCATGACCCATTCATCATCAATGACTACCCCGATAAACATCCTGCTATGTATCTCACCTGTAAAAAACTTCATGTTTTCCCCTCACAATCTTCATTTCGCTAAGTGATGATGTCTCATTTTATTTCTCTATGAAATAAAAAAAACCCTTTTTTATCATACTCTCTTTTAAAAAGGGTTTCAAAAAAGATGATCTGATGTTTAGCGGTAGCGGCGATACTCCCACATGTTCCCTTGATCCCATTTACGATCAACATTTCCTCTGCTGCGGGAATGATGCTTTTTCTTTCCACATCTTTTGCAAGAGCGACTGCTTCTATGGTGATGAGATCGCTTAGATCGATGGCTGCGGCGCGACTTGCGGCTCTTCTTATGATGCGATCTGTGCTTGCTGCGATGTGACTTGCGGCAGCTCTTCTTATGATGCGATCTGCATTTGCTGCGGTGTGACTTGCGGCAGCTTTTCTTATGATGGGATCTGTGTTTGCTGCGACATGACTTTTTCGGTTCGCTCTTTTTGCTTCTGCAAGATTTCTTGCTTTTATATGACTTTTTACTCTTCATGCTTTTCTTCGAGCGATAACTTTTCTTTGAACGATGGCTTCTGTAGCTTTTTTTACTGCGACATGATTTACGGCGTCCACCACCGCCAAAGAACCAATGACCGCGATTTGAATGACGAGAACGAGCTGACTTATGCGATCGTCTCGATTCTGGCTCACGATCTAAGTGATGATCACGTCCTTCACTTCGAAGTGAATCCACTGCATGTTCAATATGTGAATGATCAAATGTGCTCACGAACGATTCCCCTCCCAGTCTATACTTTGACAAAACAAACAGATCAAACTGTTTATCTTCTCTGCTTTATGTTACGAGACTTGGTAGACAAGTGTTCTTGGCGGATGCCCCTTTCTTTTAAAACTCCATGAATACCTAACAAACGGGTACAGGACATTCCTTCATTTTCATATCGTAAAGAAGAGCATAGGAGGAGGATGAACGCATGACTACAGAACCTTTAAAGCAAATGGATATTTGGATTCATCCAAAGGACCTGATTGAATTAAGAAAAGACATATGGAACGACGAACCTGTTGAGGCCATTTTGAAAACCGGCCAGATCAAATCGCACATTTATGCTTCATACCGAGGGTCTCATATTAGGAAACTTAAGAAAAAGTCCTATCAAATTGAATATCGAAAGCCAAAGCAAAGACAAGGCGAATCCATCTTTCATTTAAATGCGGAGTACAATGACCCTTCGTTTATCCGGAACAGGCTGTCCTTTTATTTCTTTGAGCAAATGGGCGTGCTAAGCCCTGCTGCGTCTCATGTGTTTCTCACTATAAACGGAAGAAAAGAAGGCATTTATTTAAAAATAGAATCCGTCGATGAGCACTTTTTTCAGAAAAGACAGCTTTCAGGAGGCGGCATTTATTATGCAGTCGATGACGACGCCAACTTTTCCCTTTTGAGTTCATTTGATAAAAAGCCAAAAAAACACCTTCTCCTCGGGTACGAGAAAAAAACAGGGAGTTCTCAACATGATCAACAGCTGAGTGAATTTATTTACTTTCTCAACACAGCGAAAGATGACATATTTGCCGAAAAGATTGAGCATTACCTAGATGTGACCCAGTATTTCCGCTGGCTCATTGGTGTTGTGTGCACACAAAACTTTGACGGCTTTGTCCATAACTACGCTCTTTATGTGAATGAACAAGGCAGGTTCCAAGTGCTTCCTTGGGATTATGATGCGACATGGGGCCGTGACATTCATGGAGAAGAAATGGCGTTTGATTATATTCCAGTAAGCGGCTTTAATACTTTAACTTCTAGATTACTAGATATCCCTTCGTTTAAGAGAGCCTATTACACGCTTTTCCAGCACGTACTCGATACACAATTTTTAGAAGACCGGCTTTGTCCAATTATTGAAACATGGCATGCTTCTATTGAAAACCGAATCGGAGATGATCCTTATACAAGAGACCGAAAAGACATTCTAAGATCAGAGCGAGAGGTCATCCGGCAGTATATCAACAAAAGACGACGTTATTTACAGGCTGAAATAAGAAAAGAGAGAGATCGCACGTAAGGACGCTTTCGAATTTTGTCACTTTATTACTCATATTGACGAAACAACTTTTTTTATAGAAAAATAGGGTATACTAACCATATCCTTCTATTTGATAAAAAATGTGAGAGTTGGCGTCCGTTATGATCAATTATGAAATTGAACAAAAAAGATTACATTTAATTGAGACCGCAAAAAAATTCGGGATGAATGCCGAAGAAACCATCAGGTGCAGTCAAGAGCTTGACACACTCTTAAATAAAGGCATCAAATATACCTCGAATGAATGCTCTAAAAAAGGGTAAACCATACACCTCATTCCTCTCATCAAAAGCTTTCAAAAAGACAATCACACATTAAAAGACCCATCATAAGCTATGGTGAAACGCCCAAAAACAAAGTGCCTTATTTTTATAAAGGATGTGCACCGCTATGCCGGCTATTGTTGGAGCCTTTAAAGTAAATGCCGTCGGAACGAGCGGAGTCGTTCATGTTGGAGACTGCATCACCATTTCTCCAAATAGTCAGGTTAAAACGTTTGCTGGCGCAGGCAGTTTTAACACTGGTGATCAATTGCGCATTAGCAACTATAAAAGTGTGACAAATACGTACGACAGTGATGTCATTGATCAACCGCTTGTTGGTAACTTGTAAGGAGTGAGAATCCGTTGAACTTCTATATTAATCAAGCGATACAAATTAATTATTTGCGTGTAGAGTCTGTCAGTAACTCCTCTGTGCTGCAAATTGGGAGCGCTGGTTCAATTAAAGCTCTTTCTAATCTGTATAACACGGGCAGCTACGTAGAAGCAGCACCTGCCGCAGCAGGCACACAAGGAATTGAAGAATCCCAAGGCGCAAGCACAGCACCTTTTGTACCGCTTCAGTCACCAACAACTTAAGTTCATCTGCAATCCCCGGAGGTGTATGTCAATGTATGACTATCAAAGCAACGCTTCACAAGTGTATGGCATCATTCAAAAACAAACACAACAAATCATGATGCTTGAAAAAAGGCTTAACGAACTTCAGCAGGAAATGCAAATGATCAAGGATAAACCGACAACGACGATTGAACGGATTGATTATCAATTTGATCAACTGAAAATCGAGCGGCTGGAAGGTACGCTGAATATCGGCCTCAATCCATCTGATCCAAACAGTGTTCAAAACTTTGAAGTGGGCCAAACAACAACCCCGGGCATTGGAATGATGCAGCAAGAAACGGCTGATCAATTTTTCAATCAAACACGCCAGCTTGTCGACGCATTCTTAAATGAAGAAGCGCCAGAACTTCTTGAAGAGCTGGAGCAGCGATATGAAGGGTCTCTTGATGAAAGCAACAAGCACCACATCATTGAGGATATTCGCAAGCAAATTGACAGCAGAATCAAATACTATGCAGGACAGCTCCCGCACCGGGAAGATATGACTCCGCTGCAGCGTTCAGAGCAAATTGCTGAATATGTGAAGCATGATGTTAAACGAGCGATTGAGCACTTCTTAGCCCATATTCCAAATGAAACGAAAGGAGAGGAAAACGGATGAATTTCACAGTCGTCAACCGCAACATCGAGACCGGAAGCATTAAAGTAGTTGGGGTTTCGTCCTCTTCCCTATTTATCATCGGGGACACAGATCATGTACAATTATCCTCCATTTTTGATACACCGCCAGAATCTTTGATCATTGGCCCGTTTGTTCCTCTGGCACCTCGATAATGATTAAGCGCACATCTCAAGTGAAGTTCTCGAAGGTGAATTCTGTCGGGATTTCGAGTGTCGTTCAAATTGGTGATACACAGGAGCTATGCCCGAAGGTCAAGGTGTTAGCTGTTCAACGGACGCTTAGTTTGTTTTATGGCTATGAAGCAGAAAACTTAAATGCGAAAGAATTTGAAGTATATTTTGAGCCGATTCCATTGATGCTGCCAGAACGATCAGTTAGAACGGCTTTTTACCATGAAAAGCCTGTGATTAAAGTTTCTTCGATACATGTAGAAGGGGTATCATCGTCCTCTGTCTATCAAATCGGCTCTACTTGTAGAATGAATGCCGTTGCGCGAGTGAAGCATATTCGAGAGTTATTTAGCAACGACGAAAGTCCGCCAAACTCACAAGTGGACCTACCTGCGCATATGATGGTGATATGACTTCGAATAAAGGATGTCGATTATGCCAGCAATTGTCGGACCCATTTACATTAACTCTATTTCTGGAGGCGTCGTAAACGTCGGTGACTCATTTTACCTTTCACCTAAAAGTTCGTCAAAATCTGCTTTAGGCTCTGGAGCGGGGAATACCGGAGATTTCTTGATATTAAATAATGGCATTAGCGCCACCAACTATGTGGATCCTGACTTAAATGATCAGAATATGGTAGGCAATGCATAAAGCAGCTCCTCTACAGTCATTTCATGAGAGGAGCGCTTTTTATGCTTATTTTTTTCTGCGTTGTCTCGATTTTTTTGTTTTAACCAGCTTGCTTGCCGGCTGTTTTCGAATCCATTTGATGTACGAAGCAAGCTTTTCATCCTGCCTTAGTGCATCAAGTGTGTTCAAGCGCACGGCAAGCTCCTGGTTTGTAAAGAGGGCATGCACTTGTTTATGGCAGGGGATACACAGGAAGGCAGTCGGTAAAAAAGCCCCACCTTCTTCTCTTGGTGTTAAGTGATGTTCTGTGAGCAGGACATGTTGTCTTCCGCACAGCTCACATAATCCAATGGTTTGCTTTGCCACCCTGTCATCACCTCAACATTTACATTAATTCCATTGAGACCGTTGTCCCTTTCCCGCTTGGATCTGCTGGATGGACAATCAGTTTCTTCGGTAGTCTCATTTTCAATTCTTCCACGTGGCTAATAACACCAACTGCTAAATTGTGAGACTGTAGCTTTTCTAATGCGGTAATGACCGTATCAAGCAAGTCTTGATCGAGCGTACCGAATCCTTCATCAAGGAAAAAGAATTGCAGTGGGAATTCACCTCTCAGCTGAATTTGTGCAGAAAGAGCAAGGGCAAGCGCCAGTGATGTCAAGAAGGTTTCCCCGCCGGACAAGCTGGACACAGGACGCCTAACACCGCCATTTGCATCATCTCGCATAACAAAGCCGCCTTCTGAGTCGACCTCAATCGCATATCTTTGTCTCGTCAACATACCTAAGCGGGCGGATGCATCACGACTGACACTTTCCAGCTGTTCTTCTGCTAAAAATTCAACAAACGTATTCCCTTTAAAAACAGTTTGCAGTTTATCAAGGCGATCAATTTCTTCCTGCAGTGCTTCCAATCGTTCGTGAATACTTGCAAAGCGCTGATGATTCTCTTCAATCACACGCAGGTGTTCATGTGCGGACCCACTCATTGCTGTCGCTTCTTCCAATGCTTTTTCAGCTGCAGCTTTTCTGTGCTGAATGTCCGTCCACTGCTTTTCATCCAGTGACTCTTCTTTCAGTAATTCAGAAATTCGCTTTAAGTTTGCGGCACATTCCTTTCTTTTATCCTCAAACTCCTCAATTTCCTGTTTGACCGATTGACGTACTGGCTGTTCCATTGAAACAGACTCAATTTCCTGCGGCATATGAAAAGGAGAAGATTCTGCTTGTTTTTCCCATGCTGCTTCTGCTTCATGTTTTCGCCTGTTCGCCTCTTGAAGCTGACGCTCACTGCTTGAAAAATGACTTTGCGCCTCACTAAACAACTGCTGCGCGTGCTGCAATTGCTTGTACGATTGCTGCTCTTTTTCATTAAGAAGAGAAAGGGTGTGTTCAACCTCTATAAGTTCATCAGAAATAGAGGCAGCTTTTAATGGATATCGGCCTAAATCTGTTTCATATTGTTGGATAAGCTGCTGCTGACTTTCTAACTGATGCGCTAGTTTATCAAGTTCTTTCTCGACATTGTATATCACTGTCTGCAGCTGCTCTTTTGCTAGCTGTTTTTCTTCCAAAAACGTAATGCTTTTCTCAATACGTTCTTTATAGCCTTCCGCTTGTTGGTCCTTTTCATCGATTTGCTTTTGCATTTCTTGTACTTGATTCAATGTAAGATGCGGGAAGGTCTGTTCAAATTGAGTCGTTTGCTCTGAAAGCTCAGCATCAAACTCTTTGATCAGCACCTCTAATTCTTCGATGCGCTGCTGTTCAAAAGTCATTTGCTCTTTTATCTTGCTCATCTCTGCTACTTGATCATGCGTTTCATCCATTAAACGAGCTCGTTTATGTTCAACTTCTTGAGTATCCTGTTTTATGCCTTTCCATTCTTGCACCAGACCCTGCAAAGACTGCGAATTTTGTACCGTTTCTACTGCTGCAGCGACTTCCGCTCCAGGGGCTTTCTGAGATAAGAAAGCGAATTGCTTTACTAATTGATTGGCATGCGTTTCGAGAAGCTGCTTTGCGGCATACATGTCTCTCCCATAATCCTCTGCCTGCTTGAGCTCTTTGTCCATCCGTTGAATGACTTCATCGACTTGTGCCACGGTTTCTTCATGGTCATTGGATTGCAAAGCCTTTGGATCATGATGAATCGACCCACAAACCGGACATGGCTCACCATCTACTAGCTCTGCCGCTAATTCTTTTCTTAATTCTGCCGCCCTTACCGCATCTCGCTGCTTTAATTTTTCGAGTTTCTGTTGTTGTTCTTTTTGACTCCATTCTGTCAGAGCTCGTTCGAGTTCACATACATAAAAATAGAGGTGTTCAATTGCTTGAAACGATTGGTCTATTTTTTCATAATGGTCGTTTTGCTGCTTTTGAAGCTTTTCATATGCTTCTGAAGTCTGTGAGGCTCGCTTGTTGAGCTCCTCCAGCTTTTGCTTTTCCTTTTGAATACTAAGGTTTATTCTTTCAACATTTTCACTTAAACGTAAAGCATCCTGTACACTTTTGCGTTCTTTCACTGAAACTTGTAACTGCTCCAGCTCATTTTTCAGCTGTGTTTGTTTCGTTAGTGCACGCTCTAATAGAGATTGGAGATTCTCCGCTTCTTTCTTCTTTTGGAGGAGCTGCTGCGCTTTTTCATTTTTTTGGCGCTCTATGCTCGTCTTTTCCTGAAAAGCTGCCTCTTTTTTACGTTCAATTTCTTTTAGCTGAATCAGCTGTTCTTTCTTTTGGAGAAGGTCTGGCTCTGTCTCTATTTTCTTTTGCCGGGCTTGCTCATACTCCCGCGCCATTTGATCATAGATCGTTCGTTGATGCAGCAGCTGCTTTTCTGCTTCCTCTTTCTCTTTCGATGCTTGAGAAAGCTGTTTTTCAGCCTTTGTCAATGCATCCGCATAGGGCTTTAGCGTCTCTGCCTGCTCTGCGATATGGAGCTTCGTCTTTTTCTCTTCTATTGATGGTGCCAGTAAATTCAGCTTGTTTTGTTCAGTCTCGTAAGCTTCTTGTTCCTTTTGATACTGCCAGATCGCTTGCGCCTTTGTAAAAGCAGTGAACGCTTCGTCCCGCGCTTGTTTTTTCTCATGAAAAATAGCCTTTGCCTGCTCAGCTGCTTCCTTTGCTTTTGCCAGCGCCTCTGGACCAGCTTCTCCTAAACCATTCAGTTCAGCTAGCAGTTCATTTTTTTGCCCATAATGCTTTTGAGCCTTTGTACGCAATCGCTTGACGAGTTGATCTCCATATTTCTCCAAGTTAAATAACCGCTGAAGCATTTGACGTCTGTCTGCCCCTTTGAGGGAGAGAAATTCTGCAAACTTCCCTTGAGGTAAGACAACCGCACGGGTAAAGTCATCAATGGTTAATCCGAGTAGTTCTTCTACTTTACGATTCACCTCACTCGCTTTATCTGCGAGAACTGTCTGCGTATCACCGATTTCAATTAGGCGGCATAATGTCGTTCTGACTTTCATTTCATCCGCTCGTTTGAAAGCACGTTCAACTTTATAAGAAATGTGGTGTTCCTTTTGCAAAGCAAATGTAAAGGAAACCGACAGCTTTTCTTCCGCTTGGTTCAAAATACCATGTGTATTATTTAACGCACGCTCCACTTTGCCATAGAGTGCCAGTGTCATGGCGTCTAATATGGAAGACTTTCCACTTCCTGTCGGTCCAAATATGCCAAACACACCCGCATCACATAATGAGCTAAAGTCAATTATTTGTTCTTCTCTGAAGCTATGAAGTCCTTTAATGGTCAGCGTAATCGGCTTCAAGTCGCTTCCTCCTCTTGCATATCATTGGCTAGCTCTAAAAACAGTTTGACTGTTTTTTCATCAGGCAGACCGCCACCTGTCTGGCGCTCATAAAACTTCACGAACCTCTCTTCGATCGAGAGTTTTTCCACTTGCTTTTGCTCTTCTATTTGCTGTAGTTCTTTGAACTTTGGACGAATGTGAACAAACCCACTATGCTGCTTTCGGAGCTGATGAATCTCTTCAATAGAGAGCTGATCTGTTAAATGAATCTCTAGATCAATCCATGCCTGAAGATCCCGTTTTTCATCCAGCCACTCGTACACTTGACTCAGTCCCTCAGTCGCCTTCCATTTCATAAGTGGTTTTCCGCTTGATAGAAACACTTCTTTCCAGCTCGCTTTTTCATTCGGTTTTGCCTCTACAATTGTGACTGATTTGGCGTAACCTGATTCAGAAAAGCTATAAGCAAGAGGTGATCCAGAATAACGAGCAATCGTTTTGGCACGTTTGATCGTTTGCGGCCTGTGCAAATGACCAAGTGCAACATAGCAAGCGGATTCTGGCAGGCTTTCAGCCGCAACAGTATATGCGCCGCCTACTTCAATCGGTCTTTCTGAATCTGTTTGACTCCCCCCTGCCACATAAATGTGGCTTGTTGCCATATTGACCGTATCCGGTTGAAATTGATTACTTAAATGTTGAAACGCTTGTTGAATCTTTAAATTGTAATGATCACGAAGCAATTTCTCTTCAAATGTTTCAGCTAGCACCTCATTTAGTCTCGCCTCAGACGGATAAGCGAGTGCTGCAATGGATAAACGTTCATCCGCAGAAGGAACATCGACACGGATGATGTCATTTGTCGGATATCCAATTAAATGAATCCCTTGATCATTTGTTAAAGGTGATGCGGCTGATAAACGATCCGGATTATCGTGGTTGCCTGAAATGACCACTACCTGGCGTTTTCCTTTATCAGATAAGGCAGATAGACTTTCATAAAAAAGCTGCTCTGCTCTAGCAGGCGGATTCACAGTATCAAAGGCATCACCGGCCATCACAATGACATCAATGTGTTCGTCTTTCACGATTTGATACAGTTCATCCAAAAACTGTGCTTGCTCATCAAGCCGGCTTCGACCTTCAAGGGTTTTCCCTAAATGCCAATCCGCTGTATGCAGAATCCTCATGTGATTCACCTCTCATTCCGATACATTTATAAAGAAATTTCTAAATTTCCATCGAAGAAATAGAGAATTTTCTCCTCTAATGTTCTGTTTGTCAAACGCTCTACAGCTTTTGCATATAAGGCTATTTGGGTTTCATAACGCTTTTTCAAGATCGGTTCAGCAGCGTCAACTGTATATCTGCCTTGTACTCTATCAGTTTTATAATCTAGTAAATATAGCTTTCCATCTGTTTCAAATAAACAGTCAATCATCCCTTGAATCAGAACAGGCTCTCCCTCAGTATCAATATGACTGTATACCTCTTTAACAGGTAACACCATACTAAATGACACCTCTCGTTTTACCCAGTCCGCTTTTAGCAGTTTTTGACCAATTGAAGTAGAGAAGAAAGAAGCAATTCCTTCTTGATTAATTGATTGGATCTGCTCATCTGTTAGCAAGTCTCGCTGCTGTAAGGATTCGAGCAGGTGTCCTATACGTGATTCATCATAGGGCTCCTCAGAAGGAAGCGGGATATGCTGCATCACTGTATGCATTGCGGTGCCTTGTTCTGCGGCAGTGAGTGTTTTTTTCTTCATGAAAGCTGGCCGGTCATACAATGTTGCACGAGCTTTTCGAATAGAAGAAGGAACACTGTACTCATCCTGTATTTCTTTCATTCTTTTTATCTCGGAAACAGACTGCTTTGTGCCGACTTGCGAGGCCGCTAGATACGGATATTTCCATGAGAGTCTCTCTGCCACCTTCTCATCAGCATCACCATATCCTTCAACAGGTAGACCATCGATCAATGCTTGTACAATCTCGTCTTGCTCCTTTTTTTCAAGTGACATATCTTCCTTTAAAAGATCAGAAGCTTGCGTAAATGAGATAGTGAATGTAGACGGATGCGAAAGAACAATATCTCCTGTTTCTTCTAAAACAGATGACATCGCTTGATGACGGATAAGGGCAGGGCCAATGAAATCTAAGTATGTTTTCGATTGATACCGTTCAAAATCAGGGAGCAGCCACTCTTCTCCGGTTGCGGCATTTTGCCATTTGCTTAATGCTTTCACCTGATTTTTGACAGAGCCGACTAGAAATAATTTTTCTTTAGCCCTTGTGAGCGCTACATATAGGACCCTTAATTCTTCAGATAACAACTCTTTTCTCATCTTTTTTTTCATCGCCACAAGTGGTAATGTCGCATAACTAATTCTCAGCTCAGGATGGATGTACTTGCTTCCAAAGCCTAGTTCTTTATCAAGTAAATAGGGCTGGTTTAAGTCCATCATATTAAAGTTTCTGCCGAGCCCTGCGGTAAAGACGACTGGAAATTCTAATCCTTTACTGCTATGGATCGTCATCATGCGCACAACGTCCTCTGTTTCACTGAACGTTTTTGCTGCACCAAGATCATCCCCACGCTCCTGCATTCTTTCAATAAAACGAAGGAATCGGAATAGCCCTCTAAAGGCAGCTTTTTCGTATTGCTTAGCCCGGTCATAAAGGGCACGAAGATTTGCCTGTCGCTGCTTACCTCCAGGCATTCCGCCAACATAATCAAGATACTGCGTATCACGGTAGACTTCCCAAATTAATTCTGCCACCGAATGATTGATAGAAAAATCACGCCACTTGCGCAGTAATTGGAAAAATCGCTCTAGTTTTTTGCATGTAGGGTGATCAGAATGCGTCACACTCATGAATGCCTTTACAGCATCATAATACGTGCCTTTTTTATCACTCGTTCGAATCAGAGCCAATTCATTTTCGTCTAAATGAACAATAGGTGATCTTAAAACAGCAGCAAGCGGGATATCCTGATATGGATTATCGATGACTTTTAACAATGAAAGAATGACAGACACCTCTGTTGCTTCAAAATAACCAGAGGAAAGATTCGCATATACAGGGATTCCCTGCTTCTTTAATTCCTCCATCATTTGCGGAGCCCAAGGCATAGACCGAAGCAAAATGACAATGTCACGATACTGCAAATTACGGGTCATTTGCTGCTTTGCATCGTACACTTGAAATGGCTGCTCCACTAATTCTTTTATTTTTTCAGCAATGATTCTCGCTTCAAATTGGACGGTCTCGAGCTCTTCTCGCTCTTCGCCGGTTTCTGCTTCCTGCTGATCTAAGTGGACAAGAAGCATTTCTGTCGTTGTATCTTTGCTTTCTGGATAACTCGCTCCAAGCTTTAATTCAGCTTGTTCATCATATTCAATTTCTCCCACTGTTTCCCCCATCAGCTGCTTGAACAAAAAGTTCGTACTATCTAAAACATCTGAACGGCTACGGAAGTTTTTATTTAAATCGATTCTCTTCCCTGTTTCTTTGCCGTCTGGTTGAAAGTGTTTATATTTGTTTAAAAAGAGCATAGGCTCTGCCAGTCTAAAACGATAAATAGACTGCTTTACATCACCAACCATAAACAGATTGCCCTCAGCAGAATGTTCTCCTTTAGATACAAGCTTTAAAATCGTTTCTTGTACAAGGTTTGTATCCTGGTATTCATCAACGAGCACTTCTTCAAACTGCTGTTGATAGTATTTGGCAGCTTCTGTTTCGATCAAATGTCCTTCTGCATCCTGCTCCGCTAAAATGCGTAAGCAATAGTGCTCTAAATCCGAAAAGTCGACAATTGACTTTTCCTGCTTCGCTCTTTCGAAACGCTCACCAAATTGGATCACAAGCTCTACAAGCGTCTCCACAACTGGCTTCATTTCAGCTAAGCTTTTTAAATGTTGGGCAGGACTGCGCATGAAGTATTCATCTTTTAGTTTTTCTAATTGTTTTTTTGCTTGATTACGTGCATCTGTGGATTTTTCTAAGAGAGCAGGGTCATATTCGTCCCCTTTGCACGTTTTGAGCCTTTTAAAATTGACGTTCGGCAAAAGCTCATAAAGCTTCTCAAAATCATCTTGATGACGGATTAATTCATTGACTTGCTCTAAATCATCTATAAAATTCTCTGCTCTCGGTGCTGGGCCGCCTGGTTCTTTTGATAGCGAAAGAGCTCGTTCAAGCAGCTCCTGGCAGCTCCGGAGAACGAGAGAAAGATCTTCTTTGATATATGGATAAAACGGTAATTCTTCTACTTTTGTTTGAGCATCTACATCATAAAGTGAAAGAAATGCCCGCATCCATTGCTCCGGAGAAGGATGAGATCTCGAAAACTCATAAATTCTCTTCACGAGCCATTGCAAATCTAAGTCGTGACGGTCAGATGTATAACGATCAACCAATTCAAAGAATGATGGCTTTCCAGCCTTATATTCATCCTCAAACAGTTCGTCTAACACTTCATCTCCTAATAATTCTCCTTCTGTTTGGTCAGCCAAACGAAAGCCTGGATCAAGATCAATTTCATAGTAAAAGGTGCGCAAAACCTGCAAGCAAAAGGAGTGCAAGGTTGAAATATTAGCTCGATTCATGAGGGACAGCTGCCTTCTCATATGAAGAGACCCAGGGTTTTTGGCTAATTCTTTTTCAAGTGCTTCTGTGATCCGATGCTTCATCTCTGCCGCAGAAGCATTTGTGAAAGTCACAACGAGCAGACGATCCACATCAACTGGATGTTCAGGCCGGGTCATTTTTCGAATCAGGCGTTCAACCAAAACAGCTGTTTTACCTGACCCTGCCGCCGCCGCAACCAAGATATCTTGTCCTTCTGAAACGATGGCTTCCCACTGGTCATCCGTCCACGTACTGTTATTCGGTTTTGGTATTTGCATACTGATCCCCTTCTTTTTTGATCCGTTCTATCACAACATCATCCTTTTCAGAGGTGAGCACCCTAAAATCATTATCTTCTATTGATTCATCGAATTGGCAAATAGACTTGAATGAACAAAAGCGGCAAGGTGTTTGATCCTTTAATTTATATGGATTAATTGCGACCTCTCCATTTGTAATTCTTTCGCCTGCTTCTTCAAATGTGCGCCGAACGTGTTGTGTGAGTATATGGAAATGATCCTCACTTAAAACTGCCGAATCAGAACGGAAAGACCCATCCTTTTTCAAACCGGCTTGAATGACTTGCGATCTACCTGAATCAAGCGTTTGATCCATTAGCTTTACTGCTTCCACATCTTCAAGCAATAAACCCTTCATTTTAAATTTCTTGAAGATTTCCTGCTCAATTTCATCCTCTGCAAGTGGAATCGGTGCTTGAATGAGCGGATCATGAATATGGAAATATAAAATGCCAGCAGGCGTTGCTTCTACGCCGAGCCACTCTTTCGAATACGTAATGGTTAGGTCTAAGTATGTGAGCATTTGCAAGGCAAGACCATAGTATACTTCTGCTAGGTCAAGACCTTTCTCACTGGATTTGTAATCGACGATTCTTAAAAGCAGCCCTTTTGAACCTTCTGCCTTATCTACCCTGTCAATCCTTCCGACAAGCTCCATCGTGCAGCCATTCTTTAATTGAAAAGTAAACGGCGGCAAAGGCCCTTGACCTCCAAAACCTAACTCAAGCCCTACCGGAGAAAATCCACTCAATTTGGCATGTTCACTTAATATAGAAGAGACTCGAATCAAGATTTTCTGAAGCTTTTCTTTAATATAAGCATGCCGATTAGAGCTTAATAGAATTTCCTTTTGAAGACGCGGAGCAAGCTGTTCGATTGCATGTCTTGAATAGGTGACACAATCTTCCTTCGTTAGGTTTTTCCAATCCTTTTTTTGTTCAACTAGCGTATCTGAAATATGCTTCAAAGCCGAGTGAAACAATTGGCCGATATCGGGTGCTTCCAATTTGTAAAATTGTCGATCCTTTAGTTTTAAACCGTGGGAAGCAAAGTGAGAGAATGCACACGCATTGAACTTCTCCATTCTTGAAACACTGCCCTGAATATGGTCACCGTAAAGCTCTTTTGTGACATTAGGCTTTAATGGCTTCGCTCGATTTGTAAAGAACAAGCTTGACATGATGTTTTTTGATACATCCCGATGAGGAGATGTCATTAAGTAGTTATAGACACTCCACCATACACTGCTGATGGGATATTGATTGAGCCATTGCTGCAGCTGTGAGATGGTATACGACAACGAAACATGCTCATTCGCTACAAATTTTAATTGCTCATCGTCTTCCAG
The DNA here is from genome assembly GCF_038593215.1 of Bacillus sp. FSL W8-0920. Taxonomy (NCBI): domain Bacteria; kingdom Bacillati; phylum Bacillota; class Bacilli; order Caryophanales; family Bacillaceae; genus Bacillus; species Bacillus sp. FSL W8-0920. The sequence continues at coordinate 1,088,228 of NZ_CP151974.1, read as the reverse complement.
TTGTTCTGGATCTAACACATAAAGAGCCTGTTGATGATTTGGCATAAGCTCTTGGCAATACTTGATGAGTGTCGAAGGCAATAGAGAACGTCCTTCTGCATCAGAAGCCGCATAGGATAGATACAAATGACGGGATGGACTTGATAACGCTTGGTAAATTAAAAATTGCTCATCTAGCAGCCGTTCTTTTCCTGTCTCTGCTAGCTCTGCTCCTGCTCGTTTTAACCATTCTCGGTCATCCTCAGACAATACACTCTCATCAGAGGGACGTGCGGGAATAACGCCATCATTTACACCAATGATAAACGTACACTTCACTTGATACATTCTGGATAAATCCATACTTCCAATAAATACTTGGTCGAGTGAAGGCGGAATCAAAGCGAATTTTAGAGAAGCTAACCCTGTATCTATCATCTGTTGGAATAAGGGAAATGAGAGCTCTTCGTCACCTAGCATGTCAACAAATTCATCCATTAATTGAATCACCGCATCCCATACTTGCCCGTGCTGCATTGCTTCAGCTAATCGACCTGCTTCTTCAGCCTCAAGCCTCGCCTTTTCAAGCTTATCTGGTACTTGTATCTCTTCTAAAAAGACATAGACAGCCTCTACCATGTCCCTTACCTTTTGCGCTTTTTTGAGCCTTTTCTGCAACTGGTAAAGCGGGGGCGCGATCCATTCTTTGACGTCATTTAGCATTTGTTCCATTTCAATTTCTTGATCTGTTTGCCTGAAATCCTCATCTAATGATTGGAAACGCCTGTAATGAAACCGGGAACCGTTTGTCCAGCGCTCTCCTTTTACACCATAAGCAATGCAATAGTTTTCAAGCTGATCTGCCTGCTCTCTCGCTTTGTTCTTAGTGATTTCAAGCGGAAATAAGAACTCTGTTTTCACGCAGCGAAATACCGCTTCATACCGCCAATTTCCTTTTATGACATCCAAGCTCGAACGAATTAATTCAATGAGCGGATGATACTGCATCGATTCATTTCCATCAATAAAAAAAGGAATATCGTAATCTCGAAAAACCTCTTTTAACGTATCTTTATAGTCATCTACATGCCGCGCTACAATCGAGATATCTCGCAGTCTGAGTCCTTTTTCTCTCACTAAATCAAGGATATCTCTCGCTACTCCCTCAATTTCAGCTCGTTTATTTGCACTTTTAGACACTGTGAGATGAGGGGTGTTTTCCTGATATGGCTGAACGGGCCGCTGCTCATATTGGTGTTCTAAATAAGCAAGATCTGGTGTATAAAGGTGCCGATGATTTCTTTCAAAAATATTTTCAGAAATGTCAGCTCCGCACTCTTTAGCAAGCTTATAGAGCTGGAAATACGTTTTACCTGTCATACGAAATAAATCAAGTTCATTTGGCTGCCTATCATGATAGGATCGATCTACTGTGAAAGCCGCAGTTATTTTTGCTGCATGCAGCAAGAGCTGTTCAATGACAAGAAGCTGCTGCGGTGTAAATTGATAAAAACCATCTATATAGATGTGTGCTCCTTTTATTTCTTCAGCTGAAGGAATTTGCTGGGAAAGAAGAGTCAAATAGTCTTCTGAGTGCACATATTCATCTTGTAAATGCTGCTCCATCTGCTGATAAAGAACATGGAGATCATGCAATTTTTCGGCTGCCCGTCTTTCTTCTGTATACTCTGAATGCATGCTAGACGCTGAAATCTTCTCAATATCCTCTGGCAGCATACAGTATCTTTTGAATTCAGCCATCGTTTTTTCGATTTGCTCCACAAACCCCGGCTTATCACTCGCTTTTTTGAATACTTTAAACTTGTCTTTCTGCTCTTCAATCACTTTTCTTAAAAGCATTTGAATTCCTGTGCTTGTCACAAATTGCCGGTTCGCTCCACCAGTCTGCTGTAAAATAGACCAAGCAAGACGAGTGAAACTAAATACTTTAGCTCTGATCATTCCACCAGCTTCAGACGTTTTCGCAAGCTCATATTCCATTAAAAATGTCATTTGATCCGGGACTAAAAAAATGATTGGCGGACCCAACGGATCAAGCCGAAGCTGTTCTTTGATTTCCTCTAAGATTGCAGTCGTTTTTCCACTCCCCGATCTGCCTGCTAAAAACTGAATCTCCACGTTCCACAACACCTTTCTTATGTACTCATATTCTAGCGAAAATAAAGGTAAATAGCTATTTTCCGATCACGTTCCCATTCTCCTTTCTGAAAAAAGACATAGGCACCTTTCCTCACTCTTTTCATATCATAAACCATCATGAACTAAAAGGAGGCTGGCAATATCATGTATTACGGTTACTATGACTACTCGCCTTATGACATGCGCCAAAACACAAGGATCATTTCAGACCTTGAGAAAGCGATTAATGGTGAGTATTCTGCGATCCAATGCTACGAAAAACTTGCCCAAAAGGCAAAAAATCCTGAAGCAAAAAAGATCATTCAAGAAATACGCCAGGATGAAGTCAGACACTATCAACTATTTTCAAAGCTATATTATTCTTTAACAGGGAAAAACCACAAACCAAGCGTAACAGAACCTTGTCCAGACCAATTCAGAGAAGGACTTATGTTTGCCTTTAAAGATGAACAAAAAACGGTCGATTTTTACTTAAGCGTATCAGACTATGTCCGGGATCAAGGAACAAAAGAGCTAATGAAACGTATCGCTCAAGATGAGCAGCAGCATGCTGTATGGTTTTTATATCTTTTAACGCACCATGTATCATAGATAGTCCTATTTTAATAGGAGATCGTATGTTCCGTCAAAAAATGAAATCGATTTTTCGTTCATTCAATCTATTAAAGAAAGCGCTAAATGTAGCAAAGCCTCACATCCCTTCCTTATTTTCAAACGAGAAAATGAGAATTCGACCATTAAAAAAACTCCTCTGCCCAAAATAGCAGAAGGAGTTTTTTTATGATCTTTTAATGAAATTTTGCTTCATTGCTTTGCTGCTGATGCTTGAGTATCCCATCAATTGACAACAGCTTACTGCCGCTAAGAGTCAAATAAAGCGCCATGACGAGCAGCGAAAGTTCAAATTCATAGCCACCAACAAATCCTCTAGAAAAACCAACAGTGATAATCGCTACTGCCATAATTGGTACGAATAATGCTGCGAAAATACGTGTTCCTAGACCTAAAATCAAGGCAATACCACCGACTAGCTCAATTGTCTTCACAATATAGGCCATAAATTCAGGTACACCGATTTGTCCAAAGAATGCTGCTGTGCCTCCCAGCCCTCCTTGATATGCCTGAAGCCCATGTAAAAAGAAAATAATACCTAAAATAACGCGTACAAAAAGTGTTCCTATTTCTTGATTTGTTTTCATATAGTGATTTCCTCCTGTTTTTACACTACACAATGTAATGTTAATAAGTAAAAAAATTAGTAATTAAGGTTGAGCATAATCATTAAGACCACCATCAGAATGGCTGATGTGACGATTGGAATCATTGGTACATTAAAAGGAATATTGTAAGTTGGATTTAAGATTTTTTGTATTCTTAAATTCAATGCCCGATCCCCAAAGGACACCGCAAACTTTGTTTGTTTTTGAAACTGGGTTCTCTTTTTAATCAGCTTCAAAAGGGCCTGCCCTACTCCAAGCTCAGTACCTGTCTTCTGAATGGCATAGTCATCTGCAATCACTTCACGAAAAACAGAGTAGCTTTGTCTCATATGCTTTAACACTGGAATGTACCAAATGACTTTTGTGAGCATTGAGAACATGAAAGCCTTTAAAGGATCATAGCTGTATTTGTGATGCAATTCGTGATGAACTACAGCGTCAATCTCTTCTTCATCCAGCATGTCCATGAGAGCTGTTGATAAATAAACCTTTGGGTGAAACATCCCCATTGCAAAAGCAAGCGGTTCATGACAATGAAACACGATGATGTCATTAGCATATTTCTCAGATAAAGATTCGGTTGACTGGTGATCGACTGCAAGCATCAGATTTTGCTTGAATTGAATGTACTTTTTGATTTGTTTCGTCATATAAAAAATCGCAAAACCCAATGTGTAGAGGACTAAGGCATCCAGAAAGTATTTTAAAGGAGTGAATCCATAGAATTCGAGCACAGACTGGCATACATGGATCAGGTTATATGCTTGATTCCAGCCAAAAAAGCTTGAAAGCACGTAATACCCCATCTGATAAAAAATGGCTAAACCAATCAATATACCGCCTGAAAACAGCAGACTCGACTTCATTTTATTCATTTTGCTGCTCCTCTTTTTTAGATGCTAGCCGTGCTTCTAGTACTTTGAGTAATTCAGGATCAGCACTTTCAATCGCATCCACCATATGATTCACTGCCAGTGGACCGAAATCATCCATCAATCCTTGTGTAATCCATTTTGTTTGCTCATTTAGAAATTCTTCTTTTGTTAAAATAGGATTATAAATAGATGAGCGCCCTTTTGTTTTTTTCTCCACAATTCCTTTTTCGGTTAAGCGGTTCAGCACAGTCATCACGGTGTTGAAATTAATCGGCTTCTCATCTGACAGCTTTTGCTGCACCTCTTTAATCGGCATATCCTCACCTTCATAAAGGATCTCCATAATTCTTCCCTCTAAAGGACCAAAAAAACGATTCAATCCCTTTTCATTATATTTAAAAGAAGGAATTTTCATGTTATCACCCCACACTATGTAGTGTAGTGTAATTGAAAATGATAGTCAACCGATAACATAAATAGGGGAAAATCGTTGTATATAGACTTTGTTTTTGGTAAAAATGATATCTTTCTTTATAAAAATGTACTAATCATTTAGTGATAAGATAATCTTATGAAAATAGTGAAAAAATTCGTATTTTATTTATAGAGACTTTTGTATTATAGTGAAGTTAACAACATTTCACTTACTGAACAAACATATAGGAAGAAGGTTTACATGTGATGAAACAAGGAAACAGCCTTCGAACCGATCTCATTCTCATTGCGATAAGCGGTTTAGGTGGATTTCTTTTGTCTTTAACAGGTATGTCCATTGGCTGGATGGTAGGTACATTAATAACCGCAGCTTTTATTTCTATGCGCCGCCCCACCCTGTTTCAGCGTAAAGGAACTAGCACCTTACGTATTCACAGCAGATGGCTGCTCCTTGGTCAATTCATTCTCGGAATCGAACTCGGACAGAAAATGAATATGAAGGTCCTTCACATTTTCGCTGAAAATTGGCTCCCTGTGAGTTTCATGCTCGTCTTTTCTATTCTACTGGCGATGCTCTCAGGCTTTGTCTTATGGAAGCTGAGCAAAACAGATATGCTGACAAGCTTTGTCGGAACTGCCCCCGGCGGTTTATCCGCTATGCCGGGCATTGCCCAAGAGGTGGGAGCCAATACAGCTGTTGTGAGTCTTGTGCAAACGATACGTGTATTAATGGTTGTACTCACTATCCCATTTACAGTGTTTTATTTAAATACAAAAAACCAAGCGGATGTGGCTGTAGTTACGCAAGGGAGCGCTTTTTCTTCGGGTGTTTTCACCCTTTCAAACATCTCTTGGACCGCTGCGCTTATTTTAGGTGCCTGGCTCATGTCACGCCTAGCAGTTCGTCTTCATTTCCCTGCTCCTTGGCTGATCGGCAGCATGCTAGGCGTCGCAGCTCTTCAAGTTGGTGCGGGCGCACTCATAGGTTATGATTTGATTCCTTATTGGCCGGCACAAGCGAACATTGCGTCTCAAGTATTTCTAGGTGCAACCATCGGTTCAAAAATGAATAAAGAAATGTTTGTCGGGCTAAAAAACACTCTCATTGTGGCTGTCGTCAGCTCAGCTGGGCTAATTGCTGCGACTGTCCTCAGCTCTATTGCCATCGCTGAGATCACAGGTATCTCTGTCATTACAGCCATTCTTGCTTTTTCGCCTGGCGGTATTGCAGAGATGGCAACAACTGCGGTTACACTGCATGAGGATTCTACCTTTGTTGTGGCTGTACAAGTCGTCAGAATTATTCTCGTCATTGCAATGCTGCCACCGTTTTTCCGCTTCTTACATCACGTATGGGCAAAAAGGCAGCCTGATTATAAAGCCGCAAAATAAAAAGAGACGCTTTGCATGTGCAGAGCGCCTTTTTTTATTCACTGGTATTTCTTTTAACACCGACAACTTGATCCTTTGAAATGGTGCCAAAATGCCGGCTGTCGAAGCTATGTATTCGGTTATCTCCGACCACAAAGTAATGATTGTTTTTGATTTTATCGTCTCCTGTGATGGCTTTCAGCTGAAAATCCCCTGTCAGAACGTTCCCCATTTTATGTTGTTTCTGCTCTTTTAAATAAGGTTCCTTCTTTTTTTCACCATCGACAAATAACTGATCATCTTCATACTTGATCGTTTCTCCTGGGAGTCCAATGACTCGCTTGATCAAGATTTGATTTTTAGGTCCGTGAAATAACACATAATCAAACCGGCTAATTTTCGTGAGTTTTGGCGAGAACTTATTGATTAATAATTCTGTTCCATCTGTAAAAGTTGGGTCCATACTAACCCCTTCTACTTTGTACGTGACAAACATGAAATTCTTGACTTGGAACAATAAGACGATGCCTGTAATAATCATCAACCATAGCAATGGCTTCTTTTTCATTAAGAGCCTCCTTTGTCCTCACGTTTGCTCATTCGAATGTTTAACCTATTTTCTACTCTCTTTCCAACATACCATAATAACGCAATAACTAGAACCGCAAAAACACTTCTTAACGGATTCTTAACTAAAGCAGAAAGATCATAACCAATAAAACTAATGATAAAGAGCATGACACACTTGCCAGATAAAGTAGCTAATGAGAATTGCCAAAAACTAATTCTTGATAAACCCGCTACAACATTGACGGCAGCAGAGGGCGTGAAAGGAAAGCAAAGTAAAATAAATAATGGACCAAATCCCCGCTTCTCCACCCAAAGCATCAATTTTTTAATGGAAGGATGCCTGCTGATAAAGTTGAGCATTCTCATCTGTCCAAACTTTCTGATCAGTAAAAAGACAAGAATAGACCCTGCACTTGCGCCAATCCAGGTCAATAAAAATCCTTCCCAAAGGCCGAATGCATTTGCATTCGCTACAGCAAACGCAACGAGTGGTAAAAACGGAAGAAATGCTTCTATTAAAGGGAGCAATATGGCCACAATCGGTCCAAAGGCCTTGTAGCTCTCAAAAAATGATGTGATATTTTCGTGAGTAAATAGGGAAAGAAATGATGTCAACTTGTTTGACTCCTTCAAGGTTTGTCTACTTTTCATTTTACATGGAAAACATAAAAATATACAAATGAATCCCCCCCTTGAGATTATTTGACTCATTCGGTATAATAAATAAGAACATGTGTTCCATCAAGAAAGAAAGCAGGCTTGGACATGACGAGACTATCAAGAATACAGCTTCAGATGATGGAACAGGCCATCTTTCTTCCAATGGTCGTCTCCATCCTCAATCGTGATTTGACTCACTTAAAACAACATCAAACATTTAAACTAAATGAACCATACATTCAGCTTGTGACCTCCGCCTTAAAGGAAGCACAGAAAGCACTTTATGAACTAAAGCAGCATTTACGTAAAGAAAAAATGAAGGTACAGCAAATTGAACACGATGAAGGATTTACAACGTATCTATTTATCATGGATGGCTATGAAGAAAAACATAAATACTTTAATCCACGTATACGTCACCGGGTAGAGGAACTGCTGACACGGTATTTTCTTCATCAAGCGAATTGAATTTGCTTCATTGTCGCGCTTCCCCATTCAAAGCAAAAAGCCTGCCACAGCGGCAGGCTAATGCTTCTTTATGATAATTCAAGCTGTTCTCTCAGCTCTGTTCTCACTTCTTCTAATCCAGCGCCATCTAACTCAAAGTAATACACATTCCCAGGCTGATAATCATGGCCCTTTAGCTGAATGGTATCTACTGATGTCAATGAGCTCAATAACGGGAAAAGACCGATAAACTGCTTCATGGACAGATTGGTTGAAACATTGTCACCAAGTGTATCAATGATGTTGTCATAGGATGGGATCGAAGAAATGGATTTAGACTTTTCAAAGATGGCTTGAAGTGCTTCCATTTGGCGCTTCCCGCGCATGAGGTCACTATCTGCCTTTCTCGTTCTCACAAAGGCTAATGCTTCTTCGCCATTTAACGTATGTGTTCCTGTTTGTACATGAACTTTCCCTTTTGAATCCTTTTCCATTTGTTTTGCGATACCTTCATCTTCAATCGTTACGTCAATTCCGTTTAGCTCATCTACAATGTCTTGAAACGCCTTAAAGTTCCCTGAAATCACATAGTCTACAGGAATGTTCAGCAGGTTTTCGACCGTTTTGACTGACAAATCTGCACTTCCAAACGCATGGGCGTGGGCGATTTTATCATATCCTCTTCCCGGAATATCTACATAAGAATCACGAGGAATACTGAGGAGCTTGATGGTTTTCTCTGTTCGGTTCACAGCCGCCAGTAAGACCGCATCACTTCTTGCTTCGTCTACCGTTTCACCTGGACGGCTGTCAATTCCAAGCAGCAGGACCGAGAAGCTGTCCTTTCCTGGATCAAAAGCTTTCACACGCTTTTGCGAGGTGTCTCCTCTTTCTAATGACACTTGCGCCTTATTCGACGCTTTTGAAATTTTATAGTAAGCATATCCTGTCACAGATATTGCCATCACCATGACAAATGCCATGATAAACAGCACGACTTTCACCCAAGGTCTCAGCCTTCTTTTTGATCTTGTTTTCTCCTTCATCCTTTCCGAACCCTCACTCTATCTTAGTCTATCAATGTAGGTTCCACTATAACATATTTTAACGAAAGTTTCCTGCACGCAACATATTTTTATGAACCCACAATGAAAAACTTTTAAAACTCAGATAACTCAATCTTTTAATCTGCCGGTAGTGTTCTTTTTAAATGATTCCGTATAATTAGCATTGTCTACATTCATATCATTGCAGGAGAAAATTCAGAAAAAAGCAGCCTCTAATGTCGGCTGCTTCTTCATCGTTATTGAATACTCACTTGAAATTGTCCCTTCAATTCCTCTTCTGCTTCTTGAAATAACTGCTTTACGCTTTCTGCATACTCGCCAAGAGCGTCCTTGCTCGTGTCAAAATTCACCCATGTCAGCTCTACTGGCAGATTTACTTCTCCTGTCAAACAGTCCCATAGGGCATCGAGATTTTTCCCGTAGTAGTCAGGAAGGTGTAAAACTGTTTTTAGTTGGTCATGAAGCTCTTCTTGCGACCTGCACGACGCGCCGTCCAGCTGCACTTGTTTCATGTCATCTTCCCCTCTCATGCCTTTATTTTAAACGAATGGAAGGCAAAAGAGAAAGCAAGACTCCTCACTTTTGTTTCTGTCTGACACTTGACATCAAAAGGATGAGACAAGCTGCCAAAACGACCAAGAAAAAGACGGTTAAAACCACCTGAGTTCCGAACAGATCAGCGAAGAGCCCGACAAAAACACTTGGAAGACCCAGACCTAAATAGGCAAACAAATAAAACCCGGCAACGGCTCTAGCTGCCTCCTTTTTTCCCCGCTCGACAATAAGCTGAAGACCGCCTAAATAAGTAAATCCATAGCAGGCAGTACCCGCAAGCATCGTTCCGGCAAGCACAAGAATGATTGACCCACCATTTGCTCCAAATAGCAAGAGACCGTATCCACATGGAAGACAGATAAATCCGGCAAGGAGCGCTGCTGTGCTATTCATTTTGCGAACAAAAGGCTGCATCAGGACACCTGACATATTAATCAAAAACAGTGCCGGCCCTACCCATAATTCATATCCATTCAATTTAAGCTGTGCTGGCAAAACCGAAATCACAAGGCCACACACTGACCACGCGACAGCAATCGCTGCATTCGCTGGCATTGTTCCTTTTGGAAATGTTGGCATGTTCATCATCGGTTTATCTGCATCTCCTTGTACAGGCGGAACGAAAAAGAAGACACCCACGATCGTTAGGATTAAAAAGACCAGCACAATCCAATAACTAAGCGGCGCAAGCGTCACATACTGAAAAGAAAGAAGTGCCGTAAAAAGAGCACCGCCCCCAAAGCCAACCGAACTGCATAACGCAATAAAAGTTGGAATCCAGCTTGATTTTTCTGGATATAAAGCAATCAAATAAGCAGTGCATGTGCCAACACTTAGGCCAAGCCCCACCCCTTGCAGCAGCCGCGCCAAAAAGAGCATCTGAATGGTAGGATGTACGATCATCAATAAGGTAGCACATAATGAAAAACTAAGTGCGACCAATAAAACCGGTTTGCGTCCAGCCCGGTCAGATATCCCGCCAAGAAAAAGTAAAACTGGAATCAGTCCGAAGACATATGCAGCAAATACAAGGGCTGTCGCCGCCTTTCCGTACCCTGCTTGTTCGGCATACAACGTATAAAGGGGCACCTGCAGATTCACTGCGGTTGTAATCATAAAAAGACCAAATAAAACGAATATAAATGGAATGATGGATAGGTGTGCGGTTTCTTCTTTAGCTGCAGGGATCATTTCACTCTCTCCTCTAGTCATAAGCATATGAGAACAGTGTACACACCTTTTGGCTTACTTCCTATATCCAAAAACGATGCTATTGACCACTCCATATTCCCGTGTCATCATCATGTTATATGTGACAATGAGAGAAGGTGTCCGATGTATATTTATTTAGACCGCTCAAGTACTACCCCGTTCTGGCAGCAAATCGTGACTGAGATCATTCAACAAATTCATTCCCAAAAACTGAACCCCGATGATCAGTTAACACCGACACGCGTATTAGCACAGGAGCTCAATGTATCAAGATCAACTATACAGCTTGCTTATGATGAACTGCTGGCAAGAGGATATGTCAGCACATCTAGAAGAGGCGGTACGAAGGTCATTTCAAGTGATCACTATGCGGCCTCCACTCCCCATCAAGGTGAGCCGCCTTTTCCTCTTCCGGTAAGACCACACTTTCAAGAGGCGGAGAAACAAATGAACCACTGGCTGTCGGCCAATCAATTTCATGAGAAGCTTGATATTGATTTTCGTCATCAGGAACCAGCCATCGATGAACATTTTCAAAACATATGGAAACGCTCGCTCACAAAAGCATTACAGCGATTAGAGATGAAAGATTGGGGCTATTCCTCCCCGCATGGTTTATGGGAAGTACGTTCAGAAATACGCCAATACTTATCAGTAGAACGCGGCATCGATGTAGAAGAGGATCAAATCGTGTTAACAGGAGGCACGCAGCAAGCCATTGATTTGATTTCACAGGTATTGCTTAAAAAAGGCGATATAGTAGCTGTTGAAGATCCAGGCTTTCCTGGAGCAAGGCTTTCCTTTATGCATCGTGAAATGAACATTTATCCCGCGCCCGTCGATGAAGAAGGGATCATGGTGAATACATTACCACGAAAAACAAAGCTGATTGCGGTGACGCCCTCCCATCAGCGTCCAACCGGTGTATGTATGAGTGTGAGCAGAAGGCAGCAGCTGCTAAAATTTGCTGTCAGTCATCAGTCTTATATACTAGAGGATGATTTTGATGGAGATTATCGTTATCATGGCGGACCGCTTCCTTCCTTATTTTCAGAAGCACCCGACCATGTGATTTATATCTTAAGCTTCTCCAAAGTGCTGGCACCAGGCATCCGCCTTGCTGCCATTATCGGCTCCAAAGCGGTCATAAAAGAAATCGCTTCCTTGCAATCACTCATTCAAAGACAGCTGCCCATTATGGAACAGATCACACTCGCCTCTTTTTTCAGAGAAGGAGAATTCACGCGTTATGTCAGGCGAATGAGACAGCTATATAAAAAAAGACAGGCTGCCATGATGGATGCCCTTTTAACACAACAATTTGACAAGCACTTTCATATTTATGGAACAGATACGGGTCTTCATGTCTTTTTGGAAGGAGCGCCAAACTTTGACGAAAAAGGCAGTATTGAGGCAGCAAAAGCAGCAGGTATTGGCATTTATCCATTAAGTCCTTATTGTTTTGAGAGCAATCGAAAGGGATTACTGCTAGGCTTTGCTTGTACGGACGAAAACATGATTCAAGAAGGTGTGCGCCGCTTAAAGCAAATACTTTATATGTAAAAAAAGCCTGGAAGTCCGCCTTCCAAGCTTTTTACGTTGATTGCTGAATGCGGCCTACTTCTTCAATAAATGCAGCTGCCCTCTGCAATCCATCTTGGAGATGATGAGTAGCGGAAATAAACAGCTTTTCTTGATCTGGGCGCTTTAATAGCTGCTCCACCTGACCAATTCCTTTTTCAAATGAATGAAGACCTGTCTTTAATTGTTCATCTGCCTTTTGATAAGCGGTTGGAATTTCTTGATGAGCAAGCCCCTTTTGAATCACACGATCAAAGGCTTTCGTCGCCTTTTTCAATTTTTTATTTACTTGGATCTTTCCCTGTCCATCTGAAATAAATTGGTCGGTCATGTTTTCATAAGCTTCATTTAACTCATCCATATAACGCTGAACCCATTGTTCATACGCAGCTTCTTTTGTGTCTTGTTTTGAAGGCGATTGACCTGCTTGCTGACAGGCTGCTAGTAAGGTCACTGTCAAGGTGAATAGTAGCAGCAATTGCGATTGTTTTTTCATACAGAGCCTCCATTTCTTATTCCCATTCGTTCATATCGGTCAAAATAGGAGTATCCTTTACCACATACGAACACTTTGCAAGAAATGATTTCTTTTATTGTAACAGACGGCTCGTGTCACTTCTGTGATTTATGAATAATTGCTTGAAAATACGTCTAAGGATCCACATTTCTCTGTCATTTGGTGGACAGTCTACCGATACACACTCAATAGACGACTGGATATATGGATTTGGTTTCAACAAATTCATGTGCATGGTGGATGTTCTCGTGTCATCATAATGATGCCCCAACGAAGTCGCCTTGTCCTGTTGATTTATTGAAGTTTACCTTTACAAGCAATGTCAAGCTCTTCGACTACTTCACCATCTTGGATGAGATAGGCTTTTTCATGAAGATTGACAGCGGGACAAATATGATTTGGAATGATTTGCACCTTCTCACCGATCTGGACAGTCTGACGGAAGCCTTCGTGATAAATGATAGCATGCTCATCAAATACACTGGAAACAAATACATCATCAAAGTCTTTTACCTTGCCTAGTCCCTTTGTTTTCGTCAGCCCTTTTGTACGGGTTTGAGCCGTGAGCCCTTTGGCACCAACATCTGTAATGACACGAGTATTTGTTGGCTTACTAATGACTGTCGTCAGGACGGCTGCTGCACAATGTGAAAAAGTGCCGATCACATTGGACTGAGAGGCATCCATGAAGATGTATGTGCCTGGGCGGATTTCGGTCACTCCCTTTGGAATATCAAATTGAAATAAGAACGGTGGTGTTGATCCTATGCTCACTACCTCTAGCAGCATGCCTGATTCTTTTGCAACCTGTGCAAACCGAAGCGTTCGATTCACAGCGTCTTCATATAATGTCTGACAATGCGCTTTACTTTCCGCCTTGTATGTATGACCATCATGAGAAAAAATCCCTTTTAAATGAACGAACTCACATGTTTTTATCGCCTGCAAGATTTGACGGAAATCACTCTCTTCAATGACACCAGACCTCTCTTCTCCAACCTCTATCTCAATTAAAACCTCCGCTTTTTTCTCTGCTCCACGAAAGACATCTTCAATTTGATGCACATGCTCTACACAATCAATTCCAAATGAAATGTGTATCGACCCTGCCAGCTTTCGAATTCGCTTCAGCTTTGTCTCACCTACAATTTGATTGGCGATAAAGATATCTGTTAGCCCATGCGCCGCCATCACTTCTGCTTCCCCTACTTTCGCTACAGTTAAGCCAGATGCGCCCATCTCCTCCTGCACCTTCGCAAGACCAGGTGTTTTATGTGTTTTCGTATGAGGACGCAGTTTGACTTGCTGACGGTCCGCATATTGCTGCATAGCAGCTAGATTCTCCATCATCACCTGTTTATCAATTAATAGCGCCGGTGTATCTAGTTCATCATAAGTCATCATCATATCCCCTTTTCTGTCGCTCATTATATAAAATTTTATACATTGTACTTAAATTATATAATTTGTTATATAATTTTCAATGTTTTTTTCTTCGAGAAAGTAAGACGATATGCTAAACATAAGGAGTCCAGCGGCTGGGCTGCCGCTGGTTTTAGTTAATATCTGTTCCGAAGCTCCCTTAATATAAAATCGTATACAAGGTTGAGCTGTTGTTCCTTTGGATACAGCATAAATTCTTGTTTTTTAGGAAGACCACCATCAAGGCGATCTTGAAATTTCGTTCGGAGATACGCTGTTCTGTGCACCTGACTCTCAAATGACTTATATGAGACATCGAGTTTGACGGTTTGCTCATTTGTAAAGATGACCACCGTGTCTCCGAGGGATGATTCCTGGAAGGTATGAATGTATTTGTGGGAGATCCAGCCGCACTGAGGACGGTTGGATGAATAGGTTGGGAAGAAATACAGATGATTGGATGAGTCAATCACAATGGGAGGCTTGTGGGATATTCCTGTTACTTCATATGTTCCCGCTTTTCTGCCTGCATAGCTTGAGCCGAAGAATCGGCAGCTGCGTTCAATAATTTGCAGAGGTTTTAATTCAACGTAAAAGCTTGTCTCTCTTTCTATGACTTTTGAATATACTCTTTTTCCTTCTTCAACCGGAAGGATCGCCATTGTTGTTTGATTAATGACGTATGAATCTAAAGGTGTTTCACTAATTCCTGACACTTCATTTCCTCCTGTGTTAATTTTTGGTTATTTTAGATACTATTAATCTATCACCAACATATAAGAAACGACAGGATTTTTTCAAAATTTATTAAAAATCATTTTTTTATCGTATTATTTAGTCCATTCGATCTATCGAAAAGCCTTTTTTAAGATATATCACATCGTGTCGATTGGACAAGAGGTGTCGATTTCGCTCAAAAATAAATTGTCTAAAAATTATAAATTCTTGTTGATTTTTTCTTCGCCAATCCATATACTATAAAAAAGGCATCGGGGGGATTCTTTATGAAAGAGAAAAAAACGTATGCTGAGCTCATGAAGTCCCGCAACACCCAAAAAACCGAAGAAAACGGCGTGACGATTTTAGACATCTATATTCAAATGGTTTTAGATGAGGCGCTTTATAAACAGCGCTTAACCTTCCTTAGAGAAGAGATTGATAAGGCACTGGATCAGCGTGATGAAAAACGATTCAACGACCTGTCAGCTCAATATGCAGAACACTGCTTACATTAATCATGATGATTTTACTTGCGGCAAAGAGGGCAGCAACTCGTCTCTTTACCGCAAGTTTTTTGTTTATCCATTTAAAATGGTTCCGCCATTGACATGCAGGATTTGTCCATTTATATAAGAGGAGTCTTCGCTCGCTAAAAATAAATAGCTCGGCGCAAGCTCTACTGGCTCACCAGGACGCTCCATTGGAACATCTCCGCCAAATTCAGAGACTTCCTTTTCCGTAAAGGTCGATGGAATGAGGGGTGTCCAAATGGGTCCCGGAGCTACCCCGTTTACTCTAATCCCTTGCTTAATGAGCGATAAAGATAATGATCTCGTAAATGTCACGACTGCCCCTTTTGTAGATGAATAGTCGATCAAGGTTTCATGCCCTTTATAGGCTGTGACAGATGCAGTATTAATGATACTGCTCCCTTTCTTTAAATGAGGAAGTACCGCTTTTGTTAAATAAAACATGGCAAAAATATTCGTTTGAAATGTTCGAAGAAGCTGATGTGAGGTAATCTGTTCAATGCTTTTTTGCGGATGCTGTTCCCCGGCATTGTTCACCAAAATATCTATGGAACCGAAAGCATCCTTCGTTTTTTTGACGACCTCATTTGAAAACGCCTCATCTCCTAAATCACCTGCAATTAAAATGACGCGACCTCCCGCCTTTTCAATATAGTCCTTCGTTTCCTCTGCATCGCGGTGCTCACTCAAGTAAACAATGGCGACATTGGCGCCTTCCTTCGCAAATAAGACCGAGACTGCTCTTCCGATCCCGCTGTCTCCACCTGTCACAATGGCTGTTTTCCCTGCTAATTTTTTATCCGGCATCTCTCGATCAAAAACAGGCCTTGGATTCATTTTGTATTCAAGACCTGGACGCTCACTTTGATGCTGAGGCGGCAATGTTTTCTTCGGCTGCTTTGTTGACACGTCTGACCACTCCTTCCTTTTATCTTGTTTATTTTTATGTGTTGGCTATTTTTTTATGTATGCCAGGCTAGTTTCCTTTCAAATGTATGATTTTCTTCATTGTGGAAAAATTATACATAACAAGTCACTAACTGGAGGCGACAGTATGGAGCAAGAACATAAAGGATTGGAACAGGCAAAATCGTTATGGATAGCGGATAGTCAAAAGCATTCTTTTCCTACAGTAGATGAGGATCTCACAGCAGATGTCATCATTGTTGGCGGTGGTATTACCGGTATCGCTACCGCGTTTGAAATGACAGAACGCGGGCTGGATGTCATCATCATTGATGCTGATCAACTGCTGCAAGGTACGACCGGACATACGACAGCTAAGATTACCTCACAGCACGATGTTTACTACCATGAGCTGATCCAGCAAATTGGTATGCCCAAAGCCCGTTTGTATGTAGAAGCAAATGAGAAAGCAAAAGAGCTAATTCAAGCTCGCGTCCAAAAGTACGACATCGATTGTCAGCTAGAAGTCAAGGATGCGTACCTTTATACAAAGGAAGAAAGCGGTGTAAAAAAATTAAAAAAGGAATTAGATGCCTACAAACAGCTTGGGATTGATCGGGGATGGAAAACAGCGCTTCCTTTTGATGCTGACATCAAGGCTGCCCTAGCAATGACGCAGCAGGCACAGTTCCATCCCCTTCATTATCTCAATGCACTCATTGACCAGCTCCTAGAGCGTGGTGTACGTATTTATGAACAGACAACTGCTGTTGACGTAAAAGAAGGAAACCGCCCTGCTGTCGTCACAAAAGACGACCATCACCTGACAGGCCGCTATATCATATCCTGTTCGCACTTTCCTTTTTATGATGGAAAGGGACTTTATTTCACGCGCATTCACCCAGAGCAATCTTATGTGGTAGCAGCCAAAACAACGAAGCCGCTCCCAGATGGAATGTACTTAGGGATCGACCAGCCTGCTCATTCTTTAAGAACGACAGAATGGCATGGTGAGGAAGTCGTTCTCATCGGAGGAGAAGGTCATAAAACTGGACAAGGCGGGGATGAATCTGCTCACTATGAAGGACTAGAAAGGTTTGGAGACGCTACCCTTGGAATTGAAGAGGTGCTGTATCGCTGGTCGACACACGATATGGTCACAATGGATCAAATCCCTTACATTGGCCGCCTAACCAAGCACCATCAAAATATCTTCGTTGCGACCGGTTTTAGAAAATGGGGCATGACGACAAGCCACGCGGCAGCTACTCTTATCGGTGATTTGATTGAAGGAAAATCGAATCCATACGAATCCATTTTTACGCCATCAAGACCTGTTTCTGATTCTTTCGTCAAAGATTTCGTTAAAGAAAACAGCAATGTCGCTGCCAAGCTGATCAGTGGTAAATTAAAACGAACCGATCAAACCATTGATGATTTAAAGCCAGGTGAAGGCGGCATTGTATCGTATGAGCATAAAAAATGCGGCGCCTTTAAATCAGAGGATGGGAATATCTTTCTTGTGGATACAACGTGTACTCACCTAGGCTGTGAAGTCGCTTGGAATAATAGCGACCGCACTTGGGATTGCCCGTGTCACGGTTCACGTTTCTCCATTACTGGAGAGGTAGTAGAAGGCCCAGCAAAGAAACCACTAAAAAGGTCTTATAAAGAACAGTAAAATTTTACTGATCCCCTTTAAAAAATCCAATATTATCCGATAGATAATATAAAGTCTGATAATTTGTGATGATTATAGGGGGACAAAAACATTGTTATTTAAAAAAGAGACGAAAAGAAAAAACACTGCTTTTTTCACACAGCAGGATGATGGGATAAAACGTATCAACTTTTCTGACAATACGGATATCGCGAAACAAATTAAAATGATAGATCTGACGCAGCATGACCTATTTATTTTAAAACAGCTCAATCCAATTGTTCAGGAGGATATTGCACGTATCGTTGATAAATTTTATAAAAATTTAGAAGTCGAATCTTCCTTGATGCATATCATTCAAGATAATAGTTCTGTCGACCGTTTGAAAAAAACACTCCGCATTCATATTAGTGAAATGTTTGCAGGTGTGGTTGATGAAGCCTATGTGGCAAAACGAATTAAAATTGCGCAAGTTCATTTACGGATTGGCCTCCAGCCTAAGTGGTATATGGCTGCATTCCAGGACCTTCTGCTATCAATTATGGATTTATTTGCTCAGCATATCCAAGATTTCAAAGAATATCAGACAGCAGTCAAAGCGACGACAAAAATCTTAAATTTAGAGCAGCAGCTTGTCCTTGATACATTCCAAAATGAATATTCTAAAATTCGTGATGAAGCAGAACAGCAGCAGCAGGAGCTCCATACAAAAATCACAGAAACATCAAATTCACTTGCTTCTCTCTTCTCAAACACAACAAATGCAGTGGACAAGCTTGTATCAAAATCTGATGAGATGGCAGACATGTCGCAAGCTGGCACGCAAATTTCAGCACAGGTCGAGGAAAAATCGATTGGCGGTAAAAAAGAATTAGAGATTCAACAAACACAAATGAACCAAATTGATGGCAGCATGACAAAGATTGAAACAGAAATTAAGCGTTTAGAAGAAATCGCCAAACAGATTGAACAAATCTTTGGGATTGTCACAGGCATTGCAGAGCAGACGAACTTGTTATCTTTAAATGCTTCCATCGAATCTGCACGAGCAGGCGAACACGGAAAAGGCTTTGCTGTCGTCGCAAACGAGGTTCGTAAATTATCAGAGGACACAAAGAAAACGGTTTCAACCGTATCTGAACTCGTCAACAATACCAATTCACAAATCTCCATTGTGTCTCAGCACATTGGGGACGTGAATTTACTCGTGACAGATAGTAAAGAAAAAATGACTCAAATCAATTCGCTCTTCGATGATATCGTCAGCAGCATGAACTTAAGCAAAAATCAAAATGGAAAAATTGAAATAGACCTTCAAACCTTCCTGAACGAATTGAAGGAAGTCAAACAAACGGTTTCTCAAGTTGCCAGCTCAGTCGAATCCTTAACAAGTCTCACAAATCGCTAATCCAGTCTTTTTTCTTCTGCTTTAGTATAATAGAAGAAAAGATAGAAAAGGCGGGATTTGATTGACAACAATTTGCCTAGTCAGGCACGGGGAAACAGATTGGAATGCAGCGAAACGAATTCAAGGACGAACAGATATCCCTTTAAATGATACTGGTAAATGGCAGGCTGAACAAACGGGTCTTTATTTGAAGGATGCCCATTGGGATGTTGTCATTTCCAGTCCACTCACAAGGGCAAAAGAAACAGCACACTTGATTTTAAAACATATAGATGCGCCTCTTGTCGTCATGGATGATTTCATTGAGCGTGATTATGGCGATGCTGAAGGCATGTCATTTGAGGAGCGCCAAAAGCTTTTTCCAGATAAACAGTATCCAAATATGGAGCCGCTTGAAGCGATTCAGGATCGAATGGTAGAAGGCATTGAGAAAGTTAGAGCAGCCTATCCGAATCAACAAGTCCTGATCGTGGCACACGGCGCTGCCATCCATGCTTTACTCACCACCTTAGCGGATGAACATCTTGGTCTTGAGAACACGAGGCTCGTCAATGCTTGCTTAAATTATGTGGAATGGAAAGATGGTAAATGGAAGGTGCTTGATTACAACGTG
The DNA here is from genome assembly GCF_038593215.1 of Bacillus sp. FSL W8-0920. Lineage (NCBI taxonomy): Bacteria > Bacillati > Bacillota > Bacilli > Caryophanales > Bacillaceae > Bacillus > Bacillus sp. FSL W8-0920. Next base: position 1,068,320 of record NZ_CP151974.1, on the reverse strand, counting down.
GTCAGCCATTTAACTCAATCCTCTCCTATTTAAAGAACCTGTTATGTAAACAGGTTCTTTTTAAATGACAAAAACAATGATAAAATAGTATTTTTTTATATCGAAATTCGAAATAGATGCTAGACATTTCTACCTATTTTAAGGCTTTTCGGGTATCGAATATTTCTCCGAAAATGGATCATAAGAAAAAAAGCACATTTCCTTTTTAATAGATAGCCGCTGAAATAGTAGAATAAACATATTTTACCATCATTTCCAAGTGACTTAATTCCCCAATTTTCGCTAGGACTTTCACAAAAATTCGGGTCTACTCTTATTTGCCTACTTCCCTTAAACTGAATATACAGAATAGTCAAACGGATCATTCTTATAGACTACGGATGATTATTCTGAAATAAGAAAAAAGGGATGTGGATTGTGCGTGAAAAAGAAAAATGTGATGACAAGTGTTTTATTGGCTGTCCCTCTTCTGTTTTCAGCAGGGTTTGGAGGCTCCATGGCAAATGCCGAGACGGTCTCAAAGTCAGATAGTGAAAAGAGCTATATTGTTGGCTTTAAAGCCTCTGCCACTACAAACAGCTCTAAGAAACAAGCCGTCACTCAAAATGGTGGAAAACTAGAAAAGCAATATCGTCTCATTAATGCCGCACAAGTAAAGATGTCCGAACAAGCCGCAAAAAAACTTGAACATGACCCTAGCATTGCTTACGTAGAAGAAGACCACAAAGCAGAAGCATATGCACAAACCGTCCCTTATGGAATCCCTCAAATCAAAGCTCCAGCTGTACACGCTCAAGGTTATAAAGGGGCTAATGTCAAAGTAGCTGTCCTTGATACGGGCATCCACGCTGCCCACCCTGACTTAAATGTTGCAGGCGGTGCCAGCTTCGTCCCTTCAGAGCCAAATGCCACCCAAGACTTTCAATCACATGGAACTCACGTAGCCGGAACCATTGCTGCCCTTGATAACACAATTGGTGTTCTTGGGGTCGCTCCAAGTGCTTCCCTATATGCTGTTAAAGTATTAGACCGCTATGGCGACGGACAATATAGCTGGATCATTAGCGGTATTGAATGGGCAGTAGCCAATAATATGGATGTCATCAACATGAGCTTAGGCGGACCGAATGGTTCAACAGCACTTAAAAATGCCGTTGATACAGCGAATAACCGCGGAGTCGTTGTTGTGGCGGCTGCAGGTAACTCAGGTTCCACTGGTTCTACTAGTACAGTTGGCTATCCAGCAAAATATGATTCTACCATTGCCGTTGCCAATGTAAACAGCAACAATGTCAGAAATTCGTCTTCTAGCGCAGGTCCTGAATTAGATGTTTCTGCACCTGGTACTTCTATTTTAAGTACAGTACCAAGCAGTGGATACACATCTTATACTGGAACGTCTATGGCGTCTCCTCATGTAGCAGGAGCAGCAGCGCTTATCCTTTCTAAGTACCCGAATCTATCAACTTCTCAGGTTCGCCAGCGCTTAGAAAACACAGCAACACCGCTTGGTAACTCCTTCTATTACGGAAAAGGGTTAATCAACGTTCAAGCGGCTTCTAACTAAACAATAAATAAAATCCGGCTAATACAGCCGGATTTTTTTATTTATTGCTTCCTCGACGTTTCCTCTTTTTCCGCTGCTTTTTCCATTTCCATGATTCTCTCCATCATAGTTGGGTGCCCGTAGCGGAAGACCTTCACTAAAAGTGGTGGATTCACCTGAGACAGCCCTGATTTTGCAAGCTTTTGAAAAGACGTCACCCCTGCCTCTCCGTCTTTTGTCAGGTTTAGCGCATACTCATCAGCTGCACGTTCTTGATGTCTTGAAACTGCATTTGTAAAAGGTGATGCTGCAAATGACAGCATCGATACAATCATGAGAAGAAGCGGAAGAGCAGCGATGTCGCGCGGCTCCCTCAGCCGAAATAGAACTGCTCCTTTACGATAGAAATAAAAATAGAGACGGTCGATCGCAAAAAATCCCGCAAGTGACAGTACTAGATATCCTGCTAATCCTATATAGACATGCTTCATGACGTAATGTCCCATTTCATGTGCCATGATAAATAAAATTTCGCGATCTTTCAGCTTTTGCAGTGTCGTATCCCATAACACAATACGCTTATTTTCACCAATCCCTGTGACATAAGCATTCATCGTGTTCGTTTTCTCAGACATATTGACCTCATATACATGACCTGCCGGGATATGAGCTTTGTCTGCAAGTGTTAAGATCTTGTTCTCAAGAGTTTGATCCTTTAGTGGATAAAAATTGTTATATAACGGATCAATGACGACCGGCTGTATAAAGAAGAGAAATAGCGTGAATGGAACTGTCAAACACCAGGCATACAGCCACCAGCGCTTTCTTCTTTTTTGAATAAGCCAAAAGAATACAATAGCACATAGGGCAAGAAGCGGATATTGAATCCAGAAATCCAGTATTTGATCTTTCAACCAGCTTGCCGTACTTTGAGCAGATACTCCGTAGTGCAAAGACAGCTGATAACCAATCCACTTAATGGGAAGTGAAATCAGCATTGTCAAAAGCGACAGCACAAACACATATACAAGTTTACTTAAAAATGTGAATCGAGCTGCTGCCAGGCTCCAGTCTGCTAATTTTCGTGAAAACCCTGAAATGAGCAGAAGAAAAAAGACATACCAATCTAATGGAATTGTCATGAAAAATAGCAAGTTACGTAATCTCGAGAAATTCTCGCTGATGACAAGCTCATGGCTTGTCATAAAGGTATGCGGATCTGCACTTGTTCCTTTTACACTGTCAGGAACCGCTGCATCCCCAAATAGAAACAAATAAGAATAAATAAAAAGACCGTACAATATGTATGCTACCGTTGCAAGAGCTACCCATTTACGTACTCGCACAGGTCAGCCTCCTTTCCATCCCTCTCTCTATTCTAATCATCCATTATTTTGTTTAGAACCTGTCTCATGTGGCTCCATCATAGCATGCCCTATCTGAAAAAGCTTTCACGAAAAAAATGATTATGCTACTCGAAAATCGGAGATGCTACATATAAAATAGAGTGTTGGAGGATCGAAATGAAGAAAATCCTTGCAGGAGTTGTGATCTTTGGACTTTTACTTATTACCTTCTTTTATGTATTCAGCCGGACGAGCGAAATCTTTGATGAGAATCGAGCTGAAAAATTGCTCCTTTCATCTGAAAACGAGTCCACTTCTTATGAAATAGATGATAAGGACACAGCAGAAGACTTAATAGAAGAATTAAACAAAGGCAAACAAACAAGCAATCATCTCAAGAAAAATTTAAAGAAACCAGATTATATCGCCAAGGTGATGTACGGCCGAACAAACGGCACCACCTTTCAGCTTTGGACAAACCGTTCGCAGGTCGTTTTTTTAGTAGATGGGACTTATTATGAGCTGAATCAAAAACAGTCTAATTCTTTTCAGAAACAGTTAAAAGAAGCCATTCTAAAGGGCTGAAATATTATTTTATCCCTTTGTCTTCTTATCAGCGTGATAGAACCTTAGCACACTAAGGGAGTCTCTTCATAAGAGACCCCCCTTTTCTTATTTACTTTCCTCTGCTTGATACTTTTCCTTTAGTGCTCTTCTTAAAATTTTACCTGTTGTGTTCTTTGGAATATCATCTATGAAATGGATCGTTTGGGGCTGCTTATATTTCGCTAAAAAGCGTGAACAATGTGTGATGATGTCTTCTTGATCGATGTGAGCATGTTTCTTGGGGGAAATGTAACAGACGACAGCCTCTCCGGTGTTCGGATCTGGCACACCGATGACAACGGCTTCTGCTACAGCTTCATGTTGATAAAGCACTTCTTCTACTTCTCTTGGATACACATTATAACCGCCAACAAGAATCATATCCTTTTTCCGATCGACAATATAAATGTATCCTTCTTCATCTCTTCTTGCTAAATCACCGGTGTACAGCCATCCGTCTCTTAGTGCAGCTTCAGTATCTTCTGGCATTTGATAATAGCCTTTCATAATGTTGGGTCCTTTTGCTATGAGCTCTCCGACTTCATTTGGACCGACTTCTTCTCCCAGTTCATTCACAATCTTATTCTTCACATTCATAATGTCGGTCCCGACTGAACCGGGTTTTCTTTTTCCATCAAGAGGATTGAATGCAGTTACTGGGGAAGCCTCTGATAATCCGTAACCCTCCAGCACCGTGACACCAAATTTTTTCTCAAAACCGTGAAGTAAAGCAACAGGCATTGAGGCACCGCCTGATATACAAATCCTCACAGAGGACATTGCTTTCTCATGCCCTTCCTGGCGGTACAAATAGTTATACATAGTTGGAACACCAACAAATAACGTTGGCTTCTCTTTTTCCATCATACGCAAAAGCTCTGATGGGCTGAAATGCGGCAGGACATAGATGGTCGCGCCATGAATCAATGGTGCATTCATACAAACCGTTAAACAAAATACGTGGAACATCGGCAATGCGGCGATCACCTTGTCCTTTTCATCAATGGATAGGTACTCAGCAACGTCTCTGGCATTTGAATACAGGTTGAAATGAGTCAGCATCGCACCCTTTGGTTTTCCTGTCGTGCCAGATGTAAATAAAATAACTGCCGTATCGTCCTGATGAATAGATGGATGCACGTTCTCTTTCGCATGACCAGACACAAGCTTTCCAAAGAAGACAAGTTGATCTGATACTTCCTTAAAACTTGATCTGCACGCAGATTCATTTTCTGCACAAATAATCACCCGTTCAATAGACGGAAGCTGTTCATACACTTGCTCGTACACTGGCAGCAGTTGTTCAGGGGCAACAATGCCTTTTACATCACCTGTAATCAGCATATAGCCAATTTCACTAGGCGTGTATGTTGGATTGATTGGTACTACGACAAGCCCGGCTTTTAAAGCACCAAAAAAAGAAATGACAAAATGCGGTGAATTTCCTAAAATAAGCGCGATATGATCCCCGGCTTGAAATCCTTCGCCCACTAATCCATCTGCAAAGCGCTCGATACTTGTCATGAGCTCTCGATAGGTCCACTGATTTCCTTCAAAGATCAGTGCGATATCTTCTCCCTTCGTCATCGCCGTCTGCTCTAGATTTTTGATCAAATCCATTCTCCCACCCCTTACATGTCATCAATGAATGAATAACCATTCATTTTATGGCCAAACATTCCTCCTTTCTATTATAATAGACAATCGAAAAAATCCACAAGATCAAATGTAAATCGCTTTCAATTCTTTCAATCAAAAAAGCACCGCTATCTCTAGCCGTGCTTGTTCCTCTTAATAAATCAAATCAAGAAAATCCTCTTTTGATACATTGCCGAAGTAGTGGCGCATGTCCATATCTTCTAATACGTCGCTGATCGTTTTGCGATCATATTGTTGCCCAATGAGTCTTTTTTCAATATCAGCAATATCCCCTACACCGAAGAAATCACCAAAGATCTTGCAGTCCTGGATCATCCCTTTTTTCACTTCTAATCGAAGATCAATGGAGCCTGCTGAGAATCTTTTAGAATGCTGTAAATTAAATTTCGGTGAACGGCCGTAGTTCCATTCCCATTTTTGATATCGTTCCCGAGAAATCTCGTGAATCTTTTCCCAATCCTTCTCAGTCAACTGATATTGAGGAACATCCCCATTCGTATCGAAAATGTAGCTTAACAGAATTTTTCTAAATTCTTCTGTTGTCATCTTTTGATCCATTAATTCACTAATATTGGCAACCCTGCTCCTAATGGATTTAATGCCTTTTGATTCAATCTTTTCTTTTTTCACATTTAAAGCCGAAACAACATGTTCAATTTCTGAATCAAATAGCAGCGTGCCATGGCTGAAAATACGTCCTCGTGTTGCGAACTGGGCATTTCCAGAAATTTTTCGACCTTCTGCCATGATGTCATTTCTGCCACTTAATTCAGCTTTGACGCCTAGCTTTTCAAGCGCTTGGATGACTGGCTCCGTAAATTTTTTAAAATTATGGAAGCTGTCCCCATCGTCTTTTGTGATAAAGCTGAAGTTTAAGTTTCCTTTGTCATGGTAAACTGCGCCACCACCGGACAGGCGGCGGACAACTTTGATGCCGTTGTCTTCCACATACTTCGTGTTGATTTCTTCTATAGTATTTTGGTTCTTTCCTATAATAATCGACGGCTGGTTAATATAGAACAGCAAGTACGTTTCTTCTGGGTCTAAATATTTTAAGCAATATTCTTCAATTGCCAAATTAATCATTGGATCATAATGTTGTTCGTTATCGATAAACAGCATCTCTATCTTCCTTCCTTGTTCCATCTAAGCCCTGAATGGGCAAGCTGTATATTGCCAGTATATAACGCCTGTGCTTCATTGACTAGGTCTTTATGACGACCAAAATGGGGCAGGTGGGTGATGATCAGTTCCCCAACATTTGCTTCCTTTGCAAGCTTGCCCACCTCTGTACTATTCATATGTCCTGCACTCGATCCATCCTGTCCAGCGTAAAAATTGCTTTCAGCAATCAGTAGATCTGCATCCTTGCTAAATGGGATAAATGCCTCCTGATCACTTGAGTCTGCTGTATACACCACCACAGCATCCCCCGCCTGAATTCTCATCGCATAGCATTCTGCCGGATGAACCGTTTTCAAAAAATCAATTTGAAATGGACCAATTTGAATACCCTCTTCTGGCTGATAAGCCTTTGCCTTAGTATGTACATCATCCGCAAGCCGCCCAAATGCTTCTTGATTACCTGTATGTCCATAGATCGGAAGCGGACCGCTGCTTTTTCCTAAATAATATCCCACTAGCTTCGCATATTGGAGTGGTCCGATATCTGCAATATGATCGTGGTGATAATGAGAAAGGAGAACAGCATCTAGTTCTTCTATATCTATGTATTGCTGCAGTTTGGAAAGAACACCGCTTCCGCAGTCTACAAGTAGACGAAAGCCATCTGATTCAAAAAGATACCCTGACGTCGCTTCACCAGCGGCCGGGAATCCTCCGTAGCATCCAATGACAGTTAATTTCATCGTCATTTTTCCCTCCTTTTCTAAAAATCCCCTTCTTACAATATACCCATTTTTCATGAAAAAAGCATTCTTCTTGCCTATTGTTACAAAACAGATTGACAAATATCAATCTGTTATAATACAATAATAGCAACAAAACGTATTGGAGGATGACAAATGCTAGGAAAAATCACAGAATTTTTTAGAAATTTGCCTTCAAAAAAATGCACAAAATGTGGAAATGATTTAATGGAACAACACGAGTGTTACGGTAATGAATGTGAGGAATGCTCACAAGTAAGTTATCTTAAATAAGGTAATAAATTGAATTAAAAAGCACTTTTTTCCTCCGTCGTCAGTTGGAGTCAAAAGTGCTTTTTATTTTTTCTGAAAAATAGGTAAAAAGGTAAAACCCTTGTCCTAAAAGGGTTTTTTAGTATTTTCATCTGATGAGTTTTAGTTCCGAAGGCACTTTTTATTGACTTGAATCAATAATGGAGGTTCTAAATGTTCATTTTTTCAAACAATTTTGTATTTTCTTAATATAATTTAATCGTGGACGAAACTCTTTAATTTTAGTTATACTTTAATTCATATATTAAAACTTAATATGATGGGAATATTCCTTTAATGAATATGTTAGGGAGGAAATCTATGAAAAAATTAAAATTTGGATTAGCGACACAAATCCTAATCGGTCTTATTCTCGGTGTCGTTGTTGGGGCAATCTTTTTCGGTAACCCAGGCGTTGAGACTTATTTAAAACCAATTGGAGACTTCTTCTTAAGACTCATTAAGATGATTGTTATACCAATTGTCGTATCTAGCTTAATTTTAGGAGTTGCAGGTGCCGGTGATGGTAAAAAGGTAGGGAAGCTTGGTTTTAGAACCATTCTTTATTTTGAAATTATCACAACATTTGCGATTATCCTTGGTCTTGTGCTTGCTAACTTTGTTCAACCTGGTGCAGGCGTTGACTTTGGAAATACGGAAAAACAAGATATTAGCCAGTATGTTGAAACGGAAAAAGAGCAAAGCAGCAAATCAGTTGCTGATACGTTCCTTCATATCGTTCCAACGAACTTCTTCCAATCATTGGCGGAAGGTGATTTGCTTGCGATTATTTTCTTCACTGTGCTATTTGCTCTTGGCGTTTCTGCCATTGGTGAACGCGGCAAACCAGTGCTCGCCTTCTTTGAAGGTGTATCACACGCCATGTTCCATGTCGTCAATGTTGTGATGAAAGCTGCACCATTTGGTGTCTTCGCACTCATTGGCGTGACTGTATCAAAATTTGGTCTTGAATCTCTTATTTCATTAGGTAAGCTTGTAGGTCTTGTTTATTTTGCGCTCGCTCTCTTCCTTATCGTTGTATTCGGAATTATTGGAAAGATGATTGGCGTCAATATTTTCAGATTTCTTGCTTACATGAAAGACGAAATGCTTCTTGCCTTTAGTACATCAAGCTCTGAAACAGTTTTACCAAGAGTCATGGATAAAATGGAGCGCATTGGATGTCCGAAGGGAATTGTTTCTTTTGTTATCCCAATCGGTTATACGTTTAACCTGGACGGCTCCGTCTTGTATCAAGCGATTGCTGCGCTTTTCCTTGCACAGGTATATGGCATTGACCTCACGATCGTCCAGCAGCTCACACTTGTTCTTGTGCTGATGGTGACATCTAAAGGAATGGCTGCCGTTCCTGGTACGTCCTTTGTTGTATTACTCGCCACATTAGGAACGATTGGTGTTCCTGCTGAAGGTCTTGCATTTATTGCAGGTGTGGATCGTATCATGGATATGGCGCGAACAGTTGTTAACTTAACAGGAAATGCACTTGCAGCTGTTGTGATGTCTAAATGGGAAGGGCAATATGACCCTGAAAAAGGACATCGCGTGATGACTGGACAAGATGTACCTGAACCGACACAGCTTTCAAGCTAATGAAAAAGAACCCCAATAAATGGGGTTCTTTTTTTATACTGTGATTAAGGATGATTGCACGTAGTGATAAAGAAGATTCGCTGTATGGACAAGGGAATCTTCATGCGTTCGTTCAAAAGCATGCGAGGAATCGATCCCTGGACCAATCAGTCCATGAATGATATCATGCCCTGCTCGAATCGCTGCTGATGCATCAGAGCCGTAATAAGGGTAAATATCTAAACGGTAATCTATGTTGTTCTCTTCTGCTAATGCAGCTAAATGCTTGCGTAATCCATAATGATAAGGACCGCTTGAGTCCTTCACACAAATAGACACGCTGTATTCATCTGTTGATTGACCATCGCCGATCGCTCCCATATCGACAGCAAGATATTCCACCGTTTCTTCGGGAATATTGGAGTTACCTCCGTAGCCAATCTCTTCATTATTAGAAATTAAGAAGTGCGTCGTATGCGGCAGTGTGATATTTTCCTTTTGAATGCGGTGGATGAGTCGTAGCAAAAGCGCTACACTTGCCTTGTCATCAAGGTGTCTTGATTTAATAAAACCTGATGACGTCACTTCCACTCTAGGATCAAATGAGATAAAGTCCCCTACTTGAATCCCAAGTGCTTTGACATCGTCTGCATTTTTCACCTTTTCATCGAGACGAATCTCCATATTTTCTTGGTTTCGTTTTGCTTTTCCTGCATCCGCATAGACATGAACGGACGTTTGATGCATAAGAATAGTACCTGTGTATGTATGACCTGTTGCTGTTTCAATTTCACAATATTCGCCTTCAATTGAGTTATATTGAAAGCCTCCAATGAGTGCAAGACGAAGCCGTCCATTTGATTTAATTTCCTTTACCATTGCACCGAGCGTATCGACATGTGCTGTCAGCATGCGGTGTTCCTTGTCATCAGTTCCTTTAATAGTAGCAATTAAGCCGCCCTTACGATTTCGTTTTGTCTCAATATTTACATCTTGTAAAAAGCGTTCAACAAAGCCGATCACCTTTTCTGTATTCCCTGACGGACTTGGGATCGATACGAGCTTTTGAATCAGCTGAACGGTTTCGTTTACTTCAGTAGTCATTCGGCATTTCCTCCTTTGTGTGAAAGCAATTCCTTCCATTAAAATATATCGCTTCGGGTTCAAGATGTCTAATTTCAAATCAAAAATCCTTCCTCTATCAAGAGAAAGGATTCATTGATTAAGCTTCGTCTTGTTTCATTTTTCTTACGTTCCAAGCAAAGTATGCAGTTGTTGCCGCCATCATGATGATCGCAACTGTACCGAGAATCGCTGCTTGGTGCCATAAATAGCTGTCATCACCGCTTGCAATGATCGTTCTAAATCCATTGATTGTATACGTCATTGGAAGCAGACTATGAATGACTTGGAAGAACTTCGGCACAAGCTCAAGCGGGAATGTACCAGCACTTGCTGCGAGCTGAAGAACTAAGATAATGACGGCAATGAAGCGTCCTGGGTTCCCCATTGTTGTTGCTAGCAGCTGAATAATCGCTAAGAATGTCAGACTGACGACGATCGCAAAGAGATAGAAGCGCCAGAGGCTTTCCACCTCAAGACCAAGACCAAAGATGAGCATCGTACTTGCAATGACTGCTTGAAGGATACCGACAAGTAGAAGCACGCTATATTTGCTGACAAACCATTCAAACGCATTTCTAGGGCGGCCAGCAGGGTCTTTCATTGGGAATACGACGGTGAGCATTAGAGCCCCAACAAAGAGTCCCATGGATAAAATATAAGGCGTGAGCCCTGTTCCATAATTATCAATCTTCTTCGCTGTATCATTTTCTGTTTTAACTGGGCTAGCAATCATATTGTAATTGTCTTGCCCCGCATCAATTTCTCCTGTTTCATCAGCGGCGCTTTTCAATTTATTGGACAGCTTACCTGTACCGCTCTTTAAATCTCCCAATCCTTTATCAAGCGATTTTGAGCCTTCGGCAAGCTTAGATGTATTACTTTGGATATTTGTTGAACCACTTTCCAGCTTATTTAACGCTGCGCTCAGCTGGCTTGATCCATTCGCAAGCTTATCCGCACCGCTTTTCGCTGTATCAAGCTTTCCATTTGCTGTTTGCAGGCCATCTTGTAATTGGCCTTGACCTGTTTGAAGCTTCAGTGCACCTTGATACAATTTATTCGTACCAGACGTCATTTGGTCGATCGCATTTTGTATCGCAACTGTAGATGTGTACAGCTGTTCTGTTTTCTCTGGTAGCTGTTTGACTTGCTGCAGCTGCGCTTTTGCAGATGCAACTGCTTGTTGAACCTCACTTGCATCAGGCAGTTCCTGCAAGGCCGCTAAGCTTTGTTCGAGTCCAGACAGATCAGGCAGTTCGATTTTAGGCAGGCTGTTCAGCTGATCCATTGCCGCCTTTTTCTCTTCATCTGTCATAGAGCTGTTTTGGATAATGCTTTTTACATTAGCATCTCGATTTGATAGTGCTTCTTTTAATGAAGCAAGTTTTGTACTGAACGTTTTTGCGTCTTCTTTCACCTGATCGAGTTTAGGCGCCATCTTCTCTAAATTCGCTAATTCTGGTGACGACAAGACTTTTTCTACTGCTGCAATTTTTTCCGAAAAGGATTGGGCTTTGTTGTTTAGCTGCTCAATGCCTGCTGTGAATTGCGGCATTTTAGAAGCGAGCTGCTGATGTCCTTCTCGGCTTGTGTTTAATCCTTCGGTTAATGTATCAATTCCTGTACCAAGCTCTCCAAATTTCTGATCAATGGTTTGATAGCCTGTTAGGAGCTGACCAAGCCCACTGTCTAGAGACTGTATGCCTGTGTTCAGTTCACCCATTTTCCCTGCGAACTGATGAACACCTTCGCTATAGGTTAACGTACCTTCAGCCAATTTGGCTAAGTTGTCTTTTAATTTCGTACTGCCATCTTTTGCGCTTTTTGTTCCGTCATCAATTTTCTTCGCGCCATCGCTTGCTTGATCTAATCCTTTTGCAATCGTTTTGAAGTTATCAAAGATGACCTCGGCGTAATTTTTTGTGACTTCTTTTGAAACCGAATCTTTTAATTTGATAATGGCATTATTCGCAATTTGTGACGCCGCATAGTTGGCGCCTGGATTCGTATAATATTTCAGATTCGATTTTTTCGGATGTTTATCTAGCACTGTACTTGCATTTTTCGAGAAATTCTTTGGTATTTCCACCACGAGGTAATAGTCCTCGTTATTTAATCCTTTTATAGCCTTTTCATGACTATCGACAAAGTTCCATTTGAAATTATCGTTTTTCTTTAATTCCTTTACTAAATCATCGCCGACTTGAAGGGTTTTCCCGTCATAATGACTGCCTTCATCCAAGTTGACAACCGCTACAGGCAATTGATCAACTGTACCATAAGGGTCCCAGTATGCTTTTAAAAATACACCACTGTAAATCAGCGGAATAAATAAGACAGCTAAAATCGGGATCAGTAGTTTTTTGCTCGTTACAATGTCCTTCCATTGATTCCGAATTAAATTCATTGCTGTTTTCCTCCCATAGATGAATGACTAAATATAAAATTTGGTCATTTGAACTCAAAAAAATTATGTTGTTGCAGATAGTCCTTTTAAGACATAAAGCTCCAGCGATTCGGCTACCTCTTCTTTTGTTAAAGGCTCGTATCGCTTTTCCCAATCAAAAATCAGTGCAATATATAGTTTCACCATCACAAATGCAGTCAATTCAGGATCACAAGGCTTAATGTCGCCTTTATCCATCGCTTCTTGCACTTTCATTTTGATATAGCGAATGATCATCTGCTCCATTTTTTCGATCATTTCCTTGACCGCTGACGTGCCAAGCTCTGCATTTTCCTGAAAAATCTTAATTGTGAGCTGGTGGTTTTTTCGAAATTCTAAAATTGCAAAGAGTGCTAAGTGAAGGTTTTCAGAGAAACTATTCTTCTCATCAATTGCCTCATCCGCAATTTTCCTCATCTCTAGTAAAAGGGATGTGAAAATTTCATCAAACAACTCTTCTTTGTTTTTGAAAAATGTATAAATGGTTCCTTTTCCGACGTTGGCAAGCTTTGCCACAAGGTCCATTGTGGTCGCTTTATACCCGAATTGAGTAAATGCTTTCGTCGCACCCTCTAAAATCATTTGTCTCCTATCAACACTCATGTTCTCACTCCCGAAATGACTATTTGAACGTTTTGGTCATTAAGTACAGAAAGTAATATACCATATCTTTTTCCCCAGATGCAACAACTTTGTTCACATTTATGATTCCCAACTCTTTTTGAATGATTCGAACATGAAAAACTCCCTTTCCATGACAGAAAAGGGAGTTGTTTTTATGAAAATAGATACGATACAGCCTCTGAGATGGCGGCTTTTCCTTGATCAATACAATCAGGGATTCCAACACCTTCAAATGCAGCACCTGTGATATAAACACCAGGATATGATTGCTTAAACGTTTCTCGCATGTTCGAAATAGCTTTCTGATGACCGACGTGATATTGCGGCATACTTGTCTTCCAGCGAGTCACTGTCGTCAATTCTGGATCTGCTTTAATATCCATGATTTTCTTTAAATCTTCTAGCACGATGCTGACGATTTGACTGTCTGACTGCTCGACAATCGATTCGTCACCAGCTTTTCCGACATACGCACGCAATAGCGTTTTTCCTTTCGGAGCGGTATGCGGCCACTTTTTGTTTGTCCACGTACAGGCTGTAATAGAGAAATCACTGTTTCTTGAGATAACAAAACCAGTGCCGTCATATTCATTATGAACATCCTCTTCTTTAAAACCGAGTGCTACTGTTGCAACAGAAGTAGAGGTCATGTCATGCAAATACTCTAGCCCTGCTTCTTTAGGAAACATGGAATAAATCGATTGATGCGGCGTCGTGACAATGGCTGAATCGGCAAAAAGCGTTTGACCGCTGTCTAATTGCAAGCCATAGCCTCCATCCGTTTTTTCAATCTGTTTTACTTTTGTCCCTTTATACACCTTTGTCAGCTTGAGCTTACTTTCTACTGCTTCCACAAGCGACTGCAACCCTTGATTGATCGTTTGGAACTGTCCTTGTTTTTTCGCAGTCACCTGCTGCGCTTTCGCATGCTGCTGTGATTTTTTCATCCCAAGAATCAAACTGCGATGCTGCTGTTCTGTTTGATAAAATTGCGGGAAGGTGGACATTAAGCTCAGGCGGTCAATATCCCCTGCATAAATGCCTGATAGAAGCGGTTCAATTAAATTCTCAACGACCTCATCACCCACACGTCTTCTAAAAAATTCACCAAGCGACTGATCTTCGGTCTGCTTGCTTTTTGGCAACACGAAATCCATCGCCGCTCTTGCTTTTCCCGCAACTGAAAAAAGACCAGTTGTAATAAATGGGCTGATTTGAGTTGGAATGCCCATAACAGCACCCTTTGGCATCGGGTGAAGCTTTTCATTGACCAGTACATACGCTTGCCCAGTTTCATTATTGACGAGCTGATCGGACAGACCGACATCTTTCGCAAGCTGCGGCCCACTGACCTTTCTTTCTAAAAATGAATCAGGTCCACGTTCAATGATGTAGCCGTCTTTATATAATGTTTGTATTTTTCCACCTAGCCTAGGGCTCGCTTCAATAAGTGATATTTGAATCGGAAGACCTTTTTCTTCGACTTCCTTTTCCAAATAGAAGGCGGCGGCTAAACCAGTGATGCCACCGCCAATGATGACAAGGTGTTTTTGATTGTCATGCATAGGATCGCCTTCTTTTATATGATTACTTGCTTTCGTCAAGCTTCTTTAATACGACTGTTGCCAGAGCATCAATAAATGCTGGTTTCGCATTTGGCATTTCTGGACGATAGTAGGCTGCACCAATTTCATCTGTCACGACTTTACATTCATAATCGTTGTCGTATAACACTTCAAGATGATCAGCGACAAAACCAACAGGCACATACACGAATGTTTGATAGCCTTTTTGTTCAAATAAGTCCCGCGTTAAGTCTTGTACGTCTGGTCCAAGCCATGGATCCGGCGTATTGCCTTCACTTTGCCAGCCAATTTCATAGTGTTCAATTCCCGCACCTTCTGCAATCATTTTGGCAGATTGTGCGAGCTGATCAGGATATGGATCTCCTGCTGCAATAATTTTTTCAGGAAGGCTGTGTGCAGACACAATAAGTACCGCGGAATCTCTTTCCTCTTGACTCATTGATGCATACGTATCCTTCACTTGCTTCACCCAATAGTCCACAAACTTCGGCTCATCGTACCAGCTTTCAACAGACGTAATCTGTAGATTGCCAAGCTTGTCTGCCTCATCTTGTGCACGTTTGTTATATGATTTCACACTAAAGGTAGAGAAATGCGGCGCTAAAACGATACTCACAGCTTCTGTCATGCCGTCCTTGTGCATGTCAGCAACTGCATCCTCTATGAAAGGCTCGATATGTTTTAAGCCAATGTACACATGAAATTCAATGTCGTCTTGAATGTCATTCAAGTGCTCACACAAACCATGTGCCTGCTGCTCAGTAATTTTTGATAAAGGAGAAATACCGCCGATTGCCTTGTAGCGGTCCTTTAAATCTTGCAGCATTTCCGGCTCCGGCTTTCTGCCTCTACGAATATGTGTATAATAACGCTCAATGTCTTCTTCTTTATATGGGGTGCCATATGCCATGACAAGAAGCCCCATTTTCTTTTTCTCCACAACCAACACTCCTTCAGATCAATTGAAATAGTTTAGATGGATGATTTTTTATGTGTAGCTGAATAGTCGTGAATAAAATCGGTCAGCTTCTTTAACGTATCTGGTGAAACATCTGGAAATACCCCATGACCTAGGTTAAAGATGAAGTGATCTGATTTCATCCCTTGATCTAATATGTCTTTTGCTCTTTCTTCAATGACTTCCCAAGGAGAAAGTAAGATCGTTGGATCAAGATTTCCTTGTAACGTTTTTGTGAGCCCTTCTTTTCGCGCTTCGTCTACACTCATACGCCAATCAAGTCCAACGACGTCTAGCGGCAGGTCATGCCAATCTTTCACGAGATGGCTTGCACCAACTCCGTACATGATCATTGGTACATTTTCACTCTTCAACTCTGTGAAAATTCGCTGCATGACAGGTTTAATGAATGTCCGGTAGTCCGCTGCATTTAAAGCGCCCACCCATGAGTCGAAGATTTGAAACGCACTGACCCCTGCTTTTACCTGCGCGCGTATGTACGTGATCGTCATATCAGCTAATTTGTTCATGAGCAGCATCCATGTCTCAGGCTCACTGTACATGAGCGCTTTTGTTTTATGATAGTTTTTAGACGGGCCGCCCTCAATCATATAGCTAGCCATCGTAAATGGTGCACCAGCAAAACCGATGAGCGGTACATTCAGCTGCTCCTTCGTTAAAAGCTGAATGGTATCAAGCACATATGGCAGGTCTTCTTCAGGATGAAGTTCCCCAAGACGTTCGATATCTGCTTTTGTCCGAATCGGTGAATCAATGACAGGTCCAATGCCATTTTTAATTTCAACGTCCACTCCAATAGCTGGAAGCGGGGTCATAATATCTTTATATAAAATCGCGGCATCTACACCATATTGTTCTACAGGAAGTCGTGTTACATAAGCACATAGCTCTGGCTGATGCGTAATTTCAAATAGCCCGTACTTTTCTTTAAGGGCACGATATTCAGGCTGTGAGCGTCCTGCCTGCCTCATATACCAAACTGGTACATGGTCTGTTTTTTCCCCTTTGCACGCCTTTAAGAACGTGTCATTAAAAGCCTTCGTTTTTCCCATTACCTTTCATTCCACCTTTCGCCTTACACTCTCTTTGTATAAGGCTCAAACACTGCTTTTACTATACCGCTTTTTCAAGGCACGGTATACTAAACCGGCTCATTGTTCAAAAAATCGCCGAATATTAACGTCCAAAAGCCTCTGGCTTGACATATGGACTGCCTTCTCCTTCTTCTTGCGTTTGAGTATTATATGGAACCACCTTATACTCCGCATCTGAAAACACATTGGCATACGGCATTGTGTAGCTGCCTACGCCTGTCACTGAATCGATCAGCGTCTCGTTCCCATTCCTCTTTTCATAAATACGGTATTCAACCCGTTTATCCTCTTGCTTCTCCCAAGACAGCTCTAATGTAAACAATCCTTTGATTTTAAACGCATAGCGGGCTTCAAATCCTGATAGTCCCTCTAAATGAATTGGCGCTTGAAGTTCTTTAATCCCCTCTGGTTTTTTAAACGTTTCATTCGTTATTTGGGCTGCCGTTAAAATATCCTTAAACAGCTGCACTGGGTATTGACTTCCGCCAGTTAAATAGTGACTGTTATCGGTTTTGTCATACCCCATCCAAATCGCACCCGTTGTACTTGGCGTATAGCCGGCAAACCAAGCATCTTTTGTTGCACCCTTCACACCTGAATATGTGGTCGTGCCTGTTTTACCTGCTAAATCTCCAGCATATGAACCGCTCTGGGCTGTTCCGCCTTTGACGACTTGCTGCAGCATTCTTGTCATATTCCAAGCATTCTGCACGCTAAACACTCGTTCTGGCTTACTACGATTTTTCTCTACCGTTTCTCCTTCATCATTGGTGATTTTCTGAATGAAGAAAGGCTTTTGATATACGCCTTCGTTTGCAAATGTGTGGAAAGCTCCTGCGATTTGAAGTGGAGAAACCCCTTTTTCTAAACCGCCAAGCGCCATGGCAAGTCCTTGATCCGAAATATCGATTCCCATTTTCTCGAGATATGTTTTCGAAGTATCAATACCAAGCTGGCTTAATGTCCACACCGCTGCTGTATTCTTACTTTTCATGAGGGCCTCCACCATCGTGACCTTGCCTTCATACTGTCCATCGTAATTCTTTGGTGAATAACCGTCATAGCTTTTTTCTTCGTCTTCAAGCAGGGAATAAGGTCGGAATTTTTTCTCTTGTAGCGCAGGTCCATATACCGCGATCGGCTTGAAAACAGATCCAGGCTGTCTAACAGCGGTCACCCTGTTATAGCCCCTCGCTTGATATTCTCGTCCTCCGATTGCTGCTTTTACTCCCCCTGACTCATTATCAATAAAGATGGCACTGCTTTCAGGAGAACCGCTTTTTCCCGGGAAATAACGGTTGTTTTTCATCGCATCGTAGGTGACCTTTTGCAGATTCATATCAATCGGAACTGTTATGGTATAACCACCTTGAAGCAATTGTTCATGTGAAATGGCATACTCTGATTCTGCTTCCTTAATGATAAGATCGACATAGCTATCGACCCAAGGCGTTTCTGATTTCTTTTTTAAATGAATGCCTAGTGTTCTCCCTTTTGCTTCTACTGTTTCTGTTGATGATAAATATCCTTGCTCATTCATTAAGTTAAGAATCGTGTCCCGTCTTTGTTTATTTTTATCAGGGTGTAAAACAGGCGAGTAAGTAGACGGCGCCTTTGGCATCGCAGCGAGTGTAGCCCCTTCGCTGACCGTTAAATCTTTCACATCTTTACTAAAGTAATAATTGGCTGCTGCTTGGATACCGTAGACGCCATGACCGAAGTAAAGCTGATTCAAATACATTTCAAGCAGCTTATCCTTTGAATAATCTCTTTCTAAATTAATTGCAATGATGACTTCTTTTGTTTTTCGCAGAAAGGTTTTGTCATTTGTGAGAAAAATATTTTTTGCGAGCTGCTGAGTAATTGTACTGCCGCCCTCTACCTTTCCACCTGCTAATATATCTCGATAAACCGCCCTTGAAATTGACTGCGCATCAATTCCATGATGCTCATAAAACCGCTTGTCCTCGACAGACACAAAGGCTTTTGCTACTTTATCAGGTACATCCTTTATTGACACAGGGTCCCGATTTTCTGAATACATACTTGTGAGTTCTTTTCCATTCCGATCAATGATTTGGGATGAAGCGTGAAATACAAGCTTCTTTTCATCTATGACATAATGTCCTAAAAATAAAATGGTCAGATAGCCAATAAATGAGAGTACGATTGTACTTCCTGCAATGACTAATGGAATGATTATCTTCTTTTTCTTCAAATTAGGTCACCTCATTCCTTTATACGGATAGTATGGGATGTATTGCTTCATAATATGTTTTATGGATTGACTACCAAAGAATTATATATCATTCTTTTGTTATACTATCAAGCGGGAGGCGGTTTAGATGAATGTCTATATAACCTATGGAACAGCAGATTTCTTGCATAAAATCGCAAAGAAACACGATCAGGAAAATCTGCTTTATATGGTCGGAAAAGAACAAGCAGCTCTTTTCCATGAGACGGAGGGCGAGACTGTTTTTAAAGCCCCTCATGCCTATGATGTGATCTATGCGAAAGGTGAGCTAGTCCAACCTGGCTTCGTCACCTTGAATCATATCCCTGTGAAGCTTGAAAGCAGAGCACTGTTTGAATCTACTTTTCAGAAGAAGACGAACATTTCAGAACATCAGCGGGGCTTCCAGGCTCTTCGTGTTTTAAGACCGAAAAAAGATGAAGAAGTGTATTTGATTATGACACTCTGGGCATCAGAGGACTTATTTGAAGACTTTCAAGAATCAGAAGCATTCTTTCAGCCAAACGATGATACTGGCTCCATCTTCTCTCGTCCTGCTTATCTCACATCCTATCATGCCGTTACAGACAATTAAGGAAGTGCTGCTTTCAGCACTTCCTTTTTTTATGAAAAAAAGCCCAATCGCTGGGCTCTTCATTTTATCGTCGTGATGTCAGCTCGTACCGATGAATGATCGGCTGAAGTACATAGAAATTCAATAGGATCCATCCTAATAAGATCGGCCACTTCAGCATAGGTGAAGCCCCTTTCAATTGAATGAGCATCACCAATAGCGGAATCAAACAGAGCATGAAAAAAATCATTTTTGATACAAAGGTTTCTTTGATTTGATGCCGACAGCTTGGACACATCATCATTTTCGTATGTGATAAATGAAACTTTTCAACGAAAGAAAACGCTTTTGAACAATTTGGACAGCTTCCCAATACAATTCCTCCCTTTCTCCGCTTCATAGCACCTTCGACTTTTATGTAAAATGACCTTTTGATGCGCATACGACATTCTCTTCTGTTGAAAGATTCTAACAATTACCATACAATCAGTAAAAGAGCATGAAGGAGGTTTTCAAATCAATGACAATATCCACTTTACAAAAAAGCATCAATGAACGTCTTGATGAACATTATGAGGAAATGGTTGAAATTAGACGCCATCTCCACATGAATCCTGAACTTTCTTTCCAGGAAGAAGAAACAGCCGCTTTCATCGCCAGCTACTATGACAGATTACATATACCAACACGTACACAGGTGGGCGGCCATGGTGTACTCGCCTTTATCGAAGGAGCTTCTTCGGGCCCGACGATTGCCCTCAGGGCTGATTTCGATGCGCTTCCTATCCATGATGAAAAGGAAGTGCCTTACAAATCGACAAAGCCCGGTGTGATGCATGCCTGCGGGCACGATGGGCACACAGCGACACTACTTGTCTTAGCGAAAATTTTGAATGAGCACCGTGATCAATTAAAAGGGAAAATCGTCCTCATTCATCAGCATGCAGAAGAATATGCGCCAGGCGGTGCAAAACCAATGATCGAAGACGGCTGCTTAGACGGTGTCGATGTCATATTCGGGACGCATCTTTGGTCTCCAGAGCCTTGTGGCACGGTTCTTTATAAAAGCGGAAACTTTATGGCAGCTGCCGACCGCTTCTCTATCCGAGTTCAGGGGAAAGGCGGACACGGCGCCCAGCCTCACTTAACGAAAGATGCTGTACTTATCGGTTCACAAATCGTCACAAACTTGCAGCAAGTCGTTGCCCGTAAAGTCAATCCAGTTGATTCTGCTGTTGTATCTGTTGGAGGTTTTGTAGCAGAGAATGCTTTTAACGTCATTGCAGATTCTGCAGTTTTGACTGGTACTGCACGGTCCTTTGAAGAAAGTGCACGACACACCATCGAACGAGAAATTGAACAGGTCGTAAAAGGGGTGTGCGACATGCATGATGCCGGCTACACATATGAATATGTGAGAGGATATCCTGCTGTCAAAAATCATCCAAAGCCAACTGAATTTATTGCTGACATCGCAAAACAAACAGATGGTGTCACAGAAGTAAAAGAAGCGGAAACCCAAATGGGCGGAGAAGATTTTGCTTACTACCTTCAGCATGTCCCTGGTACCTTCTTTTACACAGGCGCCATGCCGGAAAACAGCGAAGACGCGTATCCCCATCACCACCCGAAGTTTGATATCAACGAAAAAGCAATGCCTATCGCAGCAAAGGTACTCGCCCGTGCTGTCCTTTCCTACGATGAATAAAAAAAGCCGCTGGCAAACAGCGGCTCTAGATTAAAGACAAAGGGTTTTAGCCCTTTGTCTTCTTTTCAGTGTGATAGAAAACCTTTGCAGTCTAGGAAGGGCGAGCACTGGCGCGGAGCGAATTTAACATTCGTGAGCACCAAGCGCGCAGACCTGACAACGAATGCGAGGGTTTGTCTACACGCTGAAGCCGCTGGCAAACAGCGGCTTTTCTATTTCATTTCTTTCAACACCCGTAAATGAAACACATGACGAGCAACATCTCCGAGCTGTCCTGTCAGATGATGATTTGCCACACCGCCAACAGCGGCTCCGACAATCGGCATTAATTGAAACAGCTTCACTAGGTCAATGTAATCTCGATACTCTTGCTGAAAGCTGTACCAATCCATTTTCTCACGGCTCGTTTCCCAATCATCAATGATGCTCATCATTTTTTGACGATGCGCACTGCCGGAAAAGGCGAGTTGAAATATACAGAGCAAAAAGAGTCTTTCCTCTTTTTGAGACAAATCAAAGCCATAAATACATGCCAGTTCATAAAGACATTTCATCTTGATGCTAAGCAGCAGCGGAAAGTCTGCCATACCGAGCAAAATACCACCTGCACCTGTTCCAATTCCTTCGATCGCAGCTGCTTTTTGATAGTACTTCACTTTCTCCTTTGCCAGTTCATTTCGCTCAATGATGGATAATTGCTCATCAATGACTGAAAATGAAGTGAAGTGAGATCCTGATACGGTGGATTCAACCATTGTTTTGACCGCACTTGTGATGACTTGATGAAACCTGGCAGGGATTCGGCGGTTCACCTGCTGCTGAACTCCTTTTGAAAACCGTTCGATCTTTGAAGGTTTTCTTAAAAAACGCGTTTGAAAAAGAATGGCTTCTTCATATAACTCCCGTTCAGCTGCATTCATCCGGTCCCCTCCTTGATGTCATCATACGCTCGCTGTCAGAAACATATCTCTGCTTATCGCATCTTTTTTAATCGACTGAGTACGTAAGGCTTGAAGAGGACAAGCACAAATGCCAGTGAAATCAGAAGGGCAAGTCCACTTCCCTGCCATCCTCCTGCCGGTAGTACTGAACAGCTCAGCAATATCGATTGGATGATGAGCACGTTACGGACGAGAACAAAAAAGCTCCGATCCTTTTCTTGCTGAGCAACAGGATAAAGTGCCTGTAATGAAAGATGGGCAAAGTGCTTCGTTAACGGCACAAGCTGGACACCTGTGATGAACACGGTGAACAAGACAAGCAGCGCGCCCACCCAGCCTGCTGCACCTGTATACAAAATAATCAGGACAAACACGGCAGTTAGCCTAAAAACGAGACCAAAATAGTCATTTGAGCGTACAAACGCCCTCACATACATATAAGAAAAAGTTTTACGCTGGTCATACGGAACAAACTGCAAAAGCCAGTCCATATAAGCTCTTCTTTTCACCTGTTTCTTTAAATGAGGCACATCTGTAAATAAATTGGCCAAACGATAAAAACGCTGTTTTCGTTTTAATTCGTCAGAAATATGCAATTCCCATTGAAAAGGCTGCTTTTTGACTGCATTGGTTAAGTAAACGAGATAGACACCATAGATGAGATAAAAAACGATTGCGATTGCATAAGATGCCTGTAAAACGGTATAGATTAAAATCATATTCAATAGAAAACGAAGGAATGCATCAAGCCATCTCATCTGTTTTCCTTGAAAATACGTCATTCTCCATTGAATCGCTGTATTCAGACCCTTGATCAAAATCATTTGCGCCAATATAAGCACATACATCTTGATGCCGCCTGAAGACACCGCCGAATAAAGCGGGAGTGCGACAATGGATACGGCAATGAGAGGAAACAGCTGAGAAATGAAGCTAAAGTTAAAAGCTTGTTTTAAATAAGGCTCCATCTTCCCTTCCAAAGGAAGCAAAAACACGAGATCCGCTTCTTTGATCAACGTCCGCACGTAAGAGCTTGTCAGCACCAATGAGAAAACAACTGCCATGACCCAGTAGGAAGGAAAATGTGCTGGAATTTGTTTGAGCCAGTTACTATACCAGCTCGCTCCGCCTGCAAGGAAAAAAATGAGCACAATGACAAGATGATCATTGAACATGTATTTTAAATATTTTCTTGTATCTTGTATGTGTTCCGCTAACCGGGATTTCCAAATGCTTTGCGTCGTTTTACTCATAGCTTTCTTCCTTTGTTAATTCCAAATAAAGATCATCGAGTGTCGCATCTCTCATATTGAACTGTTCTCTCAGCTCTGTCAGTGTTCCTTTCGCTCTAATTTCCCCTTCGTGCAAAATAATAAAGGAATCACAATAGCGTTCAGCTGTCGCCAAGATATGCGTTGACATCAGGACACTAGCACCGTTTTTCTTTGCAGCATTCATCCGTTCAAGCAGTGCATTAATCGCAAGAGGATCAAGCCCTAAGAACGGTTCATCGATGATATACAGTTCCGGTTCAACAAGAAACGCACACATAATCATGACCTTCTGCTTCATTCCTTTTGAAAAATGAGCAGGGAACCACTTCAAACGTTTCTCCATTCGAAATTCTTTCAGCAATGACGGCAGACGCTCATCTAATTGTTCCTTTGACAGTCCGTAAGCCATCGCTGTCAGCTCTAAATGCTCTTTTAAAGTTAATTCTTCATATAATACAGGTGTTTCTGGAATAAACGTAAATTGCGAACGATACGCCTCTTGATCATCTTGAAGGGTTCGTCCATTCAATTCAATAACACCTTTATGCGGTTTCATGAGTCCGATGATATGGCGAATGGTTGTGCTTTTCCCCGCCCCGTTTAAGCCGATGAGACCGACGATTTGATTTCTTTCTAATTCAAATGAGATATTTTTTAGAACGGGATTCTTCGTATATCCACCCGTTACATCTTTTACAGTGAGAAGGGACATGAATTCGTTCCTTTCTTTCGTTTTTCCTTTATAGTAACAAAAACGAAAGGTAATTTGAAATGTTTACCTATAGACAAGTCAAGAATAAAAAATAGGCATCTTGGTCATCATAATGTATGTAGAAGAAATGAACTTGATGACCAATAAGTAAATGAGGTGTTTGTTAAAGGCAAAGAACCGCATGACAAGTTGGTTTTTCATCTAAAAACCTTAGCTTCTGTTTTGCTTCACTGATTCTTGATTTTTGTGTCCTATACAATATGTATACGACAAACCAAAACGTCAAATGAGGTGTTTACGGCAGAAATAGCAGGCATATGAATTCTTTATTTCAGTAAATAGAGAATTCAAAAGGCATATCGAATGAAAGCATCAGCATTTCTTCTGCAGGAGCAGGATGAGCGACCAAAGGAGTTCGCTTGTCCTGTTTTCTTTTTTGCTCATTTTTGTGATACGATGAAGGAAAATGAATGAGGAGTGACATGACGTGAGCGATTGTATTTTTTGCAAGATCATTGATGGAGACATTCCATGTGCAAAAGTATATGAAGACGAGCATGTATTGGCTTTTCTAGATATTAGCCAAGTAACAAAAGGGCATACCCTTGTAATTCCAAAAATACATAAAGAAAACATCTACGAAATGACACCAGAAGTATCTAATCACTACTTCCAAGCGATTCCGAAAATTGCAAGAGCGATCAAACAGGAATTTGAACCCATTGGATTAAACCTTTTAAACAACAACGGCGAAAAAGCCGGACAATCTGTGTTCCATTACCATATGCATATCATTCCGCGCTACGGCAAAGGCGATGGCTTTGGTGCCGTATGGAAATCACATCAAGATCAATACACGTCAGAGGATTTAAAAGAGATTTCTTCTGCCATCCACACGCGCCTTACCTCATCTTAATAGATGAGGTTTTTCTCATTTCCACCCCTTTTTATCCCCTTCATTTCTTAATAGTAAGATATTTAAAACGATTCAAATTTTTTGTCCAATTGCTTCAAATTTGTGATAGGATGGTTTTATCTTTTGAT
Source organism: Bacillus sp. FSL W8-0920 (assembly GCF_038593215.1). NCBI lineage: Bacteria > Bacillati > Bacillota > Bacilli > Caryophanales > Bacillaceae > Bacillus > Bacillus sp. FSL W8-0920. The sequence continues at coordinate 1,043,050 of NZ_CP151974.1, read as the reverse complement.
CCATTAACGCGAGAAATAGGGAGAGATTGTGATGAAGCGAACGACGAATTTTAATGCTGGTCCGGCGGCACTGCCGCTAGAAGTGCTTGAAAAAGCACAGGAAGAACTTGTTGATTTTAAACAAACTGGGATGTCTGTGATGGAGCTGTCTCATCGCAGCGGTGAATATGAAGAAGTCCACAATAAGGCAAAAGCACTGTTGGTGGAACTGATGGACATTCCTGAAGATTACGAAGTCCTCTTTTTACAGGGCGGAGCTAGCCTTCAATTTGCGATGATTCCGATGAACTTCTTACATGAAGGCGAAACGGCTCATTTCATTCAAACTGGCGCTTGGTCAGAAAAAGCATTATCAGAAGCAAAAGGGTTTGGTGAAACATCTGTGTTTGCTTCAAGTGAAGACGACAACTACTCGTATATTCCAGAAGTAGATGCCTCCGGTTTAACAGATGGCGCTTACTTACACATCACATCAAACAATACGATCTTCGGCACTCAGTGGAAAACGTTCCCTGGTACATCATTACCGCTCATTGCGGATATGTCCAGTGATATTCTCAGCAAAAAAATCGATGTTTCTCAATTTGATCTCATTTATGCTGGGGCACAAAAAAACCTAGGGCCTTCTGGTATCACGATTGTGATCGCGCGCAAACGTTTATTAGAAAAAGAGAAAAGCAGCACACCGAAAATATTAAAATATTCAACACACGCAAAAGCTGGCTCTCTTTATCACACACCACCGACTTTTGCGATTTATATGCTGTCTCTTGTCCTTGAGCATGTTAAACAGGCTGGCGGCGTAGAAGCAGCGGAAAAACGCAATGAACAAAAAGCAGGCATTCTCTATGACACAATTGATCAAAGCGGCGGTTTTTACAAAGGACACGCACGCACTGACAGCCGTTCGCATATGAATGTCACATTTACCCTTCGTGATGATGCGCTCACTGCTTCCTTTGTAGAGAAAGCAAAGCAGGAACAAATGGTTGGACTTGCCGGCCACCGTTCTGTCGGTGGATGCAGAGCATCTATTTACAATGCGGTATCGATTGAAGACTGCCAAAAGCTTGCGGACTTTATGAAAAAGTTCCAGCAAGAAAATGAGTAAAAAAGCTTTTCTATAGAGAAATAAATTTGTTATAATAACGAGAAATATAAAGTGATGACTCTTGCAATAAATGATGAGCCATATTATTGGAGAGTTCTAAGAGCTTAGCAGAGGAGAGCATAGAAATGAAAACAAAAGAATTAGTCATTATGTCATTGCTTGTAGCAATGGGAGCTGTTTTGCATACGATTTTCCCGCCCATCTTTTTCGGAATGAAACCTGATATGATGCTGGTTATGATGTTTTTAAGCATCATCCTTTTCCCAAAGGTACAGCATGTAGTGGTTATTGCCCTCGTAACAGGCGCCATTTCTGCATTAACAACAGGTTTCCCAGGCGGACAAATTCCGAATATGATTGATAAACCAGTAACAGCCTTTATCTTCTTAGCCCTTTTCTTATCTTGCATGAAGATAAAGAACAAAGTAGTGCTAACCGCTGTGTTAACTGCGATTGGAACCATCGTATCCGGCGTGATTTTCCTATCTGCCGCATTACTGATCACTGGACTGCCAGCTGCATTACCGGCACTTCTTGTAGGCGTCGTCCTGCCAGCAGCCGTGATTAATACCATTGCCATGGTATTTGTCTTCCCAATTGCTCAGTCCATTCTCAGACGTGCAAGAATGATAGAAGTTGCTTAACAAATAATCGAACCTCTTCATAATAGATGAAGAGGTTTTTTTCATGCTTTTATAAAAGAAAAAGGGTCAGCAGCAAAATGAGGAGCGAAATTCCTGCACCTGCCGCACACACAAGTGCTTTTTGCTTTAATACATGTTTTGGCGGATAAGACCCTGCATACCCCAGCTGTCTTGCATAATGAATAGAACCACCTGTAAAAACGACACCGATACACGTAAAAACGAACAGAAAGACAGACAACCTTCTCCCCTCCCTTTTCTTCAAAAGTATGCTAAAATAAAGCAAGCTATGTATGGAAGTTCAATGAAGCTGATCGTCAGCTCAGAGAGAACATGCGAATGTGTAAAATTTGACTAGAGGTGATTTGAATGGCTAGTGGACGTTCTTTATTAACAGGATTATTTGTAGGCGGTCTCCTCGGAGGTGCGGCAGTGCTCCTGACGACTCCCTCTTCTGGCAGAGATGTGCGCGGAAAGATGAAAGATGGCTATGACAAATTCGAAGATACGCTGACAAGATTAAAAAGAGATGGACAGGCTTTAAAAGAGCAAATTGTTGAAACAGCAAAAGAAAGCGCAGAGGTCATTAAAGAAGTCGGAACTGAATTACAAACATCGATTCAGCAATGGCGTGAAGAAATCAAGCCTCACCAGCAGGACTTGCAAAAGGAAATTCAGGAAATTGAGGAAAAGCTCAAGCAACTGGAGAAAACCTTACAAAACTAATATACTCAAGAAAAAATATTCGTTTACAAAAGTGTGCGGGGTGCGTATCCCGCACTTTTTTTGTTGAAAAAAGGTTATTTTGTCAATGTTTTTCATGAGTTTTAAAAATTCTTGAATTTTCAGCTTTATTAATCTTTATTTTATTGGCATAATAGAATTACAAGAAAAAGAGAAGTAGGTGAAATGGATGAATCATTCGGAAAAGCCTTTCGATGTAAAAGAAGCACTTTTATTCAGTCAAAGAATGGCCCAATTGAGCAAAGCTCTTTGGAAATCCATTGAAAAGGACTGGCAGCAGTGGATCAAACCGTATAACCTAAATATCAATGAACATCATATTTTGTGGATTGCGTATCAATTAAAAGGAGCTTCAATATCAGAAATTGCAAAGTTTGGCGTCATGCATGTATCAACGGCGTTTAACTTCTCCAAGAAACTTGAGGAACGAGGATTTTTAAAATTTTCTAAAAAGTTAAACGATAAACGCAATACGTATATTGAGCTAACGCCAAAAGGCGAAGAGACATTCCATAAACTACTCGAAGATTATGACCCTGCACGAACTGGTATTGTCAAAGGTGCACAGCCGCTTCATGACATTTACGGAAAGTTCCCTGAGATTTTAGAAATGATGTGTATTATCCGAAACATCTATGGTGAGGACTTCATGGAGATTTTTGAGAAATCGTTTTCAAACATTGAGAAGGACTTTTTGGATGAGCGAGGAAAAGTCACGAAAAAACCTGAGGAACTTGAAGACTCAGCTGATGCAGCAGAAAAAGCGGCTAATAAAGCAAATCAAATTGTTTAATGATCTTTATAAATTCATTCATTAACGGCTGAAACAGCCCTTGATCACGCAATGCAAATATCGTCTCATGCACATCCAGCTTTTCAATTAACTGTCCTGCAAAAAGCGCAAGCATATCGTCAAACATGACGTAGCCTTGTGCTTTTTGCTTGTCCATTTCCTCTGAAAGCTCAGCACAAATACGCTCAATTTCCTGCGCCTCTTCCTTCGATACCCGCTGCCTGATCAATAATGCATAATATGGATAACGGCTCATATCGGTCGCCGTCAGCAAAAGTTCCATATAATATTCGAGCTGGCTCATTCGTTCCTCAATACTCATGTACGTTCCCTCTTTCTCTTAGTCTTTCTATTCTAGCCGAAATTACTCATTGACGAAAGAGACGAACCTCCCTCTTCTGTCTTTTTTTCTTGAAAAATCCAAAGTTTCCTCTCTTTATTCCATGTGAACACAACATTTTATTTTTTTTCATGAAAACCATTGATTTTTATCCTCAGGAAGAGTAAATTATCTTGAGATATTCAATTAGTTTTTTAAGATTGGAAGGATGAAAAATGAATTGTTGGAAAACCATTAATCTTGAAAAGGATTATGGTTATACAAGACTGCTGATTTCAGCCATAAGTCTTGCTATACTTTTTTTCATTACGGCTTTTTTATGTTTTCAACTGACTCATCCTGAAACGAGACTAAGCAGTCACAACGCACCGCTTTTTGCGATGCTTTTACTTGTGACATTGCTTGTCCACCGCGTGGTTCACTTGATCCCAGTGATGAAAAACAAGAAAAAAATGACGCTATTTAAACGCAATTGCTGGCAGCGTGTACCAAAGAACATCATGCTTTATTCACTTCTCAGTCCATTTTGTGTGATTTCACCGGTTTACTTTGTGTTAGGTGTGGCGTTTCCAATGTATGCACACTATTTTATCATCATCGCAAGTATTCATGCAGGCTATTGTTTGCCTGACTTTTTATTTGCATGGAAACTGCTCAAAGCACCTAAATCCTGCATCATCGATCAAGCCCAAGACGAGTTTGATATTTTAGTTGACCAAACATCCTCATCATGAGGTTTTTAAAGCCAACTTCTATCTTTTTCATAAAAAATTTGGTAATGTAGTATGGGAATAGCATAGAGAGGGGGGATCTCCGATAGTTTTATTTTACTTCATCGTCTTTGCCGCGTTTATTGTGTATTCAATAAACAGGCTTACTAATACATTATGCCTTGTCAGAGAGATTCCTGAAGAACGGCAAGATAAGGTGTTTCGCTTTATCAATGTATCGATACTGATCTTACTGATCTCATCATTTGTTGAAATTACCATATCTATTTAAGATCAAAGCAAAAGCTGCCAGTTTGAGGGCAGCTTTTTGTGTATATTCATTAATTAGCAAATCCAAGATGCACCGATAATGATCAATAAGATGAATAACACGACGACTAGTGCAAAACCGCCAGCGAAGACTTCTCCTCCCATGTAAAAAACACCTCCTGCCAGTTCTTCCTCTGTTCTAAGCTCAGTGTATGCTATAAAATTGAAAACGTTTAGGCACCTGTCATCGTTTGAAAAAAGAACCGCCCGCACGCATGGCAGGACGGCTCCTTTCTGTCACAGCGATTTAATTAATAAAGATATGCTGCACCAACGATGATCAGCAAAATGAATAGCACGACCAATAAAGCAAACCCATTAGAATATCCTGCTCCCATATAATTCAGCCTCCTTTTTGTGATCACTATATGTGTATGTAGCGCGCAAATTTTTGACTAGACGAATGCCCTCCCATTTGCATTTCTTTTTACAGCGTGTCACAATATGTTATGATACAAGCAATGATAAATAAATTGGAAAGATTAGGAGTGTTTTTTGAATGAAAAAAATGGCTTTAGCAGCTGTAACAGCAGTTAGTGTTTTAACTCTTGGCGCATGCAGTAGCGGTGATAAAGATGTCATCGCAACAACAAAATCAGGAGATGTCACAAAAGAAGAGCTTTATACGACTCTTAAGAAACAAGCAGGTGGAGATGCTTTAAATCTACTTGTTCAACAAAAGGTTCTTGCTGACAAATACAAAGTATCTGATAAAGAAATTGATAAGAAAATGGAAGAATATAAAAAGACACTTGGTGAAGATCGTTTAAAACAACTTCAAGATGAATTCGGAAAAGATTACATCAAAGATCAAGTGAAATATGAGCTGCTGACTCAAAAGGCTGCCAAAGCTAACATCAAAATCACTGATAAAGAAGTAAAAGCGTATTACGATGACCTAAAAGGGAAAATCCGCGCAAGCCACATTTTAGTAGCTGATAAGAAAACAGCTGACGAAGTGGAAAAGAAATTAGATAAAGGTGAAAAATGGGATGCTGTTGTGTCTGAATATTCAACTGATACCGCTTCAGCTGCACAAGGCGGCGATGTAGGCTGGTTCGCAAAAGAAGGTCAAATGGACGAGAACTTCAGTAAAGCTGCATTCAAACTAAAAGTGAATGAAATCAGCAAACCAGTGAAATCACAATTCGGCTACCATATCATTAAAAAGACCGAAGAACGCGGTAAATACGATGACATGAAAGCAGACTTGAAAAAAGAACTACTTAATCAAAAACAAGCAGACACAAATGAAATCCAAACGATCTTAAACAAATTGGTGAAAGATGCCGATGTGAAAGTAAAAGATAAAGAACTTGAAAACACATTCAAAGAAAAGTCTCAACAACCCGCACAAAATCAACAACCACAACAAAACCAATAATCACAAAAAACCCCTCTGCCGTGATCGGGCAGAGGGATTTTTATATCACCTGATTAAGCAATCGAGTGATCTTCTTGTGCCGCCGTATCTTGGGATCTTTTCATTTGCTGCCCCTGTCGTCTGCGCTCTCTTTCTTGCTCCATTCGCTCGATAAAAATTTCTCCTTCCTTTTCAATAAAGGATTGATCAATCTCTTGCTCCTCTTTGGCCGTTGTCATTAATTTATACGCACAGAAAATAATGCCAATGATACATGCATACACCCACCATGGAAAAAACAACATTTTTTCATCGCCTCCTTTTTTTCAGAACAGCTCTCTTCCTTTGTGTTACATGCTTATGCGAGAAGAAGACAAGTTATGAAAAAAACGCCCGCATAAGCGGACGTTTTGACATGGTTATTCGTGAAAGGTTGGTTTATAAAATGAACGATTCTCTAGCGCAAAAATACGTTCTGTATATTCTCCTGGCTTCACATGCTCAAGCGCACGATCCATCATATTCATCTTCGCATCTAAATTATCAATATAGTGGAGAATTTCGGCTTCCTTCACCATTGGTGGTTTCGGGCTGCCCCACTCTCCTTTGCCGTGATGACTTAGTACTAAGTGCTGTAGAATCAGAATTTCTTCTGAATCAATGCCAAGCTCTTCAGCAGCTTTCGCAATTTCTGTCACCATAATCGAAATATGACCAATTAAATTGCCTTCCACCGTATAGGTGGTTGAGACTGGGCCTGAAAGCTCTTTGACTTTTCCTAAATCATGAAGAATGATGCCTGAATATAAAAGATCTCGATCTAGTGATGGATATAGATCCCCAATTGATTTAGCCAAATGCAACATAGATACCACGTGATAAGCAAGACCAGAGACAAATTCGTGATGGTTTTTTGTCGCTGCTGGATAGTCAGCGAATTCCTGTCCATATTTTTTCAGCAAATGTCTTGTGACACGCTGTATATTAGGGTTTTTCATATCAAAGATATATTGCATAATCGTATCCATCATATCATGTTTTGGAATAGGAGCTGTTTCGAGAAAATCATCGATTCGAATTTGCTCATTTTCAGCAACAGGGCGTATATTCCTAAGTTTCAGCTGATTCCTCCCGCGATAATGATGAATATCGCCTACTACCTTCACAATGGTTTGTGCGGCATAGGTTTGTTCATCATTCTGCTTCGCATCCCATAGTTTCGCCTCAATATCTCCACTTTGATCTTGAAGAATTAACGTTAAAAATGGTTTGCCATTACTCGCAATCCCTTTAGTAGATGATTTAATTAATAAATGCAGGTCAACTTGTTCGCCGACATCATAGGTCATGATCCCTTTAGCCATTCAATAAAAGCTCCTTCCATGTTTCTGCTCATATAAGTATAACATAAGTCATTATTTGTCAATCATTCAACAACTAAACTCGTAACCTGTCCATCTTCTGCTGCTTGCTTCATATGCTCATGACAGGTGAAATAAAACAGCTGTGTTTCAAAACGTGTGAGCTCGTCCATCATCTCCAGCACTCTGCCTAGACGAACGTGATCGAAATGAACAAAGCTGTCATCCATCATAAACGGAAGCTGACAATCTTGCTGATGAGACAAAGCAAGCGCAAAACGAATCGCCAGATAGATCTGTTCACACGTTGCCTGTGAAAGCTCCTCAGGACGGAATATTCGTCCATCCATTCTTTTCACCATGAGCAAGTCATCTTCAGGTGAAAATAAAATCGCTTCATAACGATCATTTGTTAACGGTTGAATAAAACTAGAGGCTGTTTGAAGCAATGCAGGCAGCCTTGTTTCTTTATGCTCATTCAATTTTTCTCGTATGACGGTGCGGACAAGCTGAATGGCCGCCCATTTTTTTGCAAGGTGCTTCGCATGCTCCTGCTCTGCGGCAAGCTGATGAGTCAAATCAGACACTGTTCCAGAAGCTTCTATTTGCCGGATTTCCACCGCTAGTTCTGCTAAACGCTTTTCCATATTCTCCGCATTCAATTGAACGTCATGAAGGTGCTGCTTTGCTTCTGCACACTCCTCCTCAAGGAGAGATAGTCCTTTATGAATAATCCATTCCTCCTCATCAAAACAACCGCTTCTATGAAGCTCTTGATTCAGCTGCTGCAGCTCAGAAAGCCGTTTCCGGTATTCTTTCGATAGATGAGAAAGCACTTGGTAATCTTCTTTGGACTCTGCTTCTACTTGACGAAAAAGCTCGTCAGTTTGTTTTTCGTAATATTGAATTTCACCTTCTAGTGTCGAGAGCTGCTGCATCGCATGTTGAATGGATACATGTAATGTCTGGCGTTCTTTTTCTCTTTTCGCCTCATCTTTCAATATCTCTTGAAAGGCTGAAATATTCTCCTGAATAGTTCCTTCCTTATTTTGAAGGAGACTGCTTAACGCTGAAACCTTGCGCTCATAAATCGATTGCTGATCGGAGAGCACATCTATTTCACGCTGAAGCTCCTCATATGCCGCTGTATTCATTTTTAATTGTTTTAGAATATGGAAGGCCTCTACTAGGAAAGAAAGCTCAGACGACAAGCCAAGCTGTCTCTTCTTTTCCTCTACTTGCTGCTGGACAGGCTCTAGCTCTAGCTCCCAGTCTTCATATTGCCGGATGATTCTTTCGTACAGCAGCTCCTTCTGCCTCATAAGTGTTTCAGCTGAAGCTGCCTGCACTTGAAAGGAATCTAAGGCGTCTTCGCCGCTTCTTTGTTTCATAGGGCTCATTTGACTGAATGAGTAAATGACAAAGAAGAGAAGAACAGAAAATCCCGCAAACAAGAGCGTGATCCACCACTCTGTTAAAAAGAATAGAACACACAGAAACACCACATCAAATGCGATCAAGCCTCGGAATAACCACGACCGGGAATGAATCGGTTTCTTTTTCGTTCTTGTCCCCTTCGCATCATCTTCTGTTCCGTGCAGTCTCACTTGCTGTTCCTTTAATCCCTTTAAAGCGGCTTCTGCTTCGTCCAGCTCATGTCTTGCGTGATCAAATCGTTCATCTAACTGCGCCTTTCTGTCCATGAGACGGACGTATTGAGTGACAGTCTCCTTTAATTCCCACTCAAATTCAAGCGAATCGTCGATTTGTTCGAGCTTTATCGGGCGATCCCACTTTAGCTTTGCTACCGCTTCGTCGATTTTTTGTTTCAATGAATCACGGTTTGCTCGACACTCTGCTATGCGCTTTTTCACAAGCTCAGCATTAGATGCTTCATCTACAACTCGTTTCATCTCCATTAAGGTATCTTTGTCATAGAGCGGTTGAACTTGTACGAGTGAGGTTTGCAAATGTTCTAACTTCTGTTTCAGTGCAGTCAATTGAGCCTTTTTCGGGTGAAGGTGTGATTCTAGTTTATCCAGCTCATGCTCTGTTTCTGCTCTAAAACGTTTGACCCGGTCTGGATAGCGGGCTAATTCCTTTTTCAAGTCCACTTTTTTCTCAATCATGGGATACACTTGAATGGATTCAGTCAGTTTCTGAAGGTGTTCTTCTGCTTGCTTCATTTCATTTTGAAGCTTTTCGATCGTCTCCGTTAATTCAGATTGCTCCCGTTTCTTTTCGGTATAGCTACCTTCTATCAATCTCGCTTGTTTCAGCTGACCTGTTAGCTCTTTTAAATGATCAAGCTGCTGGTTTAATTCAGGCTTGCGGCCATTTGGTTTAAACAGCTGCTCCTGCTGCTTTAGCAGCCTGCTATCCATCTTGGTGGCTGCATCTGAGCCAAATAAACTTGAGAAAAGTAGAAATTCGCCTATCTGATCCTGATTTAAGGCTTGGACATTTTGCAGTCCGAACACATCAAATGAATAGATTGATTGATATAATCTGCGATCCGTTCCCTTTAAAAGTGTCTGTAGAAAAGCTTCGTCTTTCACTTCACCATTCGGTAAAAACACCTGTGCTTGACCACCGCGGTCGGATGTTCTCTCAATGTGAATAACGCCTAACTCGTCATCTTGGCAAGTGAGGGAACCGCCATAAAAAGAACCCTGTTTCGTCTTGTACATCTTGTTTTTCGGAAAACCAAATAACATCGATTCAATAAACGTTTTCAATGTCGTTTTCCCCGATTCATTCAGGCCGTAAACTAGCTGAAAACCGTCATCAGAAAAGTGAAAGGTCCGATTTGAAAATTTCCCGAAATGGGCGATATGGAGTGAACGTATTTTCATTGTGCCTCTCCTTTTCTCATAATTGCTTTAGCTGTTCTGTCAGCAGCCTTTGTGCTTCTTCTTTTATATCCACCTCATCCTCTTTTGTGAGAGTTTTGCCTGACTTTCTATAGGTTGGGTGACGCTTGATCGGTGATAGAAGCTCTTCATATGCCTCAAACTGTGAAATTTCAGCAGTGAGTTCCTTTAAAAAAGAATCTTCTGGATAGGCGACATCCTCATTTGTTCGGCAATCAATCGAGATCACCCAAACGAATACATCTTCATCTTCCTCCTGTTCATGAAGAACGATCATGAGCTCCTCAACCAACTCAAGCTGCGTATGCTCAAAGTAAGGTGGTGCCTCACCCGTCAATTCAATTTTCACAAAATGAGGGACGCCATCCTTTTTCAGTTCACTGATTTTGTTATCCACAAGTATCACAAGATCCGTCATATGAACCGTCTCTGTGATGTCTATTGCAAGTGTCTCAAACATCACATCTGCACAGCTCATAAATTCCGCTGTCGCAGAATCCTTGGAGAGTTGAACAACGTAACAGCCTTTCTCTCCTGTTTCTTTTATATGTCTGCCCTGCATGTTACCAGGGTAAATAATCAACGGGTCTTCATGCAGAAGGGCTCTCTTATGTATATGTCCAAGCGCCCAATAATCGAAATCTCGGGAAACGAGCTGCTCAAGCTGAAAAGGTGCATACGCGTCATGACCTTCTTGTCCAGCTAATGTACCGTGAAGCATCGCAATGTGAAAGGCAGCATCTGTCGTTTTGACGTAATGTGAGGTCATATTTTCATAGACAGCACGCTCCTTGTAGCTAAATCCATAAATACTTGCGACAAGCTGATCTCCTCTATAGTAGGATCGCTCACTTGGGGTACTGGTTGAAAAAACGTGCACATTCTCAGGCCACTCAATCGGTGTCCATTCACCGCCTAAATGATCATGATTACCATAAATAATAAAGACTTCAATCCCTTGAGTTTGCAGTCTTAGAAACTGATTTCTTAAAAACAGCTGTGCTTTCAGGCTACGGTTGGATTCGTCAAATAAATCTCCACTCAGCAGCACAAAGTCTACTGCTCGAGCAATGGCGAGATCAAACATATTCTTCGCACTTTGAAATGTACTTTCTTTGAGCCGCTTAAAGGGTAAGCTAGGGATATTCGACATTCCTGCAAATGGACTGTCTAAATGTAAATCTGCGGCATGAATAAAGGTGAGCTTAGTCAAACGTCTATCTCCTTGTCCGATACTGTCATTGTCCATATTTTATCATGCCATTTTTGCGAATGCACGTTCTATCACTCTCATTCTAAAAAACACATTTTTAAGGGCTAAAAAAGAGGTTTTATCTTATTCCTTGTTTAATTACATAGACAAGTAGAGGAAAGGAAGATGAGGAATGGAGAAGACATACTTTTTAACTGTATTTGACCCATCGGGTGAGACTTTATTAAATGAAAAAATCACAACGGATAGTGATGAAAAGGCAAAGGAATTAGGTCGCCATCGCTTAATCGAACAGCAATACACGAAGCATTCTCATCGGCTCGTTGATGATGCAGGCAAGCTACTTTTATTTGAACGTTAAAAAAGCCGGCATTCGCCGGCATCACATCCGTTTATACATTCTGGAACACAGGTCGTCTTTTTTCTAAAAAGGCCTGAATGCCTTCCTTATGATCATGGCTTTGCCTCAGCCTTGCCTGTGCTGCCCTCTCCTTTTGAAGAACGGCTAATAGCTGTGATTCTGACTGCTGGAAATAGATTAGCTTTGTCTCGATAAATGCTTGAAGCGGCATGTTCATAAACGGCTTCACACATACCTTTTGATACGCATCGACTTCCTCTTGAAACACGCCGTCTGCAAGGCCCAGCTTTAGCGCTTCTTCAGCAGGAAGCTTTTGTCCGCTCCAAATCAATTGTTTCGCGGTTTGTTCACTGACTCTTTTTGTAAGGAAAAAGTGTCCTCCGCCATCTGGTATTAAGCCTACTCCATTAAAATTCATGGCGAGCTTTGCATCATGATGCATAAACAAGTAGTCACAGCTTAAAGCAAAGCTAAAAGCAAGGCCTGCCGCTGACCCGTGGACAAGAGCAATCGTCACTTTTTTCATACCGGCAAGAGAAAGCGTAATCCCCTCGATCAGATCCATCACACGATGGAAATCTTCTTCACTTTCCTGCTTAAGCATCATGCCAATATCTCCGCCTGCTGAAAATCCTTTTCCCACACCCTTGATCACAACGACTTTTGCACTACTTTCCTCCGCCGCATCACATGCCTCTTTGAATTCAGCAAACATGTCCACATGAAATGAATTGTAAGCATCTGGTCTGTTGAAAACGATTTCAAAAATATCCCCGTCTAGCTGACAATTGATATATGTCATCATGCATCCCCCTTTTCTTTTAAACACACAACTTACTTCCATTTCAACCCGAATAATCCCTTTTCCTCTGCGTAAAAAATTTCAAGATCAGTTGATACCAAAATAAGCATAATTGTTGAAACAAAAAATATATTTTTATATATTAAATGAGGAAAGAAGTTGGTGATGAAAGGGGGAGGATGGCTGATAAGGCTTTCCCTATTCATATTGGTTAGTTTCATCGTCATGTTTTCTCCTTTTTCAAATGTCGTTTTTGCTACACAAGCAGAAACGAGCACACCTAGTCTTATTTCTCCATCCATCTCCGATGAAGAAATACACGCTGTGAAAACACCTCTATTTTCAAAAAATATGCCTCTTCTATTCTATTAAAGGACAGATTATCACTAGCTGATTCAAAGGTTTTCCCTCTAAAGCCTGCTCCATCAGCTGCGTTATCGATTGATCTACGTTTTTTGAAAATAAAGTGTGCGATCCCCATTATGTGTCAATCAAATGATCCATAATGATTCATTTTATTTCATCCGTATTACGATATGAAAATCACAACCTACATATTTGGAGGGATAAAATGAATATGAAAGAAAATGATTTTCCTGGGAGTATTGCGGGCGGACTTGCCGCTACCTTAAAGCCATTTGCTGCATTGTACGTCTTAATCCTTGCGATATTAGGTCCACTAGTGACGAAGGAATCTAAGCGAATTTATCAAATTCTGAACAAAGTGTTCAAATGGCAAACAGAAAAGCCAAAAGTGAAAAAAGAAACGAACCTAATGAAAAAGGGCCTTATGCTTGGGGCCCTTTTTATCTCTTATTCAAATTGCTGAAAGGCTGTTTCTTGCTTAACTGGCGCTTCTTTGACCCCGCGAATGGTTTGAATCACTTTCTGGTTGCGGTAGATGGATAGTTTTAAATTGGTCGCCGCTGTTCCATGAGAGTGATCTAGGTGCGTGAATGTAAAGAAATGATGCGGACGCTTGTCTTTGAACACAAGCCTGAAGTCTTCTGTCACTTTAAAATGCTCTTCACTTTCCCATTCAATTAAAGGTTCATACGCACTAAACCATGCCGGGATATTCGGTGTATACCCTGTAGCCAATACAGCACGATCTACTGTTATATTCTTTTTTTTCTTTAACTGCCACTGCTTTAGGTGTAGCTTCAGGGACTGATTCTCCTCCACCTGTATGGCTTCAAGCTCGGTCATTGGCTGAATAATCACAGATGCCTCTTCGCCTGAAACAGACCGATGATACAATTCCTGATAAATGCGTGAGAGTGTCGATGCATCTATCCCATTTCTTAATCCAGTCAGCCTAGGTAATGTGTTCATTCGTTCTTCATAAGGAAGCGAATGGAAATATTCAACGTACTTTGGTGTAAACAGCTCCTGACCAAGCTCAGCCGTCTCCAGCTCTCTAAATTCACTAGATCGCGTAAACCAAGATAGCTGTTGCCCTTTCTTCTGATGCTGAAGCAGGTCTAAGAAGATTTCGGCTGCACTCTGCCCAGAGCCAATGACCGTCACCGCCTCAGCTTCATGAAGTTCTTTCTGTTGTTCTAAATACCGGCTGCTATGGGTCACATATGGCAGTGCAGCAGCAGGCACATCGACAGGAATCATCGGTTTGCTCCCTGTTCCGAGCACGACATGCTTTGCCTGATACTCAGAAAGCGATCCATCCTTCAATCGCCGGACTTTCACAAGATAACCACCTTGGCAGTCCGTCACTTCCTCTACCTTCATGCCAAATTGACAGCTATCTAATTCACCTGCGACCCATGACAAATACTCATTGAATTCTCTTCGCGGAATGTCAAACTGTTCAAATGTATAGAACCGGTGAAGTCTATTTGATTCATGTAAATAATTTAAAAATGTATATCTGCTCCTTGGATTCGCCATCGTCACAAGATCAGCTAAAAAGGAGACTTGTAAATCCGTTCCTTTGATCAGCATACCAGGATGCCAGGCAAATTCAGTCTCCTGTTCAAAAAAACAGCATGAAACATCTTCATACTCCGCTAACAAAGCCGCCAAACCTAAATTGGCAGGCCCAATCCCAATTCCGATCACATCAATCATATGTACACCTGCTTTAACTTTTTATCACTTATATACCCTTTTACAAATGAAAAAAACACTGCGTCACCGCAGTGTTTAAACATGAGGAACAAATAATGACTCAAGAAACTGAATTTTCTCTTCAGTATAGTGTTCATAACGGTCATTATATGATTTTGGATCTTTTGGATTGGCATATTGCGTAATTTTTCCTGAACGTGGATCAATAAACTTACTAGCAGCACCGCATCCAATCCCAATGATTGTCTGCACTTCTTCCATAATAATGATATTATACAAACTTTCCTGTCCATCTAATGAATACCCGACATTTTCAAGGTTTCCTAAGATGTTTTTTTGTCTATATAAATAATAAGGATGATAGTCATGTGCTTTCGTCCAAGCGACCGCTTCATCCATCATACGTGTGATCTCTTCTCGGTCAGCTACTTGATATTTGTCCTTATTGCGCGTCATCTCAGACGCTCTTTTAAAGGAGAGTGTATGCACAGTTAACGATTCAGGCTTAAGTTCTTCAGTCTGTTGCAAGGAATGCTGGAATTCCTTTAGCCCTTCTCCCGGCAAACCAATAATTAAGTCCATATTAATATTATTCATGCCATACTGTCTTGATAAGTGATACTTTTCAATCGTTTCTTCTACACTATGGTGCCGGCCAATGGCTTTCAGTGTTTCATTCTCATACGATTGTGGATTGATACTAATCCGGTCAATATGATATCGGTTTAGCACCTCTAGCTTATCAGGCGAAATCGTATCAGGACGTCCTGCTTCGACAGTCACTTCCCGTATATGTTTCACATCAGGGAACGAGCGATACATTTCTTCATACAGCAAATCCATTTCTTCTGCAGTGATACTCGTCGGCGTACCTCCGCCAAAGTAAACGGTCGTCACTTTGATCCCATGTTCTTTTAGCCAAGTCCCGATTTTTTGCATCTCATAATGAAGACCAAACAAAAACGTTCCCACTCTTCCTGCTTGTCCTTTAATCGCATAAGCAGGAAACGTGCAATAAGCGCATTTTGTTGGGCAGAAAGGAATACCAATATAAATACTTACCTCCTGCTGAAGGTCATACAGGTCAGGAATCGCTTGAAGCTGACGGTCAACAATCTCCTGCATCAAATCGATTTTTTCATCATGAATCAAATAATCACGCTTTAATGCGGCATGCGCATCTTCCTTTGTCATACCTTCTCTCAGCATCTTATGAAGTAATTTTGTAGGACGTATCCCTGTGAGAATACCCCACTTTTGCGTCATTCCTGTGTGCTCCTGAAGCAGATGTAAATAAACAGACAGCACTGTGTTTTTGATTTGCTTCCAGCGCTCCTTGTCATTCAAGCCCTCTGGGACGTCTCGCGAAAAACGACTAGTGATGTCTAATCCAGCGATGTGACCAGATGCCTCCACTATGCCATTTTCTTCTTTCCAGCTAAACTCCATGACTAGTCCATCATGCAATTCATCTGGATCAAACAGCACTTCACTATCTTCTTCAAATAAATTGGCTATATTAACAAGCGGGCGATGAAATCGTTCATCTGACAGCCCTTTAATTAAAATTCGCATCGTATCACCTTTATCTTCAAACTTGTTTCATTTTACAAAATATATGTAGGAAAAGCAATGACTGGAACAGTTGAAGACCCTGCCATTTCTTGATTGACAGGGCCTTCGCCTATATTATCGTTTAATATCGAATTGATGTAAGAATCCTTCTCTTTGCTGCATTCTAAAGTATTCTTTGATCATATAAGCGACTCCCTGTTCATCGTGCGAACGTGTCACCCAATCGGCTTTACGCTTAACAGAATGAGGTGCATTTCCCATCGCAACGCCTAAACCAGCCAATTCAAGCATTGCGATGTCATCTGTTCCCTGCCCAATGACCACCGTATCTTCTAAAGTCAAATCTAATGCTGAGGTCAAAAGAGAAAGCCCCGCTTCTTTCGATACGCCTTTGCATACAATATTCATTTTCTCATCACTGATCCGAATAAGATCGACAGATGGAAAAGCTTGTTGAATGGTTCGGTGAATTTCAGGCTGCAGCTCTGCCGTTGAATATACTTCAATCACTGGTGTACTGACCGGTTCATCCATCAGCATATCACTTAGCGATTCAACAAATTGCACGGGATAGAAAATTGGATCAGATGGATGAATCAACGTCTTTCCCATCAGCTGTGACTGCGTTTTTTTCCGGTTGCCAATCGAGAATTTTTCATGCAGCAAGCGAACATTACAATCAAAGCTTTCAAGAATTTGTACAAGATTAAATGTTTTTTCTTCCGTTAGTTTCTTCACATGAAGCGGCTCATCGAGTTTATTCGCGATAAATGCACCACTATGCGTTACAAGGGTTGACGTTGGAATCTTCAACGCCTTGGCAATTTTTTGTGCGGAACGAAAATGCCGGTTGGTGACAAGCGTCACGTAAACCCCTTTTTTCTTCACGTATTCCACAGCTTCTTTTGTAGCGGAATGGATTTTTCCATTGGAACGAAGTAACGTTCCATCTATATTGAGTGCAAGTAATTTTTTTGACACTGAGGCATCCCCCTTCTTGATGACTGTACTTACGATGAGGATATGCCCTAGCTTGGTGCTTTAGAACATGCAGTTGAAAGAGCCCTATGTGTTATGAATCTTTTGCAAATAAAAAAAGCCTACCCCTAGGCTTTTTTTTATGTATGGTTTGGATGCGTCACAATGAGGTGATGAAGCTCCCCATGATCCCCTTATCTTTCACACACCAAAGCATTGCTTATATCAGATCCCCTTATGCTTTGTGTTTCTCCCAGAAGCGCTTCTCTCTCGTTTGGCTAATCGCCATAAATCCCAAGTGAAACGCACCCAATTGTCCCATGAGAGCGCTCATTTGAAAGCACTTTCAATATAAGTATTATCGCAAAATTTATGAGCTTCGACAACCTTTTTTTGAAAAGTTGGACAGGGAACATGTGAAATAAAAAAAGGGCGAATATCATCGCCCTTTTCATTAATTTTCTTCTGGATTCCCATAAAGCTCTTCAAGAGGCTTCATGATCACTTTATTTAATTCTCCGATGAGAACACTCACACGTTGTTCTGCTTCCATCAACTGCGAGATTTTATCGTGCTGTTGAACAAGTGCCACTGTTTTTTGAGCTTGCTCCACTTCTTCTTGTGTGATCTCTTGACCAGTCATTTGTTTTTGTTGAAGGTTTACTTGAATGTCACGGAAGTTATCGAACATTCTTTTAGAGGATTCATCCGCGTTTACCTCATCATAAAGATTTTTTAAAGTTGAATATTCTTCGCTATGACGCAGTGCTTTTTCAAGGTCATATGCAACATCATAAACATTTACAGACATGTTATGTCTCCTTTCTATCCGTTATCACCGATATGATCGGCGGACACCACTCCACTATAACAAACTATGGCTTTCGTTTCACATATATACAATGAATTCATCAAAATTTCTCTAGTCTGTCTTAAAATAGCGTGACAAAGATTGCTTGGATTGCGCCGATCAATCCGCCTAAAAGACCGCCTAAGAATGTAATCATCTTGAGCTCCTTATTGGAAATACTGACGACAAGCTCTTCCATTTTTTCTAGCGGGAAAAGTTCAATTTGTTCACGAATGATGTCTTCAAATTGCAGCTTTGCAAGCAGATCCTCTAAAACATTTGATGCCGCACTGATCCCCTTTTGAATCAGTACTGGTGCAACGTGTGTTTTAAGATCATCCGCTACAGCACTGACATATGCACCAACTGGTTTGTCTAATATCAGCTTTGTTGAGAAATGAGAAAGCAATTGGTTTTTCACGCTAAACATAAGTTCCTTCACATTCCATCTTTCATCAAGCTCATGTAGAGAGAACTGCTTCACCTTGTCCCATTCTTGAACAAGCAAATCTGATAAAAACCTTTTTGTCTCTGCGTTTCTTAAAAATTTGATGATTTCAGGATGTACCCGATCAATTAAGCTTGAATTTCCTAGAAACATTTGGACCATACTGCCGAGCATTCCTCTTTCTTTTAAGAAATCATCAATCATATTACCGAGTCTTGATTTTCCTTCCTCACTTTCAAAATAATGAATCCCTCTCTTTAAAATATAATCTGCTGCATCTGGAATTTTTGAAGATATTTTGTTTTCCACATCTAGCGGAAGCAATTCAGATAAAGTTTGCTCATTATAATTTTCAAGTAGTGAATTGAGCTTATGATCAGACCACTCATGGATCCATTCATCTGCTTTGACGTCAGCCTGTGATACGCCGAAGCTTTCAAGCAAAGATAGCACTGTTATCTCCATTTCAGCGCCTTTGTCAATATATCGATGGACTGTATGTAAGATTTCTTGCTTTGCCTCCGATGATTCAAATCGCTTTTGAATACCTTCTGGCGTGAGCAAATGCTCCATCACCATGACACCAACCTGCTTGGCTACTTCGTCTCTTCTTTTCGGAATGAGCCCTGGTGTAAAAGGAAGCTGTTTCCCGAATAAGTAATACGGCTTATAAGGGCGAAAAAGCATTTTAATCGCAAGATGGTTTGTTGCTGCTCCAATGACTGCGCCTATCACAATCATAAAGATAAACGTTGTGAATATATTCAAAGTCGTCATCAACCTTTCAAATAACACCCGATGTTTATTGTTTTAACCTATACGTATTATAGTTGTTGTCAAGTTCCCAAGCAAATGAAGCATGCTGCTAGACATATGATCAATCGATCTGTCGTAATGATAAAGGAGCGCAATCTTTATGTAAAATCATGAAAAAGTGTTTTTCTGCTGGTAAAAAAAGAAGTTGAAAAGAAGGTGTTTTTTAATGACATCAACATTAGGTATTGTGACCCTTTCACCGAAGTATGAAGAGGCATTCACACGTGGGCTAGCCAAAGCTGCCCCTGCTTATGGTTTAAAGGTTGTCCGTTTTACACCACTTGATTTAAAGCCGGCTTCAAATTTGATACAAGGTCAAACATATACGAATGGTCATGGATTCGTCGCAGCAGAATTTGAGATTCCTGACTTGATTTACGATCGATGCCTTTACAAGCATGACGCACAATCTAAAAAAGCAAAACCAATCATGGATTGGCTGAAAAAGTATCCGAAAACAGATTTTTTGAATACAGGTATTTCAAATAAAATGATGCTATTCGAGCAGCTCCGCCTTCTCCCTGCTTTACAGCCATATTTACCTGTCTGCTCATTATTAAAAAAGACATCAGACCTTCTCAGCATGTTAAGGAAAGACGGTTATTGTAAAATGCAGCCGCTCTCTCAACACCATGCAGCATCTACTTACTTCATTTTCTTAAAAGACAACACTTTCACTGTTCAGCTAAGTCCCGAGCAAGTCATCACATTTTCGCGTCCATCAGATATAGAGCGCTGGTGTAAAAAATATGTAGGCCGATATTTCCTTCAATTTTTTCAGACGAGTGATGAAAAAGACTTTTTATTCAATGAAATAAGGATTTTCCTGATGAAAGATTCACAAAATCAGTGGAATCGCATAGGAATTCACACAAAATCACCTACAGAAAATAGTCATTTAAGCATTACACAAAAATCAGCAGCCATGATAGGCTTTGATCACTATCTAAACACCTTGCAGCCGCACATCAAAGAACTTCTTTTAGATGATATTGCATCCATTCAAGCATCTCTGCCAGCATATATAGATAAAACCCTTTCCCCTTGCTTTGAATTCGCTGTAGACTTACTCCATACAAGTGAAGGCAGGCTTTTCATATCAAATATAAGATCAAAACCAGGGCGATCCGCTTTTTTAAAAGCTTATCCTGACAAGGAAAATCATTTGATTCGTACCATTCTTGCACATGCCCAATCGATGAAGTCACAACCGAAGGAGGTATCTTATGAACAAAAATCGCTGCATCATCGCTCCTCATCCCACAAGTGAAAAAACAATTCATCTTCCCGTCCGTTTTAAACAGCAGGAGGCGATCTATTCTCTTGCTTTAGGTTCCCGTTTAATAGATGACTTCACCGTTTCCTATCATCAACATCCGAAGAAAATTTTATTATCAGAAGATCTATATAGAGATTTACGAATTCCTTATCAATCAAAAGCTGATGTGATCGCCATTGATCATACCCTGTTTTTAGGGCCACTGCTTGGTATTTTCACCGCAGGTTTTGAGCAAAGCACGCAGCCACTCGGAACGAGATCAGACTTTTTTATCAAACTGCTGCGCTCTTTCAAACAACATGCCGGTTTTGCCTATCTTTTTGGTACTCATTCTATTGATTGGGATAAAGGAATGGTAGAAGGATTGTTGTACCAACAGCAAACATGGGTTAAAAAACAGATGCCCCTGCCTTCAGTCATTTACGACCGTCTTCCAAGTAGAAAGGCTGCTCAGTCAGCATTCATTCAAGAAACAAAACGCAAACTCACTCAAGACTATGATATTCCTTGGTTCAACCCTCATTTTTTTAACAAATGGGATATTCATGAACAACTGTTAACAGATGAAAAAACATGTCCTTTTCTTCCACATTCCATACAATTGGACCCGGTGGACGCTCTAAATAAAATAGAAACACTCCTCCATCTACATCAGGTCATTTACTTAAAACCGTCAAACGGCAGTCACGGCGACGATATTTATCAATTAAACAAGAAGGCTCATGGAATCATTGTATGCTCAAATCAAGGAAGAGCTGTTCCATATGACTCATTAGAGGATTTCGTGACCAATCTCCGGAAAGATCACGCAGTTCAAGACTTTATGGCTCAACAAGGCATTGCACTTCTTCAAATAGACAATCAACCAATGGATTTCAGAGTCCATACCAATAAAAATAAGTACGGTCATTGGACAGTCACAGCAGCAGCAGCAAAAATTTCTGGCAATCACACCGTCACGACTCACCATTCACATGGTGGCTCCGTGAGAACACTTTATGATGTTTTTCCAGAAAAGAAGAAGCGTTTCAAAATCTTAGAGCAGCTTTCTTATACGGCCATCACGCTTAGTCAGGTAATTGATGAAAAAATGTCCGGTCATATTGGTGAAATCGGTTTTGATTTAGGTATTGATCAGACAGGAGCTATCTGGATGTTTGAAGCCAATTCTCGCCCTGGCCGCGAGGTTTTCCAGCATGTCTCATTGCGAAACTCAGAAAGGCTGATCGGCAAAAGAATCATGGATTACGCATCTTACCTTTCACAAACGACCTCAACAACTACAGACCATACAAACGTCTACTGACTGTTTTTCGTTTTAAAGTGAGGGTGCTATGAAATCTATGCTTTTCCTATGCTCTTTTCATCAGATGAGATACAATAAAATCAAGTTCAAGGTTGTTTCCGTATTGTCGTGTTTATTTATTGTTTCATCAATAAAAGCAAGGAGGCAATAATGATATGATTTCTCATTTTCAATGGAAACCTCTCTTTAAAAAAGCACAATTGCCAGGCTGGAAAATATCCTTTTTTCACAATGGTGCGCACTACGAAGGCATCTACCACAAAACAGGTGATATTGAATGGGGCTCTCAGCTTCCGCCCCATGAAGTCGAACCAACATTAAAAGAAGAAATCCACGAATTAATGCTATTCCATGTCTATGATTAAACTGTTTAAGGAGCTTCGCCATGTTAGAAAAATTAAAGCTTGTTTACGGAGAGCATATCATCAGCTCCCCTACAGATGATCATCAAATTCTTTGGTACCAAACAGACGAAGGCGAATTATTTGGAGTAGACAAATCAAAGCTTACAGCTAGAGAAACACTTCTTCTCAATACTTTCCTTACACCAATTGATCTTTCTCACACAAAGCAGACTGAGGATGAACAAAAATGGTACAGCTATCTTTTTGATAACAAACCACTAACTGTTCAGCACCCCGTCCGTGTATATTATTTTAAAATGTCACATCAAGCAGAACAAAGGCAGCAAATAAAAGAGGCTGTGGTCCACAGCCTCGAACAAACTCATTTCATTTGGACAGGCGCTCATACCGCGATGCTGATTCAAACAAACGCTACATCAGAAAATAGTCAATTAGAGCTGCTATATGATTTGTCTCTAGCCATTACAAGTGACTTTTTAACAGACTCAGTCTTTTTACAAGGACAGCTCCATTTGCCAAATGAACATTTACAGAAGAAATTGTTAAAAGAACAGCAGCTTGTCTTGGGCCATATGCAGCGAGCTAAGCCTAGGTCAGGGATTTGCACAATTTATCAATGTCTACCCTCACTCTTACGTTATGATGAATCCGCCCTCTCTCATGCTATTTCAGATGCTTTTAAAGAGGCGGTCCTTGATCGGGACGTTTACCGTACCCTCATGACTTATATGCAATGTAACTTAAATGCATCTAAGGCAGCAAAAGCTTTATATGTTCACAGAAACAGCCTTCAATATCGAATTGATAAATTTATTGAGCGAACAGGAATTGATATACGACATTTTCCAGAAGCATCTGCCGTCTATTTTATGATGAATCTTCTCGACCTTTCATAACATTCAGTGACATGAGCACCCTGCCCAAAAATGAAAATGAGATGTTGTGCACGTTGTCCATTTACAGACGCTTCCCCATTTTATACACTTTACTTACAAGTAAAGCGCTTTCAATAAGTAAATGGGGAGGTTATCATCTATGGCTGAAATGATGCTCAATCAAATTTATAAAGTGTATGATAACAAGGTAACAGCAGTAGACAACTTTAATCTACATATAGAAGATAAAGAATTTGTTGTGTTTGTTGGTCCATCTGGGTGCGGAAAATCAACAACCCTTCGCATGATTGCAGGACTTGAAGAGATTTCACAAGGGGATTTTCTTTTAGACGGAAAACGGATGAATGATGTAGCACCAAAAGACCGGGATATCGCAATGGTTTTCCAAAACTATGCATTATACCCTCACATGAATGTATACGATAATATGGCTTTTGGATTAAAGCTACGGAAGTTCCCGAAAGCAGAAATTGATGAGCGGGTTCGAAATGCCGCTAAAATATTAGGCCTTGAGCAATATTTAGACAGGAAACCAAAAGCACTGTCTGGAGGTCAAAGACAGCGTGTTGCACTTGGGAGAGCAATTGTGCGTGATGCAAAGGTCTTTCTTTTGGATGAGCCGCTTTCTAATTTAGATGCAAAACTCCGCGTTCAAATGCGTGCTGAAATATCTAAGCTTCATCAGCGTCTGCAAACGACATTTATCTATGTCACACATGACCAGACTGAAGCTATGACAATGGCTACTCGTCTTGTTGTAATGAAAGATGGCTTTATTCAGCAGGTTGGAGCGCCGAAGGATGTATATGAAAATCCAGAGAATGTATTTGTAGGTGGATTCATTGGCTCTCCTGCGATGAATTTTTTTACAGGAAAGCTCTCTGACGGTGCCATTGCAGTTGGAAAAACGCATATACGTGTACCAGAAGGAAAGATGAAGGTATTACGCAGCCAAGGTTATATCGGAAAAGATATCATCCTCGGGATCAGACCAGAAGATTTTCATGATGAACCAGTGTTTATTGAAGCATCTGAGGGCACAAAGATCGATGCCAACGTAGAAGTTGCTGAATTAATGGGAGCAGAAACGATGCTTTACTCTTCTCTCGATGGTCAGTCTTTTATTGCACGTGTTGATTCTCGTACCGATGTTCAGGCCGGACAATCTATACCTCTTGCCATCGATATGAACAAAGCCCACTTCTTTGATTCGGATACGGAGCTCCGCATTCGTTCCGCTGAATAAAGAGATATATGCAGTGCCATCACTCATGATTGAGTGATGGCTTTTTTGCATGTTGAACAACATTTACCATGTACTTTTCTCGTATGTTTTTTTCGGAAATCACCATAATACTTAGTACAAAGAAGTTACTGCATTGGGTTTCGCCAAGTGGCAAATGACTTGATCATTTCGCTGGTGCGATTCCAGCAAACCCAACCATAAAAAATCATATACAAAAAGGAGATTCACATCATGGCTAATTCTAATAGTTCAAATCAATTACTAGTTCCTGGAGCAGAGCAAGCAATCGATCAAATGAAATACGAAATCGCTTCTGAATTTGGCGTTAACCTTGGAGCAGAAACTACAGCTCGTGCTAACGGTTCAGTTGGTGGAGAAATCACAAAACGTCTTGTGTCTTACGCTCAACAACACATGGGTGGAACAAAAGCTTAATTTCATATCTGGATCATAGAAGGCACCTCTTAAGGTGTCTTCTTTTTTTGTTATTCCCCCTCACCAATCTCCTTTCCAGCTCATATCATGGAGTAGAAAGGAGCGAATCTTCATGGACATTATTTCCGGTATGAACTTTGAACTTCTACAATTCGTAGGTATCTCTCT
Source organism: Bacillus sp. FSL W8-0920 (assembly GCF_038593215.1). Taxonomy (NCBI): domain Bacteria; kingdom Bacillati; phylum Bacillota; class Bacilli; order Caryophanales; family Bacillaceae; genus Bacillus; species Bacillus sp. FSL W8-0920. The sequence goes on along the minus strand of NZ_CP151974.1, from coordinate 1,017,955 downwards.
ATTATGTGAATATGCTCATAGTATTCGGTCCTTTCATCTTTATAAAAAAAGCATCACATAAAAGTTGTACCATTTTGGGTTCTTTTCACTTATAGTATGTAGTGGAGGGATCGAACAGATGAAAATAGCTCTTTTCGGTGCTCATGGACGTGTAGGACAAGCATTTCTTCGTTTCGTTCAAGTAGATGATCGTTACATCGTTCGTTCATTGATTCGGACAAACCGAGAAGAAATGCTTGCGGGTATGTTTCAAGTCACCGGCAATTCAAGAAATCGAGAAGATGTGCTTGAGACGATCAAAGGAGCAGATATTGTTGTGAGCTGTCTATCGACAGATGGTGATGATACATTATCTGTTTCAATGGAACATATCGTACAAGCCATGAAGCAATCAAATACATCAAGAATTATTACAATAGGTACAGCAGGTATTTTAAAGGCAAGGCAGCAGCCGGAACTTTACCGTTTTGAAACAAATGAATCAAGGCGGACCACTTCCCGAGCAGCTAAGGAGCATGCCAAAGCGTTTGAACTCCTTCAATCGACTGATTTAGATTGGACCATTATTTGTCCAACCTATTTACCAGACGGAGAAGTGACACGGTCATATCGCTATGAGAAAGATTTTCTCCCTATAGATGGAAAGAAAATTTCAGTTGAAGATACCGCACACTTTTTATATCAGCAGTTAAATTCGAAGGAATTTGTACATCAACGCGTCGGCATTGCTTACTAATGTCGCATAACGAGTAAAGATCGAGGTCTAAAACGATTTCTCGACTTTTTTATGCAAATAAAAAGAGCCTCATTCATAATGAATAGGCTCTTTTTGTGATTCATCAGCTGTTTGCCACAGCACCTTTTTGCAGTTCGTACATTTGCGCATATAGCCCTTCTTGCTGCATGAGTTGATCATGACTGCCCCGCTCGACAATTTCCCCTTTTTCTAAAACCAAAATCATATCGGCTTTCTTAATGGTGGATAATCGGTGAGCAATGACAAAAGTTGTTCGTCCTTCTTTGACAACATCAAGCGCTCGTTGAATGATCGCTTCTGTTTCTGTATCAATGTTTGCGGTGGCTTCATCTAAAATTAAGATCGCTGGATTGTATGCTAGTGCACGAGCAAATGAAATGAGCTGACGTTCCCCTGAGGAAAGAGTACTTCCCTTTTCAACGACTGGTTCATCAAATCCTTCTGGCAGATGCTTCAATAACTCTACTGCGCCTACTTGTTTTAATGATGCTTCAATCGTTTCTCTTTTAATGTCTTCATTTCCTAAGCTGACATTGGATGCAATCGTTCCGGAAAATAAATACGGGTCTTGAAGGACAATGCCCATTTGTTTCCGCAACGTTTGCCGGGACTGGCGATAAATGCTTTCTCCATCAATGAGAATGTCTCCTTGCTGAATGTCATAAAAACGCAGCAGTAAGTTCATGATCGAGCTTTTCCCAGAACCAGTATGCCCCACAAGTGCAACCGTCTGGCCTTTTTTGGCCTCGAACGTAATGTTCTTTAATACATTTTTCCCTTCATTATAAGCAAAGGTGACATCTTGGAACTGAACGTGTCCTTCCATTTCCTTCTGAACGGGTTCTTCCACTGTTGTTCCTGGCTCATCCAATAATCGGAAAACCCTTTCCGAGGAAACCCGTGCTAATTCCAATCTCGAGAATTGGTTCACAATGCCTGTAATCGGCTGAAATAATCGATTTAAATAATCGACAAACGCATAGAGCACACCAATCGACACAATCCCCGTCGCACTTAAGGACGCACCGCCAAAATACCAAATGAGTGCCACATAGGCTAAATTCCGAAGCAGGTTAACTAAGTTATGCGAAAGAAGTGAATTTAAATGGAGCATCTTTCGCTGATATCGAAAGTGATTGTTGTTCAGCTCATCGAATTCCTCTTTCGTCACTTTTTCATGGCGAAACGCTTGAATAATGGTCATCCCTTGAATGGCTTCATTTAGCTTGGCATTGATGTCACTAATGATCGAACGAATGCGGTGATTGTACACCGATGCAAACTTTCTGTAGGTCATTGACCATAGGAAAATAATCGGTACCGCCACTAAACAAATGAGTGCCAGCTTCACATTTAATAAAAACATGGCAATATAAATCCCAATCATGTAAATCGCACTCGTCACGAAATTGGCGAGGACTGTCACATATAAATCACGAATGGTTTCTGTGTCATTGGTGATCCTCGCTACGACCTTTCCAGCAGGTAAATTATCAAAATACCGGATAGGCAGTGTTTGAATATGCTCAAATACATCAACCCTCATTTTTTGAATAATTCGGTTGGCTATTCGCTGTAACAGATAATGCTGCGTATATTGAAAGAAAATCGCAATAACGAGAAGCCCTAGATAAAATAGAACAAGCTGCACCAAACCACTGATTTCCGGCTCATAAAAAGAGAAAATTTCCTCTTTCGATAAACGCTGTACTTGATAGGTCTCGCGCTCGTTTCCATTTTCAATGGTAAGCTGATCTCCCGATATCTTTCGGTTTCCATCAAAACGAATGGGCTCATTCACAAAATAGTAACCGAATCCGACCTGCACCACATTGATTTGTTTTCCGGATTCCATATCACTGTCTAATCGATCGCTTCGTATATAGTTATTTCCCTGGTAATAAACGGTTTTGTCTGTTTTTTCATTGACCTCGACATAAGGCTTTTCTACGCCTAAAATATGATCATCAATCATTTTCTTCCCAATAAATGGTCCTGTCAGTTCAGCACCTACTGCAATGATGAGAAAGATCAAGGCAACAGACAGTACTTTCTTATAAAGGAGTGCGTAGGCAAGGAGTCTTCTTCCTGTTGTCATGCCTCATCCCCTCCTTCCAGCTGGTTTGTCAGCTGCTGACGCAGAAATTGTTCTTTGTACCATCCATCTTGCTGAATAAGCTCTTCGTTAGTTCCCTTTTGGACGATGCGTCCTTCTTCCATGACAAGTATGAGATCTGCATGCTCAACAGCTGATAGACGATGAGTCGTAATAAACGTCGTTTTTCCATGACGATTTTGCCTTAAATTTTCTAAAATAGCGGTTTCTGTTTTTGCATCTACCGCAGAAAGCGAGTCATCCAGTATTAAAATGTCGGGATCTATTAATAAAGCGCGTGCAATGGAAATTCGCTGCTTTTGTCCACCTGACAGCGCCACACCTTTTTCTCCGACCATGGTTTCGAGACCCTCAGGCAAAAGACGTAAATCTTTTTCAAAATAAGCATCTTTGATCGCTTGTGCTAATTCATTTTGTTTTGCGTCTCGATGACCAAAACGCATATTCTCTTCTACACTTTTAGAAAAAAGAATATGATCCTGCGGTACGTATCCGATCCATTGAAATAGCTGATCCAATTCGATCTCTTGGATTGGGACTCCTGATAGCAGGATTTGACCATCACCTGTTGGGTACTGGCGCAGAAGCTGTTTTACGATAGTCGTTTTACCGCTTCCTGTTTTGCCTGTAATTCCGATCGTTTGCCCCTTTCGAATCGTAAAGGACACATCAATTAAATTATCTTTAGGGGAAGTTGGATACCTAAATGTCACGCGATCAAACTGAATATCGCCAGGCTCTTGTAACGTTTTTGGCTGAGAAGCGTCTGTGACATCCGGCTTGTAGCTGAGTGTATGATTCAACCGGTCTAACGACGCATTTCCTCTTTGCATAATATTAATCAACTCGCCGATCGCAAACATTGGCCAGATCATCATCCCAAGATAGACGTTAAAAGCGACAAGCTCACCAATGGTTAAATCACTTTGGAATACAAGATAGGCTCCGTAGCCAATTCCTATTAAGTAGCTGACACCGACAAGTAATTTCACTGTCGGCTCAAACAATGAATCAATGACCGCCACTCTCATATTTTTTTGAAATACATCATCTGTCATTTGGCGAAAGCGTTCGACATCTTGCTTCTCCTGTACAAAAGACCGGATGACCCGGACACCTGCGACCGATTCAAGGACGCGATCATTCATATCACCAAATGCATCTTGAGCAACTGTAAAGCGATCATGAATTTTGCTGCCATAATACGCAATCAAAAGCGCCATCAGCGGCATAGGGATAATCGCCATTAAAGTTAATTTCCAGCTAATCGTCAGACCCATCGTAAAAAAGATCATCAGCATATAAGCAGTGGAATCCACCAATGTCAGAACGCCAAAGCCTGTCGTTAAAGCTACAGCATTCAAATCGTTTGTACCTAATGCCATTAAGTTACCAGTTTTTTTCTTTTCATAAAAGGTGGGTGTCATCTTGAGTAAGTGGCGCATGAGTTTCCCGCGCATTACACGCTCCATGACATTTGCGCCGCCAAATAACTGATACATCCAAAAATATGTCAGTGTATAGACGACGACACCTAGCAAGCAAAAAATGGCTACATAAAACATCATACTAGATGTTGTAAATTGACCAGAACGAATGTCATCCACTGCCTGCCCAAGGTATCTTGGCGGCAGCATTTCAAGCACATTCACAATGAGCAGGAGCGTAATGGCGATCGTATAACGCCTCCACTCTTGTTTGAAGAACCAGCCTAATTTTGTAAATACTGAAAACATGTTTGTCTCTCCTTTTAAAGCTAGCCGCTTTCTAGATTTTCTTGGCTGTCACCTTGAATTATTTTTTTGGTTTTTGTCATTTGTCTTGTTTTTGGCATGTTCACATGCTTTCACTCCTCTTCATTTACTTGTTGATCTCCATCCCTTTATTTCGGAATGCGAAATGAATACAACAAAAAAAGAGGCAACCAGCAATCTGGTACGCCTCTTTTCGTCATGTAAAAAGGCGCATGTTGACAAATACGCAACATACGCCTTGATTCATCCGATCAATTGGAACATACGAGTCCCTTTTCAATGACCAATGAAGGTGTAATTGTCACGTGAATCAACCCATTCATGCAGTTTGATTTCATTCTTCCAATGTTGCACATGACATTTCCTCCTTTTGGCTCTTGAATCTTTTTTTATCTTATAGTGGCTGTCACCATTTTGTCAATAAATATTTTTCAATAAATGAAATTTTCTAACAAAAAGTTCACCACCTTCATGTGTATCTTTTTCAGATAACGGGTATACCATGAGTGTAAAGACTCCTTTTGAAAGGAATGAGGACATTGTTTCAAGCTGATCGGATGGTCGTTGCGTTTGATGGACATGAAGACAGTAAGAAAGCATTAAAAAAGGCAATCGCTTTAGCCAAAACCTTGAATGCCAAGCTGACCGTTGCCTATGCACATGATGGCAAATCAAGCAGACAGGTGTTTGATGCACCGCGCCCAATGACTGGCGGAGCTTATATCGGCGGCGGCATGGCAGACCTTCAAACACCCCCTGTGTATGTACCTCATGATGAACAGCAAAGTCCCTTGATTTTTGAAGATCATACAGAAGAGGTCGTTGCAGAAGCAAGAATGCTTTTAAATGAGGAGCAGTTTGAAGCTGCGATTGAAATTGTTGAGGGGGAACCAGCGGAAGCGATTATCGAATATGCTGAAGACATATCAGCAGACCTCATCGTCATGGGAGCACGTGACCAAAGCAGATTGAAAAAAATGCTCTTTGGCAGTGTAAGTGAAAAGTTATCATCAAAATCAGATATTCCTGTGCTTATTGTAAAATAAAAGAATCACAAAAGGCTGTAAACATTCGTTTACAGCCTCTTTTTATTTATGAAGAAATCGATGCTTCACTTTCCTGTTTAATTTTTTGCTGGAAGCCTTCCTGTACACGCTTTGTTAACTCTCCTGGAACGCCTTCACCTACTGGCTGACCATCAATTTCAACAATCGGAATGACTTCAGCCGTCGTCGAGCTGATGAAAATTTCCTGCGCGCGCAGCAGCTCTTCTTTACTTATACGCATTTCTCCAACGCTGCATCCCTCTTCTTCACATACTTCAAGAAGCTTTCTACGGGTAATGCCGTTTAGAATAAAATTGTTTGCGGGATGTGTGCGAATCACGCCATCAATGACGGCATATACATTCGAGGAAGTACCCTCTGTCACAAAACCGTCTCTAATCAGAATGGCTTCAAACGCACCAGCTTCAGATGCTTTCTGTTTTTCCATGACGTTATATAAAAGATTTAAGCTTTTAATATCACATCTTAACCAGCGAAGGTCCTCAGATAATATAGCCTTTGCACCAGCTGTCTGCTCATGAACAGGCTTTTTCACCTGGAACGTATATGCTGTGATTTGAGGAGTGAGAGAATTGCCATATTGATGTTTACGAGGTGCGACGCCCCGTGTGACTTGAATATACACGCCGCCATCTGTTAATTGGTTATGGGCGACGAGCTGTTTTAACTTTTCTTCCATATCTGATACTGCACCTTGAAGATGAATGCCGATTTCTTTTGCACTCTTGAACAAACGCTCTGTATGCTCTTTTAATGTAAACAAATTCCCATTGTATACACGGATGACCTCATAGACACCGTCACCAAATTGATAGCCTCTGTCTTCAATATCCACATGTGCATCCTTTTTTTCAATGAAATCGTCATTATACAATACTTTCATACGGAATCTCCCCTTCGCTTCGCATTAATGGTTGAATCTGATGCTATCTTAGCGGATAAATGGGTATGTTTCAATGATTATTCAGAATTATTTCACATCATGATAAATGGTCAACTTTCTATTGTAACAAAGATAGACTCATAACCAAAAAGATTCCAATTTTTTAGCATCTTCTATATTCATAGGCTCTTTTTTCCTGTATACTTACTCCATATAAACACGACAAAAAACAGTGAAAAAAGACAGAATCTACTACATGATTCGACAAAAATTTTTGATTTATTGGAGCGATTGTAATGCAACGGGTTACGAAAAAACAGACACCTTCAAACACGATGCTGCTCTCAAAGGCGATTGGTTTAGTGATTCTGTCACTGATCCTCTTTTTTATTTGGGATATATCTAAAACCAATATGCAGGCAGCAGACCAGCCGGCTAAAATGTCTGCGAGCAGTCAATTCCGAGACACAAGCACAAGTCTGAAAGCAAAAGATGATTCTACGAAAACATTAGATGCACATTTTAAGATCAACCCAAACAAACACGTAACGGATCAAACGATCTTTTTAACCTTTGATGATGGTCCGTCAGCGACATCAAACCAGCTTTTAGATGTGCTCAAGGCGCATCAAGTAAAGGCTACATTCTTCATGCTTGGGCCGCAGATTAAGGAACATCCGGCCGCTGTGAAAAGACTTCATCAAGAAGGTCATCAGTTAGGGCTTCATGGGATCACACACGATGTGAAACGCTTTTATCAAAAAAGTGATTCTCCCGTTAATGAGATGAAGGAAGATCAGCGCATTTTGGCTTCTGTCACAGGAGAGTATTCACATCTTGTGAGAACACCTTATGGCAGCGCCCCAAATTTAACCGATCAGCAAAAAGCACGTTTAAAACAAAAAGGCTTTATCTACTGGGATTGGACAATTGACAGTCTTGACTGGAAATATAAAAGCTCAAAATATGTACCAGAAGTATTGAATCAACTGCAAGTGCTAGAGACAAAACATCCAAAGGAACCAAAGATCATCTTAATGCACGATCAGCCAGCGACAGCAAAATACTTAAACAGTTTGCTCACACAGCTAAAAGCAAAGGGCTATACATTTGAAGTACTTGATGAAACGATGAAGCCGCTGCAACAATAAAGAAAGACCCTGCACCTTTTTTGGATGCGGGGTCTTTTATGAATTATAAAGCTTTCACGAGATCGCCAATTCGCTCATGAAAGACAAGATCAAACAATGGATCGTATTCTGTTTCACTCAAATTCATCATCACCTTGAAGATGGAAGGATTTTGAGCGGCATCTTCTGGAATATATCTTGCTGGCACTACTTCTAGGGAGGTTCCCATGACGAGCAGAAGGTCCGCTTGCTGAAGTGATTTCTCTACTTGATCAAAATGTTTAACCCTGTCTCCAAAAAGGACAACATCTGTTTTCAGCACTTGCCCACATGTCCGTCCGTCTGAGGAAACCTTTAGACATACAGGCACTTCTTCTTGTAATAAATAAGGCAATTCATATGTCGCTTGGCATGATGGACAAGTAGCTGTTTGAATGGAGCCGTGAAGTTCATATACATGCTGGCTTCCTGCTTTTTTATGCAGGCCATCAATATTTTGGGTAAAAATCTCTACAAGTTTTCCTTGTTTCTCAAGGCTTGCTAAGAAGGTATGCCCGCTATTCGGCTCGTACTCCCCGCTCATTTTCATCTGAAACAATTCCTTGAATTTCGGCCAGAATTGATAAGGGTTTGATAAAAAGTAGGAGCGGCTCATCGCTTCCATGCGAGCGGTGTCTTCAGTCCATAAGCCGCCCGTTGATCTAAAATCGGGAATACCTGATTCCGTGCTCATCCCCGCACCTGAAAGCACCATTATATGTGAAGCCTGCGTTAATTTCTCTCTTAGCACTGCCACCTTTGTTTGATCCACGCATCCTTCCTCCTTTATTCACTCAGCTGTTTTTCACCTTTTTGTTTCATGTAAATGGTCTGTCCAGGGAAGGCAAATTCTACACCTTCTTCATGGAAGATATCCATAATACGGTAGTTAATGTCCTGTTTGATATTCAGGTTTTCAGCCCAGGCCGTCGTGTTTGTGTAAAAGTTAAAAAATAAATTCAAATAACTGTCTGCCAGTACATCGAGATTCACCATGATTGTCTCCTTGTGCACCCCATCATGCTCATAAAGCATTTGTTTGAGACGTTTGATACAATGGTCCAGATTTTCCTTTGGTGTATTGTAGGATACACGTACGGAAAACGTAATTTGGCGTTTATTCATTCTCGTCCAGTTCGTGATTGGTTCCTTTGAAAGCGTAGAATTCGGAACTGTCACGACAGCTTCAGCAGGTGTTCTAAATTTTGTACTTCGAAATGTAATGTCCTCGACAGTCCCAAGAACACTTGGCGTCTCCACAAAGTCGCCCATTGTAAAAGGCTTCTCTGTAATGATAACGACCCCTCCAAAAAAGTTCGCCACCGTATCCTGTGCAGCAAGCGCAAAGGCTAGACCCCCTAGACCAAGACCTGCCACAAGTCCATTTACATCATAATTAAATTCCTGTGCAATGACACTAATACTTAGTGCAATAATAATGAAACGAAGCACCTTTGATAAAAACGGCGCTAAAATATCATCCATTTCTAATTCAAATTTCGAATTTACTTTTTGAAATAAGAAAGAAGAAGCTGCGGTTAAATTACAAAGCCCCCATGTCAGCATCAATATAATGGAGGATCTATATAATTTGACGATGACATCCATATGATGCTCAAAGTATGGTGCCTGTCTTAACGCCAAATATAACCCAAGTGCAACAAAAAACAGTCTGGCTGGCTTTTCGAATGCCACAACAATTTGGTTAATGACCTCCGTTTTAGACCGATTGGTCAGCCTAAAGAGAAGATGAAATAAGTACTTCGTAAATACTTTCCGAAGCAATAAAAAAAGCAATAAAATACAAAGGCTAATACCGATTTGGATCGCAACATCTACTGTAAAATATGTATCCATCCATTTTTGTGTAATCATGTTTGTCTCTCTCCTTTAAAACAATCCTCTCTAGTTTATAATATAACCTTCGTTTATGTCCTCTCATAAATGTCTGACCTCTAAATAAAAAGCCTCGGGATCAGTCCCGAGGCATGATGTTCAATTATGAAATTTTGGCTAGAGACATATCGACGGGCAGCAAACTACTTTTTCTTCTGAGCCTGATCAAGGAGAGTCGCTTTAAACATTTCAGCATCCGTTTCGGCCTTAATACGTTCTTCCACTCTAATTCTCCCTTTACCCAATCATCTCGCCTCCTTTTCATCATTATAAAACATCAGAATTTTCAGTCAACATGACGAAAGCACTAATATTTTGGCGAACGCTGACGATTTGGACAAAATTGATCGAAGAAAAATTTGATGTACTTCAGATTTACTCAATCATGGCTTGGGATATTCCTGCAACTTTTTACATTTGTATTCTCATACTTTCTTAGCAATCCGATTCACCATTACATACAGCTCTTCTTTCGTCCATATAGTAAAGAAGGAAAAACGGTAAAGCATTTGATATGATAAGACCAGAACTTAAGTCAGGGAGCTGGAGCATGTGTATATTATTGCGCATAGAGGGTCATCAAGCGCTGCCCCAGAAAATACAATTGCTGCATTTGATTTAGCTGTTCAGCAGGGTGCAGATTATATTGAATTAGATGTACAGCTCACATTGGACCAGCACGTCGTCGTGATCCATGATGATACAGTTGACCGAACGACGAACGGGAACGGCTTAGTCAAAAGCTATACACTCGATCAGTTGAAAAAACTGGACGCAGGAAGCTGGTTTGACCAACAGTACACAAATGAACGAATTCCAACATTACACGAAATTCTTGAAAGATACAGCCAGCGGATCGGGATATTGATCGAGATCAAACACCCAAAACGGCAGATAGGAATTGAAAAGGCAGTTGCCCGCATCGTCAATCGGTTTGCCTATTCTCGTCATATCATGATTCAATCTTTTGACGATCATGCACTGCAAAGAATCAAAGCTTTCGCCCCTTCTCTTAGAACAGCTTTGATTATAAAGCCTAATGCATTTAAACTGACGAAAAGAAAGTTAACGGCATACAGCTCGTTTGCAAATTGTCTTAATATGAAAAAAACGATGATCAATAGATGGTGGATAGACCGCATCCACACATTCGGGATGGATGTGTTTATATGGACTGTGAAAGATCAAAAAACAGCCGATCGGATTAAAAAATATCCCGTTGATGGTGTCGTGACGGATCATCCGCTATTTTTTCTAAAGGAGAAATGATGTAAATGAAAGCGTATCTTGCCGTATTTATTGGTGGACTGATTGGGACACTTTGCAGATATGAACTAAGCCAATCGATTGTCAGCCAAACATTCCCCTATGCAACGCTAATCGAAAACGTGACAGGCAGTCTGCTTCTTGGTTTTTCAACAGGATATTTTATGTTCCAAAAGAGAAAAAAATATCTTGCCGCTTTGATCGGAACAGGATTTTGCGGAGGTTTTACGACAATGTCCACTTTTTCTAAAGAAACGATTCTTTTATTACAGACCGGGCAAATCACTTCAAGTGTGATCTACATCCTGCTCTCAGTCATTGCAGGAGTAGCGGCTGCCTTATGTGGACTAATGCTAGCTCAACGACTCTTTCATCAAAATAAGCAGCAGAGAGAAGGCAGATAAATGATCGTTTTATATACAGCTATTGCCGGCGGGATTGGCAGCGTCCTTCGTTTTTTGATTAGCCAAACGATACAGAAATCTAAGTCTCATGCTCGTTTCCCGTACAGTATTATTCTTATCAACTTATTAGGTGCTGCCGGTTTAGGTATACTGACAGGTGCCGTGACTGCTAATCATCCGCTGCTTGTGATCATTGGAACAGGTTTTTTCGGTGGCTTTACAACATTCTCTACGTTTAGTGTAGAGTCTGCGACCATGCTACAGCAGCGGCAAATCGGAAAACTTGCTGTCTACTTATTGACGACAATCATCGGGTCTTTCTGTTTCTTTACTGCGTTCTATCAAATAGGACAACACCTTTTTTAAATATTGGTGATCGCAGCTAAGCTAATGAGCAATTGATCCATAAGCTGGCGCTTCATTAAAAAGAGGGTTTTTTCACTGTAGCCGATTTCCATCGCACACTTGGCCATCCGCCAATCTCGAAAGTATTTGTAATCGATGAGCTGCTTCTCTATCTCATCCAACTCTTTTAGTGCTGTTTCAATACAAGCAACGATGAGTTCATACTGATTTTTTTGCTCTTCTAACTTCTTCCGTGTCATGTGATCCAAATGATGCGGATTTCTTTTTTCAAGCTGTCTTTCGATATTTAAAATCGCTGCCTGGTAATTTTTAAAATTCTTCAAATGAAACTCAATTCGTTTCATTGAGGTTTTTTTCTCCGTGATACTGGCTGTTTCATACCAAAGCATATCCATCCCCCTATATAGAACGTTTGTTCTCATTATAACCCGAACGAGCATTCGTAAAAAGAGACTAAATACCTAAAAAAACCTTGAGCTTATTTTTCGCTCAAGGTCATTTCATTTACTAACAGCGGCTCTTTTATATCAAGCCCTGTGCGTGTATTTCCTTTTTCTGATGATGTGACGCCTTTCTTTAGGTCGATCTTTTTCACATAGCGTCCATCCATCTCCAAGACCTTCATCCGAATATCATCAAGATAAATGGATTGTCCTTCTCGGATATCAATGTTCTCATTTAAGATTAACCCGCCTATTGTATCAATTTCTTCATCATGATATGACATTTCAATCAAATCTTGAACTTCATCTAATCTGACTTTGCCATCTAAAACATAATGATGATCGGCTCTTTTTTGAATAACCGGCTGCTCATCTTCATCGAATTCATCTCGAATATCTCCAACAATCTCTTCTAAAATATCTTCTGTTGTGACAAGTCCAGACGTTCCGCCATATTCGTCGGTTAAAATCGCCATATGCATTCGATCGCGCTGCATCTTGACAAGAAGCTCTTGAATAGGAATCGTGTCAATGACTTCAATCACTGGATATATATAATCTTGAATCTTCAGTTGATCTTTTTCTCCTTGATACACAAGATCTGCAAAGAGCTGCTTTTTGTTCAGCATGCCGATGACATGATCTTTATCACCTGAAAACACGGGAAAGCGTGTATATTTTTCCTGCGTCATGATGGAGAGGATTTCATCTAGCGGCATATCTTCTGGAATGGCACAAATTTCTCTCCGCGGGACCATGATTTCTCTGGCAATTCGATTATCAAAGTCGAAAATTTTGTTCATATAATTATATTCTGATGGGTTGATTTCCCCATTTTTTAAGCTCTCAGATAATAAAATCTTTAATTCCTCTTCAGAATGGGATTGTTCTTTTTCAGACCCCATATCGATGCCCATCATTTTGGTTAGAACACGGGCTGACCCGTTTAACACATAAATGAAAGGGAACATTAGGATATAAAATGCATGCAGCGGGCCTGACAGCCAGAGCGTCATTTTTTCCGCCTTTTGAATCGCCAGTGTTTTTGGTGCAAGCTCACCGACGACTACATGCAAAAAGGTAATAATAGAGAACGCAAGTGTTGCTGAGATCAGGCTGATTGCTGAATCAGGAATGTTTGTCAAACCGAAACCTCGAACCAAAAGTTCTTTTACAGCTGGCTTACCAATCCACCCTAAACCAAGGGATGTCACTGTAATACCGAGCTGACAGGCTGACAAATATTCATCCAGCCTTGATGTCACCTTTTTCGCCACGATGGCCTTTTTAGACCCTTCGGCAACAAGCTGATCAATTCTTGAGCTTCTCGCCTTTACTATGGCAAATTCAGATGCAACAAAGAAAGCTGTTAAAGCAATCAAAACACCGACTATACTCAGATTAACAATATCGTCCATTTAACCTTGCTCTTTCTTAGAAGAACAAGGAGTCACCTCCTGATTGATGATGTTATGTTTTGCAAAACGGTTAACTGATTAAATAAGACTATATTGAGGGCCCCACTTAACCACCTCCGGTTCACGTATAAATCCGCTTCTCTACATATATATGAAACGGTCTTCATTTTATCTTACCATAAATAATCTGAAAATTCCTGTATCACTATGTTAAATTTGACAGGACAATTTAGACTGAGAAATCCCTTTCTCCTCTTCATATCGGCAGGAAATATGAACAATTAACTTGTATTTCAGGCTAGAATTATATTAAACTATTTTCATAAACTATAACGTGACGGTTAGGAGGAGATGTTCAGATGGGGCTGAGAAAAAGTATCGTATTGGTGAACTAGCACAGATTGCACAGGTGACGAAACGTACTGTAGATTATTATACAAATCTAGGGTTGCTTGCGCCTGTTAGATCTTGCTCAAATTATCGTTATTACGATGAACATGCTTTAAAACGATTACAATTAATCGTTCTTTGCAAACAGCAGAGATTGGCTCTTTCTGACATCAAATCCAGATTAGATGAACAATTCCCTTCTCAAAAGGAAGATCCTGATGAACTTGTCCATTTAACATCTGATATCGATCGGATGAACGAGCATATGGACCGCATTTTGGTACGTTGTAAGCAGCTTCAACCAGAACAACGTGAAAAATTAAAAGAGCAGCTTACACCTGAGAAGATGACGGCTGTCCAATCATTTTTACTGCTGTTAAGTTAAAATTTTTACTAAACAGGAGGTGTTACCTTCGTTCTCAAAGTCAGAACGAAGGCCTTAATTGGACATAGTTAATTTACTTATAGTTGCTTTGCTTATAGCTTTAACCGCATTTTTCGTTGCATCAGAGTTTGCGATCATTCGCTTAAGAAGCTCAAGAATTGATCAGTTAATCGCAGAAGGTAATAAAACAGCAGTTGCTGTCAAGCATGTCACGACTCACCTTGATGAGTATCTGTCGGCCTGTCAGCTCGGTATTACCATTACCGCCCTTGGTATTGGTTGGTTAGGGGAAGAAACAATTGCGCACATGCTTGCTCCACTATTTGTAGAGCTGTCCATTCCTCAATCAGCTAGTTCTATTGTCACTTTTATTATTGCGTTTAGTATTATGACGTTTTTACACGTTGTGGTTGGAGAACTTGCACCAAAAACACTCGCCATTCAAAAGGCGGAGCAAGTATCTCTTCTTTTTGCTAGACCGCTCATGATTTTTTACAAAGTGATGTTCCCGTTTATCTGGGTATTAAATGGATCTGCTCGTTTGTTAACAAAAGCGTTCGGTCTTCAGCAAGTTTCTGAGCATGACATGGCGCACTCTGAAGAAGAATTGCGGATTATTTTATCAGAGAGCTATAAAAGCGGCGAAATTAACCAGTCTGAATTCAAATATGTAAATAAAATTTTTGAATTTGATGACCGTCTGGCGAAAGAAATTATGATTCCTCGTACCGAAGTTGTCAGCTTCCCTCATGATATTACCATTGAGGAAATGCTGAAGGTGACCAAGGTAGAGAAATATACACGTTATCCAATTGAAGATGGCGATAAAGATAATATGATTGGTGTTCTGAACATTAAAGAGGTTCTTACTGCCTGCATTAGCGGTGAGTGTTCTACAAGTGATACGATCGAAAAGTTTGTCAATCCAATTATTCATGTGATTGAAACCGTTCCTGTACATGATTTATTGCTCAAAATGCAGCGTGAACGTGTACACATGGCGATTTTATCAGATGAATACGGCGGTACAGCTGGTCTTGTGACTGTAGAAGACATCCTTGAAGAAATCGTCGGTGAAATTCGTGATGAATTCGATATGGATGAAATCAACGAAGTGCGTAAACTTGGAGAAGACCATTACATCTTTGATGGAAAGGTTCTAGTGGACCAAGTCAACCTGCTCTTAGGTACGCAGCTTGATAACGAAGAAGTCGATACGATCGGCGGCTGGTTCCTTACTCAGAAATATGAAGTTGAGAAAAATGACACCATTCGTGAGCAAGGCTATGAATTTATCATTAATGAAGTCGATGGACACCATGTGGTATATATCGAGGTCAAAAAGTTAAATGAACAATTAGCAGAAGCCGCTGAAGAAGGCGCTTCTTAAGAAAAAAACGACCCTTGCCAAAGCAAGCGGTCGTTTTTCTTATGCCTTTTCCATTAATTGAGCTTCAAGTTCTTTAATTCTCGTGTTTAATACTTCCGTCATGGCACCTAATCGTTCTTTTGGCGGCAGATGCTCAAATTCTGACTGCTCAATCGGTTCACCAATAATTAAGCGCATTTTCCCCTTTTTGAAAAGACTTTTCGCATTGGACGGTCCTTTGTACGCTGCTGGAACGATTGGCGCTTTACCGAGCTGTGCAATAGTAACCGCACCTCTTTTTAAAGGTACATCCTCTGTTGTACGTGTTCCGCTTGGAAAAATCCCGACGATCTTTCCCTCTTTTAATAATTTAATGGGCGTTTTAATACTGCTTGGCCCAGGATTCTCTCGATCAACTGGAAAGGCATGAATCTTCTTTAAAAATCCACCGATCCATTTGTTTGCAAACAATTCTTTTTTCGCCATGTAGTGGATCTCAAACGGAAGAATTCCTGCGCCTAATGCAAGAACATCCACAAAACCCTCATGTGTACATGCAATGACAAATCCCCGATCCGTTGGCAGATTCTCTTTTTGATATACTTTGATTCCGCCTCGGAGAGTAAATACTACTTTAATGGTATAGCCTGAAAATTTATACATAGTGCACTTCCTTTGTTTGAAGAATGAAGGATTTGTTTCTATTATAACAAATTTTTTATTACCTGGTACTAAAATTTTCATGAAACAGCCAAACCATCACATCATTTTTCTTTCTAAATCATCGTTCTTTCTGTATTCAGGTCTATGGTTTTAGGAGAGAATAGAAGAGGAATTGTGTCCAATTTTGTCGTTTTTTAAGGTTTTTTCCTGATTTGTTCTATTGAAAATGCTTTATAAATGACGCAAATTTCGCTATGATAAGGAGAAATGATTTTGATTCGGCGAAAGAAATGAGTATTGTACGGTATTGAGAAGTTTCGTGCAACTTTATGCCTTTCTTATGCGTGTATAACATAGAGGGGAGAAAAATCAGTGACGATCGATGAAATTTATCAAATGTATATGAACGATGTTTACAGGTTTCTGCTCTCCATGACAAAAGACAAACATTTGGCAGAAGACTTATTGCAGGAAACCTTTATGCGTGCTTATATACATATTCATTCCTACGACCATAGCAAAGTGAAACCTTGGTTATTTCAGGTGGCACGAAATGCTTTTATTGATTATGTCAGGAAACATAAAAAAGAAGTGACCATATCGGATGATCTTATTGGCGGCCTTTTACAAACGTCTGTACAAAGCCCTGCTGAACAGGTTGAAATAAAAGAAGTCCTCAACATGTATTTGGAACAGCTTCCAGATAACTACAAGGAAGCGTTGACATTGTATTATTTAAAAGAACTGAATTACAAGGAAGCATCCAAGGTCATGAATATTACTGAAGCAAATTTTAAAAGTGTTTTATTTCGTGCAAGGCAGCGCCTAAAAGCACTTTACAACAGAGGTGTTAATGATGAATGAAGAGTTTAACAAGCGATGGGAACAATATAATAATGGTGAGATGAACGAGGAAGAAATGATAGCGTTTGAAGAAGAGCTTGAAGAAAACGAAAAACGCTTAAGTCAGGAACTGAACGACTCGGATTGGACCGATTTTTCCATCAGTCCTGAAAAGCAAAAAGCCATCTTGCAATACGGAAAAAGAAAGTCTTATTTACGTATTTCTGTACTTGCTGTCATCTCTACACTTATTATTTTACCGCTTTGTACATTAGGAAGTTATCTATACTACGGCGTTGGCGGAGCAGAGAGCAAAGGGAATCACTTCATGGAAACAGCCGCTGTAACAGTCGCTTTGACGAAACCAAACGTGGCGATTGATATGAAGGATTTAAAAGGCCAAGTCAAGCTTTTTGGAATGAACACCGAATTGAAGCTGCAAAAACAAATTGGCAATAAAACAGAAGCCATTGGCAGTGAGCAAATCGAGATGTTTTTCGATAAATTAAAGCAGCCTACCATCTCATATTATGGTGACAGTGCACGCGATACGGAGGATTTCTTTACCCATCCTTCTACTCAGGCAGATGCATCAAAAAAACAAACACTCACTACTTTAGACAAGCTTCCTGAAGGAACAGTCAGTGAAGTGTATGTTTCCTATGACAAAGCGTATACACCAAAGGACGTTTATTCCTTTGCTAAAAAATATGATATGAAAGTGCTCTGGAATGCGATTAAAACAGAGGATTCATTAAGCGAGAATCAGCGGCCAATTGGCTTTCCTGGGAGAGACTCTGAATTCTTAAAAGAGCTTCAGCACACATCAAAAACAGAGGTAGATCAATTTAAAGATGCCCTTACTTATGTCAATCAGCACCCAACCTGGGCAAAAACGATCTCTGGCAGATCTGAACTGGATCTGTCAAACCGCATACGCTATATCAATCAAAATGGTGTCACGATTTATGGCTCTGTGATCACAGGTCCTTCGAAAGAAATCGAGAAATTCGTGAAGACAAAACGCATTAAAACGGCAAAAGTGAGCGAGGTGGAATTATGGAATTGGTAAGAATTTTTAAAGAGCATAATGTATTTGGCTGGATTTCTGTCGGTACAGCGATATTATCTCTGCTCATGCTGAACCTCGCCATTATAAGTAATGTGACATTTTATTCTTTTCAGATGCTTCCTTTTGCAATGGCCGCAGTTCCATTTGGCATTATTGAACTGTTCATTAAAAAAGGCCGTACGGGCCCTGGGTTCCTTGGTGTCGTTCTGAATATCTTTGTCATTCTTTGTGTCTATGCCATCGTATCGATCGATGTCGATCTTCAATTAGGCTTTTAAGCCGTTCTCAAAATGAAAAGCCCGAGTTACTTGACTAATGCCAAGTCGCACGGGCTTTTTTGAATATCGATTTATGTTCTTAAGTCTACAGCGCAAATAAAAAAGACTGCTTCATCAGCAGTCTCTTAAAATAAATTAGTTTACAAAAGTTTTCGCTCCAAGGTAAATCGGCTTCCAGTAGCTTGAATTCATATCACTGATCGTCACACCATCGGAAGCAGCATGAATAAACTTGTTGTTTCCAATGTAGACACCCATGTGAGACGGACCCGATTTATATGTTGTAAAGAACACAAAATCGCCAACCTTTGGAGAAGATACGCTTTTCATTGATCCCCAAAAACCTTCAGTTGTTTGTCTCGAAATCTTTTTTTGTTTGTTAATGATATACCACATAAACCCGCTGCAATCAAAGCCCTTTGGTGTCGTTCCACCCCATCTATATGGTGTGCCATTGTGCGCTTTAGCATCCGATACAAGCTTAGACGTGTTTAAAGAAGAAGCAGAAACTGTTTTTTCTTTAACAGGTGTTGTCTTCACTTTTTTAGACGACTTTTTGACCTTTAGCTTTTGCCCAATTTTGATCAGGTTTGTTTTGAGTTTATTTAACGATTTCAGCTCTTTTACAGTCATGCCGTACTTTTTGCCGATTTTAGATAATGTATCACCTTTCACAACTTTATGAGTGGCTGTGGCTGACGCCGCTTTTACTTTTGTTGTTGTTTTGGATGTTTTCATTGTTTTTTTTGCGGCAGTACCATTTACTTTTAACGTTTGTCCAACATAAATCGTGTTAGATTTCAGCTTATTGTCTGATTTAATCTTGCTCACGCTTGTCTTATATTTTTTCGCTAAAACAGAAAGAGAGTCACCTTTTTGAACTTTTACTGATTGTGCTGAGGCAGCTCCGGCAAATAATGTCGTCCCAAGTAAAACTGCACTTGCAGCTGTGATCAATTGTTTTTTCATTTGTTCCTCCTGTATGTATCTATCGAGATCCGAATTTTTATCTACTTACTATTATAAGGATCAAATACCAGAAGAAATAGTCTTGACTTCCTACGACATTATGCTTATTAATTCGGCAAAATTTATTTTTTTTTAGGGTTCTTTTTATTTCATTTTCATTACACAATCATGACAAAATAAACGCATCTTGTCATGGATAAATGATACATTCATTTCTCTTTTTGGCTCATTCTATGTAAAGTGGGCCTTTACAATTTTAAAGGGAACTTTACGATCCTGTAAATGGGAATCCACAATTCTGCTCTACCATTGTAAACGTAAGAGCGATACATAAACATTGAGGAGGCAAAATGAATGAGTGTGTTGAAAAGCTCGAAAACGAAAATCGCTGCAGTGGCGGCAGCATCTGTGCTATCGATTGGCATTTTTTCAGGAATTGAATTTGGACAGGCTGACAAAGCAGAGGCTAAAAAGAAGCCAAAAAATGACGTACAAAATGTGATCGTGCTGATCGGGGATGGCATGGGAACACCGTATCTTTCAACTTACCGTTCATTTAAGCACAACGGAGACCTTTCAAAGCAAACAGCGTTTGACCCTTACCTTACTGGCATGCATAAAACATACCCTAACGACTCGAAAAGCAATATCACTGATTCTGCCGCAGCTGGTACAGCTATGGCAACTGGTAAAAAGACATACAACAATGCCATTGGTGTAAACAAAAACGGCAAAAAATTAAAAACCGTTTTAGAAGAAGCCAAACGCAAAGGAAAATCGACGGGTCTTGTCGTGACCTCTGAATTAACAAATGCCACCCCTGCTGCGTATGCGGCTCACGATGTATCGAGAAAAAACACAGCAGCCATCGCTGATGATTTCTTCGATGAAAAAATCGGTAAACAGCATACAGTCGATGTCATGCTTGGCGGAGGTCTCGTCGATTTTGTCCGAAAGGATCGTGATTTAACGAAGGAATTTAAGCAAGCCGGATATGATTATGTCACCAATAAAGATGCCTTACAAAAAAACAAAAACCAAAAGGTGTTAGGCATTTTTGCTGATGGCGGTCTTGATAAAGCGATTGATCGTGATAAAAAGACCCCTTCCCTGCAAGACATGACATCCTCAGCCATTAAACAGCTGTCTAAAAACAAAAATGGATTTTTCCTTATGGTCGAAGGCAGCCAAATTGACTGGGCAGGACATGATCATGATATTGTGAGTGCCATGAGTGAAATGAAGGATTTTGAAAAAGCATTTGAAGAAGCGATTCGTTTTGCAAAAAAGGATAAAAATACGTTAGTCATCACCACTGCCGATCATTCAACTGGCGGACTTTCCTTTGGGGCAGACGGCTCAGGTAGCTGGGATTACAAACCGGTAAAAGCAGCGAAAAAGACCCCAGATTTTATCGCAAACAAAATCGTCAGTGGCATGCCTGTTGAATCAGCGCTGAAACAATATATCGATCTTGATTTCACAACAGAAGAAATGGCCTCTATTCAAAAGGCCGCTGAAACAAAGGATACTGTTAAAATTGATGATGCGATTGAAGAAGTGATCAACGTGAGATCACATACAGGCTGGACCACATCAGGTCATACGGGCGATGAAGTGCCATTCTTTGCGTATGGCCCAACAAGCCAAAAGCTAAAAGGTCTGATGGAAAACACCGATCAAGCAAAACACCTTTTCAAGCTGCTGAAAAACCAATAAAACTGACAAAAAAGATGTCTGCTAAGAGACATCTCAGCGTGTAGACAAACCCTCGCATTCGTTGTCAGGTCTGCGCGCCGGTGCTCACGAATGTCAAATTCGCTCCGCAAAAGTAGCTGCCCTTCCTAGACTTCAAAGGTTTTCTATCACGCTGAAAAGAAGACAAAGTGCTAAAATAAAAATCATTTTAGCACTTTGTCACCAATCTAAGATGTCTGCTAAGAGACATCTTTTTTTGTTTTTTTATGCGAGATATTTTCTATGAACTCCTTTTCCATCATACGAAAACATGACTTCTTTTCCTTCAAGAATGGATTCGATATGCACACTTCTTCCCCATAGCTGATGCAAATATGGGAGTACTTTTTCTAAGTATTTCAGATCTAGTTCAATGCCCTCATACCAATGTTTAATATAGAGTTCATTGTTTTTTAAATAGTCGCCATCCATCACGGTCAAATAAGGAAAGCCGCCATTGACCCTCATGCTGACTAGCTGATCACGAACAGCCTTCCATTCTTTATCGATGACTTTATAATCTCTCCCTTGTTTTTGAAACAAGTACAAATCTTCTCTCATCACAAGGTCTTTTGTTAAGTAATTTCGAATGAAGGAAATATCTGATTCAATCTCCCTTACTTCAAACATTTTGCTGCGGCCCGATCCTTCTGTCACCCCTGCTTTTTTTAATTCTTCACATGGGTTGTCATAGCGCTCTTCGATATCTTCAAAAATCTTCAAACCTAAATAGTAAGGATTGATGCCTGTTTTTGACGGCTGCACCACGCCAGCATTTAATTTGGCAAACTCAATCGATTCATTTGAATCCAAATCAAGCTCTCGCATTATCCGCTGATGCCAATACGATGCCCAGCCTTCATTCATAATCTTTGTTTCTAGCTGAGGCCAAAAATAGAGCATTTCCTCCCTCAGCATCGTGAGGACGTCGCGCTGCCACGGCTCTAACTCCCGGGAGTGCGCCTCAATAAAGAGTAAAATATCTTTTTCCGGCTTTGGCGGAAATGGCTTGGCGATTTTCTTTTTCTCACGTATTTTCGGCTCATCCATTCCCCACAAATCATCATACGGCGTCTGACGCTTTGGTTGGTCATCTTCATATTCTTCTTCATCGCCGATATTCCAGCTTAGTTTTGAACGAACAAGAGACGGATCAATATGCTCCTGAAGAGCCAATACGGCGTCTAAAAAGGATTCAACTTCTTTTGTTCCATGAAGATGCTCATATTCTTTGATCCGCTCTGCCGCAGCTGACATGCTTTCTACCATGTCTCGTTTTGTGTTTTGGAAACGGCAATTATTTTTGAAGAAATCACAGTGTGCCAGTACATGAGCCACAATTAATTTATTCTGAACAAGCGTGTTGTTATCAAGTAGAAAGGCGTAGCAAGGATTTGAATTGATGACCAGCTCATAAATTTTGCTTAATCCTAAATCATAATGAAGCTTCATTTTATGAAATTGTTTCCCGAAGCTCCAGTGGCTGAATCGTGTTGGCATTCCGTATGCACCGAACGTATAAATTATTTCCGCGGGACAGATTTCATACCTCATCGGATAAAAATCTAGACCAAATCCTTCTGCAATTTCTGTAATTTCATCAATGGCTCTTTGTAAAAGACGTTTTTCTGATACGCTCAAGGAAACCATCCCTCCTCATCGGACTTATCCCTACTATATGAGCGTATCTAAAAAAACATGATGTTCCGCCATTCGTTTAGACGACTTCCATTTCTTTTGTGGATTGCCCGCCGAATGACTCGAAATGTATATTCTGTTCTGGAATTCCCAGCTCTTTTAGTATATAAATCATCTCCTGTGTAAACACCGGGGATCCGCATAGATAAAATTGGCCTTTCCCTTCTCCAACCACTGATTGAAGAAATAGACGGTCAATGCGGGAAGCTGCCTTTTCAACAAGCTCACCCTTACCAGACTTCGCAAATTGTTCATTACATAAGATGATGCGGCCATGCGGAGCTGATGCTAGAACGCTTTCAAATTCATTTTCAAAAGCGGTGACATCCTCTAATCGATCTGCATAAATCATTGTAAATGGATGGCTGTTTTGCGCTGCTGTTTTCAATAAACCGATCATTGGCGTGACTCCAGAACCAGCACTAATGAAATAAACAGGCTCTTTTGTGGCTTCTTGCAAGCAGAACATTCCCTGCGGCATACTCACTTGAAGAACGTCTCCTTCTTCCATTTCATCATGCAAAAATGTAGACACATGACCATCGCGCTTCACTGTGATGCGGTAATAGGATGGATGATGGTGATCTGATAAGCTGTATTGTCTGCTACACATATAAGCCTCACCTGGCATATCTGCCTGAACCGTAATATATTGACCTGCTTCAAACATTGGCAGCTCTGATTCATCTTTTGGTACTAAGTAAAAGGAGATCAGCGCTGGAGATTCCTGTACCTTTTTCTTTATCACAAATGGCTTCACATCTGCCCATCCACCTGGTTGCTTTACATTCACCTCCATCATTTCTGCTTCAATCGTGATAAAAATATTTGCAATGATGTCATATGCGGCCTTCCAAGCTAAAAGCGTGTCATCTTTTTCCGTTAAACCAAACACTTCTTTCATCGCTTCAATTAGGTAATATCCGACGATTGGATATTGCTCTTTTTTGACCATCACACTGACATGCTTATGGGCAATCTGTTTGACCGCAGGAAGTAATTCTTCTAATCGATCGATGTGCAGTGCAGCTTGGTATAGTGTCGCAGCAAGCGCCTCTGGCTGACTTCCGTTCATGAGGTTTGTTTGATTAAATTGATTGAGTAGCTCTGGATGCTGACGAATCATATTTTGATAAAAAACAGTCACAAGGTTGGTTCCCTCGCCTTTTAATAGAGGGGCTGATTGTTTAATAGCATTCATTTGATCTATAGATAACATCGTCATTCCTTCTTTCAAAAGATGTATTTTAAATACATCTTTATCGTAACGGATGACAGCTTATAAAAGCAATATTTATAATACATGTTTTAAATGTTGACACATTTAACACTTTCTCGAACAGTTTTTGTCTAAAATGTGTTACGATGATACAAAACTCTATCAGGTTTAGAGGTCGTCAAAATGAAACTAACGAATTATACAGATTTCTCATTAAGAGTACTCATTTATTTAGCATCAAGAGAGAACAATGAACTGTCAAATATTCAGCAGATCGCCGATGTTTATGGCATCTCTAAAAATCATCTGACAAAGGTGATTTATCATCTTGGAAAACGCGGCTATGTTGAAACGATCCGTGGAAGAAATGGCGGAATTAGGCTTGGGAAAAGCCCAGAAAGCATTAACATTGGAGAGGTTGTCCGTTATACAGAGGATGATTTAGTCATGGTTGAATGCTTTGATCCAAGGAAAAACAGCTGTATCATTTCCCCGATTTGTTCATTAAAGCATGTACTTCATGAAGCACTTACTGCTTACTTGCGCGTTCTTGACCAATACACATTAAAAGACTTAACTCAAAACAAAGATGCTCTTAGAGAGCTCCTCCTTTAGGCGAAAGAATTCTATTCTTTCGTCTTTTTCTTTACCTTCTTGTAATAATAATTAATTTAAAATTATTATAAATAGATATTGACTATCATGTTTGATTCAATATAATTAGGGTATATAGATTGCTAGAAACCATTTTTTTGTTTACAGGAGGAGAAAAGAATGACAAATTCAAATCATAAAAATTTGACAACGAACCAAGGCGTACCTGTTGGCGATAACCAAAACTCAAGAACAGCTGGTCACCGCGGACCTACATTTCTTGATGATTACCATTTGATTGAAAAACTTGCACACTTCGATCGTGAACGTATTCCAGAGCGTGTTGTTCATGCGAGAGGCGCCGGCGCTTATGGTGTGTTTGAAGTTGAAAATAGTATGGAGAAACATACAAAAGCAGCCTTCTTAAGTGAAGAAGGAAAACAGACAGATGTTTTTGTTCGCTTCTCAACAGTTATTCATCCTAAAGGTTCACCTGAAACATTGCGTGATCCGCGCGGCTTTGCTGTCAAATTTTACACAGAAGAAGGCAACTATGATCTAGTTGGTAACAACTTGCCGATCTTCTTTATACGTGATGCATTGAAATTCCCTGATATGGTTCACTCTCTCAAGCCAGATCCTGTAACCAATATCCAAGATCCTGACCGTTATTGGGATTTTATGACCTTAACACCTGAATCCACTCATATGCTCACATGGCTCTTCTCTGATGAAGGAATCCCTGCGAGCTACGCTGAAATGCGCGGTTCTGGTGTGCATACATTTAGATGGGTCAACAAATATGGTGAAACAAAATATGTGAAATATCACTGGAGACCTTCAGAAGGTATTCGTAATTTATCTATGGAAGAAGCAGCAGAAACCCAAGCGAATGATTTCCAGCATGCGACAAGAGATTTATATGACCGCATTGAAAATGGCAACTACCCAGCATGGGATTTATATGTCCAGTTGATGCCGCTTAGCGATTATGATGATCTTGATTATGATCCATGTGATCCAACAAAGACATGGAGCGAAGAAGATTACCCGCTTCAAAAAGTAGGACGCATGACACTGAACCGCAATCCTGAGAACTTCTTTGCTGAAACAGAGCAAGCTGCTTTCACACCAAGTGCACTTGTTCCAGGAATTGAAGCATCTGAAGATAAATTGCTTCAAGGTCGTCTGTTCTCTTATCCAGATACGCAGCGTCATCGTCTTGGTGCCAACTATATGCGCATTCCGGTGAACTGTCCTTATGCACCTGTACACAATAATCAGCAGGATGGCTTTATGACAACGACTCGTCCAAGCGGTCATATTAACTATGAACCAAACCGTTACGATGATCAGCCAAAAGAAAATCCTCACTACAAAGAAAGTGAACAAGTTCTTCACGGTGATCGTATGGTGAGACAAAAAATTGAAAAACCAAACGATTTCAAACAAGCTGGGGAAAAATATCGAAGCTATTCAGAAGAAGAGAAACAAGCATTGATCAAAAACCTAACAGCTGACCTGAAAGATGTAAATGACAAAACAAAATTACTTGCGATCTGCAACTTCTATCGTGCAGATGAAGACTACGGACAACGATTAGCCGATTCACTTGGTGTGGATATCCGCTCATACCTTCAAGGAAGCATGAAATAATTGATCCGGAAAGGGCACCTCTAATAAAGAGGTGCTTTTTTTATAACCGGAATACGTTAATACTAATCAAATGACCGGTCACCGGGTGAAAATAGATTTCTGCATGCGCAGCAAAAAGCGTTGAGCCTTCCTTCACGGTGACGCGAAAGACATCTTTTGTCTGATCTTCATTTACTTGTGTACGCCCGATATATTGATAATCGTTTAAAACGGCGCCTTCATATTCCTCTTGCAACGCTGTGTACGCAAGTCTTTCCCAATTTTCAACAGGCTGCATCGCTGCATTTGTTGCAGGATGGATCATGAAACTGCCAAACAAAACCATTCCCGCTGCAAAAGGCACCCACCATTTCGGCTGCATGATATCATTGATCTCACTTTCATGTATATTTTGTTTATGTTGTGCTGATCGATCCATTTTCATACATGAAGCATTTATTCAGCCTATAATTCCCGGTACACGATTGATGCGGACACCAACTTTTCCCCTGAAAATGTCGATATGTTCCGAGCAAACTAATGAGGACTTCTCAAGGGAAAGGAGAAGGTTTGATGAATGTGGCGGATTATGATAAAGCACTTTATTATACGCATCGCTCGCAATGGGATAATTTACTTATTCTTATGGTACGTACGCAAGATGACTTGCTCTCGAAACGTATTGAGCATTTCTTACACGCGTATCAATTTAACCGGAACGATGCTGATGTTGAAAAATGTTTATATGGGCTCCTGCAGTACATTGACCATGCTTCAGAGGCCGCTGCTTCTGAAGTTTATTCACAACCGATGTACACATAAAGAAAAAGGCTGATTATCAGCCTTTTTACATACATTTAGCAGTGCGCAGTGATTGGAAGCATAAAGTGGCCTTTTACCCAATCTTGTTTTGTATAAACAAACAGCGCATCCTCGTCATTTGGTGCCTTCACCGAGTGTAAGCCGTCAATTGACGTATCAGGTGTAAAATAGAACATCACTTTTTCCGTCGTTTCATTCACAATATGTGCAACAACTTCCTCTATATTTTGTGGCTCGAGAGAAATGATATCAAAGACATGTATGGTTTCATTTTCTTCATTCATCAGAACAATCGTATCCAACGCTTCAATATAGAAAAGGGCATCCGGCCAAACCAATGTAAAATAAAACATCAATAAGCTGCCATGATGCTTAGCGTCTAATTTCTTTGAGCCCGTTTGGCGTTTTTCTGCGAACTGTTCAAGTAATGGCAGGTCATGTTCCAATGTCAGCTGCTTGAGACGCATGTCCTTTTTTATATGAATGGCGCTTTTGCTGATATCTAGACTAAACTCACTTTCGTGGTACCGTGTAAAGCCGAATTTTGGATAAAAATCCAGTACAGTTTCATTGGCAAAAAGAAAAATCAAATCACAATCATGTTCGTACGTATCCATAATATGCTCCATTAACTTTGTCGCTAATCCTTTATGGCGATAGGCTTGATCCGTCATCACCGTGCCAATTTGAACAGCTCGATACGTTTTTCCATCAATGATCAGTGACATGAGGTAAACGGAAGCGTTTGAGATCACTTTCCCGTGATGGACAAAGGAATAAGGAATATATTTTTTATCCCAATACCCTCTTTTGTACCAGTCACTAAAATCCAAATCAAATGTATTGATCGCTAGCTTATTAAAGCTTTCTTTCAATTTTTCATTATGGCGATAATCACTCACTAATTCATATGTCTCCATGCTCATTTCCTCCTTTTATCATTTCACCTTTAGTCAGCCGGTTTATCACCTCCTTCAAAATAAAAAAAAGACTTGATGAGCATATACTCATCAAGTCTTTTATCGTTTTACTCATAGAGATTAGACTGAACATGCTTCTCTTTTCACGCAAAAGGGCACGTCAAATAAACCAACAACCGTGCTCTTTTTATTCAATTCATTGAACTGAATGTGCGCTTAAAAGTTTTAGCATAACGACTAAATTCCCTTCTGTTATAGCAGCTCTTTAGGCTGACTTTTTTGATAATCCACTGCATATAGAGCCGCTTGGGTACGATCTGCCAGCTCTAGTTTTGATAATACATGAGATACGTGCGTTTTGACAGTTTTTTCAGAAATAAACAAGGATGAGGCAATTTCTTTATTGCTTTTCCCCTTTGCAATTTCGAATAAGACATCTCGCTCTCTATTGGTCAGCTCTTTCATTAACTCCCATTTTTGCTCTTTTGGCTCAGTCAAATGCTGCACAAGAAAATTGGTGATATGACCATCTAATTGATAGGTGCCCTTTTGTACGTCAATCATTGTCGTAAGAAGTTTTTCTGGCGCTACATCCTTGAGCTGATAGGCTTTTGCCCCTGCTTGAATGGCGGGAATAACATAATCTTTATCCGCATAGCTTGTCAGGATCACAATGCGGGTATCAGGCATTTCCAGCGTCATTTGTTTCGTTGCCTCAATGCCATTCATTACAGGCATCGATAAATCCATGAGAACGATGTCAGGTCGCGTTTGTCTGACAATTTCTAATGCTTCTTCTCCATTAGAAGCCTCACCAACAATTTCGACGTCAGGCTGTGTCTGCAGGAAAAACACAAGCCCTTTTCTCACAATATGATGATCATCTGCAATGACAACTCTCATGACGACCCCTTCCTTTCTTGAGAAAATGGCACCTTCACTTGAATAGTGGTCCCTTTACCGAGCTCAGACTCTATACAAAATGTTCCACCAGCTCTTTTGATACGGTCAGACATCCCTTTCAGACCAAGTGAAGGGAGGCTCATTTGCTCGTCATACTGAAACCCTTTACCGTGGTCGATGATTTTCATCTCAAACGTGTCTTTTGATTGTTCCAGCTGGACTTTAACGTCCTCTACTTCAGCATGTTTTTGACAATTATTCAGCGCTTCCTGGCATACCCGAAACAACGTTTCATGCTGAGTATGATCCATCTCCATACAACCTGATAACGATAATGTACAGCGTAATCCTAAAAGTTTTGCATACTCTTGAATCCCTGTTGTGAATCCTTTTTCAAGTCCTCTTGGCCTTAGCTGCCAAATGAGTGACCGCATTTCAACCAGTGCATCTTGTGACAAATGCTGAATAAAATCAATCATTTCCCCTAGATTCTGATCGTTTGTCATTTGACGGGCGGCTTTAGCAGTCAGGCTGACTGAAAATAGCATTTGGTTAACGGAATCATGTAAGTCCTGTGCAAGCCGGTTTCTTTCTTCCAAAAGAGCATGCTGATGTTCGTTTTGCACAAGCTTCATCCGTTGAATGGCGGTACCAATTTGAAGCGCAATGCTTTCAAGCAAGTTCAATTCTTCTTGCGTAAATGTGACTTTTCCTTTTGCCGCCACATTCAATAACCCGAACGTACGCTTACATGCTTTGAGGGGAACCGTCGCATGATGTGTAATTCCTTCAGTATCCCCAAGCTGCTTTTTAACCGCCGTTTCGATGCGTTTACAATTCATAATGTTTGTGGCTGATTGGAGTGAGCCCTTTGTGTATCGATTGATGCAATAGCAATCGTTTTGACACATGAGCTGCTTTTGATGCTTTGCCAGCGCTTCTGGTAAGGAGACCTCTGCCATCAGTTCGTACGAGCCGTCTTTTTCTATAAAATAAATCCATGCGGAATGAAAGCCTGTGACATCCATCAGCATATGGAGCACTTCATGAAGCGTATCTTTTATTTCCAAGCCTTCATTTAGCTTTTCAGCAATTTCTTTTAGCGTTTTTAATGTTTCAACCTTCTCTTGATATTCTCCCATACTGTTTACCCCCGGCATTTGCTGCCTTCTCTTTTCATTACGCTCATTATATCATGAGCATTCTGCCGGTTCTTTCGCTAAAAGGATGATTTTTTCTCATCCTTTTGATGGAGAAAAAGCCATCATGTATTCACACAATGGCCTTGTTTGTTTATTTAGCTGTTTCTTCCACAATTTCATAAACGACTTTCATCACTTCTTCTGACAAATGCTTCAGCTTTTCTTCGCTATCTGTTAACGATGTACCTTTGACAGCAATATAAAATTTCACTTTAGGCTCAGTTCCGGAAGGTCTTAAGCAGAACCACGAACCATCCTCAAGGAAATATTTCAGCACGTTTGATGCTGGAAGGTGAATGGTTTCTTCTTTCTTTTCGGCAATCAGATATCTTTGACTTGATTGGTAATCCTCAATGACAGTGATGCGCTGACCCGCGATAGCAGGTGGCGGATTTGTTCTAAAGGTATGAAGGATTGCTGAAATTTGCTCTGCTCCTTCTTTCCCTTTTAAGGTTAACGACTTTAACCCTTCTCGGTAAAATCCAAACTCCTTGAAAATATCAACTAGCGCATCGTACAAGGACTTGCCTTGTTTTTTATAGAAAGCAGCGACTTCGACAGCTAGCAGCGCTGCTTGCACCGCATCTTTATCTCGAGCAAAGTCACCGATCAAATAGCCATAGCTTTCTTCGTACCCGAATTGAAACGTGTATTCTCCGCTCTCTTCGAATTGCTTGATTTTTTCACCGATAAATTTAAAACCAGTAAGCGTGTCAATCGTATGGGCACCAAATGCTGAAGCAACAGCACGCCCAAGCTCACTTGTGACAATCGTTTTCATCACAACGGGACGAGGCGGCAGCTGACCAAGCTTTTGTTTTTCAGACAATAAATAATGGAGCAATAGAGCTCCTGTTTGGTTGCCTGTTAAGACGGTAAACTCTCCATCTTGATCTCTGACCGCAATACCTAGCCTATCCGCATCTGGGTCTGTTGCAATGAGGATATCGGCATTCTGCTTTTCGCCAAGCTTGATCGCATACTCAAATGCTGCATGCTCCTCTGGATTTGGCGATGTCACTGTTGAAAATTGTGGATCTGGTCTTTCCTGTTCAGGTACAACGGTTACATGCTGATAGCCTAAAGCTTGAAGCCCTTTTCGGACAGGCTCGTTGGCCGTACCATGAAGCGGTGTGAAAACGACTTTGACATCGACCTCATCTGCCAGCTCAGGGTGCACACTGATGGTTTTTAATTTTTCAATATAAGCATGATCGATTTCTGCTCCGATCATGTTGATCAGCCCTTGTTGTTTTAACGTTTCTTCTGAATCAACTGAAATCGACAGTTCATTTTCTATTGCATCTACTTCTTGAATGACTTGATCTGCTTGAAGTGGCGGCAGCTGTCCGCCGTCTTCTCCATATACTTTATAGCCATTATATTCTGGTGGATTATGACTTGCTGTTACGACAATCCCAGCAAATGCATTCAGCTCTCGAACAGCAAAGGAAAGCTCCGGTGTTGGACGCAGTTCGTCAAACACGTATGTTTGGATGCCCTGCGAGGCAAGTGTTTTGGCTGCTTCCATCGCAAATTCAGGCGATTTATGGCGTGAATCATATGCAATGGCGACGCCTCTTCTTTTTGCATCCTCTCCATGTTTCGCAATATACGCAGCAAGACCTGCAGATGCTTTACGAACCGTGTACACATTCATTCGGTTCGTACCAGCACCAATCTCCCCGCGCATTCCTCCAGTACCGAACTCAAGGTTTTTGTAGAAACAGTCTTCAAGTGCTTGTTGATTATCTTGATGTGCCTCCAGCCATTCCCTTAGCTCAGTATCCAGGTGCTTCTCATTGATCCATCGCTCATAATTCGTCTTCCAACTCATGGTCGTCCTCCCAGCTCTTATCATCAATAAAATAACCTCTACTGCTATTTTATATGGAATCATCCTTTATGTCATGCTATATCATTGGGAGATGAAGAAAATGCTGAACAAATAAAAAAGCCGATGCATGATCGGCTTTTACTTATTGCTGACAAAGGGCTAAAATGATCTTTATTTTAGTTCTTTGTCTTCCTTTCAGCGTAGTCTGAAAACCCTTGAAGTCTAGAAAGGACGAGCACCGGAGCGGAGCGAATTTGACATTCGTGAGCACCGGCGCACAGACCTGACAAAGAATGCGAGGGTTTGTCTACACGCTGAAAAGCCGATGCATGATCGGCTTTTCTTTTATTCAGCATCAAGCGGTACAACTGCTTCATGGAATAGTTGATCTAATTCTGTTTGATGCTTCTGTTTTACTGCTTCATCCCAGCCAAAACGCTCTGCCATATAATCAGCGACAGGCTGTGCATATTTTTTTGCCCAGTTGATATTAAATAGTAGGCTTCCTGTTCTTCTTAAGAAGAAATCGACAGGAGTAACAGCTAATTCTTCTTCGATTGCATAGACAAGCTCTGCGAGTACATACGCTGGAATGTTTCGTTTGTCTGCTTCACCTTGAAGCTGCTCTACACGCTTGAAGAGACTGCTGACGTTTGAGCCATATTTTTCGGCAAGTTTTTGAGCAATCGGTTCTGTTAAACCAACAGATGCACCTTCTGCTGTTTTCGCTTGGACAAAGGAAGCCATATTTTTAGATCCGCCTACATGACCGCCTGAAATTGGCATGTGCTTTGTTTTACATGGTCCAAAGTCTTTGCCTGTTGCTTCTTTTAGTCCATCACGTACAAGATTCACAATATGCTCAGCCATTTTGCGGTAGCCTGTTAATTTACCGCCAGCAATGGTGATTAAGCCTGAAGATGATGTCCATACTTCATCCTTACGAGAAATTTCTGAAGGGTCTTTGCCCTCTTCATGAATGAGTGGACGAAGACCAGCCCAGTTAGATTCAACATCTTTTTCTGTAATATTGAGATCAGGGAACATGTATTGAATCGCATTGATGACATAATCACGATCTGCTTTTGTCATACGCGGATGTTCCAGCTGCTTTTTGTACACTGTATCTGTTGTACCAACGTACGTTTTGCCTTCTCTTGGAATCGCAAAGACCATCCGTTTATCAGGTGTGTCAAAGTAGATCGCTTGTTTTAATGGGAAGACTGATTGGTCGAATACTAAGTGAATACCTTTTGTATGCTGTAAGTGCTTCCCTTCTTTTGAGTGATCCTTGTCTCTTAGTTGATCGACCCACGGACCTGTCGCATTGACGATTTTCTTCGCATATACATCGTATGTTTTCTGCGTCATGACATCTTCAATGACAACACCGACAACTTTGCCTTTATCATAAATAAATTCTTTTACTTTCGCATAGTTGACCGCTTCTGCTCCGAATTTCACAGCCTCTTTCATAACTTCGATTGTGAGGCGTGCATCGTCCGTACGGTATTCAACATAGTAGCCGCCGCCTTTTAAGCCGTCCTTTTTCACAAGCGGTTCTTTTGCAAGTGTTTCCTTCGCGCTCAGCATGCTTCTGCGTTCGTTATGCTTGACGCCAGCTAAAAAGTCATACACTCTAAGCCCAATGGATGTTGAAAACTTACCGAATGTCCCGCCTTTATGCATCGGAAGAAGCATCCATTCTGGTGTTGTTACATGAGGACCGTTTTCGTATACAATGGCACGCTCTTTACCGACCTCTGCGACCATTTTTACTTCAAATTGTTTTAAATAACGAAGTCCACCGTGCACTAGTTTCGTTGAGCGGCTAGATGTACCTGCTGCGAAATCCTGCATTTCTGCAAGACCGACGCGCATTCCGCGTGAAGCCGCATCAAGTGCTGTACCCGCGCCTGTAATACCCCCACCAATGATAAACACATCATATGGTTTTTTTGTCATTTCCTGCAGCATTTGTTCTCTTTCTAAGCTAGAAAAAGTCATCTCTTGTTCCTCCCATGTTGTACGGTAAAGAAAAAGAGACCGCAAACACCCAAAGCGTATTTCTACACTTCGGTGCCTGCGGTCTCTCCAGTTCTCCAACCGTTCTATTAACTTAATTGAAGTATATCATACTTTTGGTTTATTTGAAAGCTTGAGCTGCTTTTACAGCCTTTTTCCACCCGCTATATAACGAGTCACGGCTGCCTTCCTCCATCTTAGGTTCAAAGCGCTTGTCAAGGTTCCACTGTTTTGCAATGTCTGAACGGTCGTTCCAGAAGCCAACTGCTATTCCCGCAAGATAGGCCGCACCGAGTGCCGTCGTTTCATTAATTTCTGGACGCTCTACAGGCACATCCAGTAAATCACTTTGGAAGCCCATTAAGAAATCATTCTTTACAGCTCCGCCATCCACACGCAATGTTTTTAATGAAATATTTGAATCCTTTTCCATCGCATCTAACACATCTTTCGTTTGATAAGCAAGTGATTCTAACGTTGCACGGACAAAGTGCTCTTTAGAAGTACCACGTGTTAACCCGAATACAGCGCCTCTGACATCACTATCCCAGTATGGTGTGCCTAGACCAACGAATGCAGGAACGACGTATACGCCATCTGTTGACTCAACGCGCTCTGCATAAGCTTCGCTGTCTTTCGAGTCTTTAAACATTCTGAGTCCATCACGCAGCCATTGAATCGCTGAGCCAGCAACGAAAATACTTCCTTCTAAAGCATATTCAACTTTGCCGTCAATGCCCCATGCAATCGTCGTTAATAAACCATGATCCGACTTAATGGCTTTTTCCCCTGTATTCATCAACATGAAACATCCTGTACCATATGTGTTCTTCGCCATTCCTTCTTCAAAGCAAGCCTGACCGAATAAAGCAGCCTGCTGATCTCCCGCCGCTCCTGCAATCGGAATATTTCTGCCGAAGAAGTGATAGTCAGTTGTTTCACCATAAATGTGTGAAGATGGTTTCACCTCTGGAAGCATAGAAGCCGGTACGCCAAGGATATCAAGTAATTCTTCATCCCATTTCAGATCGTAAATGTTGAACATTAATGTTCTTGACGCATTGGAGTAATCTGTGACGTGTGATTTACCGCCTGTCATCTTCCAAATAAGCCAAGTATCGATTGTGCCAAACAGTAAGTCGCCATTTTCTGCTTTCTCACGGGCACCTTCAACATTGTCTAAGATCCATTTTACCTTTGTACCTGAGAAATAAGCATCAATAAGAAGACCTGTTTTATTTCTAAACGTTTCATTGTGTCCTTGTTCTTTTAACTCTTCACAAATGCCAGATGTTTGTCTTGACTGCCAAACAATTGCATTGTAAATAGGTGCGCCTGTATGTTTATCCCAAACAACCGCTGTCTCACGTTGGTTCGTAATTCCGATACCAGCGATTTGGTCTGCTTCAATTCCTGATTCAATTAAAGCAGTTGAAATGACCGATAGAACAGAGCTCCAAATTTCATTTGCATTGTGTTCTACCCAGCCTGGGTTCGGAAAATATTGATTAAATTCCTTTTGAGTTGTATGTGCAATTTTGCCTTCTTGATCAAATAAGATCGCTCTTGTGCTTGTTGTCCCTTGATCTAGTGCAAGAATATATTTTTCTTTTGTCATGATGTTTTCCTCCCCTTACATACTTTCATTTACAGCATTTGTTTGGTTTTTCGTAGTGATATAGAGTCCTAACAATACCACAACTAAAATAACGCTTACAATCCAAAAGGCTGGAGTGACGTTCGCTTTAAAGGCTGCATTGTAGAAAACACCGCCAAATGCGCCGCCTAAAATTGGACCAACGACTGGCACCCAAGCATACTTCCAGTTCGATGGGCCTTTCCCTGGAATCGGCAAGATCGCATGTGCGATTCTCGGACCTAAATCACGTGCAGGGTTAATTGCATAACCAGTTGTTCCACCTAAAGAAAGACCAATTGCAACAATTAAGAAACCAACAATCAGCGGATTGACTCCGTCTGCAAATTTATTTGCACCAATCGCTAAAATTCCTAGAACCAATACAAATGTACCGATGACTTCACTAAGTACGTTTGCAAAAGTATGCGGAATCGCAGGACCAGTTGAGAATACGCCTAGCTTTGCACCTGGATCATCTGTTGCTTTCCAGTGCGGTAAGTAATGTAAAAAGACAATAGTTGCCCCTATTAATGCGCCAAGCATTTGACCAACAATATACATTGGAACATCAGCCCAAGGAAAACTTCCTTCTAGCGCAAGCCCAATTGTGAGTGCAGGGTTTAAATGAGCTCCACTAATTCCACCAGTTGCATATGCTGCAATGGCTACTGCAAATCCCCACCCGAAAGCGATTACAATCCAGCCGGATTGATATGCGAGTGATTTCTTTAAATTAACTGCCGCACACACACCGCCTCCAAAAATAATGAGCAGCATTGTACCTACGACTTCTCCCCAAAATGGTGTCATGAAAAATTCCTCCTCTGGTTCAGTTGCCATCCCCTATGAATGTGTAGAAAAGATAAAGAAAAAGATCCACAACAAACATACTTTACATCAGGGTCATTTGTCACCTAGTAAAGCGTTGTTGTGGATCTCCGTTTCTCCATCACATGATATTAACTTAGTGCTATAGTATCAGAGGATGAAAACGTTGTCAATAAATATTCACATTTTATCTTTTCACTTTTGGAACGCTTTCCAAAGGGTGGTATTTGAGGTCGTCACTGCTGTAGCCCCTGCTTCAAGCGCTCTTTCTACATCTTCTTTTGTACGGATAAATCCGCCTGCAAAAATCGGGATCCCAGTTCGCTCGCGCACTTCTGTAATTAAATCTGGCACGACGCCCGGCAATACTTCAATAAAATCTGGACGATGTTTCCCGACGAACTCCATGCTTTTTTCCATGGCACTCGTATCAAGTAAAAACATTCGCTGAATGGCATATACCTTTTTTTGCTTGGCTTTTACTATGACAGAAGACCTAGTAGAAATAATTCCTGCTGGCTTCATTTCCTGACAAATAAATTCCGTTCCATACTCATCATGTTTAATCCCGTGAATGAGATCGACATGGACAAACATTTTTTTGTGATGAGCATTTGCCTCATTCATGATGCCCTTAAGCCGGCCTAAGTGAACATCAAGTAAAACACCATATGTAAATGGACTTTTTAAAAATTCCTCAAATTGCTTCATATTTCGTACAGCAGGTAAAATGGGTTGATCATGAAAACTCATAAGCCGTCTCCTTCAAAAGTGTATTGAATCAGTCTTCTCCTAACAGTAATTGAAACTCTTCTATTTTTCAATACACCTAGTGTGCCCAATACCGATTTCATCTCACATCATCTTCAGAGAACTAGCTCAAAATGATGGAAAGCAAACTTTTATTCCATAAAAAAAGCAGAGAAGTCTCTCTGCTATAGCTGTGCTATGCTTTCTTTTAAGGTATTGATGATAAATGAGGCGTCATCATCTGTTATATTAAGCGGCGGTGCAAGCTGGGCAACGTTATTATAGCCCGCCACTGTATCCCCATTTTTCCCGATGATCAGTCCGCGTTTTTTACATTCAGCAATCAATTGACCGACGACATGTGGCTCAGCTGGTTTTTTGGATTGTTGATCCTGAACAAGCTCAATGCCAAACAGCAATCCTTTTCCTCTGACATCTCCAACAAAAGGGTGTTCTTTTAACTCTTGCAAACGTTCAAGCATATCCCGGCCGAGCGTCTCGGACCGTTCCACTAGTTGCTCGTTTTCCATAATCTCTAGGTTGGCAAGTGCCACCGCACAGGAAGCAGGGTGACCGCCAAATGTATTCACATGACGCAGCCTGTCATACGTATCTTCTCCTGCATAGGCTTCATAGATTTCTCGTTTCACGCACGTTGCAGAAAGCGGTAAATAACCGCTTGTGATCCCTTTTGCCATGGTGATAATATCCGGCTTTACTTCCTCATGCATAAAACCAAACCGCTTCCCTGTCCGGCCAAATCCACAGATGACCTCATCTACAATGAGAAGCGCTCCATGGGCTTCACAGATGTCTTTGACCTTCTTCAAATACCCTTTTGGCGGCATTAGGATACCTCCGCCCGTAATGATCGGCTCCATAATGACCCCAGCTATCGTCTCACTTAGTTCCCACGTCATGGCCTGATCTATTGCCATAGCACTTGCCAGATTCTCTTGATCCTCAGGATGACGATACACATCAGGCGGTGCGACATGAATAAAGCCCTGACCCAATGGTTCATATTTATATTTACGCTGCGCTTGACCGGTTGCGGCAAGAGCCGCTGCTGTATTGCCGTGATACGACCGGTACCGGGAGATAAACTTTGTCCTAGTACTTTCTCCTTTTTGCGTATGATATTGTTTGGCCATTTTAAATGCAGCTTCATTGGCTTCAGAGCCACTGTTAGAAAAGAAGATGACATAGTCCCCGCCAAGCCACTCATTTAGCTTTTCAGCCAGCTGAATCGCCGGCACGTGGCTTTGTGTAAGCGGATAGTAAGGCATTGTCTTTAATTGCTTATACGCCGCTTCTGCAAGCTCTTTCCGGCCATATCCGGCATTTACACACCAAAGGCCTGACATCCCGTCTAAATAACGATTTCCATGAATATCTGTCACCCATGCGCCTTCTGCCTCGTGAATGACCATACTTTCATTTTCCTTGTTTGTTCCTTTCATTTGATGCCAGATCAACTGATCATCTTTTGCCTGAAGATTTTGAGCCTGCTCATGTATTTTCATCTTCCCGCCCCCATGTATCCGTTTTCATCATTAAAGAAGCTTAGACCAATTCAGCAGCACATTGCCTCTCCATTCATTATATGGATGAAACGTGAGGCATATGAAACTGGAACCAGGCCGCCCGTAAGAGAGAACCAATCCGTTACTTTCATTATAAAAAAGGGGTCAGGCCGATTACATTAGACAGATCGTCAACTGATTGAGCACCAGCATAAGACACTTTTCTTGATGCCTTGGCAAAATGGAGCACACTCTGCTAACGTCGATTTCCTTGCAGGAATTCATAGGCAAGAATCGCAAATTCAAGCGCCTGTCGTTTCGGCGCCTGCATCATATCCTCACCGAGCAAGGCATGCAGTTTATCCAGTCTATGATAGAGGGTTTGCCTAACAATATAGAGCTGGCTTGCGGTTTCTTTTTTAGAACCGTTTGTCTGTAAAAAGATATTTAGCGTTTGATAGAGTCTTCCGCTATTTTGATTATCGTATACAATCACGGGCTCTAAATACTCTTTCACCATACATTCAAGCAGACCGCTTTCCTTCATCATAGGCATGAGACGGAGCATATGTAGATCTTGATAAAATGGACTTTCCACCCGCTGAGGCATCACTTTTTTTAAATGCAGCACTTCTTTGGCTGCTTGAAAGCTTTTTCTCATGTGCTGAAACTTTTCACAATATTGCCCGATACCAAAATTGATCTCGGCCCCTCGGGGCTGCTCCCGGTCATACAATTGTTTGATGTCGTTTGCAGCCTTTTCTGCACGCTCTTTCCAGTCCTCTTTCTTTCTCGTGTTTAATAAAATAAACAAGGTTTGTTCTTGATGCTCATATGCAATCAGATGGAAACCAGCACGCTGAAAAATGGAGCGGCAAGAGACAAGAAAGTAAAGATTCCCTGTGATTTGTTCAATTTGATGATGTTTTTGAAACAGCAAGACTACGCAGCCAGTTGGCTTTTTCACCCCTTCTGTTTCTTCGAGGTGCTCTATGATCTCTTGTTCTGTATGCTCTTCTTGAAACCATTTTTGCAGCCATTCATTTTCTTTTGTCTTCTTCAGCTCTTCTGTATAAAGCTCTCTTAATGTTTGCTGGGCTAGAGCATTCGCTCCTTTATCCATTACAAGCAGTTCGAATTCAGAGAGCGTGTCCGCTTGATGAATGAGCACAAGATCTGCAAATGTTTGTTTGAGCGCAAGCACTTGTTTTTGTGTCACTTCGTATCCTTTTGGCACGGAAGCAAACTGCAAATAATTCATGACCAGTTCTTCGGTTTGTTTGGAAGAATCACATAAAATAATCGGCTCGCCCTGAACAGGGAGGAGTAAAAGTATCCCCCTTACGTGCTGATACACTTGATCCAAAATATCCATCTGCGGATGCGGGGTCAGCAAAAGCTCATTTAGCTTTGATGACAGTGCTTCTAAATCAGCCATCATTTGATACTGACGCTCGATCATCATCGTATGAAGATGCTGCGTGATGTTGACGAACTTCACTTCTTTTGTAAACAGAATAAGCGGAAAATCTCTCTCTTCTGCATAGGTCAGTAATTCTTCCGGCACTTCGAATCTTAGCGGAACAAATTCAATACACAAGCCGGCTGCTCCTGAATCAATCAGCTGTCGTAAAAACGCTTGAAACACATCCAGTTGGTCATGGAAGCCTGCGGCTGTTGTTAATATAAGCTCGCCTCCATTTAATAAATCCTCTACATCAGGCACTTCTAACACATGTATCCATTTGACCTGCCGAAACAATCCTTTTTCCCCTGCTAACACTTTTGCATGCGCAAAATGCTTCGTTTTCAACACGTCACTCACTTGGAAATGAACATCTACATTCATTCATATGTCCCCCTTTGTTTGCCGCCTATCCCCTATCCCAGAGGGTGCATGGATAAAATCCATAATAAAACTGGTAATGTCACGATACTTAAGATTGTACTGAGAAATGTCGTGCTTGAGACAAACTCAGGCTTCGTTCGAAATTGTACAGCCATCAGCGTGGTATTTGCTGCTGTCGGCATGGCTGCCACTAAGATCATAATTTGTTTCACCATATCATCTACCGGTAAAATAAGCGTAAAGCCAAATGCAATGAGTGGGGAGATAAACAGCTTCAGCAATACAGCATAAGAAATATTGCGATAATCCACTTGCTTAAAAGAAATCACAGCAAGCTGCATACCTAAAATAAGCATAATCGTCGGAATGGCAGCATTCCCCACAAGCTGAATACCCGTCATCAGCTCTTTAGGTAATGAAAGGTCAATCAGCTGAAATAATAGACCGATGAGTGCCCCATAAGCAACTGGCATACGCAGTACTTTTTTCAAGACGACCTTTCCATCTCCCGCATCCTCTCCGCCCTTTGCTGCATAATACATGCCGATTGTACTCATGACAAGCTGCTGCAGTACCATCAACACGATCGCAATGTCCAAGCCTGCTGCTCCGAAGACTAGCAGCACAACAGGCGTGCCATAGTTTCCATTGTTCATAAAGGCTGACGACAGAATCATGGCGCAATACGTTTCATTCGAATAACC
Source organism: Bacillus sp. FSL W8-0920 (assembly GCF_038593215.1). Lineage (NCBI taxonomy): Bacteria > Bacillati > Bacillota > Bacilli > Caryophanales > Bacillaceae > Bacillus > Bacillus sp. FSL W8-0920. Next base: position 976,559 of record NZ_CP151974.1, on the reverse strand, counting down.
ATAAATACGAGATAAAATAAAGACACATAAAATAAGTGCAAGACAAAGTCCGACAACAAAAATGGATAAATACACATAGTCCATCGACACTTTGTTTTGATAAAAGGTTTCAAACGCAAGAAATGGTGACATTAAATATAAAGACATTGATGAGAGCGTATGTATGTCAAAACCAATCGCCTTCTGCCCGATATACCCGATCAGGAATATGCCGAACACTGGCAGTAAGACAAGTAAAAACTCCATGATGCACCTACTTTTCTTTAGTTGAATTCCAGATTCCTTCTGCTCCTCATTATCATACCATTGATAAACAATAAAAAAGAAGCACCCTTATGAAAGGCCGCTTCTCTCCTCATCCATATAAAACACTTCCCACAAATGACCATCAAGATCCTGAAAGCTCCATCCATACATGAACTCATGATCCTGCTTTTCCTTAAACGGTGAACCGCCTGCTGCCATTGCCTGCTCGACAAGCTCATCGACCTCTTCTCGTGAATGAACGCGCATAGAGATGATCACCTCTGATGCTTTTTTTGCATCCACTAATTGTTTCTCTGAAATGGACTGAAAATGCCTAAGAGATAACAGCATGACGGTGATCGTGTCATCAATGACCAAACAGGCCGCCTGATCATTCGTGAACTGCTGCTCAAATTCAAAGCCCAGCTGCTCAAAAAAAGCGATAGATTCCTTCACATGATTTACCGGCAAATTGATATACAGATGTTTAGATTGTCGCCCCATGTTCCTCTCCTTTTTGAACACATAATCTCCTTTCAGTATATTCAGCTTTTTCTTCAGCATCCCTTTGGCAATTGAAAAAAATATGTTATCAAAAAGAAGCGCCTCAACGATAGGCGCTTCCTTCATTATTTCTTATATTCAATATGGTACACGTCTCTTCTTCGGTCTTTCAGCTGACGTACGGTCCCATCTTGCCTTTGTCTTCTTAAAATTTCTAAATCGACATCCCCAACGACAACCATCTCAATGTTTGGATTACACTCTCCTACAATCCCATCTCTTGCAAATTCAAAGTCTGATGGGGCAAATATAGCCGATTGTGCATATTGAACATCCATATTTTCGGTTTGTGGAAGGTTGCCAACTGTTCCAGAGATGACGGTATAAATCTGGTTTTCAACCGCTCTCGCCTGTGCACAGTAACGTACTCTTAAATAGCCTTGGCGGTCTTCTGTACAGAACGGAGTGAAAATAATTTTCGCTCCTTTGTCAGCTGCGATCCGTGCAAGCTCAGGAAATTCAATATCGTAGCAAATTTGGATCGCAATTTTGCCGCAATCCGTATCAAATACCCGGACCTGGTCACCAGCTGAAATCCCCCACCATTTTCTTTCATTCGGCGTGATGTGAAGCTTATATTGCTTTTCAATCGTTCCATCACGTCTAAATAAATAGGCGATATTGTAGATTTTCCCTTCTTCTTCTACAAAGTGGGAACCGCCGATGATATTAATGTTATATTTCACAGAAAGGTCTGTGAACAAATTAATGTAGTCCTCGGTATATTCCGTGATCCGCTGCACGGCAAGACTAGGTGACCGCTCTTCTAAATAAGACATGAGCTGCGTCGTGAAAATTTCTGGGAATACCGCAAAGTCAGCTGATGCATCTGATGCAACATCCACATAATACTCGACCTGATTCATAAATTCTTCAAAGGAGTGAATTTGTTTCATCGCATATTGAATCACACAAATTCGAACAGGGAACGCCGATTTAAAATATCTTTTCGATTGCGGGCGATAATCGACATTGTTCCATTCCATTAACGTCGCATATGTGCTGGATGCTTTATCATCAGGCAAGTAATTGGGATTGATCCGCATGAGACTAAATTCATTTAACAGCTGAAAAGATAAAACGGGATCATAGATTTGGTGAAGCATCACCTGCTCCACATACTGGCGAGGCGTCATTTCCTCTTGGTATTTATGATAGTTCGGAATGCGCCCGCCAATGATGATGCTTTTTAAATTTAATCTTCTTGCCAAGTCTTTTCTTGCTTCATACAAGCGATGTCCAATTTTCATTCGTCGGTATTCAGGACTCACCATGACTTCGATTCCGTACATATTCATCCCATCCGGATTGTGGTTTGTGATGTACCCATCATCTGTAATGTCCTGCCACGTGTGGCGATCATCGTATTCATCAAAGTTAATTAATAAACTTGAACAAGAGCCAATGATTTCTCCCTCGAATTCAGCACAAAACTGCCCTTCTGGGAAATGCTCAAGGTGGCTTTCAAGATGCTCTCGTTTCCAAGGATCCATGCCTGGAAAGCATACCTCTTGCAAGGCAATGATCCGGTCAATATCCTCTTCCCGGATATTACGGATCTCCATTCTTTTTTCAAACCGCGTTAAGTCTAGTTTTTCTGCCATGATGTATTTGCCCCCTTACTGATCCTCTTTTTCAAGCTGATGGAATAGCTGGAGCAATTCGATTTCAGCCATGGATTCTAATCTGACATCATATTCTTCAAATTGCAGCGTGCTCGTCACTTTGTTTGGGACGATGACACATTTCATACCTGCCCGTTTGGCAGCTACTGATCCATTTACAGAATCCTCAAATGCCACACAATCTTTTGGCTCTATCCCTAAGCAGCGTGCGGTTTGCAAATAGAGCTCTGGATTTGGTTTCACTTCTTCCACATCATCTGACGTGCGGATACATTCAAAATAGTCGAAAAGACCAATCTGCTTCAGGTGATCAGACACCCATTTATAGTCTGAGCTGGAAGCAAGTCCAATCTTGATCCCTAGCTCCTTTGCCGCTTCTAAATAAGCTTCTACACCAGGTCTTGCTGATTCGTCCTTCATTCTTTTTTGAAAACGAGAACGCCGATCTGCTGTGAGTGTCTCATGATCCAGCGTCTTTCCTAGCTGCTTTTCCAAATATTCAAATGGCTTAAAGCCTGCCTGCGTCCCAATGACCTTGCCCCATACGGAAAGAGGCAGATCTGACTCATGCTCCGCAAACATTTCTTGTAAAACCTCATATTCATGTGTTTCTGTATCTAAAATTAATCCGTCAAAATCAAATATAATCGCCTTTACCAACGAGGCCACTCCTTTTTTTTACAAAAGTCTTAAAGATATACTCAATGCTATCATATCGTGAATAAAATTGACTTTCAAAGATGAATGTCTGCTAAAATGATTATGTATAAAAGGAGCCTGCACCGTTTTGTCAGGCTCCTACCCATGTTCGGTTCATTCTGCAAGAGATCCAAGCGCTCCGATTCGTGGAGAAATAGGCGATGTTGAAAAAGAGCGGGTTTGGTATTACAGATCTTAAAGGTTTCTCCGTTCCCTTAAAAATAGTATGTGCGAGTGCCTTGTAAGTTAACAAGGAAGTTCACACCATCTTTTACGCATTTTGAAGGTGACGGCTGGCAAAATCGTCGAGATCAAACGGAAAAGAAAAGCCGCAGGCGTTGACCTGCTCACGGTTTCGCTCGAATAGCTCACGATCTCGTTTGGTGAGATGACGTTTCGGTTTTACAATAATGGTATGTAATAGCTGAAGTCCCGATAAAATACGAAATGCATCATCCATCGTCCCGTTATATACACCATCAATAAAGGTAAGGGAGCGATCTTTTTGACGCATATCCCGCTGCTGTCCATTGACAGCATGAGAAAGAAGATCTTCAACATCCTTTGATATTTCTTCAATTGCCTGCTCTTGCAGGTCTGTAGCAGCTTTCATTAATCTCACGTGACATCTACCTCTCTGTCGTTATTCTTTATTCAGAATAGCACAGAAAAAAAGGCGTTCGCCAAGGTAAGTGTTTCCTATATATACCCATAGAGAGGAACGGATATCATGATCATAAAAGGACACACGCTCTCACTCAAAGTAGACGAGCAGTATCATCACACTTCACTCAGTCATTTTTTAAAGACAGCCGTCTCTGCATCAAAACCGATTATTCACTTTTGGATGGAGCATCAAAAAGTTCGTTTAAATCAAAAGCCTGCCCATCACGCAGCTAAAGTCAGTCAAGGCGATCAGATCATCATTGATTTATTTGAAACAGAAGAAAGTGATGTGACACCGGAATATGGTGAATTAGAGGTACTCTTTGAAGACGAGCATTTATTAATTGTGCAAAAACCTGCCGGCCGGCCAACTCATCCGAATGAACAAGGACAAACAGGCACACTGGCAAATCTTGTGGCATTCCATTTTCAAGCAAATGGTGAAGAAAAGCGGGTAAGACATATCCACAGGCTTGATCAAGACACGAGCGGCACCGTCATTTTTGCAAAGCATAGATTAGCCCATGCGGCTCTTGATCAAATGCTTTCTAAAAAAACAATCAAACGCACATACATCGCCATCGCAGAGGGACTTTTCAAAAAAAAGAAAGGCACCATCGATGCAGCGATCGGCCGTGACAAACACCATGCAGTCAGACGAAGAATCTCCCCAAATGGGCTAAAAGCTGTGACTCATTTTCAGGTCATGGACATGAATAAACGTCTGCAACTGACAGCCGTTAAACTTCAATTAGAAACGGGTAGAACGCATCAAATTCGTGTCCACCTGAGCAGTCTCGGGCATCCACTAGCTGGGGATACATTATATGACGGAGTTCGTGATTACATCAATAGGTGTGCTCTTCACGCCAAGCAAGTAGACATGAAACATCCTTTTACAGGTGAGCATCTGATCATCGAAGCACCTCTACCACCTGATATGGACCAGCTCATGAGTCAAATCATCCATTAACAAAAGAGCCTGCGTATGAAAAGCAGGCTCTTTTTCTTTATTCAGACACTCTTTTTGCATAAATAATATACCGCTCTGGCGCATTGCCGACGAAATGAAAAGGATAGCATGTGGTTAATATCAGCTCTTCCTTTTCATTCTGCAACGTAATGATGGATGTATCATGCTGATCAACAATTTTCGTATGTGTGATTTCATATATAAATTCACCATACGGCACAGTGATTTTCAGCTGATCTCCAATATCCAGTTCGCCTGTCCGGCGAAACACCGTGTCACGATGGCCAGAAAGGACGATTTGTCCATTTTGATCAGGATAATAACTGCCTTTGTAATGTCCTACTCCCTTTGCTAGGTCATCCGCATCCGTCCCTTCGACAATGGGAAGGTCTGCTTTTAATTTTGGAATCGTCAGGATGCCAGAAGCTTTCCCCACTTCTGGAGCAAACTGCTTCTTGGACATCCCTTGATCGTCCGCCACGACCTTCTTCGCTTCGTCTAATGATTGGGCTGTTTGAAGATGAGTCGATGCGATTTGCCATATCCCCCAGCCGAGCAGCACAATCCCGGCTGTCATTACAGTCAGTGCAAGCCACTTTTTCATGCTTAAACTCCTTTGCCTGTTACATTTCTCTTAGATGATACGCTCTTTAGCTTGCTGCTTTTTCCTCTTGTTTTGCTTTTTGAATTCGTCCCTCTTTTTGATACACAATGGAAGCTCCTTCAAAGCTTTTCACAAAATCGACAGTGGCTTCTAAGTCTTCTGGGCCGGTTTCAGGGTTTTGCCCAAGCCTGCCTATTGGTGCATATTTACTGCCAGTTGCTGTTGCCATGAAGTTATTCACAGTGAGTGTATACGCTTGATCGAGAGCTACGGCTGAACCGTCTGGCAGCTTCAAGTCGACTACTTTATATGTTACAGGATCATAGGAATATGAAAAGCCTGAAATGCTATAATCTGGTCCAAATTGTGGAGAAATTTGTGCTTCTATTATCTCTACTAAGTCTTTTCCCTTGATCTCTAGTTTGACTAAAACGTTGCCAAATGGCTGAATATTAAAGAGATCTCCCCACGTTATCGGCCCTTTTTCAAGGTTTTGTCTAATGCCGCCTCCATTCATCATGGCAAAGTCACTTTTCATTGAATATCTCATACCATCCGCAATCAAATTACCGAGCGGCGTGTCTCCATCATTTGAATAGCCGCCTTCCATTTTGACCCCGGCTTCTCCAACAACCTCACTAATAATCGGCTCCACTTCTTTTCCGTAATGAGCCAAGATGTCTGCTGCTTCCTTGTCCTTTTCTATACCAGCTTGATCTACATACTGGATATTCGCACTCTTTTTGACGATATCCTTCGTTTTACGGTCAAGTGTCACATTGACTTCGCCAATCGCCTTTCCATATTCAAAGGCTTGCACAATTAATTTTCCATTGACCTCTCCATTGACCACTTCATGATTATGCCCTGCAAAGATGACGTCAATTTCATCATCACCTTCTTTTGCAAGCTTTGCACTCTCTCCGGTGATCGTATCCCCATTTTGAGAGGCTGTCATATGAGCTAAAACCGCTATGGCTTTAACTCCTTTTTGTTTTAGTTCCTTCGTGGCTTCATTCACAGCTTTGACTTCATCTGTAAACTGAATGTCTTTAATCCCTTCTGGCATGACCATTCCTGCGGCTGACTTGGTCACAACGCCGATAAATGCGACTGGGATTCCTTCGACATCGATGATTTCATAAGCCGGTAAAAGCGGTTTGCCAGTATCCTTGTATTCACAGTTCGCACAAACGAGCGGAAAGTTCTGTCCGTCATACCCCTTTGTGCCTTTAGGATGATCTCCGCCATTCAAGATACGCAATAGCTCGTCTACCCCTTCATCGAATTCATGGTTGCCGACCGTGCCGACATCAAAGCCAATGTTCTCCATGAGTTCAACGGTTGGTTCATCTTGCAGAAGAGAAGATATTGGAGAGCTCCCGCCAATCATATCTCCAGCATGGACCGTGATCGTATTTTTGTGCGCTGCTTGTTTTTGCTTCATATAGGCCGCGACATAATCCATCCGCCCATACATGCCTTTATTGCCATCATCTTTTAGATCCAATTCGTATTCTTGATCAATTTTACCGTGTAAATCATTCAAACTTAAAATCGTTAATGGTACGTCGTCCGCATCCTTTGCCGGCTGATAACCAGCCTGTTCTGCTTCTTCTTTGGAAGCAAAAAAGACCCGTTTATCCACATCGATTTCTTTCCATTTGTCAGGGGACACGTAGGTTTTGACAGATGAATCACCAACATAGCGTGTCAGTCCTTTTTTCTGTTCACGTGCTCTAAATTCAAATGGCTGTTCCAGCAGAGGGTCCGCTTCGTTCCATATGCCCAGTCCTTTTTCCTTTGCTTCTTTTACTGCTTTTTGAAACGTATGATAGTCCTTTTCATCTCCAACTGGCCAGATGAAATAAGTAGGGGCATATCCTTTTTTCACAAGCTCTAGATTTGTATTTAACCCTTTTTTGGTTTTCACTTGAGCTAAAAGACGTCCATAGTTATCTTTCGCTTCAGGACCAATCTTTAATGTGACTTGGTCACCGCTTGAAAGTAGTGTTTTTAAATAGTCAGTCGCTTGCTGTCCAAAACGCAATTGGTTTTTGTCTAATTCGCTTTTTGGCTGATGATACGTTTCCGGCGTGTCCATATTCACAAAACGCACCTTTGTTGTACCTAGAACGGGCTTCTTTAGATGAATCGTATCTCCATCCACCACACGGTCAACAGTTGCTTTGTATTCTTTCTTCATCTTTGGCGGCTTTGGCTGGCGTTTCAGCAGGTTGATATCATCCTTATGTCTTGGAAGCACCTGCAACGTATCATATCTGCTTAACACCCCTGTAAACTCGTACCATTTTCCTGTCTTTACTTTATCAATCGCATTCGTATCGACCATCACTCTCAGAGTGGTGCTGTGATATTTTTTATCGATGATCACCACATTGTATCCACCGCCAGCCGGCTGCGCTGGTTTTGCCTCTACATAGCCTTTGACCTTTACTAGTCTTCCTTCATGTTTACCTGCTTGTTCCGTTTCTAGCTGCTTCACAGACACTCGCTTCGCCTTTGGCAAGGTTTGGTTCACAGCATCTATCTTCAGACTGCCTTGATCTGGCACAATTTCAATCAGTCCTTTATAAGACGTGATTTTGCCAGTCACTGTCACCTTCATCCCTGCTTTTAGTTCTGGGAAGTGATTGGGCTGAGCTGAATAAACATTGATTCCAGCTGATTTGTCTTGAATGTATGTGGACAGTTTCCCATTGCCTACAGCTGATTGATCTGCTGTCACAATTCCGCTCACTGTCACGGTCTCTCCTATGAGCTGACGGGCTTTTTTGATCTGCACAATCTTTTTTTGTTTCCACACCATTTCTTTCTTTTCAGATGCATTGACCTCGCTCCCTGCGGACATACCAGGCAATAAGGATTGCAAACTAAAGATCACCAAAACCAAACAACAAATCATTCGAATAGATAGCATTCGTTTCATTAGACCTCTCCCCTTTGTGCTTCATCTCTCATAGTGTACAAAGTAAATATTGATGTTGAATGGATTTCATGTAAAACTTGTCTTTTTTAACTCATCGGAAAGGTAATAATCACTCGTGTCCCCTCAAAGTTTTTGCTTTCAAAACGAATGGTGCCGCCATGGCTTTCAATGATTTTAATGGTCATCATTAAACCAAGGCCTGTCCCCTTTTCTTTTGTTGTATAAAATGGTTCACCGAGTTTCCCTATCTCGTCCTCTGGTATTCCCTTTCCTTGGTCTTCAAAGATCAACATCATTTGCTGATCTTTCATGAGAGAGGTCACCTTGATGTCGCCTGTCACACCATCCATCGCTTCTATTCCGTTTTTAAGGATGTTTAGGAAGACTTGTTTCAGTTCATTCGGAATGCCTTGAATGTTAGGGAGCGACGGAGACAGCTTTTTCTGAATGGACACGCCTTTTAAGACCGCCTGGGATTCAACGACCATGATCACTTCTTCGAGCAGAAGATTGACATGTACCGGTTCAAATTTCACCGATTTGCTTCTCGAAAGAACGAGGAATTCATTAATGATCGACTCGAGCCGATTAAACTCTGACATCATCACATCTGCATAATCTTTCTGATACTTCTTACTTTGAATCATCAGCTGTAAAAACCCTTTTAATGAGGTCAGCGGGTTCCGTATCTCGTGAGCGATGCCTGCTGCAAGCTGCCCTACTGCTGACAGCATCTCAGATTTCATCAGCATCTTCTCTGACTGCTTTTGATTGGTGATATCCTCTGAAATCCGCATGACGGTTGACTGCATTTTGTCAGGGTCATCAATTCGGTGTAAAGAGACTCTCTCCCATCGTTCACGTCCAGATAAATCTTGAAAGTATAGTTCACCTGTCCAGCTGCCCTCTCTTAAACAAACCTTCCATTGTTTCTCTAAATCATCACATTGACATAGCGAATGATAGACAGAAAAAATATCTTTGCCGATCAGGTCATATTCATGCTGCTGGACAAACTGACAGAAACGCTGATTCACGCATTGGATGACCCCTTCCTCAGTTGCCACAACAATATGAATATGGCTGTTATCAAGTGCCGTCACCGCTAGATGAAGCGACTGCTTAATTTTCGTTACTTCAGTCATTTTAATCCAGGTCATCACTGCTCCTTCACGTTCTTCATCGTAGATGGGTGTGATGTGAACGGTGAATTGCTCGCCTTCGTTCGTTTCAATTTCACGTTCGATCGCGCGCCTATCCGATATGACGGATTGGATATCATGATAGAGCGTTTCCTGCGTAAGCTTTTTAGCCATCGACTGAAAGGATTGCTGATGTCTGATTTTCGCAGAAGTAAATAAAGAGGCAGCTGTAGGAGTGTAATAGCGTATATTCATGTCCCTGTCCACAAACAGCGTTGCAAGCTCCGGCTTGACAGAGGGTTTGTACAGTTCTTCTCTTGTCACCCTCAAGTTGTTTATGATATTTATATAATGTTCGTGTTTTTTCTCAAACTCCTCTAATTGCGTGTGTTTTGCTTTTAATTGAGCCCTTGCCTCCTGCTCCTTTTGTTTGACTTCATTGAGTTCATTTTCCAAATCGACAATACGCTGTTGATAGACTGAATTCTGATCTGACATCCCTATGTCCCTGCCGTTCTTTTGATTTTTTCCTCTCTCATTCATTCGAATGAGAATGACGTAAACTCCCTTAAAACGGCGGTCAAAACTTTTCACGGTAAAATCTGCATATTGCTTGCTGCCTTTTTCCGAAATGAGAACATGTTGAAACACAACCTCTGTCTCGTCTGTCCAAACCTTTTGAAAGGTTTGACTGAGCATCTCTTTCATATAATCTGGTGTCACATATTCACATGATTGATCTGACACTTCTGTATGATCTAAAAAAGAATACGCACCCTTTGATACTGCCAGGATTTTGTCACTATCATTGATGACCATACATGCATCATAATCCTTGCTTACTTCTTGCATATATTGTTCGGCTCGCGCTTTCAACTCGATATCACGAGCGTCTGGTGTCCAAGGGACATGTGGTTTTGAAACGTTTGAATGGGTGTAAATGTTCCATTTTTCATTGAACAAATGAAACAAACGAGGGATATTGGGTACAGTTTCATTTGGCCCTAATATCAACATCCCTTGATCTTTTAAAGCATATTGGAATCGGGACAATACTCGTTTTTGCACTTCAGGCTGGAAGTACATCAGAACATTTCGGCAACTGATAAAATCGAGGTGGATAAAAGGTGAATCGATCAATAAATTGTGAGGTGCAAAGACAATATGTTTTCTAAGCGACTGCTTCACAATAAAAGCGTCACCTTTCCTTTCGAAATATCGCGCCCGCCATTTTTCCGGCATCCTTGCCATAGACTCTACTGAGTAAAGACCTTTACTAGCTGTTTGAATGGCTTTCCGGTTGATATCTGTTGCAAATACTTGAAGTTCAATGGTCACTTGTCTTCGCTTCATTTCTTCTAAAAATAAGATCGTAAAAGAATACGCTTCCTCTCCTGTCGAACATCCTGCAATCCAAATACGGCATCGAGATTTCCCGTTTTTCACCGCATTTTCAATGATCGACGGAATGATCTGATGTTCACATACATGAAAAGCCTCCATATCTCTAAAAAAAGATGTCATGCCGCTTAGAAGCTGAGCGTGCAGAAGGTCAAGCTCATCTGGTTCTCTTTCTAATAAGTAGTCGTACTCTGCTAACAATGAAATCCGTTTTTTTGCAACATTCATTCGTTTTTGAATGACAGATAGCAGCCTTTTCTTTTGATAGGTTGAAAAAGCAATGCCTTTATACATTTCAAGACGTTCAATAATTCTCAGTAAAACAGGATCTGCCTCATCGAGATGCGGGACGTTGATGATATTTGCGATATATGCCGCAAGGGTTGAAGGGTCTTTGAATGTTTGTTGATACAAAGTGTCAAAACCACTTTCTTCCTCACTGCACGATAAAACTGTACCGCCCTGCTCAACCAACTGAAGCAAGCCACTTCCCACGCAATGACCTTTTTGAAAGAAAATCGCATATGCCTCCTCCTTTTGAACGCTGGCAAGAGACTGAAAAAGCAAGTCCACAGAGCAAGCCATGCACGCCGGCAGCTGCTCTGATAGGTGCAGCCGCTGATCTTCTGTTAACGTCACTACCGCATGCTGTGGACAAAAATAAATCGTCTTCTTCATGACTTTCTCACCATGTTTAATCGTTTTTGCCCGGTAGCCAATCGGTAAAACAAGTGCTTCCAAATCAGTTATACAATCGCCTGTCACATGATTTTGTACAACAATAAAAGAGGCATTTAGTTCATGTGGAAATGATTGAAAAAAAGCCTCAAGATGATGCTGTTCAAACGGCGAAACACCGATGCCAATCACTGGTGCCTGCACATGTTCGTCTTCTATCAAACGATTAATGATTTTGTCCTGCATCTGGTACCCCCATGTTCATTCGTCTGATACTTTTTTTCGACAAAAAGGAAGAAAACCCTCTAATTGTAAATAATGTTTTTTGCATGAAAGAAGGAAAACTTCCTCACATTAAAACAGAATGTATAAACAATAGGAGGAATCTCTATGCAAAACGATCAGCAGACAAACGTTCAAGGAAATGTCCAGCAGCCCCAATTCAATCATGGCGGGCATGAGTTATTTGATTTACATGAAGTATTAGCAGGGACCATTAATATTTTGGATCAATACATGATCTTTCGCCAATTCATCCAAGATCCCGCATTATCCGACATTTTAGATCGACAATATCAATTTGTATTGTCACAGTATAATGTCACGGTAGATTGTTTTTCTACTGGTCAAAAGCCTAGTGAAGAAACATCTACGTATATGATGAAAGAACAAACAGAGGTGACATACGGAATAAAACCATCTCAGCCTAAGAAGCCAAATCAATCGTTACAGGATGTAAAGGACTCGGGAATTACAGGGCATATGCTAGGTCTCGTGAAATCACATGCTGGATTACTTTCAATGACTGCACTAGAGGTAACAAACCCTGTGGTGCGACGTGTGCTTGCAGCGCAAATTCCGAACTTTATTGAAATGGCGTATGAAATTTTCTTATATCAAAATAAACATAGCTATTATCAAGTTCCGCAGCTTACAGCTCAAGATATGCAGGCGATGACGTCTACATTTGCCCCAATGAAGGGCCAAGTTCAAATGCCGCCAAACAAAGCCAATCAGCAAAAACCGCTTCATTAAACAAAAAACGGCCGACCTATATCCTCAGGTCAGCCGTTTTTTCTTTGATAACTCAGTTTAAATTGCTCTTCAAAATCTGCCAAACGTTGTCCTGTCGCTTGTTCAAAACCTCTATCAAAACGGCCAGTCTTCGCCGTTTCCTCCATAATCTCATGTATGACGTCTCGTCCATAAAGCTGCACGAGCTCATAAATCATATAGTAGCTTTGCACATAAACATCTGTCTCATACGTCATTCGGGAGTCCTGCCAATCTTGATCGGAATGAAGAAATTGAAAGGGAATGACGTCGAACCGTTCAGACGTGGCATTTAACACGTCATAGGCCGTCCATTCTGCTGTTCCCTCATGGAACCAAAGGGGAAAGATCACCGAAGACACTTCGTAAGAATGAACTTTTTCATAGAAAACAAAGTGAGCATATTCATGAATCAATAACGTGTTGAAAAAGTATAAAGGGAGTGTCTCTTTCTTCAATAATGCTTCCCGCTTATCTGGATATAACCCTATCATTTGATCATGATCGGAGTAAAAACCCGTAATATGCTTAATTCCTGCAAATTGCTCGATTGTCTCTTTATCATCAAAATAAATAATGTCTAAAGGTTTGTCAGTTTCAAAATGAAATACTGACGCTGTCCTCTTCTTTGCCTGATCCATGGCCTCAATTGTTAAATCAACAAAAGCGTCCTCTTCCTCTGCATAGTATATTCTAATATGTTCATAGACTTGCTTATTGAGCCCCTCCGTTAAAATCGTTTTAGGAGAAGACTGCTGCTCTAAATATTGTCCTGTCAGCTGAAACGCAACATAAATCAAGTATGCGGTGAAAGCATAAAAAATGAGACCTGCTGCTATCATTCCGCCTACAAGCTTTTTATGAATCAATGACGGCTTGGCTTTCATTTGCTCCCCACCTGAATTCATCCTGCAGCCTCTTTCTCTTTCTATGAAGAAACAAAGATCAACAAGAGGTGATATATTTTTTACTTTATGCAGTCAGGTGCGCAAGGTGCGGTTCCAAACAAAAAAGCCGCATATGACATACGGCTTTTGTCGTAGTTATTTTGATTCAGGGAAGACACGTCTGACCGTTTCAGTAAATTCATCGAAAAATCCTGAGATGGGCTCTCCGCTTCTAATACGTTTTCCGTACCCTTCCATACGATCGACAAAGTCTGGATTCGCAGATACATACACATTGTCAATTTGTTGATCCGTTGATTTGACTTTATCAGAAATTTTCTTTTTCAAATCTTCTGTTACATTACCGCTTTTATCGCCTTCAAGCATAACGGCAACAAATGCATTCTTTCCTGTAACAAGTACGTTCGCTGTTTTTACTTCAGACATGTTGGCTACTAGCTCTGACGCTTTATCTGCCACTTTGACCTTCTGAGGTGTTTGAACATCTGGCTGATCCTGCCTCATGTTGTCATTCTTATATGTGACATTTTCATACTGTCGTTTCATTGTTCCTCTTCGCTCATCGCCCTGGTTGTTCATACCACATCCTGTGGTGATCAATGCTGGAACGAGTAGTAAAGATAGCATCCATTTCTTATTCATCATTTATTCCCTCCTTTTGCTCTTAGGTTTTTCATCCAGTCGGCTTTTTATGCATACATCCTCTCTTTCAACGAAATGAATTCATAATTCAGCTTTGTTTGGTCATCCTAAACATGATGAAGAAGAATCATCACGATCAAATGGAGGGATTCGTTTGTTTAAAAAAAGAAAAGGCATGAGCACTGGCGCAATGATCGCAGCATCTACAGCCATCATTGCATTATTTTCCCCAGTTTTACGAAGAAGACTGAAAAGCATGACGCAAATGAATATGTCTTCAATGATGAAGGGAAAAGATCAACAGCACCATGAATCGTCTCGACAAGAGTCACACGCACAGAAAGAATCAAAGGGCACTGCGGAAATCGGACAAATGATGAAGCAGGCATTCACTGCTGTACAGCCAAATCATACGAATCAGCACCAATCGACATCAAGAAACCATCAGCCAAGAGAGTCTTATGCACAGTCTCTTCATATTGATGAAAGTGTCATGAATGTGATGGATGATGAATCAATCCAGCAAGTGATCAATGACATCGAGCACAAATAAGAAAACAGGGGCCTTTATGAATAGAGGCTCCTGTTTATTCTCCTGAAAAATGTTCTTTCATCATCACAGAGAAGAAAGGTAAAAAGGTGATTTCAACTGTTGTGATAAAATCGCCATAAGCTTCCACTATGATTAAAAGCTCTTTTTCGTATTGCTTGTCTTTTTTTATCTCTACATGTTGCACGGTTTTAAAATCATAGATGCCTAAAACAGATCCATCTTTTTTTCGAACAGCTTTTAACGTAAATTCTTGACTTCCAAGGTACATCGTGACAACGAAACGCTCGTCTTGATTCTCAAATCGAAATGTCAGGCTTTGATATTCAATAGGCATCCCTTTCTCGAACCTTTCATCTGGCTCCGTTTCAAAAAAAGAAAGCCAGTCCGTTTTATCTGGGAAGCGTTTTCCTCGCATATGTTTCGATCCCCTTATAAGTGAAATTTTTATTAATTATCCTTTTTCCCCTTTTCTTTTGCAACAAATTTTAGTAATTTTAAAAAGGTGATTTAATTTTGCTAAGAGACCTCTTTATTAATTTAACAATTCTTGTCACTTTTCATTATCTATTTCTGCTTGTGTTTAAAGAGAATTTTCTTAAGAAAGAAGATACCCTGCTCAGACAACTATTCAAAGGCATTCTTTCTGGGTTACTCGGTGTCCTCTTAATGTTCTTCTCTATCAAAGCAGGACCAGCCATCATCGATTTAAGACATATCCCCCTTATTTTAACGGCCTTTTATGGAGGCATCGCCCAAACCATCATTGCAGCCTGTGTTGTAATCATTGGTCGATTATTAATCGAAGCCAACGTCGCTTCTTTCATCAATATTTTTTCCATGATGATCATCGCAACAGCTTCTTTTTTAATTGCTGAGCGCCATATGAATCAAGTTATGAAAATGCTTTTGTCCATTACGTTAGGTAATGTCATTGCCACAAGCCTGTTTATCATGATCGTGCATGAGACATCATTTGAACTGCATTTTGCTTATTGGATGTTCTCATATGTTGCAGGACTGTTTAACTTTTACGTCATTGAGCATCAAACAAAAGCATATCAGCTGTTAAATTTGTATAAATTCCAAGCTCATTATGACTTTTTAACAGGTGTTTTAAATAAGCGGAAGTTCGATGAGGTCTTAAATGATGCTTTTTCGATGAAATTTAAGCAGCCTATCCATCAAATATCCCTTATTTACTTAGACATCGATTACTTCAAATCCATCAATGACCAATATGGACATCATGAGGGAGATATGGTTTTAAAAGAAATCGGAAAAAGGCTGATGAAAAACACAAGAAGCTCAGATTATATTGGCCGAATTGGCGGTGAGGAATTTGCCGTCCTTCTACCCAATTGTACAGTTGAAAAAACATGGCAGATTGCAGAACGCTTACGAAGAAAAATAGCAGATCAGCCGATTTATTTACAAAATGGCATGTCCATTCATATTACAGTATCACTTGGGTGTGCGTATTTCCCCGGGACAAGTCCAAATATCAAGCAATTACCGATTATAGCTGACCAAGAGCTCTATAAAGCGAAGCAGTCTGGCCGAAATCAAGTGAGCTTCTCAGGGAGAAAAAGAGGCCAATGAACATAGGCTTTTTCCTCAATTTGTTAGCGCTAATTATTTTTAAAAAAGTTTTTGGATAACAGTTGTTTTTTCCCGCAAACACTGGTAAAGTAAAGGTAATTATTTTTGTTCGTATCATCTTTAAGAAGAAAGTTTTGAAAGAGTTTTCGTCTTTGAAGTTTGTGTAAGAGCAAGAATAGTGAATTTAAGCGTTAAGATCGCTTTAGGAGGAAATTTCATGTTAGAAGGTAAAGTAAAATGGTTCAACTCTGAAAAAGGTTTCGGATTCATCGAAGTAGAAGGTCAAGACGATGTATTCGTTCACTTCTCTGCTATCCAAGGCGAAGGCTTCAAAACTTTAGAAGAAGGTCAAGCAGTTTCTTTCGAAATCGTTGAAGGTAACCGTGGACCACAAGCTGCTAACGTTAACAAAGCGTAATTTAAGAGCATCTGCTCTTTAGCACTTTATAGAGTGAAGGAAAACCGCCCGGCTTCTGCCGGCGGTTTTTTTGTGCTATAAAAAAAGAGAACCTGACGAGAGGTTCTCTTTTTTATTTGTCGTTCTGCTTTAGCTTCTGCAAAGCAGAACGATACATATCATCATTCATTTTAGTTTCTGGCTCTTCTTCTTTGACAGGTGGTTCTGGCTGCTTAAACTTTTGAAGCGCCTGTCTATAGAAATCATCACCAGACACTCGTTCATCCGTTTGAGAAGGCGTTGACGCTTCCTCTTCTACTTCAGGCTCTAAAGGTCTCGCCGCAACTTCTGACTCGCTACGGGGCACGTCAGGCTGATTGGGCACATCTTCATTGATCTCTTTCTTCTCGACCGAAGCGTGTCTGACATTGAATGCTACTAATCCGATAATGACTAGAACAGCAGCTACTAACGCTACAATAATCGTCGCCAAAAGAACCCTCTCCTTATCGCTTAAATGACGCAGTGACTGATGCTACACGTCTTCCTAATGCTTTCCCGAGTTCAATGCCTTCTGTCGAAATCACTTCATCAGAATCAATCGGACATGTCACACCTGCTCCATAGTAAGAGCCGTATAAAGCATTTTCTGGCACATTTCCAGGAAGACCAACGACAAGCATCCCTTGGTGGAACATTGGTGTAATCAAATTATGCATCGTCATTTCTAAACCGCCGTGCGTTGTAGCAGTTGTACAGAAAACGGCACCGACTTTATCGATTAGTTTTCCCTCTGCCCATAGGTAGCCAAGACGGTCAATCCATGTCTTTAATCCAGCACTAATGGTCCCAAAGTGACCAGGGCAGCCCCAAATGATCGCATCCATTTGATCCAGCTTGCGAATATCCGCATCTTTCACGTGATCAACGAATACTTCAGCCTGCTCTGTTTCACCTGCGCCTGCTGCAATTGCTTCTGCCAGTGCTTTTGTATGGTTACCTTCACTATCGTATACGACATAAATTTTCATGTACGGTCCCTCCACACTTATCTTGCATCTTGGTTTGCTTCCTTAGGTGCTGGAAGCAGTGTTATTTCTTGTTTTTTATGCTGCTGATCTTTTCGCTTTTTATCCTTACGTACATCACGCAGGAACAAGCTAAGAATGACACCAGCGGCACAGAATAACGTTACCCACATGTAAGCATCATTGATACCCATTACGTTTGAATCAACC
This sequence comes from Bacillus sp. FSL W8-0920, assembly GCF_038593215.1. Classification (NCBI taxonomy): domain Bacteria; kingdom Bacillati; phylum Bacillota; class Bacilli; order Caryophanales; family Bacillaceae; genus Bacillus; species Bacillus sp. FSL W8-0920. The sequence goes on along the minus strand of NZ_CP151974.1, from coordinate 958,621 downwards.
TGTGCTTTCGTAAAGAGCTGGGTGGATACATATTTTTGAGCAGCTTCAGCTGTCATGCCCATATGATGCATCACATTCGACACAGCCGCCTGGAATGAATTCATAAAGAATGGGTCCGCTGTATTTGTTTGATCCGCCATATTGGAATAATGGAATGTTGTCCGATTCGTATAAATCGTTGTGATCAAACTCGTACCGATCGAACCGCTTATTTGTCTTAATGTATTAGACATCGCTGTACCATGGCTGTTTAAGTGCTGTGGTAATTGGTTCATCCCAGCTGTCATCACCGGCATCATAAGGAGTGACATACCGAATGCACGCACTGCATACATGAGTACAATGTGACTATATGATGTATCAATGGTCAGCCTTGTAAACTCGAATGTGGTGACAACGGTAATGAGCATCCCCACAATCGCAAGCGGACGAGGTCCAAATTTATCAAACAAAATCCCTGAAATCGGGGACATAATCAGCATCGCAAGTGCCCCCGGAAGCATTAATAGCCCGGATTGCAATGCCGTAAATCCAACGAGGTTCTGCAGATAAATCGGAAGTAAGAACATCCCAGTGTATAAGGCAACTGTAATAATAATATTAATAACACTTGATAATGAGAAAATGCTGTATTTAAACACACGGAAATCAAGCATCGGATTATCAACTTTCAGCTGTTGGAAAATAAAGAGAATGATCGCAATCGCACCAACAATAATCGTCGATAAGACGATCGGATCTGTCCAGCCATCACTTCCGGCTTCACTCACTCCGTATAGAAGTGAAGCAAAACCAACGATGGAAAGAATCGCACCAAGGCCGTCCAGCTTGATCTTTTTAGGCTCTACAATATTTCTAAACATAAAGAAAGCGGCGATAATGACAATTGCTCCGATTGGAACAAGTCCATAAAACATAATACGCCAAGAATAATGTTCAATAATGTAACCAGATAATGTTGGTCCTACCGCTGGAGCAAACATCATTGCAAGACCGAAAATCCCCATTCCTTTCCCTCTGTTTTCAGGAGGGAAAATAAAAAGGATTGTTGTCATCACAAGCGGCTGCAGAATACCGCCGCCGATTGCCTGAATCAAACGACCGATAAGCATCGTTGAAAAGTTCGGCGCAATCCCGCAAATAAAGGTCCCTAGTGTAAACGAGATCATGGCAACTAAGAATAAGCTGCGCTGTCCAAAGCGTGTGATTAAAAACGCAGATAACGGAATCAGCACACCGTTGACAAGCATATAACCTGTTGTAAGCCACTGAATCGTCGTTGCACTCACATTAAATTCAGTCATTAAATGGGGCATGGCTACGTTCAGAAGTGTTTGGTTCAAAATCGCTACGAACAAGCCGGCCATTAAAATGATCAGTAAAGACAAGGAGCCTGCTCCCTGTTTTGTTGCTGCAGGTTGATTTGCCATCTCAGACAACCTCCTTTCATTTTTTGATATCAATCATCATTAAGATGAAATTTTGACAGAAGCATTCATACCAGGAAGTACTTTGTCTGATGGATTTTTAATTGAAATTTTCACTGCTACTTTTTGTGTCACTTTTGTATAGTTACCACTTGAATTTGTTGCTGGCAGCATGCTGAATGTTGAGTTTGTCGCATAACCAATTTGTTCAACTGTTCCTTCAAATGTTGTATCAGGATCACCATCTACGACGATGTCAACTTTGTCGCCTTTTTCAATGTTTTTAATATCTGTTTCTTTGATATTCGCTGTGATGTAAAGCTTGCTTAAATCAATCGTTTCACCAAGAACTGTACCAGGCTGCACTTGTTGATTGTTTTGTACTTCTTTTTTGACTAATGTGCCATCAGCCACTGATTTAATGTTTGTTTTTGTTTCTCCTTCAACTTTTGCAACTGTGCTGTCTTTTTGCACTTCGTCACCTTCATTGATATCCCAGCCTTTGATTTGTCCAGCTGCTGGTGCTGTGATTTGATACATGTCACCTGTCACTTTCGCCTCGTCAGTTTTGACAAAATTTGTGCTTTCGTAGTAGTAATAAGCACCTCCGGCAATAATGGCAAGAATTACAATAAGGCCAATAATGTTCGTTAGCAATAAACGCCCTCTGTTCATGTTTTGTTTCTCCTTTCATGTATAAAAATATAGTGTCATCTGCTTTAGCAAACTTAGAATGCCCATCATCTGACAGAATATGAAGCAAGCTCATAAAACTGTTATATCTCCTTCATCTTCCCCGCATGAATAATGGTGTGCAGCCCATTTATACTTATTGTTCACTCATGAGCAAAGAGTAGAAAAAGAAGAAAAGACGATCGGCATCTTTTTTGAAAAACTTATATTTAACAAGATTAAATATTAATAAATGAAAATTGAAATGTCAAAGAGAAAGTTTTACTTTTTTTCTGGTGATCCCTTCCTTCTCCATACAAAAAACCCTTCAGCCCTTATGCTGAAAGGTTTTTTCAAATGTGCTATTTACGAAAGAACTTCTTCCTGCTGAAAAAATTTTTTTAGGGCGAGAAAAACATCTGATTTTTGCTTCAAAATATAATGCTTAAATTTCTCATCCTGTATATGCTTATATGCTGACATTAATGTAGAATGCCGGTTGTATTGATTCACTTCACCATAACAGAATAAATTGGCTTTTTTCATAATTTCAGAAACAAGCTTTACGCACCGTGCATTGTCTGAGGTCAAATTGTCTCCATCAGAAAAATGAAAAGGATAAATATTATATCGCGATGGCGGATAACGTTCGTCTATGAGCTCTAGTGCTTTTCGATAGACAGAGGAGCAAATCGTCCCCCCGCTCTCGCCGCGCGAGAAGAAATGCTCTTCATCTACAACCTTCGCCTCTGTATGATGGGCAATAAATTCAATATCGACCGTCTCATACTTTGTCCGTAAGAAACGTGTCATCCAAAAGAAAAAACTTCTCGCCATATATTTTTCCCAAAGTCCCATACTTCCGCTCGTATCCATCATTGCCAAAACGACGGCTTTCGACTCTGGTTTGGTCACTTCATTCCACGTCTTATATTTGATATCCTCTGGGTAGATTGGATAAAAGGAAGGACTGCCTGTCATTGCATTTCGTTTAAATGCTGAGAGCATCGTTCGTTTTTTATGGATATTGCCTGTTAACCCGGTTTTGCGAATATCGTTAAACTCAATTTGCTCGACAATAATGTCGTCAAGCTCCTTTTGTTTAAGGTTTGGTAGCTCTAATTCCCGAAACAGCGCTTCCTCAAGATCCATTAATGAGACCTCTGCTTCGTAATAATCCTCTCCAGCCTGATCTCCTGCGCTCTGCCCCTTTCCTTGCCCTTGCTTACTGTCTGATCCATCACGTGCGACAATATCGCCTACCTCGCTATCTCCATCACCTTGACCCACATGCTTATTTTTATCGTAGTTGTACCGAATTTTATATTCATCTAACGAACGAATTGGAATTTTCACAACATCTTTTCCGTTAGACATGATAATGCTTTCTTCTGTGACAAGATCCGGCAAATTGTTTTTAATCGCTTCTTTGACCTTTTTCTGATGACGCTGCTGGTCGTCATAGCCTTTTCGATGGAGGGACCAGTCTTCCTGAGATACAATAAACTGACTTTTTTCTTGCCGGGACATCCATCCCCCTCCTCACCTGTTTGCACAATTCTTCTAACCACCGATTCCTTTATCTTATGCTGCTCGTCACCCAAGTTGACGGTCATTTCTAAAAAAGACATTACCGGTGCAGGTGCGCCAATAATGCCTCCTTCATTTATTAACGATTAAGAAGACTGCCTACATATTTTAAAAGTTCATTTGCACTTGTTGAATTATAGCCATGTTCATCAATTAATCTAGCCACTACTTCATTCACTTTCTTCAGCTGCTGTTCATCCGGTGTCTTCGTTGACGTCGTGATTTTCACCACATCTTTTAAATCAGCAAACAGCTTCTTCTGAATCGCCTCACGCAATCTCTCATGAGAATTATAATCAAAGCGTTTGCCCTTTCTCGCATAAGCCGAAATACGAATCAGAATTTCTTCTCTAAATGCCTTTTTCGCATTTTCAGAAATTCCGATCTGCTCTTCAATTGAACGCATAAGCTTTTCATCAGGATTCATTTCTTCACCGGTTAACGGATCACGCAGCTTGTTTTTGTTGCAATAGGCCTCGACATTATCTAAGTAATTATCCATCAGTGTTTTCGCAGACTCCTCATAGGAATACACAAATGCCTTTTGTACTTCCTTCTTGGCAATATCGTCGTACTCTTTTCGCGCAACAGAAATAAAATTCAAATAGCGCTCCCGGTCCTCGCTTGAGATAGACGGATGCTGATCGAGTCCTTCTTTTAACGAACGAAGAACATCCAGCGCATTGATCGACTCCATATTCTTCCGGATAATAGTGGAGGAAATGCGGTTAATCACATATCGCGGATCAATTCCGCTCATCCCTTCATCATGAAATTCCTTTTTCATCTCATCAATATCAGCAGATTGGAAGCCTTCGACACTTTCTCCGTCATACAGACGCATTTTTTTCACCAAATCAATATCAGAACGCTTCGGCTCTTTGAGTCTTGTCAAAATGGAGAACATCGCTGCTACTTTCAGCGTATGCGGGGCAATATGCACATCAGAAACATCACTTTCTGAAATCATTTTATGATAAATGCGTTCCTCCTCTGTCACCTTCAAGTTATAAGGAATCGGCATCACAATAATTCTTGAATGCAAGGCCTCGTTCTTTTTATTTGAAATAAACGACCGGTACTCGGTTTCATTCGTATGAGCAACGATCAATTCATCTGCACTAATCAAGGCAAAACGGCCTGCTTTAAAATTTCCTTCCTGCGTTAATGACAGAAGATGCCATAGAAACTTCTCATCACACTTTAACATCTCCTGAAACTCCATCATCCCTCGGTTTGCTTTATTGAGTTCTCCATCAAAGCGGTAGGCCCTTGGATCTGATTCTGATCCAAATTCAGCAATGGTTGAAAAATCGATGCTTCCTGTTAAATCAGCAATGTCCTGAGATTTCGGATCAGACGGACTAAAGGTACCAATACCGGTCCGTTTATCCTCTGAGAAGAAGATCCGTTCAACCCTTACATCCTCAATTCGTCCGCCATATTCCTCTTCCAGCCTCATCATATTCAGAGGGGACAAATTCCCCTGCACACGAATGCCATACTCTCTATAAAAATCCTCCCGCAGATTTTGCGGAATAAGATGAAGCGGATCTTCATGCATCGGGCAGCCTTTGATCGCATAGACTGCGCCATGATCTGTCAGTGAATATTCCTCTAGTCCTCTTTTCAGCCTAGTAACAAGCGTAGATTTCCCCCCGCTCACTGGTCCCATCAATAACAAAATACGCTTCCTCACATCGAGGCGCTTGGCAGCAGGGTGAAAGTATTCCTCCACTAATCTTTCCAATGATTCCTCTAATCCAAAAAGCTCCTGATCAAAAAATTTGTACGTTCTGACCCCATTCTCCTCTTCAATCCCGCTGTCTTTAATCATATGATAAACGCGAGAATGAGCAGATTGAGCGACAAGTGGATTTTCCTTTATAATGTCTAAATACTCGCCAAATGTGCCTTCCCATTTAAGACGCTGCTCTTCTTCTCTGTGCTGTTCAATTTTCTTTAAAATATCCATATGAACCTCCTCTTTCAAGATTGAAGCAAGTAATCAGATACTGTTTTACAATCTATGCGGAGGCGTCCTATTACATGCTTTCGTTCTTCAAAATGACGAATTGGCAAACTGAATTGACAACCATCCGCAAGACCCTTCATAATAAAGGAAAAACAGGAGAAAAATGATCTTCTTCTCCTGCTTTTCAAGGCGAACTTCACATCATATGAAACAGGCAGCGATAGAAACAAAGGGATAAGGGGGAGCTTATATGAGAACGGTCATTATGATGGGCGTCATCATTACGTTTTTAGTATCCATTTTCACAGCTGGCTACGAAGGCAAGCCTGGTAAATGAAAAAAAGGATGTTCCATGAGCGGAACATCCTTTTTTCATTTAGTTCGTTGTTTTTAGCACTTGCATATTCACTGTGCTTCGATTTTTTCAATATGTCAAAAAATAGACTGAACAAATCATATTTTGTTCCTTATCTCATATAAAAAAAGCCGAGATTGGTATCCCAGCTTTCTTCTTGACCTTATATCAGATCTCGATATTGCTGCTGTCGAAGTGCCTCATACACAAGAATTGCTGCCGTATTCGATAGATTCAGAGAACGAACATGTTCTGTCATCGGTAAACGAAGGCAGCGGTCCATATTCCGCTCGATCAAATCTTTCGGCAATCCACTTGTCTCTCTGCCAAAAACGAAGAAGTAATCTTCATCTAACTGAGAGTAATCAAATGTCGTATGCGGCTTTTGGCCAAATTTTGTGATATAGAAGAATTGTCCCTTCGGATGAGCCTCAAACAATTCATCAAGCGAGTCATGATAGACGACATTGGCATATTTCCAATAATCGAGTCCTGCACGCTTCAGCATTTTATCATCTGTCGAAAAACCAAGCGGACGAATCAGATGAAGGGTTGTATTTGTTGCTGCACATGTACGCGCAATATTTCCAGTATTAGCTGGAATCTCTGGTTGATATAAAACGACATGAAGTCCCAAAAAAGTTCACCTCTAATTTTCTTTTCCGCTCAACATTATACCATTAACTATCCTTCGCGGCATCGTCCAAAATGTGAAAAAACGTATAACGAATAGCTGGTGTATAGGCGGTCGAATCCTCATACGACCAATAACGCATTCGGCTGTCATATGTCTGAGCATTCACAAGAGGCATTCCGCCTTTATCGTGATCGACGACAATGGTTGTATGATTATACCTGCCATCTCCCTCAAAATCGTAGCAAATGACATCACCAATTTGAAGCTCCTGCGCTTCCTTGAGTTTCTTTGCTCTTAAACCCGCTTTCGAATTCGCTAAATAATTTTTCATCGAATGAGCCACCGTCCAGCTATAGCTCCACGTGTGCGACCGCACCCACCAGCCAGATCCGCGGTTCGGATACCCTCTCGTTGGCGCATTCCCTGCCTTCAAGCATTGTGAAATAAAATTTGTGCAGTTATCTTCGAAGTTTTTATAGGCGGGATTTCGTTTATTCCAGTACGTCTCCGCATATTGTACGGCTGCCCGCCGGTCATAGTGAAAGGCTCTCCCAAACTGTTCTTCTGTCTGAAAGCGCTCATCCACCTGCTCTTCCATTTGCCGCTTTTCTAACATTATCCGATCTTTCACAAGCATGTCGTTGTAAAGGAACGCTTCTCTTTTTTCTACTTGTTCCTCTAAATAAAAAGAATCGTCTACATCCTTGCATACATAAGTGAGATGAGCAAGATACTGCACATGCTGAGCCCCATCATCCTGAATCGTTGAATCTAGGAGTGTTGCTTTCGCCTTCGCCTTGACAATCTCCACCTGTCTTCTAGCAAAAAGCTCTTTTTTCCGTTCGACTGCTTCCACATCAGACATGAGCTGCGGCTGTTTGATTGCACTTCCATTTAATAAATAACCAAGCCTGTCTTCTAATGTTTGCTCTAATAATTGTTTCACACAGACACCACCAAACTTTTTTTAAAATCTCTGTTTGGTTCATTCTATGTTCACAGAGATGTTATTTAGTATTTAAAGGTGTCTGTAAAAACTCAATCCCTTTGATGATTTCTTGCTTCGCTTCCTCATCACTTTCCCGCTCAAGGGCTTTTTCCAGCTCTGGGAGCAGCTGCTCATCGCCAATTTTCCCTATTGCCCAAGCAGCCGTGCCTCGAATAACAGGCCTTGGATCCTTGTGCATCAAATCAATCAACACGGGTAAGGCAGATGTATCTTTAAAGTGAGCAAGTGCCAAAATCGCATTTCGCTGAATTGGCTTTTTCCCCCGCCATGAACCTGAAACATGACCGTATTTTTCCTTAAACTCACGATTACTGATCGTAAGAAGCGGCTTTAAGAGCGGCTTCGCAATTTCAGGGTCCGGCTCCATTTCAGGATGCAGGTGAAAGTCCTTCCCTTTATTGATCGGGCAGACAATTTGGCACGTATCACACCCGTACAATCGATTTCCTATTTTCGAACGAAATTCGTCAGGCAAAAATCCTTTCGTTTGCGTTAAAAAGGAAATACATCGCTGGGAATTCAGCTGTCCTGGATTTACAAGTGCACCAGTTGGACACGAATCAACACATTTATTACACGTTCCGCACTGGTCTTCAATTTTTTCATCCGGTTCAAATGGGACATTTGTGATCATTTCAGCCAAATACACGTAAGACCCAAACTCTGGCGTGATAATCATACAGTTCTTCGCACTAAAACCTATGCCAGCACGTTCCGCTACTGCACGATCGGACAGCTCCCCTGTATCCACCATTGATTTTGTTCGTATATCGACATGTTTGCTTCGCAAGAATTCCTCGAGCATATCGAGCTTTTTTTTCAGCACAACATGATAGTCTGTTCCCCAAGAAGCACGGCAAAAGATCCCTCTTCTTGCATCCTTTGTACTTCGAGGAGCATCTTTCATTTTGGAAGGATACGCGAGCGCTATCGCAACAATTGATTTGGCCTTCGGAAGCAGCAAAGAAGGGTTTGTTCGTTTTTCGATATCAGGCTCTTCAAAGCCTGACAAATACCCTAACGATTCATGTAAGATGAGGCGATCTTTTAATGAATCAAATGTATCAGCACTTGCAAATCGGATTTTATCGACACCAATTTCTTTCGCATATTGAATCAATTCTTCTTTTAATTCTCCAACATGAATCACCTTGCAAACCTCCTTTCTTTGTTTCTTCTGTTGTTTTCAGTATAATACGAGTGTATCATGACCGATTGGAGTGAGTCACTGTGAAGATACATATGGAAATTTCTCATCCTGACAACCCGTCTATCCATGTTGGACAGATTGAATATTCGCATATTGAAGTTGGCACATCCCCTCAAATGTTAAAAGGCCGGCTACGCCTGTTTCAAGAATCTTTATTCTTTGAATACGAAGATAAAGTCTTAGAAGAAGTACCAGCAATCAAAGAATGGACGGACCTTTTAAAAGACGTTCCTTTCCTGCCAATTCTTGCTGATATCCAAAAGGAACAATTTATTGACTCGACCAATTCCGTACAGGATTTGTCGATCTTTTTCTCTTTAAAATATTTCTTGCCTATCCTGACATTCGATGCTGATCGCATAGAAGAGCCGCTTTCACTAGCAAAACATGAGAGTGGTTACATTGAATGGCAGGACAACGCAGGACTTAAGGGATTATTTTCTCAACCAAGTAAAGCACACATTTCTCAAGACACAAAAAACATTCTGCAAATCATTCTGTTTCCGCCATCTATTTCCCGGGAAAAGAGTGAAGCCCTCATCCAATCCTTGACGAAGATGTTTGTACAAATACATGGTGGAGAAAGTAAATATGAATTTATTGAAAAAGCACTGTAGCTTGACAGTGCTTTTTCACATTATACTGACATAATAAAAAACGCAACACTTCGTTTATCTAAGAAACGAAATACTGCGTTATTAACAAAAATTATGTATTGGAGCGGGTGATGAGAATCGAACTCACGACATCAGCTTGGAAGGCTGAGGTTTTACCACTAAACTACACCCGCATCAATTTTTCAAAAGCAACGTCATCGCGTTGACCTTTATTATGTTACAACTTCCTAAACAATTCGTCAAGAGAATATGAAGATTTTTCGTCAAAAAACTTCATATTCTCCGTATATATTACGATAGTTATTTATCGAGCTGAATATAAAATAAGTAGGCATGTGACTTATTCTTCAGCGCTTGCTTAGGATTTTTCTCAATCTCTTCAAGCATCGGTGAATTTCCGTCTTTCCCCATTGCCGCTGTATACGCAATCAGTGCCTTTCCTCCAGAAGAGACTTTGACAGTTTCAGATTGTGCAGAAAAAACATAGTCACTTACCTTGAACGGAAAGCTTGCTGTTGCTTTCGTCATTCCCTCGTTCTTGTTGTCTGACCACATACTAAATTGTGATTCATATGTATCTTTCTCATGCCTTAATTGTAAGAGCACATTCATCGTTTGGTCGGTTCCATCCTGATGTAAAGTAAAGGTGGCAGATGACGCTTCCTTATTAGCTAATCGCCCATTTTTATAATGACTCCCGATAAACGTAATACTCTTATCCTTCTTCGTTAATCCTTTTATTGTCAAAGCGACCATTTCATTAGTAGTTGATGCTTCTAGTAAGTTTTTTTCTTTTTTTGTCAGTTTCATTTGTTCGATGGTTACTTGCTTCTTAGTAGCAGACTCCGTGTTTATTGTCGATACCGTCTTCTCGGTTTGCGTGGTTTCTTCAGCCTTCTCGCCGCATCCTGCTAATAGAAAAACAGTGAATATAAGAACACTCCATTTTTTTAACATTGAGATCCCCTTTGATGTTTTTTATTTTCTATTATACTAAAATTTGGTTGGACATACAAAAAAAGATTAGGAGAATTCTCCTAACCTTTCGCTTTTTTCTGCTTCATGGCTGATAAGATAGCCACAATGAGAAAACTCGCGGCAAAAATCACAATCATATAAATAAAAAAGTTTGGCTTGATTTGAAAAGTAAATGCGGATGAACCTTCCATCTCAAAAGCGAGACTGTTAAATAATAAAGCATCATTCGTTTTTGATTGAAATAAATGATAGAATAATATGCCGATTGTCAGCATCGGAAAGCCTAAAAACCCCAGAAAACCACCAACAATAGCACCTTGTTTCATCGCCTGTACGTTCATGATCGTTGTCCTCCCATTCCCCCAAGCAATAGCTGCTTCATAATGGATTTACCATCCCCCATAAATGGAAGAAGATAGAGTAATTGAATAAAATACGTGATTGAAAAAATAAAGAAACCTGTTGAAATTGGATTTTCTTTTAGACATAATACGGTCACAATGATCCCTGCTGCTCCGATCACACCTGGGACAAGCGGCCCAAGCAGGGTAATCCATACCTGCTTTTTCTGAAACGGATCTAATACCGGTCTCACAAATTTCACAGACATCATATCACTTGCAAAAAAACCTTGTGGACCATCCCGTCCCGCAAATTTCCGATGCGCATAGCCGTGTGCTGCCTCATGTAAGGCCGTTCCCGTAATTAATCCAAAATAAATAATTGTAAAATAAATCGCAATGGCTGCAATTGACCGGTCAGGAATGAATAAAAAAGCGATTCCTGCCATGACCATAAATAGCATCCAGAAAAAGATGATTTTACGCGTCACCATGAGTAATGCTGTCCCAAAAATATGAAGGAACGAGTGACCAGTGCAATCAAATCGTTCCTTCATTTTCACTTGATACTGCTTGAAAAATTGACAGCAGGCTGTCACAATCCGATATGGTGATTGATAATGAATAGACAGTAAGTGGTGCTGATTCAACCCCATTATCAGTTGATAAAAGTCACGAGAAATCACAGACTCATCGACCTGAAACAAATCGGCGAGCTCTGCGGTAATACTCGCTTCTGTCCTTTTACCATCTACTTTCGTTAACATATGATAGGCACTTTCATTAATCGGGAGTGTGCTTCCATACTGCGTATCCGTGAGATGCCTCTTTTGTAAGGTCACATACGGCGCAAGTGCCGGTACCCGCTCAATCTTTAGCTTATTGTTAAGAAGTTGAATCATGTGAATACCTCCATGAAAAACCTTTGTATATGGCAAAGATGAGCAGACCTTCAAATGCAGCTACAAGCAGCCACTGAAGTGTTTGACTCGACTCCCCTATGACATAGTTTCCAATAAAAACAATCGGAATCATGAGTAAAATAAGTGCTCCAAATGAAAAAATGCCTGTGTAAGGATTGTTCCGATCAAGCGGAAGTAAAATACCTACCACATAAAAGAGCGCAGTGGCATTGCATAAGACAGCGGCCCCAATCAATACGTTCCAAACCTGATCAGGAAGCGTCAGCGTTGTCAGCATGAAGATTGCAATTTGCAGTACACCAACAAGCAAAAGCCCGATAAACTTATACAGAGCCACTTCCCACGATCTTAGACCAAATGTTTTGTACATCCCCAGCATTCGTTTATCATTGCCAAATGAATTGAAGGCGGTTAATCCAGCAAGAGCGCAGAGAACAAAAAATGCTTCTTCTTCAAAACGGAATCCAAATTGATAACGGACGAATAAAATCACAATGAGGAGAATGAGAAAGTTTAAAATGTTTTCTTCATTTCGCACCTGTGATTTCATTTCCTTTACAATAAGTGACCATTTTTTTGAAGAAGAGAACGGCAGTTTGTTTAAAAAGGTTAACGCTTTTTTTTCTGCCATAATCGGCATCATCGCAAGGGAAAGAAATGCACCGCTCGCCGATAAAAGGATAAACAGAATCAAAATTGCATAGTTTACCCCTTCAGGAGACATTCCTTGAGCCGCTAAGAAAAACGGTGCTGTAAAATACATCAAATGATAATCAAACTGTATATATGATTGCTGAATTTGACTGATATCAAAATGCGTCATTCCATACGCTACAACCAGTGCTAATAAAACAAAGATCGCTGCAAATTTTTGCAACGGTAATTTTAATTTCAGAATGACCAAATACGTCATATTATAAATGAATTGCAAAAGCATTAAGACAAAAAGCGATTGCAAAATCACCATCAAAAAGAACGTAAAGATAAAGAAAATACCTATTCCCTGGGCAATAAAATTAGGTAAAAGCAGAATACCGATAAAAAATAAAACAAGTCCTGCCACCACTGTCACCATCGGAATAAAGTATCCAAGGCTTTTCTGAAAGGTAGAAAGAGGGAACCAGCTGAGCTGCATAGAAAAACGGTCTTGCTCAGGCGTTCTGACCTTGATCAAAATGAATAACAGGCTAGTAAAGATGGATGCATTGATCGCCATTGACACAACGAGTAATCCTAGTGAACGTTCATCGCCATTTAAGAAAGCCTTCATAAAGACACCCGTAAAACTGTATCCGATGATGGCGCCCATTGTGATGGCAAATAAAAAGAATAAGATCACAATGATCCGCTTCGTCTGAGTATCAAAGAGCTTATACATCTCCTGCTGCCACATTTTAAGCATCATTCTAGAAATGATTAATGATTTCATCAAAATGTGCACCCCTATCACTTAACATTGAAGCTTTCAGAAACACCTGTTCCAATGTGCTTGATTGATACTTCTCTTTTAAGGCTGAGACCGTTCCTTCATCCATTTTATTTCCCTTAGAAATAATGGCGATTTTGTGGCACAGCTCTTCCGCTGAAAGCATATCATGCGTTGAAAGCAAGATCGCACCATGGTGCTCAGCATAACGCTTCATCAGTTTCTTTGTGTTTATAACCGCTTCAATATCAAGTCCTCTAAAGGGCTCATCCATGATCACCAATTGACTATCAAGCATAAAGGCGGCAATCAGCTGTGTCTTTTTTTTCATACCATGTGAATAGGTTTCAATCGGTCTTGATAAAGCCGAGTCCATATCAAACAGTTCAATTAGTTGATTTCTTCTATGAATTGTTTTACATTCATACATAGAAGAAACAAAATCTAAATATTCAGCCCCAGTCAATGCTTCAGGGAGCAGCAGATCATCTGGAACATAGGCTACTTGTTTTTTAAAGGATGGTTCGTCATTTGTGACATCCTGCAACAGAATCGTTCCTTCTGTATGCTTAATGATGCCGAGTATACAGTTAATCATCGTTGTTTTACCAGAACCATTCGGTCCAGCAACAGCAACGATTTGATGAGGGTCGATTTTTAAATGAAAATCATTGACAGCAGTCACGTTATTTTTATACGTCTTGGTTAATTTCTCGATCGTAAACATATAACCTCCAAGTGTCTGCATATTCTTTAAAAACAGATCAGGCTAAACCGCCCGCCACAGACGGTTTAGCCTTGGTGTCATTTCATAGAAGTAAAAAGATGAATCCTAAGTATAGCTACTTACATTCAATTTGGACTTTTAAGCCACTTTCCCACTGAACGGCTCCTGTAAAGCTACCCTTGCCGTTTGCTAAACACCAAACTGCTGCTCCTAGAACAACTGTTGCTCCCAATCCAAGAAGGACAGCAACAAATACTAAGAACCAAGCTTGGTCCATAATAGCAGGTTCCATAGTGGAATAGTCAACTTGCGGCGCTGCATAAGTCATACTTTTCACCTCCCAGCTTATGATGATCGTATCATAGGCTCTACTCTCCAAACATCAACAGAAGATCCCATTTTTGACCGAACGTACTTTCGGATAAAATGTGACTTTTTATTCAATTCTTCACTTTCAAGTACAGAACCCCTATCTTATTAGCTAGATTTTTTCACTCCTTAAGAACCACAAAACCCATATAATGGCAATTAAACCATCTTTTTTCTTCTTTTTTTGAAATAGTCCATTTTTATCAATCCCTTTATATATTCTTTCTTTTTTGTGAAATAGCAAGAATTCCCCCGATATATCAGATAAAAAGGTCCTAATTATATGTCGTTAACACACCATTTACGAAATATTTACTGATAATTCCGATAAAAGAGTGAGTCTATTTCCCTTCTTCTCTTGTCACTTAAAATATGTATATACAAGAAAGTCCATTGGGAAAAAAGCCCTTTCTTTTCTTGAGTAACATCCAACATATGATTCGCTTCTTTTTATGAAAAAACAACTTACAGCATAGACATTCCCATGATTTCACTAGTTGGCAATGATTGATTGCTTTCAAAAAAACTGATCCGTACTCTCTAATGCAACAATCCCTCTTTTCATCCAGCGTATCCACACCCTTCCTCATTGAAATTAAAAAAGCCCATCAACTTTATTTATTATTTTTTCAGATTTATCTAAAAAATGATTGACCAAGCTCGAAACAAGATTTATAGTCTTATTAAATATTTCTTATCAAAGTAGTTGGTTTTATCTAACAAAAGGAGGATACACACATGTCAGAAGAACGTCCATTCCGTTTAGAAACAAAAGCCATTCACGCAGGTCAGGAGCTTGATTCAGCAACCTATTCAAGAGCCGTGCCTATTTACCAAACAAGCTCTTTCGGTTTTAGAGATAGTGAGCATGCGGCGAATTTATTCGGACTGCAGGAACCCGGAAATATTTACTCTCGCATTATGAATCCCACAAATGACGTCTTTGAAAAACGGATCGCCGAGCTTGAGGGCGGCATTGGTGCACTTGCTGTCTCTTCTGGACAAGCAGCGACCACTTATTCTATTTTAAACATTGCAGGAGCTGGTGACGAAATTGTCTCCTCCAGCAGCCTTTATGGAGGCACCTACAATCTGTTTGCTCATACGCTTAAAAAGCTCGGCATTACAGTGAAATTTGTCGATTCATCCAACCTTGAAGAACTCGAAGCAGCGATTACAGACAAAACGAAGGCAGTGTATGCAGAGAGTATTGGGAATCCTAAAGGCGACATTCTACATATTGAAGCCATCTCAGCCATTGCACACAAGCACCACATTCCGCTTATTGTGGACAATACGCTCGCAAGCCCATATTTATTAAGACCGATTGAGTTTGGCGCAGACATTGTCGTCCATTCCGCTACAAAATTCATTGGCGGTCATGGTACATCAATTGGCGGTGTCATTGTCGATAGCGGCAAGTTTCCTTGGGCCGACAGTGATAAGTTCAAAGGGCTGACTGAACCAGATCCAAGTTATCACGGCCTGACGTATACCGAAGCAATTGGAGAAGCGGCTTATATCACAAAAGCACGTGTGCAGCTCTTACGGGATTTAGGAGCAGCCTTGTCACCTTTCAACTCATTTTTACTTCTGCAAGGCCTAGAAACTTTGCATCTGCGTCTCGAGCGACATAGTGAAAATGCGTTAAAAACAGCGCAATTCTTACAAGATCACCCTCTTGTAGATTGGGTAAGCTACCCAGGTCTTGAAAGCCATGAATCTTATGAGCTTGCTCAAACCTATTTACCAAAAGGACAAGGCGCCATTCTCACATTCGGTATTAAAGGTGGACGAGAAGCAGGTAAAAAGCTTATTGATTCAGTTAAACTTTTCTCACATCTCGCAAATGTGGGCGATTCTAAATCATTGATCATTCATCCTGCCAGCACAACGCATCAGCAATTAAGTGAAGCAGAACAAAAAGCGACAGGCGTCACACCTGAGCTCATTCGTTTATCTGTTGGAACAGAAGCGATTGAAGACATTATTGCAGATCTTGAACAGGCGATCAAAAAGAGCCAGGCTGAATGAAATAGAAAAAGCACACCTCTGTGTGCTTTTTTATGTTTCATTCATTATTGAGTAGTCGAACGTCTTGGAAAGGATAGAACACAAATGATGTCGTTCCTTGAATATCACTCTTTGTAAAAAGACCTAAGCCATTACGACTGTCCATTGAGTTTTGACGGTTGTCACCCATGACAAAATACTTGCCTTTTGGAACGGTAAGAGGACCAAAATCAGGTGTCAGCAAGATGCCATCTGCGGCTGCTTTCTTTTTGTTTGACGCTAAGTAAGGCTCTGCCACCTTTTGACCATTGACATACAGCTGGTCATTTTTCATTTCAATTTTATCACCAGGTAAACCAATCAACCGTTTAACATAATGAGTACTGCGGTCTTCCCCATCAAGAACAATGATCTGTCCCCGCTTATAATCACCGAAATAATCAACCGTCTTATTCACAAAAACCCGCTCTGTATTATGCAATGTTGGATCCATAGAGGTCCCTTTTACAATATACGGTGCGAATAAAAAGTTACGAATGATAAAAACGGCAATGAATGCGATTAAGATCGCTTTGAGCCAGCCCCATACTTCTGATTTCTTTTTTTGTGTTTTTGTATTTGTTGTCATAAGCTCCTCCTGAAATCCCCTAGGACGAAATGAGTTCCGCTAGCTGCACGCCAGCATCACGCTTGTATCACCCTAAATATAAACATAATTTGCCAACAAATCAAGCGATGAGAGAGAAAAAGGCAAGCACCCTTCTGTGCTTGCCCAAAACTCAGTTACTTAGTAGAAGAATCCTCTTCTTTTTCTTTTGATTTACCATAGAAATAATCAGATGGATTCACTGGTTTAAAATCAGACAGCTTATGGAATCGAAGAAGATCCCTATAAAGCACTTTATCTGAAAGGCTTAACTGATTATCGACACGGGCTTTAATCGCCTCTGTCTTTTTATTTTGTTTCACAACTTTACCTGTTTTTGTATCATAGACAGTGTTATCTACAAGTGTATATTTTGGTGTCACATAGTTTCCGTTACGGAATGCAACAGTTTGATCATGTTTCTTAGAGAATAGATCTGTTCCAAAATTCACATACTCATTTGAATCAATACCTTGTAAGTGAAGAAGCGTAGGCATCACGTCTACTTCACCACCATACGTATGGTTCACGCCGCCCTGTTTGCCAGGAATACGAATCATGAGTGGTACACGCTGGTTTTGAGCATTTTGATAAGGTGTAATTTCTTTCCCTTGAATTTCGCTCATTGCACGGTTATGGTTTTCAGAAATACCGTTGTGATCACCATATAATAAAATGACCGAGTCTTTATAC
The DNA here is from genome assembly GCF_038593215.1 of Bacillus sp. FSL W8-0920. NCBI lineage: Bacteria > Bacillati > Bacillota > Bacilli > Caryophanales > Bacillaceae > Bacillus > Bacillus sp. FSL W8-0920. The sequence goes on along the minus strand of NZ_CP151974.1, from coordinate 941,013 downwards.
ATACCTGATTTTTTCAAGTCTTTAAAGAATTGCTCTAATGACTCATCTAGATACCTTGCTGTTTGGAAGTAGTTATCTACTGTTTTGTCACCAGTTGTTGCCTTAGCAATCGTCGCATCTTTTTCATCTAAATTAAATGGATAGTGATTAGTCAATGTCATTAAATGTGCATAAAATGGCTTTTTCATTGATTCTAGCATCGGGATTGATTCTTTGAAGAATGGTTTATCCTTCAGACCCATATTCACAAGATTTTCTTCATCCATGTTGTAATGTGAAGCATCGAAGAATTGATCATATCCCATATGTTTATAAATCGTGTCACGGTTCCAGAAAGATTTATAGTCGCCATGAAGCACTGCGCTCGTATAGCCTGCTTTTTGATCTAGGATAGCAGGGAGTGATTGGTAAGTATTTTCACCTTTTGTCACAAACGCTGCTCCCTCTGGCAAGCCGAACATACTATTATCCATCATCAGTTCAGCATCAGCTGTCTTTCCTTGACCTGTCTGATGGAAGAAGTTATCAAAATACGTAAAGTCCTCTTTCCCATGAGCCAGCTTGTTTAAAAACGGTGTCACTTCTTCTCCATTTAGTTTGTAGTCAATTAAGAAAGACTGGAAGCTTTCTAAATGGATTTTAATGATGTTTTTCCCTTTTGCTTTACCGAAATACTCTGCGTTTGGCTTCGCATAGTGAGAAGCTGTATAGTTTACAACATCCGTTAAATCTTCACTGCTCGCATTTGCTACCTGTGTTGCATTTTGTGCTGATTGTACTCCGTCATAAATCGTATAATTATAAACACCTAAATATTTGACAACATACTTATGATCAAATGTTCTTGTTAATAATTCTGGACGGTCCTTTTCAGCTAAATGAAGGTTTACAAAGAACAGTCCTACACCTGTAGCCACAATCAACAGTGCAAATGTCTTTTTCATTTGGAATTTCTTCACTTCTGGTCTCCAGATCACAATCGCAATCAAGATAATGATATCAAGGAAATATAAAAGGTCATGCGGCTTAATACTAGATAACACACCGCCAGTCATGCCTCCTCCAAGATTGCCTGCTTGCTTCATTGTGGAGAAAGTCAAAAAGTCATCAAAGAAACGGTAGTAAGCTACATTCGCATATAAAAGTGCGGTCATAATAAAGTCAATCACAATTAATACTATGGCAGATTTACGACCCTTCAAAAAGAGAGCCAGTCCCAAAAACACAATGGCTGAACTAAATGGATTTAATAAGAGAAGACCCTCTTGAAAAGAACCTTTCACTCCTAAATTAAAGTCCATTTTGTAGGCTGCATACGATTTCGCCCAAAATAAAAGGACAGCCAATACAAAAAAGCTATATTTGTTCGCAAATATTTTTTTCATAAAACCTCTTCTTTCTTATTATCGTTCTGATATAAATGAAATCATAAAAAATTTACATTGATTTTGCAAATGTAAATCTTCTTCACCAAGCATTCCCGATGCTCTGTTTCCGCCGGATATGTGTGCTCCGTTAATATAACGTATGAGAAGCATTATAGGTTTCAAAAAAAATACGAGTAAATAAAAGGAAAAATATCCATTTACATTTCATTTACACACACTTTGCAATTCAATAGATGAAGAAGGGTTTGTAAATCACTCAGTACTACTTTACTTTTTTCATCTATTCGTGTCAAAGTAATTATAAAGAAAAGGAAGAATCACCTAGGCTTTTCGACTCATTTACCAAAATATATACAAAGTTCGATACATAACTTATTCGTATTTATTGTGACTCAACCTCCAATCATCCATGTATTTTCTCTCCTTCTGACAATCTAAAAAAGTTTTAAGCAAAAAAAGCTTGATTTCTCCTCCTCATGTGCGGTGTGATAAAGATATAGATTTTCAACAAATCAGGCTGGAGGACAATCACATGAAACATAACAAACAAATTAACGCATTTGAAGAACGATTTTCAGAAGAAATAGATCACATCATTGCTGTCACAGGACCTTCAGGAGTAGGTGCAGGAAAAGCCGGACAGGAAGCTCTTTGGACTGCTTCTATTCCACTGATTGCATGGAAGGAAAAAGACTTCGTTACAACAGAAAACATAAGACTCTGCTGGTTAACAGATGAAGAGGGATTAAGGGAAAAGCAGGCACAATTACATAAAGAATCAATCGTGACACTTCAGGTCCGAAAAGGTGAAGGTGAGTTCATGCTTGTATCACTCATCGATACAGATACACAGGATGAAGAGCTGCAAGAGATACTAGAAGAAGCCCAAAAACCTGTCTTTTATCATGATGACCTGCTGGGCACCTTTGAATTAGTGAAAGGACTAGACTTATTTGAAACAACGATCCAGTGGAGTAATCAAGAATGCCTGCTCTACTTCAACCTCGAAGAAGATGAAAAAGTAAACGACTCACTTCGAACCGCTAGACAACTCATGAAAGAGAAGACCACATGGGATGCTTCTATTAAATCATTTGCAGCAAATCAGCTGCTTGAATTAGCTAAAGACTGGCAGGAGCAAGATGACTCCGCTGAAACACAAGAAGAGCTTACTCTGGATCACTTTATAAGCCGCATCTCCCTTGAAAGTCTGCATGCTTACCCAGATGGAGAGTTTGAAGTCTACTGTCATGACGGTGATTTATTTTGGGGACATGTCATCATTGTCTCAGGCAATATCAATGGCACGTTTCAAGATGCCCACATTGCAGGCTAAAGATTGGCGGGATAAATAATGGAGATCAAGGCTTTTCATGAATTAAAGCAAATTGGAAAAACACCCGTCGTGGCTAAGATTGGCGGCTTTCGTCCTGATCCAGCAACACACAGCTGGTTTGCCGGTCATTTCTTCATCCACCCCGATCAAGGCTGGCCCATAGATCAAGATGGCGTCATGATTCCGATCTTACAAATTTATTTACCTGAAGTGCCAGGAGGATTGAACGAATTCAATGAATGTAAAATGATTCAAATCTTTCTCAACCAGAAAGCACTTCCGATGGATATTACCAAAAACGGCGAGGGCTGGAAGCTCATTGAATATGCAGATATGGAAGGATTAGAAGTAGTTGAAACTCCTGAAGAAGTGAGAGGACTCAAACCCTTTCAAATCCAATGGAAGGAAAGTGAGCAAGAAGACTACCCTTGCTGGGAAGAAGCGTGGTCATACGTCGATTTATCAGAAGTAAATGAAAGTGATGAAGCGACAGAACACTTCTTTGATCAATACACCAATTATTCGTTCACAAAAATCGGTGGATATGGGGCGTATATTCAATCCCCACCCCATCAACAACAAGGCGAATTCATGCTGCAAATCGCCTCAGAAGAAAAACCTCGGTTCATGATTGGTGATAATGGCACGATGTATTTCTATTACGACAAAGACACAAAAGAATGGTTTATGCATTGGGATTGTTTTTAAAGTTTTATTGAATGAAACCTTTCCTCCTTCTAAGCGTAGGAAATAATATGGAAGGAGGAACCAACATAGGATTCATTTTCGATATCTTTTCACTTGCTGTATATATCCCTTTTCTACAGGTAGATGAAGAGGATATCTCTAGAAACGCAGCCCATCTCAAAAAACATAGCTGGTTTCATGAGTTATTAAATGATCCAGCTTACAGGCATCTCATCATTTATCATCCAGATGTCCGCCAAGTCATTGGCAGATGTAACACAGATAAACTTCATCAAAAGCGATACAACTTAAAATGCGAACGTAAAGTGCTGAAAGCATTACGTCGTGCCAAGTAAATGGACAAAAGGGCCTTGCTTTCCTATGGCTCTTTTCATCGTTCTCTAAGAAAACATTTGACGCCTGGACAACTCTCCCCGTATATTATGTATAAATCCATCTTTTTCATAGAAAAGGGGGCTTTACATGCGCTTGTTTAAGTACTGGAGAAAAAAGCAGCCTAAACAACAGATCATCTCAGAAATGAAAGAAGACAGCATCCCAATCAACTTCTCCACACTTCCCTTTGGTACAGACACAGTAGATGATTTTTTGTTCAACTTAGACCTCACCTCGAAGCTCACAGATCCCTATAAAGAAACAGATCCGAACAAATGAACCTATCCTCATCCTCCTGGATGATTTTTTTATACTCAATGAAAGGTGTGGCCCATGAAAACATATTATATCGTCAGACACTGCCAAGCAACTGAACAATCCGAGGATGCGTATTTAACGCCACAAGGCATCGCACAATCTCATGCACTAGCACAGTTCTTTTCCGGCATTCACCTCAATAAGATCATCTCAAGTCCCTATAAGCGAGCGATCCAAACCATTGAGCCTCTTGCTCATGCAAAACAACTCGAGATACAAATTGATCAGCGTCTCTCTGAACGTGTGTTAAGCAGCAAGCCAATGGACGATTGGTACGAGAAACTAAAGCTCAGTTTTACGGACTTGCATATGGCCTGTGAAGGCGGAGAATCGAGCCAAGAAGCGATGAATCGTATTGTAGAGGCACTCTATGAACAAATAAAATTAGGAAAAAATCATACTCTATTCGTCACACATGGCAATCTTATGAGCCTGCTTCTTAAACATGCCGATCCCACGATTGGATTCAAAGAGTGGGAGAAGCTAAGTAATCCAGATGTCTATGTTCTGAAATATTTCAAACCAGATCATATAGAAATAGAGCGTATATGGCATAAATAAACGGCAGAATGAATTCTGCCGTTTCCTCATCTATTGTTAATAATAAAAAGCCTCTACCCACTCATACGGCTTCTTACGCTCCGCACACCATTTCATGAAGCCTCTTGTCTCCGTTTGCTGAAATTTCTTCCAGTCCGATAAAAGCTGATCATAATAGGCTGCTTGTTTTTCAACATTGGTACGAATCCTTTTATCTTCGATCAGCATCATGACATCTTCAATGCCTTGAATTCGCTCTTGATCTTTCTCATAGGTGCTTAAATAAAGATCTTCATGTATATGATGAAACGAATACCACAAAGCCGATAAATAGGTTTCGCAAATTTGTACAATGACACGCTGCTCCTTGCTACCTCCAAGCTCTAGTGCCTTCAATAAATAGGGCAGCCCTTCTCCCTGATGCACAAACAAGCCCTGCCAGCGATACTGTCTCACATCCATAGGATCAACCTTCTCCCACTCTTGCATAACAGGCTGAATCACCCCAATGATCAATGGATACACAAGCAAATGATGACCATCCTCAAACCGTTCAATCTTTTCAAACAGCCAAGCAACAAATGAACGCCGTGCTGCAAATTCGCTCTCCTTCATTTCTTCAACAAAAAACCGAAGAACCTTTAACGCATCTTTACGCAGACCCTGTTCTTTCTTCACACAGTACTGTCTAAAAAGCGGATAATCATGTGATCCCTCGTCTTCAATGATGGTCTGTAATATCGTCTTCATTTGCAAGTTAACAACTCCACCTTTTTACATTCTTTCTATTTCTCATTTATCTTTGAATCATAAACCTGATTCCTTAACACTGATTCACCCATTCTAAATAACACCTTTGAATCACTTTTTTGATTTTATCGTAGTTCTCCCAACTATCTTTAACATAATATACGCCTTCAGCTTCTGGAAATGTCTCCTCCTTATTTAAGCGTGATAAGAGTGGTATAAACACCTAATTGGTCTTTGACTTTTAGAAGGCTCTTGGCATCCTCAAATCCATTCTTTTCGGTGTTCATGAATGAATTGAATGTCTTTTTGATAATGTTCAAGGTGCCCCTCATGAATCATTTTTTGAAAAGCTATATCACCTTCACTCGCTTTTCGTTTCATGTACTGACATAACCCTTTTAAACGCAGCAGCACCATATCCACATAATCTTCTGCTATTTCCTCACCATAAGCTTCAAAAAACAGTTTCACTCTATGCTTTATCTGGTCTGCATGTTCTGATGAATGGTAGTTCACGATCTCTCCTGTTTCTGTGCGAAAAAACCTACTGAGAGGTACACAAGTATACAGAGTATATGCGATATCCCACAGCCTTGGACCAGGAGCAGCTACATCAAAATCAATGATTCCTACTGGTTTTTCATTATTGAAAATGATATTGTACATAGCAAAATCATTATGGCACACAACCTCTATGTTGTTAGGCGTATTGTCCATTCGTTCCCAATCGTCTGAAATGGGAAAATCACGAACAGCATCATGATACAGTCTAAGCATTCTCGCTATTTCTTTTAAGGCATGGTGAGAGCACATGTATTCTTTTAAGGGATCATGACCGGCTACGCCTTCAATGAAGGACAATATCTCTCTACCTTTTTCATCAACCCCTAAAAACTTTGGAGCATAGGAGAAATTCTTTTGTTCTAAATGCTTTAGCAGCTTTTGTATATTGATATTGTCTGACTTTACTTCTCGACGAACCGTATCTCCAGAACGATATACGTTCGAGACATTGCCACCTGTCAATAACTCTTCATGATCATTTTGTTTTTTCATAAATTCTCCCCTCAAATTGGGTCACAATGATGATGTTAGCTAAAGATGTGTATGTACCCACAAATATTCATTTAGTTACACAAAAGTATTTCACTGTTTTATGTGAATGCGCTATCCCATTTTGTTTCCTTACATGGTTAAATGTATCTTATCAAATGTTGCAAATCATCTAAAGATTATTCTGCTAAAAGAAGTACATGCACATTATTTTCTAATAGGTTTCTATTTTTATCTAAATAACTCATTTAAACCACAAAAAAACGTTTCACCACAAGGGTGAAACGTTAGGTTGACGGTAAAAACCGATCATGAAACTATTAATAGATACCGGTGGCCGGGGTCGAACCGGCACTCCGTGAGGAACACGATTTTGAGTCGTGCGCGTCTGCCAATTCCGCCACACCGGCATGATCATTAAAGAGCGCAACTTATGATAAAAAACATGGTGCCGAGGGCCGGACTTGAACCGGCACGGTAGTCACCTACCGCAGGATTTTAAGTCCTGTGTGTCTGCCAATTCCACCACCCCGGCAGTCTTTTCAAAAAGGCGACACCCGGATTTGAACCGGGGATAAAGGTTTTGCAGACCTCTGCCTTACCACTTGGCTATGCCGCCATTATTGGAGCGGAAGACGGGATTCGAACCCGCGACCCCCACCTTGGCAAGGTGGTGTTCTACCACTGAACTACTTCCGCGAATCAACTGGGCTAGCTGGATTCGAACCAACGCATGACGGAGTCAAAGTCCGTTGCCTTACCGCTTGGCTATAGCCCAATAATAAAATGGGGCGATTGATGGGAATCGAACCCACGAGTGCCAGAGCCACAATCTGGTGCGTTAACCACTTCGCCACAACCGCCATAGATGTTATGAATCATATTAAGAAAATTGGCAGGGGCAGTAGGAATCGAACCCACACCGGAGGTTTTGGAGACCTCTGTTCTACCTTTAAACTATGCCCCTATGAAAATAAAAATGGTGGAGGGGGGCGGATTCGAACCGCCGAACCCGGAGGGAGCGGATTTACAGTCCGCCGCGTTTAGCCACTTCGCTACCCCTCCACATTTGAAAAACAGTGCCGGCAAGAGGACTTGAACCCCCAACCTACTGATTACAAGTCAGTTGCTCTACCAATTGAGCTACACCGGCAAATAGTGGTGGCTCGGGACGGAATCGAACCGCCGACACACGGATTTTCAGTCCGTTGCTCTACCAACTGAGCTACCGAGCCAAGTATTTATTTTAAAAATGGCGGTCCGGACGGGACTCGAACCCGCGACCTCCTGCGTGACAGGCAGGCATTCTAACCAACTGAACTACCGGACCATTTTGGTTGCACTCAATGAGCACTCCCCATTGGTGTATAAAATAATTTGGTTGCGGGGGCAGGATTTGAACCTGCGACCTTCGGGTTATGAGCCCGACGAGCTACCGAACTGCTCCACCCCGCGATGATATAAAAGATATGGTGGAGGATGACGGGCTCGAACCGCCGACCCTCTGCTTGTAAGGCAGATGCTCTCCCAGCTGAGCTAATCCTCCGAATAAAAAACACTGGTGTATATTCTATAAAATGGTGACCCGTACGGGATTCGAACCCGTGTTACCGCCGTGAAAGGGCGGTGTCTTAACCGCTTGACCAACGGGCCCTTTATTATGTAAATTGTGGCGGAGAGCAAGGGATTCGAACCCTTGAGACGGGGTTACCGCCTACACGATTTCCAATCGTGCTCCTTCGGCCACTCGGACAGCTCTCCAAATTGGCTCCGCAGGTAGGATTCGAACCTACGACCGATCGGTTAACAGCCGATAGCTCTACCACTGAGCTACTGCGGAATGAAGAAAGCCTGGCGATGTCCTACTCTCACAGGGGGAGACCCCCAACTACCATCGGCGCTGAAGAGCTTAACTTCCGTGTTCGGTATGGGAACGGGTGTGACCTCTTCGCCATCATCACCAGACAATTTAGTGACAAAAGATATTATACTATGTATTGAAAATAAATCAAGAGATATTTAAAAAATGTTCTCTCAAAACTAGATAACAATGTTCAAGCTTCACATTAGAATATAGGTTAAGTCCTCGATCTATTAGTATCTGTCAGCTCCACGTGTCACCACGCTTCCACCTCAGACCTATCAACCTGATCATCTTTCAGGGATCTTACTTCCTTGCGGAATGGGAAATCTCATCTTGAGGGGGGCTTCATGCTTAGATGCTTTCAGCACTTATCCCGTCCGCACATAGCTACCCAGCGATGCCCTTGGCAGAACAACTGGTACACCAGCGGTGCGTCCATCCCGGTCCTCTCGTACTAAGGACAGCTCCTCTCAAATTTCCTGCGCCCGCGACGGATAGGGACCGAACTGTCTCACGACGTTCTGAACCCAGCTCGCGTACCGCTTTAATGGGCGAACAGCCCAACCCTTGGGACCGACTACAGCCCCAGGATGCGATGAGCCGACATCGAGGTGCCAAACCTCCCCGTCGATGTGGACTCTTGGGGGAGATAAGCCTGTTATCCCCGGGGTAGCTTTTATCCGTTGAGCGATGGCCCTTCCATGCGGAACCACCGGATCACTAAGCCCGACTTTCGTCCCTGCTCGACTTGTAGGTCTCGCAGTCAAGCTCCCTTGTGCCTTTACACTCTGCGAATGATTTCCAACCATTCTGAGGGAACCTTTGGGCGCCTCCGTTACATTTTAGGAGGCGACCGCCCCAGTCAAACTGCCCACCTGACACTGTCTCCCTGCCCGATAAGGGCAGCGGGTTAGAAGGTCAATACAGCCAGGGTAGTATCCCACCGATGCCTCCACCGAAGCTAGCGCTCCGGTTTCCAAGGCTCCTACCTATCCTGTACAAGCTGTACCAACATTCAATATCAGGCTGCAGTAAAGCTCCACGGGGTCTTTCCGTCCTGTCGCGGGTAACCTGCATCTTCACAGGTACTATAATTTCACCGAGTCTCTCGTTGAGACAGTGCCCAGATCGTTGCGCCTTTCGTGCGGGTCGGAACTTACCCGACAAGGAATTTCGCTACCTTAGGACCGTTATAGTTACGGCCGCCGTTTACTGGGGCTTCAATTCGCACCTTCGCTTACGCTAAGCGCTCCTCTTAACCTTCCAGCACCGGGCAGGCGTCAGCCCCTATACTTCGCCTTACGGCTTCGCAGAGACCTGTGTTTTTGCTAAACAGTCGCCTGGGCCTATTCACTGCGGCTTCTCGGGGCTTTAACACCCTAAGAAGCACCCCTTCTCCCGAAGTTACGGGGTCATTTTGCCGAGTTCCTTAACGAGAGTTCTCTCGATCACCTTAGGATTCTCTCCTCGCCTACCTGTGTCGGTTTGCGGTACGGGCACCTCTCACCTCGCTAGAGGCTTTTCTTGGCAGTGTGGAATCAGGAACTTCGCTACTAAATTTCGCTCGCCATCACAGCTCAGCCTTTACGGGAAACGGATTTGCCTATTTCCCAGCCTAACTGCTTGGACGCGGATATCCAATACCGCGCTTACCCTATCCTCCTGCGTCCCCCCATTGCTCAAATGGTGAGGAGGTGGTACAGGAATATCAACCTGTTGTCCATCGCCTACGCCTTTCGGCCTCGGCTTAGGTCCCGACTAACCCTGAGCGGACGAGCCTTCCTCAGGAAACCTTAGGCATTCGGTGGACGGGATTCTCACCCGTCTTTCGCTACTCATACCGGCATTCTCACTTCTAAGCGCTCCACCAGTCCTTCCGGTCTGACTTCACAGCACTTAGAACGCTCTCCTACCACTGTTCGTAAGAACAGTCCGCAGCTTCGGTGATACGTTTAGCCCCGGTACATTTTCGGCGCAGAGTCACTCGACCAGTGAGCTATTACGCACTCTTTAAATGGTGGCTGCTTCTAAGCCAACATCCTGGTTGTCTAAGCAACTCCACATCCTTTTCCACTTAACGTATACTTTGGGACCTTAGCTGGCGGTCTGGGCTGTTTCCCTTTCGACTACGGATCTTATCACTCGCAGTCTGACTCCCAAGGATAAGTCATCGGCATTCGGAGTTTGACTGAATTCGGTAACCCGGTAGGGGCCCCTAGTCCAATCAGTGCTCTACCTCCGAGACTCTTACCTTGAGGCTAGCCCTAAAGCTATTTCGGAGAGAACCAGCTATCTCCAGGTTCGATTGGCATTTCACCCCTACCCACACCTCATCCCCGCACTTTTCAACGTGCGTGGGTTCGGGCCTCCATTCAGTGTTACCTGAACTTCACCCTGGACATGGGTAGATCACCTGGTTTCGGGTCTACGACCACGTACTCATGCGCCCTATTCAGACTCGCTTTCGCTGCGGCTCCGCATCTTCTGCTTAACCTTGCACGGGATCGTAACTCGCCGGTTCATTCTACAAAAGGCACGCCATCACCCTTTAACGGGCTCTGACTACTTGTAGGCACACGGTTTCAGGATCTATTTCACTCCCCTTCCGGGGTGCTTTTCACCTTTCCCTCACGGTACTGGTTCACTATCGGTCACTAGGGAGTATTTAGCCTTGGGAGATGGTCCTCCCGGATTCCGACGGAATTTCACGTGTTCCGCCGTACTCAGGATCCACTCTGGAGAGAACAACATTTCAGTTACAGGGCTGTTACCTTCTTTGGCGGGCCTTTCCAGACCTCTTCGCTTATATCGTTCCTTTGTAACTCCGTATAGAGTGTCCTACAACCCCAAGAGGCAAGCCTCTTGGTTTGGGCTGTTCCCGTTTCGCTCGCCGCTACTCAGGGAATCGCATTTGCTTTCTCTTCCTCCGGGTACTTAGATGTTTCAGTTCCCCGGGTATGCCTTCTCATACTCTATGTATTCAAGTATGGATACTACTCCATTACGAGCAGTGGGTTTCCCCATTCGGAAATCTCCGGATCAAAGCTTGCTTACAGCTCCCCGAAGCATATCGGTGTTCGTCCCGTCCTTCATCGGCTCCTAGTGCCAAGGCATCCACCGTGCGCCCTTTCTAACTTAACCATTTCTTACTTTAGAAAGAATCACTATGTGTGATGAACTTTGCATTGCATTCAATGTGAATGTATTACTTATTGTTATCTAGTTTTCAAAGAACAATCCTGTCTCGCTAGAGACATGTCTTGAAGGAATGATCCTTCAAAACTAAACAAGACGAAAACGCACACTGCTCCATATATCCTTAGAAAGGAGGTGATCCAGCCGCACCTTCCGATACGGCTACCTTGTTACGACTTCACCCCAATCATCTGCCCCACCTTCGGCGGCTGGCTCCATAAAGGTTACCTCACCGACTTCGGGTGTTGCAAACTCTCGTGGTGTGACGGGCGGTGTGTACAAGGCCCGGGAACGTATTCACCGCGGCATGCTGATCCGCGATTACTAGCGATTCCAGCTTCACGCAGTCGAGTTGCAGACTGCGATCCGAACTGAGAACAGATTTATGGGATTGGCTAAACCTTGCGGTCTCGCAGCCCTTTGTTCTGTCCATTGTAGCACGTGTGTAGCCCAGGTCATAAGGGGCATGATGATTTGACGTCATCCCCACCTTCCTCCGGTTTGTCACCGGCAGTCACCTTAGAGTGCCCAACTAAATGCTGGCAACTAAGATCAAGGGTTGCGCTCGTTGCGGGACTTAACCCAACATCTCACGACACGAGCTGACGACAACCATGCACCACCTGTCACTCTGTCCCCGAAGGGAAAGCCCTATCTCTAGGGTTGTCAGAGGATGTCAAGACCTGGTAAGGTTCTTCGCGTTGCTTCGAATTAAACCACATGCTCCACCGCTTGTGCGGGCCCCCGTCAATTCCTTTGAGTTTCAGTCTTGCGACCGTACTCCCCAGGCGGAGTGCTTAATGCGTTAGCTGCAGCACTAAGGGGCGGAAACCCCCTAACACTTAGCACTCATCGTTTACGGCGTGGACTACCAGGGTATCTAATCCTGTTCGCTCCCCACGCTTTCGCTCCTCAGCGTCAGTTACAGACCAGAGAGTCGCCTTCGCCACTGGTGTTCCTCCACATCTCTACGCATTTCACCGCTACACGTGGAATTCCACTCTCCTCTTCTGCACTCAAGTTTCCCAGTTTCCAATGACCCTCCCCGGTTGAGCCGGGGGCTTTCACATCAGACTTAAGAAACCGCCTGCGAGCCCTTTACGCCCAATAATTCCGGACAACGCTTGCCACCTACGTATTACCGCGGCTGCTGGCACGTAGTTAGCCGTGGCTTTCTGGTTAGGTACCGTCAAGGTGCGAGCAGTTACTCTCGCACTTGTTCTTCCCTAACAACAGAGCTTTACGATCCGAAAACCTTCATCACTCACGCGGCGTTGCTCCGTCAGACTTTCGTCCATTGCGGAAGATTCCCTACTGCTGCCTCCCGTAGGAGTCTGGGCCGTGTCTCAGTCCCAGTGTGGCCGATCACCCTCTCAGGTCGGCTACGCATCGTCGCCTTGGTGAGCCATTACCCCACCAACTAGCTAATGCGCCGCGGGTCCATCTGTAAGTGACAGCCGAAACCGTCTTTCATCCTTGAACCATGCGGTTCAAGGAACTATCCGGTATTAGCTCCGGTTTCCCGGAGTTATCCCAGTCTTACAGGCAGGTTACCCACGTGTTACTCACCCGTCCGCCGCTAACATCCGGGAGCAAGCTCCCTTCTGTCCGCTCGACTTGCATGTATTAGGCACGCCGCCAGCGTTCGTCCTGAGCCAGGATCAAACTCTCCGAGGTATGCAGGATGCATATCACACATGCGTTGCTACACGATGTAGCGAACTTAGCATGTGATCATTTCCTGCCTCGTCAGCGTTTGACTGACTACCTATGATATAACATAGGATTTTTTTATAAAAACTCGAATTAACAGGTACGTTTTGTCTTGTTTAGTTTTCAAAGATCATCTTCGCCGTCTCTCAGAGGCGACTTTCTCAATATAACATTTCGACACTGTGTGCGTCAAGTGTTTTTTAGAATTTCTTTTTGTCAGCTTTTCTTCCAAAAGCAACTTGTTTGCTCGTTAGCGACGTATAATAATATACCATCATAATATTCAGGCGTCAATATCTTTTTTCACAAAATATCCTCGATGATAGATTTTTTGCCCCTTTGTCTCAATCGGCTCCACCTGAACAATTCCTTTTTCCACAAAGAAATCAATCATGACGCTAAGGTCAGGCGTGAAATACTTGAGGTCAGGATGCGCGAGAAGCTCTCCAAAAAGCCATATATCTTGCTGTTCCATGACATGACGCAAATGAGCGGCGCCAATTTCTGCTTTTGAATGGATCAAAAAGTCATTTGCTAAAAATAAAAGTTCCAAACGCTTATGAAGGCTTTCGTGGCTTTCAATGAGTTCTGAATAAAGTTTATATACTTCCGGTTCCATATGACGCACCTGATTCCAAACTGTCACTTCTGGGTGGAAACCTTTATCGATCACTTCAATACGTGCCAAATGATGCAGAGCATGCACAATTGAATTATATGCATCAAGGAATTGATTTGACTCAAAAAATGCTTTTCCTTCTATATATCTGCGAATAAGCTTGCCGTATTCTAAACCGATTTTAAGTTTGCGGTTTGAAAATGGGAATGTACTCAGGTCATCAATTAAGTTGAAAATATATTCATTTCGATCAAATAGGACTTTCCCATTCAAAATCCAATCAATGATTCGGCGGTTTGTGCCAAGGGTGATCCATTCCTTCAACTGCTCATCTGTGACAACATTTAAAGAAGCTGTTTGGTGATCGGATTCATAGTGCTTGATAAATAACGGCTCTTCCGCTTCTTTTACAATGACTAGAAGTGCTGCATCAAAGTTATCCGTCTCAGAAGATACCTTGTGTCTTCTTTCTACTATAATCACAGCCAATGTGTCTGGGTGACTTGCTCTCTCTTGATAAATAGGACGGAGAAGATTTTCCATAGTGATTCCTCCAATACTCGGGTGTAAAGTTCTTCTCTAATGCTATGTATTTCTCCTCATAGAATCAAAATTCCTTCAATTCAAGAAAAAAGATCATTGAATCATTATAAGCAATTTATTCACAAAACTCTATAACTAATTCAAACAGAAAGGTAAAATGTGCTATATTGGAGACAAGGGGGGGCTAGGGATGGCGAAATACTCCAGTAAGATTAATAAAATCAGAACATTTGCACTTAGTTTGGTTTTTGTTGGCTTTCTGATCATGTATATCGGTGTGTTCTTCAAGGAATCGATTTGGCTGTCGACTTTCTTTATGCTGCTCGGCGTCTTATCGATCGGATTGAGTACAGTGGTTTACTTTTGGATCGGTATGCTTTCTACGAAGGCAGTCCGTGTCGTATGTCCAGGCTGTGAGAAGGAAACAAAAGTGCTTGGGCGGGTGGACATGTGCATGCATTGCAGAGAGCCGCTTACACTCGATCCAGCATTAGAAGGCAAAGAGTTTGATGAATCCTACAATCGAAAAAAGTCATAAAAAAAGCTGACCATTTAACCGGTCAGCTTTTTCATTAATGATTTTCTTTTTTCGCACATTCTTGACAAGTCCCATAGATCTCCAAGCGATGATGACTGACTGTAAAGCCCGTCACATGGGATGCAAGCTGTTCAACCTCATCAAGGCCAGGATAATGAAAGTCCACTATTTTTCCGCAGTTTTCACAAATCGCATGGTAATGGTCAGATGTCGCAAAATCAAATCGGCTTGAGGAATCACCGTACGTTAATTCCTTTACTAATCCAGATTCCCGGAAGACTCGTAAATTGTTGTAAACCGTTGCGACACTCATATTTGGAAATTTCCCTTCAAGTGCTTTATATATATCGTCCGCGGTTGGGTGAGTCATAGAATTTACGAGAAACTCCAAGATGGCATGGCGCTGCGGAGTAATTCGAACACCGGTTTCTTTTAAAGCATCTAAAGCGTCTTTTAGTTCGTGAGCAGCCATTTCATCATGCACCTCTCTTCAAAAATATTCTTATATTGTAATCTTTATAATTAGTGTACCCCCAGAGCCGAATCTTTGTCAATTACAATCCTCTTTTTTACCTATTCTTCTTCACAAAAAAGACCGGCATGTCTGCCGGTCCTATCCTGTGATGATATTAAGCGTGAGATTTTAGTTCCTCAAGCGCTTCTTCTACGTGGTCTTTCACCTTAACTTTTCTCCACTCTTTCACAAGCGTTCCTTCTTTATTAATAAGAAACGTTGAACGTTCGATGCCCATGTATTCTTTGCCAAAGTTCTTTTTCAGCTTCCATACTCCAAAGGCTTCGGACAATTTCTGTTCATCGTCTACAAGAAGTAAGAACGGTAAATCATGTTTCTCTTTAAACTTCTGATGCTTATCCTGACTGTCTGGGCTTACGCCGATAATGACAGCATCTAATTCTGCAAAGCTTTGATGGCGATCGCGGAAATCACATGCTTCTGTTGTACAGCCGGGTGTCATATCTTTTGGATAGAAATAAAGGACAATATGTTTTCCTTTAAAGTCAGAAAGCTTTACTTTCTCCCCGTTGTCACCGGTTAATTCGATTTCAGGTACTTGCTGGCCTACTTCGATTGTCATGACACAATCCCTCCAACCTATTTTTTAATAGCCTATCCAATTTTGAGAGGATATTCAACTAAGGACGCTTGCATCGGCATGTTAAAATAATGATAGACGACGTGATACGTTGAGATAGGAGGCTATTTATGAAATTCACAGAATCAGAAAAATTACATCAAGAGGCGCTGGAGCATATTGTTGGAGGTGTCAACAGCCCGTCTCGTTCATATAAGGCAGTAGGCGGCGGTTCACCCGCGGCTATGGAAAAAGGAGAAGGCGCTTATTTTTGGGATGTTGACGGAAATCGCTATATCGATTATCTAGCAGCATACGGCCCAATTATTACAGGACATGCCCACCCTCATATTACAAAAGCGATTACAAAAGCGGCTGAATCAGGTGTCCTTTACGGAACGCCAACGAAGCATGAAGTCACTTTTGCTAAAATGCTGAAGGAAGCCATGCCTGCTTTAGACAAGGTTCGCTTTGTCAATTCAGGTACTGAAGCGGTGATGACAACGATTCGTGTCGCACGTGCATATACAGGCAGAACAAAGATCATTAAGTTTGCCGGATGCTATCACGGTCACTCTGATCTTGTACTTGTGGCAGCTGGCTCTGGTCCATCCACTTTAGGAACCCCTGATTCAGCAGGCGTTCCTAAGAGCATCGCCAATGAAGTGATTACCGTTCCATTTAATGATATTGACAGCTACAAAGAAGCATTGGATCGATGGGGTGATGAAGTCGCAGCTGTCCTTGTCGAGCCGATTGTCGGGAACTTCGGCATCGTGGAGCCTAAGGATGGTTTCCTGCAGCAGGTCAATGACCTCACTCATGAAAAGGGCGCACTTGTGATCTATGATGAAGTGATTACAGCTTTCCGCTTTATGTACGGAGGCGCACAGGACTTGCTTCAAGTAAAACCTGACCTCACTGCATTAGGAAAAATTATTGGCGGCGGACTTCCGATCGGTGCTTATGGCGGTAAAAAAGAAATTATGGAGCAAGTCGCTCCTCTTGGACCAGCCTATCAAGCTGGCACGATGGCAGGAAATCCTGCATCCATTCTTTCTGGTATTGCCTGCTTGGAAGTGTTAAAACAAGATGGTGTTTACGAGCATCTTGATCAGCTTGGCGCGATGCTAGAAGAAGGCATTTTAGCCCATGCAAAAAAACATCAAGTAGATATTACAGTGAACCGCTTAAAAGGGGCTCTCACTGTCTATTTCACAAAAGAAACCATTGTGAACTATGAACAGGCTGAAAATACGGATGGCGAAATGTTCGCCCGCTTCTTTAAATTAATGCTTTCGCAAGGGATTAACCTCGCTCCTTCTAAATATGAAGCTTGGTTCTTAACGATCGCACATACAGAAAAAGATATTTCCGAGACGCTGCAAGCAGTAGATCATGCGTTTGAACAGTTGAAACAATCATAATAGGGTCAAAAACAGGCGTAAAAAAATGCGCCTGTTTTTTTATTTATCAGCTCTTGTTTGTCAAAAGCGTGTGAATCTGTTACATTTCTTCTCAATACCTTCTTTTGATGTTTTCATGAACTTTCAAAAATCACTTGAATATTTCGGAAGACCGCTGTATATTACTTAGTTGTTCATCAAAATATTTATAATAAATGACGAGTGATCATCTATTATCTAAAAGAAAGGAATGCAGGGACAAAACCAATGAAACTTGGAGCCCGTATTTTAAAAACCGGTATTGCCATTGTACTCGCGCTTTACCTGGCAACATGGCTTGGGTTGCCAACGCCCGTCTTCGCGGGAATTGCAGCTGTATTTGCTATCCAGCCATCTATTTATCGATCTTTTTTAACGATTGTTGATCAAGTGCAAGCCAATATTATTGGCGCAGCACTTGCCATTACGTTCGGTCTACTTTTTGGCACTGGACCAGTCATTATCGGTTTAACCGCCGTCATGGTCATCGCCATTAATTTAAAGCTGAAGATTGAACACACGATTCCAATTGCACTTGTAACCGTCATTGCGATTTTAGAAAGTGCAGGGGATCATTTCCTTTCCTTTGCCTTAATTCGAACAGCTACTGTGGTGTTAGGAGTTCTTTCTTCATTTTTAGTGAATTTAATCTTCCTGCCGCCAAAGTATGAAACAAAGCTTGTTCATCACATTATGGAAAATACGGAGGAGATTTTAAAATGGATCCGTCTGAGCTCCAGACAGTCTACTGATCATTCCATTTTAAAGGATGACATCGATCAAATAAAAGAACGCATGATCAAATTAGATCACATTTACTTGTTATACAAAGAGGAACGAAGCTATTTAAAGAAAACAACCTATGTAAAATCAAGAAAGCTCGTTTTGTTCAGACAGGCCATTATGACATCGAATCGTGCCCTGTACTTGCTGAAAAAGCTTCATAAATTAGAAAATGAAATTCATTTGATGCCAGAGCATTTCAAGGAAAGCTTAACAGATGAAATTGATTACTTACTGTATTGGCATGAGCGCACCTTGATGAAATTCGTCGGTAAAATGAAGCCGCAGGACGATGAATTTCAAAATGAATGCTCTCTTCGCCTTGAAACGTTAACGAAATCATTTATCCAGCATCAGCAAAACCAAGAAAACGACTTGCTCGATTACAATATGCTGAATGTCATGTCCAGCATCATCGAATACCGTGATGAACTAGAGCATTTAGATACATTGATTACAAGCTTCCAGACGTATCACCCAAAAGACAGTGAAATTGAGACAGATGAAAAAGAAGCATAAAGACCAATTCCTAGAATTGGTCTTATTTTATTTTCTTCATTTTAGGATCCAGTGTGTCTCTTAATCCATCTCCCATCAGGTTAAAGCCCAAAACTGTCAGCATGATCGCTACACCTGGGAAAATTAATGTCCAAGGGGCTTGAACGAGATAAGGTCTTGCATCGGCAAGCATTTTCCCCCACTCTGGGCTTGGTGCCTGTGCACCCAATCCTAAAAAGCCTAAAGCCGCTGCTTCGATAATCGCTGTTCCGATCGCAAGCGTCGCTTGTACGATGACCGGCACCATACTGTTTGGCAGAATGTGACGCAGCACGATGCGGCGGTGTGACATCCCAACCGCCTTTGCTGCTAGCACGTATTCTTCTTGTTTAATACTCAGCACTTTTGAACGAACGAGCCGTCCAAAGGTTGGGACATTAATAATCGCAATGGCAATAAGGGCATTTTGTAAGGAGGGGCCTAAGATAGAGACGATCGCAATCGCCAGTAGAATACTAGGAAAAGCGAGTAAAATATCAAACACTCTCGAGATCACAGCATCTAGCACTCTTCCGCCATAGCCTGCAATCAATCCAAGCAGTGTGCCTAAAATGACAGACCCGAGAACCGAGAAGAAACCAACCCATAAGGAAATCCGCGCGCCATGCACAACTCTTGAAAATATATCTCTGCCGAAATCATCTGTACCAAACCAGTGCGCAGCTGATGGTGCACTAAATCGCTCACCGAGAGATTGTTCATTGATTCCAAAAGGAGCAATGAGCGGTGCAAATATCGCTAAAATGAGAAATAAAAAGACAATCACACTGCCAATGACCGCCAGCTTGTGCTGAAAGAACAGCTTCATCGATTCAAGAATCAATGATTGAGAGCGCTCTTCTTTTGGTTGAGGTGGTTCAAGCTCTTTTTGCGCTTCCATGTTATCACTCTCCCTGCCTAATATTTAATCCTTGGATCAATGACCGCATACAAGATGTCCACAATGAAATTGATCAGGACAAATATGAGCGCAACGACGAGAATGCCTGTTTGAATGACTGGGTAATCACGATAGCTGATGGCGTCATATATATACCGCCCAATGCCCGGCCATGCAAAAATGGTCTCTGTTAAAATGGCCCCGCCTAGCAAGAGGCCTGTCTGAAGACCAATAATCGTTAAGATCGGAATAAGCGCATTTTTCAGCCCATGCTGATAAATGATGAAAAATGAACGTACTCCTTTTGCTTTTGCTGTTCGAATAAAGTCTGAATGAAGCACTTCCAGCATACTTGCCCTTGTTATCCTTGCAATAATCGCAGCAGGGATTGTAGCAAGTGCTGTACTTGGTAAGATCAAATGCTTGATACTGTCAGTGAATTGATCAAACCGGCCTTGCAAAAGCGTGTCCAGCGTATGAATATAGGTGATTGATTCCACTGGATTTCTGACGTTTTCACGTCCCGTTGTCGGTAAAATACCTAATTCAATTGAGAACAGCCACTGCCCCATTAAGCCTAACCAGAAAATTGGCATGGACACTCCAATGAGTGCAATAAACATCGCGACATAATCAAAGAAAGAATGTTTAAACCAAGCACTGATGATTCCAGCATTAACCCCCACAACGATCGCCAGCACCATGGCAAAAAAGGTCAATTCTAACGTCGCAAATAAGTATGGTTTCATTTCCTGGGCAATAGCCGCTCCTGTTCGTATCGAAGTCCCTAAATCTCCTTTTAAAAGGCCCAGCATGTAATGTCCGTATTGAACATACCAAGGCTGGTTTAAACCGAGCTGGATGGTTAACTGTTCTACTGCTTCTTTCGTTGCCCGCTGTCCTAAGATGACCTGTGCTGGGTTTCCTGGAATAAACCGTATAATTGAAAACACGACCAATGTCATTCCGATCAATACTGGGATGAGCATTCCTGCCCGCTTCATACAATAAGCAAACAAACAGCTTTCACCGCCTTTTCTTTGTTTGAATAAGGGAGATACAAGATCTCCCTTATTTGCTTATTCGAAATACACGTCAGTCAAAGCTTCTGAACCAGTTGGATGCGGCTGGTAGCCTTTTAAATCACTAGATGCTGCAAGCATTGGGATGGAATGCACCAATGGAATCCAAGGTGCTTCATCATGAATGATTTCTTGTGCTTTTTTATATAGCTCATTTCGTTTCTTTTGATCTGTGTCTGTTTGCGCTTCAATGAGGATGTCATGCATTTTATCGTTTTCGAAGAATGTATAGTTGTTGCCGCCAATGCTGTCTTTGTCCAAAAGTGTGTAGATGAAATTATCAGGATCGCCATTGTCCCCTGTCCAGCCTAATAAGAACACATCAGCTTCCCCTTTACTTGCCTTATCTAAATAGGTCGCCCAGTCGTAAGTCACAATTTCTGCTTTGACGCCGACCTTTTCAAAGTTTGATTGAATGACTTCTGCTACCTTCATCCCATCTGGCATATACGGACGCGGTACAGGCATCGCCCAAAGCTTGATGCGAAAGCCGTCAGGAAAGCCCGCTTCTTTTAAAAGTTCCTTCGCTTTTTCAGGATCATACGGATATGGATCAATGTCGTCATTGTAGCCTTCTAAAGCTGGAGGAAGAGGGTTTTTTGCTGGCTCGGCAAGTCCTCCATAAAATGACTTAATAATGGATTCTTTATCGACCGCGTAATTGAGCGCTTGACGAACGAGCTTGTTATCGAGCGGCTTTCTTGTGACGGTCAGTCCGATATAGCCTACATTCATTGATGGTCTTTCAATGAGCTGGAGTGCTTGATCCGTTTTAATGCCATCTAAATCTGACGGATTCACGCCATCCATCAAATCGATCTCGCCTGTTTTCAATGCATTTAAGCGAGCCGAGTTTTCTGGGATCGAGCGGAAGATGATTTGATTCAGTTTTGGTTTATCCTTCTGCCAGTAATCTTCGTTCTTTTCTAACACGATACGGTCGTTTTGTTTCCACTCTTTAAATTTGAATGGTCCTGTTCCTACTGGATTTTCGCGAAAGGAATCGCCGCTTTTTTCAACAGCTGCAGGACTCGCGATGCCAAACGGTGACATGGCAATATTTTTAAGGAATGTCGCCTGCGGGCGCTTTAGCTGAAATTCAACTTCATGCTCACCTTTGACGATGATGTCCTTAATCACATGGCCTTTATCTTTTTTATAACCGCCAAACATGCCGTAGTAAGGGAATTTTTCTGCATCGCCATTCATCCAGCGGTCAAAGTTGAATTTCACCGCTTCTGCGTTAAAGTCTGTGCCATCGTGAAATTTCACACCTTCTCTTAAGTAGAATGTGTACGATTTTCCGTCCTTTGCAACATCCCAGTCTGTTGCGAGACCTGGATGGATGGTCGTGTCTTTCTCACCGTAATTCAGCAGCTTTTCAAACATATTCTCTGTGACCTTGAAGGTTTCGCCTTCTGTTGTTGTGATTGGATCAAGTGAAGTGGAGTCTCCTCCTCTGCCAAATACGAGGGTGTCTTTTGTTGCCTTCTCTTCTGATGACGGAGCGGACGAGCATCCCCCTAAAAACAGTGCAAGTGCCAGCACAAAAATGAAACTACTGAACAACCATGTCTTCTTCATTGTGTTCCTCCTTTTGATATAAGTAACACGCCGCCGCGTGCCCCGCTTCCTCCTCATACAAAGTAGGTACTGCTTTTAAGCATTTCTCCCACCTTTTTGGACACCTTTTGTAGAAAGGACAGCCGCCGCTTGGTGTCATGGCAGACTCTTCTGCCGACACATCTTGCGTCTCTAGCACGTGATCCATATGTGGAATGGATTTCAGAAGCAGCGATGTATAAGGATGAAGCGGGCTGTGAAATACGTCTTCGGCAGGCCCCATCTCGACAATGCGGCCTGCATACATGACTGCGATTCGGTCGCTCATATATCTGACAACACCAAGATCGTGAGAAATAAATAGATACGTTAGAGAAAGCGTCTTTTGCAATTCAAGCATCAAATTCAAAATTTGCGCCTGAACGGATACATCTAAAGCTGAAACGGGTTCATCGGCAATGACAAGACTTGGATGGGTAATGAGTGCTCTAGCGATACCAATACGCTGCCTTTGTCCGCCGCTGAATTGGTGCGCATAACGTTCTCCGTAGGATGGGTCAAATCCGACAATATGCAGCATCTCTTTTACCCGCTTCCGTCTTTCTGCTTTCGTTCCATGTCGATGGACAATGAGCGGTTCCTCTAAAATATCTTTGATTTTCATTCGTGGATTTAATGAAGCGTATGGATCTTGGAAAATCATTTGAATGTCTTTTCTTAAAGAACGCATCTCTCTTTCTTTCAAAAGAGTGACCTCTTGCCCTTTCAGTTGAATAGAGCCTGACGTCGGTTCAGTCAATCTCATTAAGCTTTTGCCAAGTGTTGATTTCCCGCAGCCTGATTCACCAACAATGCCAAGCGTTTCCCCCTCCTTCACGTGAAAGGACACTTGATTTAAAGCCAGAGTCGAATGTTTGTGTTTAGAAAAAAAAGCGGCTGTGTCATACCGTTTTGTCAGTTGATTCACTTGCAAGAGTGGGTGACTCAGTGTCTTCTCCTCCTTCCATTAGAAAGCATGCCACGCGGTGATCCTGTTCAATGGATTGTAAAACTGGATCTTCTTCAAGACATTGCGCCATTTGATAGGGGCAGCGCGCGGCAAATTGACAGCCGGATCGAATGGTCCCAGGCTTCGGTACATGACCTGCAATGGAGATGAGCTTTTCTTTTTTCTCTTTAAACGATGGAACTGAGGCGAAAAGACCTTTTGTGTAGGGATGCAGAGGTTTTTGAAAAATACGGTCAACGGTTCCTTCTTCTACGATTCGACCGGCATACATAATCATGACTCGCTGGCATATTTGCCGCACGACACCTAGATCATGGGTAATAAATAAGATCGCGGTGTCCATCTCTTCATTCAGCTTTTTGAGCAGGCGAAGGATTTGCGCTTGGATGGTCACATCAAGTGCAGTTGTTGGTTCATCTGCGATCATGAGCTTTGGGTGACAAAGCATCGCCATCGCAATCATCACACGCTGGCGCATGCCACCTGATAATTCATGCGGGTATTTTTTAAGCAACGATTCGGCTTGCTTCAATCCAACTGTCTGAAGCAGATCAACCGCCTTCGCTTTTGCTTCTTTTTGACCGATTGCTTGATGTGTGAAAAGGGCTTCCGTCATTTGTTTGCCGATGGTCATTAATGGGTTTAGAGAGGTCATTGGTTCTTGAAAAATCATCGAAATGTCATTTCCTCTTATTTCTCGCCACTGTTTTTCTGAAAGCGACAGCAGGTTTTGCCCTTCGAATTGAATCTCTCCCGTTGTATCTGTTTGCTGGTTCAGTCCCATTAATGACATAGATGTGATACTTTTCCCGCAGCCAGATTCGCCAACAATTCCTAAGGTTTCTCCTTTTTGGATCGAGAACGATATGTGATGGACGATGGGTACTTTTTGCTTTTTTTGCTGAAATGCAATGGACAGCTGTTTGACATCTAGCAGCACGTCTTGTTCTTTCACATATTCACCACCCCGTCATACTTTTTAAAATTGTATTGAGACAAGCTGGGAAATATGTCATGTTTTTGACAAGCATAAAAAAGCCTATCCGCTAGAATCGGATAGGCTTCTACTAATTTAATGTTTGAATGGTAAAAAGATGGCGATAGTGGCTGTCTCTGTTCATTAATTCTTCGTGTGTTCCTTTTTCCACAATCTCACCTTGTTCCATGACGACAATGAGGTCAGCATGTGTAATTGTTGATAAGCGGTGCGCGACAATAAAGGTTGTGCGGTCCTTTGCTAGCTTTTGCATCGCTTCTTGAATGTAATGTTCACTTTCTAAATCTAGTGCAGACGTTGCTTCATCTAAAATCAACAGCGGTGGATTTTTTAGAAAGACCCTTGCAATGGAAATCCGTTGTTTTTGACCACCTGACAGCTTCACGCCCCGTTCTCCTACCTTCGTGTCATATCCTTCAGGAAGAGACATGATAAAATCATGGGCATTTGCCGCTTTTGCAGCCGAAACGATTTTTTCAAAAGAGGCTTCTGGGTCTCCAACCGCAATATTTTCTTTAATCGTGTCACTGAATAAGAATGTATCCTGCAGCACCATTCCGACTTGATTTCGAAGGCTTCTTGCTCTGTACTCTTTTATATCAATGCCGTCAATTTCAAGTGACCCGTTTGTCACATCATAAAACCTTGGAATTAAGCTGACGAGAGTCGACTTCCCTCCACCGCTCATTCCTACAAGCGCAACCGTTTGTCCTTTTTCTACTTTCAAGGAGATATTGCGGAGAATCTCTTCCTGCGTGTGTTCATAACGAAACGATACATTTTTAAATTCGACCTCTCCTTTTAAATGATCGGCTTCTTTCGCATTCGACCGATCTGTTACCTCGTATGGCTCATCAATAAATTCAAAGATACGATCCATTGACGCTACTGACTGAGTTAAAGTCGTGGATGAGTTTATGAGGCGGCGAATCGGGTTGTACATCCGGTCAATATAACCGACAAAGGCAATCATGGTCCCGATCGAAAGTGATCCATTAATGACGGTGTAGCCAGCAAATGCAATGATCAATAGCGGTGCAATATCAGTAATGGTATTGACAACGGCAAATGTTTTGGCGTTCCAATTCGTATGATTGATCGCTTTGTTTAAGAAATTTTTATTTTCATCATGAAAATTCTCTTGTTCATATTCTTCAATGGCAAAGCTCCGAATAACCGGCATTCCTTGTACCCGCTCATGCAAATGCCCTTGCACTTCAGCCAGCGCCTGTGACCGCTCTTTTGTCAGCTTGCGGAGCCTACCGTAAAAAAACTTCACTGCAAACGCATATAACGGAAAAATAATGACAGACACGATGGTGAGCTTGATGTCCAGTGTACACATAATGGCGATCACGATCAGCACGGTCATCAAATCTAGCCAAATGTTCATAAGACCTGTGATGACAAATTCTTTTGTCTGTTCCACATCGTTGATGACTCTAGAAATGATTTCTCCTGTTCTCGTGTTGGCATAATAACGAAGGCTGAGCTTTTGAATATGCGAAAACAGCTTTTCCCGAATATCAAATAATACTTTACTGCCTGTCCACTGCGCATAGTATTGTCTATAGTATTCAACAGGCGGCCTCATCACTAAAAATAAGACGAGCATGATTCCCATAATCATCAGTAGAGATGATGTCTTTTCTTCAGCCGACCCCGTGCCTTGAATGACATCATCAATGACATACTTTAAAAGCAGAGGCAATGTTAAGGGAATCGAGAACTTGATCATCCCGATGACCATTGTCAATGCAATCTGTTTTTTATACGGTGTAACAAAAGCCATGTACCGTTTAATGACCCCCATGTAAATCTCCTTCCCAATCTATCAGTGCCTCTTATCCGTACGCAATCAAAAACCTGTTAGCCTAAAAAGCCAAACAGGTTTTTTGATGCTCTTGCTTATTTTGTATAATGTAAAAAACGTTCATACCACATATCCACAAATTCAGGAGCAAACGGACCTTTCCGCTGGTGAATCCAATGCAATAATGTATTCAGATGCTCTCTTAAGATACTATCGATTTCCTTTGGATAATTCATCTGCCTCTTATGATCTGCATATTCATCCTCATCCAAAATATTATACGTCATGTCTGGAAAGACTTTGACATCTAAGTCGTAATCAATATACTTAATTGCTTCTTCATCTGTTGCAAAAGGAGAGCTGATGTTGCAGTAATAATATACCCCATCATCTCTAAGCATCCCAATCACATTAAACCATTGTTTTGCATGGAAATAGCAAATAGCCGGTTCTCTCGTCATCCAAGTACGGCCGTCGGATTCAGTCACCATTGTACGGTCGTTTGCACCAATGATACACAATTCCGTTGCTTTCAGAATGGTGGTTTCATTCCAAATCCTGTGGATCAAGCCATTGTGTTTATAGCTTTGAATTTGGATGCTTTCTCCTTCCTTGGGATAGCCCATATTTTCTCCCCTACTTTCTATAACAAAAAAACATAACAGTCCAAAGACCTAATTTCCCAACTAAACATGTCTCTATCATATTATACCGTTACATCATTAAAAAATGAAATGAAAAAGCCATTCAACCCAATTGAACGGCACACTGTCTTACATCACGGTTGAACTCTTTTCCATCTGCTTATATGAATTGATGACCTCTTCTGTCTGTTTTGTAAACAAGGTTTGGATTTTTTGCAGTTCCTTACGTTTCTGTTTGATTTGATCATGAAGCCTAGTCCACTCTTCTTTTTTTTCATCTTGCAGCAATTGTTTTTCTGTTTCTAAGCATAGATCAAGTTCTCCCTGTACATTGAGCAGTTGATCCATGAGCTGCATTTGTTCTTTTACAAGCTGATCGAAATCAGACATCTAACTCCTCCCTTTTATTTTCATCCACTTTTTGTCTGTATACCATTTCTTGAAATATTGCCGAAATCCTTTGACTGTTTATGTAGAGGCTTTACAGGTTTTGTCGGATGGTGGGGGGAGAGGCAAAAAGAAAAGCACTTCATTCGTAGATGAAGTGCTTCCCTCTGTTTCAGTGATTAGCTGTTTTGTTGTTTGTTTTGCTCAGCTTTTTGGTTGTATTTTTTTACTTGCTGTGCGTCAGTCTCGCTAGCAAATTCAGTACCATATTGACCTTGAGCAGTAGCTTGGTTTTGTTTTTTCACTTGTTGTGCGTTTGTTTTGTTTTGTTGTTTATCCATCATTATCACCTCCACGCACATTAATTTGTGCAGAAGGTGTACTTCCTATTCATGATTTTTTTAAACAAGCAAAGAACGTCCGCCATCCACAATAATCGTCTGTCCTCTAATCATGTCTGCCTTGCCTGACACAAGGAATTCGACGCTATCGACCATGTCTTTAATTTCTACCATTCGGCCAGCAGGAGTGTTTTTCTTCGCGTCTTCTAAAAGCTCTTCTCGGTTCGGGAAGTGCTTAAGTGCATCTGTATCAATCGCGCCGCCAGATACAGCATTCACGACAATATTTTTTTGTGACAGCTCAACGGATAGATAACGCGTCAATGCTTCTAATGCTGCTTTTGATACGCCGACTACTGTGTAATTTTCAAGGTAGCGAATAGAGCCAAGTGAGCTAATGCTGACGATATGTCCGCCGCCGTTTTTCTCCATTAGTTTCGCCGCTTCTTGTCCGCAGAATAACAAGGCTTTCGCATTGATATTCATCGTCCAGTCCCAATGATTTTCTTCAAGGTCCATAATGGGACGCTGAACACCTGAAGCCGCATTGTTTACAAATACATCTAAACGGCCAAAGGTTTCATCGATTTGCTGAAACATGTCTTTGATTTTCTCTGGCTGACCTACATTGGCTTTGACAACCAATGTTTTTACACCCATCGCTTCAATTTCTTCCGCTGTTTCAAGTGCGGCTTTTTTGCTTCTCGCATAGTTAATGACAATGTCATATCCTTTTTCAGCTAGGCGAAGGGCTACTTCTTTCCCTACACCTCTGCTGCTGCCTGTAATTAATGCACATTTACGTTGATTCATTATGGTTCATCTCCTGATTTGAATAGTTTTCGTCCATTCGCTTCACACTAATAGGAAAGTTCCTATTAGGAGGTTACATTCATGTATGTCGGACGCGATTTAAGCCAGCTTGGCATGATGTCCAAGGATCAATGGAAAGATACTGAGCTTGCTTACTTTCATCATGCTTTCCAACAAATTTTACCTTATTTAAACGAAGAAGGGCAATCTAAGTATCGAGAAATCATTTCTGAAATTGAAAACCGCGGGGGGCTGCACCGAAATGAAGCCGATTATACCCACGGTACAACGGTTAAATACGACTAGGCTGTTCAAGTGCCATCATCCAAATTTTTTGATGTGAAACTGGCAAAGCATATGCCTTAAATTCTTCTGTTGTCACTTTTTTCAGCATCGTGTCATCAGATACAGAGGTCACACGTCCAAAGAAAACAGAAATATTCCAGATGAGGTGGGTAAATACATGCTGAATGGTGCCTTCTAAATCACCAAGCTCTGCTTGTACACCTGCCTCCTCTTTTAAGAAATCCATTAGCTGCTCTTTTTCCGTTTTTCTTCCCTTTATGGTTTCCAAGTTAGGGAATTCCCATAAATTCGCAAGCAGGCCTGTACTTGGCCGCTTATGAATATAGAGGTTGCCTGCATCATCAAATAACACCACTGCTGCCATTGATTTTGCAGTCGGTTTTTTCTTTTTGCTTTTCACTGGGAGCTCATGCTGAACGCCTTCCTCAAGTGCCGAGCAATGCATGTTCACAGGGCAAATAAGGCAGGCAGGAGATGTTGGGGTACAAATGAGCGCACCAAGCTCCATCAGCCCTTGATTAAATTCTGATGGCTTTTCCCGGGAAATGAGCTGATCGACCGCAAACTCGAAAATATTTCTCGTTTTTGGTTTTGCAATATCATCCCATATGGACAAAATACGGGAAATGACCCTCATAACGTTGCCGTCTACCGCAGGGTACGGCTTGTTATAGGCGATACTTAGTACTGCGCCGCTCGTATACGGACCTACACCTTTGAGCTTTGAAAATTGCTCTTTCGTATCAGGGACAACGCCCCCGTAGGATTCATAGACTTCTTTCACAGCTGCCTGTAAATTACGCACTCTTGAGTAGTAGCCAAGACCTTCCCATGCTTTCATGACCTTTTCTTCATCAGCTAAAGCGAGATCTTTCACCGTCGGGAATTGCTCCATAAACCGGTTGAAGTACGGAATGACCGTATCTACTCTCGTTTGCTGAAGCATCACTTCTGATACCCAGACTCTGTATGGATCTTGATTTTCACGCCACGGAAGTGTTCGTTGTTCTTTTTCGTACCAATCAATTAAATCATGCTGAAAGCCCGCAATATCTTTGCGGTCCAGCTTTTCTTGAATGTCTTTCATATCTATACTCCTTCTCATTGGACCGAGGGCTAACGTTCTGAAAAGAACCTTATTTGTTGTATACTGTTTGTAGATACGTTAACATGTTACATTAAATCGGGATAAAGCAAAAGTGATTTTGCACATAGTCTTGATTGGAGACGTATACTTTGTATGATTGTTCCTAAGCATGACAACTAGGAGGTAATCAATTGGACACTGGTACTCATGTAGTAATGGGCATTTCTCTTGGGGGACTTGCACTTTTAGATCCAGCCGTCAGCGCAGATCCACACATGGCACACGCCGTGATGATCGCGACCATCGCCGGCTCCCAAGCACCAGACATTGATACTGTGCTAAAACTTAAAAATAATGCGGTTTATATAAGAAATCACCGAGGATTTACACATTCCATTCCGGCTGTACTGTTTTGGTCATTGCTAATTCCGGCTGTGATTTTCCCATTTGTGCCAGGGGCGAATTTACTTCACCTCTGGTTATGGACCCTATTAGCCGTTGTGCTTCATGTGTTTGTCGATATATTCAATGCATACGGCACACAGGCCATTCGTCCATTTTCAAAGAAATGGGTAGCACTTGGGATCATTAACACGTTTGATCCGTTTATCTTTTTTACACACCTTGTCGCCATTGTCGTTTGGGCGATTGGCGGACATCCCGGCTATACGTTTATTACGCTGTACGCCGTGATTTTCTGTTACTATATCGTCAGGGTCATCATGCAGCTCCAGATTAAACGTCAGCTGCGTGCACGATTCGATGAAATTGAAGAGATTATTATTTCGCCTACAATGAAGTTCAGACAATGGCGCATTGCCGTGAAATGTAAATCCTCTTTCCATGTTGGGCGCAGCATGAATGGAGAAGTCGTCATTTTAGACACCTTTAACCGTGTGCCGGTCCCTGATACTGAAATTATGAAAATTGCCAAACAAGACGAAAACATTTCAGCTTTTCTCTCCTTCTCCCCTGTCTACCGGTGGGAAGTGGATAAATACAAGGATCATTATGAGGTGCGGTTCATTGATTTACGCTACCGCAGCAAAGGTCACTATCCTTTCGTCGCGATCTGCCATATCGACATGGACCACCAAATCAAAAATTCCTATACCGGCTGGATTTTCAGTGAAGAAAAACTGCAAAAAAAATTAAGACTCGGCTCTGTGTGAGCGAGTCTTTTTTTGTTGTGTAGGGCTTGGATTTTTTGGGGATAGATATTTGAATTTATGTAATTCGCAGAAACTGTGGACTATGCACTTATGTTGAGTGTGACGACGAATTACTGCGCTATCTCGATATCCAAGACATTTTCAATCCATCCTGGCTATCCTTGATGGATTGAAAAAGGTTATTTCAATCCACGCACTCATATAGAGTGCGACGTCAACGGAGCTATGGAGGGATATGAAACTGTAATATTTCAATCCACGCACTCATATAGAGTGCGACAAGAGTACAAGTGCAAGGTATAGACTCTGCAATTATTTCAATCCACGCACTTATGTTAAGTGCGACTTATATGGGGAAGGAACAGTAGTGGAAATACATAAATTTCAATCCACGTACTCATATAGAGTGCGACAATAGGCACTGCCAGACCCACAATAACAACAACTGATTTCAATCCACGCACTCATGTAAAGTGCGACAACTTCCATTCATTGTTGACGATAATGTAAAAGAATTTCAATCCACGCACTCATGTAAAGTGCGACTTGAACGTTGGGGCTTTTGTCAAGAAAGTCAGAAAAATTTCAATCCACGCACTCATGTAAAGTGCGACTGCTTTGAAAAAATATGATTATTTAGGAGAAAATTTCAATCCACGCACTCATGTAAAGTGCGACTGCGATTTCTGCCCTAATTATAACATTTTTTAGGTAATAATCGTCAAAACCCACAAGTTTCTATATAGAATTTTGTTTTCACCCTTAAAAAATATACATTTTTTCTCATTTTTGTCGAATGAAACGGTGCGAATGTTCCAGGGATTTTATGTTCACCTCACATTCGCACCGACTTTTTCTTAGTATGAAATATATTGAAACTTGTTAATCAAACTTCTTTATATTTCAGCAACAATTGAATCCAATTAGATTCATGACTACTGAGGCAGGAGGCAGAGTTATGTTTTCACAATTATTAATCCATCCACTCATGTAGAGTGCGACCTGAAACACCAAATAAACCGACATATCCAAGCAAGATTTCAATCCACGCACTCATGTAGAGTGCGACCGGGACATCTGTAAAAGAACCCGAAAAGTTAGAATTTCAATCCACGCACTCATTTAGAGTGCGACGACCCTTTTCAACACAACGAACTATACACTGAAGATTTCAATCCACGCACTCATGTAGAGTGCGACGTACTTTCAGTATCAATCTGACGGCACGCTGAAGTGTATTTCAATCCACGCACTCATGTAGAGTGCGACATAAGGGCAAAAAAACAGCTATCCCCCTTAGAATTTCAATCCACGCACTCATGTAGAGTGCGACTGCGATTTCTGCCCTAATTATAACATTTTTTAGGTAATGATAGCTAAAACCCTCAATTTTCTATATGGAATTTTGTTTTCACCTCTAAATAATATACATTTTTTCTCAATTTTGTCGAATAAAAAGGTGCGAATGTCCCAGGAATTTTATGTTCACCTCACATTCGCACCGAATCTTTCTTAATCCTATTTTAAAAAAACTATTACTGATGATAATCATACTTATTTCGCTGTTTCATCAACAGCTTTGAATTCATTAATAAAAAGGCTGAGACAGAGTTTTGTTTTTCACAACTATATCAAGCGCAATTGTCAATATATCTTTCAAGCTACCTTCTGATAAGAATTTTACTCCTCATACTCATATAGAGTGCGATTTGAAAAAAACATCAAGCTGAACCATCGACTTTTAAGCAACAAGTTAACTATCAAATTGAGAGATTTCAATCCACGCACTCATATAGAGTGCGACGCAAAACTATGGTGAAAGCACGGCTACTTACAAATTTCAATCCACGCACTCATATAGAGTGCGACACCATCACTAACAAAAAAATGGCCGGAGGAAATTATTTCAATCCACGCACTCATATAGAGTGCGACTGCGATTTCCGCCCTAATTATAACATTTTTTAGGAAATGATCGTCAAAATCCTCAAGTTTCTATATAGAATTTTGTTTTCCTCTCTAAAAAATATACATCATTTACCATTTTCGTCGAATGAAACGGTGCGAATGTTCCAGGGATTTTATGTTCACCTCACATTCGCACTTAGTCTTAGATGACGTCGTCCATTTTAAGTCTTCCATAACCCGCATTTGTTTTAGCACCGATTCCTTCGTGTTCTAAAGCGCCTAGTAAGATGGTTTTGGCGAGTTCGAGCCATTCCGATTCTTCTGGTAGATTCTTTTTTGTTTTCAATAGAAGTTGAAAGCGGCCGTTGACCACCGTTAAGAAATGAATAGGTGTTGGTGAGTCATCGTCTCGAGGGCCTGGAACACTTCCCCCTTTGTTCATCTTATCTAGCTTGACGCTGTTGTAGTCTGAATGATGTGGTGTCATCACATCCACTTTGAATGCTTCTCCTACCGTCTCAGGCATCATGAGCGCATCATGAAATTCGATGATGCCAGCACGTTCGTTTGTTCCAAACAATGTGTTGTAATCACTACCACCTTGTTTTAGTTCAGGAAAGTTTTCACCTAATACAGAGTGGGCATAATGAGAGGCTACACCTTTTAAAGCTGTTCCTGGTAAATAAGGAACGCCGTATATCGGGTGTAATAACAATCCCGTTTCAAGTACACCCTCTCCTCCATGTC
The DNA here is from genome assembly GCF_038593215.1 of Bacillus sp. FSL W8-0920. Classification (NCBI taxonomy): domain Bacteria; kingdom Bacillati; phylum Bacillota; class Bacilli; order Caryophanales; family Bacillaceae; genus Bacillus; species Bacillus sp. FSL W8-0920. The sequence continues at coordinate 907,444 of NZ_CP151974.1, read as the reverse complement.
CAATGACTAACGGCGATATGGACTTGACTAAGCATGTGAGGTTCGTATCGGTATAATATCGCTCCACAAATTTTTCATACAGCAAGTGATTGTATTTTTCCCACTGTTCTTGATGCAAACTAATCACATTTTCATAAAATGACTGCTTCTTCGAGCTGTCCTTTATGATGTCCGACAATGTAGAACCATCAATCTCCCATTTGCTTTTGTTTAAGGTTAATGACAGATTCATTGGATGTCCTCCACATTCTCCGCCCCTTGTTCCACCTTTAAAATAGATTCCGCATATCTTTTTAACCAAACAGATGCATTTAAACCTTGTCTTGATTTGATTAAGTAATCTCGATTGGAAGCTGACCAATCTCCTTGTATATCCAATGTTTCTTTTATATCCTGAACGAATTGTTGATAAGCATTTCCTTTTTTTGATTTTGCTTCAAAAAATGTAATGGTGAGCCTTAATCCATTTGTTAAGATCATTGAGGCGAATCTGTGACAGAGTTGTCCATATTGATTTGAGAAATTCTCCTCATTCGTTTTGGCATTCATCACATGTTGATACGCTTTCTCAGCATAATGATGTTGAATGAGTTTCATGATCCCTCCCCTCCTGTCATACGCCAGGATACTCTTCCTTTACCTACGTTTGTGTTTCCACCTAATTGAAGATACATCTGTTTTTCTAGTTGATTTAAAAGTTGATGTCTAACGGATAAATTATTGCTTCCATCGACACGATCACACCACATGAGCCCATAAAATATGGCTTCTGCCGGTACATACTCTTCATACCAGAGAGCACCTTTACTAACTGTTTGGGTTTCATGATCAATTCTAATACGAGGTGTCACTTCAGAATTCATGGTGACAATGTATTGAAAAACGTCATCACTTACAATCACAAATCGTTCTATCCAAAGAGTTTGTGATTGTTTATCGTCGAATAAAAGTTTGGCCATCTGTTCAGCAAAATCGGTTAGTTGTGGAGATTTTTTCGCAGCCCCTTGAAATTCACCTAGATATAATTCGTCATTCTCTACTAATTTAGAAATCATGGTGACTAGCGTGCTCGATTCTTCGATGAGATCAGGGATATCCAGCGATACGCCTAATGCTTTTGCATCGCGGGCTAATCTTTTCAATATGAGTGGACTTGCCACATATCCAAATGTACCGTATCTACTCGCCACCGGGAATGAAAATAACCGGCCATCTGTCATGACGACTGCTCCTGCGCTTCCATCTTGATCTCCTTGTGTACCAAATACTTTTTGTACGAATGTGTCTTGTCCTTTCGCGCGATAATGTTCACGCTGCACGCCTTTGATACTGCTTCCAGGTATAATCGGCCATTCTGTTACTTTTTCTCGTTGAATGGGCATATCAATCACGCCAACTCCTTCACCCGCTCCAATATGAAGGGGGGATAAACAATGTATCCAAAACCAACGGCTTGCTTCCATCATCTCACTCCTCTTATTCATTCGGCTTCCATGTTCCCCAAAGTGCTAACCCGCAGCCATCTTCACGATCAAACGCTTCTTTGCGCCGGTTACGATCGGATACTGATTGAAGCCACATTTTTTCGGCCAGTTCTGCTGGATCTCCTTCTTCTACTGTAAAGAAGTAAACGCTACCCGCAGGGACTAAGCGGCGTATTGCTTTTTCACGCCCTTTGTCTTTATTTGCTAAACTCCATCCAGAGATAGGCTGCCAATATGGAACAGATGCCCAAACCAATTTGAGTCGTACATTTGTATCAAATAGTGGTTTTGACATGAGCTGTTCATCCAGCCAGCCGGGCTGCCATCCTTTACTGAAATAAGCAGGTGTCGCCAATATCATGCGAACATACGGCTTGTTTTTGAGCGATTCTTTAATAGCATCCGGACATGTCCAATCTTGTTGGTATACATGTGGCCGGTCTTCTATATGAGCCAGCCGCCGTTCACCACCGATTGGGTGAATCCCTGAGAAAGGCTTTAATTCTTCTGACTCTTCAGTAGATAAATCTATTCCTGCCTCCAGTTTAAAGTCATCTGGGAATAAGAGCGATTCAGTTGAAAATAGATGCTGATCTTTTGCTCTTTTACTGCCAGTTTCCACCTCAATTTGTGTTCGCTCCTGACGCTGTAATGCTGGAATAAATGCAGGTGGTGCATCATTTTTGAACGAATGATTTTCCTTCTGCATGTGTTGGTATTCAGTCAAGGCTTCCTTCACCTGACTCTCATCCACTGCGTCTGTCAGCCAGTTCATCATCCACTTTAGTGATACAAAAGCAGGCGGCGATTTCATTTTTTTACGAGCACCAGCTCCAATTGGCGGCCATAATGCCTCACTAAAACGGCCTGTTTTTCCTGTGCCAAAAAAGCCCTGTCCTTTCGACATCATTCGCTTCGGTCTCACTTGATACATGCCATACTCATCATCGAATAACTCAAGGTCATTAGGCATTGGCACATATAAATGATCATGCCAGCGATATAAAGGACCTCGCACAAGAGATTTCGCATAATAAGAAAGTGGCGTGGTGTGTTTCATTGATTGTCGTGTCTTCGCTAGTGCTGTACGAAGTGTTCCTGCGACCACACTAGGGGGAACATCGTTTAATGAACGCGCCCGTATACCCGGTACACTTTGAAATGGGCGTGCATCACGAATAAGCAGCGGATCAAGCGGTTGAATGTGAAACCATCTTTCAGGCATGTCCACTTACCTCCTCTAGTTGAAGAGCAATGATCATACATTCAGCGATTGTATGTAATTCTTCTAATGTATTCTTCTTCGGTATATACTTCGTAATCAATTGATCGATCCACTCTTTCGTTTCTTGCTCTGTTTTTGCTTCCGTTTTCTTTTTGAATGCAAGACGTCTTATCTCTAGTGGAATGAGTTCATCTAAAATTGCTGGCTGTTTTTTAAATGAAGACTGTTCGTATGTTTGATACAACTCTCGTAAGCCATATGCAAAGCCAGATGTAAAATAAGACTGTTTTAACCACGTCGTCATCTCTTGGATAGAGGCCACTGGATCTATTTGAAATGAGACTGAGATATTCATTGTGTCTCCTCCGCCTCGCTTTTGGAAATGAATCGCTAATGAATTTCGCTCTTGTTTTGCATATTGTTCAGCCTGGCGTGCCATACTTCTTACTTCTTCAAGAGGCTCAAGCATATGAACGATGGCGATGCCAATTGAAATCGAAGGAGGTGTCTCACTATGTTGATGAGCCTTCATCGTTGAAACAAATTCTCTTTGTAATTTCCCAGCTGCTTCTAAGCATTGGTGCACCGGTACATAAGCCATGACATCATCTCCACCGCCATAGATCAATGTACCTTCACATTTGGAAATAATCCCACGAGCCTTTGAAGCAAAAGTTGAGAGCGTTTTAGAAAATGCAATATGGCTTTCTACATGCTGTATATTTCGTAGTTGGCTGCCCATCTTATCTCCATCCGCCATGAGAAAGGCATAGTAAGGTGAAGGTACTGGTGGTTTGATCGGCCGGCCATGATGCTTGCTGTATTCACCTTTGAAATATTTTTCGAGCAGCTGTGTGATGTCATTTTTCGCTTCTGTTCGTGTGGTCCCGACAAGTCCACGTTGTTCAAGATAATCTTCTATTCTTCTTTCATAAAAAAGCGATGCCTCACTCAAATCAAGAGGAGCTACTGTTAGATTCATATTCTTAAGATATGTTTCTACATCTTTCACATATTGTGTGGCAGCTTTCTTCTGTTCATTTTGTTTCAACATGTTTTGATAGGGAGCAAACGCTTTATCGCAGACTGATGGAAAGGTCATACTCGGGTGCTTATGTATAGATAATCGTTTGATCACTGAAATCGCATCTAATGATTCATGTTCACCAATTCCCCATTGCGCAAGTTGCGCAAGTTGCGCCACTTGCTGTGGTGTTTTTTGCTTTTGGAAAACAGACTCTCGTCCACCATCAAGTGATGATTTTGGTTCACCGAATAACGCCCCTGGTTCATTTTGTTTAAAATCTCTTAAAGTCTTCCGTGCCGCCATTAAACCTTCGACTTCTTGAAGAGCCAAATGATATGGACTTGCAGACGCATTTGCCGCTTCCTCTTGAGTTTGCATCTCAGTCCATACAGCATAAAATTCTATTAAATCATCTACTTGTCGATTCCATGTGCCTATTTGAATATAAGGATCCACAATCTCTCTTACAAAGTCTGCGTATTCCTTCCATTTGTCATATATTGCTTTTTTCACTTGTCTTGCAATGGATGAAGGCTGTTCGTGTGAAATTCCTCCCAATATTTTGTTTGGTGCGTTGTTTGTTTTTGCAGAGGATTCGTTGAACACAGGGAAAATAAGCGTTCCACCCAGTTCCTGAAATTTCTTCGCACCTGCTTTACTTAATTCAGATAGAAGAAAAGAGCCAAACCATAAATCACGCGTCCGCCTTGCTTGCGCAATAAATTCTTGAACGGGCCCTATAGAAAATAGCATCAATGTTTGTTTTTGTAATCCTTCTGACAAAATGTTTGCACCTCCTTGCTATGTAAAAAGGCTTGAATCGCCGATGAGTGCGTCCGGCCACTCTCGTCTTGTAATGGGTTGTTTGAGTAGGTGGCTGTTGGGTAGATACTTTGTTCATCTGTTACATCGGGCAAAGGCTTTCCTTTTCCTAAAAGCGATAAAGATTCGATCTTTGGTTGCTGCAACACCATCACCATGCCCACTGATTCCTTTTGATTAATAGCTAACGGTTTTAAGATGAGTGGTGAAGCCAAACGATCCTTTCCTTTAGGTAGGAGCGTTGTAGGTTTTGGGTCTTTCCCCTTATCTTTAGGAGCAAATCGAAACTGAATAGGCAAACCAAATTGAGCTCTAGGAAATGCTTGATATTCAAATGGTTTCTCTTTTGGATATGGGGTTTCATGACCTGATTTAGCCTTACCTGTTAACAGACGAATAGTATCTGCTTCCGGCCAACAACTTCTCCCCATTTTTTTATTCGGGTTTGATCTTCTTCGAAATGTTTCATATGTCTGAATGACGGATCGCCAGCTTGAGATAATTGATGATGGAAATGCCTGTACTTTGAATTCACGACTAAGCGTCGGCCATTCTCGACTTGATGCTGGCAATTGGATGTCATATTCTAAAAGTTTTTGCTCAAACCATTTTTCCAATTGGCTTTTTGTCCTCTTGTTGTATGGTGAAAATTGCTTGCAATATAAACTGCCACACCCACGTCTCGTTCTTGACCCAAGTCCACCGAAGTTGATCCAAGCCCATAATGCTGCTTCAACTTCTTTTTTGATTAACTCAAATTGGGTTGTTTTTTTAGATAACCGGATATTTAAAGAAAATTGCGCCTTCATGAGGTATGGTGTTTGATCTTTCATATTTGAAAGAACATACCGTGGAAAAGGATGATTTTTCTTATTTAAAAATGATTTTGAATTTCTTTTCAATTCGTCTTTCTCATAATGCGTTACCACTTGAATTTGACTCGCTTGTTCTGTATGACCAAATATCTCTGCTTCTCTTTTAAATAATTCATTCGCATTTTTGCAGGCAGCTCCTCGAGTTGCACGCCACCAGAAACGAAGATGTCCACGAATTGCACTTTCTCGAATCGGTCTGTCTTGATCAATTGAGTTTGATTGGGGCCCTCCCCCAAACATTGGCGTAACCAAATGAATAGTAAGCGGCTCTTTAAAAAGTCTTTGGTCTTCATGGATTTTCGTATCAATCGCATGTTTCACATCATGCCAATTGGTTTTGGGTTTTCTAGATTCCCTTGTCATGTCGCTCTCCTTTCTTCACTTTGTTATCTGTTTCTGAAACAGCTTGGCATATGCATAGTGAGGGAAAAACATGGGATTGTTAATGAGCATCAGCAATTGATTTAATTGGAAGTTCAGCGTTAACAGATCGTATCCATCAATACGTAAATCGCTGAGTTTGTTTTCATCTAAAAATTTTTCTTCTTCCTTATATCGTTTTTCTTGTTTGAAACAATTTAATTCGTTTGACCACCATCTTAGATGTTCATGTTCATTAGGTACTTTCAATTGAAATTCATTGCTTTTTTTCATGAGCATGAAATCAAAGGACGCCGCTAATTTAGCTGCTTTACTTGAAATTGTTTGGTCTCCTTCTCTTTTAAAGTTACTTGCTAAAATGAGCAAAGGACGCGTCCTCTTTTGTGTGTTACTTTCACTTGTAAAGTAACCTGTAGCCATTCTAGCAATTCCTGTTGTTTTTGGTGTTAGCTGTTTTATTTTTTTAGACCATTCTTCTAAACCTTTTTCTTTCAAATTTGAACTTTTACATTCAATAGCAACCGCAACCGCCTCAATCGGTATAAATTTCAACGAATTGTGTTGGAACACATACGGCGTATACTGCTCATCAAATACGGCAATATCGACTTCGTTAGAATGATTTCCATCTGAGTCAATAATGATGACACCTTGTGCTAATGAATATTTTTTAGGGATAATTTTCCGAAAAAACTCCAGCCACATCACTTCTCTAGAATCCCCTGTCAGCCCGCCATGGTTAGAAGCAAAGTCCACTTCTTCTGATATCATGCTGTTTAATCTTTGATAATTCTCTAAGATCAGCTGCTCCACTTTACCGGTTCGCTCCGTCTCACCCAAACCATTTCCTCCTTCATCATTCATTACGAATGGATAAAATTTGAATCTAAATAACTACTTTTCATTTCGACTTATTTTGAGATTTTTTAAGGTTTATTTAGGAAAAAGAAGAAGAAAAAAACATGACTGCAAGGAGTCATGTTTTCACTGTACAAATGAACAGTATATTTGATGGCTATTTGAAAGAGGATGTTGTAAGAAGATGATCTTTAAGGTAGTCATAACCGTTTAAGACACAATCATTGAAAACCATGCGCACCTCATATATGGGTGCGACAAATACTATGAAGATTTAACAGACGAAGAAATCATTTCAATCCACGCAATCATGTAGAGTGCGACACTAACTATCGCAAAGAAAACAAAAGCGATTCTTATTTCAATCCACGCACTCATGTAGAGTGCGACTGCGATTTCTGCCCTAATTATAACATTTTTTAGGGAATGATAGCCAAAACCCTCAATTTCTATATGGAATTTTGTTTTCACCTCTAAATAATATACATTTTTTCTCATTTTTGTCGAATAAAAAGGTGCGAATGCCTCAGGAATTTTATGTTCACCTCACATTCGCACCGAATCTCTCTTAATCCTATTTAATTAAAAACTATTACTGATGATAATCATACTTATTTCGCTGCTTCATCAACATCTTTGAATTCATTAATAAAATGGCTGAGACAGAGTTATGTTTTTCACACCTATTTCAAGCGCAATGTCAATAAATCTTTCAAGCTACCTACTGACAAGAATTTTATTCCTCACATTCATATAGAGTGCGACAAATATAAGACCTGTAATTAATACGGCTACTGTATTTCAATCCACGCACTCATATAGAGTGCGACGAGGATACGCCTATGCAGGATCGGGCAATATTATATTTCAATCCACGCACTCATGTAGAGTGCGACGAGGATACGCCTATGCAGGTACAGGAAACATAATGATTTCAATCCACGCACTCATGTAGAGTGCGACTGTAAGGGACGGGAGGAGAAAAACTTGAATAAAATTTCAATCCACGCACTCATGTAGAGTGCGACAATACAGTAACAATTGTGCCTGCGGAACAAACTAATTTCAATCCACGCACTCATGTAGAGTGCGACAATACAGTAACAATTGTGCCTGCGGAACAAACTAATTTCAATCCACGCACTCATGTAGAGTGCGACTGCGATTTCTGCCCTAATTGTAACATTTTTTAGGAAATGATAGGTAAAATCCTCAACTTTCAATAAAGAATTTTGTTTTCTTCTTCATGAAATATACATTTTTACCCAGTTTTGTCGAATAAAAAGGTGCGAATGCCACGGGGATTTTATGTTCACCTGACATTCGCACCATCAGTTCCTCTTACATCTTCGTCATATATTCCACAATAAACTCCCAAAAGCCAGGTCCTTCTTGGTAAATCAGCCGGTCTACTTTTTCGATGAGTTTGATGTAAAGTTCTTGTTCGAGGTCTTCTCTTTCTTGATATGCCGTGTTTTGTAGTTTCTTTTTGATCATGGGTGTGAAGGTTTCAATGAGTTCTTCCATTTCTCCATTGGTCATTTTGTCTTCGTGCACGGACATCTCCCCCTGTTTCTTCTTTTAGTTTGTTGAGCGCTTTTTTGTGAATGTTTGAGATGTTTTGTCTCGTTTCGCCCAGCCGATCGGCTATTTCTTTCATTGTTTGACCTTCAACATAAATATGGGTTAAGACCATTTTTTGTTTGTCTGTGAGCTGCTGGTAGGCCTTGTACAATCTTTTGTCTTGCAGGTGCTCCCCTAAGTCTTGCTGGTTGAAGAGCACGGCTTCATACGTATCTGTTTGAACAGGATCTTTCACTTCTTGCGTATCAGGATGATCGAGTATGAGCGGAAAACGCTGCTGCTTTTTTTTGACTCGTTTGTCAAAGTCGACTGAAAAGATGCGGATCATTGTGGAAATATACTTGATGATGCGGATTTTTTGATAAAACTGCTTGAACTCGGAATCTAGTTTTTTCGCATTTTCTTCGTTTGGCTCTTCCATGACTTGCCGGAGCAGCTGCTGGTTTTTAGGATTGCTTAAAAATTGCTGAATGAGTGGGTGATCAATGATTTCATTCCATTTTGCTTTCAATAACAGCCGATAATCCATGTGCATCCTCCCCTTTGTTCTCTCTACTTGCATTAAGTGGACAAAAGTTAAAAAAAGTAAACTTTGTGAAACGGGTCTAATGGTTCATTTTCTCCCCCTTTGATTTCCTATTTCTTCTTTCATACCACTTATAGAGAAGACGAGCATCCGCTGGGAGGTGAGACAAATGGAGACCTTTTTTTCGGAGGAATGGCTGAAGCAGCTCGGTCAGGCTGGCTTTCCTGCCATTTTGACAGTTTACTTGCTGACACGTTTTGAACGAAAGTTTGATGAATTAAGCAAACTCATCCAACGATTGGTCGCTGTTCAAAAAAATGATGAATCAGATTGACATCTTCTTGATTCGTTTCACCTTATGAAAACGAGGGCCAAATGAAAGGCCTTTTGTCACCTCACACAATACGATGTTGAAAGGGGATTTTATCATGAGTGAAAAGCAAAATGGTGTACCGCAGCCGATTCGAGGAGAAAAAGGAGCAACGGTCAAAATTCCACGTAATCTCGAGCGAGACAGACAAAACCCAGATATGCTCACGCCACCAGAAACCGATCATGGAACGGTTCCCAACATGAAATATTCTTTTTCTGATACGCACAACCGTTTAGAAAAAGGCGGCTATGCCCGCGAGGTAACGGTGCGTGAACTGCCAATTTCTAAAAGTCTTGCCTCTGTGAACATGCGGCTAAAGCCTGGTGCGATTCGTGAGCTTCACTGGCATAAGGAAGCGGAATGGGCGTACATGATTTATGGGGAAGCCCGAATTACATCGGTTGATGCAGAGGGGCGGAATTTTACAGAGGATGTGACTGAGGGAGATTTATGGTACTTCCCTTCTGGCTTGCCGCACTCTATTCAAGCACTTGAACCAGGAGCGGAATTCTTGCTTGTGTTTGATGATGGTTCCTTCTCTGAAAATAGTACGTTCCAAGTGACTGATTGGCTTGCGCATACCCCAGAGGAAGTCGTTCTCCAAAACTTTGGAATGACAAAGGAGCAATTTAAGAAGCTGCCAGAGAAAGAGAAGTATATTTTCCAAAAAGGAATTCCTGGTTCCCTTGAGTGTGACAAGGTGAAAACAGAGCAAGGAGAAGTCCCGAACTCCTTTAAATATGAGCTGTTAAAGCAAGAGCCGATTACGTCAAGCGGCGGACAAGTGTGGATTGCGGACTCTACCAATTTCAAAGCGTCTAAAACGATTGCATCCGCTCTTGTGAAAGTTGATCCAGGTGCCATCCGTGAGCTGCACTGGCATCCAAATACGGATGAATGGCAATATTTCATTTCTGGAAAAGCTCGAATGACGGTATTTGCTTCTGATGGACATGCGAGAACCTTCAACTATCAGGCGGGAGACGTTGGCTATGTGCCATTTGCGATGGGGCATTATGTAGAAAATACAGGCGACGAACCGCTCTATTTCTTAGAAATCTTTAAGAGCGATCATTATGCAGACATTTCACTCAATCAGTGGCTTGCGGTCACACCGAAACAGCTTGTTTTGGATCATTTAGATCAAGGCGAAGAATTCTTGAAATTGCTTGATACTGAAAAACATCCTGTCATCGCTGCACCTAAAAAAGAGGATTAATTCCAACCTTCCTGCAAAAAGGCTGTCCTTTTTGCAGGTATCTTCATGTAAAGGAGTGTTGTTTACCATGCAGCAATCTGTTCACGCTTTATGGCAAGGGCTGAAATGGCTCATGGCGCTATCAGCTATCTGTTACATATTTTTGTTGTTTTGTGTGCTGTTCTTTCATTTGACGGGTGCTTTTTATCAATCGATTTTATCGCTGCTACTGTTTATGGGCATCTATGTTGTACTCGGGATCTCTTTTGAACATCTGGAACACGTGCTCATGCGGTTTGTTCGAAAATGTCGGTCCAAAAAACGATCCATCGTTTTCTATGCCATCTTATTTCACCTTTTGTTTATTTGGGGTGCTGTCTACTTATCAGATGAATTGGTTGACGGCATTTTGCTGACTACTTCTGAAGAAATTCTCTTTGCGCTTAGTCTTTGGCTATTTCATTTTTTGTTTGATTATGCGACGTTTCCATTTGAGAAAGAAGTTTCTTGACTGTCTATCTTCTTTTTGTGGAGAGCGCTTGTTTGACCTGCTCCATATGATGGAGATCATGCATAATCAAACCTTGAAAATAACTTGATAACGTCAGCTCGGTTTGACCGATCAAAAAGGATGTATTCCAGCGAGATGCTTCGATTTTCTTCATTTCTTGAAGCAATTCTGTTCTGACAGCAATAAATCGCCCGATCGTCTCGCTTCTCTCTTCGTGTCTTGCCCTTTCGGCTGACTGTATATTCATTTCATGCACATCAGGTGCCTTACATAACGCCCGATCGTTCCAAAATTCCTTTAGGCGATCATGTAAAATAAATCCATCCCACGGAACAAAATGTGCGATGATCTCAGCAATGCTCCACTTTCCATCAGCAATGGCGCGGCGCCATTCTTCGTCTGTTACATCCGCTAGTGACAGTACCCATTCAAGGGTGTGTTCGTAGTGTTTTATCACGGTGTCTTTGTTCATGTTTTGTTATCCCCTTCATGTTTTTAAAAGAAGTTGATTAGAAATTGGTTAGTTTCATTCTTGCGAAATCATTTATAACATATTATCATATACTTTAATTACCAAATGAAGAGGGGGAATTGTGATACGCTGTCCTATATGAAAAAGCTTATTTTTTTGCACTAAAATAAACCGACTGGTCTGTTTATAAAAGAGGAGGGGAAATAATGAAATCTCAACATGTGATCATTATCGGCAGTGGTGTAGCAGGATTGGCTACTTCTTTATTTTTAAAAAAGGCTGGAATGGAAAGTACGATTTATGAAAGCAGGTCAGATGAAGAATTAGAAACAGGAGCAGGTTTTTTACTGTCTCCGAATGGGGTAAAGATTTTGGATGAAATCGGGTGTAAAAATGAAGTGATAGCAAATGCAACAGTGATAAAGAAGATCCAGCAAATAAACAGTGAAAATGAAGTAGAAGCGATCTTTCACAATTATAGTGAAAAATATTATGATGCCCCTTTACTGAACGTCATGAGAGACCAAATCATCATATCACTTTTAAAAGAAGTTCACCGTCAAGGAATAGAAGTGAAATACAACAAAAAGTTAACCTCGATCAAACAGCAGCCTCATTCCGTTCAGGTTCTTTTTGAAGATGAAACTGAGATAACAGGTGGTATTGTAATAGGAGCAGATGGAACTTTTTCGAAAACAAGAGAGGCTATTGCGTTTAATGCTAAATTAGATTATAGCGGCTTTTGGGGACTGCAAGGAGTATCGTTTGTGAAGGATTTTGTATTGGATGAGGCAACAAGTTATTTTTACAATGACGGAAACTTTCAATTCATTTTTGGAAAAGCGCATCCAACAAATAAAATGAATATTTTATGGCAAGCTTTCTCTCAGTGTCCTGAGAAGTTACCTACAAAACATTTTGAGAAAGCCAATAAAGAAACCATTCGACAGTTATTATATAAACAAATGGAACATTGGAACATTCCAAAACACCTATCTGACATCATCGATCATACAGACATGTTCTTTCCAAGAAGTATCTATGAAATAAAGGATCTTCCTGTGTGGTCAAAAGGACGAGTTGTTCTTATAGGTGATGCTGTACATACAGCAAATCCTTTTGTTGGTCAAGGAGCATCGTATAGTCTAGAAGATGCCATGGTCTTAGCAAAAATGCTAAGGGATCATGATGATCGAGATGCGTTCTATTATTATGAAAAGGATCGAAGAAAGAGGACAGAAGAATTGAACGCGCTACTTCAGCACATAAGTATTCAAAACGATATTGATAAAAAAATGAACGAATATACGATTGAATGGGATGAAGAAACTTACGTATGAGATGAAAGACAAAAAAACACCACTTATGATGGAAAGTGGTGTTTCTTGTGTTGTCTCCGTGCATATAGGATCGCCCCAATCAAACTGACGAGTGAAATCAACGCAAGAATTCTGATATAAGGCGGATAGTAGGTTAGCACAATATCGTTTTCGCCTTTTTCTATTGGAAAACCGATAAAGGCGTAATTGGCTTGTTCAATATCAGTCTGCTGTCCGTTCACCGTGAGCTCCCAGCCTTTTTCATATGGAACAGGCAGAATCATGTAGTCATCACCGCGCTTGTTATCATACGAAATCGTAAAGCGGTTATTTTTTAGCTTTACTTGCTGGTTGCCATCATCCTGTTTTTCTTTTTTATATGCTTTCTCTAGGACGCGGTAAGGCTCTTGATACAGCTTCAGTTGATTGAGCTCGTATGTCCCTTTTGGTACTCGAATGGAGAGGATCTTTTCCGCTGGGACCCGAATCGTCACTTCATTGACACCTGTTTTGTAGATGGATGTATTGCTTTTTCTTGATGTGACATAGTCGTCAACGGATAACTGAAATCCTTCGTTACGGTCGGTCCGCTTCACATAAAAGCTCACATACACATCCCCAGCGCGAGCGATGTCATCTGGAAGTGTGATATTCAGACCGCCCATTTCTCCGTATACATCAAGCACGCCATGTTCGTATACAGCTTGTTCCGTATGAATATTCGTATCTTTGAGTCGATCTGCTGCGTGCTCGATTTCAGCGTTTCCTTTTTTGTCTAAAATGACGCCTTGCAGCATCGCATGCTCTTTATCAAGTGCTGAGGCATCCTTTAAGGATTGTTCTGAATAAACGGTGCTCGTTGTTCTTGCAAATGGCAGTGACCGAGTATTTTCATATACCTCATAATGCTCACTTTTCAAGATTGGCTTAAAATAAGCTGGTGGTGAGTAAGGCATCATGCTGTTTCTCATATAATACTTTCCGTAGGTCAGGCTGTATAAATTCGCCCTGTCCCCCATTGTTGCATACCGGCTGACACTTTCCCTTCCCATATCGATTTGCAGGTCATTCCAATAGAAATTGAGCAAATGCTGATTCAATATACTTGAATACACACTCATGCCTTGAAAGCCTTCAAATAATGGGGTATTGTTTCGCACGCCATTCATCCAATCAATCCGGGCAAGCGGATCTTTTGAACGGCTTTGAATCTGCTGAATGAGCTTCATTTGTTCATGTCCAGCATATGCCTCACTATTCAGATACGTATCTGATACGCTCTTAATATTGCTTCTTTCAGATAAGTATCCCTGCTGATACACGCCTGCTGTCAGTAAGCTGATGGCAATAAGCACAGCTGAAAAGAGACGAAGGTGCTGACGTTTTTCGGCATGCATCCATAGGAAGAACAAGCTGATCACAACCAGTCCTATACCCGTAAACACAACGACATCCATGTTTCCCTTTGCTCGTTCTGAAAGGACGACAGCAAGAAGGAACACGATCCAAGCGCCTAAGACCGCACGCTTTTTCCACTTCCACTCGATTTGTGAGAAATGCTTGATCGTGATGGCAACGGCCGCTCCAACTGTAAAGGCAAGAATGTATTCAAATCTGTATTGCGGTGCTGAAAAACCATTAAACACGCTCGCCATCTTTGGACTGTAGTGAAAAACAATGAGCAGAACGCTGATCGATGTAAAAATGAAAAACCACCTGTTCCGGTAAAGCGGAACGAGGAACATACAAATGAGAAAAATCACAGGTAATAAATACACCCTGCTCGTAAACAGCAGATGATCATGCAGCTCGAACCAAGGAATGGTCTGTTCATACGGCGGTCTTATATTGTTAAGAAAGCCATAAACAGACGGGATAAAAAAGGCGGCACTGATCCCAAAGGATAACAGCGTAGAGATCGCAAGTGTCCAAAACACTTTCCACCCGTGCTCCTCACTTCGCAGCTTGATCATATATCTGAAGACAAGATAGATCGCTAAAAAGATAAAGTGAATATAAGCAAAGTAAAAGTTGTTGATCAGCATCAGACTGCAACTCGCAATAAACCAAGCGGGCTTACCCGTTTTGAATATCCTCTCCACCCCAAGCACAAGCAGCGGAAGCCACATCATGCTGTCGGTGAAAAATTCCCAAAACGTTTGATGCCGGAAATATACAATAGATAATCCATAGATTGCGGCACCTGTCAGTGCACCCAATCTATTTTGAACCATTGAAAGAAGCACACGGTAAGCGATGAAAAGAATAAGCGTCAGCTTGATCACGCTCAGCCAAATCACGGCATTTGCCCAGAAATGGATGTCTGTTGACTGTATGAGATGGAGCGCATTCATCAGCCAGACGACAGCGACTGTCACCATAAAGACCGTCGACGTTGTGAAATAATACCCTAATTGCGTGTATGTACCGCCGCCTAGACCGAATTGATAGGAATAAAAGAAATTCCCTTTGACATATTCTTCATACAGCAGCTTTTTAAATGGGAGCATTTGCGAAATGCCATCCCCATCTCCTGTCATGTACCGGCCTTGCGTATATTCATATAAGAAAAAGGAGTGGCCTAATAATGCGAGAATGAGGCACATTCCAATGATTATCCATCTACGTTTCATCATCTAAATCCTTTCCACAAAAGATCCATTGTTCTTTGAAACAAAACAACCCAGCAAGCGATTCGTGCTTGCCGGTTATTTGACTCCACGTTATTTAAATAACTGTGTTAACACTCGGTCTTGTTCCTTTGAGCTTGTCTCTTGCTGCATGACATTTGATTCTTGGATCAAATAATGCGGCCTCTTTTTCGTTTCATAATAAATGCGGCCAATATATTCACCAATCACACCTAGACTCAAAAGCTGGACACCTCCGAGGAAAAGCACAGCCGATATTAAAGTGAAATAACCAGGTACTATCACGCCCGTTTTGACGATTTGAATAAAGGTGGCCACGATGTAAATCAAAGAGAGGAATAAGATCAGTATGCCAGTATAAAAACAAATACGCAGCGGGCGGTTGTTAAAGGAAATAACGCCATCTATGCCATAGTTAAACAACTTCTTTAATGACCATTTTGTATCACCATGCTGTCTTTCTACATTTTCATAATAGATGACCTTTTCTTCAAATCCAATCCAGCAAAAAAGCCCTTTTGAAAAACGATTTCCTTCTTTCAGCTGAAGCAATGCATCGATTGCTTGGCGCGAAATTAAGCGGAAATCTCCGACGCCATCACGCAAGTCCACTTCGACTACCTTGTTCATCACTTTATAGTACATGGATGATAAGTAAGAGCGAAGCTTGCTGTCTCCTTTACGGTTCCGTTTGGCAATGACTTGATGGTAGCCTTCTTCATATCCTCTGACGAAGTCCTGAATCAAATACGTTGGGTGCTGCAGGTCGGCGTCCATGATGATCGCAGCTACTCCCTTCGCATATTCAAGTCCTGCCAGAATAGCGGCTTCCTTCCCAAAGTTACGTGAGAAGGAAATGTATTTGACCTTTGCACTTTTGCGAGAGAGCTCTCTCATATATTGAAGTGTATTGTCTTTGCTTCCATCATTCACAAAAATGATTTCAAAGTCATAATGAAAATCGCGAAACTCTTCCTCGAGTGCCTCAAAGATTCGTCTGATGTTTTCACCTTCATTGTAAGAAGGAATTATAACAGAGAGCAATTCTCGTTCCATATCGCACCTTCTCTTCACTTTTTTCACATAGTCTGATATGTTCATTATTCCTTTTTTGTCAGGAAACGAAACCCTTTTTTATTATCCATAAATTACATGTCTCTTTAATCGTTCCATTATATCAAAGTTTTATTTCCAGTGATTTTCAGTAAGATGAATTTAATGTAATTTTAAGTTTAACCATTGTAAAAAGCCTGTAATTTCGATCACAGACTGGGTATTGTATCATAAAATTGTTTACTCATTTATATATTTTCCTATTTCTTGAAAAAGATGAGGGGCACTTCTTTTAATGAAGCAGCCCTTTGTTCTGCTCTTGTAGATGCTCGTTTGCCTTCGATTGTTTATTTTGGAATAAATGCAGCTGCGCACCGTAGCTCTCAATCCACTCTTGGACAATCCGTTCAGTTGTTTCCTGTCCTTTATACTTGTGGCCAGCCTTTGCATAGGTCGTTTCAAAATCACTCCATAGCAGCTCTACCCATGTACGTGCTTCATCATATGTCAGCATATTGTTTTTTTCCATCAGTTGTTCTGTTAATCGCTCAAAGTATTGTTCCATGTCGGTTCCTCCTTCATCTAGCAGAAAGTGCCTTTTTAAAAAAACCTCTTTTTTCATATACTACCCTTACGTCTTCAAAAGACGCAAATGATTTGTATTGTTTGGAGGGAATCGATATGCGTAATAAAGCAAAGGGCTTTCCAAATCAAGTGAATCACAAATTTGAAGGCGATCCAGGCGCCACAGATGCTTATGCGTCTAAAAGGCCGAATGGTGAGACGAATACACGTCCACAGGAACGAATGAGGGCATCAGGGAAACGCTAATTTTTCCAAAGGGAGTGCTTGAGATATGAGTTCAAATGGGAAATCGTATATGGAAGACTTTGTTCAATTAAGGACAACCGCTTACCCTCAACCATGGGCGAATGCAAAGCATTCTGCCTCTCAGGTCAACGGAGAAACGCAGCAAACGCAGCACGACATCGTACTTCAGAACAACGTCCGTAAACAACGTTCGAAGTAAAGAAAAGGACTGATCTCTCGGATCAGTCCTTTTTCGTAAGCATTGAAATTGGCAGTGCATCTTCCTTATTTGGGGCTGATACTCTGTATCCCCACGCAAATACACCATTTAAATATTCCACGTAAAACTCTTCGTCTGTATCTTTGATTTGATAAGTCATTTTGGTTTGAATCAAGGCTGGATCTACTAAGTAGGCTTTCGCCATATCGATTTTCCGTTCTAAGACGGCATATTCATTCACAATGCCAAGCTGCTCAGCCTTACGTGCTTTTTCAGAAAGAGAGGCTATCTCCTGCTTCAATTCGTATTCCGTCATCTCACTATAACGTTTGTCCATCTGTCATTCCCCTTTGTCTAAAACGTGATCAATTGTGTCGAGATCAAAGCCTTTTCTGAATAAAAATTGCTTCACCTTCATCTTCTTTTCAAATGACCCGTCGTATCCTACCTTGCGTTTTGCCTTCTCCAGCATATAGAGGAGGGCTTCTTCTTCCTTTTCCTCTTCTTGTCCATCATAGGCTTCTTGAAGGGCTTTATCAATGATCCCAAACGAAAATCCTTTTCGTTGCAGCTGCAGCTTGATGCGCTGCTCGATCTCTTTTGCGGAACGATTTTTTTCTTTTCTCACAAGCTTCTGAACCTGCTTCACAGCTTCCTCCAGCTGTAAGTCATCAGGATATTGCGATAGTGCTTGTTCAATGTTGTCATCATCTATCCCTTTGAGCTTTAGCTCTTTTTTCAGGACGGACGGCCCTTTGCTGTTCGTTTTACGGTGGGTGCTGACATAGGCTTCCGCAAATTCAAGATCATTTACATACTTGTATTGCTTTAATTTGTGTATAATTTCACTAATAGCAGGTGCCGGGATTTCTTTTTTCGTCAAATAATCGGTTACTTCTTTCACCGATCTCATTCGGTAGGATAAATAATCGACGGCCTGCTGAAATCCTTTTTTCACAGCATCACCGAATTGAATGTCGATGATATCGGCTTCGTCCAGCTCTTTTCCCTTTTTCAAATCGTGCTGGACGAGCACATCTAGATCCACGCTAAAGGCGTATTTTTCATCAAGAAAGATGTTTACCCGCTCTGTATTGTTTTTCTGAGCAGAGATTTTTGTAATATAGGGCATCCTGTGATCACTCCTTTTTTAAAACAGTCAGGATGTTTCTTCTGATTCAAAATCGTGAAAGATATAGGTATGTATATGAGAGGAGAGATGTCAATTGAATATCGCCATCACCGGAGGAACCGGTTTTATCGGCCAGCATGTCACAAAAGTGCTCGCTGCTGAGGGACATCATCTATATATTTTAACAAGAAATCCAAAGGAATCCGAACAAAATCATTTACACTATGTGCAGTGGCTGACAGAAGGTGCTGCGCCTGAGCATGAATTGCCTGCGATTGATGTCTGGATTAACCTTGCTGGAAAATCCATTTTCACCCGCTGGACAGACAAGGCAAAAGAAGGCATCCTCTCTAGCCGTATTCAATCCACACAAGAAGTAAGGCGCATTATAGAAGCGCAGGAATCGAAACCATCTGTGCTCATTCAAGCAAGTGCTGTCGGAATTTATGGCACGTCTCAAACAGGAGATTTTACAGAGGAATCACCTCCTGCGGATACTGATTTCTTAAGTCATACATCAAAGCGTTGGGAAGCTGAGGGGCAAAAAATTGAAGCACTCGGCATTCGTACGGTCTACACACGCTTTGGCGTCGTATTAGGGGAAAAAGGTACCCTACCACTGATGACCTTGCCATATAAACTATTTGCCGGCGGAACGATTGGCTCCGGCTCGCAATGGGTTTCATGGGTTCATGTCGAAGACGTAGCACATCTCATTGCTTATGCAATACACAATGTCGACATCTCAGGTCCACTCAATGTCACATCACCGAATCCTGTTCAAATGAAGCAGCTCGGACAAACGATTGCGTCTGCCCTTCATCGCCCTCACTGGCTGAAGGTCCCACCCTTTGTCATTCGAACGGCACTTGGCGAAATGTCATTACTTGTTTTAGAAGGTCAGCGTGCGCTGCCGAAGAAGGCATTGCTTTCTTCTTATGACTTTTTGCATCCTGAATTAAAAGAAGCGATTTTGCATTCTAAGGAATAAATGTTGTCAAAAACACCCATCCTATTAGAAATGAGATGAGGGGGCGATTTTGATGAAGAAAAAAGAACACCAGCCAACTTCGAAGCTGAAGAAAACCCAGGAAGTCCTGTATCAGCAGGAATTCAAAAAAGCGGAAAGAGCAGCAGAAAAAAGAAACAAATAAGACGGATATTCCCCTCCAACAAGCACATAACTAAAGTGATCTTGTAAAGGAGGGAAAGGCTTTGAAAAAAGACCAACACCAAAAAACCAACCACGAGCTTGCAGCACAAGAGTCGGATGGCGAATATGTTGAATTTTCCAAAGAACTTGCAGATCCGAATGACGTAAAAGCAATGGCACGTATGAAAGCAGCCGATCAGCGCGCCAAAAAACAATAAGTAAAAAAAGCAGACCCTTTTGCGGTCTGCTTTTCTGCTTTTATTGAATTTCAGTAAGAAGACTTGATGCTTTCTGACGTGATTTTTCCTCAGGCACCTCTTCTGGATAACCAATATGAAGGATGGCAGCAAACCGCTCGTTTTCCTTTAGGCCCATGTCCTGTTGAAAGCCTTTGTCGTATAAGATGCGGCCGCTCTTCCAGACCATACCGATTCCTTGATCCCAAGCAAGCAGCTGGAAGTTTTGAATGAGAGCACTCACAGCGGCAAAATCATCATTTCTCACCACTGGGTTCTCGTCTTCCTTTAACACCACAAGTAAAAGGGCTGGAACTTTTGAAAAGTAATCTCTATATTGATTGATCTTTTCTTCCTTTGCATCTGGATTGTTGCGCTTGAAAAACGCAATGAAGCGATCAATAAATGTCGCTTTCGCTTCCTCCGTCACCGCATATAGAAAGCGCCAAGGCTCCGTAATTTTATGATTCGGTGCATAGACCGCATCCTCTAATAACGGCTGAAGCTGCTCAATGGTCACAGGCGTTTCTTTGAACTTCCGAATCGATCGTCTATATCTGACAGCGTCTCGTACTGTTAACGCTTCTGTTTGTTGTTTGATTTCTGGCATATGTGTCATCCTTTCAATCAATCTTAATTGAAATTGATTCTCATTCACATTATAAACATCATTTCAAGCAGTTGCAAATGATGTTTCCCATCCCTTCTGCTAAAAAGTTGTTTGAGTTTTTCAAGTAATGTTACAATCATATTACGTTTTAAACAAATTTTGATAAAAAACCCAAGATGATGAAATAGGTTTAGTTATTCCCATTTTGTCTAATGCGGTTATTTTGTCAAAAGGCTTTCAAACCATGATTGGAAGGGAGGCTTCTGGATGGAATGAAAATCAATATCGGGCAAATCATTAAGCTCTACCGGTATAAACAAAATATGACCCAATCTGAATTGGCAGAAGGAATTTGTTCTGTCTCTCATTTAAGTAAAATCGAAAATGGCTCAAAGGAGGCCAATCAAGATACGATCAATTTACTGCTTGAACGACTTGGCATCAGTCAAGAAACGCTGTCACAAAAGGCGCGTCACCTGCTGTCACTCTTAGATGAGTTTCAAATGAATATGTATTTCTATGCACTCGATCAAGCTGAACAAAATGCAGAAATGATCATTCAGCACGAAGAACAGTTCTTTTCGCTAGATTTAGGCATTCAGTATCATTTGTCCCTATTTCAATTTTATTTATTATCGGACAAGCAGCCGCTTGCCTTAAAAACACACCGCGTGCTTAAAAAGTTTGAAAAAACCTTTATTGAAACGGAAAAAGAAATATTTGAATATCTAGATGGCATTCATCTCATTACAAATGGTCAGCTTGAAGAAGGGATAAAGAAACTTGAGAGCTGCTTTTCTTACGCGTCTGTTGAACAAAGTGACCTGTATTATCACTATGCAAAAGCACTTGGAAACATGGGACTTCTTGGCGATGCGCTTGAAGCAACCCATCAAGCCATGGATTTATATAGACAAAAGAACAATTTCAAGCGGATCATTCACTGCACACTCATTCATGGCGTGATCTCACTGGAACTAAAAGCCTTTCAAACGGCGAAGAAATATTTAAAAGAAGTGATTTTGCACACGTCCCTTTATCCTGATGCCTATATTAAAATGACCGCTTATTTTTATTACGGGGTGCTCTTAAAACGGGAAGGCGATTTTTCTTCAGCTGTGCCTTATTTACTAGATTCACTCAATTACTTTAATCAAGAACAGATAGAAGACCGTTATTGTGAAACTCTGTATGAAATCGCGACCTTATATGCTGAATACGACCGCAAAAAGGCCCTTCCCTACATACATGAGCTGTTAAAACAGCCTCGTATTCAGCCAAACTGTTTATATATGATCAAAATCTATAAATTGATGATTGAGGAAAACCCTCTTGATTTGAAAACCTATCTGATCGAAGCAGCTCTTCCTTACTTTAAACAAAATGAGCTGCACAGTGAGTACTTGTTTGCTCTTAGAACCTTGCTTTCCTATGCGGGTTCTGAGCTTGACGAACGTACCTATATGTCCTACACGAGAACGCTGCTTCATCACCTTGCATCATATGTCCCCTATTACAAAAAAGCATGACCTTCTGCCGATCTAAGGTCATGCTTTTCCTATTCTTTAAATGGTCTTCTGTTGATCTGTATCAGGACGGGTGACTTGTTTGACTGAATGAATATACCGTTTTCTCGCAAAGTAATCGTACGCATGCTGACCAAAGCCTAACCAAATGCTGAGCACGATGAATGGGATCGTTCCCCATAATGCAGGGATATTGCAAGCAATTTTCAGCCATGTATAGATCCCTGAGTTTTTTTGGTTTTTGGCTAAGGAAATTGACACGATTCGCTTTTCTGCCTTTTCTTCACTTATTTTGTTCAGTTTGAGCAATTGCGAGTGTCTAAAGGATTCAAAATGAATACGGTTCTTCCAATCGAGAGCTTTCAACAAGTCCATCGCTTTTGCACATGAAGGACTTTGCCCGTCATAAAACACAAGCAGCCTAAGTGATTTGATGGAACGCTGTTCTCTTTTTTTCGATTCAGCGAGCTTCTTTCTTTCTTGATCGAGATAAATGATTTTTTTCATAGATTGATCGCCAGCCCTTTTCCGTCATTTGTTTTTTAGTTCGTTCAAAGGAGATTACAACTAGATTACTATAGTTGCTGGGCCTCTTGTATTGGGAAAAAGCAAACCAACGTGCGTTATATGAGCCTTTAGATAAGGGCAAAATTAAGGTTTTCATGGCACATATGAGGTTTTTCAACTAAAAATGGTTGGGAAAATCGTGATGCGTTGCGGTTTTCTGCGGTTTTTTGTAGAATTCTGCGGTTTTTCTACATCTTTATGCGGTGTTTTGTAGGTGAGACGCAAAAACAAGATAGAAAAAGACTACTTCCCGTTGCGGCGAAGTAGTCTTTTGGTTTATATTTTTTCCAAAACTTCTACTATTTCTTTCTCAATATCTTTCCATAAGTAACGATCTGTCGTATAGTGATGTGCGGCTTCTTTCGCAAATACTTGAAAAGCTTCCTCAAAATCAGGTGCATCCTTGTCGGGTTTTTTCTCATCAACAAATCGCTGTGCTTCTGTTGAGCGTGGTCCCCATTTACCTACTTCATTCCCGTCCTGATCAATGATCACGATAATCGGAATCGATCTTGCGGTCCCGTTCGTTAAATACTGATCCATCAGGTCTAGATGCTCGTCCCGAATAAAATAGCGCGCATCAATGAGTGCTTCACTTGCAATACGCATGAAAATTGGTACATTGACCATCGCATCTCCGCACCAATCCGCTGTGATGACAAGCGCTCTGAGCTTTTTCTTTTGCAGCTTTTGAAGCAGCTCTTTTTCTTTTTGATGAATTGCGTACTGATTGTACACCGTGAGTAGATTTTCTCGGTTTTTCTCCATGTTGTGTACATATGTACGTTCAGTTAATCCCTTTTTAAACCATTCATTTAATGTCATATTTACATCCCCCTTACTCTTCAACTTTACCACTTTTGCTATTCTTTTGTCTAAAAAAACCTTCACCTAGTGAAAGGTAAAGGCTTTTGATCTATGGACGCCGGTTGCGATTTGGGTCCATCCCTATCAGCTTGGTGACAAGCACCATTGTGACAGGTAATGATGTATTCTTTTTATACGCTAAGTATTTTCCGCGCCATTCAGGTTTATATTTCTGTTTAAACGACCGTAATCCGCTGAAGCTGTACATAAATCTGACGTTGTTGAAAATAACACTCGCCAAACGCTCCGTGAGGAAGGACTGATGAAATGTTCCTACATTCGATAAAGGCGCCATTCCCATGTTAAAGGATTTGTAGCCTTTTTCTTTCGCCCATTGAAAAAGGTGGATAAACAGCGCATCCATCATCCCGTTCGGTGCATCATGCATATGACGCATTAGGTCGATGGAAATCTCCCCTTCTTGATACATCGGCATTAGTGATACAAAAGAAATGATTTCCCCTTGTTCATCCTTCAGAATCGCAATCGGTGCTTTTTGAAGATAATCTTCTTGAAAATAGCCGAGCGAAAACCCTTTTTCATTTTTCTTTCCGAGCCAGCTGTCAGAAATCTGTTTTAAGGTTGAGATGAGCTCATCTGAAAAAGGCGGTTCCAGCATTTCAAACGTATAGCCTTCTCGTTCAAACTTATTGGCCACAGCCCGTAAATTTGATTTTTTCTTACCGGAAAGAGAGAACGTTTCTAAATCGACCATGGCTTCTTCTCCAAGCTTAAAGAAGTGAAAGCCTAAGTCATGGTAGAGCGCCATCCCTTCCCGTTCTACTTGATAAAAAGCAACGCGATAGCCTGCTTTTTCTGTCTGCTGTAGAAACTCTTCAAGTACAAGTGGATAGGATGCTTTACGTCCGGATGGATCTCCAAGCACAATGACGCAGCGGCCAATGCGCCCAAATTGAAGCATCGCCTCTCCATCACTTGAGAAAAATAGTTTTTTGTCGCCTAAAAAGCCAAGATGACTGAGGGCATTTCCGCCCTTTTCTTCTAAAAACGTTTTTAATTTTTCCTCATCTGCTTTTTCTCCAATCGGAAATGCTCTTTTATTAAAAATCAATCTGCTAATGAAGAAAAAAAGCGGTACACCTATGAGAGCAATCATGCTTGTCATTGTGATATGCCGTTCATTATGCACGAGGTAATCCCTACTCAAGAAATGTCCAATTTTTGTCCAAATAAAGTTGCCGATGACATTATAGTTAAACAGCACGAGTAAATATCCAGCAGCCGCCGCCACAAACTGATACAAGGAATAAGGGGCCTGCTGCTTCACAAATTGATTTCGAAGAGAGAAAAATACAGCCATGATGACTGGCAGTATAAAGATGAGACTCAGGTTAAATCCTTTTAACAAAGTAAACACAAAGCCGCCTGCTAGGGCGATCATCGTCAGCACGTACGATCTTTTTGTTCGTTTATACACTTCAATGGACAAAATCATCAGGATGATGCCGAACATTAAAGAAAGACCATTAAATCCTGATAATAGAAAGCGTGGAATGCTTGTAATCACGCCTAATCGATCGACAGGAAGCACAACAGACGCCATAATGAGCAAGCCGCTTCCAAAGGTTAAAATTGATAAAGATCCGTACAATAAACGGATTAATAAAGCACGGTGCAACACAATTAAGACGTTCGTTGTTTCTATGGCAGGTGCCATTCTCGGATTGCCTTCAAGGCGTCTAAGTGTCGTTCCCGTTAAATCGTAAGCAGCTAGACAAAGCCCAAGGATAAACGGGAAGATCGAGTACACGAAGCGGTACAAAACGAGCGCCGTCAGTACCATCTCTTTATCAAACCCAATGTACTGCATGCTCAGTAAAAAGATGAGGTCAAATGAACCAAATCCGCCCGGAACCATACTGATTAAACCACCGATTGACGCAATCGCAAATACGCCTAATACAATTCGGACATCGACATTCATCCCCATAGAGACGACAGCCATGTACATGACGAGACCAGCTGCCAGCCATTCTAAAAACGATGCTCCGATATAAGCGTAAATCGGATGCTTCAGTCCGCTTTCACCGCTCTCAATCGAGCTTTTTCGTACGGACGCCATAATGATGTAAATGGGCACAATACAAGCAAAGATAATCACAAAGGCCCATAGCCACGGCTCTTGGCTAATAATACTTTCAACAGGAAGCACCCTCACCAAGATCAGATCACTGAAAATAGATAAGCCCAAAAGAACCGAGGAAGTCAAAAGAGCAATGCCTTTCAGCAGTTTTTTCGTATCGGTTATGTACTCCTTGTATAGAAGTGTTCTAAGCCCTGCTCCTGATAGACCGCCGAATCCAAGGACACTGTTAAAAGAGTTCGCAATCCAAGAAATGCGAATCGTTTTCCAGCCGCTGATGGGCATATTCAGGCTTTTTCGTAAAATAAAATCATATAAGGACATCGATAACACTGCGACAAGTCCAAGAAAGACAAGAATAAACAAGTCCATTCGATTCAAGCTGTCAATGATATAAAACGTTTTTTTAATGGAAAGGCCGCTCAGTTCCTTTTTGGCGACGAAAATTAAGACAAGGATAATCACGATCGGAAAAAGCATTTTTAAGATCGTCATACCCGTTTTTTTGTTCCACATGATTTTCCCAACTTTCTAAGTTGCTTCATTTATTTCGACTGACCATTATTATACAACAAATACCACTTGATTCATGCAGTTTAACATTCAAAAGCTTGTCGAACCTTTCAATTAGAAGTAAAAATCAGTAATATAGAGAAAAGAGCCGCTTAAAGGAAGTGAACGAGCGTGGAATATAATATTCATGACACCACCGTATTAAAAGAAGAGATTCTATCTCCAGAGGAAAAAAAGACATGGGTGCTCTATATGAAAGTACTCACAGCTGCAGGTCTTGGAGATGTGTCAGAATGGATGAAGCTTGATATGAGTATGCCTCAAATGAAGGTACTCATGCTACTCAATAACCATGGCTCTCTCAAGGTATCCGAAATCGCTGAAAAAATGGGCGCTTCTTTGTCCAATATGACAGGCCTGCTTGACCGGTTAGAACAGTCTCATTTTGTTGAACGAAAACACTCTGAGCGTGACCGTAGAATCATTGTCGTCGAACTAACAGAGGAAGCGAAAAATATTTTTAGAAGCATTTATCAAAAAGGACACGAAAAAATCAAAAACTCCCTGCAACGGCTCAATGACGAGGAAAAAGAAAAAGTCAACGAAGGGCTGGCTATTTTAGAAAAAGCACTGCGTCCTGAACGCGGCTAAACATGAAAAGGAAAAAAGACGGTCACTTGAGATCCGTCTTTTTTAGTTCTTCTACTTGTCGATCTGGGGTGAAGAGATTTTTACGAATGACTTCCCTGTCGTCCCATAAAAGATAACCTAAACCGATGATGAGAAAAAAGATACTGATCCACGTACCGCCAGGCAGTATCTGTTCAAGTTCCTCAATCGTTCTTTCTGAGCCTAAGCTATTACTATAGCGTATCTCAAAAAGAACATATTTTGCTATATAAAACAATGCCGCCATACAAATAAACATGGCGCCGACAATTCTTCTACCAGACATGTGTTTACTCCTTTAATTCCATTGATTTCTTTTGATTAATTCCGTGATATGGGCAAGATGATGCTTTGAGTGCCAGACGTACATTCCTGTTGCATCATATAAGGACACCGTTTGTTGATCGGCTGGGTGATAATAGGACGCAGTGAAGTCTTCTTCTGACATCCCTCGAAGTAATGTAACCCACCTGCGATGCAGACTGCTGATTAAGAGCAGTGATAGGCTGATGGGCGCTTTGCTATCTGGAAGCTCGGCGAATCCCGCCTGATCATATGGACGGATGTGCGGTATTTCTTCTGTGAGCGCAAGCTTGAATCGTAAGTATGCATTCAGATGGCTGTCTGCTACGTGATGAATGAGCTGACGGACGGTCCATCCTCCAGGCCGATAGGGTGTATCCAGCTGAGCATCTGTCAATTGATTGGTGACTGTTTCATATTCTTGTGGAATCGTACCCAACTGATCAATCCATGACTCTAGCTGCTCCTTTGTTTTATTTTCAACCGGTTCATATAAGCCAATCGGATATTGTAATGACGTCATACACTCTCCCCTTTCTCAAATCCTTCTAGTACAAATTTGCCAATCATCTTTCCTTGTTCAAGGGTTTGATGTGCCTGCTTCAAGTTAGCAGCATTGATCGGACTGAGAACCTTTGTTAACGTATGCGTTAATCTCCCCTGTTCAAATAACTCAGCCGCCTCTGTTAAAAGCTCATGCTGTTTGATCATGTCCGCTGTTTTGTACATAGGGCGTGTGAACATGAACTCCCATACAAATGCAGCACTTTTATTTTTGAGTAATTGAATGTCTAGGTTGTGCTGATTCTCGACAATGGTACAGATCGTGCCTTGCGGTTTGATGGCTTCTGCCATGCCTTTGAAGTGTCCATCTGTATCATTTAGGCATAAAATGAAATCCACTTCGCCTATTCCTTTTTTCTGAAGCTGCGCGAGAAGCGGCTCATGATGATCAATGATATGATCAGCACCTAATGATAGACACCACTCTTTTGTTTCAGGTCTTGATGCGGTGGCGATTACAGTGGCATTTGCTAATTTGGCTAGTTGGATGGCAATAGAACCTACTCCGCCTGCACCGCCGATGATGAGCAGTGTTGCCCCTTCTGCATTTCGCTTCATATGCATCCGGTCAAATAACGCTTCATATGCCGTAATTGTCGTCAGAGGCATCGCGGCTGCTTCTGCAAAGGAGAGATTGGCAGGCTTTTTTGCCACAATCCGTTCATCCACAAGCTGATACTCACTATTTGAGCCTTGACGCGTGATATCTCCCGCATAGTACACGTGATCACCAGACTGAAATAATGTACACGCTTCGCCAACTTCAACAACCGTACCGCTTGCATCGTAGCCAAGAATTTTCAGTTTTTCTTCCTTCTGATCCTTCGGTGATCTCACCTTCGTATCAACTGGATTCACTGACACAGCCTCTACCTTCACCAGTATATCCCTGCCCGTTGCTTTAGGCTTTTCTACTTCCTGATCCATCAAGCTTTGCTCATGCTCAATCGGTAAGTACTCCAATAGTCCAACA
The DNA here is from genome assembly GCF_038593215.1 of Bacillus sp. FSL W8-0920. NCBI lineage: Bacteria > Bacillati > Bacillota > Bacilli > Caryophanales > Bacillaceae > Bacillus > Bacillus sp. FSL W8-0920. The sequence goes on along the minus strand of NZ_CP151974.1, from coordinate 878,838 downwards.
GCTTTCACTCGCTCGCACTCCCTTTCACCATGCTTCTTTTCCACATTTTATCATAATTTTCTGATGTTTATGGATAGATCAAACGAGTGATTGCACATTTAGGACCCTTTCAAAGCCTTTCGCTCCCTCGCTATATAAGAAGGACGAGCTCTTTGCCATGAAGGAACATAGGAGAACCAGCTTTTGGATTTAAAAAATAGCTGAACGTAATAAAACTGGATGTGCTGAAGGAAAAAGATCATTAATAGAAAAATAGCTAGTGACAGAGTTAGGCTATCAGCTGCCCCTTGCATCCATTTAGTGATAAAGAAAATAACAAAGCCGATCATTATCATTTGTTCCAGCCTTTGCATGATCTGGGTCAAGACATGTCCTCGTTTCGATAGATCACCAGACTGGTGCTTCCTGATCTTTCTCGATTTATAAAACCATATGGTACATTCTACTAAGTTATGAGTCATAAAAAGAGCGATGAGGGCGATCAATAAAGGTGATGGGGTATAAAGGACTTGAGCAACGAACGGAAACACTAAAAAATAGCATGCCATACATGCGTGTCTCACTGATAAGAGAAATAGTTCTTTTTCTATGTATGGTTTCATCTGTTTCACCTCCATATGTACTACGTCTTATCTGCCAAAAAGTTCCCTTTGCCTATCAAAAAAGGATGCCCCAAAGGCATCCTTCCTGAATCACATTTAAAATGCAGCGCTTAGTACGACAGGTCCTTGCGGCAGTTTGTTATCCTTTTTTGGTTCAAGGGTGACTGCCACGGTATCCCATGATTCGCTCGCTTCTTTTTCTGATAATGCATAGGTGACGGTTCCTTCTCCTTTGTTATCTGTTTTAAAGGCACCAGCTGGTACCGGTTGATCTCCTTTAATGAGCCACACTTGATAAACAGCAGATGAATCAAGCTGATCCTTTAATCCGTCTGCACTCACCACCAGCTCTTTTTTGCCGTTATGCTCAATCACTGAAAAAGCACCCGTTGTTTTTGGTGATGCGGCTGATGCCAGTGATTTTGTCGCTACAACCCTGACAGGTTCTTCCGCTTGTTCTTTTCCATTCGATAAGAAATACACGTTTCCAGCTGCTGAAATAAGAAGCAGTGCGGCAACAAGTGGCAATAGCCATTGGTTACGTTTCTTTTGCAGCGGTTTCATCTCGTTTGGTTCATGTGCTGCCTTGAGCTCTTTCCTATGGCTATTCTTTTCTTCGACCGTCTCTTCTTCAAACACCTGGGATAAAATACGGTCTTTCATCCCTGCCGGAGGTGTTTGGTCATCTGCTAGAAATGGAATGTCAGACATGAGCGATGTCAATTCTTCAAGCTCTTCTTTGCAAGCTGAGCAGTTCTTGAGGTGCTCTTCAAATTGTGCTTTTTCTTCTCCTTGTACATGCCCGTTGAAATAATCAATCACTTGATGTTTACACTGAGTCATGCCTCTTCCTCCTTTCCTCCGCGAGACAGTCTCGTCCGTAAGTGCTTCAATGACAATCGAACTCTTCCCTTCACCGTTCCAATGGGGATGCCTAGTTTTTCAGCAATGCTTTTTTGTGTCATTCCTTTAAAATAGACATCTTCTATGATAGTTTGCTGTTCTTTTGACAATGTAGATACTGCTTCACGTATGATTTGTTTTTCCTCGTTCCATTCAACTTCCTTTGATACATCTTCTTGATGATCGGCTAAATATTCAATATGCTCATCTTCTAGTGCCGTTTCGTTCCGGTGCTTTCTTAGGAGATCGATGGCTGTGTTGCGTGACATCATGAATAACCACGAGGAGAATTTGCCTTTATCCGTATGGTATTCTCCTATACCGCGCCAGAGCTTGATAAAGACTTCTTGCAGCACTTCCTCCGCAAGCTCACGACTTCCAGTCATTTTATAAATAAACGAATATAACACACGTTCATAGCGATCATACAGCACTTCAAGCGAAGGCTTGTGACGATCAAATTTGATCTTGTGATACAGCTCAGAATCTTTCAGTGTATCCATGGTCATCTCCTTCCTTTTTCATGAGAAAGAGCATGCTGCATTCATCATGAAATCCTTCACGTATTGCTTATCACTCGATTTGCTGAAATAAGCCTACTTTGTACTTTACTCTTTTTTAAAGGAGAAAAAAAGAGCGCCGAAAAAGGAAGTGTGCTCCTCATGAGAATGTACTTACTGTACGAAAAGCAAGGCCATTTGGATCACTTCTATCTGAAAAGTCAAGAATCCATGTGTTTCCATTCTCTGTTCCGTTGATTTTAGCAAACTCTCATGTCCCTCACAATGTCAACATGTCATAATAGAAGGTAACGAAATGAATTGGAGTGTCCTTACATGATGTTGACGATCGTTCTTTTTTTATTAGCAGGAATAGCAGAAATTGGCGGCGGCTATCTTGTGTGGCTTTGGCTGCGCGAAGCCAGACCTGTCAGCTATGGAATCGCCGGCAGCCTTATCCTCGTCGCTTATGGGGTCATCCCTACCTTCCAGCAGTTCCCGACTTTCGGACGGGTTTATGCGGCCTATGGCGGTGTGTTTGTGGTTCTTGCTGTGTTTTGGGGCTGGTGGGTCGATCGAAAAACGCCTGATTTGTACGATTGGGTAGGCGCTCTTATTTGTTTAATAGGTGTGAGTATGATGCTCTTTGCCCCTAGAAACTAGGGAAAAAGATTGCAATACATGTCATGAGAAAAAAGCCGGCGCTCTTTTGCCGGCTTTCACATTTCTTCTAATGGACTTTTTATGCCCCGAATTGTGTTTCATAAAGGCGCTTATATAAGCCATTTTGCGTTAGTAATGTTTTGTGATTTCCTTGCTCTGCAATGCCACCTTTTGTCACAACAACAATTCGATCTGCATGTTGAATAGTTGCAAGGCGATGCGCAATGACTAGCGTCGTTCTACCTTCTGAAAGCTCTTCTAGTGATCGTTGGATCGAAGCCTCTGTTTCAGTATCTAGTGATGAGGTCGCTTCATCCAGTATTAAAATAGGTGGATTTTTCAGGAAAATACGTGCGATTGATACACGCTGCTTTTGTCCACCTGACAGCTTGACGCCTCTTTCACCAATCATTGTCTCAAGACCTTCGGGCAGGGATTCGACGAGTTCTTTTAGCTCTGCTTTTGACACTGCCTGCCATATTTCATCCTCAGTTGCATCAAGTTTTCCATAAAGAATGTTCTCTCGAATGCTCCCATTAAATAAATAGACGTCTTGTTGGACTATTCCAATTTGTTGGCGCAGTGAAGACAGCTTCATCTGTCTACTATCAATGCCGTCTATCGTAATGGTTCCAGATTGCCATTCATAAAACCTTGGTAATAAACTGCATAGCGTGGATTTACCAGCACCGGAAGGACCTACTATGGCAACCGTTTCCCCTTGTTTGATCTCCAGATTAATATGCTCAAGGATCAAACTGTCCTTCTCATAACCAAAGCTGACATCATGAAATGTAATTTCACCTTTTAGCCCATCGACATGAATCGCATCAGGGACGTCCTTTTCGTCTGGGGCTTGATCTAAGAGCTTAACAAATCGCTTAAAGCTTGCGACTCCCTTTGGATACGTCTCAATGACTGAATTAATTTGTTGAATAGGTCCTAAAAAGATTCCAGACAGCAGGACGAATGAAATGAATTCGCCATAGGTCATATTCTTTTGCATCACAAACCATGTCCCGCATACAAGTCCAAAGATGGTGACGCCCTTCATAAGCAGGTGACTAATTGAAGCGTGTAATGCCATCATTTTGTATGTGGTTAATTTCGTTTGTTTAAACTGTTCATTGTGTTCAATAAAGCGATCCACCTCGTGCGTTTCATTCCCAAATGCCTTCACTACTCGAATTCCGCTCACATTATTCTCAACCCTTGCATGGAATTGACCAATACTTGAAAACATGTGATCAAAGGCAATCGACATTTTCTTCGTAAAATAAACCGATAGCCCTATTAAGAATGGGACAATGAGAAACGTGAGGACGGCAAGCTGCCAATTAATTGATAGCATCAAGGCAAATGCACCTGTAAGAGTCATCATTGCAATAAATAAATCTTCAGGACCGTGGTGAGCGATTTCACCAATATCCATTAAATCGTTTGTCATGCGTGAAACAAGCTTTCCTGTTTTCTTTTGATCAAAGAATCGAAAAGACATTTTTTGTACGTGGGTGAATAGCTGACTTCTCATATCTGTTTCAATATTGATACCTAGCTTATGTCCGAAATAAGTCACCACATAATTCATTGCTGAGCTGACAACATAGACTGCCAGTAAAATTCCACTCCAGATGAGAATCATTTCCCAGTTTCTGTTTGGGAGAAGGTCATCTACAACCATACTGATCGCGAGTGGAAATGATAATTCAAGTAGTGCCGCTATGACGGCACAGGAAAAATCTAATATAAACAGCCCCATATATGGCTTGTAATAGGAGAAAAATCGTTTTAACAAAAAGCAGCCCCCTTACTTCTGAGATAATTCTGTCAATATCTCAACGTATTTTTCTGCTTGATTGGCGATAGCTATTGGATCAAATGGCCAGAAATACGTAATATCCAAGTCATGTACTTGATTCTTTTTCACCGCTTTTAAGCTTTTCCATATTGAATTGTTCTTATCGAACGTACCTCCGTTGGCTTCATCAACAAATATATAATCACCTGCATATTTTGGTAGCACTTCATATGAAATATGTTCAAATCCTGACTTTCCATTTAAAACAGTGTCTGCAACATCTTTTGGCGGCTGAAGCTGCAATTGTTCATAAAGTGCTTGTCCACCTCGATAGATACCATTCCCATACACATAGACATCATTTTTAAATGCACCCAAGATTGACACTGTTTCGCCTTCTTTGATGACTGTTTTCACTTTCTTTCTAGCAGCTTCTATACGTTGATCAAATTTTTTCAAAAACGCTTTTCCTTCTTCTTCTTTATTCAAGATGCTGGCTAATGTAGTGATCTCTTCTTGTGAATTTTTAAATACACCGAACGGATAAACAATCGTTGGGGCAATCTTTCTGTAGACGTCAAGTACCTTTTCATCGTCTACAGCTGAAATGATGAGGTCTGGTTTTAAGCTTGCCACCTTTTCGGCGGAGCGTTCATCACTAATGTCTGCCACACCATCCACTTTGCCTTTGAGATGTATGTTTTTTAAATCTTGTGTTGTGGCACCAACCGGTTTTACCCCTAGTGCAACAGCACTACCCAAATAGCCATCTACGAGAATACGCTTTGGATTTGCTGGAATCTCGACCTTGCCTTTCACTGTGTCAACCGTTTTTGTTTTTTCTTCGGCTTTTTTACTTTCTTCCTTTTGACCGCAGGCTGCTAGTGCGAATAACAACACTAAAGCTATTAAACTAAGAAATATGCCTTGTTTTTTCATAACTTCTTTTCTCCTCCATATCATGATGAATCACTGAGAATCATTATCATTTATTTGTCTCTCGTATTCTATCAACCGCTTGTCTATCGGTCTATGGATAATCGTCATAACTTGTTTATGGACAATTGTTAGATACTCTTATTCTTTTATTAAAAATTGAGAGAATCGTTTCATGATTTCTATCGCCCGTTCCCCTTCACCAAATCTAAATTCTTCTAGTTTTAACAGGTAGAATGTATTATTTTGCACTGCGGGTAAATTACGCAGGACATCACTTTCCTTCATACGTTTGTCCATATGTCTGTACCATCCATTCCGAACAGCCACAATAAAAAACATATGATCTGCTGCATAATCTGCTAAACGCTCAAGCGGAATCACAACATGTTTATCCGGTTTCAGCACCTCCTCTTGAATGGCTTCAGGGGGCTTCAACCCCAACGTTTTATATAGGTTGATTGCTCCTCTCGCATGAAAAGACCACATATACACCTTGTCATGTCCCCTTACTTCATATAAAGCAACCGTTTCCTTTTTTTTCAAAAATGGCGTCAAGCGAGCTCTTTCCTTCTGTGCTTGCTTCTCATAACGCTCCACCCATTGCTTTGCTTCTTCGCTCCTTCCGATGAGGCTACCTAAACAAAGTACCTCCTCTACAGGACTCAGGCGACTATATGGAAAAACAAGCACAGGAGCGATTTTCTCCATGCGTTTCATCCATTCTATGTTTGTATAGAAATAATCAGGCATTAAAATGAGGTCTAAGTTCATGTCCTTCAAAACGTCGTCAGGTGTATGCTCATGAATGACGATAACATCACTGAGTTGACCTTGAAGCACATCTGAATAAAGAGCAATATCTTCTTCCATGCAAATTGGTTTCACTCCAAGCGCAAGCAAAGAGCCTACAAACTGAAAAGCGGCAATTCGTTTTGGTTGGCGGCTCAGTCGATACTGACTAGGCGATCTGCCCGTTTTTTGACGAAATTTTCTGCTGAAATAGAGGCTATCAGTATAGCCTACTCTTTGTGCAATCGCCTGAACCTGTTCATCGGTTTTGAACAATAGCTTTTTTGCTTCATCTATTCGAATTTGTGCAATATAATCTGTGACACTCATTCCAACGCTTTTCTTAAAAAAAGTAGAGAAATAGCTTTCATTAAAGCCCATTTTATGTGCTAAGTCCTTACGGGTCAGTTCTTGTTGGTAATGCTCTGCAATGTATTGAAGAATCATTTGAATTGAATAATGATCAGCATGAATTGTTTTTTCATTTTGTTGCTGGAATATTTGCAGTACTAGCTTTAGTAGCTTCACTTGGCTACTTTCTGAATAAGAGGGATCACTTAAACGTTTAATATGAAGAAATAATACCGGTGAGCCCATCACCACTTGCCCGTTATCAGGCAGGGTATCATAATTGATTTTATAAATTAATTCATCATCAGCATCATTTGTGAGCATGTAATGTTCAAATGAAACAGCAAAAATTGTGACTTGCTGATTAGATAAAGAACGGATAACAACGGGGATGTGAGATCGTATAAACAGGCTATCCCCACCGTCAAGCTCGTACTCCATTCCTTCTAGCTGAATGACAACGGTACCATCAGCTGTTAAAACGCTTGGAGATTTTGTCTGCCATCTGTTCGTTTGTTTTGCTTTCAGACACATCTGAATTTTCTTTTTCATATGTAGCATCGTTTCCATTTGTGCGTTCATCTTCAGATACCTCCTTTCAGCGATAAAAAAGGTGATGCCGTTGCGGCACCACCCCAGCGTGTAGACAAACCCTCGCATTCGTTGTCAGATCTGCGCGCTGGTGCTCACGAATGTTGAATTCGCTCCGCTCCAGTGCTCGATCTTCCTAGACTTCAAGGGTTTTCAATTCACGCTGAAAAGAAGACAAAGGGCTAAAATAAAAATCATTTTAGCCCTTTGTCAACAATCTGAGGTGATGCCGTTGCGGCTCCACCCTTCTTGTTTTGTTTTTTTTAGCGATCCGCACCGGCTGCCAGCAATTCTTTGTTTTTTTCCTTAAAACGTTCATTATGAGAAGATACATACGCCACTTTCTCCGCATCTGGTTCGATATATAATTTCGCACTATTTAGTGCGTTCACACCATCTACAAACGTTCCTGCAATCAAGCGGACCTTGCTTTTATGTGTACATAAATCACCTACTGCATACACACCTGGTAAATTGGTCTCCATCTGCTCATTCACTTCAATGAGTCCCCATTCACCTTGCTTTAATCCCCATTCTGCAAGAACACTTAAATCGCCTTTCATGCCGTGGTTGACAATGACTGCGTCTGTTTCAATACGTTCTTTTTCACCTGTTTCTAAATGCTGAACAGTGACAGCTTCGATTTCTTTTCCGTTACCATGTAGGTCAGTTAATTCATGTGGGGTTAAAATACGTGCACTTGATGCTTTCATATTCGCCACGTTTTTTTCATGTCCACCAAACATATCTCTGCGGTGTATAACAGTAACACTTTTCGCAATTGGCACAAGGGCATTTGCCCAATCCACCGCAGAATCGCCGCCCCCAGAGATGACGACTCTTTTTCCAGCGAAGGTTTTGAGCTCCTGAACCGTATAATAAAGGTTTGTTACTTCATAGCGATCTGCATTTTCAACCTCCAGCTTTCTTTGAACTGGAATACCGTGCCCCATTGCCAAAATCAAGGTTTTGGTTAAATGGCGATCACCATTTTCGGACGTAATCAATATATTTCCATCTTCTAAGCGATGAAAGTCTGTTATTTTTTGATTTAATGCAATGACAGGTTCAAATGTTTTGGCTTGCTGTTCAAGCTGTTTAATTAATTGCTCTCCTCTTGTTGGCACTAATCCACCTACATCCCAAATGACTTTCTCTGGATACAGTAGGATTTTCCCACCAAGGCTTTCGTTATACTCCAGTACCTTTGTCTTTAAATCCCGCATCCCACTATAAAAGGCGGTGTACATTCCTGCTGGACCGCCGCCAATAATGGTGACGTCAAACAATTCAAGCTGCTCTGTCATTTGAGTCCCTCCAGTTTTTCATCGATTGATCTATTTACAAGTGATATTGATTCTCATTATCATATGTACCTATTGTAGTCTACTCTAGTGAAGGGAATCAATAGCTTTCTGCAAAAAAAGAACAGGACGAGCGCTTTCTCGTCCTGTCATCCATCACACAATCGCTAATCCAAGGTCTTTTAATTCAAGCGAAACAAGTCTTGCAATCGCATCTGCTCCTTCTTTTGTAAAGTGCGTGCGATCCTCTACGCCTGTTGACAGCATAAAGTAAGAAGTCGTTTTCTCTATGCCGGAAATTTGATAAAATTGAAGGCTTGCCGTATTTAAATCAACAAGAAGGACTTCTTCTTCATCAGCTAGTTCTTTCATAGCGGCACAGTAATCAGGGAAATCATTGATATATTCTCCGTCTTTTTCATGAAAGCGGCCGACTGGCGTTAATAAAAGCGGTGTAGCGCCTTTTGCTCTTGCTCCGTGAATATATTGAGACAAATAGCTTTTATACGTCGTGAAAGGATCTGTATGCCGTTCGGGCTTCTCCGTTGAAGCATCATTGTGCCCCATTTGTGTAAGCAGCCAGTCCCCAGGCTGAATGTCAGCCAATATTTTATCAAGCCGTCCTTCTTCAATGAATGTTTTTGAGCTTCTTCCACCGATTGCGCGGTTGTCGACGCTCACGCCTTGCGCTGTATAGCGATGTAAAAACTCTCCCCATCCTCCTTGAACAGGACGATCCGGGTAAGATGCAACGGTTGAATCACCAGCTAAATAGATGGTTGTCATGTTCATACGCCCCCTTGTTCATATAGCCACTCTTATAAGCGATGCGGACATCCTAGTGGCTGCTGAAAAGATATGAAACAATCAGCATCGCTACTTCATTCATTCTCTTTTTAATGATCAAACCCCTGCTTACCGGTAGATGTGAATGCGTTAAATATTCGGCGGAAGTTCTACTTTTGTCTCAACGGCTTGCTTTAACGCCTGAAGCATGTAGCCAATTCCTTTATATGGAGCTAGCGGATAAATCGCTGTCTGATGAGGAAGTAATAAAGGATCGATCACCTTTCGATATTTCTTTCCACCTAGTATCACTAGTTCATCATATGCAGTGAGATGTTTTTCATGAAATTGCTGCCTTAGTGCTTCACGTGTTATCTGATCAGCATGCGGTGTACCAAAAGCCACATCATAATTTTCATGAATGATATCATCTGCTTTTAGGAATCCATGCTTCGCTGATATGATCAGCCAGTCTGAAAAGAACGTTTGGGCATAGCTCTTCGTATGCTGATGCAGCGGACTTAAATAAACGAGGTTCGCTGGCTGGCTCCCTGCCTCTGGATGGACGTCCCAAATTTTCTTCGCCCCACATGGAATGATACATACTCGCTTCAATTGATTTTCTCCTTCCTTCGTCGATACATTCGATACAACATACAACCTAGCGCTGTGCCGAGTGTATTTAATAGAATATCATCAATATCGCTGCTTCTTGTAATCATACCAGATTGCGAGAATACCCATTGAAGCACTTCAATCATTGTTGACAAGAAAAAGCCAGCAAGAATCGCCTTTTGCCAGCGCAAGGTTCGGAATGCTTGATAGAGAAAAAAACCAAGTGGCACAAATAACAAAATGTTCCCTGCCAAATTTAAAAAAACAAGATTGGGATAGCCGTGATGATAGGCATGGAGATTTTGATAAATGGACTGCAAAGGCATGAGGTTGACACTCACCTGATCCCTTCGTGCGGAAAAACGATTTGGAAAGACCGTCAAATACAATAAAACATTCGTATACATAAACAGACAGGCAAGAACGATTTCTGTTCGTAAATAGATAAATCGTTTTTGCTTTTTCGCCTGTCTGTATCTCATATGTAAATAGAGCGGGACGAGCAAGAGAAAATAAGTAATGGAAAACATCGCACTGAATGTCATACGGAGAGCTGCCCCTTTCTCACATGATGCTTGACCATATTTACAGCTTATTCAGGCCTGCCCTCATCTATTCATCACTTATTCTCCTATTCAATGACGAGACACCCATATTGACAAATCGTCAGTTTTCCGCTAAACTGACTGACATTCAGTCATTTAAGGTCGGTGATGATGTGTCGAAACGAGAAAAGATTATGCTTGCTGCCATTGATGCGTTTAAAGAAAAAGGAATCGAAAAAACGACCATTTCGGATATTGTGAAAGCAGCAGGAGTGGCGCAAGGAACGTACTATTTATATTTTCCTTCAAAGCTGTCTGTCATGCCTGCTATCGCAGAACATCTCATCTCGCAGATGGTTCCCGCTATTGAAAAGGAACTGACTCAGCATGCGGATGTCCTCGATCAAGCAGATGCGCTTGTTGAATTCATCTTCTCTTTTACAAGACAATACCGTGACGTCCTTGCTCTAACGTACTCAGGTTTAGCTGCCACGGAGCATTTAAAGGAATGGGAAGATATTTATGAGCCGATTTACAAATGGGTCGCTGCTTTTTTAGAAAAAGCAAAGCAGGACAAAAGGGTCCGTGCGAATTTGAACTGTCAATATGCAGCCAAATTCATTATCGGTTTACTTGAATCGTCTGCTGAGCAAATGTACTTGTTTACAGAAACAGATACAGAAGAGATTCTGATTCAAAAGCGAGAGGTGAAGCAATTTCTTCTTTACGCACTTGGCATAGAGACACCTTAACTTAGTACAGCACTTGCTGTACGGCGTGTAGACAAACCCTCGCATTCGGTGTCAGTCCTGCGTGCTGGTGCTCACGAATGTCAAATTCGCTCCGCGCCAGTACTCGTCCTTCCTAGACTGCAAAGGTTTTCTATCACGCTGAAAAGAGGACAAAGGGCTAAAATAAAGTTCATTTTAGCCCTTTGTCGACAATCTGACTACAGCACTTGCTGTACGCTCTTTTTTGGTTTTAAAATGACGAATCGTCAGTTTTGAGTTTTAGGAGGAAATACGATGAAAAAAAGCTGGATGTATGTCGCACTCACTTGTTTATTCGAATTACTTTGGGTGTTTGGTTTAAATAGAGCTGATGCGGTGTGGGAGTGGGCGATCATTATCTGCCTGATCCCGGTTGATTTTTATTTTTTAATGAAAGCCTGCGAGAAGCTGCCGACAGGGACCGTGTACGCCGTGTTTGCCGGAGTTGGAACGATTGGTACGTCTTTGATGGATTACGCGCTGTTCGGCGGTTCGTTTTCATTAGAAAAGCTCTTATTTATGGGCATTTTAATTCTCGGCATTATTGGACTGAAAGTGTCTGATGGAGATGCACATGAGCAGAAAGGAGAAGCGGTATAAATGGGCTGGTTTTTTGTACTATTAGCCTCTGCCTGCGAAATCGGCGGAACCATTGGCCTCAATATGTTTAGTAAGAAAAAGCAAATCACGACAGGTATTTTATTTGTCGGCGGATTTGCCCTATCCTTTTTGTTTTTATATGCCTCGTTCTCTTCCGTTCAAGTATCCGTTGCCTATACGGTCTGGATTGGACTTGGAACGGCGGGCTCTGTCTTGTTTAATATGATTCTATTTAAAGAACCGAAAAACATGATTCGTATACTCAGCTTGCTGCTGATTGTGATTGGCGTCGTTGGGCTGAAGTTATTTGCGTAATTGAATGACAAAAAAGGAAGGGAGTCAAAGCCCCTTCCTTTTTTAATTCTCGTTTAATGTGGATCATGCTGCTCGAGCAAGAGATCCATTGCGTAAATCGATTCGCCTTTCTCATCTAATAAAAAGTACACTATCAAAGGCTCTCCAAAAGCTGGTGTCTGCTGCGTGAACAACACACAGGTGAATTTTTCGATACCAATTGGAAGCTTTCTTTTTAATATAGGATGAAGAATAGGCGAAGTCCGAATTGTATCTACATCAACATCCCAACGTTCGTTTTTTAATGTTGGATAATGCTCTGATAATAATTGGTGTAACATGTCGGTCGTGAGCGTTGCTTTTCCATTGTACCCATCATCTATTATGTTGGTGTTATACATCCGACGGTTGCTCACCCTTTGAAGCATTAATTCGTATTCCTTTTAAGACAAATCGTTTCTGACCATCAAGAGTACAAGTGATCAATGTCAGTTCATTTTTCCCGCGATCCTTTAGTACATCAACATCCGTCGGTTCAATCGTAGCTGAGCTGACAATTTTATATTCATATGTTTCAGCTTGATGATGTAAGACGACTTTTTCTCCCTTCGGCACCTCTGGCAGCTGCCTGAAAAGCCGGTCGCCTTTATACCCTCTATGGCCTGCAATCGTGAAATTTCCTTCACCTGGCATTTGATGAGATTTGATCTGAGTCAGTGCAATACCTAAATTTTCTTTTGAAGTAACAGGAAGCACTTTTTCGTTTAAATCAATTGACGGGATCTCTAGCTCCATCACATCTCGAAGGTCTTCTTCTGACACAGTTAGATGTGGAATAGAAGAAAGGGCATCACTGTCATTTTCTTCAATCATCTTTAATGCCTGTTCCATTGCTGCAGTCTCTTGAGAAGTTCGCCACTCATATATAAAAGGAACGGAGATGAGCATTAGCCCCGCGACCACCAAAAAGCTGCCTAATAAGGTTCTTTTTTTCATCAATATACTCGTTCCTTCCTTTTACTGAATGGCTCTTCTTCTAAGAACAAGAAGAACAGTTCCAGAAACTACTAGTAAAATCCCTGCATACATCATATAACGCAGCCATTCTTCTCCAGTCTTTGGCAGCTCACCGTTTGAGTCATGAGGTGGATGTTGATCCCCTTTAGGTGAGGCTGGAGGATTCGTGTGGTCCTCTTCATTCTTCACTGGAGCATTTTTCACAATCAATGTCTTGATCTCCACTTCGCCCATTTGAATTGTAAAGATGAGTGGTTTCTTTAAAGCTACATAACCATTTGGAGCTTTCGTCTCTGTGAGTGTATATTCACCAGGTTTAAGCCCTTTGACAATGGCTTCTCCGTCTTTTCCTGTTGTCACAGATTTTATGGTTTTCCCGGCTTTTGTACGAATGTCAAAGGCTGCACCTTTTAAAGTTCTATCTGTCTGCTGGTCTACCTTTATGATACGCAGACTTCCTAAGATCAAGTGATTCTTCGCTGTTAATTGAAGTGGCTTCTGCTGATTTTTTTCAATTGTAAACAGGATCGGCTTATGGTCCAATTGATAGCCATGAGGTGCTTTCGTTTCAACGAATTGATATTCTCCCGGTTTTAGATCGTTGATGCGAAGCTTTCCTTTTTGATCGGTTACAAGTGATTTCTTCAACGTTTTCCCTTCTTTACTCAGAAGAGCAAACTCTGCATTTTCGAGCGTATGTCCCTCATCATCCACTTTGGTCAGTTCCACTGCTCCCGGCGTCAGTTTGTTGATCATTTCTACTTTGGCTGGTTTGTCTTGACCTAAACGGATCGTAAATGAGACAGGTGTCTGATCCAATTCATAGCCGGCAATGCTTGCTGTTTCGACAAATTGATAGGTTCCTGGCTTCAGTTGATCGACTGTCAGTTGACCGTTTTTGTCTGTCTTTAAGTCTTTCTTCACACGCTGATCGTGCGCATCAATCAGGTCAAAGGTCACGCCAGCGAGCAACTGACCATCCTCCCCTTTTTTCTGAAGCTTCACAGCACTTGTCGTCCGAATATTTTCTTTTGTCACTTTCACCAGTTGATTTGGATTGAAATCAATCTTAAAGTCCACTGGTTCTGCATCAAGTTTATGTCCAAAAGGAGCCTTCGTTTCAACCAATTGGTAAGCGCCTGGTTTCAAATCGTTGACAGTGATGATGCCTTTCTCGTTGGTTGTTAAACCTGACATCAATTCTTTACCATCGTCATTGAAAAGTGTAAATTCTGCGCCCTTCAATCTTTCTTTTTCTTCCCCTATTTTTGTTAGTTCTACAGAACCTTTCTTGAGCTGATTGATGGCCTCCACTTGAATCCATTCTTTTTGACCTAATTCAACTTGAAAGACAAGTGGTTTCGCACTCAATTCATAGCCTTCAAGACTCTTTCTTTCAACAAATTGATAGGTTCCAGGTTTTAGACCTGTGAAGGTGATTTCTCCATCCTGATTGGTTGTAATCCCTTCTCCTCCTGCCACTATCTTTCCTTTGGCATCAGATAGATCAAAGACAACCCCTTCTAATGATTTCCCATCTTCGCCTTTTTTGTGTAACAGCACTCCGCCTGTTGTGCGGCTATTTTCTTTTGTCACACTGACCAGCTTCTCAGGGTTAAATGGAATAGCAAAAGTGACAGGTGTTTCGTCAAGCTCATGACCGAATGGAGCCTTCGTTTCAACAAACTGATAGGTTCCAGGTTTAAGATCGTTGACGATGATTTCCCCGTTCTGATCAGTGACGAGACCTGTTTTCATCTCTTTTCCATTTGCATCTACAAGCTTGAATTCTGCTCCTTCAAGCACTTCATTCTTTTCACCAAGCTTCGTGAGCTGGACAGCTCCAGTTTTGAGATCATTGATCACTTTGATCTCTGCCGGTGTTTTTTGTGCGATTTCGATGGTAAACGGATAAGGTTTATTTTTCTTTTGATAACCATCAATACTCTCTGTCTCTACAAGCTGATATTTGCCCGGTTTGAGGTTATCGACCAAAAGCTTCCCATCTTTATCTGTTGTCAAATCTTTACGCACAACTTCGTCATTTTGATCCGTGATTTCAAATCGAACACCTTGAAGCTGCTTGCCATCTTCCCCTTCTTTCACCACTTCTAATGCACTTGTTTCGTATAGGTTCTTTTGTGAAATGATGACTGGTTCTTTTGGATCGAGTGGTACTTCAAATTTGATTGGTGTTTCATCTAATACATAACCATCAGGTGCTTTGGTTTCAATGAGCTGATACGTACCCGGTCTTAGTTCGTTTATCGTGATCTTGCCATTTTCTCCTGTAACAAGCGAACCATTTAGCTCATGCCCGTCTTGATCTAAGAGCTTGAACTGTGCACCTTCTAGTCTCTCTCCGCCTTCACCTATTTTGCTCAATTCAGCAGAGCCTTTGATGATGTCATTTACTGCAGTGACAATCGTTGTTTCTGTTTGATTTTCTTTGATTGTGAACGGCCATTTTTGCTGATTTAATTGATAGCCTTTCGGTGCGTTTGTCTCAACAAAATAATAGGAACCTGGCTCAAGATGTTTGAAAAGAATTTCTCCTTTTTCGTCCGTTTTCAAATGGGTTTGGACGGTATCTCCAGATTCATTTTTCAGTTCAAATTCAGCATTCTCTAATGCCGCACCCGTCTCTTTGTCTTTTTTCGTTAACTTGACATGCTGGCGGATTTCTTGGTTCTGCACCGTCATGCTATTTCCTGTTTTCGCTTGATCTTCTGATTCGTAGGGCTGATCAATCGTTACATTGATTGGTTCCTTCGTCTTAATATAACCATCAGGTGCTTTCTCTTCTGTCACGATATAGTCACCATACAGAAGACGATCAAATCGAAGAGCTCCTTCTTCATCTGTTGTCTTTGTTCCAATGACGATACCGCTCGCAGCATCTGTCAGAGAAAAGCTTGCTCCTTTTAGCGCTTTTCCACTACTCGCGTCTACCTTTTTAATGGTTAAAGCGCCAATCGCTCCTGTGCCATCTCCCATACCAGCGGTGCGTTTGACCACAATTGAGGCTTCGGATTCCTTTTTGATTTCTTTTACATTTTCACCTCTAAACGTTACTTCGTTTTGAAGTGTACTTCCCACCTTATCTAAAATGAGAGATTGGTATTCTAAAATATATGGTCTCGTGATTTCTTCTTTAAATTTGATTTGAAAAGAATCTGGATCGAATTCAAGGTCTAGTTCATAGTCCTTCCCTTTTTCCAGCTCTTCCTTTTTGGTCACTTGCCCCTTTTCATCTATTGTCGTCGAATAGAGATGAAATGAGTTTTCTATTATCGCTTGGTTACTGCTCGGATGGTCTATAATCGTCGCATCTTGGACTGTTGATTGGCCAAAGTTGATATTGAGTTTCCAATCAATGACTTTCCCTTGCTGATTTCCTGATTTGCTCGTGTATTTCCCTCCATTTGGAATGGACACCACAGCATTTACGTCTGATTCTTTCGTCTTTCCATCATAAAGGGTCGCTTTATTTTCATAGGTTTTCTGTACTAAATCCATTCCTTCAACACTTGTTTGATACGTGATTTTGTATGGGGAATCAATGGCATGTTTGAAAATGACTTCGAAGCCTGATTCTCCTTTTTCATTTTCAAGGAATTTGATGTCATAATGTTCTTTCGCTAATACCTCTTTTTCTTCCGCTCCATTTTCCCCGCCTTGTAAATCAAGCGAGTAGACGGTGATTGAATCTTTAAGCAAACGCTGATTTCCTTGAATGAAATCCTCGATTTTCGCCTCTTCTAAATGTTTCAAGTTATAGTTCACACCGATATTCCATGTGATCTCTTTTTTCTTTGCATCATATGTTCCGTTCTTAAAACCATTTGACTGCGTGTATGTGTCAGGCGTGAAGACAGACTGATTTTCCTTCGTCAAATCCTTGCCATCTTCATTTATCCATTCAAGCTTTACATGATTACGCAGGTTCTTTTGATCTTTATCTGCTCTTTTTTCATAATCAAAAGACGTTGTATATGTGACGGTATGTTCTGTCTTGATTTCTTTCGTAAATTGAATATCAAATCCATTTGCATGTTCAACTATTTGATAATCTGTGCCTTCTTCAAGCACTGTATTACCTGTCGTCACTTTTAAACTATCTTTTTGCAGCGTCAATCCTTCGTTTGTAAACGTATCTTTTAATATCAGGTTGTTCATGGTTTGTTGATCTTTGTTGAAGGTGATACGCCATGGAATAGTCTTGTTCTTGTAATTCGGTGTTCCATGATTTTTCGTTAGAATTTGTTGATCAATTCTTTGCTTCCCTTGTTTGCTCTCTTTGCCAGCTGTTACAGTATTGATAATCTCTTCAGCTTCGAAAATCCGCTCGGTTGCTTTTGTTTGATATGTGATGAGATAAGCCGATTGAATATCTTGATTGAATTGCAAGGTAAACCCGTTTTGTTCATCCTTTTTTTGAGGTTGAACCACATAATGTTCAAATGCTTTTGTTCCTGATTCTTTGCCATTCTGATCAATTGTGACTTCCTTGACTTGAAATGAATCAGAAATCAGCGCCTGTGTGCCATTAAAGAAGTCTTCTAACAAAGCATCCTTTTCAGCAATCTTTTTTTCGTTATAGTTGTAACGAATTTCCCACGTAATTGTTTGTGTGACTGGATCGTAGTGGGCGGCTTTTTTATTTAAAGGACTGCCTCTTGTCACATTCACTGTTCCTTCTGCTGAACTAATCACTTTATCAGCAGAGACAAGGGACGCTTTATTACGAAACGCAGACTGATCTTGATTCGTAATGTCCGTTTCATACATTAAACGGTAAGCTAGATGCACGTCATCTTTAAATTCAATCGTGAAATCTTGACCATCTGCTGTTTGGCCAATTGTGTAGTGGTTTTCGTCAAGCAGCTGACCAAGCGATGTTTCACCATTTAGCTTTGTATCAACACGATAAAGCTTGATTGAATCTTTCTTTAACGCTTGACCTTCTTGAATCGGATCTAAAAGTCTCGCTTGTTTCACATCGTCTAAGTCCATATTAAAATCGACTGTCCATTGAATGGTTTCAGCATTGTAAGATCGATTTGGTTCTCCCTTTTTAGAGACGTTTGGACCATTTGGAATGTATTGAATCGGGATCGATATCGTATCTTTGCCTTCAATCGGGGTAATGACCACTTCTTTTTCTTCAGTAATGACTGTTTTTTGATCTAATTGTGTCCATACTTGAAGTGTTCCATGGATATTTGAATATTGTTTGATAAAGTCAGTGAATTCGATGGAGGCATTTCCGCTCTCATCTACAGAAAAATAACCAATGGTTGCCTGATTAAATTTCATCTCGAGACGATCGATTTTTTCATAAATCACTAATTCCTCTGGAACCTTGAAATGGAATGTATCCCCGCCATTATAGCTATGACCATTTGGGATCGCCCACTCATAGTTAATGGAAATAAGCGAGTTGATGTCAGGCTTATCAACTGAATTTCCATCCTGATCTTCAAAAATTAATTTTGCATCAGTGAGAAGATTTTCTTGTATCAGCATTTGTTTTGAAACACTTTGCAGCCCTACACGCTTAGATACGCTCACTTTGTTTTTTAGTAATTCATCTTCATCGCTTTGTTTCGTTTGAGCGGCTTCTTGATTCTTATCGTCTTTTTCTGATGAGGTTGAGTCATCTTTTGGAAGGCTTTCTTCACGCTCGTTTTGCTTTGTTTTCTCTTTTGGCTCAGCTATACTGATTACATCTATGTTTATTGATCCTTCTAAATTTGGATCAAGCTCAACATCTTCTTTAAATATGACCGTCACTTCATTTTGTTTTGAAACGGTATACTCACCAACAAGTATGTCACCCACAGTAATGGGTTCCTTCTGTTCCTTTTCTACCTGTATGGCTGAAGGAAGAGTGAGAACATACGGATATTGTTTTTTTAGATCGATTCCTTTTATCGACCAATGGACAATTGCCTTTCTGACTTGCTGATCTTCCATGTTTGATAACTTGTTTCCTTCGCTATCAGCAAACTCAATATCTCCATAAATGTTTTCTTGGCTTTCTTTTGCTTGTGCCCCTGCTAAAGGCAAGATTCCTAATATACTAGACTGTATGACTAACACCGCGATGAGAGCCAATGACAATATTCTTTTCAATACATCCACCCTTTTCTAAAATTAATTTTCAACCATGATAAAAAAATCATTTGTATACTGTCAGATCAATCACTCCGCTTCTGATCAAATATTTTCTAAAAATTTGCCCCTTAAGACCCTATGAATAAAATGAGTTGATCAATCATGAGCTTGAAAGGGAATCATGAGTAGTGGATATAATAACTGGGTAGGGGTCTATAGAAATGGGGAATAGTGAGAGGATCGTGAAAAGAATAAATGTGAATTTTTCTATTTATACTGGAATGAACAATAAATGATGTGTACATGCATATATAAGCATGTATTCACATATGGTTCGTTCATATGAAACAAGCATGTATCATATCGTATGTAAGGTGAGACAGTTCAGCATTATATAAATCGCATTCCTTTCTACTCCCTTTCATATGGTAATCAAAAAGTTGCTGCGTTTTATTCTTACATTTACCGTTTCAACAGCAAAAAAATAAACAAAATATCTAAAATGATCCATTTTTATAGGATTCATGGCTTACTTACCACTTTATAAATGAAAAATATGGAGAATCAGGGCATAACATTTGTTTTCGTCTAATTTTTTTCTCTTTTATCATGAAAAGTGAAGACAAAACGATTTAGCCTAAACATTACAATCATTTCATGCCTATTTTGAGAATCAAATGTTCTTTAAATGAACTTCATAATATAGAGGCAAGCCAAGGAAAGGAGTTAGTTGTTTGATGGAGCTCATTGATAATAAATCAAAGAGATGGATAAACATTTTAAAACTGCTTGTATCTAAAAATAAGTGGTGGAGCCTTCAAGAGATATCGAATGAACATATCGGTTCGGTTCGTGCCATCCAAAGCGATTTAGAACAAATGAAATCGTTCAAAACAGAGAATGGTGAGCCGTTAATCCACATAAAGCCAAGACAAGGCATATCCATTTGTTATACACAGACGATACGAGTGGACTACTATATCAAGGAAATTTTAAAAGATACGATTGAAATTCGATTGATTGATGGCATTTTTTTCGAACAAAACAGGTCCTTCTATGAATGGATGGACACGCTTAATATCAGTAGATCCACATTGTACAACACCATTCATAAAATCAATTCCATTCTTATCTCTTATGACATTGAATTACGCCCAGATAGTATGCAGTTCCATGGAAATGAGAAGGAGATTCGTCAATTCTTTGTTGAATTTTTGTTTGAAGTGTATGGAAGCCGGCTTTGGCCATTCGATGATATTCAAAAGCAAGATGCAGTTGATTTATTACAGGAGCTATTTCAGGTGCTAGAAGTCAATGTACCAGATGTGGCGATAGATAAATACTGCCTATGGTTTGCCGTTTCCATTCACCGAATGAGGAAAAATTTCACAATAAGCCGTAAATATACGTACTCAATGAAAGAGGAAAAACAAACTTCTGTAGCCAAAGGGATCTATGATCAAATCCAAACATGGGAAGAGCATATTTGCCGAATGACCAAAGACGTATTTGATGTGACGCTGGATCATCATGAATTTGTCTTTTTGCTATTGATCGAACCAGCTATTGGACACTTTAAATCAATTGAAACTGTCGAAGAAAAATTGACGTTCTTCCAATCACATACACCACGACTTTATGATGCCATTCATTCATTTATCAACCAATTGGAGTCGATTTTTCATCAAGAAATAGCGAATCGCAAGGTGATGACACTCATTCTTCTCCAATATTATGTGTATTCCAATGAAATTACCGTGAGAGATGGGTTCCTTTTCAAAAAGAAATCGAGCTATTTATCAGAGGTGAAAAAACAGTTTCCTTACTTCTATTCGAGGATTACTCATATCATCCAAGAGCTAAAAACAGACGATATCCTCGGTTCTTTTGTGAAAAATGAACGTGAATTGATTCGTATGATTACGTCTTCCTGGAGAGGACTTGTTCATTTGGAGATGGAACGGAGAAACGCGCTGAACATTTTTGTTATTTCAACATTAGGCTATTATCATAGCTTGTTTATTGCTGATTTAATTAAATTAAGCGTACCTCCCCTCATTCACATTTTCACAAGTCCAGAGAATACATTAAATGATGTCACGATGGATCAGCTTGGGATTGATATGATTGTGACTGATACTGAGCTTCCGATTCAATTCGGGCGGTCTACGCTGCTGATCAGCTCTTTTCCAACAAAGAAAGAATTGGACAACTTGCACTCAAGATTGGTTGATATGACAGGCTAATGTTCATCAAAAAAAGCTGCTGAGGGGCTCTCAAGCAGCTTTTTGCTTCTGTATTAATGAAGCACTATTTGTTCATTCATCAAATCAATGGCATAAAGTGATTGCTCATATTCATCTAATAGAAGGTATACTTTGAGCGGTGCAGCCATTTGATCTGTCTGCTGCGTGAATAGGACACAAGTGAATTTTTCGATCCCCTCTGGCAGCTTGCTTTTCAGAAAAGGATGAAGAATAGGAGAGATTCGAAGGGTATCAACATCTTTTAGCCAAAGTTCATCTTGTAACGCAGGATAATGGTCAACCAAAAACTGACGAAACACTTCCAATGTACTCAAGGTAGACATCCTCACTTTCTTCTATCATGGCTTCAAGCTTACCTAAATCAAACATGTTCAAAGTCATCCTATGATGTCAGCCCACCAAATGTCGTATACTACTAGAGACACGATTTCATTTTTTTCAAAAAGCATTGTAGATCAACTTTACTGTCATGAGTGTTTCATATGTATGACGTCTACTAATATTCCAACCGATGGACCTATGATCATATTCTTATCTGTTTCTTTCGTGATGAAACGACAACTTCCTGCTACAAAATTCCAAATTTCTTCAAAAAATTGGTGCAATGAGACAAAAAAGAACAGCTTCTCACTGTTCTTTCAAAGAAAACACTTCGCCGCTCTCTGCATCAACACCAACATGGCAATCGAGCTTTCCGCATAGAACATATTGTTTTTGCGCTTCGTCATAGACGTAAATAGGTGTAAGTTCAAGACGTTCTCTCAATTTTTCAAAGGCTTCTGTCTGAGATACAGAAATTTCATTTGCCGCTTGAGAGGGGCTGAGTATCCCGCACACTTGAAACATTTCTTTTTTATCTATGTAATTAACGGCTTCAAACGAGCTGGCGTCAATGAAGACCTTGATCTTGTCCATAAACCCACTGCCTTCTTGCCCGTTCGTTTTTAATATCGCATGGATGTATCCATGCTCACGATGGAGTGTTTTCAGAACCCACTTCCCTGTATCCTTTGGATATTTTTGCGCCAAGAAGGTTCGGACTGCTTTGATACACTCAGCTTGCTCTTCTTTTGATATCGGGAAAGTATCTGGTGACGGTTCCAATGAGAAAGCTTGTTCAGCTGAAATGTTCTCATGCATGTTCATTTCCTTTTTTTCAAAGGCATTGTTTATCGGTTCATTCCACTCAATGACCTCATTCATGTGTATAAAGTGCGTTTCTTCACGCCCAATTTCAAACGGAAGCGTTCCTGTTCCATCGTTTTTCACATAAATTTCTTCTAATGCATAAATAGATCGGATTCGGTTGTGCTCGAAGGAAGGCCATTGAAACAGCTGTACTTGCTGCTCGGCTAAGTTCTCCAGCTTATCAAGAGAAAGTGCATATTCCTCAGCTTTCAGTAATGTTTTGGCTAAAAATGGGCCGTGGTGTGTAAAGTACATGAGCTGTCCATGTTCATTCCATTTCACTTCGATTCTGCCTGATGGCGTCACTTTCACACCATCTATTGCTTCTTCGAAAGAAAGTTCCCCTTTCTCCTTCTGATGCATATGAAAATGCTCATCATAGATCAACCCTGTTTCTTGTTCGATCCATTGAATGACATGAGCTGGATAAGGTCTCTTAAACGTGACACCCTGCTGCGCATAGGTTTTGTCCATGACAAAAATAACCGATTCAATCTGTCCTGTATTCAAATTCACTTCAATGACAGCTGTGCCGTCTGGGTTGATATCGTCGTCCTCAGGTTCAGCTTCATGAGAGGGGAACCATTCCATATTCAATGTATAAATCGTTTCATTGAACATGTTGACGTAACGATGAAAGCTGTGTCTTTTTAGATCATAAAGATCTAAGCCAAATTTCGCCTTTGTCTGATCAATCAATTGTTGTATGTTTGCATTCAATGGTTTCACCTCTAAATAATGATGTTTTATGGAAGAAGAAAAATGACGATAAAGATAGAGATGATGATTGCCATCAATAACCCTAAAGCAATTCCCATCATGTTAGACTCTTTTGTATAGCCTGTTAATTCTCCTTCAGTCGATCGATCGATTTTTCTAAAGCGAAAAAGCATGCTTATATTGATAGAGGCTAGAACGATTAAAAACAATAAAATGGTCAATACAGGCTCGATGTCACTAAATGGATTCGTTACATTTTGAAAACTAAATGATTGAAAAAACATAATGCCACTCAATACGACTTTCCAAACATTCTCTGAAAATTTTTCTTTCTCCCATTCTTTTCCTAATTTCTCTTTTTCATAAATAGCTACCTGCTCAAAAATAGGTATGAAAAACTTTGTTTTTCCTTTTTTGATAAAGCCGATAATGCCTTGGAGAAGCATTAAAATTCCTAAACACAAAAAGAAATGTGTAAGTTGGATATTAAAGATTTGAATCACCATAAAAAAAGCGATGATCATAAGTCCGAATATCAAATTAGAGACAGCTATTTGTTTTGTCCTCATCTTTTTCAGTGCAGCTTGTTCCATGTAATACTCCTCTCCGTTTCAAAGGTTTCTGTTGAACGCTCTATCTTTATTACGATTTCACTGAATAAATGTTTCAATATTTTCCCTTTCTACTGTCAATTCGGATTTTTTCGCAAATGAAAAGACGCCCATCATTCGAACGTCTTATTCTTCTTCAAGAAATCATCACATCATATTTGAGCAACTGTTCTGTTTTTTATTTGTTGAGCTGCCAGATATTTAAAGTCATCAATAGAGAGCTGTCTAGATGTCTTTTCTCCATGCTGTCTGATATTCAGTGTTTTTTCTTGCATTTCTGTATCACCAATGACAGCGATATAAGGGATTTTTTGCATTTGTGCTTCTCTCATTTTATAGCCGAGTTTTTCATCCCGTTCATCGATTGTGACTCTGATTCCGATCTTTCTTAATTGCTGCTGCACCTCAAGGCAATGATCAAGGTGAATCTTTGAGACAGGAATGATTTGTACTTGCACTGGTGCCAGCCATAACGGGAAGGCACCTGCAAAATGCTCGATGAGAATCCCAAAGAAACGATCTAGAGAACCAAAAATGGCACTGTGAATGACAACTGGTCGTACCTTTTCATTCTTTTCATTGATATATGTTAAATCAAATTTCTCAGGCATTTGAAAATCTAGCTGAATTGTGGCGCACTGATGGCTCCGCTGCAAGGCGTCTTTAATATGAAAATCGATCTTCGGTCCATAAAATGCCCCATCTCCTTCATTTAGCTGGTAATCGACCTTTAGCCGATCAAGCACATTCTTTAGCGCTGATTCAGAGATATCCCAAATGGCATCATCCCCTAACGCTTTTTCTGGACGAGTGGATAGTTCCACAGAGTACTCAAACCCAAATGTCCGATACACATGATCAACTAATTGGAAAATCCGTTTGATTTCAGCTTCAATTTGATCTTCTCTCAAAAAAATATGGGCATCATCTTGGCAAAAAGTTCTGACCCTGAACAATCCATTTAATGCTCCGCTAAATTCATGACGATGCACCTGACCGAACTCAGCCATTCTGATCGGAAGGTCTCTGTATGAATATAAGTTATTTTTAAACATGAGCATATGCCCTGGACAATTCATCGGTTTTAAAGCAAAGCTTGTATGATCTACTTCTGAGAAATACATATTTTCATGATAATGATCCCAGTGACCTGACTTTTCCCATAGCTCTTGGTTCATCATAAACGGTGTGCTCACTTCTTCATATTGCGCTTTGTTTCGCACTTCTCTTGAAAAGGCCATTAATTCATTTCTCACAATCTGACCTTTTGGTAAATAAAACGGCATACCTGGCGCTTCTTCCGAAAACGTGAACAGAGATAATTGTTTCCCTAATTTCCGGTGATCACGTTTGCTTGCTTCTTCCATGAAATGAAGATACTCAGCTAGATGTTTTGGATGTTGAAACGCTACACCATACACTCGCTGCAATACATCTTGATGACTATCCCCCCGCCAATAAGCCCCTGCAACACGTGTTAGCTTAAATGACTTTACGAACCCAGTAGAAGGTAAATGAGGCCCGCGGCATAAGTCGATAAATTCACCCTGCTGATACACTGTGATGGCTTCTTCAGATGGGAGTCGTTTTAAAATATCCAGCTTATATGGATCATGTGCAAACAACGATTCAGCTTCTTTGTAAGTGACCTCCTTTCTTTGGATGAGATGATTCTCGTTTATGATCTTTTCCATCTCTTTTTCAATTGCAACCAAATCCTCTACACTTAATGTTTGATTCAGCTTCATATCATAGTAAAATCCATTTTCGATAACAGGTCCGATTCCAAGTGTGACATTGTCGAATAACCTTTTCACAGCTTGGGCTAATACGTGTGCCGATGTATGGCGCAGTACTTCAAGCCCTTCTTTTGAATCGAGTGTGACAATAGACAGCCGAGCATCACTTTCCAGCTGATGACTTACATCGACCATTTGTTCATTGATCTTTCCTGCCACTGCTTTCTTCCTTAAGCTCGGGCTAATATAGGAGGCAACATCTGCGACAGTCGTACCTGCAGAGAACCCCTTTATCTTTCCATCTGGAAATTGAATCTTCACCATGTTTTCTCTCATGACTGACACACCTTTCTTTTTTAAAAATAAAAAAACACACCCATCCCGCATAAAGGGACGAATGTGTAATCCGTGGTTCCACCCAAATTCCCATAACGCATAGTCGCTTTATGGCTCTGGTGCCGTAACGTGGCATAGTCGGTATTGGATACTTCAATTTTCCCCAATACAGCTCAAAGGTGGTAAGACAACTTTTCTGCGTTAGGAAGATTTCAGCGTGACTTCCCTCTCTGGTAACCGATAAAAGTGGCTCATGTCCTTTTCAAAGCAATGATAATCGTTGAGAGAACAAAAAAACACACCCATCCCTCATAAAGGGACGAATGTGTAATCCGTGGTTCCACCCAAATTCCCATAACGCGTATTCGCTTTATGGCTCTGGTGCCGTAACGTGGCGTAGACGATATTGGATACTATGATTTCCCCAATACAGCTCAAAGGTGGTAAGACAATTTTCTGCGCTAGGAAGATTTCAGCGTGACTTCCCTCTCTGGTAACCAGTAAAAATGGCTCATGTCCTTTTCTTCGCTTTTAATTTCTCCATATCTTACATGAAGGTGATGGATCATGTAAAGCTTTATTTTTTTGCAGTGCAATTGAATTTTCATTCTTTAAATGATATGTTGCGTGTATTTACTTGGGCTGTATTCAATTTTAAACGCGGGAGATAGGGCCCGTTTCACTTCTTCAGTGATACGCTCTCCTTCTTGATTGAATTTCTTTTCCATGTCTGCACCATTTGGCAGCAAATCATCTGTCTCTTCGTCAAACCAGCGGCCATACTGTATAGCCCAATTCCAAATCTTCGAGAAAAGGGTATCGCTTATTGGTACATCGTCTCTTTCTAAATGACATTGACAATGCCCACAATGAAAAGGTTCACCACCGTAATCTCCTTCAATTTTCACAAAAGGATGATCCTCAAATTCTCGACAGCACACCCATTTTTTAAAGTGCTGACCGAAGTCTGTCAATTTAATTGAGTAATAACGCATGGAAGTGCGCCTTCCTATCATGTCAAAAATTCCTTGATCAATTAATGTCTTGAGTCGATGCTCAATAAAATCATCACCGATATACTGTTCTAAATGACCGAGGACTTCCCCAATTAAACGTGGAGTTTTGATGTACTCCTCTTCGGGATCTGACTGATGAAGCCGCTTAGCCATTTTCACTAAATAAGCATCAAATTCATCTTCTGGTACACTGATCGTTTGTCCTTTTTGCCATATCCTCAGGGTATGGTTTTCTTTAGCAAATGATAGCCATTCGTTTTGTAAATTCTCTCTTTCTTCTTTTGACACTGCATGAATATGCTCTTTACATCTGTACAAAACCTTCAATTTTTCAGTTGTGATTTCCCCGGCATGTCGAATATCCATTCGTCTTGTATTTGTATTGAACAGCTGATCAAATGCAGTCGTTGTATTGATGAGAGACAATTCAATGTTTTTCTCTTTTAATAAATAGATGGCATATCGCAAACCAATTTGCTCATGGGCATTATTGCCTGTCCAGATGAGGATACTCGTACCATCTTTTATATCTTTTATTTGCTGAAACATTCTATGCTGATTGGTGATCATGTCATCAAAATAGCCATATTCATTTGACATCACGTGACGAAGCCACTCTATACGTTTCTCCTGTCCTTCTTGTTCATGTAAATGCAGAAGGGGTCCAATCGAATAAATGTCATCAAAGGCGATGATCTCATTTACTTGGTCTTGCTTCATTTCGCGCAATGCTTGTTTTAAACTACCGGCAGTTGCTGCTCCAAATACGATATGTATCATCATTCGCCTCCCTTTATCTTACAGTTTATTTCATCTTCACCTATTCATGGTTCCCTCGTCAATTCTATTGAGTCAATTTCATTCAAAAGTATGACAATGAGAGGTTAAGATATATATAGAATGCAGAATTGAAGAGACTATATCCCATGAAATGGGGCAATCTGTTTACTGAGCTCGCTTTAAAACTTTCTCTCTGAATGATTGATAGAAACCCCCTTCATTTAGTTCAAATTCTTATTCACAAATTCCCCTTCACAATCGTTCTCTTGGCTTTCTTAACAATTCTGCTAGTTGCTTTTGTATCAGAATCCTTTGACCACTGTTCGCACAGGTTCGTTACCCAATTTGGTTGTGTTTTACTAGCGTCATTGAGCCAGTTTCCTACAGAATCTTGAACATATGTGGATGGATCAGATTTGAGTAAATTTAGAATAGGCAGTGCCCTCTCTGGCTCCTGTTTTAATAACTCAATATGCTTTGTCCATACCCCTCTCGGACGGAGCGACTCTACAGAGAACCGGCGAATATTTTCATCCTCGCTTTTTGCCCATTCTGTTAAATGCTCTATACTTTGATCGAGCTGAAGACTTAGACTTTCTCTTACTGACATCCACGCAATTTCTCGAACACCAAAATGATGATCAGCTGCAAATGGCTGAATGTACGCAAGTTTCTCTTCCAGTGTTGATAAACTCTGTTTGTTCATATAAGCAGCCCAACAGCGAACGCTATCAGATATGTGGTGAGCAAATGCCAGCAGCACTTCCGCTTGTTTTTCTTCATTCTCTTCATGTAGCACGTCATCTAACAATTGACCAATGAGCCGAATGGCTTTCATTCCTGATTCAGCTTTTTGTTTAGTGATCTCAGATGATACATCGTCTAAACGATGCTCTAAACCAACGGACGGCAAAACATGCTGTATTAGCGTCATATGATTGACAGCCAGCCATTCAGTTAAATTCACACTTTCAATCTCTCCCTGATTCAAAAGGGTCAAGACGTCATGAGGGATATCAGTCCCCTTTCGAGCGCCTTTTCGATTGATCATTTCCTCACTTATTGGCATTCTGTATTCTCTCCTTGTCTAGTGGTTCTTTTGTTTGATATTCATTGTTTTTAAAAGGAATTTGTTGATGCTTTCATTCTTTGAATATTGACTCCTATTGTAGCAAATAAACAACTTCACTGGTGCATTCTTCAAATCAAAAAGGAACTACCCGAAATAAGTAGTTCCTTTCATACAACATTGAATGTAAGTTAGCTTCCTTGCTCGATCACCTTCAAACTCTTGCGCTGAGAAAATCGGTCAAATGCTACCATTAGAATGGTCATGAGTAGAGCGAGAAAAACAGTGCCAGCACTGATCCAGCTTAGGTTTAATATAGATGTTTCGCTTAGCACAATCCCTCCTACACCAGAGCCTAATGCAAATCCGAATTGAATAAATGATGTATTGACACTTAATGCGATATCAGGAGATTTTGGTACAAGTGTGACAAGATATAGCTGCTGAGCTGGTGATGTGCTCCATGTAGCGATCATCCATATCATGATGACAGCCACCATGACCACGAGATTCCCTGTGACAAATGATAGCAGCATGAGCATGATGATTTGCAGAGTGATTCCTGAGAAAATCGTGAATATTGGGCCTTTTTTATCTGCCGCCATCCCTCCAAGGCTGGAGCCCAAAAAGCTGCATATTCCTGCTAGTAACAAAATGCCACTGATTTCTGTGATGCTAAGATTTGCTGATGCTTGCAGGAAGGGCGTTAAATAGGTAAACAACGTGGCATATCCACCTACATAGAATAGCGTCACTGCCACCG
Organism: Bacillus sp. FSL W8-0920; assembly: GCF_038593215.1. NCBI lineage: Bacteria > Bacillati > Bacillota > Bacilli > Caryophanales > Bacillaceae > Bacillus > Bacillus sp. FSL W8-0920. The sequence goes on along the minus strand of NZ_CP151974.1, from coordinate 849,162 downwards.
CCAGTAATATTCGCTTGTCTTTTAAAATCGATAACTGCATACGAAGCGTCACTGGTTCTTGTTCTTTCATAGAGGGGATTCGCCTATACACTACAATCAGCGGAATAAGCGTGATCAATCCAATGGCTGCGAATAATGCTTTCCATCCGATCATACTGCTTAGAAATGTCCCGATTGGAACGCCTAAAACCAAGGAGCTGCTGAGTCCCATTAAAATGATACCAATAGCTGTTCCTCTTTTTTCACGTTCTACAAGACGAGTCGCAACAGCCATTGCCACCACAATAGCCGTTCCCCCACTGATTCCTTGTAAAATCCTTGTCATCATCACCATTTCAAACGAATGGCTGACACTTGTGATGAAATTACTTAAAATAAAAATAATTAACATCCATGACAGTATTTTTTTGCGGTCTATATTGATGGTCAGTGCAATGACAATCGGTGCGCCGATTGCCGCTGAGAGCGCTAAAGACGTGACCAATAATCCAGCGGCAGACGTCGTGACATGTAGATCATCTGCGACCATCTGGATAATGCCTGTAATGATATATTCGATTGTTCCGATTAAAAAGGCTGCTAATGCAAGTAAATAGACAACGGTTTTATTTTTCATCGTGACGTTTCTCCTTTGGACAATGCTTACGATTTGATTTCATCTATAATCGGAATTTGAATTTCAATGAGTCTGCCTTCTTCATTTTCAGACAATGGATAATAAATCTCTCGGCCTGGCTGGTCTTCTTTCACACGGTATCCATTATTTTCGATCCATGTCGCCAGGTCAATACAAGCTGTTTGGGCAGATGGAGAATGTGAATGAAATAATAATGTCGCCATGGTTTCTTCAGCAGGTAATGTACGTATCGTGATCCCTTGAGGAAGAGTGCCCCTTAACGCTTTGACGGAATACCCCACCTCAAATTCGAACTCACTTTCTTTTTCGAATGATTCCCTCCATAGCACTACTTGTGGTCCAGAGATCGATTCTTGTTGATGTTTAAGTAATAAATGATGAAACATTTGAAAGAATGAAGGAATTTCGTCAACAGTTCCGTTGGATTGAAAAGACATGATGCGTTTGCTTTCAACGGATTTGATGATGACCTCCTGTTCTTTTTCAACACATCCCTCTCGTTTGATGAGGTGCATCCGCTCCTTAATACGCGCTAATTTCTGTTGTTCTCTCTCGATCAATTGCTGAATTTCACTTTCTTTCAGCAGAAACATGCCCTGAATCTGCTCTACTGAGATATCTTCACGAAGAAGCTGAGCCATTTGCTTTAACGTAAAGCCCAATTCCTTGTACAGAAAAATTCGGTTGACCTCAAGCAGCTGTTCAGCTGAGTAATAACGGTATCCTGAATCTTGATCAATCTGCTTAGGCTTTAATAAATCAATTTGGTCATAATATCTTAAGGTTTTAACAGGCACTTTACTTAACATAGAAAAATCGCCGATCTTGAACATCCTGCATCTCCTCCGTTTTGTTGATCTGATCAAAGTATAAACCTTTCAGTTAAGGGGAAGGTCAACATGAAGTTGAATAAATTTTTCAAAAGCGCGAAAAAACCTAGATGTCTCTAACATCTAGGTTTTGCTCATTATTCTAAAATTTTTCTAACAAGCCCATCTCTTCAACAATCTTTATATCATTCATAAACCGTTGCAAACTTACTTTGTTCTCTTTTTTCTGTAAATCTGAAGAATAACCTAAGCATAGATTAAAAATACGATCTAACCTTTCACCGACTCCGCTATAAAAATAATTTGTTAATATTCCATTATTTTCACTTGCAAGAACCACAACTGTAGCCATCTCTAGTACATATTCAATATCTTCTTTAGAAATCGTTCGATCCTTTTTCTTAGCATTCATGAATTCATGACTATGAATAGAACGTATCCTACCTTCAAGTAAATTGAGTATAGACTTTTTATAGATGACATACACACTGTGAATATCACTTTTATCAGGACAATAGGGATCTTGTAAAATGAATTTTATTCGCTCATCTTCTTTTTCCATTTTTACTGCATCAAGATCATTTAATAAAATGTTATCGATTTCTTCTATTTTCATAGGAGGAAAAGTGTTGGCTGCATCTGTTTTACTTTTCATTTGATCACTCTAAACAATCCAATCTTTCTAGGCACTTTACAATAGCTCCGTTTGTAAAGAAATTGAGTATGGCACCCTCGCTAAATCGTTCGGCTCTCACAACCTCCATCATAAGAGCAAGCACACACTGTGCATTTAAATTTGAAATGTCCACGTTCTCCATATCGTTCAGTCCCGATTCAATCCCATTTTCTATCAGGATTTCTCTGTAGCGGATAAGCCCCATCTCTTCGTGTTGTTCTGCAAAGGTATAAATATCTTCAATCAAGTGACGGACCGTTTCGGAATATTTCACAAAAGGCATTTGAATCGGATGTTCAGCTGTTCCATCATTTTCTTGATCGATCACCCATTCTCCAATAGGATCTTCCTGAAGCAGCGGTATGTATTTTGTTAGAATATCGAATTGGCTCATTCTCATCCTCCTCTATTTCATTCCTATACATCAGTATATAAAAAAATCCGTGATCATCCTACCAGCTAGACACCAGTATTCAAATCACGGACAGTCTTTATTTACTAAAAGTAAGTGGATATTTCATTTTTAATGATTTTAGCATGTAACAGGAGTGTCATTGATTCAAAATTAGGATGGAGCTTTCGAATATATCGAATCTCTATTTCCAACTAAATTGCTTTAGCTAAAATAATAAATCGGTGTTGTTTTGCGTCAAAATAACCTTTTTGTTCAATGGTTTTATGAATGGTGTATAATTCATCCTTGAAATTACTTATTTCAAAATCTGGCACTTGCCAAGGAATTGCTTTCAGATAATACACCAATGCTCCAATGTCATAAAATCTTAGAATAGGAAACTCTTCAGCACTTCTCAAAATCTTAAAATGATTCTCCTGTATTTCTTTTAAAGCTAGCTTTAAGTTCCAATCAATAAATTCCTTATTTATTGGTGCCCCTAGATTTTCATTAATCTCTATGCAATCGAGTCCACCTACTTGTTGAGTTAGAAAAATACCTTCTTTCGAGATAATTCTTCTCACCTCTTTAGATGAAAATGACTCATGTTGATTTATGATAAGATCAAATTTCCCATCCTCAAACGGAAGAGTTTCATCCTCATCAATTTGAACTACCTTAACGCCTAAAGGTGTTAATCGTTCTTTTGCGATAGGTACATTAGGCATGTAACCTTCTGTAGCATAAACTGATGATGGAAAAGGTCTCAATTTTGATAAAAATTCCCCACCACCTGTTCCCATATCTAGCATTATTCTTGCATTTTGAACAAGAGAAGTAGCTATACTACCATATGACCACGAAAGCATATCACTTTTCATTCTTCCAGTTTCAGATATGAATGCGAAATCCCACCCAACAAAAGGTTCATCTGCTTGTTTTATTAACGAAGAAAATTGTTTGTCATTCATAATAGCCCTCCAATACTCATTTTGCAGTTTTAATAATTAAATATTTGGTGGGCCTCTTACGAATGTATAAAATTGTTATGTTTCATATTCTTTCAGTCTCATATTTAATAACTCCCTGTAAAAAATGATTTCCTTCACTATAACATATTTACCTATTATTTCTGTTTAGCTATATGACTTTCAAGATCTTTTAAAAAATGAAGGAATGGAGTCGAATTTTATGAGCTCAAATAAAATTGATGTAAAAATAATGAATGGTGAAAATACAAATAGAAATTGACTATGACAGTGTTATCAATTGTGAATTGCTTCACCCGGCTTTACTCTTTTTTGCTTTTCTGTCCATTTCCGCTTAGAGCCAAACTGGTCTACCCCCCAGAACGAAAAATTGTGCTTACTTGTCATAAACATCTCATTTTTCGTTTTGAGTAGATGGTCTACCTCAAACCTTTTATTTATCCCATACCCTCATCTGCCTTATGACCAATGCTGCCGTTTCACTCGGATGGCTAAGTGGAAAATGATGACCATATGGAACAAAATCAACTTTGCCAAGATGTGACGGGGCAGAATAGCCTTTGTCATAATCCCCCCAAATAATATGAAGATGATCCTTTGTGACCTCATTGAAATCATCTTGATTGGTTTTCTGTAGTAAATGGTTAAGCTGAACCGTCGTATTTAATATTCTAGGAGACGTAAAACTATTTCTGACTTTTTCAATATAATGTTCAGGGATGCTCTCCGTATTTTCAAACAAACCATTCCTTAATACATAACGCCCTATCATATTAGTCGTTGCCCATTTCAATGTCCATTTGTTCATCAATTGAGGAACATGTCGCGATGCAGCATTTTTCTTATCAACAGGCGGCTGAAGTAAAGTGATTGAATACTTCTTATCGATGTACTCTTGTACCAATGCTTCCAAGAGAATATACGCACCGAATGAATGGCCGATTAGATGTGCACCATTCGTCGCTTTCTCCAATACCTTTTTCAAGACATTCAAATACATATCTAGAAGATGTTTCTCTCGTTTAAAAGGAGAACGTCCCAAACCTGGAAGATCCAAGATCCATACAGGTTGACCCGTTTTTTCATGTAGCTCTTGTGCTAAGGGGAATAAATCCTCTCCATCACTCAATAAACCATGTAATAAAATAAACGGTTTACCCTCTCCTTTTAATTGGTAAAGGGTCGTGTTATCACATAGTGTTCGTTTAAATAAATGATCATCCTTACCGTTTTGATTCATCATTCGATAATCCAGATCAGCTACTACAGCAGGGAAAAATTTCATGACACTCGTCTTCTTAAACCAATCTTCTCCCATTATTTTTTTCGCTGCAACATTTGAGAATGTTCGTTTTGTCATAAAATTCAGTCCGTCAGAAGGAATTTTAGTAATTTTACTTACGCCACTATTCATAACAGCCTTCATTAGTGGCATTGGGACAGAGATTTTTGGTGCCCTCATATTCATACTTTCTGACATCATACTCAATAATTCACCAATGTTCTGATCGTGCTGCCAGTCTTCAACAAGCGTATATGTTTGAATAGCTGGCTGCTCCAATCTGAAAACCTGCACAATAAACCTCGCAAACTCATCGTTTGAAATAAGTGGCAACCTATAATCCTTACCTCCAGGAATCACCGGCATGAGCCCTCTTCGCATACTCTTCACAAGCAAACCTAATCCTGCTATCTGCTCTGTACTCCCCGTTTGACTACTGCCGACGACAGTTGGCGGATTAATGACAGAAAGCGGATAACCTACTGCTGATGCCTGTTGACGAATATAAAGATCTGCTAAAAATTTTGTTCTCTCATATGGATTTTTTATTTTCAAATAATGGTTTCCTTCTTTAAACACATCAATTTCAATCTTGCTATTTTGATCATCAAAGGGACTCATATAACCGACAACATGAATAAATTGCTGCAAGCCCTTCGATTGATGAATACTTTTAGCTAATTCACTCATATGTTTGGCGCCATTTAAAAAGACGGAAGCTGCCTTTTTACTTGTCGTTTGAATATCCATGGGTCCTCCTGCGTGAATGATCACATCCGTTTTCAACACCTTCTCCTTATCTTCAGCACTTAGACCCAAATCGACTTTCGTCAAATCACCTTCAACAAAGTGCATCACTGCCTCTTTTAAAATACCTCTTTCTTGAAAAGTGCGTGTTGCCTTACTTTTCGATCTCACTAAAAGAAGAATGTTCACATCCTCTTTGGCTAATTCTTTTACTAACTCCTTTCCAATAAAGCCTGTTCCACCAATTAAAAATACTGTTTTCATATGAAGTCTCCTCTTTAGTACTATTCAGTACTAATTTGATGTAAAAAAAATGCTTCTTTTATCGAAGCAAGTTAAATAAATGATCTGCTGTTTTTGTGATGACAGTGGCATCCTTCAATGTTTCTGAAATAAATAACGCGCCTTCAAGATTGGTAATAAAAAGTGATGCCACCTCATCAATCTGAATCGTATCTCTAAATTCCCCCTTCTCTACCCCTTGTTTCAGCAATAGAGAAACTTTCTTTTGTAATCCTGTAAAAAACAGACCTATTTTTTCTTTTATTTGTGTGGCCTGTGTAGGACTTTGAATATAAAGAGTAATAAATGGACAGCTTCCTTTATAGTCTCTCGATTGAACTCCTTGTGATAATTGCTTTAAAAATAGTTGGATACGTTCTTCAACTAAAAATTGGTTCTGAGATAGTACGTCATCAATTGCAGATTGATACATGTCAATCCAATAATCAACGACCCCTTCTAATAATTCCTCCTTATTAGAAAAGTGATAATACACATTAGACTTTGACACTTTGCTTACACGTACTAATTCATCCATGCTTGTATAAGCAAATCCTTTTTCTAAAAATAAAGTTGCAGCTACTTCAAGCACACGTTTTTGATTCATTAATTTTACTTTTTTCATAATTAGAACTATATAGTACTAATTTAAATATTGCAAGTGTATATGTTCATTTAGAAAAAAGTCTGATGAAAGAAATGCCCGCAAAACAAAAAAAAGCTCGAAAATCTAATATTGATTTTCGAGCCTTGATTAAAGTCTATTTTTTCACGAGCGATACAACAGTCTCCACATGCGCCGTATGCGGGAACATATCGACTGGCTGCATGTATTCGATTTTGTAGTCTTTTGACATATATTCGAGGTCTTTTGCTAATGTTGATGGGTTGCAAGAGACGTAGACAAGGCGTTTTGGCTTGACTTGTTTGACGGTGTCTAAGAAAGTGCGCTCGCAGCCTGTTCTTGGCGGGTCCACGACGATGACGTCAGGACGGAAGCCTTCTTTGACCCAATTTGGCAGCCAATGTTCAGCTGTTCCTGTCACATAGGTCGCGTTTTTCATGCCGTGTTTTTTGGCATTTTTCTTGGCATCATCAATCGATTCTTTGATGACATCCATTCCTCGTACTTCTTTGGCGCCATCTGAAAGCCACATCCCAATCGTTCCAACGCCGCAATACGCATCGACAACTTTTTCTTTGCCAGTTAGTTTTGCCGCTTTTTTCGCTTCGTCGTAAAGCTTTAGCGTTTGCTTCGGATTCAATTGGAAGAAAGCACGTGCACTCAGTTCAAAGGAGACGTCTCCTAAAAATTCTTGAATGACCATGTTGCCAGCTAGATGAGATGTCTTATGACCAAAGATGACCGACGTTTTTTCACCGTTGACATTGTGCATAATGGACGTCACTTCTGGCAGACGTTTTTGAATGGCTTCGGCGATTTCTTTTTTCTTTGGAAATTCCGGCTTTGATGTGACAAGAACGACCTGCACTTCCCCTGTTTCAAAGCCGACACGCACGACAATTGATCGTACGTCGCCTTTTCTCGTCCGTTCATTGTAGACCGATACACCGAATTTCTCTAAAATTTTGCGGACAACGCCCGTTGTTTTGTTCGTTTTTGGATGCTGCACGATGCATTCCTTAATCGGTACAAGCTTATGAGAGTTCAGTCCGTAAAGCCCAGCAATGATGTCACCGCTATGAGAACGCCCTACTTGGAACTGACTTTTATTTCGGTAGTGCCACGGATCTTCCATACCGATCGTTGGCCTGATATCTAGCTCTTCAACTGATAGTTTTGTATGACGTTCCATTGATTGAATGACAATATCTCGTTTTTCCTTTAGCTGCTGCTCATACGCCAAATGCTGAAGCTGACAGCCGCCGCACTCTTCGTATACTGGGCATGGCGGTTTCACTCGATGCTCGGAGCGCTTTCTAACTTTCCTAACCGTACCTTCTGCATATTTTGCTTGGACATTCGTTGCTTCCACAACCACTTCTTCGCCTGGAAGAGCACCCGGGACAAAGACTACTTGCTTTTTAAAATAACCGACCCCTTCTCCATTAATGCCAAGGCGTTTAATGGTAAGCGGAAACTGCTGTCCCTTTTGCAAAAGGGCACCTTGCTGTTTTTCCTTCACTTCATTCTCTCCGTTCTATCTGAACCGTTGATAGGTTGTCTTCATTTTATTCCATCTCATTAGTATACCATGACTTGGACAAAGAGAGAAAATCCCTTTCATTTATCTGTCTCAATGCTTCTCCATAAATATAAAGAAGCGTAGCTTAAATAAGGAGTCCAATCCTTGCTGAATGCTGCCATCTCTTCTTTTGTCGGCTTTTCAGGCAGGTCAAAATGCCGCTTGATGGCGTTTTGAATCCCGATATCTGCCATCGGAAAGAGATTTGGTCTTCCAAGTCCATTCATGAGCACATTTTGAACTGTCCAAGGTCCAATCCCTCTAATTGGAAGCAGACGTTCTTCCACCTCCAGATCAGTTAAATCATGTAATTCTTCTAAACAAAGAGAGCCGCTCACAATTCGCTTCGAGACATCGATGACATATTCCGCTTTCCGCTGACTAAATTGGAGCTTTCTCAATTCCTCCGTTTCAAGTGAGGCGATGGTTTCTGGTAAAGGATCAAACCAAACCCCCTCTATTTGCTCGCCATACGTATGAACAAACCGTTTTGTGAGTTCATAGGCAAACGCCAGATTGAGCTGCTGATGAATGATGCATTTCATCAAGCAATGATATAAGTGAAAATCCAGCATGAGCGGTGTTCCCTTATGACGCTCAAAAACGGGGGCTAGATTTGTTTGAGAAAAATGCTCATGCACAGCGTCTAATTGATGCTCCATGCCAAATATCCGCTTCATCTCACATATGAGAGGTTCCTCAGGACCATTTCCTTTCACCCGAAACGTGGGTGCTTCTTTTGTTCCGGTGGCTTGAACGACGACAACGTATGGTTTTTGTTCTAATCTGATTGGTACTTTGATTTCTCTTTTATTCAAATCGACTGCTTTTAATGGATCATTTGATAAGCGTCTTAGCACTTGATCGAAGTGATATGGCGGTTCAACCACCAGCTGTTTTTCCCACATGTTTTCCCTCTTCCTTTCTGCAAACACGCGCAGATGCGATTGTTTCATTTTGCTTGAATGATTCTCTATATTAAATACTTTTGAATATAAAGAGTACAAGAATTTATCAGTTATATCTTCCTTATTTGTGGTCATTCTCCTTTTGGTCTGATGAAAGTTTTTGGTCGAATTCAGCTAATATTCGACATGATCCTCCAATATTTTAGGATCATTTTCCTTAAATTAGAAATAGAACCTCTGGGTGATATCTTCTATCCCGAAAAAATTTGTATAATTATGACATATCAAGGAGGTGACAAAGGAATTAGCTGATTAGGCAATCATTTGTTTTATCTTGCAGGAACATATTTTACCTCATTGATAACCGGCTTCACCTAGTTTCACTTTTTACGAAAAGGAAGACCCAAACATTTTAAAACAAAGGAGATCCGACCAATGAAAAAAACCATTCTTTCTATTGCCCTTGCCACTGCTGTTTCTTCGACTCTGCCAGTATTTGCTGACGCTGCTGAGAAAAAAACGTCAGCACCCGTCTCTACTACACTACAGCAAACTGTATTAAACAAAGCTGCTGAAGGAAAAGCTGGAACGACAGCTAGTCCTAATGTTAACGTCAACTTCGATGTTCTTGGGATTGCCAATGCGATTGTTAACGCAGTAAACGCAAATGCAAACCGTCCTGGGTTCGTTAAAGGCGTGATGGAAAGCACATTCTATGCTGCTGGTGGCAGATATAATGTCATGGTCTTTAACCTAAGCCAAAATTATGAAGACCGCTTTAACGGCGTGAAAACTTTTGCAACTGCTAATCTTGGTAACGTTGTTTACGGTATTTGGGTATTTGAAAGTGGTACCTTTAAAAACAACGGCGATGGCGGCTGGGATAACTGGGCGTTCAGAGGCTGGTTTGACCGTCAAGATAAATTTGTTACGTTCCGTCGTCCTTAATTCTCGGTTTTATCCATCAATCATACACGCACAATGGACCGATCTCAGTGATGAGATCGGCTTTTTTATGGAGAGAATGTATAAGTTCACTGGCGTTGCTTCATGATATAATGCAAGTCTGGAGGGGTGTATATGCTGAAAAAACTTGCAGTGACAAAGAACGGAGACTTGATTGAACATGCAACATTGCACCAGCTTTCAAGCCCCGATATCGCCTGGTATTGGATTGACTTTCATGCGCCAACGGAAAAGGAAGCAGCGCTGCTGAAGGAATTCTTTCAGTTTCATCCGCTTTCAATTGAAGATTGCTTCCATTATTTACAGCGGCCTAAGCTTGATTTTTATGAAGAGTATTTATTTTTCGTTCTTCATGCTCTCAATCAAAAAACACTTCGTTCAGAGGAAGTGGACCTGTTTGTTGGGGAAAGTTTTATTGTCACCTTTCATTTAAAGGAAGCACCATACATTGATCGTGTGATGCGAAAGCTAAAAGAATCTGAACACGCGCGAAATAGCGGACCTGAGCATCTTGCCTACATGCTGATTGATGATCTGGTTGATGATTATTTCCCGATTATTTATCAAATTGAAGACAGGTTAAATGAGATCGAAGATGAAGAAGGTCATAAAACGTACGGTACTTTAATGAACGAAGTATTCGGAATTCGGTCAGACTTGTTAAAGCTAAGAAGGACAATTATTCCGATGAGAGACCTCTTATATCGTATCGTGAATATTAATATGATGAAAAACGATAAAAATAGACAAGCCTATTTCAATGATATCTATGACCACCTTCTGAAATTAACAGAGATTGTCGAATCAAACCGTGATATGACAGCCGATTTACGAGACAGCTATCAGACGCTGAATTCTAACCGAATGAATGCAATCATGATGACGCTGACCATTGTATCGACCATCTTTATTCCATTGACCTTTATTGTTGGAGTGTACGGAATGAACTTTGATAACATGCCTGAATTACACTGGAAGTATGGCTATTTTGGCGTACTGATTTTCATGGGTCTGCTCGTCTCGGGTATGCTTTTGTGGTTTAAGCATAAAGGATGGTTCCGCATATTCAAATAATGTGTAGAGTGAATGACTGAGGAGGCGGTTAGATGAAAAACTGGATTCCTTTGTCTCATCAAGAACTAAAGCTCGTTTGGGAGACGCTCTATCGAGATTTCAAATTTAATCCGAGCCTCTCTCGTTTTCCCTCATTTCGCGTACCTTCTCCTTTCATTACATATGATATTTCTGCTTATTTTGAGGACTCTTCCCTTCTCCATGCAGATGAAGACCTTGAAGAGAAAGCATGACTTGTTTTTCAGGAGCTTATCAGAACAGACGAGTATATGCTGGCACTTGATTGGCAGCACGAATGCTACTGGATCACACCATACGGCTCATTTGAAAAAGATGAATTCGGAGATTGGGCAGTGCCTGTGCTACCGAACGGGGATTATTATTTCTTTTTATCAAAAGAGATGCATTGGGGCTTGCTAGGACACCCTTGGGAGCAAAGTATCACGATTTTCGGTGAGGGCTTGATTGATTCTTTCTCGCGCCATCATCCGATTTTGTTTCAGCGTAAAATAAGAGAAGGATAAAGAAAAAGCTCGCAGGTGTTCTGCAAGCTTTTTTTCTATAGCTGAGGGAGATGCCATACTTTTTCAAGCATGAGATCGTCTAGGCTTTTAAAGGAATAACCTTGTTTTTTCAGTGACGTGATGGCATCATCCAATGCCTCTGCATTGTCTCTTGAGACGGTATGAAGTAAGTAAATGGCACCTGGGTGCGCCTGCTTCATCATTTGATCGTAAGCATACTGTTTTCCTTTTTGATGATGAATATGCCAGTCCACAAACGCCACTGACCAGAAAACGGTTTGGTAGCCTAGCTCTTTTGTTTCCTTCAGCACTCTTTCACTGAATACACCGCGCGGCGGACGAAGATAGAGGTTGTCTTGTTTCCCAGTGATTTTGTATACGGCTTCATTGACACGCCCCAGCTCTTCTTTGATTTCTTTCGTACTCTTTGTTGTTAAATCTGGATGATGATAGGAATGGTTGCCGATGATATGACCTTCCTCCGCCATACGTTTAACGAGCTCAGGCTGGTCCTTGACAAAGTGACCTGTCACAAAAAAGGTGGCTGGCACTTGATGTTTTTTCAGCACATCTAAGATCTTGGGCGTGTACCCATTTTCATAGCCATTGTCGAAGGTAAAATAAATCTCTTTCTTTTTCGTGCTTCCTAAATAGAAGGCATCATACTTTTTTAAAAGGGCGTTCAGTTCTTTACCCGCATCCGCTGGCTTGTGTTCTTTGCTTTTTGCAAATCCCCAATGGACGGGCTGATTAGACACGGCTTCCGCTTCTGAGAGAGGCATGGATACAAAAAGCGCACATAAACAGATGAGCATGTATTTTTTCATTTACGTCACTTCCCGGTTTTTCTTCTATTGTGCAGAATAAGACCGAGACTCATACACTGATGCACCTGCCAATTTAAAGAAAAAAGCCCGCACTGTGCGAGCTATTCTTCCTTCCAATCGGTTTTAAACCGTTCATATTTTGCTTCTAGGTCGTCAATCATCTGGATCAGTCTGTCTATATCCTCAACATCTGTTGATTCTGGATCTAATGAATCAATCACATTCATAAACATATCTAATCGGTTCTTTAAATAATCAACCTGCTGCTCTTTGCTGTCTGCTGCCTTGCCCATAGATACACTCCCTTTAGCATTTGTTTCTAGCTTATCTTTTTTTCCCTTGTAAATCAATGAAACCCCACTTGCGTATAACGGTGATGGGGCTTAAAATTAACTGTTGGCGGGTCCACGTTTGCCCGAATGAAAAGGAGATAGATACCATGAACCAAAAAACAGCACTTCGTCCGATTACACCTGCATATGACCCTTGGGAAGCCTATCTTGATGTGCAGGATTACGGGGAGATGAAGCTGACAAATATTGAATTTACAACCACGACGTTGTGTAACATGAGATGTGAGCACTGCGCGGTCGGCTATACTTTGCAGCCAAAAGACCCGAATGCACTGCCGCTTGATTTACTGCTTCGCCGTTTAGATGAAGTTCCGCTTCTGCGCTCAATCAGTATTACAGGCGGAGAGCCGATGCTTTCTCTCAAATCTGTGCGGGAATATGTCGTCCCTTTATTAAAGTATGCCCATGAACGCGGCGTCCGTACACAGATCAATTCAAACTTAACACTTGATTTGGCGCGATATGAAGAAATTATTCCATACTTAGATGTTCTTCACATCTCACATAACTGGGGAACTATCGAAGAGTTTGCAACGGTCGGTTTTGCGATGATGGACAGAAAACCAACCTTTGAACAGCGCGAGAAATTATTTAACCGCATGATTGAAAATAGCCGGGCACTTGTCAAAGCAGGTGTTACCGTATCTGCTGAAACCATGCTTAATAAACGCACACTTCCATATATTGAACACATCCACCGGCAAATTGTGGAGGAAATGAAATGCCAGCGCCACGAAGTTCACCCGATGTACCCAAGTGATTTTGCCAGCGCCCTTGAATCATTGACACTGCCGCAAATGCGTGATGCGATTCATCAGCTGCTTGATATTCGTGATCAAGACACATGGATGCTGTTTGGCACCCTGCCATTTTATTCTTGCAGTACAGATGAAGAAGACCAGCGCCTCCTCAAACGATTGCGTCAGGAGAAGCATGTCACGGTACGAAATGACCCTGACGGACGCTCACGGTTGAATGTGAATATTTTTGATGGGAATATTATTGTGACGGACTTTGGTGATACACCGCCGCTTGGAAATATTGCGACCGATACATTGCAATCAGCTTATACTCGCTGGATGGACACAAAATTAGCAAAAGAGCTGAATTGTCATTGTCCAAGCGTACAATGCCTCGGTCCGAATGTTCTTGTGAAAAACAGCTATTATCAAGATGTTGATTTTACTTCTCGTACAATCAGGGGGTAACCGATAGATGGACGATACATTTCTGACAGTGGTCAAGAACAAATACATTGAAATTCTAATTGTTGGACTTGTTCTTTGGCTTGCCGTCTTTATCATCAACAAAGCCCTTCAGATTTTCTTTAAACGAACGGAGTTTATTGAAGATAAGAAGAAGAAAACGATCGAGAGCTTGGTCAAATCTGTGACGAAGTACACAGCTTCAATTTGCTTTGTATTCTATGTCATTTCTCTCTTCTTTCATGATTTCGGAAAAATTCTTGCAGGTGCTGGTGTTGCAGGGATCGTCATCGGTTTTGGCGCCCAGACGCTAATTCGTGATATTTTAGCAGGCATCTTCCTGATCTATGAACGTCAGATTCATAAAGGGGATTATGTGACAGTGAATAACCTCTTTAATGGAACGATTGAAGAAATTGGTCTCCGTTCTTTGCAAATTAGAGAATGGAGCGGCAAGCTGTTAACCATTTCTAACGGAGACATCCGGCAAATTCAAAACTATAACATGCACTACATGCGGATTACGGAGTCTGTATTAATTAGTGCGAATCAAAACCCAGATACAGCCTTTCAAGCACTAGAAACGGCCTGTGACAATTTAAATCAAATGCATCATGATTTTCTTAAAAAAGATGAATTCCAGCATGCCATTGAACCGTTTCAAGTCCATGGCATTATGGGTCTGAACAAGCTGAACCGCGGGATTGAGCTCACAGTGAAAGGAATGGTCGAAGATGAAAAATATTTCGATGCTGCCCTCGCTGTCCGAAAAGAAATGATCAAACAACTTCATCAGCATGATGTCAAATTGCTTGAAGATCTCGTTTATCCCCAGCCTGCAAAATAACCTCATTTGTGATGGGGTTATTTTTTATATCATCGGCTCTTATTTCTTTATTTATTAGGTGCGCCGAGCTGACTCGGGCTCTCCAAAAACATGAAACGCTTGAACAGCTTGGACATATCCGTTAAGAATTCGCTTTAATTCAGCCCCTCTAACTTCTATCCTCTTGACTAATTCATGTATAATAGAAGGCAGAATGATTTCATGCAGCATGGGGACCCTCATACTGTGTATTTTCTAAGTGAAAGAGAGTGAAGAAGATGGGTCGTAAGTGGAACAACATTAAAGAAAAGAAAGCATCAAAGGATGCCAGTACAAGTCGTATTTACGCAAAATTCGGGCGTGAAATCTATGTGGCTGCCAAACAAGGTGAGCCAAACCCAGAATCAAACCAAGCACTTCGTTTTGTCCTAGAACGTGCAAAAACATATAGTGTCCCAAAACACATTGTAGACCGTGCCATTGAAAAAGCCAAAGGCGGTGCGGAAGAGAATTTCGATGAGCTGCGCTACGAAGGATTTGGTCCAAACGGATCGATGGTAATCGTTGATGCCCTCACCAATAACGTGAACCGCACAGCGTCAGATGTTCGTGCGGCTTTCGGAAAAAATGGTGGAAACATGGGCGTAAGCGGCTCTGTTGCCTACATGTTTGACCAAACAGCTGTCATCGGTGTCGAAGGAAAAAGTGAAGAAGAAACACTTGAGCTTTTAATGGAATCAGACGTTGATGTACGTGACATCATGGAAGAAGATGAAACGGTGATTGTGTACGCTGAACCAGATCAATTCCATCAAGTACAAGAAGCATTCAAACAAGCCGGCGTAGAAGAATTCACTGTCGCTGAAATCACAATGCTTCCTCAAAATGAAGTGACATTAGATGATGAATCTAAAGAACAATTCGAGAAACTAATCGATGTATTAGAAGAGCTTGAAGACGTGCAGCAGGTTTATCATAATGTGGATTTAGGGGAATAAAAAACTTAAGCCAAAGTAGTCGTTAGGTTCATCAACTTCTACTAAGGCTTTTTTATTTCCCTGAAAAAATGTAATATATGGATAAGGTGTTAATGTATACAATTTCCAAGGAGCTGAGTTTCATTTTTAAAACATGGTGGTTTTCTTATTATGGATTTATGATCATCCCTTATCTTGGCCTATGTTTTAATTTCAACAACTTAACGATATTTACTAAAGTGATCTTCTTTCTTTTTATCGTATGGTATTTATATAACGCCTTTGACTTTTACATGAATGAGCTAAAAAGAAAAAAAGAGAAACCCGAATAGCAAAAAAACAGTCATCTCCCCTTGATAAGAGGAGATGACTGTTTTAATTCATCCCTTGAAACCCAAACGTCAGGTGATCCTGAACAGGAATCCAAGCGCCGATTCCTTGTGAGGTCACGTTTTTCACGACGAGTTTGCGTTTATTTCCTTTAAGCACAAGGTACACTTCTCCGTATGTCACCTTTCCTTTTTCGTTAATGGCCGGGGCATAGGCATGAAGTGAAGCTGCTTTTTTCGGAGAGACATGGTATGACTGATCTCGTTTTGTTCCTGCGCCAATGACTGTGTCAAATGCGAGGGGTAGCTTTGTCTTTTGAATGGCTTTTTGCATCATCAATGTTTTCACATCTTCTGGGCTTGGCACTTTTGCTGTGAGCCCGCCGCTCACTTTTACTTGCTGCTTTTGAACATATTTGCCAATGGCTGTTTTGTTGCCGCCTCTGTTATCAATATGATTCGTATTCACTTTTTTGTATTCCCAATTGGCCACCGTTTCGTTTGAATCATAGCTCAGTGCCCATCTTCCAAGGAAAATGGTCGCGCGGTAACCAACAGCTAATGGCGTCCCTGAAATGCTGGATTCATTCAGCATTTTGATCAAATGGGTATTCTCAATCGGCACATTCGTTGTTTTAAACAATTCGGCTGTCAGCTCGCTCGGCTGGAGCAATGGCTGATCCTGTGACGCATTCGGATACGTATTCTCCTTAGAAATACTGGCGACAGACGCTGGCACCTTAAATGGCTTCGCCGCCTCCGCTGGAAAGCTGTATAGAAAACTTAAGGATAAGAGAACAACAAACATGATGCGGGGCATCTTTTTCATATCATCACTCTTTCTCATTCATTTTTCCATAGTATTTTCCGCAAAGACGTCCCTTATCCACAAAAGATTATAAAAGGAAAAATCCAATCGCCATAATGAAATAGGCAGCAAGTAATGTGGCGCCTTCAAACCAATTGGTATCTCCGTCATTAGATAAAATGACTGTGAGTAACACGGCGGATGCCATCGCAATGAGCTCTGGTAAGGAGAAAATGAGTGGCATCTGCGTATTGAAAAAAAGCGAGCTGATGACAAGGATTGGTGCGACCATCATCGCAACCTGAAGTGTGGAACCAAAAGCAATTTCCACTGCGACATCCATTTTGTTTTTATACGCCATGATGACAGCAGAGGCATGTTCTGCCGCATTGCCGACGATGGCCACAATAATGACTCCGATAAACAGCTCACTCCAGCCAAATTGTTCCCCCACCGTATCAAATGTATGGACGAGGCGCTCTGAAATGTACGCAACGGCCATCGTTGCAAGCAGCAAAATCAAAGTGGCAAACTTACCAGACCATTCAGGTATTTCTTCTTCCGTCTCCGCCTCTCCGTCCAAGCTCTCCTGCTTGGCAACATAGACACCTCGGTGGCTCACCAGTTTGAAATAGAGCGCTGCAACATAAAGCAAAATCATCACAATGCTAATGCCAATGCTTAAAACAAATTGCTTCTCCTCAGCCATTTCCACCGAAAACACTTCTGGAATGACAAACGCCACAATAATGGCAAACATGAGCAAGCCCGAGTTGTGCCTTGCATCGTGGACATTGAACACTTGGCGCTTATATTTTAATCCGCCAACGAAAAAAGACAGTCCCGCCACAAGCAGTAAGTTTCCGATCACTGAGCCAGTTAACGACGCAAGGACGATGGCTGTCAGTCCTTGCT
The DNA here is from genome assembly GCF_038593215.1 of Bacillus sp. FSL W8-0920. Taxonomy (NCBI): domain Bacteria; kingdom Bacillati; phylum Bacillota; class Bacilli; order Caryophanales; family Bacillaceae; genus Bacillus; species Bacillus sp. FSL W8-0920. The sequence goes on along the minus strand of NZ_CP151974.1, from coordinate 831,406 downwards.
TTAATGCAAAAAACGAAATAATTAACTCCACCGCATTTCCAAATGTGGCGTTTAAAAGCCCGCCAATTCTGGGACCTGCTATGATGGCAAGACTTTCTGTGGCTCTTCCCATAAAACTAGCAAGACCAATAATCGCGATACAATACACAGCAAACATGATGGCCTGCGGAAAATGAAGAAAACTGCCAATCACCGATAGCGGCACACCAATTGCGACAATCACAAGAAACAAACGATTCATACAGCCATTCTCCTTTACATATGTCTGACTGTTATTCTTTCGTGAGTGCCGGCTTCATATACATTTAGGTTTTCTCGTGTGAGAAGGTGATTTCAATACTACCTTTCACAGACTGCACCATAGAGCAATGCTTCAATGCCAGTGTAATGCTTTTCTCTATTTGTTCATCAGATGTACGGACGCCTTCAAATAAAATATGTAAATGAATACGGGAGATTTTGTTTACAGCTCCTGCTCTTGTCGTTTCAGGTGTAATCGTCAGCCCTTCCCAGGATATTCGCTTTTTCCGGCATACATGAATGAGCATTTCTCCAAAACAGCCGGCAATAGCTGAGGTGAATAATTGAGATGGTCTGTACCCCGTTTCTTCATTTGCTGATATATACAGCTGCCTTTCATCTATTCCCGCGATCCACCCGCCTGATTCGTATATCAGTTTCATTCCTTTCCCACCTTTCTATTGAAACCCCTATGGTTCCATTGTACGATGAAAACATGAACTTGTAAGGAGCATCTTATGTCGAGAATTCATTTTATGATTTTAATTTTACTTGTATCTGTATCTGGTTTTTCGCAGGGAGCGTTATTGCCTGTCATTTCGATTATTTTTGAACATGCCGGAACTTCTCCTACGTTAAACGGACTGCATGCCACAGGCTTATATCTCGGCGTGCTGCTAGCATCTCCCTTTATGGAAGCGCCGCTTCGCCGGTTTGGGTTTAAGCCGTTAATTGTCATTGGAGGCGCCGCTGTTTTTTTAAGCTTGTTCAGCTTTGTGTTTTTTGAATCTTATGTTGTCTGGTTCTTCCTGCGGCTCATGATCGGGATTGGTGATCATATGCTGCATTTCTCTACACAGACGTGGGTGACCTATGCGTCGTCATCGAGAAATCGCGGGCGAAATATTTCATTGTATGGGTTATCCTTTGGACTTGGTTTTGCCGCTGGACCTTTTTTAACACCACTCATCGAAATCAATCCATCTTTACCTTTCATTGTTTCCGGTGCTGTTAGTTTATGTATTTGGCTGCTTGTTTTTGTTTTGAAAAATACATATCCAGATACGGGCGAAGTGCAGACGTCAGAGCAGACAAACAGTTTAAAGCGCTTTAAGAAAGCTTTTCAATTTGGCTGGGTCGCCTTTATGATGCCTTTTTGCTATGGCTTTTTAGAAACGACACTCAATAGCAACTTCCCTGTATATGCACTCAGAAGCGGGGTGACCGTAGATGCAGTGGCGTTTATTTTACCTGCGTTTGCCATTGGAAGTATTGTCTTTCAGCTACCTCTCGGGATGCTCAGCGACCGGTTTGGCAGGCGCCGCATCATTTTATGTGTGACTCTCGTCGGGTCTTTCTTTTTCCTACTAGCAGGGATTTTCATTCAATCGGTTTTGGCTGTTGCGATTTGTTTCTTTATTGCCGGAATGGCTGTAGGCTCTACCTTCTCACTTGGCATCAGTTATATGACCGACTTATTGCCAAAGCATCTGCTTCCTGCTGGAAATTTGATGTGCGGAATGGCATTTAGTGCGGGAAGTATTCTCGGGCCTGTTCTCGGTGGAATCTTTGTGCAAACGTTTGAAGGAATGAATTTACTTTACCTTGTCAGCATCGTGATATTATTCGTGTTTTTCTGCGTTCGATTTGGGCGAACGGCGGCAGTGGTGGAAAGTCATTAAAATGGAGGGTCGATCTTTGTTTTCATACGACGTCACAAATGAATTGACTTTGGCATCTCTACAATTAGATGATGCGGACACATTATTGGAGCTTATTCAAGAGAATCAGGCTCATTTAGGGGAATGGCTACCATGGGTTCATCACTGCAAAAGCATAGAGGATGTCAAAACGTTTATTCAATCGACTCAAACCATCTACAATGAACAAAAAGGGTTGGAAGCTGGCATTAAACTGAACGACCAATTGATCGGGGTGTTCCGCCTGACGTTTAATCAGAAAATAGGCAATATCGGTTATTGGATTCGTCAAGACGCGCAAGGTCGGGGCATTGTGACAACGATCGTGAAATATATGACAGAAACTTTTTTTTCAAAAGTCGATGGATTTGAAATTTTTTGTCCCGTAGGTCATGTTCGAAGTGAACGTGTAGCAATGAATGCCGGATTCGAGCTAGATCCTCACTATGAGTCAAAGCCTGATGCCGCTTTTATCCTTAAACGATATATACGATTGTGAATTAAAAACTCCCCTGCACCCATGCAGAGGAGTTTTTTTCATTTAGTGATATCCATTTTGCCCGTTCGCACTGCCGCTTGTTTTGTGCTTAGGCTGATGGCCTTTGTTTTGTTTCGTATTGCTTCCGCCTTTTTTCGATTGTTTGGACATATGTGGTTTCCCCCATCCATTCAGTTTGAACTTGATCGTTCTTCTTTAGGATGCCCGAATTTCTTTATAGTTTGCCTGGTACGATTTTACGCTTATGTAAAAGCGCATTGAGCTCGCCGCCAAGGATAATCATGATGCCGGTTAAATAAAACCAGATCATTAAAATAATGATTCCCCCAATGCTTCCGTACATCGCACTGTAGTTAGCAAACTCGCCTACGTAAAATGAAAATAGCATGCTGACCAAAATCCATCCAATCGATGCAAAAATGGCACCTGGCAGAACAAATTTTAATTTCAGCCTAATGTTTGGAGCAAAATAGTATAAGGATGTAAAAACAATCAATAAAATCAGCGGGCTAATGATCCATCTCATCGCAGTCCATACAGTGAGAAAGGCGTCTGACTGCCCAACTAATTTAGCGACAAATAAACCGAGTTCTTTGCCAAAGACAGGTAGCATCAGGGCAAAAATAATGGTCAAAACCATCGCGATCGTTAAAATGATCGATGTTAAACGTACGAGAATGAAGGAACGATTTTCCTCAACTTCGTAAGCATGGTTAAATGCTCTGACGACGGCATTAATGCCGTTAGATGCTGACCAAAGGGCGGCAATAATCCCGAACGATAATAACCCGCCATTACGATTATTCAGCGTCTGTTCGGCGATGGATTCAATCATCGAAAGCGCTCCTTCTGGCGCATAGCCAGAAATGACGCTTAGGACATCCTTTGACGTCAGCGGCAAATACCCAACGAGTGTCAGTACGAAGATGAGAAACGGAAATAATGAAAGCAAAAAGAAATAGGCAAGCTCAGCAGATTTTGCCGGTCCTTCATGCAGCAAAAAGCGTTCAATTAACGCTTTAATAAAACCCATACGCCTCATCTCCAATGATCAATCTGTCTGTTTCGATTGAAAGTGATCCTTTGTTTCTTCAATAATTTCTAATACCCTTGGGGTTGTTTCCTTTAACTGATTGACCTGTTCATTTAAAAATGACAAATCATCTGAGACTGTTCGCATCAGCTGCTTCGTTTCTTCCATCTTTTCTTTCATGCAAGCCGATATTCTGCCTGGCTCCTCACGGTACTCATCAAGCTTTTGCTGGCAGTCATTCCATTTGTCTTTGAGTGCAATTCTTGTTGGCCGATGAAATAAAGTCAGCAATGCGCCGCAAGCTGCACCTAAGAGAGCTCCTCGGAGCACGATTTGATTTTTTTCTTCCATCTCGTCTGATCTCCTTTCAGTTAAAGGTGGTTCTCTTTCTTTACATACGTCAAAAAACGGTCAATTCCTGTTTCAATTAATTCATGGACTTCCTCAAAGTTTCCAGTGTAATAAGGATCTGGCACATCATCTCGATCGTCGTCTTCTACAAAATCAAGAAGACGGCCAATAAAGTGATGTTTCCCATAGCCGGCTATACTGCGAAGTGCCCCTACATTTTCAGCATCCATCGCAATGATATAGTCATATGTTGTGATGTCCTCATCCATGATTTGTCTTGCGGACATTCCTTCATAGCTGATGCCTTTTTCATCAAGCAGCTTTCGCGTTCCTTCATGCGGGGGACTGCCTTGATGCCAGCCGCCAATACCTGCTGAATCAATCACAAAGTGCTCGCTAAGCCCCTCATCTTCTACTTTTTTTCTAAATATGGCCTCTGCCATCGGTGACCTGCAAATATTGCCAAGACACACAAATAACACATGAATCATCCTTCATTCTCCTCCTATCTTTTCCCTAAGAGTTCTTTTCGAAAACCTTTTCTCTATCATATCAAGCCCTTTTTCTTTTGAAAACTTTGCAAGAAAAACTCTCATCGGCATTGACACATTATACAAAAAAAGGAGACACTTTAGGAGAATTGCACAAATAAAGGGGGATACATATGGGATGGGTTGAACAGATTGTCAGCAATATCAATGACGTATTATGGGGACCGCCACTCTTGCTTTTGATCGTGGGAACAGGGATTTACCTGACCTTTCGAGTGCTTTTTATTCAGATTAGGCTGCTTCCCTATTCACTCAAGCTTGCATTTTCAAAGCAAGACAAGACATCAGAAGGTGATATTTCTCACTTCCAAGCATTAATGACAGCTCTAGCTGCAACGGTTGGAACGGGAAATATTGTAGGGGTCGCCTCTGCTGTCATTGCCGGCGGACCAGGCGCCGTGTTTTGGATGTGGTTTGCTGCATTCTTTGGCATGGCGACAAAATATGCTGAAGCTGTTCTTGCCGTGAAATATCGTGTGAAAAATGAAAAAGGCGAAATGTCTGGCGGGCCGATGTATTATTTGGAGCATGGCTTGAAGCAAAAATGGCTTGGGGTGCTGTTTGCTATTTTTGGCGCCACGGCTGCCTTTGGAATTGGGAATCTCGTACAGTCAAATTCGATTTCTGGTGTCATGAATTCAACCTTTCAAGTCCCAACATGGGTCACAGGCATCATCATTACTGTTTTTACTGCCCTTGTGATTTTAGGCGGAATTAAAAGCATTGGCCGGGTGACGTCTATTTTTGTACCAGTCATGGCATTATTCTACGTCATTTGCGGGCTGATCATTCTTGTCATGAATGCCGACCTTGTCCCAGGCGCAGTCGGGCTCATTTTTTCAGACGCATTTACTGGTCAAGCGGTTGCAGGTGGTGCTATCGGTACGGTGATTCGCTGGGGTGTGGCGAGAGGGGTCTTTTCCAATGAAGCAGGTCTCGGGTCTGCTCCAATCGCTGCGGCCGCAGCAAAAACGGATATGCCCGCTCGTCAAGCGCTTGTGTCAATGACGCAAGTATTCATTGATACGATGATTGTTTGCTCCATCACAGGTATTACGATCGTCATGGCAGATATGTATGTCACAGAAAAAAGTGATGCACTCACCTCGTTATCCTTTGCTCATTTCCTCGGTCCAATCGGTTCAACCATTGTGGCCATCGGCTTACTTTTGTTCGCTTATTCCACCATTATTGGCTGGTCATATTATGGCGAAAAATGCTTTACTTATTTGGCGAAAGACTCTTATGTGATGTATTATCGTGTTGTGTTTGTCATCGCTGTCTTTTTCGGTGCCATCTTCAAGAATGATTTCGTCTGGGGTGTGGCAGATATGCTCAATGGGCTGATGGCCATTCCAAACTTAATCGGACTCATCGGTTTATCAGGGGTTGTCGTATTTGAATCCAAACGAATCATTGATAAGATGAAGCAGGAGAAAAAGGAGAAAAACATCTCTGTGTCATCTTAATAGCCCTTTTATTCTTTTGCATTTCTGTTAAAATAGATATATTATTCGACACATATGCAGGAAAGGACGTGCCGCCCTTGTCAGAGCAAAAAGCGGCTGAAGTCAATCAGCTGATTGAAGACATTTCGCAAAAGTTAAATATGCTGAACATTGGAGTCATCAAAGCAGAAGACTTCAGTCCAGACAAATACGAAGATATTGAATTTCTTCACCAAATGGTGATGAAAAAATCTTCATTCAGCCCAAGTGAAATGCAAGCCATCGCAAGCGAGCTAAAAAACTTAAGAAAATAATGGTGCGAAAGGGAAACTGTTTTTATGGTCTACACGCAGTTTTCTTACATCATGCACACAAAAAGCCAGCACCCCGCAAGGTGCTGGCTTTTTTATCCTTTTACAACTGCGGTTTATTTCTCAAGCAGTTTTAATGATTCACGGTTAAAGGCTGGAATGTCATCAGGTGTACGGCTTGTCACAAGCTGATCCTGACAAACGACGACTTCTTCGTCTTTAAATTTAGCGCCTGCGTTTTCCATATCGACTTTGATGGATGTATACCCAGTCGCGCCTCTTCCTTCCAGCGTCTTCGCTGTAATGAGCAATTGCGGTCCGTGACAGATTGCAAATACTGGTTTTTTCTCATCCATAAATGCTTTAGTGAATTGGACGTAACGATCATCTGCACGCAGAATATCTGGTGAGAAACCGCCAGGAATGAGAAGTGCATCGAAGTCTTCAGGCTTCACGTTGTCAATAGACGCATCCACTCTTACTTCTGCCTCTCCTTGCTTCCCTTTCACTGTTTTTCCTTTTTCATTTTCAATGACTGTCAACTCATGACCTGCATCTTTAAAGGCTTTTGCAGGCTCGGTGAATTCAACATCCTCAAAGTAATCTGTTAATACAACTGCAATTTTCTTACCCATGTAGAAACCCTCCTGCTTGATTATCGTTTACACTACACACTATACCCGGGCATGTAGAAATCAAACATCCTATCCCTATCAGAAAACCCCTTATGATAAAAATAAGCATTTAGACTCATTCACATTACCTCAACAAGGTAATTCGTATGATTTATGTTATCTTTACAATAATCTGCAAAAAATAACTACAAAAGTTAACGAAACATTTCTACAATAGGTATTGTGGTCAAAAAAATTAGAAAGGCGGAGATCAGGTGAAGAAGCAAGCACATAGGTCTAAACGAAGGAAAAACCTGTCTATTCTGCTCACTTCCATTATGATGATTAGTCTCATTCTCCCAGCAGTACCTACTCATGCAGAAACAGAAAACGGCAAAGCCGTAAAGGTCAGCATCTTAGCCACAACCGATGTTCATGCGAACATGATGAATTATGATTATTACAGCGACAAAGAAACAAATGAATTTGGTTTGGCAAAAACAGCCGAGCTGATCGACAAGCACCGATCACAAAACCCAAATACACTCCTTGTGGATAACGGAGACTTGATTCAAGGAACCCCTCTTGGAGAATACGTTTACAAACATGAGAAAGACAGCATCATCAATCAAACAAAGGTTCACCCTATTATTCATACACTCAACAAACTAAAATACGATGCAGGAACACTTGGCAATCATGAATTTAACTACGGATTATCCTTCCTTGACGGTACCATTGCGGGCGCCAACTTCCCGATTGTTAATGCGAACGTCAAAAAGCTAAATGGAGAACACCGTTTTACACCTTATGTGATCCAAGATAAAACCTTTAAAGATGCAAACGGAGCCTCACAAACTGTGAAAGTTGGTTACATAGGATTCGTTCCACCACAAATTATGACGTGGGATAAGAAGCATTTAGATGGACAAGTCCAAGTGCAGGACATCGTCGAATCTGCCAATGAAACCATTCCTGAAATGAAAGAGAAAGGCGCAGATGTCATTGTCGCTCTTGCTCATACAGGAATTGAAAAAACCGCTTCACCTAAAGGATCAGAAAATATGATCTTTGACCTTGCCACGAAAACAAAAGGCATCGATGCCATTGTATCAGGCCACCAGCATGGCACATTCCCAAGCGCTGAATATAACGGCGTCGACAAATTCAATGTCTCAAAGGGAACCATCAACGGCATCCCAGTCGTCATGTCAAAAAACTGGGGCAGCTACCTCGGGGTCATTGATTTAACACTAGAGCCTGACGGCAGCAACTGGAAGGTCACAGACGGAACAGGCAAGATCGAATCTGTTGCCGGAGTATCATCTCAAAACAGTACCGTAAAAGACGCCATTCAAACAACGCATCAAAACACACTTGATTACGTGAGAAAGCCTGTTGGCAAAACAGAAGCAGACATTAATAGCTTTTTCGCTCAAGTGATGGATGACCCTTCGATTCAAATTGTGACAGATGCCCAAAAATGGTATGCACAAGAAAAAATGAAGGACACATCGTATAAAAATTTACCGATTTTATCTGCAGGTGCTCCGTTTAAAGCAGGCGGCCGAAACGGTGTAAACTATTATACAAATATCGCAAAAGGAGATTTAGCGATTAAGAATATCGGCGATCTCTACCTTTACGATAACACTGTGCAGATTGTGAAACTGAAAGGCAGTGAAGTGAAAGACTGGTTAGAAATGTCTGCTGGCCAGTTTAATCAGATCAAACCGAACGATGCAAAAGAACAGCCGATTTTAAACGAGGAATACCGCTCGTATAACTTTGATGTAATTGATGGCGTGACATACCAAGTCGATGTGACGCAGCCTGCTAAATACAGCACAACAGGCACACTTCTCAACGCCAATGCCAACCGCATCAAAAACCTGTCTTACAACGGGAAAACCGTCTCTGATAATCAAGAATTTTTAGTCGTAACAAATAACTATCGTGCTTCTGGCGGCGGAGGCTTCCCTCATCTGACGCAAGATAAAGTGGTGCTTGCCTCAGCAGATGAGAACCGTCAAGTACTAATGGATTATATTATCGAACAAAAAACGATCAACCCAAGTGCAGATCAAAACTGGTCTATCGCACCGATCAAAGGCGCAACAGTCACTTTTGAATCTTCTCTTTTAGCCAAACCGTTTGCTAAAGAATCAAGCAGCGTAGACTTTATTCGTAACGCAAGCACAGATGGTCTTGGTGTGTATAAGCTAGCCTTTAAAGACGATGGCACAACAGAACCGCCTACATCAGACAACTGGAATTTAACAGTGATGCATACGAACGATACACACGCACACCTTGATGATGCGGCAAGACGCGCAACAAAGATCAAAGAAGTCCGTGCTGAAAATAAGAACAATATTTTATTAGACGCTGGAGATGTCTTCTCTGGTGACCTGTACTTCACAAAGTGGCAAGGACTTGCCGATCTGAAATTGATGAACTTAATGAAATACGATGCCATGACGTTTGGTAATCATGAATTTGACAAAGGTCCTTCTGTACTCCGTCAATTCCTGACAGGTGATGCATCAGATGTCGATCCGAAAAACCGTCATCAATTTGAAAAGCCTCGATTCCCGGTCGTGTCATCCAACGTGGATGTCTCGAAGGAAAAACAATTGAGTGACTTAGTGAAAAAACCAGCCTCATTTAAAGCTGGTGAGAAAAAAGAAGCCGGGATTTACCCTTACATCCTGCTCGATGTAAACGGTGAAAAGGTCGCCGTATTCGGTTTAACGACTGAAGACACAGCCATTACCTCCAGCAGCGGCCCTAACATTCAATTTAAAGATGCGTACAAGAAAGCAAAAGAAACAGTCAACACCATTCAAACAGAAGAAAAAATCAATAAAATCATTGCGTTAACACACATTGGCTACAACCGTGATCTTGAGCTCGCTCAAAAAGTAGATGGAATTGATTTAATCATTGGCGGTCACACACACACCCTTGTCGAAAAATTAAAGGTTATCAAGAAAAAAGAACCTACGATCGTCGCTCAAGTGAAAGATTACGGACAATTTTTAGGAAAAGTAGACGTAGCCTTTGACAAAAAAGGTGTCATCCAGCCAAAAGAATCTTCTTTTGACCTGATTCCCATCAATGACTCTGTCAAAGAAGATGCAGAGGCAAAAGCGATCCTTGATGGATACAAAGCAGATATTCAAGATTTAAAAACAGAAAAAGTCGGCCATACAGATGTCCTTTTAGACGGTCAACGTGAGCATGTCCGTGCGAAGGAAACGAATCTTGGGAACTTTATTGCTGACGGCATGCTGCAGAAAGCGCAAGAATCAGCTGGAGCTGACCTTGCCATCACAAACGGCGGCGGTATTCGTGGAAGCATCGAAAAAGGTGATATCACGTTAGGTGATATTTTAACGGTGATGCCTTTCGGAAATACGCTTTATGTCGCAGATTTAAAAGGCAGTCAAATTAAAAAAGCACTTGAACAGGGGCTGTCAGGCATTGAGGAAGGCGGAGGTGCATTCCCTCATGTAGCCGGCATTGAATATACGTTTACGCTCAGTAAACCAGCTGGAAGCAGACTGATTGATGTGAAACTGAAAGATCAAAAAGGTCAACTGACAGACATTGATGATGAGAAAACATACCGCGTAGCCACAAACGCATTTGTTGGCACAGGTGGCGACGGCTACAGCGTCTTTACAGAAGCCTCTCACGGCGAAGACTTAGGGTATGTCGACTATGAAATTTTCAAAGAGCAAATTGAAAAGGCAGACGGTCAAATTTCGCCTGTTATCGATCACAGGGTGAAAGAAGTGTTCCTTCCTCGTGCGAAAGGAAAAGGCGCTTATGACATTCAAGATGATAAGAAATTCCAAACGTATGTACAGCATACAAACAAAGCATTGCTCTATTTAGACAAAGCAAGCAAAGTGAAAAACGTTCAATTGTCTCTATCAAAAGCGCAAGTAGCCGAGCTGAAGAAAAGAGAGCAAGATCCAAACGTCACCATCTATCATGACAAAGTGGGACTCGCATTACCGCTCTCAAATTTATCCGAGACAAGCGCAGATATATGGATGACAAAGAAAGATAAAGTGAAAAACGCATTAACGGATACGTATGATTTCCAAATCAAACAAGACAAGAAAAAGGTTTCGACCTTTAAAGACCCTGTCACACTATCCTTTACACTAGACGAGCCTCAAAAGGCGAAAAAACCTAGTGTATATTATGTGGATCGCAAGAAAAATCGTTACACCAAAACTAGTAATGGATCATTTGAAAACGGAGTCGTATCAGGTCAAACTGAGCACTTCAGCGAATACACGGTCCTTAACCAAAACGGGGCAGCTGGAACAACGCCAGATCAAACTGGTGGAGACGGCGGAACAACAGCACCAGACGGAGGCACGGGTACAGATCCAAACCAAGATGGAACAGGCCTTCCTGGCGGCACATTGCCGAATACAGCCACGATGATGTATACAGCTGTACTGATTGGCGTGCTCATGCTTGCCTCAGGAGGTATCCTATATTACTACCAGCGCAAGCGTACAAGAAAAAATGTTTCATCCTAAAGGAAAAGGACAGAGCCTATGCTCTGTCCACTTTTTCTCTTCTTGCAAAATCGACGAATCTGAAGCGGTCTAATCGGTGACGGCTTTCTGTGTATTGAAATAAACTTGTATCCTCTAAGAACACGTAATTCTTCACGACGACGACATGATCAAACCCGTTCAAATCAAGATACTTGGCGTCCTCTTCTGTACATGGCTCTACCACAAATTCCTTTTGGGCATAGCTGATTGATACACCGAGCTCTCCTTCAATATACTCGTAGATGGATCCTTCGCATATGTCCTTCGACAAGACCGACACATGCTTTTGCAAAAAGTAATCCTTGTCTAAAATCACTTCTTCTCCGCTAATATTACGAGATCGAATGACTTCCCAGACATCCTCCTGCCCATTAATTTTCAGCTGAGACTGAATATACTGATCCGGTTTGATTAAACCAAATTCGTGAACCGTCGTAACGGTCTTTCGGCCAAGCGTTTGGGAAAGTTCTTTAAAGCTGACAAGACCCGAGACTGGGAATTGCATTTTCTCTCGATTCAGCAAGACAGAGCCTTTGCCGCGGATTTTTTGGATATAGCCATTTTGCACAAGGATATTTAATGCCTTTCTTACCGTCTCACGGGATGTGTCATACATCAAGGACAGCTCATGCTCTGATGGCAGAATGCCTTTATCCTGCCATTCACCTTGTTCAATTCGTTTTGCGAGCTGATCATAAATCACTCGAAACTTATTCTCTTTCATTTTCCCTCCGCCCCATTTTCTAGCGTTTGGTTAAATGATAAACGATTGACTCGTATGGACGCAACGTAAATCCCTTCATATCTGCCGGTGCATCCTCATAATTGGATAACAGCACTTGCCTCTCCATCTCATCTACAGCCTGCATAAGCTCATCAGGAAGCGTAAAGTCCGTCTCTCCTGCATAAAAGTGATTGATCACAAGAAGCTTCTCCTCACCGCTTTCTCTCACATAAGCAAAAATCTTTGGATCTTCTGCTAAGAGTAAGGTGAAGCTTCCATATGTGATCACATCAAGTTCTTTACGCAGCCTGCAAAGGGCTTGATAATGATAGAAAATAGACGACGGGTCCTTTAACGAAGCTTCGACCGAAATGTCGTTATTGGCTGGCTCAATCCAAGGTGTCCCTTTTGAAAAACCTGCATTCTTTTCCGAGGTCCACTGCATCGGTGTTCTCGCATTATCTCTTGACTTGACCTGTAAAATGGCGAGCGCTTCTTCCTTTGATTTTCCTTTTTCAAGCATTACTTCATACATATTGAGTGATTCGATATCGCGGTAAGACGAGATGTCCTCAAACTGAGGATTCTTCATGCCAATCTCTTCCCCTTGATAAATATATGGAGTCCCTTGCATGAGATGAATGGTGGTCGCCAGCATCTTCGCTGATTGCTGATGGTACGTTTCATCATCACCGTATCTTGAGACGATACGCGGCTGATCATGATTGCACCAGAAGAGCGCATTCCAGCCGCCGCCCTCATGCATTTTCGTCTGCCACTCAGACAGAATCGACTTCAATTCCTGAAAATCAAATGGTGCGAGGGCCCATTTTTCTCCGTTTGGATAATCGACCTTTAAATGATGAAAATTAAACGTCATATCCAGCTCCTGCCGATCCGGTCTTGTATACCGAATGCAGTCTGCGATATTCGTTGAAGACATTTCTCCGACGGTCATGCTGTCATATTTCGAAAAAACCTCTTGGTTCATTTCGTGCAGAAACTCATGAATTCTTGGGCCATCCGTATAATACATGCGGCCGTCTCCTTGTACAGATTGTCCGGCGTCATCTAAGAAGCGTTGATCCTTTGAGATGTTGTTGATGACATCCAGCCTGAATCCATCAATTCCTTTTTCAAACCAAAAATGCATGATGTCATATACTTGCCTGCGCACCTCATCCTTTTCCCAATTGAGATCCGCTTGGGTGACATCATATAAATGAAGATAATATTCTCCCGCTTCTTCATCTAGCTCCCAGGCTGGACCGCCGAATTTTGACTGCCAATCATTCGGCGGTGATCCGTCCGCCTTGGGCTCCTTCCAAATATAATAATCTCGATAAGGATTATCCTTTGACTCGCGTGATGCTTGAAACCACTTATGGAAAATGGATGTATGATTGACGGCTAAATCCATGATGACTCGTATGCCTCGATCATGGGCTTCCTTCAGCATGTGTTCAAAATCTGCCATTGTACCGTACATGTCATGGATTTTTGTATAATCACTAATATCATAGCCGTTGTCATGCTGCGGGGACTCATACATTGGCGTGAGCCAAATACAATCCGCCCCAAGCTCTTTGATATAATCGAGCTTTTTTGTCACACCATTGATATCGCCTGTACCTGAGCCCGTTGTATCTAAAAAGCTCTTCGGATAAATTTGATAGACCACCGCTCTTTTCCACCACGGTTCATTCGTTTGTTGTTTCAATTTCATCCACCACCACTAGTTAAGTTCTTGTGAAACATCTTTCTTCTTTTTCAGCTTTGCATACAAAAGGGTTCCGATGAATGGGACGATGAGGACAATGACCATCCCTATCGCAAATGCGCCCCAATATTTCGGAATAATAGAGAAGATTCCCGGAATGCCCCCAACACCAACTGAGCTTGCCAGCACCCCTTGAGAGGCGATAAACATACCAGCTAAACCAGAGCTAATGAGTGCGAAAATAAATGGGAATCGGTAGCGCAAGTTGACGCCAAACATCGCTGGTTCGGTAATTCCTAAGTAAGCAGAAATACTTGATGTGAGCGAGAGACCCTTTTGCTTTTCATCTTTCAAAACAAACATCATCGCAAGTGCGGCTGATCCTTGTGCAATATTAGACAGTGCGAGCATCGGCCATAGAAACGTGCCGTGCAGTTTTGAATTAATCAATTGAATATCAACAGCGAGGAACGTATGATGCATTCCAGTAATGACTAACGCCGCATACAAACCGCCGTATAATAGACCACCAAGTGCTGCGAACTGCTGGAATACAGCGACAAGTCCAGATGTTAACACGTTGCCGATTGCAAATGTAATAGGTCCAATGACGATAAAGGATAAAAAGCCAATAACTAATAACGTAATCGGTGCAACCACTAATAGCTGAATGCTTTCAGGTGTCCGTTTTGTGATAAACAATTCGAGCTTCGCTAGTAAATACGAGGCGACGAGTATCGGAAGAACCTGTCCTTGATACCCTACCTTTTGCACTTCAAGTCCAAACAAATTCCAGACTGGAATCTCACCGGACTTTTCAGCCGCTCCATAGCCCCACGCATTTAATAAGTCCGGGTGTACGAGCATGAGTCCAAGGACCATCCCTAAAAGCGGATTTCCCCCAAACCGCTTCACGGCTGACCAGCCGATTAATGCGGGCAGGAATGTGAAGGCAGTGCCTGCAATCAAGTTGATCATATTCGCTAAATCAGCCCATGCCGGATACACATCGACAATCGATTTTTGATCAAAGAAAATATCAGGAGCTGTTAAAATATTATTAATCCCCATTAATAAACCGGCTGTGACGATGGCAGGAAGAATGGGAATAAAAATATCCGCAAGCGTTTTCACAGCACGCTGCAATGGATTTAATTTTTGATCAGAGGCGCGCTTCACGTCCTCTTTTGAGGCTTCGCCAATCCCTGTCTGTTTCACCATTTCGGCATATACCCGATTGACGACCCCTTGGCCGATCACCACTTGGTATTGACCGTTCGCTGAGAAAGATCCCTTCACTTCTTCTATTTGTTCAAGTGCTTTCTCATCAACCTTTCCTTCATCCTTCAGTACAAAGCGCAGCCTTGTCACACAATGTGTCGCTTGATCAATATTTTCTTTGCCGCCGATGGCTTTCACAATCTGATCTGCTGCTGCCTGATAATCAGCCATGCTATCCCCTCCGAGATCGTTTTTTATAAGAAAAAAGAACCAAAAAACTTGTATATACATGTTTGATTCTTATTTTATATTTGTATATACATGTAGTCAATAACAAAATGTAGCGCTTTCATAAAAAAAGCCCCCTCAATGTGCTCAGGAGAGGCTGCGTGTCATCATCTTTTTTTATGCTCCGCTAATTTTTCGTAGACCCTGTTTTTATAAAAGGAGGAGGCTGGACGAGCAAAAGTTTGGCGCTTAGATGTGAGTTCATCCAGTCGTTTTTGTTTTTCTTCACTTATGAGAGAAAGCTTTTTTCTTTCCTCTCCGTCTATACTGGAGTGAAGTAGGTCTTTGACGGTCATGAGTTCTTTTTTCAGTGCTGTTTCTTCCCCAGCAAAGCCAGCATTTTTCATCATCCGGTAGCCCATTCTTAGTTCTTCAGGCACATGAGCAGCGTCATCTTTAGGTAGAGGTTTGCCAAAGCCAGATAATCCTTCAAAAGCCCCGTTATCCATCGCTTTTTTGATCCGTTCTTCTGATAATCTCTGCGCAAAATCCATGGCGTTCTCCTTTCGTCTGAAACGATTTGATTAAGCATAGCAAAAAAGCTGACTCTCTCACAAGAGTCAGCATCAGCTACGCTGAACATAAGACAAAGGGCTAAAATCAAGATCATTTTAGCACTTTCTCGTTATTTATTGTCGATTTTGAAAGTAGAAACCATATGTGCTAAGTCCTCTGACATATCAGAGAGCTGTTCAATCGCACTTGAAATTTGCTGCATGCCAGCACTTTGCTGTTCTGTTGCTGCCGCTACTTCTTGAGAGCTAGCCGCGTGTTCTTCCGATACAACAGAAATTTGCTCAATCGATGTAGAAATCGTTTGATATGCTCGTTCTACTTGCTTAATAGAAGCAAGCAAATTGTTCGTTCTTGTTGCAAATTGAGACACACCGTCGTAAATCAAAGCGAAATTTTGTGACGTGCCTTCCATTTGTACGCGTCCCTCTTCCACTGCTTTACTGCTTTCCTCTACGCTTTCAAGAACGCGCTGACTGTTTTCCTGTGTGCCGATGACGAGGTCTGAAACAGTTTTAGCCGCATCCGCTGATTGCTCAGCTAACTTGCGCACCTCATCTGCCACAACAGCAAAGCCTTTTCCTTCTTCTCCAACACGTGCCGCTTCAATTGAAGCATTCAGTGCAAGCAGATTCGTCTGGGCCGATATGTCTGTAATAATTGAGATGACACTTTCAATCTCCGTTGAATGAGATTGTAATTCTTCTGCTGCATGCTTTGAGTTGGTCATCTTATCATGTAGCATATTCAGATGATCAAGCACATGGTTCACTAATGTTTGACCAGATTCTGACTGCTCTTGTACGTCAGATGAAACAGATTTCATTTCATCGACTTCTTTTGTGACGCCTTCGATTTGAGTATCGATCTCTGCAACGGATGTCGTACAATCCGTAATATTTGCGACAGAATCATTGATTCCTTCACTCATATTCGTCATAGCTTCTGATACTTGCTGCGCACTTTGACTTGATTCGGTCGTCACTGTACGAAGCTGTGAAGACATTTTTGACACTTCACTAGATGAGTGTGAGATTTTCGAAATGAGCTCTTTGATCCGCCCCTGCATCTTTTGGAAGGATGCGGCAAGCTGGCCGATCTCGTCTTTACTTTCAACCTCTACCATACCAGTTAAATCACCGTCAGCAATTCGGTTTGCTGATTCCATCAAGGAACGTGCTGGTTTCGCAATTCTTCTTCCCATAAAGAATGAGAAGAGTAATCCACCGATGAGCACAATAGCAGATGCCACTGTGATATAGATCATCAGCTTCTGCGTTGTTTGAGGCACGACAGACGCATCTAAATCAATGCCTAAAATCCCTGTCAGTTCACCGCCTGAATCCTTGATTGGCAAAAAGACTGATTTATGTGTACCAAATGAATCTTTATAAATATCACTTTTGACCATTTTATCTTCAGAGAGCGCTTGTTTCATCTCATCTGAAAAGGCATAATCTTGATCAAAGTCATTTTCTTCACCGGTTAATATAATAATTCTTTCTTTGCCGCCTTTATTAGATAGCACGTATAAGTTCTCAAGCGTATGATCTTTTTGAAGCTCTGTGAATTTCTTTTTGACCTCCACATAAAGAGGGTCATCTTTCCCGCTAATACCAAGGACGTTCCCATCCAGATTATCGATCTCTTTCTTCGCTGTATCAACATCTGTTGTTAATCGATAATCAAATTGCTTTAATAACTGGGATGATAAATCCTGGCTGACTAGATAAAATGTTAGAACGAATAGTGCAACGGTTGCGAGTAATGTTACGACAACGACTGACATGATTTTAGAGGATATGGTGTATCCTCCAAATTTCCTTTGTTTCGCCATTTTTTCCTACATCTCCACTCTCAGATTTGATTTAAGCATGTACATGTTCAAATTGTCCACAAACAGATGCGATCACATCTTTTAAATAAGATACGATATGTGGGATATGCTCTGGTAACGTATAAGGTGAGATGACAAAAAACTTACTAACGCTTAGATAGAATTCTTGTCCTTCTTTTGCATTTACAAGTAAAAACTTCGTTGTATCACCAAAGAACATCTCGTCTCTTTTTTCTCCAAGCTTTTCAAACAGCATTTTGTTCAATTCATTGTTCCGCTCAATTTCCATTGCCGTCGCTTCGCCTGAAATTTCTTCTTGAAAGCGCGGTGAGCCGTCTAGGTAAATTCTAAATAATGTAGCCATTCCGACATTGTCATCATTTACGACTTCTGCTTGCGGAATTTCTTGACTGAGTGCTTCTCTGAAGGCAAGGTTCACCTCTAAGAATTGACCGAGCAAGCGCTGGTAGCCTTCAACTCCAAACGTTAACAGCACACTCAGCATACTGATCGAGCTTCCCATTCTTGAGCATTCCAGCGTATAACCTGTATGGTATTCGCCGTAGCCTCTATGACCAACGTATGGTGTCTCTTGTTCTTCCAGATCTAAACGCTTTAGGTCTGCCGCGTTTTTCACTAAGAATAAACTAGATGTGTAAGGTGTTTGGCCGAGCTTTTGAAAGTCAAAGCACATCGTGTCAGCAAGAGAAAGATGCTGGAATTTCGCTTTGATTTCTTTTAGCATACGAAGAACACCGTCTGAGAATTGCAGCGGGTTTTCAGCTAGATCATACTCATTAAAGAAAGCAAAGAATCCGCCGAGCGCTGAATCCGCATGAATATGCGGCACCTTTAGACCATACTCCTCAGCAATGGCTTCCGCTGTTTCACGTACCCCTTTTACATCATCAATTGCAATGGCATCTGTTGTTCCGGTTGTTGCGACAATATAAACGGGAATTCCGCCATTTTGTGCAACACGTTCCATTTGACAACGCAAATCTTCCATATCCATCGAATGATCTTTATTCGTTTTAATTCTGATCAAGTTGTCTGTGCCAAGTCCTGTTGCTTCCATTGACTTAAATAAGCTGTAATGTGCCGCATCAGAACAAAACGCATAAAGGTTTTGTGGAACACCTTTTCGCAGTGACTCCGGCGCAGCTTTTGCAATCGCTAAACGCAGTCCTGAGAAAATGGCTCCTTGACCTCCCCATGTTGTATATCCCCCGCTCACACTTGGATCATATCCGATGAGCTTAGACATCATTGAGACCACTCTGACCTCAGCTTCCGCTCCTGCTGGTCCGTAAACATCCCATAGGTTGTTTCCATTTACCAGCATCGCCGTCAGCATGCCTAGAATTCCTGGTGTACTTGCCATCGGCAAAATGTTCGTGAAGAAATACTTTGTGTGATAAGGATGGTTATGTAAAAGCTTCAGTAATTCTTCATTCACAAGTTCCGCTTGTTGGCCGTTCACCGGAATTTGACTTGTTTCAGTGAGCTTTTGGTAAAAATCCTCCTCGCGATTCTTTTCACCCTTTAGGTGTGCACGGTTCGGATCTTTCAGGTGATCGACTCCTGAAACAATCTGCTCCATCAATTTGATGAGTTCTTTACGCTCTGCTGCATTTCCGTCCTCACTCGGAAACCAGTTCTGAACGAGGTTGTTTGCTCGTACAGTCATATACTATCAATCCTTTCAATGGAAGATTTCCTGTCAAAGTCTATATCGACCCCATTTCAAAAGTTTATAGTCTCGAAATGTTCACTTAAGTATATTTAGATAATTTGTTCATTCATCAAAATAAATAAAACCCTTACAAAACACATTAAAACCATTATGTTGATGAAACAAAAAAATATATCGATATATCTTATATCAGGAAATTTCATCCATGCCCTTTCTCCATTCTTCTTCTCATTTTTTTTACTTAACCTGCATAAACATTAAGAAACACTGGAAATACACTCTAAATCATCATTGTAGAAACCAAATTAATTCTTTAGACTCGTGCCTTTTTACCTGTTTTATTGATATAGCAACTGGAAAACGGCTGAATTTTCTGTTAATAATAGGATGAATTTCATAAAAAGTTTTTCGAAGAGCGAATATTTTCGTTTTCCACCCTTTTATTGCGCGGACGAGCTGCTAGACACTCTTCGCCGGTTATCACTTTTCTATTTGATCATTTCATGGTATATTCTAATGGTTCGTTTTCTTTCGTTCCGCCTCTTCCGTGTATCGGAGAAAAGGAGTGTTTTTATGAAAACATTTATTCAAAAACGAGGCCTCGGCTTCTTTGTTATTGCAGTCATTTTACTGTGGCTCAAAACGTATTCAGCGTATTTAATTGAATTTAAACTTGGTATATCAAATGTGCTTCAGCATATTTTGCTTTTCGTGAATCCTATTAGCTCCAGCTTGTTCTTTCTTGGCTTTGCTTTATTGTTCAAGAAAAAATGGCAGCCTGCCGCTATCATTGTGATTCATTTTTTCATGTCTTTTTTACTATACGCAAACATCGTGTACTATCGATTCTTCAATGACTTTATCACGCTGCCTACCGTGATGCAGGCAGGAACGAATGGCGGACAATTAGGTGATAGTGCATTTTCACTCATGCGTTGGACTGATATGTTTTACTTTATGGATACCATCATTTTGATCGTACTCGCAGTCCGCATGAAAAAGAAGCAGCAAACAAGTACAGCTACTGTACCTGTTCAAAAGTCAAAATCGTTTAGACTCGTCCTTGTGTCCTCTGTTGTCATCTTTGTGATGAATTTAGTCGCTGCAGAGATTGATCGTCCAGAGCTTTTATCAAGATCATTTGACCGCAATTATTTAGTGAAATATTTAGGTGCTTATAACTTTACTGTGTTTGATGCCATTCAAAATGTGAAATCAAACAGCCAGCGCGCTCTGGCAAATTCAAATGACGTGACAGATGTAGAGAACTATTTAAAAGCGAACAGCGCTGATCCTAACCCGGCTTATTACGGGAAAGCGAAAGGCATGAACGTGATTACGATTTCTCTTGAATCTCTGCAAAACTTTGTCATTGATTACAAAGTAAACGGAAAAGAAGTAACGCCATTCCTTAATTCATTGGCACACAACAACAAAACGTTTTACTTTGATAACTTCTTCCATCAAACAGGACAAGGAAAGACGTCTGATGCTGAATTTATGATGGATACTGGGCTCTTCCCATTATCCCAAGGCTCTGTTTTTATTAACAAAGCGCAAAACACGTATCAAGCACTTCCTGGCATTTTGAAGAAGGATCAATACACGTCAGCAGAGTTCCACGGCAATACAAAAACCTTCTGGAACCGTAATGAAATGTTTAAGTCGTTTGGATATGACAGATTTTACGATTCTGAGTATTACGATATGAACGAGCAAGATACGAAGAACTATGGGCTGAAAGACAAACCATTCTTCAAAGAATCTATGCCAATGCTTGAAAACTTGAAGCAGCCGTTTTATTCGAAATTTATTACGTTATCGAACCATTTCCCATTTGGAATGGATGAAGGGGATACCGATTTTGAACCTGGTGACTTCGGAGACTCTGTCGTCAATAACTATTTCCAATCGGCTCATTATTTAGATGAAGCGATTGAACAGTTCTTCAACGACCTGAAAAAGTCTGGACTCTATGACAATACAGTCGTCATTATGTACGGAGACCATTACGGCATTTCTGAAAACCACAATGAAGCGATGGAAAAAGTGACAGGACAAAAAATCGGAGATTATGAAAATGCGCAACTCATGCGCGTACCGCTCTTTATTCATGTACCAGGCGTAAAAGGCGGACAGATTCATAAATACTCTGGTGAAGTCGATGTCGCACCAACCCTTCTGCACCTGCTTGGTGATGATACGAAGAACTATTTAATGTCTGGTTCTGATATCTTATCGAAAAATTTCAAGGAGCTAGTGCCATTTAGAAATGGTGACTTCGTCTCTAAGGATTACACAAAAGTAGGCAATAACTATTACAGCAACAAAACAGGCGAGAAAATCGAGCCGACTGATAAGGCATCACAAGAAAATGAAACGGTGAAAAAGATGCTTGAGACATCTGATAAGATCGTCACCGAAGATTTACTCCGTTTCTACAAGCCTAAAGGCTTTACACCGATTGACCGCAATCAATATGACTATACAAAGAAAGTACAGGATGAAGAAGATTCCTCTTCCGCCAAAGATAAATCCGGCACTTCATCAAAATAACTTTCTCATTTTAAGAACCAGCCGATCCATGATCAGCTGGTTCTTTTTACGTTTGACCCCTATTGCACCGGGTATAGAAAGAAGAAGGAGGGATTTATGATGAAAAAAACAACCGCTTTTGTCATGACTGCTTCACTCGCTACGTCCTGCCTCATTGGATTCAGTCCTGCAGTCTCAGCACACGCCATGACCAAAACAGCAGTCGAACAATCCATTCCTCAAGGTCCGAAAACCGCACTAAACAACATTTATGAGCTGGCACATAAAGGACAAATGCCGTATTATGCAAAAGGTCTTAAAATTGGAGTTCAAACAAAGATGGATGTCCATCATAAACTAGGAAATCCATATCCAGAAACAGGTCAAAGCAGCTTTGATTTGTATCATGCTGAAATGGGGAATCCGGGATTTGCTTTTCATTATGATGCAAAAGGCAAAATTGACGAAATCCGTTATTTCGGTACAAATGTAGAAAAAGAAACGAATATCGGCGGAATGACCCCTTCCCTATTAAAGAAACAACTTGGACAAGCCAATTCGGTCAGCACCATTCCACAGACAAAAGAGAAAAAATACGTGTATCGTACTGGAGATTATGTGCTGGAATTTATCGCCGGCCATGACCCAGATATAAATCAGCAGAAGCTCACCGTCCTGCATATTAATCTGGTGAAAGCTGATTCCTAAATAAAAAAAGCATCCTGAGCAGAAGCTGAGGATGCTTTTTCTTTATTATGAAGCCACTTCTAAATGCGGCTTTCTTTTCATAGTTCGTTTCAAAACGGGACCTGCGACATAATCAAGTCCAAATTTGCCTGCATTTCCTTTCGCAGCCATGATGACGATGGCAATGAGCAGAAGAAGCGGGTTGACAGAGACGGTACCAGCTAGTAAGAAAGAGACATTCATCATGCTTCCGAAAAAGGCTGCAGTTGTTGTGAATAATCCAACAATTAATCCTAGACCTACTAAAATTTCTCCCCACATGACCATGGCACTGAATAGTCCAGCATTCGGCAAAGCGACATTTTCTAAAAACCATACATAGAACGGATACACAAGGTTTCCATCTTTGACAACAGGTTCAGCTATCGCAAATTGTAAATATCCTGATGCATCGAATCCGCCTGTTAGTTTTCCTATACCAGATGTGAGCCAAGTCCAACCGATATAAAGTCTTGCTGCCAAAAGGATAACCGCTGCCCATACATTCGTTTGTAAGAATTTCGTAAACATGATGATGCCTCCCTTTAATTTATGTGAATTTCTTCACATTTTCTTTATGATCTTATTATACTATGTTAAAACTAATTTGTGATCTTTTTCACATACGTATTCACAAATTGTTCATGAATATCTAGTTGAGGTAACTTTTCCCTTGCTAAATCCGTCTTAGTCATTTCAGACAATGAAAAGAGGTTTCATTTTGTATGAAAACATTATTCCAGTTTGCTTACTTACAGGCGATGTCGTGTCTATTCCCCGTCATGATCTTTGCAGCGCTTGCCCTATCAAAGATAGTGTCGATTCCTTTTCTACACCGGTATGATTTCATTCTACTGCTTTGCCTTCTTGCCCAGATACTCATGCTGACGCTTCGGCTGGAGACATTGAATGAATTGAAGGTGATCTGTCTATTTCACATAATAGGTATTGGCTTAGAATTGTATAAAGTTCATATGGGTTCTTGGTCCTATCCTGAAGAGGCTTATATGAAGGTATTTGGGGTTCCGCTCTATAGCGGGTTTATGTATGCGAGTGTAGCAAGCTATATTTATCAGGCACTGTCCCGGCTTCACGTGCAGGTCAGTTCATGGCCCCATCCGTTTCTTTCAATTGGGATTAGCTTGTGTATTTATCTCAATTTTTTTACGCATCACTGGCTCTATGATGTCAGGTGGTGGCTGACATTACTGCTTGTTGTCGTATTTCGAAAAACGTCCGTCTCGTTTCAGGTTGGCTCTTCTACCTTCCGAATGCCGCTTGTCGTCTCTTTCTTGCTGATTGGTTTCTTTATTTGGATTGCCGAAAATGTCACCACCTTTTTAGGGGCATGGCAATATCCAAATCAACAGCACGCTTGGTCTCTCGTCCATCTTGGGAAAATCAGTTCTTGGTTTTTACTTGTTGTGATCAGTATTGTGCTCGTCATCGAACAGCGCAAACAAAAAAACGTTCAGCCGATTTGACCTGGCTGAACGCTTTTTTTAATCTCGATCGACTTCCTTGCGAAGATCATCTGCGACAAATTCTACATTCGTTCCAATGATGATTTGTACGGAGGTTTTCCCTGAAGTCAATACACCTTTGGCACCTGCTTTTTTCAATGTGCCTTCATTTAATAAATGTGTATCTTCTACTGTTAAACGCAGGCGGGTGGCACAATGATCAATGGCGGTGATATTGTCTTTGCCGCCAAGTCCCTCTAAAAGTATACTCGCACCTGCCGTCTTCGTATCATCGGCTGCAATATCTTCAATGTCCTCATCTTCTCTACCCGGTGTTTTGAGCTTTAACAGTTTAATGAGGAAATAGAAAACGACAAAGTACACAATGCCATAAAGCACCCCAACCCCAAGCAGCATGAGTGGTTTTTGTGCAATGCCAAAGCTTAAAACGTAATCAATCGCTCCTGCTGAAAAAGCGAAGCCGCTATGAATCCCGAGAATGTTCACAATAAAGAGCGAAAGACCCGTTAGTACAGCATGGACACCATATAGGAGTGGAGATAAAAACATAAATGAAAATTCAATTGGTTCAGTGATCCCTGTAATAAATGACGTAAGCGCCATCCCAATCATCAGGCCAGCCGTTGCTTTTCGCTTTTCAGGCTTTGCGGTCACAATCATGGCTAAACATGCCGCTGGCAGACCGAACATCATCACTGGGAAGAAACCAGTCATAAAGACACCCGCGCTTGGATCTCCTTTAAAGAATCGCGCTAGATCTCCTGTTGCCCCGCTGAATTCCCCGAATTGAAACCAAAATAAGTTATTCAGCACATGATGAAGCCCTAATGGAATGAGCAAGCGGTTAAAGAAACCAAACAGCCCTGCACCCGTTGCACCAAGACTTAAAATCCATTCTCCTAAACCATTGATCCCGCTTTGAATCGGAGGCCATACAAATCCGAAAACGGCTGCTAATAAAATGGTGAAAAGTGCGGTCATAATCGGCACAAGCCGTCTTCCGCTAAAGAAACCTAAGTATTCGGGCAGCTTCGTATCCTTGAAGCGATTGTACACATAACCTGCCAATAGCCCGCATAAAATACCGCCCAATACCCCCATATTGTTCGTTGAATTAATCGACGTTGTACCAGCTGATAAAATAAAATAAGAGATTGCACCTGATAATGCCGCTGCCCCGTTACCATCCTTTGCAATGCCGATCGCTATCCCCATTGCAAAAATTAAAGCCAAGTTTGCAAAAATGGCATTTCCAGCCGCATGAATAAACGGGATATCGAATACATCCTCCCGCCCAATAGCCAAAATAATCCCTGCTGCTGGAAGTACAGCGATTGGAAGCATAAAAGATTTGCCTAGCTTTTGAAAAAACTGAAACACCATTTGCCTTCTCCCCCTTTGTCATCATCATGACTAAACGTCCATGATGCTCATAAAAAATATATCATATGCACGTCTAGTTATCTATACCAATTTGTCCACATTCATTTGAATTCCGCTCTTTACTCTTTTTGCGTAAAATGTGGTAAGCTATTGAATAGAATGAAGTTATAGAAAGCGGGAATGAACAGTGATTGTCAAACATGATCATGAGTTAGAAGCCTTAAAAAAAGTCGGCCGAATTGTCGCTTTGGCAAGAGAAGAAATGAAAAGCCAAGCGAAACCAGGCATGTCTACAAAAGAACTAGATTTGATTGGGAAAAAAATATTAGAAGAACATGGGGCGAATTCAGCACCCGAAAAGGAATATGACTTCCCTGGGACGACTTGTATCAGCGTGAACGATGAAGTTGCTCACGGTATTCCAAGTGAAAAAACCATTTTACAAGAGGGCGACCTCATCAATATTGATATCTCAGCAGAGCTGGACGGCTATTATTCCGATACCGGTATTTCATTCGTATTAGGTACAGGTGATGCTCGTCTTGAAGCATTATGCCAGTGTGCAGAGGATGCATTCCTTGAAGGATTAAAGCATGCAAAAGCCGGTAAAAGACAAAACCAAATTGGCCGTGCGGTCTACAATACAGCAAAAGAACAAGGATTTACTGTCATTAAAAACCTGACAGGACATGGTATTGGGAAAAATCTGCATGAAGCACCTAACCATATTTTGAACTATTATGATCCATTCGATAATGCTTTGTTTAAGAATGGCACCGTGATCGCCTTCGAACCTTTTATATCAACAAATGCTGAATCGATTTATCAAGCTGATGACGGCTGGACCTTTAAAACACCAGACAAAAGCCTTGTCGCACAGATTGAACATACCATTGTCATCACAAAAGACGAACCGATTATATTAACGAAGCTATAAGCCAGCTGATCCCCTTCTTCATTGGAGGGGATCCTTTTCGTTTCCCTTTCACGAATCTGTCACGACTAAACAAAAATGCCTGTGGTAAAATAGGCAAAGATATGCGAAAGGGGTCTTATTTGATATGTGGTTCATCATCATCGGCGTTATCTTTTTGATTGAAAGTATTATCTTAACGGTTGTAGGTATTAAGAAAAAACAATCCATGATGACTTATCTTGGTATTGTCATCATGATTATGACGGTTGGCATGATCATCGTTACCCTCAACCCGCCAAATTCATAAATGATTATTTCCAGCATATACATGGATCATAGGAAGATAGAATCAGTTTTCATTTATTCATACCTGCACACTTTTCACGTCCTTTTTTGAGATGTTACAATGCAGGCAGTTTCAATTGAAAGGAGTTTTCTATCATGCATTATGGTAGCAAAGGCTGGTATGTCGAAGAATTAAAGAAGCTTGGTGTGACCAAGCATGAAGGAAGAAAGCTTCAAAGCTTAAAAACATATTTCCTTGCAAATCTTCTTGAGCAAAAGAAACCTAGCTCATAAGCGCTTAAAAGCCGTACATCTTATGCTAATGTACGGCTTTTTTTAAATGGGCTGAATTCGTTTTTCTAAAGACTTTCTCACGACATCTGCTAAGGCATCTACTTCAAGAACGGCTTTTAGCCTCTCTGGACTTGTTTGACGATATTTGACCTCGTTCACTTCATGGACTGTAATGTGATGAGGTGCTTTTTCTACTAATACAAGAGAAGCATCAGCAGGCACTAAGCCTTCTTTCAGCACCCGTAAATAAAAGCCGGTATACCCCGTTTGCTGTACTTCCTTTACAAGCTTCATGTTGCCATGCTTAAAAGATAGTTTCACACACGGCTGTCTTGGCTGGCTCACTTCAACAAGTGCTTCTCCAAGCTGAAATACATCGCCAATCCGCACTTCTGTTTCAACTAGTTGGTGCACGGTCACATTCTCACCGAAGGCAGCTTCC
This sequence comes from Bacillus sp. FSL W8-0920, assembly GCF_038593215.1. Lineage (NCBI taxonomy): Bacteria > Bacillati > Bacillota > Bacilli > Caryophanales > Bacillaceae > Bacillus > Bacillus sp. FSL W8-0920. Next base: position 804,009 of record NZ_CP151974.1, on the reverse strand, counting down.
TGTAACGGAACCCCTAAAAACTGCTCAAAATAAGCATAATGATCGTATGGAAAGACGCAGACGGCTTTATCATATCCTCCATGATGAACCAAATCACCTTGACCATCTCCCTCAAAATTGACCTTACTCAAATAGACAGGCTCATGAATTCGCTTTTTGTTGATGGCTGTTTTGATTTCTTTTCCGTTTGCATAGGTCGTGATGGGTTGTCCTACTTGAATTCCTACTATGTCGTATCTCTTCTGTCCCACGATGACCATCTCCTTTGATTGTCTCATGGCTATTATTTTACATCGTTAGACAATGAAATCATAGTCGATGCGTGAAGGTCAGTTAGATGCTATGGTACGATGAGAAAAAAGGAGAGATGACATTGATTCATTATCATGCCATTGTCACAGGACGGGTGCAGGGAGTCGGTTTTCGCTATTTTGTACAAGGAGAAGCCGTCAATCGCGGGATGAAAGGCTGGGTACGCAACACAGATGAAGGGCATGTCGAGTTAAAGGTAGAGGGTGAGCAGCAGGAAGTGCTTGATTTCTTAAAGACTGTCCGGAAAGGAAGCCCTTTTTCAAAGGTCACAGATATGCAGATGGAGCCGCTCACTGAGTTCGCTCATTATCAGGATTTTCGCATCAAGGGATGAAGTTTTCATAAAAAAAACCTAGCTTTCGCTAGGCTTTTTCTGTTCCATGATAGGGCTTTTCCTGATAAAAATAATTCGGCTTCACAATGGTATTGTCGTAATGCTTGTGGAAGATGTGGGTAGCAGCTGGTGATACCGGTGGAATCAGCCAAGTCCAGTCCCCAGTCAGCTTACGGTCAGCCTTTTCTTCCTGCTTTTCGAACTGTTTGAATTGATGTGCTGCTGTATGGTGATCAACAATGGTCACCCCTGCTTCTCTGTAAGAATGAAGAACCGCCACATTCAACTCAACAATGGCTTTGTCCTTCCAAAGCGACGCATTCTTTGTTGTGTCCAGTCCTAAAATCGAAGCGACTTTTTTCAGCATATTGTAGCGATTTTCATCGGCTAGATTACGTGCGCCAATTTCTGTGCCCATATACCAGCCATTGAACGGCGCTGCATTGTAATGAATACCACCAATCTCCAATTTCATATCAGCAATAATCGGAACGGCGTACCATTTCAGTCCTAAATCACGAAATCCTTCATATTCAGGATGGGTAATCTCGACTTCTTGGATGATTTCTTTCGGAAGCTCATACAAAACTGGCCGTTGATCCTTTAGCTGAAACATGAGAGGCAGGATATCAAAATGCGTGCCTTCCCCCTTCCAGCCATGGGCTTCACACAACTTTGTTAATTCAAGAGAAGCCTCGTCGCCGATGTTGCCGTACTCCGTCTCATAGCCTGCATAACGAACGAGCTGATGATTATAAATGACGACTTCCTTTTGCGCATGATTTTCTGGAGGAAAGATCGTAATGGATGGTTTGATTTTCCCATCATTGGTCGCATACTCAATATGATGAAAGAGTGCCTCTTTCACCTCTTTTTCTGTCTTCACATGACGGCAGTCGTGAACATGCAGGGTTGACCAAAATAAACGGCCAATGCAGCGGTTGCTGTTGCGCCACGCCATTTTCGCTCCATGCGCCAATTCCTCTTGTGTGTGAGTATACGTCCCTTTAGAGTTAATTTCTTGTTTTATTTCATGCAGACGTGCTGCTTTCTCTTCATTTGACTTGCCCAATTCTTCATAGCATACAGAAATAAAAGCTTCTGCTTCATTCCACAACGCTTCTTGATTACTCAAACATACTCGCCTCACTTTAATACGAATATATCCATTGTAGCGGTTTCTATTTATAAATTCACTAGTTTCAAACCATTTTTTATCATATCATCCGACCATTGTCCTTAGAGCGAGGATGAATCAATCCGTTTAAGGGTTTGCTCGAGCCAGCGGACATAGCCTTTTTCTCTTTCAATTGCCCTTGTCAGCACTAAGTAATGCCCAAATTGCGCTGAATGAAGCGATTCAGCCCCAGGATCTTCCTCTGTTAACGCATGCAGCTTCTGCTTTAGCATGTCGACTTTCTTCGTGCGCTCTAGCAGTTGATGTGTAAACAGATCAGCTGCTTCTTTTTTGTCCATGGAGGAGATGAAAAATGTTTTGAGCATGAATTCATCCTTTGTTGTTTCTGGGATCGGGTCTTTTGTCCTTAACCACTGATGCAATGCTGCTTGCCCTGCCTCTGTAATTTGATAAACCTTCTTCTCCAGCTTCTTTCCTTGTATACGAACATCAAATTCAATAAACCCTTCTTCTGTGAGCCGTTTTAGCTCAGGGTAAATTTGGCTATGCTTCGCGCTCCAAAACTGTCCAAGGGAATCCTTAAAATGTTTGGTGATATCGTATCCAGTCAGCTCACACTGATTTAGTAAACCAAGAATGGCATATTTCAAAACTCTCATGATGTGCCTCCAACGCTTATTCTTTGACAATAGTATACCACAGACTTTAAAATAAACATGTAAATCACGACATGTTTGAAACAACATCATTCTAATGAAAGAAGGAATCAACATGGATCAATTCGTTGGACTTCATATGATTTATACGTATGAAAATGGCTGGGAATATGAGATTTACATTAAAAACGATCACACCATTGATTACCGCATTCATAGCGGAATGGTTGGAGGCCGCTGGGTCCGTGATCAAGAAGTGAATATTGTGAAGCTAACAAAAGGCGTTTACAAAGTTTCTTGGACAGAGCCAACTGGGACAGACGTCTCTCTGAACTTTATGCCTGAAGAAAAGCGCAAGCATGGCGTCATCTTCTTCCCAAAATGGGTGCATGAACGTCCAGATATCACAGTTTGCTATCAAAATGACTACATCGATCTCATGAAAGAATCTCGTGAAAAGTACGAAACATATCCGAAATATGTTGTTCCAGAATTTGCGGACATTACGTATATCCATCATGCAGGTGTAAATGACGAAACCATTATCGCCGAAGCACCATATGAAGGCTTGACTGATGAAATAAGAGCAGGACGAAAATAAAAAAGCAGCACGCACTGTGCCGCTTCTAGATTGTAGACAAAGGGCTAAAATGATGTTGATTTTAGCCCTTTTTTATTTAATGCCCAACGTCCTTTTAGATAGCAAGAACCGGTACACTGGCAGTTCATCGCCTACTTTTGAAGCAATAAATCCAGATGACATGTAGCTGTCTTTTGATTCTGGCTCAAGGGCAAGTGACAACAAATTCGTTTGCGGCTGCGCCGTGAAATATACCTTTGTCCCTTTTGGCAGCTGACGTTTCTTTTGGGTGAGTTCTGTTTCAAGCTGAATATCTGTTTTGCTTTTTTCATCTCGTTTTGTTACTTGATAGGCTTGTACCGGTACTTTTACACTGGCAGGCAATGTGACACTTTTTAACCCTAAGGTTTGAAGCTTCCGTTCTACCCCTTCATGTCCAGGTAAAACAAGATAAGCTGTCGGTCGCTCTCTCGACATGACAGGAGTAGCATCGCTCGCACTGTGAAAGCGTACAGGGACATTGATGGTCTGTCCTTTTTCAATATCTACCATTTCAAGCGAATCATCCACCGGCGCTTTGAAATCATCTTGAATGACCACTTGATCGTCATCATTCGATTGGAGACCTTTTTTCACCAGCTTCAAACGCTCCGTCACCATTTGCTGCTTCACCTGCTTTGCATGTTTCACCGTTGTTTCAATGATTTTTTCATGTGTGGTGACTTGTGCTGCGACGCGGCGGGTAAAGTCCTCTCTCCCAATGCCAATCCCTCTGCTTTCTACAAGAAAGGATAGTGCTGGGGAGAGTGCCAGAGCATTTCGACCAATTCGTGCATCCGTTCCGCCTTCATAGAGATCGATCTTTCCATCAATTCCTCTTGTGCTTGTATAATATAAATCATTTGAAAATCCTTGATTTGTTAGCGTTTCACGGACGCCGCTCACGTATAATTCATTTGACGTGAGCCGGATGCTTTCTGGAATATTCAAGTTCTTCCCTGATAAGATCAGTAAATCGTGATATTTGAGGGTTCCCGCTGAGCCGATATCTTCAAACTGCTTTTGACCCACATCGTATTCATGGGCATCAATAACTACCTCTGGCGCATACCGATTAAATTCTTGATGCAAGGCTGTCAGCTCTGGAGATTCTAATGTCATATGATCACGGTTTCCATCCATTCCGTTTGCAAGCCTGCGGTCAAACGCATAAGCACCATCAGGATTGATTCTCGGGACAATGATGATATTGACATGATTGAGTATACGCTCTCCTTCTTCACCAGCTAATCGTTTTGCGATGACGAGAGCCGATTCACCGGAGGCTGGTTCATTTCCGTGTATTTGTGCTTGAAGCCAGATCGTTGGCTTTTTTGAAAGTGGAGAAATATGACGATCCTTTGTAAAGTAGAGGGCTGGAATGGACCGTCCTTCAATGGATGTTCCAATCTGCTTCTGCGTAGCGTAAGGACTTTTGCGGACAATATCACGTAAGAATTGTTGAAGCTCTTCTTGTGTGGTGAAGGCTTCTCCTTTTTTCTGAAATGCGGGGGTATCGAACGTCTCGTCAGGCTCAGGGTATAGCTTCTTCACTGAGTCTGGTTGTTTATAACTTTTTCCATAATAAGGGGTATCTGCATGAGCTGAAGCTGGGCTCACCATCGACAAACTTCCTGCTATGAGACATACAGCAGCAAAAAGAATCGTGCCTTTTCGGTTGGACATGCTATCCTCTCCCTTCGTTGATTTGCATTATAAAGAAAAAAACAGTAAAAGTGTCAGTATTTTTCAAAAATATATCTTTTGGAGGAACAAGAGTGTTTTTGTATAGGGCAAATGAATTGAGCCTGCTCGGCAATATGACCTAAAAAAAGTGCCTGCTCACGTAGCAGACACTCTTTTATTTACCAAATGGAGATGGCCCCAATGAGTACCGACATGACCGTCATGGCGACAACTGCAAGCACAGCCCATTTCATGCCAAACTTCTGATGCTGATCCAGTGATACTCCAACAAGTCCAACAAGTAAATGAGTGGATGGAACAAGTGGGCTTAACATATGAATCGGCTGGCCAATAATAGAGGCTCTCGCGATTTCAATTTTATCAACACCGTATGCTGCCGCTGTTTCTGATAGGATCGGCAGGACCCCATAAAAGTATGCATCATTCGGCATAAAGAACGTAAAGATTCCGCTCGTTAACGCCACAATGACTGGAATGAAGCCGCCAAGCTGCTCTGGAATGGCAGATACAATCGAAATTGCCATTTCATCGACCATTTTTGTGCCTGTTAAGATGCCTGTAAAAACCCCTGCCGCAAATATCATGGAAGCAATCGCTAAAACGTTGGTTGAATGAGCCGCAATCCGCTCACGCTGCTGTTCAAGGTTCGGATAGTTCACGATAATTGCCACACAGAAAGCAAGAACAAATAGGACCGTTAAGCTGACTTTTCCAGAGACAAGAAGGAGCACCAATAACAACGTAAGCGTCAGGTTAAACCACCAAAGTTTCGGCCGCTTGATGTCATCCTGTAGTGCCGCTGCCATTTCATTTGCATGAATCGGCCGTTCGAGCTCAATGACACCAAGACGTTTTCTTTCAGACTTCCCAAGAAAGTACGCCACCACAATCATGCTCAAAACCCCTGCACCAATGACTGGAATCATCGGACCAAATAAAAGTGATGGATCAACGCCAAGTGCACTCGCCGCTCTAGGTGTGGCTCCTCCCCATGGAATTGTATTCATAATCCCCATGCCAACTCCGGCAATTCCCGCTAAAATAATCGGACGGATGCCAAGCAGCGTAAATAACGGAAGCATCGCTGTTGTTGTAATCATGTACGTTGTGGTTCCGTCACCATCAAGTGCAACAAGCATAGTCAGGACAGCTGTTCCGACGACAATTTTTAATGGATCGCCTTTGACGATTTTTAAAATTTTCGCCACCATCGGATCAAATAAACCTGCATCAATCATAATGCCAAAGTACAAAATCGCAAACATGATCATGACCGCTGTCGGTGCGACTTGCTGCACACCTTTGACAATCATGTCTGAAATTTCAGTAAAATGAAAACCTGCAATAAGAGCAAATGCAATTGGTGTTAACACCAATGCCGTTAAAACAGACATACGTTTCGTCATAATCAAAACCATAAATACAACCATCATAAGAAATCCTAAGATTGCTAACACTTTGTTCACCCCTTATGTTGTATACGCTTTCATTAAATGTTGGTATCCCATTTCCAACCCTTTCTGTCATGATATCTGACGCCTGAATTGAAGTAAATATTATGAATTTTAATTCTTTTTCGGTCGATAAATGCTTTTTGTTCATTTTGTTCAAACCTTGGTTTTGATGGATTCCATGAAAAAAAGCGGTCTCACTCGACCGCTTGTTCTCCTTGAATAAACTGCTCATATCGCCTTAATTGCTCTTCCATAAAGATCTTTGCCTCTTTGCTGTTCATATAACGACTTGTCCAGCCCTTTTGCTTTAATTGCTTTTTCCAGGAATTCGTTTGTGTCATTTTTTGAAGAAGCTGATCCCATTCACGAATCTCGTGCTGATTCATTTGCTTGGGTCCCATGACACCACGCCAATGAGAAAAGATGAGCGGGATGCCTTGCTCTTTCCAAGTAGGCACATCTTCAAATCCCGCTAAACGCTGATTGGTTGTGGTCGCTATGAGTTTTAGCTTCTTCTTTTCATAATCATGACGAACCTCTGTAATCGTTGTTGTTGCTGCATCCACCTCATGGTCAATGAGCGCCTGAAATAAATCATCTGCACTGTCAAATTTCAAAAATTGAATACGGTATGGATCAATTCCTGCCATTTCTGCCGCTCGTGCGAATGAGATTTGATCATCATTTCCAAAGTCTGGGGCAAATCCAATTTTTAAGGAATCCGGTTTCTTCTTTAGTGTGCTTAATAGCTCCTTCCCATTTGAAAAGGGAGAATCCACTGGGACTGCGACGACCTGCCACTCTTCCGCAAGAATCGCAAGTGGCGTGACATCATTCATTGTCATGTTACTGCTGCCAAGCAAATTACGGCTTAACAATAAGCTTGAATTTAAACTAATATAGTTGGTATCTCGCTCCAGCATATATGTCCATCCTTTATCCACCGTTCCGCCTCTTTGATAAAGGATATTCACCGGCCGCTTCACCAGCTTTTCCTTCTCGAGCACTGATTTCATCACTTGAGCTGTTTGGTCAAATCCGCCGTCAGGGACACCAGACACCACGATATATAATGGGCTGTGCTGCAGGAAAGAGTCACCTCCCTTTTTTTCATTAAAGGTGAGCGGCATACAAAGACATATTATGATCACGACAAGGCATATTGCTTTTTTCATCTTTTAAGACTCCGCTTGCTTTTTGGCAGGATAATATTTTCGCTCTGGTCTGCCAATGATTCCGTACGCAAGCTCTGCCCGGCATTCTCCTGTTGTCACGAGATACTCAACATACCGTCTCGCTGTTGTACGTGATGCCCCCATCTTTTCTCCTAGTTCTTCTGCTGTAATTCCACTATTCTCTGATGCCATCAATGTTTTCACCTTGTCCAAAGTCAGCGAATTGATGCCTGTAGGCAGGTCTCTGTCATCCTGTTCCTTTGGCTCTTCCTGCATCTGTCCAAAAAACAAATCAATCATCGTTTGATTGACTTCATCCTTGGAATTGATGATGTCTTTCTTCTCTTTATATTCAGTTAATACTTGCGCAAACTTTTGTGCGGTCACTGGTTTGATTAAATAATGAACCACTCCGTATTGAAGGGCATCTCTTAAAAGTGTCGTTTCCGTAGCCGCTGTGATAATAATCACATCTATTTCTGGATAGCGTTCTCTTAAAAGCGGCAACAGGTTTGTGCCGAGCTCATCGGGCATATACACATCAAGCAAGATGAGGTCGACTTGTTCCTTTTGAAGCGCCTCCCACATATCCTTTGCACTCTTTGCCTTTCCGGCGACTTGAAATCCTTCTATTTGTTGTATATAAGATGCATGAATGGCTGCGATTCGAAAATCATCCTCCGCAATGAGTACCTTCATCACCATTTATTCCCCCTTTGTGCCTTTCGGTATGTATGCAGTGAAGATGGCACCGCCTTCTTTTTGGTTCGTTATTTCAATCCAGCCCCCAAGTTCGTCCAATACTTCTTTGACATTGGCGAGTCCATAGCCTCGTCCTTCTCCCTTTGATGAATGTCCTCTTGTGAAAAGTTGTGAAATGGCTCCTTCATTGACACCATCCCCTGAATCAGACACCTCTATGATAATATCAAATCCAATATCTGTGATGAACAAGCTTACTTCTCTTTTCTCCTTATTCAATACAGCCTCAAACGCATTGTCTACGAGATTGCCGATGATGGTAATAAAGTGAGATAGACTTAAATGTGCTGGGAGCGGCTCCAATGAACTATTTTCATCGATGTGGAAATGTACCTTTTTCTCAGAGGCTTTCCCTAGCTTGCCAAGTAGGATGGCTTGTATTTTAGGAGATCGAATTTGCTTCATCAGTAAATCATGCTGACGGTTTTGCAGCGTATATTCTTCCTTTATTAAGTCAATGGCTTCATCCACTTGCTTCAGCTCAAGCAAACCTAAAATGGCGTACAGCTTATTTGAGAATTCGTGTGTTTGCGCTCTCAGGTCTTCTGAATATTGGCTGACCTCTGTTAATGTATCCAGCAGCTTCGTCAGCTCTGTTTTCTCCCTGAAGCTCACAATCCCTCCAAAGACACGGTTGTCCTGCACCACTTTTTTCACATTTAAGACATAGGTTTTATCATTGACGACGGTTTCGATGTTCGGTTCAATTGCCTCTTCCTTTAAATAGACAAGGAGATTGGCTTTTGGCAAGACTTGATCAATATGAAGCGGCAGCTCGGATGAAACGAGCAGCATGTGTTCAGCAGATGTATTCATCATCGTAATCGCGCCTTTGCGGTCAAATGCAATAATCCCTTCTTTTATCGCAAGCAGCATCGCTTCTCTTTCTCGAAATAATGTAGCAATTTCATGCGGTTCAAGACCTAATGTATCTTTACGAATACTTCTTGTTAAAAAGATCGCTCCGAATATACCAGGCAAGAGCACAAGAAGAGCAATATAGCTAAGCTTGAATAGTTGATGGGCTGTCGCTTGATCGATTTCCTTTTTTAAAAATTCGACGGTGACTGTGCCAATAATTTCTTCATGCTTGCCTGTTTCTTTCATAATCGGGGCACTGCCTCTGACAACGGTTTCACCATTAGAATCACCCGATGATATGGAGGTTCCCCCAAAAAGCAGGGTACTTCTTCCTCTAAATACACTGATGGTTTTTCCTACATTCTCATGGTTCGTATGAAAAAGGATCTTCCCTTTTTGATTGGTAATGAAGATGGCATGTGCTCTAACTTGATCCTTCATTTGCTCAAGTACTACCTGTTCTTCATTTTTCGATGCAGATGTGGCCACCGATGTTTTAATGGGCGGCATATATGAGATTGTTCTAGCGGTTTGCACCGCCAGCTGTTCTGCTTGCCGCTGCCTTTCTGAGGTCTGCAAAAAACCAAAACAAATGGTCAATAACGCAATGACAACAAGCAAAAGCCCGATAATTAATCCCAAAATTTTCGTTTGTAAAGTGACTTTCCTTTTGCCCATCCTCACCGCCACAACCCCTAATCCAACTAAATTCATCGAATAAACTCTAAGAAAATCATATCATTTTTTCTTGCGAAGTTAAGAGAAAATTCATTCAAACAAAAAAGGGACGACTCAAATTGAGTCATCCCTGTTTCAATTACGTGATGGATAAGCCTGCACTCGCATAGCCTGCTACGGTATTCACTAAGGAAAGACCAGTAGCTGTTGCCGAGAAGACAACAAGCAATCTTGTTTGCGCTGTGACTGGTACGTTCAAACCAGTAGCAATGCCGTTTGAAATAGCACCTATCGTTAAAATACCGGTTAACGCTGGAGCCAATGTGACACTCGCTACTTGCGTGAAACTGTTATCTGGTGTCGGTGAAGCGAATAAGCTAGCTGTCACTGTAATACTCGTGCCGACTAAAGCCAATGCTGCCGTGGTACTAAAGTATCCGGCAAATGAAGTAATAGTACCGTCCCTTGGTACAGAGAATGCCATATTTAAAAGAGTACCTGCTGCACCTGTTAAGTCGATGATACCACCTAATATGCTAACGCCTGTTGCAGAGCTACCAAAGCCAACCAAACTAGATGTCCCGACTAGACCTCCTGCAATCGTTGTTAAAGCGACAGGTAAACCTGATGCAAACGGAATAATTGCACTCGATCCAGTAGCACCTGTTGCACCTGTGGCACCTGTGGCTCCCGTTACTCCGGTCGCTCCGGTATCTCCTGTTACACCTGTGGCCCCGGTCAATCCTGTGGCTCCCGTTACTCCCGTGGCTCCTGTTACTCCCGTGGCTCCTGTTACTCCGGTTGCTCCGGTATCTCCTGTTACACCTGTGGCCCCGGTCAATCCTGTAGCTCCCGTTACTCCGGTCGCTCCGGTATCTCCTGTTACACCTGTGGCCCCGGTCAATCCTGTGGCTCCAGTGACACCTGTTGCACCTGTTACTCCGGTTGCTCCGGTATCTCCTGTTACACCTGTGGCCCCGGTCAATCCTGTAGCTCCCGTTACTCCCGTGGCTCCTGTTACTCCCGTGGCTCCTGTTACTCCGGTTGCTCCGGTATCTCCTGTTACACCTGTGGCGCCGGTCAATCCTGTAGCTCCCGTTACTCCGGTCGCTCCGGTATCTCCTGTTACACCTGTGGCGCCGGTATCTCCTGTTACACCTGTGGCGCCGGTCAATCCTGTAGCTCCCGTTACTCCGGTCGCTCCGGTATCTCCTGTTACACCTGTGGCCCCGGTCAATCCTGTGGCTCCAGTGACACCTGTTGCACCTGTTACTCCGGTTGCTCCGGTATCTCCTGTTACACCCGTGGCGCCGGTCAATCCTGTAGCTCCCGTTACTCCGGTCGCTCCGGTATCTCCTGTTACACCTGTGGCGCCGGTCAATCCTGTAGCTCCCGTTACTCCGGTCGCTCCGGTCAATCCTGTGGCTCCAGTGACACCTGTTGCACCTGTTACTCCGGTTGCTCCGGTATCTCCTGTTACACCCGTGGCGCCGGTCAATCCTGTAGCTCCCGTTACTCCGGTCGCTCCGGTATCTCCTGTTACTCCGGTCGCTCCGGTGACGCCAGTCGCCCCAGTATCCCCTGTTGCTCCCGTTACTCCGGTCGCTCCAGTGACGCCGGTCGCCCCAGTATCTCCTGTTGCTCCCGTTACTCCGGTTGCTCCCGTATCTCCTGTGGCGCCGGTTGCTCCTGTTCCTGTAGCACCGGTTGCTCCCGTGGCTCCTGTTACTCCGGTTGCTCCCGTATCTCCTGTGGCGCCGGTTGCTCCTGTTCCTGTAGCACCGGTTGCTCCGGTCGCTCCCGTGGCTCCTGTTACTCCGGTTGCTCCCGTATCTCCTGTGGCGCCGGTTGCTCCTGTTCCTGTAGCACCGGTTGCTCCGGTCGCTCCCGTGGCTCCTGTTACTCCGGTTGCTCCCGTATCTCCTGTGGCGCCGGTTGCTCCTGTTCCTGTAGCACCGGTTGCTCCGGTCGCTCCCGTGGCTCCTGTTACTCCGGTTGCTCCCGTATCTCCTGTGGCGCCGGTTGCTCCTGTTCCTGTAGCACCGGTTGCTCCGGTCGCTCCCGTGGCTCCTGTTACTCCGGTCGCTCCCGTATCTCCTGTGGCGCCAGTCGCTCCTGTTCCTGTGGCTCCTGTAGCACCGGTTGCACCAGTTTCACCAGCTGCTGCTAACAAGGTATAATCTGGCGACGTACCTGGCGTACCTGTTGGTGGTGCTGTATTCACGATATACGTCCCACCTTCGAATGTCACCACTTGACCTACTGGATAGGTTGGGGCTACCGCTGGATCAAATGCCACGATACCCGTTAAGCCTACACCCGTGGCTCCAGTCGGGCCTGCTGGGCCTGCTGGACCTGCTGGACCCGCTGGACCAACTGCACCCGCCGGACCTGCTGGGCCTCTCCTTCCTCTCCCGCCTGGCGGACCTTGAATGACACAAACACAAGGATCTTTTCCGCAGCAAGGATTTTTCACTGGTTTTCCTGACTTTCCTTTCTTACAGCTATCACATTCCCATCCATCATCCTTATACGCATCATACCAGCTTCCTTTTTGGTAATGGCCTTTAGAATGAGAGGGATAGGTTTTTCCGCATTGTCTACATCTTTTCATAGAATCACCCCCATCCATCGTATTCAAGTATCTAGAAAATGGTGTTTGTACAATTTAAGTAAGCTACAAAATTTCAAAAACTTATTGCATATCACAAAGTGCACTTAATTCCTTTATTTTTCAGAATACCACTCAAGCTTATGCCCACCCTATATTTTCCATGATAGTACATCCCCTTAGTTCTCATCCAAATAACCAAGGGATTTTTCAACATTATTCTAAGGAGTGCACTTTAAGGGAAGTCTAAAAATTTGGAGGCGCTTTTCTTTCAGCTAAATTCACAAGGGGAGACAAAATCAAAGCGGTAAAACGCTACTTAAGTGGTTGAGAGAGTTTGTTTGGGATCACACATCATATTGGAGTGCACAAAAGGATACTTCACTATTGAAAACAGCTAAAATATTTGATTTGCCTTCTTCTTCAACGCTTTGGAATTGGCAACACGTAACGGAAACACAAGGAACAGACGCCCTCAAACCAAAGAAAAAGGGGCGTCCTCTATGAAAAAGAAAATAGGAAAGCAAGCACCAACTAAAGGATCAATGGAAGCTTACAGGCAGAGGTAGAACATTTGCACATGGTGAATGAGTATTTAAAAAAGTTGAATGCCTTAGTTCAAAACAAGGAACAATCACCAAACGAGACAAAGTGCAAGTAGTCTATCATATAAGGCATAAGTATCCAGTGAAAGCATTACTTCAACTCGCAGGTATTCCGCACAGTACCTACTATTACTGGGTGAAGCATTCGAATCGTCCTGATCGAGATGTGCCAAGCTGAAAAGATGATTCAAACCGTTTATAAGGAGCATCAAGGCCGTTATGGATACCGCCTGGAACCTTCGATAAAATTGCACCTAACATTTTAACTAGTCACTTTCAAACTGAAAAGCGAATATGACAGAGTTCAAATTATTCGGGCAGAAGCTCTACCTTTCGCCCATATTAGATCTATTTAATGGTGAGATCATCACCTATACAATTGATTCAATACCCGTTTATTCCCTTGTCTTGACGATGCTTCATCAGGCATTCGACCGTTTGAAAGATGAGGAGAAGACCATTATGCATTCCGACCAAGGCGGGCATTATCAAATGAAGCATTATAGACATGCCCTAAAAAAACTGGGGATTACACAGAGTATGTCCCGAAAAGGCAACTGTTACGATAACGCAGTGATCGAAAATTTCTTTGGTATCTTTAAAGTCTGAATTTCTGTACCTAACTCATGCCTAGAAAGCTGTCTAATACGAACCCATGGTTAAATTTCGGGGGGCACTTCTTTATGGGCTATTTATGTATTTTTGAAACTTGTAACTCGAATTAGTCATATTGTAGTAGTTTGTCCTTCTGTGTCTACCACATTTTCCAACTTTGTTATCTGTTGAAAACTACACTTCTTTATGAATTCACCATTTATTTAAATCTATACAAAAAACGAAAACGATGCTTGAAACTGTTTAGCACATTCTTTTTCTTAAAAAAGCTTTAGTATTACAAAAAAATCCAGTGCGAGATCAAAATTCATCTCGCACTGGCAGAACAAGGTTTGGATTAGAAAATTAATCGATTCGGAATAGTATAAGCCTTGCCAGTGAATAATCAATGGACTGACCGCTAAGGTTTCTTAACGAAATCGTTGTACCCGCAGGGATTTGCCCAGTAAAACCAATAGCATTAACTTCTTGACCAGCTGTTGTTCCGTTGTTATCACCAGTACCAGTACCACCTACACCATTAAGCTGTATGGCTATACTTGTTGGGCCAGCCTGACCAGCAGTCGGAGAAACTAGTGCATTGACATAATAATTACCCGCCACCTGAACCGTGAATGTGTCTGGAGCTGTAAAAGTCACATTGTTCAAAAAGGTGGTTCCAGTAAATGCAAAATTTGCACCGTCAGCAACAGTATCAGCTCCCGTAACTACACTGGCAGACGCGGTCGCTAGTGCACCGGTTGCACCCGTCGCTCCTGTTGGACCAGTGTCACCTGTGGCTCCTGTTGGACCGGTGGCTCCGGTGACACCCGTGGCTCCGGTGGCTCCGGTATCTCCGGTGGCTCCCGTTGGACCGGTGGCCCCTGTGACACCCGTGGCTCCGGTGGCTCCGGTATCTCCGGTGGCTCCTGTTGGACCAGTGGCTCCGGTGACACCCGTGGCTCCGGTGGCTCCGGTATCTCCGGTGGCTCCCGTTGGACCGGTGGCTCCCGTGGCTCCGGTGACACCCGTGGCTCCGGTATCTCCGGTGGCTCCCGTTGGACCGGTGGCCCCTGTGACACCCGTGGCTCCGGTGACACCCGTGGCTCCGGTGGCTCCGGTATCTCCGGTGGCTCCTGTTGGACCAGTGGCTCCGGTGACACCCGTGGCTCCGGTATCTCCGGTGGCTCCCGTTGGACCGGTGGCTCCCGTGGCTCCGGTGACACCCGTGGCTCCGGTGGCTCCGGTATCTCCGGTGGCTCCCGTTGGACCGGTGGCTCCCGTGGCTCCGGTGGCTCCGGTATCTCCGGTGGCTCCCGTTGGACCGGTGGCTCCCGTGGCTCCAGTTACTCCGGTGGCTCCTGTATCCCCGGTGGCTCCCGTGGCTCCAGTTACTCCGGTGGCTCCTGTATCCCCGGTGGCTCCCGTGGCACCCGCGGCCGCTAATAGCGTATAATCTGGCGACGTATCTGGCGTACCTGTTGGCGGCGCTGTATTGACGATATACGTTCCGCCTTCAAATGTCACCACTTGACCTACTGGATAAGTAGGTGCTAATGCTGGGTCAAATGCTACGATGCCAGCTAATCCTACGCCGGTTGGACCTGTATCTCCGGTGGCTCCCGTAGCTCCGGTTGCACCTGTTGGACCTGTATCCCCGGTCGCTCCGGTGACTCCTGTATCTCCGGTGACTCCTGTTGCCCCTGTCGCTCCCGTGGCTCCTGTATCTCCGGTGACTCCTGTTGCCCCTGTCGCTCCGGTTGCACCTGTGGCTCCCGTGGCTCCCGTGGCGCCTGTATCTCCGGTGACTCCTGTTGCCCCTGTCGCTCCGGTTGCACCTGTGGCGCCTGTGGCTCCTGTATCTCCGGTCGCTCCTGCAGCTCCTGTTGCCCCTGTCGCTCCCGTGGCTCCTGTATCTCCGGTCGCTCCGGTTGCACCTGTATCTCCAGTTGCTCCGGTGACTCCTGTTGCCCCTGTCGCTCCGGTTGCACCTGTGGCGCCCGTGGCTCCTGGATCTCCGGTCGCTCCTGTGGCTCCCGTGGCTCCTGCTGCTCCCGTGGCTCCCGTGGCTCCGGTTGCTCCCGTGGCGCCTGTGGCTCCTGCTGCTCCCGTGGCTCCGGTTGCTCCTGTGGCGCCTGTTGCTCCTGGATCTCCTGTGGCTCCCGTTGCTCCTGTGGCTCCCGTTGCTCCTGTGGCTCCTGCTGCTCCGGTTGCTCCTGTGGCGCCTGTGGCTCCTGGATCTCCTGTGGCTCCCGTTGCACCTGTGGCGCCTGTGGCTCCTGCTGCTCCTGTGGCTCCTGTGGCTCCCGTGGCGCCTGTGGCTCCTGCTGCTCCCGTGGCTCCGGTTGCACCTGTGGCTCCTGCTGCTCCCGTGGCTCCGGTTGCACCTGTGGCTCCCGTGGCGCCTGTGGCTCCTACTCCTGGTCCCGTTGGACCTGTTGGACCTGTTGGACCTGCTGGGCCTCTCCTTCCTCTCCCGCCTGGAGGACCTTGAATGACACAAACACAAGGATCTTTTCCGCAACAAGGGTTTTTCACTGGTCTTCTTGTTTGCCCTTTCTTACATCTATCACATTCCCATCCATCATCTTTATACGCATCATACCAGCTTCCTTTTTGGTAATGGGATTTAGAATGAGAGGGATAGGTTTTGCCGCATTGTCTACATCTTTTCATAGAATCACCCCCATCCATCGTATTCAACCTCATGGTGAAAGGTGTATGTACATTTTTATTTTTATTTGGAAAAGTTGAGAAGACCTTGCGCTCCATACACAAGGTCTTTGTTTCATTGAAATCTCATCGTCATTTTTAAATCTTTTCCTACCATACTATATTCAATATCCGCTGGACGGATCGCCTCTTTTAGTTTTTTCACACCCTCTCCTTCAAAGAAAGTAGGTGCGTCTTTCCCTCCGATCAATAAAGGCGCCATATAGATAACGGCTTCGTTCACAAATGATGCTTCTAAAAATGACGCACTCACACTGCCTCCTGCCTCAACAAGCACTGACATCACAGAGCGCTTCTTCAACATGTGTAACACATCCTGAAGATCTGTCCGATGTTCTCCGCTTGTGACAAATACTTGATGTCCTTTTTGTATCAGCTGATGATACTTTTTTTGATCGTAGTTTTGTGATGTACAAATAATGGTTTCCGCCATGTGATCTGTTAAGCTTTTGGCATGAAGCGGAATTCTTAATGTGGAATCTAAAATGACACGAATGGGCTGGGTCATGATTGAATCTTTCACAATAAGACCTGCATCATCTTGAATAATCGTTTCGACACCTGTTATCACAGCATCTGCTTCTTGGCGCAATTGCTGCACTTCTTGCCTCGCTTCTGTTCCTGTGATCCATTTGCTTTCAAGTTGAGCTGTGGCAATTTTCCCATCTAATGAAATGGCTGATTTTAAGATGACGTAGGGAAGGTCTGATTGAATGAAATGGAAAAAAGGCACATTTAAGCGATCCGCCTCCTGTTTACATATTCCTTCATCTACTTCGATCCCTGCTTGTTTCAACACGGTAATCCCTTTCCCTGCTACAAGCGGATTCGGATCTTGCGTCGCAATGACTACTCGTTTCACACCACTTTTGATAATCGCTTCTGTGCAAGGACCCGTTTTCCCATGATGCGAACAAGGTTCGAGCGTTACATACAGATGAGCTCCTTCTGCCTTTTCTCCTGCCATGTGCAGTGCATGAATTTCAGCATGAGGTTCGCCCGCCTTCATGTGAGCACCCATTCCAACAATTTCACCTTGCTGCACAATGACTGCACCGACAAGCGGATTTGGGGAGGTTTGCCCTTTCATTGCCTTTGCGTTGGCAATCGCCAGTTTCATATAAAACACATCGTCTTTCATGTGAGTCTCCTTTCTTCTCTTTCAAGGGAAAGAACTCCTTCAGGAAATGAAGGAGTTCTATTCTCATATTTTTTCCATCCGTTTCTTTTCAGAACGATCATAGTAAGGCAAGGAATAAAAAAGTTTATATGATGCTCGTTGTTTACAAAAACAGCATTTGCGACATTCATATTTATTAATGAGGAGCACATGCGGACAATTGAGTACAGTCAGACCTTTTTTCATATGTTCCTTGCAAACACTTATCATGAGAATCCCCCGCTTACATTCTTTTTCTTAATGAGAGATTACTTCTTTTGGAAATTGTTCAAATAAGCGCAGTACTTCGGTATACGTGCCATCTTCTCGAATATGATAAATCCCACCATCATACGAGCTTGCGTATACATCATTGCCTAATTGTCTGATGGCACTAATTCCATTCTTTGCAATTCTAATTGGGCCAGTATTGACCCCGAGCTCTGGATTCCACACAACGATATAGCCCCAATAATCTCCGCTCACAATATAGCCAGAGTCTGTGACAGAGACCGATTTAATCGAATACTGGTGTTCATTATGCTGGTCTAAAATTCTTCCTGTATGCAAATCAAACAATCTCACATTCTTGTCACGGCTGACAATGGCAATACGATCTCTTTTGCTATCAATGAATACGTCATTTAATAGCTCAGTCGCCCCGATATATTTCGCTTTTAAAGACAAGCTCTTCTTATCTAAAAGACAGATGGTTCCTTCTACCGCAGCTGTGATGATATGATCTCCTTCTACTTTTAGTGCTTTCACAGCACAATCGTGTGCTTTGGAACGGCCAACTTCCTTTAAATGCTCCGTCGAAATGACATGTACATAGCCGCCGTAAGTTCCAATATAGAATTGCCGATCCTCCTCGTGGAAATACACACTGTTGACCGGCCCTGTATTGAGATCAAACGAAACCATTTGCTGTAATGATTCATGAACAATATGCACCTGACTTGCATGATCTCCCCAAGCATAATAGCTTCCATCTCGTGCGACAGCCACTCCATTTGTTAAAACGCCTGTCGATTTAGCGATTTCAATCCCATTCTTTCTGAATTTTCCGTCATCTGATGCTGTGATGATATCTCCCGCATCAGTCAGTGCAATATCATTAATAGATGGTGTCGCCATTTCGATCTCATCTGATACCACTTTCCCCTTTTCAATAGACCATTCACAATACGTTTTTCCAAAGCTGGCTCCTAGGATGGATTTCTCATCCTCCGTCCAGACAAGCGAGCGCTCCCACTGATATTTATGAGGGAGAAGAGTATCAACCAAATCCCCTGTTTCGTAATTCCACAGCTTAATTAAATGGTCATAGCCTGCTGTCAGCAAGTAATTGCCGCTTGGAGAAAAGTTCACACGCTTGACGCCCTGTAAATGAGCTTTGATGATTTTTTTCTCCTGTAAAGTCACCGCATCATAAATAATAACGGTGCCATCGTCTCTGCCAAGTGCGAACACTTCTTTTTGATTGCTGCCGCTGATTGTGTCCAGCTCATAATCAAACGGACCGATTTCCCCTACAATTTCACCTGTATCATACAGCCATACAAGAACATAGCCATCATCACCTGTTGTATAAGCTTTATCGCCATGTATCCATACAGCTAATACATCTTTGCTATGTCCATGAAATTCTCTTAGGATGGCTCCTGTTTCGATATCCCAGACTAAGCATCTTCTATCTCTAGACACCGATACAAGCAACGTATCCTGCTTCGCAAAAGCAACGGCTTCTACATCATCCGCATGACCAAACAGGGTGCGAATTCGAGTATGAGTACCTGTATCAAACAATTGAATGGTATAGTCTGACGATGCACTCGCTAAATACTTTCCGTTTTCAGAAAGAGATAAAGAGTTAATGATATGCTCGTGACTTCCAATAAACGTTCCTTCTCCTGTCGCCCGGTTCCACTGATAAATACAGCGGTCATAGCCGCCAGTGTAAACAATTTGGTCCTGCTGAGTTGATAAAACAGATGTAATTGGTCCTCTATGCATAGTTTTACACTCCCACCTTTATATGTTGTTTTTGACGAGTCATTACACGAAAGCCAGTAAATCGAAAAACAGGGTCTGGGTGCTTTCCGTGTCTTCTGGCGACTCTGCATAAATCTCCGCCTCTTGCAAAGGAGCCGCCTTTTAAAATGTAGTAATCACTGCCAAGCGTTTCCGTTAAATCATCTACGACCTCAATGCCGCCTTCGTACACATGATATTTGGTGTTGACCCATTCCTCGACGTTGCCCCCCATATCATAAAGACCGAATAAGGATCTGCCCTTTTCGTAATGGCGGACAGGCGTCGTTTTTTCGATATTTGATTCGTACGTATTACAGGAAGAAGGGTCAAACTCATCTCCCCACGGGTATTGATTTCTCGTGTTACCCCGGGCAGCATATTCCCATTCTTCTTCAGTAGGAATCGACACGTCTATCCCGAGTTTTCCGCTCAGCCACTGACAGAATGAGAAGGCTTCCTCGATCTCCATGCCCCACGCCGGATGATCTTTCCCGCCGCCAAGCTCTTGATTCGTTAAGCTCTCTGGGTACGACTGGCCTGTTTCATCACAATAGCTTTGATACCATTCATTGGTGACGACCGTATCTGAAATGAAAAATTCATTGATATACGACTGATAGGATGGAAATTCTTTATACAGCCATTTTTGAAATTTTTTCTCACGGCCGTAAGTTGGATTGAGAAGCTTGTCCTTCCAGAATTCTGATGCCTTTTTCATATCTTCTTCATTACTTCCGATTGTTGCATAGCCGCTTGGGATTTGAATCCAATTGATTTCAGGTTTCACGCTTTTCTCCCGCCTTCTTTAAAGTAAACTCATCTACTGATTAATTAATTTTTTCTCATCGACCATATGCCCTGAGGCTGCTTTTGCTTTTAAATAGGCTTCATTATAGAGAGAGGCTTCGACCGTATGATCAAACCGCAAAACAGGAAGACCGTAGGCAGCAATGGAATCGACTTTATCTGGATTGTTCGTTAGGAGATGCATTGGTTTCCCTTTGTTTAAATAGTGCAGAACAGCCGCTGCCTCCTCGTAAATCCGGTCATCATCTCCGCAGCCAATCAGGCGGTTGGCTTCAAAAGTATCCAGCTGCATTTCCTGTAATTTATACGTCAATGCTTTCGCCATCAGCCCAATTGACCGCCCTTCTTGATTGGCCATATAGACGAGCATGCCTTTTCCGTAATCGGTGATTTTCTTCAGCGATAACGCAAGCTGTGGACCGCAGTCACATTTTAGTGACCCAAACACATCCCCTGTTTGGCAGACACTATGAATTCGCACAAGCGGCGGCACCTCATTTTCAAAGTCGCCAAATAAGAGACAAGAGGAAAAGGTTTGCTGCGCGGTACTCATTTGGACAATAGATTCGATCGTTGGTTTTGTCTCCCCTTCAACAGGTGCGAAGGCATACCATTTAAATGGCACTTCTTCATGTTGAATGGAGATTGGCAGGTTCACTGGGCCCACGAGCAAATAGTTTTTTTCTTGAAAGGTAAAATGATGAATCATTGATTGTAATTCATCTACAAACTTGTTCATTTGTCTCCCCCCTATTCATCGCTGCACCCAAATCGACTCACGTAGCGCAGTGATGGTGATGAATATGTGTCCGCACTAATAGCTTAAAAGAACATGGATGTGCGTTTCCTCTTATCCTTCAGACCTTGATTCCACCTATTCTAGCGATATGTCAATCTAGGTCTTTTCCAGTACAAAGGAGCAGAATTCTTGGTTCATAACGCCTTTCCCTTACATGTTGTGCACAGGCTGTTTCTTAGAATGAACACCTCTGCTACGTTTGAGTGTTCACCTTTGTACTAGATTTTGACGGCAATGACATGATGCTGGCTAATGCCGGCTTTTGCTTTTAATGGTGTAATCGATACAAGCTCCAGACCTGATGAACAAATTCTTTCTCCAAGCTGAGAGTCTGAAAACGAAAAGTGGAAACGGCCATCCTCTCCGATTAATCCTGTTCTCCACTCTTCTCCCCATACAACAAGTGAGAAGACGCCGCCTTCATGAAGCAAAGAGGAAACCTGTATTAAATAACGCTCATGATCATCAGGGTGCTGGTGATGAAAGCAGCCATGATCTAAAATTAAATCAAACTGCATCCCTCGACCCTGGCCCATCGACCAGGACATAAAATCTTGATGAACAAAATGGACAGGAACCGTTTCTCTTTTCTGTAATCCTACCCACTCCTCATGCTCATACAGGTCGATGCCGACATATGCGGAAAGCCCGCTTAAATGTTCAAGTGCCCGGCCGTTCCCGCACCCGATATCCAGCACAGAAGCAAGTGCATTCTTTTCCCTTGAACGCCATGCCTTTAGTGACACCACGGCTGCATCTGTTAAAGATGGATCAGTAGACCACATATCTGTTCTTTTCTCATAATGTTCTTGAAATGCCATTCGCATTTTTTCTAGATACAACCCACTGTCTTCATGGTATAAAGCCTTTTTCATCACAGGACCTCCTTCTATTTAAAATCGACTTTCCGGGCAAAGGTCATTTTCAAGCCAAACACCTTATGTTAAAATGAAAGATGGATTTTTTAGGAAATCTATTTTCTGAAAAAGGAGAGAAGCATCCCACATGTTCACTCTTCTTTTTCAGCATGCATCCTCATATGCAGCCATTTGACAGCTGCAGCGCCTCAGCTTGTTCTCTCTTTTTTTCATATGAGTTCACCTCCTTCACCGTTCGATCAACTCACTGCCTTTCTTGAAAACGCTTTCTCTATTGTGCAGGAATACGACGTCTTTTAATTATCTCTTGCAAAGTGATCATATTAGAAAGATCATCTACTGTTTAAATCGACTATCATTTCTTCTTCATGTAAAAAACCATTTTCTTGTGTTTTAGTAGAAATTTCCCGAGTGCTTTTACCTTGGTTTTATGCCACCACCTATCACTAGAGTGTGCCTAGAATAAACCCATCAGAAATTTAACAACTACTTCCATAACAACTGGAATAAGCCAAATATATTGTTTTTAGATTATTTTGTCAACAAATTATTTCCTAAACATTAAAATGAATTTTCTAATTGAAAATACAGGTATTTTTCGTGGTTTTTTGACCTCAAAACACTTATTTCTACATAAAAACACAACATAAACCAATAGAACTAAGAAATTTATCTACTAAATTACACAAGATTCCCATTACATTTTGAAACAAAATTGAAAGATACAATAATTATTTCCCGAATAGATTTTTGTGATATTTTGACTATTCCTTTCTCATTTCCTATCATTTTCTTTGGTATATCTGCATTTTCAATTAGATGATTTACTGTTTATTCCAATCTGCTGTTTTTTCTTAATATAGGGAAAAAGATGCATCCTCTCCTTCAGAGATGAAGGCATGAAAAAAAGCCCCTTACGAAAGTAAGAGACTTTTTTCAGTTGGCGATTATGCCCAAGTTTTCACTTTTTCATGGTCTGTCACAAAGAGAAGGACTTTCCCTTCGTCTAAATGTTCTTCAAATGTTTCAGCTTCTTCTTTAGAGAAACCAATTTCATGGATTTTATTTCGGAGCTCATCGCCCTTTTTACTAAAGATGTTCCCAACAGCATGTTTCAGTCCAACTTCTCTTGGACCTATCGTATTGGCATCTGCGTTTCCAGCAATACGCTCTGTACGATCATCGTCATGGGACAGAACATAAATGTCCTCTCTTGCAACACCGAGTGATTTTAATTGCTCTACATCTCTTTGAAGTGTTTCATCATTTGAATACTCTCTTACAACAGGTTTCATTTTATATTCCTCCTTTAGCGTCTTACGAATCTTTTACCCGTCACTTTTATCATTAAACCTTCCTTGAGCACATCCATTTTACATTGTGTACTAGCCATGCCTATTGACTTATTTTTGACAAAAACCCTGTAAAAATGACTAAATTTTCAGAAATATTATGTTCATCCCTGCTATTTTGGTGTACAATTCTTATACTGGAGGCTAGAAATGAGGTAGAGCTGATGTATTACTTTTCAGCGGAGCAGCAGTTTAATGCTTGGGTTGTCAGTGATTTGGTGAAACAGCTTTTTCAAAAGTGGAATCCTGAAGAAGCAAAAGCAAAGCCGCTTACATTGTTTGCTGAACAGCACTTTCGCATCTCCATTGATTATCTCTTTTCCATCATTATTAACATTGGAGATATCGAGTCAATTGAACAAGATCCACAAGACCTGTTGTCCTCATACTTGAATATCCTTTTTCCTTTTGTGACGCGCGATATGATGAAAGCCTCCATGCAAAATGCGAACGAATATTTATTAAAAGAACGTGATGCGGACGTGTATCAGCTGTTTGGCTGTCTGCCACCGCTCCTCTCTGTTGACTTCCAAAAAAGTAGTCCTCATCTCTGAGATGGCGGCTGCTTTTTTGTATGTGCTTGAAATAGACCGTATGTTTTGAATGAAAAGAAGCATCATGTTAATGTAAATCTAGGTTGCAAGTGAAAGGGAGGATTTGACATGAGTCAACAAAAGCAAATTCAATTAGCCAAACGTCCACAAGGATTACCTACAAAAGATGTTTTTCATTTTGAAACAGTCGACATACCTGTGCCACAAGATGGTGAAGTCTTGATTCAAACGAAATATGTTTCTGTAGATCCTTATATGAGAGGACGAATGCAGGATACAAAATCCTATACACCTCCATTCAAGCTAAATGAAGTGATTCAGGGCGGTGTTGTCGGAGAAGTTGTCGAGTCTAAATCGTCTCAATTTGAAAAAGGTGATTTTGTTCTTGGATTCCTTGGCTGGCAAGAATATTCTACAGCCAAAGCTGAATCTCTGACTAAAATTGATCCATCCATTGCGCCATTGTCCTATTATTTAGGCATTTTAGGCATGCCAGGACAAACCGCTTATTTCGGTCTTCTTGCGATTGGTCAGCCAAAAGAAGGCGAGACCGTTGTCATTTCTGGGGCCGCAGGTGCTGTTGGTTCCGTTGTTGGGCAAATTGCTAAGATCAAAGGCGCTCACGTCGTTGGGATTGCGGGATCTGATGATAAGCTGGCTTATTTAAAAGAACTGGGTTTTGATGAAACGATTAATTATAAAACAACAAATGACTTAGATGATGCTATTGCAAAGGCATGCCCTAACGGCGTCGATGTGTATTTTGACAATGTAGGCGGCGAAATATCTGATGCTGTGATGAATTATTTGAACCGCTTCGCACGTATTCCAGTGTGCGGCGCGATTTCGTCTTATAACATTAGCGCAAGCGAGGACATCGGACCGCGTGTGCAAACAAAACTCATCAAAACAAGCGCATTGATGCAAGGCTTCATTGTTGCCAACTATTCAGATCGTTTTGAAGAAGCAGCAAGAGATCTCGCACAATGGGTAAAAGAAGACAAACTGACTTACAAAGAAACAATCATTGAAGGCTTTGACAACATTCCTGATGCATTCCTCGGACTATTCAAAGGGGAAAATGTCGGAAAACAGCTTGTCAAAATTTCATAAAAAGAAAGGACCCTCCATGTGGAAGGGTCCTTTTTCTATGCTTGCTTTGGCTCAAGATGCAGCTGGCCTTGCTTATAAACAATTTCCTGAAGCGAAAGATTCAGCTTTTTCGCCATTTTTTTGAGCGTTGTATGCTCTGGAGGTGTGACTAGGCTGATGACAGCCCCTTCTTTTCCTGCGCGACCGGTTCTGCCTGAACGGTGGATATAGCCTTCTTCGTTTGGCAGGTCGGCATGGATCACGTAAGGCAGATCGTCAATATCGATCCCTCTTGCTGCGATATCTGTTGCAAGAAGAAGCGGGAATTCACGCTGTTCAAATTCCTTTAAGATGATAGCTCGCTCTGCTTTTTTCGCTTCACTATGAAGGACACCGAGGTCGACATGGTGATATGCTAATTTCTCTGCATAAATGCTTAAATTCGTAATATCACGCACAAAAACGAGCGCCTGCATGTCCTCAAGCCGTGATAGCTTTTGCAGTAGTTTCACTTTGTCACGCTGGTCACATAACAGATAATAGTGTCCTACTTTCTGCGCTTCTTCCTCACTTCTAGCAATTTTCAATACTTCTGGTTCAGACGTCATTTCTTTAATCAGTTGGACCGTTTCGTCTTTTAAGGTCGCAGAGAAACAAAGAATTTGTCTTTCTTTTAATGTGGATTTAATGATCGCTTGGATCGTTTTCATATGCTCTGGCACAAGAAGCTGATCTGCTTCATCTAGCACGATTGTTTTGACTTCGTGCATTTTTAGTTTCTTGATTTTGATTAATTCTTGTACACGGCCAGGTGTTGCGACAACGATGTTCGGGTGTTTCTTTAGTTTTTCCTGCTGCTTTTTAATGTTCGCTCCACCAATCAAGGAGATCGCTTTGATGTCTGATCCTTGTTTGAACTCTTGAACGACATCAAAAATTTGCATCACAAGCTCTCTTGAAGGTGCCAAGATTAAGACTTGCGGGTGCTTGATATTCACATCGATTTTATTTAAAAGCGGCAACACATACGCCAGTGTCTTCCCCGTTCCCGTAGGCGATTCTGCAATCACATCACGCTTCTCCGTAATCCATTCTGCTGTTTTTTCTTGTATAGCTGTTGGTTTTTCAAAGCCAGCCGCTTGGAAGTTCTCTTGTATAAATGGCTTTGCTTCTTTCAAAAATGCCCAATTTTCTATCATGTCGATCTCCTTTATCCTCATTCAATCTATCCTTTAGTATCTCAAAATCAGCTTTGAAACGCAATTTTTCTTTTGATGCTTTTATCGAGCCGGACAGTTCGATATAATCATGAGAGGCACTAGCCGTTTTGAATCTATTTGAGGTGTAAAAAATGATATTATCTGTTAAAGATTTAAGCCATGGCTTTGGCGACAGAGCCATTTTTCACGAAGTCTCCTTCCGTTTATTAAAAGGCGAGCATGTCGGCTTAATTGGCGCCAACGGTGAAGGAAAGTCAACGTTTATGAATATTATTACTGGTAAGCTGGAGCCAGATGCAGGAAAAGTCGAATGGGCAAAAAATGTCCGTGTTGGCTACCTTGATCAGCACACTGTGCTAGAAAAGGGAAGAACGATCCGCGAAGTCCTTCAGGATGCATTCCACTATTTATTTTCCATGGAAGCAGCGATGAATGACATTTACGGCAAAATGGGTGAAGCCGATCCTGATGAGCTGGAAAAGCTGTTAGAGGAAGTGGGCGTTATTCAAGATGCGCTCACAAACAATGATTTCTATATCATTGATTCCAAGGTTGAAGAAATAGCCAGAGGTCTTGGGTTAACGGATCTCGGGCTAGACCGTGATGTGACGGAGCTGAGCGGCGGGCAGCGTACAAAAGTATTGCTTGCGAAATTGCTGTTAGAGAAGCCAGAAATTCTCCTTCTCGATGAGCCGACCAACTATTTAGATGAGCAGCATATTGAGTGGCTGAAGCGCTATTTACAGGAATATGAAAATGCGTTTATCCTCATTTCACATGATATTCCGTTTTTAAACAGCGTCATTAACTTGATCTATCATGTTGAAAATCAAGAGCTCACGCGCTATGTTGGTGATTATGATCAATTTAAACAAGTGTATGAAGTCAAAAAGCAGCAGCTTGAAGCAGCTTATAAAAGGCAGCAGCAGGAAGTCGCTGAATTAAAGGACTTTGTTGCAAGAAACAAAGCACGTGTCAGCACAAGAAATATGGCCATGTCCCGTCAGAAGAAGCTGGATAAAATGGATATGATTGAACTCGCAGCAGAAAAGCCAAAGCCTGAATTCCACTTTAAGACGGCACGGACTTCTGGGAAATTGATTTTTGAAACAAAAGATTTGGTCATTGGTTATGATGAACCGCTCTCTCGTCCATTAAATCTGAAAATGGAACGCGGGCAAAAAATTGCGTTATACGGCGCTAACGGGATCGGAAAAACGACATTGCTGCGAAGTCTCCTTGGAGAAATCTCGCCAATTTCGGGTGAGGTGGAACGCGGAGAATTCCTTCATATTGGCTACTTTGAGCAAGAAGTAAAAGAGCAAAACAGCAACACCTGTATTGAAGAGGTATGGGGCACCTTCCCTTCTTACACGCAATATGAAGTGAGAGCCGCTCTTGCAAAATGCGGATTAACGACAAAGCATATTGAAAGCCGCGTGTCTGTATTAAGCGGAGGAGAAAAAGCAAAGGTCCGTCTTTGCAAGCTGATCAACGAAGAAACCAACTTACTTGTTCTCGATGAGCCGACCAATCACTTGGATGTCGATGCAAAAGAAGAACTAAAACGTGCATTAAAGGAATACAAAGGGAGCGTCTTATTGATCTCTCACGAACCTGAATTTTATCAAGATGTAGCCACTGAAACTTGGAATTGCGAATCTTGGACGACCAAAGTATTATAGGCTTCAGATTGTTGACAAAGGGCTAAAATGATCTTTATTTTAGCCCTTTGTCTTCTTTTCAGCATGATAGAAAACCTTTGAAGTCTAGGAAGGACGAGTACCGGAGTGGAGCGAATTGAACATTCGTGAGCACCGGAACGCAGTCCTGACAAAGAATGCGAGGGTTTGTCTACAAGCTGAGCCATATATCTGATGCAGATATATGGTTTTTTCTATTTAATGACCTGCTTGAATATTGATGAGATGCTTACGACCAATCAGCAGGATGATCATGCCTAACAGAACGACAGCCGCCCCAACATAGTAAGGGGTGCTTGCTGTATAAGATTCAGCAAGTACGCCGGCAATCCAAGGAGCAATCGCGCCCCCAATAAACCGTACAGCACTGTAAGAGGATGAAGCAATGGAACGCTCAACCGGTGCTGATCCCATCACAGCGGTCGTGAGCACAGTATTGATCATGCCAAGAATACCCCCAGCAATCACAATTCCGCAGATGACGACGACTACATGTGAAGTCCAGATCCCAATACCGAATAAAATCACAGCAAACGAAGCAAACAGAACCACAAGAGAAGTCAATGTCCCAAGCTTGCGATGAATGACCGGCGCTGAGAAGACGGATGTCACAGCTAAAAATAGTCCCCATCCAAAAAAGACATAACCAAGACCATGCTCATCCAGATGAAGCACAAATGGCGAATATGCTAAAAGCACAAAGAAACCAAAATTGTATAAGAAAGCGGCAGATGCCATCGTTAAAAGCCCTTTATATTTTAACGCCCCGACAGCCTCGAATAATTTCACCTTTTTCTGAGGTTTTTGCATCGGTGGAAGCATAAACGTAATGGCTAAAAGAGCAACAAGCATTAATACCGCAACGCCAAAGAATGGTCCGCGCCAAGAGATCGTCCCAAGCTCTCCGCCAAGCAGTGGTCCAACCGAAATCCCAAGACCTAGTGCAGCCTCGTATAAAATAATGGCCTTCGCACTTCCTCCAACAGACACGCCAACAATGACAGAGAGAGCCGTTGAAATGAATAAGGCATTCCCGATGCCCCATCCGCCTCTAAAGCCGATTAATTCGTTAATCGTTGAAGAGGTACCGCCTAAAGCAGAAAAGACAATAATAAAAATAAGTCCGATTAATAACGTCCATTTCGCACCAATCCGGCTAGAGAGAAAGCCGGTAAAAAACATCACAAAGCCGGTCACAAGTAAGTAGCTCGTAAATAAAAGAGAGACCTGACTTGGAGATGCATCTAATTGTGATGCAATGGCCGGCAAAATCGGGTCCACAAGTCCTATCCCCATAAATGAAATCACACATGCAAAGGCAACAGCCCAGACGGCCTTCGGCTGTCTAAGCAGACTTGTACGCTGTTTTAACACTTCTTCTTCCTTCATTCCATCAGAACCTTTCCTTCAAATGTTGACAAAATAAAATAAACACACAGAGGTGTTTATTTTTGTAATTGCTCAATTGCATGAGCCGCTTTATCTTTCATCGTTTCAAGATCCTTTTTAAAGGATTGAATCGTTTCAAGCTTTTTTGTAATCAATTGATGCTGCACAGTCAGCTGCGCATCCATATCTAACAGCTTCTCTAATCGTTCCTTCGGATCAAGCGACAGCAAATAGCCTTCTTTATTTAGCTCTAACTGCTTTCCTATTTCCATAAACGATTGAAGCTCTTGTAAAGAAAAGCCGAGTACCTCTTTTGCCTGCATTACTTTCTCTAGTTCTTCCATGTCGTCCTCTGAGTACAGTCTGACACCGCCCTCTGTCCGCTTTGGTGCTGATAATAAACCAATCTCTTCATAGAAACGAATCGTCCGTTTCGTCAGCCCGCTTCTTTTCGCCACTTGATCAATTTTCATCCATTCCATTGCCAGTGCCTCCTGCTCATCAATTCATGATTTATTATACACCTTTATAACCTTAACGTAAACGTAAATGTTTAAGTTCTTGATTCTCTCATGTTTTGATGTAAAGCAAAAAAACCTGTAGAATGTTCTACAGGTTTCATATTAGGATTAACCCTCTAATTCCTCAATCATGATCGACAGTTCTGTCCAGCGGTCCATTGCTTGTTCTAGTTCTTCAGCAACGGCTTTTTGTTCGTCCATCAGCTCTTGAATTTTCCCAAAATCACTGCCTGCTTCTGCAATGCTGGCTTCAAGCTGCTGATGTTTTTCCTCTAATGCCTGAATCCGGTCTTCAATTCCGTCCCATTCAAGCTGATCTTTATAAGAAAGTTTTTTTCTCTTTTTAGGCGCCGCTTCTACTTGTTTCTCAGCAGGCTTTGTCTCTGTCCGCTTCGCCTCTTTTTCTTGCTCCATGTAATCGCTGTAAGCACCTTGGTAGTGTGAAATGCGGCCATTTCCTTCAAAGACAAGCAGACGGTGAACCACTCGGTCTAAGAAATAACGATCATGCGATACGGTCATGACAACGCCAGGGAACTGTTCTAAATAATCCTCTAAAATGCTAAGTGTCTCCGTATCAAGATCGTTCGTCGGCTCATCTAGAAAGAGAACATTCGGTTCTTCCATTAAGACTTTCAGTAAATACAGTCTGCGGCGTTCTCCCCCTGACAGTTTGCGAATAAACGTCCGCTGCATGGATCTTGGGAATAGGAACCGTTCCAGCATTTGCTCTGCTGTCACTATGGCGCCATCAGATGTCTTAACGATTTCAGCTGTTTCCTTGATGTATTCAATGATCGTCAGCTCTTCATCCATTTCCTTGTGATCCTGCGTGTAATAGCCAATACGAACGGTTTGTCCAATTGTCAATTGTCCTGAAGTCGGTTCAATTTTACCCGCGAGACAGTTGAGTAGCGTCGTTTTTCCGACTCCATTCGGTCCGATAAATCCAATCCGGTCGCCCGGCACGACTAAGTCTGTAAACCGCTCCACAAGGTTCTGGCCAGCAAAGGAAATCGATAAGTCTTCTGCCTCTATGACTTGTTTTCCTAGGCGATGGGAACCGATGGCGAAATCCAGCTCTCCCTTCGCATCAGGCCCTTTTTGATCCATCAGCTCTTCGGCTCTGCCAATGCGTGCTTTCTGCTTCGTCGTTCTTGCTTTTGCCCCTCTTCTCAGCCATGCAAGCTCGCGTCTGAGTAAGTTTTGACGCTTCGTTTCTTTCACCTGAGCCTCTGCTTCTCGTTCCGCTCTTTTTTCTAAAAAGACTTCATAATTTCCTTTATACGTATAAAGCTGTCCTTGATTCAATTCGTAAATCCGATTGGCCACCCGGTTGAGGAAATAACGATCATGCGTCACCAGAATGACAGCACCGCTGTATTGACTCAAATATCCTTCGAGCCATTCAATCGTTGCATTATCGAGATGGTTGGTTGGCTCATCTAAAATCAGCAATCCCGCAGGCTGAATTAAATTTTTAGCAATCGCGACACGCTTTTTCTGTCCGCCTGATAAGGCATGAACAGAACGGCTCACATCTTTGACGCCAAGCTTTGTCAAAATCGTTTTGGCTGACAGGTTCGCATCCCATGCGTCTTCCTGATCCATTCGATTTTGCATGCGCATGAGCGCCTCTTGTTTTGCTTCATTTTGCGGATCATGCTCTAAATCAGCGAGTGCCTGTTCATATGCCTTCATCGTTTGAATCATGGGTGCTGTTCCAGAAAAAATGTAATCGAGAATCGTTTCATCCCCGTTCATTTCAGGGTCCTGCTCAAGAAATTCGATATCAAGTGTCCCTGCCTTCGTGATGTCACCCTCCTCAAACGATTCAAGTCCTGCAATGACCTTTAGGAGCGTTGACTTTCCTGTTCCGTTTGGTCCAATCAATCCGATGCGTTCCTTTGGTTCTATATGAAAAGAAATATGATCAAACAGCGTTTTCTCGCCATAGGTTTTATATAATCCTTCAACATTCAATAAACTCATTTTTATCAGCCCTTACATAGATTCTTCCTTTATTCTAAATCAGCCAGTAGCAGAAAACTAGTTTTAAAAAACCTGCTGCTGAAAAGAATGTTTCCTTTTGCTGCTCGATACACTATGAAGAGGTGATCTAAAGATGGTAACCATTAGCTTATGTATGATCGTGAAAAATGAAGAGGAGGTGTTAGCGGACTGCCTCTCCTCTGTTCAAGACATTGTCGATGAGATGATCATCGTTGATACAGGTTCAACAGATCGTACGAAGGAGATTGCTCACTCCTTTTCAGCACAGGTACTTGATTTCGAATGGGTTCAGCATTTTGCCAAAGCCCGCAATTTCGCTTTCTCACGTGCAACGAAAGAGTATATTTTATGGCTTGATGCAGACGATGTTCTGCTAGAAGAAGACCGTCAAAAATTTCTTCAGCTCAAAGAGACACTCGATCCTTCGGTAGATGCCGTCTCGATGTTTTATCATGTGGGATTTGATGAAGACGGTCGGGTGAATTTTAAATATAGAAGAAATCGCCTAGTGAAGCGTGCCTTAAACTTTCAATGGTACGGAGCCGTTCATGAGTATCTTCAAGTGTATGGCAACATCTTTCCAGCCGATATCGCCGTCACACACCAAAAGCGTAAGAAAACAACCGCTGGTGAGCCTGGGCGCAACTTGCGAATTTATGAAGATATGCTGGCAAAGGGAGAGAACATGACACCCCGTGATCTCTTTTACTTTGCCAATGAATTAAGAGATAACAAGCAGCATGTCAGAGCGATTCGTTTTTATCATGAATTTTTAGCGACAAAACAGTGCTGGATTGAGGATGAAATTCGCGCATGCCAATATTTAGCCGACTGCTATTATGCGGTAGGTTTCGAGGAAGCGGCTTTATCCTCATTATTACGTTCTTTCTTATATGATCAGCCTCGGCCAGAATTTTGCTGCCGGATCGGGGATCATCTAAAAATTCAAAATAAACATCAGGCAGCGATCTTTTGGTATGAGCAGGCGCTGAAGGCTCCTGAAAACGAAGCAGCCTTCACACTCACACAGTATAAAACGTGGTATCCTCACCTTCAGCTTTGCTATTGTTATTATCAGCTCGGCAATTTGGAGAAAGCCAAAACACATCACCTTGCCTCCGCCGCCCATAACCCCACTCATCCAAGTGTGCTGTATAATGAAAAAATATTTACTAAATAGACATAGACTATCTATCGCCACATCCGCCTTCCATCTCTTGGCGGATGTCTCTTTTTAAGCACAAATTCGATTGTGGCGTTTAATACTTTAGTGATTTAAAGCGTTCTCCAACCAATTGACTAAATTATCATTTAAGCATATACTAACACTCGTCTTACGAAAAGATTTATCCATTAGGAGGTCAACATGAGTTCTTTATTTCGAAAAAAGTCTCTCGACCAGCTCATGCTTGAAAGTCAAACGAAGCGGCTCAGCCGATCGTTAAATACGTTTGATTTAATCTTGCTTGGCATTGGCTGCGTGGTCGGGACTGGTATCTTTGTGATTACGGGGGTTGCTGCTGCGAAAGATGCGGGACCTGCGATTATTATATCTTTTATTTTAGCTGCGATCGCATGCGCCCTTGCTGCTTTTTGCTACGCTGAATTCTCCTCGTCCATTCCTGTGTCAGGAAGCGTCTATACGTATTCCTACGCAACACTTGGGGAATTTCTCGCCTTCTTAATGGGCTGGGATCTCATGCTTGAATATGTCATTGCGCTCTCTGCTGTAGCAAGCGGATGGTCGTCCTATTTTCAATCACTGCTCAGTGGATTCGGTCTGCACATACCGAAGGCATTATCAGCTGCACCTGGAGCCGCTGATGGAGCCGTCTTTAACCTTCCAGGCGCACTCATTATTTTGCTCATCACCTTTATCGTCTCAAGAGGCGTCAAAGAAAGCACGAAGCTGAATAACATCATTGTGCTGATTAAAATTGCCATCGTCCTTCTCTTTATCATTTCTGGCTTTGCTTACGTCAAACCTGAAAACTGGACACCTTTTATGCCGATGGGCTTTCACGGCGTGATTGCTGGAGCGGCGACTGTCTTTTTTGCTTACCTTGGATTTGATGCAATCGCTAATGCGTCTGAAGAAGTCAAAAATCCTCAAAAGGCGATGCCAATCGGAATCATCGGTGCGCTCGGTGTTTGTACGATTTTATACATTGGTGTTTCATTCGTCTTAACAGGCATGGTTCACTATACGAAGCTGAATGTCAGTGACCCTGTCGCATTTGCTCTTCAAGTTGTTGGCCTGAATAGTGTGGCGGGCATTATATCCGCAGGTGCTATTATCGGGATTACGACAGTGTTAATTGCACTTGTTTATGCTCAAGTTCGCTTAACCTTTGCCATGAGCCGAGATGGACTCATGCCGAAAATCTTTTCAAACGTTCATCCAAAATCGAAAACACCGGTTGCCAACACTTGGCTCACAGGTGCTGTTGCGGCATGTATCGTTGGATTCGTTAACTTATCTACGCTAGCGAATTTAGTCAGCATCGGTACACTTGCAGCCTTTACGGTGATCTCTATCGCTGTGATCGTACTACGGAAAAAACATCCGAATATGAAGACAGCTTTTAAAGTACCTTTTGTACCTTACCTTCCCATTATTAGTGCGGTCATTTGTATGATATTGGCTGCTACACTGAAATGGGAGACATGGAGAGCCTTCCTGATCTGGGTGGCCATTGGTGTCGTTGTCTATTTCACCTATGCAAGACGAAAAAGCCATCTGAATGAAACAAATTAGAAAAGAGACACGGGATTCCCGGTCTCTTTTTTTTGCTTAAACCACGCTGTTTTTGACTGAATTTGAGTCCACCATATCTGGATCTAACACGCTTGAAATCGGTATGACAAGCGGTGAACAATCTCCATTGTCCTCTCCAAATCCTTGGTTCAATTTCATTGAGAGAAAATAATCGATCTGCTGATAAGGACCTAGCGTCAGTGATGCACCCCGATCCATTGCATTGATTTTAAAAGCACCGACATTGACGACTGAGGGTGAGAATAACATCACACGTCACTTCCTTTGAATGGGTTTAGCTGCTGGTGAAAAAGAGGCAGGTGAGTCCACTTGATCTCGATCATCTACATGGCTTTTTGTCCCGACAAAACCGCTCGCATCTCCAAAATTTTGTCCGTACCCCTGATTTTTTTTATCTGAGTTTTGCCACTCTGCTAACAAATTTTGTCCGACATTCACCGCCGATGCATTTTCAAAGGAATTAATTTTTAACATGAAAATATTAATATTGATATACGGAGTTGGTTGAACCACAGATAAACCTCCTTTTTATAGGTATATGCAAGCACCCATCAAGTATGTTAACAGGAGGTCTTCACATGGACTTCGAAAAAATGAAGCAGTGGATGGATATTGCCCAGCAAATGCATGGGGATGATTTTTGGAAAATGATCTTCGATGATGAGCAAAGATCTCCCTTTATGGCAAATGGTCCATCTCCCTTTACATTCACTCAGCAGGATCAGCGCGGCCCAGACGCGTCGTTTCCACCAATCGACATGGTGGAAACCGCGACAGAAATTCAGTACTTAATTTATTTACCTGGCTACCGAAAGGAAGATGTACAAGTGTTATCATATGGTGAATATTTGGTTGTGAAAGGACAGCGTCTTTCCTTTTTTAATGAGCAGGATTTTCGCCAAAAGCAGGGGAAGTATGGTCCGTTTGAAAAGAAAATCCGGCTTCCAGAAATGATTCTTGGACAAATGAATGCGGCCTTTAAAGACGGTGTACTTTATATCAGGCTGCAAAAGGATGAAGGAAAAGCGACTGCTATTATCATAGATGACGAATATTGATACTCACGGCGTCGATTTGATCACGATCATCAATCGATTCAATCGGAAGGATCGTGATCACGCCATCAGCATTCTGTTCCCCAAAGCCATTGTTCCTTTTGATCGTACTGCAATGATTGCGAACAAACGTCGAGCCAAACGTCATAGATGATCCTGTGCCAATCGAATTCGTTTTCATATGAGCAATGTGAATCTGAGTAGGCAGCATGTGCGTCTCCCCTTTCTTGTCATCTCTATAAGTATATATCTCACAGCTTTT
The DNA here is from genome assembly GCF_038593215.1 of Bacillus sp. FSL W8-0920. Taxonomy (NCBI): domain Bacteria; kingdom Bacillati; phylum Bacillota; class Bacilli; order Caryophanales; family Bacillaceae; genus Bacillus; species Bacillus sp. FSL W8-0920. The sequence continues at coordinate 768,150 of NZ_CP151974.1, read as the reverse complement.
CCATAGACTAGATCAAGGCAGAAGAAAAGGTTGTGGTCTACTTGAAACATTTCATTCTATCACTCTTTAAAAAAACTGAATCCAGTCCATCCCCCTCTGTCACCGAGCTGGAGAAAAGGCTCACCGCTCTCGAGCAAAAAATGTCCGCACCAGCTTCTCCTGTCTCAGAGGATACACACATTCATATCGAATCCCTGCATGTGGACAAAATTGATTACCATTTAGAGTTTGGGGAGCTTTCCATTGATCAGCTTCAAGGCAGGCTCAATATTGGGGCAACCTATTATACGCCAAAGGACACGCACATCAAAAAATCAGCACCTCCACCGAAGCCAAAAGAAACAAAAACACCGACAGTCTCGATTCGATCAAAGCCATCATCTTAACCCGCTCAACTTTTAAGCACAATCGGGAGCCAGAAATACACCGCAAGGACAATCACCACAATACTCATGATATTTAACCAAAAGCCTGCCCTGACCATATCAGATATTTTCAGCACGTCCGCACTAAAGACAGCGGCATTTGGCGGTGTGGAAATCGGCAGCATAAACGCACATGAGGAAGCCAAAGCAGCCGCAGCCATTAACCCATAGGGCTCGATGCCAATCGCAAGCCCAAGCCCTACCGTAATCGGAATAATCATATTGGCAACAGCTGTATTTGACATAATTTCAGTCATAAACAAAATCGCTCCCGTTAAAATGATTAATAGCATGATATACGAAAGCCCATTTAAATGCTGTAGATTTTCCCCGATCCATCCTGTTAGATTGGTTTCTGCAAAGCCCGTAGCGAGTGAAAGCCCACCTCCAAACAAAAGCAACAGCCCCCATGGTAGCTGTTTCATATCCTGCCATTCTAATATTCTCTCTCCGTTTGTTGCTGGAATGAGAAATAACAGCATGGCACCGAAAATGGCGATAGATGTATCAGATACGGTGATCCCTCCAAACAAAAAGAGCTTAAAAATCCACAAAAACGCCGTCATAAGAAAAACACCAAACACCCATTTCTCCTCTTGTTTCATTTTCCCTAAATTCTCTAATCCCTTTCGAATGAACGTTACACTCATTTCACCTGTGTGCTCTACTTTGAACTGTACCTTGGTCAAATACAGAAATAAGAGAATGAGCAGAATCATCGCAACAGGAAAACCAAACAAAAACCACTCAAAAAACATAATTTCCCGATCTAATAGCTTTTTTGACATTGCAGCAAACACAGCATTTGGCACAGACCCAACAAGTGTTGCCAAACCACCAATTGACGCTGAATACGCAACCGACAATAAAATGCTTTTACTGAATCGCTCAAGAGATGGACCAGCTAAGATGTCATTAGCCTTGACCTCTTTAATCACAGCCAGTGCCACCGGAAGCATCATCAGGGCTGTCGCTGCATTTGAAATCCACATAGATAAAAAAGCAGTCGCGATCATGACACCTAATACAATGCGGTCGCTTCGTGTGCCAATCACCTTTAAAATGTGTAAGGCCATTCTTCTATGCAGATTCCATTTTTCAATGGCAATTGCAATCATAAATCCTCCCATGTACATAAAAACGATCGGATCTCCATAAGCTCTTGATGTCTGTTCCATAGAAAGCCCGCCAAGTGTCGGCAGTAGGATGATGGGCAATAAAGATGTTGCAGGTATGGGCAGTGCTTCTGTCACCCACCATGTAGCCGTCCAAGCGGTAATGCCCAAGACTACCCTCGCAGCATAGGTCAATTCATTTTCAGGTATGAGAAAAAGAATGAGCAAGAAGAGTGCCGGTCCAAGAACAAGTCCAATCACATTCACCTTTTTATAAACGATAACAATTCCCCCCTATTGAAAGCGTTTGTATATTTTTCTATTTTTTCACATTCGATGATCTCTTAAGAAATCCTTTAAATCATAAGAAAAAATGAAGATATCTTTCATAGAAACAAGCTATCATTTTCGTCCCTTTCCCAAAACCATGACATCGTGCCTTGGTCTATTTTCATAGGAGAAACTATACAAATCACGACCAATCACTGTAAAATATAGAGGATCTAATCAAAAATTGAGGTGTTTTCATTGTATACGGATCAACGAAAATCATTTTGGAAACAGAAAAAAGTCATGATCCCCATTCTTAGTATCATCGTAGTTGCTGCCGCTTTCTTTTTCTTAAAAGATTCTCTTTTTTCAAAAGAAAAAGAAGCTTTAAAAGCGGCTCAATCCTTTACGAAACAAATGGAGAAGAAAGACTTTACAAGGCTGGCTGATGAGGTAACAAGTGCGTCTTTGAAAGCCAATGACTTCTCAAAAAAACAACTAGCCGAAAAATACGACAATATCTTTAACGGAATTGGTGCTTATGATCTGAACATATCAAAGCTCAACGTCGAAAAACAGGACAAAGGAAATGGGTATCAATTTTCCTATGATGTGACAATGAAAACGTCATTGGGCAAGCTGCAAAAGCTTTCTTACAAGGGCGTTCTCTCAGAAGAAGATGACAAATGGAAAGTCGACTGGAAGCCAAATCTCATCTTCCCGCAAATGGAGAAGGGAGATACCATCAAGGTCAAATCAGACCCTGCTGTCCGTGGAAACATCGTCGATCGAAAAGGGCGTACCCTAGCAGAAACAACTGGTGGAAGCGCACTTGGCATCATCCCAGGAAAGCTTGGCACAGGGGAAGAAAAAGAACGCAATATCAAAAAAATCAGCAAGGCGTTTGATTTAGATGAAGAACTAATCGACAATCAGCTGAAACAAGCATGGGTCACAGACGACACGTTTGTCCCGCTCAAATCAATGTTAGAACAGAAGCCGATTCCAAAGGATATAAAAGGCGTCACCTATCAATCGAAGGAAATGCGTTACTATCCTTATAACGAAGCCGCCGCCCATCTCACCGGCTATGTCGGGAAAGCAAATGCAGATGATATCAAAAGAAATCCGGCATTAAAAGCTGATCAAATCATTGGCAAAACCGGTCTTGAATTCACATTTGACAAAAACTTGCGCGGACAAGATGGCGGAAGCATTTTGATCGTCCATGATGAAACAGGCATTGAAGAAACATTGCAAAAGTCAGATCGACAAGATGGAAAAACAGTGAAGCTGACCATTGATGCCTCTTTACAGAAAAAAGCCTATGAACAGCTGAAAGGTGAAAAAGGGGCCGTCACGATCATGAATCCATCATCGGGGGATCTATTAGCGCTTGTCAGCGCCCCTTCCTATGATGTCAATCTTATGACAAATGGGATCACACCTAAGCAATATCAGGCATACAGTGAAAACCCAGATCTCCCATTCCAAGCCCGGTATGCGAGCCGGTATGCACCAGGGTCTACATTCAAAACCATTACAGCAGCCATCGGGCTGGAAACAGGTGTCACAAAGCCTAATAAAGTACGCACCATCCATGGACTGAAATGGCAAAAGGATCAATCTTGGGGCAATTATCGAATTACACGAGTTCACGATAAAGAAAACGTAAATATGGTTGATGCCCTCGTGTACTCAGATAATATTTACTTCGGACAGGAAGCACTGGAAATTGGCAAAGACACCTATGAGAAAAAAGTGAAAGCATTTGGGTTTGGCGAAGATTTGCACATGCCATTTACAATGAAACCAGCACAAGTATCAAACGACGGCATTCAATCGGACATCTTACTTGCTGACTCAGCATATGGTCAAGGCGAATTACTCATGTCACCGATTGAACAATTACATGCCTATTCTCCATTTGCAACAGGAGGCAAGCTTGTCTATCCTCGAGTCGTTCAAGATGAGAAAACAGCATCACCAAAACAAATCATCAAAGAAGACTCGGCAAATACAGTGAAAAACGCGCTCACTCAGGTCGTGACGAGTCCAAACGGTACAGCTCACTCCTTACAAATTGAAGGAGCTGATATTGCCGCTAAAACAGGAACGGCAGAGCTGAAAAGCAAACAAGGAGCGACAGACGGTTCTGAAAATGGATTTTTACTTGCTTTTAATCCTAAAAAAGAAGATTACGTCCTCGTCGGCATGATTGAAGGTGTAAAAAATCGCGGTGGTAGTGGACTCGTTATTCAAAAAATGAAGCCTGTCATCGCAACTTTTTATAAATAACCATTTAGAGACACAAGCGCTTGTGTCTCTTTTTTCTAAATCATGACAATTTGCTATTGTTTTATAGTTCACCTTATGAATAAAATGAGAAGAATGCAAAATAGAAAACAGTTGAATGAAAGGAGGAAGTCTCATTGGCTATTGCTGCTCGTACAAAGGATAAACCTCAAAATTCTGTCACTGGATCAACGGTTTATCCCATTTTATTGATTATTGGCATTTGCCATATGCTCAATGACACTTTGCAAGCCGTTATTCCTGCCATGTTCCCTATTTTAGAACGCTCAATGGGGCTGACCTTTACACAATTAGGGCTGATTGCCTTTACATTAAATATGGTCTCCTCCGTGATGCAGCCCGCTATTGGGTGGTACACAGATAAAAGGCCGATGCCTTATGCACTCCCGGTTGCTTTATTTTCTAGTGCTGTCGGTATATTCGGGCTTGCGTTTGCGCCTTCCTTTGCCACCATTTTGCTTTGCGTTGTCTTTATCGGACTCGGCTCTGCCATTTTTCATCCAGAGGGCTCCCGCGTTGCCAACATGGCAGCTGGTCCAAGACGAGGACTTGCACAATCTATCTATCAAGTAGGCGGAAATACAGGTCAAGCCTTTGCTCCGCTAATCGCTGCTTTAATGCTCGTCCCTCTCGGTCAGCCAGGCGTGGCTTGGTTTACGATTGTTGGAATGATGGCTGTCGGTTTCCTTCTTTATATTTCAAGATGGTACGCAGGAAGACTTCAAACCATTCGAGCTCAAGCGAAAAAAGCTCCAGCAAAAGCTGCAAGATCTGAACTTCACCGTAAGTCAGCACTCACAGCACTTGGCATTATCGTCTTTCTCATCTTTGCCCGCTCTTGGTATGGAAATGCGATATCAAATTTCTATGCGTTTTATGCGATTGAACAATATGGATTGACGATTAAAGAATCACAGACTTATATTTTCTTATTTCTCATTCTAGGTGCAATTGGGACATTTTTAGGCGGGCCGCTTGCAGACCGCTTCGGCAAGAAAACGGTGATTTTAATTTCCTTATTGGCATCCTTTCCACTTGCCTTGCTGCTGCCATTTGCCGGGCCTGTTTTTGCCTATGTTTTACTTGGACTGATTGGAGTCATTCTGACGTCAAGCTTCTCTGTCACAGTCGTTTATGCTCAAGAACTATTTCCCGGGAAAATTGGCACAATGTCTGGTTTAACGGTTGGACTTGCGTTTGGTATGGGTGCAATCGGATCGGTCGCTCTAGGCTCATTCATTGATGCCTTCGGTTTAACGCCTACCATGATCGGAGTCGCCTTTTTACCGATATTAGGCATCCTTGCATTCTTACTACCTAGCGATCAAACCATCTCCAAATGGAATGAATCATAAAAAGGAGAAAACCGCTCAGTGATTGAGCGGTTTTTTCATATCTCATAAAAATGCGTATCAGGTACATGCTTCTTTGCAATAAACCCTTGCTGGAATTCCGGAAAGACCTTTTGCACCTGTTTGATTTTTTGATGAACCAAATCGGCATATGGAATATATAAATGATCCACAAGCTTTTGTTCTGTCATATAGTAATACCAATTCAGATTAAAGGTATTCTCATCAATGATCGTAAAGGCAGAAAAATGATAGAACAAGAGTGGACATTCGTCGAGATACATTTCCCCTTTCACAACTGAAAGCTTGTAGTTTTCAATATTCCAAATCGCGGCATTGGCTCCTTTAGATGTCACCACATGGACCCCTTCAAAATCATCGATCCATCTTTCAACATACCGCTGATCTCCATACGTCTTATTTTTTGTATCCATTTCGACTGTACAGTGTGCAAGACAGTTTTCCTTCCATTGTGTGACCGCCCGTTTGGCAACGTCTGTGTTGCGGCAGCCGACAAATCCAGTATTGAAGCGGCCAGATAACTCATAAAAGTGATAGAACCGCTTGGAATTCATATGATCCGTCAAAAATAAATGAGCGAGTGGATTCTCTGCAAATATCGCCTCTGGATCATGATAAAAATACAAATCCGTATCCAAATGGGCGAGATAATCCGCTTCTGAGGACTCAAGGATTTTGAGCAAAAAAACGGGCTTTAACGTCCAGCAATACTCATGGAACGTCCGATCATCCTTTGCCTTTCGCAGCGTCTCATCTTCAATATCTTCAAGCTGTTCATATTGAACGTGCGGATGAGGAAATTCACTTAACACCTTGTAAGCCAAAGGGTCTGCACATAGAACAGACAACTTGAATGAATGAGCGGTTTGTTCAAGCGAATGAATCAGCGCCAAAAGCTTAAAAACATGGGTATTCGACACAATGGTTGTAAAATGATAAGACGCCATCTACAACACATCCACTTGAAACAAATCAACGCGTAATAGCTCTTTTGTCAGCCCTTGAATGGCTTCTACAAGCACTGTGCAGCCATATTCCTGCCGTGCAAGCTGCGCTGCCTCTGACAGCTTTTTCAAAGGGACATGTCTAGCGGTCAGCTGATCTTTATTATCGCGTTTGACGCCTACGTTCCGCTCTGTGATCAAATGAAGCAGCTCTAAAAAATAAGAGAGCAGACCATCGAATACCGGATTTTCACGCAGCTGCCGGACTTCTTTCACAATGTCATTTGTGACGGTGTGAGAAAATGGACCAGAGAAAGCCAAATGGACATCAATGGCATCAATATTGTTGTACTTCTCGCACATATACAAAATGTTATATTTGATGTCATCAAATGACGTTAAATTACTTGGATGCTCCTGATGCACGCTCATGATATCCTCTCGCAATTCAAAAGAGAGACCAAGCTGATGCAGACGAATTCCTAAATCATAATCCTCAAACCCGTACCGAACGATCTGTTCATCAAACATCCCGAGCGCGATGACATGCTTGCGTTTGACAGAGGAGTTATTCGTAATAAAAAATCGCCACGGCAGCTCATAAGAGCCTAAATCATAGTTGTACGTGCTCAAAATGTCTTTGAGGATATCAATAAACTCAGACTGCAAATCGAAGCTTTTCTCTAGAAATGCACCATTTTCAACTTCCTTCATTGATAAAAGAGGCGTTTTATCATTCATTTTCCGCTTATACAGGCCTTGCTTTTTCAACCGATTGATATGATCCTGATCAAATGCTTCGTAAAAATAACGATAAATCCGCTTCCAGCATACACCACAAATGACAAGGTCCTCATGATCAGCATGTGCCTCCGCATGCTTTTGAATAAATTGCGGCTCTGCCAGCATATCGCTGTCATGGAATATCAGCAGGTCTCCCTCCGCCTCGCGAATGGCATGATTGCGCCCCTTGGCTATCCCTTGATTGACAGGAATACGCACCTTTTTAAACGGGAAATTCACCTCAATGTTCTCGAGCATTTCCATCGTGCCGTCCGTTGACCCATTATCGGCGACAATGACCTCAAACGGAATATTCGTATTCTGAAGCGTTAAAGAAAAAAGACTCCCTTCTAAACGCTCCTTGGCATTATAGCTCGGAATAATGACGCTTACCTTTGGCTTCTCATTCATGCGTCATCCTCCTCCAATTTGGCATAGCCGTTAAACAGCGGATCGACCTGCTCAACAGATTCAATTACATGGCGCAGCACGTTTCGATAGGCTTCTTGGAAAAACGGCAGATCATCTCTCCCCTTTTCATGAATTTGCTGCATCTCATCCTTGCTCACGATGCGAAAGCCGCTGAAATGATAGCAAATGAGCGGATGTCCATCCTCCAGCAAAATCCGTCCATTCTCTTCCCGATATGAATGCTGCCCATAGTTCCAATGACCAATATTCACGCCTTTTGTTTGAATATCCTCCACTTTTTCAAACAGCTTCGGCATATGATCGAGATATCCTTGATCTCCAAACTTGCCTTCTCCCGGTGCATTTTTGCATTCCTTCAAGCATTCTTCCTTCCACCAGCTGAGGCATTTTCGTCCGGCTTTATCTCCTTTAAAATGCAGGAAGCCAGAGTTATAGCGACCTAAAAGCTTCTGAAGCATTTTCACTTCCTCAGGATCGAAGCTCGGAATCACAATATCCCCTCTCGAAAGTAAAACAGAGGCATCCGGCTGATGTTGAAAAATCACTTGCGGGCTCTCATAAAAAAATAAATCCGCATCAAGATAGGTTACTCCTTCTGCCTGCTCCTGTTCAAATAACCACTCAATCCACATCGGCTTTAATGTCCAGCAATATTCCGAGGCATCCCGTTCCTCTTTTTTCTCCAGCAGCTCCGGCGTTTCGAACTCCCGTACATGAACAAGATCAACATGAGGAAAATTCATTTTTTGAAGCAGATCAAATGCAGCATCATCCATACATAACGTCTTGATGACAGCATCATCTTCTACTTGCTTCAATGACAAGAAAAACGCAATGGCTTGATAAAGTCTTCCACTTGATAGAACCGTACAATATATGCTGTTCATCTACTTACACCTCTATTTTTGAAAGAATTCGCGGTACCATTCAATCGTCTTCTCTAAACCTTCATCAATCGAGTAGTCTGGCTTCCAATCAAGCAGCTTTCTCGCCTTTTCTGCCGACAAATATTGATGCTTTATCTCATGCGTTCCTTGGTTTAAAATACGAGGCTTCAGTTCACTGCCCATTGCCTTTAAAATCTTATCCACGAGTTCAAGAACCGTCAGCTGAATTTCATTACTAAAGTTAAAGGCTTCTCCAGCGAGCCCTTTTTCCTCCATCTTCTCAGCTAGCAGCAAATAAGCCTTAACCGCATCTTCAATGTAGAAATAATCACGAATAAATGTCCCGTCACTTCTAATTTCCGGCGCTTCTCCTTCTAGCACAAGCTGGATGGTTTGCGGAATGATTCTGTTGAAATTTAAATCCCCGCCCCCGTATAAATTGCCGCAGCGCGTAATACAAACTGGAAGACCATATGTGTTGTAATACGTGTGAGAAATTAAATCTGCACAGCTCTTTGATACATCATACGGATGTTTCCCATTTAGCGGCATGTCTTCATCGTATGGAAGCTGTTCCTGATCGCCGTATGCTTTGTCACTTGATGCCACGATGACTCGTTTGATCAGCGGCTGTCTTCTGCACGCCTCGAGTACATTCCATGTCCCTAAAATATTGGCTTCAAATGTAGAAACAGGGTGTCTATTTGCGACCCCAACAATGGCCTGCGCCGCCAAATGGAAGACAGTATCAATTTCGTATTCTCCTAACGCACGTTCAATCGTTTGCATATCCTCCAATGCACCTTGCACCACATTCATCTTTTCAAATTGACTGCCTTGATATAAATTCGACCTTGGCACCTGATCACGCACAAGTCCCGTCACGTTTGCCCCTTGATCAATCAATTCCTTGACGAGATAGCTTCCCAATAGTCCTGTACATCCAGTCACAAATACGTTTTTCCCATTCCAAAATCCGCTCATGCCGTCACCAAACCTTCCATGGTTGTTTTCCATTTGTCCACATGCCATTGATTTCCTTCAGGTTCTTATACGTATCGATCGCTGTCCAAAATCCGTGGTGCTCATAAACCGCAAGCTCTCCATCATTCGCCAGATTTTGAAGAGGCTCCGCTTCAAACACGCATTGATCATCGTCTGTCAAATAGTCAAATACCTTTGGAGACAACACAAAAAATCCTCCATTGATCATCCCGATACTGTCTGTCTTCTCAGAGAAGGATTGTGCCATCCCGTTATATACCTTCAACGTCCCGTACTGTGACTTCTTTTCAATTCCTGTGACAGTCGCAGCTGCCCCAAGATCCTGATGACGCTTCAGCAGATGAAACATATTGACATTGGCAAGTCCATCACCATACGTCATCATGAATGTCTCATCCCCAATGTAGTCCTGTGCCTGCTTTAACCGTCCGCCTGTCATCGTATTCTCGCCTGTATCTAAAAAGGTGATTTTCCAGTTCTCTGACTTTCCTAAAAGCTTCATCTCCCCTGTCGCCATATCCAGCTTCATGCTGTGATGCCGCCAGTCGTAGTTCAGGAAATACTCTTTGATCTTCTCTCCTTTATATCCAAGCAATAAGATAAACTCATCTACTCCGTAATACTGATAGATTTTCATAATATGCCATAGAATAGGCCGATCTCCGATCATAGCAAGTGGTTTAGGAAGCGCTTGTGTGACCTCACTCATTCTCGTTCCCTTTCCTCCGCAGAGAATGACTGCTTTCATCTTCTCCCCTCATCTCTCTATGAAAAATTTTTGATTGAAAACCTTATCTTTATGCGGAAAATCAGTACATGTACCCTCATACTTTGTCCGACATCAGGTTTTGAATCTACTCTATTCATATGTCGAAATGAGAGAGGGTGCCACCTAGCATTTAACTATTTTTACAAATAAAAAAAGAGCGAGATTTGTATTCTCGCTCTTTCAAAGTTTAAATTGTATATTATCAGGGTAGATGGTATGATAAACATGTGCATCAACAGCACAAACAGCCTCTTTTTATCAAGAGACTACTAGATGGAATGAATTCAAGTGGCAGCTTGCTTCATTCTCAATATGAATCACGGAGGTGAATTCCCATGGCACAAAACGTACTTTGTGAAGTGAACTCTTGCCGTTTTTGGGCTGATAACAGCTGTACGGCTTCTACCATTAAAATTGGTAAAAACACAATGACTGATGTGACTCGCAATGCTGAAACTGATTGCGAAACGTTTGAAACAAAATAAGAGGTTTTTCTGAGATGAAGGAACTGGCAGGTTCCTTCTTTTCTTTTATCATTCTATCAAGAATGATAATTATTATCAAGTGTTTTTCACTAAACATTTCTCGGGAAATAATGACACGATATTTCTCCATTCGTTGACGATTTTCACTCCTTTTTCTATACTCAACATATCCGAAGAAGAAAAAGTGGTGACCAATCAATGGATTTTACGATACGTTTTCTATCATTCTTTGTCGTAGAAATCGAAGGCAAAGATGAACAAGCAAATAAACGGTTCAAGCATTATCAAACATTAGATCAAGAGGAATTTGAACAAAGTGAGCTGAAGGACTTTTTAGATGGTGAGCTAAAAAAAATCGTCAAACGAAAAGTGGACAGACACCCTAAATCTGAACAAGTACCAACCAAAATTGGCCGGTTCATTGTCGAACCCGGTCATGAACTCGATTCAAATCCAAACTACAATTTATTTCATCAGACGAGATTTGCCGATACAAAAGAAGTATTTAATGAATGCAGTGAACAGTTTGTTCGCACGTATTTAGATACAAGTGCTGTCAGAGGCGGCGTTTTTTTAGTTGCGTCTGCCGTTCCTAAAAAGTACTTCGATGACTCCTTTGTCTTTATTATGAAATGCGATTTTGAACAGAAAGTTGCTTCTATCGCTGATACATCTACCTTGATCAAAAAAGTAGAAATGGCGATTACAACAAAAAACATGAAATCAATTCAATACCCTTTTATGCCAGAAGAGGGCATGACAGAGGAAGCTGAAGTGAAAATTCACCAATCCTCACATGCTCGTTATTTTGAGGACTTTCTGAAATTCGTCGAATACGGAGAATCTATGCCTGAAATCATGAAATCACAGGTCATGAACATGGTGCAGGAACAAGTATTTGAAACATTACAGGATGAAAGTGAAGAATTAAAGCAGTTCGAAGAGGATCTTGAAATATGGGAAGCGAGTGAAAAACGAGAAATTAGAGAAACACTCGATACAGAACAGGTCACACTAGCAGCTTCTCACATTGTGGAACAAACCCCTGATATCACAATGAAAATGCGTCTAGGTGAAACAGAAATCAAAGGGCTTCTAGCGGACTTTGGCCACTCGATCCATATTGCGAAGGTCAACAATCGATATGTCGTGCTCGTCGAAGCAGACCAAATTGTCTTCGAAAAAGGAAGCACACCTGTTGAATTCCATAAACCAAATGGATTAAAAGAGGTTGTCAGCCAGCTCACGCAAAAAGCCTACGATTCAGACTTAGAATAAGAGAATATGACTGCCTCCTGCGATCAGCTGCATGAGGCAGTTTTTTTATATAACGCTTTATTTTTTACACTGCACTAGAAGAAACATGCTGCCCGCCTCTTACCCACATGCTGACAAGCATTAAGCTTATGATGAGCATCAACCAAAAGACGCTGTTTGTTCCGAAAAACTGAATCAACGTATACCCGCACAAAGGCCCTAAAGCAGCCCCCATATCTTGAACAAAAGAATAGCTGGCGAGAAAGCGGTTCTTATCTGTTTGAGCAGAGGCTTTTTGAAAGGCAAGTGTATCGGTGAACGTTGTTACAATCGTTGCCAGCAGCTGAATCAAAAGCAGCATCAATAGGAACCAGCCGCTTACCTTCAGCATGACCCCAAGAAAACTGAGCCCTCCAAATGAAAGAAACATCCAGCATAGCATTCGTTCCTTCATCACAAGCCGATCAAACCATTTGCCCGTTCTCGGTGCTACAAATGGTTCCCATCCCCACCTAATTGCTTGAATCACACCGCTTAAAGCCGAAGCTCCGATGACAAAGCCAAACAGAGTCAATTGATCCTGGTCAATCTTTGCTTCAATGACATGACTCAGCGTGGATGCGAATAAACCTTGAATGATCAGTGCGATCAGCATGCCTGTTATCAGTACTTTTACAACATCTCGTGTAAACCACTTTTGTTTGATGCCATGATACACCTGCGTGCCTTCTCTCTTTTCAATTTCATCCAACGATACATAAAAAATGCATCCCATCAATGTAAGTAAACCAAAGACTAGCGTCATGGACTGGAAGCCGATCAAGCTAGCAAAGATTCCGCCAAATAACATGCCAAATAAACTGCCAAGCCGGTAAAGCCCATTATAAAGCCCCGTCAAATGTCCTTGTGAGCCTTCGTCCATTTCAGCCAAAACCCTCATCCCGCTCATTCGGAGTAATGTCCAAGCGAGACCCCATGCGCAGCGGCAGATAAGCAGCAGCCAAAAGCCGCTCATCCCATATAATATCGTGGTCACTGACGCGATCAAAATCGCGATCAATACACCCGTCTTCATTGGGATATAGCGATAGAGCCACCATACGACAGGTGCTAGCGGGATACGAATGAATCGGTTGATGGACAGCAGTAACCCGACCTCCCAAATGGATGATAAACCAATCTCTTTCCAATAGACCGGGAGAACAATATAGAGCATTGAATCCCCAATAAGTGCAAATGCTGTGATGAGCGATATTGACACAACTTGCTTTTGACGACGATCCATTTTTTCTTCCCCCTTCGCTACCTTTACGATAAGGGATGCCTTATAATAAATCTAATGAATGTTTTTGATTGTTTTATCAAAATAATTGATAGGTGGTGCGAAGTTGAATTTACATGCCCTTCGGATTTTTGCAAAGGTCGCAGAGACAAAAAGCGTCACACAAACTGCCGACGCACTATCTTTGACACAGCCAGCTGTGACGGCTCAGCTTAGAAGCATTGAACGAGAGATCGGGTTTCGCCTTTTTAAACGAAACGGTCGGGGCATTGCGCTCACAGAAATGGGAAAGATGCTGCAACCTTATGCCCGGCAAGTGTTTGAGGCTGAAAAGGAAGTAGAATATCAGATCACGCTATTACAAAACGGGAAGAAGGGGCGCCTCCGCATCGCTTCTACCTACGTACCACTCAACTTTTTACTGCCTGATTGGCTGGCTGCTTTTAAAACGTCATCACCACAGACAGAAATCGAATTAAAAAGCGGAAATTCCGCTCAAGTGATAGAGAGCCTGCTTCAATATGAATCAGATGTCGCCATCGCTGTAATTGAAGATTTGCATCATGAGGAGATCGTTACCTCTCATTTGACGAATTTAAGCTATGATTTTATTGTGCCAGCAGACCATCTGTTGAACGGAAAAACCGTTCCGCTAGAGCGCCTGAGTCAGGAGCCCTTTTTAATGCGTGAAGAAGGCAGCTCCACTAGAGATAAGCTCTTTTCCCTGTTCACCTCGAAAGGAATTAAAAAACCGACTGTTGATTTACAATTCAGCGGTGTTCATGAAGCGATTCAAATGATTAAAGCTGGCTATGGGATCACACTTGTTCCCCGTGATGCGGTTCAAGGCAGTCTCAAGCGGAAAGAGATTGGGCGTGTATATATCGAAGGCATAGAAATCGTCAGACCTGTTGTGATCTGCAAACGGGCGAATGATCTTGAAGAGAATAGAACCGTGGATGCCTTCCTGCAAATGAAAGATATCGGTCCATTTAAGGAGCCGGCTGCAAATTAAAAAGGTGCCTGTATGAGAAACAGGCACTTTTTTCTATTCTGCTGGCTGCACGATGTCATACGGTACAGCCTTTGAGGCTTTCACTAATTGTTCTGGTGTGATCAGTATTTCATTTCCCCATTCACCTGCTCCAACGCCTAATATTTCCTCCTCTAATAGCGAAGCTTCGATGATGGTGCGGAAGCCTTCTGGCTGCCAGCAAAACGGCGGTATTGAGCCAATTCGGTAGCCTGTCACTTCTAGAACCTTCTCTGGTGATGCCATTTTAATATTACGAGAGCCAGCCGCTTTCTTTAGTTTCCCTGACTTAATATGCTGGTCAGCGCCAACCATCACAAGCAGCTGCTCTCCTTCCCCTGTTTCAAAAATCAATGTCTTAATCATTTGTCTCTCACGAAAACCAAGGGCTGCTGCTACATTTGCGGCTCCCTTCTCTGTTTCGGAAGAAAATGTTTTGATTTCATATGGGATACCGTGTTTGTCCAAAAAGTCATGTGCTGGTAATGTTTTCATTGATTGAACCCCTTTCCTTACGATGTGTTTCATTTAGCTTATCACAATCCTCTCATACTTAAGATGTATTTTTGAATGAAAATCCTCTGGGTACTTCATCACCATGGTATACTGAACTTGTTTTTGGAAAAGAAGGAGTCGATTGGATATGGGAAACAAGTTTTGGTGTTATACAGGCAGTAAAAGCCTTCTCATGCTAAGTGATATTCTATTTTTGATGACGATTACGTTAGTTATTTATCAAGATACACAATCTGTTGCCTATGCTGCTGTATTTCCGCTCATAAGAACGCTATGTCAGCTATTGGCTGGGCTCATCTCTCCTGTTTTGACCGCTCACTTTCACGCCGATCGTCTATTGAAATGGGTCCCTCTTTTACGGATTGGGATGCTCGTCGTGTTCACGACACAATTTCATTTCTTTCAGCAGCATCTGATCTGGCTATTTAGTGCGTTCATTTTAATTTCCATCACTGGCGGGTTCATTAGTCCTTTATTACAGTCCATCATGCCGATGCTGGTGCCAGCAAATCAGCTTGTGAAAGCGAACAGTACAGCCTCCATTTTTCATCAATCTGTTCAAATTGCCGGCTATTCGTTCACTGGAATGCTTGTCCTATTGATTGGGCCATTTTATTTAATGTGGGCCTCTTGTTTCATGATTGCGTTGTCTTATCTATTTATCATCCCTGTTTTTTCTCTACTCAAGCAAGAAGACACGGTTCAAAAAGCACATACGAAGAACAGGTTCAAGGATGGCTGGATGATCATTTGGACAAACAAAACGGTTCGCACCCTGACCTTCATGGATGTTTCTGAAAATATTGCAGGTGCTTTGTGGGTCGGACCGGTTACGCTTGCCTTTGTCACACTTGTTTTAAAGGAAGGTGGAGAATGGTGGGGATTTATCAATGCTGCTTATTATATAGGTGCCATTATAGGCGGGATCTTGGCTACATGGTTGAGCCGATTTATTCAAAAAAAGCTTCTCCTCTTTATGGCAGCAGGCTCTTTTATTTATGCAGTGCTGACCATTCTATTTGCGCTGAACAGCCTCCCGTGGCTTGCGTTGCTGCTTTGTATTTTGATGGGGCCTGCCTATCAAATTCGGGATGTTTCACAGCAAACCATTCTTCAAACGGAAACACCAGTCCATGATTTATCAAAAGTGTATTCGGCTCAATACGTCCTCTCTTCTATATCTGTCAGTTTATCTATTTTCTTTGTTGGATTGATTGCGGATACATTCGGAACGAGATTTGTGTATTTGCTAGGCGGTCTATTTGTGCTTGTCTGTTCCGGTATTGCCATCCTCGCTTTTATAAAGCAGAAAAAAGAGAGCGGCTGATTCATGCAGCGGCTCTTTTACTTTTCCTTTAACATCGCGAACATATCACGTGCCATCGCTTCTAAAATATACACGACTGGCGTCTGTGTCGTGATATTGGCTCGGTGAACCCGTTCGTCTGTCACGTAATAGGCAATATTTAAATCTGAAATGCGTGAAATCGTGCAGTGCTGATTGTTGGTAATGCTAATGATTTTGCTTCCTTCTCTTTTTAACTTCGAAATATGATCAATCGTAATACTGTTCTCCCCTGATACAGACAGCACAATGGTGACACTATTGTCTAAATACTGCATATTCATCGGGAAAAACGGATCATTGATGTAAAATGAAAATTTCTCAAGACTTGAAAAGTACCTTGCCCCATACTGCGCCAAAATACCAGAGCTGCCAGTGCCAATAAACAGCACATTTTTTGCATCGGCAATGAGTCTTGCTGCCTCTTTAATTTTCCCCTCAAAGTCCCCTTTTAGTGTTCGTTCAATAAATTCATACAGAAAGTGCTGGGTGCTTTTTAAAGTAGGTGTCTGCTCTGCTTCTAAATACATTTTAAGCTTCACTTTAAACTCTGAAAAGCCTTCACAATTTACTTTTCGGCAAAAGCGAAGGACAGACGAGGTGGATATATGGGCAGCATCTGCTAAGTCCCGAATTCTCATATACACGACCTTTTCACTGTTTTCCATGATGTATCGGTATAAAGCGCTTTCTAGTTCATTAAAGCTGGAAATAACCTCACTTGAAAACATCTGACTTCCCCTTTCTCCAACAGCATGTCACAATGTGTTTCTTTTATGTAACAAATCTCTAAATAGGGCACCCTTGCCTAAAGACGCTGAAGTCATTTACGCACGAGATGCTCTCACGATAAGCTATAGATGTACAAACAAAAGAATTGGCTTTTCTCTATTATAACATTGCGCGTTACATTATTCGGAGGTGCAGAACATGGCAAAAGGATTAAAGGTTGTCACAATTGGCGGAGGATCAAGCTATACACCAGAGCTTGTAGAAGGATTTATTAAACGGTACGATGAATTCCCGATTAGCGAGCTTTGGCTTGTCGATATTGAAGCGGGAAAAGAAAAGCTTGAAATCGTCGGAGATCTTGCAAAACGAATGGTGAAAAAGGCAGGACTTCCAATCGAGGTTCATTTAACATTAGATCGCCGGAAAGCGCTTGCGGACGCTGATTTCGTCACAACACAATTCCGTGTCGGACTTCTCGAAGCACGTATGAAGGATGAACGCATTCCTTTAAAATATGATGTCATTGGTCAAGAAACGAATGGTCCAGGAGGTCTATTCAAAGGGCTTCGCACCATTCCAGTCATTCTTGATATTGTGAAAGATATTGAAGAACTGTGCCCAAACGCATGGCTTGTGAACTTCACAAATCCAGCGGGTATGGTTACAGAAGCCGTACTTCGCTATTCAAACCATCGCAAAGTCGTTGGACTATGCAACGTGCCAATCGGCATTCGCATGGGAATTGCCAAAGGGCTTGATGTCGACGCAAGCAGAGTCGAGGTCAGCTTTGCTGGATTGAACCATATGGTCTTTGGACTCAATGTATTCTTAGATGGCAAAAGTATCATGGATCAAGTCATCGAAGACATGGCAGATCCAAACTCCACGATGTCGATGAACAACATTCATGCCATTCCGTGGGATGCTGATTTCTTAAAAGGGCTTGGCGTGATTCCATGTCCATATCACCGCTACTACTACAAAACAAGTGATATGCTGGCTGAAGAAAAGAAAGCAGCAGAGAATGAGGGCACTCGTGCAGAAGTCGTTCGTGCACTAGAAAATGACCTGTTCGAGCTGTACAAAGACCCTGATCTTGATATCAAGCCGCCACAGCTTGAAAAACGAGGCGGTGCCTACTACAGTGATGCAGCTTGTAACTTGATTGCATCCATTTATAACGACAAGCACGACATTCAGCCTGTCAACACCATCAACAATGGTGCCATCAGTGACATTCCAAATGATTCTGCTGTTGAACTGAACTGTGTCATCACAAAAGACGGCCCTAAACCAATCGCTGTTGGTGAAATGCCAGTCGCAGTCAAAGGACTTATTTCTCAAATTAAATCCTTTGAACGTGTTGCCGCTGAAGCAGCCGTGACAGGCGATTACAACACAGCACTTGTCGCAATGACAATCAACCCGCTCGTCCCATCAGATGCCATTGCAAAAAGCATCCTAGATGAAATGCTAGAAGCACACAAAGAATATTTACCACAGTTCTTCAATAAAGTAGAAGCATAAAACAGAACCGCACTTGTCGACAAGTGCGGTTTTCTTATTTCTCTGTAAACAACTGATCCATCTGAGAGCGGTCATAGTCTAATAGCCAGTGCTGTAGATCAAAAGCATATCTGACAATTTTCAAAGCACGATCCCCTGCTTTTTCTAATACAACTGATTCTTCTCCTAATGACCAATCTGCCACTTCAAAGCGAAGCCCAAAAGGCCGCCCATAAAAAAGAGGCGGCGTGAGGACAAGATCAGGAAAATGACTTTTTAAAAAACTATCGGTTTGATCGCTCATGTCATATCCTTCCATTGGTTTTATTTCTTATTTTACCGTTGAAACTGATGGAAACATAATTGGAAATAAACTGTCATTTCTTATATGATAGAAAGAGATGGAGGTGTGACCAATTGAAAAAATGGTTTTTACAGGTGTTCCTCACAGCATTGATCACCATGTGGATACAGGCTGGACTTGATCAGGCGAACTTCATTCATATCACCAATGTATGGGTCGATGTCAGCAGCTGGATTCTGATCTTCTTTGTCATCTACGCACTTTTTGAATGGACAGCTCACGTCTTAGCAAAAAGGAAAACCGTTCATCGCTAAACATCTCTTTTCATAGAGATGTTTTTTGTTGAAATTCTTCCTGCACAAGTTCATGGATGACGCCCATTCCTGCCTGGCTTCCAGCTGCCGCTGCAAGGACAAGCTGAGCAGGGCCGCCTAAATTGTCACCGCATGCAAAGACACCGCTGACTGTTGTACGACCAAGAATATCTGTTTCGATACCGCCATTTTTCGTCATTTGACAGCCTAGTGTTTCAGCAAATGGAGCTGACTGCTTGAAGTCACTTGCGACAAATCCGCCTTCTCTATTCACCGTTTCCCCATTCGCAAGGTGAATAGAGTGCATTTGCCCATTCTCATGATGAATGGACATAATCGGTACATCAATGACTTGGATAGAATGTGCTGATAGCAATGCCTTCTCCTCTTCAGCAAACACTTGCTGCCCATTCGTAAACACAATCAAATCCTTTGTCCAATTGGAAAGAAGTTTAGCCATATGCAAGGCGCGTGGATTCTCAGCAATGAGAGCAAGTGGCTTATCCTTTAGCTCCCAGCCATCGCAGAAAGGACAGCTAAACAACGTCTTTCCATACACTTCATGCATCCCCTTGATCTCTGGCAGTATATCCTCTAGTCCTGTTGCCAATATGATTTTCTTCGCTTCGAATCTTTCTCCCTCTTGTGTCAGTAACGCAAAGTTGACCTCATTGTTTTGTATCTCAACAATTCTAGTTCGTTTGATTTGGATATTGGAGTAGTTTTGAAGATCTGCTTCACCCGCTTGTCTGATCTCAAACGGTGTCATCCCATCGTTTGTAATAAACCCATGTGATTCCTGGGTCACTCGATTTCTTGGCATCTTGTCATCGAATACAATGACCTGTTTTCTGCCTCGCCCCACAACAAGTGCTGCACTTAATCCGGCTGGCCCGCCTCCAATAATGGCACAATCTAATAACATGTCAATCTCTCCTTTTTATTCAAGACTTTAAAGACTCTTAATATCTATAATTGGTTCAAAAAAATCACATGTTGAAAAATGGATTTTTTTCTGTCTGCTCTATTTGACTTGCGATATCAACTAACCGCTTTTGACTTAGCGTTTTCTGCATTTTCGTTTCAACATCCTGCATGACCTGTTCAATCAAACAGCCATCATGAGGCATGAAAGAATCATGTTCTAAGGAACAACGGAATAATTTGGTTTGTCCTTCTACCGACTGAATCACATCTAAAAACGAAATGTCCTCCTTCTTTTTCAGAATGGTGTAACCACCTTTTGCGCCAGGTGTTGATTCAATCAATCCTGCCTTCACAAGCTTTGTTAAGATTTTGGATAAATAAGTGGGTGAAAGGTCTTGCATCTTGGCGAGAGCCTCAACGCCTATTGCTTTCCCCTTTGGTGCAAGAGTTAAAAACACCATCGTATGCAGCGC
Organism: Bacillus sp. FSL W8-0920; assembly: GCF_038593215.1. NCBI lineage: Bacteria > Bacillati > Bacillota > Bacilli > Caryophanales > Bacillaceae > Bacillus > Bacillus sp. FSL W8-0920. The sequence continues at coordinate 747,657 of NZ_CP151974.1, read as the reverse complement.
ATAGTTGGTCGCTTTAGAATATTTCATAGGAACATCCCTTTCTATCTATTACAGACCTTTTATATCTATAATTGATCATAAAAGATTCAAGAAGAAAAAGCAAGTGTCGTGCATCTCCTTCCTGAATTCATTCCACATTTCGCATTTTCTTCCGATAATAGAGGTAAGCACGAATCAAATTTTGATGAAAACTAGAAGGAGTGAAGAGAAATGTCAGATCAACAGCACAATGCAGCACACGAAGAAGAAGAGGAATTTAACGTATACGACATGCTTCCGCCCGCAGGAACAATCATTGGAGAAGCAACAGAAGAAGAAATGGAAGCTGCGGCAGCATTAGAAGTGAGACATTATGCCTTTATGCGTCTGCAAGACTCGTACATTCAATTTGACGGATCTTCCTATAAAGAATTGCTCAAAGACTTTCAAGAACTAGAATTTGATTCTGCAAAGTTTTGGAGAGCCATCGCACGACGCCTGCATGTCCCATACGAATGGCCAATCCGAATCGACCACGCAAACGGCCCTATTTATATAGGTGAAACAGAGGATAGCCGTGAGGTTGAGGAGAGTGCGGAGTAAGGAATTGATGACCCCCTTTTGATGAGGGGGTCTTTTGCTGAAATGATAGATTTCTCAATAAAAAAAGATGTATTACTCCTCTAAATCAAATTCCAACGCAATCGATATATTAATGGCTATGTCGTGCATTTCATCTATTTCTGATTGATTCAAATGCTCCGCAAAACGACGTGCACTCTCGACAACATCAGAATGCTGCTTAATCATCTCTTCATTCAGTATAAAGATCGTATTGATCGCCCAGCCAGCATTCGTTAACATTTCTTCGTCTTGAATGGAGTTCATGTATGTTTCTACTTCAGAAAAAATCCACTTGATATCATCAATTTGTTCTACTTGGAAATTCGCGATTTTTGAAAGCTGTTCAGGGTCTTTGGTTAAGAAGATATCTTTCACTTCTTCTTTTGATAATGGTTTATTCTGCTTTTCATATTCAGCCTGCCACTCTTCATCTGACATCCCATCTTCTTCGCTATCTTCTGCGGTATAATGCCCAGCAATCAGTTCATCAAACGAATCCGCTAATTTGAAATCCGTCTCATATTCTAGATCAAAGTAATGAACTGTCGGATGCTCCTTTGTTTCTCTGTAATCCAATGCAATCCAAGTATGACCATCCCCACAAATGAGCACAAGTCCCTCAGGCAATTCCCATTCTTCTATTAAATAATCACTATCCATGATGCCTTCATTTTTGGCAATTCCTCTTAAATGATCAAATGACACATGATCCTCTGCCCATCCATTCGGCTGATCCGTTGGAAAAGCATTATGCAGGGTATACCCGCCATTTTGTTCGAGGATAAGTTTCTTATATGTATCAGGCAAGATGACGCCTAGCTTCTTTTCCGCTTTTGCAATGCCTTTCTCATTGATTTTCTTAAATGTTTCTTCGCTTTCTCTATCCCAAAATGGTTTCAAATAAAATACCTCCAATTGTTATTTCTATCTCATTTTACCATTTAAGCGAACTAGTTTAATAGTCCTATTAAATAAAAAAAAGAAGGGTTCTCCCTCCTCTTTTTGGTCATGATTGGTCTTGATTTCTCGCTTCAAATTCATCCAGCATTGCACGCACTTCGTCTGTTGATGATGTGTTCATTAATTGATTTCTTAAGAAACTCGCTCCTCTGAATCCTTTTACATAAATCTTAAAGAAACGGTGCAGTGCCTTGAATGGACGCAAACCTAGTGACGAATATTGATCATGAAGATCAAGATGTAATCTTAAGAGACCAAGCAGTTCATCACTTGTATGTTCCTTCGGCTCTTTTTCAAAAGCAAATGGGTTATGGAAAATCCCGCGCCCAATCATCACGCCGTCTACTCCATACTGTTCAGCGAGCTTTAAGCCTGTTTGACGATCAGGAATATCTCCATTGATTGTCAAAAGAGTATCAGGTGCTACTTCATCACGAAGTTTTTTAATCTCAGGAATGAGCTCCCAATGCGCATCCACCTGGCTCATTTCCTTTCTTGTACGAAGGTGAATCGATAAATTCACAATATCTTGCTCCAAAATGTGTCTAAGCCATCCGCGCCATTCATCGACTTCAGTAAAACCAAGTCTTGTTTTCACACTGACAGGTAATCCCCCTGCTTTTGCTGCTTGAATCAGCTCTGCTGCAACGTCTGGGCGAAGAATCAAGCCGCTGCCCTTCCCGTTTTGCGTGACATTTGGGACAGGACAGCCCATATTAATATCAAGCCCCTGAAATCCCAATTCCGCCATTCCAATACTCATTTGTCTAAAGTTCTCAGGCTTGTCTCCCCAAATATGAGCAACAATCGGCTGCTCATCCTCTGTAAAGGTTAAACGCCCTTTCACACTTTGAATGCCATCAGGATGGCAATAACTCTCACTGTTCGTAAACTCTGTAAAAAACACATCAGGTCTCGCCGCCTCACTCACAACATGACGAAACACAACATCTGTCACTTCTTCCATTGGTGCTAATATAAAAAATGGCCGCGGTAAATCACGCCAGAAATTTTTACTCATCTTTCATCCAATTCCTCTCATGACATAGCGCCTTATAGGGCATGTCCTTCTTTTATCATTATATACTTTAGTTAGGATTCAACGCAAAAGGAGCATAAAATGAACAATAACAAAATGCTATCAGCACTTTATAAAATATCAAAAATTTGAGGAGACGTAAACGCCGTTCAAAAAGGCACTACTGGGAAACGTGTTATGCAATGGCAGCAGGTATAGCATCCGGCAAACTAATGAAAAGATATTCAAATAAAAAAAGCCCTATGCAGGGGCTTTTTTATATTGTAATTGCCTTTTCTGTTACATGATGAGTGTTAGAAGTAATGATTTTATCAAGTGACCAACCGGCAGCGAATAACACAGAAAAAATTGTTAAACTGATAAATAACTTCATCATCTTTAGATATTCTTTATTCAAAATATATCAGGTTATATAAAATACAGTACTTAGATACAATTTATTCTTAATATGGTTTTTGTTACAATTTTTGTGTATCGCATAGATAAAAGTGATTTTCTTAAAAGCTGCTGCTTGGATCAGAAAACATTCTGCCAAAATCGCAAAAGTAATGGATAAAGGGGAAAAGTGGACAGAAAAACAGTTCACAAATGCTTTTATTAAGATGGGTGCCCCTAGAGATGTTGCTAAAACTTTGGCAAAATTCATCATTACTCTTATCTAAATATAAAAATAAGGGCTATTAGTTTCTAATAGCGCTTTTTTATGGAGGGTCTTCATGTCTTTTTCTTACGTGATTTCATTGACTTTTTTAATACTCCTTTTAGTGTCTATCATACTCTATACTTTTTTAAGAAAGAAAAACGTTGTAGATGAAGCCCCTGGCGCTATTGCTGCCGTTCTTCTTATTTTGCTTATATTTTTTTCCCTAAGTTTAGTTATTGCCCTTCCAACTGTCATGCTTTATCTAGTATCATTGGGAGTGAATTTTCTTTTCGGTGAATACATCACTTATGATTCATTTTTTTCTATGATTACCTTCTCGTTGTTAGTTACCATCATTGTGATTTTTTGGTCATTTATCGTTTTATTTATAGGGAAAGGAATCACTTTTTTGTTGAAGATCCCAAATTGGATAACTTATATTTTAGAATTTTTTGCTTCGTGGGCTCTTATTTACTTCACGATTAAATATGTACTAAATTTGAAGATAATTGAAGTTTCTATATGGGGAAATGGGGTATTGATTTTATCTTTCTTTGTTAGCTTTTTATACATCGGACTTGATATCATATCCTCTGCGCTTGATCAAAAGAATCAAAATATAGAAGAAGAACCCCCTATCCAATAATGGAGAAGGGGTTTTATTCATTTCATAGCTTTTTCTATCTATATTCATATGTCTATAGAGTTTTATTTTAATAGCATTTCAAGCGAATTTTTCATTCTAACGGAGGGGAAGCAAAAATAAAAATATCCCGATATCGACATTTTTCACGAAATCGGGACATCTCCATTACTGCTTAATCACAAGACTTGCCACGCACTCCACATGACTCGTATGCGGAAACATATCCACAGGTTGCACTTCCTCCGTCACATACCCACCATCTTCAAGAATACGCAAATCACGAGCTAGCGTCCCAGGATTACAGGACACATAAACAACACGATTTGGTTTCATTTTTAAAATGGTGTCAAGCAGTGCTTCATCACAGCCTTTTCTTGGCGGATCGACAACTAGCGTGTCTGCCTTGATACCTTCTTTGTACCAGTTTGGGATGATGGTTTCTGCTTCGCCGACTGCGAATTCGACGTTGTTGATCCCGTTTAAGGCAGCGTTGCGTTTTGCGTCTTCAATTGCTTCTGGCACAATTTCTACGCCATATACTCTGCCTGCTTTTTGTGCGAGAAATAAGGATATCGTACCGATTCCGCAGTAGGCATCGATGACGGTTTCTTCGCCTTGCAGCTCGGCATATTCAAGCGCTTTGTCGTAAAGCACTTTTGTTTGAGCTGGATTCACTTGGTAAAACGAGCGGGCTGAAATGGCAAATTTGATGTCGCCAATTGTGTCATAAATGTATTCTTCACCCCATAAAACGGTCGTTTCGTCCCCGAAAATGACATTTGTTTTCTTTGAATTCACGTTTTGCACAATTGACCGAACGTGTGGGAAGCGTGCTATAATCTGCTCAATCACCTGCTGCTTTTGCGGAAAGTCAGCCGTTCTAGTCACAAACACAACCATCATTTCACCTGTTGCAATGCCGTAGCGAACCATCACATGACGCAGCCAGCCTTTGTGCCGCTCTTCGTTATATGCTTTGATGCCAAACGCATTACATATGTCTTTTATTGCCTGTACCACTTCGTCATTTTCTGACTGCTGGATCAAACATTTTTCCATATCGATGATTTCATGGGTACGCTGCTGATAAAATCCTGCAACTAGTCCGCCTTCGCGTTCGCCAATTGGAACTTGTGCTTTGTTTCTGTAATTCCAAGGGTCTTCCATGCCGAGTACAGGATGAACTTTTACACGGCTCATATCAAGCTTGCCGATCCGCTCTAAAACGTCCTTTACTTGTTTCTGTTTAAATAGCAGCTGGCCTTCATAGCTCATATGCTGAATTTGACAGCCGCCGCACTGCTTATAGATAGGACATGGCGCATCTTGCCTATGCTGACTTTCCTTTGTCAGCTCCATGAGTCGCCCAAAAGCAAATCCTTTTTTGACACGTGTGACTTTGATTTTCCCTTGTTCGTCAGGCAGTGCATTCGGTACAAAGACAGGGAATCCTTCAATTTTCGCTACACCTGCACCTTCGTGCGTTAAGTCTTCGAAGGTTACATTGTAGTATTCATTCTTTTCAACAGGCGGTTTCATTTTCACCAATTTTATCACCTCATTTGCAAAGAAAAACTTGGTGCCATAAGGAACCAAGTTCAATCTCTACCCTATTTTTTCAGCTGTTGCTTTTGGCACTATAAATTCAATATGACGATACAGGTTTTCAAATTCACCTGGCAGCATGCCGCCGAATTCGCCATCTAAATTTAATTGCATTTTATCTTTTACATCTACCTTCACGCGATTCGCTTTTGTGTAGATGACATTGTTATCATGAATATGCTCGCCTCGCAGTGCAAGGCTGACTACTCGAATGGCTTCTGCTAAATTGACCTTCTTTAAAATAATCAGGTCAAACATTCCATCATCTAAAACAGAATCTGGCGCTAGCTTTTCAAAGCCGCCTACTGAGTTTGTGAGTGAAACAAGAAACAGCATGATTTCTCCATGAAACAATTTGCCGTCATATTCAATTTCGACTTCTGTCGGGCGGATCGAAGGAAGCATCTCCATGCCTTTTAAATAATAAGCAAGCTGTCCAAGCATTGTCTTCAGCTTACTAGGCACTTCATAGGTGAGCTCTGTTAACCGGCCGCCGCCTGCAATATTAATAAAATAATGGCCATTGACTTTACCGATATCAAGCGGCTTCGCTATACCATCTATAATGGCATCTGTTGCTTTTAAAACACCTTCTCGTGGAATTCCAAGTGCTCTTGCGAAGTCATTTGTTGTTCCAACCGGAATAATTCCTAGTTTTGGTCTTTTTTCAAGCGGTGCTAGTCCATTGACGACTTCATTGATCGTGCCGTCTCCACCTGCTGCTACAATTAAATCAAAGTCTCTCTGTGCGGCATTCTCAGCTGCTTGTGTCGCATCTCCTGCACATGTCGTTGCATGACAAGATGTTTCATAGCCGGCTTGTTCAAATTTTTGCAAAACCTGCGGCAAATTCTTCTTGAAGAGTTCACGCCCAGATGTCGGATTGTATATAATTCGAGCACGTTTCATTCATCATCATCCTATATTCATTATGCAATCTATTTTCACCACTAACAACCTTTAATTATACTATGAGATTTGAAAATGGCAACAGAACAACACCCTAATATGACAAATCTCCTGCCACATTTCCCTCAGCAAGAAAGCATTCTGATAAGATAAAAGAAAACGCTGTAAAGGATGGTTTGCGATGAAAAAGCCTGTCTATTTTAATCATGATGGTGGTGTTGATGACCTCGTCTCGTTATTTCTTCTCCTTCAAATGGAACATCTGAAAGTGATTGGGACGTCTGTGATTCCTGCTGATTGTTATTTAGAGCCTGCTCTCAGTGCGTCTCAAAAAATCATTGATCGATTTAGCCCATATGAAATTGAAGTCGCTGCTTCAAATTCTAGAGGCGTCAATCCCTTTCCAAAAGAGTGGCGCATGCATGCTTTTTATGTAGACGCCTTACCTATCTTAAACGAGAAAGGCACTGTTGATACAAAAGTGTCCAAGCTTCCAGCACATCTTCATTTAATCGAAACTGTTAAAAAGTCTGCAGAACCTGTCACGCTGCTCTTTACAGGTCCGCTCACAGACCTTGCACGCGCCTTAGAAGAAGATCCTTCAATCTCTAATAAAATTGAAAAATTGGTATGGATGGGCGGTACATTTCTTGAGAAAGGGAATGTGGAGGAACCCGAGCATGATGGGACAGCAGAATGGAATGCATTTTGGGACCCTTATGCTGTCAGCACCGTCTTCAAGGAACGCTTTCCTATTGAAATGGTCGCACTTGAGAGCACAAATCAAGTTCCGCTTACACCTGATATTCGTCAGCGGTGGGCTTCCCTTCGTTCTCATATCGGGATTGATTTTATTGGGCAGTGTTACGCCTTTTGCCCGCCTCTCATTCATCACGAAACCAACTCGACTTACTACTTATGGGACGTGCTGACAACGATCACTCTTGCTTCCTCATCATTTACTCGTTCAAAGGAAATGAATGCGATCGTTTACACCGAAACGCCAAAGCAAGGACGTACCGAAGAGCATACAGATGGAAAATCAATTCAAGTGATTGATCATGTCGATCGTGACGCATTTTTCCAAGCATTTGAAGAGCTTATGAAAAGAGCTGTTTGTCAGATTTCAACATAAAAAAGCCCCGCCATCAAAGCGGGGCCCCATCTCAATCTTCTTCTACGTATTTCTTTTTGCGTTTAAATTTGCTTAACACTTCGTATACGATTGGTACGATAACCAGTGTTAACAATGTTGAACTTGCGAGACCACCAATGACTGTGACGCCAAGTCCTTTTGAAACAATTTGGCTTCCGCCTTCAAATCCTAATGCTAATGGAAGAAGTGCCCCAATTGTCGCAAGTGCCGTCATTAAGATTGGACGTACTCTTATTGTACCAGCTTCCAGTAATGCCTCTCTTGTTGAGAGTCCTTCTTTCTCTTTATGAATGACTCGGTCAATTAAGACGATCGCGTTTGTCACAACAATTCCGATCAGCATGAGCAATCCAATCATGGCGTTTAAGCTGATGGTTTCTTTTGCTAAAAATAATCCAACGAGCGCGCCAATAATTGTAAATGGAAGCGAGAAGAGAATTGCAAATGGTGCAAGACCTCCGCCAAATGTGATGACGAGAACGAGATACACAATGGCAATCGCTGCGAGCATTGCGAGCCCAAGCTGTGTAAAGGATTCCTCAATATCCGCACTTACGCCGCCTGTGTCAATCGTTACGCCAGATTTCAGATCAAGCTTGTCGACTTTTTTCTGAACATCCTGTGTCACACTTGAGACATCATCTGTTGTCATGTCTCCAGACACTTCTGCGTAGATTTTTCCATCACGTTTTGTCACCGTATTCGCTGTCGTACCATTTCTTACTTTTACGACATCACCAATTCGGACTTCTTGCCCTGTTGGTGTTGTGATCTTTTTATTTTCTAAATCTTTTTTGCTCTTATATTCATCTTTTTCCGTTTGAAGATTCACATCAAGTTCTTTGCCGTCCTCAGTTACTTTCGTCAGTGTTGTTTCACTATTTTGAGGAGCAATCGCTTGAGCGATTTGTGAAGCAGTTAGACCCAGTTTCGCCAGTTTTTCTTGATCTGCATTAAACGTATATTCGTCGTATTTCTCAGATAAGCTTGTGCTGACATTTTTCAGGTTTTTCTCATCTTTTAAGATGTTCTCGACATCTTTTACTGTGCCTTCAATATCGCTTACTTTGTCACCGTAGACATAGTACGTTACTGTATTGCTTGCGCCAGCAGATGAGAAGTCTTGTGATTTCCATTCCCCTTTAGACGTTTTGTCTTGCAGGGCTTTGACCACTTTATCTTTTTCTTTATCAAAGTTTGGCGTGTCTTCATCATATTGTACGAAGAATAACGCACCGTTAGAATTGCCGCCTACACTTGCTGTCAGGGCATTTGAAGAGCCTAGTGAATATTGAACAGTATTGACATGGTCACGTTTGATCAAATATTCTTCTGCTTTTTTCGTTTCATCGATAGCTTGTTCTCTCGTTTGTCCAGGTTCAGGTGTATAAGTCACCATCGCCGTCTTCTCTGCTTCCTGTGGTAAGAAGCTGACACCGACAAGTGGTGCTAAGAATAAGCTTCCGACAAGCATAAGAATGGCAATTCCTGATGTGATCCATTTGTGGTTCAATGTCCAATTGAGTACACGTCTATAACCGCCAGCAAGCTTGCTTGGTTTATGTTCTTTTACCTTTTTCGCTGTGCCGTACAGGTTCTTTTTAAATAGACTGTGTGCCATCATTGGAACAATCGTAATGGCGACAAGGAGTGAAGCCATTAAAGCAAACACAATCGTTAATGCAAATGGGATGAATAGTTCACCAATCATTCCACCCACAAGTGCTAGCGGTAAGAAGACCGCAATTGTGACGATCGTCGAAGACATGATTGGAATAAACATTTCTTTTGTGGCTTCTTTAACGAGTTCTTTTCCTTTTAATGGCTCATCCTTTAATGCCATTCGTCGATATATGTTTTCTATGACAACAATGGAGTCATCAACAACACGCCCAATGGCGACGGTCATGGCACCAAGTGTCATGATATTTAGTGTGATATCCAGCTGATTTAATATTAAAACAGCAATCAACAGAGATAACGGAATGGAGATGACCGAAATTAAGGTTGATTTGATATCTCGAAGGAACAACATAATGATAATGATCGCAAAAATCGCTCCGATGATAGCCTTATTCAGCATTGTGCTAACGGACTCTTTAATCGGTTCTGCTTGATCATATGTGGTACTTACTTTGATTCCTTTGTTATCTTTCTTAAACTTCTCAAGTTCTTTTGTGACTGCTTCTGCTACACTTACTGTGTTGGCATCAGAGCCTTTGACAATTTGCAGACCGATACTGTCTTTTCCATTTGTTCTAGAGATCGATTCTGCATTCTTGACGACTTTAATATCCGCAATCTCAGAAAGCTTAATTGTCGGCAGCTCTACAGATTGACCGCTCGCTGCACTTCCACTAGGTTGCTGCTGGGCTGCTGCTTGCTGCTGACTTGCATTTCCAGCCTGCTGCTCCGCACCTTGCGCACCTGGGTTTTCAGCGCCGCTAGATGGTGCTCCAGCTCCACTGCTTGCACTTGGTGTGACAGGAATTCGCATGTTTTTCAAATCTTTGACGCTTAAAATATTGCCATCCACTACAACTGATTTTTGCTTGTTGCCGAATGTGTATAAACCTAATGGCACATTCACATCAGAGCCTTTGATCATGTTTTGGACGGTTTCTTCATCTAAACCGTATTCTTTCAATTTTTTTTGTTTAAACGAAAATTCTACTTCTTTGATTTGCTGTCCAGAAGCTTCGACGGAAGATACACCGTCTAATCCTTCAAGTGAAGGGACAAGGTCACCTTCCACTTTTTTCGTCAGGTTTTCTAATGATTCTTTATCACCAGATACACTGAGTGCTAATATTGGAACCGCATTGATACTAAAGCGTGCGATTTTTGGTTTTTCTGCATTTTCTGGAAAATTGATATTGTTAACCGCATCTTCAATTTCCTTTTTTGCTTCATCCATGTCTTTGTTGTAATCGTACTCGACTTGAATCGATGAAGCATTTTCAAAAGAATTGGATGTGACTACATTGACTCCGTTTAGGTTTTGAATAGACTTCTCAATTGGATCGGTCACCTTATCTGATACTTCGTCCGGCGTTGCGCCAGGATACGTTGTAGAAACCGTAATGACTGGAGTGTTGATATTCGGGATTGATTCTTGTTTCATATTCAATCCAGCATATAGACCAGCAACTGTTACGATAATTGTCATGAGCCATACAGCGAACTTATTCTTTAATACAAAATTGATGATCGAATTCATTATGTCCTCCATTTTCCTTTATGTATTGACTGACTGGTCATTCTATATCATAATAAACGGTGATATACAATGCCGTCAACCATTTCTCTTGCGTTTGACGTAACATTCTAAAGCTGAAGGGGCCTTATTTCATGAACGAAAAAAAAGAAAAAATCATTAAAGCAAGCATCCAGTTGTTTGCGAAAAAGGGTTTTTCTTCTACGACCATTCAGGAAATAGCAGATGAGTGCGGAATATCGAAAGGCGCGTTTTATTTGCATTTCAAATCAAAAGAACAGCTTTTCAACCGAGCGTTCGAATATTATATCGACACTTCTATGCAAACTATTGAAACGATTCGAAAAGAGAATCAGCATCTCGCACCGAGAGAGATCTTCCAGAAGCAAATCGCTGAACAGTTTCAGCATTTTGCTGAGAACAAGGATTTTATCATTTTGATCCTCAGCGAGAACATTATTCCAGAAAACCAGCAAATTAAAAAGTATTCAAAAACTGTGAAAAAGCAAATGAATGATGAAATTCAAATTTCCATCTTGACCACTTATGGACAGGAGATCGAACCATTTATAACTGACCTGTCAGTCATGATTCAAGGAATCATCCAATCGTATGTGCAGGTGCTGCTTTTACAAGATCAGATGCAATTATCATTTGATGAGCTCTCTTCCTTTATACTCGAACGATTAGATGATTTGGTTCAAGGTATGCTTCGTTCTCAGACGAAACCGATCTTAAAGCCAACCATTTGGGACGATGAAGCGCCGAGCGCTGCATCCCTAGAAGGGGAGCTTCGTTTGTTAAAGCTTGAGCATTTGCTTTCTGATGATACCCTTGTATCCATTGAAGTCATTGAAGAAGAACTGGCGAAAGCTGAGCCTCGTAAGCCAGTCATTCAAGGGATGCTGACGAATTTAGAAAAGTGTGAGGACCCTGCTGTCATAAGAGTAGTCGAACAATTGAAGCTGTTTCTTTCATAACTTTACGTGCTGTTTTTCCGGTTCGTTCACCTTTATCCCCCTTCGAATGTGCACTTTCGCTTATACTTCATTATAAGAAAAGAATCTCCGAATTGATATACGGCGGTGGTCTGAATCTATTATAAGACCCTGTCAGTTCAAGCAAAAAAAACCGCCTCTTCTCATGAGGCGGTTTTTGCTATTGTTCATTAGCGTTTTTTGATTTCTTCTAGGAGAATCTTGTTGACCATCGGCGGGTTTGCTTGTCCCTTCGATGCTTTCATGATTTGTCCGACTAAGAAACCAATCGCGCGGTCTTTTCCGTTTTTAAAGTCTTCGATGGATTGCGGGTTGTTATCAAGTGCTTCTGTGACAAGTTTGAGCAGGGCACCTTCGTCAGAAATTTGGACAAGTCCTTTTTCTTTGACGATTGTTTCTGCGTCTCCCCCATTTTCAATCAGCTCTTTGAATACCTTTTTGGCAATCTTAGAAGAAATCGTTCCTTTTTCGATGAGATTGATCATGCCAGCCAGGCCTTGCGGCGTTAGCTTTGTATCTTCCAGCTCTTTTTGAGCTGAATTTAAGTAGGCAGATACTTCACCCATCAGCCAGTTTGAAGCTTGCTTTGCTTCTGCACCTTCTGAAATGGTTGCTTCAAAGAAATCAGACATTTCTTTTGTCAGCGTCAGCACCATTGCATCATATGCAGGAAGGCCAAGCTCATCGATGTAGCGTTTGCGGCGCTCGTCTGGAAGCTCTGGAATCGATGCTCTTACGCGTTCTTTCCACTCGTCATCAATGTACAGCTCCACCAAATCTGGTTCTGGGAAGTAGCGGTAATCATCTGAGCCCTCTTTGACACGCATGAGGATCGTCTTTTTAGACGCTTCGTCATAGCGGCGAGTTTCTTGTTCGATCAAGCCGCCAGAAAGCAATACTTGCTCTTGGCGTTTCTCTTCGAATTCAAGACCTTTTTGTACGAAAGCAAATGAGTTCAAGTTCTTGAGCTCTGTTTTCGTTCCAAACTCTTCACGGCCAATCGGACGAAGTGAAATATTGGCATCACAGCGAAGTGAGCCTTCTTCCATCTTACAGTCAGATACGCCTGTATATTGAATAATAGATTTTAGTTTTTCTAAGTACGCATACGCTTCTTCTGGTGTGCGAATGTCTGGCTCAGATACGATTTCAACAAGCGGTGTGCCTTGACGGTTGAAGTCAACAAGTGAATATCCGTCGCCTGTGTGTGTCAGTTTACCTGCATCCTCTTCCAAATGGAGACGCGTAATACCGATTCGTTTCGTTTTGCCTTCTACTTCAATTTCAATCCAGCCGTTTTCACCGATCGGTTTATCAAATTGAGAAATTTGATACGCCTTTGGGTTATCAGGATAGAAGTAGTTTTTACGGTCAAATTTTGTATCTGTTGCGATCTCGCAGTTTAGCGCCATTGCTGCTTTCATTGCAAAGTTCACTGCTTCTTTGTTCAATACAGGCAGTACGCCAGGATATCCAAGGTCGATGACACTTGTTTGCGTGTTGGCAGCTGCACCAAAAGGTGTCGGCGAGCTGGAGAAAATTTTTGATTGTGTTTTTAGCTCAACGTGGACTTCAAGTCCAATTACCGTTTCAAAGTTCATTCTGATTCACCCCTTACAGTTCAGGTTTTGCTTTATGATGATCTGTTGCTTGCTCGAAAGCGTGAGCCACGCGGTAAACCGTTCCTTCATCAAAGTGCTTGCCAATGATTTGCAGTCCTAACGGAAGACCATTTGCAAATCCACAAGGCACACTGATTCCTGGAACGCCTGCAAGGTTCACAGGGATCGTTAAAATATCGTTCGCGTACATCGTCAGTGGATCGCTTGTCTTTTCACCAATGTTAAATGCAGGAGTTGGCGTTGTTGGCCCTACAATGACATCATACTTTTCAAAAACATCTTCGAAGTCTTTTTTGATCAATGTACGGACTTTTTGCGCCTTTTTATAGTATGCATCATAATATCCTGAGCTAAGAGCGAATGTGCCAAGCATGATGCGGCGTTTCACTTCGTTTCCAAAGCCTTCAGAACGAGTATTTTTGTATAAATCAATCAGGTTTTCTGCATTATCTGTACGGTAGCCATAGCGGATGCCGTCAAAACGCGCAAGGTTTGCAGATGCTTCTGAAGAAGACAGTAAGTAGTAAGTCGCAAGCGCATATTTAGAATGCGGAAGAGACACTTCTTCCCATGTGGCACCAAGTCCTTCTAATACTTTTAACGCTTGAAGAACAGACTCTTTTGCTTCCTCGCCAACACCTTCTCCAAGGTATTCTTTTGGCACTGCAATTTTCATGCCTTTGATGTCGCCAGTTAATGAAGAAAGAAAATCTGGGACGTCGACATTTGCACTCGTTGCGTCCATTTGATCGACTCCAGCAATCGCTTGAAGAACGTATGCATTGTCCTCTACGTTACGCGTAATCGGCCCGATTTGATCTAATGAAGAAGCAAATGCGATTAAGCCATATCTAGATACACGGCCATACGTCGGCTTCAAGCCCACAACGCCGCAGAAGGATGCCGGCTGGCGAATCGAACCGCCCGTATCTGATCCAAGTGAGAATGGCACTTCACCTGCTGCAACAGAGGCTGCTGAGCCACCACTTGATCCACCTGGAACAGTGTTTAAATTCCAAGGGTTTTTCGTTGCTTTGTAGCCTGAGTTCTCTGTAGAAGATCCCATTGCAAATTCGTCCATATTTAATTTACCGATTGTGACTGCTTCCGCATCTCTTAAACGATTGACAACCGTTGCATCATAAATAGGATCAAAGTTTTGCAGGATTTTACTAGATGCTGTTGTACGTAAATCCTTTGTGACGATGTTATCTTTCACACCGATTGGCATACCGAACAATAGACCAAGCTCGTCCTTTTCACCAACTGCCTCGTCCAATTCCTTTGCATACGCACGAGCTTTCTCTTCGTCTAATGCAAGGAATGCTTGTACTTTCCCGTCTACTTCATTGATTCGTTTATAAGACTCGTCCACTAAATCAGAAACAGACAGTTCCTTTTTATGTAAAAGCTCTTTTAATTCAGAAATTTTGTGATCAAACAGTGACATGCCTCAGGCCTCCTTTAGTCCAAAATTGATGGCACACGAATATAGCCGTCTTTATGATCAGGCGCGTTTTTGATGACTGCCTCAATGGAAAGACCTTTATTCGGAACATCTTCTCTCATGACGTTTTTCATTTTTAATACGTGTGTTGTTGGTTCAACGTTTTCCGTATCTACCTCGTTTAACTGCTCTGCAAATGAAATGATGCTATCAAGCTGTTCAGTAAACATTTCAGCTTCTTCTTCTGTAATTGCAAGCCGTGCCAAATGCGCCACGTGCTTTACTTCTTCTATTGAAATTCTAGACATGCAGGTTCACCTCCAAAAATGATACGTGTTCGTGGTCATGATCATAAGTCATATACACTTTATCATATCAAATTTTACTGTTCTAAAGCAACTTTACGCAGGCGCAGCAAGAGCCCTTTTCTCTCGAAGCATCATAGTGATCTAACAGATAAAGAAAATAGTCATGCAGACCACCTTTTATTTTCAGAAAATTTTTACTTTTATTTACTTTTGTAAGCGCATACAAACTGATTCGTATCACCGATCTGTCCATTTTTTCTTCAAAATGAGGAGGTTTAAGAAGGTTGATCACTTGGGAATACTCTGTTAGGTTAAGTAACCATAGCAGTGAGAAGGGCATTCAATCAAAAAACTAGCCCTGACACTTCTGGATATTTTGATTGAGGTGATGTCAAATTTATACGAAAAAGGTGAGAACACAAAATGAGTATTGAAGTTACAATTTCCTTATCTATTTATTTTATCGGGATGCTTGCCATCGGTTGGTATGCATTCAGGAAAACACATGATTTAAATGATTATATGCTTGGTGGACGCGGACTTGGTCCATTCGTTACAGCTCTTTCAGCAGGTGCTGCGGATATGAGCGGCTGGATGCTGATGGGTGTACCAGGTGAAATGTATAAAACAGGTTTATCGACTACCTGGCTTGCGATTGGTCTCATCGTCGGTGCTTACTTAAACTATCTCATTCTTGCACCCCGTTTACGTTCTTATACAGAAATTGCTGATGATGCCATTACGATTCCTGATTTCTTTGATAAACGATTCAAAGGATCATCTTCTTTATTAAAAGCTGTATCAGCTGTCATCATTTTAATTTTCTTTACGCTGTATACATCGTCTGGGATGGTATCAGGCGGACGTTTATTTGAGTCAGCATTTGGTGCACACTACATGTTTGGACTGATTTTGACGTCAAGTATTGTTATTTTGTATACATTGTTTGGTGGATTCCTGGCAGTGAGCTTAACGGACTTTGTCCAAGGAGCTATCATGTTTTTAGCATTAGTGCTCGTGCCGATCGTTGCCTTTACACAATTAGGTGGACCTGTTGCCACATTCCAAGATATTCAACAGATTGATCCTAAATTGCTTGATATTTTTAGAGGAACGAGCGTCATTGGCATTATATCCTTCCTCGCTTGGGGACTAGGTTACTTTGGACAGCCGCATATTATCGTGCGCTTTATGGCAATTACGTCCGTCAAAGACTTAAAACCAGCACGCCGCATCGGAATGAGCTGGATGATTATTTCAGTAATTGGTTCACTATCTGTCGGTTTAGTCGGTGTTGCCTATGTTCATGAAACGGGTATGAACCTTGCTGACCCTGAAACGATCTTTATCGTCTTTTCTAAGGTGCTGTTCCATCCATATATCACTGGATTTTTACTTTCTGCCATTTTAGCGGCGATTATGAGTTCAATTTCGTCTCAGCTGCTTGTCACGGCAAGTGCAATGACAGAGGATTTATACAGAACGTTCTTTAGAAAAAAAGCATCTGATAAAGAGCTCGTGATGATTGGCCGTATGTCTGTACTCGTTGTCGCTGTAATTGCCCTTTGCCTTTCACTTAATCCAAGTGATACCATTCTTGACCTTGTCGGTTATGCGTGGGCTGGATTTGGTTCTTCATTCGGTCCAGTCATCTTACTTTGCCTATACTGGAAGCGAATGAATCATCATGGTGCCCTTGTCGGGATGATTGTTGGGGCGATAGTCGTTCTCACATGGATCACGACAGGCCTTAACCATGCAACAGGTATTTATGAAATGATTCCTGGCTTTACGTTAAGTGGATTAGCTGCCATTATTGTGAGCTTATTGACAAGTAAGCCGTCAAAAGCATCAAAACAGCTATTTAACAAAATGGAAAATCATCTTGAAGAAGAAACAAAATAAAGAACATGAAGGGTCGTCTGCCTTATGCGGATGACTCTCTTTTTAAATTAAATAAAAAGCTTTTCTTTCTTCCGATTCTGAATAAAATAAGAGTTGTGCAGCCATATGGGCTGTGAGAAGATCATATACATGATGTGAAACGTACATGAAGTGAAGGAGCGATACGCATGTTTTGGACAATTGAATGGGATACAGTCTTAAAATTAGCCGTGGCCACCTTAATCGGTTTGATTATTGGGCTTGAACGCGAGCTGAAGAAAAAGCCGCTCGGCTTAAAAACGTGTATTGTCATTGCTGTCAGCTCCTGCGTGTTAACCATCATCAGCATTGATGCAGCCTACAATTTCCCTCGAGTCTCTAGGCTTCAAATGGACCCACTCAGGTTACCGGCGCAAATTATATCTGGTGTTGGTTTTATTGGAGCAGGTGTGATTCTGCGAAAAAGCAATGATGTCATCTCAGGTCTTACGACTTCTGCGATGATCTGGGGAGCAGCAGGACTTGGGGTTGCAACAGGTGCAGGATTTTATAAAGAAGCCTTCCTCAGTCTTTTCTTTATTCTGGTTAGTGTCGAATTTCTACCATGGCTCTTCCAGCGGATCGGACCGATTCGCTTACAGGAAAAAGAAATCCGCATCAGAATGTCTCTTTCTGATCGAAACCGTATGACGGATATTTTAAAAGAAATGAAAGCCCTCAACATTCGCATTCATTCTGTTCGTATTGATGATTTAACAGAAAAGAACTATCCGATTATGGAAGTACGTGTACGCGTGCATAAAGATCGCTATACAACCGATGTGTATTTTGATATTAAAGATCTAGAAGGCGTCGTTGGCGTCAAGTGTGATACGGTATAAAAGGTGATGAGGCAAAAGTCTCATCCCTTTTTTTATGGGAAAAGGGGTTGAACCATTGCCCTCATTCAAATAAAATACAAATTATGAAATAAATGATAAAAGGGGATTTTTCATGGGCTCTATGGATCGTAAAAAACGTATTTTTCTTATGAGTGGGATTCTAGCGGTACTCGTATTCGCTGCTTTATTGACCTCACATTATGTCACTCCCGTCTCAACAAATGCAGCAGACAAGAAACGAACGAAAACACCAAAAAATGTTATTTTTATCGTTGGCGATGGAATGGGGATGCCCGTGATCAAAGCCTACCGCACATTCAAGCAGGAAAAGCTTGGTTCTCCAAAAGCACAAACCGTCTGGGACCCGTATTTAGTCGGGATGCAGACCACACACCCAGATGATCCTCGAGATAATATTACCGACTCAGCTGCCGCAGCCACGGCCATGGCGACTGGAAAAAAGACATACAATGATGCCATCGCCGTCAACCAAGAAAAAGAACCTCTTAGAAGTGTCGTTGAAGCAGCAAAGGAAGCACAAATGAAAACAGCCTTTGTTGTCTCATCTGACATCACCGATGCTACACCTGCCGCTTTTGGCACACATAACGTCTCCCGAAAAAACAAAGAACAAATTGCAGACCACTTTTATGATGAGAAAATAGGCGGAGAGCACAAAGTTGATATCCTTCTAGGTGGCGGCATGCAATATTTTGACCGAAAAGACCGTGATCTTGTGAAAGAATTTGAGAAGAGCGGTTATTCCATACTAAGGTCAAAAGATGATTTAACCTCCCAATCATCTTCGAAAATGCTCGGCTTATTCCAGGAGGACGAGCTGGATCGAGCCATCGATCGTCCAAAGCATGTGCCTACTTTAAAAGCCATGACGCAGTCAGCATTAGCCCAATTAAATCAAGACAATTCGCATGGGTTTTTCATGCTGCTTGAAGGTAGTACCATTGATTCTGCTGGACATGAAAATGATGTGGTCGGCGCAATGAGTGAGATGGAGGATTTTGAGAAAGCAGTCCAAGCGGCTCTTCAATTCGCTAAAAAGGATCAAGAAACACTCGTTGTCATCACAGCAGATCATGCGACTGGCGGCTTTTCGTTTGGTGCAGACGGCATGACAAGTGAAACTGGATATAAATGGGACCCAGCACCTATTTTAGCTGCTAAGAAAACACCAGTGTATATGGCAAAGAAAATCGCAGGCGGACAATCGGTACGTGATGTCCTTCACACCCATATTGATTTCTCGCTCACAAATGAGGAAATCTCACAGGTGGAGAAAGCGGCACAATCAGGGAAGGCCAGTACAATTCAACTCAGCATTCAACACATCTTTGATCAGCGTTCTTTCTCAGGCTGGACAACCTTTGCTCATACAGGTGAGGATGTCCCTGTCTATGCATATGGACCTGGTAAAGCAGCATTTCAAGGCTGGATCGATAATACAAAGCAAGGAAAGAACCTGTTTCATATCATTGAATCACCGTCCACCTATCGCCCATAAAAAAACAATCCCCGCCTCATCACATAGGCGGGGATTTTGATGTTAAGATTGACTTAGCTTTGTAAAGTCAAACGTCGTAATCGGTGCTGCTTGCTCAATGTCGGAGCGGAAGCTAGCGAGCATGGCCTTCTCTTCTTCTCCGATGGCAGCCAAATCAAATGCTTGATGCAGCAAGCCATAGATTAGCACGTGACGTAAGCGAAGGAAGTCAGGAATGTAGGCAAGCCACTCATCCCCAAGCTCATTCTCTTCACGATAGCCTTTAAGGAACTGCTTCATAAAGTTTCCTGCAAAAGCTGCTTTGTCTTCGTATGGAATGACTGGGTACCACAACACATTGTATAGCAAAATGCTAATGTCATTCATAAACCAATTGTACCCGATATCATCGAAATCAAAGGTCGTAATTTTGCCTTGATCCCAGTGAAAGTTTCCGTGATGAAGATCCGCATGAACCAATCCGTACGTATCCTGATTTTTCGGAAGCTTTGCCAGCTTTTCCATCAACCGATCCGCTTGTTCGAATACAAGCGTCTGATCGGCTGGGACATACTTACGCAATTTAAGCTGCTCCTCTTCATCCCACTCTTGTCTTTTATATCGCGGATCTGACAGCTGATAGCTTTTTGTCAGTTTATGCATGCGGCCTGTGTACTGTCCAAGCGCATAAAATAATTCATCATTCCAGTCTGCCTCTTCGACTTTATGGCCTGGTGCTTTTTCATAGACTCGAAGCAAAAATGAACCGCCTTGCCCATCGTCTACTTGCTCGATATCACGGCCATTTAATGAAGCAATTGGTTTTGCAACCGAAAGTCCGCCCTTCGCTAAGTGATGGAGCCATTCCATTTCACCTAAAATATAATCAGGTGATCTGCGGATGGTATGGGTAATTTTTAAAATGAAAGACTCTCCGTCTTTTTTAAGTTCATACACATAGTTTTCTGCATCTGCGATAAAGTGGATGTCACTTCGCTGGACTCCGTATAAATGAGTGG
The DNA here is from genome assembly GCF_038593215.1 of Bacillus sp. FSL W8-0920. Classification (NCBI taxonomy): domain Bacteria; kingdom Bacillati; phylum Bacillota; class Bacilli; order Caryophanales; family Bacillaceae; genus Bacillus; species Bacillus sp. FSL W8-0920. The sequence goes on along the minus strand of NZ_CP151974.1, from coordinate 727,222 downwards.
CCTCATCTAAAATTTTTGATTCTTCATATATGGCTTTTACATCTTTATGCATGCTGATTCTCCCTCTTCATATATTTTGCTAATTCTCGAATGGTGTGTTTTTCAGCAAAATTCAAATCATCAACATACCAACCCTTCTTTTCAATCTCTACTTCCATTTTGACAGCAAGTAAAGAATTTCCTCCTAAATCGAAAAAGTCGTTGTCAATTCCTACTTTTTCCACATGAAGAATGTCACACCAAATCTCAAGAAGCAATGCCTCGCGTTCATTGGTTGGCTGTGCGTAAAGTCCCTGATCCTGCGTTAGTTCCGTCTTTAATAATGAACGAAGACCTTCTTGATCATGTACCTTAAGGGCTTTTACATACCCGCTGTGCAGCGTTTGATCTGTTTGAACCGTTTCCCATGTGTAACCTTCAGAAGCTGAATGACTTGCTGTCTCCACCCTTTGACCCTCTATTTCTTCAGCCAGGTGCTGACGAGGTGACAGGTGGTCGACAATCTGAATGTGATCGCTCAGTGAACCGATTTCTTCCACTTGTATACAGTATGTTTGCTGCTCCTCCATCTCCTGCATCTTGTTTTCTTTCATAAATGACTTGAACAGCTCATTACGTCCAGTCGATGCAAATGTGAATTCAATAGAAGAAAGCTGGTGCTGACGGCTATATTCAGCGATCCATGTCAGACATTTTTGCTCAATCCCTTTCCCTAGAGCACGGCAGCTTAGCATCCATGCATCAATGATCAAGGTGTCGCCTGCATGATGAGCCAAGATCGCCCCTACAATTCCTTCATGACTGAAGCGATCCGCTGCCTCGATAATCCAGCCCTGAACATGCTCATTTTCCATCCGCTCTCTCAGCTGCTGTTCATCAAAGCGCTGATCATTTAAGCGGAATTGGTTAATGCGACTGCTCATTTGCGCCACGCGGGCAAGGTGCTTTTCTCCCCACTCTGTTACACTCATGTTCAAATTCAAATCTTGTAAAAATTGCTCCATTGACGGCGATTCTGCTTTCTCTTTTTGACGAGCTTTTTCAGCCTTGTAGCTTGTTGTTCGCCCTCTATCTTCATCTGTGACATCATAGCGGTCAAATGCCCAAGCATGCTGAGCGAATATTGGGATCGCTTTTTCATTGGCAGGTAGTAGCAGTGTCATCACTTCAGGCAGCTCTTCATTCATACGCAAGCACTGAGCAGGATCATCGTCTAAGAAAATAAACTGAGATAATGAAAGATTCAGTGAATCTGCCATCTCTTTGAGATGTGCCGGTTTACTTTCCCAATTGATCCGCCAGTCGACAATATCGTCTTTTTGCAAGATCATATCTGGGTGGTTTTCAAACACGCGCCACACATCTTCTTCATTATTCCTGCTGCTTAAGACAAGCAGGAGACCCTCTTTTTGCTTTTGTTTTAAAAAGCGCTGAAGCATTTGATGTTCTGGCGTAATATCGATGCCTTCTATACCGTCTTCTGAAACGACACCTCTCCAAAGCGTGTGATCACAATCAATGGCCGCTACCTTAAATGGTGCACCTTGCCATGCAATGAACTCGCGTGCGACTTTTGTACCGATGGCTCCACAAAAGACTTCTGTGAATGGGAGATGTGCGGCTTGCTCTCCTTTTGCATCAAAGATGTCATCTATCTGATAGTGCTTCGCAAGCTGACGGCAGTCGATTAATTGAACACCGTCTATCTCAGATAATTGAGCAATCCACTCTCGTTCCACATCTTGCAGCGTGTCTTTAAGAGCAGCACTTATCGGCAGAATCCCAACAAAATATAAGTTATGTTTCGTTTTTGATTTCAGAACGTTTGCAAGTTCTTCAGCATGCTCTGCAGCCAGTTTTTTCTTTTCTTCCAGTGAAAGATGAGCTGGACCCGTGATATCCTCTAATCGAATGAGCAGAAGGTTCGCACCGTTTTTCTTCTGTGAGATAAGGCTGCGCTCATTTAGTAATTCCTGATATACCTGCCCATACGGTGCAAATTGAACATCAAGCTGCACATCAAACTGCTTGGTCCAGTACTGAATGTAAGGTGCGATTGGATCTGCTGTAAATGTCGAGCTAACTGTAAGTACGAGCGGTGCTTTTTCCTCTGCACGCTCCCTTTTCTCTTTTGCTGCCTGTTCTTCTTCCTCTGTAAGCACATCGAAATCCTTGAGCAGTTGATCAGGTGTTTGAACAGCCTGTTCGACCAAGTGCTCGAAGTGCTTGACGAACGCTTGCATTGTCTCATGTTTAAACAGCGCAAGATTGTATTGAAGGACGCACTTTAACTCACCTGTTACTTCTCTGACAACATCCATTTTCATATCGAGTTTGGATATTCCCTTTGCAAACTCATGTGTTTCGAATGTTAGTCCATCGGCTTCGATTTTAATATTCGGATCGTACTCATTATGGTAGATGAGCATTGTATCAAAGAATGGATTGCGATGCGGTCTTGTTTTTGGATTCAGATGCTCAACCATTTGGTCAAATGGGTACTCTTGATGATCATACGCATCCAGCAATACTTGCTTTGTCTGCGCCAGTTGCTCTGTAAAGGTTGATTCTTGTACCATGTCTAGTTTAATTGGCAGAAAGTTTGTAAACATGCCAATTGTATGCTCGATATCTGCATGACGCCGTCCAGCCACAAGTGACCCGACAATCAGCTCCTCTTGATCTGCATAACGTGAGAGCAGCAGTCCATAGAGCTGGAACAAGATGACGTTATTTGTCAGCTGATACTGTTCAGCAAGCTGTTCAATTTTCTCAACGATGTGCGGTTCAATATTGAATTTGATCGCTCTTCCTAAGAAGGATTGTTCCTTCCGTTCAAAATCATATGGCATTGTCAAAGTTGGCACATTTGAGCCAATTTGCTGCTTCCAATAATCCTGCTGCTTTTGAAACATCTCGCTACGGAAATATTTGTCTTGCCATTCTGCATAATCTTTATATTGAACAGTGAGTTCCGGCAAGGTTTCCCCTCGATAGAGCTCAGTAAATTCTTTAATAAAGATGTTCATGCTCGCTCCATCCGCCACAATATTATGCATATCGACTAATAAGAGGTGATCGTTAGCTGCGATTTTCACAAAACGCACACGGATCAATGGTGCAGCCTTTAAGTCAAATGGACGAATGAATTCATCGATTTGTGCTTCTAATCCTTCTTCATCAGCTTCTGTCAATTCAACAGCAAATTGGAAGTCATCATGGACCCGCTGAACCGGTTCACCATCTTTTAATTCAAAGGTCGTTCGCAAGGTTTCATGACGATCAATTAATTGCTTGAAGGTCTGCTCAAAGCGCTCGACGTCAATTTCCCCTTTACATCTTAGTGCCATCGGCATGTTGTAAGAGGTCACTTGACCAATACGCTGATGAATGAGGAATGTCCGTCTTTGAGCAGCAGATAATGGATATGTGTCTTTCTTTTCGACTGGTTCAATCTTGAAATATTGATGCTTCTCTGCCTTTTCGATGAATGCTTGGAGCTTTTCAATTGTCGGATTGTTAAACATGTCTGTGAGCGTTAGCTCTACACCAAACTCTTTGTGAATTTGAGAAATCAGACCGGTGGCATTTAACGAATGTCCGCCAAGCTCAAAGAAATGGTCGTCTCTTTCCACCTTTTCAATTCCTAAAATGTCTTTCCACATCCGCTGTAACGTTGCCTCAATGTCATTCGATGCGGCGGCATGGACTTGATTGTTTTCTTCTATTTCCTGCCCTTTGTTATCCTTTGGCACCACCATTTGCACACCTAAGGATGAAGATAGTGCAGATGTATCTGCCTTTTCAATCCAATATCGTTGTCGTTCAAACGGATAGGTCGGCAAGGATACTTTTTGATTTGATGTCTGATTTCGCAATTTTGTCCAGTCAACCGGCACCCCTTGAAGCCAGATGTCACCCAATCTTCCCAGCAGGTAGCGGTCGTCGGCTGCCTCTTCTTTTGGATGACGCATCAATGGAATCGGCTGCTGATGATGTTCCTTTGAAGCTTGGCGAATAAAGGCACTTAACGTATTCCCCGGCCCGACTTCAACGAAAATAGGATCAAGCTCCGTTAATAACGTCTCTGCTCCATCACGGAAACGAACCGCTTGCCGCAAATGATTAGCCCAATATGCCGGGTCTTGCACTGCTTCATGGTCAATCCACGTACCTGTGACGTTAGAAATATACGGGATAGACGGCGCATTCAATTGATACTCGGCTACCTTTTCTTTAAATGATGGCAGGATGTCATCCATCATTTTAGAATGGAAGGCATGAGAGGTGTGAAGCTTCCTGCACCCATGTCCAGCAGCCTCCAGCTTCTCAGCAAGTGCATCAATGGCTACGGTCTCACCTGACACTACGCACAATTCAGGACCATTTACTGCTGCAAGTGAAAGATCATCTGTTAAATATGGCAGCACGTTTTGTTCACTCAAAGGAACACTCAGCATAGAGCCTTTTGGAAGCTGGCTAATGAGCTGTCCGCGATAAGCCACAAGATCTACAGCATCTTCAACAGATAGTAAACCAGATACCGCAGCAGCCGTATATTCTCCAATACTGTGACCGATCAGTGCCTGCGGTTTGACGCCAAAATGAATCAGCAATTTAGCCAAAGCATATTCCACACTAAACAGAAGCGGCTGCGTATATTCTGTTTGATTGATCAGCTGACGATCATCACTTGCTTCTGTTGAAAATAAAAGACGAAATGGGTCAACTGTGACATGCTGTTTGAATTGATTCAAGCATTGATCCAGCGCTTCTTTAAAGACTGGATATTTGTCATAAAGCTGACGCCCCATGTCTACATACTGAGATCCTTGGCCTGGGAAAAGAAAGACGACTGGACGGCTCGATGTTTGGGAGCTGGCCGTCTTGACCACCTCTTTTGACCTTTGATTCAGCGCCTGTAACATATCCGCCGTGTTACTTCCAAGAATGACACGTTTATGCGGGAAATGATGGCGCCCTGTTTGCAACGTATAGGCAACGTCACTTAGACGAACATGCTGCTGATGCTGAAGTAAGTAGTCCGCAAGGCGATCCGTCATTTTTTCAAGAGCTGCTGGTGTTTTGGCAGATAATAAAAGAAGTTCACTATCCTCAGGGCTATCAGCGGCAACACGTGTAGCAGGTGCTTCTTCTAAAATGACATGAGCATTTGTTCCACCTATCCCAAATGAGCTTACACCTGCTCGGCGAGGAGATTCTTGCGTGCTCCATGGCGTCAAGTCTGTGTTTACAACGAAAGGCGAATTGGTAAATTCAATTTTTTCATTTGGTGTTTCAAAATGAATGGTCGGCGGAATCACTTGATGCTTTAAGCTTAAAACGGTTTTAATAAAGCCCGCGACACCTGATGCATCATTCAGATGACCAACATTTGATTTGACAGAGCCAATGCGGCAAAAGCCTTTTTTATCTGTATCAAATGCTTGCTTGAGCGCTTCAATTTCGATCGGATCTCCGAGGGTTGTCCCGGTTCCATGTGCTTCAATGTACGAAATGGTTTCAGGTTCCACCTCAGCCATTCGAAGTGCTGTCTTAATCGCTGAAACTTGACCTTTCGTACTCGGCGCTGTATATCCTACTTTTCTATTTCCATCATTATTAATAGATGACCCTTTGATGACAGCATAAATGTGATCGCCGTCTTCAATGGCATCCTCTAAATTTTTTAAAATAACGGCTCCTGCACCATCACCAAAAACGGTTCCATCGGCTTTGTTATCAAAGACGCGGCAATGCCCGTCAGATGAATGGATCATGCCTTCTTGATAAAGATAACCTGATTTTTGCGGCAGACGAATGGACACGCCACCTGCAACAGCCATATGACAGTCGCCGCTTAATAAAGCCTGAACGGCTAAATGAATCGACACCATCGAGGTCGAGCAGGCGGTTTGCACCACCATACTCGGTCCCTTCAGATTTAATTTATATGAAATCATCGTCGCTAAATAATCACGCATATTCAGAACGGCAGCTTCCAGTGTTTTCGAATCCTCACCTTGAGCCGCCCCTTGAAGTGCTCTCATGACCCATTCTGTATTGATCCCTGCACCTGTATAAAGACCGATTTGCCCTTTATATTCAAACGGATCGTACCCAGCGTCTTCAAGCGCTGTCCACACACATTCATGAAACAGTCTAAACTGCGGGTCCATCATGGCCGCTTCCTTTGGTGTATAGTCAAAGAAATCTGCATCAAATAAATCAACATCATCTAGCATCCCTTTTGCTTTAACAAAACGGGGATTTTTTAATAAAGCTTCATCTGTACCTTCACGCCGTAATTCTTCTTCTGTAAAAAAGGAGATTGTTTCTTTTCCCTTTTTCAGATTCTCCCAGTACTCATCTACATTTTTGGCCCCTGGAAAACGACCTGCAAGACCGATAACAGCAATTTCTGCGCCATGATAGTGATTCGTTGTATCATTCATTCTCGATTCCGCCTCTCAATCTTTTATTCCGTTGCTGTTTAAAACGAGCTCTTCGATCACCTGAAGTGACGACGGCTAGTTCTTCTTCCATCGCTTCTTCCTTCGAGTCCTCAGAAGGCTGGATATATTTCGCAAGCTCTGCAACAGAAGGGTACGTAAACAACGTCACAACCGCTTCATTTGTTTGAAGTGCTTGATTTAACCGATTGGTGACTTGGACAATATCCAGCGAGCTTGCGCCGAGATCGAAGAAATTGTCGTGAATGCCCACTTGTTCCATGCCCATAAAATCCTGCCATACTTGGCAGATCGCTTTTTCAGTTTCATTTCGAGGCGCCACATATGGATTGCCCAGCTCTGGTCTTTCGTGCTTAGACACTTCATACGAATCCTCATCCGCTACGGTCTTAGGCTCTAGTGACAGCCATTGATCTATCCGTTCATCAAGATTTCCTGTGGACACGAGCATGTGTCGATTCTGCCGGCTAGACAGAACATACTGGAACAGCTCAGCACCCTCTTCTGGTAAAATCGCAAGCTCATTGATCGATTCACCTATTGTGGATTCTAGCTCACCCCAGAAATTCCACGCATCCCAGTTCACACACATCCACGGGGTTTGACTATGTTGATTAAGTCTAGCTGCAAATGCATCCATATATAAGTTAGCCGCTGAGTAAGCAGAGAATCCTAAGCCCCCAAGCAATGCACTAATGGAAGAAAAGAGAAGACAAAAGTCTGCTTGTTCTTGTTCCAGCAGCTGCTCTAGCACATCGAGCCCTTTCACCTTTGATTGGAATTGATCCTCTCCCTGCGCCAGTGTAGAAGGGATATCTTTGATTGCACGGAAGGATGTACTTCCTGGTAATCCTGCTGCATGGAATACACCATGAACGCCGCCATGCTTTTTGCGAATGGCATCAAATACATGTTTCATCTGATCCAGATCTCCTGCATTCGCCTGCACCGCTTCTACTGTTGCACCTAATCGTTCGAGCTCAAGCACCTTCTCAATTCTCGTGCGCTGCGCTTCATCGGCATTTGCTTGTTGAACATATGACGCCCATTCATTTCTTGGCGGCAATGCCGTTCTGCCAGTTAAATAAAGATGTACATTTCCTTCCTTCGCCAGCATCTTTGATAAAACAAATCCGATACCGCCTAAACCTCCTGTGATCAAATAAACACCATTTGGCCTGATCATCTTCGGAAGTCCATCTTCTTTTTGCAGCGGCAAATGCTTGTAGCTTTGCACCCAGCGCTTTCGATGACGATACGCCACAAGCTGGTCCTTTCCAGGCTGCATGATTTCCTGCACAATAAGATCGACAAGGACTTGTTCCTTCCAAGACATGACTTCTGGCACGTCTTCCACATCGATATTCCAGCACTTAATATGATGGTATTCCTGTGAAATCACTTTACACGGTCCAAGCATTGCACTTTTCTCTGCACATATCGTCTCATTGCCTGTAACTGGCTGAATTCCGCTAGTGATCGTAAACAGACGGCATTCTCGAATATTTTTTTGGGCAGCAATCGCTTGAGATAAGAAAATTAAGCTGTAATAGCCTTTTTCAATGTGCGCCTGAAAAGCGGCTTGACGATTCGAGTTGTCATCTTCTTTCGCAGCTTCCCATAAATGAAGAATCCGCTGAATATTGATGCCTCTATTAGACAATGAATCTAGCATGTTTCGGTAGTGCTGGCCTTCTGCCGGATTGATCGTAAACGACTCATCTTGCTCTTGATAAGCTTCACCCTTTGTGACAGAAATGACCTTGATACCTTGTTGCGTAAATGAATGGGTAAACAGTTCATGAAAAGCATCCTGTTCCTTGAAAATGAGCCACGTTTGTTCTTCTGTTTCTTTTTTGAAAACTGGTTTTAGCGGCTGCTGCTCCCAAGAAGGCAGGTAGAACCATTCTTCCATCTCTTTTTTCTTCGTTTCTTTAGGAGCGGATAGCTGCGGAGACGCGGGCTTTCCTGCTTCAATCCAATATCGTTTCCGCTCAAATGGATAGGTCGGTAGCGATACGAGCTGACGTTCCTCTTGAGTTGGATGTTGCTGCGCTTTGACCTCGTAGCCCCCTGCCCATAGCTCTCCTATTCTCTTTAAGAAATATGCATGGTCATCCGCTTGTTCTCTCGTATGCCTCACCATATTCAGGACATCATGATGAGACTCTTTGTTTTCATGACGTTTCGCTAATGCCGTCAAGCTGTTTCCAGGTCCAACTTCAATGACTGCTCGTACTTCATCGGTTAACAGCTGAGATAGACCTTCATGAAAACGAACGGTTCCACGCAGGTGGTTCGTCCAATAAGATGCTGTCATCACCTCTTCGCTTGTCGCCCAGGTGCCTGTCACATTCGATATAAACGGAATCGCCGGCTCGTGCAATTCTACTTTCTCTACGAATTGTTGAAACGCCTCAAGCATCGGCTCCATCATGTAGGAATGAAAGGCATGAGAAGTATGGAGCTGTCTTGTGACAATTCCTTTGTCTTGCAGTTTCATTTCAAATGCAGCGATATGCTCTTCTCTTCCAGAAACGACACAAAGGTCTTTTGCATTGACAGCAGCAACAGAAAGCGATTCATCGATCATTGAGATGAGCTCCGCCTCGGGTAATTGCACACTAAGCATCGTGCCTTTTTCCATGTCTTGCATCAATCTTCCTCTTGCCATCACGAGTGTTAATGCAGACTCGAGAGAAAAGACCCCTGACAAACAAGCGGCAACGTATTCGCCGATACTGTGTCCAATCATTGATTCTGGCTCAACACCGCTATGCTGAAGCAATTTGGCTAATGCATACTCAAATATAAATAGAAGCGGCTGGGCATTTGACGTTTTTGTGATGTCTTCGTTCGTTTCATCCTCGGAAAAAACAATGCTCTTTAAATCCACTTGCTCCGTTTCCATTACATATTTAAAGCATCTATCTACTTCCCATTTGAACACTGGCTCTGCATCATATAATCCGCGCATCATACCAGCATACTGAGCGCCTTGACCCGAAAACATAAAGGTCGCTTTACGCCATTTTTTGCTTCGGAACACACTCGTTTCAAGCTGTTTCTGCTGCATCCATTCATCAGCAGACGCGAGTACGATCGCTTTTCGGTATGGAAATTGCTTTCTACCATACCGTAATGTATAAGCAATATCTTCAAGCGGGACTTGAGGATGCTGGATCACATACTGCTTTAATCGCTCTGTCATTTCCGCCAAAGCAGTATCTGTTTTTGCAGATAAGACGAGCAGCTGCTTTTGGTTAGAAGCTGGCTTCTGCTTCGCCTGTATGCCCTCTTCTATGATCATATGGGCATTCGTTCCGCCAATACCGAAAGAGCTAACTCCCGCTCTTCTCGGACCATCTGCTTCCTTCCAATACAACGCCTTTTGATTCACATAAAACGGTGTATCTTTGAAAGGAATCTCCTGATTGGGTGATTCATAATGAATGGTTGGCGGAATCGTTTTATGCTGGAGAGCCAAAATGGCTTTAAACAGACCTGCAATCCCTGCCGCACTATTTAAGTGTCCGACATTACTTTTCACAGAACCGATCGGAATCGTCAGCGGATCTGTCCCTTTGAACACTTGACTAAGAGCAGATACCTCAATTGGATCTCCCATGTTTGTCCCCGTACCATGAGCTTCTACATAACCAATGGACGCGGGGTCGATACCTGATTTTTCATACGTTTCTTTTAAAACCTCTGCCTGTCCTTCCACACTCGGAGCGGTAAAACCAGCTTTTCGGCTGCCATCATTGTTCACACCAACCCCTTTGATGACCGCATGAATCGGGTTACCGTCTCTCATCGCATCTTCATAACGTTTTAGCAGAACAATCCCCGCTCCATCTCCGAAAATGGTTCCGCTCGCCTCTTGGTCAAACGGTCGGCAATGTCCATCCTTTGATTGAATCATCCCATCTTGATAGATGTAGCCGATATTTTCTGGAGAACTAACCGTCACACCGCCTGCCAGTGCTGCATCACATTCTTGATTCAATAATGCTTGACAGGCCATGCCAATATTGACAAGTGAGGTCGAACAAGCTGTTTGCATGGTCACACTAGGCCCGTGTAAATTCAATTTATAAGAAAGCTGTGTACTAAAGAACTCACGATCATTTAACAGCATGGCGCTGAATTGCTCAGTTGCTTCCATTTGATGGGCAAAGCGCGTCAGCCACTCATGGTTTGGACTCGTTCCTGTATAAACGCCAATTTTCCCTGCCATTCGATCAGGGTCACAGCCAGCATCCTCCAGCGCTTCCCAAGCACATTCATGCAAGAGCCTGAACTGCGGATCCATTAGCTCTGCCTCTCTAGCAGAATAGTTGAAGAAGTCTGCATCAAAGCCTTCGATTTCTTGTAAACGACCTTTTGCTCCAATGAAATTCGGATGCTGGTAGACGGACGCATCCAGCCCTGCTTTCTTGAGCTCTTCTTCTGTGAAAAAGTGAATCATTTCCTCGCCATTCACAAGACGCTGCCAAAAGTCTTCTAGCGATGAAGCTCCCGGGAATCTTCCAGCCATTCCGACAATCGCAATATCCGTTTGCTCATGGGACGTGTTTTTTACTGGGCGAGAAGCAGGCGTTTGAATCTGTTCTGACTGTTCTTCAAACAAATATTCAGCAAGACTTGCCACTGTCGCAAACCGATACAATTGCACAGTGTCAATTTGCTTGTCCACATGCTCAGATATTTTCGCTGCAAGCTGAGAAATATCAAGGGATGTCGCACCAAATTCGAAAAATGGCGATTCATCATCTATTTGATCAAACCCAAAATGAGTTTGCACAATGTCGTGAATGTCTTTTTGTAAAGAAGCGAGTGAAGCAAAGACACGCTGTTCATTCTGCGGCTTTTGTGGTTCAATGGCTGCCATCGTATTTGTTTGTGCAGAGAAATCAGTTTTATGAAATGGGTACCCAGGTAGCGGAATACGCTGTCTGTTCTTCTCATCTGTTATTGGGAAAGCTAAGCCGACCCCCATTTCCCAAAGAACACCTGCGATTTGAAGCATGTCTCCATCAAGTGGTTCGGTTGTTTTTTCTGCTCCCTTTTCAACTACAATCCCTTGTTTCGTTGAAAGGTCAATGATCAAAGCTGGTGATTCTTGCTCAACTATTGGTGATTTTACAGGCTGATCCATAGTAAGAAGACCCTTTACAGACGATGGATAGAAAGTGGTTAGTTCCTCCCCAGTTTGCTGCAAGTAAACAGGCTCTTGGAGTGTCCTCTGAGGCAGGGAAGCCAGCCTTTGATTAACCGTCTCGATATCATGAAGATGGTACACAATAGATGCCGCATCGTTTAGCTCAAGGCCGCCTGCTGCATATAAAGCTGTCCAGACGCCGCTACCTTCTCCAACCCATCCATCTAGTTCAATTCCGAGTGATCTTACCATGTTGGCAAAAGCCGATGTCATGATCAGCATCGCCACTTCTGATTGACTGCTTTGTTTAGGATGGAACAGCTCATCTTTTTTGATAGGTACCGCGGATTGGACGAGGCTTATGATTCGATCCACTTCTATTTTGAAAGAAGAATCTTTCTCATACAGCTTGATGTAATCACGTAAACCTGACTCATGATACCCCGTTAGCTTCATGCTGATCCGTTTATAAAGATGACTTTCTCTGCCTGCTGTCTCTTCATTCAGCAATTGCAGCTGCTCTAATAATTCATCCCGCGTGGAACAGACAAACGCCTTTCGATATTTGAAAGCCTTTCTTCCACTTTGTAAGGTATAAGCTGCTTCACCAAGTGAGAGATCAGGATGTGAGGAGACATATTCCTTTAAGTTTTTTGTCACGTTCTTCATGTCATGCGTTGATCTAGCTGACAGCACGATTAATTCTTTGGACGAGGCGTTGCTGTTTGCTTTTCTCGGCTTTGCCTCTTCTAAGATGACATGAGCATTTGCTCCCCCTATACCAAAGGCACTGACACCCGCTCTCCTTGGCAATTGAGATGTCTTCCACTCCTCTTTGTCTGTCCCAACATAAAATGGGGTTTGATCAAAAGAAATGCGGTGATTCGGTTTCTCAAAGTGCGGCATCGGGGCAAATTGACGATGATGTAGCATCATGACTGTTTTGATAAAACCAGCTACGCCGCTTGCGGCATCTAAATGCCCAATATTGGCTTTGACTGATCCAATTCGGCAATAGCCTTGTTGATCTGTTTGAAAAGCACGGGTAAGCGCCTCAATCTCAATCGGATCTCCAACAGGCGTCCCCGTTCCATGCGCTTCGATATAAGAAATCGTCTCTGGTTCTGTCTCAGCCATTTCTAACGCAGATTCAATAACACTTGCCTGTCCACTCACACTTGGGGCTGTATAACCGACTTTATTGCTCCCATCATTGTTCGTTGCAGATCCTTTTACGACAGCATAAATAAAATCTCCATCTTCTATCGCATCTTTTAATCGTTTTAGCGCAACAACGCCTGCACCTTCACCAAAAATGGTTCCTTTTGCTTTTTCATCAAACGGACGGCAATGACCATCAGGAGAATAAATCATTCCTTCTTGGTATTGATAGCCTGTGATTTGCGGCTGATGGAGTGTGACACCTCCTGCTAACGCAAGGTCACATTCACCGCCGATTAATCCTTGGCAGGCCATATGGATAGCAACAAGCGATGTGGAGCAAGCCGTTTGCACCGATACGCTTGGACCTTTTAGATTTAATTTATAGGCAATCCGAGAAGCAAAGGATGGGTCATTGAGATGCATGATTTGAAACACATCTTCGTTCTTTGCAAGTGACGACATATGCTGCCCCATCCACGATAGATTGCTAGATGCGCCGGCATAAAGTCCAATTAATCCTTCGTATTGCTCGGGCTCATAGCCTGCATCCTCTAGCGCATGCCATGTGCATTCATGCATCAATCGAATTTGCGGGTCCATAATAGATGCCTCTCGCGGAGAGTAGCCAAAAAAGTCTGCATCAAATGATGATGCATGTTTTAAATATGGCTTTGCCTTGACATAATCAGAACGTTTTAGCAGCGTTTCATCTACACCCGCTGCCTTTAATTCTTCATCAGTGAAAAACGTAACGGATTCTTTCCCTTGCGATACATTTTCCCAAAACACTTGCACATTCGGTGCCTCGGGAAACGTACCTGCTAATCCTACAACTGCAATTTCAAGTCCAGATTCGCTCCATTGCTCTTGATCAGACATACGCTGCATTTCTCCCATCTATTTTCGTTTTAATCTCTGTTTACGGCGGTTCTTCCCATCTGCCATCGCCTGTTTGCGGAGATTAGATGACTCAGTGACAGCTTGCTTTTCTTCCTTCACTCCATGTATCTTCTTCAGTTCTGCAGCCAATGACGCAATCGTTGGATGACTATACATCATGACCACTGGAACCTCTATACCATAAATTGATTTAATATGACCGCTCATCTGCAGTAAATCAAGGGATGTCGCACCCATTTCAAAGAAGTTCTCATTTACATCCGGTTCATGAGGAAAAAAAGAGCTGAGTACATCACACAATGATGCTTCTAGACGATCATCTATGACCTGCGATATTTGTTGAGTCGACTCTTCTTCCTGCTGCATAGGTGTTAAGCGGTGTTTTATTCTCTCACCCATGTCTCGAACAGAAACAAGAATTTGCGGATAATCTAGACGCAGCACTTCCTGAAAGGCCTTGATTCCTTCATCTGGTGAAATTCCCGCCTGCTCCTCGAGCGTCATCATGTCATTGACTTTGGCCGCTAATGCTGAGTTGTGTGCCATACCGACTTTTTCCCATCGATCCCAGTTTAAAGAAATCACTGGCTTTCCTTCCTGCCTCTTCTCATGAGCAAAGCTGTCCATAAAAGCATTGGAAGCGGCATAAGCCACTTGTCCAGCCGCTCCAAGAAAGGACACTAGGGATGAACAAAGTAAAAAGAAGTCGAGCGTTTCATCCTTGAGTGCTTCATCCAGCACATAGGTCCCGTTGATTTTTGGCAGACACATGCGAATTTCATCGTCTGCTGTTCTTGCTTGGATGATCTTCCCATCTGCCTCTCCTGCCGCATGGATGACACCATGTAAATCACCAAATGATGTATGAGCCAGCTGGATCGCTTTCTGCACGGCGTCTTTATCTGACACATCACCGTGTACAGTTAGTACATCAGCTCCTAACTCTTCAAGAGTCATCAGCTTTTTCACGGTTTCAGCTTCTTTCCCATCCGCATCACGCAGTTCATGCCATGCAGAGCGTTCACGTATTTGTGATCGGCTGAGGAACACAAGTTTTGCTTGATACGTTTCTGCTAAATGTTGAGCTAGTGTGAAACCAATGCCTCCCATACCGCCGGTCAGGAGGTAAACACCATGAGTCCTGATAGGCTGTGTGGACGATTCCTCTTTGCTTAAAGGTGTACTTGAAGCTTTTCGAACCCACCTACTGTTCCCCCGATACGCCACGACTGCCTCTTGATCGTGCATTGCAACCTCATATGAAAGAAATAGCGGCCAGTCCGCCTTTGTTTCCTGACATAAATCAATGTGCTGACACGCAATGTGCTGATATTCTTGAGGAATGGTCAGAGCTAATCCAGTACATGTTGCTTGAAGAGGATTGACCTTCTCCATCCCGATAACATCATGCGCTTGGTTTGTCACAAGGTGAAGACGGATGGTTGTGTTATGATGCTGACTGATCAGCCTGACGAGATCAAGTACAGATAAGTAGTTCGGCTGATCACCTGTATCTTCTGTTAGTTCATCATGCATCCAGATGATCTCTTCCGGTATAAATCCAGATTGCTGCAGTTCAGCCATCACCCACTCTAAGTGTGACAGCATATGAACGTCAGCCTTCATCACCTGGTCATTTTCTTTGATCGTATGATCACTTTGACAGACGCTGACAACCTCTGCATGCCGCTCTTTCAAATAAGCGGCAATATGACCATTTTTCTCAAAAACCAAGATACGCTTCCCTTGATGATGCTGCTCTTTTAGTACAGGTGCAGAGCGCTCCCATACCGGAATGTAAAACCAGTCTTGAAAATCAGCGGAGAGTGTCTCCCCCATTTCTGATGGTGCTAAATTGCTCATCAGCTGATCCGCTTTAAACTGCGGAGAGGGGAATATTTGATGCTCAAATGGATATGTTGGCAGTGACACTCGATATGGGGTCTTTTCTTTTCTGACAGCGCTCCAGTTCGGCTCCACTCCAAAACTCCACAGCTTCCCTATAGCCTTTTTCATATATTCATCATCAGCAGCTTGTTCTTTTGGATGTCTCACCAATGAAACAGCCGCTGCTTTGTTCACATCATAGTCATCATGTCGTCTCACAAATTGAGTCAACGTATGACCTGGTCCCACTTCAATGAAAACCACTTCACCAAGTCCAAGTAACGTCTCTAACCCTTGACTAAATAAAACAGGCTGCCTGATATGAGATGCCCAGTAATCAGGCGATGAGGCTTGCTCATTTGTTAACCAGCTTCCTGTCACATTCGAAAGGATCGGAACCTCGCCCTGCTGATAGGTGATCTCTGAGAGAGCGTTCTTAAACTGTACGGACGCTTCAGCCATCATACTCGTATGAAAGGCGTGAGAGGTTTTCAATGTTTGGACAGAAGCTCCTCTTTTTTCAGCTTGTTCGAGATAGATCTGTAACCGTTCTGGAGAACCGGAAACAACAGATAATTGTGAGCTATTCACCGCAGAAAGCTCGACACCCTCAGGAAGATCATGTTCAATCTCTTCGGCAGAGAGTGACACTCCGGCCATTTCACCCCGAGGCATTTTTTGCATCAAACTGCCTCTTTTTAAAACGATCCGGATTGCATCTTCAAGGTGTATGATACCGGCCACGCAGGCAGCTGTTATTTCTCCAATACTATGACCAATGAAATAATGCGGACATATGCCTAGTCCCATCAGCTTCGATGCGAGCGCATACTCAAAACTAAACAAGATGATTTGTGTATATGATGTTTGCTGTATGAGTTGTTCTGCTTTTATGAACTCTTCTTCGGTTGTTGGATATAACACGTTCTCGATCTCAACACCTGATAAAGATAAAATGATGGCAAAACATTTCTGAAGCGTTTGTTTAAATTCAGGATCTTTCTCATATAAATCCTTGCCCATATTCACATACTGAGCACCTTGTCCAGAAAACATCCAGACAACTGCCGGCTGTTGAAAGGCCTTTTGCGGCTGTCCAGCTGACTGGAATGTGCGGTCAGGCCCTGCAAGAAAAGCTTGTCGATAAGGAAAATGCTTTCGTCCCTCTTGCAGTGTAAAGGCAGCCTCGGATAGTGTGACACGCTTTTGTTCTTTTAAATAAGATGTCATTTGTTCAGCCGATTTTTGAACCGCCTGCTTCGATCTTGCAGAAATCACCATTAGCTCATGATCTCTTTCTAATGACGGGTTGTCGGCGGCGGGTGCCTCTTCCATGATCAGGTGTACATTCGTTCCACCGACTCCAAACGAACTAACTCCGGCACGCAGCGGCTGCTCTGTTTTCATCCATAGTACGGGGGTTGTATTGACATAAAATGGACTTGATTCAAAATCAATTTTCGGATTCGGTTTTTTATAATGAAGGCTAGGCGGCAGCATCTGATGGTACAGACTAAGCGTTGTCTTGATAAAACCTGCAACCCCTGCGGCTGAGTCAAGATGACCAATATTGGTTTTCACAGACCCAATCGCACAAAACTGCTTTTTATCCGTTTGAAAGGCTTTCTTTAGTGACTCAATTTCAACCGGATCTCCAAGAGTTGTACCGGTGCCGTGTGCTTCAATATAAGAAATACTCTCAGCTTCTACACGACTGATGTTGAGTGCCTTTTTAATCACTTCGCTTTGTCCTTCTATGCTTGGTGCTGTGTAGCCAACCTTCCGCCCGCCGTCATTGTTATAGGCTGACCCTTTAATCACGCCATAGATATGGTCCTTATCTTTTAGTGCCTGCTTTAATGATTTGAGCACAACAACACCGCAGCCCTCACCACCAACAGTGCCTTCTGCCTGTTCATCAAAAGCCCGGCAGTGCCCATCTGGCGACATGATCATGCCTTCTTGATACATGTATCCTTTTTTGTGAGGGGTCGTAATGGTGACGCCGCCTGCGAGTGCCATTTTACATTCTCCAGTAATCAGGGCACGCGCCGCCATATGAATGGCAGTCAAAGAGGAAGAACAAGCTGTATCAACAGCTACGCTCGGCCCCTTCAAATTCAATTTATAAGATACCTTTGTGTTCATGAAATCTTTATCTGTTAACTGAACAGCCGCAAATTGTTCGGATGAGTGATTCGTTCTCATCAGCATGGAAGCAGCTTGCCAATATAAATTAGCAGAAGCGGCTCCAAATAAACCAATCGGTTCCTGATAGGTTTCAGGGTTATAGCCTGCATCTTCAAGTGATTCCCACGCCACCTCATGAAACATGCGGATTTGCGGGTCCATTACTTCTGCTTCACGCTGTGAATAACCAAAGAAATCTGCATCAAAATGATCATGCTGATCAACTGCTCCTTTGGCACGTACATATTGCTCATGATCCAATGCTTCTTTCTCAACCCCTGCCTCAAGCAGCTCTTCCTTCGAAAAGAACGTAATGGACTCTCTTCCATTTGCAAGGTTGTCCCAAAAGTGATGAATATTCTTTGCTCCGGGAAAACGGCATGCCATCCCAATCACTGCAACCTCTAATCCTGTGAACTTACTCATCTATCATCCCGCCTAACAGTTGAGCGGCACTTTCTAAGTCATCCGCTTCATTTTCTCCATCATCTTCGATCTGTTTCTCTTGCCCTGATGCTTTGTTTTTTAATTGCGTAGCTATTTGCGAAACAGTTGTATATTGGAACAGCTCCATCACTGTCAGCTCCTGCTGAAATTCCTCTTTCACTTTATTGGACAACTCAACGATATTAAAAGAGTTCCCGCCTAAGTCAAAAAACGGTTCATCTATACGAATCTGCGAAGCAGGGACTTGTAAAATAGAGGCGAAAATGCGAACAAGCTTCTGCTCTGTTTCATTATGTGCTTGAATGGTCACAGGCTCTTGATTGTTTGACAGCTGATCTTCTGGATTCGGTAGTGCTTGGATATCCAATTTCCCTGATAGATTCAAAGGAAATTGCTCTATTTGGATGACATGTCTCGGCACCATATAACCTGGTAATCTTTCACTTAAAGACTGACGAAGCGCACGCTGATCTATCACTTGTTTTGCCATCATGTATGCGCAAATGTATTGGTCCTGATCCTGCGTTTCCTTAGGAATGACAATGACATCTTGAATCATTCCTTGCATATGCGGGTCATCAAGAATCGCTCTACGGATTTCCTCTAGCTCAATTCGATATCCCCTAATTTTCACTTGACCGTCGTTTCTCTTGGCAAATTCTAATAAACCATCAAACCGCCATCTTGCAAGATCTCCCGTACCGTATAACATCCCGCTGCTCAGCTCTGGTTTTTTGATAAATTTCTCCTTGCTCAGATCAGGGTGATTGATGTACCCACGACCTACACCATCGCCTGCTATATATAACTCTCCAAAGACGCCAATCGGAACTGGCTCTCCTTGCGCGTCACATATGAAAATATGCTCATTCGGCATCGGCTGCCCAATAGGAATGACTTGCTCATCCCAGTCTTGGGGAATCAAAAAGGATGATGACTGAACCGTACATTCAGTCGGCCCATACGCATTTATCATGATTGGTTTTTCACCTGATATATGCTGTAAAAATTGATCCATCAGCTCTTTTGTGAACACCTCTCCGCCCACCAGCATCATCTTCAACGCTGGCAAGTCTTTTTTTGATTGCGCTGCTGCCTTGTTCATCAGCTTTAAATGAGAGGGGGTCACATCAGACAGCTGGATGTGATGTTCTTGGTAAAACGACCATAACGCATGCCCATCCATACGGACTTCATCTTTGGCAATATGCAGCGTATGCCCGAAGAGCAATGCCGGGAACAATGTTTGAACAGACGCATCAAAAATGTGAGAAGCCAGCATCCCTACTTGCAAAGGATTAGGGAGCAGATCAAAAAAGCGCGTTTTCATTCCATATACCAAATTAATGACATGACGATGTTCGATAACGACACCTTTCGGATGCCCTGTCGTACCTGATGTATACAGGACATACGCCATATCCGAAGGCGAGATAGACCAAGTCATATTCTCTTTTATTGATGGTTCTTGAAGCATGTCTTGAATCACATGGACCTCGACATCCAATCCTTCGTGTCCTTCTGCATCCGAGACAATAGCTGTAGCGCCGCTGTTTTTGAGCATATACCGAATTCTTTCAATCGGCAGATGAACATCAATCGGTAAATAAGCATAGCCAGCCTTTAAGATGCCAAGAATGGCAATGACAAGTTCAGCAGATCGATACATTCTGAGTCCAACAGGAGCCTCACGTGTTATCTGACTTTGAGATAGTCTAAGCGCAATGCGATCTGATAAATGATCAACCTCTTCATATGTATAGGAGGTGGTGCCAAACACAACAGCCGTTCGCGCTGGATACAATTGGACTTGTTGTTGAAATAACGACACAATATCACGATCCACTGGATAAGCGAGCGACTCTCCTTGAAACGAATCAAACAGCTGATTTTTCTCTATATCAGATAAAAATGAGTGTGTGCTCATCGTTTGCTC
Source organism: Bacillus sp. FSL W8-0920 (assembly GCF_038593215.1). Taxonomy (NCBI): domain Bacteria; kingdom Bacillati; phylum Bacillota; class Bacilli; order Caryophanales; family Bacillaceae; genus Bacillus; species Bacillus sp. FSL W8-0920. The sequence continues at coordinate 707,061 of NZ_CP151974.1, read as the reverse complement.
AGACGTTTCGAGACATTGCTCTGTGAATCCCATGAAATGATTGGAGAACTGCTCCATCATGTGGTCATCATAAATGGAAGCATCCCAGTGAACTTCAGCATGAAGGTGATCTTGTTCTTTCTTCCAAACAATAAGCACATCCGCATGCAGCTGCTCTCTGTCAACTTGCCCATGCAATGTCTCAAATGCACATGCCAGATTGACACGCTTCTTGTCTTCTCCTGCTGAATGCCAAAGCTCATCCATTAAAATATAAACAGGATAGTTTTGATGACGCACTGCCTCCTGAAACGATTGTTTCACTGCCTCTAGCCCTGCGCTAAAGCTCATATGAGGCTCAATCTCTGCCTTCAGCGGCAGCATATGATTGATGGCGGATTGATTAGCAGACTGTTCCATTGTAGGAACAGTCACCATCAACTCAGTTTTTCCGCTATAACGTTGAAGCAAGCCAAAAGCTGCTGTGGTTAGCACGATAAACAGGCGCAAATCAGAATCTCCACATAATTGCTTTAACGAATGATTCATAGCCACAGGGAAGGACGAATGAAGCGATCGGTTCATTGCAGCAGGCTTGGCATGTGAAACCGTATGAGGAATGCGGCCATCAAGCTGGACACCTGATAAGATCGATGTCCAGTAGGCTCTTTCTAACACCCTTTCCTTCGCCGCTGCTTTCAGTTGAAAATCATCATGTTCAATCACTCTTCCATTCACCTCTTTACTTATATTTTCAAGTCATCTAATTCGAAAAGAGATACGTCATCTAATTGCTTGAATGAAGAAGTCAGTTCGATCTCCTCTATTCTTACAGCATCTACTGAAACAGCCCTCATGATGTCTTTCAGCAAGCCCGCAATCTGCTCGATGGTTTCCTCTGTGAAAAGCTCAGTATTATATTCAATCGTTGAAGAAAGACCGTCTTCCTGCTCATACGCAATCCAGAGTAAATCAAAGCGTGACGTTCCTGTCTCATACGGATAATCACTAAAGGTTAAACCGCCTACCTTCAGTTCTGGCTGATTCATATTTTGCAAGGCGAACACAGCATCAAACAATAGATTCCGGCTGACACTCCGGCTTAACTGGAGGTCTTGAACCATTTGTTCATATTGATAGTCTTGATGTCCGAAATCATCGATGACATGTGCTTTCACATCCTGCAGGAATTGCTGGTACGTCAGCTCTGCTTTAGGATACAAACGAAGTGGCAGCATATTGACAAAAATACCGATCACTTGCTGCAGCTCCTCTTGTTTTCTCCCTGCTACCGGAACCCCGACCGTGATATCTGATTGTCCGCTTAATTTGTGAAGCAAAATCTGATATACACTTAACAAGCCCATAAACAGTGTGGCGTCTTCCTGTAAAATCACCTGCTTAAACGCGTTCAGCTCCGCTTCTTCTATACGGAACGTATAATGTCCGCCGCGAAATTGTCTCACTTCTGGCCGATCGAAATCTGTTGGCAGATCAAGTAGCGGGGGACTTTCTAACCGGTTTTTCCAGTAATCACTCGATTCTTTCAGTGCTTCTGATGCAAGCAGGTCATTTTGCCATTCTGAAAAATCTTTATATTGCAGAGCAAGAGGCTCGAGCGTCCTGCCGTCATATAACTGCATAAAGTCATTGACCAAAATATCTTGAGAAAGACCGTCTGAGATAATGTGGTGCATGTCCAGCATGAGTACGAATTCCTCATCTGCCAGCTTCATCACACCGACTCTCATCAATGGAGCTTCACTTAACGTAAAGGCAGTCAAAAATTGTTCAATCACTTGTTTTTGCTCTTCCTCAGATCCTTGTGTTGATCCGTTAGTGAGGTCAAATAATGTGACTGCAAATGGTACCTCTTCTTCAATCTTTTGATAAGGGACGCCATTCTCTAGTACAAACGCTGTCCGCAAACTTTCGTGTCTCTTAATGAGCTGCTGAAATGCCCATTCCAACCTGCTAATATCGAGTTTCCCTTTGATTCGTCCCGCTTTAAACTCGTTGTATCCTGTGCTGTTTACATCCATTTGCTGCATGAGATACAACCGTTTTTGCGCAGACGACAGAGGATAATGCTCCTTCACTTCGGCTTTTTCAATCGCATGATAAGCAGCAGTATCTGCTTGATCGATATATGCTGCCATTAATCGTATCGTAGGGATTTGGAAAAATTGTGGCAGCGTCAGCTCTACACTAAATGCACGATGAATGATACCAATGAAGGTAATCGCCTTTAGAGAATCTCCACCCATTTCAAAGAAATGATCATCTATGCCAATTTCATCAATCTTAAAGAATGCTTGCCAATGTTGACTTAATGCCTTCTCCAGCTCCGTTTCTGGTGCCGCATAATTCGTGGAAAGCGCTGGTCGAGAATACAGGTTGCCATCTTGTTCATGCTCTCCGCCGCTCTCATCCTTAAGGGATAAACGGTCTACATATCGGTGAATACGATCATGTAAAGATGTTGTCGAAATAACCATTTGTTCCACTTGATCCAGCGAAAGCAATCGTTCAAAGATCATTCTTCCTTCTTTTTCTGTAATTAACGTTTCGGTGACATCATCTCCGATTGGAAGATCAAGCTGCTTCCCTTGCTCAAATTCCCAGCCGTCAAAGCTAATGACAGACCACTGTGTTTCTGAACGTAGATTGCGTTCATACACGTACGCATCGATGAAATGATTCACAGCTGTATAGGCTGTAAAACCGAGTCCGCCCAAGATCGGTGACAAAGATGACAGGACAAAACAGAAATCAAGGGATCGATCACTTAAGGCAGCATCAAGATGAAGCACACCATTCATCTTCGCTTCAAAATGCGGCTCCGAAAAAGTGACATCTGTTTGCTCCATCACCTGGAAAGATTGGTCGCCTGTCACTCCAGCTGCATAGATCACGCCATCGATCTGCCCATATGATGCATCCACTGTGTTGATCAATTGCTGGATATCTTCCTTGTGACGAACGTCTACTTTCTGAATGAGAACATCTGCACCTGTCTCTTCCAGCGCCATTACCCTTTGGATTTTTTTCTTTGTTGGATCCTGTTCATCATGCGTAGACAGCCATTCTTGCCACTTGCTTCTATCAGGGAGTCCAGACCTGCTCGTTAAGATCAATGTTCCCTTCGTTTGCTCGGCCAAAGTCTGGGCGATATTCAATCCAATAAACCCAAGTCCGCCAATTAAAATGTATACACCATCTTTTTTAGCCAAATGAGCCTGTCCTGTTTCAGGAACTGAACTATTCGCATACTTTTTCACATATCGCTTATTTCGTCGATAGACCGTGAGAAGCTGTCCATACGCTCGGTCTAGCTCATCGCTTATTTGCTTTAGCAATCTCTTTTCTTGAACCCCATTTTCCACTGGGCGATCAATATCAAGAATGCGGTAGCGTAAGTTCGGTGTTTCCTGTGAAATCACCATCGCAGGTCCTAGATGGATCGCTTTTTCAGGATAAAGTACAGGCTCACCGCCAACGGCATACGTCAATGAGGAAAGAACTGTAATCGATACCTTTTGGTCCAACACATATTTTTTCAGTGCCTGGCCGATATAAAGCAAGGAGTAATAAGCATCTTGCTGCGTTTGCTTCACCCATTCTTCTTCCGTGTGAGATAGCTGTCGTTCTGAAAGCCCCCATAGATGACAAACTTTCGACACGTTGATTTCATCATCTGCCAGATTTGATATGAGCCTTTCATAATCAGATGGCTCATGTGACCGAATGGTATAGCTTTTTTTGTCATGCTTCGTAAATTCATTTCCTTTACGAACCACTACGGACTCGTTCCGTTTCGTCAGGAGCTCAGCCGCAATCTTCTCTCCAAAAGCAGATGGATCTGCAAACAAAAGCAAGGCTCCGCCAGACGTATCTTCTGATGGCACGCAAGGTAAAAGATCGGCTTCCCAATGAGGGGTATAGAACCATTCATCCATTTGCTGCTTTCGTCCAGACTGCTTTGGTTTGTCTTGTTTCACACGATCTGCTGCATCATACCAATAGGAGGTTTGATCAAATGCATACGTTGGCAGCGGCATTTTCCTCGGCTGACGGTTTAAATGGAACCTATCCCAATCAATAGATAATCCGTTTGTCCATAGACGTCCAATTTGACCAAGTAAAAATTCAGTATCCGTCACATCTTGTTTTGAATGTCTTAACACATGACATACATGCTGATTCAGGCCGTTCAGCGACCGGTTGACCATCACGCTTAAATCTTGTCCTGGGCCAATCTCAATTAGTTGAATATTGTCCTCTTGTAAAATATTTGTGATGCCTTCAGCAAAGCGAACTGTATCGGTCATATGCCTTTTCCAATAAGACATATCCTTCGCACTCGTATCTGTCATCCAATCTCCTGACAGATTCGAAATGAATGGAATACGAAGCGACTTGGCGTTAATATGCGTTAATTTTTCTCCGAATTGCTCCGCTGCCTCCTTCATGACATGTGAGTGGGCGGCAATGGTTCCACCTAATCGCATACACATCAATCTGTTGCTTTTTAGCTCTTGTTCAAATTCACCTATCGCCTCTTCTAGACCTGACACGATACATGATGAATCATTGACAACCGCGAGAGAAATATCGTTTGGAAGCATCGGTTTTAGCTCTGCCTCAGGTAATGGAACACTCATCATGACGCCAGCTGGTGACGACTGCATCGCATTCGCACGATAGGCGACCATGGACATTGCGTCCTTTAAGCTGAATAGCCCTGATATGGCGGCTGCCGTTAATTCGCCAAAGCTATAGCCGATCATTGCATCAGGACGAACGCCCCATTCAATGAAAAGCATGGATAAGGCATATTCAATGGCAAAAATGGCTGGCTGTGCATATTGAGTACTTGCCAATTGTTCACGTGCCTTTTCTGTTTCAGCTGCTAATGGGTACAGAATACGGGCAAGACTTCGTCCTGTTGCTTCTTCATATGCTTGAAAACAAGCATCCATTTGCTTCTTAAAGTAAGGCTCTTCCCGGTACAAATCTAATCCCATATTGAGATATTGATTGCCTTGTCCAGAAAACATAAAAATAATCTTTTGCTTTTCCACATGCGAATGCATGAGCTTTCCAATGCCCTTGCCTTGCTTTTCTGTTAATACTCTTAGAGCATCTTCTCTGTTTGCCGCAACAAATGCCTGACGAAAACCAAAGGATTGTCTTCCTGTTTGCAGGGTATAAGCTGCGTCTGCCAAATTGATAGAAGGTGTGTTTTCTATTTGGCTTGCGAGTTTGTCTTTCATTCGTTCCAAGCTCGTTTTGCTCTTGGCTGAAAGAACAAGCAGCTCAGCAGAACGAGGCATTTGCTGACGATCTCTTTGTGGTGCTTCTTCTAAGATGACATGTGCATTCGTTCCACCCATTCCAAATGAGCTCACCCCCGCCCGCCGCAAATGGGAAGCTGGCTGCTTCCAGTCGATCAGCTCAGTGTTTACAAAGAAAGGACTGTGCTCAAATGCAATGTTTTCATTGGCTTTTTTGAAGTGAAGACTAGGTACAAATGTGTGATGCTGAAGCGAAAGCACAGCTTTGATCAAGCCAGCTGCTCCTGCCGCTGCATCTAAATGTCCAATATTTGTTTTCACAGATCCAATGCGGCAAAATTGTTTTTTCTCTGTGTCGAAAGCCTTTGTGAGCGCCTCTATTTCAATCGGATCACCAAGTGATGTGCCAGTTCCATGTGTTTCCACATATTCAATCGTCTCTGGTGAAACATCTGCTTGATGCAGGGCATCCTGAATGACACGTGTCTGTCCTTCGACGCTCGGAGCATTGAAACCAACCTTTTGATCACCATCATTGTTGATGGCAGAGCCCTTAATAACCGCATAAATATGGTCACCATCTTCTATGGCTTCACTAAGTGCTTTTAAAGCAACAAGACCAACACCATCTCCGCCAACAGTTCCATCTGCTTGATCATCAAAAGCGCGGCAGTGGCCATCACTTGATTTCACCATGTTCTGCTGATAAACGTAGCCTGATTTCACTGGGTGCAGGATCGACACACCTCCCGCAAGAGCTACATCTGAATCACCATTTGCAATGGATTGACAGGCCAAATGCAAGGCGACCAAGGAAGTTGAACAAGCGGTTTGCAGCGTAAGCGCCGGTCCTTTCAAATTCAATTTATGGGCAATTCTTGTACTGACGGTATACGTATCATTGAGTGAACCCACTTCAAACAGCTCTGACATGCTGCTATCAAGGGAAGCGGCAAAACGCTGAATCCATTGGAAGTTCGAAGTGGACCCAGTAAACAACCCGACCTTCCCCGTATAATTTTCTTGTACATACCCCGCATCTTCCAGCGCCTTATAGGCGTATTCATGCAGGAGACGTATTTGAGGATCCATCATTTCTGCCTGACCTGGCGAATAGCCGAAGAAGGATGCATCAAATAAATCAGGTCCATCAATGACACCCTTTGCCCTCACATAATCGGATCGCTCGAAGGTTTGGCGGTCAATACCAGCTTCAAGCAGTTCTTCATCGGAAAAGAAGGAAATTGATTCTTCTCCATTCTTCAAATTTCGCCAAAATGCCTCAACATTTTTCGCACCTGGGAATTTACCAGCCATTCCAATAATGGCAATCGGCTCATTAGCTTTTCTTATCTTTTGTTTTACAGGCTGCGTGTCTGCCGCTGTCTGCTCTGAATCGCCGCTTAAATATGCGGCAAGCTCTCTAATCGTTGGGCGGCGGAACATTTCGACCATTGGAATGCTTTGATTCAATTGCTTAGCGAGCTGTTGATTGACGTGGATCAAATTGAGTGAATGCCCGCCAATGTCAAAGAATTTGTCATGAACACTTACCTCATCTAAGCCGAGGACCTTTTTCCAAATGTCTTGAATGACTTTCTCCGTATCAGAAAGATAGTCAGAGCCCGCCTGTTTTTTCGTTTGCTGCGCCTGTTTTAAAGCAGGTAAAGCTCGTTTATCTAGTTTGCCATTGGCAGTCAGCGGCATATCGTCTAATTGAACAAAGTGAGTTGGGATCATATAATCCGGCAGTTGATCAGCCAACGCTTGTTTTATTGCCGCTTGATCAAGTATGGCTGTCGTGACAACATATGCGGCCAAACATGGTGTACCAGAAACATCTGGCTTTACAACAACAGCTGCTGCTTTTATTCCTGGCTGTTCATTCAACCAAAATTCAATCTCACCAGTTTCAATCCGGTAGCCTCTCAGCTTCACTTGATCATCATTTCGACCTAAAAATTGAATGAGACCATTAGGGAGAATGCGCGCTGCATCACCTGTTTTATAAATTTTTTCTCCTGGCTGGAAAGGGTGATCGACAAATCTTTCTTCGGTTAGTTCTGGGCGATTCAAATAGCCTTTTGCGACACCTTTTCCGCCAATATATAATTCACCGACGGCTCCTTCCGGCATGAGATTCATATGTCTGTCAAACAGAAGAATATCCGTATGCTGTGCAGGCTTTCCAATCGGTACATACACGTCTTGATCAATGTCCTGGTTATATCGATGAATCATGCAGCCAACGACCGTTTCAGTTGGTCCATATTCATTCACAATTTCAATTGGCTGCGGAAAGGACTGCTGAATGGATTTCGCTAAAGATGTTTCCAGCTGCTCTCCGCCTAAAATGAAACATTTCATTTGGCTGTCTGGGAAAGACAAATGCTTAATAAACTGTAAATGAGATGGTGTCAGTTTCATCACATGTACACGGTTGTCTTTTATGATGTCTTCGACAAGTAGCTGCCGGTTTTCATGGTGATAAATCATGATGGTATTTCCTGAAATGAGCGGCGTGAAAATAGAAGTAACCGTCAAGTCAAAGGACAGTGAGGTATACAAAGCAAAATGCCTTGTTTCTCCTCGAACATATACTTGCTTCGCCCAATCAATATAGTTGGCTAAGCCAAGATGATGAATGAGTACTCCTTTTGGTCTTCCGGTCGTTCCTGATGTATAAATGCAGTAGGCTGTTTGGTCTGAGGTGATGGCTTGTGCCAAGTTGTCTGATGGTCCGGTGTATAGATCCGGCTGCGTGATATCAATTTTTTCTCCATGATAGGCATAGGTGAGCCCTTTCATTGGATGAGTTAAGAGCCATTCTACTCCGCTGTCTTCTAATAGATATTCTATTCGTTCCTGCGGATATTCAGGATCAATCGGCACGTAAGCACCGCCAGCTTTTAAGATCGATAAGCATGCTATCACCATTTCAATGGAATGCTCTGCTAAAATGCCGACACGCTGCTCCTGTTTGACTCCTTTGTTTTGTAAATAATGTGCGAGCTGGTTCACTCTCTTATTGAGTTGTTCATATGTAACCGTCGTATCGCCAAACTCAACTGCGACTGCCGCTGGCGTTCGCTCCACTTGTGCTTCAAATAGGTCAATCACCGTTGGCTCATGGCTAGGTGTTGCTCCGCCGTATTGCTGAAAGACCGCTAACTGCTTTTCTTTCTCTTCTTCTGATAGCAGCTGTAGTTGAGCAGCAGATTTGTGCGGATGTGCACAGGCATCAGACAGGAGATGAAGAAAATGCTGACACCACTTTTCGATTTGCTCAGCTGAAAAGCTGACAGGGTTATACACCAATGAAAAGTGCAGCTGATCATCAAACGCCTGAACACTAAGCGTGAGATCGAATTCTGTCTGCTCAGTCATCTCAAATCCACGAATACGAATTGGCTGATCGTTTTTCGTGAGCATTTGATCTAGTGGATAGTTTTCAATGACGACGATTGAATCGAATAATGATTGCTCTGCAGTCATTCCTGCATATTTTTTTAAGTCAGATAGTGGGGTATGTTCATATTCATTTCTTACAGCGATCTCACGGCTCACCTCCTGCATCTGTTCAAGAATTGGCCGCTCCTGTTCGAATGAGACTCGCAGCGGTAAAGTGTTAATGAACAGCCCAGTCATCTTTTCAATATGAGGGACATCTGCATTTCTCCCTGATACTGTTGTCCCAAAGACAATATCATCTTGGTTCGCATACTTAGATAGCAAAACTCCCCACAGCGTATACATCACAGATGCCAGCGTCACGTCATATTGATTTGTGAATTTGCTCCAGCTCTCCGCAATGGAAGGATCCACTTGATGTTCATATTGATGAAACACTTCTGAAGGTTCATATGCGCCGCTTGACTTCGGAAGCAGTTCTGCATAACTCCATCCGTTGAAAACATTTTTCCAATAGGCGGCTTGTGCTTCTGTCTGTTGAAGGTTTTTCTGCTGCCATTTAACAAAGGATTGGTAGGACGGTCTTTGTTCCAGAAGAGGTTTGTCCCCATTCGATAAGCGCTCATATGCACTCATCCAATCGCTTAATACAATCCCTAGGCTCCAGCCGTCCAATAAAATGTGATGGAAGCTAATGAGAACCCAGCTGACTTCATCATTCACTTCACATAACGTCAGGCGGAATGGGACTTCATGCAGATCAAAGCGTTCTTCTCGGTTCTGTGCCGTCACCTCTTCTTTCAGCACATGAAGAGGCTCCTTCGCTTGCGTGAAATCACGATATCGAATGTCTGGCTGATGCTCCTTCAGCACAATTTGTACTGGTTTTGCTAGTTCCTGCCATCTGAACAATGTTCTAAGCATTTCATGCTGTTTGGTGACATTCGTCCATGATTGTTCAAAAATGTCTCGATCTATTGGTCCGTCTATTTCGATCAGCAGTTGTTCAAAATAAGCTGTTCCGTTCGGTTCCATTAAATGATGAAACAGCAGTCCTTCTTGGATCGTAGTGATACCTAACATATTTTCAATGTTCTGTTTATCCAGCTTCTGCGGCTGTAAAGCCATGGGCTCATCTCCTTTCTCTCTAAGAATGTTTCACGAAATAATGGCGTAAACCATAGTTAGCAATAACCTGCTGCTGAATTTGCGAAGTTCCTTCAATAATTTCAAGCACCTTTGCTTCACGATATAGTCTTGAAGCTGAGTTTTCCCGGCTAAATCCACTTCCGCCATGAATTTGGACATTTGTATTTGTAATGTCAACGGCAATTTTAGAGGTGAAATATTTTGCAATGGATGTTTCAGTGATCGCATCAGGATGATTCGCTTCTCTCATTTCCCCAGCCTTTAGGCATAAGGCTCTCGCTGCATGGAGCTGGGTCACCGCATCTCCGATCATGCCTTTGATCATTTGATGCTTGTACAATTTTTCATTAAACTGTGTTCTTTTACGCGAATACGTGACAAGAGAATCAACGGCTTCTTGTGCGATGGCAAGTCCTGCCCAAGCGACACTGTATCTTCCATGGTCTAATGCGAGTGACACCACATGGTTAAATCCACCTCCAACTGGTCCTAAAACACAGTCTTCATGAACCTGAACATGATCGAGGGTGATTTCCGCTAAATATGACGCTCGGTTGGCCATCATTCCTGTAATCCTCTCAATCTCTACACCCGGCTGATTTCGATCGACAAGGAATGCCGTGACTTGTTCACCGTCTCTTGCAATCACAATAAAGAAATCGGCAATCGCTCCAAAGGAAATCCACTTTTTCTTCCCATTTAATACATAGGATTGCCCTTCCTTTTGATAGCTTGTTTCAACATGATTGGCATCTGAACCAATATTCGGCTCTGACAAAGCAAAGGCTCCGATTTTTTCTCCCTTGGCTAATTCAACGAGCCAGCCTTGTTTTTGGTCTTCTGTTCCATAACGAAGAATGGCTTCTCCTACAAGTGAATTCACTGTCAATAATGTGCGTACATTACAGCAAGCTTTTCCCACTTGTTCCGTGAACTGTCCATATGCGATTGGATCAAGCCCTAGCCCTTGATAGGAAGACGGGATACCTGCTGCCAAGTAGCCTCTTTTTGCCATATCTCGAATCAGCGACTCTGGCAAATGTTCCGTCTCATCGAATTCATTGGCAAACGGACGGATATGTTCATCGCAATACTGGCGAATTTCTTCAACGGCATTGATCGTTTGTTCAGCTGTTTTCATGAAGAGCCGCCCCCTGTTGTTTTCTCTCAATTAAGGCGACAATGCGATTGACCGTACTAAAATGAGCAATGTCGAGGTCTTCGTTATCTAATTGGAATTGAAAGTCTTGCTCGATATAGTTCACTAGTTTCATCGCAAATAGAGAATTCACAAAGCCTTGTTCAAAAATATGATCATCATTTCCAAGTTCAATTTCCTCATCAAATACCACTAGGTTTTGCTCGATATAGGCTCTTACTTGTTCGTGTAGGTTCATGATTTAATCTCCTCGCTTTTCGCTTTTTTATTGTTTGGCTGGGTCTTTCTGATTTAATTCAATATTGACATCTACGTATTCTGGGAAAGGCTGAATCATGCTTAAATCATTTTCAAACAAGATATAGCCGTCCTCCCCTTTCTCAATTTCTTTGAAATTCGCAAACTTATATGTGATGTACATCATGCGGTTTCGGTCGGTTTGTTTAAAGTCAGCGACAAGCCGCTTTCCTCGCTTTTTCGCTTCTTGCAAAATCGTTGTGAGTAAGATGGTCCCGACACCACGAGACATGACGCGGCAAGACATAAGCAGCAGTTTGACATGCCATGTGTCACCTGTTTCTTCTATTAATGAGAGTCCAATTTTTCCATAGGAACCGAATTTATCTTCAAGTTCACAGACAAGCAGGAAGTGAGAATCTGATTGACGGAAGAAATCAAGCTCTTCATAATCGTAGGTTTTCCCGCTCGCATTTAATTGATTGGTACGGACAGTCAATTCTTCAGCGCGCTGGAGGTCTTGTTCTCCTGCTTCTGATATCACGAATTTCATATGTAAAGACGCCAAGAATTTCTCAGGCGGCCCTTCATATTTCTCTTCTTCCTGCTGCCTTTTGTCCGCTTCTAAGTACATTCTTCTGCGTCGTCTAGCATCTTCTGTGATAAAGACTGGACGCAGCCGATCATCAGTGAGTAATGACAGATAATCCACTGCATCCCAGCACGTAATCTCTGGATGAACAGCCTTCACTTCTTCTCGTTCAAATGGCTGATCATCAATAAAGAGAATGGTATCTTTATGAATATTTAGGCGCTCACTAATTCTCTTTAATGAACTAGATTTGGCATTCCAATGAATCTCTGGATAGAGAAAGAAATGTTCGATTCCGAAGGCAGAAAGCTTTTCCTTCACGGCTGCTTCATCGTTCCGGCTTGCTATAGAAAGAAGGATGCCGCGCTCATCTAACTCTGTTAGTACTTCCTTCATCGATGGTTTTAACGTCACTTCATCTGACTCAAGTAAAATTCCATCCCATAATGTATGATCTAAATCCCAGACAACACACTTAATTTGCTTAGCCATTGGTTATTCTCCTCTCACATGTCATATTGGAAAAAGCCCTTGCCTGATTTTTTGCCGTACTCGCCTGCATCAACCATTTTGACAAGCAGAGGACATGGACGGAACTTCGGATCTTTGTAGCTCTCGTATAAAACAAGCAATGAATTCAAAATCGTATCAAGCCCAATTAAGTCTCCTGTCGCAAGTGGTCCCATTTTATGACCGAAACCTCCGCGGAAAATTTTATCGACATCCGCTGGCGTAGCGACTTGATCTTGCACCGCCCAAATCGCTTCGTTGATTGTCAGCATCAGCACACGATTGGAAACAAATCCCGGAAAATCATGCACCACAACTGGTGTTTTATCAAACGATTTCAAGAAATCTTTTGCCGTTTCCACTGTGTCATCAGAAGTTGCTTTACCTCTAATGACTTCAACTAGCGCTTTAAGAGGAACAGGGTTCATAAAGTGCGCCCCAATGACATTCTCAGGGTGATGCATAAGAGACCCTACCTTTGTGATGGAGATACAGCTTGTGTTTACAAAATAGATGGTTTCTTTCGCACAAATATCTCGTAGCTCTTCATAAATAGGTTTTTTAATCTCCCAATCTTCCGTCACATTTTCAATGACGATATGCGCGTCATGTAATCCTTCAAGTGAAGTTGACAGCTGGATTTGAGACAATACATCTTCTAAAGACAATGAGATTTTCTTCTTTCTCACAAATTGAACCAATTGATAGGTCTTCTTAATTTTTTCCAGCGCTTCGTTTAACTTTTCTTCTGTGACATCAACTAATGTGACTTGATAGCCATTTGCTGAAAGGTCTAATGCCATATCAGCCCCCATGACACCTGCTCCAATCACGCCTACGTGCTTCGTGTTCATTTCTCCAACACTCCAATTCGCTTTAAAATGACATTGATTTTTTCAACGACTTCATTTGTGAATGAATGAATAAAAAAGTGATCTCCATCGAATTCGAAAAACGCACAATCTTCACTTGTATATTGATCCCAATCGTCTAAATCAAACAGCACAGAAGGCAAATCACGTGTACCATAAAAAATAGAAATTGGACAAGCAGCTGGAACGACTTCATCACATAAATAGGTCTCCAAAAGCTGAAAGTCTGCTCTTAAAATCGGCAGAAAGAAATCAAGCACTGCATGGTTATCAGCAAGTTCCTCAGGAACGCCTCCCATCGCAATGATCGCTTCTTTTAATTTGGAATCTGACAGCTGATGATAGACTTTCTTTTCTGGAATATGTGGCGGGAAGCGCCCAGAATAAAAGACATGAACAGGCTCTCTGTTTAACCTTGTTTTCATTCTTTTTTGTAATTCATATGCAAGGACGGCTCCCATACTATGACCGAAAATGGCATAGGGCTCTCCTTCTTTTAAGGAGGAGGACGCCTGTACATAAAGATCATCTGCGACCTGCTGTAAATCGGTTAGTACAGGCTCTGTCATTCTTGTCCCGTGCCCAGGGAGTTCAAGGGCATGAATTTCTATCGACCGGTCTATATAAGATTTCCACGTACTGAATACGGTACTGGCTCCACCTGCATACGGTAAGCAAAATAACTTCACGACACGCCACACTCCCTTTTGCATTTGATTGCCAACGCTTCCAGCCAGTGTTTTTCATCCTGGATGATCTGTTCTAAAGAAGCTTTGATATTGGCTTGGTACCTACTAGACATCTCACCTGAAAAAAGGAGTTTTGCTGCCTGATGCCTTGCTTTCTCCCATTCTGCTAAAATACGTTCCATCCATCCCACCAGCTCAGGTAGATCGCCTTTGATGAGATTCAGCCGATACAGCTCTACTTTCTTCGTATTGATGATCTGATTGAACGACGCCACGAGCTTCTCGATATCATCCCATTGCGGAAGCTGCTCATAAAATGTTTCAAGAGCTGCGATTCCTTTTTCTATTACGTCTATCTGACCATGCATATTTCTCAGGAAATAAGTCGTTTTTTGATCAAATAACTCAGTCGAGAGCTTGTCCGGATCAAAGTAGAAGGCCGCATAGGAATGAAATTGATCATTCGGCTGAAAATGATCATGAAAGGTGTCATACCCTTTCTGTACATCTTTAAATGACAACACTTGATGCTCATAAGACAAATTATCTAAATGCCGATTCTCTAATACGTGAAAGATTTGCTGATTTTCATCGAATCCCGTAATTAAAATGGAATGACGGCTATGGGTTGTCAAATACTCTTTTCTACCTCGCTGAACGTAAGGGTCTACCCATACAATTACCGGGCGGTCACACGTCACATCTTGCTTGACCTTTTCAATGAGGTTGGGACAATACGTCATTTTTTCTACTTGAATGCCTTGTAAATTCATAATCTTTTCTGGATCGTGTGCCGACATCCAGTCAATCTGCAACAAGCCGTGCTCTGTAAGCCCGTAGGCAAATTGATCATTTAATAAGTATGGAGAAACTTCTTGATCATGCAGCTTCACAATTGGAAAAAAGCAATTGAAAAAACAGCTGCGATAAAACAAATCATTATAAGGATGAATGCCCGAAATCTGTTTGACGGTCATCTTTTTTTCCTCTCTTTCCAGCAGGAGATGTCACCATAAATCCTTTGATGAAACCAATCGTACAAAACCAAATGAAAAACAAATAATAAGAAATCGCTAATTCAATGAGAGAGGAAGGTCCCCATACAAAAGTCATTTTCCAAGGTAGCCCATTAAAGGCTAGCTGCGCAACAATGATTGGCAGGATCAATATCCCAATTAGCAGTAGCACCCAGCCGCTACTTTTCAGCCAGACGCGAAGTGACATGTCCCTGCGAACGAAAGCGCCGTTTCTTACACGCTTTTTCCATTTGATAAAACGAACGATAGACACTATTTGCAGCAAAATAAAAAGACATGTGGCACCAAGACTCAACTGATCAATGAGCTGAAAAGGATCCATTGATGACTCTACTTCCTCATTTGTACCCGTGATCGTTTTGGCAATAAGACGTACCGTTTGCTCTGTGTAGCTGCTATTCATATTTGCTAACACTCCGATCGCAACCTCTTCTTTTGGCTGGATCAGAAAAAATGATGAATAGTTAGGGTTAGAGCCTGCATGAAAAAGCGAGTCTACCTGCTCATGTGCCTTTTCTATATACCAGCCGGCATTGTAATAGACATGCTTCCCTTCTTCTGGGACATTCACAGTTAAGTAATCAGGATTTTTTACAAAGCGAGACCAAGTTGAATCGGTCAATTGATATTGCAGCCAAGTCCCCACATCCTGACTATTCATCACAATATAGCCTGCCGGAGTGTTGCCTCGATATTCTGGTGCTTCATAAGCATGCGGAGCAAGGAATTGCAATTTAAACCCTTCTGAGACAGCGCCGGATTTCATCCGTTTTAGCCCAGCCTCCGTTTGGTCAAGATGATGCCTTTTAAACAGTCCTTTCATATAAGCCTCATACGATGTTCCTGTTACATTTTCAATGATGAGACCAAGAACATCATAGTTGATGGTCGCATATTCAAAGGAACTGCCTGGCTTACGATTAAGCTCGATTGATTTCAGCTGATCTACTGTTTTTTTCAACGCATCCTTTGTAGTATCTGGCTGGATAAGCGCAATGGATTGAAAGGGAATGCCGCTTGTGTGATGCATTAATTGCTCCACCGTTAAACGCTGAGGCTTTCCATTGTATGTTGGAAAAAAACCTGGAATATAGCTACTCACCGGATCTTTTAAATGAAGTTTCCCTTGCTTCTCTAACTCCACAATCGCAAGAGCGGTAAACGCCTTTGATGTAGATCCAATTTCAAAGAAAGTGCTGGCTGTCACTTGCTTCTTTTTCTTTCGATCCGCATAACCAAAGCCTTTTTGGTACACCACTTCGTCCTTTTTCACAACCACAACGGACATGCCTGGAATGCGTCCAAGCTCCATCTGTTCCTCTATCACTTGATCAATGGCTTTAGGTGAAATCACTGCTTTTGCATGTGTCCAACCGGCAAAGCTGCTTATCCATAAGACCGCTAATAAAAATGAAATGTAGATAACATGCTGATTTTTCCTCATGTAAATAATGAATCCATTTCTTCAAGAGACATATCCACTGTTTCAAAATCAGACGGTGTAAATTCGATTCCTTCTTTCTCTAAGCAATGCTGTACAAGATGCTCAATTTGCTGCTCTACCGCTTGCAATAGCTGCATCATGTCTGTTTCACACAGCTGTTTATCGCTGAAAGAAAGATGGAAGATCAGCTGACCGCCCTTGATGGTAGCGACCATATCGATGACGGTTGTTAATGGATTATCCAATGACGAATCCATCCCCGATGTAAAGTAAGACATCTCATAATCAGATGATTGTTTCAGCACTTGATCAATTTCACCTAGATAGTTAAAGCGTAATTGCGGCGCTGAATGAGGAGGAAGCTGCTTATTAATGAGTGACAACAGCCCATAGTCTGCACCTTTATTTGGCACTTCACGTATCGTTTCTTTGACAGTTCGTATGTGATCCGAGAGAGATTCAGACACATGAACATTCACAGGATACATGGTGGTGAACCAGCCAAACGTTCTAGATACATCGATCTCATCCTCTACTGCATCCCTGCCATGACCTTCTAATTCCAAAGAAATCTGCTCTTGATTCGTTTGCTGATAACAGGCTTGCGTCAAGGCTGAAATTAACAGTTCATGCGGCTGCGTTTGATACGCTTGATTCGCTTGATTGAGCAATTGATTCGTGAGTTCCACTGATAATGCGTTGGTTAATTTGATTTCGTCTCTGACATATCCCTCATTTGAGGAAACTGGATACAGAGGCTGTATATTTTGCACCGCTTTTTGCCAATAGCTGACCGACTCTTTTACACCCTCTGATACTGCATACTGATTCACCCGCTCGGCAAATGTTTGATAGGAATGGGTTTTAGACGGAAGTACTTCTGCTGTTACCTCCTCTGCATGCAATAATTGAATCAAGTCCTCCACAAGAATTTGCCAAGACATACCATCAGCTAATAGATGATGGGCGGCAAAGATGAGATGTGATTGAGAATCAGTTTGACAAAGCGCAGCCTGAATCAATGGTCCTTGATAAAGATGAGTCCTTTGCTTGATCTGATATCCTACTTCTTGTAACGCTTCTTCCACATTCTCTTCTGACAATGCCGTGAAATCGTGTATCATCAGCGGAAAATCTTGAATGTCTTCATCATAATAGAGTGTGTTTGTTGCCTCATGTACTTTTAACCTTAGTCCATCGTGGTGAATGACGAGCTCTTTGAGAACATCCTGCACGATGGCTTCATCCATCTTTTTCTTTGAATGAACAATGATGGATTGATGCCAGAAATGTTCATCTTTTAACCGCTGGGACCAGAACCATTCGATAATTGGAATCGATTTCACATCACCCACAGCTTGCTCTTGTGAGATATGTATGACAGGTTCCTGCTGAACGACTTGTGCCATTTCTCTAAAAATGGGATAAGTAAAAAGATCCTTGGTTTTTAAATAGAGTCCTTTGTCTTTTAATTTCGCAATAAATTGAATCGCCTTAATGGAATCTCCGCCAAGCTGATAAAAATGATCAGCCGGTTCGATTGTTTCATGCCCTAAGATGCCTTTTGCTGTATCTAGGATGATCTCTTCAATGTCCGCTGTTTCCTTGGACCACTCAACAGCTGTTTCTTGAGACAGCAATGGATCAGGCAGTGCCGTCCGATTGATTTTTCCGTTTTGAGTGAGCGGGAGCTCGTCTAGTACAACAAAATAGGCAGGTACCATGTAAGCTGGAAGCTGATCTGATAATTTCTTTCTAAGTAAAAAGGACGTCATCTGTTTTTCTTTCAATTCAATATAGGCTGCCAGCTGTTTTTCTCCAGATTCATCGGTTAGATCAATAACCGCTGCTTTATCAACTTCTTCAAGTGCCATCAGTGCAAGTTCAATTTCACCGAGCTCAATCCGGTAGCCTCGCAGCTTGATTTGATGATCAATTCTGCCAATGTAATCAATCTTTCCATCATTTGCTCGTTTGGCAATATCACCTGTTCGATACATGCGGCGACCATTTACAAATGGATTGGGCAGAAAGCGTGATTCCTGCAAATCAGGTCTTTGCCAATACCCTCTGCCAACACCTGCACCTGAAATATAGATTTCTCCTACTGTCCCAGGCAGCACGGCTTGCTGATGCTCATCTAAAAGGTAAATCTCTGTATTGGGCATTGGCACACCAATTGACACAGATGCCCCATCATCTTGATGGAATTGATGAATCATACAGCCAACGGTTGCTTCAGTTGGTCCATATTCATTAAAGATAGATATCCTTCCATCACTTGCCTCTGTGATTCTTTTAGCCAAAGCGGTCGATAATTGTTCTCCGCCCACAATCATCCGTTTCACAACTGATTGAGAAAGTGCAGCATCTGTTAGCAGTGCCATATGAGCTGGTGTCAGCTTGATGACTTTCGCTTTTTGATCAAACAAAATATGTTCTAATAAAAAGCCTGGCTGATCCTCTTGACGATAGATCATCACGGTACTGCCAATGACCAATGGCGTATAAATGGATGTCACGGTTAAATCAAACGCAATGGATGAATACAAGGCAAAATGATCATCTGATGAATCAGTATAGTGTGTTTTGGCAGACATGATATAGTTCACTAAGCTTCGGTGCTCAATCATGACTCCCTTTGGCTGTCCTGTAGAGCCAGACGTATAAATCATATATGCGACATCTTCAGCATTCCCAATGAATGGATGTTCCGCATTATACTGAGCCAACTGATCCCACACGTTGTAGATATTGTACGTATCGCCATTAAAATGGTATGCAGATGCGTCATCTGTGAAAAACAGCTTTGCCTGGCTGTCATCCAAAATAAACTGAATACGTTCCTCTGGATACTCAGGATCAATCGGCACATATGCGCCTCCAGCCTTTAAAATCCCCAGCAGCAGCACAATAAGTTCTGGTGAATGATTCATACATACGGCAACAAAGTCATGTCTTTGTAAGCCATGTGTTTGTAGAAAATGCGCCATTTGATTGGTTTTTCTCTCAAGTTCACCGTATGTCATGCTATGAGATCCGTCCTGAAGTGCAATTCGATCAGGAGAAGACGTTGACATGTCTGTGATCAATTCATGGATTTTTTGTTTCTGTGGAAACAGCATGCCTGTGTCGTTCCAGTGATATAGCTCTCGATGTGTCTCGACTTCTGTCATGAGAAGTACGTCTTTTAACAGCTGCTTTGGCTGAGCGAGTATCGTTTCGACAAAGAGAAGCATTCTTTCGTGTAGAAAGTCGATATCTTCATTGCTGTAATCTGAGATCTTGTAATCATATTGAAGCTCGATTTGCCCTTTTTCATCCCATTCTTTCACAGCAACTTGTAAGCCATATGGCTGGAAGCCATTGTAAAGCTCTATGTATTCAACCTTGTATCCTTCCATCTCCTGCACCATATTTGTGCTGTAGGAGTTGATATAGATTTGAAAAAGCTGATCATACCCTGCTTTTGCAAGCTCTAAATCTTTGACAAGTGCATCATAGGGATAACGCTGATGCAGGAAGTAAGCCTTATAGCTTTTTTGAACGTCTGTTAAGCTTTCTAACAAAGAGAGATGAGGATCGATCTTCATTCGATATGGCATTGTACTTACGGTCATACCGGACGTGGCTTTTTCCTTTTGTCCGGAACGATTGAGAACTGGCGTCCCAATAATAAAATCTTTTTGCTGGTATCTTTTATGCAAGTAGACGAAGAGTCCTAAAGTAAATAAAGAGTTGATTGAACAATGATGGACATCTATAAATTCATAGATTCGTTCTGAGAGTTGTCGATCAAGATAATGGCTTTGCCGATGGCCTTTGATTTGGTCAGTTCCCTGTACCAAATAACTATCAGACACATCAGATAATGCTTCTTTCCAAAATTGCTGATCTTTTTTAAATCTTGGGGAGTTCATATATTTTGATTCTTTATCAATAAATACAGAGTGATTGTCTGCTTCTTGTTCGATAGAGGAGCTGTGGGTAAGAGCAGTGTAAAGCTGGCTAATTTTATCGATGATTACTTTCATCGACCATCCATCTGCTACTGTATGATGGCATTTGATGAAATAACCGGATTGTTGTTCACTGATTTTTAGTACCGCAAATTCGGCGAGAGAGGTTTCTGTTAATTGAAATGGTGTTTTGAAGGCTTTTTCGGCCCATTCTAGCATGTCTTCATGTGTGGAAAACTCATAGGTAGGAATAGGGCTATCGGCGTTTGGATCAACGTATTGAAGCGTTTCACCATCTTTCTCTACTAGCTTGAGACGAAGAGATTCTGTCATCATGATACAAGATGCAATGGCCTGCTTCAGTTTATCGAGCTGCAATGGCCCATTGACGAAAATGATACCGCCAATATGATTGATCGGTGTTCCTGGATAAAATGTTTCCATGTTCATCACGCGCCGCTGCGGATGTGTTAATGGCCAATATACTAAACTATTAGTCAATTACGCCACCTCTACTTTTCATATAGTTAACATTTCTACCAACATATTAAATCACATAATGGTATTTTTGTAAATAATTGAGATAAAATGTCTAAATTTGTTCATTTTTTAATCTAGACGCTAGGAAAGCCGACACAGTAAACAGGGCAACGTTTATAAAAAAGACGACTCTTGCCCCAAAGAGATCGGTCATGGTGCTCATAACGAGGATGGACATTCCGTATATAAAAGTTGATAGTGTATGTTGAGCTGATAGTATTTTGGGCAATTCAATTTCACTCAGTGTATCTTGTACATAGGTTCGAATGGAAATACTGCGAAGCTGAAAGGCTGGTCCTAATAAAAAGACAAACAACAAACTCATCCATGCAGAATGATTCAATCCTAAGCAAAGGGTTAGCACAGCCACGATCACCGAACTGTAAAAAATGTGATCAAACAAACGCTGTTCCACATGCTTTGCGAATCGCAACACAAGCAGGCCGCCTAGAATGGTTCCGCCAAAATAGCTTGCGTTAATAAAGCCCCACCATGTTTCAGGCTGATGTAAAACTTCTGTGACATACACAAGGATAATGGCACCAGTCCAAATACTTCTACCGCTCATGGATAGCATTTCTAAAATCGTTAATGTTCGAATAGTTGGTTTTTCATACATGAGCTTCCACCCTGAAAAGACCCTTGTAGCAAATGATTCAGACTGTTGCTCTTGTTTAGCTGCAGCCCCAGTATCAATGATAAAGAGCATAGATATGAGTGACAAACTGTATAAAACAAGTGTCGTCAATAGGAGAAACTGTGGTCCAAGAATGCCAATAAACAGCCCTCCTAAAAGCCAGCCTAGTAAAAGGACCATTTGATCAGAAGTTAAGATATAGCTATTTGCTTTTAGTAAAAAGTTCTTTTCTACTAGACGTGGGATCATCGAATTTCGAACTGGAATGGTTCCTCCATCTATCAAAGAAAGGAAAAATACAATGATAAAAAAGAGAGGAATAGTAAAAGTTGATAGTTGTAGAATATAAATGAAAATTAAGCAACCGAAGAAAGCAATTTGACACATTTGTAAATAGATAATGAGTCTTTTTAGCTTAAATTGATACATAAAGAAAGGAATGAGTACCGCTCCAAGTGCTTGTCCAACAAACTGTGAGACAGCCACCATTGAAGCGATCAGTGTAGAATTTGTTAATTGATATGTCAGGATGGTCAATACGAGGACATATAGCGAATCCCCAAAATTAGCTAGGGATTGTCCCCCTAATAAAAAGTAAAATGATTTATTTTTCATAGTGATCTCCATTTTCTCTTCATTATCACCCATAATAATACATTATTTTCTACACTTCTACTTTTTATAACAATATTTTCATAATTTGATACATTATGACTAATTTAAAAAACCGCCAAAAGGCGGTTTTTATTTAGTCATATATATGGACGGTTGGTTCTTTGTCTTCAGCATTTTTCGTGATCAAGGCTTCTTGTTGATCTGAAGATGTGATGTTAATTTCGATATTCGTACTCTTATAGTAATCCATGACTTCACCTGTTAAATATTGCGTGAAGGCTACGACTTCCGTTTTTCCGTAGAACTGCATTGGAATTTCGACTTTCATTTTTTGCAGGTTGCCGTCTTTGTAAAACCCTTTTCCTACGACACCAGTATAATTCGGGAAGTAGTCTTCGACTTTTGTTTTGAAGCGGTCAAATCGCTCGGAATCATCTTTGTAGTTGCCTTTCGCATTATCTGAAGGGAAGAAGACATTCTCCTCTTTGATCGTATCCCAATTGCCGATATCAGCTGAGCCCGCTTTCACATCCGTTTTGGCGATAAAGTTTCCTGGAACGATAGATGATTTTGGTGCTTGCTTATAAAGGGCAATCATGACAGGCACTTTTTGCAGCCCATCCATTTGACGAATTCGTTTGATCACTTGTTCAGCAATTTTTTCGCCTTCTGCCAAAAGTTTCTTTGAATTTTTCGAAGAATCGATCGTCACTTCTTGCTGCGGGTCACCGATATTTTCACGGTAATAATAAACAGAGTTCAGCGCAAGTCCAATGACAACTCCGCCAAGCTGTAAGCTGTTTTTATCTTTTCGAATTAAGTAATTATGCTCTAGCATCGAAGCTAAGTAAATTGGACTACTTTCATTTTTAGACTTTGTTGAACCTGAGTTCGGAAGAGCAGGGTTTAAGCCTAGATTCTTAAAGTCTTTATCTTCTTTTTCTGCCTTTTTCAGATCACTGCCTGTTTTTTTGCGCGCCAGCCAGCCTAGAACGGTGTCCTCATCAAAATGCTGTCCTTCTTGGAAAAGGTAGTCGTTTGTATTAAATGACTCTGTTGCAAGGCGCATGAGTCCTGTTTCAAATTCATCGATGTCCAAGCGTGTGTTGAGACGCTCTGCTGTTAATCCTCTCGCAGCCCCTTGTTTAAACGGCAGCACCATTTTGTAATAGGAGTCAGAGATATTGTACATCGGGATGATGGCTGTTTCCTTCGTTTCATCCGTTTTTTGTGTGACCTCTTCCTCTTCCTTTCCCCCAAAAGGTGCACACGCTGACAATATCAGTGTGAGCATTGTCAGCAGCAATAACAACTTTTTCAATAGAAAACACTCCTCTTATTTCTTTAGCTCCTCGAGCATTTTAGCTTCGTCCCAAATTTCTATATTGAGTTCTTCTGCCTTTGTCAGCTTACTTCCCGCTGCTTCTCCGGCTATGACTAAATCTGTTTTCTTACTCACACTACCTGCCAGTTTACCGCCTAGTGCTTCGATCGCTGCTTTTGCATCGTTTCGAGCCATTTCTTCTAATTTCCCTGTCAGCACAATGGTTTTGCCTGCAAAATAGGAATCACTTTCTTCAACCTTCACCGGTTTTGGTCCTGTGTAGGTCATATTAACCCCAAGCTCTTTTAGTTCATTTAGCAGATTGAGTATTTCTTCTTTCTCAAAGTATGTGACGACAGCATCAGCCATTTTTTCACCGATTTCATCGACTTCGAGTAATTGTTCTTTCGTCGCTTGCTTTAATTGATCGATATCACCGAAATGCATCGCCAAGGTCTTCGCCGCTTTAGAGCCAATAAATCGTATACCGAGTCCAAATAGTAAACGCTCTAGAGAGTTTTCTTTCGATTGCTCAATCGAACGCAGTAAATTGTCGACAGATTTTTCGCCCATTCGCTCAAGCTGAATGAGCTCTTCTTTCGTTAATCGGTAAAGATCAGACACACGAGAGACAAGCTGTTCTTGGAAAAGCTGTGTAATGACCCGCTCGCCAAGCCCATCAATGTTCATTGCATTGCGGGAAACAAAGTGAATGAGTCCCTCACGTATTTGGGCAGGGCATTCTGGATTGATGCAACGCAAAGCCACTTCGCCTTCAATTCTCACCAGCTCACTATGACACTCTGGGCATTCAGTCGGCATGTGAAACGGCTTTTCTTCTCCTGTACGCTGATCGATCAGTACACCTGCGACTTCCGGAATAATATCGCCCGCTTTTTTCACAATCACTTGATCAAAAAGGCGAATATCCTTTTCTTTGATCAAATCTTCATTATGAAGGGAAGCTCGCTGCACTGTCGTTCCTGCTACTTTGACAGGCTCAAGGATCGCCGTTGGTGTGATGACACCTGTACGCCCGACACTTAGTTCAATATCAAGCAGCTTTGTCACGACCTCTTCAGCTGGAAACTTGTACGCAACAGCCCAGCGGGGACTTTTTGCTGTAAAGCCGAGCTCTTCTTGCTGAGCTAACGAATCGACTTTGATCACAATTCCATCGATTTCATATGAAAAGTCGGCACGCTTCGTTTTTAGTGTTTCAATGAGCTCAATCACTTCCTCAATCGTTTGGCACATCCGTCTTTCTTTGTTCGTTTTAAAGCCAAGTTCGTCGAGAAGATCAAGTCCTTCGCTTTGCGATTCAACACCAATTTCATCAAGCTCCGCTATACTGTAGACGAAGATATCAAGGTTTCGTTTCGCCGCAATTTTCGTATCAAGCTGACGAAGCGAGCCTGCCGCCGCATTACGCGGGTTCGCAAACGGCTCTTCTTCGTTTTGTAATCTTTTTTCGTTTAATGCTTCAAAAGAAGGTTTTGGCATAAATGCCTCGCCTCTCACTTCAATTGACAAAGGACGTTTGATTTTGAGCGGGATGGATCGAATGGTTTTGAGGTTTTCTGTAATATCCTCACCCGTTGTCCCATCTCCACGTGTGGCACCTCGGACAAACAGGCCATTTTCATAACGGAGAGAAACAGCGAGTCCGTCAATTTTCAGCTCGACATTGTATGCAATATCGTCACCGACTGCTTGACGAACCCTGCGGTCAAAATCAAGAAGGTCCTGTTCATTAAACGCATTCCCGAGGCTGAGCATCGGTGTGCCGTGGCGCACTTTTTGGAAGGCGTCTAACACAGCGCCTCCGACTCTTTGTGAGGGAGAATCCGCTGCTTTTAAATCAGGGTGCTCTTCCTCTAAAGAGATCAGCTCACGCATCCGCGCATCATATTCAGCGTCAGGAACACTTGGACGATCCAGTGTATGATATTCGTAGTTGTATTGGTTCAAAATCTGGTGCAGTTCCTCGATCCGGCGTTTCGCTGCTTCTTTATCCATCTGCTTCTTCCTTTCAATTCATCCGTTTTATATGTCCTATCGGTTTATTGCTTCTCAATTGGCGCAAATGCTGCGAGAAGACGCTTAATGCCTGTAGGGCTTGGGAAAGCAATATCAAGCTCCGTGCTGTCTCCACTGCCTTTTACGCTCACAACCGTTCCAACGCCCCATTTTTTATGAGCCGCTTTATCGCCCACAGCCCAGCCAATACTTCCGCCGCCTGTGTTTTGAATTGTTTGAGTTTGTGGACGTGAGACAGGTCCCCGTCTTTGTGGTCTTTCTCTAGTTTGGCCAAATGGTGTTTTCGTTTCTTTTTTCTCATTTAGGTTGTCCAATAAATCGGCTGGTATTTCTCGAATGAATCTTGATTCAAGGTTCATGTTTGTCCGGCCGAAGAGTGTTCTCATCTTGGCACTTGATAAATAAAGCTCTTCTTCCGCCCGTGTGATGCCTACATAAGCAAGGCGGCGCTCTTCTTCCATCTCTGCATCTTCCATTAATGAGCGGCTGTGCGGGAAGACACCTTCCTCCATGCCCATTAAGAAGACAACCGGGAATTCTAGACCTTTTGCGGCGTGAAGCGTCATTAAAATGACCGCATCTTGATCTTCTTCCTCATTCTCATCCAGCTTATCAATGTCTGCGACAAGGGCAAGATCTGTCAGGAAGGTCACAAGGGACTTGTCTTCATTTTGTTCTTCAAAGTTCTTAGTCACAGAGAGAAACTCGTCAATATTTTCTAGACGGCTCTGTGCCTCAATCGTTTTTTCAACCTTTAGTGCTTCACGATAGGCTGTTTTCTCTAAAATTTCTTCTGTTAGTTCTGTGACAGATAAATAATCCTGCATATTTGTCAATTGATCGATGAGCTGTTTGAACTCATCAAGCGCATTGGCTGCCCTTGCACTGAGTCCAATGAAATCTACCTGACCAAGCGCTTCAAACATAGACAGGTCATTCATCTCCGCGTATGCTGCGATTTTATCAACAGATGTCGCACCGATTCCGCGCTTTGGTACGTTCACAATTCGTGCAAAGCTAATGTCGTCATCTGGGTTAGCTACTAGGCGTAAGTACGCCAAAATGTCCTTGATCTCTTTTCTGTCATAGAACTTTGTGCCGCCGACAATGTTGTATTGAATGTTTGACTTCAATAATGTTTCCTCTATGACACGAGACTGGGCATTGGTTCGATAAAGAATCGCAAAATCGGATAATTTACGCTTACCGCTCTGATGAAGCTGATGAATCTTTCCAGCAACAAATTGACCCTCGCCGAATTCATTATCTGCACGGTAATAGGCAATCTTCGCCCCTTCATCATTTTCTGTCCAAAGGTTTTTCGGCTTACGGTTTGAATTGTTTTGAATCACCGTGTTTGCGGCATTCAGTATACGTTTCGTCGATCTGTAATTTTGCTCAAGCAGAATCACTTCACTGGATGGATAATCTTTTTCAAAGGAGAGAATGTTTGTAATATCCGCTCCGCGCCAGCGGTAGATGGACTGATCCGAGTCACCGACCACACATATATTTTGAAAACGCTGAGCAAGCAGTTTCACAAGCATGTACTGCGCTCTGTTCGTATCCTGATACTCATCGACATGAATGTATTGAAATTTTCGCTGATAGTGTTCTAATACTTCAGGGATGCGCTCAAACAGACGAATCGTCATCATAATAAGATCATCAAAATCGAGTGATTGGTTCTTAAGTAATCGCTTTTGGTAATCTGTGTAGACGTCGCTAACCACTTGATCATAGAAATCACTGGCTGTTTTGGCGTATTCCTCTGCGTCAATGAGTTCATTTTTTGCACTGCTGATTGATCCTAAAATGCTGCGAGGATCGAACTTTTTAGGATCGATATTTCGTTCTTTTAAAATGTTTTTAATGACTGAAAGCTGATCAGATGTGTCTAATATAGAGAAGTTGCGATTTACACCAATACGGTCAATATCGCGTCGTAAAATACGCACACACATGCTGTGGAACGTAGAGATCCAAATGTCATCCGCACCAGGCCCTAAAATGGCTTGGACACGCTCACGCATTTCACGTGCTGCTTTATTTGTAAACGTAATCGCTAAAATGTTCCACGGAGCCACATGCTTTTCTGCCATTAAGTAGGCAATTCGGTGTGTGAGCACCCGCGTTTTCCCGCTTCCTGCTCCTGCCATCAAGAGTAGCGGACCGTCTGTTGCTTTGACCGCTTCTTTTTGCGCGTCATTTAGCCCTTCTAATAGATGATTCGATATTTCATTCATTCCATTCACCGCCAATTCGAACTTATGTTCTATTTTAACCCTTTTCGTCTTGTTTGACTATGATGACTTTTTGACTGCGCTCACTGTCTTTAATGCTTCTTTGAAATTGTCATAAATGACGTTTCCTACAACAACCACGTCCGCATGCTGCGCAAAATCTTCCGCCTGCTTTGCGTTTTCAATGCCCCCGCCATAAAAAAGAACCGTATCAGAAAGCACTGCTTTCGTTTCTTTCACAAGTTCTATATCTCCAAGCGTTCCGCTGTATTCTAGATAAAAAATGGGCAGCTTCATTAAATGCTCTGCCACTCTTGCATATGCTCTTACGTCATCGATGTCCAGTGCTGTATTTGCCTCTGTGAGCTTGGCCGCTTTACACTCTTCATTTAAAATAACATAGCCTTCAGGCACGATCTCTTCCATCGACATCAAATCACCGAATTCCTTCATCGCATCCTTGTGAAGCCCAACAATCCAATCAGGATGAGAACTGTTTAAGACAGTCGGGATGAAATACAGATCGAAGCCCGGCACAATCATTTCATGTGTTGAGATTTCGAGCACACATGGCACAAGAAACCGGCGGACCTTTGACATTAATTGAAGCACGTTGTCCTCTGTCACATTGTCACTGCCGCCAATCAATATAGCATCCGTACCAGATTCGCAAATTGCCTCTAGCTGTTCATCGGATATTTCTTTATTTGGATCGAGTTTAAAGACATGCTTCCACTCGGTAACATCATACATGAAAAACGTTCCTCCATTCGTTTCATTCCATTTAAATATTATAACAAAATCAGTGACCGCAAAAAATGGGTAACCTCCTTCAGCTAAAAGTTTCATTCTTTTGAAAATGGGGTTCGTGACTTTAGGTTAGAATGCTGAAACCATCTAGGAGCTGAGAGGGATGATCTTTGACCGTTCACTGATAGAAGAGCTTTGTATCACCACATGTTATTATACAATAAAGGGACATTTTACTATTGATCAAAAAACCATACATAAAGCAGGTGACCGACATGAAAAGAACCATCACATATGATCAAACGATCGACATCGGATACATCTATCTCCTGCCTGTAGGAATCGGGACAATCAAAGAAACCATTGAATTAGATGTGAATGAATGTATGAACGCAGATATCGACAAGGAGGGACGAGTAGCTGGTCTGGAGTTATTTGCAGAAGAAGCCGAAGTTTTGAAGCATGTACCCGTGTATGAGGACGAGCTTTCTTTACGTTTTACAGATCAGGACGTTCTCTCAACCTATCATTTATCAGGCATTGAATTTCATTTCTCGACGCCTGATCACAAAGGGCTAATCGGTTTTACGATTGTCGATCCTCATCGATATAACGTCAAAAGAAAGACAAGAAAAAACCGTTTTGAATGGTCAAAACGGTTTTTCCAAGCTATTGTCTCACTTCATTGAAATAATGGACGGATGTCATGGCCCCTTCATCGACCATCTTGTTGTCTTGAATATCTAATGGATCAGGGTGTCCGGCTTTTTCAGGAATCTTTTCATCTGAGCGGAACATGCTTGCCCATTTTTTGAGATGCTGTTTATTTTTTACTGCTAATAACACTGCACCACCAACCCCTAATCCTGCAAGTACATACGCATTCGGACACTTATTCATGTATGTTCCCTCCCCTTATGATCTTATTTGTAAGTTACCCCGGCTTTTCATTTCTAAACGTCACAATATGTTGAAGTGGTTTCTCTTTCAATGAAAAGTGGAATAACAACAACATGATAGAGAAAAGAGGGGATCTTCGTGACAACAAATTTCATTGTCATTGTTGGCGCACTATTAGTGATTTGTTTCATCATACCAATCATTTTATTCATCTGGATTTGGATGAGAGATGAAAAACAGGAAGAGCATTCTGTCCTGCGAAATTATCCGGTCATTGGAAAGCTGCGGTTTATTTTTGAAAAAATAGGACCTGAGCTTCGTCAATATCTGTTTCTGAATGATCGCGAGGAGCTTCCTTTCTCAAGAAGAGAATACGAGCAAGCTGTCATGTCTGGGAAGTACAAAAGCCGGACGATGGGCTTTGGATCAAAACGTGATTTTGACAAGCCTGGTTACTACATTCGCAATGTTCTATTTCCAAAGCAGCGAGATGAGTTACGCATCGATCAATCTGAAAAAATCCAAACAAAAGTGTATCAGATTGATCAAGACAATTTACTACGAAGAAGTGAACATACCAAAGAGGTCGAAGCAAAACCTTACTATCTCCATCAAGACGATGTACAAGTGATTGGCGAGCACACATGTCAAAAGCCATTCCGTGTAAAAGGCCTGATTGGACAGTCTGCCATGAGCTACGGCTCTTTAGGCGACAGGGCCATTACAGCACTATCCTCGGGATTAAAAATGGCTGGCGGTACGTGGATGAACACAGGTGAAGGCGGGCTTTCTCCCTATCACCTCAAAGGCGGAGCCGATATCATATGCCAGATTGGGCCCGGTCTATTTGGCGTGAGAACAGAAGATGGCGCTTTTTCCTTTGAAGAATTTAAGAAAAAAAGCGAGCATGAGGAAGTCAAAGCCTTTGAGCTGAAGCTAGCACAAGGAGCTAAAACACGCGGCGGTCATATTGACGGCGAAAAGGTCACCGAAGAAATTGCGAACATCCGTAAATTGCCGCCCCATCAATCCATTGACAGCCCAAACCGATTTGAGATGTTCCACTCCATTCCGGATATGTTTGATTTCATTGAACAGCTGCGAAGTATAGGCGGAAAGCCTGTCGGCATCAAGCTTGTGGTCGGACATAAAGAAAACATTGAAGAGCTTGCAACGTACATGAAAAAAAGCGGAAAGCACCCTGATTTCATTACAGTGGATGGCGGAGAAGGCGGCACTGGCGCATCTTTTCATGAATTGGCAGATTCCGCAGGGCTGCCGATTTTCACGGCACTCCCAATGGTTCATCAAATATTGAAGGAATACGGTGTCAGAGATCAGGTCAAACTCTTTGCTTCTGGCAAACTTCTCTCACCAGATAAAATTGCAATTGCCCTTTCCATGGGTGCTGACTTTGTCAATATCGCACGGGGACTCATGTTTTCAGTCGGATGCATTCGCGCCCAAGTGTGCCACACGAATAAATGCCCAGTCGGGGTCGCCACAACTGATCCAAAACTGCAAAAGGGTTTATCAATTGAAGAAAAGAAATACCGAGTCTGCAATTATATCCTTTCTCTAAGAGAAGGCTTGTTTAACTTATCCGCAGCCGCTGGTATTGAATCTCCCATTCATTTTAATGAGAAACATATTGTCTATAGACAAGAAAATGGTCAGACAAGTGAAGTGCCTATTTTTACAGGGACACAGCCATCCGTCTAGTTTGAAAAAGGTGCGTTTTTGCACCTTTTTTTCAATTGCCATTTTGGCTCAATCGCGTATAAAGAACTTAGGGCAAATGACCAGGAAGTGGAGAGATGGAGGATGCGTGAGAAAAAGGTTCGCGGGATGAAACGGAAGACGAATGAGATGGTTACAAGAATTGAGGAAAGTACACGAGAGTTCCCGGCAGATATTGAACAAGGGTATTGGCATCTTCCTCTACCATTTGCTTATGATTTTATTTGTACAAACAAAACACCTCAAAAAATCAAGCGATTGTCCATCCAGACACTGATAAATAGAGCTGAACATCTCATTGATTTGAAGCCAATTGATGGAGAAGTATATCGTGTCGTGGTTGTAGTAGATGCCACTGAATGATGGGGATCACAAATCATTGTGTTTAAAGGAGATTCCTATGTTAAAGACTTTTTCAATAGACATGATGATGATCAGAGTTGGCTGCCTCTTTCCGAAGCGAGAAACATTCAAAGGAAATGGCAGTAACACAAATTTAAAAATAACCGTTGTCCTTTTCGGCAATAGTCAATTTTTTGTATCTGTACTCATGTATCTCAAAATAAAAAAGAGTAGCCGCAGCCACTCTTAATTTTACTTATTCAACAATCGCGGCCTATTCTGGAAGAGACTTTCATGTTAACCTGCCATTTCTTGCGAGAACCTAAGTAAATATCCATCAGGATCTTGAACAAGAAATTCCTTTTGTATAAACGTAGTATCATTACTTTTATATTTGCTAACAGTTGGCTCTCTGAATAGTGGAATGTTTTGCTTTCTTAAACGGTCAATGACAGGCTGTACGTCTTTAATGTCTATTTGAAAATTGATTCCCCGTCCAAATGGGTGTTTTAACTCCCCAGTGTCCCAATGGCCATTGATTTCTTCTAACATCATTTGTGTTTCCTCTTCCAACGAAACAAATATAAATTTATCATCTTCACGCTCATATTCCAATTTAAAACCAAGCAATTCTATATAGAACCATTTAGACTTTTCGATATCTGTTACAGATAACTCTGGTATCAAAGCATTGAATCTCATTTTTTCTTCTCCACAACCTTCTGATAAAGTTATTCGGTTAAATGACCCGTTTGTTGCTTCTTTCAAGCCAGTCCTTGCTTGTCTTTTCAGCGCTCTTCATAAAAAAACTGTAAACAACGCCATTCTTGTTGAATAGGATTGTTTACAGTGAAGTCTGCTTTATTTTGTTTCGTCATTTGCCTGCTGTTCTGCTACGCGGTCAAGTGCCATTGTGTAGGCATCATTTCCGTAGTTCAAGCAGCGTTTGACACGTGAGATAGTTGCAGTGCTCGCACCTGTTTCCGTCTCAATTTTATGATATGTGTTCCCCTCGCGAAGCATACGTGCTACTTCAAGACGCTGTGATAAAGATTGGATTTCATTGATGGTACACAAATCATCAAAGAATCGATAGCATTCTTCCAGGTCTTTAAGGGATAAGATGGAGTTGAATAACTGATCTAAGCTTTTGCCCCTTAATTTATCAATTTGCATCTTTATACATCTTCTCCTTTACTATTGGCACCGCTTCGCACGATATTCTGCGGAGAAAGCGGTATCTTTCCTGACTATTTTTTCAACCTCAGCAATGAGCTTTGAACGAATCATGACAGGTTTGGTTATACGCTGGAAATGCCGTCAGTTCTTTCGTAAGCCGAAGCTTCTTTATCGTATACAAAATCGACAAGTTCTGTCATTTTCCTTGTTCGACAATCTGACAAACTTGTTTGCTTCCGATATCAAGAACACTTCTGCTTGATTAGGTCTGCCCTAAAAATACAGGTTGTGCGGAAAGCTCGGCGAGACCACAAACATGCGCCCCGCCTCGCTCAATTATTCAAAATATGTTGGTCGGCCAGCGTAACCGACAGATTCATTTTTCAATCAGGCCATTTCACTCGTCATGTCAAAGCCCTCTGCTTCAACAACTCCACATAAGTATTTTCACTTACATGGCAGTGAAGAGATCCATTGCTCACGTCTGCCCTATAACAGTTGTCAGAAATGTGGCAAAGATGATACAGCTCCACTCTGTTATATTTTAACGCATTATAGACGGAAAGAGTACAGTTTTTTTCATGACATCAAATATTCCTCTTGGTGTCACTCGAATATACGGCAAATGGGTACTTTGGAAAAAGACAAGTGTATCAATTGGGCAATCAAATGGATAGCCTCGCTCAATGAGCAGCTCACGCAAGGTTTGTATTTGCTGAAGAACTGTCTCAAACGGTTCAGCAGAGGCACAGCCTGATAATTGCAGCGGGATTTCGTGCAAAATTTTCCCGTTCTCTGTGAGGACGATCCCCCCGCCGATTTCTTTCATTCGCTTATGTGCCAGCATCATATCTTCTTTATTTTTCCCGATCACTAAAATGTCACCCGTGAGCGAAAATGAGCTGACAAACCCTTGCACTTTGTTTGCAAAGCCTTTGAGCATCGTATTCACACGCCACTCGCCTTTTCGGTCAATCAGGCTAAAGAAACTTTGATCATGATCACATGACAGCTGGTTCACAGAGTTATCAATCTCCACTGTATAAGGCTCCATGATGACAGCATTTCTCATTTTGACACCTAGCGGCATGGAAAATTGCAAATCACTCGTCGTCAGATCATAGCCTAAATCTAATGGAACAAGCCCGCCATTTTCCCATTTAGTTTCTTGAAATTGATGCTGGTTCTCTCCATCTAATTTGAGGATAACCCCTTTAGATATCACCGTTTCCGGATTTGGATTCATTGGATCATCTAACACATTCAATGAAGCCAGACGTCCTGGACCGACAACACCTAATAGGTCATCAATTTGATAGTATTTCGCAATGTTAAAGGTCGCCATATTGTATGCATCGATGATAGGCACGCCTTCTTCAAGGGCAATTGAAATCAAACGATTAATCATACCCTCCTCATAAAAATGAGGCGCTGCTCCATCTGTTGTATAGAAGAAGTGATCATAGTGTCTAAAATCACGCTCGTGCAACTCTCTTAAAATGTTCACTAAATCTGGGCGGATGGAAGAATGACGAAGTGAGACATGGTAGCCAAGGGACAAGCGTTTGAGCACATCGTCTGCATTCATCGCTTCATGATCGCTGTCCGCGCCAAACAGCTTCATTTTTGTTAGCGTTTTCTCAGAAGCTCCGGGGAAATGCCCTTCAATTCGTTTCCGCTGCTTCTTCGTTTCTTGCATGCAATATAAAATGAGATCATCACCGTCCATCAATCTTGGCCAGCTTGTTAATTCGCCGCCTTGAAGGACATCAGGATGATCAATCCATTCCTTCCGGTAGTTGATAGGAAGCATCTCATCTTCATATCTGACTTCAGTTTGAAGATCATATCTAGACCACCAGAAATACTGAAATGGCTGCTGTTTTAATTCACACAGAGTGGAAAGCGCTTTCTTTTCATTGCTCTGCAAAAGAAGAAATAAGTTATCACTGACCATCGTTGTTGTGCCAAATTGAGACACATATTCTGCAAGTGATTGGGGATTATAAATATGGAACGGGTGCGCGTGAGGCTCTATATACCCAGGCACAATGTATTTCCCTTCACAATCAATCACACGTTTAGCTGATTTATTTTGAGGAAGCTCTGCTCCGACATAAACAATTCGATCATCATGTATCCAAATATTTGCTTTCACCCATTGTTTTAAAAACGGGTTTAGCACGAGTCCATTCGTTAAAAGGAGTGTTGGAACTATTTTTGAGTCGACTACATCGATTTGTGTGCGGATGTCATTGTTTCTCCAATTAAAAGTACGTTCGGACATTCACATACTCTCCTTCATTTGTATTAGCCCTATCGTAACATAACGAACCACGTTACGCATTAATGAAACGTTACAATTTCTTGAAATCACACTTAAAATATTTAAAAAAGGAGATTTACCTTCAATGAAACCTAATCTCGGCTTAATGGAAGCGCTCATTCGAATTGCCTGTGGAATGACAATATGTACTGTAGCTGGTTCTTTATATGCTAGAAAACCATGGAGTAAAATGCTGCTTTTCAGCATCATGTTCGGCGGAATGAAACTGGCATCTGGCATTCTTCGTTTTTGTCCAGTGACGTATATGTGTGAGCAGCAAGACACACATAAAGAGAAGGCTGAGTGAGACAGCCTTCTTTTTTTGTGATCGTTTTCATATCACTCCGCTGCTTCACACCATTCCACCATCGTACCTGCGATAATTTCCGCTGCTTCAATCACATGCTCAATGTCGATGGATTCATTCGGGAAATGGGCAAGCTCCGTTGTTCCAGGTCCGAATACGATGATCGGGATACCTGCCGCCTGTGACAGTAATCCGCCGTCTGTTCCCCAAGGAGCGGCTTCGATCTTTGGCGGCTCCTTCTTGACCACTTCATATTGTTCCTTCAATAGACCTAAAAGTAGATGATCCGTATCAATTGAGCCTGGAAGCCATCTTGCCCCAAACCATTCGACCTCAACAGGATGCTCTTTGAACCATTCATCCTTTTCCCCAAGTCCCATCATCCAATTTTCTAGTTCTTTCTCTGCCTGCTCAACCGTCTCACCTGGCATCACACCAAGTCTTCCCTCCATTGTGACCAGATCTGCTACAGAGGACGGCCAATCACCGCCTTGAATTTTCCCTATGTTGATGGGGATTGGAATCGGGATATGCTGAAATAACGGCTCGGTGATGCGCTGATTTCGTTCTTCTTCAAGTGCTGCTATATGTGAAAGAACGATCATACTTTTTTCAATAGCGGAAACGCCGTGATATCTTGTTCCGCCATGAGCTGCCCTTCCTTTAATATGCAGTCTGAACCACTTAGATCCCTGCTGAATCGGAAAGATTTTCATATGACTTGGTTCTGGAATGATGGCCGCATCTGCTGTATACCCTCTCAGTATGGCTGCAAGGGTGCCTGCACCGCCGCTCTCTTCTTCGACGACACTATGAAACACGACATCTCCTTTCAGCGGAATCTGTAGTGCATGCAGTGCCTCTAGTGCAAAGAGTAAAGAAACGTTTCCGCCTTTCATATCTGTTGCCCCGCGTCCATAAAGTCTCCCGTTTATGATATGCCCGCTGTAGGGCGGATATGTCCATTGTTTCGTATCTCCTGCTGGCACAACATCGACGTGCCCATTTAATAAAATGGATTTGCCGCCCCCTTTTCCCTTCAATCGTCCGGCGACATTGGGACTTCCTTTAAAGGAACGTCTCGGGGAATAGAAATACGGGTGTTCTAGCAAGTCTTCTCCGCCAATGTCCCATACATCTACATCAAAACCAATGGCAGACAGCTTATTTGCTACGATTTGCTGCACACCTTGTTCATTCCCTTGGGTGCTCTCACATTGCACCATTTGCTGAAGAAGCGCAATCGCTTCATCTTGGTGCTCTCTCATCCAGCTTCTGATACGTGTGATTGGCTGCAAGTCATTCATCCTTTCTACACAACAGATTTGACATCAGGCGCTAAAATTAAAGGTGCCTCTGTCGCCCTTATGACATCTTCCGGCTGATACGGCGGCATGACTTCACGTAAAATGAGCAGCTGCGATTTGACCTCAATGACTGCCATATCCGTTATAATCAGATCCACACAAGACTTAGCAGTTAATGGCAGTGTGCAGGCAGATTTCACCTTTGATTCACCGTGTTTATCGAGGTGGCTCATCACCACCACAACCTTTTTCGCCTTTTGCGCAAGCTCAATCGCTCCGCCCATCCCGGGTACTCGTTTGCCTGGCACAATCCAATTCGCAAGATCACCCTGACCGCTTACTTCAAGTGCACCTAAAATGGTCATATCCAGCATGCCTTTTCGAATGATGCCAAAAGCAGTCGTGGTGTCCATGTATGATCCGCCTTTTGTTAACGTAATAGGAAAACCACCGGCATTGCACAAATTCGAATCTTCTTCTCCTTGTGCTGGTGAGGCGCCTGCCCCCATAATGCCGTTTTCTGCATGAAGCCATACGTTGTAATGCGCTGGAATGTAATCAGCCGCAAGGGTTGGAATGCCGATCCCAAGATTGACGATCATGCCATCTTCAATTTCCTGCGCCGCCCGTTTGGCTATGCGGTGTCTTATATCGTTGTCTCCCATGCCCATGTCCAGTTCACTCCTTTTGATTGCACGATCTGGTTCACAAATACGCCTGGTGTCACGATTTCTTCTGGATGAAGACTACCTACAGGCACAATCTCTTCCACTTCCGCAATGGTCCAGTCTCCTGCCATCGCCACAATCGGGTTTGTATTCCGTGCACTTTTATCAAATATCAGATTTCCTGCTTCATCTGCTTTGAAGGCATTCACAATGGCAATATCCGCTGTCAGCGCAGGTTCAAGGATATATGTCTTTCCGTTTAGTGGCACGAGCTGCTTCTCATCAAGATTGAGGCTATCCATGCCGACATCTGTTACAATGCCTGCCAAGCCCATCCCGCCTGCTCGTATTTTTTCTGCTAGAATGCCCTGCGGGTAAAAATGAACATCTAGTGTACCTGATTGCATTTTCTGTCCGGCTATTGGATTTGAGCCAATATGAGAAGCAATGATCTTCTTGACTCTTCCTTCTGTGATCAGCCGGCCAACACCTATTTGCGGGAAGCCTGCATCGTTTCCGATCAATGTCAGATCTTTGATATTGGCTTCTAGGATGGCATCGATCAATGATGGCGGGGACCCTACGCCGCCAAATCCGCCAAACATGATGGTCATGCCGTCCCTAAAATGCGTGATCACTTCGTCTACATTCACTGTTTTGTTCATCATCTTTCCTCCCTACATCGCAGATGGGAAAAACCCTCGGTTGATGACTTCTTGTTCGACCTGCGTGATTGTCTGCTCAAATAATTGAATGAGTTCATCCATCTCCTGCTGCGTGATAGAAAGCGGCGGAGCGATCATGACCGCTGCACCTCCCACTCCATCCTCTCCAGCGCTTGCTGGGTAAACGAGCAAGCCATTTTGCTTCGCTGTCTCAACGACTAAATGCGTCATTTGAGCATGGGCAGGAAATGGTGTTTTCGATAAACGGTCTGCGACAAACTCAATGCCGATGAGCAGTCCCTTTCCTCTCACATCTCCTATGATGAAATGGTTTGTTTGCACATCCTTTAAAGCATTCATTAAATAGCGGCCAGACAGATCCGCTCGTTCAGGAAGCTGATGTTTTTTCATATATCGAATGACAGCCAGTGAGACGGCTGCTGAAAGCGGGTTGCCGCTATAGGTGTGACCTGCCATCACAGAGCCGGAACCGCTCAGAATTGGTGCGATGACATGATCCGCTGAGACGGCTGCCGCAATCGGTGAATAGCCAGCACTCATCCCTTTGCCGAGAACCATAATATCTGGTACGACGCCCCAATGCTCCATCGCAAACATTTTCCCAGTTCGTCCAAAGCCTGTCATGACTTCGTCTGCAATCATTAAAATATCGTTTTCCTCACAGACACGCTTCATTGCATCAAAATATCCATCTGGCGGTACAAGTGCCGCTCCCGATGCTCCGACAATCGGCTCTGCAATAAAAGCGGCAATCCTCTCTTTTCCTATACGCTGAATGACGGTTTTAAATTCCTGAACATACCATTCAACCTGCTTGCCCTCTTCCTTCGGCAGCCATGAACGATAGCTATATGGCGGAGACAGCACTGGGTTCTTTTCGAGCAATGGTTCAAAGCGCTCTCTCCTTGCAATATGTCCGGACATCGACAGTGCACCGAGGGTGATGCCGTGATAACTCATCCATCGTGAGATAATGTGATTCTTCTCAGCCTTTCCTTGCTCCTGCCAATGCTGAATTGCAATTTTCATAGCCGTTTCCGTTGCCTCTGATCCGCTTCCGACAAAAAAAGACCAGTTCAGGTTACCTGGACAAAGCGTACTCAATTCATAAGCAAGTTCTTCTGCTGGTTCATTTGTGAATTGTGATCTGTACGTAAAGCTCACTTTTTCCGCTTGCTCGGTCATGGCATCAACGATTTCACGTATGCCATGTCCAATACTTGCCGTGACAGCCCCCGATGAGCCGTCTATATATTTTTTTCCGTCCCGATCATATAAATAAATTCCCTCTCCTTTCACAGCCACAGGATAATGCTGATTCAACATCGGTTTGATTAAGTAATCCCGGGTCTCCACTTTGCCATTCCTCCCTCTCTCGTCAGCAGCTGCCTCTTTCTTTTTCATGAATCGCAAGAAAATTTTGTATACTTGTTATAAGATTAGCTTAATCAAGAGGGCAGTCATCCTCCATTCGCCACATGCCCGAATTTCAGACGCATTTTTTATACATCGTGTATAAGAGTGTTCAAAAGGAGGTCATGAGTCTATGGCGATTCTCGTCAAAGATGCACTTTCGCTCGATATCATGAAGGGAACAAAGCTGCTCGCTGGAGAAAATGGACTGGACCGACTCATTCAATGGGTGACCATCGTGGAAATCATCGAAGACACGTCGAGGCTTTCCGAAGGAGAATTGCTCGTCACAACCGGATTTGGACTCGCAGACAATCAAGAAAGACGCGACCGGCTTGAAGAATTGATTCAATCTAAAAGGCTATCAGCCATCGCTATTTATAAAGGTGTATACTTAAGCGACATTCCAGCATCACTCATTCAAGCGGCGAAAAATAGCGGCATTCCGCTCATCGAGATTCCGCCACACATCAATTTCTCAGATATTACAAAAGCCGTGTTAGAGCAAATCGTGAGCAGTCAGCTTCATCAGCTTAAATATTCATCCGCGATTCATCAAAGACTGACCCAATTAAATGTAAGGAATAAAAATGTGACGCAAATTACAGAGGAACTGGCACATCTCACTGCAGCAAACATTGTCGTTCTTGATGTCTTTTTACATCAAACAGCGGCTCATCTCATAAAAGATGAAGTGACGTACTCTCCTGCTTTTGGCTTTCTGACAGATCATGAACCAATTGAAACCTTGCCCCTTCTCAAGCAGGCAGAAGAAAAAGGGCGGCTCGTCTATGACACGTGCGGAGCGTTTGTCCTCGCCGCATGTCCGGTGATTGCGATGGGGGATATTTTTGGGTTTATTGTGTCTTTAAAGAAAAAGGATACGTGGCATCATCTCGACGCGATTGCGATCGAGCATGCCGGGGCCGTGTATGCGATTGAATGGCTGAAGCAAAAAGCCATTCAAGATACAGAAAACCAAATGCAGGGACATTTGTTAGATGATATTTTGCAGCAGCAATATACAGAAGAAAGCTACGTGGTCGAACAAGCAACAAAGCTGCAATATGATATGAGCGAGGAGCAGGTGGTGATCTACTTTCAATTTCAGCATCAGCACACACAGCTCGATCACCAAATGATGCAGCGTCTATCGCAATTACTCACCTCGATCTTTGAACGCAGACATATTCCTTTTTTACTAAAGACAAGGCTCGATTCCATTTTTGTCCTAACACCAGCCGGAAAAAAAGTGTTTCAAGAAGCGGAGTGGTATCGCGCAGCAGAGGAATGCCGGAGCACTTGGTCTTATTTTTTCCCCGTCCATCCGATTGTCATTGGTATCGGGAGAGCCTATGACCAAATCAGTCTCTTTGCAAAAAGCGCAAAGGAAGCGCAGTATGCAGCAAGGCTTCTTCCGCTTTTAAAAACAGACGAAAGCATCATTCATTATCAAAAGCTCGGCTTATATGGGATGCTTCTTGAAATGAATGAAGCGGGTATGAATTTGCATGATTTTTACGTGGAGCTGTTAAGTCCTTTGCTTTATACGAAAAAACAAGGGGCTGACCTGATCCATACACTCGAAGTGTATTTGGCACACAATGAAAATATTCAAAAATCTGCGGGAGAATTGTTTATTCACAGACATACATTAAGCTACCGGCTGAAACAAATTGAAACGAGAACAGGCTGCAGCCTCAAATCCACTGATGATCGGATGAAGCTGCAGCTCAGTATCATGGCGTACCGCCTATCTGGTCTGCTTGATCAGATGAGAACCATTTCATGATTCATTCGGCGTTTTGACCCATAGATTCATATCTTCAATTTTGTCAAAAATATAGCAGTTGTTTTGGAAGCGCCCGGTATATGTATATCCAAGCTGATAAAACACTTGATTCATTCCATAGGACAGTGCACGGGCAAGTGAATAAAAGACATAGATATGCATCGACTGGAGTTCTTTTTCAAGTGCTAGAATCAAATGATGCATGAATCCTAGTTTTCTATATGAAGGAAGGGTCGCACAATCTGTTAATTCCGCATGACCATACGGCGCATTGATTTCAGCGGATGCTGCACTCACAATGTGTCCGTCATGTTCAACGGCATAAAAAACAGTCCCTTCCTCCATCACCTTTTGGATGTAATCTGACTCGTTCATTGGCGTAGGATACGTTTCAAAGACGGTATCATAGAGCTCTGCCAGCTTGTGCACATCCTTCAGATCGGCTTTCCTCATCACATACTCATCCTGCCATGTGCCTTGGTCTTTTTTGATTTCTTTTGCTTGAATGGATGCTACGATCTCATCTTCCTCCAACCAATACGAACTGTTCATTCGATCCTCAGTGAGAAAAAGCGACATACCGTAAGCGTCACTTCCAAGAAAATAATGAGAAAATACGCCTTCAAGCCGAAAACCTTTTTCTAAAAAAAGCGGCACATGCTCACGTCTTACTTTCACAATGACCTTAGAAGCCTTACAGGCCGCCGCTTCCTGAAGAACGGATTGAATGACATCCCGCACCCTCCCGCTATAATCATCTAATCGGATTCGCTCATTAAATGAATCAATACAGATCAAGGCAGAAAAACGCTCGTTTGCAAGTTTCTTCAATTGCACCATACACTCATTCCTCTCTTAGCTAATGAAAAACTTCCAAATTAAAAATGAAGAAATAGCAATGCCAGAAAAAATCGAAATGATCATATAGCTAATGGCTGAGGCTTTTTTGACTTTGTTTTGCTTTTCTGCTTGAAACATCAAAAGATTTGAAAAAACAATAGTTAGGATAAGTAAAAATAGTGAAAAAACAATAAATCCTTTAAAAATCATTTTCTATGTCCCCGTTCATTGTTTTTATTTCTGATTGTATATATTCATTAAATGCTTTTAAAGAATTAGAAGAATTGACCTTCAAATCGTTCATACGTTTAATTATTCCACCGTGAAGTATATATATATGCTCAGCAAGTTGCATAACAAAGGCCATATCATGAGATGTGATGAGAAGAGTCTTACCATTTTTTTTATACTCCAGAATTTTAGATGTTAGATATTGAATACTCATTACATCTAAGCCGATTGTCGGTTCATCCATATAGATAACCATTGGATCAATAATATCTAAAAAACATAGATTTAATTTTGTACGCATTCCTCGAGAAAAGTTCTTTACCAATTTATCATCAACATCCATTAAACCATACCTTTGTAGGATTTCAATGAAATCGTTTTGGGTATATTTAACATTGTAGATAAAACTAATATACTCTAAATTTTCTAGTGCAGTTAAATACTCAATTAATAATGGTTGATCTGAAACATAGCCGATTTTTCTTTTAAACTCATTTGATAGAGGATAATTCAATTTTTTCCCTTCAAATAAAATATCACCTTCTTGCTTTTCAATTAATCCTAAAAGTATCTGCAATAATGTTGTTTTCCCGGCACCGTTTGACCCCAAAATAAACGTAATATCATTCTCTTCTAAGTCTAAAGATATATTATCCAAAATGATTTTTTCCCGCTCAAATACTTTAGTAACATTTCTAACACTTAGTAAACTCAAAAGAAATCACCAAACCTTATTACACATTGAATCAAGATTAGAAATAAAAAGAAGATTACAGGAGAGAACAGAACATTATAATACTTTTTGAAAAGCATTATAACTACTGTTGTTTGAATTAGAATAAAGTACAACCAATATATAGAAGACCATGAATTTTGATAGTAGTCTAAAGAAGTTTTAGAAGTTATCATTATTATAGATTGCACTACGAGATCAACTACTTGAATATACAGCCCCACATAAAGTATATTGACAATTCCTGAATAAGTAAGCTCAGTCTTCTTAGTTTTAAATATATTTATGACTTTATTAAAAATAAAGTATAAAACACCAATTGCATACAAGTTAATTAAACTTGTAACGAGTTGCATAGGTAGTTGAAAATAGACACTTGACAATATTGACTCAATCTTCTTTATTCCTTCAAACTCTAATGAATTTATATCCGTACCTGAAGCTTTGATAATATCATTAAATGCGGATTTTATACCAGTGTCTACATTTTGATATATTAGAGAATACAACAAGATACTAATAAATAAACACAACACTATATATTTCTTTTGATTAAAAATGTTCGATATGTACATATAATCCTCCTTTAAAATGTCATACTCTCTATTAGGGCTGCCAAAGCATTTAAAATAAATACTAATAAAATAACCACTACTGCATACTTTAGATATTTTTTTATTTTTATTTTTTTACTTGAGTGCGCACTGCTTATTACCAATAACAACGGTACAAACCCTAATGAAGAACTCAAAATTAGTGAAGGTACTTCTAATAATCCATGCCAGAAAA
The DNA here is from genome assembly GCF_038593215.1 of Bacillus sp. FSL W8-0920. NCBI lineage: Bacteria > Bacillati > Bacillota > Bacilli > Caryophanales > Bacillaceae > Bacillus > Bacillus sp. FSL W8-0920. The sequence continues at coordinate 663,324 of NZ_CP151974.1, read as the reverse complement.
CAAGGTCAATTGTTTGTTGAAGACCTTCACTAGAAATTTTATATGAAAATGTTGTCCCGATATAGTAACCATTTATAAAAAGATATATAAAATTTAACAAACCAAAGGTTATAGCTCCTAAAAAAAACATAATAGATACTATGGAATTATTTATAAAAATATCCCAAAAACTTAGTTCTAGATGATTTTCAACAAAACTATCTTTCATATTAAATCCTGTAAAAAAAGAAATCGCTAGTGTGATAATAGATAGCATGATACTAATTATCATCACCCTATCTATTTTTTTTATATACTGAATAAGAATATTCCCCATACAAAACCTCACGTTTCTTTCTTAAAATTAAAGAAAAACTGATTATGACTATTAATGTTTGTACAATTAAAAAAACAGTACTAAGAAAAATTCTAAACCAACCATTAAAAATCAGTTCGAAAATAATAATAATAATTAAATTCGAGTATAAAATCAAAGTATTGAATGCCATTTTTTTATATGGAGCATATCTATGCGGGATTGCCAGTTTATTCACAAATGAAGTTTTAGCACTATTAAAATAAACACTTATTATTGAAAAACTAATTGTATTTAATATTAGACATACAAGGGCTAAAAGAAAAAATGCTAGTGAGAATTTAAATATAATAGTAAATAAAATTAAAATTGGAAGCATGCTAATCAAAATAATAATGTTGTTTAGTATGATTTTATTTATTAACAAATTAGTTAAATCAAACCCAGAAAGAATATAATTTTCTACGTATTTTTTTTCATTTCCTAAATAATTTTTTGATAACTCCTCAACTGCTCTCAAACTCTCACCAATCAATAACAACAATACTAAATTATTAGGAATTATTATTTCAACTTTAATTATAAAATTGAGCATTAATAAAAGCATACTTGCGATGAAATAAACAAAAGAGTTGGTAAGAACCTTTTCTAATATACCTTGAGATGTAAGATATTTAATTTCTTTATTTAATATCGGCGACTTGAAGAATCTTCTGTTAAATAACATCCCTCTTTTATTTTCCATATTATTCACTAAATTTAATCGAGAATATAGTAAGACTTTTAATAAAACAACTATCAACAATATCATAAAGCTGAGCATTATAAAAATAGAATTAAATATATCTAACGAGAAAAAATATCTAAGGCTATCGGAATAGGTAACTAGATCTATTTTTTTATCATTATACAAATAACCTATTATTTTTTCTAATTCACTAATAGCTATTGAAACAATATAAAAGAATGAGACTAACATCAATGATTTAAAAAAGATTGTAACCACTGGTTTTGCTAACTTCATCTTTAAAAATTTCACTACTGAAACTATATTATTTGTTATCAAATAAATAAGAAGTGCCGTAATTATGAAAAATATAGCGTTATATAATGAAGAGTAACCAGCTAACCAAAAAGCTATTCCAATTGGTATGAATATAATTAAACTTTCCATCAGTACAATATAATCATACTTTATTGCTTTGATGTAAAAGAATTTTTCTCTGTTTAATGGGAAAACCTCGGGATATTCAATTCTTTTATTTTTTACGTATTCGTAAAGGAAATTTTTATGAATGCTTATTGATAAGAAAATAGAAAAGACATAAATGATTTTTTGAACATTTAATAACTTAATTTTAAATAAACTGAGTATGTAAAATAAAAGTATGGTCAACATAAAAAAAAGAAGATACATAAAGGCCTCTTGAGAACTGATCTTATATATATCTTTATATTGTCTTGTAATTGCTTTAATTTCCAATATAACTATCCTAAACATATTACCTCCTATTAAAAATAAATCCGATATCGTAATATCGGATTTATCACTGTTACCAAGCTACAGTTGCTGCTCTGCCGGCTTTCAATTTCTTAATAATAAAAGCACCACCAAAAGCAAAAATAGCGCCAATTAATAGTGCACCAACACCTGTGCCAGCCATTAAAAGCATAACTCTCCCAACTGATAACGCTCCGCTTTTAAAAGCCTGATTTAAAGCTACATAAATCGCACCAGCAGTACCTGATGAAATACCGAAAGTTCCAGTTAGCATAATTAATAATTTCATAGTATTCACCTCCCTATTAATTGGACATAAAACCATATTATCACATTATATATATATTTCAATATTTTTTCTGTTATTATCATATCATTCTATGAATCAAAAGATTCGTTAACTATCTACCATCTGTACTGTATGAAATTCAGTGCTTAGATTTCCCCGCAGCCTTCAGCGCACGGGCGCCAATGTCACGGCGATAAAATAGCCCTGGTTGAATGATTTCTTCAACCGCTTCATACACTCTTGATCTTGCCGCTTCAAATGTGTCGTCAAATGCTGTCACATTCGCTACACGGCCGCCATTTGTGACGAATTGGTCGTTTTCTTTTTTTGTTCCTGCGTGGAAGGTCACGACATCAGACACCGTTGTTTGCAAAGCACCGATTGGCGCGCCTTTTGCGTAGTCCTCCGGATATCCTTCTGAAGCAAGAACGACACTGACAGCGGCAGTGTCTTTCCACTGCAAGTCCACATCTTTTCCGTCCAGAATGTCGAGGAAGACTTGAACTAGATCTGATTCAAGACGAGGAAGAACCACTTGCGTTTCAGGGTCGCCAAAGCGTGCATTGAACTCAATGACCTTTGAGCCTTCTGGTGTCAGCATTAAGCCTGCATATAAAATGCCTGTAAACGGACGCCCTTCCTGCACCATGGCGCGAGCCGCCGGTTTGACGACATCTTCCACCGCTTTTTGGACGACTTCATCTGAAATTTGCGGAACTGGCGAGTAAGCGCCCATCCCGCCGGTGTTCGGTCCTTTGTCATCTTCAAATGCCCGTTTATGATCTTGCGCGATCACCATTGGGTACACCTTTTCTCCATTGACAAAGGCCATCAATGAAAATTCCTCACCTGTTAAAAACTCCTCGATGACGACCGATGCACTTGCATCGCCAAACTTTTCATCTTCTAAAAAGTCGTGCAGACAGTTGATCGCCTCTTCAAGTGTCATCGCAACTGTCACGCCTTTTCCTGCTGCGAGACCATCTGCTTTAATGACAATCGGCGCACCCTTTTCTTCCACATATGCCTTCGCTTCTTCAAACGATGTAAAAGTGGCATAAGCGGCGGTCGGGATCTCATAATTTTTCATTAAGTCTTTTGCAAATTCCTTTGAGCCTTCAATGACCGCAGCTTTTGCATTTGGTCCAAATACCTTTAGACCTGCCTCTTCAAATGCATCGACGACACCTGCAATTAAAGGAACCTCTGGACCGACAATCGTTAAGCCGATTTCATTGTCTTTTGCAAAACGAATTAATGCCTCATGATCACCTTCGTCGATCGGTACAAGCTTCGCAGCGTCTGCCATTCCATCATTGCCAGGTGCGACAAATACTTGGCTGACAAGTTCACTTTGGTTCACTTTCCATGCGATGGTATGCTCTCTTCCGCCTCTGCCGATAATTAATACGTTCACACTGTCATCCCCTTAATGTTTGAAATGTCTAACGCCAGTGAAGACCATGGCGATGCCGTATTCATCTGCTTTTTGGATTGATTCTTCATCACGAATGGAACCACCTGGCTGGATGATTGCTGTGACGCCTGCCTTTGCAGCAGCTTCCACTGTATCGCCCATCGGGAAGAATGCATCAGAGCCTAGTGCGCTTCCTTTCGCTTTTTCACCTGCTTGCTCAATCGCAATATTTGCTGAGCCCACGCGGTTCATCTGACCAGCGCCGATCCCTGCTGTCATTTGATCTTTTGCAAGGACAATCGCATTTGATTTCACATGCTTGACGACTTTCCAAGCAAGCTTTAAGTCTTTCCATTCGTCTTCTGTAGGTTCTCTTTTCGTTGGAATAGAGATCGTTGCTTCCTCTAAGCCATACGTATCAATATCCTGCACGAGCAGTCCGCCATGAACACTTGTCAGCTGCTTTTCTTTTTTCTCAAGATCTGCTTCTACATCTAATGTTAATATACGAAGGTTCTTTTTCGCTGTTAACACGTCAAGCGCTTCTTGGCTAAACGATGGAGCGATGACGATTTCTAAGAAAATCGTATGGAGCACCTCAGCCGTTTGCTTGTCAACTTCACGGTTAAGCGCCACAATGCCGCCAAAAATAGAGGTTTCATCTGCTTTGAATGCACGGTCAAACGCTTCTGCAATCGTTTCTCCTGTACCAACGCCGCATGGGTTCATATGTTTTACAGCTACAGCCGCTGGCTCCGTAAATTCACGTACGATTTGAAGAGCTGCATCTGCATCTTTAATATTGTTGTAGGAAAGCTCTTTTCCATGTAACTGTGTAGCTGTTGCCAAAGAGCCTTTGCTTGGAAGAGCATTTTCATAGAAAGTCGCCGCTTGGTGCGGGTTTTCTCCATAGCGAAGGGATTGTTTTTTCTCAAACGTGACGGTGAACTGCTCTGGCTCTGTTTCGCCAACAAAGTTCGTTAAATAATCTGCAATGAGGGCATCGTAAGCAGCTGTATGACGGAATACCTTCGCCGCAAGCTCACGTTTTTTCTCAAGTGACACGCCGCCTTCTTTGATTTGCTGAACGACTGTATCATAGTCACGAGGATCGACAATCACTGTAACGTCTTGGTGGTTTTTCGATGCCGCACGAAGCATTCCCGGTCCGCCAATATCAATGTTTTCAATTGCTTCTTCATACGTTACATCGTCTTTTGAGATCGTCTCTTTGAAAGGATAGAGATTCACGACAACAAGATCAATCGGCTGAATGCCATGCTTTTCAATCTGTGCCATATGCTCATCGTTTTCTCTCACTGCCAATAATCCACCATGAATGTTCGGGTGAAGCGTTTTGAGTCGTCCGTCCATGATTTCAGGGAATCCAGTGACTTCAGAAATCCCAATGACATCAATGCCATTTTCTTGAAGAAGCTTATGAGTACCTCCAGTTGAAATGACTTCAACACCAAGTTCTGTTAATTCTTTCACAAAAGGTACAAGATTCGTTTTATCAGAAACACTGATTAATGCGCGTTTGATCGTCATGCCTTCGTCACCTCATTAAGATAATTCTAAAAGTGATTTGATCACTTTTGGATATAGTGTGTGTTCTAGTTCATGCATTCTTTTTTCAATTGATTCAAGCTCTTCGCCTTGTTCAATATAGATCGCGGCTTGGTCAATAATCGGACCTGTATCCATCCCTTCATCAACAAAATGGACAGTGATGCCTGCCACTTTGACGCCTGCTTGATGCGCCTGTCCGATGGCATCAAGACCAGGGAAAGCTGGCAGCAAGGATGGGTGGATATTCACGATTTTCCCTTTGTATGCTTCAAGTAATGTCGGGCCGATTAGTCTCATATACCCCGCAAGGAAAACCCATTCTACTTCATGAAGCCTCAGTTGTTCGATGATTGTTTGTTCAAAAGCGGCTTTATTCGGAAAAGCCTTCGGGGTAAAAGCAAAGGAGGGAATGCCCTCTTTCTCAGCACGCTCCAGCACCTTTGCACCCGGTTTATCACAAATCACAATGGCGGCCTCTGCCTGCCACTTTTCTTCTTTTAACGTATCTATAATGGCTTGAAAGTTCGTCCCGCTTCCAGAGGCGAAGATCGCAAACTTCTTCATGAGAGGCTTCCACCGCCGAATGTGACACCTTCTCCTTTTTGAACACGTCCGATGAGAAATGCTTTCTCTCCATCCTGTTCAAGCTCGCTAATCACATCCACAAGATCGTCCTCTTTGACAGCTAGGACAAAGCCAATGCCCATATTAAACACGTTGAACATCTCTTCTGCCTTCAACTGACCCTTTTCTTGAATAAAGGAGAAAATAGGGGGAACTGGCCATGAGCCGTTATCTACCTCAACACCAAGACCTTCAGGCAGCATACGTGGTAAATTCTCAATAAAACCGCCGCCTGTCACATGTGCCATGCCGTCAACCTTGCCGGCTTTCACTTGTTTGAGTACGGGCTTCACATAAATTTTTGTCGGTTCAAGAAGCTCTTCTCCGAGCGGTCTTGTAAAAGGTTCATACGTTTGATGCAGGTCAAGACCAGCGTCTTCCAGCAAGACTTTACGAACGAGAGAGTATCCATTGCTATGAATTCCGCTTGAGCTGAGTCCAATAAGCAAATGCCCTTCCTTGATGCCCTCTCCCGTTACGATTTCATCCTTTTCAACTACACCTACTGAAAAACCAGCAATATCATATTCTTCTTCTGTGTAAAGACCTGGCATTTCGGCTGTCTCACCGCCGACAAGTGCTGAACCAGACTGCTCACATCCGTCAGCCACACCTTTGACAATGGATTCAATTTTTACCGGATCTGCTTTTCCAACGGCTAAGTAATCTAAGAAAAAGAGCGGTTCTGCCCCTTGTGCAAGCACATCGTTGACACACATGGCCACGGCATCGACGCCGATCGTATCGTGTTTATCCATTAAAAAGGCAAGCTTTAATTTCGTTCCGACACCATCTGTTCCTGAAACAAGAACGGGCTTTTTGTATGGCAGCTCAGATAGATCAAACATACCGCCAAATCCACCTAGAGCGCCCATGACACCTGCTCGTTTTGTACGTTCTACGTGTGTTTTCATTCGTTTGACGGCTTCGTACCCTGCTTCGATGTCGACACCGGCGTTTTTATATGCTTCTGACATCCCATTCACTCCTTTTAGCTGCTGCTTTCCATGTATTTTCGGCAGAATGAAAGAGCAGCATATCAACTCATCTTGACTGCTGCTCCTTTATTCGATTATTTCGTCAAGACCGTTTCCTTCACATGCGGAAGAACCGTATCTTCATATATTTCAGTCGGGTATTTCCCAGTAAAGCATGCTAAACACTGACCGCGCTGCGGATCATCATACTTCCTGCCAATCCCGTCCATTAAACCGTCTACAGATAAAAATGCAATGGTGTCCGCACCGATTTCCTGTCTAATTTCTTCCACTGAATGAGATGAAGCAATCAGCTCTTCGTGTGTGGATGTATCAATTCCATAAAAACATGGGTGTGCGATTGGCGGTGAACTAATGCGTACATGGACTTCCGTCGCACCCGCTTCTCTTAGCATCGTGACAATTCTGCGGCTCGTTGTCCCGCGTACGATGGAATCATCCACCATCACAACACGCTTTCCTTCGACTACACCGCGCACAGCAGACAGCTTCATCCGTACGCCCTGCTCACGCAATGCTTGAGACGGCTGGATAAACGTCCGGCCAACATAACGGTTTTTAATCAAACCGAGCTCATACGGAATACCTGTTGCTTCGGCATATCCAATCGCTGCAGAAATACTGGAATCTGGTACACCTGTCACAACATCTGCTTCGACATGCGCTTCCTCAGCAAGCTTTTTGCCAAGACTCTTTCTCGCACTATGCACATTGATGCCGTTGATATTGCTGTCAGGTCTTGAGAAATAAATATATTCCATGCTGCACATGCTGCGGTTAATATTCATCGAGAAGCGCTCAGATTTTAAGCCTTCATCATTAATGATCAGCATTTCGCCAGGCTCCACATCACGTAAATATGTGGCACCGACAACATCAAATGCACATGTTTCAGAAGCGACAACATAAGCATCCCCAAGCATACCAAGTGAAAGCGGGCGTAAGCCGTTTGGATCAAGCGCCACGATCATTTCTGTTTCCGTCATGATTAAGAAAGCATAGGCTCCCTTAAGCATGGACAGCGCATTTTTGATCTGTTCCTTCAATTCCATATGTCCGCTGCGCTTAATTAAATGTGCCAGCACTTCGGTATCAGAAGAGGTCTGGAAAATGCTCCCTTGGTTCTCTAGCTGCTGCTTTAACTGCGTTGCATTCACTAAGTTTCCATTATGAGCAAGGGCAAGACTGCCATTGTTTTGCGAACGGAAGAAGAGGGGCTGCACATTTTCAAAGCCGCCTCCGCCTGCTGTCGCATATCGAACGTGTCCGATCGCACCTTTTCCTTTCAAATCCTTTAGCTCACCGTTTTGAAAGACTTCCGTAATCAGTCCAAGGCCTTTGTGTGATGTGAGGTTCTCACCATCTGTTGCAATGATTCCCGCACCTTCTTGTCCTCGGTGCTGAAGGCTATGCAATCCGTAATATGTGATTTGCGGGGCTTCTTCGTGTCCCCAAACCCCAAAGACACCACACTCTTCATTTAAGCCTCTGATTTCAGCAAGCATGGGATCGCTCCTTTCCATGCACGTTCAAGCTCGTTGACCGCTGCATGAATCCATTGTTGTCCTTCTTGATTTTTGACAGTAAACACACCATCATTTGTAACCGTTCCGACTTCTTTCGCATCTTTGACAGCCGCAGCAAACGCTTCGCGGTGCTCCAGTTTGACTGTGACGACAAAACGTGACTGTGTTTCACTGAATAATGAAGCTTCGCTGTTTAAATCGATTTGGATATCTGCACCAAGCCCGTCAGTTCCAAATGTACTTTCAGCAAGTGCTACACCAAGTCCGCCTTCAGACACATCGTGTGCTGATTGAACGAGACCGTTTTGAATCGCGGCTAGCAGGGCTTCTTGACGCGAAAGCTCTACGTTCAAATCAATTTCCGGTGCTTTTCCGTAAATACGACCTTCTGTCATCTTTTGAAGCTCACTGCCTGCAAATTCTTCCTTCGTCTCACCAATGACGAAAATGACATCGCCAGCCTGCTGGAACGATTGCGTCGTAATATGAGCAGTATCTTCGACCAAACCAACCATCCCAATGACTGGTGTTGGGTAAATCGCTGTTCCATTTGATTCGTTATATAAAGAGACGTTCCCACCGATAACTGGTGTGCTTAGCGTGCGGCATGCTTCGCTAATCCCGTCAGCAGATTTTTCAATTTGCCAGAAAATTTCTGGTTTCTCCGGGTTACCGAAGTTCAGGTTATCTGTCACTGCAAGTGGACGAGCGCCTGAGCAGACAATGTTACGTGCTGCTTCTGCGACGGCGATTTTCCCGCCGACCTCTGGATCAAGGTAGAGATAGCGTGCGTTACAATCTGTTGTCATCGCTAGGGCTTTTTTCGTTCCGCGGATTCTTAGTACACCTGCATCAGAGCCAGGTGCAACGACGGTATTTGTCCGAACCATGTAGTCATACTGATCATAGACCCATTCTTTACTTGCAATCGTTGGCTGCTGAAGGAGCTGCTTTAATGTCTCTGCTGCATCTGTGATCGCTGGAGCTTCCACTTTCGTTTCTAAAAACTCACGATAGTATGCAGGCTCGCTTGACGGCTTATGATAAACCGGTGCTTCTTCTGCAAGAGCGTCAACAGGAAGCTCACATACCACTTCACCTTGATGGAGTAAACGAAGCATTTTATCGTCTGTCACATGACCAACTGATACTGCTTCAAGATCGTATTTTTCGAAAATATCAATGATTTCTTGCTCACGGCCTTTTTCAATGACTAGAAGCATTCTCTCTTGTGATTCAGACAGCATCATTTCGTATGCGGACATGCCTGTTTCACGCTGCGGAATGAGGTCTAAATTCATCTCAATCCCAGAACCTGCTTTACTCGCCATTTCCGCACTTGAGCTTGTTAAGCCAGCCGCTCCCATATCTTGAATTCCAACGAGCGCATCGTTTTTGATGACTTCAAGGCACGCTTCAAGCAAAAGTTTTTCCATGAATGGATCACCGACTTGAACCGCTGAACGTTTTTCTTCTGATTCATCAGAAAATTCTTCAGACGCAAATGTTGCACCGTGAATACCGTCACGTCCGGTTTTAGCACCAACATACATTACCGTGTTGCCGACACCTTTTGCCTGCCCTTTTTTGATGTCCTCATGATTGATTAATCCAACACACATCGCATTCACGAGCGGATTGCCTTCATAGCTTTGATCAAAATGAACTTCTCCGCCGACTGTAGGAATTCCGATACAGTTTCCATAGCCTGCGATCCCTGCCACTACTTCTTCAAACAAGTACTTCACGCGCGGTGAAGTCAGTTCACCAAAACGAAGAGAGTTTAGTACAGCAATTGGACGCGCACCCATGGAGAATACATCACGGATAATTCCGCCGACACCAGTAGCTGCTCCTTGATACGGTTCAATCGCAGATGGATGGTTATGTGATTCGATTTTAAATACAACCGCTTGGTTGTCTCCAATATCAACGATTCCAGCGCCTTCCCCAGGACCTTGAAGAACATGCTCTCCTTTTGTCGGGAATTTGCTTAAGACAGGCTTTGAGTTTTTATAACTGCAATGCTCTGACCACATGACAGAAAAAATGCCTATTTCTGTGTAGTTTGGCAGCCTGCCAATAATGGATTCGATTAAAGCGAATTCTTCATCACTCAATCCCATTTGCTGATACAATTTCTCTTCTTTAATTTGCTTGTGACTTGGTTCAAGCAGTAGTGACATGAGTGTCCCTCCAATTTTTCACGATAGATTGAAACAATTTAAGTCCGTCTGCGCTGCCTAGTAATGTATCAACCGCGCGCTCAGGGTGCGGCATCATGCCGAGTACATTGCCCTCTTCATTCGTTATACCTGCAATTCGATTGACACTGCCGTTAATATCGTCTCCGTAAGTGAAAGCGATTTGGTTATTTTCAATCAGCTTCGCTAAAGTGTCTTCATCACAGTAGAAGTTGCCTTCACCGTGCGCTACAGGAACCGAAATGGATTCGCCTTTTTGATAGCCGCTTGTAAATTGCGTTTCGTTGTTCTCTACAATGAGTTCAACTGGACGACAGATAAATTTTAAGTCTTTATTTCGTCTCATCGCACCTGGAAGAATGCCAAGCTCCTGAAGGATTTGGAACCCATTACAAACACCAAGAACAGGTTTTCCTTCCGCAGCTGCTGTTTTCACCGCCGGCATGATGTTTGAAAAGCGAGCAATCGCACCGCATCTTAAGTAATCCCCATAAGAGAAACCGCCTGGTACGAGTACACCGTCAAATCGGTCTAGACTCGTTTCGTCGTGCCATACATATTCAACTTGTTCACCTAACTCATCTTGAATCGCATGGTACATATCGATATCACAGTTAGAGCCAGGCAAGACGATCACTGCAAACTTCACTGTGCGACAACCTCCTCCACCTCATAGCGGTAATCTTCAATCACCGTGTTGGCCAGTAATTTTTCACACATTTCTTTGACGACTGTGTCTAAATCACGATCTGATTTTTCAATGACAAGCTCCATGTATTTCCCGATACGGACATCCTTTACTTCCTGATAAGACATGCTGTGCAAGGCGTGCTGCACGGCACTTCCTTGTGGATCAAGAACGCTCTCTTTTAAGCTGACAAAAATTTTCACTTTATACATGTTTATGGCCTCCAAGTCTTTTGAAAATTTCTTCGTATGCATTTGTTAAGCCTCCCAGGTTTCGTCTGAACACGTCTTTATCAAGCTTTTCGTTTGTATCTTTGTCCCAAAGCCTGCACGTATCAGGTGAAATCTCATCAGCTAGCAAAATACGATTCTCGTGATCTATTCCGAATTCAAGCTTGAAATCAATTAAATTCACATGGCAGTCTGAGAAGATTTGCTTTAACTCTTCATTTACTTGTCTTGTGATCTGCTTCATTTCCTCGACCTGCTCTGGTGTCGCTGCATCTAAAATGCGAATATGATCTTCTGTAATGAGCGGATCGCCGAGTGCATCATCTTTGTAGTAAAACTCGATCAATGGTGTATCCAGTTTTGTTCCCTCTGGAATGCCAAGGCGCTTTGACATACTGCCTGCCACCACATTTCGTACAACGACTTCAAGCGGCACAATCTGCACCTTTTGAATGAGCTGTTCTGTTTCAGAAAGTCGTTTCACAAAGTGATTGTTGATCCCTTTCTCATGTAGCATTTGAAAGATTAAGCTTGAAATTTCGTTATTCAGTCTGCCCTTGCCTTCGATTTCAGCTTTCTTTTCGCCGTTAAATGCTGTCGCTGAGTCTTTATATTCGACATATAAAATTTGCTCGTCATCGGTCTGATAGATTTTTTTCGCTTTGCCTTCGTAGAGAAGTTCTTGTTTCACAGTCATTCAGGTTGGCCTCCTAATTTGAATGTTGGCAATTTTCAGGATTGGGCACCTGACGAGCAGGTGGCCCTTTTCTTACGCAAGACCTAGACGTTCGAAAATCATATCGACATTTTTCAAGTGATAGTTGTAATCGAAGCAGTCAGCGATTTGTTCAGGTGTTAAGCGTGATGTGATTTTTTCTTCCGCTTCTACTAATGAACGGAAATGCACTTGCTTTTCCCACGCTTCCATTGCCTTCGGCTGAACCGTATCATATGCCTCTTCACGTGCCATGCCTGTATCGATTAATGCAAGAAGAACGCGCTGTGAGTAAATCAAGCCAAGTGTGCGGTCCATGTTGCGTTTCATGTTCTCAGGGAAGACCGTCAAGTTTTTCACAATGTTTGAGAAACGGTTTAGCATATAGTTCAGTGCAATCGTTGCGTCTGGTAAAATGATGCGCTCAGCAGACGAATGAGAAATATCACGCTCATGCCAAAGTGGTACATTCTCATAAGCTGTCAGCATATATCCACGGATGACGCGGGCAATTCCCGTCATATTTTCAGAGCCGATTGGGTTGCGTTTATGCGGCATTGCTGATGATCCTTTTTGTCCTTTTGCAAAGAACTCTTCTACTTCACGTGTTTCACTCTTTTGAAGTCCACGAATTTCAACAGCAAATTTCTCAATGCTTGTTGCGACGAGTGCAAGAGTTGCCATGTAATCTGCATGACGATCACGCTGCAAGGTTTGGGTTGAGATTGGTGCAGCTTTGATACTAAGCTTCTCACATACATATTGCTCAACAAACGGGTCGATGTTCGCATATGTGCCAACAGCTCCAGAAATTTTACCGTATTCGATGCCAGCTTTTGCTTGTTTAAAACGTTCTAGGTTACGCTTCATTTCTTCGTACCAAAGACCAAGCTTCAGGCCAAATGTTGTCGGTTCAGCGTGTACACCGTGTGTACGTCCCATCATGACAGTGTATTTATGCTCTTTAGCTTTTTCTTTTAGGATGTCAACAAATCTCTCAATGTCCTTGAGCAAGATATCATTCGCCTGCTTTAATAGATATGAAAGTGCCGTATCCACTACGTCTGTAGAGGTTAACCCGTAATGAACCCACTTTCTTTCTTCTCCTAGAGATTCAGATACAGCACGCGTAAAGGCAACCACGTCATGGCGCGTGTCTTGTTCAATCTCTAGAATACGATCAATATCAAAGCTTGCATTCTTACGCATAGTCACAACGTCTTCTTTTGGAATAACACCAAGCTCTGCCCAAGCTTCACAAGCGAGAATTTCTACTTCAAGCCATGCATTAAATTTGTTTTCCTCTGTCCAGATTGCTGACATTTCTGGTCGTGCGTAACGTTCGATCATTTCCCGTTTCCTCCATCTCTTTCAGTCCATATCTTTGTGATGTTTGTCATCCATTCATCATCAAACTGTTTCATAAAAGTCATATGACCCATTTTGCGGCCGGTTTTTACTTCATGCTTTCCATATAGATAAAGCTTCGCTTCTTTGAGAAGCTCAGGATGCTCTTTTGGGATGTCTACTTCATCGCCTAATAAGTTCACCATCATGCCCTCTGATAAAAGGGCTGTACCGCCAAGCGGCAAACCACATATCGCGCGAATATGCTGTTCAAACTGACTCGTCTCACATAAATCGAGCGTATAATGACCAGAATTATGCGGGCGAGGCGCCAGTTCATTGACGAGTAGCTCTCCTTCGTTTGTCAGGAACAGTTCTACAGCAAGTGTACCAACTAGCGCTAGCTTTTCAGCCAGTGTCGTTGCCAGCACTTTTGCCTTTTCCTGAATGCTTTCACCTACTCTTGCAGGCACAATACTCTGGAACAAAATGTTGTGCTTATGAATGTTCTCAGCGACTGGAAATACCGCAATCTCCCCGTGAATAGAACGAGTGACGATCACCGAGAGCTCCATTTGAAATGGGACCCAGCTTTCTAAAATACATGCTCCATGTGTGAGCAATTCAGCTGCTTCGTGAAGCTGTCCCTTTTCCTTGATCACATACTGCCCTTTTCCGTCGTAGCCGCCTCTGCATGTTTTCAGCACGGCTGGCAAACCAAGTACGGTTACTGCGTCTTCCAGCTCTTTTTCATCATGAATGATGCGGTAAGGTGCGACTTCACAGCCTGCATCTACAATCCCTTTTTTCTCCGTTTCACGATTTTGAGTTAAAAGAAGAAGTTCACTTCCTTGCGGTAAATTGGCTTCTTCCTTCAATTGATTAAGTGCATCATAATCAATATTTTCAAATTCATATGTCACGACATCGCTGATTTCTGCCAGCTGTCGAATCCCATCGAGGTCACTATAAGCAGCTGTGATTTCTATATCAGCAACCTGTCCACAAGGAGATTGTGCGACTGGGTCTAAGACAGCTGCCCGGTATCCCATTTGCTTTGCGCTGACGGCCATATATCTGCCAAGCTGTCCTCCGCCGATAATACCGATGGTTGCGTTTGGAAAAATGGTCTGCTTAGCCAAGCTGATCACTGCTTTCTAGTACAGTCTGTTTTGTTTGCTCTCTTCTTTCCTCAAGGCGAGCAGCGATTGTTTCATCAAATGCTGAAATCATTTGTGCAGCTAGAAGCCCTGCATTTGTTGCACCGGCTTTGCCAATCGCCACTGTCGCAACTGGTACACCGCCTGGCATTTGAACGATGGATAATAAGGAATCCAGTCCATTTAGTGCTTTTGATTGTACGGGCACACCAATGACCGGCAGTGTCGTTTTCGCTGCGACCATCCCCGGTAAATGTGCTGCGCCTCCAGCACCGGCAATGATGACTTTTAGTCCTTTACCTCTTGCTTCTGTCGCATATTCAAACATCAAGTCAGGTGTCCGGTGTGCGGATACGACCTGTTTTTCATACGGAATGTCTAATTCCTCTAAGATATCGCACGCATTCTTCATTGTTTCCCAATCAGATGTACTTCCCATGATGACACCTACAAGCGGCTTCATTTTGTCCCCACCTTTAAGCTGATATTCGATTTTGTATCGTTTGACACGCTTCCCAAACCTAAGCAGCTTGTCAAACGCCGAACAAAAAGGCCCGATTTGCATTGCATTGTTAGGAAGCAACACAAACCGGGCCATGGTAAGCGCTGTTCGCTTTTGAAACGCCATGTCAGTTTTGTTCACTATCCTGCATAGTCCAGTCATTTACGGTAACTGGGTAGAAACTTATGGGCCATATTCCCAAGATTATATGAGGTTCGTGTTTTGAATTCATGTTTATCTTAACAACGGATGTTCATGATGTCAACGGATTTATCGAACAATCTATGAAGTCGTCGTTTTAATGTTCGGATTTAGACTGTTTTTCCTTCAAATACGATTTTTTTCCCAATCGGAATGATCTGAATCGACCCATTTTCCTTCTTTTCCTGAAAAATGGGCTCCTCCATTCGTCGGACTGGCGCGTAGCCTTCCGCTGCCATCTGGGACAACACTTGATCGATCGTCATGTCGTCTTCCACATAGAATTTCTTCTTCTTTGGTTTTGCGGTCATTCTTTAATTCTCCTTTTCTTCACAGCCTTCACCCAGAAGCCGCCGTGAATCGATTTGGGCTCATATGAAATGATAAATGCCTTTGAATCCAGCGTTTTAATCGTTTCATATAATTGCAGTTCATATTTTCTCGGTGTTAAAATTTGCAATGCTGTCCGGTCTCCTTCAAGACCGCCTGCTACCCAGCTGGTGACACCATATCCTTTTTCTCTCAATTGCCTTGGGAGATCGACATCTAATTCTTTTGTGATCACGTTAACAGTTGTGTAGCCAAGTGCCAGCTTCTCTTCAATTTTCATCCCGACAATGATCCCCATCCCATAACCTAACGCATACGCAATGACATTTTGGATTTGATCTAAGTTATCAAGTACGATACTTAATCCAATCACATAAATCAGCATTTCAATCGTACCAGCAAAAGCTGCTGCGTACCGTCTGCCTTTCATTGTTAAAATCAAACGCATGGTGGAAAATGAAACATAGACAATATTAATCACTAAAATGATCAAAACCATGGTGAACGCATTGGATAAAAGTTGTTGAAGCACGATTCGAACCCCCTGCACTAAAAAATCAAATAAAGCACCCCATATTCTACTAGAGAACATACCTTGATACAATCAAATTTGCGCGAGAAAAACACATATATCTTTCGACAAGAACGGTGGTCTTTGTTACCAAGAGTTTACCCGTTTTTTCCTCTTCTCAACATGAAAACCTCCTTTTTTGAAAAAGGAGGTTTTCAGTGTGTGTATTATCCAAATCGAACAGGCACAAGTGAAGGAATCAAATACTCTCCGACAATGCCCCAGAGCAGTGCAATGATGACAAGCTCCACCAATAAAAAGATCCAGCCAGCATACATCAAATCACCGCGCACCGCTTCATGCTCCGATTGAATCGAGCGAAACAGCACGACCGCAATCAACTGGAGACCAAAAAACATCATCACAGATAAAATGACCGTCACATATGGAATATTCAGCATGGCAAATACAAGCCAAAGGATGGATAAAACCAAAACCGGTACAAGTGCGGCACCAAACTTCATGATCACTTCTTTCAGTGATATGTTTCCTTTTAGCATGTACTTACCGAGTAACCAGACGGTCAGCATCATCAATGTGAGCAGAATGAGTGTAAAGACCGCTACCCTCAAAAAGGCGTCACCAAAAGAGTAATGAATGCCAAAGCCTAATAAACGAGTCTTTGACGCCTTTAATTGAACATAGTTGCCTAAAGCAAAAAACACGCTGAATAACACAATCGAGATCCAGGCGTACTTCATCCGTAATGTTTCCGCTTGATTGATGGCCCGGCTCGGTGATTTTAACATCGCAAGTCCATATGAGCCATAGCGCTTAAACGCGCCTCCTACACCTTGCAGCATACGCTGAATGGCAGAACGCTCATCATCCGCTGCTACTTTTACTTTCGACGTTCTTCCACGTTTTGCGGCGCTTCTGCTAAGGCGGGATTGCCTCGTTTCTTGATCTATTGATGGCTCTTCATTTTTTAAGTCTGATGTACTTTGCTCTTCATCTTTTTCTAACATCTCATATCAACTCCTATCCAGCACAATCCTTACAGGCTCATACGAATGACCTGTAAGGATGACTCCTCTTAAAGTAGCGGAGTCTCTCTGTTCAGTCAAGATTCCTTGACGTTCATACGAATAGACGGCTAAAGGGCATCAGAGGTTTTAAAATGGCAAGAAAATTAGGGCAAAACAAAAAAACAGCAGCTTCCATGAGCTGCTGCTTCAGGCGAACTATTAATGATTTAAGAAAGCAAAGTAGAGAATAAAGATCACAAACAATCCGTACATAATCGGATGTACTTCTTTGGCTTTCCCTTTAAAGATCATCGTAATCGGGTAGAAAATAAAGCCAACCGCAATCCCTGTTGCAATACTGTATGTGAGTGGCATCATAATCATCGTTAAGAACGCTGGTACGGCAATTTCAAAACGATCCCATGCAATCTTCGCAAGCGGAGCGACCATCAGTGCACCAACAATGATTAAAGCAGGTGCTGTCACATTCGAAGTAACGATGGATAAAAGCGGCGAGAAGAACATCGCAAGCAAGAAGAAAATACCTGTCACGACAGCTGCAAATCCAGAACGTGCACCAGCAGCAACACCTGAGCTAGATTCAACATAAGATGTTGTCGTCGATGTTCCAAGAATAGAACCTACAACGATTGAAGATGAATCCGCTAGAAGTGCTCTTCCTGCACGCGGCAGCTCATTATTTTTCATTAAACCAGCTTGGGTTGCAACAGCCACAAGCGTTCCTGCTGTATCAAAGAACCCAACGAATAAGAACGTTAAAATCACGACAAGCATTTGAATCGAGAAGATGTCTGGCAAGTGAATCAAGGCTTGTCCAAAGGTTGGAGATAAGCTTGGAATACTTCCCACAATTTGCGTCGGAACTGGTATAAGACCAACAATCATTCCTGCAATAGCTGTCACAAGCATCCCAATGAAGACACCTGCATTCACTCGAAGAACCATTAAAATAACGGTCACTACGATACCAAACACCGTCAATAGAACAGGACCACTATGAATGTTTCCAATCGAAACGAGCGTATTATCATTATTGGCGATAATACCAGAGCCTTGCAGACCGACAAATGTAATGAATAGACCAATACCTGCACCAACCGCAAGCTTTAGCTCAGCCGGAATGGCATTGATGATTTTTTCACGGAAACCTGTTAAAGAAAGGGCAACGAAAATCAATCCTGAAACAAATACACCAGAAAGTGCTGCTTCCCATGTGATGCCCATGCCAAGAACAACCGAGAAGGCGAAAAAGGCATTCAAGCCCATACCTGGTGCAATCGCAATTGGATACCTAGCAATCAGCCCCATCAGAATACACCCTGCGGCAGAGGCTAACGCCGTCGCTGTAAAGACAGCGCCCTGATCAATTCGTAATTTATCTGGAAAATCCGGTACTGCTACTAAAGCAAGTGTGATCGGATTGACAAACAGAATGTAAGCCATCGACAAAAATGTGGTTAAACCACCGATGATTTCTCTGCGGTAATTCGTTCCTAACTCATCAAATTGAAAAAACTGTTTCAAGCCAACTGACTCCCTTCATGTCCTTTTGCTTTAGTCTGCCCCATTCACAAGTCAAATAAAAAACGCCCCAACAGTTTTGGGACGCTTGACTACATATGTGAATTCAGACGGTGACATAAAACAAGAACAATGCATGATTTATATCAAACGAGTGTGAATTGACGTAGTCAAGCTATTTACGGTAGCTTGGTAGAAACTTGCGGGCCATATCCCCGCTATTATACGACTTCTATCTATTTGATTTCTGTGTCTATTGTACCAACTTCATTTTTAAAACACAATACGAAAAGCGAACATTTTTCAAAGAAATGTCCGCTTCATTCGTCTTATTACACGAATTTGGAAAATCACATCTAGTTCTTTATACACCCTTCTCCAAATCCTTCTCTTTTGCAAAAACCGCTTCGGCTACATGGAAAAACTCTTTCACTGCCGGAGAAGCTTGGGAGAGAGACGGACAGGCGAGCGCAACCTCACGATGATGAGAGACATTCAACTGACGAATGTGCACAAGCTGCTGCGTTTTTAAAAACAGCTCAGGGCCTATCGTGACACCAAGCCCTTCCCCAACCATACGAGCAATGGTCGTACAATCGTGTACTTCAAATAAAGTAGCTGGCTTCAATTGAGCGTCAGAAAAAATATCTTCTACATGTGATTGATACATGCCAGTCGGCATAATAAATGGTTCATCCGCCAAATCTGTGATGTCTACAATGGACTGCTGGTGAAAACGGTGATTTGGATGATAGGCGACCACCATCTCATCTTTGATCAGCGGCAGCAAGTCAAAAGCTTCATCTGCATGGCCTTTCACAACAAAACCAACATCAATGATGCCAGAGTCCAGCCACTCCAATATTTCTTCATACGTTCCCTCATAAAATTTAAATTCGATTTTCGGATGCTTTTTCTGATAGCTCACAAGCAGCTTAGGCAATAAACAAGCAGATGCACTGGCAAATGTGCCGATACGAATCAAGCCCGTTTCTATATTTTTTGTGAGCGCAATTTCCTGCTGGATCTTCCCCACTCTATTTAACACTTCTCTAATATGCGGGAGAAGCGTTTGACCGATATCTGTCAGCATGATGCCCTTTTTACGATCACGAATGAATAAGGACACACCCCACTCCGTTTCTAAACTTGCCACTGCATGACTCACTGCGGACTGTGTCATATTTAACGCTTCAGCTGCTGCGGTAAAACTGCCAAGTTCGACCACTTTTGCGATAATGTCAAAGCGAACAAAGCTCATGAGTATTTACTCATCTCCTTCATGAAAAACATCAATTTTACTTATGTTAGCACGGAATTTAAACTAAATACAACGTATCAAATTGAAGGAAGGGTTCAAAAATGAAAAACATATCACATCAGCTATTGATTATTCTTTTAGCTGTCGGTTCATTCGTCACAGGCACGTCAGAATTCGTCGTGTCAGGCATTCTAGATATGATTTCTGCTGATTTACATATCTCCATTCCTGCTGCCGGACAGCTTATCACCGTTTACTCTCTCTTTTATGCAGTAGGTGCTCTCTTTTTAGTCATGGCAACATCGAAATTAAACCGAAAAAAGGTTCTGTTATCGGCTATTTTAGTGTTTATTTTAGGCAATGTGGTCGCCTTTTTTAGCCATCACTTTGTGCTGCTCCTGCTATCCCGAGTCATCATGGCCATGAGTGGCGGCTTATATATTGTCGTCGCCACGAATTATGCAGCGCAGATCGCCCCTCCAGAAAAAAAGGGAAGTGCGATGGCAACGGTCATTACTGGTTTTACCGTTTCACTCGTACTTGGTGTCCCTATTGGCACATTTCTATCAGGTCATGTGGATTGGCACTATATTTTTCTCATCATTGCACTAGGTACTGCTTGTCTTTTACTACTGCTTTATCAATTACTGCCACGCATGGAGGGACATTCACATCTGCCATTGAAGCAACAATTACATCTCCTTCAAGATAGCAGAGTGATCAGCGGATTAGCCACGACCGTCTTTTGGATCTTAGGCTACACAATGGTATTCGCTTATATCTCGCCTTTATTACGACAGACTGCTGGCTTCTCTCTTGAAATGACAAGTATCGCCTTGCTCATTTTAGGAATCGCTGCTTTTATAGGCTCACGATTTGGCGGCTTCGCCGTTGATCAATGGGGACCAAACCGAACCATCTCGATCAGCATCATGATCCAGATGCTCGCTCTCTTTGCTTTATTCTTTACGCAATTCTCTACAATAAGTATCTTGATTACGCTTGCCATATGGGGCATCGCTACATGGACGACAACTCCGGCGA
Source organism: Bacillus sp. FSL W8-0920 (assembly GCF_038593215.1). Classification (NCBI taxonomy): domain Bacteria; kingdom Bacillati; phylum Bacillota; class Bacilli; order Caryophanales; family Bacillaceae; genus Bacillus; species Bacillus sp. FSL W8-0920. The sequence goes on along the minus strand of NZ_CP151974.1, from coordinate 642,339 downwards.
AGCAGTTTTACCTCATCTCTCTAAAACCCCAAGCATCAGAAACCGTGCTGAGTTTTAATACAGCGATAATGAATATCGGCATGATGCTCGGATCGTCAATTGGCGGTGTGATTATACAATATACAAATGTCACGAACTTAAGCTGGATTGGCGGTTTAGCCAGTTTTGTCGCATTCATGTTGATTCGGTACTCGTTCCATCGTAATCGGCTGGTCCAAAAGCAGACAAAAAGCGAACATGTGTAATCATGTTCGCTCTCTTATTTATCGACTAGCTTTTGATGTTTCTTTTTTGACTGGAATGGTTACAAGTATATCTCTCTGTGGTGCCAATCGGTTCAGATCTGACATATTAAGATCAAGTCCATAATCTTTAAATGCTAATGTGTCTAACTTCTTATCAAATTCAAAAGTGGATTGCAAAGAGGCTGTCTTTACATTGGTCACCTTTGCATCGTTCCTCTCTAAGTAATATCCGTTTTCATCATTTGCTTCAGAATCTGACCATGATTTTAGCTTTTTAACGTCACCTAACCCTATCCATTCACCTACATTCTCCATAATATCTTCATCTAATTCTTTCTGGTCTACTCCAGTAAATTGATAATCAACTGTTACAGAATGCCCCTTTTGCTCTATTTTATTGATTTTGATTCCAATTCCATGATGCTTTGTTTTGAACTGAACAGGCAGCTTTGTCTGGAGAGGAATGATTTTGCTTTCTTCTTGTTCGTCTGTCACACCTGTGTAAAATGTTAATTCAGTTGCCTCTGGATCAATCGGCTGATCTAAAATGGTCAAATGATTTTTTCTAGTTTTGTCAGGAGTCAGTTGTTTTTCTCCTAAGACTGTTCCAATTTCGAACTGATAATCATTCCCTAGATTATCCTTCATTCTTTCTATACTAACTATATCGTCTTTAGCAAAACCATTGTAATCAATGGTATATTGAATAACAGAGCTTTTCACTCCATTTTCTACCTGTACATTTCTTAAGTGATAACGCCCATTAAAAATAGACACGTCTTTTTGTCCCGCTAATAAAGTGGTTTTTTGCTTGACCACTGGTACTTTGAAGCGCCAATTCCCTACAATATCCCCAATTTTCGAAATGACAAGTGGCACTTGTTGACCTTGTTTGATCGTTTGACCATTTGTATAGACTGTCACTTGCCCAACATAACGGCCATCTTTTAATTTTTTCAATTCATGATTGTAGGAACTCGATTGGGAAGCTTGATTTACTGGATCTAAGTCGACTATGAAAGGGACAACATCTTTCTTTGTATTCAAACGATTCACAGTAAATGTATAAACAAGCCGCCCTGCATCATAATACACACTGTTCACTTCCACATTAACCCCTCTTGATTCAGCTCCCTCATTGACATGCTTCACCATCTCACTCTGAAAAAGAGACATTCCTACTTTATCGTGAAACATCATATAAAACTGCCCAATAATCGGGACACGTGCCATCGCTGTATTAAGAGAAGGAAAAAGGAAGCCTGATGACAAATAAAGAACGATTAGTATGATGACAGAATATATTGGCGTTCTCCAATTCCATGTGAACCAACGTCTTTTCTTTTCCGCTTTCACATCTCCTATTGCTTGGCGAATTGCAGAGGTTACTTCAACCTTTGGTACTTCAATCTCATCATAAAGCTTTTTCATTTCTTTTCGTTCCATCGACACTCTCCTCCTTTTCCAATGTTTGCTTTAATAACTTTCTTGCGCGATACAAATGAGTTTTAACCGTTCCTTCAGGCATATCCATCTGCTGAGAGATCATTGAAATCGAATAATCTTGAAAATAAAATAGCTGAATCACAATCTGGTATTGCTCATCTAACACATCAAGAGCATGTTTTAAATCTAGCTTGTCTTCCAAAAAATCATTCCGCTCAACGCTTTCGTGCTGCTGTTCAAACGGCACAACATCTTGCTGCCTTTTCTTCATCGCAAAAATCGTATGAATCAAAATCCGAGTCAGCCAGCTAGAAAAATATGTTGGTTCTTTCAAGCCAGATAAATGCTTAAACGCTTTTAATACCGTCTCTTGAACAGCATCTAACGAATCCTCTTTATTTCTTGTGTAGAGAAAAGCCGTTTTATATAAACGCTCCTGATACATCAGCATTAATTTCTCAAATGCCGGGACATTCCCTTTTTGTGCTTTTTTAATTAGACGCACTTGCTTCATCTCACTCACACCTCCTACACCTGTTAGAGCACGCTTTCTCTCAAACGGTTTCAACAAACGGAAATTTCTTTTACTTAGCATATGTCGGATAAAAATTGAGAAAGTGAAGAATAGAGTCGAAAGAACAAGTTGGATATTTGATATAATGGAAGAAATATCTACAAAAAGGAGTATGTCGATTGTTTCGATTCGAAGAACCCACGTGTGCTAGCTGTCGGAAAAAGATAGAAGGAAACGAAGAAGTGTACGTTAAGCTTGTCTATCCAAAGAGAAAAGGAATGACAGAGGTGAAGGCTTGGCTGAGGAATGAAGGGGTTTTTTATTGTAAGGCTTGTTATGGAAAAACAACATAAAAACAAGCATTTCAATTGAAATGCTTGTTTTTACTTTCTACTTTTTTATTTCCGCTTACTACGAAGTTCAATGAGTGCTAGTGTATTGTCATTGAAAAAGAACTCCAAAATGATACCGTTTGATTGATCTTGGTATTGTATTCCTTTGCTATACCCTTCGACAAACCAGAGCTTCTTGAATTGATCTCCATATGTTTGTATCACAGATGAATAATCTTCTCCAATTTTAACTCCCTTAGATGTTTGAAGATTTTTTTGTTTTGATTGATTGTAAATAGATGTTACTCGATGATGTTGATCAACTGATACTACAAAATCTTGGTTTTCTTTTTCCATGTAGACCATCTGTTTAGAATTAGAATATTGAGGATTCTCTACAAGAGTATGATCTCCTTCAAATTTTTGACCGATCTTAACATGACCTAGCGATTCATCTGTTAAAGATATAGAGTGAAAATTAAAAAACATTGTCACCCAAACAAATACTGCCGTTCCTCCTAAAACAGAACCTACAATTACTAACGCCTTAGAACGAATGACTCCCTTTTTAAATAAATAAATCACTAAAGCTACGGTGATCATCACGATACAAATCATGATTAGAAAAATGCCCATTTCTCTTATCCTCTTTCTCTTTAGTATAATTCACATGTAAATGATTACCACAATGGTAATTTCATATTATACCAAAGGGTTCCACAAATTCGAACAGTACAGGTATAATTTAAATAAAATAAACAATAGGAGATACATATGACTAGAGATAAATTGATATTTCCACAAACATTTCCAACTATTCATACCGAAAGACTAATCTTAAAACAAGCAACGACCGAAGACGCTAAGGATATGCACATCTATTTATCTAATGAAACCGTGTGCCGCTACATGGGCATTGATGCACATGAAACCATCGAAGACACAAAAGGAGAAATCCAGTGGTATGACAAAATCTTTAAAGAACAAACAGGCATCCGCTGGGGCATTTCTCTAAAAGACAATCCAGCCATTATCGGCAGCTGCGGCTTTCTCAATCTAGAAAAACAGCACTGCCGCACCGAAATTGGCTATGAATTACATCACGATCATTGGAGAAAAGGCATCATGAAGGAAGCGATTACTGCGGTGTTACGGTATGGATTTCAGGAGATGAATCTGAATCGAATTGAAGCAATTATTGATCCAGCAAACACGTCCTCTGTTCAATTATTGGAGAAGATTGACTTTGTACGAGAAGGTTTATTGAGAGAGTATGATCTTGGTCAGAATGGGTTTGATGATGTGTATATGTATGCGATTTTGAAGAGGGATTACAAATAAAAACAATGAAAACAGATATTCATTTCATTCAAAAGCCGCAATCAGAATATGTTTCTTTTCACATTTATGAGCTCAATTCCACGATTGAAAAGCTTGTCCAGCAAGTGGAGCAATCAGCCCCTTATCTCTTAGCACAAGAACCCACGAAAGAAAGAATGAAAAAGGTCTATTATCACGAAATTTTATATATAGAAAGCGTTGATAAAAAGTCGTTTTTGTATACATCAGACGGGGTGTTTCTCTTAAAGGAAAAGTTATTTGAACTTGAAGAACTGCTTGAAGCGCACGATTATGTCAGGATTTCAAAATCGATGATTCTGAATATAGATTCTATTACCGCTATTTCTCCTAAAACAAGCGGTCGTTTTGAAGCAAAGCTTACAAATGAGGAAAAAGTGATGATTTCACGTTTTTATATTCAAGCATTAAAAGAGAAGCTTGGGTTACGGAGGAAGTGAACAGGATGAAACGTTATATCACAAATCTTTTGATCACATTTTGTCTGATCTTTACTGCACTCGTATTGATTTACTGTTTCACGTTTGGAACAATGCCCATCTATATTTTACAAGCAATCATGTTCAGTTCCTTTTTTTCAAGCGCCCTGACCTTCTTGCTATATCCAAAACAAACGTACAGCCACAAACGGATTCTTTTTCAACAAATCTTATATATCGTCCTTGTGATGTGTATGATTATGACAACCATCATCATCGTCAGCGGTGAAATCAGTCTTCTTTCGTTCATCGTGAATTTCCTTGTGGTCATGGCTTTATTCTTTTTGATCAAGTATCTATTGTATAAAAAAGATCAAGCAACTGCTGAGGAAATCAACGAACTTTTAAAGCAGCGAAAGAAACGAACAACATCTTAAAGTGCATCTTAGGGCTAAATATTGACATGTTAGGAAGATTTAATTGTGACTTATGCTTGATTCCACTACTCTGACGTTAGAGGAGGAATCAAAACATGAAACCAATCACAATCATTCGAAAATCAGTACTTCTACTGCTCTTTTCTTTAATCATCCCAACAAGTGCAGGTGTCTATATATCCATCAAAGAAGTAACCGATCCAACGAACATCTATCTCATCAATGGCTGTGCGATGCTGGCTGGGTGTCTTTTACTTCTATCCATTATTCAAAAAAGTCGTTTTCACTTGAAAGAAATAGGTTTTCGAAAAGGGTCTCTTGGTATGTGGATATTTCCCATCCTTATCATCGAGGCCATTCCATTTATTGCTGGATTAAATAAGGATCTAACCCTTTCTTCCTTTATAGCACTTTGTTTCTTCATGGTGTGTGTCGGTCTGTTTGAAGAAGGAATCTTTCGAGGCATCCTGTTCCAATATTTAAAACAGATCAATCTGAGTACCGCCATCTGGGGATCTGCCGTACTATTCGGCCTTGGTCATTCTGCTAATCTACTAAGCGGAAAAAGCCTCACATTAACAGTGGCACAAATCCTATTCGCCTTTTTATTTGGATTCGTTGCAGCTGAAATTGTGGCACTCACTAACAGCCTGCAATGGGTCATCATGTGGCACGCGGTGCATAATATCGTGGATCAAATGACAAATGGAAATACGCCTGTTGGAATGCAAATGCTTTTACTATCCATTCAATGTGTCATCTTGCTTGTTCTTGCCGTGATTTTGTGGAGAAGATTAAGAATGAACATATTCGGAACTGCTAGATGAGGCGACTGAAAGATGGGTAATTCGAATGTTAGGCATTTGTTATTTCAAAACCCCTTTTATATATGGGCACCTTAAAAACCTCTACTCTAAAAGAGGTGGGGCATTATCGTGTGTGCAAAATTCGACACTGCACAATCACAGTGTATCGCCCCTTAAGGTCTAACGATCATTTTTAGAAGAGAATAAAAATCCCTATCAAGATTAATGCATTTTACATCTATTTAATAATTAATCAAAATAAGATTTAATTCCATGCTTTTGTAAAATTACATTCAATAAACTGAAATCATAATCTCTCATATTCGGATATTTTTCCTTTAATTTATTATTCATCTCTTTCAAAGTCGTACATTCACTTTGATCGCTTGAAATAATAGTATTAACAGCTTTAATAACACGAAATTTTGGCTCCTCATTCATATTATTATTTAGTTGAGCTCTTATGTCTGACAAAGGATACTTAATCTTATTGTTCCACCAGATCGTTAACACATCTATCGCATCTCTTAAATTCCTAGCAACAATATTTTCAGCTTCAGTTCTCTCGCCATCTACATCTACTCGTCTATCAAATTGATGTTGAAGATTATTATCAGCTACCTCACCAATTAAAGGGTTAAACAACCTTATATTAGACTTATTGATTAGTTCAAGAAAATGTTTTGCTGCATGTGAACCACAAACAAAGACACCTTTTTTCTTTTGATCTTTTCGATCACTATAAGAAAAACAATAATATTCATTCTCTAACTGATCACCCGTACAGCTTATGTGTTCTTGTCCAGGAAGTAATTTTATTCTAGACATGATGTCTACTTTAAAAAGGCTTACTATTTCCTTTCTCCTTTCCTCACCACGACAATTAATTTCTCTACACACTTGTCCCATTTACTTACCACCCTTAAGCAATTATTTGAATTAATTACAATTAAAAAGTATATTTGATTTAGAAAGTAATCACCCTTGCAAAAGGTTGCAAAGATCTTTTTATTTATCTAAGAAGTTGTTAAATACCCTATACAGCGAGCACTGAACCTTTTAATTGCTGTCGAAGTAATAACTTTGTAACCCCATCATACTAATCACCTAATATTTTTTTCCATTCATCTATTGAATAAGATTTATTTGCTCGTTCTATTCTACTTAAAACTCTATTAAGTACTTTACTTACTTCTCTACGCTTCGAACTTTTTACCTCTCCTAAATATGTGTCAACATGAATTGATTGTCCTGTACTGTCCCTTATAGGATTTAATACAGCTTTTTCTGCGTGTTGATAGAAGTATTCAACCAAACCTTTATATGACCTGGGGGCTTGATTATTATTTTTAAAAGCATCAATTGCCAATGACTCTATATGGTACCCTGATAGTTGTTTGTTTTGAGGTAATGTACTATTAATTTTCTTTATAATTTTTATTAGTGGCACAATTTTGTTCCCATTCTCTTGGTTTACTCTTGTTAATTTCTCAGCGAAATTTTTAGGTTTTATAACATTACTCCAAGAGTTATCATTGGCTTTTGCAATTTTATAGCCAGTACTAGTTTTAATACTAGGTAATAGTTGAATTTCGTGACCTGAGCTAAATTTTACTGTTAAAGCCAAATTTCCGATCGTCACCTCTGTATTTGGCAAGCGCTTGTTTATCTTATCTTTAATTGTTTTCATGACCTCAAAAGGTTTTGCACCAGATAAATTTTTATCATTTATCTGGACAAGCATATCAACATCACTTATTCCTGATATATAAGTATTTTTATTTATTGACCCTCCAAAAATCATCTGAACAGAACCTTCAAGTTCTTTTTCAATCGCTTGTTTTAAAGTATCCAAATGGTTTCTTATTCCCTCAACATCTCGATCATTAATATTTAGAAATAGCTCTCTTATAAACTCATTCAACTCTGATTCAAATCTTTGTTGTTCTACTTGGTCCTCTCTTTCTGCCTCTAATTCACTTAATGTCTTAGAAGGTATACTATTCCAACTAGATCCAGACAATTACCTCATCTCCTTTAACACTCTATTATATATTTTTAGAATTCCTTCTAATTGATATTTAGAAAGATTCAAACTTTCCAAATTACGTGTTTCTGCAAAAGTAACCAAATCTCTGTTTAACTTATTCAACAAATCGAGGTTTTCTATATATGATATAAATTTAACCTCACTATCATTCCTATCCCAAAGACTTGACTCGATTGCATAATGGTTGAAGTAGGTAGGTTTATAATTATTGAACGAAAATCTTAACCATGATAAGCCATCAAATATGTCTGCCCCACATATAAAATATAAAATAATTGATAATGGATCTGAACATCCAAAAATATGAATAGGTGTTTCTAAGTTCAATTCTCGCATAGACTTTCTAATCGAGTATAAATTTTTAGCACGTTCTAGAATTGAAGAACCGAGTTCTTTTTCAGTAAAACCTATAATGTCAAATTTTTTTAGCAATTCATAATGTTTTATAATATCTTCAGGTTTAATAAATTTATAGTTAATATTTGAAGGTTTAAAAAGGAAATCTGAAGCAAATTGCGGGAATTCCCCAAAAATTTCTATTGCTTTTTCAATTTGAATTAATATAGGCTGACCATCATTATAATCATAATTGACTAGAACTTTTTGATAAGGATATTTTAAATTTTTGATTAGGCTATAATACAGAGTTTCATCCCATTTACTAGGAATATAAGATTCATTGTAAATATCAGATATGTCATGTTCCTTATTTCTTTCATATCCTCCACTATCTATAAATAAAATTTCAGAAGGAAATATATCATTTTCATCTATAAATTTATAATACAAGTCAAATGCGCTAATTAATGATACATCTGTTAATTTAGGCTTAATGTAGTTATATAAATCTTTAACGTAAGGAAATCCTTTGCTAGAAAAGGAAGGCACTATTAGAGGTGTATTAATACTATATTTGCTAATTTTTCTTATTGAGGATAAGATCATTCAGCATACTCCTATCTATACAAGATCCACATGCTCCACAAGGTTTTAAATCACTATCTTCACAGCTAAAAGTTAGATGTAAAGGGAGTTTAGTTTTTAAAGCATATTCATATACCTGTTTTTTAGTATAATTTAAAAACGGAGTAACTAATTTAATTGCCCCCCCATAGTAACCATCCAATAATTTTTGAATATCTTCTACAAATTCTTTAGTTGTGTCATAATAAATCGATCCGGTATGAATACCTAGTGAAATGAAACCTGAAGTTTTCATCAAGTAACCGCAAGCTGTCAAAATAAATTTTGCATTTCTACACTTGTATTCTCCCCTCTCATTCACTAGAGTTTCAATATTTTGTTTAAAGAAAGGGACATTATAATGATCACTAATTGCTTTAGCTGACTGATATTCGGAATTTACACTTTTCTGTGAATAATCAATAAATAAGGTGCGTACATTATCTTTTCTGGCTAAGTGATATTCTATTAATGAAGTGGAATCAACGCCACCACTAAGTAATATTATGGTATCCAATTACTTATGATCATCCCTTCTAATATTAAAAATACTTTTGATTTTCATTTTCAAAAGATAAAAATTCACCGACATATGCGGATTATAGTCTAATTTTTTACTAACATCAATTTTCTTTTTTAGGCGTTGCTTTTCTTTTAAAAATACCTTATCGGGAATAATTGGTGCATTTTCGTGAATTTCAATATACTCTTCTGAAAACTTTTCTACATCATCTTCATTAATTTTTTCGTGAGATAAATATGTGCTTACTCTTCTAATGAATCCAGTTAGTTGTTTACCTACATTTTCATGAGATGCGGCTCTTTCAGCAAACCTTAGATATTCTTCTAATATTGTTATTATAAAAATTACTCCAGCGAACCCCCCAACAATTAATTTATAATTATCATCTGTCATATATGGGAACCAAACTGCAAATGTTTTTGAGTCTGCAAAAGTAATAATGGCAATTATAGAAGATCCACTAAGAGCAAAGATATGAAGTGCATTTTTTGACATATTCGCTTTTTTACTCATACTAAAATGCATTTGTCTATTTTGTTCAGCTTTATTTTTTAATTTTTCAAGTTCATCTCTTTGTTTTTCGCTCATTAAAATTCACCCATTGAAAAAGACTTTTATTTTCACAGTACCATTATTTGTATTATCGTCTGAAAATCTAAATCTTTTAATACTCTTGTAAAACTAATGCTTTTCATATTGACATAGCATTTATCATTAGATCTCTCTTTCAAGATGAGATATAGATGACAATACACTATATCAAGACCAAACTTCTCTAATAGGGGCTAAAAATTTTAAAAAATGCAATGTAAGTCAAGATGCTCTTAAACAAAGAGAATTTAACTTTATGCTAAGAGACTGAATGAACAGCAAGTTTATCAATAGATGGTCAATATGTAACAACCAGATTACTGTTCAATATAGATGATTCAATTCTACAATTTATAGAAGAAGAGCCTATGTGTGCATATGAAAGAAATGATCAAAGGGGTTTTATAAAGTTGAGATTTATAAGTGGGATACGTATTTTAAGGAAGAACCACCAGACTTCGTGTCTGGCCTTTTTTGATATTTGCACAAAAAAGCCAACTCCTTTTATAAACGAAATTGGCTTTTATATTATCTACTCCCACTCAATCGTAGCAGAACTCGTAATATAATACACCACACGGTTAATATGCTTCACTCCATTCACGATACGAGTTGTTCTCAATCACATCCCAAGAGATTCTTACCCAGTCACTCCTCATACCATCAATAGAAGAAACTTCACGGATGCCAATTGTATAATCGTATTTTCTTGCGTCACCCATTACACCTACGCTGCGGATGTCTGGTGCCCCGTGAAGCCTTTGCAAGCTGTCGCACTCAATACCGAGGCTAGCAATTCCTTCGCATAGTATCCATCCAATTCCCGGACGATTTCTAGTTTTTCTTCAGAAATTTCACCCAGTACACTTCTACTTCGGACTAGAGGGTCCATTCTACTATTGCAACATAGCACAAAAAGTCAAGTTTCTAAAAGATGATTTCCGCTATACTAAACTCGTAAGGCAAGGAGGTGCTCGGTTGTCCTATCAAGAACATGAGAAAACAATTCAAGAAACATTAAATTATATTGAACAACATTTGAAAGACGATTTACCGCTTCAAACTCTAGCGAAACACGCTGGTTATTCTAGGTTTCACTTTCACCGTATGTTCAAAAAAGTGATTAAGAAGTCAGTTGTTGATTATATAAGGGAACGACGGATGACCCAAGCGGCGAAGGATTTAATTCATACGGACCAACGGGCGATTGACATCGCATTGCAGTATCGATTTAGTTCACAGGAATCCTTCACTAGAGCCTTTAAGAAAATATATGACATGTCACCCGCACGTTATCGGAAATTATTAAGAAATGTGATTAATGAGGAGGAAACAAATATGGCGGATCATCAGAACACACCTACTGGCTGGATTATGACGGGGGATACCCCATCTGACTATGAAACAGGTTTGGATAACAGAATTGTACACAGTGGGACTAACTCCGCTTATTTAAAATCAAAAGATAAAAAAGCTGGAGGTTTCGCAACATTGATGCAGCAAATTAAGTCTGATCGTTATCGAGGAGAACGGCTTCAATTTTCTGCTTTTGTTAGAAGCGAAGATGTGAAAGGCTCAGCTGGTTTATGGATGAGGATTGACCACTCTTCAGGTGAAATTCTTGCATTTGACAATATGATGAACCGTCCTATTACAGGAACAAACGGATGGAATCATTTTAGTGTCGTACTAGATGTTCCAGTAAAAAGTGAAGTTCTTGCGTTTGGCATTTTACTACAAGGTCCAGGGCAAATTTGGATGGACGAACTTAGTTTTAAAATTGTAGATGAAAGTGTGCCAGTGACAGAACAAAATACTGTGGATCATTTAGAGGATGAACCAGTGAATTTAAATTTTGAAGGCTAGCAGACTAAATTTAAGAGGAGGTTAATTGCCATGAAAAAAATTGGTGCAATTTTATTGTTCGCTGTGAATTCACTTACCTTTATTTGTGGCCTTGGATTTTTATTTGGTGAAGAGGATACCACATTAAAACAGAAGTAAAATGAAGATAAGACACCCATAGGACAAAAAAAATCAATTGAAAAAGATATCCCTATCACTATCTCTTTTTTGTAGACTTGGTATAATAGAAAAAATCAGAAAAATTAGAATGCGATGATAAGGAATAGTACTTGCCGAAATGTTTTCAGAAAGTTGCTGGTTGATGAGAAGCAATAACAAAAAGGCAGGGAACTCACCTTAGAGTAGCCTTAGTGAAATGAAAAGGATTGATGTAGTTAAGGTCGGCACCCCACCGTTATATGGGAAGGATATAAGATCAAACAATCTGTATCCGAATAAGTGCATGATAATGTACGGTTATCATGAAACAGGGGTGGTACCGCGTAAGAAGAAGTCTTTCGTCTCCAAGGTAAATATTGGAGATGATAGGCTTTTTTTATATTCTATTTTCTAGGAGGAATCGATCATGTTTAACCACAAAAAATACGAAAAGAAATACTTTTTGCCACCGAACCTTACGTATGATTGGGTAAAGAAAGAAACATTAGAAAGTGCTCCGATATGGTGCAGTGTGGACTTACGGGATGGAAATCAAGCATTACCTATTCCTATGAACTTAGAAGAAAAATTGGAAATGTTCCAGTTACTAGTAGAGATAGGTTTTAAAGAAATTGAGATCGCATTTCCAGCTGCTTCTGATACGGAGTTTAGGCTATTACGGACACTGATTGATCATCATATGATTCCAGACGATGTCACGATTATGGTGATCACACAAGCGAGAGAGCATATTATCCGCCGAACCTTCGAAGCCATTAAGGGGGTACCGAAAGCGATTGTTCATTTATATAATTCGACTTCAGAAGCGCAGCGCAGACAGGTATTTAAGAAAACAAAAGATGAAATTAAACAAATTGCCATTGATGGAGCTATTTTAGTAAAAGAACTTGCCGAAAAAACAAATAGTGATATTTATTTTCAATATAGTCCAGAAAGCTTTCCAGGAACTGAAGTTGATTATGCGTTAGATATTTGTAATAGTGTTTTAGATATTTGGAAACCGACACCAACTCATAAAGCAATCATCAATATTCCGACAACAGTTGAATATTCAATGCCTCATATCTTCGCAAGTCAGATTGAGTATATACACAAAAATCTGTCTTACCGAGACAGTGTGACATTATCTGTTCATCCTCATAATGACCGTGGCTCTGGGGTGAGTGATGCAGAATTTGGCGTGCTAGCTGGCGCAGAAAGAGTCGAAGGTACATTATTTGGTATCGGTGAACGTACAGGGAACGTAGACTTGATTACCTTGGCAATGAATATGTATTCACAAGGTTATAATCCAAAATTGAATTTCAATAACCTAGAAGCGATTCGTAAAAAATATGAAAAACTAACCAAAATTACTGTTCATGAGAGACAGCCATATTCTGGCGAGATGGTTTTCACCGCATTCTCTGGGTCACATCAAGATGCTATATCTAAAGGTATGAAATATAGAAAGGAAAATCATGTTGATAAATGGGACGTTCCGTATATCCCAGTAGATCCAGTTGACTTGGGGAGGAATTATCAAACGGATGTGATTCGAATCAATAGCCAGTCTGGAAAAGGCGGCATAGGCTATATACTAGAAACAAATTATGGCATTCAACTTCCTTATCAAATGAATGAAGCCATGGGATATGAAGCGAAGAAAGTATCTGATCAGACAAATAGGGAATTGTCTGTCGAAGAAATATATCATGTATTTGAAGAACAGTATGTTGATTTTCACCCTCATTTCCAGCTGCTTGATTATCAATTTCATAAAGGAGAGAAGCAGGAAGTCACCTTAACTTTGCTGAGAGATGATCAACAAATTGAAATACAAGGAACTGGCACTGGAAGTTTAGATGCAATTAGTAATGCGTTAAAAGCATATTTTCATCTCGAGTATGTTTTGGAAGTCTATGAACAGAATTCTTTGGGCAAGGATTCTCAAGCAAAAGCTTGCGCACAGATTGGTATTTCATATCAAGGAAAAATGCATTGGGGTGCTGGAATTGATAAAGATATTATTGAAGCAACAGTGAAGGCCCTTGTGGTTGCAGTAAATAAGCTAGAGGTTTGGATGTAGATGGAAAAAGATAAACTTGAAAAACATGAAGCGATGCAATATTTAAGAGAATATAACGAGCAAGAAATCTTTTATCAACAATACCAACAGAAAAAGCATGACAATCAATCATTGCAATTATTTTTGAAGGATTATGATCAAAACAATTTCATGCATAAGCAAATATATATAGAAGAATTTTTGCTTAAAGGGCAGAACGAATTTGAAAAAGAGGATACCATGTGGTTAGGTCAGGAGAAAGATATCGAAGTGAGAAAGTATAGCCGTTTTATGCCTCCATTGTCGGCTATCCATGATTTCTTTGAGATGATCTATGTTCTGGAAAATGAGATGTATGTAGAAGTGGAAGATAAAAAAATGACTTTAAAATCAGGAGATATTGCCTTTATTCCACCAGATACAATACACAAGCCAATTGTAATGGAGAATACAATCGCAATCCAAATCATGATCCGTAAAAGTACTTTTCAAAAAGTGTTTTTTAAAATGTTAAAAGGCAATCATGTCATTTCAGAGTTCTTTTTGAATGCATTGTATATAAAAGAAAATAAAAATATTCTTATTTTCCATAGTCGCTTGGATAAAAATTTGTTAGACTACTCTCTTCAACTGTTTACAGAAAATCACAATCGGTTTCCTAGTTACCAATTGATTATGAATAATTTGTTTGAGATATTATTATGCCTCTTATTAAGATTCAAACCAAGTCATATGAACGTAAATCAAGTCAAACAATATAGTGATATACGTATTATTCAAATGCTCCAATATATTCAGCAATGTTGTGAGCATATCACAATCCAGGAGATGGCAGAGGAATTTAACCTTTCACAATCTTATCTGTCAAAATATATAGCTCGTAAGCTTGGCAAATCATTTAGTGAGATTCGACAAGAAATAAGATTGGAAAAAGCCTGCAAAATGCTCACTGGTAGTGATTTGAAAATAGATGATATTGCGACAGCTGTTGGTTATCAAAATGTAGAGCATTTCATTCGTTTATTTAAGAGAAAGTTTCACCTAACACCACATCAATATCGTTTAAATAATAAAGTCGAGCAAACTTCAAATCAATACTCATAAAAAGGAGAAATCATCATGTCGATCAAGAAAGTAAAAGATTATTTTAAACAATATGATATGGATCATCGGATTCAGGAATTTTCAGTATCTAGTGCAACCGTAGACTTGGCTGCTTCTGCATTGGGCTGCGAACCTGAAAGAATCGCAAAAACACTCTCCTTTCTAGTAAATGGACAAGCTATTTTAGTTGTGACCTCTGGCGATGCAAAAGTTGATAACAAAAAATTCAAGGAATATTTTAAAACAAAAGCTAAAATGCTTTCTCCTAATGAGGTCGTTGACTTGGTCGGTCATGAAATTGGCGGAGTATGTCCTTTTGCTATAAAGAATGGCGTTTCTGTTTATTTAGATATTTCACTAAAACGTTTTGAGACAGTTTATCCAGCCTGCGGGAGCAGTAACAGCGCGATTGAACTAACAATCAAACAATTAGAAAAATACTCCGGTTATTCACAATGGATTGATGTGTGTAAGGGATGGAATGATTCATTAACACATTAAAAAGGAAGGAAAAAGTGCAATTAAAAATAAAAAAGAGCTAGAAACCCTTGATACACAAAGGTTTCTAGCTCTATTATAACTATTCCCACTCAATCGTAGCAGGCGGCTTACTCGTAATATCATACACCACGCGGTTCACATGCTTCACTTCATTCACGATACGAGTTGAGATCTTTTCAAGTACATCCCAAGGGATTCTTGCCCAGTCACTCGTCATCCCATCAATCGAAGTAACAGCACGGATGCCGATTGTGTAGTCGTATGTTCTTGCGTCACCCATAACACCTACACTGCGGATGTCTGGGAGTACCGTGAAGTATTGCCAGATGTCGCGATCAAGACCGAAGTTGGCAATTTCTTCGCGTAGAATCGCATCCGATTCGCGGACGATTTCTAGTTTTTCTTCAGAAATTTCACCTAGTACACGGATACCTAGTCCTGGACCTGGGAATGGCTGTCTCCAGACGATGTCGTCAGGAATACCCAGCTCTGAACCTAGGGCACGGACTTCATCCTTGAATAGCGTATTCAAAGGCTCAATCAATTCGAACTGCATGTCTTCTGGAAGACCACCTACGTTGTGGTGAGATTTGATTGTTTGTGCCGTTGCTGTTCCGCTCTCAATGATATCTGTGTAAAGTGTTCCTTGTGCTAAGTAGTCGATTCCTTTTAGCTTGTCCGATTCATCATCGAATACATAGATGAATTCGTTACCGATGATTTTACGTTTTTGCTCAGGATCAGACACACCTTTTAGCTTGTTTAAGAAACGATCTTTCGCATCTACTTTAATCACGTTCATGTTGAAACCTTCGCTAAATGTCTTCATAACCCCTTCTGCTTCGCCTTTGCGAAGAAGACCGTGGTCAACGAAAATACATGTCAGCTGATCGCCGATTGCTTTGTGGATCAATACCGCCACAACAGATGAATCTACACCGCCGCTTAGTGCGCACAATACTTGTTTGTCGCCTACTGTTTCACGGATTTTCTGCATTTCGATTTCAATGAAGTTCTCCATTGACCATTTGCCATCGCAGTCACACACGCCGAAGACAAAGTTTTTCAATAGGTCATTTCCGTACTCAGAGTGACGAACCTCTGGGTGGAACTGAACGCCATAGAAATTCTTCTCAGCTAAGCTCATCGCTGAGTTTGGACAATGTGCACTTGTTGCATCAACTGTAAAGCCTTCTGGTACTTCAACAACAAGGTCACCATGGCTCATCCATACGACTTGATCAGTCGGAAGGTCTTTGAATAAAGCAGGCGTTCCATTAATGTGGATATCTGCTTTTCCGTATTCACGCTGGCTTGCCGCTTCTACTTTCCCGCCTAAATAATGAGTCATAAGCTGCATGCCATAGCAAATGCCTAGAACCGGAATGTCTAGATCAAAAATCTTTTCATCACAGCGGAAAGATCCTTCATCATAAACACTGTTTGGACCGCCAGAAAGGATGATTCCTTTAGGCGCCATTTCTTTAATTTCTTCAGCAGTTAAAGTGTGCGGATGAAGCTCACTGTACACACCAAATTCACGAATACGGCGTGTGATCAGCTGATTGTACTGACTGCCGAAATCTAGAACCAAAATCATTTCATTTACTAAATTTGTCATGGTGTCACCTCTATGTCCAATATAGTTTTTATAAACGCACAGAAAAAATGAGAGGAGAAAACCTGCTCTCAGTGTAAATCACGCTTTTGAAGCGCCCAGACTCACATCCGAACGCTTCAATTTCATGTATTTTAGAAGGTTTTAATATTCACCTATTCTAACAACAGGAAGGTACGGGGTCAAGACTATCTCCTGTTTATTAAATTTTCCCATAACTTTGCCGATTGCCGCCAAAGCACCGACGCATCCTCTCGTCGATAGAGTGCCCGCTCATAGAGCTGCGTCAGCTCTGACATGCGATGATCTCCATCCTTGTCATCGATCAAAGAAGCAAATTCTCTTAGCGTCATGCCAGGTTTTTTCTCAATTCCCCTGCGCTTCAGCTGCTTTAATAGAGCAGCATACGCATAAAAGAATGCTTCCTCCTCTGGCAGACGTTTCACCTTTCTCACAATAAAGAATGGCAGCCATCTTGCTCTGAATCGATAAAGCAGCCAACTGATCAATCCTAGAAGGACCATAGCTCCTGCCGCGAAACCCAAGATTGAACCAACATGTACCATATTAGGCTTCGCTTGCGCTGTTTGTTTCTTTGGTTCTACCGGTCGCTCTGTCTCCTGCTGCTGTGGCTGTTCTGCCTGCTGATCTTCGTTTGTATTAGAGCTAGGCTGATCTTCTTCCTTTTGATTATCATCTGTCTGATCGCTAGAAACCGATTCATTTGTAAAGGTCTCTGGGTTCGTAAACCCTTTTGTCGGTTCGAAGGTCACCCAGCCTCTATTTGGAAAATACACCTCTACCCATGAATGCGCATTGTTATTGGTTACTTCATACACATTGTTTCCATCCATCTGTGTTTCATATAATTGACCTGACGTGTACCCTTTCACCCATCTCGCCGGAATCCCGATCGAACGGAGCATCACAATCATAGAGGATGAAAAATTATCACAGTAGCCGATCATCGTATCAAATAAAAATTGATCCACATAATCTTCATTACGACTAGGCACAGCGACATTTTGCGTTTCATATGAAAATTTCGCTGACCCTAAGTAGTCCTCAATCGCTTTGGTCTTATCGTACATATTATCCTTCGTTTCCGTTAAGCTGTTTGCCAATGTTTTCACTCGCTCTGGCAATGAGGAAGGAAGCTGCAAGTATTCACGGCCAACCTCCTGATTGACCTTCTGCTTCGTCGGTACTTTGATGCTCTGCAAATCCTCAAGGATAAATGTAGGCGATAAGAAGCTGACTTGGTAGTTCCCTAAATTTTTCGGCGGATTTTGAATGGATGGGACAATTTTCTCCGTTTTCCCCATCATTTGCAGCGGAATGTTTTCCATTGGCATCAGCATGATCGTCCCAATCGGATAGACGGCATGATTAAATCGATAGTTTGATTCCATATCGACTCTCGTTTCGTGCACCTCTGTTTTTACACGCTCGGTAAACCAACGATTCCGCACACTGTTCTCTTTTAGCCGCGTAGGCTTCGTATCATTTGAGGCATCCTCCCAGCCCTTTCCGGTATAGATACTTTTTGTTTCAACACGAAAGTAAGACGGCTCTTTTCCGCTCCATTTAAAGACCGGTGTGCGGTCCTCACTAAACGGTCCGCCAAGCGACGAATCATCTGTACTATATCCCACCTTATTCTGTCCGGCAGAGCCATCTTGATTCGTCACCGCCTTAAAAAATGGGACAGGATCAGGCCATTTCGGATCAGACTTTGGTAAAGAAGCACCAAGTGTCGCTGACAGAAGAACGAGCGCCAGCATGGGCAAAAACCACTTTAGGCGCGCCTTCTGCGTCACCCGAATGCCTTCAGCCGAACGCAGTCGATCGAAATACAGCAACCCAAGCAGACAAAAACCAAATACCATAATACGAACGATCGCAAAGGTTGCATCATATGGCGTAAACGTATCCAGAATCGTGACATACACAATCGTCATGAGTAAAAAGAAAAAGATACGCTGCTGATAGACCACCCAATAATGAAGCAAGTAGACAAGCAGCCATAACAAAATATAAAACAATAATGTGCGGAAGGAGGGGTACATGTCACTCCACATGCCTGTGCTCATCAAGGTGATATTATCTTTAATATCACCTAATAATGCAGCCGGATAGCTTGGCTCTGCTTGATAAAAGATCAAATATAAAGCGAGCAAAATCAAGCCAGTACAAATAGGAAACGTCACATACCATTTCAAACGAAAGAATGTAAACAAACATGTAAGCCCTATAAAAATGATGAAATAAGACGTATGACTCGTCTCTGTAAAATCTTGAAGCGGTCGAAGCCACTCCCAAAGCAGCAGAAATGCTACAGCATAATAGATGAACAACTCAAAACGGCTTTGCCGCTGATGCGTATGCAGCATAAATGTTTGTCACCTCACAGTTCTTTCGTACAGCCGGTCTTCAAATAAAACGGTCATGCGTATTCCAGATGCCCTAAGCCGGTCTACAAGCTGTTTTTCTTTTGTCGTGAATCGATCCACGGCTCTCTTCACTAAAAGAACAGTGATGTTCTTTCTGTTTCGATTTCCAAAGAGGCTCGCAGCAAGCTCCTCCTGCAGCTGACCCGTGATGACATATTTTCCAGAATGCTGATACTCACTCGCTGCTAACGCCTTATACTCTTGTACGCGAGAAGGGTGATGCTGCACTCTTGTTAAATAATAAAGCATGTCCTGCAAATGAAGTTCTCCTTGATCCACTCGAAAGGCATGCTGATCTCCTAGAGGTACAAGACCTGACGGCACCCCTTTTTTCACTGCCGATTGTAGGACAGATGCTACAATAGACACGACGGTCTCAAAAACTGCTTCATCGGTAAAATCAGCAAACACGACAAGATCCTTTGTTTGATTCTGTTCAAATTCCTTCGTCATCAGCTGACCCCTTCTAGCCGTCGTCTTCCAGTCCACCCAAGCAA
The DNA here is from genome assembly GCF_038593215.1 of Bacillus sp. FSL W8-0920. Lineage (NCBI taxonomy): Bacteria > Bacillati > Bacillota > Bacilli > Caryophanales > Bacillaceae > Bacillus > Bacillus sp. FSL W8-0920. Next base: position 622,409 of record NZ_CP151974.1, on the reverse strand, counting down.
AACGATCTCCTTGCTGATATTCCCTTACGCCTGTTGTCACATGGGTCGGTTCATTTAACCACGAGTGAACCGCTTTGCCTCCATTTTCATTCAATGACTCAGCAGACTCCACCTGAAGATCGAGCATTTTCGGATAAACAAGCAGCTTTTTTTCTAACGGAATGATGACTTCTTTCTCCACAAAACCAAACATATCACCCGTTTTGATTCGAACTGCTGACAAATGATGTTCTCCGCGCATGACATCATTCAATTGATAGGAAAAACGCCACGTTTTCCGAAACCAAGGAAACAGCATTTGCTTCATTGCAATTTGTTCCTGTAAACGAAAGGTGTCCGGCGGATCATCCTCAATCAAGACGTAAACGTATGGAAATAGATTTGTCCGCTTAATTTCAAGATCAACAGGCAGCACGTCTCCCGCCTTCAAGCGGGTTTGTTGTAAAGTCCTTTTCGCTGTCACTCTCAGCGGAACGAGCGCAAACAGCAAAGCATACAAAGTATAGGGTAAAAATGCATAAAAAAGGAACCAGCTCACAAACCCTCCCTGAAACATGGCATAACAAAAGACTGCCGCAGTGAGGATGATGAGCATCATCACCCGTAACCATAATGAAAAAGCGAAACGATGACCTAATTTCATTGAGTCATCGACTTTTGAACTGGCACGCCAATTTGCTCAAGCATTTGTCGCAGCAGTGTCTCCGCCTTCTTCCCTTCATACGTCGCTTCTGAAGTCAAAATCATACGATGCGGTAATGTATATGGCGCTAAATACTGTACATCATCAGGAATCACATAATCGCGCCGATTCAACAGGGCATACGCCTGAGCCGCTTTCATGAGGGCGATCGATCCCCTTGGACTCACACCTAAATAAACAGATGGATGCTGCCGCGTCGCTTGTGCAATTTCAACAATATATTCTTTAATGGATACATCCACATGAATAGTCTGAACCGCTTGCTGCAACGCATGGATATGATCCTTTGTCATGACTGCTTGGAGCGTATCAATCGGGGACTGCTTTTCCTGCAAGTTGAGTACCTCCAGCTCCTCCAGCATGGTCGGATACCCCATTTGCAGCTTGAATAAAAACCGGTCCATTTGTGCTTCTGGCAGTGGATAGGTCCCTTCATATTCAACTGGATTCTGCGTAGCCATGACGAAAAAAGGATCAGCAAGCAGCATTGTTTCTCCGTCCACTGTAACACTGCCTTCCTCCATCGCTTCAAGCAATGCCGACTGTGTTTTGGGAGAGGTCCGGTTGATCTCATCAGCCAAAATAATCTGCCCCATAATCGGTCCTTGTCTAAATTCAAATTCATTTGTCTTTTTATTATAAATCGACACGCCTGTTACATCTGAAGGCAAAAGGTCAGGAGTAAATTGGATTCGCTTAAACTCACAGCCAATGGATTTTGCCAAAGCACGAACCATCATCGTCTTCCCAACACCAGGCACATCCTCTAGCAGCACATGCCCCTTCGCCAAAATCGCAACAAGGCTTAATATCGCAATGTCTTTTTTCCCAACCATGACTTTATGGATGTTATCTACGATTTTTTGTAAATCTGAATGCATCGGTTCATCAAATGCCATCCTGATCCTCCTATCACGTTTCCGTTAAATTTCATATAGTCTAACTTTACCATACAACGCGCAATAGCATAAAACATCAACACGTAGAAAAAAAAAGCCTTCTCACGATGGAAAAGACTTCTTCTCTTCTTTTGGCTCACCTGCTGGCTCCATATGAACATGAGAGTGTAAAATATCATGTTCCTTCTTCATTCTACGTTCGATCTCATCTGCAATATCATGGCTTTCTGCAATGTTCAAGTGCGGCTCGACCTCCACTACTACATCCACATGGACCGTACTTCCGAGATACCGTGCCTTAATATCTTTCAAATCGCCCACCCCAGGTGTTGCTTCAATGGTCTCTTTATATTTGGACATATCTTTTATATGAAAACCGTCCGTTAACGAATGAGAGGCATCTCTGAAAATCTCCCACGCCGTTTTACAAATAATGAGGCCAATCACAAACGCTGCAAGCGTATCAATCCATGCCAGTTGAAATTGAGAGGCAATAATCCCTACAAATGTTCCGATACTCACATACGCATCTGATTTATTATCAGCTGCTGCTGCATGAAGAGCTTGGCTATTGATCCGTTTGGACAGATTGCGGTTGTAAATATACACACCATACATCACCACAGCACTTCCTGCTGCCGTCCAAGCTGCGATCATATCAGGCGTTTGATGCTTAGATGAGAAGAGCGACTGGCCTGCACTCAGCAGAACCTGAAGTCCAACAAGCATCATAATAAAGGACGCCACAAGAGACGCAATATTCTCTGCTCTAAAATGACCGTATGGATGATCTTCATCAGGCGGCTTTTGAGAAATACGCAATCCAATCAACACTGCAAGGGATGCAATAATATCCGTCGTATTATTCAATCCATCTGCCGAAAGAGCCTCTGAATGAAACGTATACCCAATCAGAAGTTTCACCGCAGATAAGATCACATAGGCAATGATACTGACCCAAGCACCTGTTTCACCTTGTCTTAATTCGTTATAGCGCTCCATGTCGAACCGCGCCTCCTCACACATCACTTTTCTATTATTTATCTTACAAAGCAAAGCCCGTGTGGGTCTACAGCAACATGATTCGCTTGTGTCAGCAAAATAGGATACATAGAAATGTGTTGACCTATGTAAACTTATTTTTATAAGGTCAATTGACCTCAAGACCTACTCCCATCAACCTTTTTCCAATTCACTCTGTGATGATCATATTGGTAATATCACTCTTTCTGAGAAATTATCAGAATAATTTTATTTTGAGACACAACTTCTCCCCATCCGATCTTATGCTATTTTTAAGAATGAACAGAGGAAAAAGAGGGAACATAATCTCTCAAATCCTTTATACTTTTTAACATCATGTTAAGAGGTTTGAAATGTCGGTTTGATAACCTGTCCAATGCTGAATGACAATTCAGTATGATAAAATTTAAAATATTCTAAAAACAAATTCTCTATAAGGAGAAATGTTTGGAGGTAAAGACATGTCCAACATGACAAACGGTCTTCAAAAAAATCTGAAAACAAGACATATTTCAATGATCTCCATTGCTGGGGTTATTGGCGCAGGGCTATTTGTTGGTAGCGGCGCTGTCATTCATTCTGCAGGGCCTGGGTCCATTCTTTCCTATTCTTTTGCAGGACTTCTCGTAATCTTTATTATGAGAATGCTTGGAGAAATGGCATGCGCCTATCCGACAAGCGGATCCTTCTCACAATATGCGAGCGATGCCATCGGTCCATGGGCCGGCTTTACAATTGGCTGGCTTTATTGGTTCTTCTGGGTGATTGTCATCGCGATCGAAGCCATTGCCGGTGCTGCCATTATTCAGTATTGGTATGGAGATGCACCTGTTTGGCTCACAAGTCTTATCCTCACTATCCTCTTAACATTAACAAATATCTTTTCTGTTAAATCTTTTGGCGAATTTGAATATTGGTTCTCATTAATAAAAGTCGTCAGCATTATTCTCTTTCTACTCATCGGTTTTGCATTTATCTTTGGTTTTGGTGGTCATCATACTGTAGGTCTTGCCAATTTAACGGGGAACGGCGGTTTCCTTCCAAATGGATTCAGCTCTGTTTTACTCGGAATTGTCGTCGTCATCTTTTCCTTCATGGGAACCGAGATTGTGGCAATAGCGGCCGGAGAATCAGCAGACCCCGTCAAGTCTGTGACAACAGCTACCCGCTCTGTTGTATGGCGTATCATCGTGTTCTACGTCGGTTCCATCGCTGTCGTTGTGACCTTGCTTCCATGGAATTCAGCGAGTATTTTAACAAGCCCGTTCGTTGCGGTATTAGAATACATCGGTGTCCCATCAGCTGCTCAAGTGATGAACGTCATTGTTTTAACAGCTGTTCTATCTTGCTTAAACTCTGGGTTGTACACAACGTCCAGAATGCTTTATTCATTGGCAGAAAGAGGCGAAGCACCGAAACGCTTTATGAAAATCAGCAAACGTGGTGTTCCTGTAGCGGCTACAGTCGCAGGCACCTTCTTTTCCTACATTGCCGTCATGATGAACTACTTTTATCCTGAAACCATCTTTTTGTTCTTAGTCAACGCATCCGGCGCCATTGCCCTTCTTGTCTATTTGGTCATTGCTGTTTCACAATTAAGAATGCGCCGTAAAATCGAAAAAGACAATCCAGAACAGCTCAAAATCAAAATGTGGCTGTTCCCATACCTCACGTATTTTACCATTTTGGTCATTTGCGCCATCTTGGCATCAATGCTGTTTATCGAATCAATGAGACCGCAGCTCATTTTGACGAGTATCATTACCTTCGGTGTGCTTGCCGCTTATTTCATCTTTAAACCGAATAAAAAAGTGCCTGCAAATGCAGCGCTTGAAAATAAACATCCGTAATGCTCCCGCTGAAAAGCGGGTTTTTTATTTTATTCACCTATTTTGATGTCCGCACTTATACTGTATCAAATTGGATTTTAAGTGAGGATTAGATAACATGAACCTAGAAAAATTTGTTGACGAGCTGCCAATTCCAGAAGTTGCGAAGCCCGTCAAAAAGAACCCAAGACAAACGTATTATAAAATCGCTATGGAGGAGGTATTTCTAAAAGTTCATAGAGACCTGCCCCCAACCAAGCTATGGACCTATAATGGCAGTTTGCCTGGTCCAACCATTCATGCGAATCGAAATGAAAAAGTCAAAGTGAAATGGATGAACAAATTGCCACTTAAGCATTTTCTACCGGTCGATCACACCATTCACGAAGGCCATCATGATGAACCAGAAGTCAAAACCGTCGTTCATTTACATGGCGGCGTCACACCAGCAAGCAGTGACGGCTATCCAGAGGCTTGGTTTTCACGAGACTTTGAAGCAACCGGCCCCTTCTTTGAACGAGAGGTGTACGAATACCCAAATCATCAGCAAGCCTGCACATTGTGGTATCACGATCATGCGATGGCATTGACACGATTAAATGTGTACGCCGGATTAGCTGGATTTTATTTAATTTCAGATGCGTTTGAAAAATCGCTAGAATTACCGAAGGGTGAGTATGATATTCCGCTAATGATCATGGACCGTACGTTTCAGGAGGATGGCGCGCTGTTTTATCCAAGCAGACCAAACAACACGCCAGAAGACAGTGACATACCAGATCCGTCTATCGTGCCCTTCTTTTGCGGAGAAACCATTTTGGTCAATGGAAAAGTATGGCCGTATTTAGAAGTAGAGCCGCGAAAATACCGTTTTCGTATTTTAAATGCGTCCAATACAAGAACTTACGAGCTGCATCTAGACAACGATGCGACGATTTTGCAAATTGGATCTGATGGCGGCTTTTTACCAAGACCTGTTCACCATCAATCCTTTAGCATTGCTCCTGCTGAGCGATTTGATGTCATCATCGATTTTTCAGCTTATGAAAACAAAACGATCATCCTTAAAAATAAAGCCGGCTGCGGACAGGAAGTAAATCCTGAAACAGATGCGAACATCATGCAATTTAAAGTCACACGTCCGCTAAAAGGGAGAGCACCTAAAACATTACGGCCTATTTTCAAACCGCTTCCACCGCTTCGTCCTAGTCGAGCTGATAAAGAGCGTACGCTCACACTTAGCGGCACACAGGATAAATACGGCCGCCCCATTTTATTGCTAGATAACCAATTTTGGAATGACCCTGTCACGGAAAATCCTCGTCTTGGCAGTGTGGAGGTTTGGTCTATCGTCAATCCAACAAGAGTCACACATCCTATTCATTTACACCTTGTTCAATTCAGAGTGATAGACAGAAGACCATTTGATACTGAGGTCTATCAATCGACAGGGGACATTGTGTATACAGGACCAAACGAAGCACCTCCCTTACATGAACAAGGCTACAAGGACACCATTCAAGCGCATGCCGGTGAAGTCATTCGGATCATCGCTCGCTTTGTTCCATACAGCGGCAGGTATGTGTGGCATTGTCATATATTAGAGCACGAGGATTATGACATGATGCGGCCGATGGATATCATCCAGTAAAATGAAATCACCCTCCCGTCACATGCGTAATCACATATATTGAGTACATCATTGGGAAGGGCTAACAGACAGCGATCTATTAGCCCTTTCCTTCCTTTTCATTGAATCATTCTAAATTAAAACAATGCATGACTTGAAATGGCATTTATTTGTACATTCAATACTTAAAAAATTGACGCAGCAAACCGATAATACTACTATATACCCATTGCATCTATCAAAAGGCACATTTACCACAATGAACGAACAAATGGAAAATTGCGATAAAAAACGGAGGAGTTCAATTTGAATGAAGAAAAAGAGACTTGCCAGATCACACAAGAAACAACGGCAGGTAACATAGAGAAGCTTTCAATTCAGAAAAACGAGAGCATTCGGTCAAATATTGAACAGCTAACAATTGAACTCGGTGAACAAAAAGAATTCAACCACTTCATTTTAGATCAAAAACAAAAGGCCATCAGTACATTATCTGCCCTCATTACAAAAGGCGATTGTGATGAAGAATTAAAGACTCATTTTGAACAAGCATTACATATCGGACTTTCTGTCATAGAGATCATGGAGATTATTAAGCACTGTACAAAAGTTGCTGGATTCCCTCACTCCATTAATGCCCTGTTTATCTTTCAAAACTTATTAGACAATAACACCAAATAAATCAGAGAAAACGAGAAGCATCTGTCCTCTCGTTTTTTTATGTCCACTCATATTACTCTCTTTCTTTTCCTCTGTCACTTAAGCAAAATATGAAAATACCACACGTTTCCCACCTTAAAAACTGATTTTCCTTACATAAATTCCTTAATTTCTGCAACATGTCAAATGGCAAAATAAAAAAACGTCCAGTTATATAAAAATAACTGAACGTACCTTTTATCGATTGACAGTGAAATTGTTAACAATCCCGCCATCCTTCTCCCAAACGGCTTCCACTGTTTTCTTCTTGATATTGTATTCAAATATCGTTCTTACCTTTGCTTTTCGACCGGTGTCATCCTTTAATTCCTTTGCGTTTTTAGCAACACCTAAGAAATAAATAGAAGACCCATCCGTAGAAAATTGCGGCTGTGCGGCACTTAAAATATGCACATCCTCACTGTTCTTAACGAGTGTCGCCTGTTTTCCTGTTTCTACATCAAGCATTTTAATAGAGGCTACTTCTTTTTCGTTTCGCACCTTCACTTCTGTATAAATCAATGTCTTATGATCTGGTGAAAATGAAATATCATTGATCGTTTGCGAGATACGTGCAATTCGCTTCCCCTTCACGCCTGTTTGAAGGGTGATCTTCATGGTCGTTGGTTCAGGGTCTCTTCCCTTTTCATTCGCTTCATCGGTTTTCTTGTAATCTTCTTTTAAGGAATAATGCTGGATTGCCAGAAGGTTTGACGCAGGATCATATGCAAAAGAACTTACCGTGTCATCCTTGCTTTTTTCTGGATATAATACCTTCACTTTGTGTGTGTTTACATCAAACATAGCGACATAAAATTGTTCCCCAGAATCCTTATTATACCTAAGATATAACTGTTTCCCGTCTCCAGACAGCCTCATACTGTCGATGGAATCTTCACTCGTAAATAGCGTTTTTTCTTCATCCGTTTTTACATTCAGTTCTCGAATACTCACTTTTTGCGTGTCTTCATCCGTATACGTGTAATATAAAAGCTGTTTCGTAGAATCATAAGCAATCGAAGGATAGGCTGTCAGTTTCTCCGTATGAAGTGCCCGGTCATGCAAGTAATACGTATTGTTTAACTGTTGATCTGTAAATGAAACGAGTAATTCGTCTTTTGCATCCTGATTTGTTTTCACTTTTACCGCATGCTTCGGCTCTTGCCCCGGCTTCATCATAAAGAAAATGATGGCCGCAATCACTGCGACTCCGATGACCGTGATGATCCACCATGTTGATTTTTTCATTGCCTTTCAGACCCTCTCTACAAGAAAAGAAGCCAGAAAATGAACTTTTCCCGCTTCTTTGCATGCCTATGTATTAATAAGTGTAATGTCCTTTTACGACACCTTTACTTGTTTTAAACCCTAGTGCTTTGAATGCTTTTGGGCTGACGTCTAATACAGCGTTTGGCATTCTACCTACATCATATTTATATACTGTAATCACTTTATGTGGTTTCGCTTTTGTTGTCACTCTTAGTTTTGTACCTTTTTTCGGTACGTCAAATCCCATTTTAGTTGCTGCATCCCAATGACCGAGTTTTTTTCCATCTGCGCCTTTTTTACCGACACCATTATACCAAGTAATATTGCCGCTTACTTTTTTTGCACTTGCTCCATGTGAGAAACTAAACGCCAAAAATAAACTAGCTACTGTTACGATTGTCGCGATAAGCTTTTTATTCATTAAAAAATCCTCCGTATTTGGTTTCTGCACTTATTATACATGAAGATGCCCCCAGTTATTTTACAGTCACATTACAATTCGAATACAAATTGACCACTTTATGACCGATTTTGTTCATAAAAAATACCAAAATCAGCCAGAACAATGTAAGCAACTCCTCTCTTTCATTTTATATAATAAAAATGAATCAAATATAAGGAGGAATTTTTATGAAAAAGTGGTTCATCGTTTTGAGTGTGAGTTTAGCGTTGGTTTTGATGCTTTCAAGTCTTCCTGCCTCAGCAGCTAGTCCTCGTCACGGTGCGATTGTGACACAAACGGATGAAGCCAAATGGTCAGGCATCTCCGCTGATATTGTGCTTCCGAAAACAGCGACGATTAAAAATGGCTATGCGGACTGGTACCTCGGTCTCGGCTCTGCCGTTATAGAGAGCGGTATTTCAAAAACGTCTTCTGGCTATAAAGTCTTTCTAGGCAGCGGCTCACAAGGTGGCAGCCAATATTGGAACAGCGAATATGATAAGAGCATTAAGGATGGTGCACGTGTCAATTTAAAGCTCATCAACAATGGTGATGGCACAGTGTCACTATACGTCAATGGGACATTGCGCTATAAACAGCCTGTTTACAAACCTAGCCGTCTGAAAAACCTCGATGTCGTCAAAATGGTACACGGCGTTCAGGATAATGGGGCAAACAGCTACACACAAGCAAGCTTCTCGAATGTACAGCTTCGTGCAGATACATCAGGAAGCGTCTATAAAAAATGGGATGGGTCCATCAAATCATCGCTTTTACGTAAAAATTTAGAATCAGGTGCTGCAGCTCCTAAATTCACCGTCATTTCTTCTGTTCCATTAAGTACAAGCCTTTCCGCACAATAAGAAAAAAGCGCCCTTTTTGGGTGCTTTTTATTGTTCACAGCTTATCAACACTTCTCTTTTAATCAAAACAAGGATTCGTGGTAACATAAACATACATACTTCGAAGAAAAAAGGAGAACGAACGTGAAAAAAAGTCTACTTGTTTTCATGAGCCTAGTTGCAAGTCTCTTCATGCTAGCAGCTTGCTCAAATACAACAAACGAACAAAAAACAGAAACGAAGGCACTTCCAACGATCAATGAACGCATTCAAAAAGAAACGAAAGAAGTCATGGAACAGTCTAAACTCATAAAAGACACAGCGATTACCGTTGATCAAAAGAAAAAAGTCATTTCATTAAACGTGATCGCTTCCTCTGACACCAATAGTGATTACGCTGAAGTCATCGGTTTAAACTTTGCCAAGACACTGGCCATTGGAGCTTCAACTGAAAAAGAAAACAACCTGCACAAACCGGAAAATGACAGCCTTGGTGCTCTCTATTCCTTTTACGACCTAAACATCACCGTGAAACAAGAAAACGGTAAGGTGCTGGCAAAGGGAACGAAAAAAACAAATGAAACAAAGATTACTTGGGAAAGAGCCCAGTAATTTAGAAAGGCTTGTAGAGGATCGCTCTACAAGCTTTTTTCAAGTTTATACAGACAAATCGTCTCTCATCGCATCGACCAGTGTGTGAATATCTGAGTGAGCCCACGATGCTAATCGTACCAACAGATCATCTATACACTCATACAAATGATGTTCCCTCAAAATATACTCCTTATAAAATGGAATGACAAAGAAATAGAGCAAATCAGCCAATTCAAGTGCAACGTTATCGTCATCCTCATCTTCTAACGCCTGTCCAACACTTTGAATCAACCAATGCAAATCTGCTTTCTTTTCAATCGGAACATACATCAGTTGATGAATATTATCCGTATCGTTCGTTTGTAAAATCCGCTCAGCCGCTTCCTTTGACAGCGCCCCAATTTCTGTAGAAGAAATATTCACAACAGCTAATTCATCCTCTGATCTCACTTGATTCATTTGCAGCAAGTTTTGGTCCATCTCGACTCACTCCCCATTCTCAGATACTTTTATTATAAGGAATTGATCTGATTTTTTATGGAAATAGTGGATTTTTTTATGTAATTTTAAAGAAAATGTGACATTATAAGTCAAGGTATCTCATATCTCTCTGAAAACAAAAAAGCACTCTTGATTATAAGATTGGTTTTCTTATACGTCCTTTACTCTCTCTTTCATTGTTTCAGCCATTTCCACTTCCCCCTCTGCATCAGCTTTTCAATGATGCGAGCACAATCTAAAGCCTACAGTGCTTTTCATTTTGCTTCTCTTAATAGTTCCTCAGACAGCGTCTCCCATAAAAACTCTCTGAAGTCGGTCATATCAACCACTTCAATTTTTTTATATATGATCACAATGACAAATAACATCATATTTCACAACTTAGATTTTTCTATTTTAGAAATATTTATATACAGATGATAATTTTAGATTAAAGAAGAGACAATCTTGAATATACTAACAGGTTCTATTTTGAGGTACAAAACCACAAATAAACATCAATTTATAGTCTAGTTTCAAAAGTATGAGGTATAATCATCTTATAAAAAATACCAATTAAAAAGGAGAAGCATTAATAATGAAAAAGTTCGATTTGAACATCGAAAAAGTATTAGAGCACTGGACTATTCCTCACGCCTTAAGAGAAATCATAGCAAATGCACTGGATGAATCAAATTTAACGAACACGAAAGAGCCCCTTATTTTTAAAGATGAAGATAATAAATGGCATATCAAGGATTTTGGGAGAGGTCTAAAGTATGAACATCTAACGCAAAACGAGAATATAGAAAAGACAGAGAACCCAGATAAAGTCATTGGTAAATTCGGGGTAGGTTTAAAAGATGCATTGGCGACATTCGATCGAAGGAACGTAGAAATCCTCATCCAATCAAAATATAGTGATATTACAATAAAGAAGTTATCTAAGGGAGACTTTGACGATCTGGTAACCTTGCACGCCATCGTCCATAGTCCGACTAATCCTAATTTGGTAGGCACAGACTTTACGTTTACTGGTCTCAAAGATGATGATATCGAAAAAGCCAAGGATTTCTTCTTACTTTATTCCGGAGAAAAGACAATTGAAAAAACGAAGTATGGGGAACTCATTGAAAACAAAAAAAAACGTTCAAGAATTTACGTTAACGGAATTTGTGTAGCTGAGGAAGACAATTTACTCTTTTCTTACAATATCACTTCCACCACTAAGAAACTTCGTCAATCTTTAAATCGGGAGCGAACAAATGTAGGAAGAAGTGCTTACACAGACAGGGTGAAGTCTATTCTCTTAGAATGTAAGAGCCCAACATTTGCTAGAAAGCTGGTGGATAATTTACAAAGGATTCAAACAGGAGATTATCACGATGAATTACAATGGGTTGATGTTCAACTACACGCCTGTAAAATATTAAGTAGCAAGGACAAAAAAGTGATGTTTTTAAGTGCTTATGATTTAATGGATGGCGGTAAATACTTAAATTACGCAAAGGAGGAAGGGATACGTATCATTACTGTTCCTGATTCACTAGCGAATAAACTTGAAACTAGTAAAGATCTGAATGGTAATAACTTCAGAAATTTGGAAACTTATGCGTTAGAATGGAACGAACAATTCGAATTTGATATCGTAAAAGTCAACCAGTTAATGGCTAAAGAAAAAGAAATTTTCAATTACAAAGATATCATTGTAAGTTGGTTCCCAAAAAAGAGTAATCTCGTCAATGATATTGTGATTTCCAATTCAATGCGGCCAGACAATTATACGGGTAATGATGCACTTGGGTTATGGGAGCCGTCCACTAAACGAATTATCATTAAACGTAGCCAACTGAAAAATATACAATCATTCGCAGGTACACTTGTGCACGAGTTGGTTCACGCTCATACAAATACTGATGATAACACCTTAGAATTCGAAAGTGAATTAACTGAAATGCTTGGGAAGTTATCTACCCTTATCCTTGAAAGTTCAAATCCTGTAAAACCCAAAAGTATGCTAAAAAGATTATTAAACAAATAGAATGTGTGAATTATACAAAGATTTATCAAATCACATATAAACAATAAGGAGCCGCTCATATTGTGGAAGAGCGACTTCTTTTTTAATATTTTTCTGCCCTAAAAACGATGTATAAAACCGCTACAAAGAAGCACAACATCAAGTAATCGAACGAACGACTTATTACAATGTTAAATAATAAATGAAAAAAGAGGCTTCCCACAAGTTTGTTCAACTTAAGAGAAGCCTTCGTTAAAAACTTCATGTTAACAACCCGCTCTATTCTTACATAAAATCCCTATATATTAAGGGATTGGAGCGCGTATTATATCATTCTACCAATGCATTGCCTAGTTATATGTATTTTTATGACCTTATGTAAAATGAAGCGGGGAATTTCCTAAAGGTGATTTAATATGATCACTTTTACTTCTCTATATTCAATTATACAGCTTTCAACATCAAAAAAGTCTCCTTCTGGGCGGCCATGGTGCGAGCTAACCAATGCAATGTATGAATTTTCAAATCAAAAAACTCATCTACATTACAAAAGACAGAAAAAAGAAGCTTCTCAAAAGTTCGGAGAACTAATGAAAAGCCTCTAATTTTTCTATGTGGTATCAAAATGGCACCAAAATGAGTGCGACTTACGGTTAAACCCTTGATTAATAAGGGTTTAAATCCGTAATTACATCATTCCGCCCATTCCACCCATGCCGCCCATATCTGGCATTCCGCCGCCTGAGCCGCCTTCTTCTGGTTTGTCAGCAACGACTGCTTCAGTTGTTAGAAGCATTGCTGCAACAGAAGCTGCGTTTTGAAGTGCAGAGCGAGTTACTTTTGTTGGGTCAACGATTCCTTTTTCGATCATGTTTACCCATTCGTTTGTTGCTGCGTTGAAGCCTACGCCAATTTCTTCGTTTTTCAAGCGCTCAACGATGACTGATCCTTCAAGACCTGCGTTGTGAGCGATTTGGCGGATTGGCTCTTCAAGAGAACGTAGAACGATGTTTACACCTGTTTGAACGTCACCATCTGCTTCGATTGAAGCGACTTTTTTGTATACATTCACAAGTGCTGTACCACCACCGGATACGATACCTTCTTCAACTGCTGCACGAGTTGAGTTGAGTGCATCCTCGATGCGTAGTTTACGCTCTTTTAGTTCTGTTTCAGTTGCAGCACCAACTTTGATGACAGCGACGCCACCAGCTAGTTTAGCAAGACGTTCTTGTAATTTTTCTTTATCGAATTCAGAAGTTGTTTCTTCAACTTGCGCACGGATTTGGTTGACGCGTGCTGCGATTTGAGCAGAATCTCCTGAACCTTCTACGATCGTTGTGTTTTCTTTAGTCACAACGACTTTAGACGCGCGGCCAAGCTGACCTATTTCAGTTGATTTCAGGTCAAGTCCTAGATCTTCTGTGATTAACTCTCCGCCAGTTAGAACAGAGATGTCTTCAAGCATTGCTTTACGACGATCACCGAATCCAGGTGCTTTTACTGCTACTGCGTTGAATGTACCACGAAGTTTGTTCACAACAAGTGTTGCAAGTGCTTCGCCTTCTACATCTTCAGCAATGAGCAACAATGGTTTTCCTTGTTGTACAACTTGCTCAAGTACAGGAAGGATTTCTTGAATGTTTGTGATTTTTTTATCAGTGATTAAGATGTAAGGATTTTCAAGAACTGCTTCCATCTTATCAGAATCTGTCACCATGTATGGTGATGCATATCCGCGGTCAAACTGCATTCCTTCAACCACTTCAAGCTCAGTTGTGAACCCTTTAGATTCTTCGATTGTGATCACGCCGTCGTTACCTACACGCTCCATTGCTTCAGCGATTAGGCTTCCCACTTCTTCATCTGCTGCAGAAATAGACGCAACTTGAGCAATTGATTCTTCGCCTTCGATTGGTTTAGAAATCTCGTGCAAACCTTCAAGTGCTACTTTTACTGCTTCTTCGATCCCTTTACGAACGCCAACAGGGTTTGCACCAGCTGTTACGTTTTTAAGACCTTCACGGATCATCGCTTGAGCTAGAACTGTTGCAGTCGTTGTACCGTCACCAGCTACATCGTTTGTTTTGCTTGCAACTTCAGCCACAAGTTTTGCACCCATGTTTTCAAATGCATCTTCTAATTCGATTTCTTTTGCGATCGTTACACCATCATTTGTGATAAGTGGAGAACCGAATTTTTTCTCAAGAACCACGTTACGTCCTTTAGGTCCTAAAGTTACTTTTACAGCATCTGCAAGTGCATCTACACCACGTAGCATCGCGCGACGTGCTTCTTCACTGAACTTAATATCTTTTGCCATAATAACGAAACCTCCTCAGTCTTTTTAAAAATGTATCTCAATGTTTTTTATGTGATTAACCAATAACAGCTAAAATGTCGCTCTCACGAAGAATTAAATATTCTTTGCCTTCATATTTCACTTCAGTGCCTGCATATTTTGAGAAGATAATGCGGTCGCCTGTGTTTACTTCTAACGCAACGCGCTCACCACTTTCAAGTACACGACCTGAACCTGCTGCAACAATTTTACCTTCTTGCGGTTTTTCTTTTGCAGAATCCGGTAACACAATACCGCTAGCGGTTTTTTCCTCAGATTCAACGAGTTCAATGATTACGCGATCGCCTAATGGCTTTAACATAAGAAACAACCTCCTCAATTTTTATATGTAGTCTTTTTTTAGCACTCATCACCAGTGAGTGCTAACACATTTATTATAATAAAGAATGTCTTCTGCAATTTCAAGTAAAAACCTTTAAAAATTTTTACGCTTTCATGATCTTTTTTCATCTCAGATTCTTTCCTTTTCATCGAAAAAGAAGACTTGTGTTACAATAAATCTAGTTCTTTTAGTAAAGGGGTTTTCGTTACTTGAAAAAACAATATTGGTACATCATCTTAACGTATATATTGGTGCAGTTTTCTGCGTTTCCGTATGTATTCATCATGAAGTGGTTAGGTTACATTCAGACACCGATGACACAAGCAGAGCTCTCTAAATTGTCAGGTACATGGACAATTATCAGCTTCTGTGTCGGATTAATCATTATTCTGCTCATTCTTCGGACTGTGCCAAAAGCTTCACTTCGAAATGAGGCACCGGCTTCAGTCGGCGCGGCAATCGCTTGGATCATTGGTGGTTTCTTTCTTTCCCTCTTTGCACAATCGATTGCAGGAGCGATTGAACAATATGCATTTGGCATTGGCCGTGAATCCGAAAATACTCAAAACATTTTAGCCATAATGGATGCAGTTCCATGGCTTGTGATCGTCATCGCCCTGATTGGACCGATATTAGAGGAAATCATTTTTCGAAAAATCATTTTTGGTGTGATTTATGAAAAAACAAATTTCTTCATTGGAGCGCTTGTCAGTTCAGTCGTATTCGCAGCTGTACACAACGATTTTGCTCATATCTTACTTTATACCGCAATGGGCTTTACCTTTGCCTTTTTATATGCGAAAACAAAACGAATCATTGTTCCAATCGTTGCTCATATGCTGATGAACTCACTCGTTATTCTTGTGCAGATTGAGCCAGTAAGAAAAATGATTGAAGAACAATCTCAAACAATGCAAATGATTATTGGAGGCTTTTTCTCATGAGAAACCCTGTTGTATGGGGCATCATTTATTTTGCCGTAGGTGTGGCTTTCACCTATATGGCCATTCAAAATCCAGGTGACATGTGGTCATTTTACAGCATTTTGCTGATGGTGTTTGCGGCCTATAATATTAATATCGCGCTTAAAATGTTTGCCTTCTCTGTCAAACTCAAAAAACAGCAGCAAAAATAAATCAAAAACCATTTTCCGCACTTGGAAAATGGTTTTTTTATGGAGGACAAGTTTTCATGGAACAAGAAAAACTGAACATCTTAAATGAGCAGCATGAAACGATTGGAGTCGCTGCCCGATCAGATATCCATGCCCAAGGCCTTTGGCATGAAACCTTTCATTTTTGGCTTCTCAAAAAGGAACATGACACCATCTATCTCTATTTTCAGCTAAGAAGTCCCGCAAAAAAGGATTTCCCTTCTCTTTTTGATATCACCGCAGCAGGTCATCTTCTTGCAAATGAACAGCCTTCTGACGGTATGAGAGAGGTAGAAGAAGAGATCGGTCTTACTATACCTTTTGAGGATTTGACCTTTGCAGGAGTTATACAGGATGAAATCCATCTACCCGATTTGACTGATCGTGAATGTTGCCATGTCTATCTTTACGTCCATCAAGAAGAGCAGATGAACATTCAATTACAAAAGGAAGAAGTCGCTGGACTTTACAGAGCAAAGCTAATGGATGCACAGCAGCTTTTCACTAGAAAATATGAAAACATGCAGCTGGAGGGCTTTGAAATTGATGAAGCCGGAGAACGACGTGAGGAAAGCAGAGTAGTCTGTATACAAGATTTTGTCCCGCATGAGCCTTCCTATTATCAGCATCTATTTCAAGCGATCAATCAATTCCTTTCATAATAGAAAAAGCATCGTGACCCTTATTTGGATCACGATGCTTTTTTATGTGACATCATAACTTTCTTTCTCCTCTGTTTGCTGCATTTTGCGATAGGTCACTCTCGAAATGACGATACTCACTTCGTATAAAACGAGCATCGGCAAGGTAACCATGAGGTGAGAAACAAGCTCTGGCGGTGTAATGAGTGCGGCAATGACAAGGAGGACAAAGTAGGCATACTTCCGTATTTTTGATAAAATCATCGGTGTGATGATGCCAAGTCTTGTGAGAAACATCAACACAACGGGCATCTGAAACAAAAAGCCAAATGGAAGTGTTAACTGCATCAGAAATGTAAAATACTCATGAATCCCAATGACTTGCTCTACATTTAAATCATTCGACATTCGCATCATAAAATCAACGACAAACGGAAACAAAATAAAATAAGAGAAAGCCACACCGCTCAAAAATAAAAGCAGTGCAATCGGAATATAAGCAAGTGTCACCTTTCTTTCTTTTTCATATAAGCCGGGGCTCACAAACGCCCAAAGCTGATATAAAATCACGGGACACGTCAAAACCAAAGCGATGACAAATGCGAACTGCATAAACACGTACAGCGGATCTGTGAGCTTAAATGCATTCAGTGTCAGTGTGGCCGCTTCATCGGTATTTTGTAAATACACAATGACCGGCTTAGCAAGAAAAAAACCAGCCACCATAAAGGCGACAAAAAACATCGCAATGATCACTAAACGTTTTCGCAGTTCCACAATATGCTCCATAAGCGGCATATCTTTGACATTCATGAAGCTCATCCTATTCTACTGATCTTCTTTTTTCTTTTTTTCTTCCTGATCATCAGCTAAACCTTTTGTGGCATTTTTGAATTCACGTAATGTATCTCCTGCTGCTCTTCCTAATTCAGGAAGCTTTTTCGGCCCAAAAATAATGAGCGCAACAATCGCAATTAGAACCAAACTTCCAGGACCGATCGGACCCATTTGCTCCACCCCCTTTACCCCTTTTCGTCAATCCTCCTGTGTAACAGAGTAATGCTTTAAGAAATACACAAGTGACTGAAGTTCAACCGCCAAATCTATATGATGAATTCGAATGTGTTCCGGCACATTCAATCGAGCCGGCGTAAAATTAAGGATTCCTTTGATGCCAAGGGCAATCAAACGATCTGTAATGGGTTGAGCTGCTACGGCAGGTACTGTCAAAATGGCAACAGGAATATCTCCTACCTCTTGAACATGCTCTTCAAGCTTATCCAAATCATAGACAGGCACGCCGCCTATCTCACTTCCTATTTTACTCTCATTGACGTCAAAAGCCATTGAAATTTTTGTATTATTGTTTTTGATGAAATTATAGTGTAAAAATGCAGTCCCTAAATTCCCGACACCGATGAGCATGACATTGGTCATTTCATCTTGGTCAAGTGTCTTTCTGAAGAAGGTCAAAAGGTAATCGACATTATAGCCATACCCCTTCTTCCCAAGTGCACCAAAGTACGAAAAATCTCGGCGAATGGTAGCTGAATCCACTTTGACTGCATCACTAAGCTCTGCTGATGACACCCTTTGTTTTCCTGATGCATGCAGATTTTTTAAAAAACGGTAATATAGCGGCAAACGTTTGGCTGTCGCTTGTGGAATTTTTGACTGATCTATATTCATATAAGGTCCTCCAACTTAAATATCAGATGCTCTGTGAAAATCACCGTTTTTCCCGCCTGTCTTTTCAATTAAATAGGTAGGACCGATGATCATGCCTTTATCAATCGCTTTGCACATGTCGTAAACAGTCAGTGCACATACTGAAGCAGAAGTGAGCGCTTCCATCTCCACACCCGTACTTCCTTTTGTTTTCACTTGTACTTGTATGTTCAGAATGTGCGCATTTCCGTCTTCCTCCCAATCAAAGGAGATATCCACACCTTTTAGTGCAAGCGGATGACACATTGGAATGATGGTAGATGTTTGCTTTGCTGCCATGATGCCAGCAACCTGTGCAACAGACAGCACATCGCCTTTTCCAATTTCACGTTGCTCTATTTTATGAAACACTTCTTTTATCATACGAACACTTGAAACAGCAACGGCGGTTCTCACGGTAGACGATTTGTCACTAATGTCGACCATCTTTGCTCTTCCTTGTTCGTTAAAGTGGCTAAATTGACTCATCTTTTCAACGCTCCCTCACTCAAATGATACACTATTTTTTCCTATCTGTCTTTCATTTGAATATGGCGATTGTATGTAACATTTGCTGGTTTACTGCTGATAAGCTACACTTAACATATTATAGCAGAGGTGAAGTTACATGATGATTCTACAAGTGAATCAGCTGTCCAAATCGTTTGGTGCTGATACCGTTTTAACGAATATAAAATTGGAAGTCAAAGCAAGGGATCGGATTGCCATTGTAGGTCGTAACGGCGCAGGCAAATCCACCCTTTTGAAAATCATTGCCGGTCAATTGTCTTACGAGCAAGGTGAGATCATCAAACCGAAAGACCTATCGATCGGCTATTTAGCACAGCATACCGATGTGACGTCTACACGTACGTTAAAAGACGAATTATTATCGGTTTTTGATCATTTGAAAAGGATGGAACAAGAGATGAGAACCATCGAGGAGAAAATGGCTTCCTCTACAGGTTCTGAGCTAGATTCCCTCATGAAAACCTATGACAGGCTACAGCAGGAATTTAAAGACCAAGGCGGCTATCAATACGAAGCAGACGTCCGCTCCATTCTTCATGGGCTCGGCTTTAGTCACTTTGAAGATGGGACAACCGTTCAATCCTTAAGCGGCGGCCAGAAAACCCGTCTAGCGCTTGGAAAGCTCTTATTAATGAAACCAGAACTCTTAATTCTGGACGAGCCGACCAACCATTTAGATATTGATACCTTATCATGGCTGGAGCAGTATTTGCAAAATTATACAGGCGCCATTCTGATCGTGTCCCATGACCGCTACTTCTTAGACAAAGTGGTGAACCATGTTTATGAAGTCTCAAGAACTGCCATGAAAAAGTTTGCAGGCAACTATAGTAAGTATCTTGATCTGAAAGCTGAGCAGCTAGAGCGCGATATGAAGCTTTACGAAAAGCAGCAAGAAGAAATCTCAAAGCTTCAGGATTTCGTAGATCGCAACCTAGCAAGAGCCTCAACCACAAAGCGCGCTCAGAGCAGACGCAAGCAGCTGGAACGGATGGATCGTATAGATAAGCCATTAGGTGATGAAAAATCTGCAAACTTTCATTTTGATATTACGAGACAAAGCGGCAATGATGTGCTGAAGGTACATGATCTCGACATTCGTTATGATGAAAAAACACCGCTCCTATCCTCTCTTTCTTTTCAGATCAAACGAGAGGATAGCGTGGCACTCATTGGTCCTAATGGGATCGGGAAATCAACCCTTTTAAAAACGTTAACGAACACAATAAAGCCTGTAAAAGGCGACATCACCTTTGGATCTCATGTCACAATCGGCTACTATGACCAAGAACAAGCCAAACTGACATCCTCCAAAAAAGTGCTGAATGAGCTTTGGGATGACTATCCTCATATGAATGAAAAAGAAATTCGAACATGTTTAGGGAACTTCCTCTTTTCCGGTGACGACGTCTTAAAGCCCGTTCATGCATTAAGCGGTGGAGAAAAAGCGCGCCTTGCCCTGGCAAAGCTGATGCTCCAAAAAGCCAATTTCCTGATACTTGATGAGCCTACGAACCATTTAGACTTAGATAGTAAGGAAATTTTAGAAAATGCACTGATTGATTACCCAGGAACCATCTTATTTGTCTCACATGACCGTTATTTTATCAACCGTCTGGCAACGAAAGTATTCGAACTGTCGCCTACAGAAACAAAAGAGTATCTCGGTGATTATGACTACTACCTTGAAAAGAAAAATGAACAATTAGAGCTTGAAGCGATTCAAGAAAATGAAGCGCTGAAAAAACAAGCAGCCAAGCCAGTTGAAACGGCAAAGCTTTCTTATGCGGAAGAAAAAGAACTGAAAAAGAAAGAGAGACAAAAGCAGCGCAGAATCGAGGAAATTGAAGAACGGATTGCTGTCATTGAAGCGAAGCTTGGTGAAAATGAAGAGCTTCTATGTGATCCTGCTATTTTTCAAGATCACGAGAAGGTCCAAAACATTCAAACAGAAAACGATACACTTCATCAAGAGCTGGAATCCCTTTTCGCAGAGTGGGAAGAGCTATCCGAATCGTAAAGAGTGCCCTAATGGGTGCTCTTTTTTCTTTTAGTGAAAATTTCTTATCCACATTAATATCCACAATAACTTCTTTATTATTCTTTTAAAAATCGGACTTATCCACTTTATCCACAGAGATTTAATCACATATCCACATAAAAGAACGTATTTGTGCAGATCCACTTCATTTTAAAACGAAATTTTCTAACAATTGTGGATATATCACGTTTACTTGTGAATAAATCGCTTTCATTAAAAATGAAAAAAACCTGTGTATCCACAGGAGTTTTCATTCATATGAGACAAGCGGTAAGCCCGGCTGGCCATTCATCGCCATATCGCCTCTTATACCTTTTTCAAACGCAATGGTTCCAGCAGCAGCGATCATGGCTGCATTGTCTGTACAAAGAGATAATGGTGGAATAATGACCTTCACGTCAGGAAGCTTCGTGAATGCTATCGTTAAGGCTTCTCTCAGTCCTTTATTGGCAGCGACTCCACCAGCTAGGACAACTTGCTTGACGCCATAGGCCTCTGCCGCTTTTAATGTTTTCCCAACAAGCACCTCAATGACACTTGCTTGAAAACTTGCTGCCAAATTCTCTGGAGCAATTGTTTCTCCTTTTTGAGATGCATTGTGTAGTGTGTTAATAACAGCTGATTTTAATCCACTAAAGCTAAAGTGATAAGAACCTTCTTCAAGCCATGCACGTGGAAGCTTAATCGTTGGCTCTCCTTCATGTGCTAACCGATCAATATGAGGTCCGCCTGGATACGGGAGACCCATCGTCCGGGCCACTTTATCGTAAGCTTCTCCAGCCGCATCATCTAATGTTTCTCCGATAACCTCAAAAGACCCGTGCTCTTTCATTAGTACAAGCTCAGTATGTCCACCAGAGACGACAAGAGCCAAACATGGAAACTGCAATTCATCTACAAGTTGGTTTGCATAAATATGCCCCGCGATATGATGTACACCAACAAGAGGAATTTGATGAGCAAAGCTCAGTGCCTTGGCTGCATTGACACCGATCAGAAGAGCACCGACTAAGCCCGGTCCTTCTGTGACAGCAATGGCATCTAAATCCTGAAAGCTCATATTGGCCTGTGCCATTACTTCTTCTAACACGATGGTGACTTGCTCCACGTGATGCCTTGAAGCAATTTCTGGGACAACTCCGCCAAATCGTTTATGGCTTTCTATTTGCGATGCGACAACATTCGCTACAATTTCTTTCCCATTTTTCACAATAGATGCCGCTGTTTCATCACAGCTGGTCTCTATACCTAATATAAATCGATCTGTTTGTTCACTCATTTATATTCACCCACATGACCAATGCATCTTCCCCATTATCCGTATAATAATTCTTTCGAATAGAAGCTGGTCTGAAACCAAGCTTTTCATAAAGGGATTGTGCGGGTGTATTTGAAACCCGCACCTCTAAAGAAAGATGATCTGTCTTTTTTTCTTTACAAAATTCCATGACATATCGCAGCAATGCTTCCCCGTAACCCTTTCCTCTATGCTCAGGGAGAATCGCAATGTTCGTAATTTGTGCATCGTCCATGACGATCCAGACCCCGCAATACCCAACAGGCTGCTCATCTTCTTCAATGAGAAAATAATGGCTGTACTGGTTATGAAGAATCTCATAGACAAATGATTCTTTTTTCCAAGGGGCAGTAAACGAATGCACTTCAATCGTATACACCTCTGGAATGTCCGCTACTGTCATTTTTCGAATCTCTGTTATGTTGAGATTATTTTTGTCCTTCAAGCCATTTCACTTCCGCTTCTGCCAAACGAATATAGTTAGGAACAAGCTGATGGACGTCTTCAGCAGGACGATCTGCCCCTAAAAACGCAAGCATTGAAGGTCTTGGGTTATGAAAAGCTCCCTCCGCTATCACAGCCGTTTCTCCTAAAATGGAGCCAATGCTTTCTTCATGAAGATGCACATCCTGTCCAAGGAATAGGACAGGCTTTCCTGTCTGCTTCAGCTCATGAAGCCAATCCGTGAGCAAGATATTTTGGTCTGGTTTGATCTCTTTGATTTTTCCTTCTTTAAACGTATATAGCCCAGTATAAACTTGTCCTCTTCTCGCATCGAATAGTGGCGAGATCCATCCATCAAAGTATTGACCATTTGCCGCAAGTGTTTCTAAACTCGAAACAGCCGATATCGGGATAGACAGCGTCCATGCGAGTGTTTTGGCAATGGTCACACCAATTCGGACCCCAGTGTAGGAACCAGGTCCTTTTGCTACAACAATTTTACTTAGTTCACTTGGGGCTACACCACATTCTTTCATCAATGCCTCAACAGTCGGCATCGCTCGGACGGAATGGTTCTTTTTTAAATACGTAATGCTCTCGCCAATCACTGTGGAATCTTTGACAAGGGCAATTCCTAGTGTATGGTTTGACGTATCAATTGCCAGTATGGTCAAATTCTTTCATCTCCTTACAAAGGGTCTCATAGCGTTCCCCTTTTGCACTAAACGTGAGATGACGTTCTTCTTCACGTTCTGTTCTTAGCATTTCTATTTTCAAGTAGGAGGAAGGCAATTGAGGTCCAATGAGATGTGCCCACTCAACCAAGCATACACCTTCGCCCTCAAAATATTCTTCGAGCCCGATATCTTCTTCCGCATCTTCCATGCGGTACACATCCATATGATAAAGTGGCAGTCTGCCATCGGTATATTCTTTAATAATCGTAAAGGTAGGGCTGTTGACGATACGGGTAATCCCTAAGCCTCCTGCAAAACCTTTTGAAAAAGTCGTTTTGCCTGCGCCTAAATCTCCTTCTAATGTCAAAACATCGCCTGGCATCACAAGTTTGGCCAATGCAGCGGCAATTCGTTTCGTCTCATCCGCACCTTTTGTCGTCCACGTTAATTTCACAGTTGATGTCACCTCATTTCTTAAAATGATTATATCCTTTTTTCATTAACATTGTTTGCTGTTTATTGTCTTTTAATAGAACGCTTGCTGCTTGATCACCTTTGACTTGTCCAATGCGTTTGACTTGAATGTCTTTTTTTCTACATTGCATTTCAAAGCTATCCCAATCAGCCTCTGAAATTGTACCAGTTAATACAAAGTCTTCCCCGCCAAATAACACCCATTCCAGCCAGTCTTTACGCAGCACTGGTAAATTTGGATGTACAGGGAGCTTGTTTGCTTCTATCTCTATCGTCACACGACTCGCTTCGGCTATCTCATTCAGCTCACTCGCTAATCCATCACTCACATCATTCAAGGTGACCCGCGGGAAGCTTGAGCAAATGAGGCCAGCAGCAATGTGGGGCTGAGGCTTTTTATGACGCTCAAGAAAAAAGGCTGTGTCGACTGCCTTGGGAGGGGCTACTTCGTTCATTAAAAGTGATAAGCCAGCAGCTGATGAACCAAGCTCACCTGTGACAAAGACGACGTCTCCTGTCTGAGCACTGTGACGATAACAAGCTTTTCCATTTGGTACCTCGCCAATGACCGTCACTGTAATGACAAAGTCACTGCGAGTGGCAACCGTATCTCCACCAATCAAATCCATATGATAAGTATCAGCCAATGCTCTCATTCCCTCGTAAAGAGCTGAAACGATCGTCTCATCACCATGAGGCGGGATCGCAATTGATACAAGATAATACTTTGGGGTTCCTCCCATTGCGGCGATATCACTGACATTGACCGCTAGTGCTTTAAAGCCAATCTCAAAAGGTGTGGAAAAATCAAAGCGAAAATGAACATGCTCCACCATTGTATCAACACAAACGACCTCTTCACAATGTGAATGAGGTTGATAAACACTTGCATCATCTCCGATACCCATAACCAAAGAACGCTGATGTGTTTCTTTTGGTGTAATTCGGCGAATAAGATCAAATTCATCCATAAAAAGACAGCCCCTTCATGCAATCAATTGATTGAATAGACACGATGTCAGACATAATTAGTATTAGTGTAAGCCAATATGAGTTTCAGTTTCAATTAAAAATGATATAAAGAAAGCCTGGTATGAAAAAACCAGGCTGGGTTGAAGTGATCTATCTTTTCTTTTTACATAACGTGTAACCAAACACAAAGCCATTCAATGTATATTGGATACGTATGAAAAGAAAAAGACATAAAAAAAAACGAAACTATACGTTTTCGTTTACAAGTCATAAAAATGGCGGTCCGGACGGGACTCGAACCCGCGACCTCCTGCGTGACAGGCAGGCATTCTAACCAACTGAACTACCGGACCATTTTGGTTGCGGGGGCAGGATTTGAACCTGCGACCTTCGGGTTATGAGCCCGACGAGCTACCGAACTGCTCCACCCCGCGACGATATAAATATAACAAGCTTGGCGGCGTCCTACTCTCACAGGGGGAGACCCCCAACTACCATCGGCGCTGAAGAGCTTAACTTCCGTGTTCGGTATGGGAACGGGTGTGACCTCTTCGCTATCGCCACCAAACCTGATGGAGAGAATGTTCTCTCAAAACTAGATAACAATGTTCAAACTTCACATTAGAATATAGGTTAAGTCCTCGATCTATTAGTATCTGTCAGCTCCACGTGTCACCACGCTTCCACCTCAGACCTATCAACCTGATCATCTTTCAGGGATCTTACTTCCTTGCGGAATGGGAAATCTCATCTTGAGGGGGGCTTCATGCTTAGATGCTTTCAGCACTTATCCCGTCCGCACATAGCTACCCAGCGATGCCCTTGGCAGAACAACTGGTACACCAGCGGTGCGTCCATCCCGGTCCTCTCGTACTAAGGACAGCTCCTCTCAAATTTCCTGCGCCCGCGACGGATAGGGACCGAACTGTCTCACGACGTTCTGAACCCAGCTCGCGTACCGCTTTAATGGGCGAACAGCCCAACCCTTGGGACCGACTACAGCCCCAGGATGCGATGAGCCGACATCGAGGTGCCAAACCTCCCCGTCGATGTGGACTCTTGGGGGAGATAAGCCTGTTATCCCCGGGGTAGCTTTTATCCGTTGAGCGATGGCCCTTCCATGCGGAACCACCGGATCACTAAGCCCGACTTTCGTCCCTGCTCGACTTGTAGGTCTCGCAGTCAAGCTCCCTTGTGCCTTTACACTCTGCGAATGATTTCCAACCATTCTGAGGGAACCTTTGGGCGCCTCCGTTACATTTTAGGAGGCGACCGCCCCAGTCAAACTGCCCACCTGACACTGTCTCCCTGCCCGATAAGGGCAGCGGGTTAGAAGGTCAATACAGCCAGGGTAGTATCCCACCGATGCCTCCACCGAAGCTAGCGCTCCGGTTTCCAAGGCTCCTACCTATCCTGTACAAGCTGTACCAACATTCAATATCAGGCTGCAGTAAAGCTCCACGGGGTCTTTCCGTCCTGTCGCGGGTAACCTGCATCTTCACAGGTACTATAATTTCACCGAGTCTCTCGTTGAGACAGTGCCCAGATCGTTGCGCCTTTCGTGCGGGTCGGAACTTACCCGACAAGGAATTTCGCTACCTTAGGACCGTTATAGTTACGGCCGCCGTTTACTGGGGCTTCAATTCGCACCTTCGCTTACGCTAAGCGCTCCTCTTAACCTTCCAGCACCGGGCAGGCGTCAGCCCCTATACTTCGCCTTACGGCTTCGCAGAGACCTGTGTTTTTGCTAAACAGTCGCCTGGGCCTATTCACTGCGGCTTCTCGGGGCTTTAACACCCTAAGAAGCACCCCTTCTCCCGAAGTTACGGGGTCATTTTGCCGAGTTCCTTAACGAGAGTTCTCTCGATCACCTTAGGATTCTCTCCTCGCCTACCTGTGTCGGTTTGCGGTACGGGCACCTCTCACCTCGCTAGAGGCTTTTCTTGGCAGTGTGGAATCAGGAACTTCGCTACTAAATTTCGCTCGCCATCACAGCTCAGCCTTTACGGGAAACGGATTTGCCTATTTCCCAGCCTAACTGCTTGGACGCGGATATCCAATACCGCGCTTACCCTATCCTCCTGCGTCCCCCCATTGCTCAAATGGTGAGGAGGTGGTACAGGAATATCAACCTGTTGTCCATCGCCTACGCCTTTCGGCCTCGGCTTAGGTCCCGACTAACCCTGAGCGGACGAGCCTTCCTCAGGAAACCTTAGGCATTCGGTGGACGGGATTCTCACCCGTCTTTCGCTACTCATACCGGCATTCTCACTTCTAAGCGCTCCACCAGTCCTTCCGGTCTGACTTCACAGCACTTAGAACGCTCTCCTACCACTGTTCGTAAGAACAGTCCGCAGCTTCGGTGATACGTTTAGCCCCGGTACATTTTCGGCGCAGAGTCACTCGACCAGTGAGCTATTACGCACTCTTTAAATGGTGGCTGCTTCTAAGCCAACATCCTGGTTGTCTAAGCAACTCCACATCCTTTTCCACTTAACGTATACTTTGGGACCTTAGCTGGCGGTCTGGGCTGTTTCCCTTTCGACTACGGATCTTATCACTCGCAGTCTGACTCCCAAGGATAAGTCATCGGCATTCGGAGTTTGACTGAATTCGGTAACCCGGTAGGGGCCCCTAGTCCAATCAGTGCTCTACCTCCGAGACTCTTACCTTGAGGCTAGCCCTAAAGCTATTTCGGAGAGAACCAGCTATCTCCAGGTTCGATTGGCATTTCACCCCTACCCACACCTCATCCCCGCACTTTTCAACGTGCGTGGGTTCGGGCCTCCATTCAGTGTTACCTGAACTTCACCCTGGACATGGGTAGATCACCTGGTTTCGGGTCTACGACCACGTACTCATGCGCCCTATTCAGACTCGCTTTCGCTGCGGCTCCGCATCTTCTGCTTAACCTTGCACGGGATCGTAACTCGCCGGTTCATTCTACAAAAGGCACGCCATCACCCTTTAACGGGCTCTGACTACTTGTAGGCACACGGTTTCAGGATCTATTTCACTCCCCTTCCGGGGTGCTTTTCACCTTTCCCTCACGGTACTGGTTCACTATCGGTCACTAGGGAGTATTTAGCCTTGGGAGATGGTCCTCCCGGATTCCGACGGAATTTCACGTGTTCCGCCGTACTCAGGATCCACTCTGGAGAGAACAACATTTCAGTTACAGGGCTGTTACCTTCTTTGGCGGGCCTTTCCAGACCTCTTCGCTTATATCGTTCCTTTGTAACTCCGTATAGAGTGTCCTACAACCCCAAGAGGCAAGCCTCTTGGTTTGGGCTGTTCCCGTTTCGCTCGCCGCTACTCAGGGAATCGCATTTGCTTTCTCTTCCTCCGGGTACTTAGATGTTTCAGTTCCCCGGGTATGCCTTCTCATACTCTATGTATTCAAGTATGGATACTACTCCATTACGAGCAGTGGGTTTCCCCATTCGGAAATCTCCGGATCAAAGCTTGCTTACAGCTCCCCGAAGCATATCGGTGTTCGTCCCGTCCTTCATCGGCTCCTAGTGCCAAGGCATCCACCGTGCGCCCTTTCTAACTTAACCATTTCTTACTTTAGAAAGAATCACTATGTGTGATGAACTTTGCATTGCATTCAATGTGAATGTATTACTTATTGTTATCTAGTTTTCAAAGAACAATCCTGTCTCGCTAGAGACATGTCTTGAAGGAATGATCCTTCAAAACTAAACAAGACGAAAACGCACGCTGCTCCATATATCCTTAGAAAGGAGGTGATCCAGCCGCACCTTCCGATACGGCTACCTTGTTACGACTTCACCCCAATCATCTGCCCCACCTTCGGCGGCTGGCTCCATAAAGGTTACCTCACCGACTTCGGGTGTTGCAAACTCTCGTGGTGTGACGGGCGGTGTGTACAAGGCCCGGGAACGTATTCACCGCGGCATGCTGATCCGCGATTACTAGCGATTCCAGCTTCACGCAGTCGAGTTGCAGACTGCGATCCGAACTGAGAACAGATTTATGGGATTGGCTAAACCTTGCGGTCTCGCAGCCCTTTGTTCTGTCCATTGTAGCACGTGTGTAGCCCAGGTCATAAGGGGCATGATGATTTGACGTCATCCCCACCTTCCTCCGGTTTGTCACCGGCAGTCACCTTAGAGTGCCCAACTAAATGCTGGCAACTAAGATCAAGGGTTGCGCTCGTTGCGGGACTTAACCCAACATCTCACGACACGAGCTGACGACAACCATGCACCACCTGTCACTCTGTCCCCGAAGGGAAAGCCCTATCTCTAGGGTTGTCAGAGGATGTCAAGACCTGGTAAGGTTCTTCGCGTTGCTTCGAATTAAACCACATGCTCCACCGCTTGTGCGGGCCCCCGTCAATTCCTTTGAGTTTCAGTCTTGCGACCGTACTCCCCAGGCGGAGTGCTTAATGCGTTAGCTGCAGCACTAAGGGGCGGAAACCCCCTAACACTTAGCACTCATCGTTTACGGCGTGGACTACCAGGGTATCTAATCCTGTTCGCTCCCCACGCTTTCGCTCCTCAGCGTCAGTTACAGACCAGAGAGTCGCCTTCGCCACTGGTGTTCCTCCACATCTCTACGCATTTCACCGCTACACGTGGAATTCCACTCTCCTCTTCTGCACTCAAGTTTCCCAGTTTCCAATGACCCTCCCCGGTTGAGCCGGGGGCTTTCACATCAGACTTAAGAAACCGCCTGCGAGCCCTTTACGCCCAATAATTCCGGACAACGCTTGCCACCTACGTATTACCGCGGCTGCTGGCACGTAGTTAGCCGTGGCTTTCTGGTTAGGTACCGTCAAGGTGCGAGCAGTTACTCTCGCACTTGTTCTTCCCTAACAACAGAGCTTTACGATCCGAAAACCTTCATCACTCACGCGGCGTTGCTCCGTCAGACTTTCGTCCATTGCGGAAGATTCCCTACTGCTGCCTCCCGTAGGAGTCTGGGCCGTGTCTCAGTCCCAGTGTGGCCGATCACCCTCTCAGGTCGGCTACGCATCGTCGCCTTGGTGAGCCATTACCCCACCAACTAGCTAATGCGCCGCGGGTCCATCTGTAAGTGACAGCCGAAACCGTCTTTCATCCTTGAACCATGCGGTTCAAGGAACTATCCGGTATTAGCTCCGGTTTCCCGGAGTTATCCCAGTCTTACAGGCAGGTTACCCACGTGTTACTCACCCGTCCGCCGCTAACATCCGGGAGCAAGCTCCCTTCTGTCCGCTCGACTTGCATGTATTAGGCACGCCGCCAGCGTTCGTCCTGAGCCAGGATCAAACTCTCCGAGGTATGCAGGATGCATATCACACATGCGTTGCTACACGATGTAGCGAACTTAGTATGTGATCATTTCCTGCCTCGTCAGCGTTTGACTGACTACCTATGATATAACATAGGATTTTTTATAAAAACTCGAATTAACAGGTACGTTTTGTCTTGTTTAGTTTTCAAAGATCATATTTCAAAAAATGGAGCGGGTGATGAGAATCGAACTCACGACATCAGCTTGGAAGGCTGAGGTTTTACCACTAAACTACACCCGCGTGGTTTGTATTGGCGCGCCCGAGAGGAGTCGAACCCCTAACCTTTTGATCCGTAGTCAAACGCTCTATCCAATTGAGCTACGGGCGCTTAATCAGGCGACTTAATTATCTTAACATATCGTTTTTATCAAGTCAATATCTTTTTGAGATTTGTTTGTCGCATGTGTTTGAATGTCTTTGTTTCAAATACGTCATCAGCGACGAATAAAAATATACCATGGATCACATAAAAGGGTCAATACATTTTTCTAAAAAAATTTCATGTTTTTTAAGAAGTCGTTTTTTCTTAGATAAATAGAAATGCAATAGCCCTATTTTCTTCCCTTTCTTCATAATTCCAATGATTCTTAAATAAAATCTTTCTAAATCCAAAGGAGGACAAAACATGGTCACATAGAATTTTTATTTATTGGAAAATTCTTAAAATTTTCCAAGCATTTAAAGGGGGTAGGAGATGATGAAAAAGTTCGTCGCTTTTCAAATCATGATCGCTTTGGTGATAGGAGCTCTTATCGGCCATTTCTTTCCTGACTTCGGGATGGCTCTCAGGCCAATTGGAGATGGATTCATCAGGTTGATTAAAATGATTGTTGTTCCTATCGTTTTCTCTACCATTGTTATTGGTGCAGCCGGCAGTGGTGGTATGAAGAAAATGGGAAGCCTAGGATTAAAGACGATCATTTGGTTTGAGGTCATCACAACCATCGTTCTAGGAATTGGTCTATTGCTGGCTAATGTTCTAAAGCCTGGCGTTGGCCTTGATTTCTCTAAATTAGCTAAGAAAGATATTGGTGAATTAGACGGCTATACGCAGAAAGTCGTCGACTTTAAACAAATGGTACTCGATATCATTCCAACGAATATCGTCGATGTCATGGCTCAAAATGATTTACTAGCTGTCATTTTCTTCGCCATATTATTTGGTGTAGCGGCTAGCGGTATCGGTAAGGCATCCGCTCCTGTTCTCAACTTCTTTGAATCAGTGGCACAAATTATGTTTAAGCTAACGCAGATGGTCATGGTGACAGCACCTATTGGAGTGCTTGCATTAATGGCTGCTTCCGTTGGTCAATATGGCATTGTGTTATTAATTCCAATGATGAAGCTTGTTGGGACTGTATTTTTAGGTTTATTCATTATTCTCTTTGCTTTGTTCCCTCTGGTCGCACTGATCTTCCGTTTTAACTACTTCGAAGTTTTAAAAATGATTTGGGATTTGTTCTTGGTTGCCTTCTCTACTACAAGTACAGAAACCGTCCTTCCTCAGCTTATGTCACGAATGGAGAAATACGGCTGTCCGAAAAGAATTGTCTCCTTTGTCATTCCATCTGGTCTTTCTCTCAATTGTGATGGGTCCAGTTTATATTTATCGGTTTCCTGTGTGTTTCTTGCACAAGCGTTTGGTGTCGACATGAGTTTGTCACAGCAGCTTTTGATGATGCTTGTTCTTGTGTTAACGAGTAAAGGGATTGCAGCGGTGCCATCCGGTTCACTCGTCGTCCTTTTGGCGACCGCCCATGCAGTAGGTCTTCCAGCAGAAGGCGTCGCCATTATCGCCGGTGTCGATCGAATTATGGATATGGCACGAACAGGTGTGAATGTTCCAGGTCATGCCGTTGCATGTATTGTCGTATCGAAATGGGAGAAAGTATTCCGCGAGTCTGCTTGGGAAGTTCCAAAAGCAGGTGAAGAAACAAAAGGAATGTAGTGTTATATGAAGGAAAGGGCTTCCCCTTTCCTTCAGCGTGTAGACAAACCCTCGCATTCGTTGTCAGTCCTGCGCTCCGGTGCTCACGAATGTCAAATTCGCTCCGCTCCAGTACTCGTCCTTCCTAGACTTCAAAGGTTTTCTATCACGCTGAAAAGAAAACAAAAGGAAAGGGCTTCCCCTTTCCTTTTCTTATGATAAAAATGCTTGCTTTAGGACCGCTTTGCCTTGAGGTTGCAGCTGCACTTCTGCATATGCGCCATTAATCAGCGTCATTTGCGGCGGGACATGCCCACAATCTATATCGTAAAAAATGGGGATTTGTAATTCCTTTTGTAATTCTTCATATACATCATGATACTGATACCCTTCCACAGGCACATCTACTGCACTTCGCCCAAACATAATACCTGAACAATGGTCAAACCATCCTGCTAGTTTCAATTGAACAAGCGATCTCTTCATACTTGCAGCGTTTAATTCACAGTTTTCAAAGTACCAGAGAATTGGTTCATCTTTTAAGAATGTTTTTTGAAAAGCTTTGACATCTCCAAAAGGCGTCCCAGCTAAGTGGCGTATGACATCAATACAGCCGCCCATTAGCCTCCCCTTTACCATCTTTTCTTGTCGATCAACCGTATGCCATGCGGTCGGTTCTGTTAAATGAAAAACATGTTCAATCGGATTGTCATACTGCCATTCCTTTTGATACATAGATGAAGAATATTGGCTGATGTCCATTTCCCCTTTTGTTGAAAGTACTTCTTCCCACATGACAGTCGTTTGATCAAGCTCTTCTCCCTGAAGATCTACTAGGTTCGGTCCATGCGCAGTGGCAATGCCTGTTTTTAAAGTTAACGCCAGCAGAAGCGCACTCGTATCCGAGTAACCAAGAATCCACTTTTTTTGCATCGATGAGAAATCAAGGTGCTCTAACACCTCCATCAGAAGCTGCCCTCCCCATGGCGGGATGATGTGATCAATCTCATCACAGGTCATCATGTACTGAAGCTCCTTTGCTCGTTCTACGGCAGGAGCTGATTTTGCCTTTTCCTGGTGCCATACCGTATCTCCACATATGACATCATAGCCTCTTTTTTTCATTCGCTCGCATGAGAGCTGAAACATGTCATGCAAAGATGGCTGTACACCTGAGGAAGGTGCTGTGACGCCAATTGTTTGTCCTTTTTGTAATTGTGGAAATTGTATCATCCTATTTCCCTCCATCCTCTCTCAATCTCTCATTTATAAAGAAGATGCCCCTATTACAAGGGACATCTTCTTTTATTCCTTTTGACGCAGCACAGTATAGACACCTGCAAAGATACATAGAATGCCAATGAATGAGCGTAATCCCATTTCTTCTCCCAAAAGCAGCCAGCCAAGAACGGCACCTACGATCGGTTGAAAGAAAAAGAACAAACCGCCGCTTGAGGCATCCATTAATTGAAGCCCTCTATTCCATAAAAAGAATGCTAGAGCTGTTGAGATGATGCCTAGATAAAGAATACCGCCCCAAATCTCCGGCCTTGCCATCTGTTCCACATCTAGGTGAGGTAAACGAAATAATACAGGCGGTGTTAAAACAATGAATGCAATGATGATCGCATATGTGGTTGTCACCACCTGAGGATACTTTCCTGGAACACGTTTGAGCAAAACAGACATCAGCGCCCATGTTAAAGCAGCGAAGACCAATGAAAGACCACCGACAAATTCATCTGTCTGTACTGCAACTGGTCCAATCATGAGCCATACACCTGCTGTAGCAAGCAGGATGGATGCGCACTTTCGAACAGTCATGGCTTCTTTTAATAGAAAGAAAGCAAACAGCACCATAAACGCAGGAGTTGCAGATGTAATAACAGCCCCCATTTGTGCAGAGGTATACATCGTCCCAATTTCTTGGGTCACGATTGAAAGGAAATTTCCGATCAGCCCAATCAACACCATAAGGGGGATATCTTTTTTATCTAATCGAAAGGAATAGCCCAAGCGCCAAATGGTGATCACCAACACGACTCCTGCTACAGCATATCTCATCCAGACGAGCTCAAGTGGCGGGACAACCGCTACTGTTACTTTGACAACAACGTACATGCCACCCCAAATACTTGCTGCGATTGCTAGGTAAAGGGCGCCTATATATTTTTCATTCATCATTTTCCCTCCGTTATTGGATATTTTGAATACCATATCCACAAACGGAGATCACTCTCCGTTATGGACGGAGGGCATTTGGAACATCATGTTCAAACAAAGGTTTGCACAGCATTGTCGTCACTCCAATTTTTTTATTTTCTGATACTTTATAACATATTCTGGATGACTTCAATCCTTTTTGCACCTTTTTTCTTTATATAATAGAAGATAAGGGGCTATTGACATGCTAAATTCGTTTTCATATAGTAAGTAAAACTATAGGTCGTCACGCAGAAAAGGAGTAGAGGTCGTTGGATATTGAAGCTAGAAAACATATTCCCAGCACGGAACATGAACCATTTCTCGAGGGAATAAAAGATTGTGTGCCAACCCTGCTTGGTTATATGAGTAT
The DNA here is from genome assembly GCF_038593215.1 of Bacillus sp. FSL W8-0920. NCBI lineage: Bacteria > Bacillati > Bacillota > Bacilli > Caryophanales > Bacillaceae > Bacillus > Bacillus sp. FSL W8-0920. The sequence continues at coordinate 587,551 of NZ_CP151974.1, read as the reverse complement.
CGGGTTTGCCTTTGGAATTGTTGGAATTAGCGCACAGTTGAGCCTATGGGACATTGCGCTTCTAGCAATCTTTATTTACGCAGGTGCTTCACAGTTTATTATCTGTGCACTGCTTGTCACGGGAAGCCCCCTTTCCGCTATTATTCTCACTACATTTATTGTGAATCTGCGTCATTTATTACTAAGCCTGACGCTGGCTCCTCATTTTACACGCTACTCTTTAAAACAAAATATTGGATTCGGTCTATTGCTGACTGATGAATCCTTTGGCGTAGCCATGAATAAATTAGCTCAGCATGGAAAGCTGAATAACCGGTGGATGCACGGGCTGAACATAACGGCTTATTTGTGCTGGATTGCTGCCTGTATACTTGGCGGCATTTTTGGACACTGGATCTCAAATCCTGAAGCACTTGGTCTTGATTTTGCTCTTTCCGCTATGTTTGCTGCACTGCTGGTTCTTTCTTTGCAAACTGTGCCTAAAAGTAAATTAACCCATCGCCTGTCACTTGTTTTGTATATGGTCGTTGCGATGTTTGTCCTGCTTCATTTTGTTCCATCACACGTGGCTGTTCTATTAGCCACCATAATTGTCGCAACCATTGGGGTGGTGACAGATAAATGATCAGCAGTTTTATGATGTGGCTCATTCTCGGCTGTATGATTGTCACTGTGATTCCAAGGGTCGTTCCCTTTATATTTGTACGAAGTATCGAGCTTCCTGAAGTGGTGCTCAAGTGGTTATCGTTTATTCCCATTTGTATCTTTACGGCTTTGATTGCAGAGCATTTGTTCATTCATACCACAACAGGTGTCACCATTCACTGGATGTACCTTGCTGTCTTGGTTCCGACCGTCGTGATCGCTGTTTGGACAAAGAGCTTATCACTTACTGTTCTTGTAGGCGTCCTGCTGATGGGGACTGCCAGATGGTTTTTTTAAAAGAAAAAGCTTAACCGCATGTGGTTAAGCTTTGTTTCATTTTACGATTCCGTATACAAATCCATCGTAACCCTTTTCACCAACAGTTTGAATGGCTGTAGCCTCTATTCTTGACTCTTGTTTGAGTAAATTGAAAAATTCACGAGTTCCTTGAACTCGCTCATCCCCATCAGAGTCATGAAGGACTGCTCCATTTCTCACGACATTGTCTGCAATAATGACTGTTCCCTTTTTTGAGAAGTGTAACGCCCACTTTAGATATTTCGGGTTGTTCGGTTTATCTGCATCAATGAAAATCAAATCGAATGGAAGCACATCCCTCTCTTTTAACTGGGCTAGCGTATCCAATGCCTTTCCTTGCAAAATGCTCACCCGTTCCGATAAGCCCGCTCTACTAATGTTTTGCTGAGCAATCTGTACATGGTGGCTGACAGCCTCTAATGTGATGAGTTCTCCATCCTCTTCAAGAGCACGCGCCAACCAAATGGTACTGTATCCACCAAGTGTCCCGATCTCTAAAATGCGCTTTGCATTCTTGGTTTTTGCTAATAAATAAAGCATTTTCCCTTGAGCTGGTGACACATCAATTTCTGGCAGGCCTGCTTGCTTATTATGAGTAAGAGCTTGCTCCAAAACATCATCTTTAGGAATCAACTTGTCTGTGATATACTCGTCAACTTTCTCCCACACTTGCTTCATCTCAACCATCTCCCTTGATCATGTCTTCTGTCTCAAGTCTACATGATGATAGCGAGCGCGTATAATCAATTCTTTTCACACATCTATTCATTTTATTGATGAAAGACATGTCATGATGGAGACATGAAGCAGTGCCATGTTTTCGGATTTACTGGTTCAGGTGATTTTTCAAATCCCCTTTTTTATCTTGAAGCTTTCCTTTGGCTTGATCCTTTTTCCCTTCTGCTTTCAGGTTTTGATGATCTGTTGCTTCGCCAAGTTTCTCTTTCAATTGACCTTTGGCTTGATTTGTTTTTCCTTTCGCTTTATCCATATGTCCTTTTTCTTCACTCATTTGTTCCACCTCCACGTTTGATACTATTCATTTAGCCTTTTTCACAGATACAAAACATCTGAGTGTGCGATCCAAGAAACTACAGCAACAAGAAAATCCAGCCAAGGTCGGCTGGATTAAAAATAATGATCTATAAGATAGACTTAAAAGCTTTAACCTGTTTTACTCTGATCGTACTCAACAAGATCACCTAGAATTTCGTCAATCTGATTCATCATCTCAGTTTCAATTTTCACCTCAGATGCTAAAGCATTCTCCCTCACCTGTTCTGGACTAGATGCACCGATAATTGCTGCAGAAACGTTCTGATTTTGCAGTACCCATGCTATTGCAAGCTGAGCGAGAGTAAGATCAACCTCTTGTGCGATGGGCTTAAGCTTTTGGATCGCCTCTAAGGTATTATTATTCATCCAGCGTTGAGCAAGGTTTTTAAAAAAAGGTTTTCCAGCAGGTGAGTTAGCACGCGAATTAGTCGGAAGTGATTTTCCTGGGAGATACTTTCCAGTAAGGATTCCCTGGGCCAAAGGCGACCATACTACCTGGCCAAGTCCTTCGCGCTGACAGGTCGGTATTACATCACTTTCAATGATTCTCCATAACATGGAGTATTGAGGTTGGCTGGCAATTAGGGGGACTTTTAGCTCTCGTGCAAGCGCTGCCCCTCGAGTAATTTGTTCTGCTGTCCACTCACTTACACCAATATAGTTCACTTTCCCCTGTCTTACTAAATCTGCGAAAGCTAACATCGTTTCTTCCAGAGGTGTAGTTGGATCAAACCTGTGTGCATAGTAAATATCAATATAATCCGTTTGTAAACGTCGCAAAGAGGCATGACAGTTTTCCAAAATATGCTTGCGTGATAATCCTCTATCGTTTTTCCCAGTACCGGTTGGATGACATACTTTTGTACATAGTTCAATGCTCTCCCGCCGGATCCCTTTTAAAGACCTGCCTAGTATCTCTTCAGCCTTGGTGTCTGAATAAACATCAGCAGTATCAAACGTCGTAATACCAACATCAAGAGCAGCTTTCACACAATCATGGGCAGTTTCTTCATTTATCTTACCACCATGATTAATCCAGTTTCCGTATGCAAGTTTACTAATTGTTAATCCACTATTTCCAAGTTTACTATACTCCATAATAATGCCCTCCTTTTGAAAGAATACTTTCATTATAAAAAGAGGCCGTTAATATGTATAATATATATATTCTGATAAATATATATATATTTTATATAACTAAAAATATTTCCATTAATAAAACGCAAAACAGTTTAATAACAATTCTTCGTAATCAATTACACAATAAGCAAGGTTGAAATTTATAGGGGGCATAAAAAATGGATCTGAGACAAATACGTTATTTTATCATGGTTGCTGAAGAACTAAATTTTAGCCGGGCAGCTGAACGTCTTAAAATGGCACAGCCTCCATTAAGTCAGGAAATTCGCAAATTAGAAGAAGAGTTAGGTGTTACGCTTTTTCATAGAACGAGAAGACAGGTTGAACTTTCAGATTCGGGGAGAGTATTTTTAGAAGAAGCCCGCCGTACGCTTCTTCAAGTAGATAGAACGATTAAAGCAACACAGCTTGCAGATGACGGAAGAATAGGTCATTTGACGATCGGCTTCGTTGATTCTACTGATATTGTGATTGATATTATTAAAAGGTTTCGAGAAAGTTTCCCTAACATCCAACTTGTCTTATGTGAAATGGCTACAGAACAGCAGTTAAAAGCACTATATAAGAAAGAAATTCAAATAGGATTTATTCGTTCTAACCAAAATAATAAGATACTTACCTCAGAAATTTGTTGTGAGGAATCATTAAGCTTGGTTTTGCCAGAAAATCATCCTTTAGCTTCATTTCCCAAAGTTCCAATTCATTTATTAGCCAATGAACCATTTATCATGTTCCCACGTCATCTAGGTGCAGCATTTTATGATTTAATTATCAGCTACTTTTGGGAAAATAGCATAAGTTTAAACGTAGTTCAGGAAGCTATTCAAATGCATACGATTGTGAATTTAGTTGCTGCAGGAATGGGAATCTCTGTGGTTCCATCCTCAGTAGAAAGCGTAAAACGTTCAGGGGTTGTTTATAGAAAAATCCAAGAAACTACACCAAAAGTAAATTTATATGTTTCATGGAGACAAGATGAAACATCAACCGTCGCTGACCACTTTTTAACAGTTGTGAGAGAAGCCTATTTAAGTTCTCAGTCTAAATCATGAAAATCCAGCCAGGGTCAGCTGGATTAAAAAATAATGATCTATAAGACAGACTTAAAAGCTTTCACCTGCTATGTACACGTTTCAGGTATGATAGACATAATGGAAAGAAAGGTTGGTGTTCTATGATTATCTCTGAAAACATATTCACCGTTCGTAACTTGACCTATCGTATTCGGTCTGCTGCAATTGGCGATGCCAAGCAGTTATCAGCGCTCAGACTGAAAATTGATGGTGAAACAGAATATTTAGACCGTGAACCAGGCGAAGCCTTTCTTCATGAAAAAGATTTTGAGGTGTTGATTCAAGATGATACCAAAAAAAGCAGGCATTTATTTTTGGTCGCTGATATTGAAGGAGAAATTGTTGGTTTCTCCAGATGTGAGGGACATTCACTCAAGCGCTCTGCTCACAAAGTGACTTTTGGGGTCGCCATTCAAAAGGATGTTTGGGGCTATCACATTGGCAAAGAGCTTTTAGCCACTTCTATTGACTGGGCTGATCAGCAAGGCATCCAGAAGATGTCACTTCAAGTGCTAGAAACGAACCAAAAAGCCATTCGGTTATATGAGCACCATGGCTTTCTGATTGAAGGGGTATTAAAAAATGATAAACGTCTGGCAGATGGACTTTATTACAATACTGTTGTGATGGGCAGGCAGCGGCCAAGCTTCTGACTACTTACATCACATAACCCCATACCATTGAAATCGCACTGTATATTAGAAGCAGCCCCATGACATACTGGAACGGTCTTTCATAAGCAGTCAAAAAGCGCTTATACAAAGAGCCAAATAGGCTCCAGCTAAATGTACCGAGAAATCCAATAAGTGCGAGAATCAGCGTCCATATGACATACTGCATATTCGATTGTCCATATGGCAAAACAAATGTTGAAATCACAGTCAATCCATACAAGATCGCTTTTGGGTTGATAAATTGCAGCATCATACCAGGGACAAAATGATTGTAACGATCAAGTGTTTCGTCATCCCCGCCTTTACTTTTCATGATTTTGACCGCTAAATAAATCATGTATGCAGCTCCGATGAACGCCATGACCCAGCCTATTTTCGGCATCACTTGATAAAGAATGATATTAAAGAAGCAACTCAAACACAAAATAACGAGAAATCCGATACCCACACCTAAACAAAATCGAAATGTTTGCTTGACCCCATATTTATTCGTAAAGACCATGGCCATGATGTTGTTTGGCCCTGGGGTAAAGCTGCTCACAAAAGCATAGATCAACATAGAAAGAATCATAGTTGCCGCCTCCCTTGTACGTTATTAAGACTTTAATTACTTTATTGCGTATGTTACGTTTTATTGTAACGTTCGGTCTTTATAAAGTAAATAGAGAAAGGAGTTTTTTTCATGGAAGATGTACAATCGATTATTTCTAAAAATGTGAGGCTTCTTAGAGACCAAAAGAAATTAAGCCTCGAAAAGATGGCAGAATTAACAGGTGTCAGCAAAACCATGATTGGACAAATTGAAAGAGGAGAATCAACCCCTACCATCACGACTTTATGGAAAATCGCCAACGGATTAAAGGTATCTTTTAGTGAGCTCATTCATGCACCACAGCCTGAAATCAAAGTAGTACGCAATGAAGATGCACAGATTTTAACGGAAGATGATGGGCGATATCGCGTATATACGACTTTTCCTTTTGATAACCGGGGGAAATTTGAAGTGTACCGAGTAGAAATTGATCCTGGCGGGTCGTTGCATGCAAATGAGCACATTGGCGGGACAGAGGAATTGATTACCGTTTTTGAGGGAGCGCTTGATATATCCATTGGAGATGAGCAATACAGCTTAAATGCCGGCGACTCCATTCGTTTTAAAGCGGACCGTACGCATGCATATAAACAAACCGGAGAACAAATGGTCCGGCTGCAAATGATTCTTTATTATCCTCATGAAAAAAGCTGACAGGCTTGTCCACCTGTCAGCTTTGCATTTTATTTAATTAAATCCTGGATCGCGTACCACTGTTCCAGTAAATGTGACACTATATTTTCCTAACCCTAATTCTTTAATAGAGGTTTGTTTTAAAATACCGACCCAGCCATCCTCTGCATATACAATACTTTCTGGGATGTTTGATGTCGTATATGTTCTTGTTACTGAAACAGTTCGACTGGCCTGAGCCGTTATTTCACTGTTTGTTTGCTCCTTTGCTTCCACTGGAGCAGTTGTGACCCCAGCACCCGTTAAGACAATTGCTCCAACTAAAACAGAAGACATGACCTTTTTCATAAAAAAATCCCTCCCTTTTTTTGTAGAACATAATAACCATACCATAATTCAGTACTTATATAAGATATTTTTTCATTTTTTTGAAAATTATGATATGATTGTCTTATGTTGGATAGAGAGCGTTTTATACTTCTGTGCTTTTATCCTCATCTCATTCCGTCAAACAATTGTGAACGGAGGTGATTTCATGAAAAAATGGCTCATCTGTTTTCAACTTGTTTTTCTCTTCACCTTGACGACCACACCACTTGCTTCTGCTGCTTCATGCCCTACAGTGAAACCTTGTGTCATTGATCCTTAAGCATCAAAAAGGTCGATCAAGCCTATTCACTTGATCGACCTTTTTCGTTATGCTTGCTCTGCTTCCCAGCGGGCAACCTCTTCTCTTACTTTAGGAGCGACTTCTTTTCCAAATAGCTCAATGGCTTTTAATACTTGATCATGCGGCATTGAACCAACTGGTACATGAAGCATAAAACGCGTGATTCCTACATTTTTTCTTAGGTGAATCACTTTCTCTGCCACTGCATCTGAATCTCCTACATACAGCGCGCCTTCTAACGTTCTCGCTGCATCAAATGTAGAACGAGTATAAGGTCCCCAGCCTCGCTCTCTTGCTAACGTATTCATCACATGCTGTGTGGAAGGGAAGAATTGGTCTGCTGCCAGTTCTGTTTCTTCCGCAACAAATCCATGCGAATGTGACGCCACGGTTAATTTCTCTGGGTCATGTCCAGCGTGCACTGCCGCTTGCTTGTACAGCTGAACGAGCGGTGCGAACTGTCTAGGACTTCCGCCAATGATGGCAAGTACTAAAGGCAGTCCCAATAATCCAGCACGTACGACAGATTCACGGTTTCCTCCACTGCCGATCCAGATTGGAAGCGGATCTTGAACAGGTCTTGGATATACGCCGACATCTTGAATAGCTGGGCGATGCTTTCCGCTCCATGTGACACGCTCAGACTGCTGTAATTTGAGCAACAAATCAAGCTTTTCTTCAAATAATTCTTCATAGTCATCAAGGTCATAGCCAAAGAGCGGGAATGATTCAATAAATGAACCACGGCCTGCCATAATTTCTGCACGCCCGTTTGATAGTCCATCTAGCGTTGCAAAATCCTGAAAGACACGAACAGGATCTGCTGATGAAAGGACTGTCACTGCACTTGTCAGGCGGATATTCTTTGTTTGTGTTGCCGCAGCCGCTAAGACAACAGCGGGATTCGATGCTGCGAAATCCTCACGGTGATGCTCACCTACGCCAAATACATCAAGGCCGACTTGATCTGCTAAAATAATTTCTTCGACTACTTCTCGAATACGCTGTGCGTGACTGACTGTTTTTCCTGTTTGAAAATCAGGTGTTGTTTCTACAAATGTACTAATTCCTAGTTCCATGAGTGGAACCCCCTATCTTATAAGTATGTTACGAATTCAGAGACTGGCTTTCGGTAGCCTCTCGGTTGTCTGCTCTCTACTTTTTCTTTTCCTAGTGTGATCATTAACACGGGAACCAAATCCGACTCGATGTTGAGCACCTTTTTCATGACATCAGGGTCAAAGCCGATCATTGGGCACGTGTCCCAGCCCTTGTTTTTGGCGGCGAGCATAAACAGCATCGCAGATAATGAAGCATTGCGGATTGCCTCTTCTTTCTGAAAATCCGCTCCTCTCTGTTCATAAAAGCTCATCGTCTCTCTGACCATTTCTTCGTATTGCTGTGTGTTTAAAATGCCAAGCATTTTCAGACCTTCATAAATGTTCGCCGCTTGCTGATAAGCCTTTGGGTCTCCCAATACAATGATCGCTGCTGAGGCAGAATGCACTTTATATTGTCCAAATGCAGCTTCTCTTACTTGTTCTTTAAGATCTTCTGTTTGGACGACGACATATTGTGTGTGCTGTAAGTTAAAAGCAGATGGTGCCATTTTGACCTCTTCAAAAATGCTGTTAAGCTCTTCTCTCGAAATCGAGATATTTGGCAAAAAATTTGATGCGGATCGTCTTTCACGTACCAATGTATCAAAGCTGAGAGTCATCTTGTTTCCCCTTTTCGTGAAGTTGTTTTGCACCTAAACCGACTTTTTTTAATAATTCAATGAGCTGTTCTTTTTCTTCTTTTTCAATAAAGGATAGGTTTTGTGAAATGACATCTGTGTGTTTAGGAAAAATGTCGTCAAACAATTGCTTTCCTTTTTCCGTCAGTAATACATGAAATACACGTTTATCAGAGGGCGCACATTGCCTTTTCACGAGCTCTTGTTTTTCTAGTTTGTTCACGACATATGTCATACTTCCACTTGGGATTGACAGGATGTCGCTGATTTTTTGGACGGGATGTGGCCCCTTACTATAGAGCAATTCAAGGATCTGAAAGTTTTCAAATCCGATATCATAACGTTCAATGTCTGTTTGAATATTTGTAAAAAGAGCTTGATAGGCTTTCATCCACACGCGGAATAGCCTTAAGTCTAATTCATGTTCATGCTGCACCATGGCAACTACTCCCTTTTTAAGAAATCCTAAAACTAGGATAAATTTATCCTAACACTAGGATATATGATTGTCAACGAGTTTGTTTCATAAAAAAAAGACCACCTCAAATCAGTGATCTTCTTCTTTTAAGACAAAATGCAATTCAGCTATCTGCTTGTATTGTTTGACTTCTTTTAATGAAAACCTGGATTCTATATCCGCTGGGGAAAACAGGGGAATGCCTCTCCCAATCATGACAGGAGCAATTTGAAGATAAAGCTCATCAACCAATCCTGCTTTTATGAAAAACTGAAGCAGTTCCCCGCCGCCGACAATCCAGATATGCTGACCTTCTTCATGTTTTAATTTTTTCATAAAAGATAAGATATCTTCACGAATGATATGGGTTCCTTTCAAACTGTCTTGTAAAGTACGTGACATGATATAACATGTCTTTCCTTCATAAGGAAACTCATCTGGTGACAGCTGTAGAACCTGCTCATATGTATTTCGCCCCATGATCAGCGTATCAACTGACGCATAAAAGTCATCATACCTCGTTTCTTCTTCGCCCTCTGTTCCTATTAACCAATCGAGCCTGTGATCCTCTCTCGCTAAATAGCCATCGATACTCATTGCCCCATAAAAAAGCAGCTTCCTTTTCTGACTCAATTCCATCACTCCCTTACCTTAAACGAGAACATATATTCTATTTTAATTGTATCAGAAAGGAAAGACAAAGTATATATGGATTTTTCATCATCCGTTTTCATGCCTTCAACACCGTGATTCACTAAGGTATCCTCTTCAAGTAATGATATAATAAAATCAGTTCAATCAATGATCATACTTGGAGGAGAAACTGATGATACGACGACTTGATCATATCGTGTTGACTGTACAACATATGGAGGACACCATTCGCTTTTATACAAACGTATTAGGAATGAAGGAAGAAACCTTTGGAGAAGGCCGTAAAGCGCTTCGTTTTGGTTTACAGAAGATCAATCTTCATGAATCTGGTCATGAATATGAGCCGACAGCGGCTCACCCACTTCCAGGCTCTAGTGATTTGTGCTTTATCACCGATTTAGATATGGACAGTTTGCTGCTGCACCTTCGCAAGCAAGTGGTTCCTATTGAAGAGGGGCCTGTCAGGCGCACAGGTACATTAGGTCCGGTTGAATCTGTTTATATCCGTGATCCTGATCTGAATTTAATTGAAATATCTCGATATATAGAGGAGGGTGATCCGTCATGACCCGCTTATTTTTGAGACCGATTGAAGAACAGGATTATCTGGGTATTCAAAGAGGATGCCAGCATGAAGAAACACTTTACATGACTGGCACACGAAAAACGTTCACACTAGAAGAAATTCGTTCAGCCTACACCCGATTTTTACAAGATGACAGCAGACGAGATTTCGCCATTTGTCTGTTAGACACGAAAGAAATGATTGGGGATGCGGCGATTGTGGATATTGATCCAATCAATCATACGGCAAGCTTCCGCATTGCGCTTCATGGACCAGAACATTTCCAAAAAGGCTATGGCACCGAAGCTGTCCGAATGGTTCAAGCATTCGCCTTTGAGACATTAGAACTCAATCGCCTTGAGCTCGAAGTCTTTTCCCACAATCCGAGAGCCTTCAGAAGCTATGAGAAAGCCGGATTTCAATATGAAGGAAAAAGGCGCCAAGCGCTTTATTTCAATGGTACCTACTCAGATGTGATCATCATGGGCATCCTTCGTGAAGAATACAATCAGATGAACAGTGGAGATGCCCCTGCTTAAGAAGGGACATCTTTTTTTAAAATTTGAATCGCTGTGACGATGATCAAACAAATCATGGAAGAGAGAACGATAGAGACGCTTGATATACTAAGCGCCATGCCTTCCCATCTGCCAATGAAGAAACTCGCTATCAATAAAACCAATCCAAATAGAATAAAGCATATAGGGAGGATCAGACCCGCATGACGGTTTCTGCCTTTTTTCCCTGCCCACCATGAGAGACACAATACAACGATTGTAAAAATAGCGGTTTGCAGCCAAAACATGTTGTTTCAACTCACTTTCTCTTTTTTTATTTTATGACGATGGAGGTACTTCCAATGAACATGAGACCCATTGAGCAAAAAGACAACCCGTATATCGCAGCGATTATCCGCCAGTCACTAGAATCGGCGAATCTGGCGATTGAAGGAACCGCCTACACTGATCCCCACCTTGACCAGCTGTTCGAATACTATCAATCATCGACTCATGCAGCCTATTGGATTGCTGAAGAGAATGGCGATATTCTGGGCGGCGTAGGCATTGCTCCATTTACTAACGGAATATGTGAATTACAAAAGCTTTATCTGAGTCCAAATGCTCAAGGAAAAGGTGCTGGCAAAAAACTGATGGATACAGCGCTGCAATATGCCTCTACATACTATGAAGCATGTTATTTAGAAACCCGCCAGGAATTAACTGCAGCCACCGGCCTTTATCAGCGATATGGCTTTTCTCTTCTTTCAGAGCCGATTGAAGGCTCTGAGCATTCTGCAATGGATGCTTGGTATCTCAAAACCTTCTCATCATGAGCTGTAAAACAATCGATAGGTTTTTGTCCGCTGAAAGCCTAGCTTTTCTGCCAGTTTGATCGAAGTTAGGTGATGGACATCGCAATCCCAATGCGGTGTCCTCTTATTTTCAAGACAACTCTTGATCATATGCTGACCCGCCAGCTGCGCTAAACCTTTCCCCCGGCAGGCTTCTTCTGTCCAAATATCTATCTCTACACGATCTTCACTTGAAAAAATGGAGACACATTCACTCACCACGTTCTCACCATCTAAGATGGCAACTCCGATTCCTTTTGATAGAAAGCGCGCCGGTCTCCCCCAATAGGCTTCGTAATAGCTAGGCGTGAAAGCCCTGCTTGCATTGATCACCTGTTCTTTTGTCCGCTCTACTCTGTAGCCTGGATGAGACGCAGAAACATAAGATTGTGCTTGCGAAAAAACGTACGCATGTCTTTCCATCTCTTTCAGATGTGATCCAAGACAATTTTTCATCATCACATCTGTCGATTGATTCGCTGAAAATATGGTAAATCGGCCGTTTTGTCTTTTCTGTCTTTCGTAAATATCCACAATAAACGCCGAGAAGTGTGACAGCTCTTCTTCTCTCTTGCCTGCAACATAATAAATGCCGCATGCTGTTTCGAGAAAATAAATACGAGGGTGCACTGCATCATCTACATAAAGATTCCCTTGTATGAAACCATCCATGACCGCATCTACAAACACTGGATATGCCGGATCGATCTGGCGAATCCCTTCTTTTATCGATGCTGTCCTTTGCTTTTCCAAAAGATGCATGGCGCTCCCCTTTTCCAAACATGTTCTTTCCTTCCATTATATATAAAAAAATGCGCGCATGCAGTGACTCTTTGCAACAAATAAAATTCTTTCTCATTTGCTTTCCTCTATTGCTATGCTCATTGTGAAAGGAGGTTTATGAATGAGGGTTTGGTTTTATTTAGAAACAAGAAAAGGTTGTGAAAAGTAAACGTCATCAACCATCCACATGGCACAGGCATTAAAACACCTGAAGCCGCAGTCTTAAAGAAAGAGACCTCGTTTAAAAGGTCTCTTACTTCTTCATTCATTATTCTGCTGCTGTCTCTTCTGTCGCCTTCACCTTCCAAATAAGGGGTAAGCCTACCTGCGAATAAAAATGGGACATGAATATTTTGATCGGATAATATGCCGCCAAGTGCCGGGTCAAAGATCGTACCATTACTTATGTAGGCAGAGTTCATTTTCCTACACATACTGAAACCGCAGTGGAAGAGATAATAAATCACTTGACGCTGAAACTTAACAGAGCAATGTTTCTTGTCATCTTCTCATATGATCATTCTCTCTCTCTAAAAATGAATCACCCCTAATTCTAATGCTGCTTTAATTGCTTCCGCTCTTGAAGTGACCTCCAGCTTTTGATAAATATTTGTTAAATGAGCTTTGACAGTTCTTTCGGAAATCCCCATATCAAATGCAATTTCCTTACTTCGTAATCCTCTAGCCACTGCTTGCAAGACAAGCATCTCTTTTTCAGTCAGCATGTTTATTTCTTTTTTCAAATGGTTCGGAGTCACTTGATGCTCTGTTGATTCAAATACCTTGGCAGCGACGTTTGCTTGAAGAAGAATATCTCCTCTGATAGCTGCTTCAATTGTATAAAATAAATTTTCCCTGCTGGCATCCTTTAAAAGATAGCCCTTTGCTCCAAGTTGCAGCCCTTCAATCATTAATTTCTCTTCGTTATAGGTAGTGAGAATCAGGACCGGTACTTTTAATTGAAGAGACTGCATCTCTTTTAGCATCTCAAGCCCACTCATGTTAGGCATGTTGAGGTCAAGTAATACAAGGTCTGGAGCCTTCTCTTTCAAGACATCTAACCCCTTTGCCCCATCCTCAGCTTCACCAACAACATCAAATCGTTGATCTGTCTCAAGAATTAATTTTAATCCTTCCCTAACAACAAAATGATCATCGACAATCACAATTTGATAAGACATTGTTTTTACTCCTTTTTCAAAGGTATGGTTACCGTCACTTGTGTACCTTCATTTTTTTCACTTTTTAAGTGTAGCTGTGCATCAAGCAGTCGGGCACGTTCTGACATACCAATTAGACCGTAATGCCCGGAAGTGGATTCTTGTTTTTTCTCATTAAAACCCACTCCATTGTCTGTGATTTGCAAGGAGATGTGATCACCTTTTTGCTCCATCATCAATTCGACTTTACTTGCTTTGGCATGCTTGGCAATATTCGTCAAACATTCACTGACAATGTATACGGTATGTTCGATGAGAAAAGGTGACACTTGATAGGAGACAGCCACTTTTGTATGAACTGGAATATTCGTCGCCGTCATAAACCGATTCACTTCATCTTTCACAGAATCAGCTAAGTCATATTGATCCTGGCTATATGTTCGAAGGTCGTCAATGACCAATCTCGCCTCACCTAATGTCGTCCGCGCATGGCTCATTGAACCTTTAATAATGCTTTGAGCACGCTCAACATTCTGATTCTCTAAATGTGCATGGGCCGCTTCTAGCTGCATAATAATACCTGCCAGTCCTTGTGCAAGGGTATCATGTAAATCTCTCGCCATTCTTTGACGCTCATTTGCAAGTGTCAGCTCTTCCACTTGTTGATGTGCCAATTCAAGTTCCTTTAAAAATGTTTGTGTACGAATTCTAGCTTTGACTTGTCTAAAAAATAAAATGGAGTATGCGATGACTACAATCAGAATCAAAAACAAAATAGGAATGTATACCGTCAAATCATCTGTATCATTGACCAAAATAAGGGCAAGAAAAAAAAGGACATAAAAACTAAGCCCTGTCAAAATCACCTTCAATGTATGATAATATACCCCAATACTTTGCGCAATTAGTACCGGTAACAGACCAATTAAGATCACAGGGGAAGCCGCCTGCATGACTGAAACACAAAGTAGAATCACAATTCCTTGAATCAGAAAATATACCCATGGATTCTGCTGAAACCAGTAAAATGCCCACCAATGCAGAATCAGATGTATGGCAATAAGTGCAGAAAAAAACAGGCCAGAAATTGCTATTGGGGTGGTTATAAACTGAAATATCATTGCTGCAATATAAACAAGAATGACCCATAATAATGTTGGAATCCGCGAATAGATCATTTCATTAAAAGGGTCTACCCGTCGTTTCGCCATAAATAATCACCATCCGAGCTTCATATTCACTCAAAAAATACCGCCCACCCTTTATCGAGGTAATGGCGGTATCATCAATCATACCATGTAAGACTATCAGTGACTAAATCACCTTCTCTTCTTTCTCATCTTTCTGAGAAATAGACTCACCTTCAATGTCTATACGTGGAAGCCAGCTTTCGAACCATTTGGGTAAGTACCAAGCAGCTCGTCCGATCAGCATCATACAAGCTGGGATAAAAGTCATTCTTATGACAAATGCATCAAACAGAACGCCGAATGCCAACGTTAATCCCATTGTTTTAATGATCAAGTCATCTGCAAAGATAAAACTAGCAAAGACGAGGATCATGATTAAGCCTGCGGCAGTCACTACTCTTCCACTGTGCTTCAAACCTGATACAACGGACTTTTTCGCATCACCTGATAGAAGGAAATCTTCTCTCATTCGACTGACTAAAAAGACCTCATAATCCATTGCAAGACCAAATAATATTCCTGTCACTAGTACAGGCATAAAATTTAACAATGGGCCATTTGCTGGTATTCCAAACAATGGCGCAAGGTGTCCATCCTGTAAAACAAAGACTGAAAAACCTAGTGTAGCCGTCAATGTCATAAGGAATCCTAAAACCGCTTTTAATGGAACAAGGAATGATCTAAACACAAGAATCATTAAAATCAAAGCAAATCCAATAATGACTCCTGCAAATTTCGGTAACGCTTCACTGAGTCTATCTGAAATATCTATATTAACTGCCGTAGAACCAGTAACAAGTAATTTCGTATCATACTTTGCAGCAGTCTGACTAGATTCATTTCGTATATCTTTGACTAATTGCTTTGTCGCCTTATCTTCTGGACCGCTTTTCGGTAAGATGGTCAGCATGGCGTACTTACCCGATGGATTAGGAACAGCCGGTGCCACTTGTTTGATGCCATCCATCTTCTCTAATACTTTTGTTGTTTTCTCAATAGATTTCATTGCGTTATTTGCATGGGAGGCATCAATGATAACAACCAGTGGCCCATTAAACCCTTTGCCAAACCCTTCTGCTAACAGGTCATAGCCCTTGCGTTCAGTTGTTTCCTTCCCCTTCATACCGTTATCAGGAAGACCCAACTCCATATGAAGTGCTGGCCAACTGAGTAGAGCAGTCAATACAATGACACCTAGGATGATTTTACCTGGATACTTTTTGATAAACCTTCCCCAAGCTGTTGTTTCTTCTTTTTGTTGAGATTGTAATTTAGAGAACCATTTATTCTTTCTTGAAGGGCTTACTTTATCACCAATAATCCCTAGTATCGCAGGAACAATTGTCAGAGACACAAGCATAACTGATAGTACCATGAATGCAGCTACAAGACCCATAACGCCTAAAAATGGTATACCGACTAATACAAGTCCGCATAGTGCAATCACGACGGTGACACCTGCAAACAATACAGCACTGCCTGCTGTAGCAACAGCTCTAGCAGCTGCTTCTTTCAATTCGTAACCCTCTGCTAATAACTGTCGATATCGAGAAATGATAAATAATGCATAATCAATTCCTACGGCAAGTCCAATCATCACAGCTAATGTAAGACTAAATGCAGACATATCAACAAAATTTGAGGTAATTAATATGACCATCACGCCGATTATTAACCCAATGACAGCCGTCAAGATCGGTAGTCCTGCAATCAATAATGAAGCGAAGGTAAAGGCTAAAATAAAGAAGGCCATGACAATACCTATGACTTCCGAAATCCCGCCTACCTCAATTTCTGAGAATGTGACGGAGCCTCCTAATTCTGTTTGGATGCCAGCCTTTCTTGAAATCTTAATACTATCTAATACTTTCTCTTTTGAGGATGCTTTTACCTCACCCGCCTTCACCCGGTATGTAATATCCGCATACCCTATTTTCTTATCTTTACTAATAGCAAATGTCTGATATAAATCCGTCACTTGCTTGACTGCTTTATCCTTTTTGACTTCTTTGATCGTTTCGTTCAATTTATTTTTTACTTTTTTTGTTTCTAATGTTTCGCCCTTAGGTGCTTTAAAGATCAGACGAATCGTCCCGCCATCATCACCTGCTGGGAACTTTTTCTCCAAGAGATCCATTGCCTTTTCTGACTTTGTTCCTGGAATCGACATATCTCCATTAAATGAAACACCTGTCCCTATTGTTGCCGCCACAACAGCTACTAAAACAAGTAACCAACCGATAATCATCCGTTTCGGCTTAGAAAAAGCACTTTTTCCTAAATGATATAAAAATTTTGCCATTCACTTACTCCTTTTTCTTCAACTTCATGAACTTCATCTTTTTATTCTAAGCAATGAGATGATCGATTAAAATTGTACTTTTGGGCAAAAAGCACTGTACTTTTAGGCAACAAAAAAAGGGCATCTTCTTAAGATCCCCTTTAAATCGTTTATGAGGCGACTGTTTTTCGTCTCGTTCTGTTGATTTTACCGACAAACATATAGCCATATTTATAATGATTTGCTAACCGAGACAATAGGATAGGTCCAGCAATTGCAAGTGCTGATATTATGAATGTCCCCACAAAGAATGGATAATCTTTTAATTGTCCCCATAGTAACACAGAAATACCTAGAAAATACCCGTGAAGCAAATAGATGGTGAATGAATATTGACTAATGACAGCTACGAAAGGTGGAACGCTTTTTACTTTAGAAAACAAGAGAAAGCATAAGAAGACAATACTGATTGTATAAAGAACAACATCTGGCCTCTTAGAAGAAGGCTCGAAAAAGCCTACATATGTATTGCTTAGAAGGGTCACTGCTGAAATCAGAACAAGTCCATACACGGCAAACTTAAATTGATGAAGTCTTGTGATAAACTGCTGATAATTCACTCCACAATAATAGGCTAAACAAAAATAGAATAACCAACCTGGAAATGGAATCCATTCTAAGCCGAACATTGGATTAGGTAATTGAGGTTGTGGGATTTTGACGAGGTTCATGACACTTAAATAACCAACTGTGATGATAAAGGAGATCGGCAATACCCATTTGGCTGAGGTACGCTTAGCCATTTTGTGAAAAAACATATGCAAAAAGTAAAATTGAAAAATAATCAGAACAAAATAACCAATATAATTTCCCAATAAGACATTTGCTGAAGCTCTTTTAAAGAAGTCAGCTGCCCCTCCATTTAACGATGCAGAATACAAAAACCCATCGACAATCCCAATAAATGCAAATGGGAAAAAGATGGCTTTCACTCTCTTCCACATAAATCCTTTAGGTGTACCATTTGGATAAGAATGCGCCAATAAAAACTCAGAAATGAAAACAAAACTCGGTGTACTGAACATGAGTAGTGCTACAAGAATAGATGATGATTGTGGGCTAGATAAAATGGCTATTGCATGAATGAGCACAACACTCAAACACGAGATACACCGAATATAAAAAATCTCTTTAATTTGCATTAAAAATCCTCCTTTAGCATTTTGGTAAAATATGTATCATGTTAACATGAATAACACCTCATCAACAGGGACCTTGTGATTATTTCAATACTCTATCCACAGGAACAAAAAAAAGAGCCCTAGTTAGAGCCCTTAATTAGATACAACCGTCGCCTTCCCCTTCCAAATAAGGGTTAAGCCTAATCCGAGAAATAAGACAACACCTGCGAATAGAAATGGGAAATGTATATTTTGATCGAATAAAATCCCGCCAAGGGCTGGGCCGAAAATCGTACCTAGGCTTGTGTAGGTAGAGTTCATCCCTGCGACAAATCCTTGCTGATTGCCAGCGATTTTTGATAAGAAGGTCGTTAATGCTGGACGCAATAAATCAAACGCTAAGAAAATCACACATGTGACAATGAGGACTACCATAAATCCTGAGACGACAGTTGAAACAAAAGCGAGCACCGCTCCGACAATCAAGCAGAGCTGAATGACTCTTTTTTCCCCAAGGGTATTAACGAGTTTCCCAAACACCAGCACTTGGATGATAACCGCCACAATCGAGCTGACCGTAATAATCACCGCAATATCTTTTGGACCAAATCCAAACTTATGATTTGTAAACAGGCTGAAGACCGTTTCATACGCAGACAGTCCAAACGCGAGGACAAACACAATGATAAAAGCGATGAGATAGCTTGGATGGATCGATTTTTTCAAATCCTTAAAGAAGGTCGATTCCTTCACTTGATCCATCTGCTTCGCTCGCTCTTCTTTTGTTAATGGCTCCTTCAGCAAAAGCATAGACGAAATGACGGCTATAAAGGCAATCCCTGCTGCAAAGAAGAATGGCAGGCGTACACCGTATTCTGCAATAAATCCGCCAATCCCAGGTCCGATAATAAAGCCGGTACTAATGGCCGCTGATACATATCCCATTGCCTTTGATCTTTCTTGAACGGTCGTGATATCTGCGACATAAGCAGTCACAGCTGGCATAATAAATGCCGCACTAATACCGCCTAACAGCCTTGCAAAATACAGCACATACACGTGTGTCCCAAGACCGAAGACGAGTTCTGATAACGCAAATAGAAATAGTCCTGACACAATCATAATCTTTCTTCCATAGCGGTCTACCCATCTCCCTGCAATAGGTGATGCAATGAGCTGAGCCACAGCAAACGCCGCCACAAGGTATCCCATCGTACTCCCTGTTAGATGCATCACATTCATGAATAGCGGCATGACAGGAATAATAAGACCAATGCCTAAAAACGCAATAAATATGTTACTTAATAAAATAACGAGTACAGCTTTTTGCTCACGAATCGGTTTTTGCATGATGTTTGTTTCCCCTTTATTGATTCAATTGTTACTCATGATGGTTGATTCCGTGAATAATCAATGAGATCGCTTGTTTTTGTAATTCTTTTTTCTCTTCGATTGGATCATTTTTATACAACACGTCTAATCCGTAAAAAACGGATAATAATATTTTCACCGTTGACTCGACATGCTGGATCGACCAGTTGCCATCTTTGTTACCTTCAAGTATGATGTCTCTCATCACATCATCAAAGTCGGCGTCAATCTTGTTCAGCCGTTCCATGACCTCGTCTGATGTAAAGGCACTTGCACAAAATTCCTCACTTGCTCTCATTAATGGGTAGTTAATGCCCATTTGACTGAGCAGCTCTGCAAATCCTGCGAGCTGATCAATGGCCTGGTGCATCGTTTGTTTTTCCTGATGCCACGTCTCCATCATCAAGAGGTGATCCTCTTCCATGATATGAAGGAACAAAAACTCTTTTCCTTTAAAATGGTGATAAAGATTGCCTTTACTCACTTCAGCCGCCTCTAGAATATCTCGCACAGATGTTTCTGAGTACCCCTTTTTTGCAAATAAATCACGTGAAGCGGTGACGATTTTTCGCTTCGTCTTCTCGCTCTTTTCAGCCCCGCTTTGTGTACTTGTCATCTTTTACAATCCCTTCTATCTTGCTTTTCTTCATCAGGACAATTCAAAACCGACCAGTTGGTTTATTTTTTTATTATAAATGGATCTTTCTCAAAATACAATGAAAAAGTCGTCGAAACAATCACTCATGCCATCTCCTCATTTAAATTACCTTAATATTTAACTTCACTTAACTATAAACATTGCCTATAATGGAGTAGAGGTGATGTCATTGGATGCAGAAATCATTCATTACAGTAAAAAAATCATTGAATACTCGAATGCACTAGGCTCCATCTACGTAGAAGAGTATCAACGATTTTTAAAACATGAATATGCAGATTTATCAGCCAAACAAGAGCTGACACTTGAATTATTACGGACAAAAACAAGAACAATCAACGAACTAGCTGATTACTTTTCCATTTCGGCAAGTGCCGCCAGCCAGCTTGTATCAAAGCTTGAACAACTTGGCTATGTCAAACGAGAAATTAATCCACATAACCGGCGGGAAATCATTGTTGATTTTGCTGAAAAGGGTCATGACTTTCACAAGAATACAGAAGAAATTCAATTGCACCTCATTCAAAAATACTATGCAAAGCTTCCAAAAGAAGATTTAAAAACATTATTGTCTCTATACGAAAAAATCTATCAGATTGCGAAAGAAACGCCTTAATCCGGTGTTTCTTTCTCCGACATTTAAGTTAGATAAACTATTAAGGGGATGAAAGTATGGATAGTATTCATTTACAAGATGGACGTCATATTGGTTTGTGTGAATACGGGGATCTTGAAGGGTTTCCAGTATTCTTTTTTCATGGAACTCCTGGATCAAGAGTGATGTTTTTAGATGATGACCCCATTTCTAAAGAGCTCGGTGTTCGTCTCATCTGTTTAGACAGACCAGGATTTGGTTTATCTACCCCTCAACCTGAACGTACGATTTTAGATTGGGCAAAAGATGTGTTGGAAGTCGCAGATCATCTTGGCGTTCACCATTTTTCAGTGATGGGTGTATCTGGAGGCGGCGCATTCGCTGCTGGCTGTGCTTTTCAATTGCCGAACCGAGTCCTTTCAGCCGCTCTGATTTCAAGTACAACGCCATTTCAGGACGGAAAACCGCCTAAAAGTATGCTCAAAGAAAACAAATTGGCTTTTTTCCTCAGTAAGAAGTTCCCTTGGCTATTAAGAGCAAGCTATCGTTCCCAGAAGAAAATGATTGAGAACAAACCAGAGAAATTTAAGAAGCTGGCCAAAAACGGGAACAAGCATTTACATCCATGGGACCGTCAATTTCTTCAAACCGATGAGCAATTAGAGATGATGATGACACATTTACACGAAGCCACTCGTCAATCGGTGGATGAATGTATTCATGAACCAGATTTGCTCTCGCGTCCGTGGGCATTTGATATGAAGGATATACAAATCCCTGTTGATGTATGGCATGGAAAAGAAGATGCGATGGCTCCTTTTGCTGAAATAGAAAAAATGGCGCCTAGCATTCCAAACGTCAAAACCTATTATATCGATGAAGCGGGACATTTTCTTACAGATGTAGACGATATTTGGCGAGATATTTTACTCTCTTTAAAAACACGTGCAAAAGAGCATCATCAGGAGCACGCATAAAAAAGACCCGAAGCTTCGGGTCCCTTTCTTCATTAATACTTTTCATAATATGCCTGCACTTTACTTGGATCTTTTGTCTTCGTTAGAGCGAGCATAAGCAGAATGCGAGCTTTTTGTGGATTCAATGAATCTGATGAGACAAAGTGATGTTCATCATCCATTTTTTCATGGGTCACAATCCCATTTCCTGCACGGCTTGACCTCACGACGACTACATCTTTCTTTACGGCATCTGTTGCCCCTTTGATGGCTTCTGTTGACATCGTTCCATTTCCAGCTGCGGCAACGACAATGCCTTTCGCTCCTGCATTTACTGCTGCATCATACATGTATTTTTGATCATTTTGATAGCCGTATAAAATATCGACTTGTGGTAATTCTTTTATTTTTGATACATCAAATTCACTTTCAGACGTATGTTTTCTTGTTGGTTCGTTATAAAAGGAAACCACTTCACCAGCAATTTCTCCAATGTAGCCTTGCTCAAGAGACTTGAAGGAATCGGTTGTCGTCGTGTTTGTCTTTGTAATAAATCGAGCTGATGCAATTCGGTCATTTAATGTGACCATGACCCCTTTGCCCTTTGCTTCTTTTGTAGAGGCAATTTTGACAGCATGATACAAGTTTAGCGGGCCATCCGCACTGATAGCAGACGCTGGTCTCATTGAGCCAACGACCACAACTGGCTTATCACTTTTGACAACCAAATGTAAAAAGTAAGCGGTCTCTTCAAGTGTATCTGTTCCATGTGTGATGACAATCCCATCGACTTGATCATCGTTTAAGAGTTTATTGACTCGTTTGGCTAATTTTAAAAGAAGAGCATCATCCACATTTTCACTACCTACGTTCGCCACCTGCTCACCTGTTACGTTTGCAATATCCTTGAGCTGAGGAACTGAAGCAATGACTTTATCGATGCCAAGTGAACCAGATTTATACCCTGTCGTATCTGTATCACTGTCTGAACTGCCAGCAATCGTCCCGCCTGTCGCTAATACCTTAATATTAGACAAGGACTTATTCCCTGTTTCTACGGCTGTCGTTTTGTCCTTTGATTCCTTAGATGCGGTTTCGTTTTCGCTTTGATTTTTCTCTTGGGTACTTGTATTGGCACAAGCTGCTGTCGACATTAATAAAACTGAAAGAAGGACAGCACCTAACCATTTTGTTACGTTCATTCGATCATCTCTTTTCTTAAATATGATGGATTCAAAGCTAGATCTCTTTCTATAGGGTTTACTTTATAACATTCCTTCATTCATCAGCATGAGGCGAAAGATACAGAACCAAATAAAGGCAAAAAGGTCATTATCACAATCATTTCTTTACATCTAAATACCTAAATTTTTTTTAAAAAAAGGTAATATTGAGGTTGTTCAATTATTAACAGTAAACGATGCTAGATCATCAATTTATGATAAAATATAGTAAATTTTACAAAAAAGGAGTATACATATTGCAAAAGCTTCAATCATTTCACAAAATCCTAATAACACTATTCCTTAGTTCGATTTTACTCAGTCTGTTCGTATGCTTCTATCCACCGATTCAGGGAGAGCCTGCGTTCATGGTATTTTACGTTCCCATCTTTTTTGTTTGTTATTTCGTCTTTGCGGTTCCTTTGCAGTTGTTGTTTTCTTTGCAGCCAAAGGCTTTCCATCCACTTTATCTTGCTGCTTATTTACTGATCGCAATGGTTGTCATGCTTTTTGTGATCGATGGTATTGGGAGTTCAGTATCTATACCTATCGTTATCATGAGCAGTCTCATCTACTGGATCTTTGATTCTTTGCTTTATCAAAGAACGCATAAAAAAAACACCTAATGTGAAGGTGTTTTTAGCTGCTCGAGTATATGCTCACAATGATCCAAGTACGCTTGGCTAAGCAGGAAGTCTTTCGGTGCGGCGATCGCTGCTAATGTGATCAGAGTATTTGAATGATGAATGAGCGGATTCAGCATTGAATGCTCTACATCTCTTATTGTTTGAATATGCAACCATTGAGGTGCTACTTCTTTCTCGTAGATCGTTTTTGTTTCAGCGGAATCTACGTTTCGGTCATTTTGTGCCAAAACCAAATAG
This sequence comes from Bacillus sp. FSL W8-0920, assembly GCF_038593215.1. Lineage (NCBI taxonomy): Bacteria > Bacillati > Bacillota > Bacilli > Caryophanales > Bacillaceae > Bacillus > Bacillus sp. FSL W8-0920. The sequence goes on along the minus strand of NZ_CP151974.1, from coordinate 563,703 downwards.
ATCGGTGATTGGATGCGCTTGATATCTGAAGTGGCATCGGCTTTCATGTTCTTTTGTATGAATTCAAATCGATCTTTTGTCATCTCTTGATCGTCCGTTTTCTTTTGATATGTGCGAAATGCCGCGCCTTCTTCTAATAATTTGTTTTGCTCATCTTCTTTTTTGAGTGTTTTTTGAATTTGTTCTTTAGATGCATCCGCTTCTTTTAATGTTTGAAGTGTATTGTACCTTCCCTGTCTCATCCAATTGACAGCAGGCCCGACAAGGATGGAGGCTGTGATATCGGTTCGATCTGTCATTACTTTTGGGATCACCCAGCCCGCTTGGCTTGCTCCCCATAAGATGATTTGTTTTGATTGAAGATTAGGCTCTTTCTTCGCCCATTTGATCACATTCTCTACTTCCTTTGCACGATCATCCATGGATTGATGCAGCCAGTTTCCTTCTGATTGACCCACCCCGGGCTTATCCCATGATATAGACGCATAGCCTTGCTTTGCAAAGCGTTCCATTAAAGGTCTGTATCCTCCGTCATATGTGGCATTTTGTGGACCATCTCCGTGTACAAAAAGGACAATTCCTTTTATTGACTCCTTCTTAGGTGTTGTGACGATACCTGATAATGTCCCATCCGCAGTCTCCATGACGACTTCCTTTTTATTCATAGCAAAGCTGTTTTCATAAAATACAAATGCTGTGATACAAATGAATGCCGCTGCAGCGATGATCAGCCAAATCCTTTTTTTCAATTTCTATTCCCCGCTCTCTGTTCAACTGTGTACACCATGGAATCTTGGTACGTGACAGAGACCGGTACATTCTCATATAAGATCATATAAGAAGGCTGGGCAAACGGAGCTTCGTGTAGAAAAGCCTCAATTTCTTCAATGACTTTCTTTTCATCTTCGGCTAAAAAACTTTTGACCGCGTAAGAACCAGCATCCAGTCTCACATCGTAATCCTGTTCATTTGATACATAATAAGAAATGGTTGAGTCATCTTGCAGATTGATCACATAATATCTCTCCTCAAAAAGAGACAGATCCAGCTCTTTTTGGTGAACGATTTGTTTAAAGTCGAGCTCTGTTTCAGTCTTTAGAAGATGATCTGGGATCTGTTTTAAATAACGAATTGGCCGATCTTGAGTCGTTGTTTGATTAAGCTGAAGGCTGTTTTGAATCGACAGCATATGCTCCAGACGCTGTTTCACTTCGCTCAATTCCTGTAATTGCTTCTCGACCTGATCCAGCATACCTCGATAGGACAGAGTCATACCGGGTTCTTTCGAAAAGCTCTCGCTGATATCTTTTAAAGAAAACCCCGCCTTTTTTAAGAAGAGGATTTGATAAAGGGTGTAAATTTCTTTTTCATCAAATAATTGGTATCCATTTTGAGCGACCTTCGCAGGGCGGACGAGATCCTGTTCTATATAATGACGAAGCGTATACTTTGTGATGTTTAATAGCTTACATACTTCTCCACTTGTTACATACGTCACTAGATTCCCTCCTTGTGTACATAGTCTAAACCATGTGGTTACCACACAGTCAATCATGCCATAAAAAAATCACCGAGGACATCTTCCCTCAGTGATGTATCATTTCTATTTCATACTTGGACCAGCATGTGAAAAAATCGGATCTTTCAATTCAAAATCAAATGTCTTGCCGTCAACAATACCGACTGTTTTCTCATGATCATACAGCTCGAGCAGACAAGCTGCCATTTCTTTTGATGTATGATATTTCTTGATATTGCCTTCATATTCGAATTGATCTACATCTAATGAACGCTTTGCAAATTCCGATTCTGTTGCAGAAGGTGCTAATATTTTTGCCTGTAACTTAGCTCCCTTTTCTTTCAACTCTAGTGCCAGTCCTTCTGTAAAGGCACTCACGTAAAACTTTGTGGCCGAATAGGTGACGGCATTGCCGACGACTGTATAGCCCGCTCTTGAAGAAATGTTGATCAGCTGAGCCCCTTCTACTTGCTCATAATCACGAACAAATAAAGTGGATAAAATCGTTAAGGCTTCGATATTCAGATGAAGCATATCTCCAATTTTACTTACATCCTGTTCTCCTATCGAGCCGAAATGGCCGAATCCTGCATTATTAATGAAGGTGTCGAGCTCATATTCAGCCAATGATTCATAAAATGAATACACTTGCTCCATGTCGGTTAAATCGACAGACTGTATATTTACTTCGATATCGGGATATTGATCAAGAACCTCTTTCTTCAGTTCTTGGAGTTTCTCGAACCGGCGTGCAGCTAAAATAAGATTTTTGCCTCGTGCTGCAAAGGCCAGTGCCGCCTCATATCCAATACCTGAACTTGCTCCTGTAATGACTGTATAGCTCATTTTATATCCCCCTATGAACGTCTTCTAACTAGTTAAATTATAACGACAGCACTTCGCTCTAGTCAATTTTGAAGAGAATCACAGGGGTGATTAGCTTGTCTATCTTCATTCATCATGTTGGAGGATGTCATGTTGAGATTTTTTTGTTAATTTGTGAAAAACCAATTGGTAGGAATGTTCGATTAACTCCTCTACAAATGAAGCTGGAATGTCTGCATCAAGGTAGATGGAATTCCAATGAGTCTTATTCATATAATAGCCAGGAATAATCCCCTCATGCATCTCTCTTAGTTCTTCAGCACGTTGAGGGTCACATTTTAAAGTGATCACAGGCTTTCGATTCGCATCCCCGCCCATCATAGCAAACATCTTTCCACCAATATGATATCGATCTGCCTGCCATTCTGGCTGATAATCATGGGTGACTCCTTTTAAAGAAAGGCAAAATGCCTGTAGATTCTCTTTTTCCATTAGATTCGCTCCTTTTTAAGTCGTCTTCTATCTTTCTATTATATCGACAATGAAGGCACATATCTGATCTTTTTCATTCACTTCACAACAATAAAGCACAGACCCGCTGGGTTCTGTGCTTTTCTATCAATGCTTCTTTCTTATTCAAACGCCTTCTTCAATTGATCACTCATGAGATGCCAAGCCTCTTCAGCTATTTCTAAATCTCCGGCATGTGTGAAGGCGTGGGGAACTCCTTTAAACTGTCTGTACGTGACGTCTATCCCTGCTTCTTTTAACTTCTCAGCATATTGTTCGGCTTCTTGAGCTAGCGAATCTCTTTCAGCTGTGATAACGAGAGCTGGTGGCATTTGTGCCAAGGATGAACGATCGGCAAAGATTGGAGAAACGAGCGGATTGCGCGGATCTTGGCCTTGCAGATAGAAGGCATTAAAGAGCCTCGCCATTTCAACTGGGATCGCTTCTTCAAACGCTGGCTTTTGTGCTGGATCAGTGGCTAAATCAAGTGGCGGATAATCAAGCACTTGATAGACAATCGGGAGTTGGTTCCCTTTTTGAATATTTAAGAGACAAGCAGCCGTTGCCAAGTTTCCTCCTGCGCTATGTCCGCCAATGGCTACTCTATTAGGATCTATTTGAAGCTCATCAGGGTGTTCATACAGCCACTTCAGCACATCGTAGCATTCATGAAGAGCGGCTGGGAAAGGGTGCTCTGGAGCAAGCTGATACTCGACATTGACGACGATACATTGCGCCCTGTCTGCAATGACCGGACACCAGTGGTTATCCATTTCAGCACTGCCTAGAATAAATCCTCCGCCATGTAAATTCACAAAAACAGGAAGCGACTGCTTTGATGTGTTGACCGGCTTAAATACCCATACCTTTGTTTCGCCAGCACTTGTTGGAATGTCATATTCCATTTTGTTCACTTCAGGTGGATGGACTGGTTTTAGTTCCGATTGACTCGGTAATGAACCTTCAGATGGTTGACGTAATGACTCAGCGATTTTGATTTGTTCTTCTAAGTTCATGATCTCAGTCTCCTGTCTTATTTATTTCTTCTTAACTCATTCGTTTCTTTTTCCTCTTTTCCTTCTACTGAATCAGCAGCACATTCTCATTGGTTCACTTTTTATCTATCTCCCCATTTTCGCCCTATTTGAAACAAGCATTGAGAAAATAAAAAAAGCACTGCGGCGCTAAGTCCTCAGTGCTTTTCATCTGTTTTATGAAACTTGCTGTTCTACCTTCACTCGTTTAATGAAGAAAGCGATGATCAAACCAATGACTGTCATGATCACAGCAAAAATAAATGCATGCTGGACGCCATTTGTAAAGGCGAGCAGCTTGTTCATCGGATTTGCAGGATCAGCCACATTTTCCATAAAGCTGCGGGTTCCTGATGAAAGGATCGAAATACCGACAGCAGTACCAATGGCTCCTGACACCTGCTGCAATGTATTCATAATCGCTGTACCATGCGGATATAACTCTGGCGGCAGCTGATTTAATCCATTTGTTTGTGCAGGCATCATGATCATCGCGATGCCGACCATTAATGTAATATGAAGAGTCACAATGTATCCAATTGATGTATTCACACTTAGATTGGTGAAACCTAACATCGTCGCTGCGACGATCGCAAGCCCTGGAATCACAAGCCATTTCGGTCCAAACTTATCAAATAAACCACCCATGATAGGAGATAGCAGACCGTTGATAATTCCACCTGGCAATAGCATTAAACCTGCTGTAAAGGTCGTTAGTGCCAAGGATGTTTGCAAATACAATGGCAAAATCATCATAGCAGACAGCATCACCATCATACACACTAAGATCAGCAGTAACCCAATGACAAACATCGGATATTTAAACGGGCTTAAGTTCAGCATCGGTTCCTTCATATTCAACTGTCTGAGAGAGAATACAAGAATCCCAATGACACCTACTACAATTGCCACGATCACATGCATACTGCTCCAGCCGCCGCCTTCACCGGCGCTACTAAAGCCATACACAATTCCTCCGAAACCAATGGTTGAAAGCACAATCGATAAGATATCGATTTTCGGTCTTGTTGGCTCAGTAATATTTTGCATGAAGATAAAACCAAAGACGAGTGCAGCTATTAATAGCGGAAGTGAAATCCAGAAAATCCAATGCCACGTCAGCGATTTCAAAATAAGGCCAGAGACTGTTGGACCAACAGCTGGTGCAAACATGATCACAAGACCTATAATCCCCATAGATCTGCCTCGTTTATGAGGCGGGATGATTACCAAAATCGTATTGAACATCAATGGAAGAAGCAATGCTGTTCCGACTGCCTGTACGACACGTGCCACCATTAAAATACTAAAGACTGGCGCAACTGCTGCGATAAAAGTTCCAATGATCGAAAAGACGAGCGATGTCATGAAAAGCTGTCTTGTTGTAAACCATTGAAGAATGAGTCCTGAAATTGGTACGAGAATACCAAGTGTTAATAAATATCCTGTTGTCAGCCACTGAGCTGTCGTCGCTTCAATTCCAAAGTCTAACGTTAAGCTTCTCAGCGCCATATTTAGTGCCGTTTCACTGAACAGGCCAATAAAACCGGCTGTGATAAATGAGATAATAATGGGCAGCGTTCGAATATGAGAAGCTGCTGCTTGCTGTTTGTTCATAGTAGGTTGGCTCCTTTTCTTTTTCAATTTAAATCAATCATAGGAAGTAAGGACGGTCAGAAATGAGCCACTTCAATGTCTATTGAAAACAGATAAAATCTGTTTTTCTGCAGCGAATTGAGCGATTTTTTCGATTGAATAACCAGATTCATGAATATAAAACATCAGTTCAGGCGTCATCGGAGAGGACATACAAAGTGTCGTCAGTTCAATATCCTGTATGTTCGCTTCCCCTTTTTCATCTGCTTCTTCTAGCAAATCACGAATCATTTGCCTAAGCGATTGACTGTAATGACAGTCATACACTTTGCTTGTCTGCTCTAAATTCCCAGATATCGTAAGCATCCGAATCCAGTCTAAATGATGACCGACAATGAGATGAATTTCTTCGAGCACATAACGCAAACGTTCACGAACTGGCTGGTCACTGATTTTGCTCAAGTAAAGATGCAAAGCAGGGATCAGCTGTTCAAATCTTTCTCCAAGGATCGAAAGGCACAAATCACTTTTATTGGCATAACGGCGATAAAGAGTACCCTGCCCAACACCAGCTGTTTTGGCAATTTTATGCATGCTGACATTTTCCACGCCAAATTCCTGAAACAAAGTAAAAGCGACTTCTTCAATTTCCTTCCCAATATCCTTTTCCATGATGCTTCACCTTCTTTACCTTCATCCATATTGCACTTCTCTCTATGTGTTCAATCAAAACTTTTTGATTTTCATTAGGACAATTGTACCGGTATTATCTTACGGACAACTGTCCGCTTTGTCAATCATTCTTTAGTAAATCGCCTGAAAAAGATCATTTTCTTTCATAACTTCCTATAAAAAAATAGAAGAGTCTAGTAAAATATCCTCTTTAATATCATATATTAGACCGATTTTCCATTTCGAGAGAATCATGTATGATCAATTAAGAAAACGCTTTCAAAACAAGAGAGGGGAATGCCTACATGTCTTACCGTGTGAAACGAATGTTAATGCTGCTTGTCACTGGAATCGTCTTGAGTTTGTCCACATTTACTGCGGGTGCCTCGGCCCAAACAGGCGGGTCGTTTTATGAGCCTTTTAACAACTATAATACGGGGTTATGGCAAAAAGCCGATGGGTACTCGAATGGAAACATGTTTAACTGTACGTGGCGTGCAAACAATGTCTCCATGACGTCGTTAGGGGAAATGCGGTTATCGCTTACAAGTCCTTCCTATAATAAGTTTGACTGCGGAGAAAATCGTTCCACTCAAACATATGGCTACGGGCTTTATGAAGTCAGCATGAAACCAGCCAAAAATGTTGGGATCGTGTCTTCGTTCTTTACTTATACAGGACCGACTGATGGTACGCCTTGGGATGAAATTGACATCGAATTTCTAGGAAAAGATACGACAAAGGTTCAGTTTAACTACTATACCAATGGTGTAGGAAATCATGAAAAGATCGTCAACCTTGGTTTTGATGCAGCAAACTCTTATCACACGTATGCATTTGACTGGCAGCCTAACTCGATTAAATGGTATGTGGACGGACAATTAAAACATACTGCCACTACTCAAATCCCTCAAACACCAGGAAAGATTATGATGAACCTCTGGAATGGTGCAGGTGTCGATGAATGGCTCGGCTCCTATAACGGTGTTACACCACTCCATGCGCATTATAACTGGGTGCGTTACACAAAAAGATAACCACATTACAAAACCTGTGACTTGTCACAGGTTTTTCTTCATTCAAATGGAATTGGTTTTTAGTTGATGAACGAGCTTTTGTTCATAACTGTGGATAATATCTTCATAACTTTCTATCTTGTAATCTAACCGCTTAATCGTCTCTTCGATTTCCTTTTGCTTTTCTACAAGTCTTTCTCTCTCATTGACCAAAATACTTTTCCGCGAGGACAGGGTATGATCCTCGCCCTCGATAAATAAAGCCGTATATTCTCGAAGTGCATCAATTGAGAGACCCGCATTTCTCATGCATTTTATAAATTCAATCCACTGAATATCCTCTTCTGCATAATCACGAACACCGTTTTCATCCCGCCGGATCGGTCGAATTAACCCAATATTCTCATAGTACCTGAGCGTAGCAGTAGATAAATTGAGCTGCTTGGCGGCTTGTGCTATTTTCATTGTTTTCACCCTTCTCTTCTTCTTTCACCTTATGAAAAATGAAATTCCTTCTTCTCATCATCTCCAATTTGATAGAGAACGCAAGATGCTTTTGGCTCAATTCTTTATTTAAGGATGTTGAAAAGCCTGAAGAGGGTTCTCTATTGACTTAGAGTTCACTTTAAGACGTACAGTATAGAAGTAGAACAGAATCTTACTTTTGAAAGGATGATCCAGAATGTGTCAGACGCACCAATCAAACGTTTTAAGTGTTTCACATGCAAAAGCGAATTTTGAACGGACAACCATTGAACGAAGAGCACTTCGTCCACATGATATTTTAATTGATATTCAATTTAGCGGGATCTGTCATTCAGATATCCACAGCGCCTTTGATGAATGGGGCGGCGGTATTTTCCCAATGGTTCCGGGTCATGAGATTACTGGAGTTGTTACGGCTGTCGGTGATGCTGTGACGAAATTTCAGATTGGAGACCGTGTAGGCGTTGGCTGCTTTGTTGATTCCTGCGGCACCTGTGAATATTGCCAAAACGGAGACGAGCAATATTGCACGAAAGGAGTCGTCCAAACCTATAATAGCATTGATTATGACGGAGAACCAACTTATGGCGGCTATAGTCAGAAGATTGTCGTGACAGAGCGCTTTGTCGTCAGCATTCCAGATCAACTATCCCTTGATGCCGCAAGTCCTCTTCTGTGCGCTGGCATTACCACTTATTCTCCGTTAAAGCACTGGAAGGCAGGCCCGGGTAAAAAAGTGGCCATCGTCGGGATGGGTGGACTCGGTCATGTCGCCATTCAATTCGCACGTGCACTTGGCGCTGAAGTCACGGTATTGAGCCGCTCTATGAATAAAAAAGAAGAGGCACTGTCATTTGGTGCAAAAGACTATTTTGCCACAAGTGATCCCGATACATTTAAAACATTAGCCGGTCAATATGACCTCATTCTCAATACAGTCTCTGCCAATATCAATGTAGACGCCTATTTATCCTTACTTCGCGTGGATGGAACCTTAGTGAATGTCGGTGCACCGCCTAATCCAGATCAATTCCATGTCTTTTCATTAATTTCCGGCCGCCGTAGCATTGCTGGTTCACTCGTTGGCGGCATCCAAGAAACACAAGAAATGCTCGATTTCGCAGCTGCTCACCATATCGCACCACAAATTGAAGTGATTAACGCAAGTCAAGTTGATGAAGCGTATGAACGTGTGCTGAAAAGTGATGTGCGTTATCGGTTTGTCATTGATATTTCGACATTATGATCGGATTCTATCTGGAAAGACCAGCTCAATGGCTGGTCTTTTTTAATGGTGGATATCCTGTTTTTCTTGTAGTGAGATTTTAGAGGATATGTTCAAAAATCATCCAACATTTTCATGAAATCATCTCTTTTTTTTAGAACTAAATTTATTGACAAAAAATAAATAAACATGTTATTATTAAAAATTTGATTATTTTATCTCTAAGTGTGGTACCCTTAAAGTAGATACATGATATGGAGGCGGATGATATGTTTCAAATTGGTGATAACATTGTTTATCCAATGCACGGAGCAGGTATAATTGAAGCCATAGAAGAAAAAGAATTTTCTGATGAAAAACAACAGTATTATGTGATTAATATGTCAATCAGTCATATGAAAGTGATGATTCCAACACGGAAAATATCGGGTTCACGCATTAGACCTGTTACAGATATACTGGCATTAAACAATGTGATGGACATTTTCCAGCATGGCGAATCAGATCAAATACCGACATGGAAAGAACGGCATACAATTAATACAAACAAAATAAAAACGGGTAGCATCCAAGACGGTGCTGAAGTTGTACGTGACCTGATGCGTATGAAAAAAGAGAAAGCACTAAATGCAAGTGAAAAGAAAATGCTAGATGATGCCCATGAATTTTTGCTAAGTGAATTAGAGGTCATCAAAGGGATTACAGAAAAACAAATCAAAAGTTTCTGTTAAGAACTCTGCCGTCTTTTGGGCATCCCTCACCATTTTTGAATTCAAGTTCTCTGACCCACCCTTCAATTAATGAAAGAAAAAAGAATTTATTTAGGCAAATTCCGCATATTGTAAATCCAATATGCTATACTGTTGATAAACCTTTGAAGCATGAATTTTTTTACGATTACCTTGTAACATCTCCCTACTTGTACGCTGAGTAGGGTTTTTTATTGAAGAAATAAATGAAAACACAAAAAAACAGGCTCTCTACAGAGAACCTGTTTTAAAAAATGAAGATTAAGCAGTTTTTTGAACGTTAGCAGCTTGAGCTCCACGAGAACCTTGCTCTACGTCAAATGTTACTTTTTGACCTTCGTCTAAAGATTTGAATCCGTCACCTTGGATAGCTGAGAAATGTACGAATACATCGTCGCCTTCTTCACGTTCGATAAATCCAAAACCTTTTTCTGCGTTAAACCATTTTACTGTACCTTGTTCCATGTTTGTTGCCTCCTAGTGCGTTATCACACAATGTATTATACTATCCTTGCCCAAAGTATCCTCAAGACGAAAAGTCTTTCTTCATGCTATCCTTTACGCCGAACAAAAATAATTAATCTTATTGTAACATGATTCGGAAATAATTGCAATTTAGGATTTAAAAGAGCAAAATCAACGATCATACTCAATTTTGTTCTTCTCTGACTTTAAACTATTTTTTTGCAAAAAGGGTGTTCAATCCGAAAGGAATAAACAAGTTTATAACGTCAATCCATTTTTCAGACATCTTTCAGCTTTATTTAAAAGTAAGGAATAACGAAACATTAATGTACTCTTAGAAAATTGATTTTTATTTTAGTTAAGGTTAGCATCTTTATTTCTATCAATTCTTAAAGTTACTATAAGACTAGCTACGCTGGCTAAAGTTCCTACAACAGAAACAACAATTGTTAAAAAATCTGGAATAAGAAATCCTATTGGAATGAGCCCCAGAAAAGATAGAACAATAAAACATTGGTATACACTAGATATAGTTCTCACAATCAAGTGACTGAAAAAGGACATCACTAACGGAGGAATGAATAAACATACCATTATTACAATTGATATTATTAAGATGTGAGATTGATCAAATGAAATGACATGATCCCCAGGGGAATTTTTGGCAGCCACTAGCAAAACAACTATAGACATCATGAGAGTAAGTAAAACTAGAGAAAACCTTTTTATCATGTTATAACTCCTTTGGTTGATCTTATGCGACTTAATTTCTTTTTATCAAATTATCTCATTATAACCTTTATTTAACAATATGAAAGATGCAAGGAAACTAAAAGCTGAATAAAAGAGCTTATTCAGTTCTTTTATGGACAACAATCACAGCATGACTGACAACTATTCTTTAGAGGATAGTAATTAAGATTTCACAGCTAGCATACAATCGATGTATCTTGTGATCTCTTTCTAATAAAAGAGCACACAAAAAAAATACCAATGGTACACGACCCTTGGTATTTTTTAGAGATGCCCGAGAGGACTTGGACCTCCACGGGGTTATTCACCCCTGACTCCGATTTGCACATATTTTGCACAAAACCTAATCTATTTCTTTACATTTTCCGACTCAAGTCTGATTAACCAGTTATGAACTAATGAGTTAAATACATCGGGTTGTTCGATTTGCAAGTTGTGGCCAGCCATATCAAGCACAGCAAAGGTTGCCCTTGGATAGTCTTCGATCAGCCGCCACGCATCGTGATATCCAACTACATTGTCTTGACGCCCTGTGATAATGAGCGTGGGATACTGAAATTCAGATGAAATGTCGAAGGTATAGCCATATCCATTTTGAAGAATGTTATTGATGAATTCATGATTTGTTTGTTTAGAAGGAAGGTAAATTTCATCTCGAAACCTCTCCCATTCCGGTTTTCCTTGCACAACTGCCATGGAGCAAAATTCATCCGTCTCCTCTGGAGAGAGTTGTGATATCAAGCTGCTGTCACTTTTTAGAACGGTCTTCTCTGGCACGACTCTTTGATCGAATACAGGTATAGTCATTGGGGCCACAAGTAGTAATCCACGAACGGTTTCTAGGCGTGAATGAACAATACCTCTAGCTATGTACCCTCCATACGAATAACCACAAACAATAAACTGTTCATCAGGGATCATTTCGTCCAAAAGACGCAATACCGCTTCTAACATATCATCAGAATTCTGAATAGATGGATGCGGCTCGGAACGTCCCATACCCGGTAAGTCTATGTATATTCTCTTCCAACCGCTTTGTTTTTCAAATACCGGTTCAAATGCATGTAACATCACTTGATGGTCAAGTGTCCAACCATGTAATATAACGATCGGATATCCTTCTCCAATGACTTTATGGTAAATTGACATGTATTTGCATCCCCTTTTCTAGCGCTTCCCTAGTAATCTCAAGATTTTTTGTTGTTTTTCTTCATCATAGCTTAAAGTGAATAAAATCTTTGTTAGGAAGCTATGCTATGATTCCCCAACGAACTTCTCACGTAGATGGATATTATTACTTTGATTTTTTTAATTGGTTTTCGCCCCATAAAAGAAGTTGTTCAAATATAGGGATCAGCTCTAGTCCTGCCCCAGTCAATGAATATTCTACTCTTGATGGAACTTCATTATACTGAACTCGTTGAACAATTCCGTTTTCAATCAGGTCCTTTAATGATTGATTGAGCATTGTTCCTGTAATTCCATACACTTTACGCTTTAACTCATTATATCGAATCTCCTTGTAACTACATAGTACAGCTAAGATTTTTAAATTCCATTTTCCCGCTAATATATTTAATGCATAACTCGCTGGAGCTATCGCTTTATTCAGCTCACTTTCAGTCATATTTTATCCACCCCTTAGTCAGTTTTTCCTTCCTTAAGCAGTTTATATTGCGTACTTGTTAAATCAATTCCATTTATTATAATCAAATATGTAAACCGTGTCATCCATGTAATAGAGAGCAAAATTGATTATAAAACCCTTCAAGTTAATACTTTTTCAAGGAGATGGAGTGAGTAAATGAAAAATGAAAAGATGCGTGCTGCACAATACACTAATTATGGATCACCGAATGTTCTTTTTGAAGATTCTATATCAAAACCTGTTATAGAGTCTGGAGAAGTACTCATTCGTGTACATGGGTCGAGTGTAAACTCTATGGATACGCTGTTTCGATCAGGCAAGTTGAAACTATTAACGGGTAATCAATTCCCTAAAGGGACAGGGGCAGATTTTTCTGGAGAGGTTGTTGAAGTAGGATCGAACGTAAAAAGTTATCAATTAGGTGATAAAGTGTGGGGAGTTCTTCCTATGAATCTCAGGAGCCAAATTGGTAGTGCCGCTGAATATGTAGCTATATCACCTGAGAAAATATCTAAAACTCCTACAAAGATTGATCTCATACAAGCCGCGGCATTGCCTGGCGTAGGTGCTACTGCAATTATTGCCTTAAAATATCAAGCTAAACTTAGAAGAGGCGAAAATTTACTTGTACGTGGTGCAAGTGGAGGAGTCGGAAGCATTGCGATTCAAATTGGAAAAATGTTAGGTGCTCATGTAACTGCTCTTGCAAACGAAAAACATCTCACTTTTCTTCAAGAGCTAGGTGCAGACGAAGTACTTGATTATAAAAAGACGTATCCTACTGATCTTAAAAAGTTTGATGTAGTCATGGACACAGTTGGAACTGACCTCAAACATTATAGGCGCCTGCTTACAAAGAACGGAAGAATGGTTACTATTGGATTTCCTAGTTTTTCGTCTTTCATATATATATTAGCTTCAACTACTTTCGGTTCTCGTAGAGTTCGCACATTCAGCGCAAACCCCAAAAATGAACTTTTAAAAGAATTAGCATCTTATGTAGATTCCAACAAGGTCAGACCAGTTGTTGATAGCATTTATCTTTTATCTGATGTTGCCAAAGCTCATCATTCCTTAGAAACTGGAGGTGGACGAGGAAAACGTATCATAAATTTACTTGATAACAAATAAACCATCAAATGACATGACATTATTCAATTTTTCTGTTGTAAGAGGTACATGCTTGGTAGCCATTTCAAATCTTCCAGCTCTTCTAAAGTATTCAGCTGCTTCTAATGCAAAGTCTTCAATATCACTATACATTTTCCTACTTTTTAAGAACCCAAAACATCGGTCTAACAAATGCTTATCTTCTTTTAAATACAGACCTTGAAGAATGTTAAATTTCGAAATATACTCGACATCCATACAATTCAAATATTTTACATGTTATGATGAATTTGTAATAAAACCAAACTGAGGGGGAAGTATTATGAATAAACTTTACAAGGGATTAATTGTTTCAGTATTATCAATTTCTTCATTAGCTCTTCCAGCTTTAACAAATCAAGCTTCTGCGCAAGAACCTGCAAAAATTCACAATATAGCAAAGCCTACAAATGAAATTGGAACGGTCGATTTCCATATGCTAAGAAACTCAAACGTTGGATTGCTGTATGGCTATACAAGATGGGAAATCATCTCTGGCAGTCACCTTATTAGCATTAGTTCTAGTGGTGTCGTATCTTCTTACTCATCACTGGGCACGGCGTTGGTTTATGCCTATGATATAAACGATAATTACGTCATTTTTAAGATTACAGTTGAACCTCGATAATTAAAAAAGTCCACTTACTTAAGGTAAATGGACAAATTCATTTAAAAGTGATAAAAAATTAAAAAACCAAAGGTTTACCACCTTTGGTTTCTTAGATGCGGCCGAGAGGACTTGAACCTCCACGGGTTATTCACCCACTAGGCCCTCAACCTAGCGCGTCTGCCATTCCGCCACGACCGCGTGTATGATGTGCTCATATATTCATAAGTGCACTGTTTGAAAAAACAATGCGGGTGAAGGGACTTGAACCCCCACGTCATAAAGACACTAGATCCTAAGTCTAGCGCGTCTGCCAATTCCGCCACACCCGCGTGACAATGGTGAGCCATGAAGGACTCGAACCTTCGACCCTCTGATTAAAAGTCAGATGCTCTACCAACTGAGCTAATGGCTCATCTGCTATGCAGAAAAACATATAAAAAAATGGCTGGGCTAGCTGGATTCGAACCAACGCATGACGGAGTCAAAGTCCGTTGCCTTACCGCTTGGCTATAGCCCAACGAATCAAAAAAAACAAAACATGACCCGTACGGGATTCGAACCCGTGTTACCGCCGTGAAAGGGCGGTGTCTTAACCGCTTGACCAACGGGCCATAAAATAATGGCGGAGAAGGAGGGATTTGAACCCTCGCGCCGCTCGCGCGACCTACACCCTTAGCAGGGGCGCCTCTTCAGCCACTTGAGTACTTCTCCATTATGGCTCCGCAGGTAGGACTCGAACCTACGACCGATCGGTTAACAGCCGATAGCTCTACCACTGAGCTACTGCGGAATAATAAGACATGTTTCATTATATATATGCCAGAAAAATGTGTCAAGAATTTTTAAGCGTTTCATTCCTGCTCAATTTGCGACGGCTTTTATAATTTAACATATACTAATATAACAGTCAAGCCTTTTTCCATGCCATTTGTTTAACTTGGCAGAAAGCCCCCGACCTCTTCAAGTAGACCAAGGGCCTTGATGCAGCCTTCCATGAGATTAAGACAGATGAAACTTTCGCATCCACTTATAAAAAGTACTTCTTGGCACTCCTGCTAGCCTCGCTGCTTCTGACACATGACCTTTCGTTTTATGCAGTGCGTCTATCACTGTTTGCTTTTGAATGCGTTCCCTGAATGTGAGTTCTTTTGGAGTTTCAGTACACTCTGCTGGATGCAGCTTCTGCTTTTTCTGATCAATCGCCTCTAATACTGATGCATATTGCGATTCACAAATCCATCCGCCTTGCGGAAAGAGGACCCTTAGATGTTCAAATAGGTTAAAAAGCTCTCTTATGTTTCCTGGCCAATGATACTCCTGCAATTTCTGAAAAAATGATTCAGGAAACGCTGCATTCCAGTGGTGCTTCTTTTGGTAATAACGATATAAATCATGAATGTCTTCTTTTCTTTCTCTAAGCGGCGGGATATTGATCGGATAGACATGAAGACGGTAATACAAGTCTTCTCGTATTTTTCCTTCCTTCAGCAGTTCGTTCATATTACGGTGAGTCGCTGTAATAATCCGAATATCCAAAGGGATTTCGTGTGTCCCGCCAAGCGGTACGACTGCCCTTTCTTCTATCACCCGAAGAAGCGCTACTTGCATCGCATATGGGATTTCGCCTATTTCATCTAGAAAGAGTGTTCCTTTATGAGCTTGTTCAAATTTGCCTTTAGCTCCGTGACGTTTTGCCCCTGTAAATGCCCCTTCAGCATAGCCAAACAGCTCACTTTCTAACAGGCTTTCAGGAATGGCTCCGCAATTAACAGCAATAAACGGCCCTTTATGCCTTTCACTGGCGGAATGAATGGCTCTAGCGGCGAGTTCCTTCCCTGTCCCTGTTTCTCCCCAAATATACACATGAGCATCTGTTTGTGCTGCTCTCTTCATCTCGTTAAGCGTCTGTTGAAATACCTTACTTGTTCCTGATTCCCCTGGAAATTGAGCAAAAGAAACGGTGATGCTGCTTTTCGCTGCTTCTTCAAGGGAAAGGGACATGCCTAGCATCTTTCCGTCTTGCTCTGATTGAATGATCTGCTTTCCCCGGATAACAAATGGATGACCCTTAAGCCGCTCGACATCCATTCCATACCAGTCTGAAAATCGTTCTCTAATCGACCTGCTGGCAGAAACAATTTGCTTTTTTTCATTACAGACCACATACGGTTCGTCTGTTTCCACCTGCTGGAGACAATGAGTGATGAGCTCCAGCTCTCTCCTTTTTTGCTGGACTTGAATTTCTCTCTCGATGGCATAAGCAACCGTTGAAGCCATTCCAAGCATAAAAGGGTGCTTGTTATCCGTCATACAAGAGATGTCAATCACCCCTATGATTGTACCGCCTGCATCGCGAATAGGAGCGGCTGAACAACTCCAATGGTGAGAGGCGATAGAAAAATGCTCAGTTCCATTGATCGTCACTGCTTCTCCGATGACGAGTGCCGTTCCGATCGCGTTTGTCCCTACATCTGTTTCAGTCCAGCGTGAACCCTCCATAAAATTAATTCTTTTTGCTTCCACCATCGTTCTTTCGCTTCCTGTCAAACTTAGCACATAACCATCTGCGTCGATGAGTAAGGCCAGCATGTCAGATTCTTTTAATTGCTGACTGATTTTATTTAAGTAAGGAAGAGCCGCATTTAGGAATAATGAATATTTCTTTTTTTGGGCACTGAAACGCTCCTTTTCTAACAACGACTGTCCTTTATCTAAATACGGATTCACATTTGCCTGTTTACACCTGTGCCATGATTCTACCACTCTCTTATTCAGACGAGACTGATCAAGCAAACCTTCACGAACAAAACGTTTCCACGTATTTAAATAACAAGGCGTCGGATTCATTCCATCCTCTCCTCTAGGGGCTTTTTATTCATTATAGATAATTATAAAAGCGCTTTCAATTATCATTAGCTAACCCTAGAAGTCAATCGGATAGAAAAGAAGCCTTTTTCAGCAGTGCACCGCTCGTCCAATGGTTTGCAGAAAGGCTTCGTGTATCGCCTCTGAAAGTGTCGGATGTGCCGCAATAAACTGCTCTAATGTATCAGCGGTCAGCTCTGTATGCATCATCACCGCCGCTTGTCCAATCAGTTCTGTTGCATGCGGTCCGATAATTGAAACACCTAATATTTCTTGATATTGCGGTTCTACAATGACCTTTACGTGACCGGCTGGTTGATTTAAGATTAATGCTTTTCCATTTGCAGAAAATGCACATGTCCCTATCCGAATCTCCTCATATTGTTTTCTAGCACTCTCTTCACTTAAACCAACACTGGCGATTTCTGGAGAGGTGTATATGCACCTCGGAATCACTTGCTCATTGACCTTTACATGCTCACCTGATGCATGGGATGCCGCAACCGTTCCTTCATGAAAGGCAGTATGAGCAAGCTGGACCCCACCTGTCACATCACCGCACGCATAGATATGCGGGAGATTGGTTTGCATATGTTCATTGACGTAGATACCGTTTCTATCAAATGCAATACCAACCTGATCAAGATTCAACTCTCCAAGCCGCGGAGTTCTGCCAATGGCCACTAAGCAAAGATCCGACTGGATTTCACACTGCTCGCCTTGATTATTCTCCACCACTACTTTACTTGAAGAGGAATCAAGCTGCTTGACTGCGGCGGACGTCAAAATATCTACACCCGTTTCTTCGAGCTGCTCGTGAAGACATTGTGCAATATCACGATCTTCTTCAGGTAAAATGTGCACTGCCCGTTCAACCATGACAACCTTTGATCCCATTCTGCTAAAGATGCTCGCAAACTCACAGCCGATCACCCCGCCCCCAATGATACAAAGCGAATCTGGAATCGAAGAAAGTGACATGGCATCCTTGCTGTGAATAATCCATTCGCCATCAAAAGGTGCAAACGGTAAAGCAGCAGGCGCTGCCCCTGATGCAATAATGATTTGTTTTGCTTGAATGATTTCAGACTTTCCTTCACTTTCTATCAATAGCTCATGTGCTGATAGAAATGAAGCCTTCCCATTTACCACGGTGACTTTGTTTTTATTCATCAAGTAGCGAACACCATCAGTGAGCTGCTTGACGACAGACTGCTTCCGTTTTTGGACAGCATCCCATTGGATGGTAGGCTCATGTTCTGGAAGCTCAATTCCAAAATGTCCAGCCGATTTCACATGCTCATACATATCGGCGCTTTGCAAAAGTGCTTTGGTTGGAATACAGCCCTCATTGAGGCAGGTACCTCCCAGCTGACCTTGATCAATTAACACAACCTCCCTGCCAAAACGAGCGGCTGTTATGGCCGCCACATAACCTGCTGGTCCGCCTCCTATAATGACCAGTGTCATGGTACGTTCACCTTCTTCCTATAAAAGAATGGATATTGGTTCTTCTAAATGTGCTTTGACCGTTGATAAAAATGCGGATGCCGGTGCTCCGTCCAGTACGCGGTGATCAAACGTAAGACTGAGAGGCAGGATGGTCCCTTTGCACAATTCATCCTCTCGATAAACAGGGGTGTCATACATTGTTCCGACGCCAAGGATACCTGCTTCCGGAGGATTCAAAATTGGCGTGAAATGCTCTACACCATACGCTCCAAGATTGGTCAATGTAAATGTCGAACCTTGGATTTCATCATGGAGAAGCTTTCCTTCACGTGCTTTTTGACCATACAATTTAATGCTCTTCGCCAGCTCTATCAGCGTTAACCGCTCCGCATGCCGAATGACCGGTACAGCCAATCCGTTATCTAACGCAGCAGCCATCCCAAGATGAACATTCTCAAAGGTTTCCACAACTCCGTTATGATATTGACTGTTCATCGCAGGGTGTTCTAACAACGAAAGGATCGCTGCTTTGGCTACAAAATCGGTGATGGTCAACTTTGTATCGTAACGTGCTATGGCTGTTTCATTCAGCTGTTGTTGTAAGTTTGTAAGTTTTGTCACGTCCGCTTTCATCGTAATAGTTAATTGTGCACTTGTTTGCAGGCTTTCCATCATTCTTGAGGCAATTGTTTTCCGCATCATGTTAATAGGTTGATGCTCTGTTTCGTTTTGTTTTTTCTCTTCTTGTTTTTTCTCTTCTTGTTTTTTCTCTTTCCGTTCAGGAAGCGCATGAAGCACATCCTCTTTCGTAATTCTTCCACCTGGTCCTGTCCCCACGAGCGTATCAATGTCTAGGTTTGCGCTAATCGCCATTTTACGGGCAACAGGTGAGATTTTCTTTCTCTCTTTCTTTGGTTTTGACTGGATGTCTCTATCTTTCTTTTCCTCCACTTGTTCATTTCCTTCACCGATATAGCAGATGACCGTGCCAGGCGGTACACCTTCTCCCTCGGGCACTTTTATATCCAATATGGTTCCTTCAGCAGGTGATTCGATCTCCATTTCAATTTTTTCGGAGTTGATGCTTGCAATGCTTTCCCCTTTATTTACGGTCTCACCGACCTCCTTATTCCAGACAGATACCGTTCCTTCTTTCATCGACATGCCCAATTTAGGCATCACAACTTCGACAGCCATCTCCCTCTCTCCTTTCTTTAGTTCAAGATCTTGTCATGGCTCTTGCCAATCAGCTCTAATACGGTGTTCACAACTTTATCAGGTGTTGGCAGATATATATCTTCAAGAGGTGGTGAAAATGGTACCGGTGTATGAGGAGCCGTTACTTTTTTGATTGGAGCGTCAAGTAAATCAAATCCTTTATCTGCAATCAAAGAAGAGATATCTGCGGCAATTCCGCACCTTGGATTTGCTTCATCGACAATGACAAGTCGATTTGTTTTTTCTACTGAAGTCAGAATGGCCTCTTCATCGAGCGGCGACAAGCTTCTTGGATCAATCACTTCCGCTTCAATACCTTGAGCAGATAATTGCTCTGCCGCTTCGAGTGCTGTATGCACTTGTTTGCCTACTGCAAAGATGGTTACATCAGATCCTTCTCTCTTCACATCTGCTTTACCAAGCGGCAGTGTGTAATACCTTTCCGGCACATCTCCTGTGATATTGTAAAGCGTCTTGTCTTCAAAAAAGATGACAGGGTCCTGATCCTCGATGGCTGCCAGCAGCAGCCCTTTGGCATCATATGGTGAAGAAGGCACAACTACTTTCAATCCAGGGATGCTTGTAAATAGTGCATACAAACTTTGCGAATGCTGGGCAGCTGCTCTAAAACCCGCCCCATGTGTCGTTCGAATCGTGATTGGCACCTCTGCTTTTCCGCCAAACATGTATCGGAATTTTGCGCCTTGATTCAGGACTTGGTCCAGACAAGTACCGATAAAATCATTAAACATGAGCTCCGCAATTGGTCTTAGCCCTGTTGAAGCAGCTGCCATAGCCGCGCCTACATAGCCAGCTTCACTAATCGGCGTGTCAAGGACACGCTCACGTCCAAACTCCTGAACGATTCCTTTCGTTACACCAAGAACACCGCCCCATGCTTCATCATCCTGTAAGTGATCTACATGAGCGCCACCCGCAACATCTTCTCCCATTAAAATGACATCTTCGTCTCTTCTCATTGCCAGTTTAATCGCTTCATTCAAAGCACTAGACATGCTGATTTCTCTTGTCATTTCCCTCTCCCCTTTCAGATTTATTAATACGAAACATACACATCAGTCAGCAATTCAGTATGATCTGGATATTCACTTTCTTCACTGAATCTCACGGCCTCATCTATCGCTTCTGCTACAGTCGCTTCAATACTTGATATCTCTTGATCCGTTAGCAGCTGCTGCTTTAATAATTCATTTTTAAAAAGAGTGATGGCATCTTTCTCTTCTTGATGTTCGGTTTTTTCTTGATTGGTTTTGTAGTGCTGGGCGTCTCCTTCAAAATGACCATAATTCCGATATGTCATGCATTCAATCAATGTCGGACCTTCTCCATTTTTTGCTCGTTCTATCGCTTGTTCTGCTGCTTGATAAACGGCTGTCACATCTTTTCCATCTACTTGAATACCCGGAATACCATAACTGGTGGCTCGATCCACAATCGATTTGCAGCTTGAAGCATAGGAAAATGGCGTCGCTTCCCCGTAACCATTGTTTTCTGCGATGAAAATGACTGGCAGTTTCCAGATGGCAGCGAGATTGATTCCTTCGTGAAAAGTCCCTTGATTGTTAGCACCATCCCCAAAAAAGCAAACGCTTACATTATCTGTCTTTTTATATTTAGCTGTGAGGGCTGCCCCGCACGCAAGTGGAAAGCCGCCTCCAACAATTCCGTTGGCACCGAGCATTCCTTTATCAAAATCTGCAATGTGCATAGATCCACCTTTTCCTTTACAAAGGCCTGTGGCTTTTCCATAGATTTCTGCCATCATTCCTTTTAGATCACAGCCCTTAGCGATACAATGACCGTGGCCACGGTGTGTACTTGTAATACTGTCTTGTTCATTCAGATGAGCGCAGACTCCTACAGCAACAGCTTCTTCACCAGCATAAAGATGGACAAAACCTGGCAAGATCCCCTTTGTAAAAAGCGTGTGTACTTGATCTTCAAATTGGCGGATTTCCTGCATTTTTCGATACATCCAAACGGCTTTTTCTTTTGTGAGTGCCATTTCCATGATAAAACCTCCTATCTTTTTTGCTTGCACTTCTATACAAGCAAAAAGCGTGCCAACATCATGGCGCTTGAAAGCTTGGGTTTTTGAGCGATTCACACCGATCAAAAAAGAGACAAAATGAGACTTGCGTCTCTATTTGTCTCAATATGTCTACTTCATCTCACAAAAAAAGCATCCCATAAAGGAATGCTTCAGCGTGTAGACAAACCCTCGCATTCTTTGTCAGGACTGTGCTCCGGTGCTCACGAATGTCAAATTCGCTCCGCTCCTGTGCTCGCCCTTCCTAGACTGCAAAGGTTTTCTATCACGCTGAAAAGAAGACAAAGGGCTAAAATAAAGATCATTTTAGCCCTTTGTCAACAATCTGAAGCATCCCATAAAGGTATGCTTATCACTCTGAACCGATTGTACGCTGCCATTTTAATTTTCCTTTGCAGACGCCGCACACATAACGAGAGGTATCAACTCGCCTTTTCCTGATAAAATACTGACCGCATCCTGTGCAGACATATTCTTGCCGTTTCTGTACACGCCGTTTATTTTGTACGGTCTTTAGCGGTGTACAAAAACGCGGGGCTCCTACTTGTTTTAATAACTCTTTAAAGGAACGGTCACGATGCTGATAGCCTTTTCCCTCAAGATGCAGATGATAATGACACAGCTCATGCTTGATGATCCCGATTAATTCTTCTCGTCCATGTTCCTCTAGGTATCGGCGGTTCAGTTCGATATTGTGTGTTCCAAGTAGATACCGCCCGCCTGTCGTTTTGAGACGGTCGTTAAAAACAGCCTGATGGCGGAATGCCTTACCAAAGAACTGCTCAGAAATATGCTCTGTTAACTGCTGTAACTCTCTCTCCTTCAATCAAGATCGTTCCTTTCTATAAAAACATCGAACGGGACAATTTCCCCTTTGCATACATTGAAGGTACACCCACTGTTTCGATAAAAGGAGGAATGGGCGATGCCCAACTGGCTGAAAAATCAGATGCAGAAGGCTTTTTTCGAAAAAAATCATTACCAAATCAAGTTGTTGAATCAATGCTGGTACTTCTACAGAAAAAAACATTCAGTCGCATCAAGGCACACCCCATCCTGAGGTGCGCCTCGTTTTTTGTTTACTCTGGTTTCAGCATGGAGAGGGCAACGCGGCCTTTTGCCTGGTCAACGGAGTCCACCCATACAGTCACAATGTCACCAACTGATACAACGTCAAGCGGATGCTTCACAAAGCGGTTGCTGAGCTTGGAAATATGGACAAGCCCGTCCTGTTTTACACCAATATCAACGAATGCGCCGAAGTCTACAACGTTTCTCACTGTACCTTGCAGCTCCATTCCTTGCTTCAAGTCCTCTAATTTCAACACATCTGTTTTTAAAAGAGGTTTTGGTACTTCATCGCGCGGATCACGCTCAGGTCTTGTCAGCTGATCGACGATATCTTGTAATGTAATGATACCAATATCAAGCTGCTCTGCTGCTTCGTCCAGCTTGACCTCTGCGATTTTCTCCTTTAATTGCTCTGTGCCAAGATCATTTGGTGTCATCTTGATCATGCGTAAGAACTGTTTTGTTTCTTTATAGCTCTCTGGGTGAATGCCTGTCCGGTCAAGTGGATCTTGTCCGTCTGCAATGCGCAGGAAGCCGATACACTGCTCATAAGTCTTAGCACCAAGTCTTGGAATGTCCTTTAGCTCTTTTCTGCTTGTGAATCTTCCAATCTCTTCGCGGCGCTTGATGATATTCCCTGCGACGGCTTTTGAAAGACCTGACACATATTGCAGCAGCGCCTGTGAGGCCGTATTGACGTTCACACCGACTTGGTTGACGACCGTCTCTACCACGAAGGTTAACGAGCTGTTTAATTGTTTTTGGCTCACGTCATGCTGGTATTGGCCCACTCCGACAGACTTCGGATCAATTTTCACGAGCTCTGCTAAAGGATCTTGTAATCTTCGAGCAATGGATATAGCACTTCGTTCTTCGACTTGCAGGTCTGGAAACTCTTCTCGCGCCAGTGCAGACGCAGAGTATACACTTGCTCCTGCTTCATTCACAATCAAATAGGAGACCGGCTGATCCAGCTCTTGAATGAGGTCTGCAATGAATTGTTCGGTCTCTCTTGAGGCTGTTCCGTTTCCAATCGCAATGACTTCAATGTTAGATGATTGAATGATCTCTTTCACTTTTTGTTTCGCTTCCGCTTTTTTCTGTACAGGCGGGTGCGGGTAAATGACGCCTATATGATGGACTTTTCCTGTATCATCCACGACGGCTAATTTACAGCCTGTACGAAATGCAGGGTCCACTCCAAGTACACGTCTCCCTTTCATCGGCGGCTGAAGCAGTAGTTTTCTTAAGTTTTCAGCAAAAATATGAATCGCTTGTTCCTCTGCTTTTTCTGTCAGCTCTTTGCGTATTTCTCGTTCGATGGAAGGCTGAATGAGGCGTTTATACGCATCGTCAATTGCCGCTTCGATAAACGGTCTCGCCGTCGTCTGTTTGCCTTTTATGACTTGTTTGTCGAGATAGAAACGAATATTTTCAGCAGGTGGCTCGATGGCTGCCTTTAAGATGCCTTCTTTCTCTCCACGATTGACCGCTAGTACGCGGTGAGGCACTATCTTTTTGATGGGCTCTTGATAATCGTAATACATTTCATAGACATTTTTCTCATCGCTCTCGATGTCTTTTCCTGATGTGACCAGACTTCCCTTTTGGTACGTTTCGCTGCGAATCCATTTCCGCATATCAGGATCATCTGCCAGCTGTTCAGCAATGATGTGCTGCGCGCCTTCAAGTGCCTCTTCTACACTTGTTACTTCTTTTTCTTCGTTGATAAAAGAAGCGGCCTTCTTCTCGATCTCATCGCTTGGCAGGGTGAGTATATATTCTGCCAGCGGCTCGAGCCCTTTTGCTTTGGCTACATTCGCCTTTGTTTTACGTTTTTGTTTGAATGGTCGGTATAAATCTTCGACCTCTTGCAGTTTATGAGCTTGTTCAATTTTTTGTTTTAATTCATCCGTCAGTTTGTCTTGTTCTGCGATTAAGCGAATGACTTCTTCTTTTCGGTTCATGACATTTTGGATATATGTATAGCGCTCTGAAATGGTTTGAATTTGCACCTCATCCAGAGAGCCTGTCTGCTCTTTCCGGTAACGGGCAATAAACGGGACGGTGTTACCATCCTCTAAGAGCTTGATGACACTTTCAATTTGTTTTGTTGAAATCTTTAATTCTGTTGCAATTTGTTTCAATAAAAAGTCAGATGTCTTCATACTTTGCATCCCCTCACTGTGTCTTCTCTTTTAGTGTATCAAAAAAATCGGCAAAACAGAAAAAAGGTCAGCTATTTTACGTGAGCTGACCAAGTACATAGGTGAGATCGTCCTTTTTGTCTTGTGTGTATGTTTCAAGCTGTTTGGCAATGTCTGCAACTGAATGACTATGCTTTAAACACATTCTCATGTTTGGCACATTCAGTCCGTCTGAATACATAATGAATGTCGATCCTTTTTCGTAGGAATAGGTGTATGTTTTATATTTTCTAGGTTTCCCTGATAAGTATCCTGATGTCGGAAGTGGATAAATATAGTCGCCAGAAGGGGCATTCAAGATGAACCGAATATTACCAACCGAACAATAGGTAAACTGCTGCTGGGAAAAATTCACCTTTAATATGGCTACAGTGGCTCCGCGTTTATTTTTCATCGCCTGATTGCATCTGTCGATGAGGGTCGTCATATCCTCATGTCCATATTCTTCGACAATTTCGCTGACTAAAGAAGATGATTCATTGGCGAACTGACCGCTGCCTAATCCGTCTGCCACAGCACAAATTAGTTCTTCATCATCTGCTTTAATAAAAAAACTGTCCCCGCAGCATGATTTCCCTTCTTTATTCGATTGATAGATAATGGCATTCACATGCTCATGCTGTTCAATCTGCTTCATTACCCTAGCTCCATAGACGCATCTTCTGATAATGCATCTCGTAGCTTTTTAACTGCCTTCCGTTGCAGTCTCGATACATGCATTTGGGATATCCCTAGTAAATCGCCTGTTTCTTTTTGACTCTTATTTTGCAAATAAGTCAGATTGATAATCTCTTTTTCCCGATCTGTCAGAACATGAAGCACACTCTCAAGCATCATTTTTTGGTTTACACGTTCGTAGCCCTCTTCCTGTGAGCCAACAACGTCTAAAATGGTGACTGTGCTTCCTTCAGAATCAGCCTCTACGCCTTGGTCAACAGACAGTGCTTGATAGCTTTTGCCCATCTCCATGGTTTCCAGTACTTCTTCCTCTGTCACATCTAGGTATTCTGCAATTTCTTGGACTTGCGGTGATTTTTGCGTCTCTGTTGTTAGATGATCAACAGCCATCTTGATTCTTGGTCCAAGCTCTTTGATTCGCCTTGGTACATGGACACTCCATGTTTTATCTCGTAAAAAGCGTTTGATTTCCCCGATGATGGTTGGAATAGCAAAGGCTTCAAATGATTTACCGACTAGCGGATCGTATCGCTTAATGGCGCCAAGTAAACCAATCATTCCAACTTGTCTGAGGTCCTCATGAAAGCTTTTTCCTTTTGAATATTTTTTTGCCAGCATATCAACCAAGTTTGTATAGCATTCGACCAGCGTGAGCTGCGCCTGCTCATCTTGGTTGGATTGATAGCTTTGGATAAGGCGATCCACTTCATCTTTAGTTAGTTTCATAGTTTTGGATGGTTGTGTCATGGTCAACTCGCTCCCTGTTTAAAAACTTTGTCATCGCAACGGTAACTCCGGAGTTTGCTTGCACCTCGACTTCATCCATCAATGTTTGCATTAAGTATAAACCAAGACCTCCTTCTGCCAATTGATCCACCGTATGAGCAGATGTATACGGCCCTAGGTCTTCCTGCTTTTGCTTAAAGTCAAAGCTACCGCCTTTGTCCGCGACAATGATTTCTAGACGATCCTCGTAGACAAGAAAGCGAACAGCTACCTCTCCATCTTCGCCATTTTCACCTTTGTAGGCATGCTGAACTGCATTTGTACAGGCCTCACTGACCGCAATTTTTAAGTCCTCAATCTCTTCATAGGCATAACCCATTCGACTTGCTACGCCTGAAAGAGTCAGGCGGATGATGCCTACGTATTCTGGTTTCGCTGGGATTTTCATCTCGATTAGATCTACTGATTCGTTCATTGTACCCCACCCTCTGTCTTTGCAGAAATGTCAATGATGTCCTTTAGTCCAGTAATTTCAAACAACCTTACAAGCCGATCTGACAAGTTCTCAAGCTTTAGTGTTCCACCTGCTTTTTGAGCCGCTTTAAACAGCCCAACAAATACACCTAATCCTGTACTATCCATATACGTAACATCCTTCAAACAGATCTCAAGATGCTCTCCCGCCTCGGCTTTAGGCATGAGTGTTTCTCTTAGCTGAGGAGCAGAGTACACATCAATTTCTCCGCTGACACTAATTTTCGTTTTTTGATCTATTTGATGCTCTTTCACTGTCATATTCATTATGCATTCACCTCGAAATTCTTGTTTCCTAGAATTTTATATACCCGCATCTTCACTTTCTAAACCTTTCTTTTGAGCACAAGTAAAGTGAAGTCATCGTGAAGCTGAAAATCTTGTAGCTTGAGTAAGCTGGCATAGATGGCATCGACCATTTCCTGAGCTGAGTAGGGTAGGTGCTCTGCTATAAGCGCTTTGATATCCTCCCGCTCTAAAAAGCCGTCCTCCGACTTAGATTCTGTAACACCATCGGAGAATAAGATCACCATATCTCCTACGTCCAAATGCTTCTCATACTGCTTATAATCAAAATCTGGTGCGATTCCAAGTACAAGCCCTTTTGCATCTAAATCGTAAAATTTGTTCTCTTTATTGCAATAGAAAAAGCCCGGCTCATGACCAGCCGATGCATATTTAAATTCATGCGTTTCTTTATTATAACTGCCATAAAACATGGTGATAAACATACTTGGGTCTACGTTTTGCTCGACAACACGATTAAGGGTTTTCAGCACTTTAGTTGGACCGCTCCCTGACTCTGGCAAGGAATCCATCGCATATTTAATCATCGACATACAAAGCGCAGCTGGGATTCCCTTTCCAATGACATCTGCGATCGCAATATTAATCGTATCGTGATCCGTGACGAAATGGTAATAATCTCCACTCATCTGTTTTGCCGGTACACTGATCGCCCCAATATCGAACGTATCTCCTTCTGGAATTTTCGTTTCCAGAAGGGTTTGCTGAACATTTGCAGCAATTTCAATTTCAGATTTAATTTCTTGCTGAATGCCTCTAAGTGTTAAATGTTCCTGATAGGCAAGTCCGTACCCAATCATGACTTCAATTAAGAAGTCTAGTGAATGAAAAACATCTTCCGGCAAATCAGGGTAAAGCTCCTGAATCACTTTTCGGTGAACACTCACTATTTCTTCAGGAGGTATTTGATGCTCAATGGTTTTACGGCTAAATTTTTGAGCTTGATAAAGCGATGTTTCAGTTAAATCACTGATATAACGACTGAGCAGCTGATGGTACCGCTGCTCCATTACCTCCTTAAAATCCATGGTTTCCCTCCTAGCGAAGCCACTTAACAGCTTGTATCTCCGTTCCTTGTTCTGGTGCAGAATCTAATTTAAATTCATCCATCAGTCTTCTGACGCCCGGCAAGCCTGCTCCGAGTCCGCCTGATGTAGAAAATCCGTCTTCCATCACTTTACGTATATCCATGATGCCAGGCCCCTCATCGGCTGCGATGACCTTGAGTCCACGCTTTCCGCGCTCCATCACTTCTTCTATACAAATCTGACCTTTACCAGCGTATAAATAGATGTTTCGAGCTAATTCTGAAATGGCCGTCGTAATTCTTGCTTGGTCAACTGTTCCAAAACCAAGTTCTTTTGCAACATTGCGCCCCAATTGTCTTGCTGCGACTATATCCCATTCCGTCAATATTTTCACACAGGATTGGTCTTTCATATCTATTCCCCCAATTCCCGCTTCAGTGTCTCAAGCCCTTGTTCAAGATCTAGTGCTGTTTGAATTTCTTCCAGCGATATACCAAGTTCAATAAGCGTCACAGCGACTGCCGGCTGTATTCCTGTTAATACAACTTTTGCCCCCATGAGCTTGGACATGGTGATCACATCGCCTAATACCTTTGCGATAAATGAATCAATCATATCGACGGATGTTAAGTCAATGACAACACCGTTTGCTCCTGTTTCATGAATTTTATTCAGTAAGTCTTCTTGAAAGTGAAGAGCTGTTTGATCATCAAGCTCCCACTGTATTGAGATCAGAAGACAATTATATAATTTTAAGATTGGAATCTTCGGGTGATTTCTCAATTGGTTATCCCTCCAATGAAACAATTTTTCGATTTGTCATTTCCAAAGCAGTTTGAATTCCTTTTTGAAGGGTATTCTTTGTTGTAACCTGAGATAAATCAATTCCAAGGTTAACGATCGTTTGGGCTATTTCTGGGCGAATACCGACAAGTAAACACTTCGCTCCTACTAATCTCACAGCCTCTGACGCTTGAATGATATGGTGGGCCACCATTGTATCTACGACAGGTACCCCCGTGATATCAATCAAGACGACCTGTGAGCGATGTTTGACGACACCATTGAGCAGATTCTCCATAATTTTTTTCGCACGATCTGTATCAATTGTTCCAACAAGTGGCATGACGGTGATGTGCTCAAATACAGGAATAAGCGGGGCAGAAAGTTCCTGTAGCGCCATTTTTTGAAGGCTGACGGTTTTTTCCCATGAGATGGAGTACTGGTTTAAGATCTCGTTATGGATGGGTGTGATGAATCGATCGATTTGCCAAATGAGGTCATGACTTTCTTGTGTTGTATCTTTGTCATCGTTCATTTTTTCATATAAATGTGTACGGATTTCCGTTAGACCGTTTGCCAGTAACTTAAGTGATATACCCATTTGAACAATTTTTAAAGCAAAATTTTGCACTTTTTCTTCAAAATCCTCACTATACCCCTCTGAAAGAGATGTAATGATTAGTTGAACATATTCCGAACAGATGGTTTCATACATTTTGTCGTTCAGCATCATGTCCGTTTCTTTTTCTCCGAGTCGTTTTAAAATGTCCGTCCACTCATTTTCTAATTCCTTTTGATGCTTTCTTGCAAAAGCTAACACGATATGATTCGACATGTTTTACCCCCTACTTACATTTAAAACTCTTCTTTAGTCTGTCTTCATTATAACGTTAATAAAAATTGAACACAAAAAAAGTTGCTCCCAGTAGAGCAACCATATCTCACCATATTAAAAATCAATAAGAGCCAAACTAACTTGTAAGGCTTCATCAACCTTCTCCATCATCTCATCATCAAGATGTGTGATTTTATCTGTCAATCTTTGTTTATCGATTGTACGAATCTGTTCCAAAAGAATGACAGAATCTCGTTCAAAGCCGTAGCGCTTTGCATTAATTTCGACGTGAGTCGGTAATTT
Source organism: Bacillus sp. FSL W8-0920 (assembly GCF_038593215.1). Lineage (NCBI taxonomy): Bacteria > Bacillati > Bacillota > Bacilli > Caryophanales > Bacillaceae > Bacillus > Bacillus sp. FSL W8-0920. The sequence goes on along the minus strand of NZ_CP151974.1, from coordinate 533,369 downwards.
CGCTTTTTGTATTTGGGCTGTTATGGCTGCAACGATAGCAGTCGGGCTAAAGCGATTTCCAATGTCATTTTGAATCACCAATACCGGGCGAACCCCGCCCTGCTCGGAGCCAACAACAGGAGATAAATCAGCAAAGTAAACATCACCGCGTTTAACAATCAAATGTTTAACCCCCGCTGACTAATCGCTCAACTGTATTCTCAGCCTCAAACTCTGCGTATTGTGCCTCTGAAGAGATATTCAGATTAATTTTCGCCATCTCCATGTAGCCGCGTCTCATCGATTCACGATTTTGTCGAATATTACGTTCACGAATATACGTTTTTGTCGCTCGGTAGATCAATTCATTTCTTGTTACCTTATCCTGCTCTGCTACTCGTTCGATCTCAGACATTAAAGCCTCCGGCAGTCGAATCTTCATTTCATTTGTTGCGCTGGATTCAGACAAAAAACATACACCTCCACAAAACTTACGGATACCGTATCGATCCATTCCAAGACTAATCATACCATTATTCAATGCACAAGCAAAGCTGTTTTTTCATGAATTCTTATTAGAACATGAAGCGGCTCGCCACCCGTAAATCAAGATGATAATGGAGTTCCTCTTTCCCATTATACGCTTTTTTCCGAAAATCATACGGTATTTCCAAAATCTCTAAAAAAGGGAGAATGTTTACCCTACTTTTGTCGAATAAAAAAGAACGAAGTCAGTTTGACTATCGTTCTTTTGAATGTTGTTTATAAAAAACTTGGCCCGCCTTGAAGGAGCGGATTCCGCACATGCACTCTTTCGCCGTCCTCTAAATATACTCTTGGGACGCGGTGGCCAATCGAGCAAGTGACTTCATAGTTAATGGTTTCAAGCCTTTTGGCGATTTCATCGACTGATACCATGTCTTCTCCTTGCTTACCAATCAAAACGACCGGCTCGCCTACTGGAAGCTTGTCTTTCAGTTCAATCATGAATTGATCCATACAAACCCTTCCTGCGATCTTCCGGCGTTTTCCGCCAACAAGCACTTCCGTTGCTGCCAGCTTCCTGATCCACCCATCTGCATAGCCGACTGGAACCGTGCCGATCCACGTATCTTGATTGGCTGTATACGTCGCCCCATAGCTGACACTCTCACCCTCTTGAATATGCTTTACATGGGCAAGCTTTGTATGAAGAGACATGGCTTCTTCGAGCTTGAAAGGCAATTCATCTTTGATTTCTTCAGATGGTGACAGCCCGTACATACTGATGCCGAAGCGAACCATATTAAACAAAACGTCTTTAAACCTTAAACCTGCAGCACTGTTGGCGCAATGAACGAGCAGCTTGTCCGTATGAAGCGGCTCAAGCAGTGTTTGAAAGGTGTCGACCTGCCGATCAAAGTAGGCTTCATCCTTTTCATCTGCTGTCGCAAAGTGAGTAAATACGCCTTCCAGCTGTAAATAAGATTGCTCGCTGACAAGCTTTTTCACTTCGTTCACTTGCTCTATCGTTTTCACACCTAATCGGTTCATTCCGCTGTCTATTTTCAAATGAAAACGTATCGGTTGTCCCATCTGCCCTTTCACCATTTTGGTGACGTCTCTCAGCCAATCGATGGAGTAGGCGGTCATGATGACATTGTAACGAACGGCGACTTTGACATATTCCGGCGGTACTGCGCCGAGTACAAGTATTGGTGCTTTGATGCCTTTATTTCTTAAAGAAACCGCCTCATCTAAAAAGGCGACGGCTAATACGTCTGCTCCTGCTTTGAGAGCAGCTCTCGCCACTTCTATATCTCCATGTCCATATGCATTGGCTTTCACCACAGCCATCAGTTGAACACTTTGACCGATATGATCTTTCATATGTGAAACATTATGCTTGATTGCTGATAAATTAATTTCTGCCCATGTGTCTCTATAAAAGGCATTTGTGTCCATCCGTCACACTTCCCTATTGAATGATTCAATCCCCTCATATGATACTAAAAATCAAGAATAATGTGAAACAAATCAAAGAAAATCAGCCCATGCATAGGGCTGATGTTTCATTTCTAAGGCTCTCGCCTGAGGTATTTATTTAGCTGACTGGCCTTCTACACTCTTTGCAACCATCAAGAGCTCTTCCTTCGATAGATCACTTGAAGAAATCAAGTAGTCCACTCCGTCAGATGTCCATGAAAGGGATTGATCTGTGAGAACCCCAACTGTCATGCCAAGGTCGACTGGCTCACCGTTCATTGTCACAGGCGTAGATGCTTCAGCGACTCTCGCTTTTTCCTGAATGAGTGTGAAGGATTTCTTTCCGCCATACGTCATGACATAACGCTTACCGGCATCTGTCATCATTTCTTTCTCTTCCATCTTCTTCACACCCTCTGGCATGTCAACTGGCGTTTTCACCGCAAAGCTGTCAGATGGGTCTGCACTTGTGGCAACATCCATTTGAGAGAGTGTCATGTTTTTCTTCTCATCAAATGCATCTTTGTCAAAGGATTTATTGAATTCAAAGTGAGAGAATTCCACTTTCACCATTGGCTTTTTGTCGCTATCCAGTACTTTCACACTGGCAGGCGCCATTGTTTTTTTATGAAAGGTAATCTCTTGGGTAGGCAGCATTTGGTTGTGCTGATAATTGGTTTTGGTTTCAAACACATACTTTGAATCTTTCGCTTTGAACTGAGCGGCACTGTCATTTTTAATGTCCTTCACGAGTGACTCAAATAAGTAGACCTGACTGCTATTATTTGGCCAATCACTGTGGAAACGGAAGCTCTTGTTCAATGAAGGTGTCAGCACAAACACACCATTGCCATTTCTTAAAATGACTTGACTCTGATCCTTTTTCGGATTTTCTAAATAGACACGGTAAAGTTCCGGCTTCTTGTACCAAATTTCTACTTGATACTCCTGCGGGTCATTTCCTGTCTCAATGGTCATTTTTGCTTTGGCTTTGTATGATGTCATTTCCCCTGCCTTTTTGTTTAAATCTCCAACGATATCCTGCTGAGATTTTTGACCGCATGCGGAGAGAATCAGTACAAAAAGGATTCCCGTTACAAGCAAAACAAAGCTTTTTCTCACCCTTTTCAACCCCTTCGTTAATTGTGTTAAAAGGAAGAAACCGCTTGTTTGACTTTAACAGTACGCCTCAAGAGTTAACTGCGTACCGCGAACCATCAAAGCCTGTTAGCAACTCGCCCTTCCTTATCGCACTACCCAATATATGAAGGGGGGACAAACAATATGCAGACTAGCTTGACAACCTTTCAATTAAAACTTGTGCAGCAGCATATTCTTTCGTGTGAGTGATGGACACGTGAACCTGGTCACCCTTCGTCTTTTCGCTTTTGATGAAAGGTTTTCCAAGTTCGTCTTTCTGGATCTCCATATCATGAAAGCTTAAATGCCGGCCGATTCCCGTTCCGTATGCTTTAGCGAAAGCTTCCTTTGCTGCAAAACGTCCTGCCAAAAATTCCAGCTGCCTCTTTTCACTGAGTGTGTGAAAGATGTCTTGTTCACTTAACGTTAAAATCCGTTCTGGTAAACGAGGCTGTCTACTAAGCACGCGCGCGAGCCGGTTGATCTCTACTATATCAATACCTATTCCTTTGATCATGAGGTACCTCCTATGAGACTCGTACTAATTTGGATGTTCTCTTCATAAACGTGTTACTATAAACTTACCATTATCTAGTCAAAAGGGGTTTGTTATGTTTATTCGAACGGAGAGCTTTCAACAATTTATTAGATCGTATCCAATCGTCACAACGATCCTTGCTTTGCAATTTGGTCTATGGCTTATATTTGCGCTTCCTATCCCTCTTATACAGCTTGGTCACGACCATCTCGTCGGTTTCAATTATGGTGTAGCTACTGGAGAATGGTGGCGGCTCGTCACACCTATTTTCCTTCACGGAAGTCTGACCCATATTTTGTTCAATTCTATGTCTTTGTTCTTATTCGCTCCAGCGCTTGAGCATTTGCTTGGGAAGGTTCGATTTCTCATTATCTATCTTGGTGCAGGGTTCATTGGCAATCTCGGAACCTATTGGGTGGAGCCTTTAGAGTATGTACATGTCGGCGCGTCTGGTGCGATCTTCGGTTTGTTTGGCGTTTATTTATACCTTGTTCTATTTAAACCGCATATGATGGACCGCGGCAATTCTCAGGTGATCTTAACAATTCTTGCCGTCTCTGTCATCATGACGTTCGTCAACTCGAACATCAATATCATGGCTCACTTATTTGGATTAATCGGCGGCATGCTCCTAGCACCTCTTACGCTATTTTTCCATTCAAAAAAAAGACGCTACTAACCTCATAAAAAAATGTCGATCACTCCTATGAACAGGAAGCGGATCGACATTTTTTGTTTAAGAAGATTTATTTTTTTCATACGAATACCAATCCATTACACGTGCTGCATCTTCTTCCTCAAGGTGATGCACACCAAAGGAATCAAGCAGCGCAGAGGATTTCACAAAGGTGTGAATACTCGCCACTCGGCCTTTCTTTTGGAAGAAAGATTGCGTCATCGTATAGTTTTGCATTCGTTTTCTCAAGACAATGCCAGTGGTTTTGCCAATGCCTCTTGATGTCAGTTGAATCAATGGATCTTTGATCTTATAGCCTGATTGTTTATAAGCTAAATAACCAAAAAACAAAGCAATAGGCAGCGGAATAAGTGCCAAATACCCCCATGGCGGAAAACGGACAGATAGGATTACGCCGACAAGTAATGGCACAAAGCCGAAAGAGATCAGGTAGCGCTTGAGCGAACGCTTTGGCACCTTTTTCAGTTCAGCTTCTGGCGCCAAATGATAATCATCTGTGAATTGAGATAGCAGTTCGTTGATTTTTTTCTTCCGAATCAGTGGAAATAAGACGGAAGAGGTTTCTTTTTCTGTAATAGAACCTCCTGCACTCACAAGCATCACCGTCGCAAAGCCAAAGGGTTCACGAAGAATATTTTCTTTGATTTTCACTGCTTGAATTCTCGCAAGCGGAATGGTCATTTGATGCCTCTCAATGAGCCCTCTTGTGATGATGATGTCTTTCCCTTTTCGTTTCGCGGTAAAATTCGCATATTGAAGGGCTGTTACCCCAACACTAAGAATCCAAGCAATCAATACGGCAATAAATATGAGAATCGCATAAATCTCAACACTCGCATGACTTAAAAAAGAAAACCGCTTGAGGAAACCGTCCAAAGGAAGAATTTCATCTATTTGTGTGTAAATGGCGAGGCACCCAGAAATAATGACTCCGATCCCACTGGAAGTGGTCGCAGCCAAAAGCAGCTCTGGTACACCCATTCGGTAGGAAACATTGATTTCTTTTTCTACAGGTTGCTGCGCTGTCAGAGGATCATGCGGGACATCCCCATTTTCATCCACTTCTTCTTGCTGCAAGCTTTTCTTCCGGTTGAAAATCGATTGCTTTAATTGTTCCGCTTCTGCTTTTGTAATCGCCGTCAGACTCACTTCCGGACCGTCTGTTCCACCAGCTGTTTCGATTTGGACCCGCACCAAACCAAAAATCCGTTGGAAGATACCTTCACTTGTATTCACCGTTTGAATTCGCTCTAACGAAATATATTTTTTCTTTTTTGTGATGACGCCCGATTCCACGCGAAATTCATCCTCTTCCATCCGGTAGGTAAATCGCCTCCATGCTAAAACGGTTGAAACAGCTTTCCATAAAAGAAGCACACCAAGAAAGATAAATGCATAAAAACGAATGCTCGAATTCGAGTTCACAAAAATAAGCACGAAAAAAGGGATAATGAAGTTTTTAATCATGGATACGGCATCTGATATAAAATCAATGAACATCGAGATTGGATGTACACGTTTTGGTTCAGACATCATCTTCCGTCACCCTTGCTAAACGAGATATGTAATCACGAAGCTCATCTGCTTCTTCTAATTCTAGCGCCGGTATATCATGAACTGTGGCAGCAGTCGATATTTGAACAGATGCCAAACGGTAGCGCCTTAAGAGCGGTCCTTGTGATGTATCGACATGCTGGACACGCACCATCGGTACAATCACACGTGTAACGCGAATGAGTCCATGCTGAATTTCAATTTCATTTTCGAATACTTCGTAGCGCCAGATGCGATGACGTATTTTCGGTATAAGCCAGATGCCAAAAATAATCTGCAAGACCCATAAACCGGCGAGGATGGCGCCAATCCAATATGGCCATTGAAGATAATAACTAGCAACAAATACCCCAATGATGATGAGTAAGAAAATCAATGAGATAATTCCATTTTGAAGACGCCATACCTTTAAACCATTTAAACTTATTTGACGTTGCGGCTGTTTTCTCACATTCTTCCCCCATTCTCTTACTTTTCTATCAATATATTACGAAAGAAAGCCTAAAAAGTTTCAGTAAACCTGTTAAAAAAAGCGAATCCTGCAAAGGATTCGCTTTTAAATTAGCTATTATAAGATTTCTTTTGACGGCGATCGCTAGAAGAACGATTGCGGTCATTTGAAGAACGCTTTTTATCACCGTAAGATGAACGACTTTTTCCGCGATAGCCGCCTCCGCCGCCACCGTCTCTACGTTTAGAAGAGCTGCGGTTGTTACGATTGCGTTTTGAAACCATTGGTGCTTCATCTGTCAAACGAACAGGCGTTGCATCTGGCTCTTTTGTCATCATTTTGATGGCAGCCGCAACCACTGTGACAGAATCATGATCTTCTAGCAATTCAGCAGCAGCTGTCATGTAGAAGTTTAAGTTGTTTTCACTGATGATTGTGCGCAGACGATCAATTGTTACTTGTTGTTGTCCCTCGATTGCCTCATCTAGTGTTGGTTCTTTCATACGATCCATTTTACGTTTAGTTGTTTGCTCAATCGCACGAAGCATATCTTTTTCACGCGGTGTGATAAATGTCACCGCCATACCTGTACGTCCAGCACGTCCAGTACGTCCAATACGGTGTACGTAGCTTTCTGGATCTTGTGGTACGTCAAAGTTATACACGTGTGTTACGCCTGAGATATCAAGTCCACGTGCTGCAACGTCTGTTGCTACAAGCACATCGATTGAACCTTCTTTGAATTTACGAAGCGCAACCATACGTTTCGCTTGAGTCAAGTCACCATGAATTCCTTCAGCTGTATAACCTCTAAGGTTAAGTGCTTCAGTCAATTCGTCAACGCGGCGTTTCGTACGGCCGAAGACAATTGAAAGCTCAGGTGATTGAATGTCAAGAAGACGAGTCAATGTATCAAACTTCTTACGCTCATGGATATCCAAGTAGAACTGTTGGATGTTAGAGACAGTCATTTCTTTCGCTTTTACTTTTACGTGTTCTGGGTTTGTCATGAAACGTTCTGCAATGCGCTTAATTGGTGCAGGCATTGTCGCAGAGAATAAAAGTGTTTGGTGTTCACTTGGTACATTTGAAAGGATCGATTCAATGTCTTCGATGAAACCCATGTTTAGCATTTCGTCTGCTTCATCAAGCACAACAGTTTCAACATTTTGAAGACGCATTGTACGACGGTTAATGTGATCGAGTAAACGTCCTGGAGTCCCTACGATGATATGAGGATTTTTCTTGAGCGAACGGATTTGGCGACCGATATCTTGTCCACCGTAAATCGGAAGTACACGCGCACGCTTGTCTTGGCCAATTTTGTATAGCTCTTCAGATACTTGAATCGCTAATTCTCTTGTTGGCGCAATGATAATCGCTTGGATATTTGGAGACGCTGGGTCAATTTTTTCTACAAGAGGAATACCAAACGCTGCAGTTTTTCCTGTTCCTGTTTGTGCTTGTCCAATGACATCTTTATTCTGAAGACCGAGAGGAATTGTTTCCGCTTGAATCGGTGTTGCTTCTTCAAATCCCATGCGGTTAATAGCTTTCATGAGACTTTCGCTTAATTGAAAATCTTGAAACGTTATAGTCAAATTATTCAAACTCCTTCTAATTGCTGTTTCAGTAATCTCGTGAATGATCATTAAAAACTGCCCTTACCCGAAAGGACAGGTCCATTATATACAAAGCCCGAATTACCCTACCTTATATCTTACCATTACACTATTTGTTTTTCAACAAGACAGAAATGGATATATCTACTGTTCCACAATGACAGATTCACCATCACTTTGATCGCCATCCATCCATTTCCACTTTTCGAACAGTTGAATTTTTCCGTTATCCAACTGCTTAGGTGTAGAATTGCAAGACCCGCTTCTCATGCTGCCGTCTTTGCTGACATGGTGGTATCTAAAATGAAGTGTTCCATCCTCATTTACAGTTCCTACAAGTACACCAGATACAATACTGCCGCCTTGATATGTGCCCGTTAATATATTCCCGTCCTGACGATATTGAAATATGGTGCCTGCCGATACTTCTCCGTTACTCGAATTAGACTGCGGGACAAAGGTTTTTCCATCGTATTGAAACAACCGAATCAGCCACCTTTTCTTTCCTATTGTACCATAGGCTTGTCACTCATTCGACAAAAATGATGCAATTTTTAACAAGTGGGATTCAATTTATATTAGTTTAGCCACATTTTCGCTTTTCTATAGATTAAATTGTTTTTTTTAGAAATTGCTCTACTTTTCCAAACAATTGCTGTGCACACGGCTCGTGACAAACATGATGTTTACAGTCAGGTAAATAAAACACTTCTTTCTGACGAGACGGGATTTTATGATCAATAAATTGTGCACTTGAAGCTGGCACAATCCCATCGCTTTCTCCTTGAACAATTAACACAGGGAGGTGTAGTTTCTCAAGGGAGCTCTTCGTTTGCTTCACCAGTTTCATAAATTCAACAGCGGCTGACAGCGGTGTGCTCGTTAGCTTATGACGGTATCTATCATACAAAGGATTCGTATCAATCAGCCCAGACAATGATTCTTTCACCAACTGCCTTGTGTCTTGAATCATTTGTTTTGGATTCACATATTTCGCCGCAGCACTTAAAAGGACGAGACGAGCAACTGGATACTTCGCTGCAAGATAAGAAGCAATCATTCCTCCCATGGAAAACCCGATCAAAAAAATGGTATCACATGTTCTGTAAAGAGAAAGAAGTTCTAATTCAGCTGTCGCAATCCATTCTTGATAGAGAATACCTTTTAGCTGAAGTTCATCTCCATGCCCCGGAAGCGTGACAGACTGAACGTTCCAATCTGTCTTCTGCTTTAAATATTGCGCTAGCGGTTCCACTTCATAGGGAGCGCCTGTGAATCCATGTATACATAGACAGCCAATCATTCTGTCACCTTCTTTGCCGCTCACTTTTTATAGCGCAGTAATGACTTCTTCTAATCTCATGCCGCGTGAGGCTTTGATGAGAACAACATCGTCAGGACCTGCTACATCAGCAAGTTTTTTCTTCAGTTCCTCTTTGTCCATAAATGAGGACACGCGCGCGTCACCGAATGATTTCTTTGCTCCTTCAGCGATGAATGCACCTAAGCGGCCATACGTCATCACATGATCAATGAATTCAGGCTTGATGTAGCGGCCTAGTTCATAATGATACGTTTCTTCCTCGCTGCCCATTTCGAGCATGTCTCCAAGGACAAGAATCCTATTTGCAAAGCCGTCCATATCTCCTACAAGATCAATGGCAGCTTTCATGGAAGTAGGACTTGCATTATACGCATCATTGATAACAGTGATTCCTTTTTCTGTTTTAAACAGTTCAAGACGCATTCCTGTTAACTTTGTTTGCATGAGTCCTTGGGCGATTTGTCTTTCATTCAGTCCGAAATGCTGGCCTATGGCAATGGCAGCAAGGGCATTCTTTACATTATGTTTCCCTAATACAGGAATGAGAAACCCCTGGGCATACCCTTCGACCTGAAATTCAGTTCCTTCTGCAAGCTGGTTGATATGCGTTACCTTGATATCACAGTCCTCTGCTTCTCCAAAGGTTTTCACTTGCTGCGAAAGTGCAGTCGCTCTCTCGCGGATCAAAGGTTCATCTCCTAAATAATAAAAGGTACCATCCTTTTTTAGCCCTTTTGTGATCTCACATTTTGCATCAGCAATGGCTTCTCTTGATCCTAAATCTTGCATATGAGATTCTCCGATATTGGTGATGACTGCTGCATCAGGCTCAGCTAGGTTTGACAAGAACTCGATCTCGCCTTTTGCACTCATGCCCATCTCCAAGACAGCTATCTCTGTACCTTCTGGCATCGCAAGAATAGTGAGCGGAAGACCGATATGATTATTAAAGTTACCGTCTGTTTTATGAACTTGATACGTTGTTTGTAAGACGGAATGAATCATATCTTTCGTTGTCGTTTTCCCGTTACTTCCTGTAATACCGACAACACGAGGGTTTTCTTCTTTTAAATATGATTTTGCCAATTGCTGCAGTGCTGCCAGTGTATCGTCGACAAGAATGACAGGTACACCGAACGGTGGATTGGCTTCTTTTTGATTCCAAAGAACGGCTGCGGCTCCAAGCTCCACTGCTTTAGAAGCAAATGTGTGACCGTTAAAATGTTCTCCAATTAAGGGGATAAACAATGCACCTTTTGATACTTTTCGTGTATCTGTCGTCACTCCGTAAATTTGCTCTTCGCCAAAAGCTTGATTAGATAGTGTCCCACCAGCCATTTGGGCGATTTGATTCACTGTACGTTTGATCATGATTTTTTCGCCTCTCTTTCTCATTTCACGTTTGAAGGAAAAGAGACACTACCAAAGGATAGTGTCTGCTTGTTGCTCACATTAAAAAGTCGTTTTAATGGTTTGTTTTTCTTGATGGCGTTCAATTGCAAGTGACACTAGCTTTTCAATTAGCTCTGGATACTCTACACCAGTGTGCTTCCAAAGAAGCGGGAACATACTGAATGGTGTGAATCCAGGCATTGTATTCACTTCATTGATCAACACTTCGCCTTTTTCTGTGAGGAAGAAGTCTGCACGTACAAGACCAGAACCATCTAGGGATTTAAATGCCTTAATCGCCATATCATGAATCGTCTTGTATTCATCTTCTGACACACTCGCAGGAATGATCAAATCTGTATCGCCATCTTCATATTTTGCTTTGTAGTCATAAAAATCTGTTTTAGGTGCAATTTCACCAACGACAGAGCACTTCGGCTCGTCATTTCCTAATACACCTATCTCGATTTCTCTTCCTACGACGCCTTCTTCTACGACCACACGACGATCATATTGGAAAGCCAAGTCGAATGCGGTTTGCAGCTCTTCTTTGCTGCGGCATTTGCTTATTCCAACACTTGATCCCATGTTGGCAGGTTTCACAAAGCATGGATAGCCAAGTACTTGTTCTACCTGTTCTAAGCTGTCTGCTGTGGCTTTCTCATAGTCTTTTTTATTGAAGGAAAGGTGCTTTGCTTGTGCAAGTCCTGCTTGAGCAAAAACATCTTTCATCATGACTTTATCCATACCCGCGGCAGAAGCAAGAACGCCGTTGCCGACATACGGGATATTTAGCAGTTCAAGTAATCCTTGCATCGTTCCATCTTCACCATTTGGCCCGTGCAACAATGGGAAGACAACATCAATCTTCTCATCAGCGGATGCAGGCTGTGGAAACATGCTCTCATTTAAAGAAGTTGGTAAAAACGTCTTTGCGCTCTGTTCAAATTGAAGCATTCTGACGTTTGATACTGGTTCAGTGAGTTTTTCTCCTCTTAGCCATTCGCCCTCTTCTGTAATATAAATTGGATGTATATCGAACTTCTCAGTGTTAAGTGCTTTTGTAACTGCAAGGGCTGTTTGCAGTGATACATTATGTTCGGCTGACTTTCCGCCGTAAATCAATCCTAAACTTATTTTCAATGGATACTCCCCCCACTAAAATTCATCTTTACTATCTTATCACTTTCAAGCAAAAATGCTCTAATTAATTTTTGTTGTTACGGAATTGAAATGATTTGTAAAGTTGTAAGCGCCTCCCGAGCATTTGTATGTCATTCGCCTTTATTTTATATTAAAATGACATTGAAAAGGAGTTGTGACAAATTGAAAAAAATCACAAGTACTGAACAATTCAATGAAATCATTCAATCTGACAAAGAAGTCATCGTTAAATTCTTTGCAACATGGTGTCCTGACTGTACAAGAATGGACATGTTCATTCCAGACATCTTAGAGGCGTATGCTCACCATGAATGGTTTGAAATAAACAAAGATGATTTCCCTGAATTAGCAGAAACGTATCAGGTCATGGGTATTCCAAGCCTGTTAATTTTCAAAAATGGCGAAAAAACAGGTCATTTACACAGTGCAAACGCAAAATCACCTGAAGAAGTGACAGAGTTTCTTCAAGGGCACGTTTCTTAAATCGTGAAACGAAGGACATCAGCAAACACTTGCTGGTGTCTTTTTTTCTCCATCTCTTACATCAAATCTCTTCATAAGACGAATTGTTCAGTCAAAACGTTTCAATGAGCGAAAGAATGTTTTATATAGAGGCTTCTCTTACGACAAGAAATGACAGAAATTATTTCCTGGGAAAGAATGAGCGTCGACTAGGCTTCGAATTTGTCGATTACATGAATTTTCTGAATATAATCTTTACTTCCGGCATTGTGCTTTGTATAATAAAGGTGCTAATTGAAAATGATTATCAATTTCATCTATGTAGAATCCTATAGACGTCTATTCTTATAAAGGAGCGATGAGTCACATGTCTAAGAAGAAAATCAAAACGTATCAGCAATTGATTGAAGAAAACAAGAAAGCCATCATGCGCGATCCTAAAATGATGGAAAGTATATACGAAACCATCGACAAAAAGCATCAGAAGCAGCTTGCAGCTGCTGGACGTGAATCATAAACATAAGGGGGAGCAGTCAAAGCTGGCTGCTCCTCTCTTTTGTCTTTTTCAACAAAAAAAGCCGATAAAATCTATGCTGTGATTTTATCGGCTTTTGTTTTAATGTGATTTCGCTACACGGTCCTGCTTCATTCCTAAATAAATGAGCATATATGTGAGATAACCCATAGTCATTGTTAAACCACCGAAGAAGAACTGAGAAAAGACAGGCTCCTCAAATGTTGTGACAGCTGCAAGTATGATCCAGCTCGCATATAAATAAACCATGAACCATTTCATGTTTCTTTTAAGTGTATACAGAAAGAAAAGACCCGCTAACGAAAAGATCCCCAGCGCTAGTCTGAAATAAATAAGATGATCAAACTGGAAGGCAAAAGACACAAACGAAAACGACAGCAGCAACAAAATGGGTAAAGCCGTAATGAAATTTTTCACGATAGTGCCACCTCCAAGACTCCCTCTTATTATAAGACAAAATCAGCCGGTTATCGTGAAATGCAGACTCGTTTTCACAAAGATGTCACGAATTTTTCTTGTTATTTGACACAATTTTTACACATTTACATCACGCTTCCAAAAAAGAACCCAAGCCGTGCCAACAAAGAAAACAAAATGCGCCCCTACCATAAATAGAGAAAACAAAGGGCTCATGCCATGGAAGGGCGGCGGTCCTTGAAAGCTGTACTGAGTAAAGTCTGTATTAGCAAAAAGCAGGATTTTCCCCCACTGATTTTCTAAAAGAGACATAATAGGCACAAGTGATTTAGCTGCATATAAAACAAAAAACGAGGTCACAAGCGCAACGAGGCTGTTCCTAAACAAGCTGGAACACATAAAAGCGAAGCTTGCCATCATGATCACTTCCACCCACTGAGATCCGATCACAGCAAACGTATGCTGAAATAATCGTCCCGTACTTTCGTCAAATGCAGTACCAAAGAAAATAAAGCCAAATAGGAAAGCAATGACATAATAAAAAACAAACAAATAAATGACCATAAGCACAAGTGTGATGTATTTTGACAGGAAAATTTGCAGCCTTGTTTTGGGCCGTATCAATAAAAACTTGATCGTTCTTTTTTGAAATTCTGTTGAGATCAAGGTCGCGCCAATGACAACCGCGAGCACCTGTAAAATAAACACGACGTTTGTGGAATAAGCAAAATAGTTGGCGACAGTGTCTTGTCCACCAAAGCTGGAGATGACTCGTTTCAACGCTAGAGCCATCGCTAATTGAAACACAACAATCAATCCAAGTGCAATGAACGTGATCTTTTTCCTCGTAATTTTCTTATGCTCATTCTTGATGAGTTGAAGCATCTGCCGTCCCGCCTTCCGTCCATTTCATAAATGCCTCTTCAATTGATGGCTTTTGAGGCGTCATTTCAAGTACAGCAAATCCAGCCAGAACAAGCTGTTTGTTCAGCTCAGGCACTTGGTCTTTGTTCAATTGAAGTAATACATGCGCTCCGTTTCGTTCATATGTATAGGCATGTGTATCAAGCCACGCAGCCGCCTTTTCCACTGGCTGAATATTCATGAGCATCTGTTCTTTCCCCTCTATGTCTCGAAGCATGGCACTGGCTTTGATCTGTCCTTTTTGAATGATGATCATACGGTCACATAGCTCTTCTACCTCATGCAATAAATGTGTGGCGAATAAGACGGACGTTCCTTCTTCTCTTACTAGCGTTTGCAAGTGCTCCCTGAATTCCTTCATACCTGCAGGATCAAGTCCATTTGTCGGTTCGTCTAAAATGAGCAGGTTCGGCTGATGTAATATGGCTTGTGCAATCCCAAGCCTTTGTTTCATCCCCAGTGAATATGTCTTCACCTTCTGATGAATGGCGTGCTCCAGACGAACTCTTTTCACCACTTCCTGTATTCGTTCCTCTGTCACTCCATCGTGCATCGCCGCATACAGTTCAAGGTTTTCGAAGCCTGTTAAATAAGAATAAAATTCGGGATTTTCTATGATTGCACCAACAGATGACATCGCATGTAGGAAATCCTCATCCTGTGAATATCCATTGATCATGATTCGGCCATTGTTTTTTTTCATCAAGCCAACGATCAAACGAATCAAGGTTGTTTTTCCAGACCCATTTGGTCCTAGTAAGCCGACGATTTCCCCTTTCCCTATTTCTATAGATATATCTTGTAAGATCATTTTCCGGCCAATTCGTTTATCGACTTTCTCTACTTTTAGAACAGCAGATTCCAACGTGGTTCCTCCTTCTGATGTAAAACCTAAAGCGGCAAATAAGACCGCTCATTCTGTTAAAAGTATATCACGCAAGACAAGGGACTCCATGAAAAAAAGGCTGATCGAGTCAGCCCTTCTTTTACATTACATGGATAGGTTCGGTGATGCTGCGTCTGTCTCGTGTTTTTTCTCCGTTTCTGTCACAATCACCGCACATGCGGCGTCACCTGTAATATTGACAACGGTTCTTGCCATATCTAATAAGCGGTCTATGCCAAGGATGAGCGCAATGCCTTCAACCGGCAGATTCACAGAGTTCAGTACCATAGCGAGCATAATGAGCCCAACTCCTGGCACACCCGCTGTACCGATACTTGCTAAGACAGCCGTTAAGACAACCGTCAACATTTGGACAAGCGTCAGTTCAACTCCATACACTTGCGCGATAAAAATAGTCGCGACCCCTTGCATAATCGCTGTGCCATCCATATTAATGGTTGCACCAAGCGGCTGTACAAAGCTTGAAATCGGCTCCGGCACCTTCAAACGTTTCTGGGCTGTTTCCATCGAGACTGGGAGGACTGCGTTACTACTTGACGTACTAAATGCGACAACCATTGCTGGAGAAAATCCTTTGAAAAATGCCATCGGATTTCGCTTCGCTAAAATGGCGACAGTTGACCCATAAGTTAGGAAGAAATGCAGCACGAGCGCAACTAACACGACCGAGAAATAAAGGCCCATCGCTTTCATCGCATCAAATCCCTGACTGCCAATGGCAGTTGCGATCAAACCGAATGTTCCGTACGGTGCGAACTTCATCACTATGCCGACAAGGTACATCATTAATTCATTTCCTTGTTCAAACAGCTTCAGCAAACCTTCCGTCTTCTTCCCAAGCATGGCAATGCCAAGACCTAAAAATACACAAAAGACGATGATTTGAAGCATGTTTCCTTCAACTAAAGATTGGACTGGATTGGTTGGGATGATGTTGAGTAGTGTTTCTGCCATTGATGGGGCTTCCTCTGCGGAATAATCAGCTGCTTTCGTATCAAAATGACCGAATGCTCCCGGCTTGATTAATAAGGCTAATGAAATGCCAATGATGATGGCAAAAGTAGTAGTAAGCAGGAAATAAGTAATGGTTTTTACGCCGATTCTGCCAAGCTTTTTCGGATCACCTAGACCTGCTACACCTAGTGTGATGGAAAAGAATACGATCGGCACCACTAACATTTTAATCAGGTTTAAGAAGATTTGACCTAGAGGCGTAAATAGATAAGGGTCTAACACTTTGAATACATTTGGAGCAAAAATGTTAAGCAATAGTCCTGTGATTGCACCTACAAACAAGGCAATAATAATTTTCGTCGCTAGCTTCAATAAAATCTCCCCTTCCTCATCAAAAAAGACCCACAAGAGAGTTTTCTCGTGGGTCTTTGTTTCCATACACGTACCACTGTTTACTCTCTTCACGCCGATGAGGTTAGCTGACGGGTTAGGACGAAGAGATGTCCTTTTTTCTCACAGAGAAAAATTCACCCCAAAAACATGGGTCCCCCATTCCTTTAGAAGGATTAAGCGTGTGGTAATATGATATTTTCATACTATTTATACCTTATTTTCGGAAAATTGTAAACAGGTTCATATGAACTTTTTAATTACTTTCTTCCTTATTCGTGACCTCCAAAATATCTAAAATGAACACAAAGATCGGGATACCAATAATCAGTCCCCAAATGCCGATGTAGTGTTCAGAGAAGATCAGCACAACAAATGTGAAGAAGATAGGGAGTTCTGTTTTTGCTGACATGAGCTTCGGGTTTAGGAAATAGGCTTCAATGGCATGGATGATGACGATCACAAGCACGATATACAGGACATACATGCCGCCTCCAAGCGTATACGCAATGATGCTGAGTGGAATAAGTGAGATAACCACACCTGCCACAGGGATTAAGCCTAGCAAAAAGACCATGACCGCTAATCCAAATAATTGCGGGAATCCCATAATACCTAGCGCAATGGTTGTTAAAACACAGTTAACAGTTGCAATAATAAACTGTGCTTCGAGTACCTTTCCGAACGTTCTGGAAAATTTACGTCCAAAGAAGGCGATTTCGTTATAGAACACAGAGATTTTACTCGTTTTGAACTTGTTCATGAATTGAATGAGGCGTTCCTTTTCGAACAGGAAGAACATGCTTAATATTAAGGACATAATGACCTGGATACTGAACGTACTGAAATCAGTTAAGTATGTATAGAGGAAATTAAACCCTTTCTCAAAGTAAGCTGATATTTTAAAATCTCCGAATACGTTCGTGATGACATCAATGAAGGGTAAATCTTGTGGATGATCTGCAATTTTCTTTCCTAAATGAAATAGCTGCTCCACCTGTTTGGCGATGATTGGCACAAACACGAATCCGCCAACCGTCAATCCACCAGCCAAAAGAATATACAAAATGGTAATAACCGATTTCTGCCCTATTTTCAGGAAGCGACTTAAAAAGCCTCTAATGACCTCTTCTAACCGATTCATCAAAAAGGTGAATATGAAGGTCAAGAGAATTAAATTCATCATTCCTCTTAATAAATATAAGGCTGTGGCTAATACTACAAATACAGAAAACCGCTTAACACCGGGTTTTTCGAACAATTTTAAAAATGCTGCCATTTCGTTATACACCTGCCAGGACTAAAGTCTATTTTTCATTGGATCTGATATACATTATATCGGATCTTTCTGTAAATTATATAACAAAAGGTCAATGAGGTCTTACGATTCGCACTAAATTTATCAAGCTTTCATGTTTTTTCTTTTTTTACACAAGAAAAAACCGAACCCCATGTAGACATAAGGTTTCGGTTTTTGGTTGTTTTTATACTATACAGCTTGCTTCATATTGCGCATTTCTTGAAGGGCTGTTTTGCTCTTCGCTTCGTCAAATTCACCTTCACTTTTCGCCACAACAATTGTCGCGATTCCATTTCCAATGAGGTTTGTGATGGCTCTTCCTTCGCTCATGAATCGATCTACTCCAAGCAGAAGTGCAAGCCCCTCTAGCGGAATGACCTGTAGTGCAGCGAGTGTAGAAGCCAGCACGATAAATCCGCTTCCTGTCACCCCAGCCGCTCCCTTTGATGTGAGCATTAGAACAAGGATAATGGTGATCTGCTGGCCGATAGACAAGTCTACACCAAACACTTGCGCTAAGAAGACCACAGCCATCGATAAGTAGATCGAGGTTCCGTCCAAGTTAAAGGAATACCCTGTTGGGATGACAAGACCCACAACAGACTTAGAGCACCCGTAGCGTTCCATTTTATCCATCATTCTTGGTAGCACGGATTCTGATGAGCTTGTGCCAAGAACAATTAAAATTTCATCCTTGATAAATCGCAGGTAACCAAACAGGCTGAAGCCATACATTTTACAAATGATATTCAGCACAACGAAGATGAACAGGAACATAGTCAAATAAACGGAGAGCATCAGACTTGCGAGCGGTTTAATCGATGCCAAACCAAAGTGACCGATTGTATAGGCCATTGCCCCAAATGCACCGAGCGGAGCTGCACGCATGATATATCCAATGATTTTAAAGAAAACAAGTGACAGCTTATCAAGCCACTCAATGATTCCTTTCCCCTTCTCGCCAAGTGCAGCAAGCGCAACACCGAATAAAATAGAGAAGAATAAGACCTGTAAAATATCACCCTTTGCAAAAGCATCTACCATGTTAGATGGCACAATGTGTGTGACAAATTCCATCCAGTCGATACCCTGTCCCCCGTTTTGGGTATACTGTGAAACATCCCCTTTTTCAAGCTTGCTATAGTCCAGACCTGCACCTGGCTTCATGATATTTACGACAAAAAGACCGATGACCAAAGCAAGCGTCGTGACGACTTCAAAATAAATAAATGCTTTTCCCCCAACTTTTCCAACCTTTTTCATATCCCCCATCTTGGCAATACCAAGAACAATGGTTAAGAAAATAATTGGTGCGATGACCATTTTAACGGCATTGATAAAGGTGTCACCAAGCGGCTTCATTTCTTTTCCGACGTTTGGCCAAACCATCCCGACAATGATCCCGATAATGACAGCTGCAATCACCTGAAATGTCAGGTTCTTCAAAAGCCTCTTCATAAAAAATCAACTCCCTCACCCTTCGATGTAAACGCTTAACTGTTATCTGTAGCTAAATGATAGCGATTTCATCAAAGGCTGTGAAGCTTATGAACATATCGTACATTTTGGTCTTTTTGGTCTCTTAGTCAGAATGTACGATATATTTATTGACAGGCCGGCCTACCCCGCCATATTGCATATCTAATTTCAGCTCGCCTTCTTTCACTAAGAAGTCTAAATACCGGCGTGCCGTGACACGTGCAATGCCGAGTGCATTGGCAACTTCCTCTGCAGACTGCGGACCTTCCTGCATGCCCATATAGGCTTTAATTTCATTCATCGTATGCACATTCAGCCCCTTAGGGAGCCAAGTATCTTCCTGCTTAACAGCAGGCTTTCGTATGATATCATCCAGCATCTCCTGAGAAAATTCTGCTGCTGTGCGAATTTTAGATTTAAACGCTTTATAGCTTTCAAGTGATTCTTTCATACGTTCGAACTTAAATGGCTTGATGATATAATCTCGTGCACCATTTTGAAGCATGGTGCCAATCGTCTCTTTGTCCTTTGCCGCAGAAATAACGATCACGTCCACCTGTATCTTTTGCTTTCTAATGTCTTGAAGCGTCTTTACGCCATCTTTTTTTGGCATATATACATCGAGGACAACAAGGTCTGGACGAATTTCTTTGATGAGCTGGATGCCCTGCTCCCCATTACCTGCGATTGCCGCCACTTGAAAGCCAGGAACACTCTTAATGAACTCCTTATTCACTTCTTGCACCATCGGATCATCTTCAATTAATAGCACCTTAATCTGAGTCATCTGTCTCTCTCCTCTATGATCATTGGGAATTCGATTGAGAAGGTGGTACCAATGCCGATGCTTGATGTGACTTCTACATTTCCCATCCCTTTGTCGATAATCGTTTTTACAATATACAGGCCATAGCCTGTTCCGCCTTCTTTGCCGTGTGTGAAGCCTTTATCGAAAATAGAAGGAATCATTTCCTCTTCAATCCCGGAGCCGTTGTCTTCAATTAAAATCGCGAGGACATCCTCGGTTTGATCAATACTAATCGAAATTCGTTTTGTGTCTCTTTCTACAGTATCATACGAAGCAAAGGCGTTCTCGATCAGGTTGCCAAGCAGCTTCGTTATATCATGTTGATCTAGACGTTCAGGGAAATCACGCAGACAGCTATGTTCGTCTACTTCGACCTTTATGCCTAGCTCCTTGCCCCTTCTGATTTTGCTCATCAATAATCCCGCAACGGCATCATGCTGTATGACACGGTGAAGAAAGTCCAGCACATGTTCCTGTTCTTCCGTCGTTTGAAAGGCTAAATCGAGCGCCTGATCGGCTTTACCAAGCTGAATCAGCCCGGCAATCGTATGAAGCTTATTCATATGCTCATGATTTTGCACCCGCAGACCGTCTACAAAGTTCTTAACCCCGGTTAGCTCCTCTGCTAATTTTGCCGCTTCTGTCCGGTCCTGAAAAATGGCGACCGCTCCAATAATTTTCTTTTTCATGACAATCGGAATCCGGCTGCTCATAATCCGCTTTCCGCTCATATGAATCTCTTCATTATAGACAGGCTCAGCACGATCAATGATCTCTGGAAGTCTTGTGTCAGACAGCACATCCCAAATATTCCGTCCTACGACATCCCCTGTCACGCCAAAGATTTGCTTCGCCTTTTCATTAAAAATGGTGATCATGTGCTGATTATCAATGGCGATGACCCCTTCATTAATAGAGTGAAAGGTTGCGGTACGCTCCTCTAGCATTCTGACAATCTCATGCGGCTCCAGCTTAAACATTTGCTGTTTAATATGACGAGCGAGTAAAAATGAACCTACAAGCCCAAAGCTGAGCGTCAGCAAAAGGATCATGAGGATATCCCGCTTCATTTCTCCTAATATATCGATCATACTTGGCAGCGTTCTCCCTACAAGGACGACCCCTGTTTGATTAAATTGATCATCCTTCACTGGATAAAAGGCTCTGATGGCGGTCCCAAGCTCTCCCTCTGCTTCTGAGAAATAAATATGCTCGGCAAAAGCAGGCTCTTCATCTGTCCCCTCCGAACGCTGGCCAATCCTTGCTTTCACTGGATGCGTTAATCTCACATGCTCCATATCCATGACGACAATGTAGTCAGCGTCTTGAATAATCCGAATCTCTTCGATGGCATGCTGTAATCGGTCACGTTTCTTTGTTTGATCAGCTAACGCCTGCTTTACCTCATTCATCTCCGCAACTGTTCTTGCTGTGTTCATGAGCCTTTTTCGAAGCTCTCGTTCCTCTGTTTGCTGGATTCCCCCAACAAGGACAATTCCTCCGATTAAAAGGGCGAAAATGACAACGAAATATGTGAGGATGGTGAGCTTCCATCTAATAGATAATTGTTGTAATTTCAATCGATTTCTCATCATTTTTTTCACCTGTATCTTTACGAATTCTTCCTCGGTCAAGTATGCTTGACATAAGGGGGATCGGACGCATGAAGAATTTACTCGCCTATACACTATTGCTCTTGATCGGTTTTGTAACCGCTTTATACTTTGGTTTCTATCATATGATGCCAAAAGCAGCGACGACCTTTGACGATGAACAGACAGGGCTGAAGGATCAGCTTGTGTTCAAATTTAGCCATGTCGTGGCAGATAATACACCAAAAGGACTTGCCGCAAAGAAATTTGCTGAGCTTGTGCACGAAAAATCCGATGGGAAGATCACCATTCAAATTTTCTCCAACGGAAGTCTTTATTCTGATATAGAAGAAATTAATGCACTCAAAGAGAATCAAGTTCAATTTATCGCACCATCTACCTCGAAGCTCGGCATGCTATCCTCTGAGTGGCTGGCACTTGACCTTCCTTTTGCTTTTTCTAATTATGATGCGGTTCAGGAAGGCTTGCACGGTGCAATTGGACAAAGATTGTTTGGCACCCTGCAAAAAGACGGGCTAAAGGGAATGGCGTATTGGACAAATGGCTTTAAGCAAATCACCTCTAATAAAGGTCCAATCAAACAGCCTAGTGATTTAAAAAACCAATCTCTCCGCATTATGCAAAGCGACATGATTGAAAAACAATTCAAACTTCTTGGCGCAAAGCCCTATCAGGAATCGTTTAATTCGACGTTTCAGCTATTAGAAACAAAAAAAGTAGATGGTGAAGAAAATACCATTTCAAATATTTATTCAAAAAAATTCTATCATATACAAGACTATATGACGATCAGTAATCACGGGTATTTAGGCTATGTGGTCTTAACAGATCAATCCTTCTTTGATCGCCAGACACCTGAAACGAAACGAATTTTACTTGAAGCGATGGAAGAAACAACAGCTTGGAATGAAAAACATGCAGAACAGATGAACAAAGATCAGCTGGAGGACATTAAACGGGAATCGCAGATTGCCATTCATGAATTGACGCCAGCAGAAAGACAAAAATGGATGAAAGCCCTCGATCCTTTGTATGAGGAAGCCGAAAAAACCATTGGTTCTACCCTAATCAAACAGATACGTGAGCTGCGTGCGCGTTATGAACATTCTCCGATCCATGCTTTTCAAGAAGAGGATCAGACCAAATAAAAAATCCCTTTGAGAAAGGGATTTTTTATGCACCAGATTCACTCTGTTCTTGCTGCGTGAGCTCTTCTAATCTTGAGACAATTCTTCGCTTTCGGTATTGCATCATGCCTGTTTCGGCAATACTTTTTAGTTGTGAGCGGTTGGAAACTGCGCCAAATAAAATCCCTGCTACGGGAACAAGCTGAAACAGTTTCTTCCAGCCAAATGAATCTCGGTAATTATAGACTACCTCACGCCATCCTTGGATTTGTGAGAACATGTTTTCGTGTTTCCCTTCGGAAGCATGATAGCTCCTGAGTTCTTTTAATATCGATTTCTTCCCAACCACATCAGCAGAGGTCAACTGTAAGCATTTTATGATGAAGACCCGCTCTTCCTTGTTTTTAGGATCATAGCCATAGGTGACGGCAATATCCTGTAATGTTTTAAGGGAGAGACCAAGTACCGCAGGAATATCTGCAGCCAGTGTAAACATACCACCGACACCCGTTGTCGCCCCTTGTACCGTGGCGAGATTCGTCCTATTTTTCCCCATATGTTCACTAATGGCATCCATGATTTCAATTGGAGCTTTTTCTATATCTTCTATACGCTGAATCGATTCGTCGGCACATTTCTTTTGAAATTGATGGATGATGCCTTTTTCTGATGTCAAATAGGCACCGCCTGATTGAATGTAATGCCCCATTTCATCTAGCAGCACACCGATTTTTTTCTGGATAAAGGCAGGCGTCAGCTTGTCCAGCATTTGAAATGGCAGGCGGCTGAGTTTCTCCCAAAACCATACCTTTTGCTGATCTTTCTCCCACTGTTCAATCTGCTTTAATTGTGCTTTTAGCCACTCTCTTTCCTCCATGCCTTTTTCCTCCTTAGATGCTGCTGAAGTATTTGTTTGTTATTATACACAATCCTTTTCCATCATACGTATAGAACATTGAATCGGTTTCGAAAGGTTTGAAACTTTTTCAAAACGGTTATTGCTTAATACACAAACAAAAAGAGGAGTGATCAACATGTTAGGATTTCTGATTTCATTAGTTGTGGCGATTGTCATCGGCCTTATTGGCAGTGCACTCGCTGGAGGTAGTGTACCAGGAGGATGGATCGGTTCAATGATTGCAGGACTTGCAGGTGCTTGGATTGGTCATGGATTACTTGGAACGTGGGGTCCTAGTTTGGCAGGCTTTGCGATCATTCCAGCAATCTTAGGTGCAGCGATCTTTGTCATCATCTTAAGCCTGATCTTCCGTAGTGTGGGATCAAGGGTATCTTAAAAAAACAAATAACAGAGGAAGCAGTAGGGACACCGTCTATAAAGGCGGTGTTTTTTATGTGTTGGATTGACAAGGTATCTATTTTTTTCACTTACATATGATAAACAAACCTATTAGTTCAGATAGTTGACTTTTCATGAAGATGGGCATATGATGATTAAAAATTGCATCAAGGAAACATTTTGTGCCCAAGCAAAACTTTGTAGAATCTAGGTGATGACATATGACAAACAAATACATCGAGGCACAGGCACACATGTCAGAGGCAGCTGAGCGTGCACTTGAAGGAAAAGTCAAGGGATTTAGAAGACTCCTTCCTTTTCTCGGTCCTGCTTTTATCGCAGCCATTGCTTATATTGATCCAGGAAATTTCGCCACCAACATTGCGGCTGGCTCCAAATATGGATATCTCCTTTTATGGGTCATTCTCATATCAAATCTCATGGCTTTGCTCATCCAGTCTTTATCCGCAAAGCTTGGAATTGCGACAGGCAAAAACTTACCTGAAATCGCACGTGAAGAGTTTCCAAAGCCCGTTTCGATCGGTTTATGGATTCAGGGAGAGCTCGTCATTATTGCCACGGATTTAGCTGAGTTTATCGGGGCGGCACTTGGTTTATACTTGCTCTTTCGAATCCCGCTGCTTGAAGCATCCATTATCGCGGCTATCGGTTCATTTGCGATATTGGAGCTGCAAAGACGAGGATATCGAGCATTAGAAGCAGGTATCACAGGCATGTTGTTCGTTGTCGTGATCGCTTTCGCTGTACAAACCTTTGTCGCCAAACCAGATATCGCAAGTGTCGCTGGCGGACTGTTCATTCCAAAATTTGATGGCGCAGACAGCGTACTGCTTGCAGCTGGAATTTTAGGTGCCACTGTGATGCCTCACGCAATCTACTTACATTCAGCTTTAACCCAAAGAAGAGTCGTCGGCAGAACGGAAAAGGAGAAAAAGCAGATTTTCCGCTTTGAGTTTTTAGATATCCTCATTGCAATGATCGTCGCCGGGGCCATCAATGCCAGCATGTTGATTGTGGCAGCCGCTTTATTTTATAAAAATGGTCTTTTTGTTGAAGATTTGGATGTTGCGTTTCAGCATTTTGGTACACTCGCAGGGCCTGTATCAGCCATCTTATTTGGTGTAGGTCTGCTTGTAGCCGGACTATCCAGCTCTTCTGTCGGTACATTGTCAGGCGACATCATTATGCAGGGCTTTATTCAATACCGGATCCCGCTGTATGTTCGCCGGCTGATTACCATCATTCCTCCTATTGCAATTATTGCATCTGGAGTGAATCCGACCTCCGCGCTTGTGATGAGTCAGGTCGTCTTATCGTTTGGGATTGCCTTTGCTTTAATTCCGCTCATTTTATTTACAAGTAAAAAACGAATTATGGGCGAATTGACGAATGCTCGCTGGGTGACAGGAATATCTTGGGTGATAGCAGCTCTTGTTGTAGCACTTAATCTCTTCTTAATTGTAGATACGTTTATGTAAAAGACCGTGTTGAGCTGTCTTTTTCTTTCCATTTGGTTATGGTAGAATTCCCCTGAGAGGATGTGGATACATGTTTGTTTATCAGGATCAAGAGATATCCATGCGGCTGCTTGAGCCAAGAGACGCAAGAAGTCTGTATTTGCTCATCCAGCGGTCGAGAGAGCATTTACGTGAATGGATGCTTTGGGTGGATTCAACGCAGACAGAGGAAGACAGTATGGCGTTTATCCAAGGTGCGATGCAGCAAGCGATGCAGAACAACGGTTTTCAAGCGGGCATTTGGTCACATGGAGAACTTGTCGGCATCATTGGCACCCATCAAATTCATTGGATCAATAGAACCGTTTCAGTCGGCTATTGGCTCGGAGAAGGCCATCAAGGAAAAGGCATCATGACAAAAGCATGCCAAGCAGTCATTCGCTATTTATTTGAAGAGTGCGGGCTGCATCGTATTGAGATTAGGGCTGCTGTCGATAACCAGAAAAGCAGACGCATCCCAGAGCGATTATCCTTTTCGCTTGAGGGAATTTTAAGACAATGTGAATGGCTGGGCAATCGCTTTACCGATCATTGTGTGTACGCCCTTTTACAGCCTGAATATATAAAACAAAAAACGCATTCGATGAATCAGCCCACTTAATTGTGTCGATTGCATGAATTATTTTACAAAGTGAAGCTTTGTAGTATCCGTTGTGATCGGCATCTGATAAAATAGAAGGAAAAATCGAGGTATGATGTATGTCTCTTATTATTTTATTTTACTTATGGATTGTCCCTTTGTTATTTGGTATTTTCTTCTCCTTTCTAACAAAGAAAGCCACCTACAAACGCCGCTTTGTCCCATCCTATAGCATGATAGGACTCAGCATCGTTTTTCTCATTCTGGCACTCGTCTTTTCAGCCAGCCATTTTCTATTTATTTGCGGTATGTTCCTATTTGCCACCACCCTTGTTGGCACAGGCATTCCCTTATTCTTAGCCTTTGGAAAAACACCATCCTAAACAAAAACCACCTTTTCACGATGGAAAGGTGGTTTCTTTTTATTGAAGAGGCATTCGGTATGTCATTGTGGCATTTGGATGTTCTTCAATCGTCTTCATCATGTCTTGAAGGATCTCGGCTGCGCGATCATTTGAGTCATACTTGCCGAGCATCTTTGCCCAGGAAGTACTCCCCAAGATCATCCCTTCAATTTTTTTGCCGCTTACTGAGACTTCTTGGACATGAATCAGCGTTTGTTGGTTTTGTGTGAGGATCCATAGCATGGTTGTTATTCCCCTTTTCAATTTGTAATGACTTCTATTTGATTTCTTCTCATTTTAAGCTTTTTTAACTGATAATTCATTTGACCATTGATCATTCATTGAATTTTTCAGCATATATTAAATCTGATTCCTTAGGTTCTTCCTTATACTCTTTCACATGACCATCTTTATCATATTTTATGTAAGTCATCTCTCGACCAGCAATACATTCACACTCATACTTTTTATTTCCATTCTCAAAAAACTCCACTTGATATCCCTCTGTAGTGTTCTTCCTCATATACCCTATTTTTTTCAAACTGCCATTTGGGTAAAACTCCACGTACTTCCCCTGTTTAATACCTTTCTCTACATAGAAATAACTTTCAACATGTCCGTTTTCGTACATATCATAGGCTAGTCCCGTAAATAGTTTTTCTTTCCCTCCTTGAGTATATTCTACAATCGCTAGTTCATAGGGTCCCCCATACTCTAGAGACTTTTCAAACTCAATACCACTTTCTACAACTAACTTCTTTGTCAATATATCATTCAATATTTAAAAACCCTTTCCGTTTCTATGTTTGAACAAAACAAAAAAACAGCTGTAAAAAATTATATAATCCGTTTTCACTTGCTCATGAGGTGGCTTCTAGCACTTTCTTGATAATGAAAAATTCCTTCACCATATTCATCACTATCAAATAATTTTCTAAACTCCGATCAACACAAAAAACCTTTTAAGACATTTAGTCATCAAGGTTTTTGTATTTCATAATACTCTAATTCAATGCATCTTCTAATGTTTTCTTTTCATGTTCTAACATGCCACTTATGATAATACCACATACTACTTCTTCTTTATCCAAAGCAAATCCTACTGTATCATTTTGTAAAATAGATACTGCATCATTTTCTGAGAATGAAATGAATACCTTATCCCTACCTATATACACGTCTAATTTACCTTTTTCGTCTATATAGGTATTATCATTAGATTCTTCTATCTGAAAACTCGGTACACCTTTAACCATAATTATATCTTCCATATCTAATTTCAAACTTTCCATTTTGTGTACATTTTCACTTAACGTTAGTGTAATTGAACGAATATTACCCGTATATTTCCCTAAACCTATTTCAATTAAAGATTTCTTGAAATCTCCAGTTCTCCAATATATCGTTGGCTCTTTTGATATATTCCAACTACCAAATTCTATATTAATCGGTGTATAAAGATCATATTCAATGTTGATAGGTTGACTGTCTTTATATTCTATTACTTTTAACATCATCATTTCTCCTTTTAAGGCATATACACAGCATGCTTTATTACTGGTAGCAATCCGTCTCCGCGAGGTTTACTAAATATTAATTCCCAATTACCTACCTTCATAATTTCTTCATATTTAATTCCTTGCTTGGCAGCATTGTTAACAGAGCTTTGGAAACTCGACAATAAAGTTTGACTATTTATCGGCATACCATGTGTCGTTGC
Source organism: Bacillus sp. FSL W8-0920 (assembly GCF_038593215.1). NCBI lineage: Bacteria > Bacillati > Bacillota > Bacilli > Caryophanales > Bacillaceae > Bacillus > Bacillus sp. FSL W8-0920. The sequence goes on along the minus strand of NZ_CP151974.1, from coordinate 505,088 downwards.
ATCTCTAGTTATATACTCAACCATATGTTTTGTCCCATTAGGGTGCACCCAGAACTTTCCATCAACTGTTGCTAATTCAAAAGATTTTGGGATTTTTGTACCTTCATAAAGTGGTTGAGTAACTTTTATATCCTTCCACACTGTACCATTATCCACATTTTTAACAGTACCACCTTTAATCCCCATCTTCCCATTGAACCCCTTCGCCCCAAACGGCAAAAGCATTCCCAGAGCCGCATTCATACTCGCTTCCTGCTGTTCTTTCGAGACCTTATTTCCAAACATGTCTCTACCTGTAATCGCTTCGCTGAAGCCGTTGGTGGCGGTAAGACCATATAAGCCTTTTTGAGATGTTTTTAAGGCGTCAAAGGATTTTTGCGATGTCTTGTAAATGTCGACTGCTCTGACTGCGGCTGATGTGGCTTGAGTTGTTTTATAGACGGCTTTTCCACCTTTGAAAATACGACCTGCCCATCCGACGATTGGGATATAACCTGCTGCTGCCATGCCGCCTGCGGCGACGCGCTGTCCTGCGGTAAGTTCTTCGCCTGTGATCGGGTCAACACCTGTTGCGGCGCGTTTTGCATCGTTCACGCCTGTCAATTCATTGACGATATTTCCGCCATAATCAAGTGCTTTTTCATACCAAGGACGGTTGGCGAGTGCTTCTTGTTCCTTTGCAATCTCACGGGCCTCTTCTTGTTCTTTTTTGATTTTCAGATATTCAGAAGTTTGCTTCTCAATATCGCTTTTTGCCTTGTAGATTTCACTATTTTGATACGCTTTCTTGTCAAAATTCATAGGCGAAATGGCTTTTCCGTCATTTGTGGCATTCATCATTTCCGTATACAATGCCATTGTAGCTTGCTGCTCCGTTTCTGACAAAGCATATTCATCTTTTACATTTTGATCAAGCTCTCTTAGGTCTTTCACTGTCTTTTTTCGCTCGTCTTCCGCATCTGCAATTTTTTCATCAAAGGTTTGACTATCAAATACTTCTAAAGAAATAAGGTCGTCGATGTCTTGAAAAATCGTTTTAAGCGCCTTTTTTTGATCCTTCACAATGCTTTTGGCATTTTTGATGCCCATATGTACAGCGTTGTCTAAAAAGTGTTCTTCTACAAAGGTGTCGCCGCCAAAGTTTGTATCATCTAGTGTCCCAGAAACACCTTCATGAAAGGCTTTTTGCTTATCAATGAAGCTGATAAACATATCTACATTTCCAGCCAGTTCTTTATAAAAGCTTTTAATGTTATCGGCACCTTTTCCAGTGAAATCATCACCGAGGTTAGAAACACCTTGTAATGCTTTTTTTAAATCTACCATTTGTTCACGGAGTTCCTGGTAGTGTTTTGCCCTTGCATCCATGGCACTTGTTAGTGCTTTTGCATCAAGTATCTTGCCCAGAAGAAGTCACTCCCTCCATTATTGATCATAAAGTCTATTTTACCTTTCTCAGCGAATTGGAAAAATAGGCTTTAAGTTACAAAAATAATTTCCAAATATTTTAATAGAGATGGAGGCAAGTGACAATTGAAATGTTTTTCCTAATCATCACAAAAAAAGTCAGCCCTCTTTTCAGAAGACCGACTACTTTGTGTTTAGAAAAAGCGTTTGAGGCTTTTCTTGAGTGGAGGTATATCCAGCTCACCTTTTTCAAAGAATTTTTTCAATAAATATTTACTGAAGCCTGCTGCTTGGGTGTAAGTGATTTTCCCAGGTAACGGAGGTTCATTGGCGACAGCGACATCAATAATGACTGGTTTATCGGATTGAAGAGCTGTATCAAAGGCTGGAGCTAATTCTTCATGTGATGACACGGAGATTCCTTTGCCGCCACACGCTTCTGCAAACTTAGCAAAATCAATATCCTCCAGCTCTATACCATAATTTATGTTTCCTTTTACCTGTTGTTCATATTCAATCATCCCTAAATTGTTGTTGTTTAAGATTACGACAACGATCGGCAGCTTATATTTTACAGCTGTCACAAAGTCTTGCATGACCATTGTGAAGCCTCCATCACCACAAACGGCAATGGCTTGTCGGTTCGGTTCATTCAATTTAGCTGAAATCGCACCAGGTAAACCGCAGCCCATTGTGGCAAGCCAGCTGGAGATAATGAAATCCTGCTGTTTCATTTCAAAATGACGTGCCATCCATACCGTGACATTACCAACATCAACTGAAAGAATGGCATTGTCCTCGACTGCTTCTTCTAGTCTAGCAATGACTTGCTGCGGTTTAATTGGTGAAGTAGCAACAGATTTTTCTTTATCCATTTCTTCTCGCCACTTCATCATATGCTCTGTACAAGCTTCAAGAAAGCCACGCTGTTCTTTATATTCAATGTAGGAAGTTAGTTCATGCAAACCACTCTTGCTGTCGCTCACAATTCCCACATCTACCGGATACCTTTTGCCGATTTGATCTGGTTTAATATCTAGTTGAATGGCTGGCGTGTCCTCTGGTAAGTAGTCTCTATATGGAAAGGAGGTGCCAAGCATAATTAAGAGATCACATTCTTCCATCGCTTCATATGCCGGCTTCGTTCCAATTTGACCTAAGTTACCTAAAAAGTATGGATGCCTGTCTGGCACAACCCCTTTTGCAGGAAGCGTGATGACGATAGGAGCAGCTGCCTTTTCTGCAAATGAAAGAAGCTCTTCTTTTGCATGTCTTAATCCTTTACCTGCTAAGATGACTGGCTTCTTAGCATTGTTAATCAGCTGAGCTGCCTTTAGCAATTGATCTTTCTTCGCCCGTACTTCTCCCTCAACATAAAGAGGAGATGTATAGACGGGTTTACGCTTTATTTTTTGAGAAAATAAGTCATCCGATACGGTGAGAACTGCCACACCTTTATGGGTATAAGCTGCTTTGATGGCTTGATTCAATAAGTCAGGCAGCGCCTCTGCTGTCTGTACCTGCTGATTAAAGACAGCGACATCGTCAAACATTCGCTCCAATTTGATTTCTTGGAATGCGTCTCTGCCTACTTCGGCCGAAGCAACCTGCCCTGCAATTGCTAAAACTGGTGCACCATCTGCTTTTGCATCATACAGCCCATTTAATAAGTGGACAGCACCCGGCCCAGCGATTGATAAGCAGACACCAAGTTTACCTGTTAGTTTGGCATCAGCCGCCGCTGATAGTGCTGCCACTTCTTCATGTCTCGTTTGGATAAATTTTATTTGGCTTGATTCATGCCTAAGTTCTTCAATCAATTCGTTTATACTATCGCCGGGCATTCCATAAATATGTTTCACGCCCCACTCTTCCAGTAGCGCTGTTACTTCTTTTCCTGCGGTTCTTTGCGGCATGTGAGAAAACTCCTTTTTTCTTACTCCATACCACCGCATCCTTTTGATCAAACGTTTCAACCTGCTTCTGCTACTTTTTAAAATGATAGGGCAGGGTTGCCACCACAATATCCCGCTTCCATAATAGGCGGAATCTTAATAAAAAGGCAGATTGATTATGCAAAATGGTGTGCCATCTTTTTTTCGGTATAAATTGTGGCACGAGGACCATCACTTTATATTGATGGGCATTTGCTTTTGTCTCAACTGTCTCAAGAAATTTATCTAGTGGGTGAATGAGGCTTCGATAGGACGAATGCAGCATCACAAGCCGTACACCGCTATTGAGTTTTTCCCAATCTTCTTCAATTTTCTTATCCTTTTCTTTATCAAAGGATACATGAACCGCTATGACTTGCTCTGATAAAGATTTTGCATACTGAACAGATTGTTCAACAACACGTGTGACTCCTGCTATCGGTACGATGACCACATTTCCTTTAATCTCAACTGGCTCTGTTTCATTCAATAAACGCAGTTGTTCTCCAACAGACAAATAATGCTTTTTAATGGAATGAAAGATAAATAAAACAATAGGCAGGAAAACAAATATTGGCCATACGAGATGGAACTTGGTCAAAATGAGAATCATAAAAACTGTAAAAGAAATCAGTGCTCCGACAATATTGATTGGCATTTTCGTTTTCCAGCCCTGCGGTTTTTCACGAATCCACTTCACACACATGCCGGTCTGCGACAGGGTAAATGGAATAAACACACCGACAGCATATAGCGGGATGAGATGTTCTGTCTTCCCATCAAACAACCAGATGAGCAGCATAGAGGCTACGCCTAGAAAGATAATGCCATTAGAGTAACCAAGCCGGTCTCCTCTAACAGTAAACATACGCGGCATATATTTATCCTTTGCTAAATTGACAGCCAATAACGGAAAGGCTGAAAAGCCGGTATTTGCCGCTAATATTAGAATTAGCGCTGTGACTGCCTGAATCACGTAATAGAAAAACGTACGTCCAAAAGTGTCTGACGCAATTTGTGATACAACCGTTTCTTCTGGCTTTGGCGAGATGCCGAAACCAAATGCAAGCAATGTGACTCCCACAAATAAAACAGCTAGCAATCCACCCATCATCAACAATGTTCTCGCTGCGTTTTGTGCAGCTGGTTTTTTAAAGGATGGAATCGTATTTGAAATGGCTTCTACTCCAGTCAGAGCAGAACAGCCAGATGAAAAAGCTTTTAATAACAAAAATAATGTAATGCCTTGTACGTGTGTGCCTACCGCTGTATGTTCAGGTGCTGGCGGTACGCCGCCTGTTAATAATTTAAAACCGCCTACTCCAATTAATATAAGGAGTGAAAATACAAACAAGTATACAGGATAAGCCAGAATAGATGCCGATTCTGTTAATCCACGGAGGTTGAGCACCATAATCACGATGACCAATACAATTGAGATCAAGACATGATATGGATATAGTGTTGGAAAAGCCGATGTGACGGCATCGGTCCCCGCTGAAATGCTCACTGCTACAGTCAAAATATAGTCTACAAGCAATGATCCGCCAGCGATCAATCCCGGTTTTTCACCTAGGTTTCTGCTAGAGACGATATATGCCCCGCCGCCTTCTGGATAAGCATAAATGATCTGGCGGTAAGACAGAATTAACGCCATTAAAAGAATTAATACACAACCTGCAATCGGGAGTGAATACCAAAATGCTGCTGCACTAACGACAGAAAGAACAATTAAGATTTGTTCTGTACCATATGCAACTGATGATAATGCGTCTGATGACAATAATGCCAACGCTTTGATTTTTGATAGTTTTTGTTCTCCTGCTGCCTGTGATTTTAATGGTTTACCAATTAAAATACGCTTCATCAAACTGTACATGTGATGCCCGCTCCTTTAGTGTCAAACGATTTAAGTTGCAAAAGATGGATCGCCAAAAAGACACAGAGGCAATAGAATGCCCCTGTGCCTATTGTTTAGATCACAGGTTGGTCTTTGCTCTCTTTAACGCTTACGAGGTTAGCTGACGGATTCGGGCGCATGAGACTTTGCCCTACCTTAAAAGGATTCACCCCACATGGTGTTTTATACCACCAAAATTGGTTCCCCCGCTCATCGAAATGATTCAGCGATTGGTCTTTTATAAAAGAGATCATACTCCCGTTTGACACCAAAGTAAAGAGATTTTTTCGAGGTCTTTTGACCGTTTATTAATCAGTCTTTTTGCGGTTTTTTCGTACGAAATAAACAATCATCACAACGACAAAAATGATCAATACAGCGATACATGCAAAGTAAATCCAAGAATCACCGACGCCTTGCTTTTCACCTTTTTTAAGATCATTTTTTGCATTGCTGACTGTTTGGTGATTAGAGAACACATCTTTGTTTTTGCTTTCTATTGCAACTGTTGCGGTCTCAGTATTTGTTTGAAGGAATCGAATCACTTCATTTGATATATCAGCGTCAGCTGCCGTCATTCCTGAAAAAACGGTCATGGTTTGTTCTTTATTCCATACGGATGGCTGCGTCCATACAATACGAGCTGTTGTTTCGTTGATCATGCCAAATGAGGATACATCATATTGACCCTTTTTCGCTGGAACGATGAGATCATCTGCTTTTTCTTTTAAAAGAGAGAATGTCTGGATGCCTCCGATGAAAATGAGAGAGTTCTTTTTCAATTGTTCATTTGTCACATTCGATGCTTCAATCAAATGATATTGAGCAGCTTCCGGCTGACTAAATGATTCGGTCAGCATAGCCATTTGATTGATTGAGGCTTGATTGATTTGATCTGGCATAATGATCAATGTGTTTCCTTGCTCCGTTTCTGAAGTGTAAGGAAGCGGCCATGCGGCTAAGTCCGGTGTATCACTAGTTGTTCCTTCTGGTATTTGAAGAGAGCTGTTCTTATCAATGTAAATCCAGCCTTCTTCATCTGTATGTCTACAGGATTCCATGTTTTTAAAACCTGTTGTGACAAACTGTAAGTCCACATATTCGTTCTTTTGAAGCACTTGTGAATCTACTGGAATCGACACATGGTAGAACCCATTCTCATCTTTGTTTCCTAGTTTTGTTAACGGTACGTCGTGCGGTTCGTTATTGATCATCACTGTTAGACGCTCTGCTTTGTTCGCTGGATCTGATTTTTTAAATGATAGATTTAGTTTTGCACCTGATTTTTGTTGAGCCATTAATGCTTTCGGATAATAGTAATGATCAGATGCTGTCTTTTTGGTTCCAACTTTGACATCATCTGCGCCAAAATCTATTAAGGAAATATGATGAGATGGCTTAGAAGCACTAGCTGTCACCTTTTGCAGCAGCAAGTCGGTTCCAGTGAGCTGACCTGTCAGTTCTGGCTGAGTCAAGACATTGATTTTTTCAGCAATTGTCTTTGGCTGCTTAGCAGTGACAAATAAAATGGGCTGTTCTTTTTTCTTTGCTGTCAGGGTTCTCACCGCTAACGTAAGTTGATCGCCTTCTGTTTTAATTCCAGCCGCTTGCTCGAGCGATTTCATTCGTCCATTCCAGCTTCCTTTTGCTCCAACAGCAATAGTTGGGTGCGCAATTTGCTCGACGTCCTTTTCTTGAACGAGTTTGAGGTCTGCTAGGCGGTCTTTGTTTTTCAACGTACGATATACTTTCATAGCCGCTTCTAATTCAGCCGCTTCTGGTTTATTTGGAATCACAATATCTGTTTGTTCTTCCTGATCACCTGATGGAATAAATGGTGAAGGGAAGCTGTCTAACGTCACGTCTTTCGTTTGAACTCCTTTGAACGCCAGCTCACTTTCAGGATATACTTTCATCCAATTGGCAGGCGTCTCTTGGTTGATACACACACCTTCTTTTAACACACCATAAAATGCGAGCTGAATTTGATGAGATCCTTTTTTCAGTTGCGTTTTGTTCAATTTGATTTGAATCGATTTTTTTGGGTTTTTCCCTGATACAGGGATCGTTTTTTCAATCTCTCCATCGATCATCACTGTGAAAGATGATGGCGATATTAGTAATGGTGAAGCCTCTATATTTAATGTAAGAGTGCTAGACTCTACTTTTTCTTTCTCCATTTGATAGGAAAATTCAGTGCGGTCTTCTTGACCATACAAGGTCACCACATCTTCTGATAGATGCTGCGTTTCTGTTTGATTTCCTTTTGATGAGTGAACCCAATCGTCTTTCACTTGTACTCGATTGGATTGCGCCATTGCTTGACTTGCCATGAAAAAAGGCTGAATGGCAAGGGATAGCGCTAATATTAAAAACATCCATTTGACCGATTTCAATTTGTCACCCGCTTTTCTTTTGTTGTTGATCGTAACGCTCTGTTTTGTACCATTTCACTTCTTGTTTCAATAATCGGCTCTTCACCTCTACACATAAGGAGTACACGACAAGCGCAATCCATACTTGAGAATAGGTGAAGTACATGAGGACCACAATGAGAATATTTTGTTTGGTGAGCTCTGTTTTCTCAATACTTAATGTAATCATCACTTCTGTTAGAAAGAGGAAGAAGGCTAATCCCCAAAGGATTAGTGCGACAGCCCCTACAGATAAATGAAGATCAACAAATAGGTTTACAATAAAGATGCCATTTGAGAGCAGAACGCCGAAGAAAAATAAGAAATACGTAAAGAAGAAATAAAACAAATCGAAAACCATTCGTTTTCGTTTCAGCTTCATAAACTGCCTTAAAAATTTAAGGACAACATATTGATTCCCTCTAGCCCAGCGCGTTCTTTGCCGCCACCAGACCTTCCATGTCTCAGGCTCTTGTTCCCATGTGATCGCAGCTGGAAAAAATCGAATCACATATCCCAGGTTATACACACGGATCGTTAATTCGGTGTCCTCGGCCAAAGCTTGGACATCCCAGCCGCCGAGCTCTTCTAAAATGTGCCGGCGGATGGCGAAGTTGGTACCTGGTATTGTTGCAATACCAAACCATTTCCATCTCCCGCCCTGCGCCATCCATTGGAAACAGATGGTCTCAATATTAATAAATTTGGTCAGCAAATTTTTGGTTGCATTGATCACCCTGAATTTCCCGACAACAGCGCCTGCTTTTGGGTCATTTAATAATCCAAGAACCAAATGATAGACAGCCTTTGGTTCAGGCATGTTATCTGCATCGTATACGCAAATCACTTCTCCTGTTGAAGCCTTCAAACCTTCATTCAGTGCAGTGGATTTTCCCTTCCCTGCAAATGGCGGCTTCGTTTCAATCATATGGACATGATCATATTGCTCACTGAATGATTGCACAATCTCTCCTGTGCGATCAGAAGAATTGTCATTAATCACAATGATTTCAAGGAGGTGTTTAGGATAAGATAGCTGAACCATCGCTTTTAATGTCTGCCGAATGACGACCTCTTCATTATGAGCAGGAATCAGGATACTGACGGTCGGCAGCTCTTTCCCTTGTTTTGTCCATTTAGGCAGCACTTTTTCATAGGTGAGGTAATGCTGAAAGCCGCCCTGCATGAGAAACATGTGGTATAGAAGCATGATCCAAATGAGCATTAATGAAAGATAAAATAAGACATCAGCCACCTAATTTTCTCTCCTTAAAAATTCGTTTTTTCATTGTCAGTCTTAAATACAATGTGTATAAAGCAAATGCCGCAATAAACAGCATGACCACGACCGTGAGAATTCTCAGCATATTTTCCATGCCACTTCGTTTGACTGTTTTTGTTTCGGCGATGTTGGATTCCTCTACTTGAATATGTCCATTCCCAGATGTTTGGATTTTTACATGTGCAGTTTGGACCGTCTGTTTTGTTTTCTTTACATCCAGCCATTCGCTAGAAGGGATTGCCTCCATCTGTGTGATCAAATCCTGTAACCCTGCTATCCCTAACTCCACGTCATAGGACAGCCCGATTGCGGCTGATTGCAGATGCTGCACGGATTGAATCGTCTGTTCAGTTAAAACATTTGAACCTTCTTTGTCAGACACTTGCTCAACTTGCTGCTGAGGATATAAGGTCATGCCGTGTAACATGGCAGGAGACGTCACGAGCGGCGATGCACCGGCTGTTTTCCAAGTGCGGTCTGACAGCTGCACCTGTCCAAATAGACTGGACACATGCTTTGAAATTACTTCATAACCTTTTTGTGATATCGCATCATGCGGCACCTCGAACGCAAGAGGATATAAGCCTTGCCTAGCAAGAAGCTCAATGCCCTTTGTCAGTTTCTTTTCTGTATAGGCGACTTCTTGCTGCTGATTCAATTTGGTATACGTATGAAAGTCTTTTTCATTTGGGAATTGGCTTTTACTTTGTTTCTTCTCTGCATTTTTTGGATCATTTGTCGTGATGGGCTGATCATATTTTGCATCCCAGAACTCAAATCCCTGACCAGATTCCTCCGTTCGATACGTACGGCTAAAGCCATGAAGAATGATACTCGCTCCATTTTCTTGCAATTGTTTTAACACATTCACGAGCTTCGGGCGGTCGCTCAGTGTGACTTCATCACCTGTTGCTCGATCTATCCAAACAGGGGTCACTGCAATTTGATAAGGAATATGCTGTGCGGATACGTATTGTCCAAGTTCTAGTAGCTTCTTCTCGTCACTTGCTGGACTGATGTTCCCGAGCATTAAGTATTTTGTCTTCATTTGCACAGAAGATGGCATGTATTTTTCTAGCACTTCTGCAAGAAGCTTGTTGTGTTGCACGACATCTAAGATACCGATATATGCCGTACCTTCTTTTGTCTGAGTCACAAATGGCAGATCAGATTGACGTTTCTTCACTAGAAATTCATTTTCCAAGTCTGTCCCTCGAACCGTTAACACATTGATCCTTCTCTCTAGCTGACGGTATGTCTGATCATGTGTATGTTTCAATTGACTGATATGATCTTGTTTGTGAAAAGTAAGCTTGGAGAATGGGCGAAGCTGTTCCGCATTGTATCCAATGGCGATGAATTGCTGTGATTCGTTCATCGCACGAATGGTTTGTTTTGACAGGGTTCTCTTTATTTCTCCAAGATAAATGACTTGCTGAAATTCATTCATCCTCTTTTCAGCCAAATGTTCATCAGATACAATCGTCGTCTGTTTTGAAAAATGACCGGCGAGTAGATCCAGCATATGAACGGCTGGAGTCACTTCCCCCGATGGTGTGGAATAAACGATCAGTGTATTTGGCTGCGTGACGAGCGCATCGGCTGAAGCCATGTGTTTAAACGAAAGAATCGAAAAAAGCGTGATCATCAAACAACATTTCATCAAAGAATTAAAGTTCATTCATCATCATCTCTTTTTCTAGTTCTTCTAAAAACTGCTCTGGCGTACGATAATCCGAGCTGCTTGTTAAATGACAGACATGAAATGTCAAGGTCACTTCACGACCGTTTAATAGGACATGCGTTTGCAGTTTATCCTTTAGCTTATCAAGGACAACTGACACATTTTCTTCTGGTGTATGGGTTAGCAGCAAGCCCATTCGTTCTTCAGATAACCGAAATTTTTTATCGGTTTCTCTTACGCTTTCGCGTATCTTGAGACTTAATTGCTGAAATAGATGCTGCATTTCTTTTTCTCCATATAACGATTTGAATTCCGCTGCGTAATTCATATGAAGAAGGATAAAGACAAATGGCTGTTTGTACCGTTCTGCCCGTTTCATTTCCTCGGATAATTCGAGCTTCATTCGCTCAGCATTGTCAAATCCTGTTGTCGAGTCAATCGCCACAAATTGTTTGATGGCCTGCTTTTGTTGTTCAATGGTGTGACGCAGCGTATTGATCCGTTCATGCAAGCTTCCCGCTGAAATAGCGAAAAAAAGAAGTGCTACGCCCCAAATTACTACATCTTGCAATGTTTGATTTGAAAAAAGGGAATTTTCATGACCAAGCTCTGTAAAGAACATGACGCTTCCAATAAAGAACAAAAACAGTAAGGTGAAAATTAATGCTGGTAGGATACCAAATAAAATACCACAGCCTAACACGACAAATGTCAGTGCGATGATCATAAAGCTCTCCGCATCTTGTACGTTAAGGTAGCCCATAAACAAAATAAGGCCTGCAAACGTGAGGAGCAGAGAATAGTACAAGCGATACGTGTTACTGAACAACCGATTCATTTAGAAGCTCCCTTTCTGCAATTAAAGGCAATAAGTTATCAAATGAGTGTGTCTCTTTTTCATTCATGTATCCTCCGTAGTAAGGCTTGAGAGGATCTTGAGTTTGTAATTCTTTCATGCGGTGATAGACAGTCTTTGCGAATTTCAGCTCGTTTTGTTTAAGGGCATACAAAATGACGAGTGCATATACCGAAGGCGATTCATATGTGACAGATGGCTTCAATGTGCTCAGTTTGTATCTTCCGTACAGTTTGCCTTCTTGTTTAAACGACGTTTTAAGCCATTTCATGATCTCGGACGTATTCACCTTTGCATGATATGCATGTAAAGCTGTATAAAGTTGATCGATCATATTGATTTCTTGATCGAATGAATAGGTTTTTTTCTTTATGTCATAGGATTTAGGAAAGAATCCTTTTTTTCTCGGTGCTTGTTTTAGAATGGCTAATTGGTTACTGGTCATTTGTTTCGTGAATATTTGGAGGGATTCCAATTCTTTGATTGCTTTTGGGTCTATATATGAGAGTGTGATTGTATGTGAAGTTCGATTGGTTGATGCATCATAATAATCGGACAATATGCCTTTGAACATGTTTTTTTCTTTTAACGCTTGAGCGATTTCTTTTGCTGTCGTTTGATACGCTGACTTCTTCCACAAATGATTTGCCTTTTGAAGTGCCGTCACTACACGTAAATCATCGACTAAAGCATTGGCCTTATTTTTTTGATCGGATTCAATTTGCCAGCTGAGAAGATGATGGTCTAGTAAAAATTGATCTTGCAGAACATCAAATTGTTGGTCAAATGAATTTTGATCTTTTTTTCGAACAAGATAATCCATCCAAAGTCCAAGTGATTCAGATAAGTAGATGTGCTGCTCTGCAAAAGAGGTGCGAATTAAGCCTTGATCTGTCATTAAGTGGTGAGTGATAAAATATTCTCCAGGCAAAACGGGCTGAGATGATACTGGATCAGCTGATTCTTTCTGCTGTTCCCAGGTACATCCGCCTAGTAGAATGACAATGAGTAAAACAATTGCTGTACGATATATGCGTGTATGCATTCGTGTCCCCTTTCAATTCCGCGTTCTCTAAGCATCTAACGATTTATTATAGAGCGTTTTTGTTTAAATTTAAATGAATATTTTATGCCAAATTACGAGCCTTTCCGCATATTCATTCCCATTTCCAGAAAAACAATATGCCGATATACTTAATAATACTGAAAAACCCATGCGTTTCCGCACGGGTTTTTATAGAACTATTGATCTAATTTTAACTTCTTTAATTGTTCAGCTAGTGCGTTATTAATTGGTTCTTCCACTTTCTTTTGTTTCTTCATATATTTAGACACATCGTGCTTACTGGCTTTCTTTTGATTGGATTGAGATTTGCGTTTTTCGAAGACAGACAGTTTTTCTCTATGGCCGCATACACAAGCAAAGATTTTGCCATCGCCTTCTCCGCGCAGCTCGAGCTTTTTAAGACAGTTCGGGCAGCGTGCGTTTGTTTTCTTCGCCACATTTTTACGATGGCCGCATTCTCGGTCCTGGCAAACGAGCATCGTGCCATGTTTTCCATTCACTTTCAGCATGAGTTTACCGCAGTCTGGACAATGGGTGCCAGTGACATTGTCATGCTTAAAGGTCTGGTTCGTCTGTTTGATTTCAGATACAGCTTGTTTGGCATATGACTTCATTTCACTCATGAATTGAGAAGCCTTCAATTGCCCTTTGGCGATTTTAGAAAGCTTTTGTTCCCATTCCGCTGTTAACGCAGGGGACTTTAAGTCCTCAGGCACTAACGAGAGCAGCTGCTTCCCTTTCGATGTGATGAAAATGTCTTTGCCCTTTTTCTCAATTAAGAAGCTATTGAACAGCTTTTCAATAATATCCGCTCTTGTTGCTACTGTCCCTAAACCACCTGTTTCACCAAGGGTTTTTACTAAGTCCTTTTCCTCGTTCTGCATAAATGCCGCTGGGTTTTCCATAGCAGATAATAGGGTCGCTTCATTAAAACGTGCAGGAGGTTTCGTTTCTCCTCTTGTCTCTTTCAGCTGTCGTACATCTAGTGACTGTCCTTCTGAAAGCAGCGGCAAATGTTGATCTGCCTCGGCTGATTCCTCTTCTTCATATGAGTCATCGTACACGGCTTTCCAGCCAGCTGCTTGCACGGTTTTCCCTTTTGCTGTGAACGTTTCACTGCCTATTTTGGTGATGACCGTTGTTTCCTCATACTCGAAAGGATTCATGAGTACCGCAAGGAATCGTTTGGCAATGAGGTCATATAATTTACGCTCTTTATCGCTTAATACTCCTGGGTACAGCTCTTCCTCGGTTGGAATAATCGCATGGTGATCTGACACTTTGGCATCATTGACGAAGCCTTTGTGCGCTTTCACACCTGATTGTAAAATCCGGTTCACATGCTGGGCGTACGGTCTGACGTTCATTCCTTTTAAACGATCTTTTAATGTAGGAACGATATCCGCTGAAATAAATCGTGAATCTGTACGTGGATATGTTACGAGCTTATGCTGCTCATACAATCGCTGAAGCGTAGATAATGTTTCTTTGGCTGAAAAACCATAGCGTTTATGTGCATCACGCTGCAATTCAGTCAGATCGTACAGTCCCGGCGCGAAAGCTTTTTTCGCTGTTTTTTTCAACGCATCAACCACTGCTGGTTTTCCTTCGCAGGCTGTCAAGCGTTCTTTGATCACACTCTCTTGGAATGTCCGGTTTTGCTTTGTTTTGGCATCCTGCCATGTCAAAGTCAGTCCATCTACTTGTGCAGTCAATCCATAGAACGGCTTCGGCTGAAATTGCTGAATGTCTTCTTCTCGTTTGGCGATCATGGCGATCGTTGGTGTTTGCACCCGTCCGCAGGAAAGCTGTGCATTGAACTTCGTTGTCAGCGCTCTTGTTGCGTTGATGCCGACAATCCAGTCTGCCTCTGCACGTGCAACGGCTGAGCGATACAGGTTATCGTATTCTTTGCCGTCTTTTAATCGTTTGAAGCCTTCTTGAATGGCTTTGTCCGTTACAGATGAGATCCATAATCGTTTCAAAGGCTTTTTCACATGCGCTTTTTCAAGAATCCATCGAGCGACAAGCTCCCCTTCACGTCCAGCATCTGTTGCGATGACAATGTCTTTGACATCTTTCCTCGCAAGCTGCGCTTTCACTGCTTGGAATTGTTTGCCTGTTTTTTTCATCACCACAAGCTTAAGCGGTTCGGGAATGATTGGTAAATCCTCTAAACGCCAGGATTGAAATTCTTTTCCGTAGCCTTCTGGATCAGCCAGTGTGACCAAATGGCCAAGCGCCCACGTCACAATGTATTGATCTCCTTCTAAAAAGCCATTTCCTTTTTTATGACACTTCAGTACACGTGCAAGATCACGTCCGACTGAAGGTTTCTCTGCTAATACAACTGTTTTTGACACTAGATTTCACATCTCTTTCTTCTATCCATCCTTTTATTATAGCAGACGTGGAGATGCGGTTCTAATAACGGATTATTTCTTCAATCGTGTGATGATCTCATTTTAGATTGTCCTATATAGCTATTGGTACACACCTTCACAAATGTTATAATTAGTATAAAAAGAAAAAATTAAGGAGAACGAATGCAAACTGTTTGGACCTACATCACTAAAGTTAGTATAAAAAAAGGTTTGAATTTATCTTTAGGGTATTATATTTTGATAAGTTTACTTAGTTCCATACATATTATGATATTTAAACTATCATTTTCTCTCATCCCATTATTTTGGATTTTAAAAACCATATCTATATATATATCAACACTTAAACTTAAGCACCTAGATATTACTGATGAGAACTTTAAAGTAGACCGTCAAATCCGAGGTCAAATTATAATGTTAATATCTATAATTTTTATTTTAGTAGAAATAACCATTGGTTTGAATTTCAATATATTTTATCATTTTTGGAATAGTATCCATGGAATTTCTTTGCTTTCTTTTAGTTTTTGCTTATTTCTAATCGGTTTATCAATATATCGCAATAATTTTTACATTAGATTTTTAGGGATTATTAGCACTACATTTTTGGGATTTTTCGGTTTGATTTTTTTAATCCTTTCAGTTTTAACGTTGGTTATAACTCTTTTTTCATTTTCCACAAACAATAATGCATATAATCACCTTATAAAATTCATATCAACTTTCAAAAATGAAAACCTTATTATTGTTTCTTATATTCTTAATGAGAAATATATTTTTGTTTTTATTATAATAACTATATATTCTGTAATATTTCTTTTAATAATTATTATATTTCATCCACCATATCAACTGGATCAATTAAGCAATGTACTTAAATTAAGTAATATTATCATTTCATTAGTATCTATCTCTATTTTTTTTCATGTAAGTATTAATTTCTCTGGACCTTCATTATTAGAACAAAAACAAGTTGCATTGAAATTAGCAGAAAAAGAAAAAATAAATTTCAATGAGATAAATATATATATAAAGAATTTTTCAAAAGCTAATCTTATTAATCTCGCTACAATTTTATTTACACCTTACATCGTTGCACTTTTAGTTACAAATTTCTTTTTGGATTTGAAGAAAAATCTAGCTAAGAAAAAATCCTCGAAAATTTTAAGTGAATGTATTCACTTAGGTATTTGTTATAAAAATGAAGATATCCAAAGCAAAAAATATTTTTTCTATGCAGGAGATAAAAACGCTTGGTTACTATATAACACACTTTCAAAAAAAATAAAATCTAAGGGCGAGTTATAGATAATACTTGCCTATATTTATAATTAATACGTTATTTCTTCAATCGTGTGATGATTTCGTTTGTGACTTCTTGCGTTTGATAGGCGCCGCCGATGTCTGCCGTTAAAAAGCCATCTGCTGTGACTGATTCGATGGTTTTGAGCAGATGTGTGCCCAGTTCTTCCTCCCCGAAATAATCAAGCATGAGTTTAGCGGTCCAGATTTGACCGATTGGGTTGGCGATTCCTTTTCCCGCAATGTCTGGAGCTGATCCGTGTACAGGCTCAAACATGGATGGGTATTTACCATTTACATTAATGTTGGCGGCAGGCGCTACGCCAATACTTCCCATAATGGCTGCCCCAAGGTCTGTCAAAATATCACCAAACAAATTACTGGCAACAATCACATCGAATTTTTCTGGTCTTGTTACAAAGAAGGCTGAGAGCGCGTCAATGTGCTGTGAGTCTGCTGTCACCTCTGGATAATCCTTTGCTACGTCTTGAAACACTTCATCCCAAAAAGGCATGGTATGAACGATCCCATTCGATTTGGTTGCACTCGTCACATGCTTTCGTCTTTTTTCTGCTAATTGAAAGGCAAAACGCATCGCACGCTCTGTCCCTTTTCTTGAGAACACCGCATTTTGAACTGCAAGCTGATCTTCCCCTTGATACATACGGCCTCCAATTTCACTATATTCACCTTCACCGTTTTCTCTGACAACTAGAAGATCGAAATCCTTTGGCTGAGCAAGCGGTGAGCGAATGCCGCTAAGCTGTTTTGCAGGTCTGATGTTTATCACCTGTTCAAATTCCCGCCTAATCTTAATAAGCAGTCCCCAAAGTGATACGTGATCCGGCACTAAATTGGCATCTCCGACAGCCCCTAAGAAAATGCTGTCAAAGGCTTTCAATTGATGTAATCCATTCTTTGGCATCATCTCGCCATGCTCTAAATAATATTCACAGCTCCACGGAAAATCCTGAAAGGTAAAAGACAGACCGCCATGCACTTCTGATACCGCTTTCAATACTCGTATGGCTTCAGGTACAACTTCCTTCCCAACCCCGTCACCTGGTATCGCCGCAATTGAAACATGCTTCATTTATTTCTCCCCCTTTATTTTCGGTCGACCGTCGACCGTTTAAGTTTGAGTTTACTAGAGAGTGCATGTTCTTTCAATGGATAAAGGCGCTTTTTTGATCAAAGCGCCTGTTTATCCTGCAAAAGCATCGAGGGTTTCTCCTTCTTCCTCTTCGTACCTTTTTTATCTGAAAGCAGCAGTCCGCCTAAGATCAGTGCCGTTCCAAGCACAGACATGAGGGTCAATCTCTCATGAAGAACGATCATTGAAATGACCATCGTAATAATAGGAACGCCATAAATATACACACTCGCTTTCACCACACCGAGCGTTTTCACTGAAAAACTCCATGTGAGAAAACAAATAGCTGATGCGAACAGGCCTAAAAACAATAAGTGAAAGGCAAACGACGGGTTCGTCAATCGCTCCCAGTCTATACGAATCTTAAAGTGCCAGATCAGGGGAAGCATCCAGAGTAAGCCGTAAAAAAAGACACGTCTCGTCACTTGAATGATATGGTATCCATATTGATTGATGATTTTCGATAAAATAGAATAGAAGGCCCAGACAATGGTCGCCGTTAATGCTAGCGCATCACCGATTGGATTCAATTGGAACGTCGTCATTCCATTAAAGCTAATCAGGACAATTCCTGTCATCGCGATGAAAAAGCCTATGAAAAACCGGCGATGCAAAGGCTCATCTTTCAATAAAAAATAAGCCAATAAAAATGAGAAGAATGGTACAACTGAGCTGATGACACCTGCATTCGAAGCAAACGTATAGGTGAGTGCGACATTTTCTAAAAAATAGTATAAGACCACACCACATAACCCTGCGAGCGCAAACATCAATTCATGCTTTTTACGCTGCACCTTCATAGTGACCGGATAGATCATCATCAGAGCGAGATATCCAATAAAAAAGCGAAAAAATAATATTTCTGTTGGAGAAAAAGCCGTTAACAATATTTTGGTTGAGATAAAGGTTGATCCCCATAGAAAAATGGTGAACATGGCCGCTAGATGACCAAGAAGCTGTTTATTTTTCATCTGCTGTTACCTGCTTTGTGAAAATTTGCTGATATTGCCCTGGTGTGAGCCCAATAAATTCTGAAAAGAAATGACTCAAATGACTTTGATCAGAAAAACCGGTGGAGACTGCCGCATCTACAGGCTTCACTCCTTTGGCGAGAAGCTCCTTCGCATAATTCACTCTCACTGTTTGTAAATAACGATACGGCGTGATCCCTCTGTACTTTGTAAAAGCACGCAGAAGTGAGTATTTATTCATGGAGACAAGCTCTCCTAAGTCGTCTAACGATATATTTTCCGTAAGGTGTGTTTCAATATATTGCTGTACGTCTTGGACTTTTTGTTCGGTGGCATGTACTACTGACGCTTTTTCCTCTGATGTATCAGCGTAGGCTTCAATCAGCTGCTTCATAAAGAAATAGAACGTTTCCTGTTTATTCAAAGCTGGGGCTTCTTCTGTAATCATTTGATGAAGATCATATAACGGCTTTGTCAGTTCACTTTGTGAAAACACAGGAGCTTTAAAATGCGGCTTGTGCTGAAACATCTTCTCTATCACATCTGCTTCAATATTTAAACAACGATAATCTAGTGTACTGTGATCAATCTGCTCGCATGCATGATTGTCATATGGATTGAAAAGAAGAATGTCTCCCTTTTCAATGATGTATTCTTTATTTTGGCAGATCAAACGTCTTTGACCATCCTCAATAAATCCAATCACATAGTATGTATGAAAATGATTCGGGAACTTTTGCATGATGCCATGAAAGCGATACGCCTCTATTTGCAAGTCCTGATCAAAATGTACCGTTCGTTCCTCTTGTGTTTTCATGTCGATCCCCTCTTTCACTGAACTGATCATCAGTGTAGCACACCCTTTTTCTCTTGAATTGTACGATATTGACTTTTCCGATGCAGGCTTGCCTAGAGGGAAAAACTTGGATAACATGAGACAAAAGATGATGTGTAAATGAGGGAATGACAGGATGAATTCATTCGAGATGGAAAGACCAGCACCATACCATATGCAATTTTATGAACAGCTGAAGCAAATGATATTTGATGGACAGTTTCAGCCGGGGGAACGCATCAATGAGACACAGCTTGCCAAACAATTTGGTGTAAGCCGATCACCAGTGAGAGAGGCAATGAGACTTTTAGAAAAAGATGAGCTCTTGATCGCTGATCATCGGTCGGGCTACTCTGTCTATACGTTAACGGAAAAAGATGTCGAGGAGCTTTATCAAATTCGGATCGCCCTAGAAACGCTTGCTGTTGAGCTTGTATGCAAGGAAGCCTCGCAAAGAGAGCTGGAGGAAATTGGGCATGTCCTCACGCAGGCAGACGAAGCAATCAAACAGCAGCTGCCATCTAAAGACATCGTCCAGTTACATGAAGCCTTTCATCAAAAAATCATTCTAGCGAGTCACAATCACCGCTTATGTAAACAATTGAATCATGTGAATGCACTCATTCATTTTTGCCGCATCTTTCATTTTAGCGGCGGGGCGCGTGCTGAGACGATTCAAACAGAGCATGCTGCCATTTATTCTGAAATGAAAGAGCGCCGCTCCACAGAAGCCGTTCAAGCGATGACGAATCATTTGTTACATGATGTGATGCACTTAAAGCAAGTACTCTCTGAAACAAACACGGATTAAGTGATTTTTCCTTTTTCCCATTTTTTAAGCATTACATGAACATATTTTGAATTTTTCGTAGATTTTAGCATGTCCAGACGATCTTTCGTTTATATTAGAAGATGAGAAACTAGCTTTTATACAGGAGGATTTGTTTATGCATACAAGTATTAGCCGTCTTCGAAAGGCGGGTTTTATTGAGGGTATGTCTCTTTTAACCCTTCTTTTAATTGCCATGCCTCTGAAATATTTTGCGGATATTCCGATGGCAGTCACCATTGTAGGCTCTCTTCATGGCGCATTGTTTGTCATCTATATGCTGATTTTGGCATATGTGACCTTTAAAGTTCGCTGGCATTTGAAATGGTCGATCGCTGGTTTTTTTGCGGCGTTCATTCCTTTCGGCAACTTCGCCTATGATAAGGTGCTCCGCCAGTATGATACAAAAGCTTAATCAAAAAGGGCTAAAACGAAATTCGTTTTAGCCCTTTTTCTACACGCTGAAGTATTTTTTAAATCGATGCATATTTCACTATGGCTGCTTGACGCGTCATTTCGTGATATGCCACCCATAATTCATCACCCGGCAGTACGCTAGTGATTGGATCGATTGGCTGTTTCACTTCATACATCATGCCATCTCGCTCAATCTGAATGATCGCTAGCGGCTGGTTGCCGATGACACCAGCAAATGCGACATGGGTCACTTTTGCACTTCCTTGTTTCTCTTGCATGAGACTGATTTCTTTATCCAGCTCTTCTTGTTTTGTCTGCATCGTGATTTGAGTTCCTGGCGCGACCTCCATATGATCAGGGATGAATTGACTGACCGTTTTTGTGATGGACTGATCTCCGCTAGAAACCGTCACATCTAGCATGATCGGCTTCTGACCATGAATCGTGACTGGATATTGCTTCACCCGCTGGATGGTTCCTGTTAATGTCGCGTCTTTCCCCGATCGATTCCGCACTTCATGGCCATAGGCTGCCATTTTCAACTGACCGCTAATGTCGACGAGGTCGGCTTTTTCTGCTGTTCTAAATTCAAAACCAGCGGCTTGAATCATCGGAATGGTATACCTTTCCTGATCTGCTTCAAATGTAAGCGATAAGACCGTGCCTCGTCCTACGGTTCCATATGATTCTATATTTCTTAAAACAGCGCCTTTGATGAACTTTGGCTCACTTGTCTGTGAGAAGTCCCCCTCTTTTAAGAGCATCGCCTTTTTCTTCTTCGGATTGTAGAGAATGGCGATACGCTGACCCGGCTGCGGTATTTGGGTGTAGGATACAACCGTTTTAGCTGCCTTCTCGATATTTTCCCCATCGTATTTAAATTGCAGCTGCATTTTGACAAGCGGCTGTTCGTTGATGTAGGTACCCGTTTCTTTGACAGATACAATATTGGCTTCTAATGTGACACTGTCTTTCATCTTGTTCTTTCTCACCAGTCTCAAAATCGGCGGCAGGAAGATGGCTAGCACAAATAACAGCAGTGGAATAAACAGCCATATCGCCCAGTTGAGAATGAGCGGTCCGCCTTTCATGACATATTGCATAAAGGTGTCAACAGACGTTTGGTGAGCAGGACTGGCGTTTTCGATTGAGATCATTTTTTTCAAAGGAAATTCCTTTAGCTCTTTGCTCTTCGTCTCAAATGCACCCGTTAATTGATTGTCGATTGAATAATAGATCCAATCGCTTTTCACATTTTTATTGAAAGAGAGTCCTTCTCTTTGTAACGTTTCATATGAAAACGACTGCAAAAGTTTGCTGACGGACGTCGTCTTATTCGTGCGGTGGTTATAAATATAACCAGTCAGCTTGCCTTTTGCTTCGTCCTTTGCTGTAGAGCCTGCAAGAAGAACTTCTTCCTCATTAAGCTGGTAGATAAGGGTTTGATAAATCGGTTTTGGTGTTGGAACGACTTCCCCAAGCCTTCCCTCTGCATTCACTTTCCTTGGTCTTTTTGGATAGTTAGATTCGACAGCGACTGCAAAGTTTTGGGATGTTCCGATCGTTTTTTCCAGCTGCTGCTCCACTTTATCTTCAATGAGGCTAAACGGTTCAGCGTTTTTGGAGACATAGACCCCAAGCTGATTCTTATCGTTTGAGACTCCGCTGACATATGCCTTCTGGTCATTTTTCAAAGTCAATTCAAATATAGGAATAGGCGTCTGTCCTCTAAAGGAATTCATGACGACATCCATAGAGACTGGCCTTGCTGGCAGCTTTAGCTCGCTTAGATTGTGCACATGAAACTGACCATCCTTTAGCTCACCAAGGACTGCAGCGGCGCCTTCCATTTCTCCTGTAAACACAAGCCGTCCATTCCATTGATATGTATTCGTTTTTAAAAACGAGGGTATCTGTAGATTTTGCTTAACGAGCTCTTTCTTTTCTCCGCTTGGCGTTAGTTTCTCGATCAACAGCTGCCCGTCTTTATTTTTTAAAGCAAGTAAGAGATTGTTACCTTGAATGGATGGCAGCATTTCATTAAACGAATCGCTTGCTGTCGTCCATTCACTGATTCTTTTTCCTGATTGAGGATCATACATTTCAAAATGGAGCTGCTGGTCTTTTGATACAGCACTCACCACTCGTTTTCCTTCATCAAATGTAAATATTCGTTTGACGTCATATTCCGTCACTTTCCCTGCTGACAAATCATCTTGGTAATGGTTCCACACCAAGACACTAAGAATGATCGCTGGAATAAAGAAGACAATATATCTGAGGAAAATCACTGGTATTCTTTTCACTTGATCGCTTCCTTTCATGAGGTTCCTTTATCTTATACGTCAGTGCAACGAGAATGTTTCATGCTAGAAGAATACCATTCCAGCCTTTAAGTTCCATATTTTACAAACTTGGTAATTTGCGATAAAATCCAATCAGATTCGAAAAAAGGATGTTATCACAATGAGTAAGCTATCATCGATCATTCTAGCGGCTTGGCTGCGTGTTCCCCGTTGGTTCAAGCAATGGGTGCTCGTATCCATTTCCATTTTCTTTTTTTATATGTGTTTTGTAAAGGGGCTGACTAGCTGGCATACCTTGCCGCCTGTCACTTTACTATCATGTGTCATCGGTTCTTTCTTCATTTGGCTGTTATGGCTAAAAGGTCAAAAAAATAAATGAAAGGGGGAAAATCATGAAAGAATCCATTAGTTATTTTGCTATCTCTTTTGTTCTGCAATGGGTTTGGTTTGGCATTGTGCACCCAAATAGAGGCGTGACACTCTTGGACATGTTCATTTTTTCTATTTTGTTTGCGGTGATGTTCTTTTTTATTCAGAAGATTTGGCGTTATCAGAAGAAAGGAAGAATTGAGTGATCATGAAATGAATCCAATGAAAAAGGCTGCCAAATAGATGGCAGCCTTTTTCTTGCTTTTTTCATGCAAATAAATAATCAATGTGTGATCTCCGTTACGGAGTGTATGAATTAAGATTCGATCATATCAGTGTGTCATATGTGTTCCGAGTGAACCTACGTTTGAAAGTAAACGCCATGGAAGTTCTGGATAACAAGACAACGAAAGCCCTACCTCTCATTCGTCCTTACGGCTCCGAAGCCGTGCCAGTGTGAATTGTAAATCAAAACGTCTTTTTTCCACTCTTCCGCTTTTATAGGGGGCGGGTGCAGAAGGAAAAGAATAAGTTTGTTCGCTTTGACAGCGTCTCGTTCTTATCTAGTAGAAGCTCTATTGCTTCTCATTATGTCATAGAAAAAAGAAAGTTTACTTTCTTTATTTATTTGCTTATTTCAACACTTAATATAAAACTATAACACATCCCCCCATCTTACGCAAGTGTTAAAGTGATAATTCAGCTGGAGTACGGTTTCCTTCATTCATGTAACGAATAGATGTTGGATCAATCTTCAGAATCACTAGGTTCGGATCATCTTTTCCTTTAAACCATTTCTCCATCTCCTCAGACCAAAGGCGGTCGATCAGTTCTGGATCATCGGTTAATGTGGCGGTACCTGCGATTTCTGCATACGTGTCACCGAATCCTTCACCTGAATAACCAATGAGAATATGGACATTCGGGTTTTTTTCAATTTCGTCTGCTTTATGTGTTTCTTTGCTCGTTGGTGTATATAATGTCAGTCCCTCATGGAAAAAAGTCATGTAGCGGGTATGCGGCTTATCCTGTTCAACGGTCGCCAGTGTTCCGACCTTTTGTTCATCTAATAGATTGAGTACCTTTTGTTTTAATTCTTCTTGTGACATATCGTTTCACTCCTTCAAATTTCATCCGTACTCTTAGGTTTCCACGACAATCCATTCATTAAACAAAGAAATGTGTTTTTCATAAAAAGAGATCTTCTGGCTGATGCTATAGAAAACAGGCTCAATGAAGGGAGAAGTTGAACATGCATCATGAAACGATGTTCCATTTAAGTTCACTTGTCATTGCGGCAGTTGTTGTGGGCATTATCGTATGGTCTGTCTCATCTGTGCAGAAAAATCGCAAGAAATACTAAACACACCGCCCAATCAGGTGGGCGGTGCGCTATTGATCATGTATTCATAAAGGAACCGCCGTTGACGTGAAGTGTTTGTCCTGTCATATAAGACGATTCGTCAGAAGCAAGCAGCACATAGCAGCCGACATGCTCTACAGGCTGTCCTGGTCTTCCCATTGGGGTTTCTGCCCCGAAGCTTTCCACACGATCCTCATCAAATGTAGATGGAATGAGCGGCGTCCAAATTGGACCTGGCGCTACACCGTTCACCCGAATCCCATCCTTCACAAGCGACTGAGCCATAGAACGCGTAAAGCCATTGATGGCGCCTTTTGTCGCCGTATAATCAATCAGCACTTTGTTGCCTCGATATGGGTTAATGGATGTTGTATTAATAATTGTACTTCCTGGTTTTAAGTAATCCAGTGCTTTCTTCGTAAAATAAAAATAGGAATAGAAGTTGGTTCTAAAGGTTTGGTGAAGCTGTTCACTAGATATATCCTGAATCCGTTCTTTCGGATGCTGTTCAGCCGCATTATTCACTAAAATATCTAATTGCCCAAAGGCTTCAACTGTTTTTTCTACCGCTTTCTCGCAAAAGACTTCGTCACCGACATCTCCTGCAATCGTTAAACATTTGACGCCTTCCTGTTCTACGCGCTTTTGCGTATCCTTTGCATCCTCATGTTCATTTAAGTACACAATGGCGACGTGTGCCCCTTCTTTTGCATAGGCAACAGATACAGCACGTCCAATTCCACTATCTCCGCCTGTAATCAGTGCGACTTTCCCTTTGAGCTTGCCAGACCCTTGATATGATTCATCCTCAAAGATCGGCGCAGGATTCATTTCCCTTTCACTGCCTGGCTGCTGATCCTGTGTTTGGCGCGGAATGCCATTTGTTAAATATTCACGTAAATCCATGTGTAAGCTCCTCCTTGATTTGTTGATGTATCCTTTCATTACCACCTCACTTTTTCACTCAAACATCCCGGTGCGGCACAGATGCGTTTTGAAAAACGGCATGTTTCAAGATGGATAAAATCGGTTACTAGATCATTAAAAAGGAGCGTTCTCACATGCTGTCAACCATTTCGAAAACCTTTAGCAAACCAAAAGGCTGGCTCGGAAGCATTGCAGGTTTCATTATGGCAAATGAAAATAAAGCACTGAATCAGTGGGCGATCCAGCATTTAGATTTGTCAGATGGTGAAAACATTTTGGAAATCGGCTATGGACCCGGCTACAGCATCAAGCATATGCTTAAGCATTATGAAGGTCTCCATATAGATGGGCTAGATGCTTCCTCGACCATGCAGGAGCAAGCACAGTCCCGCGTAAACAAACGGTCAATGGACAAACAAGTCCGGCTGTATGTAGGAAAAATCGAGAAAACACGTTTGCCGGGAAAGCAGTATGACAAAGTACTGTCTGTGAACAACTTTACGATTTGGGATGATCCAAAGACTGGCCTACTCAACCTTTATCACACGTTGAAACCCGGCGGAAAACTCGTCATTGTGATGCAGCCAAGAGAAAAAGGTGCTGATGCGAGCCGGACAAAAGAGATGGGTGAAAACATATTGAATGATTTACAGTTTGCGGGGTTTGACCATTTTTCTGTTGAGTATGAGGAAATTCGTCCAACGCTTGCTGTCTGTGTCACAGCCAAAAAGCCGAGAAGCGAATAAGCTCTCGGCTTTTTTCTTACCACTTTGCCTCTTTGACAAATTGATAGAACAGCTGATGCAATTTCTGTTCAATGTCTTCCTTTAACCCATGACCATAAAGCGTCATGCTTTCCTCACTTTCAATGATGGATGAACTGATCAGACTAAACATTTCTGACCCTTCCTTGCCTAGCTCTAGCGGCGCCAGCATCATGAGCATTCGTGACATCTGCTGCTGCCCGCCGTCCATGCTTTTGACCTCGTATGCCTGATCAAGATCATAAATATGAAAGATGGGTTCCTTGATGAACGTATGCTTTAAATGAAAAAGAGCAAATTCTGTACCAGGAATCCCTAAACCACCTTGCTGTTCACGTTCTAGTAAACCACTTGCTACCTCATCCGCATGTGTGATAAATCCTTCCTCTTCAAGCTGACGAAGCAGCTGACTGATTGTTGCCTCATGCTGCGGCATCGCCTTTCTATTGTCGATGGTGAAATGGGACAAGATGCTGCGAATCACAGACATGTAATTCGTCACCTGCTCTGCAACCGCCATCATATTAATGGATTCTTGTACCGGTTCTTTGGCAGCTTCTTTCATCCTTTTTTTCTCGATCATATAAGGAATCTTTCGTTTAATATGAGCCTTCACACGCATAGCATCATCCTCGTTTAAGAGCGGACTGACCATGATGTAATCGATATGCTCATATGGGATAGGAACGGTCGAGACAATCATGTCATAGCTTGATGCATCGATTTCTTTTAGTTCCATCAAGGAAGACAGATCAAATTCGGCGATCTCTGGCAATTCTTTTTTTAACCGAGATGCGAGCATTTTAGAGGAACCGATCCCGCTTGAGCACACGACCAATGCATGAATGTTCGTTTCTTCTTTTTTGATCTCAAGCACTGAGCCAAAGTGAAGCACAATAAAGGCGATTTCATCCTCTGGAAATTCGATCTCTGGAAAGAAACGTTCGACTCCTTCTTCAATCGCCATGAAAAGTAAAAAGTAGTCCTTTTTAATTTGTTGTGTAAGTGGATTGTAGATTCTCATCTTTTCCTTTAAACGGTTCATGGCAGGTTCAAGATGAGACACGAGTCCCTCATACAATGAATCATTCTCATTTAAATGATAGCCAGTTTTATTTGAAATAAAATCAATGAGCTTCTTCGTTCTAATCGCGATATCCAGCTCGATTTCATCAATACGGTATTCTGCCCCAAAGCTGCGGTTTGCACTGCGCAGATGGATGGTCATATATCCGACCTCTGCTTCAGGGATTTCGACATTAAACATGCGTTCAAGTGCTCTTGCGATTCGCAGTGATGATTCAAATTCTTTCGTCCGCTTTAGTTCAAGCAGCTCTTCCTCTTCCATTCGAATGGTTTCGCCAAGCTGAATCCGTTCGATAGCATAGGTTAAGTGAACGACAAGCGCAATATAGGCACTATCAGATAAAGAGAGTGACAGTCGATTTTTCAAATGAAAGAGAAGTCTTTCTACCTTGAGCAGCTGCCCTCTGCTGACAACGCCAAACACTTTTTCCGTCGCTTTCGTTCGTTGCTTGATATTCATTTCAATCGTTTCTAAAAATAATTGAATATCGAGCCGGTCGACAATGAGGTTGCCGACAATCTTTCGTTTTGCTTCCTCCGGTCCTTTTAATTCAATGCCATACCCGCGTTTTCGGATCAGCTGCAAACCGTATGGCGCGATCCACTCCGTCAGTTCATCTAAGTCATAGCTGATCGTCGCATTTGTGACCTGCAAATCGGAAGCGAGTGTATATAATTTCACCGGTTCCTTTGCTTCAAGCAGCGCACATAATATTAAGAGCTTCCGTTCATCAGAGCTATATTCAATTTGATCCTCATTTGACATATGAGCAAGAAGCCGCTGTTTATCCTCCTGTTCACCGACTGCCTTCAAGCCTTTCCCCGGCTGTTTATCTAGTGAAAGATCATAATTCTTTAATATGGGTTTAATCGATTTTAGTTCTCTATGAATCGTTCTTGTACTCACCTGAACAGAATCGGCTATCTCACGAATCGTGACATAACGATTTTGCTGAATGATGTATTTGATGATCTTCTGTTCTCGTGCCGTTATGTACATGAAATGCCTCCTTCTGCAAAAATAGGTCTATTGTCGTACCCTAATATAAAACGCTTTCAACAAAAGATGCAATCTTAAGTTGATCTGACTTTGGCACATGGGCTGTGACAAAATTAAATACAACGTCTGATCATACATTTCTCCAAAATGACGGTCCATAATCCTTTTGATGAAATTGAACCTTTTGTTCATGAAAAGGCAGTGAACCCCCAGCTTTTAAAGAATACGTCGGATTGTATATTGGAGAGCCAAAGCAATAATCCATTGTTCCTTCTTCCGGACGGAAGATGACGGTTCGCATTGTTCCAAACAGCTCCTCATAATTGTGCACAGCCAGACCATCAGGATATTCTGTCTGAAACAGCTTAACAAGAGAATCACTTGTTTGTTGTTCTTTTAATGCCTCTATTAGCATGTCATATCTGACAACAGAATGATGTTTCGTCACCCCTTTTGCTGTTTGATCAGCAATTGGATGATTTGTGGCTGCAATATAACCTTCCTCCGGTCTTCTCACCATTTTACGGCCATCAATGATTTCAATCACAGCCGCTTCTCCTTTTCGATCGGCAAGCATGAGGTGGACATTTGAGGCAACGGGCATTTCCTGAATAGAGCGAATGGCTTCCTCAACCGTTCTACAGTTTTCCAGAACGGATCGAATCACATGATACACTTGCAAGCCGGCAACTGCTGGAGGCTTTAAACCGGGTTCATTTCCAACCGGCGGACCACATGCAGAGAATGTGACAGAAAGACCATGCTCATTCATCCCATCAGATCTGCCAAACAAAAGCAGCGACGAGCCTGTATGATATGCCAAGCCCTTCACATGTGTCGTCACAAGACGCATATCATCAAATATCGGAGAGAAATCATAGTTACGCAGCATGACCGTTTGTTGACCCGTCTCCATATTTTCCTGCCTCACGCAGTGGGAACAGCCTGGCTGTAGATGAGATGAATAGAAAAAGGTCAAATAGCGCTCATCTAATTGCAGTTCATCACAAAATCCAGCAATCTCTTCTTCTAACTGAGGAAGATAAGGGCGCATCAGCTGCTTCGTTTCTTTCACAGCCTCTTTTGCAAGCGGTTCTGTTCGAATGTATTGTGTCTGTAGCCATTGCTTTTTCTTCATCCAGACAGCCTGCTGTTTTCCCACTTCATAAGCGGTTCCTGTCATTTTTTGAAAATATGCACTGATTTCCTCCATGCCTGCACACCTCTTTCGCTTTCGTTTCTTTTATCATATCGAAACCCTCCTTCATTTAAAAGGATGAAAAAAACTGCAATCCCAATGGATTACAGCTGTTTACAGGATTGTTGAAACAATGCTTTTGCCATTGCTTCATATCCTTTATGGTTCGGATGAAATTGATCAATCGATAAGTACTCATTTTCATGTCCTTCAAACCCCCGGTACACATCCACAACCTCTACATGCGGATTTGCAGCAAGCGAGCGAAGCTGATGATTGTATTGCTGAAGCCACCGCCCGGCTATAGGTATTTGCGGAAAAGGATTATATAAATTCATGAGATACACGCAATAGGGCTGCTTCTGCCCTCTTTTGATCTGAGCGATTTCTTGAATCATTTTGCTGAAATTCGCTTGGCAATGCAGCGTCGCTTGCAGCAATTTCTTTTCATCTTCACCCTTTTCATACTGCTGAATCGCTTGAACAAGGTCATTCCCACAGCCTGTGATGGTGATGATGTCAGCTGCTGCAATAGCACGCCTCACATCAGATCGTTTGAACAGCTGTAAAATCTGATCTGTTGTTAACCCTGACTTTGCAAATACAGACAGCTCGACTGGCGTATGTGTCTTTTTTTCAAGCATCCACTGATACCGCTCTGCGAAGCCTCCACCAAATAAACGTGCCCCCACTCCAACTGTTAAGGAATCTCCAATCGCAACATAGGATCGTCCCACTCTTATCCCTCACTCTCTCCTGCCTTCTCTTATATATACGAAATCGAAGAACAGATGCTTGTAGCAGATGACTTAGAGGCATTCATCTTTTTTTCATGAGATGTCTTTACAAACTCTTTACTTGCGAGATCGACTGATTTTTTGTTCAATAAGAATAGGTTGAGATCATGAAATTTGCACCTGCATGCGTTCCAGAAAAATTGACAAACTTTTTATCTTGATTTCGAGACTTTATACCTTGACTTCAAACTACATTGTGATTACAATAAAAATATCAGTTTTTATGTAACTGTGCTTGTTACATCTTTTTCGTAGCATTCCACTATGATTAAAGATGCCACATATTCAGTGTATCTTTGGGATACGCTAAAAAAATCACTGAAACAGAAAGGATTGAATGAACATGGCAAAAGTTTTATACATCACTGCACATCCGCATGATGAAACAGTTTCTTACAGTATGGCTACTGCTAAAGCATTTATCGAATCTTATAAGGAAGCAAACCCAAGTGACGAGGTTGTACATATCGATTTGTACAAAGAAAACATCCCTCACATTGATGCAGATGTATTCGCTGGCTGGGGCAAGCTGCAATCAGGTGCTGGTTTCGATACACTTTCAGCTGAAGAGCAAGCGAAAGTTGCTCGCCTAAACGAATTAAGCGATCAATTCGTTTCTGCTGACAAATATGTATTTGTTTCACCACTTTGGAACTTCTCATTCCCACCAGTTCTTAAAGCATACATCGACTCTGTTGCTGTAGCTGGTAAAACATTCAAATACACGGAGCAAGGTCCTGTTGGATTATTAACAGACAAAAAAGCTCTACACATCCAAGCACGTGGCGGATACTACACTGAAGGTCCTGCTGCTGAACTTGAAGCAGGCCACCGTTACCTTGGTACAATTGCGAGCTTCTTCGGAATTCCTTCTTTCGAAGGTCTTATCGTTGAAGGTCACAATGCTGAACCTGCGAAAGCAGAGCAAATTAAAGCAGATGCAATCGAACGTGCAAAAGCTTTAGGTAAAACTTTCTAATAAACTGAACGCGAAAAGCCAATGATCTTAACGGTCATTGGCTTTTTATTTATCTAGATGAAAGCCTAATTCTCTGGAGATACCGCTCGCGGCTTTTTTGACTTGTTCAATTAAGTATGGAAGACGTTCCTTTTGATAACCCGCTTCAAACCCAGCAATGCTAATTCCTGCTGCGACTTCCCCAAGGTGATTGAATATAGGTGCTCCAACCGCAGCTGTATAGTTTTCAAGCTCCGAATAACTTAACGTATAGCCCCGCTCATTTGATTCTTCCAGTATGTTTCGAAGAACCTCTTTATCTGTAATGGTTCCGATTCCGATTTTCCCTAGCTCAATCGAATCGATATAGGCGAGTCTCTCGTTCTCTGGCAAAAAGGAGAGAATACTTCTCGCACAAGCACCCGCATATAAAGGAGAGCGCCTGCCGACGGCGGTGTAGAGACGAACAGGCTGCGTCCCTTCAATTTTATCCACGTAAATGGCTTCGTCTCCTTCACGAACGATGAGCTGTACAGCTTCTCCCACTTCATCCCGCAAGCCTTCCATAAATGGTCTCGCAATTCTCCGAATATCAAGGCGATCCGCCACAAGCTGACCGTATTCTAGAAACATCAGTCCTAACCGATAAGCACCTGAATCTTGCTTTTCTAATAACCCCATATCGGTTAAAGAGCTCGCCATGCGGTGCACAGACGTTTTCGGCATGCTGGAAAGCTCGATCATTTCATTTAACGTTAATTGGTCACGAGCGATAAACAGCCGCAAAATCTCCATTGATTTCACGACGGTTTTATTTGTATTTTGCATGGCCATCCCCTTTTCTAAACGAATGCTTCCAGCTTGATTCTAGCAGCAAGCTCCTTCAGTTCTGCTTCTTGCTTAAATAGCGCCTGCTCCGCGTCCTGATGGTCGATTCGCTTAAAATACAAATTCGCCCCGGGCATCGGTTGTGCTATGAGCGGCAGATCGACCGTCGCAACTTCTCCAATCCGCGGGTATCCGCCTGTTGTTTGCCGATCTGCCAGCAGAATAATCGGCTGACCGTCAGGAGGAATTTGAATAGAACCAAAGGCAACCGCCTCTGAAATCAATTCAAGCTTTTCTTTTAAATGAACCGGCTCCCCCTTCAAGCGGCAGCCCATGCGATCTGATTGAGGCGTGACCTGGTAAGGCTGTTCAAAAAAGGTGTGTTGAGATGTTTCTTGAAAAAAAGAAAGGTGTCTCCCTGGCAGCACCCGAATCACGGGCGATTTCCGCAGCGGCAAAAAATGTGTATGACTTACAGTCCAATCGGGTGCGCTGTACGCCGACTGCTTCAGATTGCTTTTGAGTCTATCAGACAATCGATCCGCTACGATTAAAGGCTTTCCAATGGACAGGACGTCTCCTTTTTCAAGCGGACGTCCGTTCAGTCCACCGATTCCTGCTCTCACATAGGTGCTTTTGCTCTCCATCACCGGCTCTACATCGAATCCGCCTGCCACAGCAAAGTAAGCGCGGCAGCCTCTTTTACAAGGTCCAAAGGTGATTGTGCTTCCTGCTCGAATAAAAAGCGGCTTCCATAAAGGGGCTGGCTCTCCATCGATGTCGATCTCTACATCAGCGCCAGTCACTGCAATAAGCGCATCCTTGTGACATGTCAACACAGGACCCGGCCCCATTAATGTGATTTCCAGTACGGCTTCGTTTTCCTCGTTGCCTGTGAGAATGTTGGCAATTCTAAGCGAGAGCGCATCCATGCCGCCGCTCGTTAAGACGCCATACTTTTGATAGCCTTTCCGCCCTTTATCTTGAATGGTTGTGAACATTCCTGGCTTGATGACATGAATACTCAACGTTCTGCCTCCTTCATGCTGAAAAATTCCTTTTCAGACATTTGGACAAATCTGACCTCGTCCCCTGCTCTCAATAGACTCGGGACTTTCTCGTCTGGTCGAAAGAGTGGCAGCGGTGTTTGTCCAATGAGCTGCCAGCCGCCAGGTGTGGAAATGGGGTAAACGCCGGTCTGCTTTCCCGCAATGCCGACAGATCCTTTTGGAATGGACATTCTTGGTGTTTCCCTGCGCGGGGCTGCGATCTTTTCAGACAGCCCGCCTAAAAACGGAAACCCTGGGGCAAATCCAATCATATAGACAAGATACGTCCCTGCGGTGTGAATACGCACGACTTCTTCTGGTGTTAAATGATTGATCCGGGCGACTTCTTCTAAATCAGGACCCAGCTCTCCCCCGTAGCAGACCGGTATGTCGATGGTGCGGCGCTTAGCCTGAACCCCCTCCTGCCATTTCTCTTCAAGGAGTGTTTCAATATAGCTTTTCACCCATTCATAGGGGGACAAATCTTGTTGTTGAAGATGGGCAGATTGATAAACGGTATACGGCTCGTAGAAAACAGTCACGTTTGTAAAGGCTTGAACAGCTTCCACATATCCGGCAAATGGATGCTGTTCAATACAAGAAAACAGCTGCACAACACGCTCATGAATTTCTTCACATATATCTGCTCCTGCTTGAATAACAATCGCTGCATCTCCTAACGGGTGGAAGGTGATAGAATTTTTTATTGTTGAAAATGCCACTTGAGGACCCCTCTCTTTCTAAAGCACACCAAGCTGTTGATCTCGTTGATCTGTGATGAACATATGCCCAGGTGCATGGGTAATCGCAATGTCTGGTTTTGTATGCATGACAATGGCTTGCGGCGTCACCCCACATGCCCAAAACACCGGGACCTCTCCTTCTTTGATCACAGATGGTTCTCCAAAGTCCGGCTGATCCACATTGTCAATTCCGATCATCGCTGGGTCACCTATATGAATGGGGCCACCATGAACTGACGGGAACCTAGACGTCACTTGTACACTTCTTGTGATCTGATGCGCCGGAATGGGTCTCATGCTGACGACCATCGGGCCATGAAATGCCCCCGCCCTTTCACAAGCGATATTCGTTTGATACATCGGAACGTTATGGCCGTTTTCAATATGGCGAACAGGGATATCATTCAGCATGAGCGCATGCTCAAACGTAAAACTGCAGCCGATGAGAAAGGCAACCATATCGTCCTCCCAATAAGCAGAGATATCTGACACCTCTTCTTGAAGAATCCCTTTTCGGTAAACACGGTATTTAGGAAAGTCCGTACGAATATCCGCTTGAGGTGCAGACCGTCTCGGCACTGGATCACCCGGCTCCAGCACATCAAGCAAGGGGCATGCAGCCGGATTGCGCTGACAAAACAACAGGAAATCAAAGGCAAGTTCCTTTTTGACGATCATTAAGTTGGCTTGAGCATATCCCTCTGCTAGGCCTGCCGTTGGCCCTGTGATTTCTTTTTTACGAATCAACTCTCTGATCTGTGAAGGCTCATATGTTTGATAGATATTCATTCGATTCAGCTCCATAGTTTTGGAATTTCATTGATGATGGTATATCCGCCCATCATTGACATGATGACAACTACAAATGCGCCTGATACTGTCAAAAAGAATGGATGTCGATAATCCCCGACAATGTCTTTCTTATAAGCCGCTACCAGCAAGGTGCCAAGCGCGAGCGGTAAGATTAATGCATTGATTGCCCCAACTAATATCAATATGTTCACAGGTCTTCCGATCGTAATAAAACAAATGGTCGAGAGGGCAATAAAGCCGATGATAATGCCACGTTGATTTTGCTCAATTTTTGGCGAGAAGGTTTTAAAGAAGGAAACTGATGTATATGCTGCTCCAATGACGGACGTAATTGCCGCAGCCCACATAATAATGCCAAACATTTTATATCCGATATTTCCTGAAGCTAGTTGAAATACAGAGGCAGGCGGGTTAGATGGATCAATCTGCAAGCCTTTTGCGACAACTCCTAATGTAGCAAGAAAGAGTGCTACACGCATGATGGACGTAATGAGGACACCGAAAATAGAGCTTTTCGTCACTTGGGGCAATGCTTCCTTCCCCTTAATACCTGCATCCAGCAAGCGGTGTCCGCCAGCGAAGACGATATAGCCGCCTACTGTTCCGCCTACAAGTGTCACAATGGATAAAATATCAATTTTCTCTGGGACAAATGTTCTCACTGCCGCTTCTCCAACTGGCGGTGCTGTTGAAATCGCCACATACAGCATCAGACCAATCATGACAAAACCCGCTATCTGTGTGAAACGGTCCATCGCTTTTCCAGCCTCTTTGATCACAAAGATCAGAATAGCAATAGCAGCACTGACCCCTGCACCGATTCGCGGATCGACTCCAAAAATGACCTGAAAACCGAGACCAGCACCAGCGATATTTCCGATGTTAAAGGCAAGTCCCCCAATGACAATCAAAACGGCCAGGACATAGCCGAGACCCGGCAGAACCATATTTGCAATATCCTGCCCTCGTTTTTCTGACACAGCGATGATGCGCCATACATTGGTTTGCGCAAAAATATCTAACAAAATAGAGATGAGAATGACAAACCCAAAGCTAGCCGCCAGCTGCTGTGTAAAGACAGTCGTTTGTGTTAAAAATCCCGGTCCGATGGCGGACGTCGCCATTAAAAAGGCTGCGCCCATCAGCATAGACCGGTTCCCCTTTGGTGCCTTCGTGTGCTTGACTTCCTCTTTTTTCATGCTGTTTCCCCCTTTGATGACGATTTTTATTGAAAGGCTTTGAGATGAATGCTCGCTTCTTTTAGCTTTGATGTAATAGTTTTGGCAAATTGGAGCGCATGGATGCCGTCTCCGTGAATACAGACAGTATCCGCTTTAAGCGAAATGTCTTCCCCTTGAACGGTATGAACCTTCCCTTCTCTCACCATACGAACGACCTGCTGAACGGCCAGTTCATCGTCTTCAATGAGTGCGTGTGGTTCGCGGCGGGATGTCAGCGTCCCGTCTGATTGATAGGTCCGATCAGAAAATACTTCATGCGCCACTTGAAGACCCATTCTCTCACCTGCTATCGCAAGTTCACTGCCTGAAAGCCCGTATAATACAAGACTTGGATCGACATGATACACAGCCTTCGCAATCGATTCAGATAATTCAGTATTTTTAGCCGCCATGTTGTACAGGGCGCCGTGTGGCTTGACATGCTGCATCGTGCCGCCTTCTGCTTTGAGAAAGGCTGATAGAGCGCCAATTTGATAGACGACGAGATCATAGGCTTCCTCTGCTGAAATCGCCATTGGACGTCTGCCAAATCCGACTAAATCTTGCAGACCCGGATGTGCGCCAATTCGGACCCCTTTATCCAGTGCCATTCTGACGGTTTTTCTCATGACTGTTGGATCTCCTGCATGAAAACCACAAGCGATGTTGGCTGAGGTGACATATTCTAAAATTTGTTCATCCGAACCGATAGTATATTGACCAAAGCTTTCTCCCAAATCACAGTTGATATCTACTTGATACATAGGATCCCTCCTTGTTGTTCCGAATAACGGAACATAAAGTCCGAATATTCGAATTTATATTGATTATATCAATTTTGGATAGATTGCACATGACATTGTCAGAAAACATAACAATAGAACTAGGACATAAAAAAGCGAGAGGATATCGCCTCTCGCTTTTTCATCATGTTCTTTATTTAGACAGCACCCAATGCTGGATGGCTTTTGCTACACCGTGTTCTGTGTTAGGAGCTGTAATCCAATCAGCGGCTTCTTTCACCACTTCTTGCGCATTTCCCATCGCAATACCTAATCCGGCTTCTTGGATCATAGCCATATCATTTAGGCTGTCGCCAAGTGACATGACATTGTCCATCGTACAGCCAATGCGTTCTGCTACCTTTGCAAGAGCTGCCGCTTTGTTAATGCCAGCTGCGTTGACTTCGATATTGGTTGGACTTGAATTTGTGATTTCTAGATGCTCGTTTGTTTTCAATGTATTGAGTACTTCCTCTCGAACGTCATCATCATGAATATCAAAGCCAAATTTCAACCATTCATGGTCATGAATTCGTTCTGGGAATTCACCTCTCCACACCTTATCCACAGTGGAAGCCCAGTAATCGGTTTCGTACCTATTTTTTAGATCCCACATCATTTGGACATGATCAGGATGCAATAGATCTCGTTCGATCAGCTGGAAGTTTGAATCCCAGATTTCACTTCCGTTTGCTGTCACAAGGTAAGAAGACAGCTTAAGCGGCTCAACCAGCTCTCGGCATGTCATCAGCGTCCGCCCTGTGCTAATCACCACATGGACCCCTTTTGCTTCAGCATCTTTAATGGCTTGTTTATTTTCCTCTGGAATGACATGTTCACTGTTTAACAGCGTGCCATCCATATCAATAGCAATCAATCGGATGTCTTTCTTATCAGTTTGTATGGACAAATTGAGTACCCCACTTTGTATCATTTTTTTTAACTATCTTTATTTTAATATAAAGAGGGAGATGGCACAAAGGGACGAGTTTGATCCCATAGAAAAAAGACCTTGTTACAGGTCTCTTCGCATTGGCTTAGCGTTCACATGCAATCCCGTCTTTATCACGGTCAAGTCGCTTATTTTTTTGATAAAGTGCTTTTGACACATACGGCTTGTACTTTGTTTTGCCGCCTTTGTTTTTCGTGTTTTTGCTTTTCGCTACGCCGCCTTTATAGACTTTGTTCAGCGCTTTGCAGTTTTTGTAGGACTTGACTGTTTTTGCATCTGC
The DNA here is from genome assembly GCF_038593215.1 of Bacillus sp. FSL W8-0920. Classification (NCBI taxonomy): domain Bacteria; kingdom Bacillati; phylum Bacillota; class Bacilli; order Caryophanales; family Bacillaceae; genus Bacillus; species Bacillus sp. FSL W8-0920. Next base: position 467,219 of record NZ_CP151974.1, on the reverse strand, counting down.
AGTGTGGGTGTCGACTTGTGTAACGCTTAGTAAAAGACCTAAGGACAAGACAGCCACCATGATTTTTTTCAACATGTAGAATCCCCCTATTTTTTCTATTTTTACATTTTTATCATATGTCACCACTTTTTGTTTTTCAAGACTATCGAGCTAAATATATTGATTTTTTTGGAATAAAACATGCTTTATATCCTATATGGTACACTGAGTGGGAAACCTTTCCGGTTTTGACACGTATATGAAGAGAGGAGTTTTTCACATGAAAATGAAATATACCATTCTATATGTAAACGATGTTGAGGCAAGTATTCATTTTTATCAACATGTACTTGGCTTTCCTATGAAACTTAGGGTTGAATCCTATGTTGAGTTTGACACGGGGGACGTGACATTATCGATTAACTCGCGTCAGGATGTCAAAGATGCACTTGGATTGCCTGTCCCTGAAGCAAATCAATCCTCGCAAACGTTTGAGATTGGATTTGTTGTGGATGATGTGGAACAAACCATTGCATCAATGAAGGAAAAAGGGGTTTCGATCATCAAAGAACCTGCAAAAAAACCATGGGGTCAAACCGTCGCTTATGTCGCTGATCCTGATGGTCATTTCATTGAAATATGTGATGCCGTCTCCTAATCCTGTTTAAAGGAGTGAACCAGTATGAGAAAAAAACATGCCTTTATCGCCGGTGTTTGCTCAATGATTGTGATTTGCAGTGCCGCTATTATTTTGCAGCACCATGAGTGGATAGGATGGGTCAGTGGTGGAATCTCTATTATCGGGATCATGATGTCTGGGCTTCTAATGGGGGCTTGGACAAGCGGAAATGAAACAAGAGCCGCCTATCATTCTGAAACGAAAGAACACCGCATGTGGCGTCTGGATACGGCCTTTCTCATGATGATCTTTGCACTTCCGCACATGGCAGTGTCGATCTTTTATTTTTTAATGTAAACACTTGTTAAAAGGAGTTCGTCATATGGCTGTTTTTATTTTATTCGTTGTATTTGGCTTCCCTATTCTTTCTGTGCTGATTGGCATTTTTGGCACAATGCTTTTGAAGAATGTTTGTATGCCGACTTTGATTGTCCTGTTAGCCAGCGTCATTCTCATGTACACATACATTGGCGGGGATGAATCCTTTCTCATTTGGGTCATCATCTACACCGTCTTTACGTTGATCGCTGCATGGATGACAAAGCGGTTTCGGTTCAAGTAAAAAAGAACAGTTTGCACTGTTCTTTTTTTGATCATATATCGGCGCACCATAGCTCAATTTCAATTTTCAGCTCAGGCCATCCTAAAGCTGATACATAAGCAACCGTCATTGATGGGTAAGCTGTTTTGAAGATCGTATCCCACTGAGGATATAGATGATCCCAGTCGATTTCTTCTGTTGCCCATATATTGACCTTGATGACATGCTCTTCATTCAATCCTTCTGATTCAAGGATTTTTTTGATATTTTCAAACGTATTGGTTACCTGGTCGTTTAAACTTGATGGTACCTGTCCATCGATATCTGTTCCGACTTGACCCGATGTAACAAATAATCCCGCGCCCTTTGGTACTCTTGTGATATGACTATAGCTGCCAACGGGCTTCGGCATACTTTCTGGGTTTTTTCTTGTGATTTTTTCCATATGATTTCCCTCACTCACTTTGATTTTTCTGCTAGATTTCTCTTCATGTAGACAGACTTCACCAATTTCTATCTATCCTAAAAGAAAACAGCAGTGGAGTATCCATAGCCACAAGGTAAGAACATCAATATTTTCTTTTTCATGACCGGAACACTCCCTTTTGATTGCGTGAGCAAGGTTTTGATTAACTATATAGTACCTGAAACGAGACGTTCAGTCAAAATGGTTTATAGACGATAGCGCGCAATATCGTGATTCAATCGTATGCTTAGTTCATTGAGCCTTTCTGCTGCTTTTGCCACATTGGATATGGCTGTCACTTGTTCGTCTGTGGATGCGGTGATCTCTTCGATCGCAGCGGCATTTTCCTGAGAAATATGGGCTGCGCCTTGCATGGCTTTTGTGATGAGGTCGTTTTGCTCTAGTAATGCATTCAGCTCTTTTGCCATGGCGTCTGTTTCAACGATGGTTTGTGAAATCGACGTAGAGATGGCATTGAATTCATGTTCTGTTGCATGTACCGCGTCATCTAACTCAGCGAAACGATCCATTGTGTTTGACATCATGTCGGCTGTTGCCGTCGTTTCTTCTTTAATGCCTTGTACCATTTGCTGAATTTGCACAGCTGATTGTTTTGTCTGCTCTGCTAAATTCCGCACTTCACTCGCCACAACCGAGAAGCCCTTGCCGTGCTCTCCTGCGCGTGCTGCTTCTATGCTGGCATTCAGCGCAAGTAAATTCGTCTCATTTGAAATACTTTCAATCGTATCTGTAATTTTAGAGATATCCTGTACTTTTGTACTTAATTGCTCAATGCCTGCTCTAATGCCTTGAGACGCTTGAATGGATTGTTCATTTGATTGTTTTAATTGCTGAACAATTTGCTGGCCCTGCTGCGAAGATTGATTCGATTGGTCAGAGATTCGTTTAATTTGGTCACTTTGTTCTTTGACGTTCTCAATCGATTGATTGAACTGGGTCATTTGTTGATTGGCTACATCAAGGTCAGATGCCTGATGAAGCGTTCCAGTCGATATGTCACCAATCGCTCGGCCAATCTCTTCACTGCTAGCTGAGGTTTCTTCAGATATTGCTGATAAATCTGTGGCTGATTCGACGAGTTGACTGCTCGTTTCCTGTAGACCGCTTACAAGTGTCCGGAGTTCTCCTGACATATGATTAAAGCCTTTTGCCAGCTGTCCAATCTCATCTGTTGTTTCTTTTAAACTTGTGCGTTCAAGATTCCCCGCCGCAATTTCTTTTGAAGCAGCAGTGACTTGTTTGAGCAGTCTGACCTTTCTTCGAGCAGCTAAATAAAAGACGCCAAGACTGAGAAGAGCGACACCTGCTGTAATGAGCATGATATAGAGCTTCATCTGCTCTAATTCTTTATAAAATTCATCCTGAAAGACGGCAATGCCGATACTCCAATTCCAGGGCGTGAACTGGCTCATATAGGTAAGCTTTTGCTTTTCTTCCCCAGTGGCATCGTCCTTATCTAAATAGGTCACATAGTGTGCATCCTCGCCTTCTGATTTGGCTCCAGCGACCATTTTTTCACGATTGGTCGTGTTATCTGGAATGACGCCAATGTCATTGACAGGATGGACTTGAGAGGAATAATCTGCTCCATATGCGACAAGATAGCCTTTATTTTTATAGATAAAATCTGACTTTTGAAATTGGTACCCTTTCCCGTTGTCATTTTTTGGCCCGCTCAAGTAAATGCGGGCTTGTTCCTGTGCCTGATCGAGCGTCAGTTCTTTTTTCTCAACACGATCATTCAACTGTTCAAGTGTAGCCATTGCTCCGCTGACGATGTGCTTTAAATCGGCTTTCCCTGCATCAATTAAGACATGTTTCGCTAATAAATACCCCGTTGTCCCAACAAGTCCGCCGGTTAAGATCGTGATGACGATAATGGCAGACATTAATTGAAAAAAGACACTCCTTGACGCAAACATTTTCCTTTTCATATACAAATTCCCCCTTACTTCATATATCGACAAACGGGGTAAAGTATTAAAAAGTCATCAAAAAATCCCTTTCACTCGTTGGAAAGGGATTTTCTAATTATCGATCTGTTTCTTTAAGAATGGCTTGATAGAGAGCATCTGCTGGCGTGAGGCCACATACTTCTTCCAGCACACCTTCAATGCCTTTTTCTTTTCTTAATGCCTGCAAACGAACCGCTTCTTCGTCTTCGGCAAAGTCATAAGCGAGAGCTGCAGCAATGCCTTTGATTAAGTACACTGGCTGCTTGATCTTTTTCGCCGGACCGATTAAACGGTCATCTGCTCCTAGCTTTCTAAGAGGAGAGCGTGCGACGCGAGTGACTTCGTCGGAGATAAAAACATTTTCGAATCGTTTGATGATTTTTTGAATATACGCATCATGTTCTTCTTTTTCAAAGCCATATGTGTCGATTAAATAACTGCCCGTTTCGTGCAGTGCACCTTCAACCACCTGGCGAATCTCTGGTGTATCGACGGCTTCTTTAATCGTTTGAACGCCTTGCTGATACCCGACATAAGCCGCTAGTGCATGTCCTGTATTGACAGTAAAGAGCTTGCGCTCAATATACGGCGTCAAATCTTGTACAAAGGTCGCTCCGTCAATTTGAGGAACGTCCCCAATAAAGCCAGTCTCATCAATGACCCATTCGAAAAATGGCTCGACTGATACTTTTAAAATGTCCTCATGGTGCTGAATCGGCACAATGCGGTCCACAGCAGCGTTTGGAAAACCAACTGTTTTTGATAACGCTTCTTGTTCCTCTTTTGTTAGATGAGAGAAAACGGCTTCTTTTAAATGAGAGCTGCCTCCAATCATATTTTCACATGCCACGATGTTGATGATATGGTCAGGCTTTTTCTGTTTCAATCCTTCAGCAATCGATGAAGCAATGATCTTCAAAACGGTTGGTCCAACAGCTGTTGTAATCAAATCGGCTGATGCCACCGCCTCTGTTAATGCCGCTGGGTCTTGTGCAGAATTGATCGCTGTCACTGGACCGACTACTTCTTGCTTCTGACCTGGTGCTGCGAGTTCAACCGTGTATTCTCCTCTTGCATTCAGCTCGTTGATGACCGCTTCATTTACATCAGTGAAGACAAGCTCAAAGCCTGATGTTTTTAACAAAGAACCGATAAACCCTCTGCCAATATTCCCTGCTCCAAAATGAAGTGCCTTCATGTTAGTTCACCTCGTTAAAGATGGCGATCAATTCATCCTGATCCTTTGCATGGATGATGCGTTCTACATTTTCCTCTTCTGAACAGACAATCGCAATTTGAGAAAGAATATCGAGATGTTCGTTGTTTTTACCTGCGATGCCAAAGACGACTTTGGCGATATTTCCTTCGCCGTATTCAACGCCATCTGGAATTTGAATGATGGAAATCCCAGAATGAAGGACAGCTGCTTTCGCATCCTCTGTTCCATGAGGAATCGCAATCCCGTTGCCCATAAATGTAGACGAGATATTTTCTCTTTCAAACATTTTGTCAACATAATCACTTGTGACATAGCCATTTGCCACTAGGACTTCGCCTGCTTTTTTAATGGCTTCTTCTTTCGAGCCTGCTTGTTCGTTTAGAAATATATTGTCTTTTGATAGTACTTGTTTCATGAATGATCACACCTTTTTTTAGAATGGAAAATCAGGAAAACAACCAAAACGGGGAGTTCAATGAAGAAAAATTGAACTCAACCCGTTTCGCCATGTTATTTTTTCAATTTCTCAATTAGCTCATCGTATTTCGGGCTGTTTAAGAAATTATCAACTGAGATATGCACAGCGCCTGGCAATTTTGCCTTGGCTCTGTCTGTTAAATCTTTATGAGTGAAGACCACATCAGCATCATTTGGAATGTTGCTGATGGATGTGTTTGTCACATCAATATCAAGCTCTGCCTTTTTGACTTTATTCTTTAAGATGGATGCGCCCATCGCACTTGAGCCCATTCCTGCATCACAGGCAAAGATGATTTTGTTCACATCATCTGGATTGACATCACTTGGAGATGCTGCTTGCTCATTTGCTTCAGCGTCTTCTTTTTGTGCTGTAAGAGCAGAGGCGGCTGCGCTTTTCTTCCCTTTCATGTCCTGCATTTTTTCTGTTGCTGCTGTTAAGTCTTCGTCAACTGCTTTTGAAGCTTTTAAAATCACAGAAGCGACAAGGAATGAGACGACGGTAGCCACGACAACACCTGCTAGAACAGCAAGATGTCCGCCTTTTGGTGACATCAGCATGAGAGCGATAATACTTCCTGGTGACGGCACAGCCTTTAAGCCTGCATTTAACAGGGTAAAGGTCAGAACGCCGCTCGCTCCCCCTGCAATCACCGCCAAAATGAGCTTTGGTTTCATTAAGATGTACGGGAAGTAAATCTCATGAATTCCTCCTAAAAATTGAATGACAATCGCACCCGGTGCAGACTGCTTTGCATTCCCTCTTCCGAAGAACATGTATGCAAGTAGAACACCTAAACCTGGCCCTGGGTTTGTTTCAAGCAAGAACAGAACGGACTGCCCTGTCTTCGCCGCTTGCTCTACTCCTAAAGGACCTAAAATTCCTTGGTTAATCGCATTGTTTAAGAACAAGACTTTCGCTGGTTCAATGAAAATACTTGCTAGCGGAAGCAAATGTGCATTCACAATGATATCTACACCTGCCGCAAGGGCTTTATTTAGACCAAGTACCACTGGTCCGATGGCGTAGAAGGCAATCGCGACAAGAATGGCACCTAAAATCCCTGCCGTAAAGTTATTCACAAGCATTTCAAAGCCCGATTTGATTCGATCTTTGAAGAGCTGATCAATTTTCTTAATCAAGTAACCGCCAAGTGGTCCCATGATCATGGCACCTAAAAACATTGGAATGTCCGAACCGACAATGACCCCAATCGTCGCAGTTGCACCGAGTACCCCGCCTCGATGGTCGTATACGAGTTTACCGCCTGTGTAACCAATTAAGAGCGGCAGTAAGTAGTTGATCATTGGGCCAACAAGTGAAGCTAATTGTTCATTTGGCCAATAGCCACTCGGAATGAATAAGGCCGTAATGAGTCCCCAAGCGATAAATGCTCCAATATTCGGCATAATCATGCCGCTTAAATAGCTTCCAAAGCGCTGTACTTTTACGCGGAATCCGCTTTTTTCCTGCATCTATGAAAACTCCTTTCTTCTTTCCCTTTATTTAGGGCTTTATAGGTCAAAAGATATAAGAACAAGTGTCAGTGAAGCCCTTAACCTTATCGTAAAACGCTTTCACTTTCCCTTCAATTGAAACTAAATGTCACTTTGTCACTTAGTGTGTGACAAAATTGAAATATGATGTGAATTCTCTGTCAGAGCATAGGACAAATAGAGTAAAAAAGTTGATGTGCCGTGGTTTTGACGCAAAATTCATTGGAATTTCACAACTTTCAAATCGTCACTTCTTGTTTCCTCTTCTTAAATCGAATAGGCTTATACATGATCAAACCTATTCAATCAAGAAATGTCTGCGCAGACATGACACAGAAAAAGTGAACCATCTTGCTGTTTGTTTCGTTTACCTTTTAGAGTGAGCGGTACAATAGGAGGAGCGGTTTTTTCTGTGACTCACAGTTTACTGCCGCTTTCTTTCTGATACATGAGACATTTTCATAGGTAGAAAGGCGGTTATACACTTGTTGAAACATAGTAAGTGGCTTCTGCTCCTTATCGTTACGTTTGCTTTTTTCATTCCAAAGGAAGCATTTGCCCATGCATACGTCGTCAGCTCGAATCCAGCAGCAAATGAAGAGCTGGAGAAGCAGCCTCCTTCGGTCTCTATCACATTTAGTGAAGGAATTGAAAGTGGATTTCATGCCATTAAGGTGCTAAATGCAAAAGGGGATCGTGTGGATCAAGGTGATACGGTCATCAAAGATCAAAAAATCATGGAAGCTGCTTTAAAAAAGGGTTTACCAAAGGGAATTTACACCATTCAATGGAATGCGGTATCAGCAGACGGGCACTCTGTCTCTGGCATGATCCCGTTTAGTATTGGCAAAGCGGATGGCGGTTTTGACCAATTAGATCAAGGTCAAACGAATGAATCCATCGATGTTGCCTCAACCATTGACAAAGCCTTTCTTTATACGTCGTTTAGCTTATTTCTCGGGACCATTTTGTTTGGACTGTTTTGGTTTAAAGCAGCCATTTCACCTGTATTAGCGAAACGAATGAAATGGCTTTTGACATTGTCACTGGTCATGATGGGCGGTGCACTCGTGTTCCAGCTGCCGATTCAAACAAAATCAGCAGCAGACGTGTCTTTTTGGGGAGCATTTCAGCCAGCGCTTTTACAAGAAACCATTGCATCGACTTCTGGCGGTAGTTTGTGGATGATGCTCATGGTGTCATTTGTGCTTCTAACCATTTGGAGCCTAGTTGCGATGAAAAAAGGGGATTTCACTTCTTTTCGGGTATGGTTGTTTCCACTGCTCCTATTCGCAGTACTTCTCTGGCTGAAGGCACAAATCGGACATCCAGCAGCAACGGATAATAAAATACTGACAACGTCACTTGATTTCATCCATCTCGTTTCTGCATCAATCTGGGTCGGTGGTTTAACAGCCATTGTGCTTTTATTGTTGAAGAAGTTGCCAAATGAAGATCAGCCGCTCTTACGGAATACGTTAACAGCGTTTCACCCTTGGGCACTGCTCTCTGTTGGACTCATTGTGTTTTCAGGATTTGTAAATGCGATCTTTATTTTGCAATCGTTTGATGCTCTTTTCGAATCAGCATACGGACGAACCTTTTTAATCAAGCTTGGCTTATTTATCTTGATGGGCCTTCTTGGGCTTGTCCATTACTTGATGCTAAGATGGGAAAAGAAACAGAAACAAAACGTTTCGTTACGAGCTGAGTGGATCATCGGAATCGCTATCTTGTTATTAACAGCTGTATTCACCAATATCCCGAGCCCTCCTCCGCCTGCACCTGAGCCGTTCTTCGGCGCAAACCAAGTGGAGCATCGTGACATTGTGTCCATGAGCATTACCCCTAATGCCCCGGGCAAAAACACATTCGAGGTCGCATTTACGAAGAAGGATGGACAAACGATTACTGATATTCAATCTGTGTCAGCCAAGATCCATAAAGTCACCTTATTCGGTGAAGAGAAACCGAGTGAATTTCAGCTGAAACGATTAAAAAATGGTCATTACTCTGCTGAAAACCTCTTGTTAAATGAAAAAGGTACTTGGAAAATTGACATCCATGCGTTAACTGGTTCTTTTGAAAATATTGATACCACATTTATTAGAAGAAACTAAAAGGAGTTCATACCATATGAAAAAATACGTTAAAGCTTTATTACCAATGCTTCTCGCTTCATTTTTATTGGCGATTCCTGTAAGTGCTCACGTCACAGTCAAACCTGATACGTCTGCGACAAATGCGTGGGAAACCTATACGTTAAAAGTTCCTTCTGAGAGTGACAGTCCAACGACTAAGGTAGTCTTGACAATACCTAAAGGCGTCGAATTCCAACAATATGAGCCAGTCTCTGGATGGAAAACGTCAACTGAAGAAAAAGATGGCAAGGTAACAAGAGTGACTTGGGAAGCAACGGGTAAAGGCGTGCTTGCCGGACAGTTCCAGCAATTCGTTTTTGTAGCGAAAAACCCTGAAAAAGCAGGCGAAGCTGCATGGGATGCGTATCAATATTATAAGGATGGAACGGTCGTTGAATGGACTGGCGATCAAGATGCTGATAAGCCGCATTCGATCACAAACATTGTCGCATCTAATACGGTAACGGATTCACATGGTCAAGAAAAACCAAAAGAAGAAAAGGCATCTGAAACAGCCTCCAATTCTTCTTCACCACTTGTGCTAGGGTTGTCCATTGCTGCTCTAGTCGTAGCACTGATTGCGCTTGTGCTTGCTTTTAGAAAGAAATAATTGATTCGTAAGCGATCGTTTTCACGGAAACGATCGCTTTGTTTCTTTCCACCTTGCCTGAACACGAGATGCAAGGCTTTGCCTGCAAGCTTGGACGATCAACCTCCATTTTCCCAACCTATTATTACCAATATAGGATTGAATAGGATGATGATGCATGCCATAATGAGACACATGACCACCTAGGAGGCTATAAGATGAACCATCTAATTATATTTGCTCATCCCCAGCAAAGCTTAAATCAAACCTTATTAGATCTTGTTGTCAGCACTCTTTTGAACAATGGTCATAAAGTGACTGTTCGTGATGTTTATGCTCTTGGTTTTTCACCAGAACTAAGCATCTTGGAAAAGGCTGCGATCAAACGGGGAGATGTCCCAATTGCCATTCAAACAGAGCAGAAGCTAATTCAGCAAGCAGATGTCCTAACGTTTATTTTCCCCATTTGGTGGACAGGCTTACCCGCTATGCTAAAGGGCTATGTAGAACGCGTTTTTTCTGAGGGCTTCGCTTATCAAATCAATGAGCATGGGGCTATTGAAAACCTGCTTCGGCACAAAAAAGGGGTCATTATCAACACGCACGATGCTCCAAGGACCTTTCTTGACTCTAACCGGATCGTTTCCGCTTCTCACCGAATGACATCAGATACAGAAGTCTTCAATTTTATTGGTGTTGAGCCTGTTGAACGACTTTTGTTCAGCAGCATGGAGCAGGCACCAGCAGATTACATCCACGACATTCTGAAAGAAACAAAAGAAACGGTGGAGCAGCTTTTTCCGCCGGCTGTTTAACATAAAAAAGACTGCCGAGATTCCTTATTCGGACAGTCTTTTTCACGTCTATTCGTCTAAACCAATGGATACATATTTGGTTTCTAAATAAGGTTCGATCCCTTCGATGCCGCCTTCACGGCCAATTCCGCTTTCTTTCATTCCTCCGAATGGTGCTTGAACAGCCGATGGGCCGCCATCATTCCAGCCAATAATCCCGTAATCAAGATTCTCTGAGATGTAGAGGCCGTTTCGATAATTTTCTGTAAAGAAATAAGCTGCAAGACCAAAAGGTGTATCGTTCGCTAATTCAATCGCTTCATCTAGCGTTTTGAACGTCGTAATCGGTGCCACTGGTCCAAAGGTTTCTTCATGCATGATGTTCATGGAAGGGTCCACATGTGTGAGAACCGTTGGCTGGACAAAATAATACGACTTGTCATCATCGAAATGCGTATCTCCGCCGACAAGGATTTTCGCCCCTTTATCGACTGCATCTTGAATTTGGCTGACAATTTTATCAAAGCCACGCTTGTTGATAATTGGGCCGATGGATGAGCCCTCTTCAAAGCCATTTCCCACTTTCAGCTTTTCGACCTCTTTGCTAAAGACTTGAGCAAATGCTTCATGAATGTCTTCATGCACAATTAAGCGGTTGGCACAGACACAGGTTTGTCCTGCATTACGGAATTTAGATGCCACTGCTTGTTTGATAGCTAGTTCAAGATTGGCATCTTTGTCTACGATGAGCGGGGCATGACCGCCAAGCTCCATTGATACGTGCTTGACTGTACTTGCACTGTTTTTGATCAAATGCTTTCCGACTGGCGTTGAGCCTGTGAACGTGATTTTGCGAATCAATGGACTATCTGTGAATATTTCACCGACTTCTTTTCCATCTCCAACCACCCATTGCAGGGCATCCTCTGGAATTCCGGCTTCGTGGCCTAATTTCACAAGTTCAATAGCCGTCAGCGGCGTATCTTCGGCAGGCTTCACAATAAAGGTACAGCCCGCTGCAAGTGCTGGTGCTGCCTTTCTCGTGATCATGGCTGCTGGGAAATTCCACGGTGTAATGGCCGCAACAGGTCCAACTGGCTGCTTTGTGACAAAAAGGCGTTTGTTCGTCGTATGTGACGGAATGGTTCTGCCGTAGATTCGTTTGGCTTCCTCTGCGTACCATTCAATATATCCAGCCGCATAAACGATTTCGCCTAATGCTTCTTGATACGGCTTCCCGTTTTCTTCCGTGATGATTTTTGCGAGCCTTTCTTTATGTTCAATCATGAGATCAAACCACTTGCGAATGATATTGGCACGTTCATGCGCTGACGTTTTTGCCCATGCTTTGAATGCTTGATGTGAGCGCGAAATGGCGTCTTCGATCTGTTCTTTTGTATGCTGAGCAACTGAAGCAATTTCTTCTCCTGTTGCAGGATTATACACTTTGAGTTCGTTTGTCATGCTCTACCGTCTCCTTCGTTCTTGGATTCATTACATATAGTATATACCCAATGAGTGCCCAACCTAAAAGCAATATCCATTCAGCTGGCCATGATAAGGAGGCCGGCATCCCTGGAAAATAAAATGAAAGAAACAGGAGACTCAGCCCGATGGCTAAAACGCCTGTCGTTCGCCAATACTTAATGCGGTACGGACGCTCAAGCTCTGGTTCTACTTTGCGAAGTCTCATAAAGGCAATGGACACAATTAAGTACCCGACGATGATCCCGACACCGCCTGCATTGACAATCCATACGAGAGCAGGGCGCCCTAATAATGGAGCGAAAAAGGCCAAAGCACCAAGAAATAAAATAGCATTTGTCGGCGTTTTATACTTTGGATGAATATACGCAAACCATTTGGAAATCATGCCTCTTTCCGCCATCGCGTATAGAATACGGCTTGCACCGATAATAAAAGCATTCCAGCTCGTCACAATCCCTGCTACACCGCCAATGACAAGCACTGTCCCAAATGCTTGATGACCGAGAAGCTGCACCATGGCATCTGCTGTCGCCAAGGAAGAGGCTTCAAGCTGTCCTTTTGATAGCCCCGCAGCTACCCCAAAGACAATTAGCAGATAAAATACGACCGCACTCACGATGGAGATAATTAGAATCCTCCCAATGATTTTCTTCGGCGCATTGATCTCTGCTGCTACTTGCGGAATCACATCAAACCCAACGAATAAAAAGGGGATCATGACTAAAACTGCCATGAGACCGCCAACCCCACCTTGAAACATTGGCTCAAGGTTTGCAAAATCTCCATTAAATGTCGCGCCACCTAAAAGAAGAAAGCCTGTTAGAATAATCGCTACAGTGAACACAGACTGAAAAATGGCCGCAGGCTTTGCCCCAATGTAATTCAGTGCAGTTAAAAACAATGCACCGCCAGATCCAATCAATACCCATGTAAAATAAACGTCCCATCCCCCTATATTCCATAGGAAACCAACATGCTGTGTTGGAATCACATAATCAATAACTGTCGGCAAGGCAACAGCCTCAAACGTAATGACGGACACATAACCAAACAATACGCCCCATGCTGAGACGAACGCTGATTTCATCCCAAATGCCCGCTGGACAAAGACGAGCCCTCCGCCTGTCTCTGGAATCGCAGACGAAAGCTCAGCATACGTCAGTCCAATAAAAATGACGAGAATACCGCCTATAACGAAGGCAATCACACTGCCTAAAAATCCAGCTGTTAAAATCCAATCCCCCGAAAGTACAACCCAGCCCCATCCAAGCATTGCACCTATGGATAAAAACAGTACGTCAGACTGCGACATGGTTTTTGCCATTTGTTGTTTTTGCATACAACCATCCCCCTTTGTTGTTTAGCGTGCTTTGAAGGCGTCCTCGATGATCCCTAGTCCTTCATGAAGCAGCTCATCTGTGATGACAAGTGGTGTTAAAAAGCGAATAATATTCCCATTAATCCCTGCCGTTAATAAGAGTAGTCCGTGCTTGTTTGCATAGGCTGCAATCGCTGCGGCTGTTTTCTTATCTGGTGTACGCGTTGTTTGATCTTCCACAATTTCAATGGCCGCCATTGCCCCTAACCGGCGGACTTCCCCAATGAATGGATATTTTGTTCTCCAATCATTTGCTTTGTCCTCAATAACTTGTCCAATGTGTTCAGATCGTTGATTGAGTTGTTCTGTTTCAATAATATCAAGAACCGCTAGTGCTGCCACACATCCTAATGGACTTCCTGCATATGTTCCCCCTAGCTCCCCTGGATCTGCCGCATCAAGCAGTTCTTTTCTGCCGACGACACCGCTCAGCGGCAGGCCAGCTGCAAGTGATTTTGACACCGTGATTAAGTCAGGCACCACATCAAAGTGCTCAATCGCAAAATATTTCCCTGTTCTCGCAAAGCCTGTTTGGATCTCATCTGCAACAAAGACAATCCCGTGCTGCTGACAGAATGAAGCGACATGCTGAACAAAACGCTTCGATGGTACAATGAATCCGCCCTCCCCTTGGACTGGCTCCATGACCACACACGCAACGGTTTCTGGTGCAACGGCAGCGACGAAGAATTGATTGAATTGATCAATGATGTACTCATCGTAGGCTGCATCGCTTAACCCTTCTGGCTTCTGATAGTAATACGGGTATGGCGCTTGATACACCTCTGACGCAAATGGTCCGAACCCAAATTTATATGGCTTGACCTTACTCGTCATGCTCATCGTCATATTCGTTCTGCCGTGGAAGCCTCTTGTAAACGAGACAACGGCCTGTCTTTTCGTATATTTACGTGCAATTTTCACCGCATTTTCAACGGCTTCTGCGCCTGAATTGAGAAAAATGGCTTTCTTGTCATGATCGCCTGGTGTGAGGCGGCATAGCTTTTCAGCTAATTCAATATACGATTCGTACATCATCACGTTGAATCCTGGGTGAATCAGACTGTCTGCCTGTGCTTTGACGGCTTCCACAACCTTTGGATGTGAATGGCCTACATTTAACGTACCGATAGCACCGGCAAAATCGATAAAACGTTTCCCATCGATATCGAACAGCTCGGCTCCCTTCCCTTTTGCTGCAAGATGACGGTTGCCATTACTCACGCCTCTTGCGACATATTGATCTCTTTTCCCCTGCCATTCCTCTGTTGAAAAACGGTTTGTTGTCGTTTGACTCATTGTCATCCATCCCCTTTATGTCTTTTTTATTATTCTGAATATTTTTTGGTATGATAGAAAGTACCAATATCATTTTTTTCATGGTACCAGAGAGGAAGGAATGACAAGATGCTGACAATTCAACTAGACCAAACAGGGGCAAACGGATTTATTTATCATCAAATTTACACGAAAATTAAAGGTGAAATTTTAAATCGAAATCTTCAGCCGCATGATCAATTACCTTCCAAACGAGAGTTAGCCGATACTTTAAATGTCAGCGTCAATTCAGTGAATGGCGCATATCAGCAGCTGCTTGCCGAGGGATATTTATATTCGGTTGAACGCAAAGGTTTTTTCGTGGAATCACTAGAAACGTTTCATGAATCAGGTCAGCTGAAATCCTCTACACTCCCAGCAGATTTAAAGGAAGAGCCGATTGCACGGGACGATTGGTATTCCTTTTCACATATCTCAGTCGATACCACTCATTTTCCCTTTAAAAGCTGGTTGAAAAGTGAACAAAAGGCGATCAGCCTCCACCAAGAAGCGTTTGGCGAGCTTCCACATCCACAAGGTGTGTACGAGCTTCGGGAAACGATTGCCCGGTTAATCGGGCTGGCAAGAGGAGTCAAATGCTATCCAGAACAGCTCATTTTAAGTGCAGGCACGCAGTCGCTTATCCATTCGTTATCAAGTATTCTTCCAGCCGATCAAGTATACGGGTTAGAAAACCCTGGCTATCGCCGGCTCT
The DNA here is from genome assembly GCF_038593215.1 of Bacillus sp. FSL W8-0920. Classification (NCBI taxonomy): domain Bacteria; kingdom Bacillati; phylum Bacillota; class Bacilli; order Caryophanales; family Bacillaceae; genus Bacillus; species Bacillus sp. FSL W8-0920. The sequence goes on along the minus strand of NZ_CP151974.1, from coordinate 451,963 downwards.
ATCAAATGCTAAAAAACAATCATCACCGAATTGAAACGATAGGCATTGATCAAAAAGGAGTGCGGATGAGTGACATTCAGAAGAAAGAGCCGAATGTGTTGATCATTACCCCTTCACATCAATTCCCAACTGGGGTGATTATGCCAATTTCCCGGCGGATTCAGCTCTTAAACTGGGCAGCCGATGAGCATGACCGTTATATCATTGAGGATGATTATGACAGTGAATTCAAGTATGGGACTGACAGCATTCCAGCGCTGCAAAGTTTGGATCGATATGACAAAGTCATTTATATGGGGACCTTTTCAAAATCATTGCTGCCAGGCTTAAGGCTAAGCTACATGGTGCTCCCGCAGCATTTATTAAGACGCTATAAGGAAGAACAGCACTTTTTCATTCAAACGGCCAACCTTTTTACACAATACACCCTTCTTCATTTTATAAAGGATGGGGCGTATCAGCGGCATATTAAAAGAATGAATGGTTTATATGAGGAAAAGCGGAAGCAGCTCATTGAAGAGCTCGACACGGTTTTTGCTGACAATGTACGGATTATTGGGGAAAATGCTGGACTTCATTTTATCGCAGAGTTCCGCTCAAACCGCACGCAGCATGAGATTTTACAGCGTGCCAAAGAAAGAAAGCTGAAAATGTACGGGATGGACCGTTTTACCCTTGATGAGCAATTACCGGGGCATCAGGAAGGCTTTGTTCCACTCGTCCTCGGCTTCTCTCATATGCGGCCAGAGGATATTGAGCCGGCGGTAAAACGACTGTATGAGTCGATTTATGGGAAATAAAACAGCCAGCTGCTTTACTAGACAGCTGGCTTACCACCGCTCTTTATCTACGGCTAAAATGGATGACACGAGCCCAGGAAAAGCGGTCTCGATGTCTTGTTTTCTTAAAGAATAGTAGCGGTGTTTTCCATCAATTCTCACTTTCACAATGCCTGCCTCCCTCAGCACTTTGAAGTGATGTGACAGCGTGGATTTGGCAATATTTATCTCATACGTGCCGCATGTCCTCTCCCCCGTTTCCGCTAAACAGCGGACAATTTCTAAACGGACAGGATCAGCCAAAGCGTGCAGCACAGAAATCAGTCTCATGTCTTCTTGGGTTGGATAGATTGGATTATTCATACGATAAATGTATCGTATTTTGTGCCAACATACAATCTTCCTCACATAGTAACGATACATCCTTCGGAAACGACTATGACCATATACAAGCTTTCTTGTGAAGGGAAGGATCTCATTTGACACGAAAGAGATGGACTGACTTATGTATAATGTTACTCGCCATGTGCTTATATGGATGCCAATCCGTCCAGCATTCCGAATCTAAACCACCTAGTGCAGAAGAGATATTAGCTCTCGATGAACAGGCAGATTTATTTCAATGGGAAAAAACTGTCTATGAAGCAAATGTAGATTGGACCCATCAACTAACCGTCACTAAAGATCAGCAATTAGGTGTGATTCAGAAAACAGCTGCCGAACATTTTAATCACGGCACAGCTTCCCAGCTGAAAAAAGGGACAGCGATTTACTCTGTAAAGGAGCGAAAAGACCTTTTGATCGCTGAACTTAACGGACAGATCATCATATATGCCGCACATGCAGAAGGATAAAACACCTGTCATAAGATAGGTGTTTTTTAAGTTTCTTTTCTTGTCATAGGTCATTGGTTTTGTTATCATTGCAAAAGTGACCACTCGGTTTCCATTGTGACCATATGGTTTTGCCGATTCGGAAAGGACTTATGAAGATGAATGAAAAGCAAGAAGAGATTTTGCGGGTTTCGAAGAAATTATTTTCTCAAAAAGGCTATATGAGTGTCTCCATGCAGTCAATTGCCGATGCCTGTAAAATATCAAAAGCGTCTATTTATAAGCTGTTTGATTCAAAGGAAGCTCTTCTATTAGAACTGATTAAATACAATCAGTGCAAAATGAGAGAGATTTCTCAGATCATTCATTCAGAAACGACGCTGTCCAAAAAGGAAAAATTCACAAAGAAGATCAAGCTTGAGCTTGAAGAGTTTAAAGAGAATCATAAATTTTTGAATATGCTGTCCTTTGAAGCTTTTTCACAGCATTCGCCCATTGTGATTAAGCATTTACGTGAGACACGCTCCATTATCATGCAGCGGCACAGAGACATTATTTTAAGCACATATGGTGAATCTGTTGCGCCTTACGTCTGGGATCTTGTCATTGTCCTCAACGGATTAATGAGAGAATTCATTTTAATGCTGGCGATTGAGCGCAAGAACATCCAATTAGAAAATGCCGCCGAAATGATTATCGGCGTGATGGACCGTGTGTCGAAAAAGCCTTGCTCTATTGAGCCTGTGCTAACAGATCAGCTGATGGACTCTTATTTGCTTTCCACACAGGACGAATACGATGAAGAAAAGCTTGTCATCTCGTACTTAACGAAGATTAAACAAGAGCTTCACACACTGGTAAACGGGGAAGAAAAGGACGATTTCCTCTCTGCGTTTGAACTGCTAAGTGAAGAATTATCAAAGGACCAACCGAGAACCTTTTTAATCAGCTCACTACTCGATTATTTAGGCAAAAATAGCATTTTATCACAAAACGTGTCACAGCTGAAAAGCATCATCTTATAGATAAAGAAGGGATAACATGAACCAATCTACAACATCGTATAATCGATCTGTGATTGTGGGGATTTTCCTCGTTGGGGCATTCGTGGCGATTTTAAACCAAACGCTGCTCATACCAGCGATCCCACATATCATGGAGGAATTCAATATTGATGTCAGCAAAGGACAGTGGCTCACCACAGCCTTTATGCTGACAAACGGGATTCTCATCCCGATCACGGCTTTCTTAATCGAGAAATTTTCAAGCCGTTCTTTAGTTTTAACAGCGCTTAGCATCTTTACAGCCGGTACCATTCTTGCGTCATTTGCAACGAATTTCCCTGTATTACTTGCAGCGCGTATTGTGCAGGCAGCTGGCGCAGGGATTTTAATGCCGCTGATGCAAACGATCTTTTTAACCATTTTCCCGAAAGAAAAGCGCGGGCAGGCAATGGGCATGGTCGGACTTGTCATATCTTTCGCACCAGCTCTTGGACCGACACTTGGCGGCTGGATTGTTGATTCCTTCAGCTGGAAGTTCTTGTTCTATATTGTTCTGCCAATCGGTATCATTGATCTCATTCTTGCTTTCTTCTTAATGAAAAATGTAACGCAGCAAAGAGAGACACGTATTGATGTTTTATCTGTCATCTTGTCGTCCTTCGGTTTCGGCGGACTGCTTTACGGATTTTCTAGTGTTGGCACATACGGCTGGACAAGTGCCACTGTCCTCATTTCGTTGATTGTCGGCGCTGTGAGCTTGTTCTTCTTTATTCTGCGCCAGTCGAATTTGACAAGACCGATGCTTGAATTTGGTGTCTTTAAGTTTGCCATCTTTAGCTTAACGACCTTCCTTGGGATGCTTGTCTTTGCCTTATTGATTGGGACAGAGACGATTCTGCCGCTCTATACGCAGAATGTCAGAGGGTTGTCTGCTCTTGATACAGGACTGATCTTATTGCCTGGTGCTCTCTTTATGGGGCTCCTCTCACCGATTATTGGACGGATTTTTGATAAAGTCGGCGGAAAAGGGCTGGCTTTAGGCGGGTTTACGATACTTACCGTGACGACCTTGCCATTTATGCTGCTCACCCTTGATTCATCCATCGCCCTCATTACGGTCGCTTACACGCTTCGCTTAATCGGGGTTGGGATGATCATGATGCCGCTGACAACAGCAGGTATTAACTCTTTACCACCTCATTTGATCCCGCATGGGACAGCGATGAATAACACGATGAGACAAATGGGCGGTTCCATTGGGACAGCAGTGCTTGTCTCCATCATGAGCAGCTCTGCTGCAAATGCAGAATTGGCCAGCCCATTAAAATCAGCCGTTCATGGAATGAATACGTCATTCTTCATTTCTGGTCTGATTGCGGTCATTGGGCTTGTCCTCTCCTTTTTCTTAAAGGAAAAACGCAATAATAAAGTGATGAAGCAGGAGCTATCTTCCTCCTCATCTTCTTCATAAGAAAAAGAGCTCGGCATATTGCCGGCTCTTTTTTCATATACTCACGCTATACCGTCCTCTCAGAAAATACATTTGTATTTCTAGTGAAGAAAAACCTTGATAATTTGAAGAAAAGAGTTGATAATAGGAACTATTCAATTTGTGAGAAAATTTTTACTATAGGAGATGTATGCATTGAAGGTCGTTAAATTTGGTGGCAGTTCACTTGCATCTGGCAAGCAGCTGCAAAAGGTATTTGACATTGTAACAGCAGATCCAGCTCGAAAAGTAGTCGTTGTTTCCGCACCAGGAAAACGGCATTCAACGGATACGAAGGTCACCGATCTATTAATTAGCTGTGGTGAGTCATATTTACGTTTCGGCGAAGCACACGATTTACAGGAAGCCGTCATCAAGCGGTATGCCTCGATTGCGGATGAACTCGGGTTAAGTCATAACGTGATTGACACCATCCGGCAAGATCTAGATACCCTCTTACAGGCAGATACGTCTCATCCTGAGCGATATCTTGATGCCATCAAAGCTAGCGGTGAAGACAATAACGCAAAACTCATTGCCGCCTATTTCCGCTATCAAGGTGTCGAAGCTCACTATGTGAATCCAAAGGAAGCTGGTTTATTTGTGAGCGATGAGCCTGGTCAAGCGCAAGTTTTACCGGAGTCATATGATCATTTGTATAAATTAAGAGAGCGCTCTGGCATCATCATATTCCCTGGCTTTTTTGGCTTTAGTCTATCGGGAGACATTGTCACCTTTTCTCGCAGCGGCTCCGATATTACCGGTTCCATTTTGGCAAACGGTTTGAAGGCAGATGTGTATGAAAACTTTACAGATGTGGATGCTGTCTACGCTGTCAATCCAACGATCGTTCATGAGCCGAAGGAGATTACAGAGCTAACGTACCGGGAAATGCGCGAGCTGTCCTATGCTGGTTTTTCTGTGTTCCATGATGAAGCACTCATTCCGGCCTTCCGTGCAGGCATTCCTGTGCAGATTAAAAACACCAATAATCCCTCGGCAAAAGGCACAAAAATTGTGAACCAGCGGGATCATACAAATGGACCCGTTGTCGGAATCGCTTCAGACAGCGGATTTTGCAGCATTTATATTAGCAAATATTTGATGAACCGAGAAGTCGGATTTGGGCGTAAGGTGCTGCAAACGTTAGAGGAATATGGGCTTACGTATGAGCACGTCCCTTCTGGCATTGATGATATGAACATTATTTTAAGGCAGGATCAGCTGGAGGAGCAGCATATTGAACAAGAGCTACTCGATCGCTTAAAGCTCGTGCTTGATGCAGATGAGGTCGTGTTAGAGCCGAATCTCTCCCTCATTATGATTGTAGGAGAGGCGATGCGTCACAATGTTGGCACCACCGCAAGAGCAGCAAAGGCGCTGTCAAAAGCGAAGGTCAATATTGAAATGATCAATCAAGGATCTTCAGAGGTCAGCATGATGTTTGGCGTCAAAGCGGCTCAAGAAAAAGAAGCCGTTCAAGCGTTGTATGAGGAATTTTTCTCTATGTCTACCGTCCCGGTCTCTCTTTAATCAGCAGGCTGTCAGATCTCAGGGTCGGCAGTCTTTTTTGTTCTCACCTGATTCACATGGATTTGCGCATTAAAATGTATCTATTTCTCGTTTGATTTTGTATGATAGAGACAAACCAACTATTGTTCCGGCCTATGATCGGAGCTACAAGGAGTCCTAAAACAATGCCTCGTCAACAACTATTAAAACAGTTTCGCAATTTTCATGATGCTTCTACGAGTATTCTAAATATGATGAGTCAATTCACTGATGTGAATACACTGTTTATTGCTAAAAACGATCAAACCACCAATCAGATTGTCAAGGTGCTAAATCATGACGAGCAGCTTCTTGAAGAAGGAGAAGAAATTCCTTACGAGAAGACATTTTGCAAGCTGGCGGTTGATCATCAGGATACGCTTGTGATCCCTGATATATCATTGGATGATCGTTCTAAATACTTAGAAGTTACGAAACGTCTTCAAGGCGGATCATTCATCGGCGTGCCGATTGATTTTACAGATGGTACGAACTACGGAACGATTTGCGGGCTTGATTTAAGACCGCAGCAATTCACAGAAGAGCATGTGCATATGTTTGAAACGATGGCTTCTCTATTAAGCTACGTCCTCGAACTAGACCGTGCCAACCGGCAGATTCAGCAATTATCTGTACCGATCGTCCCAGTTGTTGACGGTGTCGCCGTGCTTCCTCTACTTGGTGATATCGAGGAGACACGTGCTCAGCATATATTAGAAACCATTTTACAGGAAAGCTATAGGCTGTCGCTCTCTCATTTGGTCATTGATGTATCGGGAACAAAACGCCTGAATGAACAGAGCATTCAATATCTGGTCAGCTATGCACAAACGCTGAGACTTTTAGGGATTTCGGCTGTTTTAACAGGGATTAAACAAGACCTTGCTTTAAGTGCGATTCAATCGAATATTTCATTTAAAGACATCACCATTCGGAAAGACTTGCCGCAGGCACTTGCTCATATTGGCTTGACGTTTACCAAAATGGATTAAGAAATGATATATACAAAAAGGGCTAAAATGATGTTTATTTTAGCCCTTTTTCTTCTTTTTCAATCATGCCAACAGCTGCAAATAAGAAGAATCGTTTCCGTCTTCAATAACTTGTACAATCTTCTGTGCATGTGAATCGTCAGTGACACTGTTTAATTTTTGCATGATGTCTTCTTTCGATAATGCATGGCCTGGTGCGCCCCGCGGAATATCGACTCGTTCGCTAATGATGGTGCCATCAGATAAGGTAAGCTTCACAATCGTAAAGCGACCTTTTGGGACTGCGTCTGGATGGGGTTCTATCGTTTGATCATATCCTCTGCTCACCCGCTTCATCCATGTGCGCATGTGTGATGGAATGGATTTTTTCGTAAAGTGATCCAGCGTGAGCGTCTGTCCAAACACGGCAAGTGCGATCACGTATTCGGCACTGAATCGTCCTTCTTCTCCAGTCGAAGGTGCCCGCTCAATAAGCGCTGCATCTCCGCCAGGCGGGAATAGGACCTCTACTTGTTTCACCTGCTCCGGTAAGAAAGGATGCTCTTTCATTAAGGATTGGATCGCATCGGCTGCATGATGCGCAGCTGAACAGAACGGGTATACTTTGAACCACAGCCCCGGCGAGACAATACGCCACGCTATACCATACCCCTCTAGTAAACGACTTTCCGCACGCTCCTGATCTCCATAGAGAGAAAAGAAACCAAGCGTGCCATCAAGAACCGTTTCATTCCCGCCGAAACCTGAACAAGCTAAATCCATAGACCAGACAGCTGTTTTAGCCGCTAAGCCGGCTTGTAATGGCTTCATATCAGAGCCGAACTGCTTTCGCATTCCGGCCGATTGCGCTCCAGCAAAGCCGATTGCCTTCGTCAGCTCTTCCTGCGAGACTTGTTTTAAATATCCAATGGCACATACTGCCGCAATGGCTCCAAGGGTTCCGGTATTATGCCAGCCCCGCTCATAATGCGCCTTGCCGATGGATTCGCCAAGCCTTGCCATCACTTCAACACCTGTGATGTAGGCTGCTAAAAATCGATCGCCAAACCCTTTGCCGTCTGATAGCTGTGATAGCAATGCTGGAATGATGACTGCACTTGGGTGTCCTCTCACATCTGAATGCACATCATCATAATCAAGGGCATGGATCAGGTAGCCGTTCAGCATGGCTGCGGATTGACGGCTGACCTTCTTCCCTTGTCCAATGACAGGAATTTGAGCTGCTCCGCCTTCTTGTTCCACCAGTGCCATGAGCTTTTGAATTCCTTCATCCTCTTTCGCAGCAAGCGCTGCTGCCGCAGCATCTAACAAACCATTTCGAGCCATTTCTACCGCCCTCTGGTCTTGAAGTGGATGAGCAGACAGTACAGCCTCTGCCAGTTGTTTTGTTAGTTCCATGATCGTGACTCCAATGCCCGAACAGCAAGCTCAGCAAAGAAGGCAGCGGCAACAGGAAGTGCGCCTTCATTTAATGTAAAGGCAGGGTGATGCCATTCCTCGGTACCGCTTGTCCCCATCCATACGAAAAAGCCTGGAATGTGTTCTTGATAAAGGGCAAAATCTTCTCCGCCCGGTGACTGCTCTGCCTGAACTACTGTGAGATCCAGTGCACTTGCCGTTTCTTCGACCACCTTTGTCAAACGATCGTCATTCAACACAGAAGGCAAATACGGATGCCATTTCACTTCACCTTTCGCCCCAAATCCCTCGGCAATCCCACTCACGATTTGTTTCATAAGCTCTGGAATCATCGCTCTTACTTCAGGCTCAAACGTCCGAACGGTTCCTTCCATCTCAACACGATCAGGAATCACATTCCATGAAGTACCACCTTGAATGCGTGTGATACTGACAACTGCATGATGCAATGAGCTGATGCGGCGGCTAACGATTTGCTGAAGAGCACTTGTGATCTGCCCGCTGATGGCAATCGGGTCCACCGTATGATTCGGAATACCGGCATGACCACCCGTTCCTTTTATATTGATTTCAAACCGGTCTACACTTGCCATCAACGCTTTTTCTCTAATGCCTATAGTGCCAACTGGCAGGTCAGGTTTGTTGTGCATACCAAAAATCGCATCCACTCCATCTAAAACGCCTGCCTCTATGACATGTTTCGCTCCTTGCGCGACTTCCTCAGCCGGCTGGAACAAAATGCGGACCGTTCCTTTGATCTCGTGTTTCCGTTCTTTTAATAAAAGAGCCGCTCCAAAGATAGAAGCTGTATGGAAATCATGACCACAAGCATGCATTTTCCCCGGTACCTTTGAAGAAAATGGTTCGCCAGATGCTTCTTCAATCGGAAGTGCATCAATATCGGCTCTCAGGGCAATTGTTGGTCCCTCTTGTTCTCCTTTGATTTCACAGACAACACCTGTTTGAAGAGCTGGAAAATCGAGTACGGTGATCCCTTCTTCTTTTAACCAGCTGCGCAGTTTTTTAGTCGTTTCATGTTCTTCAAATGCCAGCTCTGGATGCTCATGAAGCGCTCGGCGAATGTTAATTAAACGTTTGTTTAATGCTTCATTTCCTATTGATTTCACTGATACTCACCCCTCTAAAGAGTAAAAAGCAGCTTATGCTTCTTCAGCCGCTGCTTCTTTTTGGATAAATCGTTTTGTCCGTTCATTCTTCGTTTCATCAAATAGCTCAGTTGGTGTGCCCTGTTCAATAATATGACCATCCGCCATGAAAATCACATGGTCTGCCACTTCTCTTGCAAACGCCATTTCATGTGTGACGATGATCATCGTTGTTTCTTGAATCGCAATGGATTTAATGACTTGAAGCACACCTGAGACAAGCTCTGGATCAAGTGCTGACGTTGGTTCATCGAGTAGAATCGCATGTGGATCAACCGCTAATGCGCGGGCAATCCCAATTCGCTGCTGCTGTCCGCCAGATAACGTGACTGGATAGCTGTCAGCCTTTTGCTCTAACCCTACCTGCTTCAGCAGCTTCATTCCAATCTCATTTGCCTGCTGCTTCGTCATTTTTTTCGTCACAAGCAGTGATTCTGTGATGTTTTGCAGTGCTGTCTTGTTTTTAAATAGATTATAGTTTTGAAACACCATGGCCGTTTGTTGACGCAGGTGATGGGCTTCTTTTCGTGTATATTTAGACGCATCGAGCTTCGCATCGCCAATTTCAATCGTGCCTTCATCTGGTATTTCTAATAAATTTAAGCAGCGCAGCAAGGTGGATTTACCGGAGCCAGAAGGTCCGATAATGGCCACAACCTGCCCTTTTTGCACGTCGAGATTGATTCCGTCTAAGACGACAAGTTCGCCGAATGATTTCTTCAAATTGCTGAGCTTGATCATGTCCACACCTCCTTAATTCCGGTAAGGTTTGCTGATTTTTCGTTCAAATAGGTCTTGAAGGAAGCTATAAATGATGGTCATCACCCAATACACAATCCCTACGGCTAAATAGGTTTCAAAGTATTTATAGTTCGCCGATGCAATCATCTTCCCTTGTGCAAACATTTCTGCCACACCAATCGTAAAGGCAAGAGATGTTTCTTTTAAAAGACCGATAAAGGTATTCCCCGTCGCTGGAATCGCATTTCTAATTGCCTGCGGGAAAATAATTCTGACGTAAGACTGCCATCTTGTCATGCCGACAGATAGACAAGCTTCCAGTTGCCCTTCATCTACAGAATTGAGGGCCGCTCTGAAAATTTCTGCTAAGTATGCTGAGTTTTTAATACTTAATCCGATAATGACCGCTGTTAGGGCATCCATTGAGGTCATCGCAGGGAATAGCTGCGGAAGACCAAAATAAATGAGAAAGAGCTGAACCAAGGTTGGAACCGCTCTGAAAAAAGAAATATACAGCTTGGCAAATTGGTATAAAACAGGTATCCGGTTTTTCGTAATGAGCGCGAATACCACACCAATGATAATGGCAAATACCATGGAGACAATCGCCATGAAGATCGTTATCGGCAAGTATTGGATCAATGTCGGAAAAACGGTCACCATATACTGCCAATCAATTTTGTTCATGTCTGCTCTTCACCGCCGCTGTCGTTATTTTTTAATTGGCACTGTGACATCGTCTTTGAAATACTTCTCAGACAATTTCTTAAGTGTCCCGTCTTCTCTTAATTCTTTAATCGCTTTGTTAAATTCTTCTCTTAGCTTGTCATGCTTTTTATCTTTGGCAAATGGGTAGCCTACTTCTTCATACACAATTGGGTTGCCAACGATTTTGAGTGGCAGACCTGTTTTTTCAATTTGAGCAAGTAATACACTGCGTCCGTTGACATAAGCATCTACGCGGCCATTTGCCACTTCATTTAAGACACCGTCTTGCGTTTCATATGTTTTAATATTGATTTTTTTGTCCGGGTCTTTGCTTTCTAAGTTTTTGGCGTGGTTAGAGCCAAGAACCGCCGCCACTGTTTTTCCTTTTAAATCATCAAGACCTTTGATGTCGTTGTTGTCCTTTTTCACGATGATTTGTGTTCCTGCATAAGCGTACGTATCAGTGAAATTAAACGTTTGTTTACGCTCATCTGTGACTGCGACTTGGTTTGACACTGTATCCAGCTTACCAGATGTCAGCTGTCCCATGAGTCCGCTGAATTCACTCAGCTGCCAGTCTAGTTTGTAGCCGAGCTTTTTCGCAACCGCTTCAGTTACTTCGACATCGAAGCCAACAAGCTTACCATTGTCTTTATAGGCAAACGGATAGCTTTGTCCTGTGGCACCTACCTTTAATACTTTTTCATCTTTGCCTTCACCCTGATCGCCCCCGCCGCAAGCTGCTAAAACTGCCAGCATTGCTGCAAATAGAACGACTAGCCACTTTTTGTTTTTCATGTTCGTATACCCTTCTTTCCTTTTATGGTTGTGTGATATCTGATCTTAGTTGTTTTTTAAAATAAACCGTGATGTGCCCCTTGCCTAAATCCTTTTCTCCTGCTCTGACGTAGCCTTTGCGCTCATACATGTCGATGAGCCACGGATGCTTATCAGCTGTACCTAGAGATACGTATGGCACCTTCAAGGTATCCCTTAACACTTCGGTTTCCACCCATTCCAGCAAGACAGAGCCTGTCCCTTTTTTGGCGGATGGTTCTGAGGCAAACCACCAAATATGAGGGACGCCGAACGGGCCTGGCTGTTCTCCCCAAGGCATACGGAGCGACAAGGTGGATAGAAGCTCTCCGTTTTCTTCCATCACATAGCAAAGATTCTTTTGTACATTTTTCTGAACGAGAGCAAAATCAGCATGTGCTGCTTGGAACTGGATGCCGAGCTCACGAATTGGCTCATAGGCTCTTGTTGTCAGTTCAAGCAGTGCCTCTATATCTGCCTCTGTTGCCAGACGAAACGTGTATCCCAACGTTAGTCACCTCACCCTTATGTCGTGTAGCGATTTTTTGGCTCAGTTAATCCTAGATTTTCTCGTAAAGTTTGTCCTGTATATTCTGTTTTGAATAAGCCTCTTTCCTGAAGGATTGGGACGACGCGGTCTACGAACATATCCAGCCCTTCTGGCAATAGCGGCGGCATGACGTTAAAGCCGTCTGCTGCTTCTTCATTGATCCATGTCTCCATCACATCTGCGAGCTGCTGCGGTGTACCTATGAAAATATTATGACCACGAGAGCCGGCAACCGATTGATAGAGCTGGCGAATGGTCAGGTGATCCTTTCTCGCCATATTCATCACGAGATCAAAACGGCTTTTTACCGCATTTGACGTGCTTGGATCAATCTCTGGAAGCGGTCCGTCTAAAGGATACTGAGACAGATCAATCCCACCTAAGTAGTTTTGCAGAATGCTCAGCCCAATCTCAGGAACAATCAGCTCCTGTAATTCTTCATATTTCGCTTTGGCTTCTTCCTCTGTATCAGCAATAATCGGGAAGATGCCCGGCATGATGCTGACGTCCTCTCTAGCACGACCAGCAGCCTCTACTTTCTCCTTTAAGCTTTGATAAAATTCCTTCGCTTTTTTGAGATCGTTTTGTGCTGTGAAAATGAGTTCAGCTGTTTTTGCTGCAAGCTTTTGACCATCTTCGGATGATCCTGCTTGAATGATCACTGGCTGCCCTTGAGGCATGCGTGATACATTGAGAGGACCTCGTACTGAGAAGAACTCTCCTTTATGCTGGAGCTCATGAAGCTTACTAGATTCAAAGAATTCTCCCGTTTCCTTGTTTCTGACAAGGGCGTCTTCCTCCCAAGAATCCCAAAGACCTTTCACGACCTCGACGAACTCTTCTGCTCGCTCGTATCGTTTATGGTGGGCTAAATGCTCTTCTCCGCTAAAGTTTTTCGCTGTTTCTTCAATAGAAGATGTGACCACATTCCATGCCGCTCTTCCGCCTGATAAATGATCAAGGGAAGCAAACTGTCTTGCAATATGGAAAGGCTCACTGTATGTAGTGGATGCTGTTGCTGCTAAACCAATTGATGAAGTAGATTCAGCAATGGACGAAAGCAGGGTAAGCGGTTCAAATCTCGTCAGTACATTCGGATGAGAGGTCTGATTAATGGATAAGCTGTCGGCTAAAAAGAGTAAATCTAGCTTTCCTTCCTCTGCTTTTTTCGCTAATTGTTTAAAATAATCCAGGTTCATGGCTGCATCTGATACGGCATTCGGATGTCTCCAAGAGGCAACATGATGTCCAGTTCCTGCGATGAATACGCCTAGCTTGAGCTTCCTTTTCGGCTGTGACACTTGTTCTTCATCCTTTCTATATCCTGATGTATCAAACTGAAGTCCTCGTAAGATACATTTTTCTGATTGAATTAATCGGTTTTATCAATAAAAAAAGGGCAAATGTTGCGAAAAATGAAAAATAATTATTACTATATGCCCTTTTTACAGGATTGTCAACCGCCTTCTGAACCTCCAAAATTAGGGATTTCACCCGTTTATCACGGTGTATCGATTTCAATATTCCCAATGAGCCGATCTGTAGTATGTGTCATCAATTGGCTGCGTTCCAGCATGTTATGGGCGATCACGGAATGAGTGGAAGATATGGTGCGGACGGCAATCGCTTTTTGAGGAGATAAATTAATGATGTTATTCCGCAGCACACGGGCTGAGGCGGCTTGATCGATAAAGATCGCCGTCGGCTGTCCGATCGAACGATTTAAATAAAAGCGGTTATCTCCGATTTGTGGTGAACCGTTCTTAATATACATCACGACATATAAAGATGATTCTTCAAAGGAATTGTCTTTGATTTCTAATGGACCCGTCGTGCTGCTGTATACGGCGTAGTTTTGGTAGTGCTTAAAGCGATTTTGCCAAATGAAAGCCTTTGCATTTCCAGTGACACTGATCGTATACGAAGACCCTAGCTCTGGGTGTCCTTCTTGAATAAAGAGGTTGCCGTTAACTCCAGCTTCTCCTTCCTGCACCCAGATCCCTCTGCTGAAATCTTTAAATTGATTGTGCTGGATCAGGATATTCGTTCCTCTCACCATCGCTCCATCAATCACCGAGTAAATCGTATTGTTTGAAAAGACGACGCTATCCGACTGATAGATACGCAGCGCTGCGCTTCTTTGCCCTATATTCGTCCCCGATTCAATATGATTTCCTTCTATTAGAATACGGTTCGCCATATAAACGGACAAAGCCGCATCTTCAAATAGACTGATCTTATTCCCTGTAATGTGAACACTATCGCCCCTCACATCAATCCCTTTTTCAAATCCCTCAATCATATTGCCAATAATGATCACATTGTTTTCCGTTTGACCAAAAGAGACTCCTAAGCTCGTAATCCCAGCTTTTGTGACGCCTCCTCCTACTGCACGGATCAAATTGTTGGCAATGATGGTTTCGGTGGCAAAGCCATAGGAGATACTGCTGTCTGTGTGATTGCCTTCAATGATGACACCATAGCCGTTGAAGTTATAAATGGAGCTTGCGGCACCACCTCTTACAATGTTGTTTCGAATTTGAATATTCAGTGGTTCCTCCATATTAACCGCATTTTCTCCGTAGCCTTCAATATCAATGCCCATTCTCGGCTCGACTCCGTCAACTCCTGCTCTCTCCAGCAGGCAGTCCTCCACAATGACTCCATCACAGCCTGTAATCGAGATATTGTTTCGTCTTGAATCTGTGATGTGGCAGCCAGAAATGTGAATAGATGAAGCAGGCGAGTACGATTCAGCTTGTGATAATAAACCGTGGGGACTGACAATGATGCCGTCTCCCGTACAATTCTTGATTTGTACACGATTCACTTCCACATCAGAGGCCCCTTCAATACATATCCCAAAGCCCCATTCATGGGTTTTTCGTTCAGGGGGAAGCGACTTGTACACATGCTCATGGCGATCCCCTTCGATTCGCCCACCCCGGATGGTCACATGCTGAACCTTTCCTATATAAAAGGCCGCATACCCCCACGAATCATTTGGCCTCACCTTAATGACGGCATCCGGCGCCATCTCAATGGTCATATGACTTGGCACACGTATACCCGCACCCCGAAAAGGAAAAAATTGATCACCTCTGTACACAGCATCGATGACATACGTGCCGCTCGGCAGCCAGATATGGGAATACCCCTGCGCTTTCGTCCATTCTAAGCATTCATTGAGCCTCGCTGTACAGTCCGTTTTCCCATCCGCCACTACACCAAAATCTTGAACATTGACAACAGGTTTTTTTAGATCAGATTCATTCAATTCCCCCAATCTAAACCCCTCCTTTTCACACATGTCCTCTTGTCATCCTATGCATGTGTAAAAGTTTTGCTTGTACAATCCTTCAAATTTTAAATAAATTCTCCCAATATAACTTTCTGACCATTCTTACTTGAAAGAATTTTTCGTTTTTTGAGTCTTTACGCCTATTTAACTAACATTTTCCTGTTTTAGAATAGTTTTATATTGACACAAGAACTATACAAGAATATCATTTTTCTCATATCTCTTTTTTTAAGAAAGGATCTATGCCATGTCAACAATTGACCACGATAAAATTGTTAAAAGTGTTCCTCAAAAAGGTTTTTTTGGACATCCTAAAGGACTTTACACACTGTTTTTCACTGAATTTTGGGAGCGTTTCTCTTATTACGGCATGCGTGCACTGCTTATTTACTATATGTACACAGAGGTGACAAAGGGCGGTCTTGGTTTTGATCAGACGACAGCCAATTCGATCATGTCTGTCTACGGTGCGCTTGTCTATATGTCAGGCATTATTGGCGGATGGCTCGCCGACCGAGTATTCGGTTCGTCCAGTACGGTCTTTTATGGCGGGGTTTTCATTATGCTTGGACATGTCATTTTGGCTTTGCCAAGCGGTGCAACAGCGCTCTTTATTAGTATGGGGCTGATTATTATTGGGACAGGTCTTCTGAAGCCGAATGTTTCAAACATTGTTGGCGACTTGTATTCCAAAACAGACCCACGCAGGGATTCTGGCTTTAGTATTTTCTACATGGGGATCAACATGGGCGGTTTTATTGCCCCATTAATTGTCGGAACACTCGGTCAAAAAGTGAACTTCCACCTCGGATTCTCACTTGCTGCCGTTGGGATGCTTGTTGGTCTGATTACATTTGTGATCACGAAAAAACCGAATCTTGGTCTTGCCGGTACTTATGTAACAAATCCGTTATCAGCTACTGAACGCAAGAACTTCAAAATTTTCGGAACATTAATTGCCATTGTGCTCGCTGTTTTTGTCGTCATTGGCATTCAAACAGGCGCACTCACGATTAATCTATTCACTTGGTTTGTCAGTGTCCTTGGTGTGCTCATTCCGATTGTGTATTTCATCGTCATGTATTTCAGTAAAAAGACGAGCCCAGTGGAGCAATCCAGGGTTCTCGCTTATATTCCCTTGTTCCTTGCTGCGGTGATGTTCTGGGCGATTCAAGAACAAGGCTCAAACATTCTAGCCACATATGCAGATCAACGAACAAACTTGAATTTCCTTGGGATGACACTTGCCTCTTCGTGGTTTCAATCATTGAACCCAATCTTTATTGTGCTGCTGTCTCCTGTGTTTGCTTGGTTGTGGATTAGACTTGGAAAGAAACAGCCGTCTACCCCGATTAAGTTCTCACTTGGCCTTCTGTTTGCAGGATTATCCTTTATCATTATGATTATTCCTGCTTACATGTCTGGTCCGAATACACTTGTGAGTCCATTATGGCTCGTTCTGAGCTTCTTCCTCGTCGTGATCGGAGAGCTCTGCTTATCACCTGTTGGGCTGTCAGCGACAACAAAGCTTGCACCTGCTGCCTTCTCAGCGCAAACAATGAGCCTTTGGTTCCTTTCAAATGCGATGGCACAGGCGATCAATGCCCAAGTGGTCAAACTGTTTGATAAAGTGCCAGAAACCGTCTATTTCGGTATCATTGGATTGCTCGCCATCGTTTTATGCGGTGTGATGCTGCTCTTAACACCAGTGATTAAGAAAGCGATGAAAGGTATTCATTAAATAAAAAAAGAAGCCTCCCCATTGGGTTGGCTTCTTTTTTCTAGTTTAAAACCGGATCTCATCATCTCCATGAATTTGCAGCTTAAGCGGTTCACTTTTCGCCTGATGCTTTTTCACATAGCGGTGATAGACGACATACCCAATGATCATGAGAGGGACGCCGACATATAACCCGATGCGCTGCTCCTGATCAAAGGCAAGGCTGACCAAAACAATGGTGTTGAGTGTGATCGCAATAATCGGCAGCACCGGATAAAGAGGGGTTTTAAATTTTAAGTTTTCCAGCTTTCCACCTGCTTTAAGATATCTTCTGCGGAAAAGCATTTGTGATAAGGTAATGGTGATCCAGCCAGTCTGGGCACTCATGCCGGCAATGGACACGATCCAGGCAAAAACTGTTTTCTCTGCAAAGAACCCGGATAATAGCGAAATCCCTGTAAACAGGAACGTGAGCAGTAAGGCATTCATCGGAATACCGCGCTGATTCACGCGTCTAAATGCTTTTCCTGCCATTCCTTCTTTCGATAAGGAATAGAGCATTCTCGTCGATGCGTACAAGCCAGAGTTGGCAACAGATAATAAAGCGATGATAATGACAAAGTTCATGATATCTGCCGCAAAAGGAATGCCCGTTCTCTCAAATACAGTAACAAACGGACTTTGCAGCACACTCGCTTCCTTCCAAGGCACCATACCCGCTAAGACGAAAATAGATAGGACGAAAAAGACGAGTGTACGCCAAACAGTCTGATGAATTGAGCGAGGAACGGTTTTCTCAGGGTTTTCACTTTCTCCTGCCGCAATCCCGATCAGCTCTGTTCCTTGGAATGAAAAATTCACGGTGATCATCGTGACCACAACGGCAAGCAATCCATTTGGAAACAGCCCATCACTCACAAAATGACTGAAGTAAGGGGCAGGTTCACCGCTCGTTGTTTCAATAAAACCAAACATCGCCGCTCCGCCTACACCTATAAAAAGTAAAATCGCAATAATTTTAATGGTTGAAAAGAAAAACTCCGACTCCCCGAACGCTTTCGCCGACCGGGCGTTTAATAAGAAAAGACACAGTCCAAATATGAGACACCAAATCCACACATCCACTTGCGGAAGCCAGCGCCTCATCAGCTGTCCTGCTGATAAAAATTCTAGGGCGACCGTTGCTGCCCAGCCAAGCCAATAAATCCAGCCAACCGCAAAACCCGCTGCAGGGCTGACAAATTTCGTCGCATACGTATGAAAAGACCCCGACACAGGAAGTGCGACCGACAGCTCTCCAAGACACAGCATGGTTAAATACATAATCAATCCGCCCACAATATAAGAAAGAACGGCTCCAACTGGCCCTGCTTGTCCAATCGTATAGCCCGTTCCTAAGAAAAAGCCTGTCCCAATGACACCGCCAAGTGAAATCATAAATAAATGGCGGGAGGTCATCGCCCTTTTCAATTGCTCAGGCTGATTTTGTCCAACATCCACAATGATGCCCTCCTTCTTCTAAGATGATAACTTATCAAAACATGTCTCCATGTGATTCATTCCATTTTCAAAACAACCTACTAATTATACATCTTTTATAATAAATATGCTTCCTTCTATGGTCACTGTCTCAAAGTCTTTATTTTAATAATGTTCGCACAAATAAAAGATGAAAGGCTTTGTAGACGTGAGAGGTTTGAAAGAAACGGGTTGCGGGCATAAAGTTGGTGAGATTCGCTCAAGCTAGTTTCAAATGCTTTACTTTTAGGTTGCTTCTCTGTAAGATCATATGTTGTAAATACCAACAAGAAAAGTGGGGAATAAAATGAAAAAAATGTTCTTTGCCATTATGTTAGGCGCTTGTGTTGCATTGATCACGGCATGTGGATCTGGTGCAAGCGACAACGCGAATAAACAATCTGGGTCTAAGGAATCAGGTGACCTTTGGAAATCCATTCAGGATAAAGGTGTTCTGACGATCGGAACAGAGGGAACTTATGCTCCTTTCACATTCCATGACAAAAAGACAGATAAATTAACTGGCTACGATGTAGAAGTCATCACAGAAGTAGCAAAACGTCTTGACTTAAAACCTGAATTCAAAGAAACACAATGGGACAGCATGTTTGCTGGACTGAATTCAAAACGTTTTGACGTGGTAGCGAACCAAGTTGGTAAAACTGGACGTGAAAATCAATACGAGTTCTCTGATAAATACACAACGTCTCAAGCCATTGTTGTGACAAAATCAGATAACAACGACATCAAGAAACTATCTGATGTAAAAGGCAAAAAAGCAGCACAATCATTAACAAGTAACTACAATAAACTAGCTACAGATGCTGGTGCTAAAATTGAAGGCGTTGAAGGTCTTGCACAATCGATTCAATTGATTCAGCAAGGACGTGCTGATCTGACGTTCAATGACAAGCTGGCTGTATTGAATTACTTGAAAACAAGCGGGAACAAAAACCTAAAAGTTGCATTTGAAACAGGAGATCCTCAAGAAACTTACTTTGCGTTCAGAAAAGGCAGCGGCGAAGTCGTTGACAAAGTGAATGGCGCATTAAAAGAAATGAAAAAAGACGGTACACTTGCTAAGATTTCTAAGAAATGGTTTGGTGAAGATGTTACAAAGTAATACCCTAGGAGTCGTCATTCCTTGGGATCTTCTTCAGCAATCTTTTTGGCCAATGGTGATGCAGGGGATTTATTACACAATCCCCCTCGCCATCATTGCTTTTATTATTGGTATTTTTATCGCGCTTGTGACAGCACTTGCTAGAATGTCTAAAATCAAAGCCCTCAGATGGATTTTTTCCATCTATGTGTCGGCCGTTCGCGGAACGCCGCTTTTTGTGCAATTGTTTATTATTTTCTATTTCTTTCCGACATTTAATATCACACTGGATCCATATCCAAGTGCCATTATCGCTTTTTCATTAAACGTAGGTGCGTATGCATCGGAAATTATCCGTGCATCCGTCCTATCTGTTCCTAAAGGACAATGGGAAGCTGGTTATTCAATTGGGATGACGCATCGTAAAACGCTCGTCCGCGTGATTTTACCGCAGGCTGTGCGTGTATCGATTCCACCGCTATCTAATTCATTCATTAGCTTGGTGAAGGATACATCTCTTGCCTCCCAAATCCTCGTAGCAGAGCTTTTCCGTAAATCACAGGAAATTGCTGCGGCGAACTTGGATCAGATCTTGTTCATTTATATGGAGGCAGCCCTGATCTATTGGGTATTCTGCTTCATTCTATCGCTCGTTCAGCATCAAATTGAAAAACGACTTGATCGATATGTCGCAAGGTAAGGAGGGAACGACATGCTAACAGTCAAAGGTCTCAAAAAATCCTTTGGTGAAAATGAGATTTTAAAGTCAATAGATTTTACGATCAACAAAGGGCAGGTTGTAGCCATTCTTGGTCCATCAGGTTCAGGAAAAACAACGATGCTTCGCTGTTTAAATGCACTTGAAACACCAAATGGCGGCTCCTTTACCTTCGATGATTTCTCGATTGATTTTTCGAAAAAAAATAAATCAGCTGATCTACTGAAGCTTCGCCGGAAATCGGGAATGGTGTTTCAAGATTATCACCTGTTTCCACACCGCACCGTGCTTGAAAATGTGATGGAAGGTCCTGTTCAGGTGCAGCGCCGTCCAAAGGAAATGGTTCGAAAAGAAGCCATCCAGCTCTTGCAAAAGGTCGGTCTGGAAGATAAAAAGGATCTGTATCCATTCCAGCTCTCAGGCGGTCAAAAGCAGCGTGTCGGGATTGCCCGTGCACTTGCCATTCAGCCAGAGCTCATGCTTTTTGATGAGCCCACCTCTGCACTTGACCCTGAGCTTGTCGGGGAAGTCTTGAAGGTCATGAAGGATTTAGCGAAAGAAGGCTGGACCATGGCAGTTGTCACACATGAAATCAAGTTTGCCCAAGAAGTGGCAGACGAAGTGATTTTTATTGATGGCGGCGTCATCGTCGAACAAGGTCCTCCAGAGGAAATCTTCAAACGACCAAAGGAAGAACGAACAAAACAATTCTTAAACCGGATTTTGAATCCAGTATGATGAAAAAAGGCTGTTCTCACGTGATGAGAACAGCCTTTTTTTATATTTCCTTTTGCAGGCGAAGCGCCAGTAAATCTTGCAGGAGCAGTCTCGCTCCCTCTGGACTGATAACGACTCCACCCGATAGCACTTTGTTGGAGCCTGTCACTTCCCCTGTGACGATACAAGGTTTATCCTGCCAATACGGCTTCATGACAATTTGGTCTTCTTCTCGATAAATCTCCATAAAATCGCGCGGATGAATTTTCAACCGTTTTCTTATATCTGTCGGAAGAACAATTCTTCCAAAGTTATCTATATATCTTACATAGTCTTGATTTAACAAATTGACCCCCTCCTGCATCTCTAGATATAGGCGATTCCCTTTTTATCAAGGAATGAAGCGCTCTAATCGGTTAGTGAAAGGATAAGTTGCAGGCTGATCCAGTGGCTAAACACGCTTCCCATATATGATATATCTGTTTGGTGCAGGACCAATGAAAGAAAAAGGATAACATGTGGTGAGGATAAGTTCTTCCTTTTCCTGTTGCAATGTAATAATACTTTGATCATCTTTTTTCACAATCTTTGTTTTCTCAATTTCATAGGTAAATCGTCCATATGAAAGCTCAATGACGAGTTGATCCCCTTTCACCAGTTCTCCTGTTCGTCTAAACACAGTATCACGATGCCCAGATAAAACGATTTGTCCTTGTTCATTAGGTAAATAGCTTTCGTGATAATGACCAACGCCCTTTGCTAAATCCTCCGCTTCTGTTCCTTCTACAATTGGTAACTCAGCATTTAACTTTGGAATGTGCAAGAGCCCAATGATTTCACCAGCCTTCGGGACAAAAGGGGAATCTGTTTGCCCCTTTTGCTGGATGGCTGCTTGTGCAGACTGGAAAGATTGATCTACTTGCCTTTGCCCATCAACGATCCTCATATATCCTATCATCACAAGACAAATACCTGCTGTGATCAATAGAGTTGAGATGATTTTTTGAAACATGGACAATTATTCGTTTCTTTTTCTTCTTTTCCATACAATAAGGGAGGCACCTATTAGCACAAGTGCAAATCCTGCTAGTAAAAGGTTGTACATCGCTGTTGCAGTGTTCGGAAGATGATGACCAGGTGTATCCGGTTCTGAATGAGAAGGCTGTTCTGGATTCCCTGGCACCTCTGGCACATGCGGCGGTTCTACCGTTGTGGAGTTTTCAGGTTTGTCTGGTTCGTCCACATTCTCACCCTTCACAACTGCGATATTTTGAATGGTTTTACCTTCATATCCTTTAGCGATCTTCGCTTCAAAAGTAATCGTATGCCAGTCCGTATCTTTGATATCGCCAAATTGACCGGTTACTGTGCCTTTTGTGTAGTCTCCGTTGTCGTCATCTTTTGCATCTGTGACACCTTGTGCATCTACTTTTAATGACCCTTCGACATACTCAAGACCTTCTGGCAGTTGATCTGCGATGACTAGATCTTTGATGACACTATCTTCTACACTATTTTTTGTTTTGATGGTGTAAAGAAGGGTGTCGCCTACTTGAACTTGTTTTTCATCTGTATTACCTTTTGCTTTTTGAGAGATCTCAGATGTTTTTTCTGATTCAAGCTTTGGATCCTTTGGATCAATTTTTGTTTCGGTTGACGGCTCATCTGGCGGTGTGTTTTCGCCTGTTACTTTCGCTGTGTTTTGAATACTTTTACCTGATTGGCCTTTAGCGATCTTCGCTTCAAAAGTAACCGTATGCCAGTCCGTGTCTTTGATATCGCCAAATTGACCGGTTACTGTGCCTTTTGTGTAGTCTCCGTTGTCGTCATCTTTTGCATCTGTGACGGCTTGGTCATCTACTTTTAATGACCCTTCGACGTATTCAATACCTTCTGGCAGTTGATCTGTGATGACTAGATCTTTGATGACACTGTCTTCTACACTATTTTTTGCTTTGATGGTATAAAGAAGGGTGTCGCCTACTTGAACTTGTTTTTCATCTTTATTCCCTTCTGCTTTTTGAGAAATCTTAGATGTTTTTTCTGATTCAAGCTTTGGATCCTTTGGATCAATTTTTGTTTCGGTTGACGGCTCATCTGGTGGTGTGTTTTCGCCTGTTACTTTCGCTGTGTTTTGAATGCTTTTACCTGATTGGCCTTTAGCAACCTTCGCTTCAAAAGTAATCGTATGCCAGTCCGTGTCTTTGATATCGCCAAATTGACCAGTTACTGTGCCTTTTGTGTAGTCTCCGTTGTCGTCATCTTTTGCATCTGTGACGGCTTGATCATCTACTTTTAATGATCCTTCGACGTATTCAAGACCTTCTGGCAGTTGATCTGCGATGACTAAATTTTTAACGATGCTGTCTTCTTCAAGATTCTTTGTTTTGATCGTATAAAGAAGGGTATCTCCTACCTGAGGTGTCTTTTCATCTGTGTTACCTTCAGCTTTTTTCTGAATGCTTGCATCCTTTTCTGATGCTAGTTTTGGTTCACGAGGGTAAATTTCTGTTTTCGTTGTTGGATCATCTGGCGGCGTGTTTTCACCTGTTACTTCGGCTGTGTTTTGAATGTCTTGACCAGCCTGTCCCTTTTCAACTGTCACTTCAAACGTCACAGTGTGCCAGTCCGTGTCCTTCACATCGCCAAAATACCCCGTGACCTTTCCATCTGTGTAGTCACCGCTATCGTCATCTTTCACATCTGTGACGGATTCTCCATCAATCTCAAGAGAACCAGCGACATACTCCAACCCTTTTGGTAATTGATCTGAGATCACTAGATTTTCAACAAGACTGTCTTCTATCGTGTTCTTTGTTTTAATCGTATAAAGAAGGGTGTCCCCTACTTCTGGATGTTTCTCATCTTTGTTACCTTCTGCTTTTTTCTGCAAAACCGCTGATTTTTCTGATTCAAGCTTTGGATCACGCGGATAGATTTCTGTTTTTGTTGTTGGATCGTCTGGTGGTGTATTTTCACCTGTGACACTCGCTGTATTTTGAATGTCTTTACCAGACTGTCCTTTTTCAACCGTCACTTCAAACGTCACGGTATGCCAATCTGTATCCTGAATGTCACCGAATTGTCCTGATACGGTTCTGTTTGTGACATCCCCATTGTCTTGATCTTGCTCATCTGTCACCGCTTGTCCGTCTACTTCAAGTGAATTTGGCACATATGCTAATCCTTCTGGCAGTTCATCTGAGATCACTAAGTTTTTAACGAGACTGTCTTCTATCGTATTCTTTGTTTTAATCGTATAAAGAAGGGTATCACCGACCTCTGGATGCTTCTCATCTGTATTACCATCTGCTTTTTTCTGCAAGACGGCTGATTTTTCAGAAGTCAACTTCGGGTCACGAGGATAGATTTCTACATTCGTTGTCGGCTCGTCTGGCGGTGTGTTGCCGGTTGTGACACTCGCTGTATTTTGAATGTCTTTGCCTGCCTGACCTTTTTCAACTGTGACTTCAAATGTCACGGTATGCCATTTCGCATCTTTCACTTCACCGAACGTTCCAGTGACAGTTCCACCTGTCATATCACCGTTGTCGTCATCTTTTGTATCTGTAACTGGATTCCCATCTATCTGAAGAGAATTTGGTACATAAGATAATCCTTGAGGTAACTTGTCAGAAATCACAAGGTCTTCAATCACACTATCTTCAACAGCGTTACGGGCTTGAATGGTATACAGTAATGTGTCACCTACTTCTGGGTGCTTCTCATCTGTA
Source organism: Bacillus sp. FSL W8-0920 (assembly GCF_038593215.1). Taxonomy (NCBI): domain Bacteria; kingdom Bacillati; phylum Bacillota; class Bacilli; order Caryophanales; family Bacillaceae; genus Bacillus; species Bacillus sp. FSL W8-0920. The sequence goes on along the minus strand of NZ_CP151974.1, from coordinate 427,105 downwards.
TTACCATCTGCTTTTTTCTGTAAGACCGCTGATTTTTCTGATTCAAGCTTTGGATCACGAGGATAAATTTCTATGTTTGTTGTTGGTTTGTCTGGCGGTGTGTTTTCCCCTTTGACATTGGCTGTATTTTGAATATCTTTGCCAGCTTGACCTTTTGCTACTTTCGCTTCAAATGTCACGGTGTGCCAATCGGTGTCTTTCACATCACCTATTTGACCTGTAACAGTACCGTTTGTAAAATCACCTTTGTCTTGGTCTTTTGCATCTGTTACGCCTGCGCCATCCACCTTAAGTGAGCCTGGCACATAGGCTAAGCTGCTCGGAAGATTATCTGATATGGTCAGATTTTTAAGAATACCGTATTGCACCGTATTTTTTGCTCTAATTGTATAAAGCAATGTGTCGCCTACTTCTGGATTCTTTTCATCTGTGTTGCCTTCTGCTTTTTTCTGTAAAGCAACCGATTTTTCTGATTCAAGGTTAGGTGGATATGGATCGAATTCGGGCTTCACACGTGAAGCTAAGTCGTAAGATAATGAATCACCTGCAGTGCCCATATATGTTGTACTTAATGTTTTCGCATCAAGTGTAAAAAGAGTAGAATGACCGATAGAGTCATCTTTTCCTGATTGTAATAGCATTTGTCCATTTGGCAAAAAGCTAATTCCTCGTACTCCTCCCTCAATAGGTTTACCATCTGCATTTGTGATTGGAATCACTCGAATGACTTCAGCTGTTTCAGGATTCATTTGCGCAATGGACCCACTGGTATTAGATGCGAACCAAAGATAGCCATCCTTATCGACTACAAGGTCTCCGCCAATGTCTCCGCCGATGCCAGGGCCAACGTCATAACCGGCAATTTTCTTGGCCGTTTTTTGACCAGTTGCTAAGTCGTACGTTGCAAGGTAGGGTTCTCCACCAACCGTATACGAATGAATATATTTACCGTTATAAACAACGGCATTAGGCGCTTTTCCGCCTAAAACACCTACACGCTCTGCTTGTCCAGTGGTCGCATTTATTTTATAAAGAACTGGCTCTCCACTTGCTGTCGTAGTTGCATACACTGTGTTTTCTTGATCATTCACAGCAACACCGTTCACTACAGACGAATTAATTCCCTTCACCTGTACACTAGCCTTTACGTTTGTTGGGTTTTGCCCATCAAGCTGATAAAGAACTAACTTCCCATTTCCAATCATGTAGGAATCTGTGTTATTGACAACCACCGTCCCAGCGGCTTTCGTAACAGGTGGTGAGACTGTTAATAAATTTCCAGCAATCAACACCAATATAAGAAATAATTGACTCGTTCTTTTTAATATATTCATTTTTTGACATCCCCTTTTCCCTGCTTTAATCATAATGGTATGTACCAGTTCACCTCCCACACTTTGGTAAAGAATATCAGTAAGATTTCAAAAGCCTCAACAGGACTAAATGACTATTTTCGACAAAAATAGACATTTTGAACTAAATACCTCCCGATGATTGATTTGCTTATGTTTTTCCAATAAAATAACCTTTTTCCATCCCGAAATTCCTCATCTATCTATTTTCCAAACAGGTCTTATGATGTGATTTACATACAATCCTTTCTATTTAAAGATAAATATTCTTTAATTGGGTGATGATTATTTTTTTGTCAGTATATATTGAATTTTTTTCATTTTATCTTAAAAAAAGGGAATGATTGGTTCACTTTGTTAAAAAAAACAAGTCGAAAGTCTTGCTCTTGTTTTGACCTTTTACGATGCGAAAAATTCTTTTTGTAAGTAAGCGATTACAATTGAGCAAAGCCATTTAAAGGGGCGTGGGAGTATGTTACGATTGAATTCGAGTGTTTAAGAAAGAAGGGAAAGCTTTTGAAGCGGGAACATCTTTTACGTTGGTTTTTTTATTTTGTTGGATTGATCGTACTAGCTTTTGGACTATCGCTGACAGTGAAAGGAAAGATTCTAGGCATTGGTCCTTGGGACGCTTTCCACTACGGACTGTTTCAGCACTTTGGACTCACGATTGGACAGTGGTCCATCATTATTGGTGCACTCATTGTGACACTAACATCTGTTTTTACGAAATCATTTCCAAAGATCGGCGCATTACTGAACATGGTGCTGATTGGTATGTTTATAGATTTCTTTAATGCGGTATTGCCTGCACCACATGGGTATTTACCCGCTTTATATGTGTTTATTACGGGCGTTGTGGTTTCAGGTTATGGTGTTGGCATTTATGTCTCAGCGAATCTTGGCGCCGGGCCAAGGGATTCATTAATGCTGCTCATCTCAGCGAAAACAGGATTGAACGTGCAGTGGGTGCGAAATGGCATTGAGCTAACAGTGCTTTTATTTGCATGGATGCTCGGCGGGCCGATTGGTGTTGGCACGATTCTGACGGCTATTTTTACAGGTCTCGTCCTTCGATTCTCCTTACCGCAATCGACACGGCTCCTGCAGCTGCTTATTACAAAAACAGCAGAGAAACCTGTTCAGACGCTTATCCGATAAGAACAAGCCATTCTACAAAAAGAATGGCTTTTCTTGTGTCAAAATAAATAAACAGATTTTTCTTATATTCATAAGAGGAAATCAACCCAACCCTTCCACTTCCTGTCATTTTGAGCTTTCGCTGAAAAGGAGGTCTGTTTCCCTTTTGTACGGCGCTCTCCAATGGTACAATCAATGTAAAAAATTAGAGGTTCATTATGAAGATTTTCGCTATCCAATTACAGCATTTAGATGACATCCATGCACGAAAACAAATCGATCAATTGAAACCCTTTGTTTCAGCTGAAAAACGTGCTGCGGCTGAGCGCTTTCGCTTTTTGGTCGATGCAAGAAGGACCTTGTTAGGTGAGGTTCTGGTTCGTCAGATGATCCATGATATGTACGATCTGCCTTTTGATGAGATCGTTTTTGAAACAGAGGGCAATGGCAAGCCTGTCGTCCGGCACATTCCTTCTTTTCATTTTAATCTTTCTCACTCTGGTGATTGGGTCGTATGCGCAATAGATGATGCACCTGTAGGTATTGATATTGAGGAGATCAAACCGATTGATCTAGCGATTGCTAAACGATTTTTTTCAGCAGATGAGTATGAGGATTTACTTTCACAACCGGCAGAACGGCAGGAAGCCTACTTCTTTCATTTATGGTCAATGAAGGAGGCCTTTATCAAGCTGACTGGAAAGGGATTATCTTATGGTCTTTCGTCCTTTACAGCCCGCCTGTCAGAGGATGGACAGGCGACGCTTGCATTACCTGATCATGAAGCGCCCTGCTTTGTTCAAACATACTCACTTGATCCTACCTACCAAATGGCGGTGTGTACACGAAAGCCTTCTGCGGCTGAACGTGTTGAGATACTCTCTTGTAGTGATGTACTGTCTCGTCTTTAATATCGCCCAATTTGCTGAAATGCTGTCTTTATCAAATCGACTCCACGTGTGATTTGCTCTTCTTTCACATGCCAAATGTTCAACTGAAGAATGGGGTCTTTTTGATAAGTCGACAGATAATGGCGGTCGATTGACTGAATGGAAACAGATGCCTTTTTCAGCTGCTGAATGAGCTGGTTCATCGGAATTGACCGATCGAAACGTACATGTGTATGAGTAGCTGGCTCCTCTTCTCCCAGTTGATAAGCGATTTGATCGCTTTTCAGGCATGTCACTAGTTGTTTGGATCGGTTGCGATAGGTCGCCCGCATTCTGTCTCGATGCCGTTCAAACATCCCGCTTTTTAAATATATTTCTAAGGCTGCCTGTGACAGCATGGAGCTGTCGATGTCAATGAGCCGTTTGTGTTCGCTAAAAGGTCTAATCAGTTCCTCAGGTAAGACGACCGCTCCTGTTCGAAGTCCTGGAAAGATGATTTTGGAGAAGCTTTTTAAATAAATGACCTTCCCCGCCTGATCGTACGAATAGATCGGGTCTCTTTTTGCGTCGAATTCTAAATCGGCTATGTAATCATCTTCAACGATATAGACGTCATATGTCTCGGCAAGAGCTGCAATCGCTCTTTTCTCCTGCTTTGACAAGCTCGTTCCAAGCGGGTTTTGAAACCTTGGCATCGTATAGAAAAAACGAATCTCCTCTTCTCGAAAGATGCGCTCCAATTCCTGAAGGTCAATTCCCTTTTCCGTCCGCTGAATCCCCCGTACAGGCAGTTGATTTTTTTCTAAATATTGAAGGTATAGATGATAGCCTGGCTGTTCGACTAATATGGTCTGTTTGCCATTCGGAAAAGGGATGGTGCTTAAAATGGATAACGCCAGCTGAATACCAGAAGTCATAACGATCTGTTCTGGATTTGCAAACACTTGATAATCCATTAATCGCTTAGAAATGATTGGCAGCAGCGAGGGTAATCCGTTGGCTGTGCCGTATATAAACAAGTCATTTTGATACAAATCGATGGCTTGGTTGATGCAGTGCTGGAAATCAACATATGGAAACACGACGGGATCAGGTGCAGATGAAGCAAAATCAATCCATGTGCTATCCTGTTTCCCCGCTGACTGCTTTGTTTTCACGACATAATAGCCACTTCTTTCTACAGAATACAGCAGATGTTCACGTTCTAATGTGTCTAGTGCTTTGATGACAGTGCTTTTACTCACTGCATATTGAGCCGCCAAATGGCGAATGGAGGGGATCTTCATGCCTGCATGGTATTCACCAGACGTCATCTTCTCTTTTAAGCTGAGAACAAGCTGATCATATTTCCTCACACCACTTCCTCCTTGTACCGGTACAGATATCATGTTCTCTTATTGTACACCTTAGATGATCCGATTACGATAGAAGAACAGAACCGGTCAATTCAACTGAAGCATGCATGCTCGTATAAGGAGTCAAATTGTGGACATTTCAAAACAAAAAGCGTATGCTGCCGCGATAGGCTACGCCACGATCATTGGTTTTTCATTTTTGTTTGTCAAAATTGCATTAGAATCAGCAAACCCGATTGATTTATTAGCACACCGCTTTACAGTTTCTTTTGCAGCCGCACTATCGCTTTATCCATTTTTACGAAAGAAGATCCGCCTCTCCATTCAATGGCGTGATCTTCTCTACATCGTACCGTTTTCCTTGCTTTATCCTGTGTTGTTTTTTGCTTTTCAAGTATGGGGGCTGATGTATACCTCTTCATCAGAGGCTGGTATTATTCAGGCAACGATCCCCATTCTGACGATGGTGCTTGCCGCGTGGTTTTTAAAGGAACGCGCGACATGGATCCAAGTGCTGTTTACCATTCTTTCTGTGTGCGGGGTGATGCTTCTCTTTGTCATGAAGGGAATTGATGTGAAGCATTCACACATGATCGGCTATGGACTGATATTACTTTCAGCCTTATCCTCCAGTGCATACAGTGTATTTGCCCGAGTGATTACACGGCGCTTCCATGTGATTGAACTCACTTTCGTGATGACATTCTTTGGATTTGTCTTCTTCAATGCCGCTGCGCTCATCCAGCATTCAGCAAACGGGACAATGCCGCAATTTTTCAGCCCATTTACACAACCATCCTTTGTATGGTCAATGCTCTTTTTAGGCATTCTTTCATCACTTCTCACGGCATATTTATCAAACTATGCCCTTTCTCAGCTTGAAGCGGCAAAGGTCAGCATCTTTAACAATTTATCTGCGTTTATTACAGTTGCCGCTGGGGTTCTCATTTTACATGAAACAATCGATTGGTATCATCTCATCGGAGGTGTGCTGGTCATTGGCGGAGTGATTGGCGGGAATGTGGTGAAAAAGCGGAATTCATAAGAAAAAGCGGTCCCTTTAAGGAGGACCGCTTTCTTTTAAAGTTTCATTAATTGTTGTTTGCTTGCAACGTCAATCACATGTCTCATCTGTTCTGCGAAGGGCTCGAGGTGTGTGTTGATATACATGTGCCCTCCTTCGAAATTGGTGCGTTCGATGGTTTTTGCCCATGGCAGCCAGCCATTTGCATCTTTCATGCATTTTTCATCTTTTGTTCCATTGAATAAATAAACGGGTGTTTCGATGATGGATTGATCTTTGTGCTGGAAGGTTTCCAGCGCCTGATAGTCTGCACGTAAGGACGGCGTAAAGTAATCCATCATTGGTTTGTTCTCTAATAATTCCTTTGGAATCCCGCCCATTTCGGCAATATGCTGAACAAATGCTTCATTCGATAAATGGGTCAGGATCTGTCGTTTTGTTTGCGGCGGCTGAATAGCCGAGATCACGACTGCTGCAGGATCGATTCCTTCCTTTTCTAGCAGCTGAGCCAGTCTATACACAACAAGTCCTCCCATGGAATGTCCGAACAGGATAAATGGGCGGTTCAAGTTACCCATGAGCCCTTCTTTGTATAGCTCAGCCAATCGGTCAATGCTCGTTTCGAGCGGCATGAGATTGGTTCCATGACCTGGGGGCTCTGCTGCTGTTACTTCGGCAGTGCCTTTTAGCTGTTCAAAAAGCGGGCGGTACGAGGCGGAATAACCGCCTGCAAAAGGAAAACAAATAAGTTGAATAAGGTCTGATTTTTTTTCAAAGGTTTTAAATAAATGGTTCATATGTTCTTACCCCTTTATCATCGTTTGAAGAATCCGTGCCAGTTCATCTGCCTGCGGCCTTTTCATCATGGTGACATGGTCTCCTTTGATGTGATAATACGAGCATGATCCTTTCGTATAAGCCTCCCAGTCTGAGAACTTCTTCTGAAAATCAATGGCGTGATCACTGCTTTGTACAATATAAAACGGCACATCGAATGGTTCTTTTTCTAATTCAATGGCTTGTGACATGATTGTATTATGCGTTTGCATTTGCAAATATTTATCTAAATACTGATCATTCATAAATTGATGAACCACTTCATCCTTTTCTGCCTCTTTGAGTATTTTTTGCTTCACTTCTTGGAAGCTCAGCCCTTGTAATGCTTCTGGCTGGATGCCGACAAGATTCCCCATTCCAAGGACAAGCGCAAGCATTTTCACTTCTTCTTCGTTCATATCCGCATGGAGCGCCTGATCTGCCTCATCTCTTAACACAGGGACGGTATCTAAAATGATGAGTCCTTTCGGCGCTTTTCCTGCATGGCAGAGCCGCTGATTCATTCCGTAGGCAAGGTGCCCGCCCATTGAATGCCCTGCTAGATAGTCAACACCAGGTCGATAGAAGGTCTCAATGGCTTCAACAAATATGGACACAAGCTCTGTGTAATGGAGGAATTGCGGTTCTTCATCCTCATATAAGCCAGGAGACTGCAAGGCGTACACAGCGCCTTGATGTGTCATCAGCTTAGCCACATCGATATAGCCCATCACCGTTCCACCGGCAGGCGGTGCAAAGAAAATCCTCGGTACGGCTGGATCGCCTTTTTTCAGCTCAATCACGTAGTCCTTTGGAGACCTTTCGACGTGCTCTCCGGCCTCTGGCATTGCGTCCACATGTGCGGCTAGCTGAGCCGGCGCTGGATGCATGAAAATCCATTTTGGATCCACACGAATCCCCTGTTCTTTTAATTTGGCAACAGCTTGGATACTCATAATTGAATCGCCGCCTAAATCAAAAAATGAGTCATGTATGCCTACTTGTTTGACACCAAGCACGTCCTTGAAAGCTGTGACAATCAACTGCTGTGTTTCGGTGACTGGTTTGTCATCCCCCTGAGAAAGAGAGATCGTTTCTGCTGGGTCTGGCAGTGCTTTTTGATCAACCTTTCCGTTTGTTGTAACTGGCATTTCGTCCATTACAATAAAGTAACTTGGAATCATGTAGCCTGGCAGGCTTTCCTGTAAAAATGCTTTCCAGCCTGGAACAGGATTCGCTCCGTCTGTGACAAGGTAGGCCGCCAGCCGTTTTGAGCTGCCATACGTTTTGGCGATGACTGTACATTCTTTTACTTGTGGATGCTTGAGGAGAGCTGTCTCTATTTCTCCACATTCAATCCGGTAGCCTCTAATTTTCACGAGATTGTCTTTTCGGCCGAGATATTCAATGGTGCCATCTGAACGCCATGTACCAAGATCACCTGAACGATACAGCCTGTCTCCCCCTAGTTCAGGGAATGGATTGTCTATAAACCGTTCATTCGTCCGCTCTGGATCATGAAGGTAGCCTTGTGCCAGCCCTGTGCCGCCGATATAAATTTCTCCTTTGACGCCTGCTGGCACTGGGTTGAGCGCATCATCTAGTATGACGACAGTTGAATTCGATACTGGGACACCAATCGGAACTGACCTTGCTCCCTCTGGCATGTGCGTGACTTGATGTGTTGTGGCTAAGGTCGTGTTTTCTGTAGGACCGTAAGCATTGATGAGTACACCCTCCATATGTGGCAGTGCCTTTCGTGCATGCTCACTAGACATCGCTTCTCCACCAACGAGTAATGTACGGTAGCCTGCTACACTTTTTGGATCGTGTTCCACCAGCCGATTGAATAAAGCGGTTGGCAGACAGTTGGCTGTCACTTGATGCACTTTGATCAGCCGTGATAATTCATCCATATTCAGTGCGGCATATTTCGGAATCAGAATGAGCTGACCGCCATTCAGCAGCATGCCCCACAACTCAAATGTAAAGGCATCAAAAGCATAGTTTGAGAGCTGAAGCATCTTATCATCTGGACCTAGTTTTATATAGTTTGTTTTTCGAACCAGACGGACAACTCCTGCATGGGGGAGCATGACGCCTTTTGGTGTACCTGTTGAGCCTGATGTGTAGTTGACATAGGCTAACTGGTCTTCTCCAATGATTGATTGTTCTCTTTGATACACTGCATCTGTTACTGGTAATGGCTTGTCCATCTCAATCTTTGTACCTGTAAAGTCTACTAGACGCTCTATTAAATGAGACTGAGTGATGATCACATCACTTTGCGTATCGCGAACAATGAGGCGGATTCGCGCATCTGGATATTCTGGTGACATTGGAACATATGCAGCACCAGATTTGACAATGCCTAGCACTGAGACAATCATGTCAAAGGAACGATCAAAAAGCATCGGTACAAGTGAACCTGGTCCAACTCCTTTTGATTGCAAGTAAGCAGCAAGCTGTGTTGCCTTCTCATCCAACTCTTGATACGTCATGTGCTCTTCCAAATAAGACAAGGCAATGCGGTGCGGATCACGCTGCACCTGTTCTTCAAACAGCTCTTGAATGGTGCGCTTTGGATATGGCGTAGCCGTTTGGTTTTTCCCTATGATCATCGCAGCCTGTTCCGCTTTGTCCATTAAGCAATAATCAGAAAATGTACGTTCAGGCTGAGCTGTCATACCATCTAGCAGATGAAGATAATAATTCATATAACGATGAATGGTCTCTTGATCAAATAAATCTGTATTGTATTCCACTTGGATCGACAGCTGATCCCCCTGTTCAAATACATGTAAGGTGAGATCAAATTTAGACACTGTATGATGAACCATCACATGTTCACTTGTCAGCCCTTTGAGATTGACATGGAGCGAATCTGTTACATAACCCATCGCCACTTGGAAAATAGGCGATCGACTTAAATCTCTATCTAATGAAAGATCATCGACAAGCTTATCAAATGGATAACGCTGATGCTCGAAGGCTTTTAATGTCATCTCCTTCACGTTTTCCATGACATCAGCAAACGTATCTGCTGTGGAGATATCCTGTCTCAGCGCGAGTGTATTCACAAACATTCCAACAAGCTTCTCTGATTGCTTGGCACCTCGCCCTGCGATCGGCGAACCAATGATGATATCTGTCTGTCCTGACAGCTTGTGAAGCAGGACGTAGTACGCTGACAGCATCGTCATGAACAGCGTTGTGCCCTGCTGCTTGGACAAAGCCTGCAAACGGCGGATAAGCGTATCTTCCAAGACGATTTGCTCTGTAGCGCCGTTAAATGTTTGAACTGGCGGGCGAGGACGGTCAAACGGCAGCTCTAACACCGGAAGATCACCTTGTAAATGATCGAGCCAATAGGCTTGGTCTACTTGATGATGCATTACTTGCTCATTTTCCCAATGGACATAATCTGTCCATTCGATTTCTAGCGCTGGGAGCTGCGGCGCTTCATCTGCAAGCAGCCCGTCATATGCCACTTCTAATTCCTGAATGAGCAGACTGAGCGACCATGCATCTGAAATGATATGGTGCTGCGCGCAAAGAAGATAAAATTCTTCATTGCCCATATCCACAATCGTCCACTGCGCAAGAGGCCCTCTTTCTAAATCATAAATGCGGTTCGCTTCTTGCTGAATAAGCTGCTTGAGTCTTCTCGTTCTTGTTTTTTCATTAAATAATGAGAAGTTCGCAACTGTGACAGATGGTGGAAGGTCTTCACGTATCATGTGAACCGGCTTGCCGCCAAGCGATTGAAAAGTTGCGCGTAGTGCTTCATGACGTTTCGTTAAGAGACCAATCGCTTTTGTTAACGCTTGAATGTGCAATTGTCCTGTCAGCTTCCAAGCACCTAATATATTGTAATGATGGCTCTTTTCCAATGTGGATAAGAACCAAATACGCTTCTGAGCATGTGACAGCTCATAGCTTGTTCGCTTTTCCAGCTTTGAAATATTGGCTTCCTGAACAGCAGGTGCCTCTTTGATGTCATCAACCATTTGCGCCAAATGTGCCAGATGCTTGCTTTCAAATAATATTTTTAAAGGCGCCTTGATTGAAAACTCATGATTGATCCGAGAAATGGTTTGAGTCGCCTTTAATGAATGTCCGCCAAGGTCAAAGAATTGATCCTCTTTGTACACACGATCAACGTCTAAAATGTCCTCCCATATGGCAGCAAGCATTTGCTCTGTTTTCGTTTCTGGCAATTGTTTTTCAAGGGGTTGTCCATTTTTGTGATGATTCAGCTTAACGGCTTCATGATCAATAGAGCCATCTAGTTTTTTCGGTATTTCCTGTACTTGCTGAATATCCCAGTCACCTTTTGTTCCGCCTGCGATATCTTCCACATGCACTTCTTTGCCAGGCTGAACTGTGTAAAAAAGCTTTTTCTCAAAAGTCGGTATTGGCGCTGGCTGAAGATACGCTGCGATTTCTGGATTGGCTCCATCTAGTCCGATAAATAGATGCGCTTCATTCAGCCGAGCACCTAGACATAATGAATGGAGACCTTGCTTCTTTCCAATCAATTGAAATCCCTTGCGGACGGTAAGGGCTGCGCCGGTATGCCCCTTAGACAAACCGAGATTATCCCACATACTAAAGTTTAAAGAGATCGCCCGTCTTCCTTCTTGAAAGGTGAGCGTGTGCGCAAGCCCATCTAAAAAGCTGTTGGCCGCAGAGTAAGCCCCGAATGTTGTACCGCCAAAAAAGCCATTTACTGATCCAAAAAAGACGAGTGGTACTGCCGGATCATGCTTGAAGGCTTCCTGCAGGACAAACGCTCCGTCTGCTTTCCCTGACAGTTCCTTTGTAAAATCCTCTTCTGACGTATGCGCCAATGTATACTTATCTGTATGCTGAAAATGCTCTGATACATTGCCAGCACCGGCTAAATGCAGCACACCCCGGATGGTTTGACCAAAATGTTTTTCTGCTTTGTAAATCGACCGCTCCACGTCAGCTAAATCGGTCACATCCGCTTGTACATAGATAACGTCACCGAGACTTTTTAGCTGTAAGAACGCTTCTTTCTTTTCCAAGCTGTCTTCCAAAGATGTCCTTCCAATCAATACAAGCTTTAGGCCAAATTGGAGCATCTGCTTAGACAGTTCAAATCCAATACCGCCGAGTCCTCCGGTCAGCAAATAAAGTCCTTCATATTCTAAAAATCCTTCTGTTTGAGGTGCGTTCATCATATTGACTTTTTCCAGCTTTGGTACGAGCCTGTGCCCTTTTCGGTATGCCACCTCTGCTTTTATATGAATCGCCGACAGCTCATCAGCAATGTGCTTTGCATCCTGCTCCACTTGCTCCGCTTCAATATCAATATGGGACACCTCTGCTCCTTCCCATTCTTGCGGGATGGTTTTTAATAAACCAACGAGCGACGTTTTCTCCACATGAAGATCGTCTTCAGGGCTTACAAATTGACCACCCTTTGTCACCACAACAAGCCGGACAGGCTCTTTGTTTTCTTGCCTCCATGCTTGATACAAGTACAAAATCGATTGATTGGACCTCGCATGCATTTCTGTGAACTGCGCAGGCTCAACAATGGCTTCTTTGTCTGCCACATTCCACAAATGGAGTATGCACCCTGTCTTTAATTCATCTGCTTCAAGTGCTGCAACGAGCCTGACATAATCCCCCTTGATTCTCGGGTTCATCTGGTACATCCCTTTGGACAGACGCAAAAATTCATGTCCTTTTTTCACAGAAACATAGGGCTGATTTCTTTTTTCAAAATGGGCGTAAAGTGATTGGTAAAGCCCTTTTTCATCCTCGAAAACGAGTACATGATCAGCAGCAGGCTGAGACGGACCAATATGCTCCTTTACCCAAGTGCGTTTGAAAAACCAATCTGGCAGTGTTTGTTCATTTTCAGAAGCAAGGTCCAGTGCCCTTTCAATGTCACGGAATATCCCTTCTTTTAGCGCCGCGCCTAACTGAGCACGTTGGATCTTTCCACTTTCTGTTTTCGGAAATTGGTCTTTTTTCACTGGAATGATGTGATCGGGCTCTATGCCAATTTTACGAATGATGGCCTCTCTGATCTGCTGAATCATCGTGATTTGTTCCTCTAGCGAATCCTTTTGTGTCACAAAGAAGACGGCAAGCGTGTCGTTGCTTGATTCGGGATTGTAGATGCCGTACGCAGCGGCAAAGGTGACTTCCACCCCGTCCACCTCTTCCACAACTGCTTCAATTTCGTAATTCAAATAGTTGGCTCCGTTGATGACGATGATATCCTTTTCCCGGCCTGTTAGAACAAGACGCCCTTCGTGGATAAATCCTAAATCCCCCGTGTGAAACCAGCCATTTTCCACAAATACCTCTTGATTGGCTTCCTCATTTTGATCATAGCCCATCATAATCGTCGGACTCTTCACCTGCAAGCGCCCGACCTGATCTTCTGGCAGCACATGATGATGCTCGTCTACAATCCGAATCCATACAGACGGAATCGGTGCACCGACTTCGGTAAACGTCATTTTGTGCGGATGATCTTGCGCCACGTATTGAATTTCACCTGTTAACGAAGTCTGATCAATCGTCAGCTGTCCATCCTGATCACCATGCCGCATGAATTTCTTTGATTGAACAATGGCTGAGGATGTTTCAGACATGCCGTACGCCGGCACCATCGCATGACGGCTTAATCCGTGCTGACCCATCATATGCATGAAGCGCTGCGTTACTTTTGGCACAACCGCTTCGGCTGCATTCATGATATAAGTCAGTGTGGAGAGATCCCAGCTCCCCTTGCGAATGTCGTCCTCATATTCATTCATCATCGCAAAAGCAAAATTCGGTGCCCATGTCCTTGTGACGCCGTATGTTTCTACCCAATCCAGCCACACCATCGGCCGCTCGATAAATTGATCAATGGATGGACTAATCTGCTGGCAGCCAAAGTAGACGTCATGCACATGAAACATGACAATGCCTCCTACATGATCAAGCGGCATCCAGTTAAGCGACACATCCTCATGCGTAAAGCCATTTGTCTGCTCAAAGGAGATGATTCGAGATAAAATACTTTGATGGTTGTGACGGATACACTTTGGCACACCCGTACTACCTGAAGAGAGCAGCTGAAGCACAGGCTCATCTGGCTCTGGCTCATAATGCTGTTCATCAGGTTCACACGAGAGCAATGTTTCGATTGTTAAAATAGGTATGTCTTTTGCCTCAAATGACTCACGCAGCCCAGCAATGTCCTCAGCACTTGCTTCATTCGTCATAATAAACGGTTCATTTTGCAGCCGAAACACGCCTTTCAGCTTGTTCACAGCTTGATTCGTTTCATCATAAACAGGCGGTACAGAAACCGGAGTCGGAATGATACCACCGAGAATACAGCCCCAAAACGCAGTGATGAAATCTTGATGATCTTTCAATTGTAGTAACACTTGATCGCCGTTTGTCAGGCCTGCTTTCCTTAAACCAGACAGAACCCGTTCTGCGTTTGTGAGTAACTCAGGATAGGATTGGGTCAACGTGCGCCCGCCTTCTTTGATGTAGGTCACCCCGCGGTCAGGTGACATAAAGGCTGATCGAATCAACACCTCTGTCAGTGTGACAGGTGTGCCTGGTTTTTTGATGACATCCCCGCCATACACAAGTGCAGGCGGCTTTTCATGAGAAGATGCTTGCTTTGTTTCGCCCTCTTCATCCTTCGAGATCGATTCGTTCCCTTGCGCACGCTGCCGATTAGGAAACAGATCATCTAGGTGATAAGGCGTTTGTTTTTCTGTCTGACTTTCAATGAGAGCAGCCGCTTCCTCTACTCCATCTATAGCTTTCGTACGATCTTCTATCTTTCTCAAACTCTCTTCATCAATGATGTCAATCGAAAGCAGTGCTTCTGTATCGACCGCTCCACTTTCTGTCCTTGGCAAGGAAGGCAATAAGACGAGAGCGGCTGGCACTTCATCAGGGTGAAGCGCGCCTGTCATTAGATCCTCTCTTGCTAGCGAAGGGTCCTTCGCCTGTGCAAATAGCACAAGCGAGAGGCTACCTTCTTCATTTTTCTTCGGGATGAATGCACATTCCTTTAACGGAAAATGAAGCATCACGACCTGTTCTAATGCTTTGAGATCGATTCGTTTTCCGTTGATTCTGACGATATGATTTGCTGCATGTCCTTTTCTTCTACTCATTAACATCGTTCTTCTCCTCCTACACCCAATCCAAAATCTGAATCTTGTTTTTTTCAGTCCAAACGCCGACATCCCCTGTCGGATAGAGGTATTCGCCTGTTTGATGTTTGAATGGATGCGGAATTTTATGCGTCTCCATCCAATCGGCAAGCTCTCCGCAAAGTGCCTTGATATCCTTTGCACCGATAAAAATATCTCCAGGAAATCCTACCGGCATGAGCTGATGCTCTTCGCTCAGAACATAGATTTCCGTCTCACACGAAGGATCATGAATAACTGAATAGACCTCTTCTTGATCTGGGTACAGCACGCTGACTTGTGCATTTTTCGCCCAATCGGTGATCATCCGCTCTTTTTCTTTATTTGTCACGATCGTGAAGGAAGAGAGTGGTGTCTCCACTTGTTCTGTCATGGCTTCAAGTGTATGGACCAGCTGCTGCATCAGCGATTGTATTTGTTTTTCTTTATATTGATTGAAGCGGTATGTGACCCGAAGCTCCAGCGTATCTCCCGGGACAGCCACAAGGGTCAGGTCATAGTTGGTTTCTTCATGACTAGCTATGTCTAAGATCCGTACACCATACGGCTCTACAGATTCAATCGGGTAGTTTTCAAACACGACAATGCTGTTAAACAATGATTCTCCATTCGAAATTTGGGTCATCTGCTGAATATCTGGGAGTACGGTATACTCGAATTCTCGCATGTGAAAAACCGTTTCCTGCGTCTGCGTAAGCAGTTCGGCAATGGTCCTGTCTGGTGTGATCGGCAAACGAAGCGGCAAGGTGTTAATAAAGAGCCCTGTCATGCTTTCAACCTCTGGTAAGTCCGCCGGCCGGCCAGATACTGTGACACCGAACATGACATCCTCTGAGCCTGAATGAAGGTGCAAGAGCAGACCCCATGCCGCCTGAATCAGTGTGCTCATCGTGACCTTCTGTGTCCCTGTCATTTTCTCCAGCTTCTGCTGCATTTCAGGCGTCAGTTTGATACTAATTTGATCAATACCTGCTCCTTCATCCGAGGCTTGCTCTCCGTCTCCTGGAAGTGGTGTGGCTTCCTCTACTCCTGACATATAATGTTTCCAGAACTCTTGTGCCTTCTCTTGATCCTGCTTTTGCAGCCACTCAATAAAATCTTTGTATGGACGCACAGCAGGAAGGTTCATCTCTCGTTCATCCACAAGCGAGCGATACATTGAAAAGGATTCCTCAATCAAGCCGAACAGGCTCCAGCCATCAATTAAAATATGATGAAAGCTAAAAACAAACGTGCAAGTTTTCTCGTCACGATGGAACAAAGCGATACGAATGAGCGGTTCAGCCGTATTTTCCAAATCAAAATCCTTTGAACGATCGGATTGTAAATAACGCTCAATAGTTTTCTTCTGATCCATTTCACTCAGGTGGCGCACATCGTGCTGAGTGAGGTGAATGCTTCCTTCTGATTGAATCAATTGGACAGGCTCCTTTAGCCCCTCCCAAGCAAATCTTGTCCGTAAAATCGAATGACGTTCCACAAGCAGATTCCATGCTTTTTCATAGGCTTCGCCGTCCGTTAAGCCTTCGAGTGTCATATGCACCTGACCAAAATACGCCTGTGATGCTTGATCTAACAGTGCATGAAACAGCATCCCTTGCTGCATCGGAGATAATGGATACACATCTACCACATTGTCTGGAAGCTCATCTATTTGCTTTTGCGTCAGCTGGACCATTGGAAAATCAGATGGCGTAAAGCCGCCTTTTGCCTCTACACAATGCGTCAAAATGCCCTCCATTTTTTCTTTAAATCGTTCAGGTAACTGACGCACCTCTTCCTCCTGAAGCAGTTCACGATTGATCATAAAATTCATCTGAAGCTGACCACTGACAACGTATCCGTACACATCGATCAAATGCTGTCTTTCTGCTTTTGGGTCATGTACATGTCCATTTCGTTCATCTGCTATATACAGATTTGCCTCACCATCTATTTGATCTAATTGTCCAAGGTAATTAAAGCTCACCTGCGGCGCTGCCGTTTTAAGTAAACGTGATGCGGTCATGTATTGAAGTAAGCCATAGCCGATCCCCTTTTGCGGCACAGCTCTTAAGGTTTCTTTGACATCTTTAATTTGTCTCTCAACATCGGTTTGAATAAAAGGAATAAAAATAGGATAAGAGCTTGTAAACCAGCCGACTGTCCGTGACAAATCCATCTGTTCAAATAAATCCTCGCGTCCGTGTCCTTCTAACGTAATCAGTAGTGGCTTTCCAACAGCTTGCGCAAGTGCTGACAGGAGTAAATCGTTGACCTCTGTTCGGTACGCTTGTGATGCGTGCCTTAGTAAAATGTCTGTTTGATCCTTCGTCAATTGAATAGTCAGGATCTCTGCATGTTCTTCTATATTGAAAAGCGCAGGTGGTTGAAAAGGAGAACCTTCTTCCTCTTGATTCATGATCTTTTCCCAAAAAGGAACCTGCTCTTGTAATTGATCGGTTTGTGCATATTCATAGAGTGCCTCTGCCCACTGCTGATAGGAAGCGGTTTTCTTTGCAAGCGTGATCTCCTGCCCTGCCGCAACCTGCTTTAACCCATTTAATACATCTTCCTGTATGATGCGCCACGATATTCCATCCATCACAAGATGGTGGGCTGCGATAAAGAGTTCAGACGTACGATCACTTGTCTGAAAAAGAATGGCTTTGATCACTTCTCCCCGCTCTAATGACAATGTTCCTTGACAAGCGCTTGTCTCCAAGCGAATTTGCTCTAGTGCTTCCTCGTGAGAAACATCCGTCAAATCAAAGAAAGTGAAACAAGGGATAATGCCAGGCGCACGAATGGTTTGAATCCATGTACCGTCTGCTGCTTTTGTATAAATGGCTCTCAGCATATCGTGATGATCGACAAGCTTTGAAAGAACTTGTGTTAACTGCTCGGGTTGTATCGATTGCTTGAATTCAATATGCGCTGATAGATTCCAATAATCTTGGTTTGTCATCGATTGTTCAAGGAACCAAGATTGGATTGGAAGCAGACGAACATTTCCTGTAACAGGTGATTGATCATAGGACACAGATACATCTGCTTTTTTCATAGCGCGTGCCAGCTGTGAAATGGTCTGTTTTTCAAATACATCTCTCGGCTGTATGATGTAGCCTTCCTGTGCTAGGCGTGCCACCATTTGTATGACAATAATAGAATCTCCGCCAAGCTCAAAGTAGTTATCATGAACACCGATTGAAGGAGTGCCAAGAAGCTGAGTCCACACCTTTTCCAGCACTCGTTCTTCCTCACTGAGTGCCTGATCTGCTGGTTTGTCTGCTTCTTCCTGTCTCCACACTGGCGGCGGGAGATGCTTTTGATCTACCTTGCCGTTTGGCGTGAGCGGCAGTTCCTCGAGCTCTATGAATAGGCTCGGTACCATATAATCTGGCAGTCTATCTTTTAACTTGCGGCGAAGGTCTTGCTGAGTCGATGCACCTTTTTGGACAAAGTAACCGATCAGGCGCTTATGACCACTCTCGTGCTGATGCGGAATAACCGCACATTCTACGATGTCTTCAACACTCAGCATAGCGGCTTCAATTTCTCCGCATTCGACGCGATGTCCGCGTATTTTCACTTGATGATCCATTCTTCCAAGGCAGTCGATGATGCCATTTGGGAGCCAGCGGCCCATATCACCTGTTTTATATAAACGCTCTCCTTTATGGAAAGGATGCGGGATAAATGATTGCGATGTTTTTTCTTCATCTCCAAGGTAGCCGAGTGCCAGCCCTGTTCCGCCAACGTAGATTTCTCCAATGACACCCTGCGGAACCGGCTGCAGCTGGTCGTCTAATACATAGGCTTGTGAATAAGCAATTGGCTGACCGATAGGAACGGTCGTCTGCCCTTCGTCTAATGAACGAATGTGATGCACACAGGAGAACGTCGTATTCTCAGTTGGTCCATAGCCGTTTAAAAGCCCTTCCGGTAAATACGGCAGTGCCTTGCGGATATGAGCAGCTGAGAGCGCATCACCACCGACCAATAATGCATCGAATCCAGATAAAGCTTCTGGATGTTCCTCTGTCAATCGGTTGAACAGCGGCACCGTCAGAAATCCTGTTGTGATCTTGTATGATGTCAGTGTATCAGCCAGTGTATCCATTGATAAAATCGTATTTCGATCGGTCAGGATCAGTCTTCCCCCGTTTAGCAGGGCTCCCCATATTTCATACGTAAAGGCATCAAAGGAGAAGCTGGCAATTTGTAAAATACGTGTATGTTCATCAAGGGTGACATAATCTGTTTCACAGACAAGCCGGATGACTGCTTGATGCGGGATCAATACCCCTTTTGGCTGTCCAGTTGATCCTGAGGTGTAATTGATATAAGCGAGTCCATCAGGTTTTAAGGCAGCAGGTATGAGTTCTGCTTCTGATAAAAATTCTTCATATCCTTCATCAAGACAAATGAGTTCGGTTTGACTGATGGACACCTTTTTCAGCCATTTATTTTTTGTCAGTAACAGCTGAATACCTGTATCCCTCAGCATATAATCAATGCGGGCATCTGGATATTCAGGATCAATTGGCACATAGGCGCCTCCTGCTTTCACAATCGCCAGCACCCCAAGAATCATTTCAGGCGACCTGTCGATAAGCAGCCCTACTGGTTCATGCGGCGTCACACCTCGCTGCTGCAGAGAAGCCGCAAGCCGGTCGACTTTCTCTTGTAACACACGATACGTCCACTGCTCTTCCCCGAATTCGAGAGCGATGGCATCGGGTGACTTTCTCACCTGCGCTTCAAACCGTTCAGTGATGAGAAGCGGGCCTGCAGGCTGATCTGTTTTGCCGCTCCATTCATAGAGCAGCTGATGCTTCTCTTTTTCTGGCAGGTAATTCATTTGTCTAATCGGCTGTGCTGGATTTTCACAAATACGCTCAAGCAGCTGCTCGTAGTACCGAAGGAACCGGTCCATCGTATCTTCAGAAAATAAGTCCACATCATACTCCAGTTTTAGTTGAAGACCCTCCGCTCCTTCAAAAACAAACAGGGATAGATCGAATTTGGCGGTATCGTTATCTTCAATGGCTAAAACAGATGTCGCCTCCCCCATCGGAGAAGCCTCAAGAGGCAGATTTTGCAAAACGAACATGACCTGAAACAGCGGCTGTTTGCCAGCCTCACGTACAATATTCAGCTCATCTACGACCATCTCAAACGGCACATCCTGATGCGCATAAGCGCCCATTGTTGTTTCTTTCACCCGTTCTAATAGGTCAGTGAAAGCAGGATTCCCGCTATGATCGATCCGAAGTGCCAGCGTATTGACGAAAAATCCGATGAGCTGCTCCATCTCCGTCCGATTTCTCCCAGCAATGACTGATCCAATCACAAACTCATCCTGTGAAGACAAACGGTGCAGCAAGGTAGAAAAGGCGGTCAGTAGCGTCATATAAAGGGTGCTGTCTGTTTTTTTAGAAAGAGCTGCCAGCTGCTCAGACAGCGACTTCGACAGGTGGTATTTTTTCGTTTTTCCCTTGTAGGATTGAACGGCTGGCCGCGGATAGTCATACGGCAAAACCAAATCTTCTACAGGGACCGCAAATTGCTCCTTCCAATAGGAAACCTGCTTTTGCAGCGTCTCTCCAGTCAAATACTCCTTCTGCCATAGGGCGTAATCCGCATATTGTATTGGCAGCGGCGAAAGATCAGGCTCTCTCTTGTCAATCATCGCTGTATACCATTCAGACAGCTCTCTTGCGGCAATCCCAACCGACCAGCCATCTGACACAATGTGGTGAATGGACATCAGCAGCAAATGATCTGTTTCCGACAGGCGAATCATTTTTACCCGAAAGAGCGGATCATCCTCTAAGCGGAAAGCTGTGCTTGCCTCTCTTTTTGCCCACTCAGCCACTTTTTGTTCTTTTTCTTCCTGTGACGTCAGATCTGATAGATCCACCACTTCAAGCTCTGGAAGGGTCATATGCTCATGGATGATCTGCACCGGTTCATCGCCGCTCATGGTAAAGGAAGTTCTAAGCGCCTCATGCCTTTGCACCATTTGCTGGAGACTGCGCTGAAGTACCTTCACATCTAAAGATCCAGTCACCCGAAAGGAAATTGTATTATTGTAAAATGGCAGATCAGGCTGTAATTGATAGAGAAACCACTGTCTTTGCTGGGCATAGGACATCGGAATCTTCTGACCCTTTGCCATTTTCCGCACCTGTACCGCTTCATCCACTTTTGCATGCGAATCGATCCATGCCGCTAATTCCCCAAGTCTCGTATGCTCAAAAAGAACAGCGAGAGGCACATCAAACCCCATTTTTTGTCTCACCGCAGACAGCATTTGCGTCGCCTTGAGTGAATGACCCCCGAGTAGAAAGAAATGATCACCACAGCTGATATTTGAGACATCAAGCAGTTCGGACCAAATGCTTGCCAAAAGTTTCTCCGTCTCCGTTTGAGGCGCTCTGTCCTCGGCTTCCTGGCCACTTTCCTCAATGAGTGCTTTAAAATACGGTTCATCCGGCATGCCATCCTCTGATTCTTTCCAATATTCCTCAGGAAATAGATGGACGGAATATTCACCAGATAGATGAGACTGCAAAGACGTATAAATGGACTGATACAGCCGTTCTTCAATGGCTTTTGTTTTGTCGGTTTTGAAAAAGACATACACGGCTTTCTCTGTTCGGCTCTTCGCATGGAGCATCTCTTGAATGTCCTGCTTCGACCGATCTAATCCCATATAAATGAGAGGTGCATCTGTCATCAAACATGCCAGCATCGTCTGCAAGCCCGCCCGCTTCGGAATCGGAAGATAGCCTCTTTCTTTTAACATGCCTTTGATCATCGAACCCTCGCTCATGCCGATCTCATCCCACATGCTAAAGCTAAAGCAGTAAGGCTTCACGGTAGATGTCAGCCTCTGATAATGAGCAAATTGTTCAACGAACTCATTGGCAGCGCAATAAGCGCCTACGGTCATCCCGCCCTTTAACGTTCGAGCTGATGAGCTAGAAAGAAATAAGACATTCTGACGTTTAGAAGCCGCTTCATGAAGCGCAATCGTGCCATATACCTTTGCTTCGTACATCGCATGTAAGGACGCAGACGACATGTCCGCAAGCAGCTCTTCTTGAATGATGCCAGCGAAATGAATCACACCATGCAGCCTTTTTCCATGAGCCACCTCTTGTCTCGAGATAAGGGCTTCAAGGGCTTTTGCATCCGTCAAGTCCACTTCTTCATAATGAACAGTGCCGCCGCGTTTTTCCGCTTGTTTCTCAAGTGAGGTCAATACGTCTTGCTGCTCCGCACTTAAAGCCTCTCGTGCCTTTCTTCCAAGCAGCACAAGATGCGCGTGATAGGATGTTAGAAGATGTTCACTTAGCATCCGTCCTATTCCGCCAAGCCCGCCTGTCATCACGTAAAGCCCCGATGATTCAAATGGCGGTTTTTTCCTCTTTTGTTCCCTTTCCAGATGAAGCGGCGCTATAAGAGGAATATAACGAACACCTTCGCGATAAGCAGCGACATGCTGACTTGTGCCATGGATGAGCTCTGTCATGATCGCCGATACATGAGAATGACCAACCGATTCTGTGAGAGAAAAATCAAGACATCGCACCTTGATAAACGGCCATTCATGCTGAACAGCTGTCATCAATCCCACTGTTGTTGCTTTTTCCACATGATGTACTTTGTCTTCTGGCAAATTCATCGCATGAGCGGAGACAAAGGTCATCTCTACAGGTTCCTCATAGGCGGCGATCGCTTTTGTTACATACAATGCACTCATGCTGCCAGCTTTCTGCGCTTCCTTCGCCATTGCCGCTTGAAGTGTGTCTTTCTTGTTTGTGTAGTTCCAAAGGTGAATGATTTGTTTCACCGAAACGCCATACGAACGGAGCGTCTCAAAGAGTTGTTCGTAGTCTGACGGCCGATTCGGGTGGATGATGAAGTGAGTGGGTGTGAGTTGTGTGAATGCTTGACCCGGTTCAACCGTGATATAGGTTTGTTCATGGTTTGAGAGGAATTTCAATTGATCTGCCAGCCCTAACTCATCTGCAAAGATCACCATGTCCCCTTCTGTTTGCTTTTCCGTTTCATGAAGCGGAGCGGGTGTCCACTTCTTTTGATAACTCCAATCAGGCAAGGTATGTTCATTTTCAAGTCTGATGTCCAGTTCCTTGATGATTTCGTCAAATTCACCTTCCTGCCACCTTGTCTTGAGCTGTGCCCTTTCTATTTTTCCAGAGCTTGTTTTCGGAAAGGCATGCTTCTGGACAGGAATAATCCTTGATGCATAAAGACCCATTTTTGTCGCAATATGGGTTTTAATGTGCTGGCTAGCCCTCATGATATAAGCAGGCTCATACAGCTTCGGTGTAAAAAAGAGAATCAGTTCATCGGATGCAGATGCCTCCATCCGCACGGAGCAAGCTGCCACAAAGCTTGTTTCTACGCCGGGTACTTCCTCTGCCATGGCTTCAATTTCATAGTTGTGATAATTTTTCCCGTTGATGATGATCATGTCTTTTTCTCTACCGGTTAATGTCAGTCTTCCTTCATGCAGAAAACCTAAATCACCCGTGTGGAACCAGCCCTCTGTTTGAAAAACCTCTTGATTCGCTTCGTCATTCTTGTAATAGCCCTTCATTGTCGTCGGCCCTTTGATTTGCACGCTGCCAATATGATCTTCGGGAAGAAGCTCATGCTCATGGTTAACGATACGAATCGTGATACCCGGAATCGGTTTCCCGAGCTCTGTAAAGCTGACGGTTCCAGTTTCGCGTGCCTCTGCTGGTCTTAGCTGCTCTGTCAGCGATGTTTCCTCAAAGGTCAGTACCCCGCTGTTTTCATCTCCCCGCTCAATCGCAAAAGAGAAGACCACGGCTGATGAGATTTCTGACATGCCGAAAGCTGGTCTGATGACGTCTCCTTTTAAGCCGTGCGGAGCGAGCAGGTGTAAAAACCGGTGAATCGTCTTCGGTACGACCGCTTCTGCCCCATTGATCATACAAGTCATAGCAGAAAGATCCCACGATCCCGAAGAGATTTCTTTCTCATAATCATTGATCATCGCAAATGCGAAGTTAGGTGCCCATGTCTTCGTTGCACGATAACGGTCCATCCAGTCAAGCCAGCGCAGCGGCTGAGCG
Source organism: Bacillus sp. FSL W8-0920 (assembly GCF_038593215.1). Taxonomy (NCBI): domain Bacteria; kingdom Bacillati; phylum Bacillota; class Bacilli; order Caryophanales; family Bacillaceae; genus Bacillus; species Bacillus sp. FSL W8-0920. The sequence continues at coordinate 403,196 of NZ_CP151974.1, read as the reverse complement.
ATGAAGTCATCTGTTCTTGCTCGAATTTGCTCACAGCCTGTGTACACATTGACAAGATGGAACATGACAATGCCGCCAATATGATCTAATGGCATCCAGTCTAACGAGACATCCTCTTGTGTAAACCCATTGGCTGCCACTGTTCCTTTGACATTCGCCAGCACACTTCTATGAGAATGCTCTACGCATTTGGGCATCCCCGTACTTCCAGACGTTAAGATAAAAAAGACGGAATCATCGGGCGTGACTGGGTGTGCTTCTAGATCTCTTTCTAAAGTAAGCATTGGTTCAACGGATGCCACACGTAATTGATCTGTATGCCACAGTAAAGCCAAGCCTTGCACCTCATCAATCAGCGAGTCATCCGTGAGAATGAGCGGATGCTCCAGCAGGTCCCAAGCGTGATGAAGCTTCTTCACTGAGGCATTCATTTCCCGATAGGTCGGGGCTGCCGACACAAGTGTTGGGACAAATCCGCCTAACACACATGCCCAAAAAGCCGTGACCATCGCATGATTCGATGAAAATTGAAAGAACACAGGATCTCCTGGCTCAAGCCCTAGTGCCCTTAAACCCGTCAACACCCGCTCGGCATCCTCCTTTAACTGCGCGTAGGATTGCGTGAGCTCGTTTTCACTGTTGATGATATAAGTCAGCCCATTTGTTGTTTTGGCTGCCTCAGTTAGAGCGTCCTGCAAGGTTTGTGCTCCTGCACGAACATCTATATCCCCTCCATAGGAAATGGCTGGGGGCATGTCCGCTAAAGCAGGTGAAGCCATTTGCGTTTGTATCCATTCAGCTGCGGCCTCCTGCTCCATGTGTTGGTCTAGAAATAAATGAGAGAGGTGATATGGCCGTGGTCGAATGGTTTTTTCACGAGAAAAAACAGCGAAGCGTTCGATTTCGTTGGTTTGTAAAATGGTTTTCTGTACATCTTGTAAAATCGTATCCATTGATTCATGTACATTCGATTGGTTAATGGTTGATGGTTTCATATGAGTTCCTTCCCTTTTTTGTCAGGCAGGGCTGCCAGTGTGCACCCCTGCCTCATCTAAAGTTTACAAGACTGTTTCTCTATTTTTATGATGGACTATTTCTTTAATTAGCTGTGCATTTCGGGCGGCACATTCTTTGTTTTTGAACATGTCGGCGTGCTGACCATAGCCTTGAAATTGTCGATAAGCGCCGGTCGTTGCAGTTTCCCAATGTTCCATCCATTCTGGTATCGCAATGTGCTCTTCGGATTGGATAAAGTCAATGTTTGCTTGTATCTCTCCTTGGTTCACCCCCTTAACAAAAGTTTCATAGTAAGCCCTCGTTTTTTGAGCAAGCGCGTCTTGAATGAGCTCCGCTTGGGCAAGTTCACTTTGCTTCGACTGATGGACGATCGCTGCAATATCGTCATCAATGGATCGTCCTTCTAAATCACTTTCTCCTATTTTCTTATAGGAATCGATCATGATGACTTTTTCGACGGTCCGCCCTGCTTGTTCGAGCGATTGAACAAGCTCAAAGGCTAGGTAACACCCGCCAGAGTAACCCATCAAAGTCAGCGGTCCTTCAGGCTGAAGGTGCTGGATATGTTGAACGTATTGCGTGATTCGGTGATCAGCTTCAATAAAGTCAAAGGCGATCAAACGAACACCATCGAGCGTTTTTGCGGCTTCCTGATAGATAAAGCCATAGCCTGGTAATGGCGGTAGAGCAAAGACTGTTGGCGTTTGAGATTCATTGAATACAAGATAGCCGGCGGCTTCCTGATCCTGCTGTTGAATATAACGGCTGATTGCTTCAATGGTAGGCGCCTCAAACAGCAAATGAATAGGCATCTGAACATCGAATTCCTTTGACATCTTGGATAAAAGCGACATCGCTTTTAATGAATGCCCGCCAAGCTCAAAGAAATGGTCATCTGTGCTGATATCTTCTCGTTCAAGCACTTCCCGCCACATCACAAGTAGCTTTTGTTCTACCTCATTTACCGGAAGCTTCACATGACGGTTTCCTTGAGGCAACGCTGGCTTTGGCAGCTGACGTTTATCAACCTTTCCATTTGGCGTAAGTGGTATTTTCTCAAGTCTGATCAGGTCATGAGGCTGCATGTAAGCCGGAAGTTTTTCCTTCAACCCTGATTTGATCACATCCAGTTTATCCTTCCACTCCTCCTCACACGTCATATAGGCGAGCAGCCTTGTATGCTGCGTGTTATGCTGATCAGCTATAAGAGCCGCTTGTTTTACACCTGGATGCATGAGAAGGTGGGCTTCAATTTCTGTCAGCTCAATTCGGTGACCGCGAATTTTCACCTGCTCATCCACTCTGCCTGCATACTCAATCAAACCGTCCGTTCGAAAATAAGCCAAGTCTCCTGTACGATACAGCCTTTCTCCCGCAGCAAATGGATGCGCGATAAAGGCTTGTTTTGTCAGATCAGGACGATTCAAATACCCCTTCGCAAGCCCTTTACCACTCAGACAAAGCTCTCCGACCATACCAATCGGCTGAAGCTGCCTGTGCTGACTCAATATATAAGCACCCGTCTGGTTGAGCGGCTTTCCGATTGGAATCGAACGCGATTCCATCGGCAGAGCCTTATCGACTGGATAATAAGTGGCGAATACTGTTGATTCGGTTGGGCCGTAGACATTGATGAGTCTGCCTTTCCCCATGACAGCAAAGGCTTTCCTCACATGCTGTACCGATGCTCGCTCTCCTCCGAATAGCACCTTGCGCACACTACGCATCCAGTCGGTTTCTTCATCAACAAGGAGATTAAATAATGCCGTTGGAACAAACATGACAGAAATGTTTTCCCTTTTAATCAATCCCGTCAGCTCGCCCATGTTTAAAATGGTCTCTTTGTTCGGCAAGACAAGCTTCGCTCCGTTTAAAAGTGCGCCATACACATCAAATGTAAAGCCATCAAATACGCTGTTGGATAATGACAGCAGTGTATCTGTTTCTGAAATGGTTAAGTAGTTTGTATTTTTGACCACCCGGGCAATATTGGAATGGGTCGTCATGATGCCTTTTGGCTGACCTGTTGTACCAGACGTATACATGATGTAAGCCGTATCGTGTAAGCCTGCTTCAAGCGGCAGATTCTCTGAGCTCATCAGTGAAATTTCTTGATCATCTGCAAACAGATACTTTCCATCAAACGCAAGTCCCTTCACTTGACCGATAAAGGATGAGTGAGTCAGTAGATGCGTTGCCCCGCTGTCTTTAAGCATGTATTGAATGCGGCTTTCTGGATAATCGGGATCAATTGGCACATAGATTGCACCTGCTTTTAAGACAGCAAGTAGACTGACAATCAGTTCAGGCGTGCGGCCCGCTAAAATGGCGATGACCGTTTGATGCGTGACCCCATTTTTTTGCAAATGTCTTGCCAATCGGTTAGCTTGTTCATTCAGCTCCGCATATGTCATCGTGTGCTCACCTGCTGATAATGCGACCGCATTCGGCTGTTTGCGGACATTATGCTCAAACCATTTCGACAAATATAGCTGGTCATGCTCAAGCTCGGGCGCATTCCATTCCTCAAGAATCAGCTGCTTTTCCTGTTTCGTGACAAGTGTAAGTGTATGAACCGATTGATCAGGATGCTTGATCGCCTCGCTCATCAATAAACTCAGCTGCTCCTTTAACCGTTGAACAAATTGAGGATCAAATGCTTTTTTGTTAAAGGCCAGCTTCAATTGCAATTGTTCTCCTGGTGATGCCAGCAAATTGAGATCATAGTTCGATTTTTCATACACATTCATGTTTTCCACAGTAAATCCTAACCGCGCCTCTTGCTCGTCCTTCTTTGCGGCTGGGACATTTTCAAACACGACAATATGATCAATGAGTGGCTGATGCCCTGTCTTTGCCTGAATATCATAAATCGGAATATATTGATGCGGCTCGGCTGCAAGGGACTGCTGCTGCGTTTCTGACAGAAGAGAATGGAATGTCATGTCATCTGTCAGCTGAATTCTTCTTGGGATGACATTGATGAACAAGCCAACCATTCTGTCAACACCAGCCAAATCTGCCGGACGCCCCGACACAACCGTGCCAAACAGCACATCATTTGAACGCTGATATCTGCTCAGCAGAATTGACCAGACCGATTGCAGCACACTGCTTAACGTTGCATTTTGCTGGAACGCTAACTCTGATAAAGCAGCTGTTTCTCCCTTGCTCATCGACCATTCCAATTCGCCTAATTCATGTTCATTCGTTTGCTTTCTCTGTTCTTTAAAGGTAGATTGTCCATCAAACCCGGCTAATGATTGCTGCCAATATTGAAGTGATGCTTTTTTATCTTGTTTTTCAAGCCATTGAATATATTCTTTGTACGGTTTAACCGGTTCCAGTTTGTAAGGGATGTCATGTAAAAGGGCATGATAAATCGCAAATAACTCCTGCACCACAAGCCCAAAGCACCAGCCATCAAGAAGGATATGATGATAGCTCCATATCCAGCGATAGCTGGCAGGGCCCGTTTGGAAAACTGTTGCCCGCATGAGAGCATCCTTCGAAAGGTCAAATCCTCTCAGGCGATCCTGTTGTTTAAATGTCTCAAGACGTACAAGCTGTTCGTCTTCAGAAAGATTCTGCATGTCCACCACATCAAGCGTAAAAGGACGTTTCTTCAGCACAACTTGGACAGGGCGCTTCACTTTTTCGTGGAGAAATACGGTACGAAAAATATCGTACCGCTCCACGATGACGTTCATGCTTTTCTCAAGTAAGTCATGACGCAGTGTGCCCTTTACGTTCATATCCATTTGCTCTACATAAAAGCCCTTTTCTTGGTGATGGAGGGTATGAAACAGCATGCCTTCTTGCATCGGTGACAGATAATACATGTCTTGAACTTGATCCCTTTTAAATGAACTCATCTATTTCATCCTCCCTTCCCGTTTTTATGACTGATCTCATGTTGTTAGGTCAATTTCTCCTCAAGCATGTCAAATATATCGTCCATTTCATCCATTTCAAGGTCACCAGCAGAGAAATCACTTGGCGTAAATTCTCGTTCGTGCTGCGCTAAACAATGAGTCATGATGGATTGGATTTTTTCTTTTAGCAATGCCATGAACTGCTGTATCGTTTGTTCTTCATATTCATCTGTACAATAGGAACACGACATCATGAATCGATTATGTTGAACAAGACCACTGAGATTCAGCTTATAGACAGCTTCTGAATCAGGGCTTGCTTGTCGTCCCATATCATAGGCGGACGGTCTAAAGAGTTCTGTCGTCACTTCTTGATCAATCTGCCCCAGATAGTTCAAGCTGATTTCAGGTTGTACATGCTGTCCTGACGATTCAGTGGCTGTGAGGTATTTTAAAATCCCGTAGCCGATCCCTTTATTCGGGACACGCCGCAGCATCTCTTTCGTTCCTTTAATAGCCTCAGCTACGGTCTGATCCGGCTTTGCTTTCAGTACGACTGGGTACATACTCGTAAACCATCCAACCGTGCGGGAGACATCCAGCCCTGATAAAATATCCTCTCTTCCATGACCTTCAAGCTGCACATGTACATGGGATTCACCTGTCCACTCCTGAACGGCAAGACCGAGCGCACATAGAAGAATATCGTTCATTTCCGTTGTGTACGGTAGATGAATGTCTGTTAAAAGATGCTCGGTTTCAGACTCTGAAAGCTGCATCTGTACTGCTTTTGTTTGAGCAACTTTTCTTTTCGTTACTTCATGATCAACAGGTAAAGTGGTCATTGGCGTCCTGTCAATCTCATTCCAGTACTCACTTTGGCTTTTTAACGGCTTGGACTGTGCGTATCGTTCGATCGCCTCTGCCCATTCTTTAAAGGAGTGGGTTTTAGGCGGTAGGACGAGCGTTTGTCCTTGGGCTGCCTGTTGATAAAGAGACATAAAGTCCTCTAGTAAAATTCGGCATGAGACACCATCAATCACAAGATGGTGTGTCACGATAAGTAAGTGATCGCCATCTTTTGCACGGAAACAGATCACTTTCATGAGCGGACCTGTTTCGAGGTTCAGCTGACGCTGATACTCGTTGGCATAGGTGGAAATGGCTTTTTTCACGTCGTGCTCTTTAGAGACATCATGAGAAATAACCGCAATCGGTTCAGTGAGCTCCCGCTGATTGTATTGCAGGATGCCGCCATCCTCTTGCCTGTATACCATGCGCAGTGCATCATGATGTGAAAGTAATTTCTGCATCACTTGTTCTGTCATCAAAAGGTCAAATCCATTTGGCGCATGAAGCATCATCGAGAGATTCCAATGATGCTGGTCAGTGAATGTTCGTTCAAAGAACCAGCGTTGAATTGGAATCAACATGACTTCCCCTTCAACCGATGATTGGTCGGCTGTCAGTTGATCAGCTTCTTCGATATATGGGCGCAGCTCGGCAATGGTTGGGTACTGGAATAATAGCTTCATATCAAGCTTCCAGCCCGCTTGTGTGAGCCTGCTTGCCATTTGAATGCCTTTAATCGAATCTCCGCCAAGGAAGAAGAAGTGATCGTGAATGCCGACTTGGCTGACGCCAAGCACGTCTTCCCAAATGCCGCATAGTAGTGTTTCCACTTCGTCTCTTGGCGCTTCGTATGCTGTTTGGTTCGCTTCCATATCAGGTGCTGGCAATGCTTTCAGATCGACCTTGCCATTTGCCGTCATCGGCAGTTGGTCAAGCTTAATGATCCATGAAGGTACCATATAGTCTGGCAACGTTCGTGTTAGACTTTCTTTTAGGTCGGTCGTTTCTTCATCTGTGATGACGTAAGCGGCAAGGGCATCCTGTTCGCTGGCATCTTTGACCGTTGTCACAACTGCTTCTTTGACTTCTGCCAGCGCAAGGAGCTGCGCCTCAATTTCTGACAGCTCAATCCGGAAGCCGCGGATGTTGACCTGATGATCTTTTCTGCCGAGGTAGATCAGCTCGCCATCCTCTGTCCATTTCACTAAATCGCCTGTCAGGTACATGCGCTCACCTGGATAAAATGGATCTGGGACAAATCGTTTGTTGGTTTCCTCTGGAAGATTCCAGTACCCTCTTGCCAGTCCTTTTCCTGCGATCACAAGCTCACCCGGTACGCCTGGCGGCGAGAGATCATATAACGAACCCATAATGTAAAAACGGGTATTGGCAATCGCTGTTCCAATCGGAAGCGTGCCTTGATCTGGATCGATGATCCCGCTTGTCGCCACGACGGTGTTTTCTGTCGGACCGTAGTTATTCACGAGTTGATACGGAACTGGTTTTACCTGTTTCAGCTTGTCTCCGCCTGTTAGTAAGTAACGCAAGGAGTGATTGTCCATCGACATAAACTGCTCGCATAGCTGTGTCGGCAGGAATGCAATGGTGATATTTTCGTCATTGAAATACGCATTGAGCTTGATCATATCGAGACGAATCGCTTCATCAATGATGTGCAGCTCTGCGCCGGCAATCCATGTCGGGAACATTTCCCAAATGGAGGCGTCAAAGCCAAAGCCGGCATATTTAGCGATTCGATCCGCATTTGTCACTTGGAAGGCATCATTGTGCCAGAACGCAAGATTCACAAGGGACTGGTGCTCGACCATGACACCTTTCGGCTGTCCTGTCGTTCCCGATGTGTAAATCATATAGACGAGATCTGTTGGTTTGACATGAACCTGAATTTCTTGCGCTTCGCCTTCTACGGTATCTTCTATCAACAGGACATGACCTGCAAAGGAAGTTGGTGCAGTTAATCCTTTTTGCATGAGAAGAACCTCTGCCCCGCAGTCTTCCAGCATGTAGGCAATACGCTGATCCGGATAATCCGCATCAATTGGAACGAATGTCGCACCTGTCTTGAGGACGCCAAGGACGGCTGCCGTCATGTCAAGGGACGGACGGGTGAGAATGCCGACGCGGTCTCCTCTTTTTATGCCGTTTGAGATAAGCCTTGAAGCGACTGTATTTGCCCGATTGTTCAGTTCCTCATACGTCCAGCTCGTTCCGCGGAAGGTCGCCGCTTTTTGATGAGGTGTCTGGTATGCCTTAGCCTCAATCAGTGCATGAACCGTTTGATCTGACGGTACATGTAGCACAGGGCCTGACCATTCATTGATCAGCTCTTGTTTTTCCTCTTCATTTAAAATCGAAAGCGATGAAATTGGTTCATTTAGCTTCGCCAGCATCTCGTCTATGATTTGTTCATAATATCGACTCCAACGCTGAATGGTCTTCTTTTTAAACAGCGCCGTTGCATATTCAAAGCGTAAGCCCACTTTGTTCTTTTCTTCGAATATACCGAGCGTTACATCAAATTTTGCATGAACTGTCTCTTGCTGTTTTTGCGAAAGCTTGAGTCCATTTAGTTTCGGTAACGTCATATCACGGTCATCCGTTGTCAGCATGACACTAAACAATGGGTTGCGGCTAGTGTCTTTCGGAAGATCTAACTGTGCTACCAATTCCTCAAACGGAAATTCTTGATGTTCATAGGCTGATAGACTTCGATCTTTCATTTTTTCAAGCAATTGTGCTGTGGTTTCCTCGAGCTGCACTTCATGTCGAAGAGCCAGTGTATTCACAAACATGCCTGGAACCCGTTCGATTGAAGCATGTGTACGTCCTGCTGTGACAGCGCCTATGACGATATCTGTCTGCCCAGTTAATTTGGAAAGGAAAATAGCAAATGCCGTTTGCATGACCATGTTCATGCTTACACCTTTTTCAGCCATGAGTGCTTTAATGGTCTGCACCTTCTCAAGAGATAACCATCTATCGACTCGGTCTCCTTCAAATGACTGGACATGAGGGCGCGGAAAATCAAGTGGCAGTGCCAAATCTTCAGGTGGCTCTGCGTATTGCTCCAGCCAATATTGACGCTGTTTCTGGAGCAGCGCTTGCTGCTTTTCTTCCTGCTGCCACACCGCATAATCCTTGTAGTGCAGCTGAACTGGCGGTAACGTCTTTTTCTCATACAGCTCTGCCAATTCTTGAATGAGCAGACTGCGTGTGACACCATCTGCGATGATATGGTGCATATCCATCATGAACACATATTTTTCTTCAGAAAGCTTCGCCACCTTTGCCCTCATTAATGGTGCTTGATGTAATGAGAATGGGATGATGAATGCGTCTATGACAGGTTGCTCATGACCTTTCTCTACTTCAACAACCTCTAACGTAAACGGCACTCGGCGATACACTTTTTGAACGGGTACGCCGTCAATTTCTACAAAGGCTGTCCGCAATGATTCATGTCGTTCGATCAAGGCTTGCAGCGCTTCTTCTAGCTGCTTTACATCTAGACTGCCTTCCATCATCAATACGGCAGGCATATGGTAAGTCACTGCTTCTGGATGCAGCTGCTGCAACACATACATCCGCTTTTGAGCAGAAGAGACAGGATAGAAATCTTGCTTCTCCGCCGGCTGAATGGATGTCATGTCCGAGGAACCCACTTCTTCTAAATAAGCTGCCATCGCGCGTATCGTTGGCTTTTCAAAAAGGGCTTTGAGCGGCACATGCTTGTTCAGCTTGGCTTGCATTTTTGAAATGAGCACCATGCCTTTGAGGGAATGACCTCCCAATTCAAAGAAGTGATCATGCACACCTATTTGTTCAACCGCAAGTACTTCTGACCAAATATCGCAAAGTGTCTGCTCAAGTGCCGTTTTTGGTGCTACATGCACCGCGCGATTCATATGCACCTCGTGCGGAAGCGGCAGAGACTTCGCATCTACCTTTCCGTTTTGCGCGAGCGGGATGTGGTCGACTTTGACAAAGTACGTTGGGATCATATAATCCGGCAGTGTCTCCGCAAGCTTTTCTCTAAACGTCAGTGTTCCAATCGGTTCAGGCGACGTGTAATAAAGTGCAAGCTCTGGTAAACGGGACATATGAAGTACTTTGACATACACCTCTTGAATGGATAATCGTGCACGTGCGGCATGCTCAATTTCCTGCTTCTCAATACGATAGCCGCGGATTTTTACTTGATCATCTATTCTTCCGAGAAACTCTATGTCTCCATTTGCATGCTGTCTGACCAAATCTCCTGTACGATACATCCGTTCTTCAGAAAAATACGGATTTTCTAGAAAACGCTCTGCCGTTAATTCAGGCTGATTCAAATACCCTCTCGATACACCTTCCCCTGATATATAAAGCTCTCCAGGTGCGCCATAAGGAACGAGGCGCTGCTGACGATTGAGTACGAGCGCTCTTGTATGAGCAATTGGCTGCCCGATCACAGAGCGATCCTTGAGTGTGCCTAGCTCTTGCTTTGTGATCAGCTTGGTCACAGTTCCAATGGTTGTCTCTGTCGGGCCGTAGTGGTTCATCACAGCCACACATGGATGCTGCTCCATAAATGTCTCAACGTCCTCAGAGACAATCGGTTCTCCTCCAAGTATGACAAGGCGTAAAGCGTTAAATGCATGATCCTCCGAATCTGCCATCATATGAAATAAGGATGGTGTCATTTTGATATAAGTCAGCTCTTGTTCATCAATTAAACGCATGAGTCGTACCGGGTCTGTATACACATCTTCACGAGGCACATACAGGGTTCCTCCTGCCTTTAAGACAGGGAAAATGCTTGTGTAACCAAGATCGTATGCATAAGAAGAAAGAAGTGCCGTCCGATCGCATTCTTGCAATGTCACCTCATTTGTCAGCCAGTTAACGTAGTGTGATAGATTACGATGCGTGAGCTGAACACCCTTCGGTTTTCCTGTTGTCCCAGATGTGTAAATCACATACGAAAGTTGATTGGCTGATGCTTCCGGTAAATCTAACATGCGGCTTTGAAGTACTGCTTTTTCAACCTGCACGACCTGAATCGACTTGTGATGTTGATAGGACCCTGCAAGAGACTCATTTGTTACGATCACTTGTGCACCTGAATCTTCTAACGTGTAATTGATACGTTCCGCAGGGAAGGCCGGATCAATTGGCACAAATGCACCTCCTGCTTTCATCACACCAAGCATTGAAACGATGACATAGACAGAGCGATCAAGAATCAGCGCTACAGTCTTTTCTTTCTCGACGCCACGTATCTTCAGTTCACTGCCAAGCGCATTTGACATGTCTTCCAGCTCGCCGTAAGTGAGCTTCCGTTGATCATCCATCACCGCAATGGCATCTGGTGTTTCCTTTGCCTGACGTGAAAATTGGACGTGGAAAGGCTCATGATGATTTGTTTGCACTTCGTCTTTTTTCTCCAACCGCTCTATTTGCTCATGCTGTTCAAGAATAGGGAGCAAGCCGATCTGTTCCTCCGGGTGTTGGACCGCTTCATGAATAATCGCCAGAAGATGCGTTCCGAATCTGCGGACCGTCTCTTCTTTAAATAACGCCGCTGCATAGTCAAAGCTCAGCTTTAATGCTCCCTCTCGTTCAAATGCTTCTAGAGACAAATCAAATTTGACTGAGTGATGCTGTATGGCATAAGGCGAAATGTGCAGGTCGCCGAGCTTTAGCGCGGGAACCTCCATGTTCTGCATGTTAAATGACACGCTAAAGAGCGGGCTTCGGGTTGTATCACGATCTAACGGAAGACGTGCAATTAACTCTTCAAGCGGATAGCTTTGATGAGCAAAAGCATCAACACTCGTTTCTTTTATTTCTTCAAGCAGCTGTAAAAATGTTTTCGTTTGCTCTGGTTTTCCGCGCATCGCAACGGTGTTGATAAACATCCCCGGCATGTCCTGTATATCAGGATGTGTCCGTCCTGCAAAAGGGGAACCAACGATGATATCTTCCTGACCGCTATAGGTGGCAAGCAGCACCTGAAAAGCAGATAACAAGAACATGTACATGGTCGTATCTGTTTTCTGAAGCAGGTCATGAATCCGCTGAGTCGTCGCTTGATCACAGCCAAACATGAATCGTTCTCCTGAAAAATCACGTTCCGCTGGACGCGAGAAATCAGTTGGCAGCTCTAATACTGGCAAGTCTCCTTCGAATTGCTTCAGCCAATAGGCTTCATGCTCCTTCTGTTTCTCCGTCTCTTCTTCACTTAACTGCCAGACAGCGTAATCTTTATAATGAATGGCTCTTTCTGCAAGAGCTTCGCCATCATAGGCCTTCGCCAAATCTTGTATGAACGTCTTCATGGAGCTGCCATCTGTAATGAGATGATGTGCTTCCAAGACGAGAAGATGACGGTTTTCACTGACCTTCAACAACTGGGCTCGTAATAAAGGCGCAGCTGTTAAATCAAATGGTGATTGATGTTCAGAAAGAAATGCCTCCGCCTCTTCTTCCTTGATATCATGAACAGGAAGGTCAAATGCCGTCCATTCATTCACTCTTTGAACAATGTCTTCTCCATTCATATGAAAACTCGTTCTTAGAATTTCGTGCGTTTGGATCAACTGATCGAACGCCGATTTGAGCCGCTGATATTCGAGTGTTCCTTCAAGCGTTAAGACGATTGGAATATGATAATTTGTGCTGTCTGGTTCAAGTGTCTGCAAAATGTATAAACGGCGCTGAGCTGGTGATACCGGATATTCGGCCGCTTGCTCTGCTGGTAAAATCGGATGCCCCATTTCTTCTTGACCACCCTGATCGATATATGCCGCTAATGAACGAATCGTCGGCTTCTCAAAAATCACTTGAATCGGCATTTCCTTTTGAAACACCTCTTGAATCTTCGCAGACATCATCATCGCTTTAAGAGAGTGCCCGCCAGCCATGAAGAAATGTTCATCTACTCCTACCGTTTTTCCAAGAAGCTCCTCCCAAATTTGAGCGAGTGCCTTTTCTGTCTCCGTCTCAGGCGGAATGATTTCCTTTTTCTCCTGATACGCTTCGCCCGGCTTTGGTAAAGCTTTTCGATCTACCTTGCCGTTCGATGTGAGCGTAAAAGCCTCCAGTTTCATCACATGGTGCGGCACCATATAAGCTGGCAGCTCTTGATTAAATAAATCTCGCACTTCTTCTTCTGTCATTGTCCCTGTGAAGTAAGCGGTGATTTCCTTTTCATTTGAGGAAAACGAATGGACAAGCACAACCGCATCATCTATGCCCGCTTTTTGCTGAAGCACTGATTCAATTTCACCAAGCTCAATACGGAAGCCTCGAATTTTCACCTGATCATCTGTCCGGCCGAGGAATTCGATTTGGCCATCCGCGCCATACCGAGCCAAATCCCCTGTTCGATACAAACGGCCTGACGGCTTAAAAGGATTTGCCATGAATACTTGATTGGTCAAATCTGGACGATGGAGATACCCTCTTGCGACACCATCCCCGCCAACATACAGCTCTCCTGGCGCTCCAATTGGCTGCAATCGTTGATCATCATCTAAAATATAAGCCGACGAATGGTTAATCGGCTGGCCAATTGGAATTGGACCCGTTTCATCTCCTCTTACTTCGTAAATGGTCGAGATGGTTGTATTTTCTGTTGGACCATAGGCATTCAGCAAAACAAGTGCTGGATGATGCTGTTTCACAAGCTCCGCACTCTTCACATTGATCACGTCACCGCCTGTAATTAATGTGGTTAATCCTTTGAACATTTGTGGCCGCTGCTGAGCGAGCTGATTAAATAATCCAGTCGTTAAAAAGAGCGTCGTGATCTGATGTGTTTGGATAAATTGTTCAAATCGATGAATATCCAATAAAGTATCGCGGTCAACAGGATACAGCGTCGCCCCACCCAGCAGCGTGGTAAAGATTTCAAAGGTAATGGCGTCAAAGCTGACGGCCCCTGTATGAGCCATACGATCCGACTTATTCAAGCCTAATTTCTCCTGAGAGCAAGCCAATCTCACAATATGCTGATGCTCAATTTGAACCCCTTTTGGCTGTCCAGTTGATCCCGATGTATACATGATATACGCCAAGTGAGATGGAGACGTCTGGACTGATACATCCATGTGTGAGTGATGAGGCTGACTCGTCACATGTACAGCCTTGATCTGTTCATCAACTGGCGGCTGACTATCAGCATGAAGCAAAATAGATACGCCACTGTCCTCAAGCATAAATCGGATTCTTTCTTCAGGCTGCGAAGGATCAATCGGCACATAAGCTGCCCCTGCGTGCAGAACTGCTAAAATGGCAATCACCGCATCAGCTGATCGGTTCATATACACTGCAACAGCATCTCCTGGCTGTACGCCTTTCTCAATAAGACTGCCAGCTAAACGACTGATTTCTTGTCCGAGCTCCTCGTACGTGAATGTTTGATCGCCTTCAACTAATGCCAGATGGTCAGGCTGCGCCTTCACACGTTCATTGAGCAGCTCAGGAATAGACAGATGCTTCGGATAATCTCGCTCCGTCTGATTCCACGCTTTGATCTGCTGCTTCTCCTCTTCCGTGATACACGTCACGTCCTGAAGGCGTACTTCAGGGTTTTGGATGATTTGCTTCATGAGATTGGTTAGATGTTTCGATATGTTTTCAATGATCTTTTCTTCAAAAGCTATGGCGTTGTATTTGATTTTCAATGTCCATGTTTCACCTGGATACACAAGGATATTTAGGTCAAAATTCGTTTGTTCAAATCCGTCCTTTACATCAATGGAAAAACCAAGACGTGCAGACATGGTGTCACCAGACAGCTCCTGATCTAAAGGATAGTTCTCAAACCCAACCAAATGATCAAAGAGCTGCCCTCCAGCAGCTGTCTTCTGCTGAATGTCATAAAGCGGCATAAAATCATAGTTTTCCGCTTCCAGTGCATGCTGCTGAACCTTTTGAAACAGCTGTTTAAACGTCTGTTTCTGATCTAATGTCACTCGAACGGGTATCGTATTGATAAACAGCCCTGCCATGCGCTCAATTCCAGATACACTTGGAGGTCTGCCCGATACAACGGTGCCGAATGTGACATCATCAGCTGCATGATAGGTGCCTAAAAGAACAGACCAGACAGCCTGAAACAGGTTCGGGGCTGTCACTTGGCATTGTCTTGCTACATTTTGAATGGCTTGTACCGTTTGAGCATCCCATGTAAACGTCCATTCCTGATGGTCGTATTGTCCGTTCGCTTCTTTTTGCTGCAGCAGCCCTTGATGCTGAACCGCTCCATCTAGACGCTTCTGCCAATAGCTTTCCGCTTCTTGTTTATTTTGCTTTCCAAGCCACTGGATATAATCTGCATAAGGCTTACCCTGTGAGCGATCCGGCGTTCGACCGTTCCGAAAAGATTCATAGTAATGAAACAGTTTTTTCATTAAAACACCCATGGACCAACCATCCATGATGATGTGATGGTTGCTCCAAATTAGATGCCAATTTGTTTCATTTAGTTGAAAAACAGCGACCTTCAATAACAGATCATTTGTTAAATGAAATCCTTGCTTTCTCACTTGTTTTTTATATTGATCCAATACCTTTTGCTGCTCTTGATGATTCAAATGTGATAGATCCTCTCGATACACATCGAGATGACGTTCAGCAAGTACAACCTGACGAGGCTTTTGTAATTGTTGATAAACAAAGGCTGTACGGAGAATGTCATATGTCCGTATGAGCTCATTGAGACTTTTTTCAAAAAGAGCGTGATCAAATTCTCCGCTTATTCCAAGCTCAAGCTGTGTGAAATAAGAGGAGGAATTAGGGTCTAGCATGGCATGATACAGCATGCCATCCTGCATGGGTGTTAAAGGATATACCTTTTGAATCTTCTGCTTGCTCATATGTCCACCTCTTCGTTTGCTTAAAATATATCCATTAGCTTTTCAAGTTCATCCATCGTGAGATCTTCATCCCCTACATCACTAGGTGTCATCTGGGTTTCCTCCTGTGATACGCAATGTGAGATCAGCGCCTTCACATTCTTTTCAAGAAGGTCCTTGAATTGTTCCATCGTACGTTCTTCAAATTCAAGATGATGATAAGAAATCGTCACATGGAGCATGGCTTGTTCGACGAAACCAACAATATCAATTGCATGAGGTTTCTCTGATTCAGGACTCAGCGATTGTCCTGGATGCCACGTTGAGCGGCTTAACTCACCGCTGATCTGTTCATCAAACTGACCAAGATAGTTAAAGCTGATATGTGGCGCGAGCTCAAATGAGATATCGTCCTTCATCTTGTCAGGGGTTAAATATTTTAATATGCCATAGCCGACTCCCTTGTTCGGGATGTGCCTGAGTTCCTCTTTTAAATGCTTGATCTGATAAGAAAGATCGTCTGCATGCG
The DNA here is from genome assembly GCF_038593215.1 of Bacillus sp. FSL W8-0920. Classification (NCBI taxonomy): domain Bacteria; kingdom Bacillati; phylum Bacillota; class Bacilli; order Caryophanales; family Bacillaceae; genus Bacillus; species Bacillus sp. FSL W8-0920. The sequence continues at coordinate 387,057 of NZ_CP151974.1, read as the reverse complement.
ACATATCCAGTAACACAGGATACATACTTGTAAACCAGCCAATCGTCCGTGATACATTGACCGCAGGGAGGATGTTCTCTCTTCCGTGTCCTTCAAGATGAATAAAGTGTCTGTCTTCACCAGTCCACTCTTTCATGGACAATCCGAGTGCTGTCAGCAAAATATCATTGATGTCTGTTTGATATGCTTCATGTACATCTGTCAGCAGACTGCGCGTTTCCTCCTCAGACAATGTAAAACGAATGGTCTGTGTATGAAGCATCCGCTGATCCTCCGTCACATGATCCTTTTGAAGCGGTGTAACAGAATGCGCAAGTACCTTTTTCCAATAAGCTCTTTCCGACAGCAACTCATCTGACATCGCGTATTCCGTAAGCTTCTGGGCATATTCTTGGAAAGAGTGTGTTTTTTCAGGAAGTGTCAGGATTTCCCCGCGCTTCGACTGTTCATAAAGAGCCATAAAATCTTCAAGGAAAATACGCCATGACACACCATCGATGACAAGATGATGTACAGCGAGCAGTAAATGATCCCCTTGATCCGTTCGGAAAATGGCTGGCTTTACTAAAGGTCCTTCCGCTAGCGATATACTCGCCTGCACTTCATTTGCCAGGTTTTCTACCTGCTGGATTTGCTGCGACAGTTCCCCTTGTACTTCTACCACATCAACAGCCACCAAATTTTCTTCGATTTTTCGATGACGCTGGATTACGCGTCCTTCTTCAAGCGGATACACCATTCGCAATGCATCATGATGGATCATGAGCTGCTCCAACACTTGCTGAACGATGGTTTCATCCAAGCCATTTGGCGCTTGGAGCATAACCGATTGGTTCCAATGGTGCTGATTCGTAAAGTTCCGTTCAAAGAACCAGCGCTGAATTGGTGTGAAAATAACTTCTCCTTCGACAGGTGATTGGTCGGCTGTCAGTTGATCAGCTTCTTCGATATATGGGCGCAGCTCGGCAATGGTTGGGTACTGAAATAATAGCTTCATATCAAGCTTCCAGCCCGCTTGTGTGAGCCTGCTTGCCATTTGAATGCCTTTAATCGAGTCTCCGCCAAGGAAGAAGAAGTGATCGTGAATGCCGACTTGGCTGACGCCAAGCACGTCTTCCCAAATGCCGCATAGTAGTGTTTCCACTTCGTCTCTTGGCGCTTCGTATGCTGTTTGGTTCGCTTCCATATCAGGTGCTGGCAATGCTTTTAGATCGACTTTGCCATTTGCCGTCATCGGCAGTTGGTCAAGCTTAATGATCCAAGAAGGCACCATATAGTCTGGCAACGTGCGTTTTAAGCTTTCTTTTAAGTCTTCTGTTTCATTCTCCGTGATGACATATGCGGCAAGGGCATCCTGTTCACTGGCATCTTTGACCGTTGTCACGACTGCTTCTTTGACTGAATTCAGTTCAAGAAGCTGAGCTTCAATTTCTGACAGCTCAATCCGGAAGCCGCGGATGTTGACCTGATGATCTTTTCTGCCGAGATAAATCAGCTCGCCATCCTCTGTCCATTTCACTAAATCGCCTGTCAGGTACATGCGCTCACCTAAATAAAATGGATCTGGGACAAATCGTTTGTTGGTTTCCTCTGGAAGATTCCAGTACCCTCTTGCCAGTCCTTTTCCTGCGATCACAAGCTCACCCGGTACGCCTGGCGGCGAGAGGTCATATAACGAACCCATAATGTAAAAACGGGTATTGGCAATCGCTGTTCCAATCGGAAGCGTGCCTTGATCTGGATCGATGATCCCGCTTGTCGCCACGACGGTGTTTTCTGTCGGACCGTAGTTATTAACGAGTTGATATGGAACTGGTTTTACCTGTTTCAGCTTGTCTCCTCCTGTTAGTAAGTAACGCAAGGAGTGATTGTCCATCGACATAAACTGCTCGCATAGCTGAGTTGGCAGGAATGCAATGGTGATATTTTCGTCATTGAAATACGCATTGAGCTTGATCATATCGAGACGAATCGCTTCATCAATGATGTGCAGCTCTGCGCCGGCAATCCATGTCGGGAACATTTCCCAAATAGAGGCATCAAAGCCAAAGCCGGCATATTTGGCGGTTCGGTCCGCGTTTGTCACTTGGAAGGCATCATTGTGCCAGAACGCAAGATTGACAAGAGAATGGTGCTCAACCATGACACCTTTCGGCTGTCCTGTCGTTCCAGATGTGTAAATCATATAGGCGAGATCTGTTGGTTTGACATGAACCTGAATTTCTTGCGCTTCGCCTTCTAACGCATCCTCTATCAACAGGACATGACCTGCAAAGGAAGTTGGTGCAGTTAATCCTTTTTGCATGAGAAGCACCTCTGCCCCGCAGTCTTCCAGCATGTAGGCAATACGCTGATCCGGATAATCCGCATCAATTGGAACGAATGCCGCACCTGACTTCAGGACGCCAAGGACGGCTGCCGTCATATCAAGGGACGGGCGAGTCAGAATACCGACACGATCTCCTCGTTTTATGCCCCTTGAGATAAGTCTTGAAGCGACTCTATTCGCCCGATTGTTCAGCTCTTCATACGTCCAGCTCGTTCCGCAGAAGGTCGCCGCTTTTTGATGAGGTGCTTCAAATGCCTTAGCCTCGATCAGTTCATGAACCGTTTGATCTGACGGAACGTCTAGGACAGGACCTGACCATTCGTTGAGCATTTTTTGCTGCTGCTTCGGTGATAATAGCTGCATTTGATCTAGCGATTGTTCTGGCGCTGATACCATTTGTTCTAATAAATGAAGGAAAAACTCCTTCCACTTTTCAATCGACGACTGTTGAAAGATAGAAGTATTAAAATCGAACACAAGCTCAATGTGATCAGCCGATTCGTTTCCAGTTAAGGTCAAATCAAATTTGGCGATATTCTCTTCGAATGGCTCCGGAACAATATGAAGTCCATCCATCGTTAAATTACGGATATCCGCATTTTCCATCGAGAACACCACATCAAAGATTGGATGACGGCTAGTGTCTCGAACCGCTTGTACTCGGTCTACCAATTCTTCAAATGGGTACAACTGATGCTCATTTGCCTCTAACACAAGCTGATGAACATTTGACGCAAATTCTGCGGCTGTCAGATGTCCTGCTGGCTTTGTTCTAAGTGCCAGCGTGTTCACAAACATACCAATGACAGATTGAATATCAGGATGAGTTCTGCCTACAATCGGCGAACCGATGATGATATCTTCTTGTCTTGATAGCTTGCTTAAAAGGGTACTGTAGCAAGTGAGTAGCACTGTATACGTCGTACTGTTGAGTGCTCTGACCAGCTCATCCAATTTCGCTTTAAGCGGCCCATTGATTGTAAATGAGACACGATCTCCTGCGAATGTTTGCACTTTTGGTCTTGGCAGATCTTCTGGGAGTGCCAGTACAGGCAGTTCTCCTTCTAATTGCTCCAGCCAAAACGCCTCTTCAGCTCTTTTTTGTGCAGCAAACGTCTCGCTTTTTGACCAAACCGCATAATCCTTATATTGAACAGGTAATTCCTCTAGCTTGTCTCCTCGATACAAGGCTGAAAGCTCTTCAATTAAAATGCCCACAGATGCACCATCTGAAATGATATGATGCATATCAATCAGTAAATAATGGACATTTACGGAAGCAGAAACTAGACCTACTCTGAGTAGAGGCGCCTTTTCTATATCAAAAGGACGGATAAAATCATTCATCAATTCCTGTATGTCTCTTCCGTTCCCTTCGATTGTCTCAATGTCTACGGAGATGTTTGGTTCAATCCGTTGAACAGGTTCATTCTGAACAAAATCAAAGCTCGTTCGGAATGCTTCATGACGATGGACAAGCTGTTCAATCGCTTTTTTAAATCGTTTTTCATCAAAAGCACCTTCTAGCTTTAAAGCAGCCGGCATATGATAGCTTTGCTCCGCATCGGTCATTTTCTCCAATACAAACAGTCTTTTCTGAGCAGATGTCACTGGATAATAGGCCGCTTCTTCTGCGATATCCACTCGCTTGATCTCCGTTTGATCCGCTTGATCAACCGCCAAGGCAAACGCCTCTAATGTCGGGGATTCAAATAAAGACTTCAAAGTGAGCTCCACATGCATCTCTTCATACAGCTTGTTCAGCATTTTCATGCCGCGTAGCGAATGGCCGCCGCATTCAAAGAAATGATCGTTCCTGCCGATTCGCGGCACTTCAAGAACTTCCTCCCAAATGCGCGCTACGTGATGCTCTGTTTCGGTTTGAGGAGGGAAATACTCATTTATCCCCTGCTCACTTAGGTCAGGCACCGGCAACGCTCGCCTATCTACCTTGCCGTTATTCGTAAGCGGAAGCTCGTCTAATTGCATGAAGAATGACGGCATCATATACACAGGCAGTTCACGTCCTGCTTGCTCGCGCAAATCAGTTAATGAGACGGATCCTTCGGCTGTAAAATATGCACATAATGTGTCATTTGGGGCTGCAATGACGACGGCTTCCTTTAATTGCGGATGGCGCAGCAGCTGATGCTCAATTTCTCCAAGTTCAATACGCTGACCACGAATCTTCACTTGATGATCGATTCGTCCAATGAATTCAATCTCTCCATTTGACAGCCAGCGGGCAAGATCACCCGTTTTATACATGACCTCACCAGGGCAGAATGGATTTTCCACGAATTTTTCACTTGTGAGTTTTGGCTGCCCATAATATCCTTTTACCAGTCCATCACCAGCGACACATAGCTCTCCTGCTACACCTGGCGGTTGCAGCTGTCCAAATTCATCTACAATATAAACAGCCGTTTGACTCACTGGCTTTCCGATTGGAATGGATAACGCCTGCTCCTCAATGTGATTCACTGGATAATACGTAGTGAAAATCGTACTTTCAGAAGGACCGTACATATGAACAAGCTTGCCTTCCCCTACCGTTTCAAGTGCAGTCATGACATGAGGTACGGAAGCACGTTCTCCGCCAAATAGAACTTTTCTGACGTTCTTTAGGCTGTCTTTTTTCATATCGATAAGTAAGTGAAAAAGAGCTGTCGTGATCATTAAAATACTGACTTTCTCCTTCTCAATCGCTCCAGAAAGCTCATTCATGTTTAAGATATGATCCTTTGGCAGAACAATCAGTTTCGCACCGTTTAATAAAGCACCAAACACATCGAACATAAATGCATCAAATACATAGTTTGATAGGCTCATCACCGTGTCTTCATGATGAATGGCAAGATAATTTGATTGCTTCACTGTTCTCAAAATGTTCCGGTGTGTCACCATATTTCCTTTAGGTTTTCCAGTTGTACCAGATGTATAGGTCAAATTCGCCAAATCCTCTGGCAATACCCGAATGTCTATATTGCTGTCTGATTGCTGAACAATTCCACGATCTTCTGTTTCGATGATGGTTCCCTCGAAAGAAGCAAGCACCAAACGATGGCGCAGCACTTGATGTGTCAGTAAGAATTGTGCACCGCTGTCTGTTAAAAAGTGCTTCACGCGTTCATCAGGGAAATCAGGATCAATTGGTACATAGACGCCGCCCGCCTTAAGTACAGCTAGAACAGAGAGTACCATCTCATTAGACCGTTCAAAGAATAAGGCTGCTTTCATCCCTCTTTCAAACCCATGTTCACGTAAATAATGAGCCAGCTGATTCACACGGTCATTTAGTTCTTGGTAAGAAAGAATCACACCTTCACATTGGAGGGCAGACTTATGACCGTGCGCCTGCACCTGTGCTTCAAACTGCGTCACAATGGTTTCTTCTGACGGATAAGGCGTCGGTAACGGATTCCACAGATTCAGTTGAGCTTCTGCTTCTTGTTCAGACAGTAATCGATAAGATCGAATTGCCTCCTCCGGCGCTTGAACCATCTGCTTCAGCAAATACATATAATGATGAAGCATCTGCTCGGCTGTACTTCGTTTAAATAGCGCCGTACTGTAATCGAGGACAAAGGATAACCCTTGATCTGACTCCATCGCTTGCAGCGTTAAATCAAACTTTGCAATATGGAAATTGGTTTCTTCGATTTCAACTTGCATTTCTCCTATATGCTGGGCTGATTCATGATCTGGCATGAGTGTAAAAACGGTATCGAATAATGGATGACGGCTAAAATCCCTTGGCACATTCAGTTTTTCAAGCAGTCGTTCAAATGGATATTGCTGATGCTCAAATGCATGCATCGTCTTTTCCTTCACTTGCTCGATCAACTGCGACATGGTTCCATTCGGATCAACCTCGGACCGCAAAGCAAGTGTCTGGACAAACATGCCAATCATGTCATCCAAGTCTGCATGCACACGCCCCGCCGCCGGTGTTCCAACCACGAATTCCTTTTGACCCGTGTACTTCGCAAGCAATGTATAGTAAGCAGAAAGCAGAACCGTATACAGTGTCGTATGGTGTTTTGCCGCTAGCTCCTGTAATTGCCGCTTTAACGTTTCATTGATTTCTTTGATCACACGATCCCCTGCAAACGACTGGACCGCTGGGCGCTGATAATCGGTCAGCAGCTGTAAAGCAGGAAGATCACCCGAAAATTCCTGCAGCCAGAATGCTTCTTCTTTTTGAAAATCTTGTTGTTCTTGCCAAACAGCATAGTCCTGATATTGAAGCTTCAATGGGTCTTTGACCGATCCCTCGTAAGCATCTGACAGCTCACGCAGCATCAAATCAATCGAAAGACCATCTGAGATCAGGTGATGCATATCGAAAAAGAGCAGGTGCTCCTGATCATCTAATGACTTCAGGCCAATGCGAAGAAGTGGTGCACACCCAAGGTCAAAGGGTCTGACAAATTGCTGCATATTTTCTTCCATCGTACCGCCTGTTAGCTGCTCTATTTGAAAAGGCACGGATGGAGCTACCCGTTGACGCGGAACACCTTTCAACGTATGAAAAGACGTACGCAGCATATCATGACGTGTGATGAGTTTTTCAAAGGCTTCCGTCAGCTTCTCTTGATGCAGCGTTCCTTTTAACCTCACAACAGCTGGCATATGGTATGCAGTGCTTTGCTCTAATTGACTCACCATATAAACGCGCTGCTGTGGAGGTGACAATGGGTAATGGTCTAAGGCAGGTGCTTTAGGTATCACCGTTTCAGAAGATGTTTCCGCTTGCTCAATGTAGGCAGCCAAAGCGGCAATGGTCTGCTGTTCAAATAAAACGGACAGCGGCACCTCCACCTGAAAATCTCGCTGCACATGTGTGAGTACAGTCATTGCTTTCAGTGAATGCCCCCCTCGTTCGAAGAAGGAATCATATATACCAATCTTCTCTTGACCAAGAATTTCTTCCCACAAACGTACAAGCTTCGTTTCGAGACCGTTTCTAGGCGCAGCATAAACAGCTTGAACGGCTTTATCACCTTTTAAGGCAGCAAGCGCACGACGATCAACTTTGCCGCTGACTGTGAGTGGAAATGCATCGAGCTCTTTGAAATAGAGCGGCATCATGTAAGCTGGTAGCTGATGTTTGATAGCGGCTTGAAGTATGTCAACTGACACATTTTCATGACGAGCTTGATAGTAAGCACTTAACGCCTTTCCCCCGTCCGCTTCTTCGACAACAAGTACGACAGCTTGATCCACTCCATCTACCTGCTCCATCACTGCTTCAATTTCGCCTGTTTCTATGCGGTAACCCCTTATTTTCACTTGATCATCCATTCTGCCAAGATAATCAATTGTGCCATCAGGAAGCCATCTGACTAGATCCCCTGTTCGATACATCTGCTCATCTGGAGAAAATGGATCTGCCGTAAATACTTTCTCCGTCAATTCAGGCTGATTCACATAGCCTCGTCCAACACCTATCCCTGCAACGCACAGTTCTCCAGCAGCCCCCTGTACCTGTAATTGATCATGGTCATTTAAAATGTAAAGACGGTGATGACCGAGCGGCTTTCCGATTGACACATAACGCTGCTGTTCAGAGGATTCGCGCAGCTCACTTAGTTCTAGGCGATGAACCGCCGCATCGACACACGTCTCAGTCGGACCATACACATTCCACAAAGTAAAATCAGGCTCACTCATCCGAACCGCTTCGATAAGAGAATATGCTGCTTTCGCAGGCAATGCTTCTCCCCCAACTAACATATGCCTCAAGGACAGCCCATCTAATTCCGCTGCAAGTAAAAGCTGCACATGCGCCGGTGTTCCGTCCGCTGCCTCAATTTGATGTTTTTTATAATAAGCCGCTAATTGAACACCATTTCTCGTTGTTTCTCGCGGGATGATATGAAGCGTATGCCCAAATAATAGCGCAGCAAAGATTTGTTTCACCGATGCATCAAAATGGAATGGTGCAAGAAGCGCCATTTGAAGCTCACTCGCCTCTTCATAAATCTCATGATGCAAGGCATGGACCAAATGATGCAGCTGAAGATGCTCAATCATGACGCCCTTCGGCTTTCCAGTCGTCCCCGATGTATAAATCATATAAGCCAAATCCTCTGGTACCGACTGATCTACAAGCTGAGGCAACAGTTCATCATCTAATGCGATTTGCTGCTGCACGACCATTTTTTCCGAGAGAGCACGGTATGTTGAAACGAACGATTCCTCTGTTAACACAATGGAAGCACCAGAATCCTCCACAATATATTGAATACGCTCCTCAGGTAATGCCGGATCAATCGGTACATACGCCCCGCCAGCCTTTAATATGCCGAAGATCGCCACCATAGCCTCTGCCTTTCGATCCATTAGAACAGCAACAGGCACATCACGCGAGACACCTTTCATTTGTAAAAAACGCGCCAGCTTTTCTGCCTTTTGAAACAGTTCTCCATAAGTAAATGCTCCATTTTCTGCTACAACAGCTGTTCGCTTTGCATACTTATTGGCTGTCTCATCAAACAGATGGTGAACCGGCTTTTCAGCTGGCTTTTCAAAAGGTTTTCTCTCAGATAATTGAAGCAGTTCCTTTTGTTCATCTGGTGGAAGTAAAGGGAGTTTCCCGATCAGTTGATCAGGCTGGGAGACCGCCGCTTCTAGTATGATTAAGAATCGATCAAACATCTGACTGATTTCTTCTTCGGTGAATACATCTGTACGGTAGTCCAAATCAATGGTCAATGTATCTGTATCCCAGCGGTCCTTTACATGAATGGAAATATCATTCATTCCGCTCCCGCTAAAAATCGGTTCAGTAATAAAAGACAGATTCTCTTTTTTCTGCCACTGCATGACCTGGTATTCTAAAGAAATATCAAAAAGGCGTCCTGTAAACCCTTCTCTTTCTCGCAAATCATTCATGAGAAGATTGTAAGGGTACTTTTGGTGACGCAAGATCTTCATTTGATCCGCCATGACCTGTTTGACGAAATCAAGAAATGATTGCGACCCCTGAACAGATGCACGCATCGGAATGGTGGAAACAAACATACCAATCATCTTCTTTTCTTTGGCGTTTGTTCGGTTGCCCATAAAGGTTCCAAGAACAACATCCCCCATGCCGCTAAAACGATGTAAATATACATAAACAGTGGACATAAACATCGAGAGCATACTGACTTTCTGCTCCTCACAAAACGCACGAAGTTTCTCCTTCAAAGAATCTGGAATATCCCCTGAAAATCGCTCCGCATGTAAACTCATCTCGTATCCCTTATGCGGTTTTAAAGAAGCGAAATCTGGAATATTGGCAAATTGCTCATTCCAAAAAGCTTGGTCTTTTTGAAATCGTTTAGAAGTTTCATAGCTTTGCTCACTCATGATATGGTCAACGAAGGAAATCTCCTCAACCGGTGAGATGTCTACCCCGTGCAGCATGTCCTGGTATAAGTCGATGATGCGATTTCCCATTAAGATAATGGAGATGCCATCCGCCACAATATGATGTGCTTTACAAAACAGCCAGCACTCTTGATCACTGATTTGAAAGACTGTAAATTCAATCAAGGGGCTGTCAATCAACGGCATCGGCTCACGGATTTGCTCATTCGCCCAAGCCCTCACTTTTTCTTCACCCCAGCCCTTTTCCATGCGAATCGGCTGTTCTTCATAAGGCTTGATATATTGAACAGGCTCCTCCTGCTCATGTCGATACACCAGCCTCAACCGAAGGGAGTCAGTTTGGCGAATGTACGCTTGAAGCACGTCAACGACCAAAGATGGATCTAAACCTGATACCGATCTCAATCTGGCGAATCCACCCAAATTAGAAATACTTGTACCTGGATAAAATCTTTCCGTGTAGAATACTCGCTTTTGCGCATGTGTTAAGGGGTAATATACTGTATTCATTTTCATCCTCCGCCTCTTCTATGTTTTCTCCACCAATGTGACACCCAGCACCCTCTATATCAAAAGAACCAAGTCTATTTCATTAAAATAGACAGAATACGGAAAGAAGCCCACCCCGAATAAAACGGAGGGACTCCCATTTTGATTCGGTAACCTGGCGACCTTAGTAAAAAAGCAACATTTACCTTAGGACATGGCTTTGCGTCTCTACGTTTCCATAGATTTGCCTTTTTCTTCTTTTCTTTTTAAATATTTTCTATATTACGTCCACTTTATATGAAATTATTGTTTTTTTCACCGAAAAATGGGTGTAAAGATTCATGCGTTATGCCGAATGAATCACATAATAATTTACGATATTTACCGAAAATAACTAATAATAGTTGCGTTCAACCGAAAAGAATCGACTAAATACCGCAAAAATTTCATGTTTTCCCTTAAATTTTGCAAATATGACCGAAAATGTAGGATAGAGGTCTCCTTCCACCCTCCACAATTTCTTAAATCTTAAGAACTATATTCCCTAAAAAATTGAAAATATTTACCGTAAAAACAACACAAAAAGAGCTGCCATTTCAAATGACAGCTCCCTTGTTTCTTCATTATATTTACATCACCTTAGACAGGCCAATTGTTTTTTCAATAATGAGCAACGCAATGATAGAAATGATAATAAATATGACAGATATCGCATTGACACTCGGATCAAAGGTTTGCTCAATGTAATTAAACGTCCTGACGGGAATCGTAATCGTTTGGGGAGAGGAAACGAACAAACTGATCGATATTTCCCCAAATGACGTCACGGCAGAAAATACCCCACCTGCAATAATTCCTGGCTTTATCAAAGGCAGCGTCACTCGAAAGAATGTGCGAATGGGTCCTGCGCCAAGATTCATTGAAGCTAGCTCAAGCCGCGGATCCAAATTCGAGACACTGACACCTACTGTTCGAACCACATAGGGAAAGCCAATGATGACATGACCTATGACAAGCGCCCACAAAGATCCCGTAAACCCCATAGCCGTAAACAAATAGAGCATGGCAATCCCTAACACTACTTGAGGAATCATAAGAGGTGACAAAATGAAGGCTTGAATCGCCTCTTTTCCCTTAAAGGAAAGCCTTGCTAAAGCATACGAAGCCATCGTGCCTAAAAGAACCGTGAGAGGCGTTACGATGAATAGCAAAATCACACTGATACGCAGAGACTCCATCCATTCTGGATTCGACACGACCTCTTGAAACCAACGAACAGAGAACGAAGTCGGCGGAAATTCAGGAAAGGCATTTGGACTAAAAGCAGATAGGACAATGACAAGAACAGGTATGGTCAAAAAGAGATAAACCAATGACCCAGCAGTCCAAATCAGGATGGAAAGCAAGCGATCACCTAATGATTTTTTACGCATGCATCCTCGCCTCCCAGCGCTTCAATAGATAGCTTAATAAACTGACCACCACAAGCACACAAACCAATAACGTAAAGGACATCGCTGCAGCAAGAGGCAAGTTATATACCTGCATGACCTGCTGATAAATAGACAGCGGTAGCAGCGGCTGCATTCTTCCGCCGACTAAGAGCGGAGTGATATAGCTCCCAGCCGCCAGCGAAAAGACAATAATAGCCCCAGTCACCATCCCTGGAATGGTCAATGGAAAGGTCACATGAAAGAAGGTTCGAATTCGTCCAGCTCCTAGACTCATAGAAGCCGATCGTAAATGACGGTCAATATCAGTTAAGCTCGTCGCGATAGGCAGCACTGCAAAAGGCAGCATGACCTGAACATAAGCAATAATCACCGCATTCATATTCCACAGCATAGAGAGCGGCTTCTCAATCACATGTAAATCTAATAACATGCCATTGATCAGACCATTTTGTGAAAGAAGGACAATCCATGCAAATGTCCGAATCACAACGCTTGTCAAAAGCGGCGAGACAAGTAAGATATAGAAAAATGCCCGCAGACGCGGATGAGGTGCCTTGACGAGCACGTATGCCGCAGGGTATGCCATCAATAAACAAATCACCGTTGTCTGTAAGGCTACCCACACTGTACTTCCAATCGCCTTCACATACGCATCTGTCGTGAACACATGAATATATTGAGAAAAGCTATACGTTTGTAATGTGTTCATCATTGAATCCACATCACGAAAACTGAGCACGAACATCATCACAAGCGGCGCTAGAAGAAATACAACAAGAAACAAACACGCCGGCAGCAGCATGAACCAATGAAATCGCTGATTCTTTTTCTTGATACGCATCACGTATGCACCTTCGAATCTAGGAAAACGATATCTTCAGGCTGCCAATTGATATGAATAGCTTCTCCAGCTTTCGGCAGCTCTGGAAATGCTGCATCAGAAGCATGAACAATCATTTCACCGCTATCGAGCCCCACCACCAAACGTAATGAGTGACCAATATAACTGACATCAGTCAGCACACCTGATACATGGTTGGACTGAATGTCTTCCCGCTCAGAAGATATGTTGATTCTTTCCGGACGGAGCATGAGTAAATGCTTCTCCTTCTTCTCTTGGTGTGCCGCTGCCTTTAATTGAACTTCCTGCCCGTTTGACTGGATTAAATGAGGAACGATAAATGCAGCTTTCGCTTCATCATAGACCGCCTCAAATAGGTTCACTTGTCCGATAAATTCAGCAACAAATCGATTGTTCGGCTGGCGGTACACCTCTAAAGGCGTCCCAATCTGCTGGATTTTCCCCTCTCCTAAAATCCCAACCCGATCAGAAAGACTTAATGCTTCCTCTTGATCATGGGTCACGAGAATGGTGGTAATTCCGACATTCCTTTGAATATTTCGAAGCTCTGTCTGCATATTTTTTCTTAGTTTTGCATCTAGGTTGCTGAGCGGTTCATCAAGAAGAAGAACAGATGGCTGAATCGCAAGCGCCCTTGCAATCGCTACCCGCTGCTGCTGTCCACCACTTAATTGATGCGGCATACGTTTCGCAAACGCTTCTAATTGCACAAGAGACAAACTCTCCATTACCTTCTCTTTAATTTCTGCCTTCTTTTTCTTTTGAACCTTTAACCCATACGCCACATTATCAAATACAGTCAGATGCGGAAAGAGTGCATAGCTTTGAAAAACCATACCCGTTTTTCTTTGATAAGGCGGTAAATTCGTCACATTCTGATCACCAACATAGACGACACCTTTTGTTGGCTCTAAAAAACCGCCAATGATGTTTAATAACGTTGATTTCCCGCAGCCACTAGGACCAAGAAGGGAGAAAAACTCTCCCTCATTCACCGTAAGACTGACATCGTTAAGAGCAATCTGCTCGCCGAAATGCTGGCTAATATGTTCTAAATGGATTCCACTCATACGATCACCTATTTTCCTCCGCCTAATACTTCGTTCCATCGATTTGTCCAATTGCCCAGCTCCGAAGTTGCTGTTTCGTAATCTACCCAAGTCAGCTTGCTATAATAATTCTCTCCAACCTTGACCTTCCCCTTAATCTTGTCACCGTATTTCACATCAGAATTCGACATGCCATAATAAGATACTGCCGAGAAAGCCTCTTGAGCTTCTTTTCCACTTAAATAGTTTAATAGTTTGTAAGCCGCTTCTTCATGCTGACTTCCCTTCGTTAAAGCCCAGCTCGCAACTGCTGCAACAGCGCCTTCTTTCGGATATGAGAAACCAATATTCATTCCTTCTTCTTCAAGTGCAAATGCTCGTCCATCCCAATATGGAACTGCTGCGACGTCACCACGTTCTAACAAGGTTTGAATAGACCCTGGATTGTCTGGAAAAGCAGCTACATGCCCTTTTAATTGCGAAAGGCTTTTAAAGGCTTTATCAATATCCTTAGGATTTGATTCTGTCCCCCCTTGAGCATGGACAAGCGCAGAGAAAAATTGCAGCCCGGCTGAATAAGTCGGGGATGAAATCGCTACCTTCCCTTTTAGCTGACTGCTCCATAGGTCTGTCCAGCTGTTTGGTTCCTGCTTTACGAGGTCTTTTCTATAAGCAATTCCAAGCTGACCCATACTAAAGCCTGCTGCATATTGTTTTCCATCAACAGTGAGCTTCTTTTGGACAGAACGGTAAAGTTTTTTGACATTTGGTGCTTGATCTTCATCGATAGGTGCAAGAACGTTTGCTGCAATGCCTCTTTGAATCGTATCAGGCTGTAAAATAAGCAGGTCATACGGTGGATTTTTACCATTTGACGCTTTTAATTTTGTAAACCATTCAGAATCCGCACCAGAGACGGTTTGGACTTTAATTCCCGTATCTTTTTCAAACTTTTCGAGGATCGGTTTGATATTCTTTTCCCAATCGCCTCCGTATACGCCAACGATTACAGTCTGCTGCTGTTTACCTTGATCCTGTCCATTCCCACCACAAGCTGTCAGCAGTAGAATCATTGACAGAACACCTGCAAAAATAGTGATTAATCTTCTTTTCATGATTCATTTCCCCCTTTTTGTCCATCCATATGACGAAGTGCTTGAATAATATCTTTCTTTGTTAACGGCTCATTTCTATGACTGAAATATTGATGAACTGCATGTTTATAATGTGTACGTTCATTGGCTGGGTAGGAACGCAGCCGCACAGCAAGCTCGCTGCTGGCTTCATCCGTCCATACTTTCTCATAAGCTTCTCTGTGTTCTCCAACATCCCACATGATATTAGCAGGATGATTACCCTTTTCACGAAGCAGATTCGTTTGCTCCTCATCAATCTTCCATTCATTTTGGTCTACATACACTTTAACGCCATATTGCTGCAGCGCTCTTTCTTCACTTAATAAACCTGCTTCCACTTCATGAAGGACTTTTTCTTTCTCTCTTGCAAATGGATTTCCCCAGCCGCCTCCACTTGGTGATATCAATTGCACAATTTCGCCTTTTTCAAGACGTAGAACATCTATTTTCGGCTGGTCTTGTTTTTCACCTTTTGCTGTGACTAGCTTGACCTCACCGATAGCTCCCGCGCGGCCGCCCATTAGCCCCCAAGGCTGAAACTTCATCCGTTCCATCCCTCGTGCGGTCACCATGGATTCAGGCTTGATCATTTCAAATTCCAAACCAATCGCATGTCCGCCTCTGTTTTCTCCTACTCCGCCTGTGTTTGGCAAAAGCTCATATCGGTGAACATGAATATCAATATGCTGTTCTAAACTCTCAATGGGTGTATTTTTCAAAAAGCCAGACGAATGATCAATACCATCTACTCCATCCGTTCCATTTTGAGCACCGCCGCCTCCGCCTAATGGTTCGACAACAGACATTTTCCTGCCACCTGTTTGATTATCAGGAACGGAGAGAACAACAATAGCTGATTGACCTGCACCTGCTGCCGGCACCGCCTCAGGTAACAGCTTACCAATGGCGCCTAGCACGACATTGAACAGCCGCATCGTAATTGAATGCCGAATACCAACAGAAGCCGGGTATTCTGGATGCACTAACGTCCCTTTAGGTGAAATCACTTCAATCGGATATGTGATTCCGCCATTAATCGGTATAAAGGGATCTTTACTAATAATGTAATTAATCAATCCTTGATATAGGAAGGAATGCTTCTGACCATTGGTGACAAGGTTAAAAGCTGTTTTCACTTGCGGGTCACACTCAGAAAAATCAAGTGTCAGCCGCTTTCCTTTCACCGTTAACTTGATTTTCAACCGGATCGGCACATCCGAGATCATATCATCATCTAAATAATCAGCGAATTCACTCGTTCCGTCCGGAATGGCTTCAATGACCTTTCCTGCACGAACCTCAGATTGTTTCAGGAGGTCCATCATTCCTTGTTTCACTTCATTTATTCCAAATTTCCCGATCATTTCTTTTAACCGAATTTCTGCTGTATTTACTGCAGCAATCATTGCATTGATATCCCCATCATTTAAATGACTGGCTCGGCTGTTGGCTCTTAAAAAAGTACGAACGACCTGATTCTCTTTTCCGCCTTCATAAATTTTCACTGGCGGTATTCTTAATCCTTCTTGATGAACATCTGTCGCTGTCGGTGAAATACTTGAGGGCACAAGTCCGCCCACATCACTTACATGAACAAAAGACCAAGCATAGCTGACAATTTCACCATCTACGAAAATCGGCTTAATGATATGGACATCTGGCAGGTGAGTTGCTAAACCATCTGTCGTATAAGGGTCATTTGTGATGATAATATCTCCTGGCTGCATCGGTCCGCTCTCTTCAATCGCCTTTTTAAGACTCAGCCCTAAAAAGATCGTGACACCCACTGTCTTCGGATAAACAAAGAAATCTCCAGAAGGCGTGGCTAACGCTGTCGCAAAGTCAGCTGATTCTTTGACGAAAGTCGTAAAAGACGTCCGCTCAATGACATGTCCCATGCCAGATGCAATTGCATTAAAATAACTACGCATCATCTCAAGCTTTGCTGGATCAGTTCTCATGTAAAGCCGCCTCCCTTGAAATCACCAAGTTCCCTGATTGATCAATGCTGCCTGCCCAATTTGGCAGAATCAATGTTGTCGTATCATCCTGCTCAATGATGGCAGGTCCATTAATGACAGAGCCTACTGACAAAGTATCTCTGTAATAAATAGCTGCTTCATATTCTTTTTCTTCCATAAAGATTCGCCTAAATTCATGTGGCTTCAAAGATTGTCCGCTGCTTTCATGAACAGTTGTGAAAGGCAGCGGCGGCGTCTCGCCTATGACTCGAACTCGTAAATGAGTAAACTCGATGTTCGCCTGATCATCTCTATGACCATATTGACGCTGATGTAGTTTGTGAAAGGCTTCAATGAGTTGATGGATATCTTGTTCTTGCTTCAGCCATTCAGCTGATAATGGTAATTCAATCTCAAAGGCTTGTCCTTGATAACGTGCATCTGCCAATAATAGAGTGGATGTCTGTTTAATATGCTGAATGTTCTGCTGACTGAACCAATCAGTCGCTTTTCGAGAAAGCATCTCATAATCTTTTTTTAGTTGATCTATCGAGTAGTCTTGTAAACATATTTTCTTCGACAGTACCGCATCATGAATAAAGTCTGCGTTCAGGGCACCTAATGCACATAATGTTCCTGGACTTGGAGGAACGACCACGTTTTTCGCATGAATTTCTCGCGCAAGGAAATTCGCTACAACCGGTCCTGCTCCGCCAAACGCTAGTAAACTAAAATCTCTTGGGTCAAACCCTTGCTGCTCCATGACATTGCTTAATTCTGTGTACATATTGGCGACAGCTACTTGAATCAGCTGGTCAGCCGCTTCTTCTACCGTTTTGTTGAGCTGATCAGCAATTGGCTGAAAGGCCTTTTCCGCCGCGGACAGCTGTAGTTGTAAATGTCCTCCGGCAAAACGCTCTTGATTGAGATAACCACATATGAGGAACGCGTCAGTTAAGGCGGCTTTCATTCCCTTTCCATACGAAGCTGGTCCCGGCTGTGAGCCAACTGATTCTGGTCCTGCTTTGAGAAGCCCTCCCTGATCAATCCATGCAACAGAACCCCCGCCTGCCCCTATTGAATACATCGCAACAGATGGAAGAATGATCGGAAAACCTGAAAGCTGATTTGACTGAGCCATTGTAGGCTGTCCATTTTGAATAATGGAGATATCTGCACTCGTCCCCCCCACATCAAACGTGATCAGATTGGATTCGTTTGCAGCGGCTGCAATTCTTGCCGCACCAATGACACCAGCTGCCGGACCAGAAAAAAGTGTTTTAACAGGTGAAGTTGCTGCACTTTCTGCATCCATTAAACCACCATTTGATTGTGTAATGTATGGAGAAATTGGTACACCTTCTTCTTTCAAACGGCTTTTCAATGTTTGTAAATACTGTTTCACCCTTGGTTGGATATACAAATTGACAACAGACATCACAGTACGCTCGTATTCTCTCATTTGGGGCCATAATTCAGATGAAGTAAGGACTTCTAATTGCGGATAATGGTGTTTGATATAGGCTTTTGCCTGTAATTCATGAACTGGATTTTGATAGCTATGTAAAAAAGAAATGACAATACCTGCTAGCCCTTTAGACATGACCTGCTGGACAGCCTGATCTAATTGCTGCAGATGGAGAGGTTTTTTGATCGTACCATCGTGTATCAATCTTTCAGAGATTGGATATACATGCTTTCGTGGTATCAATGGTTCTGGCAAACGAGAATTGAAGTCATAAGGAATGGGTAATCGTAAACGCTGTAGTGACAATATGTCTTGAAAGCCTTCCGTCACAAAAAGGGCCAAATCTGCTCCTTTTCTCTGCAATAATGTATTAAGACCGATTGTCATGCCATGTACGAGATATTGGATTTTAGCTAAATCAACACCTCTCTCTTTTAGAAGTTTTAGCCCATTGATAATTCCCTGAGCTGGGTCGTCAGTCACTGTGGGTGTTTTGAGTTCAGTTAGCGCCCCTGTTGCTTCATTCATCAGCGATAAGTCAGTAAATGTTCCGCCTATGTCTATGCCAAGCCGATAAGAGACATCCGCCATTTGTACTTCCCTCCTACAATGTAAATAGAACGATATTTTGATAAATTACGACATTTTTTGATATTTGACTCCATATTATTAAAGCATATCGGTCTAGTCAATTTTATTTTTTTAAAATTTCTGTGTGTTAAATTCTTGAAATTAGCCCAAAAAGCAGTGATAAAGCCATTTTGATAAAGCATAATCTTTTTATGAACTGAAAAATTAAAATTTTTATGAATTTTTACAAATGTGAAAAGCAAGAAAACGGATAAAAACCGTTTTTCGAACTTTAAAAGGCGTTTTTTCAAAACCAGGAGAAATTGGTAAGTAATTCTGCTATACTTCTGTTTACAAAATACGCAAACAAGAAAGAGAGCTAGCATCTATGAAACTTCTTAAAATCATTCTCTTGCTTTTACTGATCGTCGTTGGTGTAGCAACAGGCTATATTCAGCTGGAGCAAAGTAAACAAGAGACGACGAATTCATCTTATGACAAGACCATTCACTTCCCATCAGAACGTTACCCTGAAACCGCGAAGCACATAGAAGAGGCAATTGATGAAGGGCATTCATCCGTATGCACGATTGACCGTAAACATAGCGATGAACAAAGAGAACAATCACTTCATGGCATCCCAACAAAGCGCGGGTATGATCGGGACGAATGGCCGATGGCGATGTGTAAGGAAGGAGGAACAGGAGCTTCAGTCAAATATATTAGTCCTTCAGATAATAGAGGAGCCGGCTCATGGGTCGGTCATCAATTATCGGATGATCCTGACGGCACAAGAATACAATTTATCATCGATTAACGCCATTTCCCTTTTCTATCTAAAAAAATTTCCTCGTAACTGCATTCAGGTATTTCAAACATTTTTTTCATGCCGATAATCCTTAAGGAGGTTTATCCTACCTTATACCTAAAGGAGTCAAAAAGCATGAAGAAAAAGGGAAAACTGAGGCTTGGTGCCAAAATTTTGCTGATCTTTTTAAGTGTCATCATCATCTTTTCAGCAATTGTTGGTTATGTGGTGAATCGCGAAATGACAGAAAACATCAAGCACATGGCCACTGAAAAAGCAAAAGGTGATTTAAAGCTAGGCTATGCCTACCTAGATGAAAAAGTAGCAGGCTCGTGGCAGATAAAAGATGGAAAGCTTTACAAAGGGAATACCCAAATCAATGATCATGATACATTGGTCGACCATTTAGCAGAATACACTGATGATACCGTCACAATTTTCCAAGGAAATACCCGTGTCGCAACAAATGTCATGTTAAACGGAAAACGAGCTGTCGGTACACAAGTTTCACCAGAAGTGAAGGCCACTGTATTAGATAAAGGTGAAAACTATTACGGCACAGCAAATGTTGCAGGGAAAGACTACCAAACGGCTTATATGCCGATCAAAAATGATGCAGGCGAAACGATCGGTATTTTTTATACTGGCGCCAACCAAAGCATGATTTCACAAATGCTTCAGTCATTCTACATTCAATTTTTCATAGTTCTGTTGTTAAGCCTAATCGTTGCTGTGATCATTATTTCTATTTTCACAAAGCGGATTCAAACCCGTCTCAAGCGTATGGCTTCTGCCATTAAAAGTGCAGGTGAAGGAAATTTAACCATCAATGTGACAGATACAGCAGGCGACGAACTGTCTGATCTGGCTGATCATTTCAATAAAATGCGGGAAAAACTAAATCACACCATTCTTAATGTGATGAACACGTCTGAATTAGTGGCAACCTCATCTGAACAGCTGTCAGCTAGTGCAGAAGAAACAAGTGCAGCATCCGAAAAAATCACCCATAGTATTCAGGAAGTCGCTCAATCATCAGAAGAACAGTCAGCTCAAATGACAACAAGTGAGCACACGATGATTCAAGTATCTAACGAGTTGGCAAACATCACGGAAAATGCGGGGCAAATGGCTTCAAGAAGTCAATTTGCACAAGAAATCGCCCTAAAAGGTGTACAGAATATTGGGGAAGTAAACTCACAAATGACATCTATTGCAAAATCAATAGAGGAAAATGGGACAGCCATTCAAGCATTAGAAACACGTTCGGCTGAAATTGATCATATTTCCCATGTTATTACAGACATCGCTAACCAGACCAACCTGCTTGCTCTTAACGCAGCAATTGAAGCAGCACGAGCAGGCGAGCATGGGAAAGGATTTGCAGTTGTCGCAGACGAAGTAAGAAAGCTCGCTGAAGAATCTCAATCATCATCAAATATGATTTCCCATCTCATTTCTGAAATCCAAAAAGAGATGACTCATTCAACTAATGCGATTAAACAAGTAAAAGAGGAAGCGGCTCAAGGGACTGTACTTATTTCTCATACAGAAGAATCATTTATTGATATTCAGCAGTCAATGAGAGAAATGGCAGATGGTATCAAGCATTTATCTAGTGCATCACAAAAAATCGCAGCTTATACAAACGATGCGAAACGATCCTTTGCCACTATTACAGAAGGGGTTAAACTAACAAGTGAACATTCACAGCAAGTAGCCGGTTTAACAGAAGAACAATTTGCCGCAATGGAAGAAGTAACTGCTTCATCAGAAGCTCTTGCCCATTTAGCAGGAGATTTAAAAGCAATGGTTTCACAATTTCACATCTAGATTCCTCATATAGAAGCGCAAGACGGCGACAATCGTCTTGCTGCCTAACATTCTCTTCAAGAATCACTCTTTCAACCATTCACATTCCAACGAAAATCTATATATAAAGGAGTTTTTTAAATGAATAACTTAAACCAAGCCTATTCCCTATCTATCTCCTATCACCAAATCACCGTATACACCGGAAGCAAAACACCACCTGTGATTGACTGGTCAGATGATGACATTCTTCAAGGTTTCGCCATAGGAGATCACGGTGTATCCTTTGAAGGGGTCAACAACGGAAAAGCATCTGTTACCGTAACTTTAAATAGCAATATGCCCCCAGCTTCGGCTGATGGAACGATCACAGTGCCTTTTACGCATGCAAGCGATCAAGTTTATATCACAAGCGTCATGGCTCAGGTGCTGTCTTTCCCTATTCCAAAGGGAGACTATCAGCTCACCTGCTATACTTCACAGCAGGCTGATCAAGACCTTTATCATATGAATTTCCAAACGGTATAGGTCACGACTGATCGTACAAATCAAGCCACTTTTCCGCAAAGTCTACCGATTCTCTCACCGGTAATAAATATGAACTGGCAAGCCCGATTTGACCGTGATGATGAGTGCCTCCTGATAGAAGAAAGTCACGGCCGATCTGCTCAAATAGTTCTTCTCTTGTGATAATATCTTGGTATTCTTTCCATACCCTCCATCCATTTTCTAAGATGGGAGCTCCTCTTGTCATGAGGTCTTGCTGAGGGATGCGATATTCAGCCAGATGGAAAGCTGTCAGACTTTCAAAAGACGTACCAATCAGCAGCACCTGAGCCTGAACATCATACATGCGGGCTAGAGGCGAATGTTCTCCTAATCCAAAAGAAAGTGCGTGGTGTTTCAGAAGCTCATGTTTCTTTTTCCCCCAGGCCGTGAATGAAAAATGAGGATGATTGCTTCTCGCCACGCCCGGGTATTTCCAAAACGTTTCCGCTACCTTTCCCATTGCTGTTGGCATCGAGTAAGCTGGATCAAATGCAGGCATCGTGTCTTTGATTGATTTCCACCATGAAAAAGGAACAGGCGGATCGATCCAATCAGCGGGCTCAGAAAGCTCTAACGTTTGTGCCGGCATGATTAGTGTCCCCTCTTCTGTTAAGGTTTCCATCAATGCTTGTATGAGGGCAACAGCGCCTCCGTTTACCCATCCAATAGATGATAAAGATGAGTGAACACATAAAATCATGCCTTTTTTCACACCAAGTTGAACCAAGTCTGCTTTGATTTTTTCCTTTGTCACCGGTTCAGCTTGATTTTCGATTAATTTTTTCATCGTTTCCTTATCCTCCTGCGTCTCTTTTCTTACTGCTGAATGAGACGCTTAACCGCAATAGACAGTTTATAATTTGCGTAATTTGTCAGCTCCGTTAAAAACAGATCCAGTTCATCATGACTGGAGAAATGACCTTCAGCCATATAACAGCCCTCACCACTTATTTTAAATAAATTCTTGATCTCTTCCTGTCGGTCGAGAAAGGACAGAAGCGGTTCGTGATGATGACTGCGGGTATAGAGCTGCATAAATGTTTGAATGGTCTTTTGCGTCCGCCAGTCAATCGAAATGGTATATGCTTCAATCACACCCTCTTCTTCAAGCTTTAACACACGATTTGCAACAGCTTGACCCGTTAAATGAACTTTTTCACCTAGCGCTTTCATAGTTAATCGGCTGTTTTTTGAGAGCTCTTTTAATATATCCAAATCGGTTTGGTCTAACATTGGCTCACCTCTTTCAAAAATCAAGTCCTTCTGATGAAAGACTTTCATTACCCTCTGTCACATGGAACTCTTTTAATATACTGTAAACTTAAGCAGAAAAAAAGGAGGCCTTTTCATGAAAATCACACTCATTCGGAATGCTACTTTCTACCTTGAATATGGTCAGGCAACTTTCTTCATTGATCCCTTTTTAGCAGCAAAAGGAACATATCCACCGTTTCCTCATACAGCCAATCAACATTTGAACAATCCGATTGTTGATTTGCCTGTAAACATTGACATAGACAACATGCTACACCCAGATGCTGTCTTACTCACTCATTTGCACGTGGATCACTTTGATGACGAGGCGAAACAAAAATTAGACCAAGACCAACCCATTTATACGCAATCGGATAATGACAAAAAAGAAGTTGAAGAGGCTGGTTTCCAGCATGTCACATGCATTGAAGATGAAATAGACATTTATGGTGTTCATATTCAGCGGACAGGTGGACAGCATGGGACAGGAGAAATTGCAAAGCAGATGGGACAGGTCAGCGGTTTTATTTTCTCTCACCCTGATGAACCTACCCTTTACATTGCAGGTGATACCATTTGGTGTGATGAGCCGAAGGAGGTTATCAATACTTGCAAGCCAGATGTTATTGTGGTCAATAGCGGAGCTGCTCAATTTTTAGAAGGCGATCCGATTACGATGACGAAGGAAGACATTTTAGACGTTCACCGTTCTCACCCAACTGCACAAATTGTCGCTACTCACCTTGAGGCAGTGAATCATTGCTTACTAACAAGAGCCTCTTTACAAGCTTACATTCAGGAGCATCAAGCAGCACAAGCCATTTTTGTCCCAAACGATGGTGAAAGTCTCTCCTTCTGAATAGATTGATAAACAATAAAAAACCGGCACCTCGCTGCCGGTTTCATCCTTATGGTCGATGGTGCTGTGGTTTTTTCAGCAATGGCACAAATCCGTTGTTTTTCAAATGATTGTAATGCTCATCCATCCGTTTCGTAATATGTGTACCTTGTTCCTTTGTTAACACACCATATTGGACGTACTTCTCAATCACTTCTTTTCGTTTAGAAAGAATTTGCTGCTCAAGCGTTTCAATTTGTTTTTGTTGTTCTGTCGTTAGTTTTACTTGATGCGTTACTGGACGCTTTTCCATTTGGGGTGTTTCTCCATGAGCTGTTTCCATATAAAAACCAGACAACAGCATCATCGATAATATGATCAATCCACTTATTCTTTTCATCATTTTATTCCCTCCTTTATTCGCATTTATTTTGTGCGCACTTTCCTTTTTTATACATATTCCATCACACAAATTGCACATAATATTCTTACTTTTTCGCTTTTCTTCTGAAAACGTTGTCCTAACAGAAAAAGCGTGCTATGTTTTGTTTTGTATAAAAAATAGAGGAGGATTCTTAAATGAGTCGTTTTTATCATAGAAAATCGATCTGGGTAATGCTTGTTGTGTCTGCTTTCATACTTGTCTTGTCTGCTTGCAGTCAATCAGGCTCTTCTCAGTCTGGAGATTCAAAGTGGGATGAGATTCAAAAGAAAGGGAAAATCGTGGTTGCTACTTCAGGCACCCTTTATCCAACGTCATATCATGATACCGCTAATGGCAAGGATCAATTGACTGGTTATGAAGTGGAAGTGGTCAAAGAAGCATTTAAACGCCTTGATGTGAAAGTAGAATTTAAAGAAATGGGCTATGATGGCATGCTGAGCGCCATTAATTCTGGTCAAGTGGATGCCGCTGCAAATGACATTGACATCACAGATGACAGAAAAGATAAGTTCGCCTTTTCAACTCCTTATAAATATTCTTATGGCACGGCGATCGTAAGAAAAGATGATTTGTCTGGCATTAAAACGTTAAAAGATTTAAAAGGAAAGAAAGCAGCTGGTGCTGCCACAACGATTTACATGGATGTCGCTCGCAAGTACGGTGCGAAGGAAGTCATTTATGATAATGCGACAAACGAGCAATACTTAAAGGATGTCGCTAACGGTCGTACAGATGTCATTCTAAATGATTATTACTTGCAGACACTAGCTCTAGCTGCATTCCCGAAATTAAATATTACGATTCACCCTGACTTAAAATACATGCCAAACGAACAAGGGTTTGTGATGAAGAAAGACAACACAGAGCTTCAAAAAGAATTAAATCGTGTCTTAAAAGAAATGAAAAAAGACGGAACCATGAAAAAGATTTCCGAAAAATTCTTTAATCATGCAGACGTCTCAAAGAAAATAAATGCTGATGTCGAAGATGTCGACATTTCTAAATAAGGAGCCGCAAGCGTGGGAGATATTCATTTAGAATATATATTTAATCCTGCACTGGCAAAGGCGTCATTTCCATTTGTCATGAAAGGCATCTGGCTGACGCTGCTCATTTCCTTTGTGAGCATGTTTTTTGGCACCATTCTTGGCTTTTTTATTGCGCTTGCCAGAATGGCGAATACGTGGATGCTTTGGCTGCCTGCACGGCTGTATATCTCATTCATGCGTGGCGTGCCCATTCTGGTGATTTTGTTTATTCTTTATTTTGGATTTCCTTATATCGGCATTGAGTTTACAGCGGTCACTGCTGCCATTATTGGATTCAGCTTCAATAGCGCTGCCTATATTGCAGAAATCAATCGGGCGGCCCTCTCATCTGTTCCAAGTGGACAGGTGGAAGCTGCCAAATCACTAGGTCTCAGCTATTGGCAAACGATGCGCGGTGTCATTTTGCCTCAATCCGTCCGCATCGCACTGCCACCATTGACCAATGTCATGCTCGATTTAATCAAAGCCTCCTCACTGGCTGCGATGATTACTGTACCCGAGCTTTTCCAGCAAGCAAAGATCGTAGGTGGGCGCGAATTCGATTATATGACCATGTATATTTTGGTCGCCCTCATTTACTGGGGCATTTGCAGCGTAGTCTCATTGCTTCAGGACTTTTTAGAAAAACACTATGCAAAATATCTGTAACAAAAAAGAGCAGATCCAATCGACCTGCTCTTTTTTAGATTCAGCTTTAATGTATTAGCCATAACCACGCATATAACCCCAGTAAAGTAAGGATCAAGGTTGGGATGGTCAGGATGATTCCGGCTTTCATGTATGCACCCCAAGAGATATGGACGCCTTTTTTCTTAAGAACATGAAGCCACAGCAATGTCGCCAATGAGCCGATAGGGGTCATTTTCGGACCAAGGTTGGAGCCGATGACATTGGCATAAATCAGTCCGTCTCTCATGACGCCTGCTGTATCTGTATGACCGATTGCTATCGCATCAATCAATACGGTAGGCAGATTGTTCATGACAGAGGACAGCACTGCGGCAAGCACGCCCATAAACATCGTTCCCGCAAGCAAGCCATGCGATGCTCCTTGTTCGATCCATGCCGCCAATATTTCTGTGAGACCGACATTCTTCAGTCCATATACGACGACATACATGCCGATTGAGAAAAAGACAATGGACCACGGTGCTTCTTTTACGACACGTTTTGTCGCCACTTGCGGACTTCTTCTCGCCAGCCACAAGAAGACAAGGGCAATACCGCCCACAATGATGGAGACCGGAACCCCAATGAGTTCCCCTGCAAAATAACCGACAAGCAAACAGCCAAGCACATACCAAGACAAGCGGAACATGCGGATATCCCGGATTGCTGATGCCGGTTCCTTCGCCTGTGATACATCGTATGTTTTTGGGATAAGCTTTCGGTAAAACACATAAAGCACTAGCATGCTTGCTCCAAGCGACACAAGGTTTGGCACGAACATGTTTGCTGTATATTCTAGAAACCCAATATGAAAATAGTCGGCTGATACGATATTGACCAAGTTACTAATAACAAATGGCAAAGAGGTTGTATCTGCAATAAAGCCGCTCGCCATCACAAAAGGCAGGATCATCCGCTCATCCAGCTTTAACGCTCTCACTACAGACAAGACGATCGGGGTCAAAATCAGTGCCGCTCCATCATTCGCAAAAAAAGCAGCCACGACAGCGCCGAGCAATGTTAAATAAATAAACATGCGGACACCGTTCCCTCTTGCGGCTTTTGCCATATGCAGTGCAGCCCATTCGAAAAACCCAATTTCATCTAAAATTAACGAAATAATAATGATGCCAATAAACGCAAATGTTGCGTTCCATACTATCTGCGTCACTTCCCACACATCGCCCAGATGAACGACACCAAAGGCAAGTGCAAGAATGGCGCCTCCACATGCTGACCATCCAATGGTTAAACGTCCTGGCTGCCAAATGACAAGGATGAGGGTCAGGATGAAAATCAAAATGGCCAAGGTGACTGCTCCCAAAGGTGGCCCCCCTTTCATAAAATCCTTATCTATCATACAACGAAACACAGCCGTTGTATGCCATTTTCACATGAAAACCCGCAGGTGATCCCGGGCACCTGCGGATTCGATGACTATTGATCTTTTTTCATCAGCATTAATTCAATAAATAACTCACATCGCTGGCTGAAGTGACTTAAATCGATTGAGGTCATATCAAAGATTTGTTTCATTCGATAATTTAATGTATTTTGATGAATAAACAACTGCTCCGCGGCTGGCTTTAGCTTGCAGTTATTCAATAAGTAGACTTCAAGCGTTTTTAAAAATGAGGTTTGGCTGTCACGGTCTTTTTCTTTCAAACGTAATAAATCTGGATTGAAGTCATTTTTCTTTTTTTGATGACTGTAAATTGAGTCTAAGAACCGGAAAACCCCCAGATTCTCGTAATCATATGGAATCAGCTCTTGTCCCCCCACAATTTTCACAGCCTTCACGACCTCTATCGCTTCAAATCGACTTGTGCTCATTTTCATGACATCTCGATATTCTCTTCCCATTCCAATATACAATGGAGAAGGATGGGCATGCGCTTTCGATTGTAGATGAGCGATGACGTCAGCCGCAGTGGCTTTCGGTGAGTGCCGGTCTGACAAGCTGCCCAATATCACGACAATGTCGGCTTGAACGGAGTATACGTGATTCACCTTGTCTTCTAGCTGCAAATACGTCCGAATGACGTCCTTTACATCTTCTGCCGTCTCACTTTTGTTATCGGCAGCGTGTACGACCATGACAGTAAATACCGCTGGCAGCGGGATGCTTAAATTCTCAGCCTCCCACTTCAGTTCTTCTTCTGTATAAAAATGATCATCCATGACCTTTTTGAAAAATTCTTCAATCTTGCCTTCCTTTTTTTCCAGCTGTTTCTTATTCTTATAAATCACTTTTCCCACTTGAAAGGAAGCTTCATGCAAAAATTGCAGCTCCTCCTGCGTGAGAGAATCCTCAATGTCCTGCACCCAAATAAAGCCCACAACCTCTTGTTTGTGCTTGGCGCTCACAGCCACCCGCCGATTAAACCCGAGCTCGTCATGACCGCTCACATAAAAAGGCTTTGACTCCTTGTGAAGCCGCTCGATGACCCCTGTTTTCTTTAACCAATCGACTACAGACCCCGGACATTCCTTTGAGAAAATCGTTTGCTGATTGACTGGGTCAAACTGCTGAATGCTGTAAGAATTATAAGCAAGGAGCTGACACTCTGTGCTTTCTAAAATGACTGGTTTTTTTAAATACCCGCTAATAAATGCAATTAATTTATCGACATCAAAAAATGTATGAAGCTTTTCTAATATCTCTTCCATCCCGATTGCTCCCTGATTAAGTAATACATTTATCATACTTCTTTCCGGACAGATTTGCATAGAAACAAGTCGTAGACAAGCAAAAAAAGCATGAACCCGTGTGCACAGGTTCATGCTTTTCCAACTTAAAACATTTCACTAATCGTTTTTGCCTGCATGTGTAGAGCTAGGTAATCTGGACCGCCTGCTTTTGAATCGGTTCCTGACATTTTGAATCCGCCGAATGGGTGGTATCCCACGATGGCTCCTGTGCAGTTACGGTTAAAGTAGAGGTTCCCTACGTGGAACTCCTGCTTCGCACGGTTGATATGATCACGATTATTGGTAATGACAGCACCTGTCAAACCATATTCCGTGTTGTTGGCTACTTCAAGTGCCTCATCAAAGCTAGATACTTTCGAGAAGGCCAAGACAGGTCCAAAGATTTCTTCTTGCATCAAGCGAGATGTTGGCTCAAGATCCGCAAAAATGGTTGGATGAATGAAATATCCTTCCGAATCATCACTCGTTCCGCCAGTGACTAAGCGGCCTTCCTGTTTGCCAACCTCGATATAATCCGTGATCTTGTCAAAGGACGCTTGATCAATGACAGGTCCCATGTAGACATCCGCAGAAAGAGGATTCGCTGTTGTTTTCGTTTCTGTGATTTCCTTCACTCGCTCGATCACTTGGTCATACAGCTTCTCGTGGACGACTGCCCGAGATCCAGCTGAACATTTCTGACCTGAAAAACCGAAGGCTGATGTGAAAATGGCATTAGCCGCTAATTCGACGTCTGCATCCTCATCTACAACCACTGTATCCTTACCACCCATTTCAGCAATGACACGCTTTAAATGCTGCTGACCTGGCTGTACTTTTGCCGCACGTTCAAAGATACGTGTCCCTACTTCTCTTGAGCCAGTGAATGTAATCAGGCTTGTTTTCGGGTGATCGACTAAGTAATCTCCAACTTCAGCTCCGCTTCCTGGTACAAAGTTCACCACACCCTTTGGAAGACCTGCTTGCTCAAGCTCTTCCACAAAACGTGCCGCAATGACAGGAGTTGCACTTGCAGGTTTTAAGACAACTGTGTTCCCTGTAACGATTGGTGCTACTGTTGTTCCTGCCATAATGGCAAACAAGAAGTTCCACGGTGGAATGACGAGCGTCACGCCAGTTGGTGTGTATACGTATTGATTGTGTTCCCCTTCGCGGCTGTTCACTGGTTTGCCTTTCGCCAGCTCCAGCATTTGACGAGCATAATATTCAAGGAAGTCGATCGCTTCTGCTGTATCTGCGTCCGCCTCGTTCCAAGGCTTACCTGCTTCTTTGACAAGAAGGGCTGAATACTCATGCTTTTTACGGCGAATGCTTGCCGCAGCACGGAATATAACGCTGGCTCTTTCTTCTGGAGACGTATAGCGCCAAGTTTCAAATGCTTTCGCCGCAGCCTG
Source organism: Bacillus sp. FSL W8-0920 (assembly GCF_038593215.1). Taxonomy (NCBI): domain Bacteria; kingdom Bacillati; phylum Bacillota; class Bacilli; order Caryophanales; family Bacillaceae; genus Bacillus; species Bacillus sp. FSL W8-0920. Next base: position 356,829 of record NZ_CP151974.1, on the reverse strand, counting down.
AACCGCTTGTTCTGCCTCTTCTTTCCCGGCCTTTGATACGGTTCCAACAACTTCATCCTTTTTCGCTGGATTGATCGAGACAATTTGGTCTTTCGTTTCGATTCTTTCGCCATTAATCACGAGCGGATAGGTTTGACCCAGTGATTCTGTTACCTTTGCTAATGCTTGTTCAAACGCTTTACGGTTTTCTTCCTGGCTAAAATCCGTGAATGGTTCATGTTTGTAAGGTGTTGTCATCTTTGTCACGCTCCAGTTTCAAATTATTTTTTCGTCATTCCTTTTAAAGCAAAGGCAATGTTTGCCGGCCGTTCTGCAAGACGTCTCATGTAGTAGCCATACCACTCTCGTCCATACGGGGTATAGACCCTCATTTGATAGCCTTCCTTCACAAGTGCCTGCTGCGTTTCTGATCTCATGCCATACAACATTTGAAATTCGAATTGACTTGTCGGTATATTGTGTTTTTTCACAATATTTTTCGTGAACTCGATCATTTGATCGTCATGTGTCGCAATGGCTGTATAGTTCCCTGTGAGTAATTGCTTTTCGATCAGTTTCTTGTAATTCTGATCAACGTCTTTTTTGTTCGGATACGCCACTTCGGCGGATTCCTTATAGGCACCCTTTACAAGTCGTAAAAATGGTTGCAGCTCATTGAGGTCATCAAGATCCTTTTCTGTTCTGTACAAATACGCCTGCAGGACCGTACTAACATACTCATATTGAGATTTCATCTCTTTAAAAATGTCCAGCGTTTTTTGACAGCGCTGTTCATCCTCCATATCGATTGTCACCATGATACGGTGTTTTTCTGCCGTATCTAAAATACGTTTCATATTGCGATACACAAGGTCATCGTCAATATCCAGGCCGAGTGATGTCATTTTGAGTGACACATGGGAATTGAGTCCCGCCTCAGCAATCCGCTGAATGGTTTGAATACACTCATCCGTCCGCTCATTTGCAATCTCTGCCTTTGTGACAAACTCACCAAGGTGATCGACTGTTACAGCCATTCCTTGATCATTTAATCGTTTAATGACAGAGATAGCGCTCTCAAAATCTTTCCCACCGATGATTTTCTTAGATGCAACAGCACTTCCCCAATTACGAGCAATATGGTTCAAGAGACTGCTTTTTGACAAAAACAAGAAGAAATTTCTTGTGACCGACTCCATAAAGGGCACCTCCCACTCTTTGTAAGCTATGTCTTTATTGTAAGGCTCATAAGCTGTCCGCTACAATATTTGAAGATGACAAAAATTCTGACTTTTTTTGTGGTTTTATCACAATAAGAGATAAAAAAGAGCCTGCCGCTATCCGGCTGGCTCTTCCCTCCTACGCCCACACCTCATCAAGGGTAGACTGCAGCAGCTCATTTAATTCTTGCATCAGATTGTCTTTCGGTTGATTGTAGCTTTTCACCAATTCATCAAAACGCGCCAGCTCTTGATCAATAAATGGATGGACATGAGCGAGACGGTTCTCTACATCCATTTCTTCTCCGTCCATTTTACGTTTGAGCAGTTCGTGAATTTCTGCTAAAAGCGGGCCTTCCTCCACTAGCTCCTCGAGCAATTCATGAAAGTCCATCGGTGGAACTGTCCGGTAACGCTCAATCCACTGACAGGCAAGCAGCGGACGAAGCACATAGAAATACTTCTTGATTCGCACCTGCTCTCCTCGTAAATGCCGACTCTCATTCCGCTTCGCCATATTGAGGTAATGATACATCAAAGCCGCAGGGTAAAACGCTCGATCTTTTAATTCTCTTAGCTGCTTTGCCAAAGAGAAAGATTCAGCATAGATGATATCAGAAGACAGCCATTCCATAATGGACGGATTTGATTTATTGAATAGGCGCAGTGCCTTTCTAAGCTCCCAGCCGCTGATATCAAGCATGTCATCAATCGGCCGTTCAATGACATCACGATGCTCTTCCATCGCCCAATACCATTCTTTCCGGGGAACATATAAAAAACGAACATCATAATCACTATCGGTCGAGGGAAAACCCCATGCCCTGCTGCCTGATTCGACGGCAAGGCAAATCTTTACGTCATACGTTTTTTCAATGATTTTCAGCTCTTCCTTAATTCTCTCTCTCAAGCGTCCATCAACTCTTTCTATAGAATTCTGCATGACTTCTTCACGTTTTGGGAAAATACGAATAAGACATATATGAAAAAGGAGTTGGATCTAATGTCTATATCTCGCATTATGAAATGGATCACTGGGATTTTTGAAGCCTGCCTTGCCATCCCTGTGATCGGAGGTCTATTCGTTATCAGTAATGGCTATACACCGCTCATGGTCATGCTTATCCTGCATATTATCACACTCGTCTTATCGAAGCGAGACCAGGGACCAATGATTGGAAGCATCATCGGAATTGTCACATCCTGTCTTGCCTGGATTCCGATTCTCGGATTCATTCTTCATATCATCACTGCCCTTGCTCTCATTATCACCGCGTTAGTGCCTGATGAAAAAACGAGACAGAATACGAGCTATTAAAAAAGAGGCCCTCCTAGAGAGTGGCCTCTTTTCTTTTAATTCGTTAAATGCTTTTGTAAGAAGGCAAGCTTCTCTGTTTGAAAAGCCGGGATGTACTCGTGTCCAAAATAGCGGTACACCTTTAAATCTTTATCTGTTTCTAAATGGTTGTATACCGCAAACACAGTAGATGGGGGGGTGATTTGGTCGATCAAACCGATTGCCATCAACGTGGGCTGTTTCACCCATCCGGCTAAATTGATTAAATCAAAATAGCTTAACGTCTCAAATACCTTTTCTTCCGCTTCTGGATCGCTGTTTCTGCGAAAGTATGAATTGATTTCTAAATAAGGCTGCTCCAATGCCACATCCACTGCACGCTCGAAATTTGATAAGTACGGATAATCTGCCACGACGACCTTCGGAATGTCTGAAAGTGCTGCAGCTGCAACCGCTAGTGCACCACCCTGGCTGCCGCCCACCACGCCGATTCGGTGTTCATCCACTTCTGGGAAGGACTGAATCACGTCGAGCGCTCGAACCGCATCTAAATAAACACCACGATAATAGTAGGTCTCTTTCGATAAAATACCTTTTGTCATCCATCCCAGAGACTGCCCTGCTGGTGTCACTGTCTTATCTTCACTGCGGCCTTGACCGCGGACGAGCATGCCAAATGTCGCATAGCCATGCAGTGCCCAATTGACGATGTCATGAATGTCGCCGTCATAGCTTGCATTATAGCCATGAAAACGAACGAGTGCTGGATGCGGACCTGTTTGATCTGGTACCGCATACCAGCCTTCAATTTGAGATTGACCAAAGCTTTGAAACGTCAGGCGGTACACCTTAACGCCCTTTACTGGATAATCATAAGGTTCAAGTGCTGGCTCTGCCTCCACTTGGTTCAGTTCTTCAAGCGACGCCTTCCAAAAGTCTGAGAAATCAGGACGTGCTGTTTTCTTCGGTTTATACTTTTTTAGCTCATCTAACGGTAAATCAAACAATTGCATATCCTACTATCCCCCTTTGTTTTATTAGTTGTGTGTATCATATCACTGTTTTCTTGACGAAGAAAGACATTTTCATTACAAAAGACAAAACCTTCTGACATTTCTATTGGCAAAGAAGATTGAAACCTTTATGATAAAGAAACTGGCTTGAAAACTAGAGATTCTCAGTCAAAAAAATCGATCGATCCATTCATGGATTTCACATTCGTAATCATGAATAAAGGAGGAACCTGTATGAAAATCGCCCTTGTCCAGATGGACGTACAAATTGGAGAACCTGATGTGAACTTTCAAAAAGCAGAAGCATTTTTAGAAGAAGCGATCCGCGAGCAGCCTGATCTGATCATTTTACCCGAAATGTGGAATACTGGTTACGCTCTTGAAAAAGCCGATCAGCTGGCGGATGTAAACGGTGAACGAACAAAACAGCTTTTCTCTTCCTTTGCCCGTAAGCACCAAGTCGTTCTCATTGCAGGAAGTGTATTGAACAAGCGTACAGAAGATGAGAGGATCACCAACACGATGTATGGATTTAACCGCCAAGGTGAGCTTTTAGTCGATTATGACAAAATTCATTTGTTCCGCTTAATGGATGAGCACAACTATTTAACCGCTGGTGATCAGCTTGGTTTATTTGACTATGATGAGGATGTGAAGATCGGGGCGATGATTTGCTACGACCTTCGCTTTCCGCAGCTTTCCAGAACACTTGTCAACAAAGGGGCGAAGGTGCTTATCAATACGGCGCAATGGCCGTCAGCAAGAGTGGATCATTGGCGCAGCTTGCTTATCGCAAGAGCGATTGAAAATCAGTCATTTATGATTGCTGTTAACAGAACAGGCACAAGCAGAGACACTGAATTCCCTGGACACTCCATGGTGATTGATCCACTTGGCCGTATTCTGCTTGAAACAAGTCATGAGGAAGACATTTATTATGCGGACATTGACCTTCAGCTAGTGGATGAAGTGAGACAGCAGATTCCTGTGATGACAGATCAGCGTCTGGATATTTATTAAAAAGCAGGGTGCTCCCCTGCTTTTTGCATTTAATTAAACGTTTGTTTAAGCTTTTTGATAAAGGTCCATTAGGGCTTGAGCTGCATTCGTTAAATACCTTTCTTCCACATATGCAAACACAAGAGTGCGGGTTGGGCATGAATCAATTTTCAAATAAGTGACTTCGTTCCTGTCCTCTTGTGCCACCATTTTCGGCACAACTGTCACACCTAGTCCATTTTTGACCAATGCCTGCGCTGTTTGAATATGACTTGTTTCAAAGGTAATCTTCGGCTGAAAACCATGTTGAAGACATAGTTCCGTGACCACTTGCCGAAAGCCGTATCCCTCTTTCAGCATAATGAATGCTGCGTCTTCCAGAAGGCGAAACGGAACAGCCCCTTTCTGATTTGCTTGATTGATGATATCGTTCAATTCCGCCTGTAACCAAGGTTGAGCAGATGGCGGTACTGCAAGAAGAAGCGGCTCTGTCAGCATGTGTTTCGTTTTCAATGATTCATGCTCGACCGGCATAGATAAAATAGCCAAATCCAGCTGACCAGCCAATAGAAGTTTTTCTAGCTCACGAGGTGATTCTTCTATTAGTTGAACGTGAACATGGGGATACGTTTGACAAAAGGTTTTTAATAAACCAGGCAAGACATATCCCCCTGTGACAGCTGGCGCTCCAATGTTCAGCTCTTTCCCCACCTCATAAGCTGCTTCTCCCATTTCACGCAGCAAATCATCTCTTTCCTTCAAAATGTTCTCAGCCCTTTTAATGAACCGACTCCCTTGAGGGGTGGGTGTGACTTGTCCATACTTTCGAATAAATAGGGGGGTGTCTAATTCCTCTTCCAGTTTCTTTATTTGTTGGCTTAAAGAAGGCTGTGCAATGTGAAGCTGGTCCGCTGCTTTTGTAAAACTTTTCTGCCGGTACACTTCCATGACATATTCCATCATTCGTATATCCACTTACATCACCTCATAGGTTTTAACTATTCATGTCATATCTTTTATGTCTTAGACAAATAACAAAAGGAATTTTACGATAAAGAGACAACAAAGGGGGAGAAGAAATGAATCCATATGCTAAAGCTGAAAACCAATTCTCACAAAATGCCGAGAACTATCGAGATTCACCTATATTTTCAGCCGGAGAAGAACTGGAATGGATGAAAGCGACAGCAAATGCGAAGGGTCATGAGCATTTACTTGATATCGGCTGCGGAGCAGGGCATACCGTTTTTTCCTTTTCAGACATTATTTCTAAAGGGATCGGCATTGATGTCACGCAAAAAATGATCGAGGTTGCAGCAGCACTTGCAAAAGAACGCCAGCAGCTGGAACATATTACTTTTGAACGGGCAGCCGCAGAAGCATTGCCATTCGCTGATGAATCATTTGATATCGTGACGTGCCGGTTTGCCGCTCACCACTTTCCAAACCTTCCCGCAGCCATGTCCGAAATCAGCCGGGTCTTAAAAAAAGGCGGCGCATTTCTGCTCGTCGACCATTATGCACCTGAGAATGCGGCACAGGATTCATTCATTAATCAATTAAACAGACTCAGAGATCCTTCTCATGTGCGAGAAAGCTCTTTATCAGAATGGGAAGAGCTTTTCGCTGCCAACAAACTGACTCAAAAAGAGGTTCGTTACTGGGATCTGCAAATTGATTATCAGGACTGGATCACACGTGGACGCACACCAGAAAATGTCCAACAGGAGATCGTTTCCCATCTTCAAGCCGCAGACCCTGATACAAAGCAGCTATTTCAGCTTCAATTCGATGCACAGCAGCAGCCTATTTCCTTCTGCTTAAAAGCTGCACTCATTCAAGGAATCAAGAATTGAACTGATAGAAAAAGTCTACCTTCATCGGTAGACTTTTTTATTTCGAATATACATCTTCACTGTCTCACAGGTATTGCTTTTCATGTTCGTGACACGTCCCTCCTCACAACAAGGAGTGCTACATCGTGTTTCTATTATTATAAGATAAAAGAACGGAGATAGGTTAGGCATTTTAAAAATTGTACGTAGATCCTCTGAATAAAAAAAGAACCTACCCTCTTTGGAATAAGTTCTTCACTGCGTGCGTCAATCACGGTGCAATATCCTCTAATACTTTCTCACGCGTTTCGATCATTTTAAAAGCAAGAATTGCTCCCACTACAGTCACACTTGCGAAAAGAATAAAAATAGTTGAAACACCGCTCACCTCTAAAATAAAGCCTATCATAATAGGAGCAATCGCTGAGGCCAACCTAAGCCAAGCAGTAGCAAATGCCGTTCCAATCACCCTCATACGTGTTGGATAAATTTCAGGTGTATATAAATAGAGAAGAACTGTAATTGTCCCCATCATTCCGTAAGCAGCGGACCCTAAATAGATCACACTTTCTGGAGAACTCGCTCCGCTGATCCATAAAGCTGTTAATAAAGCACCTGTTACGATAAATGCAATGGTTGCCCAGCGCTTTCGTCCTACTTTATCAATTAAAAATGCACAAGCGAATACACCTACGGTCTGTAAAATATTTGTCAGAGAGGCTGCCCTTAATGAATCTCCAACTGGCAAATTGTAAACCGTATTATAAAGACTTGGTAACCAGTTATTTAAACCATTCGATACAAAGTAGGCAGAAAACCATAGTCCCCATACGATCAATGTTCTTTTACGGTAAAAAGTTGAAAAAAGCTCTTTCCAATCGCCCTTTTCAGTACTATTATATACTTGTTTTACAGGCATTCGTTTGTCAGTACTAGCTTCAATTTCTTCAATAATTCTTTCGGCCTCATCTAATCTGCCTTTCGAAATAAGCCATCTTGGAGATTCACGTAACATAAAAAAGAATACAAAGACGATTAGACCTCCAATGCCTCCAATTAAAAACATCCACTTCCACCCAAAGCTAGGTACAACAAATGCGCCGATTTGAGCTGAGATCATTAACCCTAAAGGAAAAATCATCTCATAAAGCATAAAAAATCTGCCTCTCCCTTGAGCCCGGGATAGCTCATTGATATATGAGGCTGCTACCGGCACCTCTCCCCCTACCCCAATTCCTTGTATAAAACGAAAAATAAACAGTGCCATAAAATTACCTGAAAACACACATGCAATACTCATGACAGACATGAGGAGTATAGTCCACTTTGCACTAAAAACACGGCCACGCCTTTCTGCTAACCATCCAAAGAAAATGGCACCAATCGCTTGTCCTATATAACCAGACCCAATAAGAAGACCAATTTGAGCAGGTGATAAACTCCACATGCCGATGAGAACTGGGAGAACAAACGCTAAAGACAGAGCATCAAAAGCATCAAAAAAGGTGGCAGATCCCATAATGATACGAGGCTTTAAATGCCATCTAGAAAAAGGTACACTTTCCATTCTCGTCAATAGTTGTGAAGCTCTATCAACAACTTGCCCATCATGAGAATTTGAATTTCCGCTGACTTCTAACGTCATGATATCTCCTCCTTATTAGAGGAAATGATGCAAAAGTACATGCCGAAGAGCGCTAAAGAAATCGCTTACATTTTAAATCAAGAGACATTCTAGAGCGTTCATACGAGTTTTCAGCATCTATCATTTCTTTTTTGGCGTTCCCGTGGTGCCCCGATCTATGTAGTACATAGGGAAGATATGTTCCATCGCCTCTAACTGTTCTCCTTCTAATACCTGTGTTAATAAAGAAACAGCTTTTCTCCCCATTCCAACTAAATCTACATGAACTGAAGATAAAGAAGGGGTTAGAAAACTTGCAATGGGCACATCATCGGCACCAACGACTGACAAGTCATGAGGTATGGACACATTTGCGTGATCTGCAGCTTTCATGACCCCCATCGCCAAAAAATCTGAAGAGCAAACAACTCCAGTCATGTGCTGGTTTCCTTGGAGAAATTGAGAAACCACTTCTACTACTTTTCCCCCATCAAATTCATCTAGCTCAAACACAAGTTCTTTGTTCATTGTTAACCCTAAATTTTTAAGTGTGCGCTCATATCCCTTGTAGTACCTCACACTATGCATCGAACTCATTGGACCATTGACCAGCCCAATGGTTCGATGACCTTTCTCAAATAAGGCCGTTACGGATTGACACACACCTTCTTCATCATCTGGCCTGACACATGGGAAAGGAGAATCCTCTAAGTAACTTCCAACAACAATAATGGGAATAGCTAAACTTTTTAACCAATCCATACTCAATTCTTCATTTCTTGGAGAAAATAAAATGGCACCATCTACAGCCTGTGTTTCAAGTAATCGCTGCTGCTGTATAGATGTAAATGACATCAACATATTGAATTCAGTTTCATCTAATTCCTTCGCAATACCATCTAAAATCGTCGAAAAAAATGGATTATTCAAAATATATGAACCACGCGGAACCACGACAGCTATATTGCCAGTCTTTCTTTTAACGAGCCCTCTAGCTCCTAAATTAGGGCGATAGCCTAACTCATCAATCACTTGTTTGATTCTTTCAGCCGTTTGAGCACCTACTCCTGGTTTACCACTTAATACTCTGGAAACAGAGGCGATAGACACTCCAGCTTTCAATGCGACATCTTTAATACTTACTGACACATTTCATACCTCCGGGAGTCTGTTGTTTTATACACTATTATAACCTGACTCACCTTCATCATGAAATCAATGGTCTGTTATCTACCGACGTTTTCCTTAAGCAAACCAACACTTTGAAGGCCCTGGCGAATTTCTTCTTTTTCCTCATCAGTTAAAGGTAATACCGGCTTCCTAGCAAGCGAGCTACTGATCAAACCTCGCTGATACATCGCTTCCTTCATGCGCAGATGAGAAGTAGATGAAGGTTCATCCATTTTATACACAGCATGCTTTAATTCAAAGATTCTATCGTAAACTTTATTAGCCGCTACAAGGTCTTTTTCTTCTACACATTTCACAAGTTCAGCGATCAAATCTGGCACGAAACAGCCGAAACCTACAAGTGCTCCATCAATGCCTTGAACCAATGTTGGCAATAAATATTCATCATGACATGTGAGTAACGATACATCTGGTGCATGTTTTTTCAATGCCCGTACATCGACCTCGTATTGTGCCATGTCTCTTTGACCAATTTTAAACGAAACAACATTCTCAATTTCCGACATTTCTAGTAATTGACTGGTTGTATATGAGGTTTTTGTCCATGTTGGATATTGATGGACAATGATTGAAATATCAATCGCTTCTGCAACATCTTTAAAGAATTGGACAGGTGATTCAGGCTGCATACCGAATCTTAGCCATGAATGTGGCGGCATGAGAAGTATACCTTCACCACCAGCTTCTTCAACGGCTTTTGCATGCTGGATCGCTTCAATTGTCCCTTCTGCAGAAACCCCAGAAATGACAGGTACTTCCCCTTTTAATTCGTCGGCTGCAATGCGCACTGCTTCAGCTCGTTCATGTGGCAGTAAAGTCATAATCTCGCCAGTATGTCCATTGACAACGATCCCGTTAATCCCTTTGTGATCCGCCACCCAACGGACAAGCTTACGAAAAGCAGGTTCATCAATTGAATAGTCATCTTTAAAAGGAATTAAGACAGCCGGGAATACACCGCTCCATTTTTCTTTATTTTTCATAAACAAATTCCTCCCCATTCGTTATAGTAAACGTTTACGGTAAGCGTTTACGTAAACTATCATAGAATGATATTGCCGGAGGTGTCAACATTATTTTTTAAAAATTATAATAATTCAAAAAACTATTGTTGAATTTTAGATACTATTTTATTTTTCCAAAAAATAAAATAAGGGATAAATTTTGTTTACCATATCAACCAAAAAAACCCTCATCTTCATGAACTGGTTGAAGTATGATACCTCTTTTTCCAAACGTCAACACACCAAAAAAAGGATAAATATATTTTACTGTCAAAACATCATCCTATCTACGAAGAAAAAGACATCAATAGAAAAAAGTCTACCCTAAATGGTAGACTTTTTTTATTTCGAATATAAATCCCAGCCAAGCTTGAGTGTGTCCACAATATAATTGGCGACTTCCTCAGCCTCTAAATGATCTGTTTCCACCCTGGAGTTATGAAGAGAATAAATCTCCCGGCGTTCTTCAAACAGCTCTTTCATTTCATCAAGCGTCCGGTTGTGAAGAACAGGGCGGTTTTCAATTAAAATATCAAGCCGCTGCTTCCAATTCTCCCAAGATAGGTCAAGGAAAAGAACCGTACAATGCTTCAAGCAGGCACGTTTGATTTCTTCCTGTTTGAATGCACCGCCTCCAAGTGAGACGATCTTGAGTTGTGTATGTTCGCATAAATCGACGATATAATCCTTTTCAGCCTGTCTGAAGAATGCTTCTCCTTTTTGCTGAAACATCTCTGGAATCGTCATGTTGTATTTTTTCTCAATCTCCTGATCGACATCAATAAAATCTCGATATAGCTTTTTGGCAACTAGCTGACCAATGGTTGTTTTCCCAACACCCATAAAGCCAATGAGAACAATATTCCGCTGTCTTACAGGGATTTCTCTATTGATTTTCATGATCGTGACACGTCCTCCTTACGACAAGGAATGCTACATAATGTTTCTATTATATGATAAATGGAGCGCGAAAAGATAGGCAATCTTAAAAATTGTGTTTGACGACGTAGCCGAGCTGTTCAGAAAGCCTCTGTGCCTGTTCTTTCACTTTTTGCTGCAGCTGGGGAATGACTTCTTCAGTAAACCGTTGGGTTGGACCAGATATGGATAAACAAGCCTTCACTTCCCCATGAATGTTAAAGACTGGTGCCGCTACTGCCGCAGAGCCTACCTCTCGTTCATCGATGCTGCAAGAAGTATACGTGTCAAGAATATGTTTACATTCCTTTTGCCAGTCATCTCTCATCACATGATCAGCCTCAGACGCTAATACTTTTTGTTGAAATTCTTCACTTTGAAATGCCAATAATACCTTTCCGCCTGCACCTGCGTATAACGGCAGCTTCTCACCAATTTTGACAAGATGCCGAATCGATTGCAGCCCTTCCGCTTGTTCAATACAAACCCTACTTGTTGCATCCAGTACATACAGGTTGACGGTTTCTTTTGTTTCATCACGAAGTGCGTACATGAGTGGTTTAGCCAGTTCTCTCAATTTAATGGACTTCCCTGCAATGTATCCAAGGAGATAAAGTCTTTGACCCAATCGATATTTCATTGTGTCTGGATTCTTTTCCACAAAATGATTCATTTCAAGTGCCTTGAGCAGTCTCGTTGTAGTAGACATTGCTAAATTCATCTCTTTTGAAATTTCCGTTAGCGTCAGCTCTTGACGTTCTTCACTAAAACAATAAAGAATATCCAAAGCGCGTTGAACCGTACGCAGTCCTGATTCTTCTTTTGACTTCTTATCAGCCATGTTCACTTTCTCCTTTTCCCCTTTGATTTCTTATCGACATAAACGATCGATTTTGCTATAATCCATTTTAAACGTTCCACTAAAAGAAAACAAATTCCACCAGTCGGAATAAAAACGATTGGAGAGGTTTGATGGAGGAGATATTTGAATGTACCTGCTCGTTTTTACACTTCTTATTAGCCTATATATTGTTCATCAACTATTTCCCGCTCCCATACTCTCCTATTTTGTTGGTCTGCTGGCCGCTGCTTCGCTCATCATTTCTTTTAAGAAAGCAAGTGGGCTTTATTTGAAAACAGGTGCTATGTTTCTCATGATTGGCTTGTTCTTATTTTTCTTATCCGACGAGCCATTGCACACGTTTTTTCTTCACTTTCATTCCATGCTAGGCTTGCTTTCTCTATTTTTCATGCTGCCTTTTATTCATTCTCTCATACATGTTGGACATTTCGATACACAATTAAATAAACTGCTCACACTGCATACAACGAGCACAAACCAGCTTTATCGCAAGAGTTCATTTGTCACTCATATTCTTGGCATGTTTTTAAATATCGCGACGATCCCCTTACTATATACATCGCTCAAACCGTCGCTGGATTCCCTAAAAGAACAAGTGAGACAACATCTTTATACACGTAACCTTTTAAGGTCATATGCATTATGTTTAAGCTGGAGTCCTGTTGAAGTGCTCGTAAGCGTCACCATTGATGCAACCAAACTCAAATATTATCAAATCGCACCCGTTACTTTTGGTTTAATGGTCATCGTGCTGGCGACAGATTGGATGCTCTTCTCTCGTCAAAGCAAACGATTCCCAAACATGGTTCAGTCCGCAGAAACAAACTCCAATCCTCGTCGAATTAAGCGAAAAACCCTTCAGCTTGCTTTCATGCTGCTGAGTTTTATGACAGCCGTCTCACTTGTCGATGCATGGATTGTGAAAGGCTATTTATTCGCTGTTGTGCTAACCATTATTCCATTTGCTCTATTATTCTCTTCTGTCATCAAAAAAAGAAAACAATATATCGCCGTCTCTGTCCCTCATTGGAAAGAAAGAACCCGTCAGCTCTCCAACTATATGTGTCTATTTTTAAGTGCTGGCTTCTTTGTCGATATGCTGCTTGCCACAAACAGTATGCAGCCGATTCAAGCATTTATTGTCAGTATATCAGACGATGCCATTTTGGTTTATTGTGTCATTGGGTTATATTTTCTGATCACCGCTCTTTGCGGTTTTCACCCGCTCGTCTCGCTTGCTTTGTTAGTCAGCATGATGGCACCTGTCATCCAAGAACTTCCTGCTCTTCCCATTGCCATCATGCTTATCGTTGCTGGAACATCAACTGTCATGTTTAGTCCTTTTAATGTTTCTGTCTCCCTGTTAGCTGATTTGATGAAGGTCAACCCTTACCGTATCACTCGCTGGAATATATGGTTTGCTGGCTTTTATATCAGCATGGGTATCGCATGTGCAACGATCATCACTATTATCTTTTATTCATAAAAAAGAGAACTCAACTTGGTTTGAGTTCTCTTTTGCTTTCTCACTCTGGTTTTAATTGAATACGTTCAATTTTCCCTACGATAAAAATGTACGACAATGCCCCGCCTAATGCGACTAAACTGACGAATAAAATACCCCCGTTGTATGAGCCTGTCGCCGACACGATGAATCCGATAATAAGCGGAGTGATGATCCCAGCTAAATTAGCAAAAAAGTTAAATACACCGCCAGCCAGACCAACCATTTCCCTTGGTGCCACTTCAGACAGCATCGTCCAAGAGATATTAGACAGTCCTTGTGCAAATGAAGCGATGGATAAAATGGTCAGCACAAGCGGAATATTCGTTGTAAAGTTCGCTAAAACAATGGTACTCGTCAGAAGCAAGCCAATCACTACCGGCAGCTTCCTCGCTACATTAACGGATACGCCCTTTTTAAGCAGCCAATCAGACACATAACCTCCAAACAATACCCCAAAGAATGCAGCAATATAAGGAAGAGAAGCCGCAAAACCTACCTTAAGAAATGCCATATTTTTCGCCTCTGCTAAATAGGTCGGAAACCATGTTAAAAAGAAAAACAGTGTAGACGCTACAGAGAATTGGCCAATATAGAGTCCAATCAATTTACGGTATTTTAGAAGGGCGGCAAAGTCTGCCCATTTCAGCTTCCCCTGTGATGCTACTGTCAGTCCATCGCCTTGCCGAATCAATTCTAACTCCTCTTCATTCATCTTCGGATGCTCTTTCGGTTCGTGATAATACTTGTACCAAAAGAAAGCAAATATGATACCGAGCGCACCTGCTGTAATAAAGACGGTTCTCCAATCGAAAGTCGTCATGATCCAAAAAAGAAGAGGTGTCGCAAATGCAAGACCCACATACTCTCCAGCAGTATAAACACCTGTCGCAAAAGCCCGTTCCCGCCTTGGAAACCATGTGGTGACAATGCGGTTATTCGCAGGAAATGCGGGAGATTCTGTAATCCCAATAAACAAACGACAGCCGAATAAAAAGGCAAAGCTGTTCGCAAACGCCTGCAGGCCTGTGAAAATAGACCAAGTAATGAGTGATATCCCATACGTTACCTTTGAGCCAAATTTATCGAGAATAAAACCGCCTGGTATTTGCATCGCTGTATATGTCCAGCTAAATGCTGAAAAAATGAGGCCTAATAAGGCAGGATTTAATTGCAATGAAGATTGAATAGCAGGTGCAACAATAGATACACTGGCTCGATCAATATAATTAATGGCGGTAATAAAAAACAACAGAATCAATATGCCAAAACGGGCTTTCGTTGGCTTCATATAAGCGGGCCGCAATTCATTCCCCTTCAGTTCTGAATGCACTTTCATAACCATCCTCCTTTGTTTCCGCAGCGTGCGGTTCGGTTGAGCGCCTTAAATAACCCCTTTTTCCTCCAATTGTTTACACTCTTCTTCTGTTAAGCCAAGCATATTTGTTAAAATCTCATAATTATGTTCGCCTAAATCAGGTGCAATGTGCCGGATACTTCCGGGTGTTTTTTCAAACTTTGGAATGATCCCAGGCACCTTTACTTTTCCAAGACGGGGGTGATGCACCTCGACGATATTCTCTCGTGCTTTAAATTGCGGATGCTCGAAAATATCCTGAATACTTAAAATTGGGCTCACAGGAACGCCATGAGTATCTAGAATTTCTAATACGTCATCCCTTGTTTTCGACGCGATCCATTGAGAGACGATCGCATCCATCTCTTTGTTATGCTTCAGCCTAGATGCATTGACCGCGAATTTTTCATTCTCTAATAAATCTAATCGATTCATCGCCTCTGCCAATCGATTGAAGGTCGAATCCGTACTCGTCACAAGAACCAAATAATGCCCATCCTTTGTCACATAGGTGCCGGCAGGGCTTGAATGACCGCTTAACCCCGGTGAACGCTCACGCACCTTCCCAAGCTTGTCATATTCTGCAACCAAAAATTCTAACATACGAAACACAGATTCATAGAGGGCCAAATCCACCATTTGCCCAGTTCCTTCTGAATGTGTATCTCTGTAATACATCGCTGTCACAGTAGCAAACGCCACATATATGCCTGCAATATAATCTGTTAAAGAAAAGGAAGGACTGACTGGATGCCGGTCTGGAAACCCTTGAATATATGTAAATCCGCTAAACGCCGTCGCAGGTGTTCCAAATCCGGCCTTGTCCTTAAACGGACCCGTTTGTCCATAACCCGATACACGAATCATAATTAATTGAGGGTTGATTTCTTTTAATACGTCGTAACCCACGCCCCATTTTTCGAGAGTTCCAGGGCGAAAATTTTCAATCAACACATCGACCTGACCTGCAAGCTTTTTAAAAATGTCTTTTGCTTCGTCTTTGTGCAGATCCAGTGTTAGAGATTTCTTATTCCGTGAGAGACCTGACCATCTAAGTGGTTCACCTTCTGCAAAAGGGCCAACATGCCGCAGCGTATCGCCTTTACCAGGAATCTCGACTTTGATGACCTCTGCACCAAAATCCCCTAGAAGCACCGCGCCATAGGGGGCAGCGATCATCGTAGAGACGTCTAATATTTTCATTCCTTCGAGCGGTGTATTCATATTCATTGCTTGACTCCCTTTCATTCAAGTGATGAAGGGCTAAATAACTTTCTATTTTAGCCCTTGTCATCTTTCTGATTGACCCGGAAGACCCTGATGATTCAAAAGGAGGGCTTACCGGAGCAGTTTGTTAATCCTTCGGAAGCTGCCCTTGCGGTGTGTAAAGCCAAATCAGCCATAAAGGTTCATCTCCTGTATTTACATGCTGGTGCGAGACACCGTCTGGAATGAACATGAAATCATTTTGTTTAAAGGACTGCCTTTCTCCATCACAAATGACTTCGCCAGATCCTTTAATCACATAATCAAATTCCTCTGAACCTGGGTGATTGTGCACTGAACTTGCTTCTCCCGGTTCAAAAATGGTGAGACCTGCCATCATATGCTCGGACCCAACAGTATCTGGTGTAATGGTTTGAAATACCTTTCGAATCATTTGCTCCTCTGGATGATCTAAACCTAACCATAATGGGTTCCCATCTTGAAACGGATTCAATACTTTAATTTTCATTGTTACTTCCTCCTCGTTATGTTTAATTCACGCTGACATGTGAGCGCTTTGAATTTGGTGAATAAATATCATTAATATTCCAATGTCCATCCGTAGGGACAGGATCATTTTTCATTGCTACATCGATGACGCAAGGCTCTTGAGATGCAATTGCTTCAGCTAAAGCTTCTTTGAATTCAGAAGCAGAGGTGATTTTAATCCCCTTCATCCCATAACCTCTTGCAATGGCAGCAAAATCCGGAGAATAGCTTTCTCCACCTTTTCTGAAAACAGTACCGTACGTCGTTTCATAGTGCGCCATTTGCAAGCCAGCTATTGTTCCAAACGCACTGTTATTCATCACAATCCACACAACAGGAATGTTCTCTTCAACGGCTGTTGCGAGAACGGATGGATTTTGACCGAATCCGCCGTCCCCAACGAGTGACACAACGACACGGTCAGGCTGGGCAATCTTTGCCCCAAGTGCGGCAGGTGCTCCAAATCCCATCGTTGCAAAGCCGCCTGGTGTTAGAATGGTCCCTGGCGTGAGCACAGGAAATTGCTGTCCGACCCCATTTTTATTCCAGCCAACATCCGTTGTAATAAAAGCATCTGGCGGTAATACTTCTCGCACTTCCTGCAAAATACGCTGCGGCTTCATTGGGAAGGATTCATCTTGAATGTTCTTCAGGTTGCTCGCCTGAAACTCCTTACGATATGCCGCAATTTCCTTTTTCAATTCAGGTCGATTTAGCACTTCTGGCAGTCTTTCTCTCGCCACTCGATTGAGTACAGTCAAGGCCTGCTTCAGATCAGCTACTGCTCCAATGTCAACAGGATAGTTACGTCCAATTTCATTCGGATCAATGTCAATATGAATGAGCTTGGTTGATGGGAAACGGAACGTATATTCTGATTCCCACGAACTCGCATCAGCTTCAGCAAAACGGGTGCCTAAAGCCAATATATAGTCCGCCGCTTTGCACTGATCATTGATAAATTTTGTCCCCCAAAATCCTGTCATTCCAAGGGTCATTGGGTGATCATCTGGCATGGCTCCTTTCCCCATCAAAGAATGGGCGACAGGGATACTTAGATGATCAGAGAATGCCTTTAATTCTTCAGCTGCGTCAGCTAGTAAAATGCCTCCCCCTACATATAAAAGCGGCCTTTCTGCCTGCAGCAATCGATCTAATATCCGATTGGCCGTTTGATCATCAATTGAAGGTTTTTCAATGGTCTGTGTATGATGGTTGATTTGTTCAAACAGGGACACATCTAGGTCTTTTGAGAACACATCCATTGGAACAGATATCAGCACTGGGCCAGGACGGCCGCTTTCAGCTAACTGAAATGCTTTTGATAAAATCTCTGGAAATAATTCTGGAATATCGACTCGCCATGCTCTTTTCACAAACGGCCGGTAAATTTCGTATTGAGAGGCATCGGAATGAAGATTGATCTCTTGATGTGGGTGCTTTCCGTAGTAATGACTCGGGACATCTCCTGCAATGACAACCATTGGAATGGAATCAAGTGCTGCATTCGCTACCCCTGTTGCCGCATTGGTGAGTCCAGGACCTAGATGACTGAGAACAACAGCTGTCTGTTTCTTTGCTCGCGCATAACCATCTGCTGCATGTGCCGCTATCTGTTCATGTCTGACATTTACAAATTGAATCGAGCTTTTTTCAAGCGCTGATAAAAAAGCAATATTCGTATGACCGCAGAGACCAAAAATATGCTCGACTCCCCGATTCTCTAAATACTGAATAACCTGTGTAGAAATATTCTTCTTCATGTTTCTCTCCTCTCACGGTGCAGCTATGAATCTGCTACTCTCTTATTCTTTGAAAAACAATAGATAGAACGCTGTTCAAATCCTGTATTGCCACTTGCCCGGGAGCTGAGCTTTCTTTCCCTACAGCAAAGGTCATGACAGATCCAAAAAGTCCACCAACCATTCTTGTAAAAGCCCCATATTCCCCCATTGCCATCGAAATAACGGGAATCGACAGCTGCTTGTTCGCATGGCTGGTCGCAGAGAGCAGTGTTAATGCATCCTCATAGGAATGCGGCATCACTGCAATCTTTGCGATGTCGGCGCCGACTGATTCTGCATTGACGAAGAGCTGCACGAGACGATCCAACTCAGGGGTACGCTGGAAATCGTGATACGACACAATCAAGGTGACCCCATTACTTTTAGCCGCCTGACTGACTTGCTGTAAATGTGTCACATCATGCATCAATTCATAATCAACGGCGTCCACAAGCTGTGTGGAACAAAGCTCGACAAGCAGAGAAACCTTCTCATTTTCTGAGAGTGATATACTTTCGCCGCCCTCCTTTTCAGAGCGGATGGTGAATAAAAATGGTATGCCCTTTGCCTTTTCTACCATTCCCTTAAGGGTTTCTATGACTTGTTCCTTGTCATGAAGGTGATGAAAAAAATCCGCCCGCCACTCTATCACATCAGGCTTCTTCTCAGTTAATACCTCGACCTCATGAAACAATTCTTCCTTTGTTTGCCCGATGAGCGGCGTACAAATCATTGGCTGACCGCCTGTCTGCACACTTTTTACCTTTTGCTGAAATGCATTCACATCCAAACGCCCCTTTCACAGACCCTGTGGAAGCACGATCATTTTGGTTTCGGTCATCTCCTCAATAGCGAAACGCGGACCTTCTCTTCCAAGACCACTTCGCTTAATTCCTCCATAAGGCCAATGATCCAGTCTAAAATTTGATGTCCCATTGATGACAACACCGCCAGTTTCAAGCTCTTTTGCTGCGTGTAACGCAACATCCAGCTGATTCGTAAAGATCCCTGCCTGCAAACCATATCGACTATCATTTGCTTCTTGAATTGCCTCCTCCAGCTCCGCATAAGGAAGAATGCTGACAACTGGGCCGAATACTTCCTCACAGACGACCTTGGCCTGTTTCGGAGGGTTCAGCAAAATAGCCGGTGTGATGCTCGCTCCATTTCTTTTTCCCCCACATAAAAGCTGTGCCCCCATACTCTCTGCCTCTTGTATCCATGTCTCAACACGCTGCGCGGCCTGTGCATCGACCATACAACCGATATCACTCTCACTGGACAGCGGATCTCCAACGACAAGCTGCTCTACTTTTTGTTTTAATACCTCAGTAAACGACGGCATTATTTCCTGATGGACATAAATTCTTTGAACAGAAATACAGCTTTGACCAGAATTACTAAAGCCTGTCTTGGCACAAAGGGATGCGGCTTGTTCAATATCAGCATCGTGATGAACAATCGTCGCGCCATTCCCTCCGAGTTCGAGCAATACTTTTTTTAATCCCGCAGAGGTTGTAATATGCTCTCCTCCGGCAGCCCCACCGGTAAAAGAGATGAGATTCGTTCTTTCATCAGTGACTAACTGTTTCCCAGCCTCGACCCCGCCAATCACAAGCTGCAAACTTGCCTCAGGGAACCCTGCTTCGAGAAGGAGTTTGACAAACGCTGTAGCAACAGCTGATGTTTGCGGTGCAGGCTTCAAAATAATGACATTCCCTCCCGCAAAAGCTGGACCAACTTTGTGACAAATTAAGTTGAGCGGTGCATTAAAAGGAGTAATCGCCAGCACAACTCCGACTGGTATTTTAAATGTCATGGCCATTGCTCCCTGCCCACGCGATGATACATTGCCTGGAATGGTCTCACCTACTAATCGATTCGCTTCTTCCGCCGACTGCGCTAGCGTCTCGATTGATCGTGAGACTTCATCTCTTGTATTTTTAAGCGGTTTGCCTAATTCTAACGAAATCAGTTTTGCGAAATGGTCTTTTTGTTCTTCAAGCAAGGTGGCTGCTTTCGTTAGAAGCTTTGAGCGTTCGATTGCCGATATTCCCGCTATTTGTTTTTTAGCATGCTGCGCAATAGAAAGTGCCTGTTCTATGTCTTCTGATGAGGCGAGATATGATGTACCGATCCTTTCTCCTGAGTAAGGATTGATGATATCTGTTTTCACACGATCGGTATCCATCCACTCGCCGCTTATATATGATAACGCTTTCAAACTGCTCAAATTTTCTCTCCCTCCTTCAAGTGCCGCGTTCCATGTCCTGCATAACGAACTAATCTTTCTTCGTTTGGACAAGGTCCCTTCACGAGGGCTCCCTTTGTCAGCTCCTCATATGCATGCGCCACGATGCCCATTCCTCTGGATAAGGAAAAAATGCCTTTTGCTGCTTCTGCTGGAATGTTTAATTCACATTGGATTGCAGCAGATACACCGTCTATATTCATCGTGATTTTCTTCCCTTTCAGGTGTTCAAGCTCATGTCTAATCGCTTCGGCTAACCGTAAATATATCCCACTGATAAGACCTTGCTGGACATATGTGTGACTTAGCTCATATAGACGTCTAACCCTCGGATCATCATCATGAAGCTGATGGCCGATCCCCGGGATTTTTTCCTTGCGAGTTAACCATGTGTGACATACTTGCTTGGCCGCAGACTGTATATCCTTTTGATCATCGTAGATCGCTTTGGCTTCGTATAACATACGCATGGCCTTCTCTCCGGCTCCGCCATGAATATCACCTAATAAATTCACCCCTGTTGCAACAGAGGAATTAAACGAAATGCCGCAAGTCACCGCCATTCTGGCAGCTGCAATAGATGGCGCTCTTGGTCCATGGTCCGCGCCTGCGACAAGAACACTTTCAAAAAGAGCTGCTTTTGAATCATCCAATAATTCACCAACAAGCAGTAAATAAAGCATTTGTGGATACGACAGTTCGCCAATCAGTTCTTCAATCGGATAACCTCGAAGTTCAATTGAATTTTTTTGAATATGACTAATCTCAGTTTCCCACCAAGCGCCTCCCTCTTTGTAGATTTCCAGTGCACTTCGATTTTTCATTGTGTCAATCATTCCTTTAGCTTCTTATTTGGAGGTGAACCACCTCTTTATTCCATTCAGTGGAATCTAATTTCACTTTTCGGAATGTGGTTTCATTGTAAGCGTATTCTTTTTCTTCGTCAATCGTTTTTTCTGAAAATACTGTAAATAGCAGTGAAATTAAGTGAATCGAACTAATTATGATTGTTTTTTTTGATCAAAAAAATCTTTATTTAGTTAAATGGACTTGAGTAGATCGTTCTACTAATTTAATGAATTTTTGGTTATTTTGTCAAACCCATTTAAAAATTCAACATAAAAAAACCTCTCCGTCTACTGGAGAGGTCGCTTTTTTATTTCCACCAGTCATCAAACATGGAAGCGGGTACTTGGCGTTTATGCTCTGATTGAACATAGCGCTTTTCAATCGCTTCTGCTGCTTGTTCTGACACGGGCTTACCTTCTAAGTAATCATCAATTTCATTGTACGTAATGCCTAGTTCTGTTTCATCCGTTTGCTGAGGTTTGTCATCAAGCAGATCGGCTGTCGGTTTCTTTAAGTATAGGCGCTCTGGTGCTTGCAGCGCTTCTAGCAGTGTCCGGCCTTGGCGTTTCGTCAGACCTGTGAGCGGGAGAACGTCTGCACCGCCGTCACCATATTTCGTGAAAAACCCAGTGACTGCTTCGGCTGCATGATCTGTACCAATGACAAGTAATCCTTCTTCTCCTCCGACAGCATATTGCGCGATCATTCGCATGCGTGCTTTGACATTCCCTTTATTAAAGTCAGACAACGGTCCGCCTGTGTCTTTTTGATATTGTTCACTGAATGCCGTCACGGCAGGCGCAATATCATATTTCCACGACTTGTCCGGCTGAATAAATGATAAAGCGAGCTGGGCATCATCTTCATCCTGCTGCACGCCATGCGGGAGACGAACCGCAATAAAGACTGCCTCTTCCTTTCCTTCTTGACGCAGTTCAGATGCAGCGAGCTGTGCAAGACGGCCAGCGAGCGTTGAATCCTGTCCGCCGCTAATCCCGAGAACGAATCCTTTCGCGCCGGTTTTTTTCAAGTAGTCCTTTAAAAATCCAACCCGTTTTTCGATCTCCTGCTTCGGGTCAATTGAGGGCTGCACATGCAACTCTTGGCTGATCTTTTTTTGCAAACTCATACACTTTTCCTCCTAAGCATCCTCTACATGAAGAGAACAGGTTTTACTCTAAATTCATTGATTTGACAACGTTTTTTGAATCTTCATTATACCATGTTTTCAGGAAGAACATTTTGTAAGACGTTCCCCTATTTCATCAATGATCAAACATTCACAAATGAAAAAGACCCCGTCTATACGGACTTGCCTTTTTTTCAATCAATTTCTACCCGTATAGATGTACAGCTTGCGCCATTACACTTCCCAATATCAGCAGGGCATGCGGATACGGCCACAATGAGATCCATTTCGGCTCGCAGACGAATGTAATCACCAGGAAGCGATTTTGGCTGCTCCACAGACAGCTTTCCTTTTTCATCAATGACTGTATTCATAAAGGCATTAAAAGGATAGTACATATCCTCCTTCGGAATCCCAAATGATTCGAAGGCAGTCCTTAAATTATCGTAGCATGTATGCATGACCTCTAAATGCGTCCGTCCGTATAAAAGCTGGTACATTTCTTGCCGGCAGGCGGGCATATATAAATCATGGCACCCGACTGTATCTTCAATGACCGTAAACATCGGTTTGTATAAATTAGAATAGAGCTTATCGCCTTTTTTCACTTTGGACGAAAATAGGCTGTCCATTGTCGCGCCTTGGTCAAATTTTTCATAAAAATCCTTTTCGTGATAGGCCATGACATCTGCTACTTGCTGGCCTTCAACATCAACCACCCGCATACATTGGCCTTTTCCTAAACGAAAGCCATGTCCATCCTTTGGTAAAATCACGTATTCTCCGTTCAACACCTGCACTCCTTTCCTTGACAGTATGCCCAAAACGTCCCCTTGATCATGTATAAAAAAAGGAGCCGGTCACAAGCTAATGTCATTGAAACAGAAAGGTGTTGCACATGCATTGAAAGAAGAACAATCTTTATCTTGGTGGCAGCTTTCTCTCATCGGAGTAGGCTGTACAATTGGCACCGGTTTCTTCCTTGGTTCCAGCATCGCCATTACAAAGTCCGGTTATTCCGTCTGCATTTCTTTTTTGCTTGCTGCGATCGGAACCTATCTTGTCTTTAAGCATTTGGCTGCAATGACAGCCGATAATCCTGATAAAGGGTCATTTTGTTCCTATGCTCGTAAAGCATATGGACGCTGGGCAGGGTTTAGCAATGGCTGGGTGTATTGGTTTGCAGAAATGCTGATTACAGGAAGTCAGTTAACAGCAATTTCTCTTTTTACCCGCCACTGGTTTCCATCTGTTCCGCTTTGGGTGTTTTCTGCGATTTATTCCGCTCTTGCTCTACTCGTGATTATCATAGGGCTTTCTTCTTTTCAAAAGACAGAAAATGTCCTTGCGGTACTGAAGACAGCGGCGATTTTTCTATTTATGATCCTTGCTGTGCTTGTGTTATTCGGTATTCTGACAGATCATAAACCAACCCTTCACCTCCCAAACAAAGATCACGAATGGATGCCGCTCGGTCCGCTTGGTCTTTGGAATGGATTGATTTACGCGTTTTATGCATTTGGGGGAATAGAAGTCATGGGGCTGATGGCGGTTCATTTAAAGGACCCGAAGGATGCAGCAAAGTCTGGACGCGTCATGCTGATCATTCTAGCGGTGATCTATATCGTCTCAATTGGTCTTGCTCTCTTGCTTGTCCCGGTGACAGCCTTTAATGAAAACAGCAGTCCATTTATTACATCATTAGAGCCATTTCATTTATCGATCTTTCTTCATATCTTTAATGGCATTTTCATTATTGCCGGCTTTTCGACATTGGTTGCCTCACTCTATGCAGTCACGACGCTGCTTGGCACGATGTCGGAGCATCAAGATGCACCTGCTTGTTTTAAACAAAAAGACCCATCTCATGTCAGATGGTCTTCAATTATCTTAACTGCTGCTGGATTAATTGTCTCGATTTTGCTTGCGCTCTTTTTGTCCAAACACATCTACGAGCATCTCACAACAGCAGCCGGCCTTACCCTTCTGTACACATGGGTATTCATTCTATTCTCAAGTAAAAAGCTATCAAAGCCATCCACTCGCCAAACGTGCGAAATGATTCTTGCACTGCTCCTGATTGGAGCCGCCGTTTCAGGCACATTAACTGAGGCAAGCGGAAGACCTGGCTTTTTTATCAGTCTTGGGATCATTGCAGTGATTGCCATCATGGTGCTATTTATGAGGAAAAAGTGGAAGCAGCAGGATCAGACCGCATCATAATTTCATCATGTTTTTTAATGCAGTAAATGGACATTTGGCGGAGGCTGGTTTCTCCGCCTCATCATCTGAGAGGAAATATTGTTTCCATTCCAGATTTTTCTGATCACCATACCACTTTAACGCTGGATGAACATCTACTTGATCATATGCCTTGAGCCTTTTCCGAACAAGTTTGCTCATTTTTTGCCCGAATGTGGTGGATCCGTTCATCTTCTCAAACACCCATCTTGGTTGAAATGCCCACATCACATAAGGAAAGTGACGACTTTTTCTGAGTTTGTGAGCCGGTGTTGCGCATAAAATAAAATAGGGTTCCCCATGAAAACAAAATTCCCATTCATGATTCTCAGGATCTGTCGGAATGTCCTTTGGCCATTTCATTTCATCCTTTTCATGCAATTGCTGAACGAGCGACCAAAACTGTTCCTCATACTCTTCGAGCGAATATTCCCTCAAATCCTGCGGTGTCTCAAAAAAGCAAACAAATGAGGCATATTGACCCGTTTCTTTCGAACAACTTTGATATTCTCTCAAGAGCTGGGCCAATTCATCAACCGCATCCTCTTCCCTCGGGTCACCAACAAACCCATACCGTAAATGATCAAGAAAAAACCCCTGTCTTCCGGGTACACATGGGAATGTATCTGCCTCATCCCCTACCATCTCTCCAAATTGCGTAAAAGCGTCCTGCTTCCATTCTTCTAGTGATCGTAGATTTTGATCAAGGCAACTTTTTGCATACAACTGGGCCATTTCCTTCCACCTCGTTTTAGCGTCTTCTCCATAGCCTATGAGAAAAAAAGGCTGTGGTGACTGTCCCTAAGCGACTTTCCTTGCGCATTCCAGAGGTGGATATTCTCATTCGAATTCAGCATGTATGTGCGTCTTTCACTCCATGCTGCATCTTTTAATAGAGCGCTTTTGTATCTTCCCTATGATCGGTTCTTCATCAAAAAGACAGAATCGAGCACCCAATAAATGAAGGCTGAGCAAAAGCTAAACAGATAGACTTTGTAGCTAATGAACACGACCAGTCCATAATCAATCCATAACGCTAACGCAGAACAAACCACCCACGCCGCAAGAAAATAAATAAGTAAGTCTCGGCCTCGGAACCTTCTAGGATACCGGTGTAAAACAAGCTGAATCGGTGTAGCAAACACCACATAAGCAATCAAAATGAGCAGACTCGTCATTTCCACATAACCAAAGCCTGATTCAGTCGGGATAAATAGCATGGTATATACGAATGTTGCTGTGATGACTGATAAGATCAGCATGCACACATAGTTGAAAACTGGAAGAAAAATACGCATGGCAAAGCTCCTTAAATCCATTTTATATCTCACCATTATTCAAGAATGTGTTATGTCTGTCAATCCTTACAAAAAAACAGACTGAATGTATCAGTCTGTTTTAGATTGTTGACAAAGGGCTAAAATGATCTTTATTTTAGCCCTTTGTCTTCTTTTCAGCGTGATAGAAAACCTTTGAAGTCTAGGAAGGACGAGTACCGGAGTGGAGCGAATTGAAGATTCGTGAGCACCGGCACGCAGGACTGACACCGAATGCGAGGGTTTGTCTACACGCTGAAACAGACTGAATGTATCAGTCTGTTTTTCCTACCCAATCAATGCCAGGATCCCTTGATAACCAAAATAGACGCCGAAACCAAGTAAAGATAAGCCTGCAAGCACGGATAAGCCATGTAAGACACGTTCACTTAAATAACGCCGAAACGAACTAGCAAGCAGTGCCATACTGAAATCCCAAATCAGCATGCCGATAAAAATAGCCATACTATACATGAGCAATTGGGATGTCCCATACTTTTCGATCGTATTGGCCAAAATACTGCCATAGATGCCAAGCCAAAATAAAATACTGAGCGGATTGGAAAGAGAAATGAAAAACCCCGTCATAAATGACTGACCCACCGAAGTGTTTCCTCCATCCTTTTTCGGACTCTCCTGCAAATTGATTTTACGCAGGCTCTCAATGCCGGTATAGGTCAGAACAAAAAAGCCGAACAGCCACAAAAAGGTTTTCACAAGAGGTGCGGTCAAAAGCTGGGCGACACCAAAATAAATGAGGAGCATATAGACAATATCCGCAGCCATTGCCCCCACACCAAAAATCCACGCGTGCCAAAATCCACTTTTAATCCCTCTGTCGATTTGAGCTGCATTGACTGGCCCAACAGGCGCTGAAAGTGACAACCCTAAAAAGATATAACCAAAAAACACCGCCACATAGACGTCCTCCTTTTGATGCTGACTTGTACATATTATTCAAACGTTCTATGGTTTAGTACAAGTCCTTTGCCATCTTTTCAGGTGGATTCAAGGAGACATTGGATATTGCTTAACGATCGGCTTTCAGCGCCGATTGTTGCGGCAGGACCGTTTCCTTTTTCGTAGCACGTTTCATTTGAATCGCAGCTGCAAACAGAAGAACAGCTAAGAAGGCGAAAACAAAGACGGCACTTGCTGCTCCTGCCCATTCAAGACTAAAGCCGATCAAGAAGGACAAGCAGGCTCCGCCTAAACTTGCGGCTGCAATAAAGTAACTCGTCGCCTCGTCGATCGCATTTTCAATCATTAATGCAGATGCAGTCAGTGCGATTGGGAACATACCAGCTGCACACAGACCGATGAAAAAGATGAGAAGCAGCTGCGCGGCGATGTGGGTTGTCAGGGCAAATACAACGAGCAGCAGAATCATGAGTGCTGCGCTTAGCTTTAAAAAACGCAGCGGGTGCAACTTATCAGCTTTTCTCGCAATGACAGTTCTGCCAATGACGATCGCTGTCCAAAAGGTAGAGACCGCAAAGAGACCCCAATTGTCTCCTCCCTTCTCCAGCATGATCGACGGTAAAAAGTTCGCAAAGTTCGTTTCAATCCCTGCGTAGAAAAAGGCAAAGCAAATCATGATCACCACAATGATTCGATTGTTTCGATCAACAAGTAAGGACGGTTTTCTTACCCCATTGGAAGGAGCAGTCATCTGTCCACTAGGCAATTTGTTCATGAAGGTAAGCCAGAGCATAAGGAAGAATGTCAGTGCACCGACTTGAAATAAAAACACATAGTGCCACGTCTGTTCATTGACAGTTAGTAAAATCACAAGTGGAAATAACAGTGCTCCTAACCCAAAGAAGACCTCCATGATGCTGATTCGCTTCGCACTGTTTGCCATCGAAATCACATACGCTCCGGCTGTTGTCTCAAGACTGCCTGCCCCGCTCCCAAGAAAAAAACCTGCCAGCACAAGTGTTGACCAGCCAGGAACCAAAAGCCCAAGCAGAAGTGACCCGATCATCAGCAAAAGACCCATGGTCAGAACAGCGCCGTAGCCTTTTTTCCTCACAAGGATGGGGGATAACAGAACCCCTGTCAAAAAACCAATAAACTGAAAAAAGATTAAAGAAGATAATTCCCCAGGACCCTTATCGTAACTAGACAGTAAATAAGGAGTTAAGCTGCCAAAAAACACATGAATGGTCCCAATAAAAAAATAAAAGACACAGCCAAAATAAAATACTTTTTTCATCTTTTCACTTCCTCTAAAAAGGAGCGGAGTTTTGACATCCTCCGCTCCACCTCTTTAATATGTCTGGGCAGACTCGACAGCCTCTTCCCTCTCGAAGCACGTATTAAGCGCTGCTTGCGCGCGATACCCGTCTACAAAATCAGCGACTTTCATATGAGATGGATATGGATCTGTATTCACCCAGTGCATCAGCTGATCACGGAACGTATCAGACCATCCGTAAAATTCGTTTGGCGGATCTGTCAGCAAGGTTTGCGGCATTTGATGACGCTCCACACACAAGCCATCGCTGATCTCATATTCGTTTTTCATGTTCGTATGGTATTTGAATACCTTGTCATGACCAACGACTTCTACACTAAATCCGCATTCCTCCGGCTGCGTACTTTTGGATGTGACCAAATGAAAGAACACTTGATTCTCCATCTGACCGAAAATTTCGGTATGATCATCCACCTGTACCTTTTTCTCTTCCTTTTCCTTTACATGCGTCAGCATCTTGGTATTTAAGGAGTCTTTCTTCATGTCACTGCCAAATAAGTACCAAAGCATATCAATTAAATGAATGCCAAGATCTCCTAATGCACCGCTCGTACGCAGACTCTCCCCGCTGTCTCTCCATGAAAATGTCTTTCTTCTGAGGGCACTGTTTTTCTTAAAATGAGTCCTGACAGTTAAAATCCGACCTAATTCACCATTGGCAATCAAATTCTTCAAAATATTCACAAAGGATAAGTAACGATAGTTAAAGCCCATACTGGCTTGAACCTGGAACTGTTTGGCTGTCTCCACCATTTCCTTCGCTTCCTTCAGCGACACAGCCATCGGCTTTTCACATAAAATGGGCTGTCCTGCTCTTAGTGCCTGAAGGGCATGGTCTTTGTGACAAAAATTCGGGGAAGCAATGATCAACCCATCAGATGCATCTGCTAAAGTTTCGATACTTGAATACACGCGTCCGCCATACTGTTTAATGAATCCCTGTGCAACTGACTCGTGTAAATCATAAACACCTGATAACTCTGCACCTTTGATCGTTGATAATGCTCTTGCATGTGCTTTTGCAATATTCCCTGCTCCAACAATTCCAATTTTCTTCATGAATGTGCCTCCTCATGTTTATACATCACTGTTTTCAGTGTTTCATAGATTCCTTTTGCATACCCATGATGACAAATTTGATGATGGTGCCGCTTGGCTTCGGCCGTCGCATTTTGGACGAGGAAACCGTGCGTGACGGATTGAAGCATCCGCAAATCGTTCCCACTATCTCCAAAGGCAAAGCCTTGACCTTTCGATAAATCATATTGCTTCAGCATAAAGCGGACAATTTCATCCTTCCCTGTGCCGACTGGTAAAAAATCGACATCATAGCAGTCAGCAGGGTCTCCTGCGAGCGGATTGCATTTGTTGATGTTGACCGCCACCCCGCGCTCTTTGGCAAGTGTTTGGATGAATGATAGATGATGAAGATCTGTCCGTTCATCCTGCTCCTGATAATAGAAATTCTTCTTATACCCTGAGCTGCCCAGCTGCGTTTGCGGTCTGAGATGAATTCCCTTTTCATGTATGGTTTCGAGGATGTCTTCAATTTTTTCATCTGAGAAGCCCTGTGCATCCAGCCGCTTCATCCACTCCGCATCTGGCTGTCCAAAACGAGCATCCGATGTATACACAATCTCAGTCCCTAAGTTCGACGCAATAAAATGCGGGAATTGATAAAAACCGCCTGTTTTCATTTTACTTGTGACAGAATCGAGGCTACTTCCCGTGACCCAGCCAAGCATGAGCTGTCCTGCTTCACTCTTTTCTGCCACAAAGGCTTCCAGCCGCTTGACATCCTCTCTCTGCTCCTCTGTCATTTCGTGAGAATAATAGGTTTCATCAAAGTCACAGAAGACGATCCACTTCGGATTATCCGGCTGATTCAGCAGCTTTTTATTGAATGGAAGACTTGATAACATGATGAACCCCCTCGATGACCTTCTCCTGATCTTGCAGCGGCATGCCTGGATACAACGGCAAGTGAAGTAATTCCTGTGCTGCTTTTTCCGTTTGTGGAAGTGTCGTTTGTTTATACTTTTGAGAAACAAGTTTTGTTTGATGCTGATGCGATAGAATCGGGTAATAAACATCCGTTTCTATGCCCATTTTCAGCAATTTTGCTGCAAGCTCATCTCGCTCTCCCTTCAGCACTCTAATCGGGAACAGATGCCAGACGTGGTCATCCGTTAGCTTCGGAAGCTTCAAGTATCCTTCTTCCTCAAGCGTTTGCAGCTGGTCAATGTATCGCTTTGCTAAGTAGAAACGTTTAAAGTTTTGTAATCCTAAATACTTCATACGTTCGAGTCCGATCGCTGCCTGCAAATTATCAATTTTCGAATTAAAGCCATAGTCACTGCGTTTGACATTTTTCTTTCCTACTTCAAAGCCGTGATAGCTGATCTCCATGCATTTCTCCGCTAAGGCTTCATCATTTGTCGCGATGGCTCCTGCCTTGCCGCAGACACCAAGATTTTTGTATGGATTAAAGCTGAGAACAAGCCCATCTCCATATGCTCCAAGGCCCGTGCTGCCGATCGCCTGACAGCCATCTTCAATGATTTTCAGCCCATGCTTTTTCGCAATCGCCGAAATGGCCTTCATATCCGCTTGTTTTCCATATAAATGAACCGGAAGAATGCATGCCGTTTGATCTGTGATATGCTTCTCTATTTCACTCGGTGCCAAGCAGTAAGTATCTGGATCAATATCGGCATAGACTGGAACAGCCCCAATCGCAAGCACTGCATTTTCTGTTGCAGCAAAGCTATTCGCTGGCAAAATGACCTCATCTCCTGGAGTGACGCCTGCTGATATAAGGCTGATCATTAGGGCATCTGTTCCACTTGACGTGGCAATGACATATTTCTTCCCTAAGTACTCAGCGAGCTGCTTTTCAAACGCCGGGATATATGGCCCTGAAGTAAAACGGCCAGAACTCAATACTTCTTTCAGCACCTGCATAATGTCATCGATCTCATCCTCTGAAATCAGTTTATCGACTGGCAGGAACGGTATCTTTTTTTCCTTATTTTGTTTATAATGGAAGAGAATTTTTTCCAATCCTGTGTGCCCTATATCTTGCTCGAGGAACGTCACCAGCTTTTCATTTGCTAGGTGCTTTTCAACTGAATCAGACTTTACTTGAACACCTTGATTGATCATATCCAGCAAAGGAAGATAATCCTTGCTTTTACCTGATATCTTCGTCAATATTTGCATTCCATTCCCTCCAATTAATCAATTCCATTTGTTAATATTTAACTTGTTTCACATTGTAAATGATGTTATCGATTTCAGAACAATAACTTTGTGTAAAGGATTTGTTAATATGTGTACAATTTATGAAATTGCCAAACGCTGCGGGGTTTCAACCACCACCGTTTCCAGAGTGCTGAATCATCATCCATATGTGTCAGAGGAAAAGCGCCAGCTCATTTTACAGGTGATGAAAGAAATGGAATATACACCGAGTTCAGCGGCTCGCACCCTTCGTTCACATCAGACAAAAACCATTGCTGTGTCTGTCCCGGCTGTGGACCATCCTTTTTTTGCACAATTCATTAAAGGAATTTCAAAAGAAGCACTGGATCAAGGCTATAAAGCCATCGTGCTTCAGACGTTTTATCAGGAATCATTAGAGCTTGAAGGGCTTCAATTATTAAAAAGAAGAGAAGTAGATGGGGTCATATTAGGGGCATTAGAAAATCCGTGGGAAAAGATCGAGCCATTTTTAACGAACGGCCCTATTGTCATGGCGAATGAATATCATCAAACAGCAGACATCCCGATTATTGGATACGATGAGCGGGAAGCTGCCTATAAAGCAGTTGACTACTTGATTCAGTCGGGGCGGAAATCGATCGGGTTTTGCTTTGATACAGAAAGCAGTGAAGCACAGAAACAAAGGAAACAGGGCTATCTCGATGCTCTTTCTGCACACGGCTTGCCGCTGCATGACGATTGGCTGTTCGGCGAGGCCTTCACCATTGAAGACGGTTTTCGCTTAATGGATGTCATCCATGACATGAAGAATGCACCTGATGCCATTTTCACCGGTAATGATCAAGTCGCAGCAGGACTCATTAAACAGGCCATTTCATATGGTTATCAAATTCCTCAGGATCTAGCGGTGATTGGCTATGACAATCAAGACATTTGCGAGGTGACGGCTCCAACGATCACCACAATCGACATCCCGATCGTAGAGCTTGGCCAGCGGTCTGTGCAGCAAATAATCGAGATCCTGCAAGACCAAAAACCATTACAGCGTGAACATATCCAGCTGCCTACCCGGCTCGTGACAAGGGAATCGACATAAACAAAAAAGACTAAGAGCTGTCTCAGTCTTTTTTGGTGACAAAGGGCTAAAATGATCTTTATTTTAGCCCTTTGTTTTCCTTTTTTCAGCGTGATAGAAAACCTTTGCAGTCTAGGAAGGACGAGCAACGGAGCGGAGCGAATTTGACATTCGTGAGCACCGGAGCACAGGCCTGACAAAGAATGCGAAGGCTTGTCTACACGCTGTGACTGAGAGCTGTCTCAGTCTTTTTTTAAACCTATATAAATTGAGCAAGAATGAATGTCCATACACACACTATGCCGAGCAGGATGAAGCTGTACTTCACAGTCTTTTGGAAGAGCTCAGATTCTTTACCTGTTTCTCCAACTGCTGCTGTAGCAATGGCGATAGATTGTGGAGAAATTAATTTCGCCATGACCCCGCCTGTTGTATTTGCTCCGATTAACAAACCTGCTTGAGAGCCGATTTGAGAAGCAGTAACTGCTTGAAGGTTACCGAATAAGGCGTTGTTACTCACGACAGATCCTGTAATAAACACCCCGATCCAGCCAAGCACTGGGCTGACAAGCGGGAACAAATCGCCTGTTTTGGCAAGTGCAAGCCCAATGGCTGAACTTAGTCCAGCGAAGTTCGCCAAGTTGGCAAAGCCCATGACAAAACAAATAGTGAGAACTGGCACCCAAAGCTCTTTCACTGATGCTTTTAAGCAAGCAGCGCCTTCTGTTAATGTAATATGTCTGCTAAACAAACCTGTCAGCATCACCGCAATCAGAATGGCAGTACCCGTTGCACTGATCACATCAATTTTAAAGATCGCATCAATAGGTGTTGCTGTTTGTGCAATTGGTGGTAATTTCACAATTTGCTGATGCAAAAATGGCATTTTTACTAAAATGGTTGTCCAGTTGAACGGGCCTCCTACAGCAAACAATGCTTTAAATGCTGGTAGACTCCATACCGTAATCACGGCAGTTAAAATATAGAATGGAGACCATGCTTTCAGCACTTCAACGCCGCGATACGTTTGTTTCTGTTCAATGTCTGGTGCCCCTTCTTCACGATAAATATGTTTCGGCTGCCATTTTCGAAGAAATAAAGCCAAAATCCCCATACTTGCTAAAGCTGAAATAATATTGGCAAGCTCAGGACCCATTGTCACCATTGTGACAGCTTGCAAAATGGCATAGCTTCCACTCACAACAAGCAAGGCAGGGAGCGTTTCTTTAATCCCTTTGAATCCGTCCACAATGAGAATGAGTAGGAACGGAATACAGAATGAAATAAACGGAATCGTAAACACAAGGGTTTGAGATAATGCAAGCGGCGTCATATTGCCCATTTGCGCCCCTGTAATGACTGGGATACCCACAGCACCAAATGCGCCAGACGCAGCATTGGCAATTAAGCAGAGCATCGCAGCTTTCAGCGGTTTAAACCCAAGCTCTGTTAAGAGAGCGGCACTAATCGCAATCGGTACACCAAACCCAGCGGCTCCCTCTAAAAATGCGTTAAAACTAAAACCAATTAATAAGAGCTGAAGACGTTGATCTTGAGAGATTCCTGCAATACTAGAACGAATAACATCGAATTTACCAGATTTCACAGCAATTTTATAGAGCCACACCGCCATGATGACGATATATCCAATAGGCCACAGCCCATTAGATATACCGAGCAGCACAGCAGATAATGCTTTTTCAATTGGCATATGAAAGAAGAAAACCGCTGTTACAAAACTGACGATTAAGGTAAAACAAGCGGCTAAAACACCTTTTAACTTAAATACGGTTAATGCAAGTAGGAAAAACAAAATTGGAAGCATTGCTACCAATGCACTCACGAACTCATTACCAAACGGATTATATATTTGCTGCCACATAGTGATTCATCCTTTTCTGCTCAGATAGGTTGCTTTTGATTAAAAATGAGGAGCCAAAATCTCTTTTAACACATTCACACTGTGCGCGAATTGTTCTTTTTCTGTATCATTCAGTGCAAGCTCTATCACTTCTGTTGCGCCATTTCGATTCACAAGGGCAGGTACACCAATGTAGACATCTTCTGCTCCGTACTCTCCATCTAAGTAAGTGCTGACAGTCAAAATACTGTTTTCATTGTGCAAAATCGCTCTTGTTATGCGGGCCAAACTCATCGCTACGCCGTAGTAAGTAGCGCCTTTTTTCTCAATGATTTGATAAGCGGCATGACGGACATTTTCCATCATCTCATCTAAATCTTCTTGTTTGTATTGATCATTTTTCTTCATTAATTCTGTAATCGGTACACTTCCGATATTCGCATGACTCCAAACAGCAAGCTCTGTATCCCCATGCTCTCCAATGATGTACGCATGCACATTGTGTGCCGCTGCGTCAAAGTACTCACTAAGCATGTATCTAAATCTTGCAGTATCAAGTGTAGTTCCACTGCCAATCACTCGCTCTTTTGGCAGTCCACTGAATTTCCAAGTCGCATATGTTAAAATATCAACAGGGTTTGTGGCGACTAAGAAAATACCATCGAATCCACTTTTCATCACATTGTCTACAATGCCTTTAAATATATTTAAGTTTTTTTCAACAAGGTCAAGTCTCGTTTCACCTGGCTTTTGGTTCGCTCCAGCACAGATACACACAATGTCCGCATCCTTACAATCCTCATAATCTCCATACCATGTGTTCACCGGATGCGGAGCAAATGCTTTCCCGTGGTTTAAATCCATGACGTCACCCATTGCTTTATCTTGATTCAAATCGATGACAACCAATTCATCTGTGATCACTTGATTTATTAATGTAAAGGCATAACTGCTACCTACAAAACCTGCTCCAATAAGTGCTACTTTGTTTACTTTTTCGTTTGTCATTTATCTCATCCTCCAGAGTAAAACTAGGTTGTTTTTCGTATGTGAAGTATTTCACATTCTTATTGTGCAACACTTCACAAACTTTTTCAAGGGGGTTTCTGAAAAAAAATATGTTGCGAATTTGTGAACACACTTATTGTGCTTTCAAAGCGCTGTCTCCATGCATATTTCCACAAGAAAAAAGCTGCCAAGCCATTGTCAGCAGCTTTATACATGTTAATAAGGTCCCCAATTGATCATCACGCCGATGCAAATAAAGACAAGGCCAATGACAAACCAAATGAGCGCAAGAGGCACCATAAAACGAAGCCACTTCACATAAGGAATACCACTAGCAGCAAGCACAGCCATGAGCACACCTGACGTCGGATTGATACAGTTAACCACCCCTTCACCAAGCATCACCGCTTCTACAGCGACCTGTCTTGTGATGCCCATTAAGTCAGCCAGCGGCGCAAGAATTGGAATAAAGACAACCGCTTCTCCTGATCCTGATGAAATCAAAAAGTGAAGAAGTGCACTCGCAATATACATCCCGATCGCACCAGCAATTGGACTAAATCCTGTCAGCATACTCGCCAAGCCATTAACCACAGTATCAAGCAGCTTACCGTTTTCCAAAATGACAGAAATGCAGCGTGCCATCCCAACAATGAGTGCGCCGTAAACAAGGCTTTGACAGCCGACAATAAACGTTTTCGCAATATCATTAGCTGCTAATCCGCCAAGCAATCCAGCAGCAATGGCCATGAAAATGAAGACTCCTGCCATTTCCTTATCGGTCCAGCCAAGCTGAAGCGCGCCATATAAGAAGCCCCCAAGAGACAATCCACACACTGCTAAAATCAGCTTATGCCTGCCCGTAAATGCAGGCTTGTCCACAGATTCTGCATCAGATCCGCCAAGTCCCTTCGCAGGAAACCATTCATCTCCAAGAAGACTTCCCTTCTCTTTATTCTTTAGGCGTCTTGTATATAAATAGATGTACACAATACTAGATATAAGAAAACAAAGATAAATAATGACACGCAGGCCAATGCCAGAAAAAATCGGCAGCTCTGCAATCGTCTGAGATAACCCCAGTGGAGATGGAGACAATATGGTTGCGTTAAACCCGGCATAACAGCCGATATAAATGACCGCAGCTCCTGCCACAGCATCCCATTTCAAGGATCTTGCCACAATGATCCCGATTGGAATAAATCCTATAACAGAGTTCACGACAATTCCGGTCGTTCCAAGCACTGAAAATAATCCTCCAACAATGCAAATAAACAATAATTGCTTTGTTTGAAATCTGCTGATGACATGGTGAATCATTCCGTTAATGGCACCTGTTTTCTCCAAAATGGCTATGGTTCCACCAGTAAATAGAATGAGAAAAATAATAGAAGAAGACCCTACCATCCCTTCCTGAATGGCTGTAAAAAAGCCCACTGGACTTACGGGTGATTGATCAATGCGGTGATAACTGCCAGGAACAGCTGTTGTAATTTCCCCTGACGTCTTTCGGTCAAATTCACCTGCTGGCACAAAATACGTTGCAACGGTACAAATGAGCGCAATGATAAATAAGAGAACATACGCATCCGGCATTTGAAGTTTTCTTTTTTGTTTCTCTGGTGGTAATACTGCTGCTGTTTTCATGTGTCAAAACCCCTTTGTCCCGATTGGAATTTCACTTAATTTTCTGAATAATCAAATGATGTGTTATATTATAAACACTGATGATATTTAAGATCAATATTATTTCACTAAAAGAATATTTTGACAGATTTTCTGTCAGCAAGGAGGCTATTCATGACAACTTTGACAAACGACATGCAGCAAACGGTGAAAGACATCTTTGATCACCTGCACGCCCACCCTGAAATCAGCTGGGAAGAAACGAATACGACGGCTTATCTTGAGGACTTATTAAAGAAAATGGGCTGTCAAACTCGAACATTTGACGACTGTACAGGAGTGATCGGTGAAATGGGAGAAGGTTCACCAGTGGTCGCTGTGAGAGCCGATATTGATGCACTTTGGCAGGAAGTAGATGGTGAGTTTCAAGCCAATCATTCATGTGGTCACGATGCACACATGACAATGGCACTCGGTACCTTCATGGCATTAAAAGAAAAGGAGCTCCCAAACGGCACCATCCGCTTCATTTTTCAGCCTGCTGAGGAAAAAGGCGGCGGTGCGCTGAAAATGATTGAAAAAGGTGTGCTAGCAGACGTTGATTACTTATACGGAGTGCATGTGCGCCCAATTCAAGAAACATTAAACGGACGCTGCGCACCTGCGATCTTACATGGATCGAGTAATCATTACATCGGCACAATTATTGGTGAGGAAGCCCACGGTGCACGCCCGCATCTAGGGGTCAACGTCATTGAAGTGGCTTCTACCCTCGTGCAAAGACTCGCGCATATTCATGTCGACCCAAGAGTTGCACATTCTGTGAAAATGACCAACCTACATGCTGGCGGAGGTAGTTCAAACATCATCCCCGGCAAAGCTTCTTTTACATTAGATGTCAGAGCACAAACAAATGAAGTGATGGATGAACTAGAAAAAGAAATTGAAAGAGCCGTACATGCTGTAGCGGATGCCTTTGGCGCTTCCATTACCCTTTCAACAGATCATCGTCTGCCTGCCGCTACCTTAAATGAGGAAGCCGTTCAGATGATGTCTCAAGCCATTGAAAAGATTTTAGGGAAAGAACAGCTTGATCCTCCGATCGTAACGACAGGCGGAGAGGATTTTCACTTTTATGCAGCAAAGGTTCCGCATATCAAATCCACGATGCTTGGTTTAGGCTGTGATCTAAAGCCGGGTCTACATCATCCGTATATGACATTCGACCGCTCTGCTATTTTTACCGGCATTGAAATTTTGACTGAAGCTGTTTATCAAACCCTTCAGCAGCATTCATCATAAAATCAAAAAACCACCCGTCTTTTCTTTAAACGGGTGGTCTGATTGTTTTACGCATTCAAATCTGTCATGGCTGGGACGTTGATTTCTTTTACACAGGATACCCTTGATAAATGAATCACACATCTCGCAAGCTCTACTATATCCTGTACAGGAATTCTCGTTTCATCATATAGAGCGATGGCTTTTTCGGCACCATCTTCATATGGTACCTCTGCCGCCAGCTCTCCTGGATTAATACAGGTGACAGATATTTTATCTTTTCTCACATGCTCTCTTAGTGCATTCACAATTCCGCGCAGGCCAAATTTAGATGCAACAAAAGAAACTTGCGGTAGGTTTGTATGATCAAGTCCCGCCGTCGAACCAATCACGATGATTTTTCCATTCTCCGATTTTCTTACGTGCGGAAGCAGTGCTTGGATGTAAGTAATCGTAGACGTGACGTTCACATTGATTAAATGAGCGATATCCTCTGTCTGATCGTGATCAAATGAATAATCATCTTCAAAGCCTCGTTTTTCCCATAAGCCGACGTTATAGATCAGGACATCAATGGTTTTGTCCCCCAATGCTTCGATCATGTATGGGATATGAGATTGGCTTGATAAATCAATTTTCAGCCAAATTCTATGTACACCGTCATCTAATTTCAAACTGCTCGGTTCACTTCGAGACACAATCCAAACTGTATCTCCGCTTGAAGGAAGACCTTTAACAAAAGCATCCCCTAATCCTTGACTTGCACCGAATATGATATAGTTTTTACTCATAGCTCCTCCTTCTACGTCTCATGAGCTTTCAGTCAGACAGTAGCTCATCTGTAAGCGTTTTATACCTCTATCATATAGGTTCTAAGATTTGGCTGCCTCTTTTATGCCTGTCTTTACTTTCGGTTACTTGATTTCCTTTAATTCCACTGGTAATGCG
The DNA here is from genome assembly GCF_038593215.1 of Bacillus sp. FSL W8-0920. Classification (NCBI taxonomy): domain Bacteria; kingdom Bacillati; phylum Bacillota; class Bacilli; order Caryophanales; family Bacillaceae; genus Bacillus; species Bacillus sp. FSL W8-0920. The sequence goes on along the minus strand of NZ_CP151974.1, from coordinate 317,417 downwards.
CGTTCCTCTATAAAGCATTGAACCATATCCATAAACAGTTCTTTCTTCTCAAACGTAAATGTATGTCCAATAGCGGGAACGACGACACCTGCTGCCTGCGGATGTGAATTCGTTATTTTCTTTGCTGATCGTTTCATGATGCCTTTTTCCTTTTCCCCCACTGTGACAAGAATTCGTGCCTTCGCTTGTTGAAACGTGTCTGGGAGCTTGTAATGGAGATTTTCTTGAAACATCGTCAGAAGGGTTTTCTTCTGCAAATTCTTCGAATCCGCCACATAGTGATTGAGTACATCGTTTGGAAGCCCCATTTTTTCAGCTTGGAGCTCGATAAACCAATCTTTCTTTAATAATGGATACGTAAGAGGTAAAAGAGGTCTCACCATCAAGTAAAGCCATGGCAGCGGCATTACAAGAGCACTATTGATGACGGCTATGTCTACGATGTCAGGCTCTTTTGATAACACCTCAACGGCAACCTGTGCACCTAGAGAGAAGCCAACGAGTATTACTTTATGTCCGTGCGTATGCTGCTTGATCCATGAGATGATTTCAAGAGCACTTTCTCGCATGGAAAAGGACTGTTCATCTGCTCTAGTCCCGTGACCAATGAGGTCAGGCGTATAGCATTCATACGCTTCTTTGAATGTTTTTATCTGCTCCTGCCACATCCAGCTACTTACTCCTCCGCCATGCAGGAAAATCATGATTGGCTTAACCATCATCGACAACTCGTCCACCTTCCTTATATATAAGAAAAAAGCAGCCGCTTTTTGAGCAGACTGCTTTTTCATATGCTCCCTTCTATTATAAGGGAACCTCATCATAATTGGCTATTTTTTCAAATCCTCAATCGAGTTGACGTTCTTCATATATGTCGGAACAACTAGACCCATGCGAAGACCTTTCATACTTGTGCCTAGATCATCATATTTCCCTTTAAACTTCGCTGCATACGTTTTATGCGTATTTGGCAGCCAAGCAGATAACGAGGCATCCGCACTTCCAGTTGCAATTGCTGTCCACATTGGACCTGCTTCCACCTGAGTCAAGGTCACTTTAAATCCGAGCTCACGCAGTACTTCTGCAGCAACATTGGTACTTGCAATCTCACTATCCCACGCAACGTAGGCAAGATTGACTTTGTCACCATTCGACTTTTTCACGCCTTTTGTCCATTTCGCTACTTGGTCTTTATGTTTCTTCACATATTTAACGGCGGCATCCTTTGGATTGATACCATCTTGGATATCCATCATGACTTCGCCCATGTCATCTTGAGACCATTTAAACTGACCAAGCATTTTGGCGGCATCTGGCTGATCTTTTGCAAACCCTTTACGTGAAATCGTATGAATCTCTTCCGCTTCACCGTAAGATTTCTTTGGGTCCTCTAAATATTTTAAATCATATCGAGAAAACATCCAGTGTGGATTCCAGCCAGTGATGATGATTGGCTTTTTACGGTCGTAAGATTTCTTGAGCGTTGCAGTCATGGCTGCACTTGATGCAGACACAACCGTCCAATCCTCTAAGCCGTAATCCTTTTTGGCTTGATCCGTTAGCGCCATAATTCCTGAACCGGGATCAATGCCGATAATGGTTTTATTCACCTGCTGTGCTGCACTCGCATTTGAGTCCGACTTTGCGCCACAAGCGGCTAGTAAAAAGACAAGCAGGGCGGTCATCCCAATGTAGAGAGACTTTTTCCACATTAAGCATTCCCCCTGGTTTTTTTCGTTTTAATGTTTTGTGTAATACGGTCAAGTGTAATTGCCACAATGACAATGGCAATACCTGCTTCAAATCCAATTCCTGTTTTCAGCTGCGTTACCGCACTATATACTTCTGAACCAAGTCCTGGTGCACCTACCATTGCCGCAATGACGACCATTGATAGAGCAAGCATGATACTTTGGTTAATACCAGCTAGGATGGTTTTTGTTGCAAGTGGAAGCTGAACTTTGAACAAACGCTGGAATGTCGTTGAACCAAATGCTTCTGTTGCTTCAATTAAATCAGCTGGTACTTGTTTAATACCGAGAATCGTCATACGAATCGTTGGCGGCATAGAGAAAATAACCGATGCCACAACTCCAGGCACAACGCCAATGTTAAAGAAGAAGATGGCTGGTAATAGATAAACGAATGCAGGCATTGTCTGCATTAAATCTAAAATCGGTGTCACAATTTTACGCACAGTTTCCTTCTGTGATGCCCAAATACCGATCGGAACCCCGATTACGATGGAAATGACCACAGCTGTTAAAACGAGCGCAAGGGTTTGAAGCATTGGATGCCAGTAGCCTAAATAGTCAATCAGCAAGAATCCAATAAGTGTGAAAAGAGCAATTCCTCTTGTACTGATCCACCAAGCAATGCCGGCAAAAATAAGGGTTAAAATAATGGATGGAATCACACCAAGTACTGCCACAATTCCATTTACTGTACCTGCTAATCCATTTGTGATGCCATCAAAGAAACCGCCAAACGTTAATGTTAACCAGTCAACAAATTGATCGATGTAATCCGCGAACGGAATTCTAGGTAAATCACTCATACTAAACATCTTATTCTACCTCCTGTGCAGAAGGCTCTTGTGTTTTAATTTCCTCAAGCTTGTTAGAAGACATGTTGATATACTCATCATTACCTGATAACGCACCAATTAATGCACCTCTGACCACAATACCCTTCATTCTGTTTTTCTCATCGACAACGGCAATTGGAATGTTTGCCGCATCAGACACTGCATCAAAGATTTCTGTCAAATACGTAGATTCCAATACTGTCGTGAATTCTTTATCAAGAACAGTTTCAAGCGATGCTCCCATTTCTGCCGCCTTTTTCGCTGCTTGTGCAGAAATAACACCTAATAAATGCTTTTTCTTATCAACTGCATAGATTGACGAAATTCCAAGGTTTTTCATGAGCGTGAGCGCAACACGTGCCCCTTTGTCGAGCTGGACTGTTTCTGCACGTTTCATAATATGACCAGCGGTTAATACTTTAGAAAGGTCGACATCTTCAACGAAACGTTCAACATATTCATTCGATGGGTTCATCAAAATTTCTTCTGGTGTTCCGATTTGGACGATATTCCCGTCCTTCATGAGCACAATGCGGTCGCCAATCCGAAGCGCCTCATCTAAATCATGGGTAATGAAAATGATCGTTTTTCCTACAGATGTGTGAAGCTCAAGCAATTCATCCTGCATGTCTTTACGAATTAATGGATCGAGTGCGCTGAATGCTTCATCCATCAATAAGATGTCAGGGTCATTTGCTAATGCACGTGCCAATCCAACACGCTGCTGCATCCCACCACTTAATTGGTTTGGATATTGCTCTTCAAAGCCTTCAAGTCCAACAAGCTTTAAAGATTCAAGCGCTTTTGAGTGGCGCTCTTCTTTGTCTACACCTTGTAATTCAAGACCATACTCTGTGTTCTCAAGAATGGTGCGGTGCGGGAACAATGCGAAGTTTTGGAAGACCATGCTGATCTTTTTCCGTCTGACTTCACGCAATTGATCCTTTGACATATTTGTTATCATATCCCCATCAATATATATTTCGCCGGAGGTTGGTTCGATTAACCTATTTAGCAGCCGCACAAGTGTGGACTTTCCGCTCCCTGATAGCCCCATGATGACAAATATCTCGCCGTCATACACATCAAAATTTGCTCGATTGACACCAACTGTTGCGCCGGTCTCTTTTAGGATCTCTCTTTTTGTTTTTCCTTTTTCAAGCATTTGAGTTGCTTTTTTAGCATTTTTACCGAAAATTTTAGATACATTATTTATCTTGATTTTGATATTTCTCTCTTCAGAATTCATATTTTCCCTCCAAATTAGCATCTTTATAACCGTAACATAAGCGTTATGATGCGAACAATCTTTAGAATTCGCTTATTTCCGCACAATATGTATGAATTCCATATAAGAGGTCTGGTGATTAGAGTTTATACGCCGTATTACTCGTAAATCCTATAGAATGCTTCATAAACAACATATTTTACGGGGTATTTCCTCTCATCAGACAATATTTTACTTGAAATTCCTAATTGTGCTAAAAAATAACTCAAATCCTCACCATAGCGGACTTTTTCAAACATGGGTGAACCATTCCCCTGAACAGGATTTACCCGAAAATGGTCACATAGAAACCTTTTTCATTCAAATTTTAATTAAAATATTAAAAAAACTGCCTGCAACTTTAGTTACAGACAGCTTATTTTTTAGGACTCTAGGGCAGCTCGCTTAATATTATCTTGCAATTCAAGCATACGCTTTGTTCCATCTTCGCGTAATCGTTTGTTTTCTTCTTCGATCTGTTTTGTCTCTTTCATCCCTTGTACAATCGTATTAAAGGAAGATTCGATCGTTTCAATGTCGATACTTGGACGTCCAGACAATTTGGCAATCTCTACACTTTGGCTTGAGATGTTTTCAGCATTTCGTTTCAGCATTTCATTTGTTCTTCTATCCAGCTCACTCATTGAATCAGCCACAAGCTTTTGTCTTTTCGCTGTCACAGCTTGAATGATGCCATTTTTAAAGATCGGAATCGTGATAATGAACGCTGAGTTGATTTTACCGATTAGTTTCGTATTCCCACGCTGCAGCAAACGAATTTGCGGTGCTGTTTGAAGAGCCACCATCCGTGCCATATCAAGGTCATATACACGCTCTTCCAACGCTTGAATGCCGTTACGAAGTGTATCAAGCTCCATTTGTGCGAGCTGGTTTCCACTAGCTGCTTTTTCTTCATAAGAAGGAACCAATTGCTTTAATTCCTCGATTTTCATTTGACCTGCAACGACATACTTTTCAAGCTCCATATAGTATTGAATGTTATGCTCATACATTTCTTCAAGCGTCACAGTCGATTTGGTCATTTCGTCTTTATATTTACTGATCTCTACATTAATTTTTTCAATCTCTGCACCGAGCGTTTGATATTTACTGAAAATCTTTTCAATCATGCTGCCGCCGCGTTTAAAGATTTTTGACAGTAAACCACCCTTTGGCTCGTCAAAATCATTTTTATCAAAACGATCCATAATTTTTCCAAGCTGCGTCAGCATCGTTCCTGAGTCAGTGACACTAGTTGAACGCATCATCGAAAGAATACGATCAGAGAACTTAGAGATTTCAACGGCCGGCTGTTTTCCGTATTCAAGCAGCTCCAGCTGATTTTTCGCATCGATCTGTCTCGCAATATTTTGCACTTCTGGTTCATTTCGAAGCTGAACGCGAATATCGTCTGCCTTCTCAATGGAGATTTCCTCTTTATCAATTGAAATGATGTCATTTCCGTTTGTATTTGTCATAAGCTTTGATCTCCTTATCTGTTTTTAATGGATTGAAATAATTTTCTAACGATGGACGGCTCTTTAAACTCCTGGTTCATAACCATCTCATCAAGCCAATGGGTATCAAATAATTGGTCATCTATATACCGCTCAATACACTGGTATCCCGCCGGATGATACACGAAGAGATCCACACCCATTTCATTTAGAAAAATCAGGGCAGCCGCATCAGAACGAGTCAGCTCACCATTATATTCCGTATGATATAAAATCACTTTCGGTACGGTTTGTGCATAATCAAAGGTTTGAATGAGTTCAATGAGCTCCTGGCCGATATGCAGTACCTGTTTGAATAAATAAATACGGACATCTAATTCAGTCTCATTGCCTTCTTTTAATAGCTTCGGATGCTGACAGATTCGAGATATCGCCTCTGCTATCGCACGCTGCGTCCCCTCATATAGATGAGAAAACTGCCACACGTTGCTTTTCATTAATAATTCAGGATCAATCTCTCCAGCAGACGAAAGGGCATGCTGATAATGAAATTGATAATTCGAAGACACTTCTTTCGTAAAAGGAAAATGGCGAATGGTCTTCGTCTCTTTCCATTCCATTAACGTGTGGATACGATCCCAGTATTCACGCTTGTCTCGTGTGACTCCCATCATTTTCGCAAAGAGGTTCGGAATCTGTATCGTGTCGCGGTCTGCTTGAAAATTAGGGCGGATAAAGGAACGTTCCTTTGCAATTAAAAACAGCTCATCATACGTTGTCTTCAGCGTAATAGAATGAGGAGTATGATCTCTGAATTGCCAAGGCTTATACAGCATTGAATCTTCCGTGTGGAGCACCTCTTCAAGCTCTCTTGTCGAGCGGTACGCCACCGTTGACTTCCTCTCAGGCTTTTCAGTAGGGAACGGTTCCAGCTTTGAAGTCCCCGGATACTGATCAATAAAAGTCAGCTTTTCTTCTGGATCTAGTTCGCGGAACGAATCCTCGCCCTCTGGATGAAATAGCACAACATCACAGCCAATCAGCATGACATAGTAAAGAAAATAAAGCTGACTTTTATTCGCCTCTCCATACCAAATGACAGCCGGCATTTTTTCTTCTATATTGACTTCCTTCAGCCATGGACCTAGATGATTATTTGAAAACTTCACTACATCCAGGAGTACCCGGCGGAAATCGGGATGCTGAAATCCCCCTTCATGCAGCTGTTTGAAATGCTCAAACACCTTGATCAATGAAAGGCGGATATGCCGGTTCATCACAGGGTTTGGATGGCGTACAATCAGCTGTTCACCATCTAAGAAAGCCACAAAGCGATTCACAGATAATCCCTTTTCTTCTTGGTTAATCAAATGAATGCGTTGAAGCGCTTGAAAATGCTCCGGCTCAATATGACGATTGAGCGTTTCACTTAAAATGTGAACGCCATCTGTTTCATATAATTCATGTAAATAAATAAAATAATCGGTTGCATCATGCGGAGTTCCAAGGACCCGGGCGGCGAGACGCGGCAAGGACAATGTATGCTCGTCCTTTACATAACCGTCTCTTTCAGGGAGCGGCTTTTTCAGCACGTTTTTCCAGGCTTCCTGCTCCGCCCGTGTTTGGTTAACATTGATTTCTTTATAACTCACGCCGCTCCTTCCTTTCTCCTATATTTTCTCGAAAGCTACTACTATCATATCATTCACCCTTCTACTTCTGCTATCGAATCGAAGGCTTTTTTGCGGTCGTCATCTGGTTCATGACACAAGCGGTGATTTCATCTGCTGCTGCCATGCCAGATGCTGCTGTCGGCTCAAGCAATGGATCAAAGTCGAGCACTTCTCCATGCCTTGGGGCAAAGCCCATATCTGCCTGACGAATGAGACCTGCATCTAAGAGGGAATCACCCGCACCGTATACATATTCAAGCTCCAGCCGCTCCTTTAGAAAAGCAACAGCATCCCACTTATTGAGCGGTGACGGAATAAAGTAAAGCTTCCGTCCTTGTAGAGACACCTGCCAGCCTCTCTCCTCGCCCCACTGCTTCAATTCAGCAAGTGGAATGCGAGACAGATACTCATCTTTCATAATCAAATAAAGAAATCTTCCCTCTGCTGTCCGGGTACGCTTCACCCATGCGGCAACTGGAAGTTCGGAGATGGCTCTTAGCATCTCTCTGACTGACATACACGCTTTGAGCCTCTCATCAACGATGACCTGCCAATTCTCAAGCGGCTTGCCGTGATGAAGGATACAGCCCCCATTTGTCGTGATGGCATACTCCGGTTTGAGCTCTTGCTGAAAGAAGGTGATCCGTTCATACTGAGCGGTCGTTCTTGTCGTCACTGGAATGAACCAGCCTAACTGATGAATCATCTGCAAAGACTTCTTCGTTTCAACCGACATATAGGAAAGCGGACGTTCATCCAGCATCTCAACTAAATCATAATCTCCTTCATACTCATACTGATCCAGCACTCGGTGTGAGTAAATCAGTGTCCGGTCTAAATCGCTGGCAAACGCACTTGTCTTCATGACGTCTGCTCCAGCGGACGAATGAGTCCACAGCACGTATAGGACATATTGGCATATTCAATGACAGGAACGCCTCTGTCCTCTGCCAAAAGCAAAATATGCTTTAGCTTCTCCTGAGACCCAGGCTGAATCAAGATTTTCCAAGGGATTCTTCTCAGCAGCACACGAGTCGTCTCACCAACACCCGGCTTAATCAAATGGGTGTTTTCAATTTGAAACTCCTGACCGATCGCTTCAATGGACGCCATCCCTCGCCAATCCGCAGGCATTCCGTGCGTGAGGATGGTTTCTGCTTTCTCTTCTACATTCGGTTCGAGGCTAGAAAATGCTTCTTCGATTGTATCCACATACAGATTGGATACATCCTCTTCAAGCAGCTCTTCATAATATTTTGCCCCATGGAAATCATCGGCATTGATCCAGCGGTTGTTTAGTACCGTACGACTAACAAGTCCAGATACAGTCGAATTCAGGCAAGCACTTGGAATGAGAAAATCCTCTCTCGTTCCGTAGACATGTGTACAATAGCCAGGATCAGCGAGTACAGCTAGTTCACTAGAAAGACGAATACCGTACTTTCTTTCAAAATCAATCACCGCTTTTTGGAGCTCTCTCGAAATCGCACCTTTTCCGGTCCATCCATCAATAAAGGCAATCTCATAGCCCGGATGTTCCTTGAGCATATAATGTAGCGCATTCTCATCTATTCCTCGATCACGAATAATCGAGATGCTGTAATGAGGCAGTTCAAGACCATATGTCTTTCGAATATATCGTTTGATAAGTACCCCGATCGGCGTTCCCGCTCTAGCCAAACTGCAAAGCACCGTTTGGAAGCCTCGCTTTTTCACAATCTGTTCTGCTACAACAGCTACTGCTTCTGCTACCTTCTCCTTACTTTCTTTCAGAGATTCATAGAATAAATCCATATAAGATTCGGTTGGTTTATATTCAATCGGCAGCATTTCTGAATAATGCGCACCACTCTGAATCGAACGTTCCCGCTCCTCTGTACTTTTCTCCATCTCAATGGATGATAAATCTTTGAGTAAGAAGGTTACATCCTGCTCTGGATAGCTTCCCATCTTTGTATACACATTAGCCATTCACCTTCACCTCGTCTGATAAAGTCACAATATGCACATGCTTCACATGCCGCTCGGCAAATAAATGAACAAGCGGAAGCAATGCCTCCTGAGAGACCTTTTTCTCAAAGAAGAGAAATACATCATCGTATTGACCTTTTGGTATGTTGTACACGTAATGCTGGATTCGAGCATCCTCTGGACTCACAAAGGTGAACCCGTTTTGAACAGCGTATCCATCCTTTTCAACCGGATGAATTGGGCTTCTCGTCGTTGAATGAAAGAGAACGCCCTCTCCCATATGTGCAGCCACTCTCATCGGCACATACATCAGCTCACCTGTTCCTAAACAAAGTGTCTGTTTTCCTTTGCGATCCTGCTTTAGTTGAAGCCCAGCCTCTGCAGCTGCTTGGTCGATGGCTGCCGTATCTGCTGCGTTTAAACCAAAACGACCCGTTTCATGTATATATGGCGAATGACCAGCCGAATTGGTTGCATGAGAACGTGCATATGGCTCTTGCTGAAAGAAAGATTGAAGGGAGTGAACAGAGAGACTTGGCAGATCCTTTTGCTCAGCTATCTCATACGAATAAGCTGGTTCATCGAGCGTTTTGCCTCGAAAAACCATTTGCCCTTTTAATAAAGACAATGAGGTGATGTGAATACCAAGCTCCTTTTCAAGCTCACACATGGCTTTCTCGTGCTCCTCTGTCCGCCAGTCTAAAATAGAAAGAATCGTGTAAGAATGCCGCGGATGCTTTGCATGAAGGTCCCGAATGATATTGATATTCGTACGGCCTGTCGTGACTTCATCATCTACTAGCACGATGGGACGGTTTGTGCGAAGTAATGCTTCGTCTGCATAACAAAGCTGATCCGTTGCATGCGAATGCTCTTCTTCAAATACCAATGAAGGATCAAGATCCAGCAGCTGTTCACGTGTCGTATGAATGTAAGATGCTCCTTCTAATACGTCATACACACCGTGACCAAGAGCTGTGGCTGTTTCTGCAAAGCCGATCACGATCGGCTGTTTTCCTGTTGAAAGCTTCTCTTTTTTGAGCGCTTCGTAGGCTTTAGTTAATACCGTGTGGTCATCCGTCTTGAGTGCTTCTACTAAAAGCTCTTGATATGGAGACGTCTTGCCTGTTTGCTCTTTGGCATACGCCATGGCTAAAAGTCCCGAGACAAGGAGCGGTTTTACTGGATGAACAGGAATGTGCTTACCGAGCACCTTACTAACGAATAAAAAGGCTCTTTTTTTGTTCACCCTTGCAGCCATGTCAAAAAGATGCTCTTTTTCTAGCTGAAGCGCACCTTCTTTGAGAACAAGCTCAACTTCCATATGTTCCAAGATGCTCAGCGTATGCGGCTTCTGTTTCTGTGAGTATGTCGATATAGCTTCTATTTTCATGAAACACCCCGTAAATATCTGACTTCATTAAAATGTGCTCTGCCCATCTGTAATGGGGCTTCGTTTCATTCATTTTATTAGAGAAGGTACTCTTTATTACGCCAACTGTGCCGTCTGCATGTTCAAGAATGCTTAATGCATCCATATACTCTTCCTTCGTCACAACATACATGCTTTGAACCGGCTTGAGATGTGTTGGATGAATGACCGTCTTTCCATGAATGCCGTTAGCCACATCGAGTTTTGTCTCCTTGAGTAAACCTTGTACGTCATCAAATTCAGATGAAGACGATTCACCACTCTTATGAGAAAGTGCCCGGATGAATGGCTTTTGTTCCTTTCGTGCAGGGCCAAAATGCTCCCACACAGCACCTGATACCACAAAGGAACGGCCAAAATAATTGATGATATCTGTGATCAGATCAGCAATCAAATTAATTTCATAAATGGTCGTGTCACGATCACGGCGAATCCCGTACAAACCGCAAAGATCTGTTGCCCCAATGCGAATATTCAAAATATATTCCTCGTCATTCAGCAAGATCTGCTTTAACTCTGACAACACCGTATATCTTGTTTCTTTTTCTAGTAAATCAGGTGTTTCCAAAATGGGCATCCCATAAAGTGTTGTCTGCGTTTGGGACGATGCCTGTTTCAGACTGTCCAAATAATCCTTCGCATTATGAACCGAGTACTTCGGGAACACAAAACCGGTAAGTAATTGAAGAGAGGAACCGAGCAAGTCTGCCATTTTGAGCAGCTGTTTCGGCGAACGAACGCGAATAAATATAAGAGGCAAATGTTCAGCCGTTTCAGGCGCATGCGTGACTTTCTCTTTGAGACTGGCCAGTTGTGCCACTAGATTCTGTTCAGCCATGTCCACTTCTTGATCACCGATGGCATCCTCCAAGCAAAATACAACAGAGCAAAGCGCTTCATATTTCTGCGACAGCAGCATATCTGCTATATCTTGTCTTGTCGCAGGCATATACAAAGTAGCACCTAATGCATGCGCAAGTACATGCCTCGGTGTCAGTGAATGCATCGCCCCCGGCCGCTTGAAAAAAAGATCGTGCTGCCTCGCCTCTGATAAAAAACGGAAATACCGCATGCTGTGCCACCTCCTGTTGTTTAGAGAAAATCAATAACCTGATGATTCAAAAAAGGATGGAGCCGCTAGTTCAACTCCATTCCTTTTTGATCGTCCTATTCTTCTTTTGAAGCCGCAGCTTCATTTGTCACATCTTGATGTTTCTTCTTATTGATTTTATGAACAATAAACGTTCCGATAAACGCTAGAATAATAATCGCAAAGAATGCAAGATGCGGAATTTCAATATGTGCAGCACTTAAGCCCATTTTGATAGCAATAATCCCGATGAGAATAAACGCGGTATTCTCAAGCTCTGGGATACGGTCAATGAGGACAAGGAATAACTGTGCTACTGTACGCATCATGAGAATGCCAAGCATTCCGCCTAATAGAAGAATCCATACTTCCTCAGATACAGCGAATGCCGCAAGAATACTGTCCACCGAGAAGGCAAGGTCCATAATTTCCACAGAAATAACGGTTGCCCAGAACACGCCAAATACGCGAATCATCCAGCCTTCTTTTTTCAATTCCTTCGCTTCGTCATCGCCGTCACCTAACCAGAAGTGCTTAATGACAAGCCATGCTAAATATGCAGCTCCGAGAACCTTAATCCACCAGAACTTAATAAGCAGCATCCCCACGCCAATGAATAGAAAACGGAAGAAATAAGCGCCAATTAATCCGTAGGTTAATGCCTTTTTACGCTGCTTTTCTGGTAAATGTTTCACCATGACAGCTAATACAAGTGCGTTATCTGCTGATAACAATCCTTCAAGCACAACAAGGGTCCCAATGAGCCCCCAAGAGACAGGGTTTGTTAATACCTCTGCCCACATATGCCAATCAAAAAACGAGGCATACGTGTCCAACATATGTTTCAAAATGTCCAACTGGTTTTCCTCCTATAAGTGTAGAAGCATCAGCAGGCTTTCGCCTGCTGTTATTCTTGATCGCTGTTTCTTTCTCACTTTGGAAAAGGCCCTCATATGAGTCATTGGCAGCGCCTCTTGAATTTTGTTTCTCTCGTTTATACTTCTAACCCATAATTTTGACAAAGAGCTGCAAGTCCGCCAGAGAATCCGCTTCCGATCGCGTTAAACTTCCAATCGCTTTCGTGTCGGTACAATTCACACACTACGACAGCCGTTTCAATTGAGAAGTCTTCCCCTAAATCAAAGCGAATCAATTCTTCCCCGCCCTCTTCATTTACAACACGAACAAATGCATTTGAGACTTGTCCAAAATTCTGGCTGCGCGTCTCTGCATCATGAATCGTCACTGTAATTCCGATACGATCAATGTTAGCAGGAATTTTTGAGAAATCAACGAGAATTTGCTCGTCATCTCCATCTCCTTCACCCGTCCGGTTATCACCTGTATGAGTGACACTGCCGCTTGGGTGCTGAAGGTTATTATAGAAAACAAAGTCTGTGTCTTGCTGACAACGATTGTTTGCATCCACTAAGAATGCCGAAGCGTCCAAATCAAATTCGGCTCCGCCAGAATATTTATTCGTATCCCAGCCAAGACCGATCATCACTTTCGTCAGTCCTGGGTTGGTTTTTGTTAAATCGACACGTTGTCCTTTTGAAAGCTGAATCGCCATATTCGTATCTCTCCTGTCTCCTGAAAATATGAAAACGGGTCGTTACCCGATATCTAAACCGAAGTCTGTTGCAATGCGGGCAAGTCCGCCTTGATAGCCCGATCCAACAGCCGAGAATTTCCATTCTCCGCCATGACGGTATAATTCACCTACAATAATCGCTGTTTCAATTGAAAAGTCCTCCGCCAAATCATAGCGAATGAGCTCTTCATTTGATGCTGCATTTAAAATGCGCACATATGCGTTCGTGACTTGTCCGAAATTTTGACTGCGCGCTTCTGCATCATGAATCGTGATGACAAATGAAATCTTCTCAATACTCGCTGGTACAGCTGATAAGTCGATGTTGACCTGCTCGTCATCTCCGTCACCTTCACCAGTGCGGTTATCGCCTGTATGTACGACACTGCCGCCACCGCCAGTTGTTTGATTGTAAAAGACAAAATCAGATGGTGAGCTTGCCTTACCTGCCGCATCTAAAAGAAATACACTTGCGTCTAGATCAAAGTCTTGTCCACCGTCATACTTATTGACATCCCAGCCAAGACCAACGACCACTTTTGTTAAACCTGGATTTGTTTTTGTTAAATCAATTTTTTGACCTTTCGCTAAAGAAATTCCCACTAGGAACCTCTCCCTTCTAATTAAATGTAGTTTCTCGTAATATCGGCAAGCTTCGCATCATTTGTACCGTCCCCAACAGCCGCAAACTTCCACTCATTCTCGTGACGATAAAGCTCTCCGACGATTAATGATGTTTTCCCTGCATACTCATCTTTTAAATTATATTTCACTAATTCTTGATTGTTTGAACGATCCACGATGCGAATGTACGCATTTTGAATCATACCAAAGTGTTGATTTCTTCTTAGTGCATCATAGATGTTCACAACAAACACCAATTTATTCACATTGCCCGGCACCTTGCTCAAGTTGACGAGGACTTGTTCATCATCTCCGTCTCCTTCACCAGTCAGGTTGTCACCTGTATGCTCGACACTGCCGCATTTGCTTTTCAAGTTGCCAAAATAAATCAAATCTTTATTTTCCGTAAACTTATCATTTTTCAGCATGAGCACTGAAGCATCACAATCAATATCAGCGCCGCCTCCGCCGCCAAACAGCTTTCCTAAAAATCCGCCGCCTTGTGATACAGGGTCCCAGCCAAGTCCAACTAGGATATTCGTTAGTCCTGCCTTCCCTTTTGTTAAATCAATACGTTGACCTTTTTCTAATGTAATCGCCAAATCAATCACTCCTCCAGCATAATAAAAATCTATTTATTAAGCGATGGACCCTATTAAAATCATCATACATGAAAATTCGACAAAATTCATGAAATGACATTGGAGCCTCTTACTCTTTTTTCTATTTACTAGTATATACGATCTACGTTCAAGATAGGTTTCAAACAGATGATATTTTTTTAACGAAAGATCCATGTTGAAAATGGTTCATGTCGTAAATGAAGTGTTTCATGTGAAACATTGTCGAAAATTCTTGTCCACAGCTCTTGCTGATAAATAGCGTATTGAAGTGGTTTCATATGTTGATATAGAAAAGATAAAGCATGAGATCAAAGGATAAACCCTTTCGTTTCCTTCCATCCGTGGATTTCTTTATACTTATATCCAACGTATTATCGAAAGGATGTTGATGATGCCATCACTTCACATATTAGATCAAGTCGCTATTCCCAAAGGTCAGACAGCGCAAGAGACATTGATTCACACAACGCAGCTGGCTCAGCTTGCGGAAACGCTTGGGTATGAGCGTTATTGGTTTGCTGAACACCACAGCACAAGAGGGCTCGCTAGTACAGCACCTGAAATATTAATGGCACATATTGCCGCTCATACATCGACCTTACGTACCGGGTCTGGCGGCATTTTACTTCCGCAGTACAGCCCCTTGAAAGTAGCAGAGGTCACGCGGCAGCTTGAGGCTCTGTATCCTGGACGAATTGAAATCGGTGTCGGTAAATCTCCGGGCGGGATTGAAAGGACGAGACTGGCTTTGACAGACGGCGTGCATAAAGACCTGTCTCAGTTTGACCGCCAGCTGAAGGATCTTCTATTTTTCTTATCAGACAGCCTGCCTTCTGGGCACCCGCATGCAGGGGTCAAGGCTTCTCCGCTTGTTGATGCTCGTCCGCCAGTTTGGCTGCTTGGTCTAGGAGAAAATAGTGCCGTGCAGGCAGCGGAACTTGGGATCAACTATATTTTTGGTCACTTTATCCACCCTGCACGTGGCAAACAAGCATTTGAGACGTATCGGTCTCACTTTTCTCCATCTGTCTTTTCCACCCATCCGCACGCTATGTTTGCCGTGTTTGTCATTTGTGGTGAAACCGATGAAGAGGCCGAACGGATCGCCAGCAGTACAGATTTATGGCTGCTGCGTGTTGAAAAAGGACTAGACAGCCGCGTACCTTCTATAGAAGAAGCCAGTACCTATCACTACACCTCGCAGGAAAAGAAAAAAGTGTTACTAAACCGCCAGCGGATGATCGTCGGCTCAAAGGCAACGGTGAAAGAGCAATTACTTAGCTTGATGGACCGCTATCAAACGGATGACATCATGATTTTAAACAATTCATTTGATCCGATCGAAAAACAACGCTCCTTCAAACGAATTGCCGAATTATTTTGAAGACAAAGGGCTGAAATAAAATCATTTTAGCCCTTTGTCAACGATCTGAAATGGGAAATGTAACATCAAGATGTCAAAATCCTTCCGCCTGTCATCTGATCGCAAATGTGTCTTCTAATCGTTAGCGAACTGTAAACGCATAAGGGGTGTACCTTTTATATAGTAGAGGTACATATGAAAGACACGTTTACGACGCTAGAAGGAAGGAGATGACAGGCCATGAATAAGAGACTCGAATGGGTCGATGCAGCTAAGGGGATTGGTATTCTGCTCGTAGTCATGGCACATGTGCCCATTCTAGATCCGCTCAAGCAATTCATTTACTCTTTTCATATGCCGCTTTTCTTTTTACTATCAGGCATGATGTTTCGATCATCCTCACGCCCTGCTCTGTCATTTATTCAGAAGAAAGCCAAGAGCTTACTCTTGCCCTATCTCTATTTCTCCATCATTACGTATGTTTTCTGGTTCACCGTTACTCGTTTTTTTGCCTTTAAGGGACAAACGGATATTGACCCTTTCGTTCCGTTTACAGGTATTTTTATATCCAATGCAGATGAAGCTAGACTCACGCATAACCCAGCCATCTGGTTTTTAACGACGCTCTTTTTAGTGGAAATGATCTTTTTCTTTATGTACCGTCTGACAAAAGGGAAACCTGCTGTCTTGATTTTACTGACCGTCCTTTGCGGAGGTGCTGGATATGCCTCAACCTTGCTTTTAGACCAAAGTCTGCCGTGGAATGCCAATGTCGCCTTGACGGCTGTTGTGTTTTATTCAATCGGATTTTTGACAAAGCAATGGTTTGTGGAATTAAAAACAGACCCAACCCTTCTTCTTTGTACAGGTCTGCTTGTACTGACGGCTTATATGCAAAGCTTTAATTCGCGGATTGATATGCGCGTGAATGACTATGGTGATCTTTTTCTTTTCTATGCATGTGCGTTGCTCGGTTCAGCTGCTGTGATTTATTTAAGTTTCAAATTCAAAACGTCCCCTATTTTGACGTATCTCGGTCGAAATTCCATTGTTATTCTTGTCTTGCAGTTTGCCGGCATCGATATCATGAAAGCATTTGTTTATTATGGACTTGGTATCAATATTGCAGATACAGCGCAGCTCTCTTGGACTCTCTTTTACACGATTGGGACATTGCTGCTTATGGTGCCGTGTATCTCCTTCCTGAGCAAGTACCCGATGCTGCTCGGCAAACCAGCCAAAGCCGCACACCGCTACGAACAAAAAACATCCGCCGGCTAATTGGGCGGATGTTTTTTTGGATTAATCATTGATTTGAGAAGGGTAAAGCGTCATTCCTCCATCTACAAATAAAGTGGTGCCTGTGATATACGAAGCTTCCTTAGATACGAGGAATGCAGCAGCGGACCCAATCTCCTTCGGTTCGCCAAATGCTCTCATCGGAATCTTTTCAAGCTGCTTTTGTTTTTTCTGTTCATCCTGCAAATCATCATTTGATTCGGTCGCCATTGTACCTGGTGCAATTGCATTGATCCGAATCCCTGCTTCTGCATAATCAAGAGCCAGCGTTTTTGTCATCATGTTCATTCCGCCTTTGGAAGTGGAATAATGAACATTGAACGGGCGCGGTATTTCCTGATGGACACTGGATATATTTAAAATAGACCCTTTGATTTCATGCTCCATCATATAGGCAATTGCGGCCTTTGCCCCTAAAAAGGCGCCTGTGATATTCACATCAATGACTTTTTGCCATTGCTTGAGCGTCATCTCATGCGGCATCGCTTCTTCACCATTAAAGCCTGAATTATTGACGAACACATCGACTGTTCCGAAATGCTCCAGTGCTGTATCCATGATGGATTGAATTCCTTCCTCTTTGGAGACATCTGCGTGTACTTTCACCGCCCTACCTCCGCGCTGCTGAATGGCTTGGACCGTTTCTTCAGCACCCTCTTCATCACCTTTATAGTTCACAACCACATTCATCTGCTCTTGTCCAAATCGTAATGCGATGGCTTGTCCGATTCCTTTTGAAGAACCTGTGACAATGGCTGTTTTCCCTTTTAAATCTTGATACATCTGTATTTCCTCCTATCACGTGCTTCATCTTGTTGATACACAATGGTTACCCATTTTGAAAAAAAGAAAAACACAATCCTCTGCAATCTTTGACTAAGAGGATTGTGCTGTTCATCAAGCTAAAAGGTGTTATAGACATTTTCACAAGTTTCAGCGGTTGGCTGATAAAAGCAATGAGACTTATACCTTGCCACAAACGGCTGATTGTACCATGTCGGTGGACAATTACCAGGCGGCTTAAAATACCAAAGGCTGAATTTTGCTGGCCAAAATCGTTCTCCGTTAATATTCCTCCGTGCAAGTGTTTTTTCTGTTTCTCGTGCTCGTTGATAAAAATAACCATGCGTGACTGCTTCAAATGCATGCTCCTGATAAATCATTTGTGGAATCGTACGCAGCCCTTTAAAGTCAGAGCAGTTGGCACGCAACCGGTTGATGCCCACATTTCCTACAAGCAGCATTCCTTGCTTCCCTTCACCTTCTGCCTCCGCTCTCAGCAGTCTGGCCATGAGGTCAATATCAGAGCTTGTCGCTCTTACCACTGCCATACATCCACCTCCATTCGTTTCTCTTTTATTTTATGTAGGGTTTCTGTGTAGATGACTGCCATTTTGAAGGGAAAAGGCACATTCCGTGTCGAGAGCCTGTCTAAACACCTCAACATTTTGCTGGACATATGTCTCTCTGCCAACAACACACAAACCTAGTGATCATGCACATTACAGGAAAAAATATTCATTACTATAGACTCACTTACAAGTCATAAAAATCCTTCTAATTGCGACACCAGCATCAAAAACAGTCATTTGAACCTATTCAACAATCCGACTCAAAACCTTAAAATATAAAATATTGAGTTTTTACAGGAGACATCAAATCATATTTTACAAGTTTCTCCTTTCAACTTAGTGTCATTTTTACTACTTGAAGCTGTGCGACCTTAGAAACGCACTGAAGTATTGACAGTACTTTCGCTTCATTCTACAGTAAAAAACATACAGTATTTTTCTTTTTGTGCAAAAAGAATGATATGAACTAAAGCTTTTCAATAAAATTCATCATAAACCCGAGGAGGAAAACACGTCATGTTTAAAAAGAAATTATCCCTGTTTCTTCTGATCTTATGTGTCACTGTTGTCGCTGCTGCTTGTAGTGGTGGAAAAGAAAAGTCAGCTGCAAAGGAAAAAGATACAAAATCTCTTGATGCAGCAGAGGTAAAGGTAGAAAGTGCTGAGTACACATTACCACCTCAATACGATACATCTGTACAGGATGATCAGTATGTACTAAAAGTGAACGTATCTGTAAAAAATATCAGCAAAGAGCCTCTAAATGTTGATAAAAGCAACTTTACGCTTTACCAAGATGACTCACAGGTGTCTACGATCTCTCCAGATGACTACAATGAAGTATTATCTTCAAGCTCTCTAAATGCAGACAAAGTATCAAAAGGCGGTCTTTTCTTTGTTGTTGATAAAGACAAAGACTATCAGCTTGTGTACAATGAGCCAGGTAGTGGTTCTAAAAAAGATGACAAAACACTAGAATTCGATATTAAAGGTAAGGACTTAATGAAAAAAGCAGATACACTTCAAGCATCTGCAAAAGCCCTTTCTTCTTATATTGATGTCATGATTTTCGGTAAGAATAACGACGAGTTCGAAAAACTAACAGGTGATAACAAATCAACTGTTGTCAACCAATTTGATAAATCATTCAAACAAGGCTACATCACGTCATCAGGTATTTCTTCTAGCTCAGCGAAGGACGAAAACCTTGATAAGCTTCTAAAAGCTGTGAAAGAAACATTAGCTGAAAAATCAAAAGTATCAACAAAAACAAAAGCGATCAGTGGTGATAAAGCTGTTGTGACTGTAACTCTTACACCAATTGATGCAAGCCCGCTTGTCGATCGTTTAAAAGAAAAAGCGACTGAGTTCTACAGCAAAAACCGTTCAGCTTCTTACGATGAAGCTCAAAAATACCTACTCTCGATCTACCCAGAAGAGTTCAAAAAATTAGGACCATCATCTTCTGAAGAAACAGTAGAAGTCAACATGAAGAAAAATGACATCGACCAATGGAAACTTGATTTGAACGATTACAAAACAAGCTCATTAGTTGAAAAGTTCATCAAGAACTAAGGAAAAACCCCCGATGCCGGGGGTTTTTTCTTATCGTTTTTCGTTTGATAATTACAGCCAAGAAAGTAAGATACGGTCTATTACGAGGGATTTTCTTTTGCTGCTTCATACTCTTTTATCACCTCAACCGGATCAACCGCATCCTCCTCTTGTGCGTATTCCTCTACATAAGGATCCATTAATTTCTCAAACTTTTGCTCATCGTCTACTAAAGCAACATACGTTTCATATCCTTCAAAATCAGATGGATATAAATGTGCAACGGAACTACCCGTTTCTAATGCCTTATCTATCGCTTTTCTTAATTCCAATAACCCTTTCCTGTTTCCCAAAATAAAAGCTTCAAAATGGTGTGTTTGTTGAGCATATATATTACATAGCTCTAGCACATCATCGTCTTCTGTTTGATAAGACATAAACGAATCACCTCTTTAAATAAATTAGGATAATAATGTAAGTTCCCCCTTCCATTATGCCATTCCTTTCACCCGATCGTGAATCTCTTTTATATAAATCTCTGGATATAAAAAACTTGCAGATAAAATCTACAAGTTTTTACTTTCTTTATTTCGCAAGCATCCATTTCTCTTGCATAAACAAGCTTCTCACGATGACAAACAAGATGACGACTGCGAGGGCTGAGGAGCCGAGTGTCAGAGTGACGGCCATCGGATCAATGATTCCAAACATCAATTGCTTACAGAGCGCATGAATATTGAGGAATGGGACAGCAAAGTAATACGTATCTAGCTGCGTAGCACCTGCTCTCATGGTAAAGAACATTGGGATCACACCTAATGTAATGATCATGGACATGTACGATTGCGCTTCTTTCACTGAGCTTGAAACGACACTGAGTAGCAGTTCAATCATTGATACCATGAAAGAGAAGATGATAAGCGCCGCAAACATGACGGCGATAATGCTCCACATTTGATCACCAAAGTTCAGTGCTTGTTTTAGCTTTTCTGTAAAGAGCAGCGTGGATAAAAGCAGCATGCCGATCGCCACAATTCCACTTAAAATCCCGAACATGGAGACAGCCAGCCATTTTCCGATGAGAATTTGGAGTCTGCTGGCAGGTGTCAGGAACAACGCTTCAATGGATTTTCGGTCTTTTTCACCCGCTACAATATCAAGCGCAGCTGGCAAAGCACCTGAGATGACGGAGGTCACCAAAATCATTGGAAGAAGAATCGACAAAAGCATAGAGGTCATGCCATTTTCTCCTTCATCGCCCTCTTCTACATCAACAGCCTGCACCTGAAATGGATGAACAACAGACGTATTGATTTGATCAGCGGCTAAACGCTTTTCTACGACTTGGTTTTGATACTGCTCCAGTAAGGATTGCAGCATTTGAACCGTTATCACCGAATCATCATCTGTTGTGTACCCATGAATTTTAATCGCAAATGATTGTTGATGCTGAAGCATGTCGTCTGCCTCTTTCGGCATTTCCAGATAAGCATTCGCCTTTCCATCTTTGACAGCTTGCTGCGGGTCATCAAATGTTTCAAGTGTGAGGTTTTTGACCTCTTTGATCATTTGATTCATTTCAGTTGGAAGCTTTTCATTCACTGCGACCGTATACGTTTTATCTCCTGGATCTGCAATCATGCTTTCATAAAAGAACACCAGTCCAAGCATCGTCAAAAGAGGTATCAGCACTGTTAAGAGTAGTGTTTTTCGGTCTCTTAGCGCATCTGTCATTTCTTTTAAAAATACGGTTTTCCACATTATGAAATCCCCCTAGCGAGCTTCGACATAAAGATATAGTTCAAGTCATCACTTTGTTCCTGTGTATATAATTCTGGAAGTGTCCCTTTATACACAAGCTCTCCTTGATGAATCATCATGACACTGTCACAAAGCTGGCTGACTTCTTCCATGATGTGGCTTGAAAAAAGGATGGTTTTATTTTGCTGCTTGAGCTGATGAATAAAGTCTCTGAAAATATTACTTGATGTAATATCCAAGCCTGTTGTCGGCTCATCAAATAAAATAATGTCAGGATCATGAATCAAGGTTCTGGCAATCGCCACCTTTTGTTTCATTCCTCTTGAGAATCCTTTCACCTTGCGATCCATGTATTGTCTCATCCCAAAACGCTTTGCCAAATCCTCTATTCTTGCTTTGATTTCATGCTGATCTAAGCCATACAATTTGCCAAAGTATTCAAGATTTTCTCGTGCCGTCAAACGATCGTAAAGCCCTGTCTCACCGCCAAACAAGACACCAATTCGCTTTTTCACTTCCGTTGATTCTTTCACCGTATCAAAGCCTGCGACAGTGACTGATCCGTGCGTAGGTTCTAATAATGTGGCTACAGCGCGTAATAATGTGGTTTTCCCTGCACCATTTTCTCCTAGGATGCCAACGACTTCCCCTTCCTTCACGGAGAACGTCATATGTTTCATCGCCTTCACGACTTTTTTCTTATCTTTAAACCAGCAGCTGCAATCGCTGAGAGTAATCATGTGGTTCGCCCCTTTCAACTTTCTAAGTCTATGATAGAAAAAATAACGCTTCCCTGACATAAAAATGTCGCGAAACGTCCTTTTTCTGTCTTGAAATGATCTATTTTAAAAAACAAATGATAAAATAGACAAATAATACGATGAGTCATAGGTGATTTTTATGATAAAAGTAGGTCTCGTTGACGATTACCGAGTAGATTTAGAAAAACTGCATGCCATTGTAGGCAGAATGGAGACTGTGGAGATTGTCTTTGTCACGCAGTCAGCAGAGGATGCTTACGAGAAGGTCAAAAAAGGAGATATTGATCTGTTGTTCGCAGACATTGAAATGCCCGGAATGTCCGGTTATGAATTAGCGGATCTCATTCACTCTCATGCACTGAATGTCGATGTTGTCTTTGTGACAGGAAACAGCGGATATGCGGTCCATGCGTTTGATTTAAATGTTCACGATTATATTATGAAGCCCTACCAAGCCGATCGAATTGCCAAATCCTTAGAACGCTACATGTCCACCAAGCAGGAGAAAAGCATTCATGGACGGCTTCTCATTAAACAGCAGTCAGATATTCATGTGCTGCAAAAGAAGGATGTCATTTTTGTTGAGCGAACAGGCCGGTCAACCACCATTGTCACAACAACAGGAGATATCCAAACATATCAGACATTAAACGAGTTAAAGGGCGATCTAGCTGAAAAAGATTTTATCCGCTCCCACCGATCGTTTATCATCAATATTCATTACATTAAGAACTTCTCGGCGTATGCCAAAAATTCATTTATCGTGTCTTTTGAAGGTACAGATAAAAAAGCCATGATAACCAAGCAGCAATTAGAATACTTTAAGAAATACTATTTTTAAGGAGAACGAACGTGAACGCTTTCTATCTTGGATTCCGCATGTATGCTCTCATATGGCTAGGTCTTGCGTTTCATGCAGCTGCTGAAGCTATTCTGCCGCTATCATCAGGAGTGCTGTGGCTCCTCACTTTTTGTGTGATTTGTCTTTATACATTTTTCATATACAAAAGGTTTTTGCCTCATGTGAGTGGTTATGTGATGTTGGGCGCTTTTGTGCTCTTTACCTGTGCAAGTCTTTCCCTTTTTCTGACGCAAGGAAATGGATGGAGCTCTCTTTTAGTTTTGATCATCATCATGACAACAGATATCCTTTCATTGAAGATGATGCAGACGGAGAAACGATTAAACGGGCGGCTTCAAGAGCTGATCAATGCAGAATCAAGAACCAATGAATTGCTGCTTGAGCTGCGCAGTAAACATCATGAAACAGCTAGACATTTAAATGCCTTTTCCGCGTCGAACGACGAGCACGAGATCAAGGATTTGATTCAGCAATACGTAAAACATTTCCCTTGGATGAAAGGAGAAAATGCCTATTTGGCCTCAACCCTGCATTCCTTTTTTCAACGGGCTGAAAAAGAGGACATTGCCCTTTCTCTAGACCTTCAAGCACCTTTTTCATCGCTTCCCTTTTCTAAGGCGGATCAGGTTAGTTTCACTGGAAACTTGCTTGATAATGCCCTAGACGCAGCGATTGAAGCGAAGCAAGCCGGGAAAGAGGGCAGCATCTCGATTGCGACCTCTATTCGGAGCGGGCTCTTTTTAATCCATTGTGAGAACAGCACAAAAGGAATGGAAAAACACGTGTTAGACCATTTGTTTAAAAACTTTGGCCGCTCGACAAAAGGCGGGGATCATCAAGGAATGGGGACGTATATCATTCATCAGCTTGTTGAAAAGGCAGACGGTACTCTTGATTTCACTTACCGGTCTCCACATTTGCGGCTTGTCATCAAAATCCCTCTCACGATGTCATAAAAAAAAGGTGCAGCTAAGCACCTTTTTTGATTAAGAGAAAATGTGGTCAATTTGATTGATTTCCTCTTTTGTTAATTGAACTTCGTTTGTTTTTAGGTTTTGCTGAACTTGCTCAGCTCGTTTTGCACCTGGAATAATGGCGTCGATGCCGTCCTGTGCTAAAAGCCAAGCGAGTGCAACGTGTGCCGTTTCGGCGTTCTTTGATTGTGCAATTGCCTTCAGCTTGTCTACTTTTTCGAGGTTTTGAAGGAACGCCTCGCCTTGGAAAAGCGGATCTTTTGCTCGAATATCATCAAATGTCGCATCCTTCGTAAATTTACCAGTCAACAAACCTGACGCCAACGGGAAATAAGGAATAAAGGAAATACGATGCTCGACGCAGTATGGGAGAAGATCCTTCTCTGCCTCACGTTTCAGCAAAGAATACTCTGACTGAAGCACATCTAAGTAGCCATCTCGATTAAAGGCTTGAAGCTGTTCAAAATCAAGGTTAGATGCACCAATGGCCCTAATTTTCCCTTCATCCTTCAATTCCTTTAATGTGCCTGCTACTTCTTCCAGCGGCGTCCGGCCGTCTGGGAAATGCATATAGTATAAATCAATATAATCTGTTTGCAGTCGTTTCAGGCTATGTTCGACCTGCTCTCTTAAAAAGTCCCGGCTGTTATCCAGCTCAATTTGTCCGTTTACTTCTTTATGAGCCCCCTTTGTCGCAAGGACAAGGTTTTCTCTACCGCCTCTTTTGGCAATAATCTCACCGATCAATTCCTCTGAACGGCCCAGCCCATAAATAAAAGCAGAATCTAAGAAATTGACACCTTGATCAAGAGCTGTCTCCACAAGCTCTCGTCCGGCATCTTCACTCAGGTTCGGGAACAAATTATGTCCACCTACCGCATTCGTACCAAGCCCTATCGGATTCACCTGTAAATTAGTTCGTCCAAGCGTTACCTTTTTCAAAAGCTCATCTCCCTTATCTGCTTAATCATCCTTATTTTCCCATGAATCCTTTACAACATTCAAGTATCCTGCTCTCTGAAGCAGCAACACCCTCATTTCAAGATTTTTACCTAAAAAACATTTAAAACTGATAATAAATCTATAAATTAATTCTTATTGACCGGTATATTAGACTTACGCATTTCCTTTTATTATTGGCTTTTGTGTAAATTCCTTTCAAAGATAGGGACTAAAACCTATTCCTCATCATGATTGAATTTCGATAGAATGAAAAGTGCAAATCGTCATAAGGAGATTTTCCCCTGTAACACCCGAATATACCATCCTATCTGTTTCTTTTTTCATAGTCAGATAGCGGGAATGAAATGACGAAAGAAAAGCAAAGGAGCATCAACTGTGAATCTTAAAAAAATAAGTGCACTCCTCATGATTTCGTTCGTGATGATCATCTCTGCAGCTTGCCAGAGCTCAGCAAAATCAAGTAACGCTGATCAAAAATCAACAAAAACAGCAGAGGTAAAAGTCGATAGCTACGAATATACGTTACCAGAAGACTCAACAACTACGCTAAGAGACAATGAATTGGTGCTAAAAGTCAACCTGACGATTACAAACAAAGGTGACAAAGCTCTATCATTATATAGCTCTGACTTCTCCCTTTATCAGGACGATGCAAAAGTATCTGATTTAAAATTTTACGGCAGTAAAGACCGTCTTGACCTCGGTTCATTGAACAAAGGAAAATCTCAAACAGGTGCTCTTTATTTCCTAGTAGACAAAGGGAAAAAATATCAGTTCGTGTACCAAGACAGCATCAAGAAAAACAGTGATTCGATTGAAATCAACCTAGATGGAAACAAAATATTGGATACAGCGAAAAAGCTGGATAACCCTGCAAAAGCGCTATCCGCTTATACGGATATCATTGTATTTGACAAAAAGAACGATCAATTTGCAGATTTAACAGGTGACAACCAATCCGATGTCGTGAATAAATACCACGATATGTTCGTAAAAGACTTCAAAAGAACTGCCGGCATGTACGGCAATGAAGTAAGTGACCGTGATATTCTGTCGATGTACAAACGGATTCAAGACACCATGAAGGATAAAACCAAAGTAGAAACAAGTGTAAAAACCATCTCTAATGACGAGGCGAAGGTTGTCGCTCAAGTAACAGGTATTGATGCCTCTAACTTAAAAGACAAGCTAGACAAGCAAAGAGATGAGTTTTACAACGGCAAGATCCGCTCTAAAGAAGAATTGTATAAGAAAAGCTTAAACTTGTACGCATCTGAATTCGAAAAGCTTCCCCCAGTCTCCAGCCCGGCTGAATACGAAGTGAAAATGAAACGTAATGGGGATGGTCAGTGGAAAATTGACCTTAACGATTATAATACATCACAGTACATGAGCGGTTTTATTAAAACAAGATAATCTTGAACTAAAAAAAGACGCTGGCCCAATGAAGGTGCCGCGTCTTTTCTTATGCTATACCGTCGCCTCTTGTTCTTCTTTCACCGCTTTTTCAATATCTTTAAAACGGCTCGATACAGTAGACGCACTAATGCCATACTTTTTCGCTATTTGTGCTTGAGAAAGCGGGGCATCGCTTGCAAGTGAATGAATGTAATATTCGATTCCCGCAGCAAATGATGCTGCTTTACGGATCACAGGTGATTTCTGATCACAATAGGCTTTCCACACAGTTAAAGCGCCATCAGTCAAGCTTTGGTCCCCGTGTTCCTTCATTCCGTCTTCAATCAGCTTAGCTGTTTCCAGTTGAACGTCACTCGCCCAGTCCATGCGATCTGCTGTTAGACCTGTATCGCCTTCTGTTTGAGCAGATGTTTCTGATTCTTCTACTTCTTGCTTTGCAAACATGCACTTCAACACGTCAGGGAATGATTCTCTCATAAATGTGTTGCGCGTTCCTCCATTTGCTTCAAATGCTTCAACAAGCTGACGAACTTGAAGAAGAAGCGTATCTGTAAACTCTTTCGCAAACATCGTATATTGAATGAAAAACTCTGCTTTTTCTTCAAATTGAACAGGGAATCCAAGCACGAGACTTCCCTTTTCAGGCAGCACTGTTTGATCCGGTTTTACATCTACTTCAACCTTTTCAGCTGTCACCATATTCTCAAAGTAAAGAGACTCGTCCGTTTTTTCATTTAATAAAAGCAAAGATGGCTCCATGTCTGTCCATGATTGAACCACTTGTTTTGTTTTCGGACGGGTAATATCCTCCGCTTTCTTTGTCAGGAATTCTTGGAAGATGGTTTCTTTCTGATCCGTTAATGGACGGAAGAAGATGCCCCATACACTCAAATGAAAGACTGAGATTTGTTGCGTTTCTTTATCCATATCTGCAAGAAAAGAAAACTCATTAATGAATTGATTGATGGCTCTCTGATGTTTAGAGAATGCGTAATTCATTAAATCCTTTTGAACTTGTACAGCTTCCTTAAACACAAGCTCAGACGTTTGTTCTCCGCCTGACTTTTGACCACAGCAATGTTTATATTTTTTTCCGCTTCCGCAAGGGCAGAGCGCATTTCGTTTAATTTTTCCCAAAATAAAACCTCCGACATTCTAGTCTAACCTCACTATTTTAACAAACGATTGCACAAGAGAGTTTTATTTTCAAGAAAAAAGAAAAATCAGAATGATCAGTTAAATAATAAAGATACTTGAAGATCACGACAGATCATAGGAATAGCGGTCTTTTTCTGTTTATTTTCTCCAATCATTCCAATAGATTTTCTTCAGCTCATTCCCTCAAATAACTGTTTTGCTTCAAAATAAAAGATTTGAACAAACTTCTTCGTATTGACTCTGCCAGTTGATCCTGCGGATGAAGAGGTTTTCTGCATTTCTTTCATTCTTTGGCTGACATCGGTAAAGTCAAAAAACTTCGACGCATAGTGCTCAAACTTAGGATTCGAGAAATCTGTTAATCCTAGTGAAGCAAAATGATTCAAGGAATGATGAATAGCGCGTCTAATCCGCTGCTCTGCCGCTTTCACTTCCCTCATCACTTCTACATCGGTCGCCCCATGATCCAGCTTCCTCTCCGCTGTTTTGATAAAGAGCTGCTTTAGCGGCGGGAAATTGACCTCATGAGAATTGGCTGACTGTGTTTCATATAAGTAGATCAGGATCTCTAGTAAATCCTTAGATCCGCTCTCTCCAACAATTCCTAGTTCGGATAAGAGAAATTCCCCCGCCTCTTTCATCGTCCTTTTCTTCAACCCAGCACCCGTTGTGCTATGAGAAGTCACTGGCTCTAACGGCAGCACATGGCGAAGGGAAGCTTGAATATCGTAAATCGATTTCTCCAGCTTGATCCGCTCTATGACTTTTCGAATCACACTGACGATCTCAATTCGATTGACAGGTTTATGAATATAATATTCGATCCCTAATTCATAGGCTTCTGCCATCATCTCTTTCGCCTCTACTTGGGAAATCATCATGATTTTACCTTTGAATTCAGGGTGAATATGACGAATCGTTTGAATGCCATCTCTAGCAGGCATTAAAAGGTCTATCAGAAGGATGTCTATTTTTTTTAGGTTCAATGAATGTGCTTCTAATCCCACTCCGTCATCGGCTTCATCCACGACCTCTCCCAAATCTTCATCTTCTATGATTTGACCTAAAATCGAGCGTATTGCACGATCATCATCTGCAATGAAAAATCGCATACACTCACCCTCTCTGTATTAAATTTTGTATAGGAAGGAGTAGCTGAAAAGCCGTTCCCTTTGTTTCTCTTTGTTCGATTTTAATTGTACCGCCAAGCTCTTTAACCAGCTCTTTCACATAGGATAAGCCAATCCCAGTTGATGGTGTTCCATATGCATCAAATTTAGAAGTATAGCCTGGATCAAATACTATTTCTCTCATTTTTTCAGGAATCCCCGGGCCATCATCTTCAATCCGAATCTCTATTTTATCATGATTTCCTTTCAATACGAGTGAGATCATTCCGTCATCCTTTATGGCTTCAACCGCATTTGCCATTAAATTATTAATGAGCGATAAGAAAATGAACACATGATAATCATGCAAATGAATGCCTCTTATATCAGATGTAAAGGAGATGTTTTTCCCTAGAGAGAGCGCATACTTTTCTTGAATGCGAAGGACAATTTGAACGAGCTCTTCCGCCTTCATATAGTCTTGCATATTTTCCTTAGAAATCAGCTTCGAAAGCCCAGCATAAATACGTTGATTGTCCTTTTTCACCTCATGGATTTCTCCTGCGAGCTTCAACAGCTCCTGACTCACTTTCTTCCCTGCTTCGTGTTCATGCAAGAGACGATAAAGCCTGTATGATTCTTGCGTAATATGCTCTGTATGTTTTAACGTTTTCTTTAAATGAACCGTTTCTTCATATAAATTTGAAATGACCATCATCATATGCTCATTTTGTTTCATGATCTGCTTCTCTCTTGATTGTGCCTCATACAGCTTCATCATATTAAAAAAGCTGATTACGACAAAGCTGTGAGCAAACGCAATGAGAAACATATCACTCAGCTTTGATAGCGTCATCGTCGTATCAAACACTAAAAATTGTACAAACAGTTCAACAAAATCAGCCACTAATTCAATCATGAGACCAATGATCCCAATAAAAATAGAACGCTGTTTAAAACGTCCCGTACGGACGGCAAAGAACAGGAATGCATATGTAAAATAGAAAAAGAAACTTGGGAATTGCTGATAAAATGATGCAGCGAGATCAGCATGATGCTGCATCAGATCTAAACCTACTCGAAAAAGCACAATGGCTGCGCCTGTTAAAAACCCGGGCAAGAACGGTCTAGATTTCCTTAAGAGTAATAAACAAAAGAAAAACGCAGGTGCCCCAAAGCTGATCCGGAACGTTTCATTCACAGGATAAAACTTCAGTTCTCCTGCAAGCGGCACAATAACCACCATAAAAATTAATATGAATGCGTCTTTTTTAACAAGCTGGTTTAAACTCAAATGACTGACATCCCTTCCCTTTTTGCATAGCCACAGTATACAAGGAGACTCTTTTCTTCACAACGTACAAAAAAATAATTTTCACTGCTCCTTCTTTCCTCAAAATCCTTTTTTATGACTATTCACCGAGGCGCCATGGTGACCTTTCAGCTATTCAGCATTTTGGTGATTGTCTACAATAATGGGAATTGTTTAGACAATGATCGACAAACCGATTTTTATTTGTAAGTTTTTCTGTAGATTTTCGTCAGATTGTGTAGTTTCCAAGATAAATTGAATGAACAATTTTAGTGAAACTATATGTAAGCGTTTTCTGAATTTTCACTAAAAACCCTTTTTGTTTTTTCGCCGCCAAAGCCTTCATTGAACATATATTTAGGTGTAAAGGAGTGGTACAAGCAGCGCATGACAAGTTCTTTGAAGATGTGTAACATGTTTTCGTGCCTATTTGATCGCATTTTTTGTCATCCGCCAATTCAATAGGGTACTTTTTGATTTTTGATTGGAGGAATCGTATGAAAACAGCAATTTCTAATAATACACAACACGCATGCCAGTCTTCTGTTGATCAATGGGCAGAAGAAATACGTCCGTATTACAAAAATGGACAGAATGCTGGCTACATTCCAGCACTCGGAAAAGTGAATTCCTCTCAACTTGGTATCAGCGTGATAGGCCCAGATGGATCATCTGTACGATATGGTGATTGGGACGTTCCCTTTACCCTGCAAAGTATCTCAAAAGTCATCAGCTTTATAGCTGCCTGTTTAGGAAGAGGCGTACCATACGTCTTGGACCGGGTAGATGTAGAGCCAACTGGTGATGCATTTAATTCCATCTACCGTCTTGAGATGCATAAACCAGGGAAGCCCTTTAATCCAATGATTAATGCTGGAGCTATTACCGTATCCTCCATCCTTCCCGGAAAGACTTCTACAGAAAAGCTAGCATATATTTTCGATTTAATCGAAAACTTAATAGGTAAGCGTCCCTCTGTTAATGAAGAGGTTTATCAATCAGAATGGGCAACTGCGCATCGCAACCGGGCACTTGCTTATTATTTAAAAGAAACCAATTACTTAGAATCAGATGTCGAGGACACATTAGAAGTGTACTTAAAGCAATGTTCCATCGAGGTTACAACAGAGGACATCGCCTTGATTGGACTGATTATATCAAGTGATGGCTATCATCCCTTTAAACAGGTCCAAGTCATTCCAAAGGATATCGCAAGACTAACAAAGGCATTGATGCTGACATGCGGCATGTATAATGCGTCTGGTAATTTTGCTGCTTTCGTAGGCGTTCCAGCCAAAAGTGGTGTGTCTGGAGGAATTATGGCTTGCGTTCCGCCAAGCGCAAGAAGAGAATTCCCATTTCAGACAGGCTGCGGAATCGGTATTTATGGTCCCGCCATTGACGATTGCGGAAATAGTATTACCGGTGTCATGATGCTGAAAAAGCTCGCAAAAGAGTGGGATCTCAGTATTTTTTAAAATGAACAGTCATGAATTCGAAGAGGTGATGTTATGAACGAAAAAGCTTTGCTATCTTATTTAACACATACAAATGATTTTATTTGGACTTATATTGTCATTGCTCTGTTACTTGGAGTTGGTGTCTACTTCACATATAGAACACGCTTCCTGCAAGTGAGAATGATTAAAGAAATGGTGCGTGTCCTGAAAGAAGGAAGAAAAGAAAAAGAAGGGATATCACCGTTCCAAGCATTTGCCATCAGTATGGCGGCACGTGTAGGAACAGGGAATATCACAGGGATTGCCATCGCCATTGCAATTGGTGGACCTGGCGCAATCTTCTGGATGTGGATCGTAGCCATTATCGGTTCTGCCTCAAGCTTTGTTGAAAGTACATTAGCCCAAGTGTATAAAGTGAAAGATAAAACAGGATTCCGCGGTGGACCTGCTTATTACATGGAAAAAGGGTTAAACAAGCGCTGGATGGGAATTTTATTTGCGATTCTGATTACAATTTCTTTTGGAATCGTCTTTAATGCGGTGCAATCAAATACAATTACTGTCGCTTTTGAAAACTCCTTTGGATTAGACCGTTTAACAGTCGGTATTGTGATGGCTGTTATTTTTGCAGCAATTATTTTCAAGGGAATCCAAGCCATTGCAAAAGCTTCTGAATACATTGTCGTTGTGCTGGCTCTAGCCTATATCGGAATTGCATTCTTTGTTATTGTGACAAATATCACTGAACTTCCTGGTGTCATCAGTACGATTGTGAAACACGCCTTCGGGTTTGAACAGTTTGCTGGCGGAACATTAGGCGGCGCATTATTACAAGGGATTAAACGCGGTCTTTTCTCGAATGAGGCTGGTATGGGTAGTGCACCTAACGCAGCAGCAACAGCTGTGACAAGTCACCCTGTAAAACAAGGATTAATTCAGGCGTTTGGCGTGTTAACAGATACATTAATTATTTGTACAAGCACAGCCTTCCTTGTCCTGTTCTCTGATGCAT
Organism: Bacillus sp. FSL W8-0920; assembly: GCF_038593215.1. NCBI lineage: Bacteria > Bacillati > Bacillota > Bacilli > Caryophanales > Bacillaceae > Bacillus > Bacillus sp. FSL W8-0920. The sequence continues at coordinate 284,740 of NZ_CP151974.1, read as the reverse complement.
ACAAAACAACGAACCTGCAAGGAATTGAATTAACACAGGCTTCACTCAGTCAGCACATTGGACCATGGGCCTCTGGATTCCTTGCTATCATGATTTTCCTATTCGCCTTTAGTACATTAATCGGTAACTATTACTACGGCGAAACGAACATTGAATTCCTTGGAGCCAACAAAGTTTGGCTTAACATTTATCGAATTGCCGTTATTGGAATGGTTCTTTTCGGTGCAGTTGCTACTGTTCCTCTCGTGTGGGGTCTAGCCGATCTCTTCATGGGACTCATGGTCATCGTCAACCTCATCGCCATCACCATGCTGTCTAAGGTCGCCTTTGCAGCATTGAAGGATTATACGAGACAGAAAAAAGAAGGCAAGGATCCTGTCTTTTATAAAAATGTCGTTCCAAACAATGAGAAAATTGAATGCTGGGACGACGAACCTGCTTCGTTGAAAAAGAATCGAATCGGTTAAATCAAAAAAGCTCTGGTCCTCTTGGGACTGACCCCATAAGATGAGACAAATAAAAAACACCTTCAAGTTTGAAAACGGATCGTTGTGATCCGAAAAAACATGGAGGTGTTTTTTCTATGGGGACAAGAGTGAGTTTCCCCTCTGATCAGAGCTTTTTTCTTTAGTTCAAAAATTCGAGTATGAGTTTGTTCACCACTTCTGGTTTTTCATGATTGATCCAATGAGAAGCATCATCGACAAAAATTAGTTGTCCATTTGGGCAAATCTTCATCGTTTCCTTCGCCAGCTTTCTGCTTAAAAACTTGTCCTCCATCCCCCAGATCATGCGAACAGGTACTAAAATGCGCTTTGATATCGGCTTTTCAAAGCCGCCCTTTTTGATGGCGCGGTACCAATTCAGCATTGAGGTCATGGCACCTGGCTGCGTCCAAGCCAGCTTATAGCTTGATACATCTTCCTTCGTGAACAAATGGGGTCTTGCAGTCAGCCCAATGGCTTCATCCAGCTTTTGAAAGTGATTTTCCTGAAGAGCTGCCTCTGGCACATTCGGAAGCTGAAAGAATGCGATATAGGAGCTCTTCTTCCACTGCGGGGGATAAAATGGAAGAACCTTCATCATCACCCGCGGATGCGGCATGTTGACAATGATTAGTTTCTCTACATATTGAGAACGTGTGGATGCCAAATGCCAAGCAACTGCTCCGCCCCAATCATGACCACACACAATCGCCTTTTGATTCGGACTAAGCGTCTTAATCAGCCCTACGATATCATCTCTCAGTTGATCTAATACATAGGATTCAATTCCTTCTGGCTTATCACTTAGATGGTAGCCCCTTTGATCAGGAACGACGACACGATAACCTGCCTCGGCTAGGGGCATAATTTGATTCTTCCAGCCGTACCAGAACTCAGGAAATCCATGTAGCAGTATAAGCAGCGGGCCATCCTCAGGTCCAGCCATTGCTGTGTGAAGTGTTACACCATTTGTTTGGATTGATTGAAATTCAATTTGCTCCATCCCTTTGCCACCTTTCTCCTTGTTCTTTATTCTTCCAACATAGCATATTTCCCATTTTTCAGAAAATAAAAGCACTCCCAAAAAAACCTTCACGAAGGTGAAGGTCTTGGTTTATTTCATATAATTCAGCACCCAGATCAACCCATTTTTGCGGTCCTGTACTTGCCCGTGAAGTGCGCCAAAGAACGTATCCTGTAATTCGACCAGTACATCTCCATCAGCTTCTAGCGCTTCATATACAGCCTTTAGTTCTTCTTCATTGTCAAACTGCATAATCAATCTGAGATTCTCGGGCTTTGGTGTGCGGTCAAACGTATCTGAAAAGTGAAGCAGCGATTCTCCAAGGTGCAGTTCTGCATGCAGCACACGGTCTTGATGTTCATTTAAAATATGAATATCACCGCCAAAAATCCCTTGATAATATTGAAGAGATTCCTTCACATCGTCTACCACAATATAAGGACTAACACTAATCATACCCCTCATCCTCCTCTTGTTCCGTCCATCTTCTCTTTTATAGCTTATCCCAAATCGTATGAAAAAAGGCACAAATCGTCAACGGATTTGCACCTTTTTCTCATGAAGATTTCGCTAATTCACTATGTTTGTTTGAATACGCTGCGTACATGACAACACCGATTAACAGCCAAACACCAAAGTAAAGCCACGTCCGGCCTGGTAAGTTGAACATAAGGAACAAGCAGCAGCCCATTGAAATAATCGGCAAGACCGGCACAAATGGAACCCGGAATCCCCTCTCAAGCTGCTGATGTGTCTTTCTCAAAATGAGGACAGATAAACTCACCATTGCAAACGTCAATAAAGCACCGATATTCGCTAAATTGGACAAGTCCTTTAAATCAATAAACCCTGAAATAACAGCTGTCATGCCGCCAATCATCCATATGCTTGCAACAGGCGTATCACTTTTGTTTGTTTTCGAAAACACTTTCGGCAAAAGACCATCTCGTCCCATCGCATAGGCAATTCGAGTTGCTGCATAATTATTGGCGAAAATCACAGCCATCAATCCAATGACCGCACCGACAGAAATAATACCGGCTACACTATTTTGATGTACACTTTGCAAGACATAGGACATCGCCTCTGTGACATTCAGTTTTGTATAGTGCACCATACCTGTCATAATCAAACAAACGACAATGTAAATGATCGTGCAAATGAGTAATGAGCCAATAATGCCAATTGGCAGGTTCCGCTGCGGATTTTTCACCTCTTCTGCAGAAGCAGAAATCGCATCAAATCCTAAGAAGGCAAAAAACACAGCAGCAGCACCAGCAATGACGCCTTCTGCACCAAACGGCATGAACGGCTGCCAATTGGATGGCTGTACATAAAACCCGCCTACTACAATGAAAAGAACAATAATACCGAGTTTCACAAACACCATGATATTATTAAATTTTTTACTTTCCTTCGTTCCTCTAGATAAGATCCACGCAATCAGTAAGGCAATGATAATGGCTGGCAGATTCATATATCCGCCTTGTTCCGGTCCCGCTAAAAATTGATGGGGGATTGAAATCCCAAACCCCTCAAGCAAGCTGTTGAAATAGCTCGACCAGCCACTGGCGACAGCTGAAGCAGTCAGCATATAAACGGACAATAACGTCCATCCCATTAGATGTCCGACAAGCTCACCCATCGTTGTATATGAATAAATGTACGCACTGCCGAATACAGGCAGTGCTGAAGCCATTTCTGCATAGCAAAGTGCTGCCAAACTGCACACAATCGCTGCGATGGCAAAGGAAAAAATGACAGCCGGCCCTGCATCATTAGCCGCTGTAATTCCGGTTAACACCATGACCCCCGTGCCGATCACTGCCCCTATACCAAGGAGCGTGAGATCGAGCCCGCCTAGCGTTTTCTTTACCTTTTGCTGCCTGCTCTGTTCTAACAAATCGTGAATGTGTTTCTTACGTAGAATATGTCGCAAACCCTTTCCCTCCAAAACGTTAGCAAAACAAAAAATCATTCAAATTTCATTATAGCAGAATAGGTACTACGCATTCACAACCAATTCACGTAAATCTTTCTTCATGATTTTACCAAGCTTGTTTTTTGGCAGCTCCTGTGTGAAATGAATGGAGGGCACTTTGTAATCTGCCAAACGTTCCTGGCAATAGTTCACCACATCTTCTTCGCAAAAATCGACAGAATCGTCTTTTACGATATACGCACTTGGCACTTCACCATATAATTCGTCTGGTACCCCAATGACAGCTGATTCAATCACACCTGGAATTTGATCAATGACCTCTTCTACTTGGTCAGGGTAGATATTATCCCCACCGTACAGAATCACATCTTTGTATCTCCCTGTGATGAAAAGAAAACCGTCTTCATCTAGATAGCCTGCATCTCCCATATGGAACCAGCCATCTTTCAGCACCTTCTCTGTAGCGTCAGGCTGATGATAGTAGCCTAGAAAATAGAATGGGCTTCTCATAACGACTTCGCCAATTTCTCCAGCTGGCAATGTCTCCTCTGTCTCAGGGTGCATGATTTTCACTTCTACATCCGGATCCACTTTACCTGCAGAGCCCATTTTATCCTCGCCCATCGCTGGATGCCACGCACTCACAACCCATGCTTCGGTACTTCCATAGCCATGCATCATCTGAATGCCTACTTCTTTGTAATCTTTAATTAAGCGTACCGGCACCTTCGTACCGCCAGAAATCGCAATTTCAAAAGATGAGAGATCGTACGAACCGCGTTTCATTTCTTCTAGCATGTACGTGTAAGCTGATGGGAAAGCCATCATGAACGTAATTCTTTCTTTCTCAATCGTTTCTAAAATGCGCTTCGGTGTTGCATCATGTAAGAAGACAAGCGTATATCCTTCAATCGCAGCTGCGATCAGGTGATTAATCGAACTCATATGATACAGAGGGTGACTCGCCAAGTACCGTTTTCCTTTCAGATCGAATCCTCGATTCCCATGTCTTGTTAAAAATTGATAGATTCGTCCATGTCCGACCATACAGCCCTTTGGATTTCCCGTTGTCCCAGAGGTGAATAAAATCATCGCTAGATCCTCTTCTGATACCTCTTCAGCAAGGTTACTTCCATCATTTGAAGCCAACATGTCTTCAAACAGCTGTGTTGTATTCGCATTGGCACCGGATTCCACCATCAGACAATCTTCTAAAGACACATTCACTGCCGCAATGATGTCACGGAATTCACGGTCAAAAAATAAAGCCTTTGGCTCTGCTTTTTTCAAAATACCTTCCAGCTCAAAAGAAGTAAGCTGCCAGCTAAGCGGAACTGCGACTGCACCTGCTTTAATGGCTGCCAGCATAATCGTTGAAAAGTGATGATGGTTTTGACAAATAAAGCAAACACGGTCCCCTTTTCGAATCCCCTTTTGATGTAAGTAATGAGCGAGCTGGTCAATACGCTTTGCATATTCTTCAAATGTATAAGACACACCCCCGCCAGTTACCGCTTCAATTTGTGAAGAGCGTTCCATTCTGTCGTTAAGTAATGCCTGTAATGTATTCAATATCTTCATCTCCAAACGTTTGTTTTACAATAGCCAATTTCCAGTGAATGGGTTGGCAGATTTTATCTCATTCACATTCTAAAATAAAACCAGCTGAAAGTAAAATCATTTCAATTTGGAATTGTTCTTTATATTAATTGATAATATAGGTAATTTTATAGCCGTCTTCCATTTTGGTTTAAATGATGATAACTATTATGATAAGATAGACCTAGTAATTGATCGGAAAATGCGAATGCAATAGGAAAAGAGGTATGGAGAATGCAACATTTCGAGCTAGAGGCAAGTTTATTAGACCATGCGCTGACAAAGTATTTAAAGGCGACGAAACAAATAGATGAAGAGAACATTCCGAAAAACGTCACGAATGTGAAAGGGTTTATTTTACGCATCATTTATCGTCATCAATCATGTACTGTGAAAAATATTCTGCAGGAAGTTTCATTATCTCCCTCTGCAACAACAACCGCTCTCAATCACTTAGAAGATGAAGGGATGATTATCCGCTCTCGAAATAATAATGACCGCCGCACTGTATGGATTGAACTCTCTGAATCAGGTGAACAAATTGCAAAACAAATGATCGACAACCGCCAGCTGCTTGTCAATCAGCTGTTCAACCACCTTTCAGAAGAAGATAAAAAAACATTTTTTGAATTAATCGAAAAAATGATGGACGAACCATTAAAGGCTTAGGAACATTCCTAAGCCTTTGTCCTCTTTTCAACCTTTGCAGTCTAGGAAGGACGAGTACCGGAGCGGAGCGAATTTAGATTCGTGAGCACCGGCACGCAGACCTGACACCGAATGCGAGGGTTTGTCTACACGCTGAGGCTTAGGAGGATTCCTAAGCCTTCTTTTTTATGGCTTTAAGATGACCTTTATACAATCATCCTTCTTATCATTAAATATGTGATATGCATGAGCGGCATCATCTAACGGCAATTGGTGTGTGATGATCGCTTTAGGATCAATTTCACCGGTTGTCACTTTTTGATAGAGCTTTGACATGTAGCCTCTCGCCGGGGCCTGTCCCATTTTCAGGGTGACGTTTCTTGCGAAAAAGGCACCTAATGGGAACATATTATATAGGCCGCCGTACACACCCGTCATCTGCACCGTTCCACATTTACGTACGGCTTTTGTGGCAATTTGAATCGGTCCGATCGTTCCACCTTGTAGCTTAAGTTTCTGCTCAATTTTTTCAAGCGGCGACTTCTTCCCGTCCATTCCCACACAATCGATCACAACATCGGCTCCACCTTTGGTCAGCTCCTTTAACGTTTCTCCCATGTCGGGATCTTCTGTAAAATCAAATACTTCTACGCCGCTCATCCGTTTTGCATGTCGCAGACGGTAATCAATGTAATCGACCGCAATCACACGGTCTGCCCCTTTTTGCCATGCAAATTGCTGTGCCATTAACCCAACAGGTCCACAGCCTAACACAATGACCGTATCACCTTTTTTCACACCGGCGTGCTCCACGCTCCAATAAGCAGTTGGAAGAACATCCGATAAGAACAGCAATTGTTCATCCTCCAGCTCACAATCATCTGGGATCTTAAACGGAGTGTAGTTCCCAAAAGGCACGCGTAAATATTCTGCCTGTCCTCCAGGGTAGTTCCCATATTTCTCACTATATCCAAAAAGTCCACCCGAATCGTAGTGCGGGTTTGAGTTGTCGCATTGGCTTTCTAAGTGGTGATGACAATATTGGCATTGACCACATGCAACGGTAAATGGAATAACGACACGGTCTCCCTTTTTTACTGCCGTGACATCCGGGCCAACTTCCTCCACAATCCCCATTGGCTCATGCCCAATCACATAGCCGATTGGGAGCGGGAAATTCCCCTGATACAAATGTAAATCAGATCCACAAATTGCTGTTGATGTAATTCGGATGATCACATCTTCCCGATCTTGAATAGATGGCGCATCTACTTTCTTCACTGCAATGCTATTTTTCCCCTGATAAGTAACAGCTCTCACATGCATTTCCTCCTTTAGCGAAAATCATCTGTACATAGCTTCACCTTGAATGGATGGTTCATGCATCAGATCAGGATTATTAAAAAACAAAAAAGCCCGTCGATCGGTTCGACAGGCACTTATACAATCATGTGTAACGCGTTACCTATTTATCCTTTTTCGATAAAGACCAAATCATATTGAGAGGAAGTCTCTCGATCAATCATCAAGTTCCCTTCTTGAATAAAATAAGGACATATACTCGGGCTTTGTGATTCTTCAAACTGCTCATACAACTGCTCAATCTTTCCAGGAAGCAGCAATAGCAAAAATTTATTAGAATGGGACACGAGTTCAGAAGAGTGAATTGTATCCGGCGGTATATAGGCAAAGTCACCCGGCATCAGGCATATATCTTCTCCGTTCAATTGCAGATTCATTTTTCCCTCAACGCAATAGAGTGCTTCTGTATGTACTTGATGATAATGCGGAGGAAAATACTTTCCCTTCGCGCCTTCAATCACAAAATGACTGAACCTGCCTCCAGTTGTTTCTGTTGTTGCGATCAGCTCATGAAGCTGACCATCAATAATGTATTGCTTCCCTTCACCAGCCTCTAATACGTAGGGCTGCACCGCCTGAGGGAGCTGACTATGAAATAAAACGGAGGGCTTAGTTGTATTTGACAGCTGCCGGATACCATGCATCAATATGATATCGCTTTCTTTTTCAGCTTGTTCAAAGCTGTCTGCATCGAAAGCATGATCGGTCATCGGCCATTCGTTCCGCTGAAGCCTTTTCCCAATTTGCTGATAGACATCTGTCATTTGTCCGCCCAATGTATATGAAATAAATCTTGTTTTGTGACTATGCATTCTGTAGCCATGGATCGTTTTGGGTGGGATATGAATATAATCGAAGGCTGTGACCATATATTTTTTACCGTCCAAGATCACTTCAAGCTTTCCTTCCAGCACAAAAATGGTTTCAAATAAGTGCTCATGACAGTGAAGTGGAAAATAAGCTCCTTTCCCACCTGTGATTAAGACAAGCTCAAACAGCTGATTCGTTTGATTTACTTCTGCCAGCACATGAACAAGCTGATTTTCCAGCCCATACAGCTTCCCTGAACCAGACACGGTATAAAAAGAGGTTCCTTCGGATTGCTTGATCGATTGCGGTTGCTCCGACATCCCATCACTCCTCATGACTAATTGACTATCTTTATTATATAGACCAATTGATATAATAGATAGACAATATGCGAGAGATTTTACTCTTCTCGCATAAATAAGTGTCTAAGGTAACATTTCACATGTTCTAACGGGGTCGTTTGTTTGAGTGCGGTGGTCATCGATAGACCCCCAATCACCATTGAATGAAGGAGCGAAGCCAGCTCATCCGCTTTGTTTTCTTCATATCCGCTGTTCATGAGCTTTTCTTTCACAAGCTTTTGCCAGCGGATCATTTCTTGCTTACATGCAGTATGAAGCTGCGTATGTTCTGGCTTGGATTCTGCCGCCAGCAAGACAATCGGAATGCCTCTTTCATTTTCTTGCTCCGCAAATCCCCGGATGATGTTTGTCATAAAGCGGTCGATGGCGATATAAGGATCATCCGAATAGGCAAAGCTTTCTTCAATTCGATTGATGACCTTTTGACTAATATATTCAACGGCTGCTATGGCTAGCTCTTCTTTTCCGTTTGGAAAATAATAATAAAGAGATCCTTTAGGCGTGCCGCTCTCTCTAATGATTTGATTCAATCCTGTCGCATGATACCCCTGTTTGCGTAAAAGAAGTGCGGCCGTTTGAATAATTCTATCCTTCGTACTCACGTGTGACACTCCTTTCCCTCCATAGACAAATGTCGTTTCAACGTATGAGTTGATTTGTTCCTTTCCAAATCGAGGATGTCTCCATCCCTGCTGCAAGCCGAAGCAGCCAATCCTCTTTCCCCTTAGGTGCTGTGACCTGTACCCCTAAAGGCATGCCCGCCTTAGTGAGATGAACAGGAACGCTCATAGAAGGCTGACCCGTTAAGTTGGCAAGCTGTGTAAATGGTGTGTAGGTCAGACTCTTTAAGAACATGTCATAAATGAGATCCTGCTGCGCTTGCATTGAGAGAGATGACACTCGTAAAAGTTCTGTGATTTCTTCTTTCGAATGCATCAACTCACCAACCTTAGGAGCTGAATAGGCAGTCGCTGGTGTCACAAAGAGATCATAGGTTTGATGAAATGACGCCATTTGTGCAGCCGCCATATCCCATGCATCAAGACTTTCTGTGTAAGCAGCAGCGGTTACATTCTTGCCAGCCTCTGCCAACACCCATGCCACGATGTCTGTTTCCTCCGGATTGACTGGACGTCCTAATGAACGATTCAAGGACGTGAATAGTGCAGACATTTCTCCGCTGTTCATGACGTAGTATTGCTGCATCAGATGAATTCCATCGATTGCAGGCCCTGCTTCTTCTACTTGGTGCCCTTGATCACTCAGCCATTTCACTGTTTGCTGCACCGCCTGCTTCGCTTCCTCACTGACCTTCGTACCAACTGGAGATTCTACACTGTAAGCAATTCGCATAGAAGATGTACGTTTCTCTAGATCTTCTTGATAGCTGCCGTCGTATAATGGCGTTTGAAAAGCCGCTTCAGGCTGAATGACTTGAAGTAGATCAAGAAGGGCTGCACTGTCCCGCACTGTTTTTGTAAGTGTAAAGTCAATGGATGCCCCTTGCCACTGCCTTCCTGCGCCTGGTCCTACCGGCGTTCTTCCTCTTGTTGGTTTGAGACCGAACAAACCTGTAAAGGATGCTGGAATCCGAATGGACCCTCCACCATCACTTGCTCCACCAGCAGGTACGATGCCGCTCGCAACAGCTGCTGCCGTCCCGCCGCTTGAACCGCCAGGAGAATAGTCAGGATGCCAAGGGTTCCTCGTTGGACCATGTAAAGCAGGTTCTGTTACATTTCTTAATCCGAATTCTGGTGTGTTTGTATGTCCCATCATGAGAAATCCAGCCTGCTTCAATCGCTGGACAAAGTGGGAGTCCGTTTTTGCCTTTACATCCTTTAATAATGCAGCTCCTGCTGTCAGCGGTTCATTTTCCAGCCCTTGCGATATATTTTTCAGTACAAATGGAACGCCCGCAAACGGCTGATTCATATGTAATGTCTTGATTTCTTTTAATAATTGATCTTGTCTTGTCTGAATCAACGCATTTAGTTCAGGATTGACCTCATTCAATCTAGCAAATGCAGCTTGTACAAGCTCGTCTGGCGTTACCTGCTTATTCCGTACAAGTGCCGCCAAGCCAATCGCATCATACGTCATATACTCTTTTACGTTCATCAGCATATCCTACTTTCTCTTATTATGTTCTCTCTATTGTCTACTAGATTTGTATGAATTTCAATTTCAGGTTACTTGTAAAAAAACTTTCTGACAAACAATATGATTCTTCTAACCATCCTTCTCATTTCTCCGATATAATAGAGAAAAAAAGACGGAGGTCATCGTATGCAAGGGGCTATCGCCTTGAAAAAGAAAATATTCGTAGTCATCGCGTTTCTTCTTGCGTTGACAACTGCCTTGCCTTACCATTCGCAGGCAGCTGCACCGCCAAAAGAAACAGATGTCATCATCGTCTATAAAAACCAAAAAGGAAAGCAAACAGCGATTGAAGAAAGTGAAAAAGTGAACGCACAGTACATACATCTTCCCGCTGTCGCTGTGACAGCAGATGAACAAGCGGTCACGTCACTCAAAAAAGACCCTAACATCGCGTATGTCTCAAAAAACATAAAGGTCAAACTCGCTTCTTCTACGATGAAAAAAACCGCTGCCTCTACGAATCAGGATGCATTGGTTCAAAAATCTTACAACCTGCAAAAGCTGAATGTAAAGCAAGCGATAAAAGAAGGCGTCACGGGGAAAAATGTGAAGGTAGCCGTTTTGGATACTGGTATTTCTCCCCATGAGGATTTAAAGATATCCGGCGGTAAATCATTCGTGAACTACACTTCCTCCTATAAAGATGATGAAGGACACGGCACACATGTCGCAGGAACGATTGGTGCCCTCAATAACGATTACGGCACAGTCGGCGTCGCTTCTGGCGCGAAGCTGTATGCTGTGAAAGTGTTAGATAAAAAGGGAGAAGGCGACTTGTACAGTCTGCTTCGAGGAATCGATTGGGCCATTAGCAACAAGATGGATATTATGAATTTAAGTCTAGGTTTTGAAGACAATATCCCTATTTTGCGTTCAGCAGTGGATGAAGCATACAAAAGAGGACTGCTTGTGGTCGCTGCAAGCGGGAATGATGGGAAGAAGAATCATATCAGCTATCCTGCCGCCTACAATAGCGTCATTGCCGTTTCTGCAACGACGGACAAAGACAAACTCGCTTCTATCTCAAATACAGGGAAAGGTATTGAATTTTCTGCCCCTGGTCAGAACGTCATCAGCACTTATTTAAAAAATGAATATTGGTATGCAACAGGTACATCACAAGCCGCACCGCATGTCACAGGCATGCTGGCACTGTTGAAGCAGCTTCATCCGAAGAAAACAAATGTTCAGCTTCGCACCTTATTGCGCAGCTATACAGTGGATCTTGGCGCAAAAGGAAAAGATCCACAATTCGGCTATGGCCGCGTGCAATATATACCACAATCAAGCTTTTTGAAGGCTGCGACTAGCGCTGTCAAAACAGCCGAAACTTCTAAAAAGCAGGCAGATGTCAATCAAGCCAAAACGAGAATTGGCCGACTCACTGCAAGTAAGCAAAAAACAGCACTCACTGAACGGGTGAAAAAGGTACAAGGAACCATTGATATCCGCTTGGCACGTGCAAAGGTTCAAACAGCCGAAAAAAGCAAAACACAAGGCGCCATTAAAAGCGCACAAGCGGCCATCAAAAAGTTAAACAAAGGCAAAGAAAAAACAAGCCTGCAAAATCGGCTCGACAAAGTCAAAAAACAGGTCGCCTATCAAAAGAAAGTGACAGACGCCAAACAAAAGGTCAAAAAAGCGGAAACCAAACGAACGAAGAAAACAAAAGCAGTAGCGCAAACCGCTGTCAAACAGCTAAAAGCTTCTAAAACGAAAACCAGTTTACAAAAACGATTAAACCGTATCAAGGTGTAACAGAAAAAACGATTCCTCGCTGAAAGGAATCGTTTTTTTCTATTTTAACAGCGGTGCAAACAAGCTGTGATGATATTTTCCATCAACATCTGCCCTCACTTGATCAAGTATGTTTTCTAACGAAGCCATCACACTCTCTAATGCTCGGTGCACTGAACCTTGTTCAAAATCCACTAAACTCTCTGGCAACTCATCTTCATCCAATACAAAAAAATCACCATTCGGAAGAACGAGAAGATCAACAATGAGGTCTTCAAACATGACCAGCTGGCCGTTGAACGATGTATTCCCCACAATATTAAAATAAGAACCTAGTTCCTTCCCTTGATCATCTCTCCAGAAATACATATTGTAAGGACGATCCTTCCAATAATAAGCGGTCGTATAGCTCCCTTTTGGAATCGTCAGAGCACCATCACCTGCCCTCATCGTAAACGTGTCTTCAATCTTGTGAAACAGCACAGCCTGCTGTCCCTGTGCGTCTAACAGCTGACACGTATGTTCCACAATCTTCTGATCGTATTTGATTTTTCTCTCGATTACTTCATCCCACCGATCCGCATGTAGCGAAAACACCATGTCACAACTCCCTCTTGCATCTAGATTCTCTCTTTCCAGTATACACCGATTTTTTTTGAAAAAATAAAGGGTTGCTGCATTCACATATGGAAGACCTATTGATGAGGTGAAATAAATGAACGGAATCACGATTCTTGAAAACCTTACACAGCTTGGACAAATCATCCTCATTTTTTGCGGCTATGCCCTTTATTGGCGGCTGGTGAAAACGAAGAGAGAACGAAAGCTTTCTCCTTATGAGCGCATGTTAAAATTCTTTGTTATGTTCGGTTTAATCTCGTGGGGGATATCATATTGGGCGCTTATACTGTGGGCGTAAATAAAAAAAGAAGAGCTGTCCATCGAGGACGTGCTCTTCCTTTTATTATGCGTGATGTGATGAACCAGCTGGTTGTTCTTTCTGGATGACATATTGATAGCTTTTAACATGCGTCCCATTTTGATTCACAAATTCTTTATCTAGTGCACGCTCAAAGCCCATTCTTTCATAAAGACGAATGGCAGCCTGCATTTTATCAGAGGTATGAAGGTACAGAACATTTTCGCCCCATGATTGCGTGAGCTCAATACTTTTACGTAACAATGACTCTGCAATTCCTTTTCCTCTGACATCGGGATCTACTCCTAAAAACCGGACGATGGCTGATGTAATGCCCATTTCGGGTTTGTCATACGCTTGCTCTGATGATCGGAACATTTGAAGCGTCCCTACGACCTGACCTTCAAGCTCCGCCACAAGCATCAGCTCCATGTTTGGATTATCTACAGCTGCTGCAAGCGCAGCAGAATAATTTTGCCAGCCTTCCTCTGTAAATTGAGGCTCATACTGTGAATAGGATTTGATTAGTACGTGTCTAATGGCCTCATGATCTTCTTTGACTGCTTGACGAATGATCAGCTCTTGCTGCTCCATGTCAGCACCTCCTGTTGTTTAATTGCCAGATATACGTATCATGCAAATACTGCATGTCGATGACCTTGTTCTTTTCTCTACTCATTCAATGTAAAGAGTCTCCTTCGAAAGATCAATTATTTTGCACGGAATCCTCTTTGAAAATTTCCATTGAAAAGGGACGCTCGATTCATTATGCTGTTTTGAGGAAGTATACGAGGAGTGTAATGTCATATGAGTTCTTTATCTTATCCCCAAGAATCGAAAAAAAACCGATTTCTCCTTGCTGCATTGCTTGGTTCTTTAACCGCCCTTGCACCGCTTGCAATGGATATGTATTTACCTGCATTGCCTCATATTGCACGAGATTTTGAAGCAAGCACTGCTTTGTCCCAATTAAGTCTGATGGCTTGTCTGATTGGACTCGCGCTTGGACAACTGATTGCAGGTCCTATTAGTGATACGATCGGCAGAAGAAAACCGCTGATGATCGGCTTAATCATTTTTATCGCCGCCTCTCTTTTATGTACGGTGGTCTCGTCGATTTGGATGTTCATTCTCTTAAGATTGATTCAAGGACTCGCTGGTTCAGCAGGCATTGTCATTGCACGAGCCATTGTGCGAGATCATTATGAAGGATCAGAAATGACGAAATTCTTTGCACTGCTCATGTTGGTCAACGGGGTTGCTCCGGCAGCGGCACCTATTGTGGGCGGACAGATGTTACGCTTTACCACATGGCAGGGTGTATTTGTTCTATTAGGCATTCTCGGGACCTTGATGCTGCTGAGATCTATTTTTTCACTTCAAGAAAGTTTACCTGCGGAGCGCAGACAGACAGGAGGCTTTCAACAGATTGTAAGTGCCATGAAAATTTTAGCGAGTGATCGTCTCTTTGTTGGGTATGCCCTCTCGCAAGGTCTTGTATTCGCAGCGATGTTTGCTTATATTTCTGGCTCACCGTTTGTGCTTCAGGAGCTTTTTCACCTTTCTCCACAAGGATTCAGTGCTGCCTTTGCAGTGAATAGTCTTGGGATCATCACAGCTGGACAAGTATTTGCCCGCGTCGCTGCTAAAATCGGCGAAGAGAAGGTTCTTCGCATTGGGTTGCTGACAGCTGCCTTAGGCGGCATCACCTTATTTTTGATGATCTCCATTGATGCTGGATTATATGGCATTCTCATTCCGCTCTTTTTTGTGGTCTCAAGCGTTGGAATTGTCGGCACCTCTGCCCCGTCTCTTGCGATGCAGCATCACGGCGCACATGCAGGAAGTGCAGCTGCCCTGATCGGTGTGGCACAAATGCTGCTAGGCGCCTGCATGACACCTCTTGTCGGACTAGCCGGAAGCCAAACAGCCTTTCCAATGGGCCTGATCATTATGCTTTGTGAACTAGGTGCACTTTGCTGTTATTTCTTCTTTGTAGCCAGAGCAAAAAAACCCGCATAAGCGGGTTTTTCAGATTGTCGACAAAGGGCTAAAATGATCTTTATTTTAGCCCTTTGTCTTCTTTTCAGCGTGATAGAAAACCTTTGAAGTCTAGGAAGGACGAGTACTGGCGCGGAGCGAATTTGACATTCGTGAGCACCAGCACGCAGGACTGACACCGAATGCGAGGGTTTGTCTACACGCTGAACCCGCATAAGCGGTTTTTCATTTATGGCTTGCTCCAATTGATAGTGCGGAACACATTGTTCTGGTCATTGTTGTGATATGCATCTAGGTCAAAGCCCGATAGTCCAAAACCAATTGCCATGATCATTCCTCCGGCAACGGTGAAGATGATCCCCCATTTGATGCATTGCTTTTTTAAATCATTCACATTCATATTCTCACGACCTTCTTTTTAAACATTCCCATGAATGCCTTAGTGGTTTGAACAGTCATTTGAACAAATAGCTTTGTCAAATACACCGTGGCCATGCCGCATAATAATCCGACACCTAATAGAAGAATACCAACGCCAATTTGCGTCACCACCACATGCAAACCGTCCTGAAAGATAAATGGAGAACCAATGATGCTCCAAAAACCTCCGAGCAGACCAACTAGCGTCACTGTACCTGTCACGAGCGGAATGCACCAAATCACCATATACACAGAAAGAATTAGTAGGAAGACTGTTGCTAGAATACTGCCCCATAATGGAAAGCCTAAAATGAGGATGGAGAGCCTTGTGGCTTTTTCTCCAAACGTCGGCACCTGAACGGTTTTAATTCCTTGTTCCTTCAAAATCCCTTCAGCGATGATGGCAGGCTGCCCGACTTGATCGACCGCTTCCTGTTCACTGTATCCATCTTCTTGATAATCCTCGATCATTTCATCGTAATACTCGATGAACCGGTCACTTTCTTTTTCGCCTAGACGATGCAGGTGCTTCTCTAAGCTGGCTAAAAATTCTTTTTTATTCATTGCCCTGTCCTCCAGAAATAAAGTCGTAAATCGCCATCACTTGATCCCATTCCGCTAAAAACTGCGCCATATGCTCACGGCCGCTTTGTGTCATCCGGTAGTATTTTCTTAATCGACTATTATGTTCCTGGGAATAGGTCTCCACATAATTGTTTTGCTCTAATCGCTTTAATATCGGATATAATGTCGATTCTGAAATCTCAATACAATGGGACATATCTTTAATCATTTGATAACCATAGGAATCGCCTTTCTTTAATACCGCCAGTACACAGAATTCCAGTAAACCTTTTTTTAATTGTGCATTCATGATTACAACTCCTAACCATTTATACTATACATTACATAGTATCATGTGACAAGAGGTATAAATATAAAAAAAAGACCCTTTTGGGGTCCTTTCGTTTTTATATATTCACAAATCCTTCTCCGAACACATCACGCACGTCATGGACAACAACGAATGCGTCTCGATCAATTTTCTTAATGATTTTCTTTAGACGCATAAGCTCTTGTTTTTGAATGACTGCATAGAGAATTTCCTTCGATTCCTTTGAATAATGACCGCGTCCGTTTAAAATCGTCACGCCTCGATCCAAGGTGTGATTGATTTCTTCGGCAATATCATCTTTGCATGAAGAAATGATCGTCACTGCCTTTTTCGTGTTAAGCCCTTCTATCACGAAGTCCATCACCTTTGTCGCCACGTACAGCATCACAATCGTGAACATTAATTTTTCCGCACCAATAATAAAGTAGGAAGCAAATACGACGATCAGATCAAAGAACAAGATGGCGTAGCTCACGTTCCAGTCTAAATACTTGTTGGCAATTCTTCCGAGTATGGCAGAACCCGCCGTTGTACCGCCTGCTCTTAGCACAAGACCAATCCCAATTCCGATAATGATTCCTGCGAAAATGGCCCCAATGATCAATTCGTGAACATTCACGACCCATGTTGTGGTCAGGTGTAAAAATAGGGAGTTACTTGCGACGGCAACCACAGTATAAATCGTCGTCTTCTTGTCCAAATATTTATACCCCACAAGTAGCAGAATGGCATTAAACACTAGGTTCGTCAGCCATGGTGCAATTTCAAACAAATAATAGAAAATGATGGACAGCCCCGT
This sequence comes from Bacillus sp. FSL W8-0920, assembly GCF_038593215.1. Classification (NCBI taxonomy): domain Bacteria; kingdom Bacillati; phylum Bacillota; class Bacilli; order Caryophanales; family Bacillaceae; genus Bacillus; species Bacillus sp. FSL W8-0920. The sequence goes on along the minus strand of NZ_CP151974.1, from coordinate 267,574 downwards.
TACACCGCCTTCACCAAATTCAAGCGGAATGACAAACATGTTCACTGCGGCGGCAAATAAAAAAGAACCAATTAGAATCATTGCGATATCTTTTACACATTTTTTCAATTTCTTCTTTCCTCCTTTTTTAAGCATATAAAAAACCCTCTTTCTGCACGAAAGAAGACAGTCGTTGAACAAAAAAAATCAAAAGACAGGGCCTTTTGACGAAGCTTTCTGAAATGAACCTTTCCATAATATATATCTCTTTTTAGAGGCTGTCAATGACTTGGTTTTCTATTATTTTGACTGCATGTTTATGCATGGAAACCCGCATGTTTTCAGGGTTTTTCCGCGGTCACATGCTTTTTCCTCTCCTTGACAAAAACACTTTAGTCATTTAAACTACTGCCTCATATCATATCCATCATTTCCGACTAAAAAGGAGGGTGTTCCATTCGATGAATCCTATTCAAAGCCGTTTACAGGCTCACGCACCTTTAATTTTAGACGGTGCACTTGCAACAGAGCTTGAACGAAAGGGCTGCAATTTAAACGACAGTTTATGGTCAGCCAAAATACTGATTGAACAGCCAGAATTGATTCAGCAAGTACACTTGGATTACTTCCAAGCCGGAGCTGACTGTGCCACAACAGCGAGCTACCAAACAACGATTGATGGCTTCGCTGAAAAAGGCTATTCAAAAGAAGAAGCCATTGAACTAATGAAACGATCTGTCACTTTAGCAAAAGAGGCACGCGATCTTTTTTGGCAGGATGAAGCGCGTCGTAAAGGGCGGACAAAACCATTTGTCGCAGGATCTGTGGGGCCATTCGGCGCTTATTTATCTGATGGTTCAGAATATAAAGGAAATTACGGACTCACAGAGCAGGCACTCATTGATTTTCATAGACCAAGGATTCAGGCATTAGTAGAAGCTGGTGCAGATATTCTTGCGTGTGAAACGATCCCTTGTCTCATTGAAGCAACGGCCATTGCTAAGCTGCTGCAAGATGAATTCAGTGGTGTATCTGCTTGGATTACATTCAGCGCGAAGGACGACCTTCATATTAGTGAAGGAGATTTGCTCAGAGAATGTGTACAAGCACTGGAACCTTATGAACAGATCGCTGCTGTGGGTGTAAACTGTACGCCGCCGCAATTTATCTCTTCTCTCATTCAAGAGATGAAAAAGGGGACGAGCAAACCGATTGTCGTGTATCCAAACTCAGGGGAATTATATGATCCTGAAGAAAAGGTATGGAGCGGAGATACGCTTCAGCATACATTTGGTGAATGTGCGCATCAATGGTATCAAGACGGCGCGCATATCATCGGCGGCTGCTGCAGGACAACCCCAGAAGATATCACGGACATCTTAAAACTTACCACAGCATAGCACCATGAATCATCACACATACTTCTAAGCAAAAGGGCGGGAAGACATGGAACAAGCAAAAGATCAGTCACAACAATATCAACGAAAAATGACGAGCCGCCACCTGTTCATGCTTTCTCTAGGCGGCGTCATTGGAACAGGGCTCTTTTTAAGCTCTGGGTATACCATCAATCAAGCAGGACCCGCGGGAACGATCCTTGCCTATCTTGTCGGGGCATTAATTGTGTACCTCGTGATGCTCTGTTTAGGTGAGCTGTCTGTGGCAATGCCGGTTACAGGGGCCTTTCATACGTATGCAACAAAGTATATTGGACCCGGCACAGGCTATACAGTCGCTTGGCTCTACTGGCTGACATGGACAGTCGCGCTCGGATCGGAATTTACAGCGGCAGGGCTTTTAATGCAGCGCTGGTTCCCGGACACATCGGTTTGGATGTGGAGCGGTGTCTTTGCTCTTCTTATCTTTTTACTCAATGCGTTTACAGTGAAATTTTTTGCAGAATCAGAGTTTTGGTTTTCCAGCATTAAAGTAATGGCTATTATTCTCTTTATTATTCTTGGCGGAGCTGCGATGTTTGGCTTGATTCCGTTAAAAGGCGGTGAGGCCGCTCCGTTCCTTTCTAACTTCACCGGGGAAGGCGGTCTTTTCCCAAACGGCTTTTTACCGATTTTAATGACGATGCTTGCCGTCAATTTCGCTTTTTCAGGTACGGAGTTAATTGGGATTGCTGCGGGTGAAAGCGTCAATCCTGATGAGACCATTCCAAGAGCGATTCGCACAACCGTACTGCGTCTTGTCTTGTTTTTCGTTGGAACGATCGTGGTCTTAGCCGGCTTGATCCCAGTGGAAGAAGCCGGGGTGATCAAAAGTCCATTTGTTGTGGTGTTTGATCGCATCGGGATTCCATATGCCGCAGATTTCATGAATTTTGTCATTTTGACAGCGATCTTATCTGCCGCAAACTCTGGACTATACGCGTCATCCCGTATGCTCTGGTCACTTTCTGAGGAACGGACACTGCCTAAGAAACTGGCGAAGCTGACATCTAAAGGAATTCCTTTGAACGCACTGATTTTAAGTATGATCGGTGGGATTCTTTCTTTGTTCTCAAGTGTCATCGCACCAGAAACGGTATACCTTGTCCTTGTTTCGATCTCTGGACTGGCCGTTGTGATCGTGTGGATGGGGATTGCTGCCTCACAATTTATGTTTCGGAAACGTTTTTTACAGGAAGGCGGACAGCTCCATGATCTTTCCTTTCGAACCCCGCTCTATCCAGTGGTTCCGATTGCTGCCTTCTTCCTGTGTCTTGCCTCTGTGATTGGCATTGCCTTTGATCCAAATCAGCGGATTGCCCTTATCTGCGGCATTCCTTTCATCGCGCTCTGCTATGCTGCCTATTATGTGACAGCTTGGATTCAGAAAAAACGTGAAGAACCTGGTGTATAACGCCAGGTTTTTTTCTATCGTAAACAATTTGACAAAAAAGGATATCGCTAGTAAAAGAAGCGCACTTTGGTATATGATAGGAATCTATGATTTTCAGGATGAATCAAGGGAGTTGTCACTAATATGGAAATGACCATTACAAGAGCATTAAGTGAACTGAAAATGTTAGATAAGAGAATCAACCGAACCGTTGATGAAGCCGTACTTGGTGGATTGATGATCGGGAAACATATACAGCACGGGTTTCAACATCAAGAAGACATCGAAAAGAAGGCGAAGGCTGATGACCAATCGATTCAAGCATTAATCAAGCGCCGGAATGCCATCAAATCAGCCATCGTTGTGTCGAATGCGACGACAACGATTGATGTTGCGGGTGTCAGCATGACGGTGGCAGAAGCGATTGAACGGAAGACGTCGATAGAATACGATATTCGTTATTTACGGAAATTGAAAAAGGTGTACACAGAGCTAGTAGACAAAGCAGAACAAACCAATGAAGATGTGAAGAAGAGGCTCGACCAGCATTTAGAAACCTTGTTTGGAAAAGACGGAAAAACACAAGCGGCTGCCAACCAAGAGATCGTCAAGTCGTTCCTCGCTGAAAATGAGGCGACGATCATCGATCCGCTTCGTCTTCGAGTGAAGATTGAAAAGCTTTCGACCGAGATTGAGGATTTTCAAATGGAAGTTGATTTTTCCTTGTCAGAAAGCAATACACTAACGAAAATACAGATCGATTAATCAATTTTGTTAGTGAGCCGAAAATCGATAGAACTAAACACCTCCGAGGGAAAGGTCATTCCCTCCTCATCTGATCATCTCTGGATGATCCTTGATAAAAGCTCAAAGCTGAACGTTCAAGGATCAACGTTCAAGTGTAAAAGTTCTTATCCATCAAAGCTCAGAATTAAAAGGTAAACGCTCGATCGAATCTGGGAGTCACGGCTCATGAGTGTTTGTTTATCGACTCTTTCGGTTGCCGCCCAGCAGGTTTGCTAACAAAAAGAAAAGGATGTCACATGAAGACATCCTTTTTTCTATGAAAAAAAACGACAAGGCTTTCGCCAAGTCGCTTCTTCCAGCAGATTAGTAACGGGATGTATATGCCAAATGGTACACACTTGTGACATTTGAAGATAGCTTGATGTCGTTTGAAGTGAACGTCACTGGAACGATATCGTAGTAATGTGTAGACCAGCCTGCATTATTGTATGTTTGGTAGCCTGCACCTGCAGGAACTTGAAACGTCAGTGAAAATTGTCCATTTACGTCTGTTGTGCCTGTCGCTGTTTGGGCATATGATTTAATTGCTGCTTCAAAATAAAGCTGAATCGGCTGATTAGGCATGAGATTTCCACTTGTATCTTTTAGTGTTCCTTTAAACGTAGCTGGATAATAAGAACCCACGCGATATTTACTGCCATAGCCGTAATTCACTAATCCACTATCGGCTGCGGTGACACTTGTTACTTGAACGGAAGCTGGTACTGCCCCTGTTTCCTCTGCATGTGCAAAGGTTGGGAATACGAGAAGCAATGATAGAAAGAAAGCAAACATGATTTTTTTCATCGATAAATCCTCCTTTTTTTCCTGCTATTTTACTATCGACATTAATTGGTATTTTTCCAGTAACAAGCAAAAAAACTTCCCTTTTTTAGAAAGGGAAGCTCTCCTCTTACTTTTTCACAACAACAACCTTCACCGCTTTGCTTTCTCTTTTTCTCACATCAGAAGCGGTCACATACAAGACTGTTTTGGCTTTTTGCGGTTTTATTTGGGCAGTAAATGCGCCCTTGTTATTTGTTTTTACCGTTTTGATGACTTTCTTTGATTTATTTTTCACTTTAATGGTCAATCCTGCACCCGCAGTCCCTTTGACCGTTTTACTTTTAACCGTTACTTTGCCCACTTTCGGCTTAGCTGGTGCTTTGCCTTTTTTGACGACTGTTTTGAGCGTTGTAGCGGCCTTTCCTTTTGAAATCTTAATGTGAAGGACTTTGTTTTTGTTCTGATGCTTGATCTTCACGCTAAAGGTTCCATTTTTGCCTGCTGTGCCTTTTCCAAGCAGTGTTTTGCCTCTATACACAGAAATAGCAGCGCCAGCCTTTGCTTTACCTGTCACCTTTTGATGCTGATCCTCCACTTTGCTCACAGATGCGTTCAGTTCGACAGCACTTAAAGCAGCAAATGCATTCAGTCTGCCATGTCCTGTCATCCAATCGATCCCTGGAATTTTCGGATCGACAATTGGCTCATCGTTTTCATCATAGAAAACGTCATCTGTTCCATCAACAGAAGTAAAGGAGATGTTATCGGCTGTGCTTTGCAAGATATTCCTTACTTGATTCGGCTTCAAGGTTGGATTTTTAGAAAGAAGTAATCCTGCTGCCGCGGCCACATATGGTGTCGCCATTGATGTCCCGCTCAGGTATGAGACATTCCCATCTGGCATTAAGCTTGGAATATCAGATCCTGGTGCAGACATGCTCAGTCCTTTACCAAAGCTTGAGAATTCAGCGGCAATATCCATACGGTTGCTTGCGCCAATGGCCATTGCGTATTTTGATGTCGCAGGATAGCCCATTTCTGGAACGCCATCATTTCCACTCGCCACAACCACTAGTACATTTCTTTGAGCCGCATAGTTCATTGCATATTCAATTACCCGGCTGTAGTAGCCACCAAGGCTCATGTTGATGATCTTTGCGCCTTTATCTACTGCATGCTTAATTCCAAGTGCAATATGCTCTGTATCTCCAAAGCCATAGGCATCCAGCACCTTCACAGGAATGATGCCCGTATGTTGGTTAAGACCTGCCATCGAGTAATGATTATCGGCTTTTGCGGCAATGATGCCCGCCACATGCGTACCGTGTCCATTGTCATCAATCGCATCTTTGTTTCTTCCAATGAGATTCGCACCTAAGTCCGTACGAACAGTCCCGCTTAAATCAGTCAAACGGCTGTCTACACCTGTATCCACAACTGCAATTAATGTTTGCTTCATTTTGCTTGTGCCAATCAGTGTATTCATTTGTTCAAATTTGACGTCAGCGCCTTTTTTCCCGCTGTTTTGTGCACTGTTTTTCAGCGGCCACTGATAACCATACTGCGCGTCATTGCTCAGTGCACGATACGTTTGAACAGGCTCCGCAAATTCAACATTCGGCATGCTGGACAGCTTTCTTGCAGTGCTTTTGATGACAGCTTTGCCTGCTTTTAAAGTCTTTCCAGCTGATTCTTGCCCTGCTGGCACATCATAGACATACATTCCTTTAAATAAAGGACTGACTGACTGTGATGTCACACGGTTTTCTTGGATGCCATAGCTTTTCATCTTCTTTTTCGCAGATTGAAGTGTTTGGCCATCCTTTAATTTAAAAATGATCTTATTCGTTTTAACCTTCTCTTCTTTTACAAGCTTTTGTTTCTCTAATACATAACCAACTGATTTTCCTTCAAGCTGATTGATGCCAATTTTTTGACTGACGGCTTCTAATTCCTTTTTTAAATAAGCCGGACTTGCTTCTTTGAGCATATCAAAAAGGGACCTGATCGCCTGTTGTTCTTTTTCTGTTACGATATGACCACTAAATGCACCATTTTTCTCTACGTCATTTAGCAGTGACTTTAATGTCAGCAGATGATTGTATACCTTTTGCTGCTCATTTTTTTGTTTGATGAGTTTCGATTTGAGAAATGGCTTTGTTTTTTGAAGCACACGGCTCAGCTTCTGACCATTTGGTGTTTCATTAAAACGTTTATCTTCGATTGTACGAATCGATTGGAGAATTTCTCGCCCGTACTTTTTCTCAATAATAATGATGACAGGCTCATCGTCTTCAGGGAAAACGGGTTCAGAAGGCGGAAGGTTAGCTCCTTTAAACCCGATTGTATAAGCCGCATCCTCTTCCTCATCACGGCTGTCTTCCTCCGACCCTAAATAGAGCACTTTGACAAAGTAAGGACCTGCCCATGCATGCGGGAAGTCGATCTCTGTCTCTCCACTTGCAGTGTCCACACGATATCTCGAATAAGTGTCATCCTTCATCGCTCTGTCTTTACTTGGATAGACCGATACGGATAATACTTGTTTACTTTTCACAGAAATTTTCATATGTGTATGTTTTGCCACCTCTTGTGCTGATGGCGTGATTTGGTACCATGACTCTTCCATTTCATTCTGTAATGTCCCTGAGATGACTTCACCATTTTTTAACCCAATGGCTTCATTGACATTTGTTCCTTTACTGGCAGCTGCTGCCTCGTATCCAGGTAATGCCGCCATACAGAGAATGATGGCCATGAGTACGATCACACAGGATTTGACCTGCTTTTTGAACATGAAAAGACCCCCTTATCTTTTGTAATACCTTGGAAGAATATCACAGAAATGCATTTAGTAGAATCTGTTTTTTACATAATTAAACTCGTTTTAAGCTAGGATTTGAGATATACAGACAGCAAGACGAATAGCTTCATAAACTTTTTGCCATTTCAAACGGAAAATGATGCTATTTAACCATGTCGAAAAGTACATTACAATCAACTTGTAAGCGCTTAACAAACAAGAGAGAAGGGATCAGCTTGTTCCAAAAAGATCATGTTTTCACACAAGTAGACGGACGATCAAAGAATGAGATTTTACAATACATTGCCGAGAAAGCTGAAGACCTTCAGATTACAAACGATCAGGCGGGGTTATTATCAGATTTGTTGACTCGCGAAGACGAAGTCTCAACAGGACTTCAGCAAGGCTTCGCCATTCCTCATACAAAAAGCTCCGCTGTACAAACGGCTTCACTTCTTTTTTTAGAATTAGAACAACCGATTGAATGGGGCAGCTTTGACGATTTGCCCACAAGCTATTTATTTACACTGCTCGTTCCATTAGAAGAAGCAAACATCACACACCTGAAATTACTGTCAGGCATTGCGACAAGCCTCATGGAACCTGCTTTCATCGAAAAGATTCAACCAGGTCAAACCGCTGACTATTATTACGAAGTCATTGAACAACAATTGAAAGAGGGGATTACACAATGAAAATTGTCGGTGTCACTTCATGTCCAGCAGGGTTAGCTCATACACCAATGGCAGCAAAAGCGTTAGAAAATGCGGGTAAACAGCTCGGACACGAGATCAAAATCGAGCAACAAGGAATTATGGGACAGGTGAATGGCATTACACCAGAGGAAGCAAGACAGGCAGACCTTTGTATCATTGCCTCCAATCAGCATATCAACGATGCGGAACGTTTTTCAGGCATTCCCACAGTACGTGTCGAGATCGGACGCGCCTTAAAAAATGCCGAGCAAATCATCACAAAAGCTGTAGCACTTGTTGAAAAGAAAAAATCTGAATCTCAATAAACGTGAGCAATGCCATATAGAAAGGAGCAAAGCAAAATGAAAGCAAAATTAAAAGTCATTGAAGGCCATCTCATGACTGGTATTTCTTATATTCTTCCTGTAATCATTGGTGCCTCCCTTATCGTTGGTTTAGCAAAACTAGTCGGATTAGGGTTTGGTGTTTCAGATTTAAACGCCTATAAAGATGCTGGCGGCATACTGCACGGCGCCTATTTAATGGAGCAGGTTGGTTGGACAGGGATTGGCTTAATGAACGTCCTGCTCGCTGGATTTATCGCCTATTCGATTGCGGATAAATCAGGGCTTTCGGCCGGTTTCATCGGTGGTGCCCTTGCCAGCTCAACGAATGCTGGATTTATCGGTGCCGTTATTGCAGGCTTCTTCGCAGGATATGTCGCTCTTTTTGTGAAACGAAAAATTCAAATTAAAGGCTCCGCAGCCGGACTTGTTCCTCTGCTCATCTTACCGCTCATTACCGTTGGCTTAACTGGACTTCTCATGTCCGTTCTGCTGGGCGGGCCATTAGGTGCTTTGAACACAGCATTAATTGAATGGATCAAAGGCATGGTCGCTGACGGGACAAGCACACTCGCACTCGCTCTCATTCTAGGTGCGATGATTGGCTTTGACCTTGGCGGCCCAGTGAATAAATCTGCTTGGATGGCAGGTAACGCGCTCTTCCTATCAGGCGTCTACCTCCCTGCCATTCTCGTCAATATTGCGATTGTCATTCCGCCGCTTGGATACGGGCTTGCGACATTGATTCGAAAACGCAATTTCTCTCCAACCTTTAGAGAAGCAGGACGTGGCGGCCTTGTCATGGGCATTATCGGTATTACGGAAGGGGCGATTCCTTTTACCCTCGTCAATCCATTGAAATTGATTCCGCTCAATGTTGTCGCATGTGCTGCTGGTAGCGGGGTTGCTGCATTATTAGGTGTCCATGACATCATGCCGCCAATTGGCGGGCTATACGGCTTCTTCTCAGTCGGAAACTGGTGGGCTTATTTAATTGGAGCTCTCACTGGCGCACTCGTCATCGGTATTGGCGCCAACCTGCTTGTCAATTTCTCTGAGAAAAAAGAACCAAAAACGCCGGAACATGATCAGAAGCAGAAAGAAGAAGACGATTTTGACCTTGTACTAGAAGGATAATTTGAACAAAGAAAGGTGTCGTTACTCAATGACTGTTAATGTACATGTGATTCCACATACTCACTGGGACCGGGAATGGTATTTCACCACCTCCCGCTCCCGTATCTACTTAATGAAAAGCGTAATGGACATTTTAGACACTCTTGAAACAGATGAAAGGTTCCATTACTTCATGCTCGATGCCCAGGCCTCCTTACTGGATGATTACCTCAAATGGCGTCCAGAGGATGAGAATCGAATCAAAAAGCTCGTCACAGCCAAACGTCTCATCATCGGCCCGTGGTATACCCAAACCGACCAGCTCGTCATTTCAGGTGAATCCATTGTACGGAACCTGCAATATGGAATTGAACGCTGTCAGCAGTTTGGTCATGTGATGAAAGTCGGTTATGTCCCTGATTCCTTTGGTCAATCCGCACAAATGCCTCAAATTTACCGCGGCTTCGGCATTGTGGATACAGCTTTTTGGCGCGGCGTTTCAGACCATATGACGAATCACACTGAATTCAATTGGCAAGGGGCTGACGGCAGTGAAGTCTTTGCGGTGAACCTGCCATTTGGCTACTACTACGGTGGAAATATTCCCGAAAAAGATGAGGACTTACAAGTCTTTTTATCTGAAAAAATCGGTGCGCTGCAAGCAAAGGCAACCACAAAGAATGTCTATTTCCCAAATGGATTTGACCAGGCACCGATCCGCAAAAACCTGCCTGACTTATTAGAAAAAGCCAATGAACTGGACGAGCACCACTATCAAATCAGCAGTTTAGAAGATTACATTGCAGCAGTGAAAAAAGAGCGGACGTCTTTTGAAACTTTAAAAGGAGAGCTCATTCATGCGAAGCATATGCGGATTCACAAATCTATTTTTTCAACACGAGCTGATTTAAAAATCTTAAACAATCAAATTGAAAACTATCTCGTCAATGTGATGGAGCCTATCCTCACGATTAGCTATTCACTCGGACACGACTATCCGCATGATACGGTTCGTGATATTTGGTACCTCATGTTTGAAAATGCAGCACATGACAGCATTGGCGGCTGTAATAGTGATACGACGAATCAAGATGTCTTCTTCCGCTACAAGCAGGCAAAGGAAATTGCTGAGAACCTTGTGGACTTACACATGCGCCTCATCGCCATTCGACTGCAAACAGAGCAAGAAATCACGTTTACTTTATTTAATACACTGCCTTCAAAGCGTTCTGAAGTTATTGAAGTTGAAACCTTTATCACAGAACGTCCTTTTACACTAAAAGATGCCAATGGAAAAACGCTTCACTACACAGTAAAAAGCAAAACTGATGTCACAGATTATGTGCTGGCACAGCAAATTTCTCTTAACCCAAGTAAAGATGTGTACATGCCAAAACAAGTATGGAAAGCCGTTCTGCTGATTGAAGCCGCCGACTTACCGTCCGTTGGTTATACACAAGTCAGCATGGTTTTCGATGAATCAAGCGAATCTGTATGGGAACAAACAGAAGAACACGCGATTGAAAATACGTATTACCGCATTGCGGCAAATGACAATGGATCGCTGGAGATCACAGATAAACAAACTGGCCGGACATTCTCTGAGCAAATGATCTTTGAAGACAATGGAGACGATGGGGATTCTTACAACTATTCACCGCCGCGTGAGGATCTGTATGTGTCATCCAAGGACCTTTCTTCAGCAGACATCACAGTATCTAAAAGCGGCTTGCAAGAAGAGCTCACCGTCCAGCTTACTCTTACTGTCCCTTATGACTTAGAAGAGCGCTCTCAGCAATCAGTCACGACTTCACTCCCGATTACAGCGAAGGTAGCATTAAATAAAGATGAGCCTGTCATCCGTTTTCATGTCGATGTCGACAATCATGCGTTAGACCATCGTCTGCGTGTCCTCTTTGATACAGGCATCGCATCAAAGGTATCACTGAGCGATCAGCAGTTTGGAACCATCGAACGCCCAACAGAGCTCACGCAAGAGCTTGAATGGTGGAGCAATGAGCATTGGGAAGAAAAACCGATCACCATTGAACCGATGCAATCCTTTACTGCACTTCGTGATGAAGCATATGGTGTCGCTCTATTGACGGACTGCGTGAGAGAATATCAGATCACAGGAGAAGGCTACACAACAATTGCGTATACGCTTTTCCGCTGTTTCGGAAAAATGGGGAAAGAAAATCTTCTTTACCGTCCAGGACGCGCATCTGGTGAAAAAATTGTTGAGACACCTGACGCTCAGCTACAAGGTGCACTGTCGTTCTCATTTGGCATGCACTATAGCAAGGATGCTGTCAGCGAGGGGCACTTAGCGCAGCTTGCCAAGCGGTATACAACCCCAGTTCAATGCTACGAACGGGCAGACTTTTTAAACGGTCGTTTAATTTTCTCTTTCCGAGATGAAAAAGAAGACTTACAATCTACTTATAGCCTGCTTGACATTGAGACAGACGGAGCCATTCTAAGCGCTCTGAAAAAAGAAGAGCATGGAACAGGCATTGTCATCCGTCTCTTCAATCCATTTTTAACGCGTCAAACAGCCGCTTCAATCAATAGTTCATCTCTACAGCACGGAGAAACAGCGAATTTAGGCGAAACACCTGAAGGACATATACTCAAAGCACAACATGGATCATTACACATTGAACCGCTCACACCTTGTCAGGTACAAACCTACATTGTAAAGAAAAAATGAACATGTAGGGGCGGGGTCCATTTGGATTCCGCCCCTCTTTAATGGAGGGCATTGATCATGCGAATTGGAGGCATTGAAGCAGGCGGAACAAAATTTGTCTGCGGCTACGGAACAACAGATGGAACGATTGAACACACGACTTCCTTTGCAACAGGTAATCCAGATGAAACATGCCGGCAAGTAATCGATTACTTTACAAAGCATCCTGTCGATGCCATTGGCATTGGGGCATTCGGGCCTGTCGATGTAAAAGAACAAAGCCCAAGCTATGGGACGATTTTAGAGACACCCAAAACAGCCTGGCGCCAATTCCCTTTCCTTTCTACTTTAAAACAAGCCCTTGGACTCCCTATGAAGCTTGATACAGACGTGAACTGTGCAGCACTCGGGGAAGCCCGCTTTTCGGTTGAAGCAGAAAAGCCTGCTTCTTTGGTCTATATCACTGTTGGAACCGGAATAGGCGGCGGTGCCTATATTGAACACCGCCTCATTCACGGGTTGCTGCATCCAGAAATGGGTCATATCACAGTGCAGCGGCACCCTCATGATTCCTACGGTGGCTGCTGCCCTATACACCATGACTGTTTAGAGGGACTGGCATCAGGACCTGCCATAGAAGGGCGCTATCATACACTGGCACAAATACTGCCAGAGGATCATCCTGCCTGGTCACTTCATGCCTACTATCTCGGACAGATGACCGCCAATTTATTACTCACCCTTTCGCCAGAGCGCATCATTCTCGGTGGAGGTGTGATGAAACAGCCCGCTATGCTGCCGCTCATTCTTGATGAAACAGAAAAGCGGCTTCATGGGTATTTACAACTGCCAAAGCCTTTAAATAAAATTATCACCAAGCCATCCTTTGATGGATTATCAGGTTTAATGGGCGCCATCGCTCTTGGTACTGATGCCTTACAGGCGCAAGGAGCCGCGCAATGATGATGACGGCAGATCCTCGAACCTATCAGCTGATTCAGCAGCTATTTGAAACGAAGGGGTTCGTGAAGCTGGAGGAGCTCACTGCCTCTTTTCGCTTATCTGACCGCTCCATCCGTCATTTAATCAAAGAAGCAAATGAGCAATTAAAGGAAGCTGGAGCCAAGATTAAAACGATCCGCGGAAAGGGATACACCCTATTAACGAGTGACCAAGATGCCTTCCTGCTTTGGCTTCATCAACAAAAGCTTCCTGCCCGCTCTCTCGTCCCCGTCATGCCAGAAGAGCGTGTACGATTTATCATGAGGAAGCTATTGCTTCAACAGGATTACTTAAAAATTGACCAGCTGGCTGAAGAACTGTTCATCAGCCGCATGACGGTCAGCAGTGATTTGAAAAAAGGACGAGAGCTGTTAGCCCGTTACGGTATGACCCTTGTGTCAAAGCCTGGATTTGGCTTAAAAATTGAGGGAGACGAATTGCAAAAAAGAACATGCTATGCAGACTTACTCCTTGAAGAAGAGCCTGCACTTTCTCATATCACCGAGCGGGAGCAGCACCATTTTCCCGATATTTCTCTTGAAACCATTCGATCGATTGTCCTGACGAACCTGCATCAAGAGTCATTGCTCATTAAAGACATTGCCTTAAAAAACTTAGTCATTCACTTAGCAATTGCGATTCAGCAAACACGAAAAAACCAGCGGATACCCGCCAGTACCACTCGTACACAACGATCACCCGTCTTGATGAGAATTGCCCAAAAGATCATACAGCAGGTGAGTGACACCTTTCATGTCACCTTATCAGAGGATGAAACAGATTACTTAGTCATGCATCTATTGGCAAATCAAACGTGGAAAGAAGCCGCCCAGCATCAGACGACAGTGGAAGTTCAGCAGGCGGTTGCGGTCTTTCTACAGCACATTGAGAAAATGAGCGGACACCACTTTGCAGATGACAACATCCTGCAGCAAGACTTGATGCTTCATATGAAGCCATTATTAAATCGAATCCAATATGGCGTATCCTTACAAAATCCGCTGTTGCATGAAATCAAAACGTCCTATCCATACCCGTTTGATTTGGCTGTCAGCGGACTGAATGCCTTACAGCTGGTGCGGACGCCAAATGAAGATGAGGCGGCATATGTTGCCCTGCATATCGCTGCTTCTTTTGAAAGAAGTCAGCTCGATACCTCGCAAAAAAAGAAAGCCATTATCGTGTGCGGGTCTGGACTAGGGACGGCAAGACTGCTTGAAATTAAATTGAAGGCAGCCTTTCAGCACGAACTGGACATCGTCGAGCTTTATTCCTATCAGGATTATCTCATGAGCACCACCCTTCCCTGTGACGTCATCATTACAACCGTACCGATCGCATCAAAGGGAAAACCAGTGATACAGGTTAGCGCCTTTTTTGAACAACATGATGTACAGCGGGTGAATGAGGTCATTCATTTATTAAATGGACACGGGACTCCCTCGCAAGAACTGATGGCGTTTTTTCAAGAACGATTAACCTTATTGAACGCTGACCTATCCAGTAAGGACGAGGTATTAGACACACTATGCAGCCATTTAGAAACGTATCAGCTAGTATCGTCATCTTTTCGGTCCTCGGTGCTTGAGCGGGAGCAAATGTCGTCTACCTACCTTGGAAAAGGGATTGCCATGCCGCACCCGCTCATCACAAATGAAGGCACATCCTGCGTAGCCATCGCACACTTAAAACAGCCGATTGACTGGCAGGGAAACCAAGTATCACTTGTCTTTTTATTAGCCATTCATAAAGATGACGCAGCCTGCATGAATCAATTCTTTGAACAAGCCGTTGATTTACTGGATAATCCAAACCGCATTCACTCTCTGAATCAATCAAAAACATTCGATGAGCTGATGAATGCGTTGTTTCAATAAGATCAAACAAAAGGCCGCCCAGCTGTTGATGAGGCGGCCTTCGTGTGATTGAGAATCATCAATCGTATATGACATTTTTCCCTTCTTCACTTAATTTCTTTAAAGAGCTCAGCATATGATCGATTTCTTCATCGGAATGTCTTTCCCATGAACCTAATTCTGCGACGATTTTCAAAGGGGATTTCGACCGATAAGAACGTGTTGGGTTACCCGGAAATTTTTTGTCAGTCAAATTCGGATCATTTTCAAACTCGCCTAACGGTTCTACAACATAAATTCTCTCTTTCGCATCAGATCTTGCTAACTCAGCACCCCATTTGGCTGCGTTTAATGTTCCGGTGAAATAGATATGATTTGATTTTTGATCCTGATAATTCGATAAGTACTGCGGTTCAAGCAGATCTCCAATCTTCAATTCTGCTTTCGTCCCATGAAAAAATGGACCAGGGTCTAAAACTTGTTGCTTCTCGTTCATACAGCCACACCCCTTATCGTTTTTGACTTGCGTATAACAGTATACGGCCTGATCTGGGTAGAAAACAGTCTATAAATGAGATAACATTCGGGGTATAATGATAGTAGAGAGTAAGATGGGATTTGTAACCTCCAGAAAGTTAAAAAACAGCAAGAATACATACAAAGCAGTCTTATTAAAAGAGATAAAAAGCTATTAGAAGCCATAAGAGAAACAAGAAACTAAAAAATTAATTGCGACAACGGAGCAGAAGGAAAAAAGGGCAAAAAAATGTTGGTGACAGTTTTGGAAATAGCGTATTGATGCCTAGGAAGAATCTCTGAGCAGGATTGAAGAAGATGAGGATAAAGTAGCCAATGAGACGTTTGATGTTATAGCTGGTTGGCGTGTTGGCACATAATCAATTAAATTTTTCAGGAAGGGTGTAATGAGATGATGAAAGATAGAGATAAGATTTGTCATATATATGCTCAAAAAAGTTGGCATATGGATTCTTATATTATTGGTAATCGTGAGGGTTTAATAGAATTAAAGAGTGCTATTGACCAAGCATTGAAAAGTAATGTTGGTCAAGCTGAATTGTTTCCATCAGATTTAGAGGATTATACAACTTACGTTGCTTTAGTTGATGATAAAGAAGAGTTGGATTCACTTATTATGCCTTACATTGATGAGGATAATGATGATGAAAACTTGATACATCCAGTTGATATAGTTACAAGTCTTGAAGAGAAAAAAACCCCTGAAAATTAGGGGTTTTTTAGTGTAATATTGTTTCTCCTGGACTTGCTTTGTATTTCTTTGGTACTGATGCTCTGAGAGCATGGTGTATTTTATCTTTTGGAGCTACATGGAAATGCCAATACCAAGTTGAGGTTTTTGGTATTAAAGGGATTTTTCCATTGTCTACAGCAAATACTCTTGTTGTTTTTTTCTTTCCTTTGTGTAGGACGACAACTAAACTTCTAAGTTGTCCTTTATCATTTCTTACATCCCATTTAATTTTGTAATTTTTACCGAATCCTTTTATTCGATTTTTTAGATATTTAAGTGCAGTTCTTGCGCCTTTTGATCTGATAGCCATTAAAGCAACTCTTCCTACGGTCATTGCGATAGGTATGAAGAATACTGGTAGTGCTTGTGTTGTGATTTCACTCTGATTACTTTTGGAGTCAAGTTGTTTCATTCGGTTTTCTATAGCTAAAAATTCTTCATTGTTGAAATATTGATCGATCACTTTATTTTGTTCTGTCTCTGACATGTTTTCGAATTCTTTTTCTGTAAATGGAAGGTTTTCTATGTATTCCCCCATTTTCATTTCAAGTTCGTCTAATTCTTTGTTAGCTTGTTCATTTTGTAGAACTGTTGGTGTTACTAACGCTTCTAATTCTTGTGAATTGATAGAGTGTGTTTTTGCTGATGCTTCTGATGAAAATGGAGTCCATATCGATATGACAAGAGCTAGGGTAATTAGGGTTAAAAGTGTTTTTTTGAACATTTTGTTTATATTCCTCCTTTTGTATTAAATTCCAAAATCAAGGTTATCAAATCAAAATGAGTGTATCAATGGATTTAAGTTAGATTTAAGAGAATTACTTTTTGGTTGCGGTGTCCGCAATCATTTTTTTATTTTTTAAGACTTCGTTTTGATGAAAATTTCTGTAGTAGAATTCGTTCACTGTGGAGGTGAACATGATGACCATTGAAATTCATGTGATGGATGGACAAATGACACAAGCCGAAATGGATATGTTCCTAAACAATGGTGCACGATATTCCCACCACAATCTAAAGAAGCCCAAACTAAAAATATCGTCACTACAATAGCAAAAAAACTTGCTGTTCAGGCTCTTCACAAGTCAGGCACATATTTAGAAAAACCCTTTATTGAAAGTAATAGACAAGAAATATGCAAAGAAAGCTAAATCAGGTTTTTACAAAGTAGCGCAATTTTTATACAGGCAGGCCTTCCACCTGATGTAGCATTCGAAACAGCAAAATTTCTTTGGATTATAAAAGAAAGTAGTTTATTAGGCTGTTAAAATCAGGCTATCTTTTTAAAACAATTCGAACAATATAATCTTGCCAATAGAGTGAACGAAAAAAAGCCAACCACCCGCATAAGGTGATTGGCTTTTTTATTTGTTACTCCCCGATCTTCTCTCCATTTTGCTGAATTAATGTTTCATACCAGTAAGAGCTCTTTTTACGAATTCTCTTCAGGTCTTTTAGGTCAAATTCATCGCGATTCACGTAAATGAATCCGTAGCGCTTGGAGCATCCTTGGTGTGTGCTGATTAAATCGATTGCAGACCACGGGCAGTATCCGAAGACCTCGACGCCGTCTGTGATCGCCCATTTGATTTGTTCGATATGTTTTTCTAAATAATCAATTCGATAATCATCTTGAATCGATCCATCTTCTTCTAACTTGTCGAAAGCACCCAATCCGTTTTCCGTGATAATAAGAGGCAACTGATAACGGTCGTAAATCTCACGCATCGTTGATCGGAAGCCGACAGGGTCAATCTCCCAGCCAAACGCATTTTTACTTAGGAACGGGTTGTTGCCGCCTTTGTATACGCCATCTTCACCAGATTTCAAATGCTGGTCTCCGCCGCGCGCAAATTCATCCTTGCCATCTCCTTTACTCGCTTCAACCGTTTGAGATGTGTAGTAGTTAAAGGCAATGAAGTCCGGCTTCGCACTTTTCAAAATATCCATATCTCCCTCTTCAATCACAGGAAGAATGTCTTTTTCTTTCATGTACGCCCAAGCAAGGTTGTTATAACGGCCGAAGACTGCCATATCAAGATACAGCCAGTTGCGGATCGCATTGTAATTCGCCGCAGCAAGCACATCCTCAGGCTTTGGAGATGCCGGATAAATGAGCGCAATGTTTGGCGCTGGTCCAATTTTCGCTTCAGGCAACATTTGATGACAAAGCGTCATGGCTTTCGCCTGAGCGACGAGCATATGATGGTTCTGCTGATACAGTTCTTTTTTCGGATTTTCTAAATTTGGATCAAGTGTACCAAGCGCTGATCCATGTAAGATCATCATGTTTTGTTCATTAATGGTCAGCCAATAGTTTACCTTCTCGCCATACTCCTGAAATAGAACCTTTGCATACCGTTCAAACGCATCTACTGTCGCACGATTTGACCAACCGCCTTTTACTTGCAGTGCATGAGGCAGATCAAAATGATACATCGTCACGATTGGTTCAATATCATAGCGGCGCAATTCATCGATGAGAGAATGATAGAATTCAATCCCCTTTTGATTGATCTCCCCATCTCCATTTGGAATGATCCGTGTCCATGCAATAGAGAAGCGATAAGCCTTCAAACCCATTTCTGCAAACATCTTCACATCCTCTTTATAGCGGTGATAGTGATCGCTTGCGACTTTAAAATCTGTTGTTCCTTCAGGGTAACTTGCTCTCATATCAATGACAGATGGTCCTTTGCCATCCTCGTTCCACGCACCTTCTACTTGATAGGCGGATGTAGATCCGCCCCAGAAAAAGTCCTTTGGAAATGGTGCTAGTGTTGAATATCTCATAGTTTCTTCCTCCTCTTGATTAAACGAGATGTAAAAATGATTGTCCTGGTGTGATTTGTTTCTCTTCTGTTTCTATGATATCGCTAAACTCACCTGAATTGGTAATAATCACTGGTGTTGTGACGGACAGGCCGGAAGCTTGGATGGCTTCAATATCAAACTCCGCAAGCAATTCGCCCTCAGTGATGGTTTGCCCCTGTACGACCTTCGGGGTAAAATGCTGACCGCCTAATTGTACGGTATCCAGTCCAATGTGAATGAGCACTTCTGCTCCGCTTTCAGAAGTAAGACCGTACGCATGACCTGTTGGGAACACCGTTGTCACGACTCCTGATACTGGTGCAAACAGCTTGCCTTCTGATGGAATGATGGCTGCGCCCTTTCCTAGTGCACCAGATGAGAATGCCTTATCCTGTACTTTCTCCAGCTTGATTACCTCACCCTTTAAAGGACTTTTCACATGAGCTGCTTTGACCCCATGTTCGTTTTCCATTGTTGGTGCGGCAACCGGTGCTGGGGTTTCATCTTCATCTACTGGATCCTTAAATCCAATCAAATAAGTCAAGACGATGGATAGAACAAATGAGACCGAGATTCCGATGATGAACCCTGTAAACCCTTGTCCGTAGAAAATCGGAAGTGTCAGTAAACTTGGAAGCCCTGACGCAATCGCAATACTTTGTGAATAACCAATGATCGCACCGCCGACTCCAGCAGAGATAACGGCTGCAATAAATGGTTTTTTCAAACGAAGCGTGACCCCGTATACAGCTGGCTCTGTGATCCCAAACACGGCAGAAACCGCTGTCGATCCAGCCAATGATTTCAGCTTTTTATTCTTTGTTTTCAGCATAACACCGATGGAAGCACCGGCTTGTGAAAATACAGCTGGCGCAGTCGCCGGCTTGATATGATCTTTTCCGTGGACGGCAATATTATTTAAAATCACTGGCACTAGACCCCAGTGGATACCGAAGATCACAAGAACCTGCCATGCCATCGCAATTAAAGCACCTGCAAGTGTAGGACTAAAGGAGAATACTTTCAGCAAGACAGCGGCAATGCCGTTCCCTGCATACACACCAAATGGTCCGAATACAATGAGTGTCAGCGGAACAACCGTGACAAGTAAAATCAGTGGAGTAATAAAGTTTTTGACACTTTCATGAATGACTTTGTTAAAGAAACGTTCGATATATCCCATGACAAACACTGCCAAAATGATTGGAATAACCGTTGATGTATAAGACATTAAGACGACTGGAATACCGAAGAAGGTCACATCTCCGCCGCCTTTTGACAATTCTTGAATGGTTGGGTAAATGAGTGCACCAGCAATCGTCACAGCGACAAATGGATTTGCTTTAAACTTCCTCGCCGAAGTGAATGCGAGCAGTAATGGCAGGAAGTAGAACAAGCTGTCCGACGCAGCAAATAAAATTTGATACGACGTATCTTCAGGTGATAACCATTTTGCATTGATACAGATACCTAATAGACCTTTTAAAATACCAGCACCTGCCATGACACCGAGAAGTGGTGTAAAAATACCAGAGACAATGTCGACAAATTTTCCGAAAAGGCTCGTGCTCTCTCCACCTGATTTTTCAGATGAAGAAGTGGAATCCTCTAATAGATTTGTAAACTCCCCAATCTCTCGATAAACCTCTGGTACAGTATTTCCAATGACTACTTGAAATTGGCCGCCGCTTTCCATAACGGTCACAACGCCATTTAATTTTTCAATGGCTGCTTTGTCTGCTTTTGATCGGTCATTTAATGTGAAGCGAAGTCTTGTAGCGCAATGGACCAGTGAATGAACGTTTTTCTCTGTGCCAATGTGTTTGATAATGTCTTCTGCTAATTGACGATAACTCATACAAAAACCCCCTTTTTTTCAAAAAAATACGTTTTTGGGCAAAATAAAAACCTAAACGGGCACCAAAAATAGTCGCAACTTGCTATTGCGCTTTTTCAGTGAACGTTTAGGTTTTGCCTGCCGAACAGTCACAATCCTCTAAGACGATCATTGTGAAACCGTATTCTTTTATGTTTATGAGCAAATAGTACCACTCAGCTTTTCTCATGTCAACGCTTTCTTTTGAAAACTACCTTTATTTTTCTCGTTTGATCAATCGATTCAAATGAATGGATAGATACAGCATCTCCTCTGATGTGAGATCTCGGTGATAGGTTTGATAGACGTATTCTGCGATTTTCTTTGCACATTCGTATGCCTTCGGATATTTTACCTTGATCAGCTGATACAAATCCTGATCTTCGCTGACAAGCATTGTTTCGTTTATCAGACGCTGGACGAAAAAGCGTAAATGTGTGAGAAAACGATAAAAGTTGAGTGAGTCTTCATCAAATTCCATATTGAGATGATATTTCACAATGGTGAGGATGGCGTTTACTTCTTTTGTAATATTGACCGTTGTATTCATGTCCTCATTGAGCTCTGCATTAATGATATGCATGGCAATAAAGCCTGCTTCATCCTCAGGCAGTTCAATATGAAGACGCTCTTCAATCATTTCAAGACAATCCTTTGCCACAAGAAATTCATCTTTGTATAAGCGTTTAATCTCCCAAATGAGCGAATTCTCAATGAGATGATTTTTCTTCAGTCGTTCGATGGCGTAATGAATATGGTCTGCGAGCGATACATGCAGACTTTCGTTTAATCTTCGGTTCAGCTTTGTATGTGCATATTGAATCATTTCTTCGGTTACCTTGACCACATCATACGGAACCTCCAGAAGCAGCATTTTCATCCGCTCATGAACGGAATGATCCTCCAGGCGGAAAACTTTATCGATTAACGATTCGTCTACCGGATCCCCGGGCCGCCGCTGGAAGGCGATACCTCTTCCCATGACGACGATTTCTTTTCCTTGTTCATCTATCACACTAATGACATTATTGTTTAGAACTTTTTGTATCTGCAACCCCAAACACCTCCGTCTATGAACCACAATCTTCACTCAAAATATGCTCTCATCTTAACACAACTGTCAAATCACTTGGTGTTTTTATCTGACTTTTGCAATAGATTTCACCATAATTCTACCCCGTCATAGCTGGTCTGATCCTTCAATTGCCTGCATACAATACTCCAAGGAGGTGACCTTCAGTGAAGGCTTTTTTCTGGTCTGCATCATTTTTATTCATGCTTCTATTCACACTCGTCTTTCTAGGAATCGTGTTTTTGCTTAGTGGACAAGGTATGAATCTGCTTTGGAAGTATGTGCTCATCTCATTTGTCACAGCAGCCG
Organism: Bacillus sp. FSL W8-0920; assembly: GCF_038593215.1. Classification (NCBI taxonomy): domain Bacteria; kingdom Bacillati; phylum Bacillota; class Bacilli; order Caryophanales; family Bacillaceae; genus Bacillus; species Bacillus sp. FSL W8-0920. The sequence continues at coordinate 245,345 of NZ_CP151974.1, read as the reverse complement.
TTTTGCGCGGTGTCACCACTTGGCTGAGGCAGCACGTGATGCATCATTTATCAAAATAAAACGGCTGCCCATAATATTCAGGCAGCCGTTCCTTTATTCTTTGGATGATGCGGCTTCTTGCGAAGAAGTACGCAGCTCATCATTGATTTTTTTCGCATCCTCTAGAAATTCTGTTTCAAATCCACTTTTGAGTGCCCACATATAAAATAGCAAGGAAACCACTGTAATAAGAGCCATATCCCAGCCATAATGAATGACGTTATAGCCGCCGAATTTGTCACTGCCCAGGCAGGAAATCGTCATCATCACAAGCAAGTACACGACCATCCAAGCACCCGCCTTGAAGTTGCGGCTGAAGCCTTTCCATTTCGCTTTTGCTTGATAGTAAAAATAGATCGGAAGACCGATGAGAATAATGAATAGCACCTGACCTGTTAACGGCCATCTCGCCCAATACAGCGTCAATGACGCAAAGACAAAGCCGAGAGGAGCAATGATGCTGAGTCCTTTTATTCGCAGCGGACGATATAAATCTGTCCCTGTCTTTCTCAGTGTCATGACAGTTACTGGGCCTGTCAGATAAGAAATAAGTGTCGCAACAGAAATGATTTCCGCAAGTACACCCCAGCCTCTAAATAAAAACAGAAAGATAAACGATACGGCTAAGTTAAAAAACATCGCTGGACGAGGCACGCCATAAATAGGGTGCAGACGACCAAGTACACTTGGCATGTATTTGTTTTTTTCCATTCCATAAATCATACGGGATGTCGTCGCCGTATACGTAATCCCTGTACCAGAAGGTGATACAAACGCATCTGCATATAAAATCAGAACCAGCCAGTTAATCCCAAGCGCAATGGCAAGGTCGGCAAATGGCGAATTAAAATTCAAATGACCCCATCCATTCACAATCATGGACGGATCGACAGCACCGATAAAGGCGATTTGTAAAAGCACATAAATCACAGTCGCAATCAAAATAGATCCAACAATAGCAATCGGAATGGATCTGCCTGGATTTTTCGCCTCACCCGCCATATTAATCGGGCTTTGGAAGCCATTGAAGGCAAACACAATTCCTGATGTCGCAACAGCTGTCAGCACACTCGCCCAGCCGTTAGGAGCAATACTTGTTCCAGAAGTAAAATTCTCACTATGAAAACCTACGAATAAGAGCGCACCAATTGTTAATCCTGGAATGACAATTTTAAACACGGTAATGAATGTATTCGCTTTTGAAAATAACCCAACGGTCCAATAATTGAGCAGAAAGTAAATCACAAGAAGCACACTGGCGACCATGAGCCCTTCTGTCGTCAACACCCCTTTTGTGACCAAATGGGTTGTCCACTTTGCCCATTCCCAAGGCCATGAGCTCATATACTGGACAGAAGCCACCGCCTCAACCGGAATGACGGAGACAATGGCGATCCAGTTTGCCCAAGCGGCAATAAACCCGATAAAAGAGCCGTGTGAATATTGCGTATATTTCACCATTCCGCCTGCCTCTGGAAACATCGATCCGAGTTCACTATAAGACAAAGCGATAAATAAAATCACGACCATCCCAATCAACCAGGATAAAATAGCAGCAGGGCCGGCAATTTGAGCGGCACGCCAAGCACCGAATAGCCAACCTGAACCAATGATTGAGCCAAGACCTACCATCATTAAAGCGAAAGTTCCCATTCTACGATGTAAATGATTCATGTTCATAACACCTTTCGATTAAATTACAAAGCATGTGCCTAAGTAAGCACCTTTCTTTCATTGCAGCTCACTTTTCATTCAATTGACAAATATTTCTTCAACTGAATCTTTACCCTTGTTCATTTTTTCGCCTGTTTTATTATCTCTCAATTCTCCATTTTCTGAAATAGTCGAACATGCTTATTTCTTAAGAAAGCGCTTTTTCAATGATTCAATCTATTAGACTGAATAACTACCTTTACCCTTATTTTGAAAAAAACTAAACAAAAAAGAAAGAGGAAATGAATCCCTCTTCCTTCTGAGCCCTATCATGAATAAAAAAAAGGATAAAGGGGGGTTCCCTCTATCCTTGTGAGATCGCTTGTTCTTGTTCAATCACAGCTAGTCTTTCTTGCACTTCTTCTTCAGACAGATTGTGCTGTTTCACATAAAGGTTACGTTCACTCGTACGACATTCATGGCTGCAGCTGCGCATATATTTATGCTCGCTTTCTTCTGTTGCAATCATTTTGCGGTTACATGCAGGATTTGCACAGTTCACATAACGCTCGCAAGGCTCACCAGTGAAGAAATCTTTTCCGACAACCACATGCTCTGTTTGATTCACGGGCACTGTTAAACGAGTATCAAACACATAGCATTGACCATCCCAAAGCTTCCCTTGAACTTCTGGATCTTTTCCATACGTGACTATTCCGCCGTCAAGCTGAGAGACATCTTCAAAGCCTTCACGCTTTAACCAGCCTGAGAATTTCTCACAGCGTACGCCGCCTGTGCAATACGTCAGGATTTTTTTCCCTTCAAGAATCTCTTTATTGTCACGAATCCACTCCGGTAATTCGCGGAATGTCTCAATATCAGGACGAACTGCCCCTCTAAAGTGGCCGACATCAAACTCGTAATCATTACGTGCATCTATCACAACGGTATCAGGTGATTGCATTTGCTCGTAAAATTCAACCGGGCTAAGATGCTTACCTGTTAATTCTAACGGGTTCACATCATCTTCAAGGCTCAGATTCACTAGTTCATTTCGATGGCGGACGTGCATTTTTTTAAACGCATGACCGTCTGCTTCGTCAATTTTGATCGGCATAGACGCAAAGCGCGGATCTTCCTTTAATGCTTGCATGTACTTGTCCGTTTGCTCAATGGTACCAGAAACAGTTCCGTTTATGCCTTCTGCTGAGATAAGGATACGGCCTAACAAACCAAGCTCCTTACAGAATGCTAGATGCTCTGCTGTAAACGTCTCTGGGTCCTCGATGGGGACATATTGATAGTAAAGTAAGACACGATATTGTTTTTCCATATATATAAACACCTCTTAAATTTAATCAAAACATACCGTTCTTTATCATACAGGAAATACATACCTAAAGGCAATGACAGCGGCTTAATTCCATAAAACGGAAGGGTCTTTCTTCTCATATTTGACAGAACTTTCTGTAAAATGAGATGATTTATCAAATATGATGTTGTAAAGGAGCAGAACGCAATGATACAGCCAGAAGATATCGTCAGAAGCGGTCCAAACCAATTTATTTCTCAAAAAGGCATTTATCATGAACTCGATTCACTTGTTTCTCCATCCTTCCGGTCACCCGCTGTCGTGACGGGATATGATTCATTTCATGCTTTTTCACAGTACACAAAGCTTCCGTCTCATTGGCCTGTTGTCCAGCACAAAGGATACAGTACACCCAATGCAATCACTCGAATTGCAGAAGAACTGAAAGAGGCAGATGTGGTGATTGGGATTGGAGGCGGCACGATTTTAGACACCGCCAAGTCAGTAGCAGAGGCTCTTCAAATTGAAGTGATCATGGTTCCAACCATCCCGGGGACATGTGCTGCATCTACACCGCTTAGCGTCATTTATGATGACAAGGGGAATTTCATGAGAGTCGATTACCATAAACGGTCCAGCTACCTCACGCTCATTGATCATACATTTTTGCTCTCTTCTCCTCTTTCCTACCTTCAAAGTGGGATTGGAGATACGCTGGCCAAATGGTATGAAGCGGAAGCCATTATTCGAAATGCAAAGGATTCCTTGCCGCTCATGGTGCATGCAGCACTAAAACAGGCGGTATACGTGAGAGATATTCTTGTTTCCCATAGCGAAGAAGCTGTCCACAGCTTGCAAACGGGTCAGCTTTCGCAAGCATTTGCAGATGTAACGGATACCATTATTACATTAGCTGGCACGGTCGGCGGCTACGGAGGACGCTACGGAAGAATGGCAGGAGCCCACGCCATCCATAACGGATTGACGTTTATTGAGGAAACGCACCATATGTTACATGGTCAAAAAGTGGCATACGGCATTCTTGTTCAGCTTGCCACAGAAAATCGAATGGGCGAAGTAGAAGAATTACTTGAGCTTTATGAAACACTCGGATTACCTAGAAATATGCGTGAGCTTGGCATCACAGCTCAGCTAGAAGAAGCCGCAAAAACAGTGGCAAGCCATGCTGCACGTATAGATGAAACTTTTTGCTTGATTGGAGACTATTCCAAAGAGCAAATGGTCGACGCCATTCAAGTCATTGAAACCGTATCAGCCTCGTAAAATCGTTCAATAAAAAGCACAGGCTTGCCACCTGTGCTTTTCTTTCGATTAAAAATCAAAGTTATCTGGATCTGGACCTGTGCGCTCATCTTCATTGAGTTGATCGATGACACCCATCTCATGTGCGGACAGCTCGAAATCGAAGACTTGTGTGTTTTCGATGATTCGGCTCTTCGTCACAGATTTTGGAATGGTGATAATGCCATGCTGCAAGTCCCAGCGAAGAATGACTTGAGCCACGGATTTGTCATGTTTTTTCGCAATATCCTGAAGAACAGGATGGTTCAGCAGCTTCCCGCTGCCTAATGGTGACCACGCTTCTACATGAATCCCTTTCTCCTTGCAGTAGTCTCGTAAAGGCTCCTGCGTCAGCTTTGGATGCAGCTCGATTTGATTGACCATTGGCACAACTTCTGCTTCTTCTAATAGATCATCTAGATGGTGCTGATGGAAGTTACACACACCGATGGCTCGAACGCGTCCATCCTTATACAGCTTCTCTAGTGCTTTCCAAGTTTCTTTATATTTGCCTTCAACTGGCCAATGAATTAAATAAAGGTCTAATACATCTAGCCCTAGCTTGTTCATACTTGTTTCAAAGGCTTCAAGTGTTGATTCATAGCCTTGATCACGATTCCACACCTTTGTCGTAATAAACAGATCATCGCGAGAGATGCCTGATTGCTGAATGGCTTTGCCTACCCCTTCTTCATTTTGATAGGCTGCTGCTGTATCGATGCTGCGGTAGCCCGCTTCAAGAGCGTCTGTGACTGCATTTACAGCCTCATCCCCATCTTTTACTTGCCATACACCGAAGCCTAGCTTCGGCATTTTTACTCCGTTTGCTAATGTGACTGTATCTGTTAATCCACTCATCAAACAAACCTCCGCTTCATTTTTGCTTACCAAGCACTATACCCGAATTTTCTATTGATCATGCATGAATTTTCGCTTGTGTTATTTGATATATTGTCCTATATCGACTTGATTGGCGTCAACGATTTGGTATTCGCTTGTTTGATCTTTCTTTTTAGAAAAATCATATGTCTCTAAAAAGCTTTGGTCATAAAAAGTCAGACCATAAGTTTCCTGTTCATTCTCGTACACTCTGATCCAATAAGATTCTTTTGAAGCTTTTTTGGCTTCGTTCATTTTCTTTAATTTCACATCTGAAAGTTCCTTCAACAGCTTTTGAATGTCTTCTTTTTTCTTCAAAACAGCACGTTCATTATCATGCTCAATTTGTATGGATGTCACTTTGTTTCGATCAATCGAGACCACATCATCAAAAGAGTATGTTTTAGCATGGATCATAAAATAAATACCCATTCCGATTAAAATAACGACAACTACACCAATGATCCACTTTTTCAACCTAACTCCTCCTTCTAATCACGCCACGCCTATTGAAACACCGAAGTCCAATCATCCTCCTCAGAGAACACTTGAATCCCGTGTTGTTTTAGCAAGGCGGACGTCACACCATCTCCAGCTTTTGTCTTGCCGTTAAACTCTCCCAAGTAAATCAGCTGGCTCCCGCAAGAAGGACTGTACTCTTTTAGCACAACCGCTGTTGCTTTCAGAGACTGAACCTGTTCCAGTGTCGCTTTTGCACCTTTTACATACATCTCTGTGACGTCAGTTCCATGAACATCGACAACAGAAGCTTGCCCTCGTAATACATTATGTCCATCTCCGCCAATGATTTCTGCCGGAGGTCTTGGCGTAGAAAAGCCGCCAAGCAGTTCAGGACAAACTGTCACAGCCTTTCCTTCCTGCACAAGCTCTTCGATTCGCTGATCTAATCGATGGCTACCATTATACCGGACCTTCAACCCAGCAAGACAAGCGCTGACCACTATCATGAATGTTCCTCACTATTTTTGCTGACTTTAAAATAAATACATAATGGCAAAAAATATATCGTGTTCACCAAAAAGGGCAGAGCACAATACAAAGCAGCAGCCCAAATCGACCCTTCAACTCCTGTGATACCAAAAAAATAAACAAATAATAGCAAGCTGACAAACAATCCCACGAACGGCATGATGAATACGTACTTTTTAAAATTTTCCATCATTTCTTTCCCCAAAGAAGCTCCCTCCCTTTTAACATGATCACGAATAACGTCAATATATGTTAATTTTACCATATAAAAAACCGAAATCATCTCATTTTCTACGATGGTTTCGGTTTTTTTAATCTATATTTTTTCTTTCCATGCCTTCAAAAAGCGCTCAATGACTTGTAATTCATCTTCATGAAACTGCTGGAGAAATTCTAAGTAGGACGCGACAGCTTTCTCATGTAATTCATCATGCAGTGCCGCCAATTGCGTGCCTTTCTCTGTCAATGAATAGTAGACAGATTTTTTATCCCCTTGCCGGTGGCAATAGCCCACCATGCCTTTATCAATTAGTTTTTTCACAGCCTTTGTAATAGCGGGCTTTGATAGTTTCAGTTGTTGAGAAAGAAATGTATTATTTGATTCGTTTGGATTGGCTTGAATCATCGATAAAATGTGAAGCTGTGTGAGTGTCCAATCTTGCTTGAGTGTATCAGTCGTGGTAATCAGTGGATCTGTTGGATCATTCCTTCTCTTTTCTCTATGAATAATCAGATCTTGAATCGCTTTTAATACAATCTGCTCTTTAGTCTCCATCTGAACCTCCACTCTTAACTGGTTAATAAAATGGTACTAATAATTAAGATAGGAGTCAAAAGAAATGTCAGTGTGATAAAAATAATAGGCCATCAGACCTGAAAATGGTATATGTACTTTTCTACTAGATGATCTATGATGTCACAGCTCCTCTTTCTTTTATTTGCTATAATTCATAGGGGATGACATCCAATTTTTGATGAAAAAGGTGAGCTAATGAAAACCGAACAACACATCGCCATTCGCCAATTAGAAGAAAAGATCCACCTGTTTTCTTCAGCTGTGGACGGAACCTTCCTCGCAACGGACGATTTCGTACTATCCAATACTCACATATCGACAGACACATTCAATTTGCTATTACCGACATCAGCGCAAATTAAAGATCCGCAAAAAGTGAAAGCAACCATCGAATACTTGCAGTCACAGAAACTATTATTTAGCACATGGGTGGATCACCGCTTGCTTCATCCTGATTGGACTGATTTACTAAAGGAATATCAGCTTGAAGAGGTTGAACGCAATACCATCATGATGCTTGAACAGACAGAAGGCATTGACCCAGCTACATCTTCACCACTTACAATCAAAGAAGTACTTGATGACCAGACACTGCTTGATTACAAAAATATCTTTATCGAGCTATTCAAAGAGTCACCGGAGGCTATCGCCTTAGAGGACTATTTCCAGCGTTTTTCGCTTGAAGCTATACAATCACGCGCTCGCATGTTCGTCGGATATGCAGACCACAAACCGGTCACAACAGGCTTATTACTCGAAGCAACCGATAGCTACGGTATTTATGATGTCATCACAAAGGCAGATCACCGCGGAAAGGGACTTGGCAGTGACATGTTTCATTACCTTCTGACCCAGACAGACAACAAACAGAAGCGCGTCCTGTTACAAGCATCGGCGGACGGCAAAAATATTTACCAACGTGCCGGCTTCCAACCAATCGGAGAAATGGTTGTTTTTGAATAGAGTAAAATAGAACATAAAAAAAAGCTGCCTATCATAGGCAGCTACAGATTGTTGACAAAGGGCTAAAATGATTTTTATTTTAGCCCTTTGTCTTCTTTTCAGCGTGATAGAAAACCTTTGAAGTCTAGGAAGGACGAGTACTGGCGCGGAGCGAATTTGACATTCGTGAGCACCAGCACGCAGGACTGACAACGAATGCGAGGGTTTGTCTACACGCTGAAGCTGCCTATCATTAGGCAGCTATTCAGCACGATGCTGACGATCCATATAAAGTGGTGGTCTCTTCAACGAAATCACCGCACAGCTAAAGGCAATCAGTACAAACACTGCACCGAACTTCGCCAGATCAACAGATGAACCGGTCATCGTAAATAGGACACCGCCAACCGCTGATCCAATTGAGATACCAATTTGCAAGGCCGATGTATTTAAGCTTTGCTGAATATCAGACGTCACAGGATCTGTTTGAATCAAATAGCTCTGCAAGGCAGGCGTTAATGCCCAGCTAAGAGCTCCCCATAGGACAACCATGATCATAAAGAGGACAAACACACCCGCTGTATAAGGAATGATAAACAACACAACCGCAAACGCAATTGTCACCAGCAAAATGGCTTTCCCTGAACCCAGCTTGTCACTAAGCCAACCGCCTAACCCATTCCCGCCAATAGATGCAAGCCCGAAGACCAAATAACAAATACTAATCCAGAACGGGGTCATATGCAGAACTTCCATTAAAAACGGAGTGAAATAAGAATAAAGCATATAATGACCTGCAAGCATAAACAAACTGATCAAGTGTGCACTAAAAATTTTCGGATGCCCTAAAGCACGAATTTGCTCTCTAAGAGGTGTCACTTTTTCAACAGGCATTTTCTCTAATAGGAAATAAATTAGCACCATCGATATCGCTGATAAAATACTGATTCCTAAAAACATCACTCTCCAGCCAAAGCTCTCTGTAATAAAAATACCGATCGGTACACCGAGAACAAGTGAAGAACTAATCCCAATAAAAATCAGACCTAATGCCTTCGCACGATGCGCTGGCTCCACCAACTTAGCAGTGATCGTCAATGACAACACCACCACTAGCGCTGTACTCATTGCGATCAATACCCTAGAGATCATGACAAGAGCAAAGGTCGAACTAAAATATGTGAATACATTCCCTATTGTAAACACCAATAACGCGATTAAATAAAGACGCTTTCGTTCAATTTTAGCTGTGGCAGTCAGCAGCACAGGTGCTGAAATGGCATACACAATGGCAAATACGGTGATAAGCTGCCCAGCTGTCGCAAGAGATACATTCAAATCCTCTGCAAGGCTTGGCAAAATGCCCCCGACCACAAGCTCAACTAATCCAACCGCAAAAGTAGAAACGGCTAATAAATATACTCTCCAGTTCATGTCTAACATCCCTTCTCTATATCATCGCTTTCACTTTTGATACAGGGTGAAGACAAACAAAAAAACCCTGATTACAAAAAAGGAAAGCACGCTTTTGTAATCAGGATTTATCGGATCCTGGTAGAAACCCTCAAACCATATTATTGAGGTTATACAAGTCTATTTTTTTCTTCAAATATAGTAGCATATGCTTACATAACTGGCAAGCTATAAAAATAGGAAATGACTGCAAATTCACGATCAAACAAAGCACTCAGAACAGCTTGAAAAGAAACCCCAGTACAACTTGCTTTCTCCTGCATTTACAGGTAAACTGATGAAAAATCAACGAACATTGATCAACGTAGATCTGGAATAGTAGCTTGAATTGACCTTTAACAGAGAGGGAACGGTGCTGAGAAGTTCCTACTGACATCTTCAAGTGAACCTGCCGATTTAGTTCTGTTTCATACAGCGGTTCATACCGTTATCATGATCGAGTGTAAAGCTGTGCTTTAAATTAGGGTGGTACCACCAGGAATGGTCCCTAACTTAAAGCACAGCTTTTTTGTTTTTTAAAAGGAGGAATATGCAATGTCAAAGAAACAATTTGTTGAAAAAATCACAAGCATGGAAGACGACTTTGCCCAGTGGTATACAGATGTTGTCACAAAGGCACGCCTCGTCGATTATTCAAGCGTCAGAGGCAGTATGATCATTCAGCCATACGGCTTTAAAATTTGGGAGAATATTCGGGACGAACTGGACCGCCAAATCAAAGAAACAGGGCATGAGAATGTGTATATGCCGCTCTTTATCCCAGAAAGTCTGCTGCAGCAGGAAAAAGACCATATCGAAGGCTTCGCTCCTGAAGTGGCGTGGGTCACACATGGCGGTGAATCCGAATTACAGGAAAGGCTCTGCGTCAGACCGACCTCTGAAGTACTGTTCGCTGAGCATTACAAAAACATCATTCATTCCTACCGTGATTTACCGAAGCTTTATAACCAATGGGCGAATGTCGTCCGCTGGGAAAAGACCACACGTCCATTCCTTAGAACGCTTGAATTCCTATGGCAGGAAGGACACACATGTCATGAGACGGAGCAAGAAGCGATTGAGGAGACAGAAAGAATGCTTCACATTTACGCTTCTCTTTGCGAAGAGCTCCTTGCCATTCCTGTCATTAAAGGGAGAAAAACAGAGAAGGAAAAATTCGCTGGTGCCCGCTTCACCTATACAGTTGAAAGCCTGATGCATGATGGAAAAGCGCTGCAAACGGCCACTTCTCACTTCTTCGGAAACGGATTTGCCAAAGCATTTGGCATTGAATTCTTAAACCGCGAAGGAAAGCTAGAGCATGTCCAGCAAACCTCTTGGGGCTTCACCACAAGAATCATCGGTGCCATGATCATGGTGCACGGCGATGACAGAGGACTCGTCCTTCCGCCAAACATTGCGCCAACCCAAGTGCGGATCGTGCCAATCGCCTCTCATAAAGAAGGTGTACTCGATCATGCCTACGAGTTGAAAGAACGACTCACCCGCATCGCACGTGCTGACATTGATGCAAGCGATAAACAGCCAGGCTGGAAATTCAACGAATGTGAAATGCAGGGCATTCCTCTACGTGTCGAAGTGGGACCAAAGGACATCGAAAAAGGACAGGTGATGCTCGCAAGACGAGACACTGGTGAAAAGCAAGCTGTCACATTAGATGCACTTGAACAAACCATCACATCCACGCTTGAAGATATTCAACGGACGATGTACGAAAAAGCGAAAGAACGATTACATGAAAAAACATCAAAAGCTCACACCATCGAAGACATTGAGCACATTCTTTCAGAAGAAAACCGATTGATTAAAGCCATGTGGTGCGGTGACGAAGCCTGTGAGAACGACATTAAAGAAAGAACAGGGGCGACCTCACGCTGTATCCCATTTGAACAGGAATCTGTCTCTGATACATGTGTCTGCTGCGGAAAGCCAGCATCTGATATGGTTTTCTGGGCAAAAGCTTATTGAGAATAGAAACGAAAGAGAAGCATCCCTCACGATGCTCAGGCTGTCGAGAAAATCTCGACAGCTTTATTTTTTCCCTTAAAGTTTCCATTCCCCCGTTTTATAATAGAGAAAAGCATACTAAAGGAAGGTGTTTTTTCTCATGTTCCACACTAGAAATTCTTCTCAGCACGAAGCCGAATTTGTATTGCTAGATCAACTGGTCGAAGAGGATCACCTGCTTCGTAAAATTGATCAGTACATTGATTTTTCATTTATCGTAGATAAAGTAAAACCGTATTATAGCGAGAATAAAGGTCGTCCTTCTCTTGATCCACTTATTTTGTTCAAAATGATGTTTATCGGATACCTGTACGGTATCCGTTCTGAAAGACAACTTGAAAAAGAAATTTACTATAACATGGCGTATAGATGGTTTTTAGGTTTAAACATCAATGACCCCGTTCCACATCACTCGACCATTAGTTGGAATCGTCGTACTCGATTTAAAGATACAACGATTTTTCAAGATATTTTTGACGAGATTGTGCTTCAAGCCATCAATCACGATATGATTGGAGGGCGCGTCCTTTTTACTGATTCAACCCATCTTAAAGCGAATGCAAATAAACATAAATATACAAGAAAAACGATCGAACAAGATACTCAGAACTATATGAAAGAATTAGATGTTGAATCACTCATTTTCCTCTTAAAGTAGGCTTGATTTTGCGGTATACCGAAAATTTACATATAGAGCGCATATGTTCGATTTTAGAATAGTTAGACATGTTAAAATATTGTATATAAATGGTTTTATAGGAATTTGAAGGGGGAATATATATGGGTGCTTCTATCACTTATGACGAAGTGGCGATCAAACTGAATGAATGGTATTCAACCATCAAAAAAGATCAAATAACTGATGCAGAATTTTTAAAAGCAGATGTTCAACGACTCTTTGACAGTATGGAAGAAAATCAAACCGTATTATTATATTTTAGTCTGCTGGATTTTCGACATGACTTAATGCTAAGTTACCTCAAACCTAAGTTATCTAGCCGAGAATTAGATGAATATATGGTTCAGATCAATGAGCAGAAACATAAGATTGATCAATCACTTCATGAAGACAAAGATCAAATTGAAAAGATGTTAGATTTTTATTTTTGGTTTTTTAAAGGAATGCACGAATTTAGGAAAAAGCAATTTGACGAGGCGATCAGTTCTTATAAATCTGCTGAAAAAGTTCTCCTGGATATTGAAGACCCTACTGAAAAGGCTGAATTTTACTACAAATTATCAGAAGTGTACTACCACATAGATCAGTATCAAATTTCTGTCATGTATGCACATAAAGCATTGAGTCTATTTACAGAGCAACCATTAATGCAAGAAAAAATAGCCTGGTGTTATTCAGTCATCGCTGGAAATTATCTGTCTAAACTACAATACGCTGATGCACTTACTTACTTTGAAAAATCCCATTCTTTTGCACAGCAGACGAAAAACGAATACCTTATATCCTCTACGATCTTTAACTTAGGCAAGTGTTATTTCCACTTAGAAAAATATACAGATGCCCTGTCCCACTTTGATACTTCTTGTGAACTTTTTGAAAAGAATGAAACATCACATGTTCCAAAAGCCTATTTTAACAAGCTATACACCCTCTTGAAATTAGGACAGGTTGTTCCAGCAGCCGAAACATATGAGAAAGGAGTCTCGGCAGCCCAACAACTGAATGACAAAATTTATGAAGAAGAAATGAAATTTTTATATTGCCTTTATTTTCAATCTAAGACACCAAATGCGATCACAGAGTTAAAACGTTGTCTTGACAATATACAAAGCAAAAATCTTTACGAAGATGTGTACCAACTAGCTTTTGAAGCTGCGCAATACTATAATAAAAGTAGGCAGTTGGAAATTGCTGTCGTTTTTTATGAAAGAGCACTTGAAGCAAAGTCGTTAATTCAAGGAGGGGAATTGTTAAATGTTGAAGAGTAGAATTTTTGTTCCCATCATGCTTGTAACTGTAGCATTAGCGTTACCAATTTTTCATTCTGCTGCTGTCTCACATGAAGTGGCTGACAAAGTGATTACATCGAGTGTAGGGAAAGAAGCTGGAAATACAATATAAGATCAAAGAAACGGTTCTGTGACATCCATTGTCATAGAACCGTTTTTTTAACTAACTGCTTTTGTAAACAACTTAAATCAGTGGTACGATACTGAAAAACATATAATTATTCATTAGGGTTCTTCTTTCAAGGGGGCAAGACAAATGTCTTTCTGGCTACTCACAACCATCCTTACAGTTATTATACTAGGTGTTTCTTTAATCTTTAAAAAAAAGAAGTCATCTTTCCAGTATGGATTTCCATCAGTTTTAATGCTGGTAAGTATCATCTTATTGCTCATAAGCTTTTTTGTGGGAGGATGGGAAGGTTTAGGGTTAGGAGCGATCAGCGTTTCTTTGCTGATTGCGTCAGTTATCGCTTTAATTATTACAAGCATTTTGAGTTATTTTAGTGGTATGAAACAAAAATAAAGCTCATGTTCGGGAACACAAGCTTTGACTGGTTATTATGCTCTTTTATAGCGATAATACATATATCGAATGATTTTTGTGATGACAGTGGTACACATGCATAAAAAGGTCATAGCCACTACCCAATACATATTCGACAGGTCGAATCCAGTATAGGCAAATATGAAGATGGTTGAAGTTATAAATGTGATAATTAGCACCACATGAATCTTCTTAAAGATTAAATACCCAATAATCCCCCAAACTAAATACAACAACGGCAATGTGAATAACACAAGACCCATGGGTTGAAGATAATGTAAGTTAATTTACTCCACTCTCCTCTACAGTTATCTTATAACTTCCATGCTGGTCATTTCCCAGTCTCTATCAGATTTTAGGGATATCTCCTTAGAGTCTTTGCTTTCAATATTATATTCAATAATTCTGCCAATAACTCCATCCTTATCTCTATCAAACATTCTTACCAATGCATAAATCTTGCCGTCTAAAATCTTGACCTCTTCTAAACGTTCGTCATCTGATTTAAAATTAAGTGGAATTTTTTCAGAAGATATCTCTTTGAGCTCTCTGTTGAAAGTCTTGACTTCTCCTTCATAGGAGACTATCGTGACTCTATCATTGTCTATATTTGTCTTGTAGATAGTGAATCTATCATCCATGACAATCTTTCTTTTCGTATCGAGAGTTTTCTTGTCGAGTACAACCAACATAGAATTTTTCTTACTATCAACATTATCGTTTACAGCAACCAACAATTCCTTATCGCTCAATGACTTCAAAGAATCATTGTTGTCAGGGAAGAAAACTGAGTCCATGTCTATCTCTTTTCGTTTTTCTTTATGATTTTTGGGGTCTATCGAGGAGGCTATAACGCTATCATTATTATTATTAATAATGGCATAAATTCTCCCATCTTCAAATACTGCCGAGGTCAACGACCCTTCAAGTTCAACCTGCTTCTTATTGTTGTCATCTTCATTCCAGTATACTAATTCTCCTACTAAGCCATCCTCTGTAAAGCCAACGTTAATGTCGTGTAGAACATACCCATTAGAGTAGTTAATAAAGAATGCACCCTCGTCTTCTGTAGATTTTGAAAGTGATTTTGTTTGTATATGTTTTACCTTTCCATTATTCTTATCTATCGATACATGATAATTAGACCTATTAGATGAGAAGTACATATTATTATCACTCTGAGTAGACGAAGTGAATCCCACGCAGTCTTTTAATGACACGCTTGATAGCTTACTCCCTGTATCGTTATAGTTTACTATCTCGCATCCCCTATCCATCGTCTTTGAATGAATTACAGCAAATTTACTATCTTTCATATTGCTCAGCTCTCCCTTAGAAGAGTCTCCCACAGCCTCTTCTTTCTTTGAACATGCTGTACATATTAATGCTATGGCACAAGCTGATAAAAAAAACTTAAAGTATTTCATTCAATCATCTCCTTTTAATCTTAAACAAGCAAAGCAATCGAGGGAATTCCCCGACTGCTTTCAACTTACTTTTTTTTATGATAAAAAATCTTCGTGTTGTTAGAGTTTACTAATTCCATTGGGGACACGACTAAATCGTTTTTATAATGGTCAATATCGTGACCTTGATTTTTCCAAGCTCTCCAAGCTAATTGAGAGCAATAGAATTTTTTTGTAGTTTTCTTGTCAAGCCAGTTCAAATTGTATGGCTTCTTTTGATTAGCTTGTTTTTCTGCATACTTAGCTGCATTTACATATTTGGTATTATTAGACTTCTTCACCCACAGCCCATATACCTTTTTTCTATTTCCCCAAGTATTATTATAGAATCTAACTCCATGCTGTTTAATAGGACTCCAAGCTTTGTGCCAAGATTCTACGGTATTTGTCTTAGTTCTCGACACAACAGCCGCATGTCCAAAGCCAATCGCCGAACTACCTGAGTCCAAGTCGTAGCTAACCAACACATCTCCTTTAGTTCCTAATGCCTTGGACTTTTTTGCATTGACGTTCATCTTATCTTTCTCTTCATTGTACTTAGGTAGATACTCGTCGATCACTCCATCTTTGATGTATTGATCGATATCTTTCTGCGACTCTTCGAATATAGCTTCTGCTTTTGCTTCCGTAGATACAGAGTCATACTCCTTTTTGCTCATCTCATAAAGCTCATTAATCTGTTCAGAGGTCATTCCCTCTGCTTTCATTTCTTCTATTTCTTGCTTGGCTCTTTCATTGTTCATAGAAGGGTATACCTCTTTCGCTTGCGCATTTCCCTCCAATCCAAACCCAGTGAATAATACAGATGCTGACAACAAGGATGTGACAATAACGTTTCGTTTTTTCATATTATTACCTCCAATTCCTTTTTTAGCGTGGTCCACATTTACCATAATAATGGTTAATATGGATCATGTAAACATTACTAGAATTTTAAGGATATTTTAATATCTGATCAATTGACATGTTAAATTTGAGTGAATTTTTACATTAAAAAAGAGACTACTCGTAATAGTCTCCCTTTGAACATAAAGGACGCTTTTTCTTGTCTTGATACCGAAATGTATGAGAAATTAAACATATATCCATTAATCACTGTGATTTCATTGACGATTACATAATTTGAAAAGTAAGAGGTGAATAATTATAACTTTACAAAAAATAACTTTTCTTAAAGATAAAGTGGCGTCCTATAATGAATATCCTTTTTGTGTTCCGGTAATAAAAAATTTAGATGAAATCAAAATCACAAACAATGTAACATTTTTTGTTGGTGAAAACGGATCAGGAAAGTCAACTTTACTAGAGTCTATTGCAGATAGTTGTGGTTTTAATATAAATGGTGGTGGCAGAAATAATTTGTATACTAATAATATAGATGAGACTACACTAGGTTCCTATTTGCGTTTATCTTGGCAACCTAAATTAACAAACGGTTTCTTTTTAAGAGCTGAATCTTTCTATAACTTCGCTGCATATTTAGATACTTTAAATCAAGAAAGCGGTGAAGATGTTTATGCTCCTTACGGAGGTACACCACTGCATAAGCAGTCTCATGGAGAATCCTTTTTATCTTTGTTTAATAATCGTTTTAACGGAAAAAGTGCTCTTTATTTACTTGATGAACCAGAATCTCCACTTTCTCCAGCAAGGCAGTTAGGATTATTGAAGATTATTCATGACCTTTCTACAAAGAGTAACTCTCAATTTATAATAGCTACCCACTCTCCAATTTTGTTAGGATATCCGGAAGCAACCATTTTAAATTTTGATGGAAAGAAAATAGAGGAAATACGCTATGAAATGACTGAGCATTATCAAATTACCAAATATTTTTTAGAAAACCGTACAGCTATGTTAGACCATTTGTTAAATGAAGATTGAATTTTTCAATTATTGCTTTAATTATTACCAGCCTTTTAAGAAATAAACCCCATTCTTAAAATGAGAATGGGGTTTATTTCTATTATACTCGCACTGATGTTGCAGGCTGTTCATCCCTTTTATCTACTCGATCCAGCATCTTGATGACTCGCTTGTAATAGCGCCCCGTTTCCTCTAGCTCTTCCCTTGAAACGTCAATTACTAGGACAGGTTTCTTTTTGTCTTGAGATTCAACCAAGACAATGTCACCTTGTTGTATCTGTCCTCTTAGTCTTTTGGGAATATGCCACTTGAAAGGCCTTGGTTTAACCTTCAATTCACCGTTCCTTCTCCAACAATGGAACGCTGTAATTGTATTTTTTTCATTGGTCATGTACACACACTCCCTCTGCGCTTTTACACTAAGGATAATAGAAATTCACACGCGAAACAAACAAGAATTACGCAAGTAGTTATAAATTTCAATTAATGTTACTATGTTGCAAATGTTAGTCGACATTAAATGATTGCCCAATTGGCTTTAGGAGGGATTTGTTATTTGTGGGCATTGAGATTCTCATTGTGATCTGTATTTCAAGTTCCACGATCGAAAAGAGATTACAAAACATTGAGAAACATAACGACATCATCATAGAACTTTTAAAAGCAAATGAGCAATAGAAAATATTCAAAATAAAAAAGCAGGCTAGCTCTCCCTGCTTCTTTTTCGTTCCTCATTTGCTTTAATTAACATTAAAGCGGATACCCCTAGAATGAGTAATCCTATTTCTTACAGATTGATTACTACCTCTACAAACAAATGATTCACCTCATTTCTTTTTTTTTGTGTTACCTATTGTTGCAAAGTCATATTCTACATACGCTTTGGCTTGATTCAAAGTTTCATAACCCTAATCAACAACAAACAATACGGCCGTTCCATCTTCGTATTCACTTAGTTGATGAGATACCCAAGATCCCGCACCTCGATTATCTGCTGGAGATATGTATTCTATATCGGCTCCTGCGCCGCCTTCTTCACACATTGCCATAGGGAACTCGTCTCGGTCATATCCTCTTTTTGTTGGTATGTTTTTCAGTGATTCTTCTCTATTTTCATCGGCACCTTCTCTATCAATCGTGCAGACATCTGAAGCTCCCTTCTTTATAGCATTTTTTTATGTGTCGTGCTGTTTCTGGATACTTATCAGCCGGAAACTTCAATTTCACATCATACTGAGCATCCTTCACGGTGCTTCTTTTTTGTTAAAAAGACCCAAACACCCATTGACCTAACCAGCACGATCCCCTATAATTCATATTAATATAATAGGTTTTTAAGACTTTAACTGGAGTGGTGATATATGAAGCGCTGGCCCTCACTGTTTGCCGAACGCTGCCCTAAATGTAAAACAGCATTAGAAGTCTCTAAGTCCAATGCCCTGCAAGGCAAAGTCGTGAAAACATGCCCCAACCTTCATTATCAAAAAGAGTTTCACCCAGCCCTTGAAACATATATCGAGCACGATGATGTCAAATAAAAAAGACCAACACGTTTGCTGGTCATTTCTTTATAATAAATCCAGCCAAATTTTGACCGCTGTCGCTGTAATCATCACAGCAAGTACCCATTGCAAGTAGACGGCATTGATTTTCTGACCGACCTTAGCACCAATCGGAGCGGCTATTAAACTTGCCAGCATCAGCACAACCGCAGGAAGAAGCATGACTTGACCCGTCAATATCTTTCCAGTCGATGCGCCTATCGCAGATAGAAACGTAATCGCAAGTGAGGACGCAATCGTCATCCGGACAGGAATTTTTAAAATAGACAGCATCACCGGTACCAATATAAATGCTCCACCCGCGCCTAGCACCCCGGAAACACTGCCAATCACAAAGGCTATACCTGCCGCAAGTCCTTTATGAAAAGTGACTTCTCCCTCTGCATCTGCACGCTGTCCCTTTTTTGGAATCAGCATGAGGACCACAGCCACAATTGCAAGCAATCCATAGACGAGATTCATCCCATTCTCTGGCATAAAGTGAGAGACATAACTGCCTAATAAGCTGCCCGCCAATATACTGCTCCCCATATATAAAATCAAAGTCCGATGTAAAAATCCGCTTTTACGATAGGCCAATACCCCACCTAGCGTCGAAAAAAGCACTTGGATGGCGCCAATCCCTGATACCTCGTGTGCCGATAGTGCCATCACACCGACCAGTGGCGGGATATATAGCAGCATAGGATAGTTGATCACAGATCCCCCGATCCCCACCATTCCTGATAAGAAGGAACCAATACATCCGATGATAAAAAGTGTAATCAAAAATGCAAAATCCACGCTGGTCTCCTCCTTTGCAAAAGGAAAAGGGGATCTTCAGCAGATACCCCTACATCCTTTAGGACCCTTTTCTCACCCAGAACTTCAGCACATGTCCTTCTTCCGTCTGCGTGATCAATTCATGTCCGCTTGACTTCGCCCATGCTGCTAAGTCAGCTTTAGCCCCTTTATCTGTTGCATGTATTTCTAACACTTGACCCTCCGTCAAGTCATTCATTTTTTTCTTCGTCCGAATAATCGGCATTGGGCATGCAAGCCCTGTGACGTCTAATATTTGATCTGATGTCATTTGATTGTTCCTCTCTTCTTATTTTATTGGACATTACCGAATCGCACAACGGTTTGGACCAATTTCCATTTCACGCTGCGCTTCATCATCTGGACTCAGCTTCCCCATATTGGTTTGACGAATGTCTTGATAGGCGTTTGGCTGTGCAGGCAGATTCTTCGTGACCATTTGTCTAAATACGTCATCATCTTCAATATTCAGTCCATGATTTTCTTCAAATAGAACGCCTAGCTCCTTCCAAACGCTTCCGTCTTCATTGACTTCATCCATGATCATAAAATGCGCTGGTAGCACAATCAATTCTTTCGAAAGTGCTCCATATCGGTCATAAAGTGTTTCTCTCAAATCACCTACCCAGTCCTCCGCCATTCCAGCGAGGTCAGGTCTTCCAATCGAATCAACGAACAAAATATCACCTGAAAGAAGATATTGATGATCCACGATAAAGGATGTTGACCCAATCGTATGCCCCGGTGAGTAAAGGGGATGAATGTCAATGGTAGCCGCTCCAATCGTTATGCGCTGCCCTTCTTCAAGTCGGTGATACTCAAAGATCACTTCTTCTGCATCTTTTGGCGGCAGCCAGTAGCTAGCACCAGTCTGTTCAGCCAGTTTCTTCCCGCCAGAAATATGATCTGCATGAAGATGAGTATCCAACACTTGGGTTATAGAGACATGATGTTTTTTAGCAAAACGGGTATAGACATCCGTCATTCTAGCTGCATCTACAATTGCGGCTTCTCCATTCGACATGATCATATAAGACAAACATCCCTTGCCCATTCGCACAAATTGATACAGCTCTCCACCGCCGCTTAAATCACCGATCTTCACTGGCTCTAGATGCTCACTCCACGCCTTCATACCGCCTTCTAAATAATGGACCGTTCTGCCCGCCTCTGACAGCATCTCCGCGATCATAATAGAGGAGCCTTCCTTGGCACAAACCACCAACACTTCACGATCATGAGGAATGTCATGCAAAATGCCCTCTACTCCTTCAAGGAGATCAAAATAAGGCACATTCATATGAACGATTGCTTCCCCTTCGATCTTCCAATCCTGAACATCCGCTTGATTTCGCACATCTAGCAAAAAGAGCGGTTCCTTGCTCACGATCTTTTTTGTTAACTGCTCTGCGTTCATCGCTGTTACCGTCATGTTTCATTCAGCTCCTATTTTTCAATCGCTCCTGTCCAGCTATTCATGCCTGGCACGATATTCATCAATTGATGAAATCCTTGTTCTTTTAACTTTTGCGCAGCTAATTCACTTCTTCTGCCTGAATGACAGATCAGGTAAATGTCCGTCTCCCGGCTCAATTCCTCCGCACGTTGTTCAACCTCACCAAGAGGAATATGAACAGCTCCTGGAATATGCCCCGCCTCGTATTCATCCAGCTCTCGCACATCTAAAATAAACAAAGATGGATCTTCTTTTACTTTCTGTTGAAAAGTCTCCAAAGACATTTCCGAAATCATGGACTTCCCTTCTTTCTCTTGTTCTCCGCCCTTACGAATCAAATGATGAAGCACCTGGCCTTCTACTTTTGTTCCTAAAAATTCGTGACCGGCACTTTTTGACCATGCCGCTAGATCCGCTGATGATCCTTTATCAGTAGCCTGCACTTCAAGTACGTCTCCTGGTAAGAGCTCATTCATTTGTTTTTTTGTTTTCACAATCGGCATCGGGCATGCCAGTCCTTTTGCATCTAAAATGACAGTTGGTTGCTGCATGTCATGTCCTCCTTCATATAGGGGTGGGGGTATATTTTGTTGCGCATTTAATACCAAGCATTCATGCCACCCTTGATGTTTGTAATCTGAGTAAATCCTTGCTTCTTCAATATTTTCGCTGCCTGCATACTTCTCATCCCGCTTTGACATATCACATAGACCTCTTCATTTTTCTCAAGCTGAGAAGCTCGATCCTTCAAATGAGGCAATGGAATGTTTTGAAAGCCTTTGATATGATTTGTTTGAAATTCACTAGGAGAGCGCACATCAATGAGCTGTTGACCTCTGCTTTTCAGCTTCTTTTTCATATGAGCTGCATCCATTTGCTTCACACCTCGAACCGGCAGAAAGCGGCTCACGAGTAATCCAATTACGATGATGAGTAAAATCGTCTGCACCATCCTGCTTCACCTCACTAGATAAATAAATTCACACGTCCAATTTCAGCCTCTGCTAAATATGCCGCTACACCAGCATATTGAATGTCATCTAATAATTCTTTCTCCTGTAATCCTAAAAGATCCATCGTCATTGTACATGCCACGAGGTTAATATCCTGCTCCTTCGCCATCTCAATGAGCTGCGGCAAGGTCATGGCATTGTGCTTTTTGATCACATGCTTAATCATTTTCGGTCCCATTCCCGCAAAATTCATCTTGGAAATCCCCATGCGATCAGCCCCGCGCGGCATCATCTTGCCGAACATTTTTTCTAAAAATCCTTTTTTCATCGGTACCATCTCATCCTTACGCAAGGCATTCAGTCCCCAAAACGTATGGAAAATGGTCACCTCATGATCATAAGCTGCTGCACCATTGGCAATAATGTAAGCTGCCATCGCTTTATCATAATCTCCACTGAATAACACAATCGTCGTGCGTTTTTTCTGTTCTTCCATTCTGCTCCTCCTTCAACAATTACCTATGGGGGTATATAAAAATAAAAAATATATACATATACCGGTAAGGGTATATTACATCAAGTAAAAAAATCCGTCAACCTCCAAAGGCTGAGGAATTTCTTACCGGCTTTTCACCAATAGCTCAACTGCCTCTTTCACAAGACCTTCCGTATCTTTGCCTTGTTCAAGACTTTCACGAACACATTGCTCAAGGTTTGTACTCACAATCACACCCATTGCCCGATCAATGGCATTACGTGATGCAGACAGCTGCGTGACCACCTCGCGGCAATCCTTGCCCTGCTCCATCATCGCAAGAACCCCTTTAATCTGCCCTTCAATCCGGCGAAGACGATTCTTCATCTGCTGATTATATTCCAATTTAATCACTCCTTTCTATTCTTTCTATGACAGATAGTATACCCTAAGAGGTATTTAGTCAAACGACTTATCCTTTTCTTTTATAGAAAACGAATGTGAAAAGAATTGCACATTCCACCATTTATTGATAAAAAGTAATTAATCAACGAATAAGAAATCATTGAAGAAAAGAGGGCAACCCATGACTTTACAGCATTATATTGGATCAGGCAAAGAACTGCCGCTTGGTACCATTGGTCAAAATCCTACCTATAAACCACTCTCTGAACTCAATATCGAATTGTTTGATAAAATACAAAAAAAGCACAAAACCTATCAAAAAGAAGATCCTTTGATAGAAGTATTTGAAACAGAAGAGGATTTCGAAGGCATTCACATTGATTATCTAGATCCTGTCTATGAAGCGGTAAGAAACAAATTCACGCATCCTTTTGTTTATGAATTGGACATCATTCATTCTCTTCGTGCACTTTTTCAATTCATTAAAAAAGAGCTGTCAACAGGAGAAACCATCGAAATCTATTCTTGTCTAAATGAGCTCGAAACGAAAGAAAAGGATGATCAATTGGATGTAGAAATTGACCTAAGCAAAAAACGGTTTGGAAAACACATCAATTTTAAAGGGATCGATGAACTGATTGATATGTTTGAATTAGAAAACCTACAATATGTACTGGTGAAGAAGTAGAGGAGAATTGACAAGTTACATCAAAATGCTGTGTTATTAGAGATTGTAGAAGCGTAACCTTGGTTAAGCAAAGATCATTTGAAGTTATTAATAGAAAAGCGAATATAATTGTAACAGGTAGTTGAAGGAACCAAAATCCCCTCAATTACCTCTTTGCAGATCATCGTAAACTTTTTCAAAAATCTCTATTGGTATTGAATACTTCGTTGTTTTATCATTACGGTAATTAACCACTATATCAATGTGATGTTGCTTTTTTTCAAATTCAATAATTGAATTCTCCCATCTATCTCGAACGGATATGACACAATTACCGTTTTTCTTTTCCTTTTTCTGATAAACATAGTCCATTTTATCTCTCCATTCTTATTATTTAGTATTAGATAGGTGAATTGACGTCACGTTTTAAATCAGTGATACCCAAGAAACATGAAGATAAAGAAGCTAAATGTGGTGAGTAAGTTTAAAAACGTATAAAGATAATTTCTACTATAAATACTTAATATAATACCAACTGGACCTAATAGATAATTCAATAACCATAATCCACTTCCATATCCAAATATCAAATTTGGGCTCCATAGTAGAACACCTATTACAAAGCATAGAAGTGATAACCGTCTCATTATTTTTTTAGACATTAGAACTCCTTCGAATTTTAAAATTGTAGGATGTTTATTCAGTTTCCAAATATATAAATAACCTATATTTTAACAAAATGATACACTTAAATAATGACTTAGTCTCTACTCCTTAAGAAATTTAAGATGAAATTAAACTAATGATGAAAAAGCAGGTGACCCATGCCAAACAACCAAACACCCAACCCACTCATCACTGAAAAATCGCCATACCTCCTTCAGCACGCCCACAACCCAGTTCACTGGTACCCGTGGGGGCAAGAAGCCTTCAACAAAGCCAAGCGTGAAAATAAACCAGTGCTTGTCAGCATCGGTTACGCCACTTGTCACTGGTGCCATGTCATGGCACACGAAAGCTTCGAAGATCAGCAAGTCGCTGACATCTTAAATGAGCATTTCATTTCGATTAAAGTCGATCGTGAGGAGCGTCCAGATATCGACTCGATGTATATGTCTGTTTGTCAGATGATGACGGGGCAAGGCGGCTGGCCGCTCAACGTATTTGTCACGCCTGATCAAAAGCCTTTTTATGCGGGGACGTATTTTCCAAAGAGAAGTGCTTACGGGCGTCCTGGCTTCATCGAGGCACTGACACAATTGCTGGACGCATATCACAACGATCGCGATCATATCGAATCATTGGCCGAGAAGGCGACAAATAATCTGCGGATCAAAGCAGCAGGGCAGACAGAAAGTACGCTCACTCAAGAGGCGATCCACAAAGCCTATTATCAGCTCATGAGCAGCTTTGATACGCTGCACGGCGGATTCGGCTCCGCGCCAAAATTCCCTGCACCTCATATGCTTTCATTCTTGATGCGCTATTACGAATGGACCGGGCAGGAAAATGCGCTATATGCAGTCATGAAAACGTTAGATGGAATGGCAAATGGCGGTATATACGACCATGTCGGTTCAGGCTTTTCTCGTTATTCAACAGACGAAAAATGGCTTGTGCCTCATTTTGAAAAAATGCTGTATGATAACGCCTTGCTGATGGAAGCCTACACAGAAGCGTATCAGCTCACTCAACAACCTGAATATAAAAAGCTTGTCCACCGCCTGATCCACTTTATCAAGCGAGATATGATGAATCCGGGCGGCTCCTTTTATTCAGCGATAGATGCAGATTCTGAGGGGAAAGAAGGACAATATTACGTTTGGTCAAAAGATGAGATCATGACTCATTTAGGCGAGGATCTCGGCGCATTATTCTGCGCTGTCTATCACATCACAGAAGAGGGGAACTTTGAAGGGGCGAACATCCCTCATACCATTTCAACCTCTTTTGATGACATTAAAGCCTCTTTTTCGATTGATGACCATACGCTACAGTCTAAGCTGCAAGAAGCCCGGCACATTTTACAATCTGTCAGACAGCAGCGACCTGCACCGCTTGTCGATGACAAGGTGCTCACATCATGGAATGCACTGATGGCCTCTGCGCTCGCCAAAGCAGGAAGGGTATTTGGTGCAGAGGAAGCGATCCGTATGGCGAAACAGGCGATGTCTTTTCTAGAAACACACCTCGTCCAACATGAGCGGCTCATGGTCCGCTATAGAGAAGGAGACGTAAAGCATCTCGGCTTTATCGAGGATTATGCGCATATGCTAAAAGCGTATATGTCTTTATACGAAGCGACCTTTGAATTAGAATGGCTGAAAAAAGCGACAGCCATTGCCGAGAACATGTTTGAGCTGTTTTGGGATAAGGAAAAAGGGGGCTTTTTCTTCTCAGGATCAGATGCGGAAGCGCTCATCGTTCGAGAAAAAGAAGTATACGACGGCGCCATGCCTTCTGGCAACAGCACCGCACTCAAGCAGCTTCTCATGCTAAGCAGACTGACCGGACGTCAGGACTGGCTGGACACATTAGAGCAAATGTTCAAAGCCTTTTATGTCGATGTCTCTTCCTATCCAAGCGGGCACACAGCGTTTCTGCAAGGGCTCCTCGGTCAATATGCAACGAAAAGAGAAATCATCATTCTCGGGAAAAACGGCGACCCCCAAAAAGAACAGCTTTTACAGGCGCTTCAAAAACGATTCATGCCCTTTGATATCATATTGACTGCCGAAACAGGGGAGGAATTAGCAAAACTTGCGCCCTTTACAAAAGATTACAAAACGATCGATGGCAAAACCACCGTGTATATTTGTGAAAACTACAGCTGCCGCCAGCCAATCACCAATATCGACGAAGCGATGGAACAATTATTCCACGATTGAGTCTGTCATAAGATGACTATGAGAAGACAAAATGAGGACAAACAGATAAAAAACATGTCAATCCGCTAACAAATTGTCTGTACGGTTTTATTTTTCCTAAAAAACGGTTAGAATGCGCACTAGATGTTCTCATACCGAAGGGAGAGAAAATGATGAAAAAGGTATCATACACACTCATCGCTTGTTTGTTATCTGTTGGGCTTGCAGCCTGCTCGTCAAACGATGCCAAACAAGATAAGCAAAACGACTCAGCTAAAAACAAGGAAACAACACAGGCTGACCAAAAAGAACAGCAAAAGCAAATGGAAGAGATGCAAAAGAAATTAGACGCACAAAAAATCGATGATCAAAAGGTCGTTGCGACCGTCAACCAAGACAAAATCACAGGTAATGAATATAATAGCGCTCTATCAACCATTCAAGGACAGCTTCAGCAATCTGGGCAAGACCCAACATCTAAAGAAGGCGCAAAAGCAGTTAAGAAACAAACCATTGATGCGCTCGTAGGTCAAGAGCTTATCCTGCAAGATGCTGAGAAGAAAGGCATCAAAGCCTCTGACAAGCAGGTAGATAAACAGCTAAAAGAAGAAAAGAAACAATTCAAAGACAACGCTCAATTTGAAGAAGCCCTTAAGAAAAGCGGACTCACAATGGATCAGCTGAAAAGTGACATTGCCGACAGCATCAAATACAGCCAGTATGTCGACAAAGAAATCAAATCAGCCTCCGTCTCTGAAAAGGATGTTAAAGCGTACTATGATCAATACGCAGATGAAATGAAAAAACAAAAGCAAAAAGCACCAGAGTACAAAGAGGTTAAATCACAAATTAAAAAACAGCTAGAATCTCAAGAAAAACAGAAAGAAGTACAAAAAGAAATTGAAAAACTAAAGAAATCTGCGAAAATTAATGTGTCTCTGTAACAGCTAAGAAAAATCCGCCATTGTGCGGATTTTTTTTCGTTACTTGATGAACTATTTTTCCAAAATAATGACAAAAGCCTCATCATAAACGTCTCTTCCATCCGATATGATGGGAGTACAAAAGAAAGCGTTATCAATTCTTTTGTCTCTTAAAAAGTACAAGATCAAACGCTGATCTCGTACTTTTGCTTCAGTCAATCGGACAACGACAAGAGGAGGATCTTTATGTTCAAATGGTTTAAACCCGCTCCGCATATCGACAGGCTCGATGATGCCAAGACAGATGAGACGTATAAGCGGCTGCGGCTGCAAGTCTTTTTAGGCATCTTTATCGGGTATGCGGGCTACTATTTGCTACGAAAAAATTTCGCTTTTGCTATTCCTTATCTACAGGAAGAAGGGTTCACGAAAAGTGAATTAGGCTTTGTACTCGCAGCTGTCTCTATCGCCTATGGCTTTAGTAAATTCATCATGGGGATGATCTCAGACCGCTGTAACCCAAGATACTTTTTAGCCACCGGACTCTTTCTTTCAGCCCTTATCAATATCCTATTTGTCTCATTTCCATGGGTGACGTCAAGTGTATGGATCATGTTCTTATTCATGTTTTTAAACGGCTGGTTCCAGGGCATGGGGTGGCCGCCATGCGGACGGACGATGGCGCATTGGTTTTCGGTTAGTGAACGCGGAACGAAAATGTCCATTTGGAACGTCGCTCACAATATTGGCGGGGGAATTCTTGCACCGCTCATCACCTTAGGGATCGTGCTGTTTGCGACGTGGAAAAGTATCTTTTTCTTCCCTGCCATCATTGCTATTATCGTCTCCTTCGTGATCATTCTTCTCGTCCGGGATACCCCGCAATCCGCTGGTCTTCCGCCAATTGAGGAATATCGCAATGACTATCCGGCACAACAATATGAAGATCAAGAAAAAGAATTAACAGTGAAAGAGATTTTATTTAAGTATGTACTCAACAATAAATTCCTTTGGTATATCGCCATTGCCAACGTCTTTGTGTACTTCGTCCGTTACGGTGTCGTGGACTGGGCGCCGACCTACTTAACAGAAGCAAAGGGCTTTTCACCAGAGCATTCGCGCTGGTCATATTTTCTTTATGAATATGCAGGCATTCCTGGCACATTATTGTGCGGCTGGATCAGTGACCGCTTCTTTAGAAGCCGCCGTGCACCAGCAGGCGTCCTCTTTATGGCTGGGGTGTTAATTGCGGTGCTTGTTTACTGGTTAAACCCTGCTGGCAATCCAATGGTCGATAACATCGCCCTCATCAGCATCGGCTTTTTAATTTACGGACCTGTCATGCTCATTGGACTTCAAGCCATTGACCTCGCTCCGAAAAAAGCGGCTGGCACTGCGGCTGGACTCACAGGCTTCTTCGGCTATATTGGCGGCTCTGCCTTCGCCAATGCGATGATGGGCGTCGTCGTGGATCATTACGACTGGACAGGAGGCTTCATTTTATTGGTTGGTTCTTGTGTGCTTGCGATTGTCTTCCTAGCGATGACATGGAATACAGGGAAGCGCGTAGAGCAAGCTTAATGAAAATCATATAAAAGATTCATATCCACCCAACATGCCCTTTACATCTATTTCTTATGATGAAGACAGTTACCGTTAAAGGAGGATAAAATATGAAGAAAAGTAGATTACTTGCTTTCGTGTTGCTCTCTTTTGCTTTACTGTCTATTGCGTGGGTGCCGGCCACCGTATCGGCACATGAACATCTTTTATCTCCAGATCGTATTCTAACCGTTGCACATCGCGGAGCATCAGGGTATGCACCAGAGCATACCCTGGCTTCTTACAAACTCGCCACAAAGATGAATGCGGATTACCTCGAACTCGACCTTCAAATGACAAAGGATGGACATCTCATCGTCATGCACGATGAAACCGTTGACCGCACCACAAACGGAACAGGCTGGGTCAAAGACCTCACACTTGCCGAAATCAAACAGCTTGATGCCGGTACTTGGTTTAATGAAGTCAATCCCGACAGACAAAATGCCAACTATATCGGACAGCGAGTCCTCACATTAGATGAAGTGCTGCGCTATTTCGGCAAACGAGAAAATTATTATATTGAAACAAAAAAACCAGACATCTATCCGCAAATGGAAGAAAAGCTATTGGCGACCCTAAAAAAACATCACCTCCTCGGGAAACACACAAGAAAAGGGCAGGTCATTATCCAATCCTTTAGTCAAGACAGCCTGCTAAAGCTACAGACATTAGCTCCACGCCTTCCAAAAGTACAGCTTTTAGACAGAACACAAATGACGTCCATCACAGATGATCAGCTCGATTTCATCAAATCTTATGCAGTGGGTGTCGGACCGAATTTTAGAGCATTGACACTTGAAAACGTACAACAGGTCAGAAGCCACGGACTCCTCCTCCACCCATATACGGTCAACAATGAAGCCGACATGACCCGTTTACTGCAATACGGCGTCACCGGTCTTTTCACCAACTTTCCAGATGTCTTTAACCGTGTAAAAGCTTCACTCTAAACAAAAAAAGCCTTGCGGTCCATCCCGCAAGGCCTTTGATTATTTTACCGTTTGATCAGAAGAAGCTGTTTCGATCGGCTTCCGTTTCCCGATCCCAAAAACATAGAAGCTAAGCGCTACTACAATTAAGAACCCAATTGCCACAATCAGAGAAATACGCGTATCCTGATTAATGAGCATAAATACAAGCACCATTAGTAAGAAACCAATTGTAAGATAATTAGAAAACGGAGCTAGCGGCATTTTGAATGGATGCTGATCAAGCGCAGATCCTTTCGCCTTTCTAAAGCCGATATGACTAATCAAAATCACAAACCACGGCACCATACCAGGAAGTACACTCGCACTATACACATAGACGAAAATGTTTGGTGGCGAAACATAATTGAGGACAACTCCTACCGCTAGACCAATCAGCACAGCGAATGTCCCAAAATACGGTACACCATTCTTCGAAATTTTGGTGAAGAAAGCAGGCGCCTGTCCATTCACACCTAATGTATAAAGCATACGTCCCGCACTGAAAATCCCACTATTACAGCCGGACATCGCTGCTGTAATGACGACAAAGTTAATAATACCAGCGGCTGCTGTAATCCCAATTTTCGCAAACGTCGCCACAAATGGACTGCCAAGGGTATTCAGCTGATCCCAAGGATACACTGTCACAATGACAAAGATCGCACCGATATAGAAAATCAAAATACGCCAGATGATACTTTTGATGGCATTGGTCAGCGTCTTTTCTGGATTTTGTGCTTCACCTGCTGTAATCCCAATCAGCTCTACACCCTGATAGGCAGCAATGACGAGCGACAACGCAAACAAGAATCCGGTAAACCCACCTGTAAAGAACCCGCCGTGCGCCCACAGATTAGACAAGCCAATAGGCGTCCCGCCATTTCCAAATCCAAAGAAAATAATGCCTAGACCTGCAATGATCATTAAAATAATCGTCACAATCTTGATCATTGCAAACCAAAATTCGAACTCACCGAACGATTTAACCGAAATCAAGTTGGCGGCTCCCAAAATAATCATCGCAATTAATCCTGGAATCCACGCTGGCAGCTCCGGAAACCAATATTTCATATAAGCGCCTACGGCAATAATTTCCGACATCCCAACAATGACCCACTGGAACCAGTTACTCCAAGCTGTCATATACCCCGCAAGCGGATGAATATATTGATGACCAAATGTAGCAAATGAACCTGTACTCGGTTCAACGTACAACATTTCTCCCATCGCACGCATAATAAAAAAGATAAAGATACCACATACTGCGTACGCGAGAAGAACCGATGGACCTGTCCATTGAATGGCCTTGGCTGACCCCATAAATAAGCCAACACCAATCGTGCCGCCAAGTGCGATCATTTGAATATGGCGGGCACTTAACCCTCTCTTTAATTCCTTTTGAGCCACTTTTCTTCCCCCTCATCAACAAACAACATAAAAAATAAAAATCAGAATGTTCATTCTGATTGAGAAACATCAATCTTTCGATGTATATTATCATAATAAATCTACCCTTAAAAAACAATTGTTTTTTTGAGAGAAACACTATTATCAAAATATTCCGACATAAAGAGATGCTCAAATTGTTTTATATTGATATATTGAATCAAGGGATGAAAGTCATTTCAAAGCTGATGACGTAATAAAAACTGACCGCCTCTTATAT
Source organism: Bacillus sp. FSL W8-0920 (assembly GCF_038593215.1). Lineage (NCBI taxonomy): Bacteria > Bacillati > Bacillota > Bacilli > Caryophanales > Bacillaceae > Bacillus > Bacillus sp. FSL W8-0920. Next base: position 213,757 of record NZ_CP151974.1, on the reverse strand, counting down.
CAACCTCAAAGGATCGCAGTCCATTTTTATGCACCATTTTGTCCTTCTCTCGATGACAAGAAAAGTCATTCCGGAAAGCACCGGATCTTTTCTTTACATAACAAGTAAACCCATCATTTTCCGGTATCGTCACTTTAACATTTGCTCCAGTTGAAGTAGATTTAAGTGAATTTAGCATGTTTGTAGAATGAATCTGCATCCTTCTACCTGTTACATGCAGATCAACGTCAGAAAAGGCACCCGACAACTCAACTTTTGACGATGTGGCGTGCAGTAATAATCTTTTTGCGGTCAGTTGCCGACTAGAAATAAGCCCACCTACTGTCTCTAAATGGAGATGCTTGATTTCACCTGATAGCATTGCTTTTCCAGACGTTAAATGACAAGAGGCATTTTCCACCTTCAATCTCTCTGCCTGAAGATTTGCTCCTTTACAACGAATGGAAATGGACTGTAATTGTTGTTTAGGGAGAAAAATAGCGACATCAGTTTTATAAAGTTGAAGCCCAAAGCTGAGTATTTTTTTCCGTCTATCTTGAATGAACAATCGTCCATCTTTTACCTGATGATGCATCAAATAACGCTTTGGAAACACTTGATTGGTCGTTTGACGAATGATGAGATAAGGATGATCATGGTGTTGAATACACACCTCTCCGAGCAGCCAATCCAACGATAATTCTACGACCGATTCTTTAATTTGAATCGTATGCTCCATATGTCTCCCTCCTTGTATACTCGCTTATCTCGCTTGAAGCCGGGTCATGCGGCCCCATAACTCCAAGATCACAATGAGGACAGCGAGCATCATGACTCCTGACAAAATGAAATTCATTTGATCATTTCCATAAACAGCGATTAATACGTTTCCTAAAACAGCACATAGAACAATCGCAGTCAGAATGGTCATGAAAGTAGACCTCTTCATTACCCCCACTCTCATCGCAATCATGCCAACACCATTGATACAGCAAGTAAACACTAGGTACGATTTGATTACAGTGAACATCACATCAGCTGTCAGCGCATCTTGAACTATAGGGAAGAATGTTTCAGTGACACTAAACACAACAAATGAAGGAATGATACTACACAGCATGACAATTGTAGAAAAGCACAGCATCCAAACCATTCTCGAAAGGAGAGATGACTTCATACTTAATGAATGAGATTCATGTTCTTTCAATGCAGTCACTATTACTCGACAATACATCATGGCTGTGACGATCGAAAAAAAGATCATCCATACTATACTAGTCAACAAATAAATATTCGGATATTGCTGAAAACCTATTTCCTGTTCAACCTGTGCAACAAACGCGACAAAATAAATAAACACCAGCAGTACAATACTGATAATCATACTAGCTTGAATATAATGTTTCATATGACTTTTTCTTAGCTCAAGTTTTACGAAGTGAAGCATAAGGGATCCTCCTATGAAATGAATTTTGCTTTTGACTCTTTTCTGGCCATTTAGGTTCCAGGCTGATCATATCCACCAATCCCAGCATAATGCGCTGTGACCTTTTGAATAAATAGATCACTCACCACATCCACTCCGAGACCTTTCATCATCTTTTGTAAAAACAGTAAACGCTGACTAGTTTCCTGCTCATTACGAGCAAATAGCGTTGGGTTCAGCCATATATTGACGAGAAGCATAAACACTTCTGCCACTTCACCAGGAAAAGCAGTTGTCATCGAACCATCCTCAATTCCTTCAAGAATCAGCTGTTTGATTTTAAGCGCATCCTGATTGACGCCTGCCTTCATCCCTTCAACCACAAATTGCGGGTTTTTGATCTGGTCAACCAAGATCCCATCAATCGAATGAGATTTTGGATCTGCCACTAGCTGCTCTAAAATACGCTGCAGCTTCTCTTTTGCATGCGCTGCCACTGTATGCTCAATCAGATCTTCAAGCTTCTCAGTCGCATGACGAAATTGCCTCTCCATCACGGCACGTAATATTTCTTCCTTCGATTTGAAATGATGATAAATAGCCCCTTTAGACATGTTCAATTCTTGGATGATATCCTGCAAACTCGTCTTTTCGAATCCTTTTTCCTGAAACAGCTTTGTCGACACATCTAAAATTTGCTGGATTGTCTTTTCTGGATATTTATTTCTGGCCAAATAAAACGCCTCCTTTTACATACCGACCGTCGGTATGTACATTTGTATTTTTCATTATAAACTGTTCTTAAAGATTTGTATAGAATAAAAAAGAGACCGCTCACACGGTCTTCTCAAGCTATAAATTCACAGGAACATCCGGCAATGCCAAATCCTCACTTCCCCCACTATCTCAGGCACCCGCCTCATCTGTTCTTAATCATAAAACAAATCAACACGCCTGTTTTGATTCAATAACCTTGGGTAACTATACGATGTGGAGGGGGCATATCACTAACGGTGACTCTCGATGTTAGATAAAAATTCTCTAAAATCAGCTGCAATTTCCTTTGATTTCGTATGATGCAAATAATGGCCGCCTTTGAAAGTAACTACTTTGCCGTGATCTACATTTTTCAATAGCTCTTCATGCATTGATTTCCAGCTTGGTGTTTCTTTCTCCGTTTGATCCGCTAGATAGAAAACAACGGGGAGATTCTTAGGGAAATGTAATCGTTGAGCGTTTTTAAAATTGTTTCTAAAGTTTTCTGCCTCACTAGCTTGGCTTTCATCCATGAAATTTCGGAAGGTCAGCATTTTAATCTGATCTTTCGTTCGATCATCTACTTTAGGCATCACCAGTTGATCTGGATTCACTTTCAATAACAATCTGTAAAGGCCAGATTGATTGAGCAGTTGCAAACTGGAAACCGGCAATTCATCCGTTTCCTGCTTAGGAACACTATTATCAATTCCAACAAATGCTTTCACTTCTTTTTCATATTGATTCACATATTCTAATCCATAAATGCCAAAAATCGAATGCCCCATCAACGTATACTCATTAATGTTGAGCTTCTGCAAACATTCATGAATCTCATCTACAATGTTTTGACTTGTCCGTGCTTTATCTGTATCGTCACTTAAACCATAGCCAAATGGTTCAATTACTACGACTCTATAATAAGGTGATAATTCATCTACTAGCGGCTTAAAATCTAGCACTGGCGAAGCAGTTCCATAGCCTGGCAGAAGTACAATCGTTTCTTTCCCATCGCCTTGAATGAGCACATTCATTTGCTTCCCATCCACCAAGACCTTTTGCCCATAAGCTTCTATTTTCCCCTTCTCCCGTTCATTACTAATGAGGTTTACAAAATAAACAGTAGCTAGAAAAACAACCATGACCGTGATAATGGTACATATAGATATCAGCATGATTCTCAATATTTTTTTCATTGGTTTTCTCTTCCCTTCATGATGAAGAACTCTAGCCTACATCCATCGATGAAAATTAATATTTTCTTTCACAATAGATGATACCGATTGTATTTGCGCAAACACTTGATACATACATAAATGTAATGGCTATATAAAACCATTCTGTTGGAGATGAAAATTGATGGACTAAAGATTGAATGATAACAACTAATAGATAAGCTAAAGCAACACCTACAATAGAAAAACTTCCGGCTTTCGCTAAAATAAATTGACCCCGTTCATCCTGCTTATATTCACGGCTTTTCTTATATTGAAAGGCCGTACTTAAGATAGAAAGGATAATCAGAGAATAAAGTATGATCGTCGTCATCATCGTTGTTCCTCCTTGTCGACCTCTTGAAATACGTCATATAAATCAACTTCAAATGTTCTCGCAATTTGAAATGCTAGTTTTAAGGACAAAGAATATTTACCATTTTCAATCGCTGCCACAGTTTGACGAGTCATACCTAACTTCTCTGCCAAATACTTTTGTGTCCAGTCTTTTTCTGCCCGTAATACCTTAATTCTATTTTTAATCTCCATTTCAAATTCCTTTCTTAAAGGATGTTTTATTTAACATAATGTTAAAAATAATTAACATTATGTTAAATAACGATAACCTCTTTTCTTCTGTATGTCAATTTCACATGAATCAAAAAAATAAGAATCACCCATTTGAAAAATGCTTCCTCAAAATGAGTGATTCTCTATCAATGTTAATATGATATTTGCATTAAAATACTTTTCTTTGGTAAATAGCGGTCGAAAGTCCCCAAGACATGAGGTAGATCAACATGATGAGCACAGCTGATCCAGTATATAAAATCGGAATCGATACATTCATCACAAAATCAGTGATCACGCTGAAATGCTCTGCTAAATAAGCCATAATCGGCGGCCCTATACCAGATAAAATGATAAAGACAATGATCACTGCCGTTGAGATATAGCCGGGTTTCAGAATATAAAACAAAGGAAATGTAAACGCCGCAAACAGTAAAAACAGCCCGCTGCCAAGTGCGATATCCATCATCGTAAACAGCTTCCCAAAACTAAATAAAGCAGCACTTGTCAGCCCGATCGCAATCACCATAAAAAAAATGGCACCAAGATAACGTGATGCGATAATTTCTTTACGTGTATAAGGCAAAGAGTTTAATAGGATATTCGTTTCTGCCTTCTCATCGTACGCATATGTGTTAAAAGGTATGAAGAAACTGGCGACGAGAAACGTCAATGCCGGAGGCACATCCATGAAAATAAAAAACAAGATAAACGGAAGAAAAATAATCAGCTGTTTCTTTTGCAAAATCACATCACGCTTCATTAAATGAAACATGCTCTACACCGCCTTTCAAATAAAACATGATATCCTCAAGCGATGCCCGTTCAATCACAACATCATCTCCAAAAATATGCTTCACTTCACCAATACGATCTGTTAATGCTTCAAACCCTGCTGCTGTACGTTGAATATGGACAAAGGCTTTTTCAGTGTCTCGATCCAACAAATCCAAGCTTCCCTTCACAAGCGCATAATTCTCCGCTACCTCATGAATCGACTGTTGAAAGACCAATTTTCCATTTTGTATAAACGCTATATAATCCGCGATGCGATCTAAATCAGTCGTCATATGCGTCGAGAAAAAGATCGTTCGATTTCCATCAATCATCAATTCTTGTAACGTACCGAGCAGCTCTCTTCTAAAGACCGGATCCAACCCAGCAGTTGGTTCATCCATAATAATCAGCTCTGCATGATGCGATAGTGCAATCGCAAGTGACGCCTTCATTTGCATCCCTTTTGAAAATGTTTTGATCGCTTTATTCAGTGGCAGACCAAACTGTTCAATATATTGATAAAAAAGCTGGTCATCCCAGCGTTTATAGGCAGGTGCCACAATTCGTTTGATGTCTTTTAAATTCAATCCTGGGAAAAAAACGTTAGCATCGTAAACAAAGCCGATTCGTTCCTTAATCTCTTTTTCATGGGTGCGATAATCTAAACCGAAAATTTTAACCTCACCCGAATCTGGTTTTAACAAATTCATAATCATTTTAATCGTGGTCGACTTACCAGCGCCATTTTCTCCAATAAACCCTGTAACAAAGCCTTTTTTGACCTGTAAATCAAGATTCTGAACAGAAAAGTCCTTGAATCGTTTTGATACTCCTTTAAATTCAATTACATGCTCCACTCGTCTCACTCCTCATACAAGAACTTTAATAACTGCTGCAATTCATCAAAAGATAAGCCTAATTCCTTGCCGTTTGTGACAACCGCTCCAAGCTGTTCCTCAATCACCTTCAATTTTTTCTCTCTCATCACTTCTAGGTTTTGTTCCGCAACAAATGATCCCTTGCCTACAATTGAATAAATAAATCCTGCCTTCTCTAACTCTTCATATGCTCGCTTTGTTGTGATGACGCTGATTTGTAAATCCTTCGCCAGCTTTCGAATAGACGGCAGTGCCGCGCCTTCCGCCAGCTCACTCGTTAAAATCATCGATTTGATTTGATTCGTAATTTGCTCATAGATGGGCTCCTTAGAGTAGTTTGAAATCGTAATTTGCATATAAAAACCTCTTTTTTTCTGTACTGGTGTTTGGAACAAAATATTGTATATACACTATATATACATTATATACACACTAGGAGAATAATCAACCATTTTTTGATTGCAATTCAACTAAAAAAAACGCACAGCTCTTCAGCTATGCGGCCTTCCCCCAAAACATTTATCTCCAATACACCCATTTTCCCATCATCCACTCCACCGGACCTCTTCTCCATTTTTTCAAATAGAGATAGCTGATGAACAGCTGTGCTGTATAAAGTCCGACAGCCAGCAGCAGTCCAAACATTGACCCCATCTGTCCAAATAGACCAAGTCCATAAGAATAGAAAATCGTTGTACAAATGATCGACTGCGCCAAATAGTTTGATAGGGACAAACGACCAAGCCCTGCAAGCATAGCGCGATGTTTGTTAACAAACCAAATTACTAACCATCATAAAAACATAATAAAGGGTTTCAAAAGGAGAGAAATTAAGTTATTATGTACAAAAAGGGAAAAAGGGGATTTTATGTTATTTTTTAAGCGTTTTGTATATGGTTTTATTATTTTTCATTCGATATTTTTAAGTACCCTCTTTATATACAGATTTATAAATGGAGGAACAGGAGATAGTAATGAAATTTTCGTATATATTATTTTGCTACTATCGTATATACCATTGCTCGCCATTCTTAGTTATTTTATATTTTACTATACTTTTGGTTATTTCAGATTAAATCCAAAGCTTAAAATCTTTATTGTTGCTATATTAACATCTATTTTCATTAGCTTGTTTCTTGAACTACAACTTAATGACCGTTTTTTTACAATCAATTCTTTCATTTCCGCTTTTATCATGAGCTTAATTTTACCTATTTTTAAAAACAACCTCACTAAAACCAAGTGAGGTTGTTTCTTTTATATTTTAGTATTTATACTCATTCTAGCAGAAGGTGCTACAGGAAACAGATATTCAAATCCCTTATTAGATGCCTTAAAAAGGGTGATACTAATGTCTGTATACGGAATATATGCATACATTTCGTGACTTGGAGCTTGGTCTCTTGAGCCACTGACAGTAATTCTTCCATTTTTGTAAATGACAATGCCTGCTCTATAATTAATAGATGGTGTAACAAAACCAAAGTCATTAAAACCTACTGTTGCATCATGATCAATGACATAATAATTCATATTTTTATCTTTTTTTCCCTGTTTAAAAATAATATTTTTATCTGTTGGTTTCTGCTGTTTTTTAAATTTTCCGTTCTTATCATAAAGCCTTGTATAGTTCACATTCTTTTTGAATGTTGTTTTAGACCCATTTTTTGTAAATCTAACAGCCGTTTCAACCATTGTTCGATGAGTACCATTAGAAAAACTAAACGATCTATTATCCCCACCAAACTTATCTTTAGATGTTATTCCGCTAATTATCGAAGCAGCTGGTGCATATTTAGTTGGTATAAATGTCCGGTAATTCACACCTACTTGATTCGGATAATAATCAACAGGAGGTGTATATCCTGATGTACTCATCTTATCACTTTCTGGAATTTTAATAACTTTAATATATTCGTAAGGTCTGTAGTAATATGATTTAGCATCTGCAAAACCAATTGTTTGACCTCTATTACTCAACTCCGAATTAATTTCTTTGATTTCGGAATCACTTAATCTATGATACACCACAAACTTATATGAATATGTTTCACCACTTTTAATTTCTAAATCTTTAAAACCATTACTGGCATCTTTCGAGATAAGCTTATCATCTTTATATAGTTCTATTTTTCCACTAAAATTATCTTTAACATTTCCTCTTAATTTTAAATTGATCGAGTTATCGATAATAGTACTATCTATGTAGTCTTCATCATTCAAAGGATTTGCTACATCTTTTTCATCTTTTTCATCATTTGAATTCATCAGCTTCATCTTTTTATTAGCCAATGTTTTTGTATCTATCTTTATTACATCAATATTTTTGCCTTCTTTAAACCTTAGAATGTCATATTCTATAGGGGTATTTTCTTCTAAATCTTTATGGGTAAATTTAGGCTCTACACCTTTCCATAATAACTCACCATTGGAATATACCTCATAATTATCTCCATTATCTTCCCAATTCAGATCAATTTCATTCACTCTAGATTTAACATTTACTTGTGATGGTTCTAGTTCCTTTGCTTTTAAATCTTGAACAAAAAACATAAACGAAAACGCAAGTAACGCTAAGAAAATTAACTTATAGTTCAAAAGAATCCCTCCCTTAAACAAAACTAACATATAATAATATATAATACAATATTTTGTATAAAATTAATTTTTTTACTTTTAATAAAAGATCAAGGATTTTACTCCTTGATCTTGATGAAACGATATTATCTCCAAAACACCCATTTTCCCATCATCCACTCCACCGGACCTCTTCTCCATTTTTTCAAATAGAGATAGCTGATGAACAGCTGTGCTGTGTACAGTCCAACAGCAAGCAGCAGCCCAAACATTGATCCCAATTGTCCAAATAGACCAAGTCCATAAGAATAGAAAATCGTTGTACAAATAATCGACTGCGCCAAATAGTTTGAGAGAGACAAACGACCAAGTCCTGCAAGTAGACGTTTGAGGCCTTCGGCTGCCTTCGAATAGTAGAAAACAATAAAAGCTTGAATATACCCGATCGCCAGTACATAGCCACCGAGAATCATAACGAATTCACTCCAAGGCGCATCAATGAACGTCGCACATTTTAGCGCAAGCCCGACGACAATGACCCAGACCCAGCCTTTGCGATAAGCCATCCCTCGATCTTCTTCCGTGAGATGTCCTCGTTTACCAATCACCATACCTAGCAATGCAAACGGCCCCACCATCATCGTACCGAAAAGAAACCCTAGTATCGGCATAAGCGTAATGGTCACGATCGCCAGAATGACGGTCACAATCAGCATATCGTCTTCAACCGTAACCCGGCTGAGCAAAATATCCCCATATGCTCCCTTCGCATACACATCGGTTAAAAGTTCATCAGTCCCATAAACGAGCTTCATCATATATGGCACAACGACTAATGACAACGCACCTAACACACCCGACCAAATCAGCATTGTTTTAATCCGGCTGCTCAAAAACATCATCAAGAAAAACGTACAAGCTCCATAATAAAGAAGAATGTCACCATTCCAAATAAAGATGTAATGCAGCATCCCAAGAACAATCAGACCAAAACCACGGCGAACGACAATGGCATTCGTATTTAGTCCCTTGGCCTTCGTCGATTCAATCAGCTTGATAAAAGAATACCCAAACAAAAAGGAAAAAATCGGATAAAAAGACCCTTGGAACAATATTTCAGTCAGATAAACGCCGAATTCCTGCCCCCAAAAACTCGAATCAAACATTTTCTCAAAATCATAATCATATTGAAAATTAAGCATATTCACGATCAAAATACCTAATAAACTAAAACCACGTAAACTATCAATTAACTCAACCCTAGATCCCTTCAACACGACAGCTCCTTCGGAAAATATAAAAGCATATTTATCCTACCACACTTTTAAAAAATTGGTCTCTACACCCATGTAAAAACATGCGTTTTAAGGTAAATTTAATAAAAAAAACCTAGAATATACATTCTAGGTTTCATACGAATGAATTGATGAATGATGACTTTCTTCTTTCCGCATCACACGGTTCAAATAAAACAAAATCCCCAATCCCCAAAAAATCAACGTCAGCTCCCATTCTGCTGAAATCGAAAACCATTTCAGTATCATTAAAGCCAACAAAACCGCTCCAATCCCAGCGAAAAAAATGGCGTTTCTTTTTAATTCTTTGTTTGATTGAAACAACACTCTCTCCTCCCTGATACTTGCTAACTAATTGAATGTTTTTCTATCTTTTTCAATATTTTTTCCAAGCCGCTATCTCCCATTTTCCGATCTATTAAATTTCCCTCTTCATCTATAAGGCAAAAGCTAGGTAACCCTTGAATCTTATACTTTGCAACAATCTCATAATCCTGATCCAACACAATAGGAGCGGTCATATTTTTTTCCTCTGCATATTCTGAAACAACATCTGCCGACTTTTCATCTTCTGTATATGGAACATGGACACAGGTTAAATGAATACCCAACTGATTTACACGATATAGAATGTGGTCGGTTAATTCTTCACAATGCGGACAGTTGACTGACCAAAAATATAGAAGTTGCTGTCCCTCAGATAAACTCCTTTGATCTGAAGGAAAAATCCAAGGGAGGTGCTCAGGCCAATTGAGTTTTTGCGTTTCCACTATTTATCCCCCTTTTCCTTTAGCTGAAAAGCAATAATCTTCCCTAATGCTTCCTCTGCAGCAAAAGGAGTGACGCTGCCTGTTGGATTTTCTTGTTCTTGTTTTAAGCACTCGTACATGTTTTTTTCAATTTTTGATGGATCAATCCAAGAGATACACCATGATGCCCAGAAACAAGTAGGTCCCTCATAACGTTTAGCCAGTGCCAGAAGGAATGGCAAGCTAGGCTGTCCAATCCTCATGAGTGACATGGCAGCGGCCATTCTTGTATCCTCTTCTTCACTTTCTAATAGCTGCGCTAGTGGCTCAGCTGCTTCTCCCGCATCTGCTCCAAATTCACCAAGTACAGCTGCTGCAATGTTCCGCAGAGATCCTTTTTCTTTTAAAGCCTCAACAAGGACGGGCACTGCATCTTTTCCGAACTTTCTCAATTCCCCTATTGCTTGAACGATCGTTACTTCATTTGTATTTGCCAATTGTTGAACTGATTGAGACAGCTTATTTTCTGGTTTCATTGACAATCAACTCCTCTTTTTAATGAACCGCACGGTATCGATAACAAAGCACATAAAATCCTGCTCCAGCCACTAGGGATACAATTGTTGTCAACAAGCCATCAGTGATTAGATGAATGCTAATCATAACCATAGCACTAATCACAGACGCAAATAACAATGATCGATAATAGGCGGCCAAAGCAAAACTCCTTTCTCGTCTCAGGGGCTGCATAAAGGCAAAGAGCCGTATGGCCAAAAACCATATATAAACTCCTCCACCAAATAAGGTCCAATACAATACATCCTGAATCTCAATTAAATAAAGAAAAATCAAGTAGAACGCATACAGCCAAAAGGTTTGAAACACTTCTAACAGAATGATTTTTTGATATAAAGCGCCTGGAAAAAGGTAGAGCACTCCTGTTTGTGCGTGTCTTACAATCCCTGCATAATATGAACTAAAAAGAACGGATGCCGCAATGACGATCAAGAATAGATTCAGCCAATCTGAAAAATAAGTAAAGACAACATAGTAAGTACCAATTAACAGCATGGTAAATAGCACATGGAAGGTGATATATTTTTTTATCAGCAATAATTCAATCCAAAGAAAAGCCCAAATGCCCGTTAATGCCGGAAGTCCCCACCATGTCCTGCTCTTTTTTTGAACGATTGGACTTGATTGAATATGTTTCCCCTCAAATTCCTCCCAAAATACTGCTTCCTTGACTAAAGACTCCTTCATCTCTAAACGATGACTAGCCCTGTACATCATCGTGAAAGATAGGAACATCACTCCCACAAAAATGAAGAAAGAAAGGATGGAAAACTGTTCAATCATACGTCCAGCTTGAAACATCAAAGAATCAGCAAAGTTCATCAAAGAGGGCTGTTTCATCATCAACTGATTCAAAACAAGCAGTGCAAAGCTGAAAAACATCAATACAAATCCGAGTAAGAGCAGTCGCTTGTATACTCGAATGGTTCTAGCACAAGACACCGCAATCATCCAAGTTTCGACCAAACATAACAGCCCTGTCAGGATGAGTGATTTGCCAAGCAGAAACGGGTACTGCTGCGTCATAAAAAACAGAAGAAGATCCGCAGCCAAAGCAGAGACAATAAGAAGAGCACCTCGCCAGAAAAGGTGATATAACCATACACTGATGACAACTGTCCATAGAGAAGCGCCATTTCCATATAACCAAATGATATCGTTCATTTGACTAGGCAGACGATTTGTAAACAAGCCAAACCCCGTATAAAGAACAAACAAACAGACAATGATCCACCCAGCTGCAACCGCATTCCAATCACCCATACTTGAAACTGCGCTTAGCTGAAAACCAATTGCCGCAATGAAAAGAAGTAAGATCAGAAAAGGCATTTTCTTTTCTTGATTTTTACTGATCAAGCGCCTTTGAGATTTCATCCATAAAAGGAAGAGTGTGTTATTCACTTGACCACTCCCCCAGAAGTTGAATGACTTCTGCCCTCCACTCACTCTGTTCTTCCTTTAATTGAGGAACATCCATATTCTTCATGATGGCACCGTCTCGAATCAATACCACCCTACTGGCCGTATCGAGAACGAACTCCAGACTATGAGTCGACACAAAGACCGACCCACCTTGACTGCTTTTTTGTCTCAGCCAATCCGACAGCCACTGTTTTGATGGAATATCTAACCCGACAGTCGGTTCATCTAATATAAAAAGGGAGGCATCTTGAACAATGGCCCCTGCTAAGACGACACGCTGCTTTTGACCTCTTGACAGCCTTCCGCACAGTTCGTTCATCTTTTTTTCCATATGTACTTCTTTCAACGCTCCATATACCTTTTCCTTGATCTGTTTTAAGCCTTTATGATATCCTCGAGCACGGAATTGAACATGTTCAGCAGCCGTTAAGTCTGGATACAAATACGGCTGATCAGGAATAAGAGCTACTTGTTTTTGGACATGGGAATGACCAGGCGGGAAACCCTCAATGAGAATTTCCCCTCCATCTGGTTTATATAGCCCCGTTAAACACCGAATCGTTGTCGTCTTCCCGGCTCCATTAGGCCCGAGTAGCGCCACAACCTCACCTGCTTCGATGGAAAATGACAGACCCTCTATCCCATCACCATTGCTATATCGTTTGCTTATATTCTGAACCTCCATGAATGGCATCAAATCTCTCCCTTACTATTAGAGTGATGTATGCTGAGGCTTCTTGGTATGTATATATCTCTGAAATTTAAATTGCCACAAGGGCATACACACGAGCACCAAATTGTGAATGAAATGTGCCGCAAGTACACTAATAAATCCATAATTCACAAAAAGAAAACCAAGGAAACATCCAAAAGTGAAAAGGTGCGCCCAGCGGACCCATCTCGGATCATACCCTGTAACTTGATGCATGATTGCCCATAAAAAAGATGATAGTAAAATTGACAGCACAGTATTATTACTTAACCATAAAAATAAAGAAATCATTAAAAGTCGGTATATGACTTCTTCTCCTATAGAACTTTGCAGACTCATATTTAGCCCTTGCCTTAAAGTAAATCCAGACAAAAACATACTTCTATTTGATAATTCTGGAGATATACGTAATCGATTTATTTTCTCTAATAGATAAAAAATAAATGAAGTGATGCCTAGACTAATAAGTCCACCGCTAAGACCAATAAAAATCTGCTCACTAATTCGATCTAAAAATGCTAAACCTAATTTATTCGCAAGAGCCCCTCCTCCCAATGAACATATAAATACTACAAATCCTGTCAATAATCCTGCAAACATCGTGGAGAGTATTCCAAGTAATTTAACCGTATGAACACTCATCCTAGCATCATAAGCATTTACAATGGTTAACTGTATATCTTCTTTAATCGTGAGCGATTGTACTAAAACAATGATTAAACCTAGTAAAAGACTTAGTATGATTTGAGTTTGAACATCCATTAAGACTAAAACTAAAATAGCCACAACCATCGCAGCAGCTGATGCTAACATACCTGATATCCCAAAAGTAGATTCAACTTGTTCATCTCGTATTACTTTATTCATCTGATCTGTTAGAATCTCTGTATCTGTACCAATATAAGTAATTACACCTGATTGCATTTCAACTGTTATCTTAAGTCGAACATCTTCCTTTTCAGCAATATACCAATATGTTTTGACTTCACGAAAATCCTCTTCCTTTGAACCCGAACCAGTAGACTGTGTCTTAGCCCATAGTCCTGATGAAGAACAAGTTAGTTGATCCTTTAACCCTTCTGGTGATATTTTATTAGCTTTATTAGATAATGATGCTTGCCTAACATCTGCATAAAAAAATGTTACTTCATGCTTTGCGTTCACTCCTATTACAAAAGATTGATGTTCATGAACAAAGCGAACACGCCATGACTCTACCAAGCCCATTTCGTGAAGTATACGTCGATTTTTATTCAGTAAACCTAGATGATGTAGTTTATTCACGGTTTCATGGTCATACCAATAGACTGAATAAACATCCCATTCTTCTACATCCACGCCTACAAATTCTTTAATAAAGTCGATACTGACTTTTCTTGCCTCACTTTTATCTAAAAGATTTGATTCTATAGTTGATACTCTATACTTCATGAATAGGACAAGTCCTATCACTCCTAGAGCTGTCCACATAATGATAGTAAAACTATTCATGTACAGCTCCTGCTTTCATCTCATTTTCAAATGGAAGGTCTGGTTCTGAAAGTTCAACTTTCCCAATACATTTACAGTTTTTTGCTTCACATTTCAATTTCATTAGACGTGCTGGTGAGCCAATATCAGAAAATGAATCTGTTAGAATATGACCTAAAGAGATATCCTCTAATTGACAAGGTGTCACATACCCATCTGCCCTGATATACCAGGCCAGATAACCAGGCGTACAAAAATCAGTTGTAAAAGAACTTTCTTCGTGTTCCCAGTCTATTATATTCAGGTGTTGATCCCATTTATGACGTGCCTGCTGTAATTGACTTTGAACACGCTGTTCAAATGACTTCTCCAGTGCTTTAAAGTTCTTTGTAGCACGCCCAACGGATAAAGTCTTTCCAGCACGAAAAATGGCAGCATTTACTCTTGCACAATGATCTATAACCTCTGTAACTTGATCAACGTTTATTTCATTGATCGTCATTGCAACAATTACGGGGACATTCATTTCTGCTAAATGTTTGATCGTTTCCATACTCTCTTGAAAAGCACCTTTTCTTCCTCTTAAGGAATCGTGAGTTTCGCTCGTACCGTCAATACTAATTTGTACAGTTACATTGCCCAAATAACTAAGAAGTTCAACTTCTTCATGTCTCCAGTTTAGTCCATTGCTAAACACATTTACATTCGTAAATAATGAACTGGCTGCCATTACAATCTCTTTAAAACCTTTGATTAACTTTGCTTCTCCCCCCGTTAAAGTAACATCAGCTACTCCCTGGGCTGCTAACTTTTGCATCACTTCGATCCATTGAGAACATGTTAACTCATCGGGATAAGGCTTCCCAGAACTGGCATAACAGAATGAACAACCTAAGTTACAGGCATTGGTTAATTGCAAAGTACAGCTAATAGGTAAATAAGACTGTAGCGATCCAGAAAACTGAATGGGCTGATCCAATAACCCCTGTGTCCAAGCCTCTGTAAAAGGGTGGGCACTCAACTCTTCACGCAACTGATCAGCTGTCAACTCTTCTTTTTTAACGATCTCCCAAATACGAGCAGTTTTGCTTAAATCTTTATTCTTAGATAATAAAAATGCAAGTTGAGCGCCTCTTCCGCTCAATCTAAAATAATACATTGATTTTCTATCTATCATGACGGCCCCATGAGGCTGTAAGTGGATGGCTAATTCAGGTAACTCATATTTTGAAATTTGATTATTCGACATAAAAACACCCCTTTTTATAGAATAAGGAGTTAGCAATGTATGCATAACTCCCTATGTTACTCATTAAAGAGCTCGCATTGCAGGATGTGGAAGTGCACAAACACGTGTCATCGGTATACTCTTCGAGGCCCAGCACCCCATACATCCAGCAGCCTTTACAATTGACGTACCACCTGGACGTTTAAGGTCTTTTTTACTCACAGATTCCCATTCTTTTTGGTTTCGTTTCATAAGTAAAACCTCCTCTTAATTGTTGCATAGTGTCAATAGACCCATCTACCATGCACCCTGATATTACCATATGGAAAATGTCGAAGTAAGGGGAATTGTGTAAATAATTCTAAAAATAAACTTAAAAGGGATTTATAGTATATTATTTAGATGAACAATAAAAAAAAGATTGGCTGCGATACTCCAATCTTTTAGACAAACTTTGTAGTTTTTGTACTATTTTAACTTAATAACAAGCCCCGTCACCAAAAACCATCTCCTGACACGCCCACGCATCCACCTCTACCTTTAATGCTGGGGATGCCAATGCCACCACATAAATCATCGTCATACAAGGCAGATGATCACCTAAAAACTGCCCCATGATTCGTTTTCTGCTCTCCGCATCGAACTCTCCTACGAGATAAAATACTAGTTTCGTGATGTCCTCTACCGCCATGTCTGCCGCTTCTACGTTTCGTTTCACATTTTCTAATGCTAATTCGAGCTGCTCCAACGGACTCTCTGGGATGGTTCCATCAGCCTCCATCCCCACTTGACCTGATAGGGTTAACCACCGCTGTGGTCCTGTTGTTTCTATTTGATGAGTGTAGAGTGCAACTGGCGGGTGAATGGCCTCCGGATTACGTGATGTTTTCATTGATAAAAACTCCTTTTCTGAAAATACAGTCAATTTTTATCATCATATCAAACTTTCAACGGTATTCAGATTTTTATGCTCATAGTAAACCTGAAGAAACAATCGCAACCGCCTGCTATAATTCTTGTTTTCTAAAAAGAAACCATCCGATGAGAAAAAAGAAACCAATCAATACCGATACACCTAGAAAGCTTGTAAGCGCCTGATCCGAATAAGTTCCTCCATGAATCATCTCCTCGGCCGCACTTGTCACGCCTTTAGGCGCAAACTTCCCTAATGTATCCTCATAAAATGAAGGAACGGTAAATAAAATAAGGTTGATCAAAAGCGATACACCGCCAGCTGTGACGGAACGCGTAAAGAATGCCGAAGCACAAATGGTCGACACGACAATCAGCAATAAATTGGGATAATAAAGAAGTGTTCCTTTTACGACATTGCCCCAATCCACATGCCCAAATTGAATATCCACATAATAAACGGAAGCAAGCACCGCCACTACCAAACTAAACAAAGTCAAACAAGCATAGGCGCATATTTTCGAGACATAATAACTCATTCGACTGATTGGTTTCACCATAATCATCGCCGTCACCCCAGAGGCACGCTCTCCTGCGATCGTCCCCATCACGATCATAATTAGAATAAAAACGCCAAGCGAATCAAATTTACTCAATGCACTGGCTAAAGCCTCACCAGCGCTAGGCTCTGGTATATAAAATGTGGACCCTTCAGGTAGATTCGCTGATTTCGACAAAAGATCCGGCAGCATTTTGAGTGTAATAGGCTGTGTGATCATTAAAATCGTAAAAATGATCGGTACAAATAAGATTTTATAACTAGTGAATAACTCCCTAAATTCCTTTTTCAACATCATCATGCCGTCACAACCTTCATGAAAATATCTTCAAGCGTCAGCTTAGATAGTCGATATTGGAGAAGAACACCGCCAGTTTCAGTGATGAGCCCCGGCAGCTCCTTCAATGCTGTTTGCTGATCTTTGACTCGCACCTGATAAGCGTTTCCTATCTCCATGCATTCCTCCACCCAATCCCGTTCTTTTAACAAAGCCACTAGTTTCGTATTCTGTTGTTCTAATTGAAATTCAATCACTGGCTGAATATAGTCTTCTTTGATTTGTTTCATCGAAGAGGACATCTCAATTTCACCGCTGTTGATCATGATAATATGATCCGCCACACGTTCAATATCATCTAAAATATGGGTCGACATAAAGATCAGCATCTCTTGTTTCAGACGCTCAATCAAAGTCAGGACATCTTTCCTTCCCATTGGATCAAGTGCAGACACAGGCTCATCTAGAATAAGAACCTTCGGGCTGTTGATGAGCGCTTGTGCAATGGCGAGCCTTTGCTTCATCCCTCCGCTATAGCTGCCAATGGCACGATCCTTCGCCTCATATATGCGGCAAAGCTTCAACAGCTCCTCTGTTTTGGAGCGAATGATGTTTTTCTCTAATTGAAATAACCCGCCAACCCAATGCATCCACTCCTGCCCCGTCATATCCTGATAAAATGCAGGCTGTTGCGGACAATAGCCAATCACATGACTAATGTCATCCATGTCCTTTGTCACATCCATACCCGCCACCTTCACAACGCCAGACGTAGGACGAGCAAGCCCCGTCAAAATCCGAATCGTCGTTGTCTTCCCCGCTCCATTGGCTCCTAAAAAGCCGACACATCCAACCTCCCCAACAGAAAACGAAACGTTTTTTAAAATTTCATGCCGACCATACGATTTCGTCAGCCCATGACACTCCAACATATTCAAACGAACTCCCCCTTTTAAGAATGCTTACGACCAAAAATGAAATACGCAATAGGACCGACACTCGCCACAAACACAATCACCAAAGCCCAAACCCACTTCACCTCTCCTTTGATCCTCGATGGATCTCTTTTCAGCAAATCGAACAAACCAATCACCATCAAAATCGCTTGCAGCAAAATAAGAGGTAATATCATCTTCATATCCATCCACGCCACTCCCTTTTCAAACACCAATTTGTTTTGGTATTACTTCTTTTGACGACATGAAGAGGGAATTCGTTCAAAAGGATTTTATTTTTATCTATCTATCGGTCTATAAATATAAAAAAAGCCCAGTGAAGGTTATTCACTGGGCTTATATATATGTTTAAACACTTGCTCGTCGATTTTACTCTTTTCAACAGCTGAACACATCAATTTTTTACTCTTTTTAAACTCTAAATGCATTACATAGTAAAGTATTTTCACATAAAAAATTAAACTAAATTCAAAAATCTATTAAAATCTCCACTGTTTATTTTCTTTGAAAAAAATATAAATTCCTGACCTTTAGTTGGTTTAGAAATTGAATAATTCAAAAAGTACTTTAAACAATAGTAATTCTTATAAAGTTCTTTTATTTGATCAGATATATCATAAGTCAAAATCCAATATCGTCTATTCATTTCATTTTTTATGACTTTTGCTAGTTCTACATGATCATCGTGTGAATAAAAATTCGTGTATAAATCAGGTCCTTTATCATAATATGGTGGATCAAAAAAAGTTAGTGAATTTCGAGTTTGTTTTATTTCTTTTTTTATAAATTCTTTGGCATCATAATTACATACTCTTATCTGCTTTGAATAGGAAGAAATAAGTTCAATCCTTCTAATAATTGCTTGTTTATTAAATCTGCAATCAATTTTATAGTCACCTGTTTGATTTTTACCACCAATAACACCTGCTTTAATAATTCCAGATCTGTTCGTTCTATTCAAGAAAAGAGTAGATAGGGCTAGGGATAACTCATCAATACTATTTTTCTGTCCTTGAATTTCTTTTTGAATATACCACTGATCAATATTTATAGGTATATCAATTATACGTTTAATTAATTCTTCTGGATTATTAACAACTACATTCCAAAATGCATATATACTTCTATCATAATCATTGATAATGATTTTATTTACATCTCCATTTATTAATAAACGAAGAGCTACAGCTGCCCCCCCAGCAAAAGGCTCTATATAAGATGTAATATTATTAGTATTTACAAGATACCTTACATATTGATAAACTTTATCTTTCCCACCAGGATACCTTAGTGGAGAAACACTAGCCATTTTCGCCATCACCTCTTATGTTAAGAATGATTTAAATTAGAAAGAAGTTGATTTCACCTAATATGAAGGTCCATATGGAGATAATTATGAAAAACGGCTAGAATAGGCATAATTTCTAAATTTACTTTCTCTACTAAAACATTGTATACTGTTGCGTAACTATCATGAGTAATCAAATTTAAATAGTCATACAATTTATTAGTATCAATAGCACCTATTAAATTTTTTATAGCTTGATATTTTAAATGGTTTTCTCCTCGACATATTTCATGCAAATTTGATTTCTCAGAGAGTTTCTCTACTAAAAATTTTAGATTTTGCTTCGGATTACCGTGATTTTTTATTTCTTTACTATTCATTACTTCTTCAATAGATAGTTCCATCAATTGCCTTAAAGACGAAGCAATCATATATCTATAGTCTACTGCATTTTCCAAAGATTGTATCTCTTTTATCAACGTATCTACTGTATTATTTATCTTTAATTTTGCATCTCCTATT
The DNA here is from genome assembly GCF_038593215.1 of Bacillus sp. FSL W8-0920. Lineage (NCBI taxonomy): Bacteria > Bacillati > Bacillota > Bacilli > Caryophanales > Bacillaceae > Bacillus > Bacillus sp. FSL W8-0920. Next base: position 193,614 of record NZ_CP151974.1, on the reverse strand, counting down.
ATAAATGAAGCAACTGATGTAAAGAATTCATTCTTTGGTTGATTTGTCTCAATTCTTTTGTTTGGAACTCTTACCTTTATTTCAATTCTTCTAGAGATAGATTCACCTTTATAATTTAATTTGGCTTGTACACTATAATCACCAATAGAAGCATCTCCAGAAAAGATATTGTTTCTGATGTAATTACTCTCAGTAGAGAAAATCACCTTATTTTTTAAATTCTCTCCGTTGGAGTCAGTTGCATTTTCAATTAACTCTAATAAATTGTAATCATTATATAAATAAACAATCTTTTTATTTGTTATCAAATTTAAAATCAATTTATATTGTTCTTCTTGTTTTGGGTTTCCTTCTGGGTTTCCTTCTGTCTCTTTTCCTTCTGGGTTTCCTTCTGTCTCTTTTCCTTCTGGGTTTCCTTGAGAAATAGGTTCTATTTCCTCAAAAAAATTAGAAGCCATTTCCGCAGTGTATACATCAGCCACAGTCGCATTTTTTGAAATGAAAAATTCTATCATTTCACATATTTTATTAAAGTGGACACTATCAGTTAAATCAACTTTTAAACCTCGATCTAATTGAAATATTCTTTTACGTATATTAGAATAGCCAAAAATTCTATTCAAGGTTGTAGCAAAGCTTCCTTTTTGGAGTTTATTGTACAGTTCTCTCTTTTCAGCAGTTTTCTCTAGTTTTTTATATATTAAATTTCCTAACCCTAATGGTTGATTAAGGTGTTGAGAATTGAAAGTGTCTTTTTCATTAGAATCCCAATTAATTTGACCCTTTCCATTTTGTTCTCCAGAGTGTAACTTTGCTACATGATTCGCCATAGATTTTGAATCAGTATATACTTGAACATTGAGTTTCAGCTTTTTAACATCAAAATTTTCTTTCATTATTTTTAAATTTTCATAGACTTTTGGATAATCGTTTTTTATAATTTCAGATGTATTATTATTTAATAACTTTAACGCTGTTAATCTTCTATTTCCATCATGAACTATAAATTCACCATCTTTTTTGAGTACAATGAAATTTTCAAGAACTATACCTGTCTCAACAATGTCTTCTATTAAAGACATTATTTTACCAGGCCCAACTTTTTTCAATTGAAAAAAAGTTAGAATTGCTTCTGCCTCACTTTTTACCTCTCTTGGAAACCTAGGATTTGTCATAGATAAAGTTAGATCAGTTATATACATTTCTTTTAATTGTGGCTGCTCATACATTTAAATTGACCCCTTTAATATGAAATCTACACATTTTTAAAACTTCAGTATTTCTCTTATATTTTACCAGGTGTAATATTTGAACAAAAAACTCCTCTAGATAATAATATCTAAAGGAGTTTTTAATTACAATATTTTTCTAAATTTAAATGAAAATTGACCTATCTCTTGTCTACTCCACCGTCACACTCTTCGCAAGGTTACGTGGTTTATCCACATCACACCCGCGGTGAAGTGCTGCGTAGTAAGCGATTAGCTGTAATGGAACAACAGATGCAAGTGGTGCAAGTGCTGGGTGTACAGCTGGAAGGACGAAACGGTCGCCTTCGTCTTCTAGGCCTTTTAGTGAGATGACACATGGGTTTGCACCACGTGCAACGACTTCTTTGACGTTCCCGCGAATGCTGAGGTTCACGTGCTCTTGCGTTGCAAGGGCAATGACCGGTGTGCCTTCTTCAATTAAAGCAATTGTGCCGTGTTTGAGTTCTCCACCAGCAAAGCCTTCTGCTTGGATGTAAGAGATCTCTTTTAGCTTCAGTGAACCTTCAAGGCACACATAGTAGTCAAGTCCTCTTCCGATAAAGAATGCGTTACGTGTTACTGTGAAGAAATCACGAGCGATTTGTTCCATTTCATCCTTTTGATCCACAAGGGCTTCCATTGCATTTGCTACAATACCAAGCTCTTTCACAAGATCAAAGTCAAGAGATTGACCATTTAATTCAGCTGCAACAGATGCAAGGATTGCAAGAACAGCGATTTGCGCTGTGTAAGCTTTTGTTGAAGCCACTGCGATTTCTGGTCCTGCATGAAGAAGCAATGTGAAATCCGCTTCACGAGAAAGCGTAGATCCTGGTACGTTTGTGATTGTTAATGCTTTATGACCAAGCTCTTTGACTTGAACAAGTACAGCACGGCTGTCCGCAGTCTCCCCAGATTGAGAAAGGAAGATGAACAACGGCTTTTTCGATAGAAGCGGCATGTTGTAAGAGAATTCACTTGCTACATGGACTTCTACAGGTACTTTTGCCCAGTCTTCAATATATTGTTTACCAACAAGTCCTGCATGATAGCTCGTTCCACAAGCCACGATGTAAATGCGGTCTGCTTCTGCTACTGCGCTTGCGATATCGCCAGCGACTGACAGCTTACCGTTTTCGTCTTGATATTCTTGGATGATTTTGCGCATGACAAGCGGCTGCTCATCCGTTTCTTTTAACATGTAGTGAGGATATGTGCCTTTCTCGATGTCGCTTGCATCTAGCTCAGCGATATAAGAAGGACGTGTCATGATATCACCGTCAAGGTTTTTGATGATAACCTCGTCTTTTGTGACAATGACCATTTCTTTATCCATTAATTCCGCATATTCGTTTGTTACTTGAAGCATCGCCATTGCGTCAGAAGCGACAACGTTGAAATCTTCTCCGAAACCAACCAATAATGGGCTTTTGTTTTTCGCCACATAGATTGTTTCTTTGTTTTCGTTATCGAAAAGAGCAATTGCGTAAGAGCCTTTTAGTTGAAGAAGCGTTTGACGGAAAGCTTCCTCTGTATCAAGACCTCTGTTCACAAATTGTTCGATGACTTGAACAACAACCTCTGTATCTGTGTCGCTTTTTAGTGTGACGTCTTGTAAATATTCGCGTGTCAATTGTACATAGTTCTCAATGACACCGTTATGAACAAGCGTAAAACGGCCAGAAGCACTTTGATGCGGATGCGCGTTTAGATGGCTTGGTACACCGTGTGTTGCCCAGCGTGTATGTCCGATTCCAGCTGAAGATGCTACGTTTGCATCAACAACTTCACGAAGCTCAGCGATACGTCCTTTTTCTTTGAACACATGCACGCCTTCTTCGTTTGCCACAGCGATACCTGCTGAGTCATACCCGCGGTACTCAAGCTTTTCTAAACCCTTTAATAAGATTTCCTTCGCATCATTCTGACCAATATAACCTACGATTCCACACATAAATATTCTTCCTCCCGTTCATGTGAAAGGGACAAAGAAAGCCTACTACAATAGAAGGGACATTTCTTCGTCCCTCTCTACATGTTTAATTTGGGAGATCATGTGTATTCCCTTTGTACAAAGAGTCACCTCTTTGCTTTAAAGAAACACTTACGGCTGTGATCTCTTCTTTGATCAGCCGGGAGGCATCCGCCGAAAATTCGATAACCTCCATCCTCGTCAACTAAGCATCTTTCGTCCGATCGCTTAGTTCGGGCGCTATAATTATAAGAGAGTTTCTGAACATCTACCCTGCCTTTCCTGATAGAATAAAAATCCAGTAACACAAGGATGATTGTACTATAAGGTCTGACCTCCGTCAATCACAATTTAGCCGGTGATCCCTTTCAAGAAAGTGAGACCTCCATACACTATATGCGATGAGGCTTGTCACGTTCTACCTTTGATGTGCTCTCCTATGTATGAAGACACAGTAAATTGCCCTCGCCTATAAGATTCGTACAAATCCATCCATTTATGACGTTTATTCGAAAAAAAAGCAAACCGCTGGTAGCGATTTGCTTTGCTATCTATTACTCAATACCCATTTCTTCCTTCACAACAGCGGTAATTCGAGTCACATATTCATCACATAGCTCTTTTGTTTTCGCCTCTGCCATGACACGTACAAGCGGCTCTGTTCCAGATGGACGAACAAGAATACGGCCGTCACCGTTCATCTCTTTTTCAACCTCTTGAATCACTGCTTTTACTTTTTCATTTTCTTCTACTTTATATTTATCAGACACTTTCACATTCACTAGAAGCTGCGGGAATTTCTCCATTTCAGCTGCTAGCTCTGACAATGTTTTTCCTGTTGCTTTGAGTGTGTTGACAAGCATGATCGCAGAAAGCATGCCATCACCTGTCGTATTGTAATCAAGGAAAATCAAGTGGCCTGATTGCTCACCGCCGACATTATACCCATCCTTTTTCATCGCTTCAACCACATAACGGTCACCAACAGCGGTTTGGATGCTCTTAATGCCTTGTTTCTCGAGCGCTTTATAGAAACCTAGGTTACTCATGACCGTAGACACGACGGTGTCATCCTTTAATCGGCCTTCGCCCTTCAAATAACGTGCACATATGTACATAATTTGATCGCCGTCTACAATATCACCTTTTTCATCGACAGCAATCAGACGGTCACCGTCACCATCAAACGCAAGACCAATATCTGCACCCTTCTCCTTCATAAAAGCAGAAAGCGCCTCTGGATGAGTTGAGCCTACACCATCATTGATATTCAATCCGTTTGGTGATGTTCCCATTGTGGACACATCCGCATCTAAATCCGCAAATAAATGTGTCGCTAGAGAAGAGGTTGCACCGTGTGCACAGTCAAGCGCCACGTGAATACCTGTGAAATCCTCGTCTGCTGTCTGCTTCAAGAATTGCAAGTATTTCTGACCGCCTTCGAAGTAGTCATTTACTGTTCCAAGATCCGCTCCAACTGGGCGTGGCAATTGATCGACCGGCTGATCCATCAGCTGCTCAATTTCATTCTCCTGTTCATCAGACAGCTTAAAGCCGTCACCGCCGAAGAATTTAATTCCGTTATCTTGAACTGGATTGTGAGAAGCAGAGATCATGACACCCGCTTCTGCGTCCATTGCTTTCGTTAAATAAGACACTCCAGGTGTTGAGATCACACCCAGACGCATTACTTCAGCCCCAATTGAAAGTAAGCCTGCAACGAGCGCTCCTTCTAACATATGACCGGATACACGTGTGTCTCGCCCAACGAGTACCTTTGGACGTTCTTTATCCTTCGTGAGCACATAGCCGCCAAATCTCCCAATTTTAAATGCGAGCTCTGGCGTTAATTCGCTATTCGCCACACCCCTTACACCATCAGTTCCAAAGTACTTGCCCATGTTTCAATCGCTCCTTTTTTACCATTCAAGAGGACGCTTCGTCCTCTTTTTTATCTTCTTTGATCCGCTGTCTTTGACTTGATTCTTTCTTTGCTTTATCTTGCGTGGATTCTTCTTTGCTTTTCTCTTCCTGATCATCGTCATCAGAAGATGGCTTCTTCTGATCATTTGTAGACGCTGGCTGATCTTCTGTCTCAGTAGAAGTCAATTTCACTTTGACCTTTGATCTCGATAATGTCCACGTCACATTTTGAGGACCGTTCACTTGAATTGTGACCTCATGTGTTCCTTCGTTCAAGTCCCCGACATTGATATAGGCTTCAACATCTGAAGCCTTTAGTTTATCAATCGCACTCTTTGATCCCTTTGCTGTTAACGTAAGCCGTCCAGAAGATGGGCTCACAAAATCAGAGGTGAGATCCTTGCTCAGACCTACGACAGAAATTGGTACATTATCGATCTTTTTTTCTTGAGCTGTAGCAACCTTCACTTTGATCTTCACCGTTTCGGGTGATACCTTTTTCACACCATCTGGCAGGGGAATATCGGCATCAATCTCCGTATCATCTTTGATCTTGCTTAGGTCCAGCTTGACGCCATCAATAAAATCAAGCGAATCCAGCACTTTTTGAGAGCCGTACACTGTGACCTCACTCGGGCTTGTCTCAATACTTGAGATACTGATCCCATCCGGCAAACTGCCAGTCCGCTCTATTTTAAACGGAACCTTTTTGCTTGGACTTGAGATGGGAACTGTAATATTCACAACAGACGGACTCAATTCGACTGGCAGCTCATTCCCACTGCTATCATACACAGTGAGCTTCGCTTCCTTTTCAATTTGCTGATCGACATCCTCTAGGTTCACAAATGCTTTAATGACAGAAATTTTGTCGATCACGTCTTTTGAACCTGTGACTGTGACTTTTTTCGGATTCACAATAGGCTGTTCAGGTGAATAGCCGTCTTTGATTTTATTTTGATTATAAAATTCGGTTTCAACAGGAAATTCTGCTGTTGTTTTTTCTTGTATCGTCACCGTCGTCACAGATGGGTTGATCGATAGCGTGAGTCCCTTTGATACATCTCTTGCCTTCAACTCCACTTTATGAGTACCTGTGGATAAATTCTGCATATCTGCATATATTTCAAAGTTCTTTGTTTGTCTTGCTGTTTTCACAGCACTCGTTGACCCTTTAATCGTCACATTGACTGTTTGCGGCACACCAGTGACGACGTACTTCTCGTCATCATAATACGCTTTAACAGGAATATCGGTTAAGGTCGCTTCATCTGTCGTCGATGTTGGGAAAAAGGATTCACCGATTTTTTTCGGCGTGGGCGCTTGCGCTGAATTGACTGCACCATACAGCAATAAAGCGAAGACCAATGCAAAAAGCTTTACGGCCCAGCGATTATTCAAAATCTTATCCATTTTTCTTGCCCCTCCAATACCATTTGGTCGAGGAAGCATCTTTGCTGTTCTTACTAAATTCAGCAATCAGCATTTCTTCAAGCGCTTCTTCTGTCAATTCTCGGTGGAGATCACCATTTCTCGCGACAGAAATGCCGCCTGTCTCCTCAGAAACGATGACGGTCAAGCTGTCTGTCACTTCGCTAATTCCGACTGCCGCCCGGTGACGCGTCCCTAGTTCCTTAGAGATAAAAGGACTTTCTGACAGCGGTAAATAACAAGCCGCAGCTGCAATCTCATCACGCTTCATAATGACAGCACCGTCATGAAGCGGTGTATTTGGAATGAAAATATTAATGAGCAGCTCTGAACTCACCTTTGCATTCAAAGGAATTCCAGTCTCTATGTAATCATTCATCCCAGTATCACGCTCAATTGTCAGCAGCGCGCCAATTCTGCGTTTTGCCATATAGTTAATTGCTTTTGTAATTGCCTCGATCGTTTTCTGCTGCTGTTCCTCTACAGGTGTCCCGCTTCTTGAGAAGAAACGGCCGCGCCCAAGCTGCTCAAGCGCTCTCCTTAGCTCTGGCTGAAAAATAATAATGATCGCAAGGAATCCCCACGTAATCGCTTGATCCATCAGCCATTGAAGTGTGTTAAGACCGAGATACGCACTTCCCATCCTGACGAGAACAATGACCACAATTCCCTTTAAAAGCTGAACCGCTTTTGTTCCGCGGATGACCATCATTAATTTATATATCACATACCAAACAACGAGAATATCAACAGCATTACCGAGGTACTGCAAAATAGGAATATCCCCTAAAGCCATTTCCTCGTCCTCCAGAATTTTCAGTTATTCTTCGTTTGATGCATTTTTGATAAAAAAAGAGCCTATGTGTAAATACATAGCGTGGCTATTATATCACATTTTGTTTCAGCAAGGAAAACAGTTGCCATATATGGCTGGCCTGCTAGCTCGCATACATTCTGACCTATAATATAGAAAAAGAGCAGCCCCTAAAGAGACTGCTCTCGACCCGTATAATTACTTTTGCTCCTCTGGTCCAATGACCCGCATCACATTTTGTGCTGTAGATTTCATTTTGTACCAAATCCAATCAAACACTTCATTAATTTCATTAATTTGACCAGTGACTTGTCCGGCAGAAGCAGTCAGCTGTTCCCCATTGACGACGGTGACATTTCCATCAACCTTGCCTTCTACAATCAGCTTGCCATTTTTGACAGTGACATCACCTTTTACGGTTTCCCCTTTAGGTACGGTCACTGTATCATTTACAACGACGAGATTCGGCTGCTTCGACACACTGAAATTATGATCCGTATTCCAGCTTGTAAACAGACTGCCTCCCATCAAAATGAGAAAGAGGGCAGCGGCCACCATCAGCGGATGAGCTTTGATCCATCTTTGAACCGACACACGCTTTTTTTCCTTTGGAAGACCTGCCATCACCTTTGCAGTGAAATCAGTCGGTGCTTCTATATGAGATGTACTCTGCACAAGCGCGATGGATTTCTCAATTTGTTGAAAATGAGTACGGCACTCCTCACACGATTGCAGATGGCTTTTTAATTCTTTTTCGTCTTGGGGCTCAATGTCCCCGTCTAAATACTGATGCATAAGCAGGACGATTTTTTCCTGACAGCTCATCAAAATCACCTCACTCAAAGGTCTCTCAACTGTTTCCGGAGAGCCTCTCTACCCCTGTGTATTCTCGTTTTCACCGTACCAACAGGTATATTTAGAATCTCACTAATTTCTTTTAACGAGAGTTCATCAATATACTTTAATACGATGACCGAACGATATTTATCGGGTAATCTTAGAATTTTTTGCTGAATGGTACTCGATAATTCAAGAGACACCACCTCTTCCTCTGGCAAAATGCCATCAGCAGCAATTTGAGAATACATATTCAATCCTTCTGTTCCTGCCACCTCTGCATCTAAATAATAATCCGGCTTTTTTTTGCGAATACGATCGATGGTCAGGTTGGTTGCAATGCGGTACAGCCACGTAGAAAACTTACGATTCACATCAAAGCTTTCAATATTCACATAGGCACGAATAAACGCCTCCTGTGCAATATCCTCTGCTTCGTGTGCATTCCCAAGCATACGGTAGCACAGCTGATAAATTTTGTCTTTATACAGGTCTACGATGTCTGCAAATGCGTTCTGGTCGCCTTTTTTCACTTGCTTAATTCTCTTTTTAATCATTGTGTCCATAGTATATTCAACCTCTGCCTTCACCGGTCTTTATGTATACGAACCTCTTTCCAAAAGGTTTCATTCTCCTCTAAAAAATAGTGTAACAAATTTTTGACAGCGTGTTACGCATATCCACTGGTAAAAACCTTAATATATCCTTAAATTTTCCGAAAATAAAAAAGAACGGGAACAAATCCCGCTCTACAATAGTTTTTCGCCCATTAACGATCCAATTAATGCAACAGCTGCTTCGGCTGTTTTATTTTTTTCATCCAAAACCGGGTTCACCTCAACAAATTCAGCTGAAGTCAAAATACCGGCTTCTTCTAAAAGCTCCATAGCAAGATGACTCTCCCGGTAGCTAATGCCGCCTGCCACAGGAGTTCCTACACCAGGACACTCGGCTGGATCTAATCCATCTAAATCAAGAGACAGGTGGACACCATCTGTTCTTTCCTTTAAATATGCAATCGCTTCCTCCATCACCCTTGTCATCCCTAAACGATCTATTTCATGCATCGTATACACTTTAATGCCTTTATCTCTAATCAACGCCCGCTCTCCTTCATCTAAGGATCGAGCACCAATTAAAACAACATTCTCAGGCTTCAATTTTGGAGAATAGCCGCCAATGTTCGTTAAATCCGCATGGCCAAGGCCAAGACTGACTGCAAGCGGCATACCATGTATATTTCCAGAAGGAGAGGTTTCCTCTGTATTTAAATCACCGTGTGCATCATACCAAATGACACCTAAGTTTTCATAGTGCTTGGATACACCAGCAAGTGTGCCAATGGCAATGCTATGATCACCGCCTAAAATGAGCGGGAATGAGCCTGATTGCACAATACTGTCAACCTTCTCAGCCAGCAGCTGATTCGCACCAGCATTCTCCGTTAAGTTTTTTAGCTTTTCACTTGTATATAAACCTTTTTCATCATCTCTTTGTTCAACCGGAATATCCCCGAGATCCTCCACATCAAATGAAAGCGATTCCAATTTTTCTTTTACGCCTGCACACCGAATCGCACTTGGTCCCATATCGACGCCCCTTCTCATTTGACCCAAATCCATCGGAACCCCGACAAGCGTGACCTTCTTTTGATCTCCCATATGTACATCCCCTTTCCGTTCATGCTTATATTTTACTTTCTCGGTGCCTTCTGACTCAACTCAACAATATTTTGAATAGTTATACATTCCGCCTGCCAACATAAAAAAGACACCTTTTTGAAAAAGGTGTCTTAACTGGGCTAGCTGGATTCGAACCAACGCATGACGGAGTCAAAGTCCGTTGCCTTACCGCTTGGCTATAGCCCAAGAATGGTGGAGGGGGGCGGATTCGAACCGCCGAACCCGGAGGGAGCGGATTTACAGTCCGCCGCGTTTAGCCACTTCGCTACCCCTCCACATATGAAATTGATAAAGAAAAAACAGTGCCGGCAAGAGGACTTGAACCCCCAACCTACTGATTACAAGTCAGTTGCTCTACCAGTTGAGCTACACCGGCATATGGTGGAGGATGACGGGCTCGAACCGCCGACCCTCTGCTTGTAAGGCAGATGCTCTCCCAGCTGAGCTAATCCTCCACATCAATGGTGACCCGTACGGGATTCGAACCCGTGTTACCGCCGTGAAAGGGCGGTGTCTTAACCGCTTGACCAACGGGCCAATTTGTCAAGTTTGACTGTTTCCGTGAAGCTGACAAAAGTTATTATATACAGGTTGTCCCCCTTTTGTAAAGGGGATTTTTATTTTTTTTATTTTCTAACTATTTACCTTTGATTAGCACCACTTTTTCACTGAAATATAATTTCAGTATTTAAATATAATGTTGAAATTTCATATCATACTGAATATACTGAAAATGAAGAAATAAGGAGGAATGTCGCATGCAGCCATCTCAATTGCGTTCTTTGACAACAGAATCAAGAAATCCTAACACAATGGGAATATCACAAGCAGATCCACTCGAAATGCTCCAAATGATTAATGAAGAAGATATGAAGGTCGCTCAAGCAGTCAACCGTGTCCTACCACATATCAAAACAGCAAGTGACTTCGCCTATGAATCCATCTCAAATGGGGGCAGACTCGTTTATTTAGGGGCCGGGACAAGCGGCAGACTAGGCGTGATGGATGCTGTCGAATGTCCCCCTACCTATAGTGTCTCACCTGATGTGATTGTCGGCATCATGGCAGGCGGAGACTCTGCTTTTTCACATGCTGCCGAAGATGTGGAAGACAGTGAAGAAGCCGGCAAACAGGATTTAGTACACATTCACCTGACATCAAAAGATACAGTCGTCGGTATCGCCGCCAGCGGTAGGACACCCTACATCATCGGCGCTTTAAACTACGCTAAATCCATCGGCGCAAAAACAGTAGCCCTCAGCTGTAATGAACAAGCAAAAATTAGCGAACTGGCAGACTGCGCCATTGAAGTCATTGTAGGACCTGAAGCCATCACCGGGTCAACACGAATGAAAGCCGCATCCGCTCATAAAATGATTTTAAATATGCTTTCCACCTCTGTCATGATCAGACAAGGAAAAGTATATGAAAACCTGATGGTTGATGTAAAAGTCAGCAATCATAAATTAAAAGAACGCGCCATCACCATCATTCAACATGTGACAAACGCTCCCTACGAACAAGCCGTGAAAACGCTTGAAGCGGCAGACTTAGAAGTCAAAACTGCCATCGTCATGCTCCAAACAAACACAGATAAGAAAACAGCCAAGGATTTGCTCAACAAAACGAATGGTCATATCGACAAAGCCATCTCACACCATCAATCCTAAAGGAGGCAGAGCTCATGTCAGCAGGTGGACTCACCCTACTACACACAATGAAAGCAAAGCTCCCCCAATCTGAAAAAATCATTGCAGACTATATCCTTGCCCATCCTGACAAAGTCATTAAAAGCACAGTACATGAGATCAGTCAGGCAGCCGGTGCAAGCAGCTCTGCAGTCATCCGCCTTTGTAAATCTCTCGGTCTAGATGGCTATCACGATTTAAAAATGCGAATCGCTGGAGACTTGATGCATAACGATAAACAAGGCTACCGTGACATCGAACAAGATGAACCAATTCAGTCCATTATTCAAAAAACAGCAGGAAACTCGATTCAATCGATTAAGGATACTGCTTCTATTTTAAATGCAGATGCGTTAGAAAAGGCTGTTCAATTACTGCTGCATGCAAACCAAATCCATTTTATCGGCGTCGGTGCATCTGGCATCGTCGCAGCGGATGCCCAGCAGAAATTTCTCAGAATCAATTATGCAGCGACTGCCTTCACTGACATGCACATCGCATCAACGGTTATCGCAAATGCAGGAAAGAATGACATCGTGTTCGGTATATCCTTTTCAGGAGAAACGTTAGACATCATTCAAGCCCTTCAGCTCGCAAAAGACAATCAAGTCAAAACCATTGCCTTGACGCATCCAGGTCAAACAAGCGTTTCTGCCTTATGTGACGTTCACCTATCGACGTCCGGTTCCAATGAAGCACCTTTTCGCAGTGCAGCCACTTCCTCTAGAATGGCACAGCTCTACTTAATTGATGTCTTGTTCCTCAGCTTAGCTTCCCGTCAATATGAAGAGACAGCGCAATATATTGACAAAACAAGACATGCCATCCGCTCCATGAAACGAAAAACAAAGGGGGATTCAACATGAGTCATCAAACGAAATATCAGCAGTTGGCGAAAGACATTCTTTCTCTCTGTGGTGGTTCTGAAAACATTTCTTCCCATACACATTGTATGACGCGTCTCCGAATTACACCGATTGACAATGAACAAGTTCAGATCAATGCAATCAAAGAACTCGATGGCGTCATTGGAGTCGTCGAGGCAGAAATGCTGCAAATTATCTTAGGTACTGGTGTCGTCAACCAAGTATCAAGTGCATTTGAACAACTGCTAAATGCCTCTGGCTCCTATGATTTAAACAACGAAGCACAAAAAAACAAGCAAGCCATTTCACAAAAGAACCGCACACCGTTCAAGCTGTTCTTGCGACGAATTGCCAGCATTTTCATTCCTATCATTCCAGCACTCGTTGCATCAGGTCTTATTACAGGGATTACAAAAGCAATCGTGCAAGCGGGCTGGCTTGATGAAAAATCTCAAGCGGCGATCATTTTAACCGTTATTGGTTCAGGCTTGTTCGCATATCTCGGTATATTAGTCGGAACAAATGCCGCAAAGGAGTTTGGGGGCTCTCCTGCATTAGGCGCATTAGCTGGTATCCTCATTATTAATCCAGCCTCCGCAGATATTATGCTATTTGGCACAAATATTCTACCAGGCAGAGGCGGTCTCATCGGTGTTCTTCTAGCTGCCATCTTTATGGCGCTTGTGGAAACAAGAATCAGACGCTTCGTCCCGCAATCACTTGATATCATCGTCACACCAACCATCACACTACTTATTACAGGCATTTTTACGTACGTTGTCTTCATGCCAGTCGGCGGATTTATATCTGATGCCATTACCTCAGGATTAACTTATCTATTAAATATGGGCGGAATCTTCGCTGGATTTATTCTTGGTGCGACCTTCCTTCCACTTGTTGTAACAGGACTTCACCAAGGACTGACACCGATTCATATGGAACTCATCAATTCCATAGGAGATGACCCGCTTTTGCCGATTCTCGCTATGGGCGGTGCAGGACAGGTAGGTGCCGCATTCGCCATTTATATGAAAACAAAAAAGAAAAAACTCAAAAGGGCCATCGCAGGTGGACTTCCTTCAGGGATGCTCGGCATTGGTGAACCACTCATTTTCGGTGTCACACTCCCACTAGGACGACCATTTCTCACCGCTTGTCTTGGCGCTGGAATCGGCGGAGCATTTCAAGCCTACTTCCAAATTGCAACGAAGGCGATTGGTGTATCAGGTCTCCCATTAACCTTTATTGTTCACACACATCAAATGCTTCTTTACTTAATCGGACTCTTTATTGCATATGTCGCTGGATTTATTTTCACCTACTTATTTGGTTTTCATGATGATATGGCTGTTGAATTTGAGGAAAAATAAGCAATAGGAGGTCTAACTCTTGAAGAAATACTTTCTCTTAATGACAAGTCTGCTCATGCTCCTTGGATTACCAGCACAAACATTTGCAACTAGCTCCCATCCTGTATCGTCTTTGTCTAAAACAGCACCTGAAGAATATCCCGTCTTAAAAAAGGCAAAACGACCGGAACAAGTTGGTTTTTCTTCTAGGCAGCTTAGGAAGGTTGATCACATGATTCAAAACGATATCAAAGCAGGGTTTCCAGGAGCCGCACTCATCATTATCAAAGACGGAAAAATCGTCCATCAAAAAGCCTATGGCTACAGGCAAAAATACGAAGGCACAACGGAACTCAAATCCTATAAGAAAATGAAAAAGAACACTCTGTTCGACTTAGCATCCAACACCAAAATGTATGCGACCAACTATGCCCTGCAAAAGCTTGTCTACGAGAAAAAACTGAATGTGAATGAAAAAATACAAGCCATCCTGCCAGATTTTAAAGATGAACCAGATGCAAAGGTAACCGGCAAAGATCAGCTCCGTATAAAAGATCTTCTGACCCATTCTGCCGGACTCCCTTCCAGTGTCTTATTTTATAGCAAAGAAGCAGCCGGCACCTTTTTCTCTCAAGATAGAAAGACAACGATGAAATGGCTGCCGAAGGTGCCTCTGCAATACAAACCAGGCACCCAGCACATTTATAGTGACATTGATTACATGCTGTTAGGCATGATCATTGAGAAAAAAACAGGCATGCCTCTTGATCAATATGTAGAGTCGACAATCTATCGGCCGCTAGGTCTCAAACACACAATGTTCAATCCACTGCAAAAAGGATTCAAACCGAGGCATTTTGCAGCAACCGAACGTTTAGGTAATTCGCGAGATGGTGTCATTGATTTTGAAAACATTCGCAGATACACCCTGCTAGGCGAAGTCCATGATGAAAAAGCATATTACTCAATGGCAGGAATTTCTGGTCATGCTGGACTTTTCTCTAACATATCAGACATGGCCGTGCTGCTCCAGCTCATGCTGAACAAAGGAGGTTATGGAAAAACAACCATCTTTGATCAAGCTTCTATCGATCTCTTTACAGCCTCTTCTGAGACAAACCCAACATACGGGCTAGGCTGGCGAAAAAACGGTCATACTGACATGGAATGGATGTTTGGAAAATATGCAAGTAACGAAGCCTATGGACATACTGGCTGGACCGGAACGATGACATTGATTGATCCAAAACATAATCTAGGTATCGTCTTGCTGACAAATAAGAAACATTCGCCTGTCGTTTCACCTGAAACCAACCCAAATCAATTTGAAGGTGACCTTTTCCCAACTGGCACTTATGGAAGCATCATGACCGCAATCTACGAATCTTTTAAGTAAAAGGAGGAATTCGATGTTAAAAGCACTTTTCCCCGCTGCTTTGGTTTTAGCTCTGCTAACCTCTTCCATTCCAACGGAAAAGGTTAGCTCTGCCCCTCTTTCAACCGCAAAACAAATGGTACAAAACATGTCTTTGGATGAAAAGATAGGTCAAATGCTTATGCCAGACTTTCGTAATTGGCAAACAAAAGATGAATCCGCACCTACAGGCTTAACAAAGATGAATAAAGAAGTATCCCATCTTGTAGAAAAATATCATCTAGGCGGTGTCATCTTATTTGCGGAGAATGTCGTTGATACGAAACAAACCGTCAAACTCACCCATGAATTTCAAAAAGCATCACCAAAGATTCCATTACTCATTTCAATTGATCAAGAAGGTGGAATCGTCACAAGATTACAAAAGGGAACACATTTCCCAGGAAATATGTCGATTGGTGCCTCTAGAAGCACGAAAAATGCATACGACACAGGGAAAATCATCGGTAAGGAATTAAACGCACTAGGGATCAATACAAACTTCTCTCCTGTGCTAGATGTGAATAATAACCCAAACAACCCCGTCATTGGTGTCCGTTCCTTTAGCTCTGACCCTGCCCTTGTCACAAGGCTTGGCCTTCAAACCATGAAGGGACTTCAAAAGGAGAAGACGATTTCGACACTAAAGCATTTCCCGGGACATGGTGATACAGCCGTCGATAGTCACTACGGCTTGCCGCTCGTAGAACATGATCTAGATCGTTTAAAAAAAGTTGAACTCTATCCATTTCAACAAGCCATCAACGCTGGTGCGGATATGGTCATGACCGCTCATGTTCAATTTCCCGCCATTGATGATACAACATATAAAAGCAAAAAAGATGGCGAGAACATTATGGTTCCAGCAACCTTATCGAAAAAAGTCATCACACACTTATTAAAAGAAGAGATGGGCTTTCAAGGTGTTGTCGTAACAGACGCCCTAAATATGAAAGCGATTGCAGATAACTTCGGACAGGAAGAAGCCGTAGTGATGGCCATTAAGGCTGGCGTCGACATCGCCCTCATGCCAGCACCAGTCACCTCTCTTAAAACTGAGAAAAACCTTGAGAATGTGTTCAATGCTGTAAAACAGGCAATTGTAAAGAAAGAAATTCCGATGTCTCAAATCAACGAATCTGTTGAAAAAATTCTTCAATTGAAGATCAAACGAGGCATCATTTCTTCCAAAAAACCTATCACCCTTGAGAAAAAAATCAAAAAAGCCACTCAAGTCGTTGGGAAAAAATCGCACCGGAAAGCAGAACAAAAAATGGCGCGTGAAGGGATCACCCTGCTTAAAAACAACGATAAGACCCTACCCTTCAAGCCTAAAAAGAATGATAAAATCTTGGTCATGGCACCTTACGAAGATCAAACAAAAGCCATGTCTGTCACAATTGACTCTCTGATCAAACAAAAAAAGATTAAACCTGTACGTATCCAATCATATGCTTTTGCGGATAAGACCTTCAACAAAGAAACAGCCAGACTCATACAAGATGCTGACTATGTGATTACCGGCTCATACGTTGTCCAAAATGATCCAGCTGTGAATGATGGTGTGATTGATGACAATGTACAGGACCCGAAAAAATGGGCTACTGCTTTCCCGCGTGCTGTCATGAAAGAAGCTGCAGCACAAAACAAAAAAATGGTCATCATGAGCCTAAGAAACCCTTACGATGCTGCAAATTTTGAGGAGGCGGATGCCTTACTAGCTGTTTACGGTTTTAAGGGCTACTCAAACGGACAATTCAACCAGCCAAATATTCCTGCTGGGTTAGAAGTTATATTTGGCACTGCATCACCTAAAGGCAAACTGCCTGTAGATATCCCATCTGTCACTCATCAAAATCAAACCCTATATCCATTCGGCTATGGACTCAACTTGAAAGGGAAACAGATCAAATAGGAGGGATTCTCTTGAAAAAAACAGCAAGCTTCATACTCGCAAGCATTCTCATTATGAGCACATTGACCGCCGCCTCCCCCGCAAGCCAAGAACGAACAGATACAAAAGGAAAAAAAGCAGCAGTCAAAACAGGGATTGAAACACTACTCTCAGGCAACCTTTCATGGTTAAAAGGGAAAAGGGTCGGCCTCATTACGAACCCAACTGGTATTGATGCAAATATGAAAAGCAGTGTCGATCTCCTATTTGAGCATCCAAATATTAAGCTTACTGCTCTATATGGACCTGAACATGGTGTGCGCGGCGATGCACAAGCAGGAGAAGGCGTCGAATCCTATACCGATGAAAAAACAGGTCTTCCTGTTTACTCCCTCTATGGAAAAACAAGAAAACCAACGCCTGACATGCTCAAAAATGTAGATGTCTTGCTGTTTGATATCCAAGATGTTGGCACTCGTTATTACACCTATATTTACACGATGGCCTATGCGATGGAGGCCGCTAAAGAAAACAACATTCCCTTTGTTGTCCTAGACCGTCCAAACCCTATTGGCGGACTAAAAGTAGAAGGCCCTGTATTAGAACCTGAGCACGCTTCATTTGTAGGGCTCTATCCAATACCATTAAGACATGGGATGACCACTGGTGAACTAGCAACATTCTTTAACAAAGAGTTTCATATCAATGCTGATGTCACAGTCATCAAAATGAAAAATTGGAAGCGTTCCATGACGTTTGATGACACGAAGCTACCGTTCGTCCTTCCTTCACCTAACATGCCGACAGCGGATAGTACCTTTGTATATCCCGCCACAGGATTAATTGAAGGCACAAATGTCTCTGAAGGCAGAGGAACAACAAAACCGTTCGAGCTCATTGGCGCTCCGTATATCAATAGCAATGAGCTAGCAGATCATCTAAATCAATTAAAACTAAAGGGTGTGAAATTTAGACCCGTATCATTCACCCCCACTTTTTCTAAACATGCAGGGAAGCTATCACACGGTGTGCAGCTATACGTCACAGACCGCTCTTCATTCGAAGCGGTAAAAACAGGATTATCCATCATTAAAGCCATACATGATTTATATCCAAAAGACTTTGAGTTCCTTCAAACAGGCAGCTTTGATAAACTCATCGGGAATGATTGGATCAAAGAAGAAATCAACCAAGGTACTTCTGTCAAACACCTCATGAAGCGTTATCATCACGACCTCAAATCGTTCGAAAAGAAACGGAAGAAATATCTCATCTATTAATTCGCAAAAAGACCTCCATCTCATAGGATGGAGGTCTTTTCATGATAAAGATTTAGTCACAGCAGGTGCCTTCAGCTCAAATCGATTGAGTAAAAAACCAAACAAGGCAGCAAGTACTTGCTGAAACAGCATGCCAATCACAACAGGGACAGCAACAGCAGGCGGGAAAAAGCTAATAGCAAGCACAGCCCCAGCACTAATATTTCTCATGCCGCCTGTATACACAATGGCCACAATTTCCCCTTGAGTACATTTCATCACCTTTCCAATCAACCACGCAAAAGCATACCCACTCATCGCAATGAAAAAGACAGTCGCTGCTTTGCTAAAAAATGCAGCATCCAGTTCACGCAAATATGGGGCGACAACAGAACTGTTAATCGATACGACAACAAACAAGCCTAATTTTGAAAAAGGAGCCAGGGTCTGACTCATTGTTTTCGTCACCGATGGCTTTGCATACTGACGAACAAGCATCCCTAAAATAGAGGGCAGCACCACCATACCGAACAGCCCTTTCATGATCGCCACCATGTCCATATGGACCTGTGTACCGACGAAAAGTGACAAGCTTACTGGAACAATCAATGGCGAAAGCAATGTATCAATTAAAATGATAGATAGCGTTAATCCGACATTCCCTTTATACATCGCCGCCCATATTAAACTAGACACACCTGTTGGAATCACCATCGCAAGAGTCAAACCGGTGATCGTCATAGAATCGCCCGCAAATATCAAATGCCCCGCTGACCAAGCATAAAAAGGCATCAGCACATGCAAAATCATAAACGATAAAATCAAAGGCAATGGGTGCATTACCGTATGCTTTAAAGCCGAAAAAGTAGAAGACAAACTCCCTGCAAAGGTCATAACAGCAAATACCCATGGCACCAAAAACGTAAAATCCTTTAAATAGGCCGCCAATAAAACACCGAATAACACACTAATAGGCGTAATAAGCGGCATCATCCGGCCGAGCACTTGGTTCAAACGCACAAGCATGCCGGCCACCTCCATCCTTCACTTTCTTACCTTTTCTATTGTAACAAACAGAAAGAACTTATTAAGAACCATTCGCCTGTTTCACAAGATTTCGACTTTGTGTATCCATTCCAACTACGTCTACTTGTACGCCAGCTGATTACACGTTCTATCGCTGGAGATCTTTCCCTGATGAACACTTGGATGAAGCGTCTTTTAGAACGATCAATCAAATGAAACATCGAATTGAATAAAGACAAACAAAAAAACCCCTATATAAAGGGGCTTTTAGATTGTTGACAAAGTGCTAAAATGATTTTGATTTTAGCACTTTGTCTTCTTTTTTCAGCGTGATAGAAAACCTTTGAAGTCTAGGAAGGGCAGCTACTTTTGCGGAGCAAATTGAACATTCGTGAGCACCAGCGCGCAGACCTGACAACGAATGCGAGGGTTTGTCTACACGCTGAAAGCCCCTATATAAAGGGGCTTTTGGTTTATTAACGTAATAATTGAAGTACGTTTTGTGGCTGTTGATTCGCTTGTGCAAGCATAGCTTGAGAAGCTTGAGAAAGAATGTTGTTCTTAGTGAATTCACTCATTTCTTTAGCCATGTCAACGTCACGAATACGAGACTCAGCAGCAGTTAAGTTTTCAGCAGATGCACCCAAGTTGTTAATAGTGTGCTCTAGACGGTTTTGTACTGCACCAAGTTTTCCACGTTGAGCAGATACTTGGTTAATAGCTGCATCAACAATACTTAGTTGAGTATCAAAACCAACATCAGTAGCATCTGCTGCATTATCAGCAAACTTTCTTACATCGATGTCTTTAATAGCTTGATTCGCTACAATCCCATTAGCATCTTTAACTCCCAATGCATCTGTACTCATTTTATCAATATGAACTGAAATTTGTTGAGTTGCGTTAGCACCGATTTGGAACACTAAAGCATTACCACTTGCTGGGACTGCAGGTGTACCGTTATCATCTGGATCATCTGGATCTCCCGGAATTGCCGGTGTTCCTGGGGTTCCTTTAAACGTACCATCTAATAATTTTTTACCGTTAAACTCTGTACGATTTGAAATTCCATCTACTTCTTCTTGTAAAGCTTCAATTTCATCTTGGATAGATTGAAGGTCAGACTCTTTATCCTGCGTACCAGTGTTTCCAGCTTGAACCACTAGTTCACGTACACGTTGAAGGATCGAGTGAGTTTCAGTCAATGCACCCTCAGCTGTTTGGATAAGAGAGATACCGTCCTGTGCGTTTTTAGATGCCATTTCTAATCCGCGGATTTGTCCACGCATTTTCTCAGAGATGGCAAGACCAGCTGCGTCATCTCCTGCACGGTTGATTTTGAGACCAGAAGAAAGCTTCTCCATGTTCTTTTGGCTCGCACCGTTGTTTGCAGATAAACGGTTTAAAGTGTTAAGTGCTGCGATGTTGTGGTTAATTCTCATTTCTTATTACCTCCATGTAATTTTTTTCGAGAGCTTATCTGTTAAGTCCATTTGGATGAGAAGCTCTTCCTTAGAATTTCCGATTTCTAAGGCATGTGTATAGTAGTAACGCAGAGCACCTTTTGGCTCTCTAACTTTACTACCATATGTAACACCAGTTATGGCAATAATCATGAAATCTCCTTCTATTGATGCTCACCATAACAATGAGTATTGTGTTACCTACTATAGACAGACCTACCACATATTTTAGTTTGTGGAAATTATTAATTTCACAAATTCGACACATTTAACAAGCATATAAGGATGATAAAATTTAACCAACTGCGTTTTATGGAATATTAAGTAAAATGAAAATAATATATTACGAAAACAGGAGGAGAAACATGATTAGTGTAAAACCGTGTGGATTTTCGTATACACTAGAATCACTCGATAAAGTAACAGAGAAAAGAAAAAGGATTTTAAGAGAAGGATTCACTTCAAAAGAAGAACAATGAAAGTTGCGAAAGCAAAAGAATTGCAGCTCCACGGATTTTCAAACGATGAAAAATAAACATCAAAAAAGCCCCTATTTTCTATGGTCAGGGGCTTTACTTTTTTCATTTTTTCAATGCTTTTTGAAGAGCTGCTTTTGTTTTCGATCCGTTCCATCTCTTATGTGGCACAACGTTGGCCAATGAAATGCCTTGCTCTGTCATCAGCTGGACGAATTAGCATTGTGCGTTCTCTCAACTACCTTTTCAAATTTAAATACATGGTGGGAGCGATTCGTAAAAAGGCACAATATAAGAAAATTCATTTGCATGATATGCATCATACTCATGCTGCTATGCTAATAAATCAAATCGGCAAAATACCTGGGTTTAATATCAAATCTGTCTCTCAGCGTTTAGGTCATGCGGAAGCTATAACAAACTTATTGCAAATTCGATAATTGGTCCCTAATTTGTCCCCAAGCAATTAAAAAAGGACATAAAAAAAAGCCTTCTCATCATCGAGAAACCTTGTCAGATCAACATTTAGAGGAAAGCTTCCAAGCGGGCTCGAACCGCTGACCTCTTCCTTACCATGGAAGTGCTCTACCTACTGAGCTATGGAAGCATGGCTCCGCAGGTAGGACTCGAACCTACGACCGATCGGTTAACAGCCGATAGCTCTACCACTGAGCTACTGCGGAATGATAAAGTAACTTCTTCCATTGGAAGGATATAAACAAAAAGCTTGGCGGCGTCCTACTCTCACAGGGGGAGACCCCCAACTACCATCGGCGCTGAAGAGCTTAACTTCCGTGTTCGGTATGGGAACGGGTGTGACCTCTTCGCTATCGCCACCAAACCTGATGGAGAGAATGTTCTCTCAAAACTAGATAACAATGTTCAAACTTCACATTAGAATATAGGTTAAGTCCTCGATCTATTAGTATCTGTCAGCTCCACGTGTCACCACGCTTCCACCTCAGACCTATCAACCTGATCATCTTTCAGGGATCTTACTTCCTTGCGGAATGGGAAATCTCATCTTGAGGGGGGCTTCATGCTTAGATGCTTTCAGCACTTATCCCGTCCGCACATAGCTACCCAGCGATGCCCTTGGCAGAACAACTGGTACACCAGCGGTGCGTCCATCCCGGTCCTCTCGTACTAAGGACAGCTCCTCTCAAATTTCCTGCGCCCGCGACGGATAGGGACCGAACTGTCTCACGACGTTCTGAACCCAGCTCGCGTACCGCTTTAATGGGCGAACAGCCCAACCCTTGGGACCGACTACAGCCCCAGGATGCGATGAGCCGACATCGAGGTGCCAAACCTCCCCGTCGATGTGGACTCTTGGGGGAGATAAGCCTGTTATCCCCGGGGTAGCTTTTATCCGTTGAGCGATGGCCCTTCCATGCGGAACCACCGGATCACTAAGCCCGACTTTCGTCCCTGCTCGACTTGTAGGTCTCGCAGTCAAGCTCCCTTGTGCCTTTACACTCTGCGAATGATTTCCAACCATTCTGAGGGAACCTTTGGGCGCCTCCGTTACATTTTAGGAGGCGACCGCCCCAGTCAAACTGCCCACCTGACACTGTCTCCCTGCCCGATAAGGGCAGCGGGTTAGAAGGTCAATACAGCCAGGGTAGTATCCCACCGATGCCTCCACCGAAGCTAGCGCTCCGGTTTCCAAGGCTCCTACCTATCCTGTACAAGCTGTACCAACATTCAATATCAGGCTGCAGTAAAGCTCCACGGGGTCTTTCCGTCCTGTCGCGGGTAACCTGCATCTTCACAGGTACTATAATTTCACCGAGTCTCTCGTTGAGACAGTGCCCAGATCGTTGCGCCTTTCGTGCGGGTCGGAACTTACCCGACAAGGAATTTCGCTACCTTAGGACCGTTATAGTTACGGCCGCCGTTTACTGGGGCTTCAATTCGCACCTTCGCTTACGCTAAGCGCTCCTCTTAACCTTCCAGCACCGGGCAGGCGTCAGCCCCTATACTTCGCCTTACGGCTTCGCAGAGACCTGTGTTTTTGCTAAACAGTCGCCTGGGCCTATTCACTGCGGCTTCTCGGGGCTTTAACACCCTAAGAAGCACCCCTTCTCCCGAAGTTACGGGGTCATTTTGCCGAGTTCCTTAACGAGAGTTCTCTCGATCACCTTAGGATTCTCTCCTCGCCTACCTGTGTCGGTTTGCGGTACGGGCACCTCTCACCTCGCTAGAGGCTTTTCTTGGCAGTGTGGAATCAGGAACTTCGCTACTAAATTTCGCTCGCCATCACAGCTCAGCCTTTACGGGAAACGGATTTGCCTATTTCCCAGCCTAACTGCTTGGACGCGGATATCCAATACCGCGCTTACCCTATCCTCCTGCGTCCCCCCATTGCTCAAATGGTGAGGAGGTGGTACAGGAATATCAACCTGTTGTCCATCGCCTACGCCTTTCGGCCTCGGCTTAGGTCCCGACTAACCCTGAGCGGACGAGCCTTCCTCAGGAAACCTTAGGCATTCGGTGGACGGGATTCTCACCCGTCTTTCGCTACTCATACCGGCATTCTCACTTCTAAGCGCTCCACCAGTCCTTCCGGTCTGACTTCACAGCACTTAGAACGCTCTCCTACCACTGTTCGTAAGAACAGTCCGCAGCTTCGGTGATACGTTTAGCCCCGGTACATTTTCGGCGCAGAGTCACTCGACCAGTGAGCTATTACGCACTCTTTAAATGGTGGCTGCTTCTAAGCCAACATCCTGGTTGTCTAAGCAACTCCACATCCTTTTCCACTTAACGTATACTTTGGGACCTTAGCTGGCGGTCTGGGCTGTTTCCCTTTCGACTACGGATCTTATCACTCGCAGTCTGACTCCCAAGGATAAGTCATCGGCATTCGGAGTTTGACTGAATTCGGTAACCCGGTAGGGGCCCCTAGTCCAATCAGTGCTCTACCTCCGAGACTCTTACCTTGAGGCTAGCCCTAAAGCTATTTCGGAGAGAACCAGCTATCTCCAGGTTCGATTGGCATTTCACCCCTACCCACACCTCATCCCCGCACTTTTCAACGTGCGTGGGTTCGGGCCTCCATTCAGTGTTACCTGAACTTCACCCTGGACATGGGTAGATCACCTGGTTTCGGGTCTACGACCACGTACTCATGCGCCCTATTCAGACTCGCTTTCGCTGCGGCTCCGCATCTTCTGCTTAACCTTGCACGGGATCGTAACTCGCCGGTTCATTCTACAAAAGGCACGCCATCACCCTTTAACGGGCTCTGACTACTTGTAGGCACACGGTTTCAGGATCTATTTCACTCCCCTTCCGGGGTGCTTTTCACCTTTCCCTCACGGTACTGGTTCACTATCGGTCACTAGGGAGTATTTAGCCTTGGGAGATGGTCCTCCCGGATTCCGACGGAATTTCACGTGTTCCGCCGTACTCAGGATCCACTCTGGAGAGAACAACATTTCAGTTACAGGGCTGTTACCTTCTTTGGCGGGCCTTTCCAGACCTCTTCGCTTATATCGTTCCTTTGTAACTCCGTATAGAGTGTCCTACAACCCCAAGAGGCAAGCCTCTTGGTTTGGGCTGTTCCCGTTTCGCTCGCCGCTACTCAGGGAATCGCATTTGCTTTCTCTTCCTCCGGGTACTTAGATGTTTCAGTTCCCCGGGTATGCCTTCTCATACTCTATGTATTCAAGTATGGATACTACTCCATTACGAGCAGTGGGTTTCCCCATTCGGAAATCTCCGGATCAAAGCTTGCTTACAGCTCCCCGAAGCATATCGGTGTTCGTCCCGTCCTTCATCGGCTCCTAGTGCCAAGGCATCCACCGTGCGCCCTTTCTAACTTAACCATTTCTTACTTTAGAAAGAATCACTATGTGTGATGAACTTTGCATTGCATTCAATGTGAATGTATTACTTATTGTTATCTAGTTTTCAAAGAACAATCCTGTCTCGCTAGAGACATGTCTTGAAGGAATGATCCTTCAAAACTAAACAAGACGAAAACGCACGCTGCTCCATATATCCTTAGAAAGGAGGTGATCCAGCCGCACCTTCCGATACGGCTACCTTGTTACGACTTCACCCCAATCATCTGCCCCACCTTCGGCGGCTGGCTCCATAAAGGTTACCTCACCGACTTCGGGTGTTGCAAACTCTCGTGGTGTGACGGGCGGTGTGTACAAGGCCCGGGAACGTATTCACCGCGGCATGCTGATCCGCGATTACTAGCGATTCCAGCTTCACGCAGTCGAGTTGCAGACTGCGATCCGAACTGAGAACAGATTTATGGGATTGGCTAAACCTTGCGGTCTCGCAGCCCTTTGTTCTGTCCATTGTAGCACGTGTGTAGCCCAGGTCATAAGGGGCATGATGATTTGACGTCATCCCCACCTTCCTCCGGTTTGTCACCGGCAGTCACCTTAGAGTGCCCAACTAAATGCTGGCAACTAAGATCAAGGGTTGCGCTCGTTGCGGGACTTAACCCAACATCTCACGACACGAGCTGACGACAACCATGCACCACCTGTCACTCTGTCCCCGAAGGGAAAGCCCTATCTCTAGGGTTGTCAGAGGATGTCAAGACCTGGTAAGGTTCTTCGCGTTGCTTCGAATTAAACCACATGCTCCACCGCTTGTGCGGGCCCCCGTCAATTCCTTTGAGTTTCAGTCTTGCGACCGTACTCCCCAGGCGGAGTGCTTAATGCGTTAGCTGCAGCACTAAGGGGCGGAAACCCCCTAACACTTAGCACTCATCGTTTACGGCGTGGACTACCAGGGTATCTAATCCTGTTCGCTCCCCACGCTTTCGCTCCTCAGCGTCAGTTACAGACCAGAGAGTCGCCTTCGCCACTGGTGTTCCTCCACATCTCTACGCATTTCACCGCTACACGTGGAATTCCACTCTCCTCTTCTGCACTCAAGTTTCCCAGTTTCCAATGACCCTCCCCGGTTGAGCCGGGGGCTTTCACATCAGACTTAAGAAACCGCCTGCGAGCCCTTTACGCCCAATAATTCCGGACAACGCTTGCCACCTACGTATTACCGCGGCTGCTGGCACGTAGTTAGCCGTGGCTTTCTGGTTAGGTACCGTCAAGGTGCGAGCAGTTACTCTCGCACTTGTTCTTCCCTAACAACAGAGCTTTACGATCCGAAAACCTTCATCACTCACGCGGCGTTGCTCCGTCAGACTTTCGTCCATTGCGGAAGATTCCCTACTGCTGCCTCCCGTAGGAGTCTGGGCCGTGTCTCAGTCCCAGTGTGGCCGATCACCCTCTCAGGTCGGCTACGCATCGTCGCCTTGGTGAGCCATTACCCCACCAACTAGCTAATGCGCCGCGGGTCCATCTGTAAGTGACAGCCGAAACCGTCTTTCATCCTTGAACCATGCGGTTCAAGGAACTATCCGGTATTAGCTCCGGTTTCCCGGAGTTATCCCAGTCTTACAGGCAGGTTACCCACGTGTTACTCACCCGTCCGCCGCTAACATCCGGGAGCAAGCTCCCTTCTGTCCGCTCGACTTGCATGTATTAGGCACGCCGCCAGCGTTCGTCCTGAGCCAGGATCAAACTCTCCGAAAAAGTACAAAACCGAAGTTTTGTTTTTCGTCAGTGTTTGACTGACTACCTATGATATAACATAGGATTTTTTATAAAAACTCGAATTAACAGGTACGTTTTGTCTTGTTTAGTTTTCAAAGATCATCTTCGCCGTTCTTAGCGGCTTTAATAATATAACATTTCGCTTCATCTTATGTCAATAACTTTTTTCAAGTTTATTTCCCGAAGCGTTTTGTGTTTGTCACTGTGTGTCAGCGACGATTAATAATATATCACGAAAACTTTCTATTGGTCAACGCCTTTTCAAAACTTTTTTTGAAATAGTTTTATCGTGCATCTCAAACCCTTGTCCTGCATACAATCAAGTAACAATCTCGGACAAGGCAGGAGTGTTTGAATTGAGTCGATTATATGTGTTGCCTATTAAACGGCTGAAGCAAATTGTCATTATTCTTGTAGCAGCCCTTGCAGCTGCAACCTTTTTTTATGTACAAAAGGCACCGCCGCTGTCGGTATTTAAAACAGAACACGGACCCCGAGCCATTTATAAAGGCGAGACTTCCTCAAAACATGTCTCCCTTACTTTTAATATCGGCTGGGGAGATGAGAAGGCAGTTCCTATTTTAAATGTCCTTCGAGAGTACGATATAA
Organism: Bacillus sp. FSL W8-0920; assembly: GCF_038593215.1. Lineage (NCBI taxonomy): Bacteria > Bacillati > Bacillota > Bacilli > Caryophanales > Bacillaceae > Bacillus > Bacillus sp. FSL W8-0920. The sequence goes on along the minus strand of NZ_CP151974.1, from coordinate 166,076 downwards.
AGAACGCTACTTTCTTTCTGTCTGCTTCTTGGGCTGAGCGTCATCCTGATATCGTCAAACAAATTAGAGAGGACGGTCACCAAATCGGCAGCCTTGGCTATGCTTATAAAAATTATAGCCAGCTTGAAGATAGTGAAATCAAGCAAGATCTTGTCCGAGCACAAAATTCATTTCAAAAGCTTGGACTAGATGACATTCAACTATTAAGACCGCCAACTGGGCAATTTAACGAAAAAGCTTTAAAAATTGCCACACAGTACGGTTATACCGTTGTCCATTACAGCGTGAATTCACAGGATTGGCTGAATCCAGGCGTCGATCAGATTGTTCAGAATGTAAATGATCGAATGAAAAGCGGAGACATTGTTCTCCTCCATGCCTCAGATTCAGCAACCCAAACCGCTCAAGCCTTACCAGCTATTTTGAAACAAATCAAAGAAAAGAATTTAAAGAATGTGACGGTTGGCGAACTGATCTCCAATACCAAAACAAGGTCATCGGAAGTTAAGTAGCTTTTGCCTTTGAAAACCGCGGCATAGCTAATAACTGAAACGCATTACAGCCTAATAGCGGGAATAGCATTAAATACAGCCAGTCCTCTTCATTGACTCTGAGCGCCGGGAACCATTCTAGCGACGTGATGACGACCATGAGAAACATTGCGGAAACAAATGTTTTCTTAGAGGACTGCTGCTGTTTAAAGTACGCCACGATCAATGCGAACACACCGATAAAGACAGGCAGCCATAGGTATGGAAGAAATGATTCATTCTCCCCGAAAAACAAAAATCGCAAGTAAGCTAAATCAAACAGCACAAAGATCACCAAAAACAGCTGAATGGTATTCCATAAAGAATGTGACCGGAATATTTCTAGCGCAAACCGGTGCACCGTCAAAAAGACAACAAACCCCATCTGACTAATGACACTAAAAATCATCCCCACACCAATGAACCAAAATAACACAGATGCGATTTCTAGTATTTCAAACGATATAAAAAGCTTCTGATATTTCCCCCACTCCAGCGCAAAGCCTACCACGCTTGTAATGACCGCTCCAACAGCTAGCACAGAGAAGAAAAAACGAACTAAATCCCGACTTTTCATTGAATTGACCCAACCCCTATTTTTGTTATGTATAAATTCACGTGAAACATTCATATTAAAAGTAAGACATGTAACGAAAGGAGCCACAGTATGTCAAAAGGCATCTTGCGTATAATGAGCTGTTTTCTCCTTTTATCTCTAACAGCTTGTGCTCCCAAAACCCAATCCTCATCTAATATGGACTATGACGAAACAAAGAAAATGGTCGTCGATATATTGAAGACAGATGACGGTAAAAAGGCCATTCAACAGTTATTAAATGACGAGGCAATGAATGAAGCTTTGGTAATGGATGAACAAACTGTGAAAAAAACGATAGAGAAAACACTGACTTCTGATAAAGGCAAAGAGTTCTGGAAGAAGGTCTTTGAGGATTCTAAATTTGCCGAGACTTTCGCAAAATCCATGCAGCAACAGCATGAAAAGATGTTAAAACAGTTAATGAAGGACCCTGACTATCAGCAATTGATGATGGATATTCTCAAGGATCCTGAAATGGAAAAGAAATACGGTGAACTGGTGAAAAGCAAAGAGTTCAGAAAGCACTTAGAAAAAGTTATTACAGAAACATTAAGCAGTCCTCTTTATAAGAAGAAATTCGAAGATGAGCTTAAAAAAGCAGCATCTGAAAGCAGTGATTCCGGATCAAAAGGCAGCGAAGAAAGCGGCAGTTAAACATCACCCGAGTGGACATACATCCACTCGGGCTTTCATTATGCTTTTACTGCTAATTGTTCAATGACTTTATTCGCAATGTGTTGATACACTTCTCCTGTCGGATGACTCGCATCATAGACGGATGGAGCAAAATCCTCTTCATTCCAATCAGGCTGTCTTAAAGGAATTTGGCCAAGGACCGATACACGCAGCTCTTCTGCCAGCTTGTCCCCGCCCCCTTTTCCAAAGACATATTCTTTCTCACCTGTTTTTTTGCTTTCATAATAGCTCATATTCTCAACGACCCCTAGCACTTCGTGATCTGTTTGCAGTGCCATTGCGCCTGCTCTAGCAGCAACGAAGGCAGCTGTAGGATGCGGTGTTGTGACAATGATTTCTTTACAGCTTGGAAGCATTGTATGAATATCAAGCGCCACATCTCCCGTTCCAGGCGGAAGGTCTAATAGTAAGTAATCTAATTCTCCCCACTCGACTTCGTGGAAGAAGTTATTTAGCATTTTACCAAGCATCGGTCCTCTCCATATGACCGGTGCATTTTCTTCAACAAAAAAGCCCATTGAAATCACTTTGACACCAAAGCGTTCCACAGGAATAATTTTTTCCCCTTTAACCGTTGGTCTGACGGTGATTCCCATCATATCCGGTACACTAAAGCCATAAATATCTGCATCAATCAGTCCGACTTTTTTCCCTAGACGAGCCAGCGCTACAGCAAGGTTAACAGACACGGTGGATTTCCCAACGCCGCCCTTTCCGCTCGCTATCGCTAAGAACTCAGGCGGATTTTTAGAATTGAGCAGGTTTTCTTCCTCATCTTGTGAAGGCATAAACCTTTCAAGTGTTTCCTGAGGCAGTTCTTCAAAACGAAGTCCTACTGTGTTAGCACCCTCTGCTTTCAAGGCTTGTACGATGTCTTGCTGCAGCTTCATCTGCTCAGCAGTACCCGTTTTGGCAATAGCCACCTTTAAGCTCACATGGTCTTTTTCAGGCTTTAGGCTGATTTCCTTGATGGCATCCAGCTCACCAAGCGGTATATGAAGGAAAGGTTCGTCCATCTTCCCAACTAGTTTTCTCACATCATCTTGTCCGATCATAGCAGAACCTCACCCTTTATTGAATTCGTTTACAATCCAAGTATATCATACATATCCTTACAATGTCTGTCCTGTTTGCCTGCGTTCAAAAGGAAAAAGCCCCTTATTCAGGCGGCTCTTTTTGCTCTGTTAAATATCTTAAAATGCCTTTATAAATGGAGGCGGCTATTTGATCTTGATATTTAGGTGTTGCCAGCTGACCGGCCTCTTTCGGATTGGAGAGAAACCCAATCTCCACAAGAGCTCCTGGCTTTGTGACATTTTGCATTAAATAAATACCATTGATCCGCTTCGCCTTTCGATCTGTGTTTTCAAGATTATTGCGTAATTCATCTTGTATGAACTTCGCTGCCTTTTCATTCTCTTCATACTTTCCGTAAAAAAACGTCTGCGCGCCGCTCCATTTGTTCGATGGGATCGCATTTAAATGAATACTTAAATAGAGATCCGCTTCAGACTCATTGATGACTTTTACGCGGTTTCTTAAATCTTCCGCTTTCTTCCGGGCATATCCCTTTGTGTTCTTTGATGATAAATCAGAATCATCCTCGCGGGTCATGAGAACAAGCGCTCCCTGCTCCTGCAAATAGTCACGTATCTTCATGGATACATCCAGTGCAATCTCTTTTTCAAGCAGCTCTCCTCCTACAGCCCCGCCATCTGGACCGCCATGACCCGGATCTAAATAGATGATCTTGCCGCTCAGAGGCAAGTTCCACGATTTCCACGAATCATCATTTAGAAATTGAAACCTGAATAAGAATAAGAGGACAATAAACCCGATTAAAAACCCTGTCCATTTCAGCTTTCTTTTCATCCCTGTCCCTCCCATACACCATTATTTTATAGATATGGGACAAGGACTGGAAATATGCTTAATGCAGCCGAAGCTTATGCCTTTTTTCTGATTCTCGAAAGCCTTCCTGCCACCACACGCTTAAAAAATCCTTCGCAAATGGATACAGACACGACATCTTCCGCTCCATTCGGAACATATTTCCCCACGATTGCAAACACCCTACTAGCTCCTCAACCAGCTCATCTTCTTCATGAACTGACCGCTTCTTTATATCATCGAACGATTCACCGTATTTGCTCGACTCACCGTATCTCCCACCTGCTAAAAAAGCTTCAATGGCGAAATCGATGCAGCCATCACTCATAATCCCAGCTGGATCATCTGCAAATGGGAACAGCTTCTTCGTGAATTTCTCGGAAGCGACCGTCACCTGTTGAAGAGACAATGTACGCAACAGCTTCTTTTCAAGCGTGACATCTCGTTTTGTTTTCAATTGATAAAATGAAAGAACCTCTGCCATGGACTGAACTCCTTTTTTCTTTGTATTGTTCGTTGGTTTGAACAAAACATGCAGTTCAGTAAATGGAAATCAATGAGCTAATGGATTGGAAAATTGTGATAAGATGAACATTTATATATAGAAAGAATGGAAAAGGGGCAAAATCAATGAAGAAATGGATGTATATCCTGCTGCTACTAACAGTCGTCTTATCTGGATGCAGCAGTCAAGCGACCAAGCAGAAGAGCGACATAAAAGGAATAGAAGACATATCCTTAAAACAGCTTTCCAAGCACAAAAATTCTTACATTGGAGACAACGGAGCAATCGGCGCTATTTTATCAGATCTTCCAGGTAACGTGATTCGCGAGTATGAAATCGTAGATGAAAAAGCGCTAAAAGTGACATACGGCGTGAAAGAAAATGCCAATGATACAGAAGAACAATTTGATGCATTTTGGTTTGATAAGAAGGATACCATTGAAAAAAACTACTTATATAATGCATTGGCACTTTTTATTCTTATCGATAATGCTGAGCAAGTGACACTCAAGATGAACTCTAACGACAAACAATCCGTCACGTTTAAAAGACAAGAGCTAGAAAAAAAGCTGCCTCACTCATTTAAAGAGTATCAAGACGATGCAGCGCTTTGGCAAAAGGAACTGGTTGATGGAGTTGTGAAGTCAAAAGAGAAACGCCAAGATGTATACAAAACGTTTCCCATGAAGAAATAATAAAAACAGAGGAGTGTTACCCTCTGTTTTTTTAATAATTATGTAGTCAAAGCCTGCACCAATCGTTGTCGGAAGTTTTGATCCACTGCTGCAGTAAGCATAAATTCATTGAATACTTCCTCAATCCAGTGAGAATTGTTCGCTTTCGGATCATTGATAAATAGAGAGAGGGATATAGAGGATGTATGTGTTTTTCGATATAAAGCACCTGTGAAAACAAACAATGTTGCTCCGCCTTTATACCAAAGATATTGATCTGTTTCCTTTTTGAATGTTTCTCCCAGTACGATTTGGCTAAAAAGACTTTTTTCTTCTGTTGTTAACAGCTCATCCTGCAGACGTTTCATAAGTTGTGCATATTGATTCGTTGTAGACTTTGTCATCTTTTGCGTCAGTAATGATTGAATACGCAAGCTTAACAAGTTCTTTTTCATCAATTTTTCTTCTAACGCCTTTTTTTGCTCTTGGTTATTTTTCATGATATTAAAAATCTCAATCATCAGAGATTTGTATTGCTCATCAGTTACACCGCTCATTTTCTTTAATGCATCCCGCCGATGATTAGATACATAGGCTGGCCACAACAGCTTGGGTGTCAGCGGCATGAGTTCATCATGTTCTGTAAGACCCGCTTGTTTCATCCGATCATTGATCTTATCTAAGCCGAGCCGGTCAATCAAATAATCAGTACAAGCATTCGAACTGACTTGCATCATCCCTTTGGCAACATCTAATAAAGTTGCATGCTCAGAAAAATCGTTGACCTCCAGCCAGTATGTGTGAGCACCGCCATCGGTTCTATCAATATAAAACCGCTCTATGTCCGCCAATGCCACTTTTTCATCTAGCTTGCTGTCACCGCTAGAGACGGTTTTAACAAAATGAAACAAAACCATTAATTTCACCGTACTTGCAAGTGGTGTTTTTTGATTACCATTCCAATCTAATACCACATCTTCATTTTCAATGATTGTCGCTGATACGTCCTTTTTGTTTTTTGTGACAAATGTCAAAAGATCTTCCTTCGTTTTCTTCATATCTCTTTTATACAACAGGACATCAACCACCAAGTAAAGTATGACCACACCTAAGACAACTAGACCGATTTCGAGTAACATGTTTCTCCTTTCCAAATAACTAAGGATTTATATATTTAATATAACAAATATTTCAAATAAAGTCACAAAAAAGCAAAGGCAAATGAACCCTTCGCTTCTTGGTGTTCTTATTCATGGGGAGAGATGCAGCTTCATTCCTTCATGCGTGGCTTCAAACCCTAATTTTTCATAAAAACGGCGTGCATCCGGCCTCTGTTTGTCTGTTGTTAGCTGAATCATATGACAACCGCGGTCGCTTGCGTGCTGAATAGCCTTTTTTATCAACATCGTGCCAATTCCTTTCCCTCTATGAGACGAGGCCGGACGAACTCCTTCTATTGAAGCTCTCCATCCTCCTTGATGTGTAAGAAATGGCGTCATGGTCAATTGGAGAACACCTACAGCTTCTTCCTGATCACACGCAACAATGAGTTCAATATTTGGATCAGCATCTATTGAATGAAAGGCTTCGATATAGCTTTCTACCAATGGTTGCGTGTAACGCTCTCTTTTTTGACCTAACATATCATCCGCGAGCATAAAGACGATTTTATCGAGATCATCCAGCTTGGCTTCTCTGAACGTCAGTTGACTGAACCCCATTGAACACACCTCCTATGAAATTATTGACCAAAATACCATTGATGTGCGTTCTTATATAAGATATGATCAGCTGCTTTTTCATCAAAGAGCTGCTGAATCAACCCAACATCACCGTATTCAAATGGACGCTTTGCTCTTGTCGATGGAAGGTCTGTACCAAACATCAGTGCATCAGGATTCGTTTGATAAATTGATGTCAACGCATGTTCAACGTTTAAATCGACACGTCCAAAACCTGTTGCTTTTACCCGAACTCCTTTATCAACCAGCTTGAGCAAATGCGGCAAGCCTTCTTCTGATAAGCCTAAATGATCAATCGAAACGGCCGGCAGCCGTTCAAGCGTAGATGAAATTGCAGAGAGATGCTTAGCGTCTATGTAGAGCTCACTATGCCATCCCGCCAGCTCATACACCCTTCTCGCAAAATAATCGAGCTTCGAAATATCCTCCGAACCGCCACGCTTCACATTAAAACGTAAAGCCTTCACCCCATGTTGATCCAAATGAACAATCTCATCATCAGTTGCCGTAAAAGGTAATTGAGTCACGCCGCAAAAATCTGGGCCCAGTTCATCTAGCGCTTTCAACAAATAGCCTTGATCAAAGCCTTGAAATGACCCTGAGACGATGGCTCCACCTACAATCCCCAGATCAGCCGTCTCTCTCCTATAATCATTCACCACATAACTAGGGGGTGTATACCCTTGGTTTTCTTGAATGGGAAAATCAAAATCAATGATATGAAAATGTGCATCAAAGATCCTCATGCTTGGCGCCCCTCTTCTGCTTATTTGATCTGATTATATCAATAGCGAAAGCCAAGGGATATTTGGAATGACGAATTACTTCATATCATGAAAACTTATCAAGTTTTCCATTCCTCACTTAAGATGGCATAGTAAAACTCATCCCACCACTCATTTCCTTGTGGGATACATTTTTCAAAATATCCTTCTCTTCTCATCCCCATTTTCTCCATCACTCTCCACGATGGCACATTTTCAGGCTGACAAGTGGCAATGATCCGATGTAAATTCATTGTGTGAAAGCCATGATGCAGTACAGCATAGGCTGCTTCAGATGCATAGCCTTTGTTTTGATATACAGGATTGAAAACCCAGCCAATTTCATACGTGTGATCACCAAAGTAAGGATGAAATGCGATATGCCCGATGCATGTATGATCTTCTTTTAATAGGACAGCGACATACTTAGCATCTTCATGACGATTATTTTTGACAAATTCCTTCGCATCTACTTTAGAAAATACATCTTCCGGAATATACTTCATCACTACCGGATCAGATGTATAAGCATAGACATCCTGCCAATCATCATCAGCAAATGGACGAATGAGACATCTTTCTGTCGTTAGATTCATAGGACAACCTCCATCTTTTTTAACAAAAAACTTCTATACTCATATTTTATACGTATTCAAGAGGAAGAGACCAGTTATGATCTATCACATAAAAAGCACAAAAAAAAGCACCAGCACGAAGCTGATGCTTTTTTTATAAGGTTTGTTTGTAACAAACCTTTGTAAAACGTCCATACAATATAAAATTGATTAACGTTTTGAGAACTGAGGTGCGCGACGTGCGCCTTTAAGACCGTATTTCTTACGCTCTTTCATACGAGGGTCACGAGTAAGAAGTCCAGCACGTTTAAGTGATGTACGGTACTCAGGATCTACTTCTAGAAGAGCACGAGAGATACCGTGACGAATTGCTCCAGCTTGACCAGAGAATCCACCACCGTGAACAGTTACAAGAACATCGTAGCTGTTAGCTGTTTCTGTGATGTTCAAAGGCTGTTTCACGTCTTCGATTAAAGCAGCGAATGGAATGTATTCAGTAATTTCACGATTATTAACGACGATACGGCCTTCACCTGGAACTAAGCGAACGCGCGCTACAGAACTTTTACGACGACCTGTACCGTAATATTGAACCTGTGCCAAATTGTTAACCTCCCTTATAATTAACCGCGAAGTTCGTAAACTTCAGGTTGTTGTGCTTGATGTGGATGCTCAGAACCACGGTACACATTTAATTTTTTGAACATTTGACGGCCTAATGGACCCTTTGGAAGCATACCTTTGATAGCAAGCTCCAACATTTTTTCAGGGTAGTTTGTACGCATCTCAAGAGCAGTTCTTTGTTTCAAACCACCTGGGTGCATTGTGTGACGGTAGTAAATTTTGTCCGTCAATTTCTTACCTGTTAGTTCGATTTTCTCAGCATTGATGATGATGACGTGATCACCTGTATCAACGTGTGGTGTATAAGTTGGTTTGTGCTTACCGCGCAAAAGTGATGCTACTTCAGTAGAAAGACGACCTAGAGTCTTGCCTGCCGCATCAACAACTAGCCATTTGCGCTCAATTGTGCTTGCGTTCGCCATTGGTGTTGTACGCATGAGTTTCCCTCCTAAATAAATCAATGATTTTTCCTTGAATCAAATGCTACGTTCTATTTCAAAACACAAGATAAGTCTTCCGGGGCTTATTTGTGGGGTTGAAATACATACCATATGATATCTTATAACTTTCTGCTTCCTGTGTCAAGAACATGTTACACCTGGTTTAGTTGTCATAGAAAACTTCCCATAAATACAGTCCGTGACTAGGCGCAGTCTTGCCTGCCGCTTCGCGATTTCGGGCGGCAAGCATGGCTTTTATCTCATCAGGGTGGAATTTACCAGATCCGATTTCAAGTAACGTTCCAGCGATAATTCGCACCATGTTGTATAAAAAGCCATTTCCTCTCACACGCATTTCAAGCCCGTCTGAGACGTTTTTCCACTCGAGGGCGTAAATCTCCCTCACCTTGTCCTGAACCTCTGTATTGGCCGCACAAAAGCTTGTGAAATCGTGTGTGCCAATGAGGTGCCCAGCAGCTTCTCTCATTTTGTCTGCATCCAGCCAGTAAGGAAAGTGGCAGGCATACTGTCTCGTGAACACATTTTGGTGCGTTTCCGTTGAGACCTTATAACGGTACTCCTTCGAAACGACACTAAAACGTGCATGAAACGACTCATCCACTTCCTCAGCCTTTAGAACCCGGATGTCATCCGGCAGGAGACTGTTGAGGGCAAAAGGCCATCTTTCCATCGGAATCGAGAGCGGCGTGTCGAAATGGATGACCTGCCCCTTCGCATGGACGCCGCTGTCCGTCCGGCCAGAAGCCACGATCGGAATCAGTTCATCCTGTTTGTGCATTCTTGCAAGAGCCGACTCGATCTCCGTCTGAACAGTTCGCTGCCCAGGCTGCACCTGATAGCCTTTAAAATGTGTCCCATCGTAGGATACGGTACATTTGACCTTCATCTAGGAATCACCTAATTTCTCAGAAGCACAAGGAGTGCTGTTAACAGGATGAATAGGAGCAGTGTGAACGTGTCTTTCATGCCCCAGACAAGCTGACGGTATTTCGTCCGCCCTTCTCCTCCGCGGTAGCCTCTCGCTTCCATAGCGGTCGCCAGTTCCTCTGCACGCTTAAACGCACTGACGAAAAGCGGGACAAGTAAAGGAACGATGGCTTTCATGCGATCTTTAAGAGGTCCGCTTGTAAAATCAACACCTCTTGCCATTTGCGCCTTCATGATTTTGTCCGTCTCTTCTAGTAAAGTTGGAATGAACCGAAGAGAGATGGACATCATGAGAGCAAGCTCATGAACGGGCAGTTTGATTTTACGGAATGGGTGAAGCAGCTTTTCCATACCGTCTGTCACTTCTATAGGCGTTGTGGTTAACGTCAGAAGTGTCGTCATCATGATGAGATAGACAAAACGGAGAGAAATGAAAATCCCCTGCTTTAGACCTTCTTCATAAATATTTAAAAAACCAAAGTGAAATAGCAAGGCGCCATCCTTTGTCATGAAGATATGCAGTATGAAGGTAAACAGGACAATCCATAGGATCGGCTTCATTCCTTTGAGAATAAAGTATAGCGGCACCTGAGAAACCATCACCACAAGGAGGGTAAAGACACCTAAAAGCCCGTAAGTGATGTAATTATTAGCAAAAAAGACAATAAAGACAAAAAAGAAAATTGATAACAGCTTTGTCCTTGGATCAAGACGATGGACAAAGGATGAACCTGGCACATATTTGCCGATAATCATACTATCCATCATGATGTCGTGTCCTCCTGATAAAGAGCTGTTAAGGCTTCTGCCATTTCATCCATGGTCAGAAGCGGCCTTGAAAACGTAATACCCAGCTTTTCTTCTACAGTCTGCTGGAATTTAATCGTTTCTGGGAGGTCGAGACCAAACGAAGACATGTCTGTACGATTGGCAAACAATTCTCTCGGCGTACCTGTCGCCTTCACCGTTCCTTTATGCATCACAATCATTTGATCCGCATAATGAGCGGCATCCTCCATACTGTGTGTAACCAGAATCGTGGTGAGGTTTGCCTTTTGATGAAGCTCATAGAACATGTCCATGATTTCCTTACGTCCGCGTGGATCTAATCCTGCAGTCGGCTCATCCAGCACAAGCACTTCTGGCTCCATCGCTAGAACACCCGCAATCGCCACACGTCTCATTTGACCGCCACTTAGTTCAAAGGGAGATCGAGATAATAAGGATTCAGGAAGACCAACTAGCTTCAGCATTTCCTTCGCCTTTGCTTCTGCCTTCTCCTGAGGAACACCGAAATTCATCGGACCAAAGCAGATATCCTTAATGATCGTTTCTTCAAAGAGCTGATGCTCAGGAAACTGAAACACGATGCCTACTTTTTTCCGAAGTGACTTTAAATCCTTCTGCTTTTTATTGGCTTGTAAGATGGTATCCCCAAGCGCAATGCTCCCCTTCGTTGGTTTGAGCAAGCCATTTAAATGCTGCAGCAACGTGGACTTGCCAGAGCCCGTATGACCAATGACAGCGACATAGCTGCCCTCTTGGATGGAAGCATTGACATCATACAAAGCGAGACGCTCAAACGGCGTTTTCATTTGATAACGATGCTCTAATTCTTTGATCGTAATGTCCATAGCTCTTTCACCAATCCTTCTTGTGTCAAATGGGCATTTGCAAGCGGTACACCTTGCTGCTTCAATTGTTTGCTCAACCGATAGGAGAATGGCAGATCAAGTCCAATTTGAACTAGCTGTTCGTCTAGTTCAAATACTTCCTCTGGTGTTCCCTCGGCAAATTTTTTCCCGCCATTCATGACAATGACTCGGTCTGCCTTGGCGGCCTCGTCTAAATCATGTGTAATGGAAATGACTGTGACCGTCCCTTGTTCCTTCAATAGTCTAACAGTCTCTAACACTTCTTCACGGCCAATCGGATCAAGCATTGATGTTGCTTCATCCAAGATCATGATGTCAGGGCTTGCGGCAAGTACACCTGCAATGGCGACTCTCTGCTTTTGCCCGCCTGATAGATGGTGCGGCTCTTGATCAAGAAACTCCTGCATATTGACCTGTTTGACAGCCCAATCTACACGTTCTATCATCAATTCCCGCTCAACCCCGTTATTTTCTAAACCAAAAGCCACATCATCACGAACCGTTGAGCCAACGAATTGGTTATCTGGATTTTGAAAGACCATTCCGACCTTTTTGCGAATATCCCAGACACTCTCTTCTTTCAGCTCAATCTCTCCAACCTTGACCGTTCCAGCATCCGGTAAAATGAGCCCATTCAGTACACGGGCAAGTGTGGATTTACCTGAACCGTTATGACCAACAATGGCGAGCCATTCATTTTGATTCACATGCAATGACACTTGATCTAAAGCGGGCTTGTCCGCATCCTTGTGATAACGAAATACAATGTCCTTTACGTCAATTAATGTCTTCCCCATCTCTACCGGACCTCCTCTCAGCTCAACCTCTTCTTTGCTTCTTGCTAAAAAGCCGTAGTATCTAAAAAAGGGCATAGATCCAGTTATGAACTGTCCCGCCCTTTCTTAGATACACGCTATGTGATTAAACTAATTCAATGACAGCCATTGGTGCGCCATCGCCGCGACGAGGTCCAAGCTTCATGATACGAGTGTATCCACCTTGGCGATCTTCGTAGCGAGTTGCAACGTCAGCGAATAATTTTTGAAGTGCATCTTGGTTTGTTTCAGCGTTAGCTACTTCATTACGAATGTAAGCTGCAGCTTGACGGCGAGCATGAAGATCTCCGCGTTTGCCAAGAGTGATCATTTTTTCAACTACAGAGCGAAGTTCTTTCGCACGTGTTTCAGTTGTTTCGATGCGTTCGTTGATGATCAAATCAGTCGTTAGGTCACGAAGCATTGCTTTACGTTGTGCACTAGTGCGTCCTAGCTTTCTGTATGCCATGTGATGTCCCCTCCTTAGTTAGAGAATGCTGTATGAATAAAAAACACACGAAAATCCTAGTTCACAATGAAACTAGTCAATCGTCTTTACGAAGACCCAGTCCAAGTTCTTCTAGTTTCGCTTTCACTTCTTCAAGAGATTTACGTCCAAGGTTACGAACTTTCATCATATCCTCTTCTGTCTTGTTAGCAAGCTCTTGAACAGTATTAATACCCGCACGCTTCAAACAGTTGTAAGAACGAACAGAAAGATCAAGCTCTTCAATTGTCATTTCAAGCACTTTTTCTTTTTGGTCTTCTTCTTTCTCAACCATAATTTCAGCATGCTGAGCTTCGTCAGTTAACCCAACGAAAATATTCAGGTGTTCAGTTAAAATCTTAGAACCTAGAGCGATCGCTTCTTTCGGTCCTGTGCTCCCATCAGTCCATACATCTAGTGTTAATTTATCATAGTTTGTGATTTGCCCAACACGGGTGTTCTCCACTTGATAAGTCACACGAGAGACAGGTGTATAGATTGAGTCGATCGGAATCACACCGATTGGCTGATCGTCTCTTTTGTTTGCATCAGCAGGATTATACCCGCGACCTCTTTGTGCAGTTAAGCGAACACGGAAGCTCGCATTCTTGCCAAGAGTTGCGATGTGGAGATCTGGATTTAAGATTTCAATATCGCTGTCGTGTGTAATATCAGCAGCTGTTACAGTACCTTCATCTTGTACATCAATTTCAAGCGTCTTCTCTTCTTCAGAGTAGATTTTGAGTGCAAGCTTTTTAATGTTTAAGATAATCGTTGTAACATCTTCAACCACGCCTTCGATCGTTGAGAATTCGTGTAAGACACCATCTATCTGGATCGATGTTACAGCTGCACCAGGAAGTGAGGATAAAAGGATACGACGAAGGGAGTTCCCTAAAGTGGTACCATATCCACGCTCAAGTGGCTCTACGACAAACTTGCCATACTTGGCATCGTCGCTGATTTCAACCGTTTCGATTTTTGGTTTTTCAATTTCGATCATCTAATAAAACCCTCCTTCAAAACGTCGAAACCTCGAATAGAATCATATGAGATTCCATCCGAAATTCCTCATTGTTTAGTCCCGTATGTGCTCAGGCAACGAGTCGTGTATTCGTCTCATAAATAACTGTATCATAACCCATTATTGACAGGGACACAAAATCTATACAAACAAATTACACGCGGCGACGTTTTGGTGGACGGCATCCGTTATGAGGAACTGGAGTTACGTCTCTGATTGCAGTAACTTCAAGACCTGCAGCTTGAAGTGCACGAATTGCAGCTTCACGACCAGAACCAGGACCTTTAACAGTTACTTCAAGTGTTTTAAGACCATGTTCGATAGAACCTTTAGCAGCAGTTTCAGCAGCCATTTGTGCAGCGAAAGGAGTAGATTTACGAGAACCTCTGAATCCTAATGCACCAGCACTTGACCAAGAAATTGCGTTTCCATGAACATCAGTAATCGTTACAATCGTGTTGTTGAAAGTGGAACGAATATGAGCGATTCCAGCTTCAATATTCTTTTTCACGCGACGTTTACGCGTATTTTGTTTACGAGCAGCAGCCATTCTTTAACTACCTCCTTTACTTATTTTTTCTTGTTAGCTACAGTACGACGCGGACCTTTACGAGTACGCGCGTTGTTTTTTGTGTTTTGTCCACGAACAGGAAGTCCTCTACGATGACGGATTCCGCGGTAGCTTCCGATTTCAATTAGACGCTTAATGTTAAGTGAAACTTCACGACGAAGGTCACCTTCTACTTTAAGTTTGTCAATGATATCACGGATTTTACCAAGTTCGTCTTCAGTTAGATCGCGAACGCGAGTGTCTTCAGAAACACCTGCTTCTTTAAGGACTTGTTGCGCAGTCGTACGACCAATTCCAAAAACATATGTTAAAGAAATGACAACACGTTTATCACGTGGAATATCTACACCAGCAATACGAGCCATGATTTGGGCACCTCCTTGTTATTAGCCTTGTTTTTGTTTATGTTTTGGGTTTTCACAGATCACCATTACTTTTCCTTTTCTGCGAATAACTTTACATTTTTCACAGATAGGTTTAACAGATGGTCTCACTTTCATGTGTTTCCAACCTCCTTCTTCCGGAGTTGCTTTATTTGTAACGGTACGTAATTCTACCACGAGTTAAGTCATATGGAGATAATTCTACCGTAACTTTGTCTCCAGGTAAAATGCGAATGAAGTGCATACGGATTTTTCCTGATACATGAGCCAAAACTGTATGACCATTCTCTAGTTCAACTTTGAACATTGCATTTGGCAAAGTTTCTGCTACAGTACCTTCCACTTCAATTACATCGTCTTTCGCCATTCAAGTGTTCTCCCTTCTTCAAATCAGTAACTTGCTCTCTGACAAATGTCCAAATGAGTTTATCTCAATTGTCCATCTATCACCCGACCTGTTTTGAATATACTGTTCTGAACTTCCGGAGATACGCAACCATAAAAGGTTATATGATTGATATTTTTTCTTAGGAGAATGAAATTTACGCTTTTCTCCGTCTGCGATTAGTACATGGCAGCCACCGAACATGCCGATGACACCTGTATACTGATCTTGTTCTTTCCTTTGGACTATACAGACAACCTGCCCGATTTGGGCCTGAAAGGCTTCAGTGAAGACCTAAATCTTAGTCAGTATATCAAAACCTGTATCTGTAATCGCAATCGTATGCTCAAAGTGAGCACACTTTTTCCCATCAACCGTTACAACCGTCCAGTTATCAGCCAATGTTTTCACATATCGGCTGCCTGCGTTCACCATCGGTTCGATGGCCAACACCATTCCAGGTTTTAGCCGCGGGCCTTTGTTGGGCGGACCATAATGAGGAATTTGAGGGTCCTCATGAAGATCCTGTCCGACCCCATGTCCAACATATTCTCTAACAACTGAGAAATTCTCGTTTTCTACATACGTTTGTATGGCATGGGAAATGTTCGACAGACGTTCGCCTGGCTTTGCTTCCTGTAAGCCTTTATATAGAGATTCCTCTGTGACTTCCAGTAGTTTGCGGTCTTCATCACTGATTACCCCAACTGGATAAGTCCAAGCAGAGTCACCATGATAGCCATTTAACTTTGCGCCAATATCGATACTAATGATGTCACCATCACGTAAAACCCGTTTACCAGGAATACCGTGAACGAGTTCTTCATTCACCGAAACGCAAATGCTCCCGCGAAAACCATTATACCCTTTAAAAGATGGGATTGCACCCTGCTTTGTAATAAAACGTTCGGCAATTTGATCCAATTCTTTTGTCGAAATACCTGGTTTTATGTGTTTCTTCAGCTCTTCATGAGTCAGTGCGACAATGCGTCCAGCTTCTCTCATAATCTCAAGCTCGCGAGGAGTTTTACAGATAATCATTTATTTAATCCCCCAAGCAGGTCCTTGATATCTGCATATACATCGTTAATGTGTTTTGCACCATCAATGTTTGCAAGATATCCTTTTTCTGAATAGAAGTTCAGTAAAGGTTCAGTCTGCTTTAAGTTTACTTCAAGTCTAGTCGAAACGGTTTCTGCATTATCATCTGCACGTTGATAAAGCTCGCCTCCACACTTATCGCAAACATTTTCTTTCGCAGGTGGATTGAATACTAAATGATAGGTTGCTCCGCAATTTTTGCAAATTCTTCGGCCAGTCAGACGCTCCATCAATGCATCTTTATCGACTTTAATATTAATGACATAATCAATCGTTCTGCCAAGGTCCTTTAGAATGTCTTCTAAAGCTTCAGCCTGAGCGACTGTTCGCGGAAATCCGTCCAGAAGAAAACCTTGTTCACAATCATTTTTGCCAAGTCTTTCTCTAACAATACCGATTGTGACCTCATCAGGAACAAGCTCTCCTTTATCGATAAAGGATTTTGCTTCGAGCCCAAGTTGTGTCTCCTCTTTCATAGCAGCGCGGAACATATCTCCTGTTGAGATATGAGGGATCCCATAATCATCAACAATTCGTTCTGCCTGAGTGCCTTTACCAGCACCCGGAAGCCCCATTAAGACTAAGTTCATTTCGGATTTCCCCTTCCTCACTTAGAGAGGTTGGGCATGAGCCCAGCCCTCTGTTTTATTTCATAAATCCACGGTAGTTTCGTTTCACTAATTGGCTTTCAAGCTGTTTCATTGTTTCAAGTGCAACACCTACAACAATGAGAAGACTTGTGCCGCCAATTTGTGCAGCGGAAGGTAATCCAGCGAATTGAATGAAAAAGATAGGAAGTATTGAAATCACGGCTAAGAAAATGGCGCCCACAAACGTGAGTCGGTACAAAATGCTCGTAATTCTATCTTGAGTCATTTTCCCTGGACGAACTCCCGGGATATAGCCACCCTGCTTTTGCAGATTTTCAGCCATTTGTTCAGGATTCACTTGGACAAAGGCATAAAAATATGTGAAAGCAACAATCAGTGCTACATAAATCGTCATACCGATTGGCTTAGTATAGTCAAAGTTGTTGGTTATCCAAGTTGTCACATTATTGGTTCCGAAGAACGATGCGACCGTCTGCGGAGTAATAATGAAAGAAACGGCAAAGATGACTGGAATCACCCCTGCTGGATTCACTTTCAATGGAAGGTGCGTTGCTTGACTAGCAGACATTTGTGCACGGCCAGTTCCTTTTGAATATTGAATCGCAATCTTTCTCACTGCCATTTGAATGTAAATAACACCAATAACAATGACAAGAATAGCAATGACAATAAGGGCAATTTTCAGGATTTGCATGAACAACTGTCCATCTCCACCTACAAACTGCTGAGCGTACACTTGTTTTAATGTTTGAGGGATACCTGCGATGATCCCGGCAAAGATAATAATCGAAATACCGTTACCAACACCGTGAGCAGTAATCTGCTCTCCCAGCCACATTAAAAATGCTGTTCCCGCAGTGAGTACGACCGCAATTAAGAGGTACGTTGAAACACCTGGGTTTTCAATCAGCATGCCTCCTGCCATATTGTTGAATCCATATGACATTCCTAACGCCTGGATAAAACCTAGAACAATTGTAAAATACCTTGTGAATTGTGCTAATTTTCGGCGGCCAACCTCTCCTTGCTTTGACCACTCAGTGAACTTCGGAACAACATCCATCTGCAAGAGCTGAATGATGATCGAAGCGGTGATATACGGCATAATCCCCATTGCAAGAATGGAGAATTGGAAAAGTGCCCCGCCCCCAAACGTGTTGAGGATCCCGAAAACACTCATTTGATCCTGTGCCTGGAGAACTTCGGCGTTCACATTAGGCACAGGGATGAAAGCACCTATACGAAAGACGATTAACATTAAAAGAGTGAATATAATCTTATTCCGTATATCTTTCACGCGCATAAAATTGGAGATTGTCTTAAACAAGTTAGATCACCTCGGCTGTACCGCCAGCAGCTTCAATAGCTTCTTTCGCAGAAGCAGAGAATTTATTGGCTTTTACAGTTAATTTTTTTTCTAATTTACCGTTGCCAAGAATTTTTACTCCTGCTTTTAACTTGCTTATTGCACCAGTCTCTAGAAGAAGTTCAGGAGTTACTTCCGTTCCTTCGTCAAAACTGTTTAATCTGTCTAAGTTGATTACCGCGTAATCTTTACGGTTGATGTTTGTAAAACCACGTTTTGGAAGACGTTGGAATAAAGGCATCTGACCACCTTCGAAACCAGGGCGTACACCGCCGCCAGAACGAGCGTTTTGACCTTTATGACCTTTACCAGAAGTTTTACCGTTACCTGATCCAATACCACGACCAACACGGTTGCGTACTTTACGTGAACCTTCTGAAGGCTTCAATTCATGAAGTTTCATTTGGGCACCTCCTTATCGATTAAAAATGTTTTATTGTTCTTTAACAGAAACTAAATGAGACACCTTGTTAATCATGCCGCGGATCGCTGCATTGTCTTCATGTACGACTGTTTGGTTTGTTTTCTTAAGACCAAGAGTACGAACAGTGACACGCTGATCTTCTGGGCGACCGATTACACTGCGTTTGAGGGTAATTTCTAATTTATTTGCCATTAATGTTCCCTCCTTATCCTAACAGGTCTTCTACAGATTTTCCACGAAGCTTCGCAACGTCTTCAGCACGTTTAAGTTCACTTAAACCCTGAAGTGTTGCGCGGATCATGTTGATCGGTGTATTAGAACCTAGAGATTTAGAAAGGATATCAGCTAGACCAGCAAGCTCAAGAACCGCACGCACTGGGCCTCCAGCGATAACTCCTGTACCTTCTGAAGCAGGCTTCAATAGAACGTTTCCTGCACCGAATCGACCGATGATTTCATGTGGAATTGTAGTTCCAACCATTGGTACTTCAATTAAATTCTTTTTCGCATCTTCAACAGCTTTGCGGATCGCTTCTGGTACTTCTTGTGCTTTACCAGTACCGAAACCTACATGACCGTTTTTGTCACCGACAACAACTAAAGCTGCAAAACGGAAACGACGTCCACCTTTAACAACTTTCGCTACGCGGTTAACCGTAACTAAGCGTTCTTCTAACTCTAATTTGCTTTGGTCAATACGACTCATTCGGATGTGTCCCTCCTTCTTTTATTAAAATTTAAGTCCAGCCTCACGAGCAGCTTCAGCTAGAGCTTTTACACGTCCATGATATAAGTATCCTCCGCGGTCAAATACCACGTTAGAGATTCCTTTTTCAACAGCACGTTTGGCAACAAGTTCGCCAACTTTAGTAGCAGCTGCAGCGTCAGAACTATTCTCGATCTTTAACTCTTTATCAAGAGTAGAAGCACTTACAAGTGTTACACCGTTAACATCATCAATTACTTGAGCGTAGATGTTCTTGTTAGAACGGAAAACGTTAAGGCGAGGTCTTTCAGCAGTACCTGAAAGTTTCGCACGAACACGAGCGTGTCTTTTAAGACGAGTAGCGTTTTTGCTAGTTTTCGTAATCATCCGAGTCACTCCTTTCTTCACATTAAGCGATCTTACTTACCAGTTTTTCCTTCTTTACGGCGAACGAATTCACCTTCGTAACGAATTCCTTTACCTTTGTAAGGCTCTGGAGAACGGACAGCGCGGATGTTAGAAGCTAGAGCTCCCACACGCTCTTTATCGATACCTTTAATGACTACTTTCGTTTGAGATGGAACTTCGACTTCAACTCCAGCCTCAGGAACGATTTCAACTGGATGAGAGTATCCAACGTTAAGAACAAGTTTGTTTCCAGATTTAGCTGCACGGTAACCGACACCGATAAGTTCTAAACCTCTTTCGAAACCTTTAGATACACCTTCAACCATGTTTGCAATTAAGCTACGTGTTGTACCATGTAATGCACGGTGTTCTTTATGATCAGACGGACGGCTTACAGTTAAGACGCTGTCCTCAATTTTAATTTCCATATCAGGGTGAAATGTACGAGTTAGTTCACCTTTTGGTCCCTTTACTGTCACTGTGTTATCGTTGTTTGTCACAGTAACTCCTGAAGGGATCTCGATTAGTTTTTTACCTATACGAGACATACCAAGCACCTCCATTCATCTTAAACTTTTTTTACCATACGTAAGCAAGTACTTCTCCACCAGCTTGTTTAGCACGGGCTTCTTTGTCCGATAAAACACCTTGTGATGTAGAAATAATTGCGATTCCAAGTCCGTTAAGTACACGTGGTACTTCATTTGATTTCGCATATACACGTAAACCAGGTTTACTGATTCTTTTAAGACCAGTGATAACACGTTCGTTGTTTTGGCCATATTTAAGGAACATACGGATAATTCCTTGTTTGCTGTCTTCTACATATTCAACGTCACGGATAAAACCTTCACGCTTTAAGATTTCAGCAATTTCTCTTTTGATTTTTGAAGCCGGTACTTCTAGCTTCTCATGACGTACCATGTTCGCATTGCGAATACGAGTCAGCAAATCTGCAATCGGATCTGTCATAACCATTATTTAATAACCTCCTTCCCATTTATGGGGATTACCAGCTGGCTTTTTTAACGCCAGGAATTTGTCCTTTATATGCAAGTTCGCGGAAACAAATACGGCAAAGTTTAAACTTGCGAATTACTGAATGTGGACGTCCACAACGTTCGCAGCGCGTATACTCTTGAACTTTAAACTTTTGTTTGCGTTGTTGTTTCGCAATCATAGACTTTTTAGCCACGATTTCGCCTCCCTTTCATTGATTATTTCTGGAACGGCATACCTACTTGAGTTAATAGCTCACGTGCTTCTTCGTCCGTATTGGCAGTCGTAACGATAACGATATCCATACCGCGGACTTTTGTTACTTTATCGTAATCAATTTCTGGGAAGATTAACTGTTCTTTAATACCAAGCGTGTAGTTTCCACGACCGTCGAAAGATTTCTTAGAAATCCCGCGGAAGTCACGTACACGTGGTAAAGATACAGAAATAAGTTTATCAAGGAAATCGTACATGCGCTCTCCGCGAAGTGTTACTTTCGCACCGATTGGCATTCCTTCACGTAGACGGAATCCAGCAATAGACTTCTTCGCACGAGTAACGACAGGTTTTTGACCAGCGATAAACGTTAATTCTTCAACAGCAGTATCGATTGCTTTAGCGTTTTGAACGGCGTCACCAACACCCATGTTGATCACGATTTTTTCGATTTTTGGCACTTGCATTACTGATTTGTATTCAAACTTAGAAACTAATGCAGGTGTAATTTCTTTTACATACTTTTCTTTAAGGCGGTTCATGAGAAAGACCTCCCTTCCTTATTTACTATTTATCTAGAACTTGCCCAGATTTTTTCGCTACACGGACTTTCTTTCCGTCCTCAACTTTATACCCAACACGTGTCACTTCACCCGTTTTAGGATCAAGCGGCATTACGTTTGATACGTGGATCGGCGCTTCTTGTTCAGAAATTCCGCCCTGAGGGTTAGCTTGGGTTGGTTTAGAGTGTTTTTTCACAAGGTTAATACCTTCTACTAAAACACGGTCATTCTTAGGGAAAGCAGCAAGGATGACTCCTTGTTTACCTTTATCTTTACCAGAGATAACCACTACTTTATCGCCCTTTTTAACATGCATTTAATCGCACCTCCTTGAGTCGCGGATTGTATTCATTAAAGTACTTCTGGTGCTAGAGAAACAATTTTCATATAGTTGTTTTCACGAAGTTCACGTGCTACTGGTCCGAAGATACGAGTTCCACGTGGGCTCTTGTCGTCACGGATAATGACACATGCATTTTCATCGAAGCTGATGTAAGATCCATCGTTTCTGCGAGCTCCGCTCTTTGTACGAACGATAACTGCTTTCACAACTTCACCTTTTTTGACAACGCCTCCTGGTGTTGCTTGTTTAACCGTACAAACAATGACATCACCGATGTTAGCCGTCTTACGTCCAGAGCCACCAAGAACTTTAATCGTTAGTACTTCGCGTGCGCCAGAGTTGTCAGCTACTTTTAAACGAGTCTCCTGTTGAATCATTAATGTTACCTCCTTTCGGAAAAAGAAATCCGAACTTTATTAGATAATAACGGCTTCTTCGACAACTTCAACTAGACGAAAGCGTTTAGTCGCAGATAAAGGACGAGTTTCCATGACCTTTACGATGTCTCCGATTTTTGCTTGGTTGTTTTCATCATGTGCTTTGAACTTTTTAGAGTATCTTACACGTTTGCCATAAAGTGAATGCTTTTTGTATGTTTCAACTACAACAGTGATGGTTTTATCCATTTTGTCAGAAACAACACGACCTTGATACACTTTACGTTGGTTACGTTCGCTCATGTTTGCGGGGCCTCCCCTCTAATTATTATTTATTAGCAGCGATTTCTCTTTGACGAATCACAGTTTTCATGCGTGCGATTGATTTACGCACTTCACGAATGCGAGCAGTGTTTTCAAGCTGCCCAGTCGCTAATTGGAAACGAAGATTGAAAAGTTCTTCTTTAAGAGACTTTACTTTTTGTTCAATTTCAGCAGTGGTAAGGTCACGAATTTCATTAGCTTTCATTTGATTCACCACCAATTTCTTCACGTTTTACGAACTTCGTTTTAATTGGCAATTTGTGAGATGCAAGACGAAGAGCTTCACGAGCAACTTCTTCAGACACACCAGAAATTTCAAATAAAACTTTGCCTGGTTTTACTACAGCCACCCATCCTTCTGGAGCACCTTTACCGGAACCCATGCGGACCTCTAGAGGTTTAGCTGTGTATGGCTTAGAAGGGAAAATTTTAATCCAAACTTTACCGCCACGTTTCATGTAACGAGTCATAGCAATACGAGCAGCTTCGATTTGACGGTTCGTGATCCAAGAAGCTTCTTGAGCTTGGATACCGTACTCACCGAAATGTACTTCAGTACCACCTTTTGCACGTCCACGCATTTTTCCACGATGTTCTCTGCGATACTTCACGCGTTTTGGCAATAACATATTATTTTCCTCCTTCCGCAGTATTCTTCTTAGTTGGAAGGACTTCTCCACGATAGATCCATACTTTTACGCCAAGCTTACCATAAGTAGTGTCAGCTTCAGCAGTAGCATAGTCGATGTCAGCACGAAGTGTGTGCAACGGAACAGTACCTTCACTGTAATATTCAGAACGAGCAATATCTGCACCGCCAAGACGACCAGAAACCATTGTTTTGATTCCTTGTGCTCCAGCACGCATTGTGCGTTGGATTGTTTGTTTTTGTGCACGACGGAATGAAATACGATTTTCAAGTTGACGAGCGATGTTTTCAGCAACTAGCTGAGCATCAAGATCTGCTCTTTTGATTTCAAGGATGTTGATGTGTACACGTTTGCCAGTTAGGCTGTTAAGAGCTTTACGAAGTGCTTCAACTTCAGATCCGCCTTTACCAATTACCATACCTGGTTTAGCCGTGTGGATTGTGATATTTACGCGGTTTGCAGCACGTTCGATTTCTACTTTAGAAACAGACGCGTCAGACAAACGCTTGCTGATGAATTCACGGATTTTCAAGTCTTCATGTAAGAAGTCAGCGTAATCTTTTCCTGCGAACCATTTAGATTCCCAATCACGAATGACGCCAATACGAAGACCTACTGGATTTACCTTTTGACCCACGGATTATCCCTCCTTCTTTTCTGATACAACGATTGTAATGTGGCTAGTACGTTTGTTAATTGCGCTCGCACGACCCATAGCACGTGGACGGAATCTCTTAAGTGTTGGACCTTCGTCAACGAATGCTTGAGTAATCACTAGGCTGTTAGCGTCCAACTCGTAATTGTGCTCAGCGTTTGCGATAGCAGATTTTAATACTTTTTCAATAATTGGTGAAGCAGCCTTAGGTGTAAGGTTTAAGATAGAAACTGCTTCTCCTACTTGCTTACCTCGGATCAGGTCCATTACTAGACGTGCTTTACGAGGAGCAATACGGACTGTTCTTGCGACAGCTTTAGCTTGCATTTAAAAGCCTCCTCTCATTAGCGTCTTGTTTTTTTATCGTCACTAGCATGACCTTTGTAAGTACGGCTTGGTGCGAATTCGCCCAATTTGTGACCTACCATATCTTCAGAAATGAAAACAGGTACATGTTTGCGTCCGTCATAGACAGCGATTGTGTGACCGATGAATTGTGGGAAAATTGTAGAACGACGAGACCAAGTTTTTACGACTTGCTTTTTGTCAGTTTCATTCAATTTCTCGACTTTAGCCATCAAATGATCATCAACAAATGGTCCTTTTTTTAAGCTGCGAGCCATTGTGGAACCTCCCTTCGTGATTGAACTACGGTCCTAAATGAACCGTAGACAACCCCGTTACTTGTTTTTACGACGACGTACAATGAATTTATCAGACTTGTTGGTTTTCTTACGAGTCTTGAATCCAAGAGTCGGTTTGCCCCATGGAGACATTGGTGATTTACGTCCGATTGGAGCACGTCCTTCACCACCACCGTGTGGGTGATCGTTAGGGTTCATTACAGAACCACGAACTGTTGGGCGTACGCCTTTCCAGCGTGAACGTCCAGCTTTACCGATGTTAATTAATTCGTGTTGCTCGTTTCCAACTTGACCGATAGTCGCACGGCAAGCAGAAAGAATCATACGAACTTCTCCTGAGTTCAAACGTACAAGAACGTATTTACCTTCTTTACCAAGAACTTGAGCAGAAGTACCAGCAGAACGAACTAATTGTCCACCTTTACCTGGTTTTAATTCAATGTTATGCACAACTGTACCAACTGGGATGTTGATAAGTGGAAGAGCATTACCTGGTTTGATGTCAGATTCTGGTCCAGAAGTAACTTCAGTACCAACTTGGATTCCTTTCGGAGCAAGAATGTAACGTTTCTCACCATCTGCATAGTTTACAAGAGCGATGTTCGCTGAACGGTTTGGATCATACTCGATTGTAGCAACGCGTCCAGGTATACCGTCTTTATCACGTTTAAAGTCGATGATACGGTATTGACGTTTATGACCGCCACCTTGATGACGAACAGTCATTCTACCTTGGTTGTTACGTCCGCCTTTTCTGTGAAGCGGCGCAAGCAACGATTTTTCTGGTTTGTCAGTCGTGATTTCAGCAAAATCTGAAGTAGTCATGCCACGACGACCATTACTGGTTGGTTTATACTTTTTAATCGCCATTTTGAATTTCCCTCCTTCTTTTTAAGATTTACGCTTCAAAAATTTCGATTTCTTTGCTGTCAGCTGTTAATTTCACGATCGCTTTTCTGCGACGGCTAGTCATACCAGTGTAGCGTCCAACGCGTTTAGATTTCCCTTTGTAATTTTGAACGTTGACTTTCTCAACTTTCACTCCAAAGATTTCTTCAACAGCGTCTTTCACTTCTGTTTTGTTAGCTCTGACATCAACTTCGAACGTGTACTTCTTCTCTGTCATTAGATCAGCAGAACGTTCAGTAATGATAGGGCGCTTTAGAACATCACGAGGATCTTTCATTATGCAAGTCCCTCCTCTACTTTTTCAACCGCTGCTTTAGTGATCAGAAGTTTCTCGTGGTTGACAACGTCAAGAACGTTGATACCGTTAGCTTCAACAACTGTTACTCCAGGGATGTTACGAGCAGATAAAGCAACTGTTTCGTTTGCATCCGCAGTGACGATCAACGCTTTCTTCTCGACAGATAATCCTTTAAGGATGCCTGCGAATTCTTTCGTTTTCACTGCATCAAGAGTCAGATCTTCAAGAACGATGATGTTGTTGTCGATTACTTTAGAAGACAATACTGACTTGATAGCCAAGCGGCGAACTTTTTTAGGTAATTTATAAGAATAGCTGCGTGGTGTTGGACCGAATACGATACCGCCTCCGCGCCATTGTGGTGAACGGATAGAACCTTGACGAGCACGACCAGTACCCTTCTGTCTCCAAGGCTTACGACCTCCGCCACGTACTTCAGAACGAGTTTTTACTTTGTGAGTTCCTTGACGTAAGGAAGCTCTTTGCATAAGAATAGCATCGAATACTACGCTTTCGTTTGGCTCGATTCCAAACACAGAAGCGTTTAATTCGATTTCACCGTTAGTAGAACCGTTTTGGTTAAATAATGCTACTTTTGGCATGACTTGTTTCCTCCTTTCCTAAGAGAGTTATTTAGATTTAACTGCACTCTTTACAGTTACTAGAGATTTTTTAGCTCCTGGTACATTTCCTTTGATCAATAGAAGATTGCGTTCTGCATCAACTTTAACGATCTCAAGGTTTTGGACAGTGATTTGCTCTCCGCCCATACGACCTGGAAGAAGTTTACCTTTGAATACTCGGTTTGGATCAACAGGTCCCATTGAACCAGGACGACGGTGGTAACGTGAACCGTGAGTCATTGGTCCGCGTGATTGTCCGTGGCGCTTGATAGCCCCTTGGAATCCTTTACCTTTTGATGTTCCTGTTACATCTACGATATCTCCATTTGCGAAAATATCAACTTTGACTTCCTGACCAACTTCATACGCATCTAACTCCGCACCGCGTAATTCTTTTACGAAGCGCTTAGGAGCAGTTTCCGCTTTAGCAACGTGGCCCTTCTCTGGTTTGTTAGAAAGCTTTTCACGTTTGTCGTCAAAACCGATTTGGATTGCTTCATAGCCATCCGTGTCAGCAGTCTTCTTTTGAAGAACAACGTTAGCAGCAGCCTCAACAACAGTTACAGGGATAAGATCACCGTTTTCTGCGAATACTTGCGTCATACCAATTTTTCTACCTAAGATTCCTTTGGTCATTAGTCACACCTCCTATAATATGTGTTTTCTATTTGAATTAAAGTTTGATTTCGATATCTACACCAGATGGTAAATCTAAACGCATAAGTGCATCAACTGTTTGTGGAGTTGGATTCACGATGTCGATTAGACGTTTGTGAGTACGCATCTCAAATTGCTCACGAGAATCTTTGTACTTATGCACCGCACGAAGGATTGTGTAAACTGATTTTTCAGTTGGAAGCGGAATTGGACCAGATACACTAGCACCAGAACGCTTAGCCGTTTCAACAATCTTCTCAGCAGATTGATCAAGAATTCTATGATCATATGCTTTTAAACGAATACGAATTTTTTGTTTTGCCATTATTTTCCCTCCTTTTCGCCTACTTACGTTAGACAGTTCTCCGTGAGAAAAACCTGATCACCTTGCCATGGCAAAGCGGCCGGGTGTGTCAGCAACCTCTCACTTCATCGCAGTCAAAGACCAACATGCACTATTGTACCAAATTGGCCTGCGTGTTGCAATAATAAATCGGATAAATTTATGATTTGCACACTTTTCATATTATACAGGGGTTGAGCCTATAAATCAAGCTTTCCCTGAAGATGATGTACAGCCGTCTTTTTTATGGTACGAATAAATTCTTCTGGTTCTTCTAGATGCGGGGAATGTGCAGATTCTTTAAAGGTGAACCATTCTTTGACTGGTGCTGTTAATTGCTCAACATAAGGTTTTGATACAGCAGCTGGTGTAATCATGTCATATTCACCAATGATAAAGTAACAAGGTATTAATATAGTAGAAACTCGGTATTCAATGCTCTCATTCATCAATTCATTCCATAGCATGTCCTGACTAAGCTTCTGTCCTTTAAGGAAATTCCACTTATCTTTGAGCTGATATTCCTTACTAAAAAGAAATCCGCGTAGCATTTGAATCAGCGGCTTCCACCTATGTGTGAGACCTACGCTTCCGAGCTCTTTATATAGAGAGAACAGAGCATGAGCTGATATTCGTTTCCACGGAGGAGGCGTCAGTAATCGCAGGCAACAAGTAAACAACCGATTTCGTTCGCATTTCTCCAAAAGAAGCTTGTATGACACAATATCTTCTTTTATTACATCTACTACCTGACTAATTCCATAATAAGCGTGATATAGATCTGGGCGCTTATGTACTGCTTGTATGGCGATTAATGACCCCCATGAATATCCGGCGATGTACAATTTTGATTGACCTAGATATGAAAGGACTTTCTCTGTCAGTTCAATCGTATCTTCAATAAATTGCTGAATGGTCATAGAAGTATTGGGGAGGTTCTTTTGATAGGAAAGTCCCGCACCTCGCTGATCCCAATGAACAACTGTAAAATCGTGATTAAGTTCCTCATGAAATGAGTCGATATAGCTGATTTGAGCGGAGCCGGGCCCACCGTGTAAAAATAATAGAACAGGCTTCGCTTCACTTGTGTGATCTTCTTTGATCATAATCCATTGGTCAACCCCGCCGATTAACCATTTCTTCAAATATGTCTTCGCCATTCCAGTGATCCTCTCGGTTCCATTTAGATTCTATAGCTTATAGTAGCCGTTCTGATCTGGAAAAGCAAAAAAAGAGACCCTTTTGCAAGGAGTCTCTTTTAAATGTTTATTACTTAATGATATTTGAAACGACGCCAGAACCTACAGTACGTCCACCCTCACGGATAGAGAAACGAGTTCCTTCTTCGATAGCGATAGTAGAGATAAGTTCAACTTCCATCTCAGTGTTATCGCCAGGCATAACCATTTCAGTACCTTCTGGAAGATGTACGATACCAGTTACGTCAGTTGTACGGAAGTAGAACTGCGGACGGTAGTTAGCGAAGAATGGAGTATGACGTCCACCCTCTTCTTTAGAAAGTACATAAACTTCAGCTTTGAAACGGCTATGTGGAGTGATTGTACCTGGTTTAGCAAGTACTTGACCACGTTGGATATCTTCACGAGATACACCACGAAGTAGTGCACCGATGTTGTCACCAGCTTCAGCATAGTCAAGAAGTTTACGGAACATTTCAACACCTGTAACAGTTGTTTTACCATTGTCTTCTTGAAGACCGATGATTTCAACTTCGTCACCGACTTTAACTTGTCCACGCTCAACACGACCAGTAGCAACAGTTCCACGACCAGTGATTGAGAATACATCCTCAACTGGCATCATGAATGGCTTCTCAATGTCACGTTCTGGAGTTGGGATGTACTCATCAACCGCATCCATAAGTTCAAAGATTTTTGCTTCGTAATCAGCATCTCCTTCAAGAGCTTTAAGAGCAGAACCTTTGATAACTGGAACATCATCACCAGGGAAGTCATAGTCAGAAAGAAGGTCGCGAACTTCCATTTCAACAAGTTCAAGTAACTCTTCATCGTCAACCATGTCACATTTGTTAAGGAATACTACGATGTATGGTACACCTACGTTACGAGAAAGTAGGATGTGCTCACGTGTTTGTGGCATTGGACCATCAGCAGCAGATACTACTAAGATCGCGCCGTCCATTTGAGCAGCACCAGTGATCATGTTTTTAACGTAGTCAGCGTGTCCTGGGCAGTCTACGTGTGCATAGTGACGAGTGTCTGTTTCATACTCGACGTGTGAAGTTGAGATTGTGATTCCACGCTCGCGCTCTTCTGGAGCACCATCGATTTGGTCATATCCCATAGCTGATCCTTTACCAGACTTCTTATGAAGAACTGTTGAGATAGCAGCAGTTAGAGTTGTTTTACCATGGTCAACGTGTCCAATTGTACCAATGTTAGCATGCGATTTGGAACGGTCGAATTTTTCTTTAGCCATTCTAAAAATCCTCCTTAAAGGTTCATTGTATTTGGTATAGAGTGATAGAAAGTGAAGAGTTACCTCTCACTTTCTGATCTTCAATAGTAGTTATACTTTAGTTTAAAGGCAAAATCAATTATTCACCTTTATTTTTTTTGATGATTTCTTCACTGATGCTCTTAGGCACTTCTTCGTAGTGATCCATGTGCATAGTGAAAGTACCGCGTCCTTGTGTGTTAGAACGGAGTGAAGTTGCATATCCGAACATTTCAGAAAGTGGAACCATTGCGCGAACAACTTGAGCGTTACCGCGAGCTTCCATACCTTCTACACGTCCACGACGAGATGTGATATCACCCATGATGTCTCCCATGTATTCTTCAGGGATAACGACTTCCACTTTCATCATTGGCTCAAGTAGAACTGGGTTACATTTGCTGACAGCATTTTTCAATGCCATAGATGCAGCAATTTTAAACGCCATTTCGTTCGAGTCAACATCGTGGTATGATCCATCAAATAATTTAGCTTTGATGTCGATTAATGGGAATCCAGCTAATACACCATTTTCAAGTGAATCTTCAAGACCTGCTTGAATAGCTGGAATGTATTCACGAGGAACAACCCCACCGACGATTGCATTTTGGAATTCGAAGCCTGCGCCTTCTTCGTTTGGTTCGAATTCGATCCAAACGTGTCCGAACTGACCACGTCCACCAGACTGACGTACGAATTTACCTTCAACTTTTGCACCAGAACGGAATGTTTCACGGTACGCAACTTGAGGAGCACCTACGTTAGCTTCAACCTTGAACTCACGCTTCATACGGTCAACAATGATATCAAGGTGAAGCTCACCCATACCAGAGATGATCGTTTGACCAGTTTCAGGGTTTGTTTGTGTACGGAATGTTGGATCCTCTTCAGCTAGTTTAGCTAAAGCGATACCCATTTTATCTTGGTCAGCTTTTGATTTAGGCTCGATTGCTACATCGATAACTGGCTCTGGGAATTCCATAGACTCAAGGATAACAGTATCTTTCTCGTCACAAAGAGTGTCACCAGTAGATGTATCTTTAAGACCAACAGCTGCTGCGATATCCCCTGCATATACAGTAGAGATTTCTTCACGGCTGTTTGCGTGCATTTGAAGGATACGTCCAACACGCTCACGCTTGTTCTTAGAAGAGTTCTTCACGTATGAACCTGAAGCAAGTGTTCCAGAGTATACGCGGAAGAAAGTAAGTTTCCCAACATAAGGGTCAGTCATAACTTTAAATGCAAGAGCTGCGAATGGTGCGTCATCAGTAGACTCACGAACAACCTCTTCATTTGAATCTGGCAGGATACCTTTGATTGCAGCAACATCAGTTGGTGCAGGAAGGTAATCAAGCACAGCATCAAGTACAAGCTGAACACCTTTGTTTTTGAAAGCAGATCCAACAAGAACTGGGTAGAATTCAACATTCAACGTTCCTTTACGGATTGCAGCTTTCAATTCAGGAATTGTAATTTCTTCACCCTCAAGGTATTTTTCCATAAGCTCTTCATCAAGCTCAGCGACAGCTTCAATAAGGCTGTTGCGAAGCTCTTCAGCTTTGTCTTTATACTCAGCAGGGATTTCTTGTGCATCAGAGCGAGTTCCAAGGTCATCTTCGTAGAAGTATGCTACGTTATCTACAAGGTCGATGATTCCTTCGAATTGATCTTCAGCGCCGATCGGCAATTGAATTGCATGAGCGTTCGCTTGAAGACGATCTCTTAATGTGCCTACAGAGTAAAGGAAGTCCGCACCGGTTTTATCCATTTTGTTAACGAATACGATACGAGGTACTCCGTAAGTTGTTGCTTGGCGCCAAACTGTTTCAGTTTGTGGCTCTACACCTGATTGTGCATCAAGAACTGCTACCGCACCATCAAGTACACGTAAAGAACGTTCAACTTCAACAGTGAAGTCTACGTGTCCTGGTGTATCGATGATGTTTACACGGTAACCTTTCCATTGTGCTGTAGTAGCAGCAGAAGTGATTGTAATACCACGTTCTTGCTCCTGCTCCATCCAGTCCATTTGGGAAGCTCCTTCGTGAGTTTCACCAATTTTATGGATACGACCAGTGTAGTATAAGATACGCTCAGTCGTTGTCGTTTTACCAGCATCAATGTGAGCCATGATACCAATATTACGAGTTTTGTCTAAGGAGAACTCTCTTGCCATTGGGTAATTTCTCCTTCCTTATTAGGGAATAGTTTTTTTAGTTTGGTATAAATCCTACCAGCGGTAGTGAGCGAATGCTTTGTTCGCTTCTGCCATTTTGTGTGTATCTTCACGTTTCTTAACAGCAGCACCAGTGTTGTTAGCTGCGTCAAGGATTTCGTTAGCAAGACGCTCTTCCATCGTTTTTTCTCCACGAAGACGAGCGTAGTTTACTAACCAGCGAAGACCTAAAGTAGTACGACGGTCTGGGCGAACTTCTACAGGAACTTGGTAGTTAGCTCCACCTACACGACGTGCTTTAACTTCAAGAACTGGCATGATGTTTTTCAAGGCTTGTTCGAAAACCTCCATCGCTTCATTACCAGTACGTTCTTTGATGATATCAAATGACTTGTAGAGAATTGTTTGTGACTTTCCTCTTTTACCGTCGATCATCATTTTGTTGATCAAACGAGATACAAGTTTAGAATTGTAAATTGGATCTGGCAATACGTCTCTTTTTGCTACAGGACCTTTACGTGGCATCTGATAGCCTCCCTTCTCATTTAAAAGGATTTCTATCTGTCTCTCATCTCAATATCATTGTCAGTTGCCTGACTCCACTGATCTGATATCAACTTCTAAAAACCCTTATGTTTGTTTGTATTATTTACTTTGTTTAGGGCGTTTTGTTCCGTATTTAGAACGTCCTTGCATACGACCGTCAACTCCGGCAGTATCAAGCGCACCACGAACGATGTGGTAACGTACACCCGGTAAGTCTTTTACACGTCCGCCACGGATAAGTACTACACTGTGCTCTTGTAGATTATGTCCGATACCAGGAATGTAAGCTGTTACCTCAATCAGGTTAGACAAACGTACACGAGCATATTTACGTAGTGCTGAGTTTGGTTTTTTCGGTGTCATTGTGCCGACACGAGTACAAACCCCGCGCTTCTGTGGAGATGTTACGTTAGTGTGCTCTTTTTTGAAACTGTTGTATCCTTTGTTAAGTGCAGGAGACTTTGAGTTTTCAACTTTACTCACGCGTCCTTTGCGTATTAGCTGATTAATTGTAGGCATGTTGTTATTCCTCCCTTCGTTGCTTTTTTTATAACCCACATACCCAGGTGGTTCATTAAAAGGCAAAAAACAATGCTTTTGCATTTACACATGCAAAAACAAAACAAGTACGCTATAACATAATGGCAACAGCTGCTGCCCCAACTTCAATTCCGCAGGCTTTGCCGAGCTTTTTCATGGAATCTACCACTAAAATGTCTACACCCTTCTCTTGCGCTAGTTTTGTTACACTAGCTGTTAAAGCAGGATCAGCATCTTTCGCTACGACGATTTCCTTTACTGAATCTCGTTTCAGAGCTTTTACTGTTTGCTTCGTACCAATAATAATGGATTGAGCCTGTGATACTTTATCATAAGACATCGAATATCCTCCAAAGTAACAGGTTTTATTTTGAGCACCTTGGTTATATTATCATCATGGCAGAAGGATGTCAATATCATATGACAGATTATCTTGACATCCTTCACCATTTTTTGATGATTTTATAGGAATCTCACGAGAAAGATTACTCTACAGGCACCATATCGTCAGACGGTTGCACTTGTGAAACCGGCTTAACTTTACGGTAGTTTGGCATTCCTGTTCCAGCTGGAACAAGTTTACCGATGATAACATTCTCTTTCAAGCCAAGCAGTTCATCACGTTTTCCTTTGATCGCCGCATCTGTTAGGACACGAGTCGTTTCTTGGAAGGATGCTGCAGACAAGAATGAGTCTGTTTCAAGCGATGCTTTTGTAATACCAAGAAGAACTGGGCGGCCTGTTGCAGGGCGCTTGCCTTCGAATAGTACTTTTTTGTTCGCTTCAGTGAATTGATGTACATCAAGAAGTGTGCCTGGTAATACATCTGTATCCCCTGCATCAGCGACACGCACTTTACGAAGCATTTGGCGAACCATTACCTCAACGTGCTTATCTCCGATTTCTACCCCTTGCATACGGTATACTTTTTGTACTTCATGAAGCAGATATTCTTGAACAGCTGTCATGTCAGTCACTTTAAGAAGTTCTTTCGGATCGATCGAACCTTCTGTCAGTACTTGACCACGAGTAACTTTGTCACCTTCAACAACTTTCAGACGTGCATTGTAAGGAGCTGTGTAAGAGCGAGTTTCAACGTCGCCTTGAACCACAATTTCCTGCTGCTTGTCACGAACATCGTTAATTTCAGCAACGACACCATCAATTTCAGAAATCGTCGCTTGCCCTTTCGGATTACGCGCTTCAAATAGCTCTTGGATACGAGGTAAACCTTGTGTGATATCGTCTCCTGCTACCCCACCGGTGTGGAACGTACGCATTGTAAGCTGTGTTCCTGGCTCACCGATTGATTGAGCAGCGATGATTCCAACTGCTTCACCGACTTCAACGTCAGTACCAGTTGCAAGGTTACGGCCGTAGCATCGTTTACATACACCATGAGGCGTGTTACATGTAAATGCAGAACGGATCCATACTTCCTCAATTCCTGCTTCAACTACTTCAAGTGCTTTATCTTCATCAATTAGTTCGTTTTCGCCAACAATGACTTCGCCCGTTTCAGGATGAACAATTGGTTTTCTTGCAAAACGTCCAATTAGACGTTCTTCAAGTTTCTCAATAATTTCATTTCCTTCTCTAATGGACTTTGCCAAGATACCACGGTCTGTACCGCAATCTGTTTCACGGATGATAACATCCTGTGCAACGTCGACGAGACGACGCGTGAGGTAACCTGAGTCAGCTGTTTTAAGGGCTGTATCGGCAAGACCTTTACGCGCTCCGTGAGTGGAAATAAAGTATTCCAATACGGTTAAACCTTCACGGAAACTAGATTTGATCGGAAGTTCAATGATACGTCCAGCCGGGTTGGCCATCAGACCACGCATACCAGCCAGCTGAGTGAAGTTAGATGCGTTACCACGCGCCCCAGAGTCACTCATCATGTAGATTGGGTTGACTTCATCAAGGGACTTCATCAGTTTACCTTGGATGACATCTTTAGAAGAACTCCAGATCGAAATGACTCTCTCGTAACGCTCTTCTTCAGTAATCAAACCACGTCTGAATTGCTTCATGACGTTATCTACTTTTGCTTGCGCTTCTTCGAGGATCTTCTGTTTATCATCTAATACGACGATATCAGACACCCCAACCGTAATACCCGCTTTAGTAGAGTATTTGAAACCAAGATTTTTCATGCGGTCAAGCATTTTAGATGTCTCAGTGATATGGAATCTCTTAAAGATTTCCGCAATGATTTTACCTAAAATACCTTTTTTGAACGGCGCATTGATTTCTTGTTTCTCAATCGCAGCTTTGACATCTTCACCTTTTTCAAGGAAGAAGCGGTCAGGCGTTTTTTCTTCAATATTGCTCTTTGTCGGCTCATTCATGTAAGGGAATGATTCCGGTAAGATTTCGTTAAAGATTAGTTTTCCAACTGTTGTAATCAACAATTTAGAACGCTGTTCATCAGTGAATGTCACATTCTTCAACGAGTTAGCTGCAACAGCTACACGTGTATGAAGATGCACATACCCATTTTGATAAGCTAGAAGGGCTTCGTTCGTATCTTTGAAGATCATACCTTCTCCGATAGCACCTTTACGCTCAAGTGTAAGGTAGTAGTTACCAAGCACCATATCCTGAGATGGCGTAACAACAGGTTTTCCATCTTTCGGGTTCAAAATGTTTTGAGCAGCAAGCATTAAGATACGAGCTTCAGCTTGAGCCTCAGCAGATAATGGTACGTGAACCGCCATTTGGTCACCGTCAAAGTCAGCGTTGTAGGCTGTACATACAAGTGGATGCAGACGAATTGCGCGTCCTTCCACAAGTGTAGGTTCAAACGCTTGAATACCAAGTCTGTGAAGAGTCGGTGCACGGTTTAGTAAGACTGGATGCTCACGAATCACTGATTCTAAAACATCCCATACTTCCGGCTGCACGCGCTCAATTTTACGCTTCGCACTCTTGATGTTGTGAGCTAAACCTTTTTCAACAAGCTCCTTCATCACGAATGGTTTGAATAATTCAAGAGCCATTTCTTTCGGAAGTCCACACTGATACATTTTCAAATGTGGTCCTACGACGATAACGGAACGTCCAGAATAGTCAACACGTTTACCAAGCAAGTTTTGACGGAAACGTCCTTGTTTCCCTTTCAGCATATGAGAAAGAGATTTCAATGGTCTGTTTCCTGGTCCTGTTACTGGTCGGCCTCTACGTCCATTATCAATCAAGGCATCGACAGCTTCTTGAAGCATACGCTTCTCGTTCTGAACGATGATGCTTGGCGCGCCAAGATCTAATAAACGTTTCAGACGATTGTTACGGTTGATGACACGACGATAAAGGTCGTTTAAGTCAGAAGTAGCAAAACGTCCACCATCAAGCTGAACCATTGGACGTAATTCTGGCGGAATAACCGGAAGTACATCAAGAATCATCCATGATGGTTTGTTTCCTGAGTTACGGAAGGCTTCTAGCACTTCAAGGCGTTTAATCGCACGAGTACGACGCTGTCCTTGAGCAGTTTTCAGCTCTTCTTTCAGTGCATCTACTTCTTTTACAAGATCGATATCTTGAAGAAGTTTATTGATTGCTTCTGCACCCATAGCTGCTTGGAATGTATTACCGTATTTATCTAAATAAGCACGGAATTCCTTCTCAGAAAGAAGTTGTTTCTTCTCAAGCGGTGTGTTGCCAGGATCTGTCACGACGTATGAAGCGAAGTAAATCACTTCTTCTAACGCACGTGGTGACATATCAAGAACAAGACCCATACGGCTTGGGATACCTTTGAAATACCAAATGTGGGAAACTGGGGCAGCCAGTTCGATATGCCCCATTCTCTCACGACGGACTTTTGCCCGTGTTACTTCTACACCACAACGGTCACATACAACACCCTTATAACGAACGCGTTTATACTTTCCACAATGACATTCCCAGTCTTTTTGTGGTCCGAAGATACGTTCACAAAAGAGACCATCTTTTTCAGGTTTCAGTGTACGATAGTTAATCGTTTCAGGCTTTTTCACTTCACCAAAAGACCAAGAACGGATTTTATCAGGTGATGCGAGACCGATGTTCATATACTCAAAATTGTTCACATCTAGCAAGGGGCCTACCTCCCTTTTAATCTTCGGGTTATACCCTAGTCACTTGCTCTAATCGTTTCTGCTATTCTTTTGTGACTGCGTCACGTTCAAGATCGACAGGTGCGAGGTCTGCAGCATCTTCGTCATTAGATAACGCTAATCCGTCTGCTTTCTTCGTTTCCTCATCGTCTTCTAAATCTCTCATTTCTATCTCTTCTTCATCGCCAGATAGGATTTTGACATCCATACCTAAACTTTGAAGTTCTTTAATTAACACTTTGAATGATTCAGGGACACCTGGTTCAGGGACGTTATCCCCTTTGACGATGGCTTCGTATGTTTTCACACGACCCACAACGTCATCCGATTTAACTGTTAAGATCTCTTGAAGTGTGTATGCTGCACCGTAAGCTTCAAGTGCCCATACTTCCATCTCTCCGAAACGCTGACCACCAAACTGTGCTTTACCGCCAAGTGGCTGCTGCGTAACAAGTGAGTATGGTCCAGTTGAACGAGCGTGAAGTTTGTCGTCAACCATGTGAGCCAGTTTGATCATGTACATGATTCCGACTGATACACGGTTATCGAATGGTTCACCAGTTCGACCGTCATAAAGGACTGTTTTCGCATCACGGGACATACCTGCTTCTTCAAGCGTTTCCCAAACATCTTCCTCACGCGCACCATCAAATACTGGTGACGCAATGTGGATGCCAAGGTAACGTGCTGCCATACCCATATGAAGCTCAAGTACCTGACCGATGTTCATACGAGATGGTACCCCTAGAGGGTTTAACATGATATCAATCGGTGTTCCATCTGGAAGATACGGCATATCTTCTTCTGGAAGGATTTTAGAGATAACCCCTTTGTTACCATGTCGTCCAGCCATTTTGTCACCTTCAGAAATTTTACGCTTCTGAACGATGTATACGCGGACTAATTGGTTAACACCTGGAGGTAATTCATCTCCATCTTCACGGTTAAAGACTTTGACATCGTGGATAATTCCGCCGCCGCCGTGTGGAACACGTAGAGATGTATCACGTACTTCACGAGCCTTTTCACCGAAGATTGCATGTAATAGACGTTCTTCAGCTGTTAGTTCTGTTACACCTTTAGGCGTTACTTTCCCTACAAGAAGGTCTCCGTCTTTTACTTCTGCACCGATACGGATGATTCCACGCTCGTCAAGGTTGCGTAAAGCATCTTCCCCAACGTTTGGAATATCACGAGTGATTTCTTCCGGTCCAAGCTTTGTATCACGAGCTTCTGATTCATATTCTTCAATATGGATAGACGTGTAGACGTCATCTTTTACAAGGCGCTCACTCATGATGATCGCATCCTCGTAGTTATAACCGTCCCAAGTCATGAAGCCGACCATGACGTTACGTCCTAGAGCCAATTCACCTTTTTCCATTGAAGGACCGTCTGCAAGGATTTCTCCTTTTACGACTTCATCTCCAACACTTACGATTGGACGCTGGTTGTAGCAAGTCCCTTGGTTAGAGCGGACAAATTTCAGCAAGCTGTATTTGTCTAGGTTTCCTTTGACTTGTTGTCCGTCGACATCTTCATAGCGGCGAACCCAAATATTTTTAGCTTCAACACGTTCTACAACACCTGGGTAACGGCAGATGACAGCAGCACCAGAGTCTTTACCTGATACATACTCCATACCTGTACCAACAATCGGTGATTCCGGCTGCATCAAAGGCACAGCCTGACGTTGCATGTTTGCTCCCATTAGAGCACGGTTAGAGTCATCGTTTTCTAGGAATGGGATACATGCTGTCGCTGCAGAAACAACCTGCTTTGGCGAAACGTCCATGTAGTCAACGCGGTTTCGAGGAACAACGGTGTTTTCTCCTCTGAAACGAGCAATGATATTATCATCGATAAACGAACCATCTTCACCTAATATAGCGTTCGCTTGTGCTACTACGTAGTTATCCTCTTCATCCGCAGTTAAGTAATCGATTCTTGGTGTCACTTTACCTGTTTCAGGATCAACCCGGCGGTAAGGTGTTTCAATAAAGCCGAAACGATTCACTTTTGCAAATGAAGATAGAGAGTTGATCAAACCAATGTTTGGACCCTCTGGTGTTTCAATCGGACACATACGACCATAGTGAGAGTAGTGAACGTCACGAACTTCCATTCCTGCACGCTCACGTGTCAAACCACCAGGCCCAAGCGCTGACAGACGACGTTTGTGCGTCAATTCAGCAAGCGGGTTTGTTTGATCCATGAACTGAGAAAGCTGAGAGCTACCAAAGAAC
Source organism: Bacillus sp. FSL W8-0920 (assembly GCF_038593215.1). Classification (NCBI taxonomy): domain Bacteria; kingdom Bacillati; phylum Bacillota; class Bacilli; order Caryophanales; family Bacillaceae; genus Bacillus; species Bacillus sp. FSL W8-0920. The sequence continues at coordinate 126,461 of NZ_CP151974.1, read as the reverse complement.
TCTTTGATAGAAGCGATCACAGGACGGATGTTGATCAGTTGCTGAGGTGTGATCGTGTTTGTGTCTTGGATCGACATTCTTTCACGAACAACACGCTCCATTCTGCTTAAACCAATACGGAATTGGTTTTGCAGAAGCTCACCTACAGAACGCAGGCGACGGTTACCAAGGTGATCGATATCATCTGTGTCACCTACACCATGAAGAAGATTGAAGAAGTAACTGATCGATGCAATGATGTCAGAAGGCGTGATGTTTTTCACAGCTTCCTCTACGTATGCATTCCCGATCACGTTGATCACTTGCTCGCCTTCTTGATCAGACGGTGCATAAATCTTAATAGATTGAAGTTCTACTTCATCTTCTACTACGCCACCATTTGGATAAAGCTTTCTAAATCCGATGCCGTTTTCTAAGTATGGAAGAACTTTATCAAGAACTCTTCTGTCTAAAATTTGACCTTTTTCTGCTAGGATTTCACCTGTTTCAGGGTCAACTAACGTTTCAGCCAATTTTTGATTGAACAGTCTATTTTTAATATGAAGCTTTTTATTAATCTTGTAGCGTCCAACATTTGCTAGGTCATATCTCTTCGGATCGAAGAAGCGAGAGTCTAGCAGGCTTTTCGCATTTTCAACAGTTGGCGGCTCTCCAGGACGGAGGCGCTCGTAGATTTCGAGAAGTGCTTTATCCGCATTCTCTGTATTGTCTTTTTCCAGCGTGTTGCGTAAGTATTCATTCTCGCCAATGAGGTCAAGAATCTCTTGATCAGAGCTGAAGCCGAGAGCACGCAAAAGAACCGTAACCGGCAACTTACGTGTGCGATCGATGCGTACATAGACTACATCCTTCGCATCAGTTTCGTATTCTAACCATGCGCCACGGTTTGGAATGACAGTCGCAGTAAAACCTTTTTTACCGTTTTTGTCTACTTTACCACTGAAATATACACTTGGAGAACGTACTAACTGAGAAACGATTACACGTTCCGCACCGTTAATGATAAAAGTACCTGTGTCTGTCATGATTGGGAAATCACCCATGAACACATCTTGGTCTTTTACTTCTCCAGTTTCTTTGTTAATTAAACGAACTTTTACTCTTAGTGGAGCAGAGTAAGTTACATCACGTTCTTTTGATTCTGCTACAGGATACTTAGGATCCCCTAGGCTGTAATCAATGAATTCAAGAGAAAGGTTACCAGTAAAATCCTCAATTGGGGATATATCTTGAAACATCTCTCTAAGACCCTCATCAAGAAACCACTGATAAGAAGAGGTTTGAATTTCAATGAGATTTGGTAATTCTAACACTTCGCTTATGCGTGCGTAGCTTCTGCGCTGGCGGTGTCGTCCATACTGAACTAGTTGACCTGTCAACTGATTCACCCCTCAAATCATGCGTATTATATGTGTAAAAAGTATTTCAGCCTTTCAAATGTCAGTAAAGAAATACTTTTACAAGACAAAAGAAAAAAGGGTTTCTAAAATAAGAAAACCACATCCAAAAACAAATTCCGATTTTATTAGTTTTCCCAAATATGCATAATTTATACAAAACAGTTGTTTTTTAAGCCTATTAAGCAAAATATACACATTGGCATTTTATAATGTTAACACAGCTAGGAAACTGCGTCAAACTTTTTTAGCTTTGATAATATAGTAGCCCTTTTTTTTCAATACAACTTCGACTTCTCCAAAGAGCTGTTCTAATTTCTCAATCGCAGATGGTCCGCCCTGCTTTTTCTGAATAACCACCCACAACTCACCTTCCGGCAATAAATGATCAGCACTTTTTTCAAAGATCGCATGTACAACTTTCTTCCCTGCCCGTATTGGGGGATTGGTCAGTATAGAGGCAAAAGCAGCTGATGAATGAACATTCGAGAACAAATCACTTTGATAGATGCGGACATTATCAACGCGATTATGTTTAGCGTTTTCCTTTGAAAGTTCGACTGCTCTTTCGTTCACATCAATCATATGAATGGTGCGGCTCGTCATTTCGTTTGCTAACGATAAGCCAATCGGTCCATAACCGCAACCGACATCTAAGATATCGCCATCCACGTCAGGTTCTTCAAAAGCTTCAATTAAAAGCCTTGAACCAAAGTCGACTTCTTTCTTAGAAAACACTCCACTGTCACTTGTAAAAGTAAAGGTACGGTTTCTCAAGGTGAAGTCCCATGTCTGTTTATTGCTTTTCACTGATGGCTTTTCCGTATAATAGTGGTCACTCATGGTGAATGGACCTCCTCTGGATTCAATCGTTTCAGGAGAATAGAAAAGAAAAAGCCCGCCAGTAAAAGCGAGCTTTCCCAAAAGATTAGGCGAAGATTACTTAACTTCTACAGAAGCGCCAACTTCTTCAAGCTTAGCTTTAAGTTCTTCAGCTTCTTCTTTAGCAATACCTTCTTTAAGTGGTTTTGGAGTGTTGTCAACAAGTTCTTTAGCTTCTTTCAAGCCAAGACCAGTGATTTCACGAACCACTTTGATAACTTTGATTTTTTGGTCTCCAGCACCAGCAAGTACTAGATCAAAATCAGTTTTCTCTTCAGCAGCGGCACCACCAGCTGCAGCTACAGCTACAGGAGCAGCAGCAGTTACGCCAAATTCTTCTTCGATTGCTTTTACTAAGTCGTTTAACTCAAGTACAGTTGCTTCTTTAACTGAAGCAATGATTTCTTCGATATTTAAAGCCATTTGTAATTCCTCCATTTTAAGTTTTTTACGTTAAGTACGCATTAAGCGCCTTGTTCTTCTTTTTGATCTGCAACTGCTTTAGTAGCAAGAGCAAGGTTACGAACTGGAGCTTGAAGAACGCTAAGCAACATAGATAGTAAGCCTTCGCGAGACGGAAGTTCCGCAAGAGCCTTCACTTCTTCTACAGTCGCTACGTTTCCTTCGATGACACCAGCTTTGATTTCTAAAGCTTCGTGGCTTTTCGCAAATTCGTTGATGATTTTCGCAGGTGCGATAACATCTTCGTTACTGAATGCGATAGCGTTTGGACCTGTTAAGAAATCGTTTAAACCTGTTAGTTCAACTTGTTCAACTGCACGGCGAGTCAAAGTGTTTTTGTAAACTTTGAATTCTACGCCAGCGTCACGAAGCTGTTTACGAAGTTCAGTCACTTCAGAAACTGAAAGACCGCGGTAATCTACAATTACAGTAGACATACTGTCTTTAAATTTAGAAGTAATTTCATCAACGACAACTTTTTTTGTATCGATTGCATTGCTCATGGTTACACCTCCTGTACATTGTTTGTGTAACACTTATACCGATCAGGCCATCACGTTCCTAACGAACGGTTCTCCATATAAAAAGCCTCCATTAAGACATGGAGGCTGTATATACAAGCATACGTTAACGTAAGACTGTGACATATACACCTCGGCGGGTTAATTAAGCCATAAGGCCCCTGCTGTCTACGGTATAAATGGACATATTCTATTTTACAACATTTTGATATTATCAAAATGATTGTGATAAGTCAAGATTTATTTTGCAGAGAAAGAAGATGGATCCACTTTCACACCAGGGCCCATAGTAGATGTAACAGAAACGTTTTTCACGTATACACCTTTAGCCGCTGCAGGTTTTGCTTTAAGGATTGTGTCATAGATTGTTGCAAAGTTCTCAACAAGCTTTTCGTCCTCGAAAGAAACCTTTCCGATTGGCGCGTGGATGTTACCAGCTTTATCAACGCGGTATTCTACTTTACCAGCTTTGATTTCATTGATTGCTTTTTCTACTTCGAATGTAACAGTTCCTGTTTTAGGGTTTGGCATAAGACCTTTTGGTCCAAGTACACGACCGATCTTACCAACTTCACCCATCATGTCAGGTGTTGCAACGATTACATCGAAATCGAACCAGCCTTGTTGGATTTTAGTGATGTAATCAGAATCTCCAACGTAGTCTGCTCCAGCAGCTTCTGCTTCTTTTGCTTTTTCGCCTTTAGCGAACACAAGAACGCGTTGAGTTTTACCAGTTCCGTTAGGAAGTACAACTGCACCGCGGATTTGTTGGTCGTTTTTACGAGGGTCTACGCCCAAACGAAAAGCAACTTCTACAGTCGCATCAAATTTCGCTGTATTTGCTTTTTTTGTAAGAGAAACAGCTTCAGCTACATCATACGCTTTAGTACGTTCGATTAGCTTAGCAGCTTCTACATACTTTTTACCTTTTTTAGCCATTATAAAAATCCTCCTTATGTGGTTTTAGCGGAATAACCTCCCACGAATAAGGGTTGCGAACTTGTCAAAACCAAACTCGCAACCCAACAAGACAATAAATTAATCTTCGATGACAATACCCATACTGCGTGCAGTACCTTCAACCATGCGCATAGCTGATTCAACGCTAGCAGCGTTTAAGTCAGGCATTTTTGTTTCCGCGATTTCGCGTACTTTATCACGCTTAACAGTTGCCACTTTATTACGGTTAGGTTCACCAGAACCAGACTCAATACCAGCTGCTTTTTTAAGTAAAACTGCAGCAGGTGGAGTTTTAGTAATAAATGTAAATGAACGGTCTTCAAAAACCGAAATTTCAACAGGAATGATAAGACCAGCTTGGTCAGCTGTACGAGCATTAAACTCCTTACAGAATCCCATGATATTAACACCGGCTTGACCTAGTGCAGGTCCAACTGGTGGAGCTGGGTTAGCTTTTCCAGCAGGAATTTGCAATTTAACAACTTTAACTACTTTTTTAGCCACGAGACACACCTCCTTAAAGTCCGTGATGTGGTAATAGGGGAATCCCCCTCCCACTCAACAACTTCATTCTTTATATGAATGACGAAATAACTAGCTAGCGATCTTGAGCGAACTCAAGACGTACCTTTGCTATATTACCACTTCTATACACTCATTTCAAGCTCTTTTGAATTACAATTTATCGATCTGCGTGAACTCAAGTTCCACGGGTGTTTCTCTACCAAACATATTAACGAATACTTTGACTTTGCTTTTATCATAATCAATCTCTTCGATAGAGCCTGTGAAGTTCGCAAATGGTCCGTCGATGACCTTGACCGTTTCTTTCAATTCAAAGTCGATTTCTGTTTTGCGTTCTTCAAGACCCATTCTCTTCAGAATGGTTTCAGCTTCGCCTGGCAAAAGCGCTGTCGGCTTTGAGCCTGATCCAGCTGATCCAACGAATCCTGTGACACCTGGTGTATTACGAACAACATACCAAGAGTCGTCAGTCATCACGATTTCCACTAGGACATAGCCAGGGAATACTTTCTTTTTGACAACTTTTTTCTTACCATTTTTAATATCTGTTTCTTCTTCTTCTGGTACAACAACGCGGAAGATCTTATCTTGCATGCCCATTGATTCAACACGCTTTTCCAAGTTCGCTTTTACTTTGTTTTCATAGCCAGAGTACGTATGCACAACATACCAATTCTTTTCCATTTCGTTCAGGACTATTTAGTCCTTCCCTCCCCACATTTCGTAATGTCTATTTGACGAATCTCGAGTACCGGTAAATATTTTCAAGCAATTGAAAAAACCCGTAAAACGGGTTTTTTGGCAAGTCATATTATGATCTATTATAGCACGTTCAGCAGACCATTATTCAAGTATTAATGAATTAATTCGATTAATTGTGAGATTCCTATATCAAGAAAAGAGAAAAAGATTGCAAAGAATACGACTGTTAAAATAACAGTGATTGTGTAACGAATCATTTCGTTTTTCTTTGGCCAGCTGACCTTCTTCATTTCTTTCCCGACACTTTTTAAGAAACTGATAATACGCATTGTAAAAGACCTCCACAGATTAAAGAACGCAAATCTTACTTCGTTTCTAAATGTGTTTTATGTGAATTACAAGTCTTGCAATATTTCTTAACTTCTAATCTTTCAGCTGCTGAAGCATCACTTTTCATTGTCGTATAATTGCGGCTTCCGCAGTCTTTACAGGCTAGAGTAATCTTTTTCCTCATATTTACACCTATTTTCTCGACATCATTTCCTTAGTACCTTATCACAGTGTCGAAAAAGCTGTCAATATAGGTTTGATTAGAGACTAATCTCGCGAAGCTCTAAATATTTCTCTAATTTTCTCTTTACTCTTTGGAGTGCGTTATCAATTGATTTCACATGACGGTTTAAATCTTCAGAAATCTCTTGATAGGATCTGCCATCAAGGTAAAGCACAAGAACCTTTCTTTCCAGCTCGCTTAGTAGTTCACCCATCTTCATTTCGATATCATCAAATTCTTCTTTGCTAATGATTAAATCTTCTGGGTTAAGCGCTTTAGCACCGGAAATGACGTCCAATAATGTTCTGTCTGATTCTTCATCATATATTGGCTTATCTAATGATACATAGGAATTTAACGGGATATGTTTTTGGCGAGTAGCTGTTTTAATTGCGGTGATAATTTGGCGGGTAATACATAATTCTGCAAAAGCCTTAAATGAAGTAAGCTTGTCCTCTCTGAAATCGCGGATAGACTTATAAAGTCCGATCATCCCCTCTTGAACAATGTCCTCTCGATCCGCTCCAATCAAGAAATAAGATCTTGCTTTTGCACGTACAAAATTGCGGTATTTCGTTATTAAGTAATCTAGCGCATCACTATCTCCGACATGAACCCTTTCAATGACTTGTTCATCTTCCAACTGGCAAAATTGCTCTCTGATGGATTTATCCTTGCTGTTGTTTAGATTCACTTCGATCCCCCCGACCGCACCTAGATAGAAATATTATACATTAATGGTTGAAATATCGTCAAGCTATTCTAGATTCCCACGCCGCCATTTTTCAAACGTTTTCAATACATCTTCTGACAATTCAATCTTAGATGCTGGTTTATCAGAAGTAATCTTTTTGACTCTCGTTTCAATCTTTCGTTCGATCACTTCAATCTCTCTTAAAAGCTCTCGGGCCGACTTTCGAAGAGCTCCTTGTCCAAAGATTGCCCATTGTTCTGTAAAGTCAGAGGTCGCCACATGAATCTGCGTCCGAATATTATTCAAATCCTGGGCAAGCTTTTCAATCCGCTCATCAGCTGTTTCATTCTCTCTCGTAAAGATGACCTCTACTCGGTGATTGATCCGCTTTTTTTCGATTCCTTTGACCATATGGGCATCGAATACGACAATGACTCGATACCCTGTGTATGCTTGATATTCTGCTAAATTTTGAATCAGTATGTCTCTGGCTTCTTCAAAGCTGTTTTCCTTTAAGTGCTGCAGCCGTGGCCAAGCACCTATCATGTTGTATCCATCGACTAAGAGGATGTCCATCTCTATTCTCCTAACGGATAACGTTTTCGATACACTTCATACATCAATAGACTAGCGGCAACTGACGCGTTTAACGAAGTGACCTTTCCGGCCATAGGCAGCTTAATCAGAAAATCACACTTTTCTTTGATCAATCGGCCAATCCCTTTTCCTTCACTGCCAATCACGAGAGCAAGCGGCATCGTGCCATCAAATTGTCTGTAATCCTGTTTGGCAGACGCATCTGTTCCCGCAACCCAGATTCCTCTTTCTTTCATCTCATCAAGAGCTCTTGAAAGGTTGGTGACTTTGGCAACAGGAATATGTTCAATTGCCCCAGTGGATGCTTTGGCAACGGTTGTCGTTAAGCCGACCGCTCTCCTTTTCGGAATCACAATCCCATGTGCACCTACAGCATCTGCTGTACGCATAATGGAACCTAAATTATGCGGGTCTTCAATTTCATCTAAGATAAGAAAAAATGGCTGTTCATGCCGCTGTTCAGCGATTTGATATAGATCGTCCAATTCTGCATATTCATATGCTGCTACTTGTGCAACGATTCCCTGGTGCTGACCTGTTACCATTTGATCAAGCTTTTTCCTCGGAACATACTGAATGGTGATATTTTGTTTTTTTGCGAGTTCAATGACCTGCTGGGCTTGTCCTTTTACAGTGTTTTCTGCCATCCAGAGCTTGTATAACTCCCGATCTGACTTCAGTGTTTCAATCACTGCATTTTTCCCAATCACATAATCATGTTGCTGACTCATTTGTCTTCCTCCCTGACGTTCCGATTTCAATCGCCTGACTAATCAGCTCTTCTAAGCGTTCGTCCTGCTTTTCAATAAATAAATAACCCATGAGCGCTTCAAACGCCGTACTATAACGATACGTTTGAACGTCTGTGTTTTTAGGCACTGTGCCTGATTTTGCATTTCTTCCTCTTTTCAGCACCGCTTCTTCTGCTTCAGTGAAAAAGCCTTGCTGCTGTAGCGTAAATAAAATAGCTGCCTGAGATTTAGCTGAAACAATTTTGCTTGCTCGTTTGTGCAGCTCATTTGGTTTTGTCGCCCCCGTTTGGAGGAGGTGATGCCTCACATAGACTTCAAAAATGGCATCACCCATGTAAGCAAGCGCAAGTCCGTTTAACTGTTTACCATCTTTCAGCTTTTCAAAATTCAACATGACCTATTCTCCTCTTTTCCAGCGAGTACCTTGAGGAGTGTCCTCCAATACAATATTCATGCTCTTTAACTGGTCACGAATTTGATCAGATAGCGCAAAATCACGATTTCTTCTAGCCTCATTGCGTTTTTCAATTAACGCTTCTACTTCTTCATCGAGCGTATGCTTTTCTTCTAAAGAGAATCCAAGAACAGACGTGATTTCTTGGAACAAGCCGATAAATGCCTTGATCACTTCCTCCGAAGTATGATCATTTTCCATATAATAATTCGCCTGTTTCGCAAGTTCGAATAAAACAGAGATCGCATTTGCCGTATTGAAGTCATCATTCATTTCAGAAATAAATGTCGCTCGCTGCTCTTCAACCTTCGCCAGCCATTCAGCATTGTCTTCTGTGATATTCGTGCTGCTCTCGAGGCGATGATGTAAATTGGCATACGACGTTTTGAGCCGGTTAAACGCACTCTTTGTACTCTCTAGTAAATCCATTGAGTAGTTAATTGGATGACGGTAGTGAACCGACAACATAAAGAAGCGAAGCACGTCAGGATCTTGTTCTTTCACAATGTCATGCACAAGCACAAAGTTGCCTAGTGATTTTGACATTTTTTCGTTCTCAATATTAATATATCCGTTATGCATCCAATACTTTGCAAAAGGTTTCCCTGTCAAAGCCTCAGATTGAGCGATTTCATTTTCATGGTGAGGGAAGGTTAAATCCTGTCCGCCAGCATGAATGTCGATCGTATCACCTAAATATTTTTTAACCATGGCCGAGCATTCGATGTGCCAGCCTGGTCGTCCTTCGCCCCACGGGCTATCCCATGAGATTTCTTGATCCTTTGCAGCCTTCCATAAAGCAAAGTCCAGCGCATCTCGTTTCTTCTCACCTACACGAATACGGGCACCTGTCTTCAGTTCATCAATCGACTGGTGAGAAAGCTTTCCGTAGCCTTCAAATGAGCGTGTGCTGTAATACACGTCGCCATCCGCTTCATAGGCGTAGCCCTTTTCAATCAATGTCGCAATAAATGCAATGATATCATCCATATTTTCCGTCACTCGCGGGTGAAGGTCAGCTTTTTTGCAGCCTAGTGCACTGACGTCTTCAAAGTAGGCTTGAATAAAGCGGTCAGCAATCGTCGGGACATCTTCCCCGAGTTCATTGGCTGCTTTGATGAGCTTATCATCCACATCTGTAAAGTTTGAGACAAAGTTCACATCATAGCCGCTGTATTCTAAATACTTACGTACAGTGTCATAAACAATAGCAGGCCTTGCATTCCCGATATGAATGTAGTTATAAACGGTTGGTCCGCACACATACATCTTGACCTTTCCTGGCTCAAGCGGGACGAATTCTTCCTTCTTACGTGTCAATGTATTATAAATATTGATTGTCATGATTGTTCTTCCTTTCTGCTCAATGAAGCCAGCTCACCTTTTAGCTTTTCCATTTCTCGTTCCAATTCTTTGAAACGATCGGAAATTGGATCTGGCAAATCTTGATGATTGAGATCACGATTGATTTTCTTACCATTTTGAACGACGACTCGCCCAGGTATACCGACAACAGTAGAATGGTCGGGTACGTCCTTTAACACGACCGACCCCGCTCCAATCTTGGCTCCTTTTCCGACTGTAATGGAACCAAGCACCTTTGCACCTGTCGCAATGAGCGCATCGTCTAAAATGGTCGGGTGCCGCTTTCCCTTTTCTTTCCCTGTTCCCCCTAATGTCACGCCTTGGAAAACAGTGACGTTGTCTCCAATTTCACATGTTTCCCCAATCACCACTCCCATACCGTGGTCAATGAAGAAGCGCCTGCCAATGGTTGCCGCAGGGTGAATTTCAACCCCTGTGAAAAACCGGCTGACCTGAGAAATGATCCGCGCAAGAAAGTACAGCTTCCGCTTATAAAATGCATGCGCGATACGATGAGCCCAAATCGCATGAAGCCCTGAATAGGTTAGCACTACTTCAATATAGCTTCTAGCAGCAGGATCTTGATCAAACACAGTATCAATATCTTCTTTCAGCATTTTGAAAAACACATGCTCCCCCCGTTCTTCCCCATCAATCTCTCTTCGGACTTGCTCTCTTTTTTGGACAAATAAAAAACGCCTCTGCCATATGACAGAGACGTTTTGAAAACGCGGTTCCACTCTGTTTAGAAAGCCCTCATTTCGCAGCCTTCTCAACTTAATCCCATAACGGAGGGTACCGCCCTTGCATACTAACGTACTCGTGTTCCTCAAGGGTCTTGAGGGTGCATTTCCAACGTCTGCCCATAAGTCTCTTTCAGCCGGTGAAGACTCTTTCTGTGATGGACGAAAACATTGTACTTCTCCCTCGCAACGATTTCCTTATATTTGTTTAATGCGGTTTAATACCGTTTCTTTACCTAGTAGTTCAATACTTTGCGGAAGTTCTGGGCCATGCGTTTGTCCTGTGACAGCCACACGAATTGGCATGAATAGTTTCTTGCCTTTATGCCCTGTTTCTTTTTGTACTGCTTTAATAGCAGCCTTGATTTCATCAGGTGTGAAAGATTCAAGTCGTTCAAGCTGACCAGCAAATGATGCCATGACTTCTGGTACTTGCTCCTCTGCTAGAACTTCCTTTGCCTCTTGATTATACTCAATTTGCTCCTTAAAGAACAACTCTGTTAACTCAACAATTTCTGCTCCATAGCTTAATTGTTCATGATACAGAGCAATCAGCTTGCGTACCCACGTGTTTTCTTCGTCTGACAGCTGCTCGCTTACCTTGCCTGCCTTTTGAAGATGCGGAAGCGTTAACGCAACAACCTGATCAAGATCAAGTGCCTTCACGTATTGGTTATTCACCCATTTTAGTTTATGCATATCGAACAGAGCTGGTGACTTAGAAAGTCGGTTTACATCGAAAATGTCGATGAATTGCTCTTTTGTAAACAGTTCTTCTTCGCCCACTGGAGACCATCCAAGTAGTGCAATGAAGTTGAATAGGGCTTCTGGTAAATAGCCCAAGTTTTTATATTGCTCGATGAATTGAATAATGGATTCATCACGCTTGCTTAATTTCTTGCGGTTCTCGTTCACAATCAGCGTCATATGTCCGAATAGCGGAACATCCCAGCCGAATGCATTGAAGATCATGATTTGTTTAGGCGTATTCGAAATGTGATCCTCTCCGCGGAGAATGTGAGTCATTTTCATCAAATAATCATCCACTGCTACAGCGAAGTTATAAGTTGGCGTACCATCTTTCTTCACAATGACAAAGTCACCGATGCCGTCTGTCTCAAATGAAATATCGCCTTTGACCATGTCGTCAAATTTGATAATTTCTCCTTTTGGCACTCGGAAGCGGATGCTTGGCTCTCTTCCTTCAGCAATCAGCTTGTCCTCTTCTTCTTTTGATAAATGACTGCATTTACCAGAATATCGAGGCATTTCACTGCGGGCGATTTGTGCTTCACGCTCTTCCTCTAGCTCTTCAGCCGTACAATAGCACTTATACGCCAAGTCCTTCTCTAGCAGCTCATCATAATACTTTTTATAAATATCATTACGCTCTGATTGTCTGTAAGGGCCGTAGCCGCCATCTTTATCAATGCTCTCATCCCAATCAATACCGAGCCATTGCAGGTGGCGAAGCTGGCTTTCTTCTCCGCCCTCTACATTACGCTTTTGATCCGTATCTTCGATTCGAATAATAAATTTGCCGCCTTGACTGCGTGCGAACAAATAGTTGAAAAGAGCCGTTCTAGCATTCCCAATATGTAAATGACCAGTTGGACTCGGTGCATAACGAACACGCACTTCATTTCCCATGAGTTTAACTTCCTTTCATCTGCATCATGTTGTCTGACACCAATTTTTTATAAACGTATTTTATCATCAAATCCCATTCTCATCAAAATGAGTTTTACTTTTTCTGAAGAAGCACAGTTGCCTGAGAGGCAATTCCTTCGCCTCTTCCTGTAAATCCGAGTTTCTCTGTCGTTGTTGCTTTCACATTCACCTGTGTGACATCTGCCTCAAGCGCTTCTGCAATCTTCTCACACATCGGTTGAATGTAAGGTGCCATTTTGGGCTTTTGCGCCATGATGGTGCAATCAATATTCACAAGTGTGTAGCCTTTTTCCTTTACTAGTGCCCACACATGTTGCAGTAATTTAAAAGAATCCGCATCCTTAAACTCAGGATCTGTGTCTGGGAAATGTCTGCCGATATCTCCTTCAGCAATCGCACCTAGGCAGGCATCTGCCACTGTGTGAAGCAGTACATCAGCGTCTGAATGCCCAAGCAGCCCCTTTTCATAAGGGATGGTGACCCCGCCAATAATCAAAGGTCTTCCCTCTGTTAATTGATGTACATCAAAGCCTTGTCCTATTCTCAACATGATCTAGTACCCTCTTTCCGCATCCATAATTGCCTTGGCAACCAATAAATCATCCGGTGTCGTCAGCTTAATATTGGTGTAATCTCCTTGGACAATATACACGTTTTCACCATGTAATTGTTCCACAAGACTGGCGTCGTCTGTTCCAAGGAAACCGGTCCGCTCTGCATATTCATGCGCCTCTTTTAAAATAGAATGACGAAAAGCTTGTGGGGTCTGGACTGCCCACAAGCTCTGACGTTCAATGGTTTGTTCCACTTTGCCTTCTTGAACGCGTTTGATTGTGTCTTTCACTGGTACCGCTACAACTGCGGAGCCTTTTTCAATCGCTGCTTTAACGAGCAAGTCAATCTGTGTATGCTTAATAAAAGGCCTTGCCCCATCATGAACAAGCACGATGTCCGCATCTTTCACAGCCTTTAATCCTTCGTATACACTTTGCTGACGTTCTTCGCCGCCAGTGACAAGTGAAACAGGCGTTTGAAAAGCGTGTACCTTGAGTAGCCTTTCAAAGTCTTGACGCTCCTCTTCATTGATCGCTAGGATCATGCGTTTGCATTGAGCATGAGCGTCAAACACCTTTAGTGTATGAATAATAACCGGCATTCTTTTCAGCTCAATAAAAAGCTTATTGCGGCCGGCCTTCATTCGTTTCCCCTGCCCCGCAGCCGGAATAACTACTTCATAATACATGTTCGTTCTCCCTTTAGAGCGCCTTCTCCAGAAGTTTTGGCTTCGCAAAAATCATTCTTCCAGCAGCAGTCTGCAGCACACTTGTGACGAGCACATCGATGTCTTTTCCAATGTAATTGCGTCCTTCTTCGACCACAATCATCGTACCGTCATCTAAGTAAGCAACACCTTGGTTATGCTCTTTCCCATCTTTAATGACCTGTACCTTCATTTCTTCCCCAGGCAGCACAACCGGTTTCACCGCATTGGCTAGATCATTGATGTTTAACACTGCTACTTTTTGAAGTTCGCATACTTTATTTAAATTAAAATCATTTGTCACAACAACACCTGAAGTTAATTTAGCGAGCTTCACAAGCTTGCTATCAACCTCTTGAATGTCTTCAAAGTCACCTTCGTAAATTTCAACTTTGATATCTAATTCTTTTTGAATACGATTTAAAATATCAAGACCTCTTCGGCCTCTATTTCTCTTTAATACATCAGAAGAGTCTGCAATATGCTGTAATTCCTCGAGCACAAATTGAGGAATGACCATGACGCCTTCTAAGAATCCAGTTTGACAAATATCTGCGATTCTTCCATCAATGATAACACTTGTGTCTAAAATTTTCAGCTTTTTATCTTCTATTTCAGGTTCATCATCGGCTGCTCCTTTTTTCTTGGTGACCTTTGCAGATCGGGAGAACAGCCCCATCATTTCATCCTTCTTCTTAAAGCCTACCTGAAATCCAAGGTATCCTAAAAAGAAAGCCAGGAAAATCGGAATAATGGTACCAAAAATATGATATGGGATATTGTTTAGCGGGATCACGTTTACAATAAGATATGCTAGAATAAGTCCAAATACTAATCCGAAACTTCCAGAAATAAGATCAGGAAGAGGCGCCTTTAATAGAGAATCCTCGATCCATTTCACCCAATTAACCACATAGCCTGTGCACCATTTGCCGATGATAAAGAACACAGCGGCTCCTATTAGTGCTGAAGAGTAAGCATTTGTTATGAAAGGTATGTCCTTTACATTTAACAGCAGAAATAACTCTGGAATGATAAAAATCCCTACAACTGCACCAAAAATGATAAAAAACGCCTGAACGATTCTTTTTAACATACCTTCACCTCCTTTATTTTTCATCTGTCAATCCACCCTCACCTGACATTGATATATGTTTAAGTTTCCTATCATAATCAATAGAAAACAAAAGCATCATTAATATACCCATATTCATCCATTTTTAACCGTGTTTAAGAAAAATTTCTCTTCTTACAGCTGCCGGTCGATATAATGTTTTTCTTGCAGCCTTTTTAATCCTTTTTTTATCTTTTTCGCTCTTACTTCTCCAATTCCTTCTACTTCATCCAAATCTTGTACATCCGCTTCCATAATTCGATCTAACACACCGAACGCTTCAACCACGTTTTCGACGATTGGCATAGGCAGTCTAGGGATTTTGTGAAGCAGTCTGTAACCTCTTGTGTACACATATTCGTCAATATTTGTAGAAGCTGGATACCCAAGTAACTTGTACAGAATGGAGTCATCTAAAAGCTCAAAGCTCGACATATCTTGGAGCTGTTTAAGCAGAACATATGGATCTTTAATCTTTTCTTTCACATAATCTTTAATAAATAAAGCCGCTTCCTGCTCCATATCTGTAATCAATTCATTGACTTGCAGACGGATCAAATGCCCTTCTGTTCCGAGCTCTTTGATATACATATTGATTTCATTTTTGATTCTGAGCACCATCTCGTAACGATGGAGCACGGATAATACATCACCGAAGGTCACAAGCTCTTCAAATTCTAGGGCGCTTAGCGTAGAAATGGCGTGATCTAAAATGGTTTTATATTTCTCAAGTGTTTGTATCGCTTGGTTGGCCTTCGTTAAAATAAAGCCAATATCTTTCAGCGTATAACGACGATTCCCTTGGTATAAGGTAATGACGTTCCTCCGTTCAGATATCGCAATGATTAAGCAGCCTGTCTGCTTCGCTACACGTTCAGCTGTACGGTGCCTCATGCCTGTTTCCGATGAATGGATCGTTGCATCTGGCATGAGCTGTGTATTCGCATACAAGATCTTTTGACCAGAATCGCTTAAAATAATGGCCCCGTCCATCTTAGCCAATTCATATAAATGTGCTGGGGAGAAGGCAGAGTTAATATGAAACCCTCCATCTACAACACTCTTTACTTTGTCGTTATAACCAACAACAATAAGCCCGCCAGTATTTGCCCTCAGGACATTTTCAATCCCAGCCCGAAGAGGTGTCCCTGGTGCCACAAACTGTACGATATCTAAGAGATCGAGTTCTTTCGCTCCTTTTTTCTCTTTTTCCATTTCTATGATCCCCCTAGTGAAATTCGAAGTGCCTCCGCTACATTTTCTACACCGACTAACTCAATCCCTCTCGGCTTTTTCCATCCATCTATATTCGCCTGAGGAATAAACATTCGCTTAAATCCAAGTTTCGCAGCTTCCTGCACACGCTGTTCAATTCTTGATACTCTTCTGACTTCTCCCGTCAGACCGACCTCTCCTATAAAACAATCCGCTTGATGCGGCGCTGCGTCTTTAAAGCTTGATGCAATACTGACCGCAATGGCCAAGTCAATCGCCGGTTCGTCAAGCTTCACACCGCCTGCGACCTTTAAATACGCATCCTGGTTTTGCAGCAGCAGTCCGACACGTTTTTCTAAAACCGCCATGAGCAGTGACACTCGATTATGATCAAGACCAGTGGCCATTCTGCGCGGATTTCCGAAGCTTGTCGGTGAAATTAATGCTTGTATCTCGACAAGAACAGGTCTTGTTCCTTCCATTGAGGCAACAACACACGAACCAGATACACCTGCCGAACGTTCTTCTAAGAAAATTTCGGATGGGTTTAATACTTCCGTGAGCCCTTCCTCTCTCATTTCAAAAATCCCTAGTTCATTCGTCGAACCAAATCGATTTTTCACCGCACGCAAGATACGAAACGTATGATGACGCTCGCCTTCAAAATAAAGAACCGTGTCCACCATATGCTCTAAAAGGCGTGGACCTGCGATCGAGCCTTCTTTGGTCACGTGACCAACGATAAATATTGGAATCCCATTTGTCTTGGCAATTTTCATCAGCTGTGCTGTACATTCTCTCACTTGAGATACAGACCCAGGAGCTGACGTAATATCGCTTTGATAAACGGTTTGAATCGAATCCACCACGACAAAAGCGGGTTTCATCTCTTGTATAGCAGACGTTATATACTCCATATCGGTTTCAGCCAAAACATGTAAAGAGGTGCTTTTTATGCCAAGGCGGTCCGCTCTTAGCTTCGTTTGTTTAATGGACTCCTCACCAGATATGTATAATACATTCTGATTTTTGTCTGAGAGCTGTGCTGATACTTGTAATAATAATGTGGACTTCCCAATCCCAGGATCTCCGCCAATGAGAACAAGAGAGCCTTTGACAATTCCACTTCCTAATACTCGGTTAAATTCTTCTAAATTCGTTTTGATTCGGGGTTCATCAGATGTTTCAATTGCAGATATAGGTGAAGGTTTTTGAATGGTTTGAACAGAATGATTAAAAGCACTTCGACGGTTTGCCGGCTCTTTGCGAACGACCTCTTCTGTCATACTGTTCCACGTGCCGCAGCCTGGACATTTCCCCATCCATTTGGCTGACTCATAACCGCACGATTGGCATATAAATTTTGATTTTGTCTTAGCCATAGATTGAAGAATACAACTCCTTATACTGGTCAGAAATAAGTAAAGGGAGGCATACACCTGACTGGTATGCCTCACACTTTTTTCTTACTATATTAGTTCGTAGCAGCCGTCGTTTTTACGACAATTTCTCCATCTTCCACATCTAATACGATTTGTTGACCTTTTTCAATATTGCCCTTCAGAAGCTCCTCAGAAAGTCGATCTTCCACATGCTTTTGAATCGCTCTTCTTAACGGACGCGCACCGTACTCAAGGTCTACACCTTCGTCGGCAATCTTCGCTTTTGCTGCTTCTGTCAATTCGATTGAAAGGTCTTGTTCTTTTAATCGTTTCGTCAATTGATCAGACATGAGAGACACGATCTCTTTTAGATGTTTCTTTTCAAGAGAATGGAAGACAATGATTTCATCAATACGGTTGATGAATTCTGGTCTAAACGCACGTTTCAACTCGCCCATCACTTTGCCTTTCATATCCTTGTAATTTTGACCTTCATCCTGCACATTAAAGCCAACATATTTATTTCGCTTCAGTTCACTAGCTCCAACGTTGGATGTCATGATTAAAATCGTGTTTCTAAAGTCAACAGTACGCCCTTTAGAATCAGTCAGACGACCATCCTCTAACACTTGCAGTAAGATGTTGAATACATCTGGATGCGCCTTTTCAATCTCATCTAAAAGCACAACAGAATAAGGTTTTCTTCTCACTTTTTCAGTCAGTTGTCCGCCTTCTTCATAGCCAACATAGCCTGGAGGTGACCCAACAAGTCTAGATGTAGAGTGTTTCTCCATGTATTCAGACATATCGATACGGATCATCGCTTCTTCATCACCGAAAATAGACTCTGCGAGTGCTCTTGCAAGCTCCGTTTTACCAACTCCTGTTGGGCCTAAGAAGATAAATGAGCCGATTGGACGTTTTGGATCTTTTAAGCCAGCACGCGCACGTCTCACAGCTTTTGCTACAGCGACAACTGCTTCATCCTGCCCAATTACACGAGAATGGAGTAATTGTTCCATATTTAGAAGCTTATCTGTTTCGGTTTGGGCAATTTTTGAAACAGGCACTCCCGTCCAGCTAGAGACAACCATTGCGATATCATCCACTGATACCTCTGAATTCTCCTGACCTTGCTTTTCTTTCCAAGATTTCTTTGTGACTTCTACTTTTTCACGCAAACGCTGCTCTGTATCGCGAAGAGAAGCTGCTTTTTCAAATTCCTGACTTTGAACAGCCGCATCCTTTTCCTTGCGTACTTCGTCTAGCTTTTGTTCTAGTTCTTTTAGGTTAGGCGGTGTTGTGAAAGAACGTAAGCGGACTTTCGACCCTGCCTCATCAATTAAATCAATCGCCTTATCTGGAAGGAAACGATCAGATATATAACGGTCAGATAACTTCACCGCCGCCTCAATCGCTTCATCTGTAATGGACACACGGTGATGTGCCTCATAACGATCTCTAAGTCCTCTTAAAATTTGAATACTTTCATCAACAGATGGCTGATCTACTTGAATTGGCTGGAAACGTCGTTCAAGCGCAGCATCCTTTTCAATATATTTACGGTACTCATCTAACGTTGTCGCCCCAATACATTGAAGCTCTCCACGTGCTAAGGATGGTTTGAGAATATTAGATGCGTCAATCGCACCCTCTGCTCCACCAGCACCAATCAATGTATGAAGCTCATCAATGAAGAGAATGATATTTCCTGCCTGACGAATTTCGTCCATGACTTTTTTCAAGCGATCCTCAAATTCACCACGATATTTCGTTCCCGCTACAACAGTTCCCATATCAAGCGTCATCACTCGTTTATCGCGCAGGATTTCAGGCACTTCATTATGAATAATTTGCTGTGCCAGACCTTCAGCAATGGCTGTTTTACCAACACCAGGCTCACCAATCAGCACAGGGTTATTCTTTGTTCTTCTGCTTAAAACCTCGATGACACGCTGAATTTCTTTGCTTCGTCCAATGACAGGGTCCAAGCTATCTTCTTTCGCAATCGCTGTTAAA
Source organism: Bacillus sp. FSL W8-0920 (assembly GCF_038593215.1). Classification (NCBI taxonomy): domain Bacteria; kingdom Bacillati; phylum Bacillota; class Bacilli; order Caryophanales; family Bacillaceae; genus Bacillus; species Bacillus sp. FSL W8-0920. The sequence continues at coordinate 107,192 of NZ_CP151974.1, read as the reverse complement.
TCTCTTGCCAAGCTATCTAATGTTGGTGTATTTGCATTGCTGTTAGAGCCAGCGGCAGATGCACCTGTTTCATTGCTGCCAAGCAGCTGCAGGACTTGCTGACGTGCTTTATTTAAGCTCACTCCGAGGTTATTTAACACGCGGGCAGCTACACCCTCTCCCTCGCGAATAAGACCTAATAGAATATGTTCTGTCCCTACATAGGAATGACCTAGCTTTCTTGCTTCATCCATTGAAAGCTCAGTGACCTTCTTCGCTCTAGGCGTATAATGAGGAATAGCTTGAGACACCTCTTGCCCTCTTCCAATCAAGCTTTCGACTTCTTTTTGGATTTTATCTGAAACAAGGCCCAGTGCTTCTAACGCTTTTGCGGCGATGCCCTCACCCTCACGAACTAGACCAAGTAAAATGTGTTCAGTACCAATGTTCTTATGGCCTAGGCGAATGGCTTCTTCTTGTGCAAGTGCTAATACCTTTTGAGCTCTTTCAGTGAATCTTCCAAACATCATATCGTTTCATCCTCCTGTCCATTCCTATGCATTTCTAAACGCAGCCTTTCTCTAATAATCGCTGCTCGTTTTATATCTCGTTCATTTGGCTCCAGAGCTCCTCCTGAATATTGTTGAAGAAAGCCAGGCTGTGTCAAAATCATGAGTTCATTCAGTATATTACTTGAAAGCCCCTTAATGATACCTAAATCAATTCCAAGGCGCACATCTGACAAACACTTTGCTGTTTCCTTTGATTCAATCATACGACAATTGGACAAAATCCCTAACGAACGGTACACTCTGTCCTCAAGTTCAATTTTAGATGTTTGATATAACGCTTTTCTTGCAGATCGCTCTTGTTCAATGAGCTGAGCGGTCACACTATTTAAATCATCTACAATGTCTTCTTCTGATTGACCAAGTGTCATTTGATTTGAAATTTGAAAGATGTTCCCTATTGCTTCGCTGCCTTCACCATAAATTCCTCTGACTACAAGACCTAATTGATTAATCGCCGGAATAATCCGATTCATTTGTCTTGTGAGGGCTAAAGCTGGTAAATGCATCATGACCGAAGCCCTAATACCTGTACCTACATTGGTTGGACAGCTAGTTAAGTATCCTCGCTTTTCAGAAAACGCATAATCCACTTGCTCTTCAATCCAATCATCTATCTGGTTAGCCGCTTTCAGTGCATTGGCTAGTTGGAATCCTGGGAATAAGCATTGGATCCGAATATGGTCTTCTTCATTCAGCATCACACTGATTTCTTCATTTTCAGAAAGCAAACAACCGCCAAATCTTGATTCTGCTAAGTTTGGGCTAATCAAATGCTTTTCAACAAGTACCCTCTTTGCTAAAGGCTGTGTTTCATTCATTCGAATTAGAACAAAGTTTCCGATGTCCTTCACTTCCTGGCTAGCAAACTTTTGCTCGAATTGCTGGAGAACAGCTTCAGCCTCTTCCTGAGAAAACTGAGTTGGGAAACGAACATGCTCTAGATTGCGCGCTAGCCTGATTCGACTGCTTAGAACAATGTCACTTTCTGGTCCTTTTTGTTTCATCCATTGACTTAAAGCGTCTTGAATAAAATGCTGGAGCGACATGTTGTTAATCTCCCTCCCTCTGCTGAGATTGCTCATGCTCTAAAGCACGAATTTGATCTCGAACTTCCGCTGCTTTTTCAAACTCTTCTTGTTCAATTAACTGCTTCAGCTCTTGCTGCATCAACTCAAGTTTCCGGCGCACATGAAGACTGCCGGCAATCCGTTTAGGCACTTTTCCATGATGGACTGTATTTCCACTATGGACTTTCCGTAAAACAGGGTTTAGATACTGATCAAATGAACGATAGCATTCTGCACAGCCAAAACGGCCTGTTTTTCTGAATTGTTGAAAGGTTAAGCCACATTTAGGACATTGATCCACTTCTCTCGCTTCTTGAAAAATGGATGCTCCCTTATTCGCACTTGTGGTAAAGCTAGGATCAATATTCAGTAAGCCTGATAATAGGTTGTGAATCGAGAAACCTTGGTTTCCACTCATAGCATATGAATCACTGTTTTCTTTTGCACATTGTTCACATATGTGCATTTCCTGTTTTTCTCCATTTATAACTTTCGTAAAGTGAAAAGTGGCTGGTCTCTCATTGCATTCTTGACAAATCAATCTTTTCACCCGCTTTACTTTAATTTCAAAGCATTTAACATCGCTTTCATCATCCGAGCCCGTAATTCATCCCGTTCAGGTAAATCAATGTGCAAAACAGAACGGTCCATGACACTGATCATCATCTTTGCTTCTCTTTCAGATAAAATGTTATTTTCGACAAGACGCATGATGATATGATCAGAGGCAGCCTGTGATAAACGATGATATATTTGGGAAATAATATTGTTCAATAAGTCGACTTCATCATTCATTTTGACTTTAATGATGCGGATATAGCCACCGCCGCCACGCTTACTTTCAACGATATAGCCTCTCTCGCTCGTAAAGCGTGTATTGATAACATAGTTAATTTGTGAAGGTACGCATTGAAACTTATCTGCAATTTCATTGCGCTTAATTTCTAATATTTCTCGACCATTCTGATCCAAGACTTCTTTCAAATACTGCTCGATGATATCAGAAATATTTTGTGCCACTCCGCCTCCTCCTCCATTGACTTTGACTATATTTGACTTTAATCTTACTATAAATTTTTTCGGTCGATTTTTCAAGATAATCGCTCAACTAAGAATATTATTTCCACATTTATATGGTGTCAAACCTCTCAAAAACACAAAAAAGACCAGTTCCGTATGGAACTGATCCTTAGAAAAGCTTGGCGGCGTCCTACTCTCACAGGGGGAGACCCCCAACTACCATCGGCGCTGAAGAGCTTAACTTCCGTGTTCGGTATGGGAACGGGTGTGACCTCTTCGCTATCGCCACCAAACCTGATGGAGAGAATGTTCTCTCAAAACTAGATAACAATGTTCAAACTTCACATTAGAATATAGGTTAAGTCCTCGATCTATTAGTATCTGTCAGCTCCACGTGTCACCACGCTTCCACCTCAGACCTATCAACCTGATCATCTTTCAGGGATCTTACTTCCTTGCGGAATGGGAAATCTCATCTTGAGGGGGGCTTCATGCTTAGATGCTTTCAGCACTTATCCCGTCCGCACATAGCTACCCAGCGATGCCCTTGGCAGAACAACTGGTACACCAGCGGTGCGTCCATCCCGGTCCTCTCGTACTAAGGACAGCTCCTCTCAAATTTCCTGCGCCCGCGACGGATAGGGACCGAACTGTCTCACGACGTTCTGAACCCAGCTCGCGTACCGCTTTAATGGGCGAACAGCCCAACCCTTGGGACCGACTACAGCCCCAGGATGCGATGAGCCGACATCGAGGTGCCAAACCTCCCCGTCGATGTGGACTCTTGGGGGAGATAAGCCTGTTATCCCCGGGGTAGCTTTTATCCGTTGAGCGATGGCCCTTCCATGCGGAACCACCGGATCACTAAGCCCGACTTTCGTCCCTGCTCGACTTGTAGGTCTCGCAGTCAAGCTCCCTTGTGCCTTTACACTCTGCGAATGATTTCCAACCATTCTGAGGGAACCTTTGGGCGCCTCCGTTACATTTTAGGAGGCGACCGCCCCAGTCAAACTGCCCACCTGACACTGTCTCCCTGCCCGATAAGGGCAGCGGGTTAGAAGGTCAATACAGCCAGGGTAGTATCCCACCGATGCCTCCACCGAAGCTAGCGCTCCGGTTTCCAAGGCTCCTACCTATCCTGTACAAGCTGTACCAACATTCAATATCAGGCTGCAGTAAAGCTCCACGGGGTCTTTCCGTCCTGTCGCGGGTAACCTGCATCTTCACAGGTACTATAATTTCACCGAGTCTCTCGTTGAGACAGTGCCCAGATCGTTGCGCCTTTCGTGCGGGTCGGAACTTACCCGACAAGGAATTTCGCTACCTTAGGACCGTTATAGTTACGGCCGCCGTTTACTGGGGCTTCAATTCGCACCTTCGCTTACGCTAAGCGCTCCTCTTAACCTTCCAGCACCGGGCAGGCGTCAGCCCCTATACTTCGCCTTACGGCTTCGCAGAGACCTGTGTTTTTGCTAAACAGTCGCCTGGGCCTATTCACTGCGGCTTCTCGGGGCTTTAACACCCTAAGAAGCACCCCTTCTCCCGAAGTTACGGGGTCATTTTGCCGAGTTCCTTAACGAGAGTTCTCTCGATCACCTTAGGATTCTCTCCTCGCCTACCTGTGTCGGTTTGCGGTACGGGCACCTCTCACCTCGCTAGAGGCTTTTCTTGGCAGTGTGGAATCAGGAACTTCGCTACTAAATTTCGCTCGCCATCACAGCTCAGCCTTTACGGGAAACGGATTTGCCTATTTCCCAGCCTAACTGCTTGGACGCGGATATCCAATACCGCGCTTACCCTATCCTCCTGCGTCCCCCCATTGCTCAAATGGTGAGGAGGTGGTACAGGAATATCAACCTGTTGTCCATCGCCTACGCCTTTCGGCCTCGGCTTAGGTCCCGACTAACCCTGAGCGGACGAGCCTTCCTCAGGAAACCTTAGGCATTCGGTGGACGGGATTCTCACCCGTCTTTCGCTACTCATACCGGCATTCTCACTTCTAAGCGCTCCACCAGTCCTTCCGGTCTGACTTCACAGCACTTAGAACGCTCTCCTACCACTGTTCGTAAGAACAGTCCGCAGCTTCGGTGATACGTTTAGCCCCGGTACATTTTCGGCGCAGAGTCACTCGACCAGTGAGCTATTACGCACTCTTTAAATGGTGGCTGCTTCTAAGCCAACATCCTGGTTGTCTAAGCAACTCCACATCCTTTTCCACTTAACGTATACTTTGGGACCTTAGCTGGCGGTCTGGGCTGTTTCCCTTTCGACTACGGATCTTATCACTCGCAGTCTGACTCCCAAGGATAAGTCATCGGCATTCGGAGTTTGACTGAATTCGGTAACCCGGTAGGGGCCCCTAGTCCAATCAGTGCTCTACCTCCGAGACTCTTACCTTGAGGCTAGCCCTAAAGCTATTTCGGAGAGAACCAGCTATCTCCAGGTTCGATTGGCATTTCACCCCTACCCACACCTCATCCCCGCACTTTTCAACGTGCGTGGGTTCGGGCCTCCATTCAGTGTTACCTGAACTTCACCCTGGACATGGGTAGATCACCTGGTTTCGGGTCTACGACCACGTACTCATGCGCCCTATTCAGACTCGCTTTCGCTGCGGCTCCGCATCTTCTGCTTAACCTTGCACGGGATCGTAACTCGCCGGTTCATTCTACAAAAGGCACGCCATCACCCTTTAACGGGCTCTGACTACTTGTAGGCACACGGTTTCAGGATCTATTTCACTCCCCTTCCGGGGTGCTTTTCACCTTTCCCTCACGGTACTGGTTCACTATCGGTCACTAGGGAGTATTTAGCCTTGGGAGATGGTCCTCCCGGATTCCGACGGAATTTCACGTGTTCCGCCGTACTCAGGATCCACTCTGGAGAGAACAACATTTCAGTTACAGGGCTGTTACCTTCTTTGGCGGGCCTTTCCAGACCTCTTCGCTTATATCGTTCCTTTGTAACTCCGTATAGAGTGTCCTACAACCCCAAGAGGCAAGCCTCTTGGTTTGGGCTGTTCCCGTTTCGCTCGCCGCTACTCAGGGAATCGCATTTGCTTTCTCTTCCTCCGGGTACTTAGATGTTTCAGTTCCCCGGGTATGCCTTCTCATACTCTATGTATTCAAGTATGGATACTACTCCATTACGAGCAGTGGGTTTCCCCATTCGGAAATCTCCGGATCAAAGCTTGCTTACAGCTCCCCGAAGCATATCGGTGTTCGTCCCGTCCTTCATCGGCTCCTAGTGCCAAGGCATCCACCGTGCGCCCTTTCTAACTTAACCATTTCTTACTTTAGAAAGAATCACTATGTGTGATGAACTTTGCATTGCATTCAATGTGAATGTATTACTTATTGTTATCTAGTTTTCAAAGAACAATCCTGTCTCGCTAGAGACATGTCTTGAAGGAATGATCCTTCAAAACTAAACAAGACGAAAACGCACACTGCTCCATATATCCTTAGAAAGGAGGTGATCCAGCCGCACCTTCCGATACGGCTACCTTGTTACGACTTCACCCCAATCATCTGCCCCACCTTCGGCGGCTGGCTCCATAAAGGTTACCTCACCGACTTCGGGTGTTGCAAACTCTCGTGGTGTGACGGGCGGTGTGTACAAGGCCCGGGAACGTATTCACCGCGGCATGCTGATCCGCGATTACTAGCGATTCCAGCTTCACGCAGTCGAGTTGCAGACTGCGATCCGAACTGAGAACAGATTTATGGGATTGGCTAAACCTTGCGGTCTCGCAGCCCTTTGTTCTGTCCATTGTAGCACGTGTGTAGCCCAGGTCATAAGGGGCATGATGATTTGACGTCATCCCCACCTTCCTCCGGTTTGTCACCGGCAGTCACCTTAGAGTGCCCAACTAAATGCTGGCAACTAAGATCAAGGGTTGCGCTCGTTGCGGGACTTAACCCAACATCTCACGACACGAGCTGACGACAACCATGCACCACCTGTCACTCTGTCCCCGAAGGGAAAGCCCTATCTCTAGGGTTGTCAGAGGATGTCAAGACCTGGTAAGGTTCTTCGCGTTGCTTCGAATTAAACCACATGCTCCACCGCTTGTGCGGGCCCCCGTCAATTCCTTTGAGTTTCAGTCTTGCGACCGTACTCCCCAGGCGGAGTGCTTAATGCGTTAGCTGCAGCACTAAGGGGCGGAAACCCCCTAACACTTAGCACTCATCGTTTACGGCGTGGACTACCAGGGTATCTAATCCTGTTCGCTCCCCACGCTTTCGCTCCTCAGCGTCAGTTACAGACCAGAGAGTCGCCTTCGCCACTGGTGTTCCTCCACATCTCTACGCATTTCACCGCTACACGTGGAATTCCACTCTCCTCTTCTGCACTCAAGTTTCCCAGTTTCCAATGACCCTCCCCGGTTGAGCCGGGGGCTTTCACATCAGACTTAAGAAACCGCCTGCGAGCCCTTTACGCCCAATAATTCCGGACAACGCTTGCCACCTACGTATTACCGCGGCTGCTGGCACGTAGTTAGCCGTGGCTTTCTGGTTAGGTACCGTCAAGGTGCGAGCAGTTACTCTCGCACTTGTTCTTCCCTAACAACAGAGCTTTACGATCCGAAAACCTTCATCACTCACGCGGCGTTGCTCCGTCAGACTTTCGTCCATTGCGGAAGATTCCCTACTGCTGCCTCCCGTAGGAGTCTGGGCCGTGTCTCAGTCCCAGTGTGGCCGATCACCCTCTCAGGTCGGCTACGCATCGTCGCCTTGGTGAGCCATTACCCCACCAACTAGCTAATGCGCCGCGGGTCCATCTGTAAGTGACAGCCGAAACCGTCTTTCATCCTTGAACCATGCGGTTCAAGGAACTATCCGGTATTAGCTCCGGTTTCCCGGAGTTATCCCAGTCTTACAGGCAGGTTACCCACGTGTTACTCACCCGTCCGCCGCTAACATCCGGGAGCAAGCTCCCTTCTGTCCGCTCGACTTGCATGTATTAGGCACGCCGCCAGCGTTCGTCCTGAGCCAGGATCAAACTCTCCGAAAAAGTACAAAACCGAAGTTTTGTTTTTCGTCAGTGTTTGACTGACTACCTATGATATAACATAGGATTTTTTTATAAAAACTCGAATTAACAGGTACGTTTTGTCTTGTTTAGTTTTCAAAGATCATATTGGTGGAGCCTAGCGGGATCGAACCGCTGACCTCCTGCGTGCAAGGCAGGCGCTCTCCCAGCTGAGCTAAGGCCCCATAAAAGATGGTCGGGAAGACAGGATTCGAACCTGCGACCCCTTGGTCCCAAACCAAGTGCTCTACCAAGCTGAGCTACTTCCCGATCTTAATGGCGCGCCCGAGAGGAGTCGAACCCCTAACCTTTTGATCCGTAGTCAAACGCTCTATCCAATTGAGCTACGGGCGCTTATTGTATAATGCCGAGGGCCGGACTTGAACCGGCACGGTAGTCACCTACCGCAGGATTTTAAGTCCTGTGTGTCTGCCAATTCCACCACCCCGGCGTGGATGGTATAAGCGGAAGACGGGATTCGAACCCGCGACCCCCACCTTGGCAAGGTGGTGTTCTACCACTGAACTACTTCCGCATTACAGGATTTCTTTATTTTATTTGGCAATGCGGGTGAAGGGACTTGAACCCCCACGTCATAAAGACACTAGATCCTAAGTCTAGCGCGTCTGCCAATTCCGCCACACCCGCATGAAACATGGTGAGCCATGAAGGACTCGAACCTTCGACCCTCTGATTAAAAGTCAGATGCTCTACCAACTGAGCTAATGGCTCGCTTTAAAAGCGACTTGTCTATCTTACCATATGAAACTGGTGCCGGCAAGAGGACTTGAACCCCCAACCTACTGATTACAAGTCAGTTGCTCTACCAGTTGAGCTACACCGGCTTTATCTATCCTAACATTATGTAAGAATAAATATGGTGGAGGATGACGGGCTCGAACCGCCGACCCTCTGCTTGTAAGGCAGATGCTCTCCCAGCTGAGCTAATCCTCCATATTGTGTTGTCATTTCGAATGTCTCTCGATCCGACAAGTAGTATTATATAACGATAAGATATTGTTTGTAAAGACTTTTTTAAAATAATTTTTGAATTTATTTTAACGTTGTTTTTTTCATCTTTTCGTTAAGGCACCTAAAGAAGTTTACCACTTGTCTCATCATTTTAAAAGTCTTTTTTTCATTTTTTTATGTTTTTTTGTTAAAAAGCGCTCTAATAAAGCTTTATTGATGTGAAATGACCCTTTTCACGCTTTTTATATGCTTGTTTTCTTCAATATATCTTCTCATACAAATCATCTAGAGAAGGGATTCTTTTATTATTTTATTTTTCTGAGAAATCATTTTCGTGTAAAAATATCCGTAAATGATGCTGTTCTTTACTATCTTCAATATTAAAGTGTTACTTGGTTAACAAGTTAGTTATTGATTCTTTCTTGTTCTTACTTAGAGTGGGCGAAAAAATTAACTGAAGGGTGCTCTATGTTCTTTGGCAATACTCAGTTATCTAGTGTGTCTCTAAACAGCCCTCTGTATCTGGCTGCCAAAGAAAATTCTTATTGGCTGCTTTCTATGCTTTTGATCTTCATCCTAAACGAATTGAACAACCGATCCACACAACAACTGCGTTGTTCAATGAGAATACATGAAAGTGAGACGAACGGAAGGATCAATTGATCGATGAGGCTTACTACGTCATCACTTCTCACTTTACAAAGTGATTTAATAGAAGTAATTTTTTCAAAAACAAAAAAAACCAGTTCCGAATGGAACTGATCCTTAGAAAAGCTTGGCGGCGTCCTACTCTCACAGGGGGAGACCCCCAACTACCATCGGCGCTGAAGAGCTTAACTTCCGTGTTCGGTATGGGAACGGGTGTGACCTCTTCGCTATCGCCACCAAACCTGATGGAGAGAATGTTCTCTCAAAACTAGATAACAATGTTCAAACTTCACATTAGAATATAGGTTAAGTCCTCGATCTATTAGTATCTGTCAGCTCCACGTGTCACCACGCTTCCACCTCAGACCTATCAACCTGATCATCTTTCAGGGATCTTACTTCCTTGCGGAATGGGAAATCTCATCTTGAGGGGGGCTTCATGCTTAGATGCTTTCAGCACTTATCCCGTCCGCACATAGCTACCCAGCGATGCCCTTGGCAGAACAACTGGTACACCAGCGGTGCGTCCATCCCGGTCCTCTCGTACTAAGGACAGCTCCTCTCAAATTTCCTGCGCCCGCGACGGATAGGGACCGAACTGTCTCACGACGTTCTGAACCCAGCTCGCGTACCGCTTTAATGGGCGAACAGCCCAACCCTTGGGACCGACTACAGCCCCAGGATGCGATGAGCCGACATCGAGGTGCCAAACCTCCCCGTCGATGTGGACTCTTGGGGGAGATAAGCCTGTTATCCCCGGGGTAGCTTTTATCCGTTGAGCGATGGCCCTTCCATGCGGAACCACCGGATCACTAAGCCCGACTTTCGTCCCTGCTCGACTTGTAGGTCTCGCAGTCAAGCTCCCTTGTGCCTTTACACTCTGCGAATGATTTCCAACCATTCTGAGGGAACCTTTGGGCGCCTCCGTTACATTTTAGGAGGCGACCGCCCCAGTCAAACTGCCCACCTGACACTGTCTCCCTGCCCGATAAGGGCAGCGGGTTAGAAGGTCAATACAGCCAGGGTAGTATCCCACCGATGCCTCCACCGAAGCTAGCGCTCCGGTTTCCAAGGCTCCTACCTATCCTGTACAAGCTGTACCAACATTCAATATCAGGCTGCAGTAAAGCTCCACGGGGTCTTTCCGTCCTGTCGCGGGTAACCTGCATCTTCACAGGTACTATAATTTCACCGAGTCTCTCGTTGAGACAGTGCCCAGATCGTTGCGCCTTTCGTGCGGGTCGGAACTTACCCGACAAGGAATTTCGCTACCTTAGGACCGTTATAGTTACGGCCGCCGTTTACTGGGGCTTCAATTCGCACCTTCGCTTACGCTAAGCGCTCCTCTTAACCTTCCAGCACCGGGCAGGCGTCAGCCCCTATACTTCGCCTTACGGCTTCGCAGAGACCTGTGTTTTTGCTAAACAGTCGCCTGGGCCTATTCACTGCGGCTTCTCGGGGCTTTAACACCCTAAGAAGCACCCCTTCTCCCGAAGTTACGGGGTCATTTTGCCGAGTTCCTTAACGAGAGTTCTCTCGATCACCTTAGGATTCTCTCCTCGCCTACCTGTGTCGGTTTGCGGTACGGGCACCTCTCACCTCGCTAGAGGCTTTTCTTGGCAGTGTGGAATCAGGAACTTCGCTACTAAATTTCGCTCGCCATCACAGCTCAGCCTTTACGGGAAACGGATTTGCCTATTTCCCAGCCTAACTGCTTGGACGCGGATATCCAATACCGCGCTTACCCTATCCTCCTGCGTCCCCCCATTGCTCAAATGGTGAGGAGGTGGTACAGGAATATCAACCTGTTGTCCATCGCCTACGCCTTTCGGCCTCGGCTTAGGTCCCGACTAACCCTGAGCGGACGAGCCTTCCTCAGGAAACCTTAGGCATTCGGTGGACGGGATTCTCACCCGTCTTTCGCTACTCATACCGGCATTCTCACTTCTAAGCGCTCCACCAGTCCTTCCGGTCTGACTTCACAGCACTTAGAACGCTCTCCTACCACTGTTCGTAAGAACAGTCCGCAGCTTCGGTGATACGTTTAGCCCCGGTACATTTTCGGCGCAGAGTCACTCGACCAGTGAGCTATTACGCACTCTTTAAATGGTGGCTGCTTCTAAGCCAACATCCTGGTTGTCTAAGCAACTCCACATCCTTTTCCACTTAACGTATACTTTGGGACCTTAGCTGGCGGTCTGGGCTGTTTCCCTTTCGACTACGGATCTTATCACTCGCAGTCTGACTCCCAAGGATAAGTCATCGGCATTCGGAGTTTGACTGAATTCGGTAACCCGGTAGGGGCCCCTAGTCCAATCAGTGCTCTACCTCCGAGACTCTTACCTTGAGGCTAGCCCTAAAGCTATTTCGGAGAGAACCAGCTATCTCCAGGTTCGATTGGCATTTCACCCCTACCCACACCTCATCCCCGCACTTTTCAACGTGCGTGGGTTCGGGCCTCCATTCAGTGTTACCTGAACTTCACCCTGGACATGGGTAGATCACCTGGTTTCGGGTCTACGACCACGTACTCATGCGCCCTATTCAGACTCGCTTTCGCTGCGGCTCCGCATCTTCTGCTTAACCTTGCACGGGATCGTAACTCGCCGGTTCATTCTACAAAAGGCACGCCATCACCCTTTAACGGGCTCTGACTACTTGTAGGCACACGGTTTCAGGATCTATTTCACTCCCCTTCCGGGGTGCTTTTCACCTTTCCCTCACGGTACTGGTTCACTATCGGTCACTAGGGAGTATTTAGCCTTGGGAGATGGTCCTCCCGGATTCCGACGGAATTTCACGTGTTCCGCCGTACTCAGGATCCACTCTGGAGAGAACAACATTTCAGTTACAGGGCTGTTACCTTCTTTGGCGGGCCTTTCCAGACCTCTTCGCTTATATCGTTCCTTTGTAACTCCGTATAGAGTGTCCTACAACCCCAAGAGGCAAGCCTCTTGGTTTGGGCTGTTCCCGTTTCGCTCGCCGCTACTCAGGGAATCGCATTTGCTTTCTCTTCCTCCGGGTACTTAGATGTTTCAGTTCCCCGGGTATGCCTTCTCATACTCTATGTATTCAAGTATGGATACTACTCCATTACGAGCAGTGGGTTTCCCCATTCGGAAATCTCCGGATCAAAGCTTGCTTACAGCTCCCCGAAGCATATCGGTGTTCGTCCCGTCCTTCATCGGCTCCTAGTGCCAAGGCATCCACCGTGCGCCCTTTCTAACTTAACCATTTCTTACTTTAGAAAGAATCACTATGTGTGATGAACTTTGCATTGCATTCAATGTGAATGTATTACTTATTGTTATCTAGTTTTCAAAGAACAATCCTGTCTCGCTAGAGACATGTCTTGAAGGAATGATCCTTCAAAACTAAACAAGACGAAAACGCACACTGCTCCATATATCCTTAGAAAGGAGGTGATCCAGCCGCACCTTCCGATACGGCTACCTTGTTACGACTTCACCCCAATCATCTGCCCCACCTTCGGCGGCTGGCTCCATAAAGGTTACCTCACCGACTTCGGGTGTTGCAAACTCTCGTGGTGTGACGGGCGGTGTGTACAAGGCCCGGGAACGTATTCACCGCGGCATGCTGATCCGCGATTACTAGCGATTCCAGCTTCACGCAGTCGAGTTGCAGACTGCGATCCGAACTGAGAACAGATTTATGGGATTGGCTAAACCTTGCGGTCTCGCAGCCCTTTGTTCTGTCCATTGTAGCACGTGTGTAGCCCAGGTCATAAGGGGCATGATGATTTGACGTCATCCCCACCTTCCTCCGGTTTGTCACCGGCAGTCACCTTAGAGTGCCCAACTAAATGCTGGCAACTAAGATCAAGGGTTGCGCTCGTTGCGGGACTTAACCCAACATCTCACGACACGAGCTGACGACAACCATGCACCACCTGTCACTCTGTCCCCGAAGGGAAAGCCCTATCTCTAGGGTTGTCAGAGGATGTCAAGACCTGGTAAGGTTCTTCGCGTTGCTTCGAATTAAACCACATGCTCCACCGCTTGTGCGGGCCCCCGTCAATTCCTTTGAGTTTCAGTCTTGCGACCGTACTCCCCAGGCGGAGTGCTTAATGCGTTAGCTGCAGCACTAAGGGGCGGAAACCCCCTAACACTTAGCACTCATCGTTTACGGCGTGGACTACCAGGGTATCTAATCCTGTTCGCTCCCCACGCTTTCGCTCCTCAGCGTCAGTTACAGACCAGAGAGTCGCCTTCGCCACTGGTGTTCCTCCACATCTCTACGCATTTCACCGCTACACGTGGAATTCCACTCTCCTCTTCTGCACTCAAGTTTCCCAGTTTCCAATGACCCTCCCCGGTTGAGCCGGGGGCTTTCACATCAGACTTAAGAAACCGCCTGCGAGCCCTTTACGCCCAATAATTCCGGACAACGCTTGCCACCTACGTATTACCGCGGCTGCTGGCACGTAGTTAGCCGTGGCTTTCTGGTTAGGTACCGTCAAGGTGCGAGCAGTTACTCTCGCACTTGTTCTTCCCTAACAACAGAGCTTTACGATCCGAAAACCTTCATCACTCACGCGGCGTTGCTCCGTCAGACTTTCGTCCATTGCGGAAGATTCCCTACTGCTGCCTCCCGTAGGAGTCTGGGCCGTGTCTCAGTCCCAGTGTGGCCGATCACCCTCTCAGGTCGGCTACGCATCGTCGCCTTGGTGAGCCATTACCCCACCAACTAGCTAATGCGCCGCGGGTCCATCTGTAAGTGACAGCCGAAACCGTCTTTCATCCTTGAACCATGCGGTTCAAGGAACTATCCGGTATTAGCTCCGGTTTCCCGGAGTTATCCCAGTCTTACAGGCAGGTTACCCACGTGTTACTCACCCGTCCGCCGCTAACATCCGGGAGCAAGCTCCCTTCTGTCCGCTCGACTTGCATGTATTAGGCACGCCGCCAGCGTTCGTCCTGAGCCAGGATCAAACTCTCCGAAAAAGTACAAAACCGAAGTTTTGTTTTTCGTCAGCGTTTGACTGACTACCTATGATATAACATAGGATTTTTTTATAAAAACTCGAATTAACAGGTACGTTTTGTCTTGTTTAGTTTTCAAAGATCATTTTCGTTATCGCTCGTAAGCGACTTTAATATCTTAACATTTCGTATTGGTTAAAGTCAAGAAGTTTATTCAATTTCTTTTTTTAACCTCGTTGCTGTTTTGCGGCAACGAATAATAATATACCACCTTGATTCTTTCCTTGCAATAGTTTTTTTAAAAAAAGTTTCATTTTATGAAAAATAAAAAGCGCCATAGTTAAAATGGCGCTTTAATTGATGTATTAGCGGTTTCTCATTTGTGGGAAAAGCAGTACATCTCTGATTGATGGAGAATTTGTTAATAGCATGATTAACCGGTCGATACCGATTCCTAGTCCGCCTGTTGGAGGCATACCATATTCTAATGCTTCAACAAAATCGTCATCCATTAGATGCGCTTCGTCATTTCCTTCTTCACGTTCTTTTAATTGAGCTTCGAATCGTTCTCGTTGATCGATTGGATCGTTTAGCTCTGTGAATGCATTAGCATGTTCACGGCGTACGATAAATAGCTCAAAGCGATCAGTGAAGCGAGGATCTTCAGGATTTTTCTTAGCTAATGGAGAAATCTCCACTGGGTGTCCGTAAATAAAGGTAGGCTGCACCAATGTTTCCTCAACTTTTTGCTCGAAGAACTCATTGATGATATGACCTACTGTCATGTTTTTCGTAATTTCAATTCCGTGATCAGCTGCATGCTGTTTCGCTTCTTCTATAGACATCTCCTGCCAGAAGTCTACACCAGTTGCTTCTTTGACCGCTTCAACCATATGGAGTCTTTTCCATTCAGGCTTGAGATCAATTTCATCTTCTCCATATTGAATCGTGGTTGTCCCTAGTACCTCTTCGGCTATATGAGCAATCAGGTTTTCAGTTAGGTTCATGATGTCTTTGTAATCTGCGTAAGCTTCGTACAGCTCGATCATAGTGAATTCTGGGTTATGACGAGTTGATACACCTTCGTTACGGAATACACGGCCAATCTCGTATACTTTCTCTAGGCCACCGACAATGAGGCGTTTTAAGTGCAATTCAATCGCAATACGCATATAGAGCGGCATATCCAGTGCATTATGATGAGTAATGAAAGGACGTGCTGATGCACCACCAGGGATGCTGTGCATAGTTGGTGTTTCAACTTCTAGGTATCCTTTAGAATCTAAGTATCTTCTCATAGATTGAATGATCTTGCTTCGCATGATGAACGTCTGCTTACTTTCTGGATTTACAATCAGGTCAAGGTAACGCTGACGATAACGTTGTTCAACATCTTTAAGTCCATGATATTTATCAGGAAGTGGGCGAAGTGCTTTTGTGAGAACCTCAAAGCTAGTCGCTTTAATAGAAAGTTCTCCTACATTCGTTTTAAATACCGCTCCTGTTACACCGATAATATCACCTAGGTCTGAGCTTTTGAATAATTCGTAAGCTTCTTCTCCTACACTATCTTTACGAACGTAGATTTGAATTTGTCCTTCTAAGTCTTGTATATGCGCAAAGCCAGCTTTCCCTTTTCCACGCTTTGTCATCATACGTCCAGCGATTGTCACTTGGGCAGACTTTTCTTCTAAGTCTTCTTTAGAAAACTCATCGTATTCTGCAATAATTTGTGCAGATTGATGAGAACGGTCATATCGTTCACCGAATGGATCGATACCCTCTTCTCTCATTTTATTCATTTTGTCACGTCTGACCTGGAATTGGTCATTTAATTCTTCGTTATTAAGCCCTTCATTACTCATTTATATCACTCCAATAATGTATTTTGCAGAGAAAAGCAGAAAAACTGCCAGTACATGCACTAGCAGTGAGCTACAAAAAGAAAGATAGTCTTATCCTACTTTTATACTTTGAAGCTCTTTTGCCTCGGCTTCGATCGTAAAGTCATCAAGAACTTGTACAAGCTCCGCTCTCGTTTCGCTTTGATTGATTTGATTTCTCACGTCCGCATTGCCTCGGACACCTTTTAAGTACCATGCTGCGTGCTTTCTCATTTCTCTGACAGCCACATGCTCGCCTTTTAGATCAATAAGTCTGTCTAAGTGAAGCTTGCACACTGACATCTTCTCACGTACATTTGGCTCTTCTTTCAGTTCACCCGTTTCTAAATAATGAACCGTTCGATAGATCATCCACGGGTTTCCTAGTGCGGCTCTTCCGATCATGACAGCATCTACACCCGTTTCATCAAGCATACGTTTTGCATCTTGAGGGGTTTTAACATCTCCATTGCCGATGACAGGAATGGAAACAGATTGTTTGACCTCTTTTATAATATCCCAATTCGCTGTTCCTTCGTACATCTGCACACGTGTCCGCCCGTGAAGCGCAACCGCTTGTCCACCTGCTCGTTCAACAGCACGGGCATTGTCGATAGCGAAGATATGATCTTCGTCCCAGCCCATTCTCATTTTCACCGTAACAGGTTTATCTACAGCATCTACAACAGCAGAGACCATTTCATAAATCTTGTTTGGATCAAGCAGCCATTTCGCTCCTGCATCACATTTCGTAATCTTCGGTACAGGACAGCCCATGTTGATATCAATAATGTCCGCTGTGGTATTCTGGTCTACAAACTTTGCTGCTTCAACGAGAGTGTCTTTTTCACCTCCAAATATCTGAAGGCTCAAAGGCTTTTCCCGTTCATCAATGTATAGCATACCCATTGTTCTTGCATTGTTGATCAGGATCGCCTTGTCACTGATCATTTCAGCGCAGACTAAACCTGCTCCAAACTCTTTCACTGTCAGTCTGAAGGCAGAGTTGCACACACCAGCCATAGGTGCGAGCACCACTTTGTTTTTAATGTCGATATCTCCGATTTTAAACATCACTTCCCCTCCTTCCTTCTTCAAGAATTGGTGAAAGTTCTTCCACCGTTATATTTAAAGCATCTGCTATTTGATCAACCAATTGGTTTGTTGGTAATCGATTGCCTCGCTCAATTTCTCCTAAGACAGAGACAGAGATGCCCAGTCTTTTCGCGAACCCTTCCTGAGTATACCCTTTTAGCTTTCGGTATGCACGAATTCTTCTACCCCACATATCTTTTTCCATATGCTTACACCTTCTTGGTCTGTTACGGCATTTATTTGTACTTTGCCGATTTCTGGGCAAATCTCACTCATCGGAACGAGAACGAATAAACGTTCGTACATTCTAGGATGTGGCACTACAAGCTGTTCTGTTTCAATATTTTCACGATTATAAAGTAAAATGTCAAGGTCAGCCGTTCGCGGTCCCCATCTCACTTCTCTTGTTCTGCCTAACTCTTGCTCGATTTTCTGAGTAAGTGTCAGTAGTTCATGCGGACGAAGCGAGGTGGAAATTTTCACAGCCATATTTAAAAAGTCATCTTGGTTTTCGTAACCTACAGGTGTTGTTTCATATATAGATGAGATTGATTCTACTTGAACCTCTGGATGTTCGTGCAGTTTTTTGACGGCTTCTTTTAAATAGGTTTCCTTTTTCCCTATGTTCGAACCTAAAGCGATGTATGCGGTATTGTTCATGCGCGCGATCTCGTCATTTCAATGGCAACGGACTGATAGTGTCCTGGAATTGGCGGATCTGGTTTGATCACCTTCACTGTACATTCCTGAACTGTCGGGAAGTCCTTTAACACTTGGCTCGCAATTCTTTCTGTCAGTGTTTCAACGAGGTTGACTGATTCACCCTCTACAATGCTTTTGCAGATATGGTAGAGCTCTGCATAATTGATCGTCTCATTGAGGTCATCCGTTTGTCCGGCTTTACTTAAATCAAGTGAAGCTGTTAAATCCACACGGAACCGCTGTCCTAATTTATTTTCTTCTGCAAATACGCCATGGTAGCCGTAAAATTCCATTCCATTTACATATACTTTATCGATGATAAGCGCCTCCTTTATTCAACATGGCATCCATCATTTTTGCCATTCTTGCGATTTCTTTTACATCATGTACACGAACCATCGCACTGCCTTTTTGAATCCCAAGGCAGACCGTAGCCCCCGTTCCTTCAGTACGTTCTTCCGGTGGCAGGTCTAAGACAGCTCCGATGAATCGCTTTCGAGATGTAGCTAAGAGCAGTGGATACCCAAGGTGACAAAAATGTTCGAGTTCATTCATGACCATCAGGTTGTCCTCTTTATTTTTCGCAAACCCTACACCTGGGTCTAATATGATCATGTCATCACGGACACCCGCTTGTTTCGCAATTTGAACACTTTCTTTCAAATCTGCGATCATATCTGAAATTAGATGTGTATAGTTTCGCTCTGGCCGATTGTGCATTAAAATAATCGGCACATTGTGCTTCGCTGCCACATGCGCCATTTGAGGATCTGCCTTCGCTCCCCATACATCATTGATGATGGAAGCTCCGGCTTTCACTGCTTCATCTGCCACATGGGCTTTATACGTATCAATGGAAATCGGTACATCCAATTCTTTTGTGATCTTTTCAATGACGGGAATGACTCTTGAAAGCTCCTCTTGTTCTGAGACAAACGCCGCTCCAGGACGAGTCGATTCTCCGCCTATATCAATGATATGTGCCCCGTCCTCTATCAGCTGCGCTGCATGAGCCAGCGCTTTATCCACTTGATTAAACTTTCCTCCATCTGAAAAAGAGTCAGGTGTAACATTTAAAATGCCCATGACCAATGTCTTTTCTTCATAACTAAGGGTGTGGTGCTTGGCTTGTAAGATTTTAGGCTGTTTTATCACTTGTTGTGTCATTGTGTCCACCTACTCTTTATGTTCTAGACGTTCTTTAGTATATTGTGTTCTCAATTTCGTTGAGATGATCCGGCTGTTTTGGTGCAAGGAGATTTCCCCTATACTTCCGAAAGGCACAATCCCTTGAACAGAATTGGTCATCCATGCCTCATCAGCTGATAGCAAATGGGAGACCGGGTATCGCCCTACTTTTAGCGACGCCTCCATCGCTTGGAGTGTTTCGATACAATATCGACGAGTGACCCCATTTAAAATGCCTGTATCAAGTGACGGTGTATAAATCACATCGCCTTTTCGCCAAAATACATTGGAGGTAATGCCTTCTGCCACATCATTTTCTTTTGTTAAAAAGATGCCTTCTAACGACGGATCATTCCCCACTTCTCTTTTTGCGAGCAGGTTGTTCATATAATGATGAGACTTGAGGCGCCTTGAACCTTCCGGCGTATTTCTTCTCGTTTGAAGAATGGCTCCCTGCTTCTCATCTAAAATAGATTCGGGCCGGAATGGAGAGATCATGACAAACACGACAGGCTCTTCATAAGGATCTGCAGAAAATCCATTGCCTCTGCCTGCAGAAACATTAAAGCGAATTCTCGCATGACCACCGGCTATTTCGTTTTTATTTAGTAAGGTATGAATGATGTCGAGTACAAATGGTTTTTCTATTGTGGATTCGATGCAAAGGTCACCCAATGATTGATTGAGCCTTTCAAGGTGCCAATCTAACAGAAAGACTTGTCCTGCCAGGCTGGTAAATGTTTCGAATACACCGATGCCATATAGAAAACCATGATCAAAAGGAGAAAGAGTCGCGTCTTTCTCCTCTATATACTGACCGTTCAGATAAATGATCATGCGTTTACTTCATGCCCCTTTTTACGATAGGTTTCAATGAAATTTTTCAGCATTTCTTTTCCGAAGGACGTCATAATCGATTCAGGATGAAACTGTACACTTTCAATTGGTAGCTCTTTATGGCGAATGGCCATGAGCTCGCCTTCCTTTGTGCTGGCTGTTGCGACAAAGCACTCCGGCAGCGTCTCGTTTTTGACAATTAATGAATGATATCTCGTTGCGACGAGCGGATTTTGGAGTCCAGTGAAGACACCTTTTCCGTCATGTTCAATCTCTGACGTTTTACCATGCATTAAGCGCTCAGCACGAACGACATCCCCTCCAAAGACTTGCGCAATGGATTGATGCCCCAGGCACACACCGAAGATCGGAATACTTCCCGCAAAGTGCTTGATTGCCTCCATACTAATTCCCGCTTCATCAGGACTGCATGGCCCTGGAGAAATCATGAGAAAATCTGGCTCGAGTTCTTCGATTTCTTGAATGGTTACTTGATCATTCCGTTTCACAATCAATTCTTCTCCAAGCTCACCTAAATACTGGACCAGGTTGTACGTAAATGAATCATAATTATCAATCATTAATATCATGCTCTGCTCACCTCTAACTCAAAATAGTCTCTTCTTTGCTCAACTGTAATGCTTTTTTTACTGCATAGGCTTTTTTAATCGATTCTTTGTATTCGTGCTTTGGTACAGAATCGATGACGATCCCAGCACCCGATTGCATAAATGCTTTGCCTTCAGTGCAGTACGCCGTACGAATGACGATGTTAAAGTGCATATCTTGATTGAATCCAAACCAGCCTATAGATCCAGTATAAAGCCCACGCCTTGTCGGCTCAAGCTCTTCTATGATTTCCATTGTTCTCACCTTTGGAGCACCTGTAATTGTGCCGCCTGGGAATACAGCTCTCATGACATCTACTGCATCACAATCATCACGCAGTTCCCCTTGTACGTTGGATACAATGTGCATCACGTGTGAATATTTCTCAATCGCCATAAATTCGTTCACTCTTACTGAGCCATAAGTGGACACGCGTCCAAGGTCATTCCGCTCAAGATCCACGAGCATCACATGCTCCGCGCGTTCTTTTTCATTTTCAATGAGCTCTTTTGCCAGCGCTTGATCCTCAGCATCGTCTTTGCCTCTTGATCTTGTACCCGCAATCGGTCTTGTTTCTAATTGAGTCCCCTTTTTCTTAATCAGCAGCTCTGGAGATCCACAAACAATTTGGAAATCAGGCGTGTGCAGATAAGACATATAAGGAGATGGATTGACTTGACGTAACGTTTTGTATAAATCATAAGGGTGGGTGTGGAGCTGTTCATCTTGTCTGATGGACAAATTCACTTGGAACACATCACCGCTTGCGATATATTGCTTAATCTTCTCTACTGCTTCTCCAAAGGTTTCTTCGGTAAAAGGTGCTGCTGGTACACATTCTACAGAAGGTTCATGAACAGGTGATTGCGCTGATTCTTTTGCAGAGCTTGTCCACTTTTGCTTCGAATCTTCAAGTCTTTGATGAGTGACACTCACAGATTCCGCTCCCTCTGTGTGAGTGATCAGCCACAGCACGTTTTCTTCATGATCAAAGACTGCAACATCATTAAACACGAGAAAATAAAGGTCAGGTGTTTTCAGGTCATCAATGGACAGCATCTTAAAATGCTCGATATATCTAGCATAATCATAGCTTAAAAATCCAATCGCCCCACCTTGAAAATCAGGGTATTCCTCATTCGTTTCGGTTCGAAGGGTTTGGAACCAATCCGTAAACGCTCTAAATGGATCGCCTTCTTTGAACAGCACCTCATCTTGATAATGGATGGTTGTCATCCCGTCTTTTCCCTTCGCTTTAGCGATTGGGTGAATGCCAGCAATGCTGTATGAACCGCCGCGAGCACTTTCAAGTAGAACATGGTGTGTTTCGCCAGCAGTTAATTGTTCGTATCTTTTCAAGAATGCATCTTTCGTAAAAGGAATTTTGATGCCAATCGGCCTGCGTTGTGTCATGTTATCATCCTTTTTCATTTTCATTAATCTTATTGTAATGCAATCCAATTTATTTAGAAAATAGTATTTGCTTTCCATCTACAGATTTCATAAAAAAACCCCAGCAAATGCTGGGGTAATCGGTTTAATCGAATTGATAAAGAGGTGTGCTGAGGTAACGCTCCCCATTACTTGGGATGATTGCGAGAACCTTTTTCCCTTTACCAAGCTTCTTCGCTGTTTGAAGTGCTGCGTAAATAGCTGCTCCTGAAGAAATACCGCCAAGGATTCCTTCCTCTTTCGCTGCTTTTCTTGCAAGCTCAAATGCATCTTCGTTTTTCACTTGGATAATGCCATCATATACTTCCGTGTTCAAGATGGAAGGGATAAAACCTGCCCCAATCCCTTGGATTTTATGCGGGCCTGGCTTTCCGCCTGATAATACAGGAGAATCTGTCGGCTCTACCGCATAAAGCTGAATCGATGGGATGGCTTCTTTGAGGACTTCACCAGCACCCGTAATTGTGCCGCCCGTACCAACACCTGCAATAAATGCATCAAGCTCGCCGTCGAACTGTTCAAGAATTTCTTTTCCTGTAGTACGACGGTGAATCTCCGCATTGGCTTCGTTGTTAAATTGCTGAGGCATGAAGTAACCGTGCTCTTCTGCCAATTCTTCTGCCTTTTTGATGGCACCTTTCATTCCTTCTGCACCTGGTGTTAATACAAGCTCTGCACCATAAGCGCGTAAAAGGTTGCGACGCTCCTGACTCATTGTGTCTGGCATCACTAGAATTGCGTTAATTCCTTTAGCTGCCGCTACCATTGCAAGACCGATCCCTGTGTTTCCGCTTGTTGGTTCGATGAGCGTGTCGCCGGCTTTTAAAGTACCTTTCGCTTCAGCATCTTCGATCATCGCTAACGCAATACGATCTTTTACACTGCTGCCCGGGTTCATATATTCAAGTTTCAAGTAGACATCCGCACTGTCTTCATCTACTAAACGGTTTAATTTAACGACTGGTGTATTTCCTATTAGTTCAAAAACTGAATTTGCAATACGAGCCATCACTAACACCTCTATCTCCGAGTAATTTTATTGTATTAATATTAAATTATCAATTTCAAAAAATTTTGTCAATGCTTTTAGTCCTGCTCGCCATCGTAAAACCATGTGACTTTTGCTTCTTTCCACAGGGTTTTAACATTCGCCTTTTCACCTAGATCTTCCATGGCAATCTGCCTTTTGATCTGATTTTTGACTTCTTCATACGAGAAGGAGCGACCATCTAATTTTTCTTTCAATTGAATAATGGCATACCCGTTTTTGGTCTCGATCGGTTCTTTTGTCCATTGATCTGGCTGAAGCTTTTGAGCTTCCTGTATGTATAGGGCTGGGATACTTTCTTGTTCTTCTGTGACAAACCCAAGATCTCCGCCATATGGAGAGGTGTAGCGGTCAATGGAGCGTTCAGCTGCCACCGCTTCGAAGCTAGATCCGCCTTTTAGATCCTTCAATACATTTTCAGCTTCGCCCTTTGTCTTCACGACGATATGACGAATACGGTATGAATCATCATATTGATATAAGTCCTTGTTTTTTTCATAAAAGGATTTCGCTTCTTTTTCAGAAACGACAGCATCTCTCGTTAAAAGCTGCTCTAATAATATTTGATAACGAATCTGTTCTGTCCAGTCCTTTTCACTCGTATGTCCATCTTCGTAGAAATTATTTGATACCGCTTTAAGCATCAGCAATTCACGATTGATTTCTTTTGAGGACACCTCAAGCTTGTTTTCTTTCGCAAGCTGATCGACCACCTTCTGATTAATCATTTGCTCAAGTGTTGCCTTTCCATAGCGGTCTTCCATCTTCTTTAACCATTCTTGACGTGTCACCTTCTCTTTTCCAATCGACGCAATTTCTTCACCGCTCTTCCCGTTTGAAGAAGCCTGTGACATTTGCGACTTTGTTAATACATATGCAATGACAACGGCATTGATCATAAGCAACACGAGAATAAATGTCCATACCACTCTTGCTTTCAGTCTCATCTTTCGTCTCCTTTCCATTCTAAAAAGAAAACCCGCTGCTTAGAGCTTAGCGGGTTATTTCTTCACGTAGCTCTTCTAGCTCTTCTTTTGTAAATACATACGTTTCGTTACAAAAATGGCATTGAGCTTCTGCTTGTCCGTCTTGTTCAATCATGTCTTCAATTTCGGCTTTTCCTAGGCTGATAATGCCATTAGAAAAACGTTCTTTTGAGCAGTTACAAGAGAATTCGACAGGTACAGTTTCTAAAATTTGAGGTTTTTCTCCGAGTACTTCTTCTAAAATTTCTTCTGGTGCCATCCCTTTTTCAATGAGTTTAGAAATGGGTTCAATGGTTGAGAGCCGCTTTTCTAATCTTTCAATGACAGCATCTTCTGTTCCAGGCAGTAATTGAATGATGAAACCGCCTGCTGCAAGGATCGAGTTATCTGGATTGACCAAAACCCCTACACCTACAGAGGAAGGCACTTGCTCAGAAGAGACAAGGTAATAAGTGAAGTCATCTCCAATTTCACCTGAAACGATCTCCGTTTGTCCTGTAAAGTGATCTTTCAGCCCGATATCTTTAACAACACTTAACGTTCCAGATGTCCCGACTGCACGTCTAACATCCAGCTTGCCATGTTCATTTAAGTCAAAATGGACTTGTGGGTTTGAGACATATCCGCGCACCTGGCCCTTTGCGTTTCCATCAGCAATGATGGCACCGATTGGTCCACCGCCTTCAATTTTGACCGTTAGCTTATTTTCACCTTTCAGCATAGCACCCATCATGACTGTAGCTGTCATTGTTCTGCCAATCGCTGCTGATGCTGTTGGCCATGTATGGTGTCTTCTTTGTGCTTCGTTGATTGTATCTGTTGTGTTTGCAGCATATGCTCGGACTTTTCCGTCATATGCTAACGCTTTAACTAAGTAGTCCATTCGATTTTAAACCTCCTATAGTACACCGACACGATTACGTTCATAAATGAGTTGAAGTCCTTTTAATGTTAAGAACGGATCAACAATATCAATGCAGTCTGATTCATTTCCAATCAATGTGGACAAACCACCTGTTGCAATGACTTTCGGTGTTTGTTTCGCTTGCTGCTTCATCCGTTTCACTATTCCCTCGACTTGCCCAACATATCCATAAAGGATGCCGGATTGCATCGCACTGATGGTGTTTTTTCCAACAATGTGATCTGGACGGACAATTTCAATTCTCGGCAGCTTCGCCGCTCTTGTATATAAAGCCTCTGTTGAGATGGTAATACCAGGTGCAATTGCCCCACCCATGTATTGTTTTTGTTCATTGATAAAGCAGTAGGTTGTCGCTGTGCCAAAGTCTACGACAATGAGAGGTGCTCCATATAGATGAATCGCCGCTACTGCATTCACAATTCGATCAGCCCCAACTTCCTTTGGATTGTCACACATAATGTTTAATCCAGTCTTCATTCCAGGCCCTACAATTTGGGGAGTTATGTGAAAGTACTTCTCGCACATTCTTTCTAATGCAAACATCATTGGCGGGACAACAGACGAGATGATAATTCCTTCTATTTGGTCAAACATCAGCCCGACATAATCAAATAAAGACCTGATGGCCATACCAAATTCATCTTCTGTTTTATGACGGCTTGTTTCAATTCGCCAATGGTAGTTTAGATCGCCATTATGATAAACACCTAAAACGGTATTTGTGTTCCCTACATCTATCACGAGTAACAACTTCATCACCACTTTGAATAGTTTCTCAAAAAGAGCATTTTTCGACTTTCTATCATACCATACACGAATTGAGTTCCATTTGTAAACAATTCGAAACCGATCCATTCAGGAATCGAAATAAAAAAAGCTGCCGATGATCCCGGCAGCTTTCACAGAAGGAGATTAGATCTCCTCATCTTCTTCTTTTTTCTTGATGTTCACTTTCACATCATCGTTTTTCTCTTCGTCATCTGCGTATACACGCTCTGGAAGCTTTCCAGTTTCGTAAAGAGATTTAATTTGCTCAGCATCTAATGTTTCAACTTCTAGAAGAGCTTGTGCGATGATTTCTAGCTTATCTTTATTCTCAGTGAGAATTTGTTTCGCACGTTCGTAGCTGTCCTTGATGAAACGCTGAATTTCTTGGTCAATTTCGTAAGCGATCGCTTCACTATAATTCGGCTCGTTGTTAAAGTCACGGCCAAGGAATACTTGACCTCCTTGTGCTTGACCGAATTGAAGTGGACCAAGTTTATCAGACATACCGAACTCTGTAACCATTTTTCTTGCAATGCCAGTTGCACGCTGGAAGTCGTTGTGAGCACCTGTACTTACTTCACCAAACGTAATTTCCTCTGCAACACGACCGCCGAGCAAGCCGACAATTTTATCAAGAAGCTCTGGCTTCGTTTGGAAATAACGGTCTTCTCTTGGAAGCATGACCGCATATCCGCCTGCCTGACCACGAGGAACGATCGTTACTTTATGCACCATGTCCGCTTCGTCTAGGATAAGACCAATGACGGTATGACCTGCTTCATGGTAAGCCACGATATTACGTTCTTTCTTCGAAATGACGCGGCTTTTCTTCGCAGGCCCAGCGATGACACGGTCAGTCGCTTCGTCGATATCACGCATATCAATTTTCTTTTTGTTATGACGGGCAGCAACAAGTGCTGCTTCGTTTAGTAAGTTCTCAAGATCTGCTCCTGAGAACCCAGGTGTTCTGCTTGCAATGGCTTTCAAATTCACTGTATCATCAAGCGGTTTGTTTTTCGCATGAACCTTCAGCACTTCTTCACGGCCAATGACATCTGGGCGGTCAACCGTAATTTGACGGTCAAAACGTCCCGGACGCAGCAATGCAGGATCTAGGATATCTGCACGGTTCGTTGCAGCGATGATAATAATACCTTCGTTCGCACTAAAACCATCCATTTCAACAAGAAGCTGGTTAAGCGTTTGTTCACGCTCGTCATGACCACCGCCAAGACCGGCTCCACGCTGACGACCCACTGCATCAATCTCATCAATAAAGATTAAGCATGGTGCATTCTTTTTCGCATTTTCGAATAAATCACGTACACGTGATGCACCGACACCGACGAACATCTCGACGAAGTCAGAACCACTGATGCTGAAGAAAGGAACGCCTGCTTCTCCTGCAGATGCTCTCGCAAGCAATGTTTTACCTGTACCTGGAGGTCCTACTAGTAAAACCCCTTTAGGAATTCTTGCGCCAAGCTCTGCGAATTTACGTGGGTCCTTCAGGAATTCTACCACTTCTACAAGCTCTTGCTTTTCTTCATCTGCACCGGCAACATCTTTAAATTTCACACGTTTCTTCTCTTCTGTGTAAAGCTTCGCCTTACTCTTACCAAAGTTCATAACACGGCTTCCACCGCCCTGAGCTTGGTTCAGTAAGAAGAAGAACAGGATAAAGATGATGATGAACGGAATGATGGTTGTCAGAACTTGCAGCCATCCATTTGTTTCAGGTGCTGGTTCTACTTTTACATCTGTATTCTTTAGTGCACTGTAAATCTGGTCAACACCTTGACCATCTGGAACATGGGTAATGAAGTATTCATCTTTCTTCGCGCCATCTAATTGACCACGAATTTCATAAACCCCTCTTACAGGCTGAATGGAGATACTCTCCACTTTTCCCGCACTTAGATTTTGCGAAAATTTGCTGTAAGACATGTTCTCAGGCTTTTGATTAGGGGATCCTAACCAACTGACTACCCCTATCACAAGTAATAAAATAAGTATATAAAAAATCGTATTACGAAAAACCCGATTCATTCCTTACCTCCTCCCACAGTAAGCACAACTATGGTCAATAGTATCATAGAAAATCATTCCAATACAACCAATAACCTCATGTATACGTATGCTGATTAGCCTTCGTAAACAGATGGTTTTAACACTCCAATATACGGGAGGTTTCGGTAACGTTCAGCGAAATCCAATCCATAGCCGACAACAAATGCATCTGGCACTTCAAATCCAACATAATCTGCTTTGATGTCTGCTTTACGACCGCTTGGTTTATCAAGCAATGTCACAATTTTTATGGAGTTTGCTTTACGGTATCGGAAAAGCTCTACCAGATAGCTCAAAGTTAACCCACTGTCGATGATATCTTCCATAATTAAAATATCTCTTCCTTCAACAGAAGTATCTAGATCTTTTATGATCTTTACTTCTCCTGAAGATACGGTAGATTTTCCGTAGCTAGATACATCCATAAAATCAAGTTCTAAATATGTATCAATGTGTTTGATCAGGTCTGCCATGAATGGAAGAGCCCCTTTCAAAACACCAATAGCCAGGGGAAATTTACCATCATAATCGCTGGTTAATGTTGCACCCAGTTCCTTCACTTTTTGCTGGATCTCTTCTTCTGAGATCAAAACCTTTTCAATATCTTGTTTCATGCTTTTGCTTGCCCCCTACAAATTTTCATGCTGTCTATATTGTAATACAATGAGATCGCTGTTTGTCATATCAATTTCTTCAAAAACGGATTTTTTCAGACCTGGGATCCAGATGATTTGATGATCCGAGTCAGTGACGATCGGCCAGCTGTCTCTTTCTGCAAGAGGCACTTTTTTATCAATAAATATATCCTTCACCTTTTTTGATCCATTCATCCCTTTAAGTTTCATTCGATCACCATTTTTTCGTGAGCGAATGATCAAAGGGAAACGAACTTGATCTTTTTGAAGCAAGAAAAAATGGTTTCCGTTCCGTGCATCCTTCGGAACATGATTTGATACCACGATAGACTGCCCATTTGGAAGGAAAAGCTTCTCTCCAAGCTCACCCTTTAAGTGAAGAGCATAAGACTGGTCTAGTACAAGCGATCGTTCAAAGGTAAACATACAGTAATCATAAGACTTGACAGCTTGTAAACCTTTTGGCAAATCTAATGATCCAGACGGTTGTTCGGTATGAGATAACCAGTCCAAAGTCCCTAGAATATGCTGGTTTGAAAACGCTGATTGAGTGTTTTCATAAAGATAGTTTAATATTAGTTGAATGCCTCTTCTTTGTAAAGGCAAAGGCAGGTCAAGCAAAGGCTTCGTTTTGATCTTAATTTGCTTAGGCGATTGATTCGTTATCACTTGGTTCATTTGTTCCTTTGTTAATGCCTGCAAATATTGCTCATCTTCAGTCAGCATGTCACTTACAAACTGAAAGCTTTCATGTACATGAGGTGCCTCTTCTTTTAACACGGGAAGAATGTGTCTTCTTACCCGGTTTCTCAAGTAGTCATCTGTGTGATTGCTTTGATCAATGACATAGGGTATATGTTCTTTTTCACAAGCGGTCAGCACGTCATCCTTGGAATATCCAATGAGCGGCCGAATCAGCCATCCATCTTGATAAGGACGTTTTGCTTGGATACCTGCGAGTCCTATTCCAACTGTCCCTCTCACAAGCCTCATCATCATTGTTTCTACTTGGTCGTCGCCATGATGTGCAAGCGCTATAAATTGAGCGTTGTATTGCTCCATCAATTGACGAAAGAAAGCATATCTGCACTCTCTTGCAGCTGCCTGTTTGTTTAAGTGGTTTTCTTTTGCATATTGGGCAACTTGTATGCGGGCCGATTCAAAAGGTATTCCTTGCTCTTTGCAGTATGCCTCAACAAATGCCAAATCAGCAAAGGATTCTTCTCCTCTGAACATGTGATCTACATGGGCTGCAATCAGCTGAAAGGAACCTTTTCGACGTTTGTTTAGTTCGTGCAGTAAAAGCATGGAATCTGGTCCGCCAGAAACCCCGACAATGACTGTCGTATTTTCAAGGTAAACATCATGTTTTTTCAAAAATGATTCAATTCTATTCACAACTTCCTCCTCACAAAGAGCAGGTAATTTAAAGATATACATATCCTATCACTTTCAGTAGCTCCAAGCAAAGATGAAGCCTGCTTTTTTACAGGTCTATAGCAGGAACAAAACTACATATGCACAGTAAAGAGCAAGTACACTGCACACGATAAGAACAGTTTCAAAAAGCCCGCCTGATTTTTTGCGTACTGGTGTTCTTTTTGCTGCTGCAACTCTCGATCGTGAAGTCACCTGTTGATTTTGTTGAACAGCGGGCTTTTGCCCGTTTTTTTGCTGCTTCTTTTGACTCGCTTTTCTTGAAGCGATCAGCTGTCCTTCTTTCAGCATTGCACTCTTCATAGCCGCCGCTGATTGATATTTACCTTGTAGAGCAGCCTTTAACACCCGCTCATAACGCTTTAATAAAGGATGTCCTTCAATGGCTCTGTAAAGCTGCTTTTCCGGTTCTGCTCCTTTTTTGAATTCTTTCTTATACGCACAGTTCACCATCACCATACTTAAGGCAAACAGATCATAAGATGGCTCTGCCTTTCTTGTGCCGAATCCCCAATAGCCTCGATCAAAAAACTCGGTATACTCCTTGATTGCCCTGCCTGCTTTTGTCGTTCCCCCTACATCAATGCACCGGATCGCTGCCGGGGGACCTGACACGATGAGATTATCTGGCTTCAAGTCACCAAAAATCCAGCCTTCTTGATGTAAATGAGCCAGGTTAGATAAAAGCTGAACCATTAAAACAACGATCCACTCATCACCTTTTTGTTTTACAAATTCAAGTAGTAATGGGCCTCTGACATACTCCATCACATAAAAGGAACGCTTTTGAAGCATGCCGGGATAAATTGCATCATCCATATCATAAAAAGAAGGCCCCATGGTTTTCACAGGAGCCTTAGAAAAGGATTTTAATACATTGACTTCAGATGCAATGAGCATACTGTCATCACTCACTTTAAGGGCTACTTGACCATTTGGCGATTCGGCTAGATAGACAATACCGTTCGCCCCTTTTCCTAGCTCTTTTACGATGCGGTAATGATGGTGATGCCATTTCCCTTGAATCACCGTGCCTAACGGAATGTTAGAAGCCGAATTCATCATGCTCTTCCTTTGCTTCAAGCAGCCCTTTACGTGAACGAACTGATTTGAAATGCTGGAGTGCTTCTCGAAGCGCTGGTCCAGTTGGAGTAATTCCTCCCGTGGTCAGTTTCGGGAAAATAGATGACAGTGAATCGAATCGAGGCGTCCAATTCAACACAATTTCAGCATCTGAGTTTTTCCCGGGAAATATACACATTCCAAACTGATTTTCACCAATTCTTGAATTTAAACTAATGGAGAGGTCAATGAGTGCTTCTTTAACGGTCGGCAGCTTCGGTTTCATACTTGCACTTGTATCAACAAGCACAAGTACTTGAAGGTGAACCGTCTCTCCTAACTCATCGACTACTTCCATCACTTCCCCGCGCTTATCAGGCGGAAGCTCTTCAATTTCAGTGTCCTTACCAAGGATTTGCTGCAATTCTTTATTCACAACACCTTGCAAGGTTTGTGTCATCGCTTTTTTTGTAACCATTTGTACCGTTTGAGATAACTGCTGGACGTAGACAACTTGATGAATGCCTCCGCCTGCTAGAGCAATCCCCTCAACTTCTTTCATTGCTTCATGATCGTGTCTGTTTTCCTCCATAATGCCAATGACATTGACTGTAATCCCTTGTTCCTTTGCCAATGAGGCAATCGCAAGTGGATCTTCCCCGTGATTTGAGCAGCCATCTGTAATCAATAAGATTTGGTTTACGTGACCTTTTCGCATCTTCATTCCTCCTGGGATCGTAACTGAATGCTTTATATCCCCATCATCGCCAGAAGAAATTCATATTATACGATATTTCAAGAAATCTCTTGTTTCTCAAGATAGAATGTACCAGTCGGAATGGATGCCCATTTAGGCGTATTGTGATCAAGCCTGATGACAACAACCGTCATATCGTCATCAATTTGACCCGATCTTGTTCGAATGACCTCTTCCATTAATAAATCAGCAATCTCTTGCGGATCTTCTGTTTTAAAGCTTTTCATTTTGCGTTTCACCCAGAGATCATGATTTTCAATATGCTTTGGTCCTTCGAAAATGCCATCACTCATCATAATCAGCAGATCTCCTGCCTTCATCTGTTCACTCACAACCTCCACTTCAAATTCATCAATAATCCCGATCGGTAAGTTGCTCGCTTGTACTTTCATCACCTGATCACCCCGTTTAATAAAGCTGGGTGTTGAACCGATCTTAAGGAATTTACAGCTCGCATCCTGTAAATCAATAATGGATAAATCTAACGTTGAATAGATTTCATCTGTCGTTCGTAAAGATAAAATACTATTAATGGTTTTAATCGCCACTTTTTCATTGATGCCTGATGCCAATATTTTTTCTAACAGCTTAATCGTTTCATTGCTTTCAAAATGAGCCCTTGCTCCATTGCCCATTCCATCACTAATAGCCGCGGCATATTTGCCCGCACCCAGCTCCATCATGCTGTAGCTGTCTCCAGACACTAATCCTCCGCCTTTTGCTGCATGCGCTACGCCTGTAGCCACTCGATATGATTTTGCAGAGCCAAATACAACGTGGCAATAGCCTGTTGGGTGCTCTGCACACTGCTCTGCTTTGACTAAAATCTGTTCTTCTAAAATATCTGAGAGCATAGGGGCGATGATTTTTTCACATTCACCATGGCCCTGGCAATATGGGATTCTCATTTCAATATCGACATTCCCCTGCTCCAAGCTATAAATTTCTACTTGCTGAATTTCAATTCCAAAGTGCTGCAGTGCTTCTATCATCTGCTCTTCTTGAATAAAATGCTGTTCTCTTTCCCGTTTTATTTCCCGGGAAAAATCCTCCATCACTTGTGAGACACCCATCAGCTGTTCAGCTACCAGTCGTCTGCTGTCTTGGACTTTTTTCTTCAGAGTCTGGTTGGCTTTATAGTAAGCGATCTCCTCTTCAATCAATTCCTCGACATGTTTTGATTTTGAGCAGTGCTGGCTAAATTTCTTCTTCAATTTCCGGTTTTGCTCGTAGGTTTTTTCATCAGATTCATGCATAACTTGTTTCATCAGTTCATAGGTTGTATCAAAGTTCTGCACCCAGCATTTATTTTTCTTATAGCACGTTTGACAGGATCGTTCTGTGATCGTACTTAAAAAAAGATCTACATCCTCTTCCTGTTTCTTTTCTTCAGGAATGGAATCGTAAAATGTCGCAAAACTCTCAGACAGCGCATGAAATACGTTAGAAAATTGGTCTACCTTTTTTGCTGTCACATCTCGTACTTTCCGGGCGTATTGCTGCTGTTCCTGTACATGCTCTACCGTACCAGGAATATATTTCGCTACCTTAGAGGTCACTGATTGCGGCGTGAGCAAGAAGAGCGCAACCGCAATCAATGATTCATATAGCGTGGTTATGAGTCCTGCTGATCCTTCTCCGTACAAGGAAATAAGTAAGGAACCCACAATTAAGCCAATGGCTGCGCCTGCTTTCTTCCCCTCTTTCAGCAATCCCCCTAATAAACCTGAAAAGGCAAGAAGACTCATCTGATAAAGGTTTCCGATGTTAGCGAGACCGAGAATTAATCCAGTCACGACACCCACTGTACAACCAATACTCGCTCCTCCAATAAAGGCAAAGCTCAGCACTACATATCGTGACAAAATATGCTCTGCCTGCATTCCTTGAAATGTGATGCCTGCCAGACCTGTTAAAACTGAGGCAATCAAAATCATAAAGCAAATAATTTCTTCAACCTTTAAGGAGTGTTTGATTTTCCTGACTGTAAAAATCGGCAGGCTTTGAAGGAAAATCAGTGTCAAAATGAAGGCAAGTCCTGCTTCGACACCCGCCATGACGTAATCGTAGCTTTGCACAGCACCTTGCTCTAGGTAAACAAATGCTCCTCTGGTGATCAGCATTGACAGCACAATGACAACCGGCAATGTTTTCACTGGGTCTTTAATGATGAAAGAAACCACCTTGGACATAAGAAGGAATACGATCAGCGACGCAAACACAAACAATGCATTTTGAGGTGATATCGTCATGGCTCCAGCAAGTAAAGCGAGACAAGCAAGCATGGACTTATCTCTTTTGATAAGTAGCATCGAGCCAAAGAAAGGCAGAGCAAACGGCATAATTTCAGATAATATAAAGGCTCGTCCTAATAAAAAACCAAGAACGACATAAATAAACCCTTTATAGAAAAAAAGAGAATGCGTATGATGAAGAAACAGGTTTTTCATCTTTTTTAACCCTGCACTGATTCTTTCAAACCCCGCTCCTGTTAAATCAGTTCTTCTTTCTAGTTTTTCCATCTTTTCATCCCCCACCTGATATTCGTTGCTTGTCATTATAGCGAAGGTGAAAAAGAAATTTTGTCAAAAGAAGTTGTCGTTTCCATAAAACGTTCGACGCTTTATTCGTCAAAAAGGCATACTTTCATGAAAGTCGATGTCTTTCATCAGAATTTTACGAAGACACAAAAAAACAGCTTTCCTAAAGAAAGCTGTTTTCGAAGATGACCCGTACGGGATTCGAACCCGTGTTACCGCCGTGAAAGGGCGGTGTCTTAACCGCTTGACCAACGGGCCTTGCTTTTATGTTCTAATAAAAAGGATAGCGGCGGAGGGGATCGAACCCCCGACCTCACGGGTATGAACCGTACGCTCTAGCCAGCTGAGCTACACCGCCATAATAAAAATGCGCTAAGAAGCACAAGATCTATAATACAAAGGAATCGCTTGTCCGTCAATAGGAAGTTTTAAATTAAATGACGAAATCTCAAAAAATGTCGTATGGATCAAGAAAAAAAGCACCTGCGGACAGCAGGTGCTTTGTTGTGAAAGATATATAGAAAGCAGCAACAAGTTAACCTCTTCTTGCTCCGCGTCCCCCACGTTTTGATTCCGTGTTACGTTTTAAAGATGTTAAGCGGTCTTCACTATCTTTTAAGAATTTGTTCATTTTTTGCTCAAACGATTCCTTCGGACGGAAATCATTTCTGCTCGGTCTTGATTGTTGTTGTTGAGGACGATCTTTTGCTTTTTTAATGGACAAGCCGATTTTACCGTCTTTTTCAACGTTAATCACTTTCACTTCAACTTGTTCACCGACTTTTAAATGCTCATTAATATCTTTTACATAGTTATCGGCTACCTCACTGATATGAACGAGACCAGTTGAACCGCCTGGCAACTCCACAAAAGCTCCAAAATTTGTAATGCCCGTAACTTTCCCTTGTAACTTGCTGCCAACTTCAATCGACATAAAAAAAGTGCTCCTCCTTAGACTTATAAAAAAATCTCATTTGTTCAATTATACATAAACTGAATTTTAAGTGTCAACAAGGCTAATCGCTCTTATTGCCCACATCAAAGATTTTTTCGCCTTTTTTGGACATATAATAGTCTCGTCGTGCCAGTTCGAGTACGTATTCCTTGCTTTTCAGCTTTTTAATTTCATCAGAAATATCTTCCTGCTTTGTTTGTAATTGCTTTAATTCTTTTTCGAGCGCAACCTTCTTCTCTTCTTTTTCCTTTAATGAGGACGATTGCGACCAGAGGGCACTTGTCACCAAGACAGCAAACATGAGCACGATCACACCAAACACGGTAAGCCTTCTAAGGAGTCCACGGCGTTTGCGTTTTAAGCGTTGTGCTTGCTGTTCCATTTGTTTTTGGTAATCATTTTGAATTTGTGCGATATTTCTTTTTCTCTTGTTCAAGGTTGAAGGCCTCCTCTCTTACTTTGTCCAGAATTGTTTCCATTTCGTTTTGATGGTACCAGATAATTTCTTGGTCCCTTGTAAAATTCCTGCTCCTTTAGAGAAAAACAATCTCATTGATGTTCGCCATTTTTCGGGAATCCGATGAATAATGGTCACATTAAGTAACCAGATGAGCGGATAACAAACAATGGACAGCACCTTCCACACGAGCCGAAACGTAAAACGAACAAGACGTAAGAGCGAGTGGAACAAGAACAGTATAACACTTATGACCATTGTGACAATCCAACGGATCGGCTGGAAGACGATCGACATGACCAGCCTTTTAAGGATGAGAACGGTTTGATAAATACACATCGTGATAAATTTGAGAATGTTCATATACAGCTGTTTCATCAATGCCTGATACATCGAGAAACCTAGTGCAACGGCTAGAAAGATATAAAGCCTGAATTCTCCTTCATTTGTCAGCAGCAGAACATAAAAGAATAAGAGACCCTGTACCAGCCAAAAAAGGAGATCGTGTATAATCAAAAGCCATTTTGCTGTCTTTTCCCGATTCACAAACAGCTTGTACGTATCAAGCGATGCGCCCAGCCAGATGCCCATCGCTACCATCGAAAGCATCGTATAAAACTGGACTGTCAGCGTCATTTAAACAGCTTGCTAAAAAATCCTTTAGCTTTCTCCCCGTGCTGCTCATCTACATAAATTAAGTCAAAGACACGTCCTTTAATCGACACAACGCCTTTTTCGACGTCTAGGTTTTTCATTTGCAGATTTTCTCCACGGATAGCGAGAATCCCCATGACCGTCTCAAGCAGAAATTCTTCATTATCAAAGCTTTCCACCTGTTTGACGCCGGTAATATCTAAATGCTTTCTGTTTCGCATTGTGATATTGTGTTCCGCTTCTGATGACAACTTCGTGCCTTGAGGTTGATTATAATATTGATTCATTTATACATCCCCCATATCTCATACTTGCATTGTTACTGCATTGTATGTGACAGGAGGATCATTTAGAACAAGCCCTATTCTGCTGTTTTTTCTTCTTTTAGCACAGTATACATGCCAGCGGCTTCTTCTTTTTTCGTTGTGTCCTTTAACTCGTTGACTTGAACCGTCACTAGTTTTTGACCAAAACGGATTTTAAGCTCGTCTCCTTCTTTCACATCAGAGCTGGCTTTCGCCTGTGTGCCGTTAATCGAAATTCTGCCTTGATCAGCGACTTCTTTTGCCAATGTTCTTCTTTTGATTAAACGGGACACTTTTAAAAATTTATCTAGTCTCATGTATGCTCACCTCTTTCTATACGTTTGGCATCGTTCCATAGATCGTCCATTTCCTCTAGCGTTAAGTCCTCTAATGAACGTCCCATGTCCTTTGCTTTTTGTTCGATATGCTGAAAGCGACGCATGAATTTTGTGTTGGCGGAAGCGAGCGCCGTTTCAGGTTCTAGCTGATAGAACCTTCCAATGTTGACGAGAACAAACAAAAGATCTCCAAATTCGTCTTTCATCTGCTTCGTTGCACTTTCGTCCGGCTTCTCTGCCACTTCAACGAGAAATTCCTGCTTTTCTTCTTCGTATTTGTTCCAAATATCTTTCACATCTGTCCAATCAAAGCCTACTTTGGCGGCTTTCTTTTGGAGCTTATATGCCTTTGTTAATGCTGGAAGCGTCGCCGGGATGGATTGCAACATAGAGGCTGCCCGCTCCGGCTTCTCCTGCTGCTTGATTTTTTCCCAGTTGACGACCACTTCTTCTGCTTCAGAAACATTTGTGTCGCCAAACACATGGGGATGTCTACGAATCATTTTTTCTGTGACATGCTGGATGACGTCATCAATTGAGAAAAAGCCGTCATCTTCACCAATTTGAGCATGAAGTAACACCTGCAGCATCACATCTCCGAGCTCTTCCACCATGTGGTCTGGATCATCTTCATCTATCGCTTCAAGCAGTTCATAGCATTCTTCAATTAAATAGGGTTTAAGTGACTCATTGGTTTGTTGTTGATCCCATGGACAGCCGCCCGGACCTCTTAATGTACGGATGACGTCACGGAAGGTGTCAAATTGTTGGTAAAGCAGCTTTTCAT
Organism: Bacillus sp. FSL W8-0920; assembly: GCF_038593215.1. Classification (NCBI taxonomy): domain Bacteria; kingdom Bacillati; phylum Bacillota; class Bacilli; order Caryophanales; family Bacillaceae; genus Bacillus; species Bacillus sp. FSL W8-0920. The sequence continues at coordinate 69,467 of NZ_CP151974.1, read as the reverse complement.
CTTGAATCGGAGGCACATAAACACTCGTTAAGTTATTTATCGACACATCTCGATCAAGTTCAAATAAAGGAACGGCAGTAATCTGTTCCAGGCTGCTTCCAGCCGCAGTCACAATATAGACTTCATAATCGTCTGGAAGCTTTTCCATCAGCGTGAGTTTCACATTCGAAGCGGTGAGCTGATCATATACCTGACAAATGAGGACATGCTGGGTCAATTTCAGATCGTCCGCTCTCATATCTCCTGCATCAACGAATTGGAATCCCTCGATGGGGTCGATCTGCAAGGAGTTAAACGTCGCATCCAAAAAGCTTTGTCCACCAGCAACGGACACCTCAATCCCGCGCTCTTGCTGCTGAGAAACTAATAGCTGGACGGTCTTTTCAGCGACAAATGGGTGACCTGGTACTGCGTACACAATCTCCTTTTCCGCAGCCTCTGTAAATAAAATTTCCGTGATTTCCTGATAGACCGAATCAAACTGATCGTGCTTTTCATAAATCTCATCAAAAAAGGTCAGCGATGGAACCTCCTGCATCAACTCTGCGGTAAGCGGGTGGTCCTGCGTTCTCATAAATACTTCTTTCGCCTGCTTCAGCTGCTTGTATACACCGAGCGTCAGCTGATCCATGTCGCCTGCCCCAAGACCGACGACGGTAATCTTACCTGCCATTTTGATTCCCTCTCATCTGTTTAAAATATAAAATCTTTTCTCCTAATGGAATGAGTCTCCATTCCTCGTCCGTAAATACTTCTAGCTTAAGAATACTATATAAAAAGGCGAAACCACCAATAAAAACTGACGTCAGGCTCTCTAAAACGGAAAAAGGACGTTTTTCAAAGGGAATGACCCAAGAAAACAGTGCCTGATACCCTATTAAGACAATGGCCATGAAAGCGGCCGATAAAAGAATTTTCACTGGGAACAACTCTCTCAACGAAATCCATCCTTTATGCCTCAAATAAACGGCATTGAGCAGAGCGGCAGCAAGAAAACCGCACACGGTTGACCATGCGGCACCGTAGATGCCAAATAGCGGCACAAGTGCAAGCGTGAGTATCCATTTCACTAGCACACTGAGAAGCACCACAACAGCCGGATACACAGTATGCCCAAGCCCTTGAAGTAAAGCTGCTTGCGTAATCGCAATCGATGTAAATGCGATGGAAATACAGAATATTTGCAGCGCATCGGTACCTAAATCATTACGAAAAAGCATGGTATTGACTGACGAAAGAATACAAATCAGCCCAACTGCGGAACCAATCCCTAAAACTGACGTGGTTTTAAACGATGTACGTACTTTTTGCCTGATCGCTTCATGCTCTCCATTCCTCATGGCAGCAGATAAAAATGGCACAAGAGAGGTCCCGATGCTAATGGCAAACACTGTCCCTAGCTGTAAAAACGGCTGCCCTCGGTCATACACACCTTTTGCCGCCTTTGCCGCAGCTTCACTCAGTCCCTCACTGCGCAGCAACGCATACAGATGAAAGGCATCAATCATTTGCATCCATAAAATGAGCAATCCGCTGACACAAATCGTGAATGTATACAGCACCAAACTCTTCAAAACATCCTTTTTCCGAAGTGTCGCCCGCTTGACTGTCATAGGTGCAGAAGACTGTTTTCGGTAAGTCAGCCAAAGGAAAAGAAGCAGTATAAGCGAGGCCGCGCTTCCCGCTATGGAGGAGAAGACTGCACCCGCCCCTGTTTCATAAAGCGAATAGCCGTGCCTGACGAAATAGAAGGATAAAACAAGCAGGACGCCTACCCTGATGAGCTGCTCAACCAATTGAGAAACAGCCGTTGGAAGCATCATACCGTCACTCTGAAAAACGCCTCTCAGCATCACGGTAAGCGGCAGAAATAAAAACACGAAAGCACTCATTTGGATGAGCAGGATTAATTGACTGTCCGCCATAAGGCTCGCAATACTGCCTGCTCCTATGTAAAGACAAAGAAATAAGACCAGGCTCAGTAAAGTGATATAGACCAAGGATACCCTTGTAATAATTCGTCGATTCTCTTCCCCATGCTCACTCAAAAGCTTGGACACCATGACAGGAAACCCTGTGGTGCCGAGCATGATCGCAATACCGAGGAAGGGGTACACTTGCTGATAAATATAAAACCCTGTGTCTCCTACGATGTTCTGGAACGGAACACGATAAACGGCACTTAGTACCTTTGATAACAAGCCTGCGATGGTCAAAATCACCGCACCCTGGAAAAGCCAATGCGGCTGATTCACAGCATTTTTCATGGATGACTCCTTTAAAAATAGATCTACAGTTAAACGCACTCATTATATCATACGTGAATGAAAAGCCGTTTCTTTCTAAGGAGTAGACGGCACATTTCTCGTTTTGTTTCATTCCATATAAAAAACGCCGACAAAATCAAATGATTTCATCGGCATTCTTTCGTTTCATCAAAATGATATAGAATTATTAGACCTAGTGTTCCATTTGACGGGCTAGGAAGCCAGCTGCTGTTTCTGCCGCTTTATGTTCCACTTCCCCCATTGAACGCTCTTTAGAAAATAAGACGACGGCGCCAATCGGATCTCCGTTTGCAACAATAGGTGCAATGGTATAAGCAGATACGTCATCATCAATACCATCGACAAGTTGAATTTCTTTTTTGCTTTCTTCTAATACAGAATTGCGCTGGTCCATTGTTCGTTCAAGTAAATCACTGATGGATTTGTTTAAGTACTCTTTTTTCGAACTGCCGGATACAGCAATATACGTATCTCGATCACAAATCAGGATGGAATGACCCAAACTGTCGAATAATGCATCAGCATATTCCTTCGCAAAGTCTCCTAGCTCACTAATCGGCGAATACTTCTTCAAAATGACTTCTCCATCGCGGTCGACGAAAATCTCAAGCGGATCTCCTTCCCGGATGCGCAATGTTCTGCGAATCTCCTTCGGAATAACCACTCTACCTAGATCATCGATGCGGCGTACAATTCCAGTTGCTTTCATTCACTGCTGCCTCTCTTTCGTTTGATGATGTGTTGGGTGAATGGAGCAAAAGCGTCCACTTTATGCAACATTCACCACTTGACCCTGAGATTAGTATCCGTCACATCAACCGTAATATACACGAGAGACAAACAAATTTTTATGAAGATGGAATGGTTTCTTTTTTCACATCTTGAAGACCCCGAAGCATATTCAGAACGATTTCAAGCCATTCCCCTGTCTTCTTGCCTTTCGTTTGGACAGAAATAATTAGCTTGCTGCCTTCCATTCCTAAGCCAATATCACGGCCATATTTACTGCCGAGGGCAAATAATTTTTGACCGTCGATTTCACTGCTTGCTTGCTCTTCAAGGGTGAGCCTGACAATGCCTTTCTCCATCTTGATCAGTTCGACACGTTCCTGCACTGCGTATACTTTCATCGTCGCAATCGTGAACAAGTCCGCCACTTCTTGCGGATATTCACCGAATCGGTCGATCATCTCATCTTGAAGCTCTTTTCGCTCTTCAATTGATCCAATCGCTCTGAACTGTTTATACATCTCGATCTTTTGCTTCCCATCCGAAATGTAAGTGTCCGGGATGTAAGCATCGATTTGCAGATCGATTTCCGGTTCGAATTTATCTTGAGCCGTTGTATCGCCTCTTCTTTCCTCAATGGCTTCTTTCAGCATTTGAGAATAGAGGTCGAATCCAACAGAATCAATGAATCCATGCTGCTGTGCACCAAGTAAATTTCCTGCTCCTCGAATCGTTAAATCACGCATCGCAATTTTAAATCCTGATCCGAGCTCTGTGAATTCTTTAATAGCTTGAAGTCTCTTCTCTGCTACTTCAGAAAGAACTTTATCTTTTCGATACGTGAAATAAGCATATGCGACCCGATTCGAGCGTCCTACTCGTCCTCTTAGCTGGTACAGCTGAGAAAGCCCCATTTTATCCGCATCGTGGACGATGAGCGTGTTCACATTTGGAATGTCGACTCCCGTTTCAATGATGGTGGTACTGACCAATACATCTGATTCACCTTCAAGGAAATTGATCATCACTGATTCCAGCTCGTTCTCACTCATTTTCCCATGTGCATAGCTGACTTTCGCATCTGGAACTAACATAGAGATTTCATCTGCTTTTCGTTCAATATCCTCGACACGGTTGTACAGGAAGTACACTTGACCACCGCGTGCTAGTTCTCGCTCAATCGCTTCTCTGACTAAAGCGCCATTGTACTCGACCACATAGGTTTGAACAGGGAAACGGTTTTCAGGCGGTGTTTCAATAACCGATAAATCCCGTACGCCAAGCATAGACATATGCAGCGTACGCGGAATTGGCGTAGCCGTTAATGTCAGTACATCGATATTGGCTTTCATCTGTTTAATTTTCTCTTTATGGGTCACACCAAAACGCTGCTCTTCATCAATAATCAACAAACCTAAGTCTTTATAGACAATATCTTTAGAAAGCAAACGGTGTGTACCAATAACCATATCAATCGTTCCATTTTTCAACCCTTTTAACGTTTCGGTTGTTTCTTTTCTTGTACGGAAACGGCTCAGCTGAGCAATTTTGACCGGATAGTCTTGGAATCGGTCCATAATCGTGTCAAAATGCTGCTGCGCTAAGATGGTTGTCGGCACGAGTAGAGCAACTTGCTTCCCGTCAGCAATCGCTTTGAAGGCGGCTCGAATCGCCACTTCTGTTTTTCCGTATCCCACATCTCCACAAAGCAGGCGGTCCATTGGACGCTCCCGCTCCATGTCTTGTTTGATTTCATGAATCGAACGGATTTGATCATCTGTTTCCTGGTAAGGGAACGCTGATTCAAACTGGTGCTGCATCTCATGATCAGGCGAGAAGGCATACCCTTTGCTTGCCTCACGCTCTGCGTACAGCTTAATGAGATCATCTGCGATGTCCTGTACAGAGGACTCTACTTTTTTCTTCACACGTTTCCAATCGCTGCCGCCTAGTTTGTACAGCTTTGGTTCTTTACCTTCTGATCCAACATATTTCTGTACCTGATCAATTTGTTCAACCGGTACATAAAGCTTGTCGCTTCCTTGATAATGAATATTTAAATAATCTTTATGAATGCCGCCGATTTCAAGCGTTTCAATTCCTAAATACTTACCGATCCCGTGGTTAATGTGCACCACGTAATCGCCGACTTGAAGCTCTGAATAGCTCTTAATTCGCTCTGCATTGGTCAGCTTTTGCTTACGCGCCTGCTTCTTCACACGTTTCTTGAAGAGCTCGCCTTCTGTGATCACGGCAATTTTCGATAACGGCAGTTCAAAGCCTGTTTGCAGCTCACCTTGTAAAATATACACCTGCCCGCTTACAAGCTCTGCGTCCGGCTTGGCAAGAGCGGCTTCAATGTCATAATCATGTAAGACAGAAGACAGTTTGTCTGTCCGCTCTTCATCCGCACCTAAGAAGACAACTGTGTATTGTTGTTTTTTGTAGCGTTCAATTTCACTTGCAAGCACATTCATCTGCCCGTGGAAATTCTGCATTTGCTTACTAGATACATTGACGATATTTTGCGGATTTGTCTGCTGGACATGTCTCAGGAACAAGGAGTAGTACAGAATCGACCGCGATTGCTGATTGATCAGTTGTTGGAACGGGAAAGAAAGGGATAAATCATGAAGAATATTGCCTTCTTCAAGCAGGCTAATTGTCCAATCGGCTTCTTCCTGCTCAAGCTGTTCTTCCATCTCCTGAATCCTGCTAATTTCATCTAAAATAATAATCGTATCCTGTGAAGTGTAATCTAGCAAACTAGCAGGTTTTTCATAGAAATAGGACAGGTACTTCGTCATTTCCTGTGTCACGATACCCTCTAGCAGCTTCTCTCGATCAGCAGAAATATGTTGATGCAGCAATTCTTTTTGCTGGTCCGAGTTGAATTTCTTTAAGCTCTTCGCAAGTCCTTGATCAAGCTGTTCAATGGCTCTCACTCGTTCAGGCCCTCTCACAATCAGCTCTTTTGCGGGACCGATTTTAATTTCTTGAAGTGTTTCTAATGAACGCTGTGTATCCGAGTGGAACGTTCGAATTGAGTCTACTTCTGTATCAAACAGCTCAATACGAATTGGATGATCTTCCGTTAACGAATAAATATCAATGATTCCTCCGCGCACACTAAAATCTCCGGGCGCAGCAACCATTGACGTCCGGTCATAACCGATTTGTACAAGCTGTTTTGAAAACGCCTCCAAATCAATTTCTTCACCAAGCTTTAAATGGAACTGACTCTCCTTCCAGAGCTCAACTGGCGGAAGCATTCGACGCACCGCAGCAGCCGGGGTGACGATAATGGGGTTTTCTCCATTCGCCAGCCGGTTCAGAACATCTAGACGCTGTGCTCTGAGCTCAGGGCTTGCAACGGCAATTTCTGAAGCAATGAGTTCATTCACAGGATAAAGAAGGACCGAGCGATCTGACATCACACTGGCAAGATCATCTGTTACCTTCTGCGCTTGATACAAGTTGTGAGTCACAATAAACATTGGCCGCTTAAGTTCGTCTGATATAGCGGCTGTAAATAAAGATCTGACGGAGCCTGATAGTCCGGCGAGCAGCTGTTCTTTTAACCCTTCCTTTAGCCCATTAAAAATGGACTGAAAATCATCACTTTGTTTGATAAATGATTGTATATTTTTCATTTGGCTCCTCCTCCCTGCTTGTTTAAAACAGAAAAACGCTTTGGTCTATTATCTACACCAAAGCTTTTTATTGAATAAAGGTATGATACTGATGGTAATCAGGATTTCTTTCGAGCGCCTCTTGGCAATCCTCACAAATGGTTTGTACATGTAAATCACCATTTTCCCTATAAGAAATCATATCGTTTCTTTCCTCATTTGTTAAGTGATGAAATCCAAGTGCTTCACTTTGAACAGCGGATTCATCTAGACTGCCAACCTTTACACCACAGTGCCGGCAGTAATAATGCAAAGCCATACGTGATCCTCCCATGCTGAGATTTTATGATCAGTATGTGCTTTGCTTATCATTCTTATACCTTTTTGTTAAAATCATTCATCACTTCTAAAAATGGCTTAGTTAAAGCCGCCTCACAAGCTTCGACAGACGCCTGAATGGCTGATGCAATGTCAGGCTGCTCCTCTTCTGAAAAGCGTCCTAGCACGTAATCGACGACCTTCATGCCATTTTGAGGGCGTCCAATGCCAATACGGAATCGATCAAACTCAGGTGACCCTAAATGCTGAATCAACGATTTGATTCCATTATGCCCGCCAGCACTTCCTTTTGTACGCAAACGAATCCGGCCAGTTGGCAAATCAAGATCATCATAGATGACTTTCAAATGTTCAAGAGGAATATCATAGTAATCCATTAGCGGACGCACGCATTCCCCTGATAAGTTCATATATGTAAGCGGCTTTACAAGTAGAACCTTTTGCCCTGAAACAAACCCTGTTCCAAACAGTCCATTGAATTTTGACTGATTTAAAGGGATGTCCCATTTTTTCGATAATTCATCTATTGTCATAAACCCGACATTATGTCTTGTTTTTTCATATTCTTTTCCTGGATTACCTAATCCAACGAATGCAAGCATGAAACCAATAACCTCCTTTGTCACAAAGCACACGCCTAAAAAATGAGCCAATAGGATTGCCTCATGTAAAACGTATGAATTCTTTTCATTCTAGCACAAAAGACGCAACCGCGGGAGGGTTACGTCTCTAAATGACCAGTTATTCTCCATCGTTATCCTTTTCTTTAATGGCCTCAGGTTCTTTTGGTTCCTCTGCGCTATCTGGTTCAGGAACCTCTGATTGCTGAGGCGGTAAAATGGATGCCACGACTTCTTCTGGATCGTTATTCACTTGATATGATGACTGAACAGACAAATCAGCGACTGTTAGGACATCATTCACTTCTAAGTTTGTAATATCTGCTTCTATATGCTGAGGGATATCTTTTGGTTTCGCTGTAATGGATAGTTCAAATAGTGGCTGCTGAAGCACACCGCCATCTTTAACTCCTTTAGATTCGCCAATCAGTTGAACAGGTACATCCGCTTCAATTTCACGCTGTAAATCGACCACTTGGAAATCTGCATGGACAAGCTCATTTTTCAGCGGGTCTGTTTGTAATTCTGTGACCATCACAGATTTTGTTTCACCGTTCACGTCTAGTGTGATGATTGTATTCTTCCCTTCATCACGTAAGGTCTTTAATAAATCGATGCTGTCTAGTGAAACAGCCAGGTTGTCTGTATTTTTTCCGTATATGACACCAGGAACGTGTCCTGAATGACGGATTTTTTGCAGTGTGGAACGTTTGAAATCAGTTCTTTTATTTGCTTTTAAAGTTGCCATATTCAGCACCATCCTATTTCATTTTTGTCACTACTCTCATAATTACCCATAACCGAATCATTTTAAACCTATTTGCTGTGAATGATGATAGCAAAAAGACCCTAAGTGGATGCCTAGGGCCTTTTTTAATCAGAAAATTAGCTGAAAAGGTAGCTCACAGATTCTTCTTCATGTACACGGATGATGGCTTCTGCAAGCAAAGGCCCAACTGAAAGTGGAATGAATTTTCCAACTTTCTTGTCATCTGTTAAGTGAATACTGTTTGTCACAACTAATTCTTTAATTTTAGAATTTGTGATACGTTCTACTGCTGGTCCAGACAATACTGGGTGAGTACAGCAAGCATAGACTTCAGCCGCTCCATTTTCCACAAGTGCATTTGCAGCAAGTGTAATGGTACCAGCTGTATCAATGATATCATCGATGAGAATCGCCGTTTTGCCTTCAATGTTACCAATGATGTTCATCACTTCAGCAACGTTTGGCTTTGGACGACGTTTGTCGATAATTGCGATTGGCGCTTTCAGGCGATCTGCCATTTTACGCGCACGTGTTACACCACCGTGGTCAGGAGACACAACGACGATATCATTCAAGTTTTTCTGTTCGAAATAGTTTGTTAAGATTGGCACAGCCATTAAGTTATCGATTGGAATATCAAAGAAACCTTGGATTTGCGGCGCATGAAGATCAAGTGCAATGACACGTGTAGCACCCGCTGTTTCAAGTAAGTTCGCAAATAGCTTCGCAGTGATTGGCTCACGAGGTTTTGCCTTACGATCTTGACGTGCATATCCGTAATAAGGGATCACAATATTGACCGTTTTCGCAGAAGCGCGTTTTAGTGCATCTACCATAATGAGCAGCTCCATAATGTGCTCATTCACTGGCGCACTAGTGGATTGAATGACATAACAATCACAGCCGCGGATACTTTCTTCAATATTGATTTGGACTTCACCGTCACTAAAGCGTTTAACAGAGCTCTTTCCTACATCAACTCCGATACGATCGGCAATTTCTTTCGCAAGTTCAGGGTTTGAATTCAAAGAGAATATCTTTAAATTCGCATCAGCATAACGATTAGACATGGTAAACCTCCGGGTATTTGGATTATTTTTTATGAATATTTTTCACATAATCTTCTTTATTGACTTGTCTTGCTCTAGCGATAGACAATGCATCCTGCGGTACATCTTCTGTAACCGTTGAACCAGCTGCAACATATGCCCCTTTTCCGACAGTGACTGGTGCCACGAGATTAGAATTACAGCCAATAAAAGCGCCATCTTCAATCTTCGTTAAGAATTTGTTCTTCCCATCATAGTTGACTGTAATAGATCCACAGCCAAGGTTTACATCAGTTCCGACCTCTGCATCTCCAATATAGCTTAGATGAGATGCTTTGCTGCGGTCACCGAAAACCGTTTTCTTGATTTCGACAAAATTCCCGATTTTCACTTCATCGCCAATTTTCGACAACGGGCGAATATGAGCAAACGGCCCAATTGTCACATCGACTCCAACCTCACTATCGCAGACGACAGATTGCTTAATCACTGTGCGGTCTCCGATGATGCTGTCAACAATTTCAGTGTTTGGCCCAATAGTGGCGTCTGCACCGATTTTCACATTCCCTTTGATGACCGTCCCAGGATAAATCATTGTATCTTCACCGATCACTGCATCAGGTGAAATATACGTGTTCTCAGGATCAATCAAGGTCACACCATTCTTCATATGCTGATGATTAATACGTCGCTTCATGAATTGCTCTGCTTGTGATAGAGCGATACGATCATTGACTCCAAGTGTTTCTTCAAAATGCGGTGTTTGATATGCTGCAACCGTTTGTCCTTCATTCTTTAAAATTTCAATGACATCTGGCAAATAGTATTCGCCCTGTGCATTTTCATTCGACACTTGCTCAATCACACGGAAGAGATCTTCATTTGAAAAACAATAAGTCCCTGTATTAATTTCATTCACTTGACGTTCCGCATCATTCGCATCTTTATGCTCCACAATTTTCACGACAGCACCGGTTTCGTCACGAATAATACGACCATAACCTGTCGGGTCATCCGCATGTGCTGTTAAAATAGTGACTTTCGCTTGATGTTTTTGATGCTCGCTCAACATAGCTTCCATTGTTTCCGCTGTCAATAATGGCGTATCACCACAAATGACAATGGTTGTTCCCTTTTCCTGCGCAAGGAACGACTTTGCTTGCTTGACGGCATGTGCTGTTCCCAGCTGTTCTTCTTGAAGTGCATACTCACTTCTGTCTCCAAGCTGCTCTTTGACGTTCTCTGCTCCATGACCGACAATCGTCACTAGCTTGGCTAAAGAAAGCTTTAACGCTTCATCTGCCACATGCTCGACCATTGGCTTTCCGCAAACTGGATGAAGTACTTTGTATAGCTTTGACTTCATTCTCGTTCCTTTTCCCGCTGCTAAAATCACTGCGAACCGCTTATCCATTGATTGGCCTCCAATATCCCTATTATCCATAGAAAAATATATCCTAAATAAGGACTGATTTCAAGGATACATGAGGAAGTACAATATTTTTCTAACGGATGAAACATATAAGACACATGAGGAAAAACGCAAAAAAGACAGCATTTAAAAGAAAACATCCATTTTCTCTTAAAGCTGCCTTTTTAGGTTAACGTATCATTAAGAAGCTCCAGCTTCTTCATATTCAATTGTCTCTTCCTCTTCGCCTAAGCGATGATATTCATTTAATACAGCATCTTGGATTTTTCCCCGAGTACCTGAATTAATTGGATGTGCAATGTCGCGAAACTCTCCATCAGGCGTGCGTTTGCTAGGCATTGCAACAAACAAGCCATTGTTTCCATCAATCACACGAATATCATGAACAACAAATTCGTGGTCCAGCGTGATGGATGCAATCGCCCTCATGCGACCATCGGTATTCACGCGGCGTAATCTTACGTCAGTAACTTCCACAGTAGTTCACCACCTTTTCCCAATATAAAAGCATTACTTAGGTATTCAACGATTGTGGTGATTCTCCTGCTCTTTTTTTAAACTTTTTTTGAAATATCGGGATATTTATACATTTTTTGTCATCTTCGTGACGACGCTTACATTCTCTGCGCGAAAAAAAGACATCATGATGATGTCTTTTCCTGCATATGATGAAACCAAACGGCTTTCGTTACGATTGCCTGTTTACTTTACTAATGCAATCACTTCAATTTCTACGAGTGCATCCTTAGGAAGTCTTGCCACTTCCACACAAGAACGAGCTGGCTTATGTGTATGGAAATACTCACCGTACACTTCATTTACTTCTGCGAATTGTTCCATATCTTTGATAAAAACTGTTGCTTTCACGACTGTTTCAAAGGAAGCACCTGCTGCTTCAAGTACGGCCTTAAGATTACGGAACACTTGATGAGTTTGTTCTTTAATATCTCCATTTACAAAGTCTCCAGCTGCCGTTAATGGAATCTGCCCGGAGCTGTAAAACATGTTATTGACAATAATCCCTTGAGAGTAAGGTCCAATGGCTGCTGGTGCATGTTTGGTTTGAACAACTTTTGTCATATCAATCTCTCCCATTCAACTACATGTTTATCAATGCTTAAGCTTTCGAATGAAAAAACTCGTGGAAATTGCCTTCATTGATCTCAATGATCTTCTGCTTCATATCAATGGTTGAAAGCTTTAAAAGCGATACATACTCATCAACGAGACGTTCATCTACGCCTTCATCTTCTAAAAGAACACCGATCCCTGCAACATTTGCATTAAATTCCTCAAGCAAATTCACCATGCCGTTAATGGTTCCGCCAGCTTTCATAAAGTCATCAATGATCAGGACATTGGATCCTTTATCTAAGCTCCGCTTTGCAAGTGACATGGTTTGAATTCGATTAGACGAACCTGACGCGTAGTTAATACTTACAGTTGATCCCTCAGTTACTTTATTATCTTTTCTAACGATCACAACCGGCACATTTAAATAACCCGCAACAGAATAGGCAATAGGAATACCCTTTGTCGCAACAGTCATGACGACATCAATCGCACGATCTGCAAAGATGGTCGCAAATAGCTTACCGATTTTCGCAAGGATTGAAGGATTCCCTAAAACATCGGTTAAATATAAATAACCGCCAGGAAGTACACGTTCAGGAGTCGATAGAGCTTCTCCGATATCGTTTACCACGTCGTCTGCTTCTTTTAGGTGAATCTTCGGAATATATTTCACTCCGCCAGCAGCACCAGGTACAGTAAGCAATGTGCCTATTCCCTGCTGTTCGAAGGTCTGTTTGATAATCGTTAAGTCTTCACTAATGGAGGACTTCGCAGATTGATATCTTTCTGCAAAAAAAGTTAACGGTACTAGTACGTGCGGGTGGGCTAACAAATAATTTGTTAAGTCCACCAATCTGCCGCTTCGACGAAACTTCATGAACTTACCCCCAGAACCCGAATAATTTATGATAAATATAACTTAATATACGGATTTAATCAAGGGCATTTTGTTCGCCGATCATGCGGACAGCGTATACTTGATCACAAAACCCTCTCAGTCCGTTATATATTCTTTGTACCTTCGATTCATATTGAATCAAGCCAAATACTGTAGGGCCGCTTCCACTCATTAAAACAGCGTCAGCACCGAAACGTTTCATCTGTCTTTTGATCATATCTACTTCTGGATACATCTTTAATGTCACAGACTCTAGAACATTTCCGAGTGAGCCGCACATCTCTTTATAATCTTTCGCTTCAATCGCTTCAATCATACGCTTTACATTCGGGTGTTCTACTTTGCTTGCGTCATATTGTCTATAGACTTCAGCTGTAGATACCCCAATCACCGGCTTCGCTAAAATCACCCAGCAATGCGGCGGTGTCGCAATATGCTGCAGCTTTTCTCCACGTCCTGTCGCTAGTGCTGTGCCTCCGTGTACACAAAAGGACACATCTGAGCCGATCTCCGCTCCAAGCTCAGCTAGTTCATCTAACGTGAGGTTTAACTTCCACAAACGATTTAAGCCGCGAAGTGCTGCTGCTGCATCACTGCTGCCTCCAGCTAACCCTGCTGCGACTGGAATTGTTTTTGTGATGACAATGGATACACCTTTTTGAATACCGAACCTTGTTTTAAGTAATTTAGCCGCCTGATAAGCCAAATTACGCTGGTCATCTGGCACGAATCGATTATGAGATGATACACGGATTTCATCCTTGTCCAGCTCCGTCAGCTCAAGTCGATCTGCAAGGTCTATTGTTGTCATCACCATCTCCACTTCGTGATATCCATCCGGTCTTTTTCCATGAACATCAAGTGAGAGATTAATTTTCGCCGGTGCTTTTTCTAAAATACGCAAACATTTCACCTACTTCTCCATCTAAACATAAGTATCAATATTGTATCACATTTGATGGATCTGATGAATATAGGCTTTTACGCTGAGCACACTGACTTTTTCATCAAAAAAAGCCAGAGACACCCGAGGTATCCCTGACCGTTTTTCTATCGTTGATTCTCATCCTGAGCCATGTGCTGTTGAGCTAATTCAATGGCACGTTTGACCATATTACCTGCGTCACGCGCACGAATCTCTCCCCAGCCTCCATTTTTGACGGTATCATAAAATCCAAGATCCTTCGCCAGCTCGTATTTGAACTCATCTGACATAATGCCTCGGCGTCTACCCAAACGAAACAGCCCCTTTAGTCGAGAATTCGAATCAGTGCCACCGCTTGTGTGGCTTTCTTATTTTGTATCGAATCCTTTCTTTTACCCCTTTCAAAAAATGGACAGACTCCCATTCAGAAAAAAAGGCAAAACAAAAAGCAGTAAACAAAAAGTTCACTGCCCATTAATAGGCGACTGAGCTAGCGGTATCATCGAACGTTAATTCGACCGTCTCAGTCAGTATATCTGCATAACTATAAGAAACTCTTTCAAACGAATTCTCATCTTGATCTAATTGAATCACAAATACAGAAGGGTACGTTTCAGCTAAAATGCCCGAACGCTCAATTGTTTTACGGCGGCCCCCGTTAGCCTTTAACGTCAAACGTTTACCTAAGTTACCATCAAGCGATCTTTTGATGTCGGACAAAGTCTTCGCCATTGCATCCACCTCACTGAGATAATTATACAACAACGGCCCGTTTTTGTCAAATAAAAATTAAATTATATCAACGAACACGAGCCATTGTCAACAAAATAATTTTGACAAACTTCTACCTTTTCTCCTCCCTATTTTTCTCAATTTCCGGTGAATTATGTATCCTTTTGCAATTTCTTTTTGAACATAAAAAAAACCAGACTGAAATCAGTCGGGTTATGTCGATTCATGATCTCTTTTATATGGCATACCTACCCTTAGAACACCCTTCGTCTCGATGCCTCCGAGCCCTTTTTCTCTTGTTAATGTATTTCGGAGCACATCCCACACGTTGATTCGATCTACAAATGGAGTGAAGCTGATCTTCGCAACGATATAGACGGGGTCGAGCGCATGGATATTCACACGGGAAGGCGAGCTCGCAAAATTGGCACCTGCTTGGATCAATGATTCGAAATGAGATTGACAGGCACCAGCAAAGATCACAAGCTGATCTAAATGAGGGATTTTCCGTCTGGCTTTTTGAACCGTTTCAACGAAATGCCGAGAATGACGATATGCACTGATATCATGTACGCCGCCCTTTTGCTTGGAATACGCATCATGTCCTGTGATAACCAATATATCTGGCCGATATTGATCAATTAACGAGTCAATCATGCTTGGCATTTTCTTCTCATGGCAATGCACCCCATACACAGGTACACCAATTCGTTCATATACATCTAAGCATTTCTTTAAGTATGAAGCATCTCCATCTAAATGAAGGACCTTTCCAGGCATGTGAAAATACTGCTCCTGATGCTGATATTGTCCAGAAGTATAATACTCTTGTTTTTCCCGCAGCAGCTGATAATCCTGTCTTAGTAAATCGAGCGATTCATTGATTTTTCTTTCGTCATTTTTCTCTCTAGTCAGCTGTTCCTCTTTTTGAACCTTGACGAGATCTGACAACTTGGCATCAGCAATCAGCCTCACTTCATTCCCATGCAATATGGCGGTGGCTTCGTGCTGATCGGTCTCATCAATTCGAATAATTCGAAACAAAATATCCATTTGATAGGATGCCCTTGTCACCATATCTCCTATTTGAAATTGCATGCTTTTCACTCCACAATCAGGCTCATATCCTGTTGGTATCGTCTTGCGCTAAATATGTTCGTCTTTCATGGTGCTGTTCTTTCTAGCCTATGCCCGAACAAACGAAGTGGTGAAAAACAAAAGAAAAAAGCCCTTAAGACAGGGCTTTTTGTAAAACATTCGCCAAACGGGCAAATTCCTCAATGGATAATGACTCGCCGCGGCGCTTTCCATCAATTTCTGCTGTTTGAAGTGCTTCTTCAATGATCGCTTTATGTTGCTTTCCATCAGGTAAGTTGTTCATGAGATTATTCATCAATGTTTTTCGGCGCTGACCAAAGCTCGCACGGATCAATTGAAAGAAAAACTCATCATTTTCTACTGAGACAGCAGGCGTTTCACGAACGGTCAGCTTGATCACAGCCGAATCGACATTTGGCTGTGGAACGAAAACCGTTTTAGGCACAACCATCACCGTTTTCGCTTCCGTATAGTATTGAACTGCGATAGACAGCGAATTGTATTCCTTTGATGAAGGGACAGCGGCCATACGATCTGCTACTTCTTTTTGCAGCATGACTACAATCCCTTTCAATGGAAGGTTTTCTTCAAGCAGCTTCATAATAATCGGTGTCGTCACGTAATATGGAAGGTTGGCGACAACCATCACTTCTTTACAGTCAGCAAAATTTTCCTCGATGACCTTTCCCACATCTGCCTTTAATACGTCTTGATGAATGATCGTAACATTATCATATGGAGAAAGTGTATCGTTTAAAATGGGCAATAACCGCTGATCGATTTCAAACGCGGTGACTTTCTTTGCACGCTTAGCGAGCTGCTCGGTCAATGCACCGATACCAGGCCCAATCTCAATCACGCCAGTCTCATCCGTCACCTCTGCGTGATCGACAATACGATCGAGTATATTTGTATCAATTAAAAAGTTCTGCCCTAAGCTCTTTTTAAAAGAGAAACCGTATTTCTTCAGTATTTCCTTCGTTCTGATGGGTGTCGCTATATCTTTATTCATCGGCTTCCTCCTGCATGACGGTCTTTAAGGCCGCAATAAAATCATGTTTGGTTATTTGGAACATGTGAAGGCGCTTATGCAGCTGCTTCGCATTGGTATATCCTATATTTAATAGCACACCTAGTCGTTCTCGGCGGCGTTTCGATGATTCGCCTCCGATTAGGCCTGCGTCAAATAAGTCATCTAATGTAATGTCACTTTCCGTTACTTCCATTTCCTCATGGACATGGGCAAGGCATTCCCGAATACTGTCCAAGGAAGCATGCTCGACACCAATTCCTTTGTCCCGCTTCGCCTTCGCAAGATGTTTTGGCAAAAATGCGTGCTTACAGCCAGGAACCGCTTCTGCGATGGTTTTCCGGATCTTCTCCCCAGGGAAATCAGGATCAGTTAAAATAATGACCCCTCTCGTCTCCTGAGCAAGACGCACTTGTTGAATAACTGTATCGCCAATGGCTGATCCGTTTGTTTCGATCGTATCTGCATCAACTGCCATCTTCACTCTCGCAGTGTCGTCACGACCTTCCACCACAATGATTTCTTTGATTTTCATGTATTCCTCCGCTTGCAAAAACAATAAACAATTTTTGGTTAAAAAATGAAACCTTTCTTGCTGTTTTTGCGTCTAATTAATTAGAAAACAGTGCTTCTATTATAACCAAAAAAACAGAGGGTGCGCAAAGCCCTCTGTTCATATAAATGATTTGATGTGTTTATTTGAGTACTCTAATTTTCACTCGTTTATTTCCCCATTGATAAGCTGCCGACTTATTTGGGACGAACACATCAATTTTATTCCCTTTTATAGCAGATCCAGTGTCTGATGCAACGGCATATCCATAGCCTTCCACATACACTTTAGAGCCTAGCGGAATGACACTCGGATCAACTGCTATGACCTTTGCACCTGGATTTGATTTTAAATTATAGCCAGTTGACGTTCTGCCCGTACATCCAGCACAGCTCGCTGTATAGGCTGTCGACGCCACATAAAATTCTTTTCCTGACGATTCATTGCTTCTTGAAACGGCAGGTGTCGCTTTAGGCTCTTTTTGGGACTCTTGTGTACCAATGGCCACTAAACGATCCTTGCTATCTTTTTCAGTCACTTCTTTAATCAATTCTTTAGACACCACTTTGCCGTTTTCTTTCACAATGGCATAGTGCTTCTTCAATTTACCTTCTTCACCTTTTTTAAGCACCTTCTCTTTTCCTTTTTCAAGAGAACGATCCTTTTTATGTTTGGTATCAAAAGCAATTTTCTCTTCCACTACATCGGTGACTTTTTCCACCCGAGTGATCTGGATATCTGCGCTTTTATTAGAAATGTGACTATGTAACGCAGGTTTGATCTTATCGTGCTTCTTGAGCTTCAGCTCTTGTTGCTTTAAAAAGTCAGCGACCGTAGTCGAAGTGGTCCACACTTTTTTCTCTTTTCCTCCATCATTTACGCTGACCTGGAAGGCCTGCTGAACCACAAGATCCATATCCTTTTTAATCTTGTTATTCTTTCCTGGAGTTACTTGATCGTGCTTCCCAATATCTATCTTCTCATTCTTCAATAATGCTCCAACCGTCTGATCTGTTGTCCATATCGTTTTCTCTTTCCCATCTAGGGTCAGATGAACCGGTATAGCCGCATCATACACAATGTTCATGTTGTCTTCAATCTTTGTATTTAGACTTGGAGAGATATGATCCTCCGCCTTGGTCTTTATTCCAAGGTCTGAAAACAGCTGTGCTACTGTCTCTTCATGTGTACGAATTGTCTTCTCTTTACCATTAATTGAAATGGTAATAGACTGCTTAGTGAGCTCATGCGCACCGTAAGCCGTCCCAGTTCCAGCTAAAAGCAAGCAAACAACTAGTAATAAAACCTTGCCTTTTCCTAGCTTAACAGAAAACAGATTTTTCATTTTTTGTACGATGAAAAACGCCTCCTTCTCCTCGGAGAGATTATATAGAGTATCTCAAAACCTGTCAACCCTTCCACCCACTGTACAAAAATGCTCGATTGTAACCCTATTATGGGAGATTAATGGAAGGAAGGGAAGAAAGACTTATCGACAACTTATCCTATGAAGAGGCGTAAACGTGTAGAACATTTTCGTTATATTTCACAAATGGACAAGCTTAAACAAGGATTGACATCATATACTGTCAGTTTATACCGAAAACTTTTTTCGCATTTTTTGTGGTCAATTCAGCAAGCTCTTCAAAGCTTATTTCTCGTAACTCCGCAATTTGTTCTGCGATATATTTCACATAACTTGGCTCGTTGCGTTTTCCTCTAAATGGCGCTGGTGTTAAGTATGGGCAGTCTGTTTCAATCAAAAGTCGGTCACTTGGTATGTCTTTGACAACTTCCTTCGGTTTTTTGGCATTTTTAAATGTCACGGGTCCACCGAATGAAATATAAAAGTTCATATCCATACACGCTTTTGCGATTTCTAGGCTGCCAGTAAAGCAATGCATAATCCCTCCAACTTCAGCCGCTCCCTCTTCCTTTAAGATCGTCACG
Organism: Bacillus sp. FSL W8-0920; assembly: GCF_038593215.1. NCBI lineage: Bacteria > Bacillati > Bacillota > Bacilli > Caryophanales > Bacillaceae > Bacillus > Bacillus sp. FSL W8-0920. Next base: position 50,349 of record NZ_CP151974.1, on the reverse strand, counting down.
ACATCTTCCGTTGCGTCACGATTATGAATAATGATCGGAAGATTCACTTCCTTCGCAAGAGCAATTTGACGTCTAAAGACTTCTTTTTGCACATCTTTTGGCGACTTGTCCCAATAGTAATCGAGACCCATTTCTCCAATTGCAACGACTTTTTCATGTTGAGATAATTCTTTGATCCACAGCAAATCCTCATCTGTCATATCGATGGCGTCGACTGGGTGCCAGCCAATGGCTGCATAGATGAAATCATACTCTTCAATTAATTCCATTGCTCTCGTAATTGTCGGGCGGTCAAACCCTACCACTACGATTTTTTCGACTTTTTCACTCTTCGCTCTTTCGATCACCTGCTCTAAGTCTTCATTATATTGTTCCGCATTTAAGTGGGCATGTGTATCAAATAACATCGTTGATTGCTCCTTTCGACAATTCTTCTAAAAAACAAAAGGTGTTCGACGAAATGTTACACGTGGAACACCTTTGTTGATTTATAAAATTTTTGTTCCATTTGCTAGAGATTGATCCACTTCAAGAACCTGCAATTTCCCGCTAGTTTCTCCAGTTAAAATCATTCCCTGGGAAATTTCCCCTCTGAGTTTAACTGGTGTGAGATTTGCTACACAGACGAGCTTCTTCCCTACTAATTCCTCAGGTTGATAATGCTTGGCTATCCCCGAAACAATTTGTCTCTTTTCAAATCCAAAATCAAGCTGCAGCTTTAAGAGACGATCTGCTTTTTTCACTGGGGCTGCTTCCAGTACCTGTGCGACTCGAAGATCAACTTTTGAGAAATCATCAAAAGCAATTTCTTCTCCTAGCTCAGGTAATTCTGTTTCTTCTATTTCTACTTTCTCTTCTTCTACCTTTGGTGCACTTCCCTGCATTTTCTCTTTAATATATGCTACTTCTTCTTCAACCTCTAAACGCGGGAATAAAGGCTCGCCTTTTTGTACCGTCGCTTGTTGAATCGCACCGAAAGATAGAATGCTATCCCAGCTTTTAAGCTTCTCTTCTTCAATGCCAAGCTGGAAGAAAATTTTCTCAGGTGTTTTCGTTAGGAAAGGCGTTAAGAGCACTGCTGTGATGCGGAGTGATTCTGCTAAATGATACATGACAGAATGCAGCTCTTTTCGTTTTGTTTCATCCTTTGCCAGCACCCAAGGAGCTGTCTGGTCAATATATTTATTGGTTCTGCTGATTAATGTCCAAACATTTGAAAGAGCCACAGAGAATTCAAGGTTTTCCATCGCTTCTTCATAGGCTTTGACTGTTTGCTCAGCTACTGCTTTAAGCTCCTCATCAAACTCATTAACTGGACCCTTATAGCTGCTTAATGTACCGTCAAAATATTTTTGAACCATCGCAACTGTACGGTTAAGCAAGTTACCTAAGTCATTGGCAAGGTCATAGTTTACACGTTCCACGAATCCTTCTGGTGTAAACACACCATCCGCACCAAATGGTACTTCACGAAGGAGGTAATAACGAAGGGCATCAAGACCGTAGCGATCTATTAATGTGACCGGATCTACTACGTTCCCTTTTGATTTAGACATCTTACCATCTTTCATCAACAGCCAGCCGTGTGCGAAAATTTGTTTCGGCAGCGGCAGATCGAGTGCCATCAGCATAATTGGCCAATAAATCGTATGAAAACGAACAATTTCTTTCCCTACGAGGTGCACGTTGGCAGGCCAATATTTTTTATATTTTTCATCCTGATCAGTACCGTAACCAATCGCAGTTAAATAGTTGAACAACGCATCAATCCATACATAGATGACGTGCTTTGGATTGTTTGGAACTTTAATTCCCCAGTCAAAGGTTGTTCTTGATACAGCTAGATCCTCTAAACCTGGTTTGATGAAGTTATTGATCATTTCATTCTTTCTTGATTCAGGCTGAATGAACGTTGGATTCTTTTCGTAATAGTCTAGTAAACGATCCGCATACTTACTCATACGGAAGAAATATGATTCCTCTTTAATTAATTCGACAGGATGTCCGCTGTCAGGGCTTTTCCCGCCAGTGACTTCTCCTTTTTCATTCCGCTCAACATCCACAAGCTGTGTTTCCGTATAGAATGTCTCATCAGGAATACTGTACCAGCCTTCATATTGGTCTAAATAAATATCGCCTTGATCAAGCAGCTTTTGAAATACTTGCTCAATGATTTTCGTATGTCTTTTTTCTGTTGTACGGATGAAATCATCATTGGAAATGTCGAGTTTCTTCCATAGTGATTGAATGTCTGCTACGACGGGATCTAAATATTCGATCGGTGTGATGTTTTGTTCTTCAGCTTTTTGCTGAATTTTTTGTCCGTGCTCATCTGTACCCGTTAAATACATCACATCATAGCCTTGAAGACGTTTATAACGAGCCATAGCATCCCCTGCTACTGTCGTATAAGCATGTCCAATATGTAATTTTCCGCTCGGATAGTAAATAGGTGTTGTCAGATAGAACGTTTTTTTCTTTTCCGGCATGTTGGAACCTCCTGCGTGTATAAATGTCAAAAACTCCCGCCCAATGGACGAGAGCGGTTATCATCATTACATGAAAATGTGTTAGATCCATTTATTAAATTTTGCACTTGTGCTTTCTCTATGATACCATCTTAGCCTTTAAGATCAAGCATATATACATAGAACAAGATGAAATGATCGAAAAAGATGAGTTTTTCGAAAAAAACGACAAACCTGTCGACATTTTGTCGAATATTGTCGTATGAAATCTATCTCCAGATTTACAATTGTCTAATTTAGGGCAAAAGTCTTGTTAATCTGAACTCGTCATTTCTCATATTTTCATAGAAAAAAGCCGCAAAATCCTTATAAATCAGTAGTTTCAAGGTCTTTTGACTTTAAGAGTCATATTTTACAAACAATAGTAAACAAAATGATTGACGATTTATGGAAACCTTGTTATGCTATGAATGTAAGGAATTTGTCGAATAATGACGAAGATAATATTATATTAAGAATAAGAACTCTTTGGGAGGAGAATGAAGATGAAATCTACAGGTATTGTACGTAAAGTTGACGAATTAGGGCGCGTGGTGATTCCAATCGAACTTCGCCGTACTCTAGGAATCGCTGAAAAAGACGCTTTGGAAATTTATGTTGATGATGAAAAAATTATCCTAAAAAAATATAAACCAAACATGACTTGCCAAGTTACAGGTGAAGTATCAGACGATAACCTTAAACTTGCTAATGGTAAATTAGTTCTTAGCCGTGAAGGTGCAGAGCAAATCATTAACGAAATCCAAAACCAACTTCAATCACAAAAATAAGTTTGATATAAAAAAGGTTCTTGCACCGTTTGCAAGAACCTTTCTTTATTGTTCAATATGATAGGCATCGTATATGGTGCGCTTTGGTACACCGCGTTCGACGGCTGCATGTTTAATGGCTTCCTTCGACGTTAATCCTTCCTCTATGTAATGGATTACGTGTTCCTTTTCAGATAAGGACTTCCACCAGACATCTTCATTTAGCTCTTCTTCATCTTGATCGTTACCTTGTACGACTAGACAGAATTCACCTCGGATTTGATTCTCTACCGCCCATGTCAGCACAGACTCTAAATCTCCACGAATAAACTCTTCAAATTTTTTCGTTAGTTCTCTCGTAATGGCGATATTCCGGTTGCCCCACACTTCCTTCATCAAAGTCAGCGTTTCTTTTAACCGATGAGGCGCTTCATAGAAAATGATTGTTTCTTGACGCTTCTTCAAAGCTTCGAGCTGTTTTTTCTTTTCCTTTTTTTGTCGGTCAAGAAATCCATAAAAGAAAAATGGCTGTGGCGTGATCCCTGAGGCAATGAGTGCTGTAAGTACAGCATTTGCTCCAGGTAACGGAACGACATAACCGCCGATATTCGTAAAGTCTCGGACCACTTCAGCACCTGGATCAGAAATTGTCGGTAAACCAGCATCGCTCACGAGTGCGATGTTTTTTCCTTCTTTTAACCATTCGATCAACTTGTGGCCGCTGCTGTCTTTGTTATGCTCATGATAACTCGTTAATGGCGTATCAATTTCATAGACATGACAAAGTTTTTTCGTTTGTCTTGTATCCTCTGCGGCAATATAGTCTACATCTTTTAATGTTTGTATGGCTCGAAACGTCATATCTTCTAAATTGCCAATTGGGGTTGGGACGAGATATAGAATGCCCATATCTGATTGACCATCAAAGCTTTTCTGTGTTTTCATGTGCCGCCTCCTTTTCAATACGCATTTCTTCTATATAAAGATCTTTCTTTTTCCGTGTCCACGTTTTGAAACGATATTCTTGCTGCATGGCTTCTCTTTTGGTTGCAAAACATTCATGATAATACAGCTCAACTGGCCGTCTTGCTCTTGTATACTTTGCTCCCTTTCCACTATTGTGGGTCGTCAGTCTTTTTTGTAAATCATTTGTATAACCTGCATATAGGCTGCCGTCTGCACATTTCAATACATAGAAATAATGATTATGCTTCTCCATACAGTATCGTCCTGATTTCCTCTGTATACTCTTGATCATCTCCATAAACAAAAAGAGGCGGGAGAATTTTCAGGTCTGGTTTTCCATCTTTTATCCCCTCTACTAAGATGGTATTGGCTTCCTTACCCTGTTTTGGATAAACAAATTGAATTCGTTTTGGCTCAATTCGGTACTTCTTCATCAATTCCACAATCTCAAGCAGCCGTCCCGGCCGATGAACCATCGCCAGTTTCCCTCCTTGCTTCAGCAGCGTGGAAGAAACGCGAATGACATCTTCTAATGTACAATGAATTTCATGCCGAGCAATGGCCAAGTATTCATTCTCATTGATTTCTTCTTTAGAAGGTGTCTTAAAATATGGTGGATTACATGTGATGACATCTACTTTGTGATTGCCGTAGCGTGCTGGCATATCATTCAGATCGCCATGAATCAGTTCTATCTGCTTTTCAACTTGATTATACGCCACACTTCTTTTTGCCATATCAAACAGCCGCTCTTGAATTTCGACCCCAGTAATGGAAGCCTTAGATCGAGTCGAAAGCAGCAATGGCACAATGCCATTTCCCGTGCAAAGATCAATGATCTCTCCTTTTTGGATAGGCACATACGCAAATTTTGCTAATAACACTGCGTCCAATGAAAAGGCGAAAACCGTTTTACTTTGAATAATTTTCATATCTTCGGCGAGCAAATAATCTAATCGTTCATCTTCTCTTAACGAAACCATGATGTATCCTTTCTTTTCCTGTGAAAAAGGCTTCCGATTCAGCGGAAGCCTTTTCTCATTTTTTATTTAAAAATGACAGACAGAACAAACAGTCTCCCTCTTTACGTATGCTTCCATAATGTACATTGCAAATATGGAAGCCCTCCTGATATAACCGAGCCAGATTATCATGACCTTCTCCTATATCAGAATGACCTGGTTTCTGAGCAGAATCATTCTCTGTCTCAGACGATTTGTCCCGATCGGACTGATCCAGACGTTCACGCAAGTGCTGATTCTCCATCTGCAGCTGATGATTTTCTTCAATCACTTCACCGATATGATTTTTCAAATCACCTAACTGGCGATAAAGAGAACCAATTTGTTCTTCTAAATTGATCACCGTATCAAATAGTTCCTTTTTATCCAAGGTGGCACACCTCGTTACTCAGTTGTTTGTGCAGATACAACGCCTTCTTGTAATAATTCTTCCCAAGTATATTCTACCACTTTTTCTTGCCCGGTTAATTCAACTTGCAAAATTCGTTCTAAAATGTTGAGTCCTACTACCTTTGCAGAGCCACTAGATGTTTGAATCGTTTCACCGATATCCGGCAATTGTTCTTTCGCTGTTTCATACTCATCATTCTCATATTTCAAGCAACACATCAAACGACCGCAAAGCCCTGAAATTTTTGTGGGATTTAGCGACAGGTTTTGATCTTTTGCCATCTTAATGGATACTGGTTCAAAGTCTCCTAAGAATGTCGAACAGCAAAGCATTCGCCCGCAAGGTCCTATGCCACCCAGCATTTTTGCCTCGTCTCTTACACCAATCTGGCGAAGTTCAATTCTCGTTTTGAAGATCGATGCAAGATCCTTCACTAGCTCACGGAAATCTACTCTGCCATCCGCTGTGAAGTAGAAAATGACCTTGTTTCGGTCAAATGTAAATTCAACATCAACCAGTTTCATTTCAAGACCGTGTTCACTTACCTTCTGAAGACATGTATCAAAGGCTGTCATCGCTGCTTCTTTGTTTTCCTCAACGATGAGTCGGTCTCGTTCGTCTGCTACACGAATCACCTTACGCAGAGGAAGAACGACATCGTGTTCATCTACTTTTTTATTAGCGATGACCACTTGTCCGTACTCAACTCCTCTGACCGTCTCTACAATGACACAACTATCATTTTCTATATGAAATCCATTAGGATCGAAATAATAGATTTTGCCCGCTTTTTTAAAGCGAACACCAATTACGTTGTACAAGCTTATCCCTCCTGCAACATCAACACCAATTGCTCCATCAGCCCTTGGGCATTCACGTTGGATTGAAGTCTCTTTTTCGCTTCTAATACAGCAAGGATCTGGTTCGTCACCATCTGCTGTGTGGAATGCAGCGCGTGCTGCTTCATTGTCTGGAATAAGTCTTGATAAATGACTTTATCTTCATTTCCTATTTGAATCGACAATACATCACGATATATAAATAAAAGCATATCCAGACCTGTTTCTTGAAGGTCTTTCTCTTTGAAAAAAGGCATCCATTGATCCTGTATATAAAAAAATGCATGTTCTTTTCGCTGGTGTAAGACTTCATACAATTTTATCACTTTCGCTCTAGACTCTGCAAACTGATCATTTCGACTTAATTCGAGTGCTTCTGCTAAATTGTTGGTTAAATTCGACAAAAGCCTTGCAAGATGCTGAGATACGCCTTCTTGTAATAGCTGCTGCTCCAAGGATTGTGGCTGCAGCGGCTGAAAGCTGAGCATCTGACATCTTGAAATAATCGTATCCAACATTTTATGCGATTGCTCAGTGATTAAAATTGCCATCGTTTCCCGGTTAGGCTCCTCTAGGAACTTTAATAAACTGTTCGCAGCATTAACCGTCATTTTGTCCGCATGAAGAATGATATACATTTTTCGGTGAGATTCCACACCTGCTTTTGTAAATTCCTCTTGCAATGCCTGTACTTGCGCTTTCTTAATTGATTGACCATCAGGCTGCACGAGATGTAAATCGGGATGGTTACCTGACTCAATCCTCTTGCAGTTTTGACAGGATTCACACGGTTTCACTCCTGATTCCAAGCAAAAAAAACTCTTAGCCAAAAGCATCGCAGCTTCCCGCTTACCAGTACCCTTTTTTCCTTCAAATAAGTAGGCATGCGCAAGTCGATCTTTATCAATACTATTAAAAATCAGCCGCATGACGCGCGGCTGCAAATCATTCATGTCATCCCAGCTAATTGCCATGTTATCACTCTCTATGTGTAAAGGTTAATCAATAAACCTTTTATTTCTCCAATACGTTCAAGCAAATCAATAGATGGCTTCTCTTGGTCCATCATATCCTCTGTTAATTCAATCAGCTTTTCATCTAATGCTTTGACTAAAGCGAGTGTACGCGTGTTGCCATAAATGTCAAAGCTTCTTGATGTTTCTATATTTAATCCATTATCGACTGTCTCTTTCACAAAGCGCTTCACAAGACCTTTAAACCTAGCCAAGTCCTTTAAGTTTCGTGACTTTGTCAGCTTTTTACCGAACACTTCGATATCACTCAGCATAACCGTCAGCTGCTCTAAGCGCATTTTGCCGCTTTGCGTCTCCATCGATGCTTTAAAAGAGGCAGATGTGTGGCTTCCTTTCATGCCTTGGAGTTCACGCTTTTCTAAAAGCAGCCGCATATCTTGATTAATTTTCACAGCAACCCATCCTTAGAATTGATGAAATTGTTCAACTGGCAGAATAAAGACAGTAGCTCCACCAACTTCAACCTCAACAGGGTATGGTACATATGAATCTGCGTTACCACCCATTGGAGATACAGGTGCAATCATTTGATCACGTTTACGGCAATTTTCTTTTATAAGCTGTAACGCTTTATCCACTCGGACATCATCACAACCAATGATAAAAGTCGTATTCCCAGACTTTAAAAACCCACCAGTTGAAGCTAATTTTGTCACGCCGAATTGATGTTCAGTCAATATTTTCAACAACTTGCTGCTATCTTGGTCCTGTACAACGGCAACAATTAATTTCATTTGATTGGCCTCCTTTGTTTTAGGCACAGGTGACATGCCGATGTCTTCCTCTATATTATAACAACGATTGGGAATGAGGTCATTTTTGATTTTTCTTTAATGTGTCCTGAATCACTCGAAGTACTTCTTCATAGACATCTTGCATTGGCTGAGAAGCATCCACTACATGGAATCGTTCTGGTGATTGCGCAATAAGTAGTTCATAGCCTTCTCTGACCAACTGGTGGAAATTCAGCGTCTCCATGTCTAATCGATTCTTTTCTCTTCCTTGATTGGCGTGAATTCGCTTTAGCCCTTCCTCAGGTGTAATGGAAAAGTAAATCGTCATTTGCGGCATCGTGCCATCAATAGCAAAGTCGTTAATTGATCTGACTTGGTCAATTCCAAGTCCTCTCGCATAGCCTTGATAAGCAAGAGAGCTATCAACAAAACGATCACACAAGACTGTCTCTCCGCGCTGCAATGCCGGTTCTACCTTTTCAGCCAAATGCTGCCTTCTTGCTGCTGCATACAGCAATGCCTCTGTTTTCGCATCCATTTTTGTATTTTTTTCATTTAAAATGACTTCACGGATCTGCTCAGCAATGTCAATGCCGCCCGGCTCGCGTGTCGCCATCACTGCATATCCTTGACGTTCCATTTCTTCGTACACTTTTCGTATCACTGTCGTTTTTCCGGCACCCTCTGGCCCTTCAAACGTAATAAACATACCACTCATAGTGTCTCCTCTTCTATATAAACATATAATTTTCTCTGATGAATGACCTGACTTGCTTGAATATGAACCTCGTGACCAAGCAAGCGGCTTAACGCCTCAATTTGTTCTTTTTCAATACGCTCTCCCTTAATCATCAAAGGAATTCCAGGTGGATAGGGAATAATGGATTCTGCACTCATCCGGCCTGCTGCATGTTCAAATGGGACAGCCTCTATGTCTTGATTTTGTACATCAGTCTCAATAGATATCGTCTCATTTTGGATATGTTTTTTTCTTTTGAGCAATGAATCACTTTGCTTAAGAGCCTGCTCAATCCGCTTGAAAGGAACGTTCTGCCTCTTTTCTAAGCTAAGTACAAGTAAAACCTGATGTTCGTCCGCAAGCTCTGGATGAACATCCACTGATTCAAGCACCTGCTTTAGTTCGTAACCAGTCAGTCCTTTTGTTGATCGAATGACGCATTTTAAAGGATCGGAATGTAGCGAGTCAGGTTCAACCACTTCAAGATGGGTCAGACGGTTGAACTGATCTTTCAGCTCTGTCAGTTCTTTCATGATTACATCCAATGTCCCTTTTCCTTTGATCTCCTCGACATAAGCTCTTGCTACATCTAATGAGGCCATAATTGGATAAGAGGGCGAACTACTTTGAAGCATCGTGAGCAAGGTTTTCAAACGCTTCGCATCGATTCGGTCCCCTTGAAGATGAAGATAGGAACCCATCGTCATTGCCGGAAGGGTTTTATGTGCTGATTGTACCACCACGTCCGCTCCATAGGAAAGAGCAGATGGAGGAAAGGCACCGGCTAAGACAAAATGCGCACCATGTGCCTCATCAACCAAAACAACCATACCTGCTTCATGACACATGTGAATCAGCTTTGATAAATCAGCTGCGTGTCCGTAGTAGTTCGGATAAGTCAAAACGATTGCCCGGCAATGAGGATGTTTTGCTATGGCTTTTCTCACTGTATCATCCGTCACATGTGTTGGAACGTGCAAGTGTGCGTCTATCTCAGCGTCTATCAAAATAGGCGTTGCCCCTGCAAGCTCGATCGCATGAAAGACAGACTTATGGCAATTACGCTGGACAAAAATCTCGTCTCCCGTGCGGCATGCTGTCATCACCATCGCCAAATTTCCGACTGTTGTGCCATTCACAAGGAAGAAGCTTTGACCTGAACCATATAGCTTAGTCAATAAATGTTCTGCCTCTTGGATGACCCCAGTCGGGTGATGAAGATCATCTAGGCCTTCAAGCTCCGTCACATCCAATTGAAGGATTGAAGCATAGTGAGACCGTGCCTCATCAAAAAAGACATCTCCATTGTGATGTCCTGGAACGTGAAAAGAATAAGGCTTCTTTTCCGCATGCTGTGCTAATGCTGTATATAAAGGTGTTCTCAAACAAATCGACCCTTTTCACTTTAACGATATCTTAAGTCTATTATAACGTTCAAACAAGTGAACCGAAAGATGGTTTCTCATTCCTTTATTGGATTCGCCAACTGCTGCTCTGCCTCATACATTCTGCTTTTCAATTGAGCTCGCTCTTGGCTTCCATGCTCTTTCACCTGTAATGTTTCCTGTAATGTTTCAGCTAATTGACGTTGAACCTTTTTCAACGTATCTATAGGGGCTAAAGATGCCTCTTCAAGAATCTGCCCCTGCTGTTTCGATACATTTTCATATGTTTTTTGGATTCGGTTCTCAAGAGCTGAATTGGCCCGCTGCTGAATATTTGTTAATGCAATCGACATTTGGTTGATCCATAGAGGAATAGATGCTGAAACAGTTGATTGAATGTGATTGGCCAATGTATGATTCGTATGCTGGATCATCCGAATTTGAGCATTACATTGCAATGCAATTTGCCGGCTTAACAGCAAATCATACTTTCGTTCCTTTAGTCTCTCCACATACTCTTCTTCATTGACTTCTTGACTCATCAATTGCTCCTCTAACGTCCGTTCAACAGAAAGTTGCGTTTCTGAAAGAGGCTGCTGCTCTAACGTTGTCATTTTCGCTTCAACCGCGGCAACCTGCATCGTCATCTCTTGAAAATAAGTTTGATTTTCTTCAAATAAACGCTCTAATAACATATGATCCGAGATTAATACACCTCTTGCATAACGAAGCCTTGCGGACAATCTCTCGATCTGTGATTTTGCATGTTGAAATCGTGATATGATCTCCTGAATAGATCGCTTATCCCGTTGAAACCATTTCAAAAAAAAGCCCTGTTTCTTTGGCACTAAATCCTCAGGCTCCACTACTTGCAGCTGCTGCAAAAAGGCTTCAAGCACGTCTCCTATTTGATCGATATCTTTTTTCTCAACATATTTCATCATCTGTTGTGATTGTTCCAATAGTCGTTCCTGCACACGTGTACCATAGAAAAGGAGCTTTTGCGGATTTTCAGGGATCTGCTGAGCTCGCTGCACAGCTTCTTTTTTCTCTTCATCAGATAAGGTATCAAACACCCGAAACTGAAGATCTGTATTGGAGGCAAGTGATGTTGTGGCGCGATCTTCCGGTTTCATCGAGTTTGACTCCTTTCATCTATTTCTTCATCATTTTATCAGCTACTTCAAGCTCAATATGAAGAGCCTCTATATCTCTTCCTAACACTTGCTGCAAATCATTCGTCAATTGCTTTTGCAGCTCTGTCAATGTCACTCGGGTTTGGCTCAATGTCATTTCCAGCTCATGACTACGATTAGGCTGATTATACAAGAGTGCATATTTCTCAGTTAGTTCAACGACAGAATCCAAGCTTTCAAAATAAAAACGCTGTGCATCATAAAATCGATTAGGCTCTTTTTTTGTTATTGTATAGATTCGTCGTGCAAGCCGAAAAACTTCATAATTATGTTTGATCGTTTGTACGTTTTTCACAGCAAATAAAGCTTTTTTTAAACGCACAAGCTTTTGTCCTGCTTCTTTTAAATGCTGTTTGATATATACATAATCACTACGAGACAGTCCATGTTTCTTTAAAAACAATTGGAAAGCAGTCCATCTGCTCCCCACAAACATCACGCCCCACCCAATCATCGCATACAGTATCGATAATCCAACATGATGATGGAAAACCCCTATACTGACGGTTAAAATCACAAGCGAAAAAAAAGTAGAGAGGATGGCCCATATAAATGTATAAAAGATTGATTTCATGTTCATCGACTCCTATGAATAATCAGGCTCTCTGTTTATCTTATTATGAATTACGGATGATGTCCAAACTAAGTTCCAAAAAACAAGCCCAATCCTTCATAGCTCATAAAAAAAGACCATCTAGTGGTCTATGAATACAAAGGCGGCGTATGAAGATTTTTAAGCTTTCTCACATAATCGGAATAGCTAGGATCCGAGGTCGATGTAGAAATTAACTTTCGCTCACAGTCGCGGCACAAAAACTGATGATATAAATAAATTCCCTTTGTCTTTTTCTCTTCACAAATCAAACAAATCGCTTCTCGCTCTTTTTTGCTCATTGTGACACCTCCACTTATAGCTTCAGTATGCCCTAGCGCTTTCAATTGTATACAAAATTAAGAATGTTTCAGATGGTAGTTTAGTATATGTATCCATGTCAAATCGGGTGTTTGTTCCTTTTCTTAAAAAACAAAAAAGACCAGTTCCGTATGGAACTGATCCTTATACAAGCTTGGCGGCGTCCTACTCTCACAGGGGGAGACCCCCAACTACCATCGGCGCTGAAGAGCTTAACTTCCGTGTTCGGTATGGGAACGGGTGTGACCTCTTCGCTATCGCCACCAAACCTGATGGAGAGAATGTTCTCTCAAAACTAGATAACAATGTTCAAGCTTCACATTAGAATATAGGTTAAGTCCTCGATCTATTAGTATCTGTCAGCTCCACGTGTCACCACGCTTCCACCTCAGACCTATCAACCTGATCATCTTTCAGGGATCTTACTTCCTTGCGGAATGGGAAATCTCATCTTGAGGGGGGCTTCATGCTTAGATGCTTTCAGCACTTATCCCGTCCGCACATAGCTACCCAGCGATGCCCTTGGCAGAACAACTGGTACACCAGCGGTGCGTCCATCCCGGTCCTCTCGTACTAAGGACAGCTCCTCTCAAATTTCCTGCGCCCGCGACGGATAGGGACCGAACTGTCTCACGACGTTCTGAACCCAGCTCGCGTACCGCTTTAATGGGCGAACAGCCCAACCCTTGGGACCGACTACAGCCCCAGGATGCGATGAGCCGACATCGAGGTGCCAAACCTCCCCGTCGATGTGGACTCTTGGGGGAGATAAGCCTGTTATCCCCGGGGTAGCTTTTATCCGTTGAGCGATGGCCCTTCCATGCGGAACCACCGGATCACTAAGCCCGACTTTCGTCCCTGCTCGACTTGTAGGTCTCGCAGTCAAGCTCCCTTGTGCCTTTACACTCTGCGAATGATTTCCAACCATTCTGAGGGAACCTTTGGGCGCCTCCGTTACATTTTAGGAGGCGACCGCCCCAGTCAAACTGCCCACCTGACACTGTCTCCCTGCCCGATAAGGGCAGCGGGTTAGAAGGTCAATACAGCCAGGGTAGTATCCCACCGATGCCTCCACCGAAGCTAGCGCTCCGGTTTCCAAGGCTCCTACCTATCCTGTACAAGCTGTACCAACATTCAATATCAGGCTGCAGTAAAGCTCCACGGGGTCTTTCCGTCCTGTCGCGGGTAACCTGCATCTTCACAGGTACTATAATTTCACCGAGTCTCTCGTTGAGACAGTGCCCAGATCGTTGCGCCTTTCGTGCGGGTCGGAACTTACCCGACAAGGAATTTCGCTACCTTAGGACCGTTATAGTTACGGCCGCCGTTTACTGGGGCTTCAATTCGCACCTTCGCTTACGCTAAGCGCTCCTCTTAACCTTCCAGCACCGGGCAGGCGTCAGCCCCTATACTTCGCCTTACGGCTTCGCAGAGACCTGTGTTTTTGCTAAACAGTCGCCTGGGCCTATTCACTGCGGCTTCTCGGGGCTTTAACACCCTAAGAAGCACCCCTTCTCCCGAAGTTACGGGGTCATTTTGCCGAGTTCCTTAACGAGAGTTCTCTCGATCACCTTAGGATTCTCTCCTCGCCTACCTGTGTCGGTTTGCGGTACGGGCACCTCTCACCTCGCTAGAGGCTTTTCTTGGCAGTGTGGAATCAGGAACTTCGCTACTAAATTTCGCTCGCCATCACAGCTCAGCCTTTACGGGAAACGGATTTGCCTATTTCCCAGCCTAACTGCTTGGACGCGGATATCCAATACCGCGCTTACCCTATCCTCCTGCGTCCCCCCATTGCTCAAATGGTGAGGAGGTGGTACAGGAATATCAACCTGTTGTCCATCGCCTACGCCTTTCGGCCTCGGCTTAGGTCCCGACTAACCCTGAGCGGACGAGCCTTCCTCAGGAAACCTTAGGCATTCGGTGGACGGGATTCTCACCCGTCTTTCGCTACTCATACCGGCATTCTCACTTCTAAGCGCTCCACCAGTCCTTCCGGTCTGACTTCACAGCACTTAGAACGCTCTCCTACCACTGTTCGTAAGAACAGTCCGCAGCTTCGGTGATACGTTTAGCCCCGGTACATTTTCGGCGCAGAGTCACTCGACCAGTGAGCTATTACGCACTCTTTAAATGGTGGCTGCTTCTAAGCCAACATCCTGGTTGTCTAAGCAACTCCACATCCTTTTCCACTTAACGTATACTTTGGGACCTTAGCTGGCGGTCTGGGCTGTTTCCCTTTCGACTACGGATCTTATCACTCGCAGTCTGACTCCCAAGGATAAGTCATCGGCATTCGGAGTTTGACTGAATTCGGTAACCCGGTAGGGGCCCCTAGTCCAATCAGTGCTCTACCTCCGAGACTCTTACCTTGAGGCTAGCCCTAAAGCTATTTCGGAGAGAACCAGCTATCTCCAGGTTCGATTGGCATTTCACCCCTACCCACACCTCATCCCCGCACTTTTCAACGTGCGTGGGTTCGGGCCTCCATTCAGTGTTACCTGAACTTCACCCTGGACATGGGTAGATCACCTGGTTTCGGGTCTACGACCACGTACTCATGCGCCCTATTCAGACTCGCTTTCGCTGCGGCTCCGCATCTTCTGCTTAACCTTGCACGGGATCGTAACTCGCCGGTTCATTCTACAAAAGGCACGCCATCACCCTTTAACGGGCTCTGACTACTTGTAGGCACACGGTTTCAGGATCTATTTCACTCCCCTTCCGGGGTGCTTTTCACCTTTCCCTCACGGTACTGGTTCACTATCGGTCACTAGGGAGTATTTAGCCTTGGGAGATGGTCCTCCCGGATTCCGACGGAATTTCACGTGTTCCGCCGTACTCAGGATCCACTCTGGAGAGAACAACATTTCAGTTACAGGGCTGTTACCTTCTTTGGCGGGCCTTTCCAGACCTCTTCGCTTATATCGTTCCTTTGTAACTCCGTATAGAGTGTCCTACAACCCCAAGAGGCAAGCCTCTTGGTTTGGGCTGTTCCCGTTTCGCTCGCCGCTACTCAGGGAATCGCATTTGCTTTCTCTTCCTCCGGGTACTTAGATGTTTCAGTTCCCCGGGTATGCCTTCTCATACTCTATGTATTCAAGTATGGATACTACTCCATTACGAGCAGTGGGTTTCCCCATTCGGAAATCTCCGGATCAAAGCTTGCTTACAGCTCCCCGAAGCATATCGGTGTTCGTCCCGTCCTTCATCGGCTCCTAGTGCCAAGGCATCCACCGTGCGCCCTTTCTAACTTAACCATTTCTTACTTTAGAAAGAATCACTATGTGTGATGAACTTTGCATTGCATTCAATGTGAATGTATTACTTATTGTTATCTAGTTTTCAAAGAACACGTTGGTGGAGCCTAGCGGGATCGAACCGCTGACCTCCTGCGTGCAAGGCAGGCGCTCTCCCAGCTGAGCTAAGGCCCCGATTTAATAGAAGATGGTGGGCCTGAGTGGACTCGAACCACCGACCTCACGCTTATCAGGCGTGCGCTCTAACCAGCTGAGCTACAGGCCCATCTTTCATATCGAAGATATGATGTTGTAGGATCTTTTGCAAGTTCCTTCAAAACTAAACAAGACGAAAACGCACGCTGCTCCATATATCCTTAGAAAGGAGGTGATCCAGCCGCACCTTCCGATACGGCTACCTTGTTACGACTTCACCCCAATCATCTGCCCCACCTTCGGCGGCTGGCTCCATAAAGGTTACCTCACCGACTTCGGGTGTTGCAAACTCTCGTGGTGTGACGGGCGGTGTGTACAAGGCCCGGGAACGTATTCACCGCGGCATGCTGATCCGCGATTACTAGCGATTCCAGCTTCACGCAGTCGAGTTGCAGACTGCGATCCGAACTGAGAACAGATTTATGGGATTGGCTAAACCTTGCGGTCTCGCAGCCCTTTGTTCTGTCCATTGTAGCACGTGTGTAGCCCAGGTCATAAGGGGCATGATGATTTGACGTCATCCCCACCTTCCTCCGGTTTGTCACCGGCAGTCACCTTAGAGTGCCCAACTAAATGCTGGCAACTAAGATCAAGGGTTGCGCTCGTTGCGGGACTTAACCCAACATCTCACGACACGAGCTGACGACAACCATGCACCACCTGTCACTCTGTCCCCGAAGGGAAAGCCCTATCTCTAGGGTTGTCAGAGGATGTCAAGACCTGGTAAGGTTCTTCGCGTTGCTTCGAATTAAACCACATGCTCCACCGCTTGTGCGGGCCCCCGTCAATTCCTTTGAGTTTCAGTCTTGCGACCGTACTCCCCAGGCGGAGTGCTTAATGCGTTAGCTGCAGCACTAAGGGGCGGAAACCCCCTAACACTTAGCACTCATCGTTTACGGCGTGGACTACCAGGGTATCTAATCCTGTTCGCTCCCCACGCTTTCGCTCCTCAGCGTCAGTTACAGACCAGAGAGTCGCCTTCGCCACTGGTGTTCCTCCACATCTCTACGCATTTCACCGCTACACGTGGAATTCCACTCTCCTCTTCTGCACTCAAGTTTCCCAGTTTCCAATGACCCTCCCCGGTTGAGCCGGGGGCTTTCACATCAGACTTAAGAAACCGCCTGCGAGCCCTTTACGCCCAATAATTCCGGACAACGCTTGCCACCTACGTATTACCGCGGCTGCTGGCACGTAGTTAGCCGTGGCTTTCTGGTTAGGTACCGTCAAGGTGCGAGCAGTTACTCTCGCACTTGTTCTTCCCTAACAACAGAGCTTTACGATCCGAAAACCTTCATCACTCACGCGGCGTTGCTCCGTCAGACTTTCGTCCATTGCGGAAGATTCCCTACTGCTGCCTCCCGTAGGAGTCTGGGCCGTGTCTCAGTCCCAGTGTGGCCGATCACCCTCTCAGGTCGGCTACGCATCGTCGCCTTGGTGAGCCATTACCCCACCAACTAGCTAATGCGCCGCGGGTCCATCTGTAAGTGACAGCCGAAACCGTCTTTCATCCTTGAACCATGCGGTTCAAGGAACTATCCGGTATTAGCTCCGGTTTCCCGGAGTTATCCCAGTCTTACAGGCAGGTTACCCACGTGTTACTCACCCGTCCGCCGCTAACATCCGGGAGCAAGCTCCCTTCTGTCCGCTCGACTTGCATGTATTAGGCACGCCGCCAGCGTTCGTCCTGAGCCAGGATCAAACTCTCCGAAAAAGTACAAAACCGAAGTTTTGTTTTTCGTCAGCGTTTGACTGACTACCTATGATATAACATAGGATTTTTTTATAAAAACTCGAATTAACAGGTACGTTTTGTCTTGTTTAGTTTTCAAAGAACTTGTTTACCGCTTCAGAAGCGACTAGAACATCATACCATATTTAAATTGTTGATGTCAACAACTTTTTTGTTATCATGTTATTTCGTTTCTTCGTCATCAGCGACGTATATTAATTTACCACCATAAGGGATCAAAGTCAACAATATTTCTCATTAAATAATAAATTTTTCAATTACGACTAAAGCTGCTACGCCTGGGATGCCCAATAGACCACTGATTCCACTTGTTACAGGGTTAATAGAGACATGTAATCCTAGACTCTCACCAAATAGATTGAGGCAAAATAAAAAAAGAGCACCTGCCACAAACTTTATTCCGATCAGCCCTAACCATTTGATGGGGTTCGCTTGAACACCTGACATAAACAACAATAGTACAGCAAGCAAAATTGACCCGATCACAATAACAGGTTCCATAATCCTCTCATCTCCTCTTCATATGAATAGTACAAGCATATGAGAGGACTATGTAAAATAGACCTGCTATCTCCAGTTGTTTAAACGTAAATTCCTCTTTTTCGCTTCTCTTAGATAGAAAAAGTACTTCGCTTGAGCAAGCTTTAATTCGAATAGAATGTCCGGTGAAGGCTCAACGCTATTTGCGACAAGCTTTTTTTGTCTGTTCCATTCTTCCTTTTGCTTAAAAAGCTGTTGAATTAATTTCTCATCGAATTCTTTTCGAATTGATTTTCTGCGAAGAAAACCCATGTACCGTACTTCTCCTTCCTACATCTCACGTCTGCCCTCTAGAGCTTTAGACAGTGTGACTTCATCCGCATACTCTAAGTCTCCACCTACTGGTAGTCCGTGAGCAATACGAGAGAGTTTAATTCCTGATGGTTTCAACAATCTAGAGATATACATGGCTGTAGCCTCTCCTTCAATGTTTGGATTCGTTGCAAGGATTACCTCTGTCACTTGATCGTCTTGCAATCTTTTTAACAGGTCAGGAATTTTAATGTCCTCTGGGCCAATGCCATCCATTGGTGAAATGGCACCATGAAGCACATGATATAAGCCGTTGTATTCTTTCATCTTTTCCATTGCGATCACATCTTTTGGATCTTGTACTACACAGATAACAGATTGATCTCTTCTTGTATCTTCACAAATATAGCAAGGATCTTGATCTGTGATATGGCCGCATACCGAGCAATTAGTTAAATTACGCTTTGCGTTAACAAGCGCCTTCGCGAAATCTAGTACGACATCTTCCTGCATACTAAGAACAAAAAAAGCCAGACGGACCGCGGTTTTCGGTCCGATTCCTGGCAATTTCATAAAGCTGTCTATCAGCTTTGATATTGGTTCAGGATATTGCATCTTCAGTTATTCCTCCTAGAATAAACCTGGCATGTTCATTCCTTTTGTGAATTGACCCATTGTTTCATTTGTTAACTCATCAACTTTTTTCAATGCATCGTTTGTAGCTGCAAGTACAAGATCTTGAAGCATATCGATATCTTCTGGATCAACAACTTCTTCATTGATTGCTACATCAACAACTTCTTTTTGTCCATTTACTTTTACAGTGACCATACCGCCACCTGCTGTACCTTCAAGGACTTTTTCTGCAAGCTCTTCTTGAGCCTTAGCCATATCCTTTTGCATTTTTTGCATTTGTTTCATCATTTTTTGCATATTTCCCATTCCACCGCGCATATGAACACCACTCTCTTTCATTTTTATTAATCTTTAATTTCTATTAAATCGGTTCCTACTAACTTCTTTGCTTCTGCAATCAATGGATCCTCTTCAGCAGAAGTCCCCTGACCATCTGCCTGTTCATCCGGCTGATGATCTCTTAAAAATTCTTCTCTTATTTTACCCCATTGAGCGTCAGGAACGCCAACTAATTCCACTCTTTTCCCTAACATAGACTCTAATAGCTGCTCAAGGTTGGTTCGAACACCACTTTTATCTTCAGCAACCATTTTACAGTGTATTTCAAACTTGAATTTTAAAACAAAGGCATGAGTAGCAGCAGCAACTGGTTCACTATCCGTTAATAGTGCAGCGTGAGACACCTTATTCTGCTGTTTCAAGTGGGCAAGGAGTTCTCCCCACTTACCTTTAATTTTTTCTAGCTCTGGACGTTTTGCCTCTTTTAGAATTTCGTGAATTCGACCGACAGGTGCACGGTATCCATTTTTGTTACTCGTTTGTGGTCGAGGTGCTTCCTTTTTTTCTTGAGGATGATGAGAATGAGACATTGGCACACCCTCAGCTCTTATCCTAGATAGCTCCTGTTCCAACCTGTCTATTTTATCCGTTAGCGTCGTTAAATCAGCGTTAGCATGAGCTTGTGATATTCCAGCCGTTGACTGACATAGCTTGACAACAGCTACCTCAAAGAAAATCCTTGGATGATTCGTCCATTTCATTTCTTGGTGACTTTTATTCAGCACTTCAATTGTTTCATATAGAAATTGAGGTGTCACACGATCCGAAAGCGTCACGAAATTTTCATCGACCTTTACCTTTTCAAGGACCCCTTCCAGATCTGGTGCTGTTTTATAAAGCAGCATATCTCTAAAGTAAAAAATCATGTCCTCTATTAATTTAGCAGCATCTTTCCCCTGCTGAAGTAATTCATTTAAGGTATCTAACGCCACGGCAATATTTTGATCAAAAATTGCTTCGGCTAGCTGACTAATGAATTGCTGAGAAACAGCTCCTGTAATGAGCAGCGCATCATCAATTGTCAGTTGCTTACCACTAAATGAAATTGCTTGATCTAAGAGGCTTAGTGCATCACGCATACCACCATCAGCTGCACTAGCGATAATCTCGAGCGAGCCCTCTTGGACATTTAGGCTTTCTGCATCTACAATTTTCTGCATTCTTCCAACAATATCTTTTGTCGTGATCCGTTTAAAATCAAATCTCTGACAACGAGATATGATGGTAAGAGGAATCTTATGAGGCTCTGTGGTAGCCAAAATAAAGATACAATGAGCGGGCGGCTCCTCTAACGTTTTAAGGAGGGCATTAAACGCCCCGATAGAGAGCATATGTACTTCATCTATAATATAAACCTTATATGTAACCGCCGAAGGAGCAAATTTCACTTTATCACGTATATCACGGATTTCATCTACTCCGTTGTTTGAGGCAGCATCTATTTCGATCACATCTGAAATCGAGCCGTTTGTAATCCCTTTACAGGCATCACATTCATTACAAGGTTCACTCACAGGTGACTTTTCACAGTTCACTGCCTTCGCAAAGATTTTAGCAGCGCTTGTTTTACCTGTTCCTCTAGGACCTGAAAATAAGTAAGCATGAGAAAACTTCTTCTGCAAAAGGGCATTTTGCAACGTTTTTGTGATGTGTTCTTGTCCAACAACATCCTCAAAAACTTGAGGTCTGAACACTCGATACAAAGCTTGATAACTCACAAATACGCCCTCCTCCATTTATCATCTTTTTTATTATACATGATGCACCGATCAATTCAAAAGCACACCTTTATTTTCTAATAAACGAAAATGATGATTTCAACTATAGTTTTTCTACTTTCTATGAACCAAAAACCTGTTTTCTAGATTTTCGAATTGATCTGCCACACCACGAGGAACACTAGTTCCCGCTGCGATTAATAAAAAACAAAAAAACTCTAAAAAGATTTTTTGGCTATTTGTATAAACAAAGCAGCTGAACTATTCTTTAAACAGCAACAAAAAACTCACCTAGATTAACTAGATGAGTTACATTTAATATTGATTTACCGTGCACCTTCTGTCGATTCGCTACCCCAAGCGTTACTTAAACAGTTAGCTCGGCCCAGGCAACCCTGCGGCACATGAGAGGTTTCACTTAATGCTGCTTCCTTCCGGACCTGACATGGTTCATGAATTCCCATTGCGCAGGACCCAGACGTCAACACCACTTATTTAAGGCAGACCTTGAAGTAAACGAACCTTGAGAAGGGATTCGGCCTCGCTAGAGCGGATTGCGAGTACAGGGCACCGCTACCTCCCCGCTTAGCACGGCAAAATGAATATTAAATTGTTAGTGACGCAGACATAAGTATACCTTCTTATAGCCGAAATTGCAAACGACATCCATTCATTTACTTTTGGCTTGTTTCTTTCGCTGACGGAGATTTCGGAAGAACTGACTTAACAGCTCACCACACTCATTTTCAAGTACACCACCAATGACTTCAGACTGATGATTGAACCGTTCATCATCCAGTAAATTCATTAAAGTACCTGCACATCCACCTTTTGGATCGTATGCACCAAAAACGACCTTTTTCACTCTAGAAAGGACAATCGCTCCCGCACACATAGGACATGGTTCAAGCGTCACATAAAGTACAGCATCCTCTAAACGCCAGCTTCCAGTCGTTTTACACGCTTCATCAATGGCAAGTAATTCTGCATGTGCAATTGAACGTTGCTCTGTTTCCCTTAAATTATGAGCTCGGCTCACAATTTGGTCATCAACAACGATGATGGCACCGATTGGTACTTCTCCTATTTGTTCTGCTTTTAAGGCTTCAGAAATAGCTTCTTGCATAAACTGTTCATCTCTCGTCATAGCTCGGCTCTCTTTTCATGTTTTTTAAAAGGATATTGAGGTTAACATATTAGCACAATCTTTTAAAGGGGGTCTTACTTTGTCAAAGCACCAAAAGGCACTGCTTATTATCGACATGATTAATAATTTTGATTTTGAAATGGGACATGTGCTCGCTGATAAAACAGAGCAAATGACCAATAAGATTTTAGCTCTTAAAGATCATGCTTTCAAGGAAAATTGGCCGATCATCTATATCAACGACCACTATGGTCTCTGGAAGGCTGATATTCAAGCTGTGATGGAAACATGCAAAAATGAAAGAAGCGCCCCTATTTTAGAGAAAATGGCACCATCTAAAGATGATTACTTCTTAATTAAACCGAAGCATTCTGCCTTCTATGGAACTGCATTAGAGACACTCTTAAATGAATTAGGTGTACAAGACATCATTTTGACCGGAATTGCAGGAAACATTTGCGTTCTGTTCACTGCAAATGACGCATACATGCGAGAATACAACTTAATTGTACCTGAAGATTGTATCGCATCAAATGACGACAGAGACAACGAGTATGCTTTAACGATGATGGAGAACGTTCTACTAGCAAAAATCACCACTGCTAAAGAGATCACGAATGAAAATCAAACATGATTTATCCATAACCCTCATAAATTGTTAGCAATAACAAAGGGGGCGTTGACTATTCAAATTTATGTTGTCAAAAGAGGAGATACTTTAAACGAAATTGCCATGCGTTTTAAAACAACAGTCAATGAAATCATCCGTACCAACGATATTGAAACACCAAATCAACTCGTCATTGGACAAACAATTGTCATTCCAATTAGAGGTCAATTTTATGAGGTCAAACAGAATGACACACTTTATCAAATTGGAAGACGATTTCGAATTTCAGTGGAAGAGTTGGCACGTGTGAATAGAATACGGCCTGAAGCGATACTTCCTATTCGCTTCTTGCTCTATATTCCTCAAAGACCGAAAAGGAACATTAACTCGAATGCTTACATTGAACCACGGGGAAATCAAGTCAGTGAAAACTTAAAACAAGCAGCTAGAGAGGCCTCTCCATATTTAACGCATTTAGGCGCCTTTAGTTTTCAAGCGCAAAGAGATGGAACACTGAAAGAACCACCGATAGATCAGCTACCTCAAATAGCCGCTCAGAGCAGAACCGTTTTATCCATGGTGGTGACTAACCTAGAGAATGATAAATTCAGTGATGAACTTGGGCAAATTCTTTTGAATAACCAATCTGTCAAAGCCACATTTTTAAATGAAATCGTTCGTGTTGCAAAAAAGTATCAATTAAAAGAAATCCATTTTGATTTTGAATATTTACGTCCCGCTGATAAAGATGCCTACATTCAATTTTTAAGAGAGGCAACAACCCGCTTCCATCAAGAAGGATGGACAATATCTGTTGCACTTGCCCCTAAAACAAGTAGTCAGCAAAAGGGAAAATGGTATGAAGCTCATGACTATGAAGCCATTGGGAAGATCGTCGATCATGTTGTATTAATGACCTACGAATGGGGATACAGCGGCGGCCCTGCGCAAGCAGTCTCTCCCATTGGACCTGTCCGCCAAGTCATTGAATATGCACTGACCGTTATTCCAGCAAATAAAATTGTTATGGGCCAGAACTTATACGGCTATGATTGGACGCTTCCTTACGTTCAAGGCGGCCCTATTGCTAAAGCTGTCAGTCCCCAACAAGCGATTGCAATTGCTAGAAATAATAATGCCTCCATTCTATATGACGAAACAGCACAAGCACCTTATTTTCGTTATACAGATGCCAATAATAAAGAGCATGAGGTATGGTTCGAAGACGCTAGATCAATTCAAGCAAAGTTCAACCTCATCAAAGAGTTAAACTTGAACGGAATTGCTTATTGGAAATTAGGTCTATCCTTCCCTCAAAATTGGCTCTTATTATCAGATCAATTCAATATTGAAAAAAGAACGACATCGTAATCCGTTCGCTCTATCTCTCGGCAGGGGTATGGTACAATATACATTGGTTTGACAACTTTATAGATAGAGGAGAACGCCTATGTATCCTGCCCCTTTTATTGCAGTGGAAGGCCCAATTGGAGCCGGAAAAACAACTTTGGCTACAATGCTTGCGAAGGAATTTCAATTTCCTTTAGTAAAAGAGATTGTAGAAGAAAATCCATTCTTAGATAAATTTTATGAAGATATGGAACAATGGAGCTTTCAGCTTGAGATGTTCTTTTTATGCAATCGGTTCAAACAATTAGAATCTATTCAAGAAAACTATGTGAATCAACAGCAGCCGATTGTCACTGATTATCATGTCTATAAAAATATGATATTTGCAGAAAGAACATTATCAAAAAAGCACATGGACAAATATAGAAAGATCTATCACCTGCTAACAGATGATCTTCCTAAACCAAATGCCATCATCTATATAAAAGCCAGCCTTCCTACCTTACTTGAAAGAATACAGATGAGAGGACGCTCTTTTGAAGAAGACATTGAACCGGCTTATTTAAAAACACTCATTGAAGATTATGAGCTGGCCATTGAACATTTAAAACAGACTGACCCAGGGCTTCCTATCATTACAATTGAAGGAGATCATACAGACTTCGTTTCCTCACAGCAAGATTACCAGCAAATTGTACAGAACATAAAGGAGCAAGTGCTATGAACAATATCGAAATACCAAAGGATGCAGTGATCACAATCGCCGGGACTGTTGGTGTCGGAAAATCAACTATGACTAAAACAATAGCGGACAAGCTAGGCTTTCAAACCTCTCTTGAAAAAGTAGATGATAACCCATATTTAGAGCCCTTTTATTCAGATTTCCAAAGATGGAGCTTCCATTTACAGGTCTATTTCCTAGCTGAGCGTTTTAAGGAGCAAAAGCGGATTTTTGAATCTGGTGGAGGGTATGTGCAAGATCGTTCAATTTATGAGGACACTGGCATTTTCGCAAAAATGCATGCGGACAAAGGTACGATGTCTGAAGTAGATTATGAAACGTATACAAGTCTATTCGAGGCGATGGTGATGACACCTTACTTCCCTCACCCTGATGTTCTCATCTATTTGCACGGGGATTTAAATCACATTTTACATCGTATTGAGGAACGCGGCAGAGAGATGGAAACTCAAACGGATCGAGCCTATTGGGAAGAAATGTATACTCGATACACGGAATGGATTGAACAATTCGATTTATGCCCAGTGATTAAAATTAACATTGAAGATTACGACTTACTTCATGATGAAAGCTCACTTGATCCCATTCTTCATGAAATAGCTTCTGTTATTCAAAAAAATCGCTCTAAAACAAAATAAAAAAACCGCTGCATTTCGCAAATGCAGCGGTTTGACAATTCCAATTTTTATGCTTGCGTTTCAATTCAACTAAGGTAAAAAATCAATATGGCGGAGGAAGAGGGATTCGAACCCCCGCGGGCTTTGACACCCCTGTCGGTTTTCAAGACCGATCCCTTCAGCCGGACTTGGGTATTCCTCCGTATCGACAAGAATTAATATACCATATCGTTTTATTTCAAGTCAACATCTTTTCGAAAAAAATTTCAATAAGTTATTTTGGTATGAGAATCTGCCCATAAAAAAGCAGCCATCGACGGCTGCTCTTGATCTATTTTGTATCCTGTCTAATCTCTTCAATAAAATGATTCATCTCTTCTTTAAACTCATTTAATGATTCAATAATTTTCGTAAAGTCTGTCACTTGTTTTGCTTGTTCATTTGTTGAACTGCTGATTTGTGAGATGTTTTCAGACAAAGTGCCAATGCTGTCTTGGATCTCTTTTAAGAAGGTATTAATGGTTTCAGCCGCTTCCTTTGAGCCATCTGATAATTTACGAACTTCATCAGCTACGACAGCAAACCCTTTTCCATTCTCTCCTGCTCTTGCTGCTTCAATTGCAGCATTTAGGCCTAGCAAGTTTGTTTGTCTAGCAATCCCGCCAATGGTTTTGACGACTTCTTCAATATTTGCAGATTTCTCTTCCGCTCTTCCTGCCTGTTCGCTTATTTCTAAACTTGTGGCAGCCAGCTCTTGTGAATGCGCAGCAATTTGCTCAATTCCACTTTGAAGTTCTTTCGCTACATCATTGATATGCTCCATGTAACCACTTAATTTCTTTTCACGATGATGTGAAAATGCCACTAAAAAAGAGCCAATTACTTTTCTATTTTCATCAAAAATCGGGTAACCTTTTACTGCAATTTCATAACCATATAAAGACTCTGGTAAATGACCGTCATATTCTTGTCCTCTTAATGTCGTCGCCACGTTTTGGTCTTCTGGGTTCAATGGGTCCCCAACCTTCATGCCAAAATCTATTGTTTTAGACGGATAGTAACAAAGCACCTTCTCTGTATCAGTGATGCCGAAAAGGATACTTTCATCTAGAACTTTTCTAATTAATTGAGCCATTTCAACATAATAGTCAAGCCTATTCAAGGTTATTCCTTCTTTCCTAGAAGCTTTTAGTATTTCTATCGGCTAAATTTAGGAAAACTGTAGGACTTTTGGGAAAAAGAAATAAGATGCCATAACGGCATCTTATTTCATGACTTCTTTATTTCCCATATAAGGACGCAGTACTTCAGGAATAATCACAGTGCCGTCCTCTTGTTGATAGTTTTCTAAAATGGCCGCCACTGTTCTTCCTACTGCTAAACCAGATCCATTTAATGTGTGCACATGCTCTGGCTTGGCTTTAGGCTCTGGACGGAATCGAATGTTTGCACGTCTTGCTTGGAATGCTTCAAAGTTACTGCAAGAAGAAATTTCACGATACGTATCTTGGCTCGGAATCCATACTTCGATGTCGTATTTCTTCGCAGCCGTGAATCCTAAATCTCCCGTACACATGCTCATGACACGGTATGGCAGGTTTAATAGCTGTAGGACTTTTTCTGCTTGATTTGTTAGTTTCTCTAATTCTTCATAAGAATCTTCAGGTCTTACAAATTTCACAAGCTCTACCTTATTAAATTGATGCTGACGGATGAGTCCTCGTGTATCTCTGCCGGCAGATCCAGCCTCTGATCTAAAGCAAGCACTGAACGCTGCATAATTGATTGGCAGCTGTTCCCCTTCAATTATTTCATCACGGTGCATGTTAGTAATAGGTACTTCAGCTGTTGGAATGAGGAAATAATCTTCTTCACGGATTTTAAAAGCATCCTCTTCGAATTTTGGAAGCTGCCCAGTTCCTGTCATGCTCGCTCTATTGACCATGTAAGGTGGAAGCACTTCAGTAAAACCAAACTCATCTACGTGCAAATCGAGCATAAAGTTATATAGTGCGCGCTCTAAGCGTGCGCCAAGCCCTTTATAAAAAACGAAACGGCTTCCTGTGACTTTTCCTGCGCGTTCAAAATCGAGAATGTTTAGTTCATCCGCTACGTCCCAATGTGGCTTTGGCTCAAATGAGAATGCCGGCTGTTCGCCCCATTTTCTCACTTCCACGTTGTCATCTTCTGTTTCCCCAACTGGTACAGTGTCATGAGGGATATTCGGAATAGAGAATAGGATGTGCTGCAAGCTTTCTTCTACTGTCCGTAGCTCATCATCCAGCTTCTTAATCTCATCTCCTACCTCACGCATTTCTTGAATAATGTGATCGGCGTCTTTCTTTTCTCTTTTTAGAACAGCCACTTGCTGTGATACTTCATTTCTTCGGCTCTTTAATTCTTCTGTTTTTCCGATTAGTTCTCTTCTTTTTTGATCCAGCTCACCAAACTTATCAAAATCCGCTAAATCTTCGCCTCGGTGTGCTAATTTTTCTTTGATTTGATCAAAGTCCGTGCGCAGTTGTTTAATATCCAGCATGTATAACACTCCTTTTTTTATCGAAAAATAAAAAGAGCCCTCATCCCATGAAAGGGACGAGAGCTCTCGCGTTGCCACCCTGATTGAAAACATGCAGAAGCATGCTTTCCTCTTTCCTCTGTAACGGTATCACCGTAAATGCTTACTTCACGTGTTTCAGCATTTCGCTCAAGGATGGATTCAGACTGCATCTTTCACCGATTCGCACCAACCATCGGCTCTCTGAGAAAGAGGGGCTTCTTACTATTTCCCGTCAACGCTTTTTCGATCTTTGATTGTGATTTTAATGTACTATAAGTTTTATCTCTTTTCAACCGTTTTATACAGCGAGCTTCGTTTTATAGGACTTCACCATTTCAACAAACAGCTGTGTTAACCGGTGGTCGTCTGTCAGCTCTGGATGAAAAGAACAGCCTAAGATATTGTTTTCCTTCGCCATCACAATCCTGCCATCATATTCAGCCATGATATCTACGCTCTCATCTGCGCTGATGATATGAGGCGCACGGATGAACACTCCTGTAAACGGCGCATCCAGTCCTTTTACTTCTAAATCTGCTTCAAAGCTGTCTACCTGTCTGCCAAATGAATTCCGTGCAACAGATACATTTAACAGTCCAAGATGAGTATCGTCTCGATCTTCTATATACTTTGCCAGCATAATCAAACCGGCACATGTTCCGAAAATCGGTTTCCCTTCTGCAGCGAACGCTTTGATCGGTTCAATGAATTGGTACGTATCCATGAGTCTTCTCATCGTCGTGCTTTCTCCACCAGGGATAATAAGACCGTCCACAGATGCTAGCTCTTCTGCTCGTTTGATGATCTTCCCTTCTGCAGCGCAAGCTTCAATCGATTGAATATGCTCTCTCACGGCTCCTTGAAGCCCTAGTACACCAATTGTTAGCATGTTCGTTTGCGCTCCCTTAATTACCAGCCACGCTCTTGCATACGCTCTTCTGGCAGTAGATTTGAGATTTCAATTCCTTTCATGGCTGTTCCAAGCTCTTTTGAAAGCTCTGCAATGAGACGGTAATCTGTGAAGTGAGTCGTTGCTTCAACAATTGCTTTTGCAAATTTCGCTGGATTGTCTGATTTAAAAATACCCGATCCAACAAATACACCGTCTGCTCCAAGCTGCATCATTAACGCAGCATCTGCTGGTGTCGCAACGCCTCCCGCTGCAAAGTTAACAACTGGGAGCTTGCAGTCTTTTTTGATTTGAAGCAATAATTCATACGGTGCTCCTAGGTTTTTCGCTTCTGTCATCAGTTCATCTTCATTCATTGATGCTACCTTACGAATCTGAGCATTGACCTTTCTCATATGACGGACAGCTTCTACAATGTTGCCTGTTCCAGGCTCCCCTTTTGTACGAAGCATAGAGGCGCCTTCTGCGATACGACGGGTTGCTTCACCTAAATCACGGCAACCACAGACAAAAGGTACTGTGTATTCATTTTTATTTAAATGGAATTCCTCATCTGCGGGCGTCAGCACTTCACTCTCATCGATATAATCAACACCAAGTGCTTCAAGAACACGAGCCTCGACGATATGGCCGATACGTGCTTTTGCCATGACTGGAATCGTTACTGCATTTTGTACTTCTTCTACGATTCTTGGGTCTGCCATACGGGCAACACCGCCGGCTGCACGGATATCAGCTGGTACTCGTTCTAGTGCCATAACTGCCACCGCACCTGCTTCTTCTGCGATCTTCGCCTGTTCAGCATTGACGACATCCATAATGACGCCACCCTTTTGCATTTCTGCCATTCCACGTTTCACTCGTTCAGTTCCCTTATTGCTCACAATAGTTTCCTCCCATTTGTCAATTCGATTGATTTACCCCTTTATCATACAAGCGAGACAGTATAACAATAAAGAGAATAGTATAACAATTCAATCAGCCGAAAAAATAGCTTAAACCCTTGTATATAAACGATTACCTGCTAAAAATATGTCATTCCTTCTTTGAAGTGTCATTTACATGCTATAATGCAACTATAACAATTCAAATTCATGTATAACAATTTTGCACTCAATGGAGGTTTCTCATGCATATTGATATCCATCGACATTCTGATACATCGCTTTCAAATCAGATTTACTTTTCAATCATTGATCATATCCAATCGGGTTTACTTCAACAGGGAGATAAGCTGCCAACTGTACGTGATTTGGCAAAGCAGTTGAATGTGAGTCTTGTCACGGCAGCAAAGGCATACACTCGGCTGAAGGACGACGGATATTTAACGACTGTGCAAGGAAAAGGAACGTTTGTGGATGAGCTTCAAAAGCAGTCAGAGATTCCGATTCCGTCATCTACCTCTTTTGATTGGCAGTTATCCATTCCGGATTATTTACCACGATCTCAATTTGCTCAGTATCACTATGTCGAAGAAGCGATCAACCTTTCTTCCTCTATGATCGATCCAGGGCTTTTGCCGAACCGTTATTTAGAAAAAGAAATGCAGCATGTCCTGGCCAGACATCCTCAAATCATGTCAAAGTATGGGGAAATTCAAGGGGATCTTCAGCTGCGGCAGGTCATTCAGTCTTTTTTAGAAAAGCTGGATGTGCCTTCAACTCCTGAGAATATCCTAGTAACTAGTGGTTCTCAGCAAGGGCTTGATCTGGTCGCACGTGCGTTTATCGGTCCTGATGATGTAGTTGTCATGGAAGCACCGACCTATCCAGGCGCCATTGATGTCTTTATGGGGAGAGGGGCAAGAATTATTACAGTCCCGGTTGATCATGAAGGAATGAACATGAAGCAGCTTCAAAGCATTTGTGATAAATATAAACCAAAGCTCATCTACACGATTCCTACTTTTCACAGTCCGACAGGCGCCAGTATGTCAATGAAACGCAGAAAACAACTTCTCTTACTGGCTCAAAGTATTGATTGTCTGATTGTAGAGGATGATCCTTATCGTGAGCTATATTTCGAAAAGAAGCCGCCTGCACCTATCAAAAGTCTGGATCATGATGGACACGTCATTTATTTACGAGGTTTAAGTAAAACACTTGCTCCAGGATGCAGAATTGGGATTATCACTGCTTCAGGCTCGATATTTAATCGTTTATTAGCTGCAAAGGCCAATAATGATTTAGGCAGCCCTCTTCTCACACAAAAAGCCATTCTGCCATTTCTGACTTCAAAGAAAATGATTGATCATACGAAAAAGCTGAGAACCGCCTTGAAGGTGAGACGTGATTTAATGATAGATGTGTTAACGAAGCACGCACCAAAAGATGTGACGTGGCAAATTCCTCAGGGTGGGCTCAATTTGTGGCTTAGCTTTCCTTCCTGGGTTGATACACGTGCACTGCTGCATGAGGCACGTAAACAGCAAATCACCTTTCTGCCTGGCTCTGTGTGCTATCCTGGAGAGCCGAAACAAAACTATATCCGCCTCAGCTTTTCTTATGTGAATGAAAAGGCACTGACCGAGGGAGTGGAAAAGTTATGTGGTATTTTTCAGCAAGCCTTGTCCACTCCTCAAAATCACAAACAATCGCTTTTCTTTTAACGATAAAAAACTGCTCTCATGCATAGAGAGCAGTTTTTTATTAGAACCAACCTTTTACTGTGTCAACGATTCCGCCCCAAATGCCAGCGAAGAATCCACCTACACCACGCATTGCAAGGATGAACCAGTTTGCTTTTTCATCGCCTGTTTTGGTTATAAGCTCAACACCTGATTGATCTTTATTCAAATAGCCGTAGTCCTTCTCATCACCAGAATAAGAAGTCGTCAGCATGCCTACCTTCGTTCCTTTTTTAATAGGAGCTTCGAGTTTTGTTTTCTCGATATTTACTTTTGCTTTAAAGCTCTTTTCGTCGCCATTTTTTACCGGCACAGAGAAAGCTTCTTTCGTAACGACAGGTACTTCTTTGTCTTTGCCTTTGTCGACTTCGATGTTTTCATGTCCTTTGATCTGTTGACCTTTTTTGTACATTTCTTTCATCGTGAAATTTTTAAACGCATAATCGAACAGTTTTTTCGCCACGTCAAAACGTGCTGTATGAAGATTACCTTTTGCATTCAAGATCACTGCGATGACACGCATGTCACCTTGCTTAGCGGTACCTGTGAAGCTAGAACCAGCTGAATCTGTAGAACCTGTTTTCAGACCGTCTACACCTTTGTATTCCTTCACAAGTCCTTTAAGCATGAAGTTCCAGTTAGGCATGTCCATTTCATCGTCTGTGCCTTCTCTGAACTTTGTTTTCGCAATACTTGATGTTTCAAGAATTTCTGAGTGGTCTTTGATGAGATGCTGTGCAAGCAATGCCATATCTTTCGCAGATACTTCACTTTCTTCATCAGGACCTGTACCTTTTGGCTGTTTGCCATGTAAGTCTTTATTTTCTAGTCCAGTTGCATTCACGAATTTGTAGTTTGTTAAACCTAATTCTTTCGCTTTTGCATTCATTTTTTCAACGAACTTCGATTCTGATCCAGCAATCACTTCTGCTAAGCCAATTGCTGCTGCATTTGCCGAATAAATAGCCGTTGCTTGATAAAGTTCTTTCACTGTATACGAGCCATCTTTTCTCAAAGGAACGTTTGATAAACTGCGGTCCTGAGAAATTTCGTATACATAATCATCTGGCGTATACGTTTGATCCCATTTCACTTTGCCTTCAGCAATCGCTTCTAGTAAAAGATACTCTGTCATCATCTTTGCCATACTTGCAATAGGTAGTCTTTGTTCTGCGTTTTTACTATAAAGGATCTTACCTGTAGAAGCTTCAATTAGGATCGCTGCTTTCGCATTCACATTGAATGGAGCTTCAGCTGCTTTTGCTTTGGACATTGGTGTAAATGCTGTCACAATCAATGCCAGTGCAAGGATAGAGACCATAAGCTGTTTCAATATCTTGCTGTTCAATCGTCATACCTCCGTTATCATCTTTTTTCGACATATTTCATATATATTTAATCCACAAGGGCTTATTTCAACACAACAGTATAAATTTTATCACAATAAAGACAAAAAAAATAGACAGAGTCATAGACCCTGTCAAATGTAATTTAACTGTCACAATTTATCAAGAAATTGTGTAGTTTGGTGATTCTTTTGTAATTTGTACATCATGTGGATGACTCTCACGAAGTCCTGCACCAGTCATGCGAATGAACTGTGCATCTTCTCTAAGAGAGCGTAAGTCCTGTGTTCCACAATAGCCCATACCAGAACGGATACCGCCAACGAGTTGATACACTGTATCAACGACTGGTCCTTTGTATGGTGTACGGCCTTCAATACCTTCTGGAACGAATTTTTTATTATCTTCTTGGAAGTAACGATCTTTACTTCCTTTTTCCATTGCAGCGACTGAACCCATACCGCGATAAACTTTGAAGCGTCTACCTTGGAAAATTTCTGTGTCTCCTGGGCTTTCAGATGTACCAGCTAGAAGGCTTCCAAGCATTACAGCATGTCCACCAGATGCTAGAGCTTTTACGATATCACCTGAATATTTAATTCCACCATCTGCAATAATAGCTTTACCATGTTTTCTTGCTTCTGTTGCACAATCATAGATCGCTGTGATTTGTGGTACACCAACGCCTGCAACAACACGTGTTGTACAAATAGATCCTGGTCCGATACCGACTTTCACAATATCGGCTCCTGCTTCAAACAATGCTTTAGTTGCTTCGGCTGTTGCAACATTACCAGCAATGATATTAAGAGAAGGATATGTTTCGCGGATTTTCGATACAGTGTTTAGAACACCTTGTGAATGACCATGTGCCGTATCAATGACAACGACATCCACATTGGCTTCGACTAATTTTCTCACACGAGTCATTGTATCGCCAGTGACACCAACAGCGGCACCAACAATTAAACGACCATGTGCATCTTTAGAGGAGTTAGGGAATTCGATCACTTTTTCAATATCTTTGATGGTGATGAGACCTTTTAACGTTCCTTCGTCATCTAAAAGAGGTAATTTTTCAATTTTGTATTGCTGTAGGATTTTTTCAGCTTCTTCTAACGTCGTACCGACAGAAGCTGTCACAAGTTCCTCTTTTGTCATCACATCGCTAATCTTCATTGAATAATCCGAAATAAATCGAAGGTCACGGTTCGTAATAATACCGACAAGCTTTTGATCTTCTATGTTATTTACAATCGGTACACCTGAAATACGGTACTTACCCATTAGGTGCTCTGCATCAAAGACTTGATGCTCAGGTGTTAAGAAGAATGGATTTGTAATAACGCCGCGCTCTGAACGTTTTACTTTATCCACTTGCTCTGCTTGTTGCTCAATAGACATGTTCTTATGAATGATACCAAGACCACCTTGACGTGCCATTGCAATCGCCATTTGTGATTCAGTCACCGTGTCCATTCCTGCACTGATAATTGGAATGTTTAGTTTTAATGTGCTTGTTAACTCAACTGATAAATCGACATCTCGCGGAAGTACTTCAGACTTAGCTGGAACAAGCAAAACATCGTCAAACGTCAAACCTTCTTTTGAAAATTTACTTTCCCACATTAGTAAATCCCCCTCTTTTCGGCAAAATATTATATGTAGATTATCAACTAGCAAACAGCATGTCAAGGAAGCAACAAACAGTTGCAATTTTTAGAAAATATAAAGAGAGTTGAGGAAGAAGATGAAAAGTTCAGGATGGAAGGATTTAAAACGTTTTTACTCACTCGAAACTTCCCAAAAGTTTCTATATCAACAATATGAGAAACGGAACATTCAAGATGCAAACCAGCAAGCCTATAAAAACTGTGAACGGTTTATTTATTTTTTAAAGCATGGCCATACGTTCTATGAACAGGCAGCTATCGCTCCACTCGAACTGAAGCCCATTTTATTGTTTTATGGAATGGCTCAGTTACTAAAGGCCTGTTTACTGACAGTTGATCCTCACTATCCTTCTCAAACCTCTGTTTTGGCCCATGGTGTAACATCGAGAAAGAGAAAGAAGCAGCACTACCGTTTTAGTGAAGATGAGGTGAAAATTCAACGAAATGGACTATGCATGCATGTGTTAAAGCATCTATTTCATTTAAATGGACTTGAAGATGAGCGATTTACGATGATTCATCTCCTTTCAAAGATACCGGAAATGAGTCATATTCTAGATTTTCAAAAACAGCCCTCAGCATTAGTGAAAGTGGAAAAGGCCAATGGGATGATGATTCAAGATCATATTCCATTGCTTTATAACATGTCTGCTGAACGCTTTATTGAATACTTTGAGTTTCATACAAGTTGGAAACTCAGACAGAGAGAAGCGAAAAAGCTGACGTTTGATGTATCTCTAGAAGAAAACCCAGCGCTCGCTACTCATCTTCATTATGATTTAGAAATGGATCAATGGTATATTCCGTCAACGCGTGATTCCTTTTTAGGGATTCCTGAGATCATCAGTCATTACTTATTAATGTATAACCTCAGTATGATTGCCCGCTACGAAACTGAATGGTGGTACGAGCTGCTGTCTCAATACATTAGTGATGATTACGTCATGATTGAACGCTACATGGAGATTGCCGAAGAGAAGTTTCCAGCTTATATCATGATGCTATTAGAAGAAAAAACAAAAAAGACCAGTTCCGTATGGAACTGATCCTTATACAAGCTTGGCGGCGTCCTACTCTCACAGGGGGAGACCCCCAACTACCATCGGCGCTGAAGAGCTTAACTTCCGTGTTCGGTATGGGAACGGGTGTGACCTCTTCGCTATCGCCACCAAACCTGATGGAGAGAATGTTCTCTCAAAACTAGATAACAATGTTCAAGCTTCACATTAGAATATAGGTTAAGTCCTCGATCTATTAGTATCTGTCAGCTCCACGTGTCACCACGCTTCCACCTCAGACCTATCAACCTGATCATCTTTCAGGGATCTTACTTCCTTGCGGAATGGGAAATCTCATCTTGAGGGGGGCTTCATGCTTAGATGCTTTCAGCACTTATCCCGTCCGCACATAGCTACCCAGCGATGCCCTTGGCAGAACAACTGGTACACCAGCGGTGCGTCCATCCCGGTCCTCTCGTACTAAGGACAGCTCCTCTCAAATTTCCTGCGCCCGCGACGGATAGGGACCGAACTGTCTCACGACGTTCTGAACCCAGCTCGCGTACCGCTTTAATGGGCGAACAGCCCAACCCTTGGGACCGACTACAGCCCCAGGATGCGATGAGCCGACATCGAGGTGCCAAACCTCCCCGTCGATGTGGACTCTTGGGGGAGATAAGCCTGTTATCCCCGGGGTAGCTTTTATCCGTTGAGCGATGGCCCTTCCATGCGGAACCACCGGATCACTAAGCCCGACTTTCGTCCCTGCTCGACTTGTAGGTCTCGCAGTCAAGCTCCCTTGTGCCTTTACACTCTGCGAATGATTTCCAACCATTCTGAGGGAACCTTTGGGCGCCTCCGTTACATTTTAGGAGGCGACCGCCCCAGTCAAACTGCCCACCTGACACTGTCTCCCTGCCCGATAAGGGCAGCGGGTTAGAAGGTCAATACAGCCAGGGTAGTATCCCACCGATGCCTCCACCGAAGCTAGCGCTCCGGTTTCCAAGGCTCCTACCTATCCTGTACAAGCTGTACCAACATTCAATATCAGGCTGCAGTAAAGCTCCACGGGGTCTTTCCGTCCTGTCGCGGGTAACCTGCATCTTCACAGGTACTATAATTTCACCGAGTCTCTCGTTGAGACAGTGCCCAGATCGTTGCGCCTTTCGTGCGGGTCGGAACTTACCCGACAAGGAATTTCGCTACCTTAGGACCGTTATAGTTACGGCCGCCGTTTACTGGGGCTTCAATTCGCACCTTCGCTTACGCTAAGCGCTCCTCTTAACCTTCCAGCACCGGGCAGGCGTCAGCCCCTATACTTCGCCTTACGGCTTCGCAGAGACCTGTGTTTTTGCTAAACAGTCGCCTGGGCCTATTCACTGCGGCTTCTCGGGGCTTTAACACCCTAAGAAGCACCCCTTCTCCCGAAGTTACGGGGTCATTTTGCCGAGTTCCTTAACGAGAGTTCTCTCGATCACCTTAGGATTCTCTCCTCGCCTACCTGTGTCGGTTTGCGGTACGGGCACCTCTCACCTCGCTAGAGGCTTTTCTTGGCAGTGTGGAATCAGGAACTTCGCTACTAAATTTCGCTCGCCATCACAGCTCAGCCTTTACGGGAAACGGATTTGCCTATTTCCCAGCCTAACTGCTTGGACGCGGATATCCAATACCGCGCTTACCCTATCCTCCTGCGTCCCCCCATTGCTCAAATGGTGAGGAGGTGGTACAGGAATATCAACCTGTTGTCCATCGCCTACGCCTTTCGGCCTCGGCTTAGGTCCCGACTAACCCTGAGCGGACGAGCCTTCCTCAGGAAACCTTAGGCATTCGGTGGACGGGATTCTCACCCGTCTTTCGCTACTCATACCGGCATTCTCACTTCTAAGCGCTCCACCAGTCCTTCCGGTCTGACTTCACAGCACTTAGAACGCTCTCCTACCACTGTTCGTAAGAACAGTCCGCAGCTTCGGTGATACGTTTAGCCCCGGTACATTTTCGGCGCAGAGTCACTCGACCAGTGAGCTATTACGCACTCTTTAAATGGTGGCTGCTTCTAAGCCAACATCCTGGTTGTCTAAGCAACTCCACATCCTTTTCCACTTAACGTATACTTTGGGACCTTAGCTGGCGGTCTGGGCTGTTTCCCTTTCGACTACGGATCTTATCACTCGCAGTCTGACTCCCAAGGATAAGTCATCGGCATTCGGAGTTTGACTGAATTCGGTAACCCGGTAGGGGCCCCTAGTCCAATCAGTGCTCTACCTCCGAGACTCTTACCTTGAGGCTAGCCCTAAAGCTATTTCGGAGAGAACCAGCTATCTCCAGGTTCGATTGGCATTTCACCCCTACCCACACCTCATCCCCGCACTTTTCAACGTGCGTGGGTTCGGGCCTCCATTCAGTGTTACCTGAACTTCACCCTGGACATGGGTAGATCACCTGGTTTCGGGTCTACGACCACGTACTCATGCGCCCTATTCAGACTCGCTTTCGCTGCGGCTCCGCATCTTCTGCTTAACCTTGCACGGGATCGTAACTCGCCGGTTCATTCTACAAAAGGCACGCCATCACCCTTTAACGGGCTCTGACTACTTGTAGGCACACGGTTTCAGGATCTATTTCACTCCCCTTCCGGGGTGCTTTTCACCTTTCCCTCACGGTACTGGTTCACTATCGGTCACTAGGGAGTATTTAGCCTTGGGAGATGGTCCTCCCGGATTCCGACGGAATTTCACGTGTTCCGCCGTACTCAGGATCCACTCTGGAGAGAACAACATTTCAGTTACAGGGCTGTTACCTTCTTTGGCGGGCCTTTCCAGACCTCTTCGCTTATATCGTTCCTTTGTAACTCCGTATAGAGTGTCCTACAACCCCAAGAGGCAAGCCTCTTGGTTTGGGCTGTTCCCGTTTCGCTCGCCGCTACTCAGGGAATCGCATTTGCTTTCTCTTCCTCCGGGTACTTAGATGTTTCAGTTCCCCGGGTATGCCTTCTCATACTCTATGTATTCAAGTATGGATACTACTCCATTACGAGCAGTGGGTTTCCCCATTCGGAAATCTCCGGATCAAAGCTTGCTTACAGCTCCCCGAAGCATATCGGTGTTCGTCCCGTCCTTCATCGGCTCCTAGTGCCAAGGCATCCACCGTGCGCCCTTTCTAACTTAACCATTTCTTACTTTAGAAAGAATCACTATGTGTGATGAACTTTGCATTGCATTCAATGTGAATGTATTACTTATTGTTATCTAGTTTTCAAAGAACACGTTGGTGGAGCCTAGCGGGATCGAACCGCTGACCTCCTGCGTGCAAGGCAGGCGCTCTCCCAGCTGAGCTAAGGCCCCGATTTAATAGAAGATGGTGGGCCTGAGTGGACTCGAACCACCGACCTCACGCTTATCAGGCGTGCGCTCTAACCAGCTGAGCTACAGGCCCATCTTTCATATCGAAGATATGATGTTGTAGGATCTTTTGCAAGTTCCTTCAAAACTAAACAAGACGAAAACGCACGCTGCTCCATATATCCTTAGAAAGGAGGTGATCCAGCCGCACCTTCCGATACGGCTACCTTGTTACGACTTCACCCCAATCATCTGCCCCACCTTCGGCGGCTGGCTCCATAAAGGTTACCTCACCGACTTCGGGTGTTGCAAACTCTCGTGGTGTGACGGGCGGTGTGTACAAGGCCCGGGAACGTATTCACCGCGGCATGCTGATCCGCGATTACTAGCGATTCCAGCTTCACGCAGTCGAGTTGCAGACTGCGATCCGAACTGAGAACAGATTTATGGGATTGGCTAAACCTTGCGGTCTCGCAGCCCTTTGTTCTGTCCATTGTAGCACGTGTGTAGCCCAGGTCATAAGGGGCATGATGATTTGACGTCATCCCCACCTTCCTCCGGTTTGTCACCGGCAGTCACCTTAGAGTGCCCAACTAAATGCTGGCAACTAAGATCAAGGGTTGCGCTCGTTGCGGGACTTAACCCAACATCTCACGACACGAGCTGACGACAACCATGCACCACCTGTCACTCTGTCCCCGAAGGGAAAGCCCTATCTCTAGGGTTGTCAGAGGATGTCAAGACCTGGTAAGGTTCTTCGCGTTGCTTCGAATTAAACCACATGCTCCACCGCTTGTGCGGGCCCCCGTCAATTCCTTTGAGTTTCAGTCTTGCGACCGTACTCCCCAGGCGGAGTGCTTAATGCGTTAGCTGCAGCACTAAGGGGCGGAAACCCCCTAACACTTAGCACTCATCGTTTACGGCGTGGACTACCAGGGTATCTAATCCTGTTCGCTCCCCACGCTTTCGCTCCTCAGCGTCAGTTACAGACCAGAGAGTCGCCTTCGCCACTGGTGTTCCTCCACATCTCTACGCATTTCACCGCTACACGTGGAATTCCACTCTCCTCTTCTGCACTCAAGTTTCCCAGTTTCCAATGACCCTCCCCGGTTGAGCCGGGGGCTTTCACATCAGACTTAAGAAACCGCCTGCGAGCCCTTTACGCCCAATAATTCCGGACAACGCTTGCCACCTACGTATTACCGCGGCTGCTGGCACGTAGTTAGCCGTGGCTTTCTGGTTAGGTACCGTCAAGGTGCGAGCAGTTACTCTCGCACTTGTTCTTCCCTAACAACAGAGCTTTACGATCCGAAAACCTTCATCACTCACGCGGCGTTGCTCCGTCAGACTTTCGTCCATTGCGGAAGATTCCCTACTGCTGCCTCCCGTAGGAGTCTGGGCCGTGTCTCAGTCCCAGTGTGGCCGATCACCCTCTCAGGTCGGCTACGCATCGTCGCCTTGGTGAGCCATTACCCCACCAACTAGCTAATGCGCCGCGGGTCCATCTGTAAGTGACAGCCGAAACCGTCTTTCATCCTTGAACCATGCGGTTCAAGGAACTATCCGGTATTAGCTCCGGTTTCCCGGAGTTATCCCAGTCTTACAGGCAGGTTACCCACGTGTTACTCACCCGTCCGCCGCTAACATCCGGGAGCAAGCTCCCTTCTGTCCGCTCGACTTGCATGTATTAGGCACGCCGCCAGCGTTCGTCCTGAGCCAGGATCAAACTCTCCGAAAAAGTACAAAACCGAAGTTTTGTTTTTCGTCAGCGTTTGACTGACTACCTATGATATAACATAGGATTTTTTTATAAAAACTCGAATTAACAGGTACGTTTTGTCTTGTTTAGTTTTCAAAGAACTTGTGTGTCACTCTCTTAAAGCGACCACTTAAATATATCATATATCTCTATCAACAGTCAACATTTTTCTTAAAAAACATTTTGTTTTTCTAAGAAGTTTTTACTGGGGAATGAGATAAAAAATAGAGCCTCTTTTTGCTCCTTTGAAAGATTAACACATATCTATGAAAAAAGCATTATAAATTTCAAAAAAAGTGATGTTTTTTCAAAAAAAATAAAGCCGGTGAAAAACCGGCTTTATTTTTACTCAGATTGCTCTTGATCTGACTCTATATTCTCTACGTTCTCTTCATTATCTTCATCGTCTTCTTGTGATTGTTCAACTAATGCCACTGTTGCGACATGTTCCTCATCACCAAGACGGATTAGGCGGACACCTTGAGTGACACGGCCTGTTGTCGAAATGTCTGAAACGGCCATACGAATGATGACACCGCTCCCTGTAATAATCATCAAGTCTTCTTCAGCTTCAGCATTGGTCGCCTTCACTGTGACAAGCGGACCATTGTTGTCAGTGATCTTGCATGTTTTAAGACCTTTACCGCCTCGAGTTTGAACACGATATTCTTTTTCAGGCGTTAATTTACCATAACCTCTTTCGGTTACGATCAATACGTTTGCATCTGGCTCAAGGATTTCCATTCCAACGACGATGTCATCCTCAGAAAGTGTAATCCCTTTGACCCCAGCTGCCGTACGTCCCATTTCACGAACATCTGTCTCGGCGAAACGAATCAGCATCCCCTTTTTCGTTCCAATGATGATTTGTTTTTCTCCATTGGTTAAACGAACAGCCATCAGTTCATCCTCGTCACGAAGGCTAAGTGCAATAAGACCGTTGTTTCGAATGTTAGCGAACTGAGACAATGTCGTCCGTTTTGATACACCGTGTCTTGTTGTAAAGAAGAGGTACGAATTTTCATCAAATTCGCTTACTGGAATAATGGCGTTAATCCATTCTCCCTTTTCTACTTCAAGAAGGTTAATGATCGGAATCCCTTTCGCTGTCCGTCCGAATTCAGGAATCTCATACCCTTTCGCACGATATACCTTCCCTTTATTAGAGAAGAAAAGAATCGTATCGTGGGTCGATGTTGAAATCAACTGTTCAACGAAATCATCTTCGTTGGTTCCCATTCCTTGGACACCTTTACCGCCTCTTTTTTGACTGCGGTATGTTGATGCAGGGAGACGCTTGATATAACCATTATGCGTCAGCGTAATCACGATGTTCTCAACAGGAATCAAATCTTCGTCTTCAATTGTTTCAATACCCGCTGTCACAATTTCAGTACGGCGCGT
Organism: Bacillus sp. FSL W8-0920; assembly: GCF_038593215.1. Classification (NCBI taxonomy): domain Bacteria; kingdom Bacillati; phylum Bacillota; class Bacilli; order Caryophanales; family Bacillaceae; genus Bacillus; species Bacillus sp. FSL W8-0920. The sequence goes on along the minus strand of NZ_CP151974.1, from coordinate 8,080 downwards.
ATCATTGAAGCGTTCTTTAATTTCTATTAATTCTTCTCTAATGATTTCAAGTACTTTCTCATTGTCTGCTAAAATGGCTTTTAATTCAGCAATCAAATCAACAAGTCCTTTATATTCATCTTCTATCTTTTCTCGTTCTAGACCAGTCAAACGCTGAAGTCGCATATCAAGAATGGCCTGTGCCTGTTTTTCAGACAAGCTATAGTTCTCCATCAAACCATTTCTCGCAATTTCTGCAGTTTGAGAGCCTCTAATTAAAGCAATGACTTCATCTAAGTGATCAAGTGCAATTCTCAGACCTTCTAAAATGTGTGCTCTTGCTTCTGCTTTACGCAGCTCATATGCTGTTCTTCTGCGAATGATCACTTTTTGATGCTCTAGATAATACTCAAGACATTGTTTGAGGGACAAGACTTTCGGCTGTCCATCAACAAGTGCTAATAAGTTGATACCAAAAGACGTTTGAAGTGTCGTTTGTTTATAAAGATTGTTTAATAGAACATGAACGTTTGCATCTCTACGCAGTTCAATGACAATACGCATACCATTACGATCTGATTCATCACGCAAGTCTGTAATGCCATCAATCTTTTTATCACGCACAAGATCAGCAATTTTTTCAATTAAACGGGCTTTGTTGACTTGGTAAGGAATCTCATTGATAACAATGCGCTGTTTACCACTAGATGTTTCCTCAATATCCGATTTTGCTCTTAATGTAATAGAGCCGCGCCCTGTCTCATACGCCTTCCGAATACCACTTCGGCCAATGATTTGGCCTGCTGTTGGGAAATCTGGACCTGGGATGATATCCATAAGTTCCTGTGTGGTCATTTCAGGGTTTTGACTGATAGCCAATACCCCATCAATCACTTCACCTAATTGGTGTGGCGGAATATTGGTCGCCATTCCTACAGCAATTCCTGTCGCTCCGTTGACCAATAAGTTCGGGAATCTTGCAGGCATCACCATTGGCTCTCTTTCACTGCCGTCATAGTTATCCTGATAATCAATGGTATCCTTAGTGATATCACGGAGGATTTCCATAGAAATCTTCGATAGACGTGCCTCGGTGTAACGCATCGCCGCTGCTCCGTCTCCATCGACTGAACCAAAGTTTCCATGACCATCTACTAACATATAACGATAGTTGAAGTCTTGCGCCATACGAACCATCGCTTCGTATACAGCACTGTCACCATGAGGGTGATACTTACCGATAACTTCCCCGACGATACGTGCAGATTTCTTAAATGGTTTATCACTTGTCATACCTAGGTCATTCATCGCATACAAAATTCTTCGATGCACGGGCTTTAATCCATCACGCACATCTGGTAATGCACGCGACACAATCACACTCATTGCATAATCTAAAAAAGACGTACGCATTTCCTGACTAATATTCACTTCGCGTACATTTGGTGTATGTTGTTCACTCACTATAAGAACCTCCCTTTACGTATCACATGAAATAAATTATGTGGGAGTAAAATATGTATTTATCTTCACAAGACTATTCTCCATTATATCAATAATCTCGTCTTTATACACATTTATTTACTAGAAAATCAGCGAAAACACGGAAAAACAGGACATTGGTTACACGCCCCTATTTCTTGAAAAACAACCTTATTCCAAACAAGAAATAAGGTTGTTCTCAGTAGGGATCTATCTAAATATCGAGGTTTTTCACGTATTGCGCATTTTCTTCGATAAAGTTTCTTCTCGGCTCTACTTTATCTCCCATGAGCATTTCAAATGTCTCATCAGCATCGATCGCATCCTCAAGTGTGACTTGAAGAAGTGTTCTCGCATCAGGGTCCATTGTTGTTTCCCAAAGCTGAGTTGCGTTCATTTCTCCAAGACCTTTATAGCGCTGAAGTCCAGGTTTTGGTGTTTGAGGCAATGTCTTTAGCAGCTCATCTAGCTGTTTATCGTTATACACATACTCAACACGTTTACCTTGCTGCACTTTAAATAAAGGTGGCTGCGCAATATACACATAACCGTTTTCAATGATTTCACGCATGTAGCGATAGAAGAATGTTAAAAGCAGCGTTCGAATGTGCGCTCCATCGACATCCGCATCCGTCATGATCACAACTTTGTGATAGCGAGCTTTCTCTAAATTAAAGTCTTCTCCGATTCCAGTCCCTAACGCTGTAATCATTGACCGAACCTCGTTGTTCGATAGAATTTTATCTAGTCGCGCTTTTTCTACGTTTAGGATCTTCCCTCTTAACGGTAAGATTGCTTGGAAGTGACGATCACGACCTTGCTTAGCAGATCCACCCGCAGAATCTCCCTCTACGATATAAAGTTCAGAGATGGAAGGGTCTTTAGAAGAACAATCCGCCAGTTTCCCCGGTAAGCTGGAGACTTCCAGTGCACTTTTACGTCTTGTCAGCTCACGTGCCTTTTTGGCAGCCATTCTTGCACGAGCTGCCATCACGCCTTTCTCCACAATTTTCTTTGCAGCATCAGGGTTCTCTAAGAGGAATTTCTCAAGTGCTTCAGAGAAAAGGGAGTCGGTAATGGTTCTTGCTTCTGAGTTACCGAGCTTTGTCTTCGTTTGTCCTTCGAATTGAGGATCTGGATGTTTGATGGAGATAATGGCTGTTAAGCCTTCTCGCACATCTTCACCGCTCAAATTCGAGTCTCCATCTTTGAATACGCCATTTTTACGAGCATAATCATTGATGACACGTGTCAGACCTGTTTTAAAGCCTGCTTCGTGTGTTCCGCCTTCATACGTGTTGATATTGTTGGCGAAGGAATAGATGTTGCTTGTATAGGAATCGTTATATTGTAATGCCACTTCAACCGTGATTCCATCTTTTTCACCTTCGATGTAAACGGGTTCTTCATGAACGACTTCTTTTGAGCGATTTAAATGTTCTACATAGCTCTTAATACCGCCTTCATAGCAGTATTCATTTCGTCGTTCTTTCCCCTCGCGTAAATCTTCAATAACGATGTTGACACCTTTTGTTAAGAAAGCTAACTCACGTACACGGTTGGCAAGTGTGTCGTAATCAAATTCAATGGTTTCAGTAAAAATTTCTGTATCTGGCACAAAATGAGTGGTTGTCCCTGTAACATCTGTTTCACCAATGATCTCTAAATCTCCAACTGGAACACCACGTTTGAATTGTTGATAATGAATTTTCCCATCACGATATACGGTCACGTCTAAGGTCGTAGATAACGCATTAACAACAGATGCCCCTACGCCATGCAGACCGCCAGATACTTTATAACCGCTGCCGTCAAATTTACCGCCAGCGTGAAGAACAGTCATAATAACCTCTACAGCAGGACGTCCCATTTTCTCATGAATCCCAACAGGAATTCCGCGGCCATTATCTTTCACTGTAATGCTATTATCCTTTTCAATTTGCACCGTAATATCTGTGCAATATCCAGCTAAAGCCTCATCAATACTGTTGTCGACAATTTCCCATACAAGATGGTGAAGTCCTTTTGCACTGGTTGACCCAATGTACATTCCTGGACGTTTTCTAACAGCTTCTAGTCCTTCAAGCACCTGTATCTGATTTTCATCATAACTATTATGTTGCTGTTCCATTGCCACGTACATTCACCTACACTTTTCTTAAACGATATATTTATATGAATTGAGCTTTTAGACTTCAATTTCAATCACAAATGAAGCACGTTTTTTGAGCGTGCTTGAGGAAAGAGGAGAGTAATAAACAGATTTAGTTGTGACGACGATGGATTTGGGTGTCCCTTGTGATAACGAAATGATTTGTCCTTCTTGTTTTAGGAGAAACTCTTCCACAACAGAAGACGACCTCATTTTGTAATCAACAATTGCGACAATCTCTCGTGTAGAAACAACACAATCATCACCTAAATGAATATACAAGACCCACACCTCATTTATCAGTCAATTACTTTTCCACTGGCTACTCTGAAAATTTCCGCTTCTTTCAAGGTGGCGTGATCGATGCCTTCAACACTTGTTGTGGTGACGAAGGTCTGTACACGTCCCTGAATGGTATGGAGCAAATGAGACTGTCTGTAATCATCAAGTTCAGATAAAACATCATCGAGTAGAAGAATGGGATATTCTCCGATCTCTTCGTGTATCAAGTCGATTTCTGCCAGCTTTAGTGAAAGAGCTGTTGTTCTTTGCTGCCCTTGAGAGCCATATGTCTGAACATCCCGACCATTCACAAAGAAAAGAAGGTCATCTCTGTGAGGTCCCCACAGCGTCACTCCTCGGTCTATTTCTCTGTCTCTTAGTTTCTGAAACGATTCTTCATAGCTATTCTTTATTTTCGACAAGTCTGACGCTTCTGATACCTCTATCGCCGTGTGGTATTGGAGCGTGAGTGTTTCTAGCTCTCTAGAAATGCCAAAATGCAACGGCTGCGCCCATTTCTCGAGCTGTTTCGTAAAAGTCAGTCGTCTTTTGACAACTTTCGCTGCCGCATCAATCAACTGCTCTGTTAAAACCTCCAGCATCGCTTGATCCTTTTGCTTTCTTGTCTGCAATTGTTTCAAGTAATGATTCCGCTGAGAGAGAATTTTTTGATAGAGCGATAAATCATGCAAGTAGACAGCAGAAACTTGTCCAATCTCCATATCGAGAAATCTTCTGCGGATTTGCGGGCTGCCCTTCACAAGACTTAAGTCCTCTGGTGCAAACATGATGGTGTTTAACGCACCAACATAATGACTGAGCTTCTGTTGTTCAATGTGATTGACCTTGCCCTTTTTCCCTTTTTTTGAGATCACGAGCTGCATTGGGAGTGGACCATTTTTTTTGATGACTCTACCTTCTATTTTAGCATAGTCTTGGTCCCATCGGATAAGTTCTTTATCATTTGACGTACGATGCGACTTTGCCATCGACAATACATAGATCGCTTCCATCAAGTTCGTTTTACCTTGGGCATTCTCACCGATCATGACATTCACCTTGTTGTCGAATTGAAGCTCGGTGTGTTCATAGTTTCGGTAAGAAGTTAACGCCAGACTTTGAATGTACATGTATTGTCACCCGTTTCTAATTCACAACTTGAAATGTGCCATAACCTTCTATCTCGACAACATCTCCTGGGTATAGTTTGCGTCCCCGTCTATTATCTGGCTCTTGATTAATGAACACCTCATGTTCACTTAAAAACCATTTCGCCATTCCGCCAGATTGGATGACTTCGGCTAATTTCAAAAACTGCCCTAATGTAATCATTTCTTTCTCAATGGTTATAAGATTAGGCATTGTATCGACCTCTTTCAATATCACTAATATCTAATTGTACTAAAAAACAAGACAAGAAGGAAAGGGGGAAAGCGAACTGGGATGAAAGAAAGCATGGTAAACGAGAAGAAAAGCTGCTGTGCACTCTCACAGCAGCTATTTTAGTTGAATTAATATGTTCTGACTGGAAGAATCAACTGCAAGATTGAATCATCATTTGGCGTGCGCAACAGGAAAGGTCTCATGGCACCAGTGAAGCTTACATGAATTTCAGTTCCCTCTAATACTTTTAACGCATCCAGCATATATTTTGGACTGAAGGAGATTTTAAGGTCCTCCCCTTTAATGTCATCTGCTTGAACCGTTTCGACTACTTTACCGATCTCAGGTGAATTAGAAGAAATCTCAAGGCTTTGTTCAGGATCAGCTGACAGCTTTACGACGTTATTGCGTCCTTCTCTTGCCAAAAGTGATGCACGATCAATGGCTTGAAGGAATTCCTTCGTGTTGACCACGACATCCGTTTTACTTTCCTGCGGGATCAGGCGAGCTGTATCTGGATAATTACCATCCAGCAATCTTGAGAAGAACAACACGTTTTGTGCTTTAAAGAGAACTTGAGTTTCTGTAATTACGATGCTCACAAGATCTTGTCCATCATCAAGGATTCTACTTAGCTCTGTTAAACTTTTCCCTGGAATCACGACATTGTATGAGCTTTCCTCGTCAATATCCAACTTCGCTTTTCTTAAAGCAAGACGGTGGCTATCCGTCGCTGTGCATATTAATTCACCTTTTTCTACCCTCCAGTTTACACCTGTCAAGATAGGTCGTGTTTCTGAGGTGGACACTGCAAAAACAGTTTGACGAATTAAGTTTTTAAGCAGGTCTGTCGGAATTTGAAATGCATGATGCTCTTCAATTTGCGGAAGATGCGGATATTCCTCAGCATCTAAGCCGTTTAAGTTAAATTCCGCTGAACCAGAACGGATAATGGTAAGGTGATTTTGTTCTACTTCAATTTCGACAGTAGCCATTGGCAGTTTCTTCACAATTTCACTAAAGAAGCGGGCCTGAAGCACAATACTCCCTGGACGATCAATCGTGATCACTTCTAAATCTCCATCTCTTTGAGAAATAAAGGATTCAATTGAGATATCAGAGTCGCTTCCTGTGAGAGAAACCCCCTCATCAGATGCAACAATTTTTATCCCTGTCAAAATAGGTATCGTTGTTCTAGAGGATACGGCCTTTAATACATCTTGGACACTTTCGACAAGACGATCTTTTTGAATCGTGAATTTCATAGTGGTCCTCCTAAATTTTCTTAATGACATGTATATATATTTTATTAATAAAAATCGTAGAAGTAATAGTAGGGCTTGTGAATATGTGGATAAGTCGGTAATAAGAAAGGAAAGACAGCCTATCCACATGTGGACAGACTGTGTATGACTATGCTCTAGTTATTCACATTTTCCCGTACTTATTATATCAGCTAGGTTATTTTAATTGTTCTTTGATTTCTTTCACATGCTGCTGAAGCTGTTCATCTTCAACGATTAATTTCGAAATCTTCTCATGAGCATGAATGACAGTCGTATGATCACGACCTCCAAATTCTTCTCCTATTTTAGGCAGAGAGGAATCAGTCATTTCTCTAGAGAGATACATGGCAATTTGTCTTGGATAAGCAACTGACTTCGTACGTTTCTTCGCTTTGAAATCCTCTAAGCGAATATTAAATTGCTGCCCTACAATTCTTTGAATATCTTTAATTGTAATGATCCTTGGCTTCGATGAAGGAATGATGTCCTTTAGCGCCTCAGCTGCTAGATCCGCATTGATATCTTTATTAATTAAAGAAGAATAAGCAACGACACGAATCAAAGCACCCTCCAGTTCACGAATGTTGCTGTCGATTTGATTGGCAATATAAAGCATGACTTCATTCGGAATGTCTAATCCCTCTGCTTTTGCCTTTTTTCGTAAAATCGCAATACGCGTTTCTAAATCTGGCGGGGTAATGTCTGTGATTAAGCCCCATTCGAATCGAGAGCGTAATCTGTCTTCAAGTGTCGGAATTTCTTTCGGCGGCCGATCACTAGAAATGACGATTTGCTTACTTTCTTCGTGAAGTGTGTTGAATGTATGGAAAAATTCTTCTTGTGTTTGTTCTTTTCCTGCTAAAAATTGAATATCATCTATCAAAAGCACATCGACATTCCGATAGCGATTACGGAAATCGACAGCTTTGTTGTCTCGGATTGAGTTGATAAATTCATTTGTAAATTTTTCAGATGATAGATAGACCACTTTGGCTGATGGATTATGGTCGATGACATAATGACCAATCGCATGCATCAAGTGAGTCTTTCCTAAACCAACGCCCCCATAAATAAAGAGCGGATTATATGCTTTTGCTGGTGCTTCCGCAACTGCAAGTGAAGCGGCATGCGCAAATCGGTTGCCTGAACCAATAACAAAAGTATCAAATGTATATTTTGGATTCAGCATATTTTGTGGAATATCGACGGGATCTTCTTTAGACATTTTTTTAATTGGAGACTTTGGCATAGCTTCCACTTCATCCTGATTTTGAGGAATAATAAATTTAATACTGAGCTCTTCACCTGTCAGTTCGTAGATGGTATCAGCAATTAAGTGAAGATATCTTGATTCCAGCCAGTCTCTAGCAAATTCATTTGGTGCGGTAATTGTAAGCGTATCACCTTGAAGAGAATGGGCTTTTGTCGATTTCATCCATGTCTCAAAACTGGGCTTGCTCAACTTTGTCTCTATTTTTAGAAGTGCTTTATTCCACAGATCCAAAATATTTTCCAT